>NZ_OZ224216.1:0-3225000 GCF_965152575.1 Nitrospira sp. Nam80
ATGAGCCTTGAAACAGTTTGGCGAGAGGCCTTGTCGTACATTGAGATGAAGGTTCCCAAGCAGGTGTATGACACCTGGTTTACCCCGGTTGTTTTGGATCGGATTGAAGAGTCCACCGCATACCTGGGGGTGCCGAACAAGTTCTTCGGTGATTGGTTAAGTCAGCATTATGGGGATCTGTTGGCGGAAGCCGTGGCTTCCGCTCGTGGTGGGGGCCGCATGGAGATTGCGTTCGCTATCACTCGAAAGACTCCTGCTGGACAAGGCGACGGCGATGCACTGACAGCCGCCGCTCGCGGAGCTGTCGCAGTACGTCCCAGGCGAGGCGTGCAATTGAATCCGAAGTATACGTTCAATAGCTTTGTCGTGGGGGCGGGGAACCAATTTGCCCATGCAGCCTGCATGGCCGTGGCTGAGCAGCCGGCGAAGGCGTATAACCCGCTCTTCCTCTACGGCGGAGTGGGATTGGGGAAAACCCATTTACTGAACGCCATCGGCAACCATGTGGCGGAGCAGAGTGATTTGCGGATCGCTTATCTCACAACGGAACAGTTCACCAACGAAGTCATCAATTCGATTCGCTATGACAAGATGATGGACTTGCGGAAGCGGTATCGTCACATCGATATGCTTATGATCGACGACATTCAATTCCTGGCGGGGAAAGAGCGGACCCAGGAAGAGTTCTTTCATACATTCAATACGCTGTATGAAGCGCGCAAGCAAATCGTCTTGTCGAGTGACCGCTTTCCAAAGGAAATGCCGGATATCGAAGAGAGACTGAGATCCCGTTTCGAGTGGGGACTCATCGCCGACCTCCAGGCGCCCGACGTGGAGACCAGGATCGCAATTTTACGGAAGAAGTCCGAAGACGAGCATATCGCCCTGCCGGAAGACGTGATTCACTATCTGGCCAATACGATGAAGAATAATATCCGCGAGTTGGAGGGGTCACTGGTGCGATTGGGCGCCTACTCGTCACTCACCGGCCAGGCGATCACGCTCGAGATGGCAAAGAACGTGTTGCGCGATCTGATCGGGGAGAAGAAACGCATCGTCTCAATCGAAGATATTCAGGAGGCGGTCGGCGCAAAATTCCACGTGAAGATCGGCGAATTGAAATCCCGTCGCCGGAGCAAGACGTTGGTGCATCCGAGGCAAATCGCTATGTACCTGTGCCGGGAACTGACAGAAGCCTCATTCCCGGAGATCGGACGGCACTTCGGCGGGAAAGACCATACTACGATCATCCATGCCTGCCGCCAAATTGCTAAAGCCAGGGAAGCGGATAGCGCGCTACAGACCACATTGGAAGGTCTGAAAGAACAAATCTTGAGAGCCTAAGGCTCTCACCGGGGGAACGATCATGAAAGTACGAATGGGACGCGACGAACTGCTGACCGGTCTTCAGCGGGTGCAAGGGGTGGTCGAAAAACGCAATACCATGCCGGTCCTCTCGAACATTCTGTTCGAGGCCAAGTCAGAGGGAGCTGAAATCGTTGCCACCGATCTAGAGATCGGGATGCGCGGCCTCTACAAAGCGACCGTGCTTGAGCCGGGCGGCGTGACGGTCTCGGCAAGAAAGCTCTACGAAATTATCAAAGAGCTCCCGAGCAGCGATATTGAATTGATGTCCGGAGAGAATAACTGGACGACAATTCATGCCGGTAAGAGCCAATTCAAGATTGTAGGTCTGCCCGCCACAGACTATCCCGCACTGCCGTCGATCGAGCGTGAAGGATTGACGCCCCTGGCTGGCGCCGGATTGCTGGAACTAATCAGGAAGACGCTGTTTGCCGCCGGCGACAACGACGCGCGCTATATCTTGAACGGCTTGCTGATCACCCTCAGCACGAACGAGAAGAAGACCTTGCTTCGGTTGGTCGGGACGGACGGGCATCGATTGGCGGTGGCGGAACGCGAAGTCGGAAAACCGGGTGCCAAAGACCAGGCGCGGGAGATTAAAGCGATCATTCCAAAAAAGGCCGCCCAAGAAATGCGGCGGCTCTTGGAAGAGGGGGGCGATGAAGAACCCCTGATTGGATTTACGAAGAATCTTATGATCTTCAGGAAAAGCGGTCTTTTACTGACGTCTCGTCTTATGGAAGGCAATTATCCGAATTATCAACAGGTGGTTCCCAAGGAAACGAACAAACGGATCACGGTAAATCGAACCGAGGTTGAGAGTGCGCTGAGGCGCGTCTCTGTGCTCGCGCGGGATAAGGCTAATGCGGTGAAGGTGACGTTTGGACCGGGCGTCCTGACCCTATTCTCGAGTAACCCCGACTTCGGGGAGGCGTTGGAGGAATTGCCGGCCCGGTATGACGGAGAGCCTGTCAACACCGGCTTCAACGCGCGGTATCTTTTGGACGTTCTGAGCGTCATGGAGGGAGAGACAGTTTCCCTGCAAATGGATACCCCACTCAGCCCCTGTCTCGTGCAAGAACCGGAGAGCCCCGGGTTCAAGTGCGTGGTGATGCCGATCAAGATATGACGCCGACGGTCAGTTATTCCTTCGAGACGCTTCCCTACAGTTGGGCGATCACCCCGGCGAATGACGATTGATCAATGACACGTGTCAGCTAGGAGATGCATGGCCAACGATTCCCAGGATGAGCAGGTCGCCAAGCAGAAATCGGACAGTTATAGCGCCGACCAGATCAAAGTGTTGGAAGGCTTGGACGCCGTGCGCAAGCGGCCGGCCATGTATATCGGCAGCACGGGGCCGGAGGGTCTTCACCATTTGGTCTATGAGGTCGTCGACAACAGCGTCGATGAGCACATGGCGGGCTTCGGTGAGACCATCGATGTCACCGTTCACATCGACGGCAGTGTCACTGTTGTCGACAATGGCCGCGGGATCCCGACCGGCATGCATTCCACGCAAAAGAAGTCGGCGGCCGAGGTGGCGCTGACTGTCCTTCATGCCGGGGGCAAGTTTGAACAGGGTGCCTATACGGTATCGGGGGGGTTGCATGGGGTCGGCATTTCCGTGGTCAATGCCCTTTCCGAATGGCTCGAGCTCGAAATCTGGCAGGACGGCCAGGTGTTCGAACAGCGCTATGAGCGGGGCAAGCCGCTGGGACCTTTGAAAGTGACCGGCAAGACCAAACGCCGAGGCACGAAGGTGACGTTCAAACCAGACAGTCAGATCTTCGAAACGCTTGAATTCAGCTTTGATATTTTGGCTCAGCGTCTCCGCGAATTGGCCTTCTTGAACAAGGGACTGGGGATCTCGCTCAAGGATGAGAAAAAAGAAAAAGAACAGGCCTTCAAGTACAAGGGCGGCATCGTCTCCTTTGTGGAACATCTCAATGAAGCTAAGGCGCCGTTGCACAAACCGATCTATGTCCAAGTCGAGAAGGCTGACCTCATTCTGGAGGTGGCGCTGCAGTATAACGACAGTTACGCCGAGAACCTCTTCAGCTTCGCCAATAACATCAATACCAAGGAGGGCGGCACCCATCTCGTCGGGTTCAAGGCTGCGCTGACCAGGACGATCAACCAGTATGCCGGAGCCAACGATCTATTGAAAAAGGAAGTGGAGTCGTTGGCCGGCGACGATGTCCGCGAGGGCCTCACTGCGGTGGTCAGCGTCAAGGTGCGCAATCCCCAGTTTGAAGGCCAAACCAAGGCTAAACTGGGCAACAGCGAAGTGAAGGGCATTGTGGAAGCGGCGGTGAATGAAGCGCTCGGCACCTATTTTGAGGAGAATCCTCCGGTTGCGCGGAAGATCATCGGTAAAGCGGTCGACGCAGCCCGTGCTCGTGAAGCCGCCCGCAAAGCCAAAGAGTTGATCCGACGCAAGAGCGCATTGGACGGCGGTTCGCTCCCCGGGAAGCTGGCCGATTGCGCTGAGCGGGACCCCGCCGCCAGTGAAATTTTCATCGTGGAGGGTGATTCCGCCGGCGGGTCCGCCAAACAGGGGCGAGATCGCCGCTTTCAGGCCATTCTGCCGTTGAAAGGCAAGATTCTGAATGTCGAGAAGGCCCGGTTCGACAAAATGCTCACGAGCGAAGAGATCCGCACATTGATCATGGCGCTCGGAACCGGCATCGGCCGCCGGAAAGAGGACAGCGAAAAGATCGATAAAGAGGTCTTCGACATCGCCAAGGCGCGCTACCACAAGATCATTCTGATGACGGATGCCGATGTCGACGGCAGTCACATCAGAACGCTCTTGCTCACATTTTTCTTTCGACAGATGCCGGAGTTATTGGAGCGGGGCTACATCTATATCGCACAGCCGCCGCTGTTTAAGGTCAAAAAGGGAAAAACCGAGCGGTACCTCAAGGACGAGGCGTCGCTGAACGACTATCTCGCCGACCTCGCCGTCGAGGATGTGGAGTTGTATCTTGAGAGCGGGCAAGACTATGTCAGCGGCCGCCGGCTTCTGCCTATCCTCAAGAAGTTGATCGCGTTTGAGAGCCTGCTGGGCAAGGTCAACAAGAAATTTCACGAAGCCAATATCCTGCGGGCGTTTGTCGACCAACCCGCGCTGGATCGGGATCTGCTCAAAAATCACGCCGCTTTGAGCACGGTCATCTCCGATGTCAAACAGGCGCTGGCGCTGGTGTACCCGAAAGCCGACATCACCATTGATATTCTGGAAGACGAGGAACACCAAGAGGACAAGATCATCTGCCGGATCCCGACAAACGGGATGGTCCACCAGCTCGAGGTCAACCATGAATTGGTGGGTTCGGCCGATTTTCGGGAGTTGCAGAAGTTGGCTCCGACGGCAATCGGCCTGGGCAAAGCGCCGTACAAGCTGAAAATGAAAGGCACGGAAGTCCGGAAGACCGGCACCGCCGAGCTGGTGCAGGCCATCTTGGAACAGGGCAAGCAGGGCTTGAATCTTCAGCGGTACAAAGGATTGGGCGAAATGAACCCGGACCAACTGTGGGAGACGACCATGGACCCAGAGAAGCGGACGCTGCTCCAGGTGAAATTGGAAGATGTAACCGGTGTGGATGAGATCTTTACGATCCTGATGGGCGACGAAGTCGAGCCGCGACGCAATTTCATTCAACAACACGCGCTGGAAGTACGGAATTTGGACGTGTAGCCGGCGCGAAGAGCGTACGGGAATGGTTGGGAAATCAGAGTGTCTCTTGTTGTGCTATACGCCATATGCCATTAGCTCTTCCCACGGAGTCGAATGCCGCCTGATGAACGCTTAGGACACATCGCGATTGAAGACGAGATGCGCTCGTCGTATCTCGACTATGCGATGAGCGTGATCGTGGGGCGAGCTTTGCCCGACGTGCGAGACGGGTTCAAGCCGGTGCACCGCCGAATCCTCTACGCGATGAATGAAATGGGGCTGGCGTCGAACCGCGCGTACCGAAAATCCGCCAAGATCGTGGGCGAGATCATGGGGAATTATCATCCTCATGGCGACGCGGCGATTTACGACACCCTTGTCCGCATGGCGCAGGATTTCACCATGCGCTACATGCTCGTGGATGGCCAAGGCAATTACGGTTCCATGGACGGCGATCCGCCCGCGGCGATGCGCTACACCGAAGCGCGCATGACCAAGCTGGCCGAAGAAATGCTGGCGGATATCGACAAGGAGACGGTGGATTTTGGGCCGAACTACGATGAATCGCGACAGGAACCACTGGTGCTGCCGGCGCGGGTACCCAACCTTTTGATCAACGGCGCGGGCGGCATTGCCGTCGGATACGCCACGAATATCCCCACGCACAACATCACGGAAGTCGTGGACGGGCTGCTCCTGCTGCTCGAAAATCCGGATGTGACGATCCCGCAGCTGATGAAAAAAATCCCCGGACCCGACTTCCCGACCGCCGCGTTCATCTATGGAACGGAAGGCATCAAAAAGGCCTATGAGACCGGCCGTGGCTTGCTGACGTTGCGTGCCAAGGCTGCGATCGAAACTGACGAACGGACGGATCGTGAACGCATCATCGTCACGGAGATTCCCTATCAGGTCAACAAGGCGGGCCTGATCGAAAAGATCGCCGATCTCGTGCAGGAAGGCCGATTGGAAGGCATTGCCGACATCCGGGATGAATCGGATCGCGAAGGAGTCCGTGTCGTGATCGAGCTCAAACGCAATGAGATTCCCTTGGTCGTGCTGAATAATCTGTACAAGCACACCCAACTGCAGACGACGTTCGGCGTGATCATGCTCGCGCTCGTCAATAATCGCCCCGAAGTTTTGAACCTGAAGCAAATTCTGCTGGCCTTCCTTGAACATCGCCGCGAAGTCGTGGTCCGCCGGACCGCGTTCGAATTGCGTAAAGCGGAGGAACGGGCGCACATTTTGGAAGGCCTGAAGATCGCGCTCGATAATCTTGACGCCGTAATCGCCCTGATTCGCGGCTCGCAATCCCCGGATGTCGCGCGCGCCGGGTTGATGGCCGGCTTCGGGCTCTCGGAGATCCAGGCCACGGCCATTCTCGACATGCGCCTGCAGCGTCTGACCCAACTGGAACGGACCAAGCTGGTCGAGGAATATCGGGAAATTCTGAAGCAGATCGAATATCTTCGGTCGGTGTTGGGCAGCGAGGCGCTGGTCCGCAAGATCATCACGGATGAATTGGTCGAGATCCGTGAATCCTACAAGGATGAGCGACGGACGCAGATCGTTAAAGAAGAAGCCGAATTGACGGTCGAGGATTTGATCGCCGATGAGGAAGTTGTCGTCACGATTTCACATGCGGGGTATATCAAGCGCAATGCGGTGACGCTCTATCGGGCACAGCGTCGCGGCGGCAAGGGCAAGATTGCCATGGGCATCAAAGACGAAGATTTCGTCGAAACCTTGTTCACCGCTTCGACGCATGACTCGCTCCTGTTCTTTACGGATGCGGGCAAGGTCTTCTGGCTGAAAGTACATGAGATACCCGAAGCGAGCCGCGCCGCGAAGGGCAAGGCCCTGGTCAATCTCCTGGCGCTCTCGCCGGACGAGAAGGTCACGGCGTCACTGCCGGTGAAGGACTTCCGAGACGACCGGTATGTCATCATGGCGACGAAGCTGGGCGTCGTCAAAAAAACGGAGCTCTCGGCCTATGCGAATCCGCGCCAGGGGGGCATTATCGCCTTGTCGTTGGACGGCGGAGACAAGCTCATCGGCGTCGAGTTGACGGACGGCCAACGTGAAATTCTGCTCGGCACGCGCAAAGGCATCACCATTCGATTTAAGGAAGATGACGTTCGCGCTATGGGACGCACCGCGCACGGCGTTCGCGGAATTACTCTGGAGGCCGGTGACGAGGTGATCGGCATGGAGACGATCACGCCGGATTCCACAACCGCCATCCTGACCGTCACGGAGGGCGGCTATGGAAAACGGACTCCTGTCACCGAGTACCGGGTCCAAGGCCGAGGCGGCAAAGGCATCATCAGCGTGAAAACCACGGAGCGGAACGGCCTCGCGGTAGGGTTCCTCCAGGTGCGCGACGAAGACGAAATCATGCTGATGGCGGCCATGGGAAAGGTGCTTCGCTGCAAGGTGGATGACATCCGCGAAATCGGTCGGAACACGCAGGGCGTTCGCCTCTTGGACCTGGAAGGGGATGAAGATCGCGTGGTGGCCGTCGCCCGCCTGGTCGAACGCGAAGTTGCGCCGGAGGAAGCCGAAGGCGGCTGATGCCAAGCGATTGCTCATTTGCTTGATCTCTCCGTACGGTTCTATCCTGTCTCATGCAGAACGATCAGCCGGCTCCCAAGGGACCAATCCCCACCGCTCACAAGCGTCCACTCGACACGGTCGTGAAGTTGGCATTGGGCGTACTCTTTGGCTCATTCGCCCTTATCTGGGGCGGCATGTTTCTCAGCAGGCCCGACCGGTCCATTCCTCCCTATAGTATCGGGTCGCAAGAAGGCACCGCCGTCGCGGTGCATGTTCCCGCTTGGACCAGCGATACCGAGATCGAGACGCTGATCAATCGTTTTCGCAAGGTCGGCCGCGAAAGCCGAAATTTCGGTCTCATGAAAATGCAGCCGACCACGCCGGGCGACCCGAATGGGCGCTATCGGCGCATCGCTATTTATATCTTTACGCACGAAGACTGGACTGAACCGGACATCCTGCGCCGCTATATAGCTGGAACCGATCAAGCAGTAGTGGACGGATTCGAGAAGTCGCTGCGCGGATTCTATCGTCTGGACGGATCGGAAGAAGAAGGTCGAATCGGCCCGCTTGTACGGGGCGGGGACACGGCTGCAACCGCCGCCTATTCTCGTGAACTGTTCAAAGGCTCCGTCGCTGTTGCTACGAAACCGGATTCGAGCGGGCCAGTGCCCCGGCCATGACCGCAGCGAGATGTTCGCGTAGCGCTTGATCTCGCACCGCCTGCGCATACAGCGCCGCCTCTGCCTTTGCCTGGGACGAGGGTTCTATCTGCGGCGCAATCTCCGCAGCCTGGGGCGCCTGGCTGGGACCGGCCGTGATCTCTCCAATGCGGAGTATGACTTCCGACACCAAGGATTCGCCCGCGGCCGCATTAATTTTGCCGAGCAGCTCTCGTTTGAGAAATGTGAGTTGCTGCAACCAGACCGAATGCCGGACGTGGATGAGGAGTTTTTTAAACCGAATCTGTTCCGGTCTCGTGTGCGCCGCAATCTGCTCGCCCACGATGTCGGCCCAATCACGGCGGAGGCGCATTTCGAAGAGATGGGTTTCAAGACCCAGACGACGGGCGAGGCCATCGAGAATAGAGGCCACCGAATCGAGAGACCCATGCACACGCATGGCGCGCATCATAGGAGGAGAAGAGGAAATGGTCAAGGTATCGGGACTGCAGCGCCAGGTCGCGCGCCGGGCGACGCTGTGGAAAGGCGCGTCTCGGCGCGCCGGGGAGGGTGGGTGTGACGGAGGCGCGTCTCGGCGCGCCGGGGAGGGTCGATGAGAGGGAACGCGGTTCGATGTCGCCATAATGCGCTGAGGGACGGCGGCAATTTGTATAGAACCGAATGCACCGGTCCGACTATGAGGATGCGATGCGGCATCGCAAGGCCGGTGCACCTGTCCGCCTCGCGTGCGCACCGGCAATTCTGCTATGACGCGCAAACCTGACCCGCGCATCCGTTCCGCCCTCCAGGAAACGAAGAAGCGCGTGGCAACATTGCGGCCCAGTCCGTTCGATGGCGAGAGTTCCACCATGCCCCGTGCTATAGTGAGCTTCCATGAAGCAAGAAAAGGAAAAAGAAGATCAATATAAGGTGGTGGCCACCAATCGAAAGGCCTACCATGATTACTTCATCGAAGAGAAAATCGAGGCAGGGCTCATGCTGCGTGGCACCGAGGTGAAATCGCTCCGCGACGGCCGCGTCAATCTTCAGGACAGCTATGCCTCGGTCGATGACGGGGAAGTCTATCTCCACCATTGCCATATCAGCCCGTATAGCCATGGCAACATCATGAATCATGACCCGCTACGAGCCCGCAAGTTGCTTCTTCATCGCAAAGAGATCAATAAGTTGATCGGAAAGACGCAGCAGAAAGGACTTACGCTCATCCCGCTGCGGATCTATTTTTCCAAGCGAGGCCGGGCCAAAATCGAGCTGGCGTTGGCCAAAGGGAAGAAGCAATACGACCGGCGCGAGTCGATCAAGGCTCGCGAAGCCGGCCGTGAAGTCGAGCGAGCCATCAAGAGCCGTAAATAACGATCATAATTCCTGCCCGCCGACAGCAAGTCAGTTCCGTGTGCAGATGCCCTTTCCGTGGTTTTAAACTCCTCTGTTTGCCCGCAACTGTTTAGAATTCCAGCTGATATTGGGCTGCTATCCGGACACGAATATTAAGACTTGACTATGTTCTAGCTAGAACTATCATAATGACATGGGTGCTTTGACGAGAATGTGGAGGTGAGGAGATGAAACAGTTGTTTGCAACCGGCGAAGATTGGTCGGGGCTTATCCTTCGATGGACGGCTGGACTGGTTATGTTTCCGCATGGCGCGCAGAAACTGCTCGGCTGGTTCGGCGGACACGGGTTCAATGGGACGATGGGATTCTTTACCCAGAACCTCGGGCTGCCCTTGATCGTGGCGTTTCTCGTCATCATAGGAGAATCATTGGGAAGCGTGGCGTTACTGGCGGGGCTTCTGACCAGGTTTACCGCGGCCAGTTTTATCATCATCATGGTGGGCGCGATTGTCATGTCGCATCTTCCGCATGGCTTCTTCATGAATTGGTACGGGCAACAGCAAGGTGAAGGATATGAATATCATTTGCTGATCATCGGGATCAGCCTGGCCTTGATTGTGACAGGCGCCGGTCGTTGGTCCATCGATCGTATGATCGCCGGCAAGCTGGCCCACTGACTCATAAGAGCCATAGAAGCTTCTGTCCGAATGACCGAACGGCTGATGTCATAAAGAACAGATGAAACAGAGATGCTCATTTAATGTTGGAACGTACAGGCGAAGACCTCTACAGTATCGACGGAGGATTTCATGCAGAACACCATGCAAGCAGTACGGAATGCAGCGGAGAATCAAAAGGTCGTACTCGGCGTGCATCGACACGGTTCGGCCCATATGGTCGGCGACGGCTTTCCGGTGCGGAATATGATCCCGGGCGGGAACATCGATGAACAACTGTCTCCTTTTCTCCTGCTCGATTATCTGGGGCCGGAACAGTTTCCACCGACGCACCGGCGCCTTGGCGTGGGCGAACACCCGCATCGTGGGTTCGAGACGGTCACGATCATGTATCACGGCAAGGTGGCCCATCGTGACTCCACGGGAAGCGGCGGCGTGATTGGCCCGGGCGATGTGCAGTGGATGACCGCCGCGTCAGGCATCGTGCACGAAGAACTACATGAAGAGGAGTTTGCCAAGCGAGGCGGCCTCTTGGAAGGTATCCAGTTGTGGGTCAATTTGCCGAAGGCGCATAAAATGTCCGCGCCCGGTTATCAGACACTGATGAATCAGGACATTCCCGCGGTGGATCTCGGGGGAGGGGCCGGCCGGCTTCGTGTGATCGCCGGTGAATTCCGCGGCATCAAAGGTCCGGCCAAGACATTCACCCCGATCCATTTGTACGATCTGCGGCTGGGGGCAGGACATCAGGTCGAACTGCCGTTGCCGGAAGGATTCAATTCAGCGGCGTTTGTCCTGCATGGAGAAATCCTAGCGAATGGGATGCACCCGGTGCAGGAAGTGGAAATAGTTCTCCTCGCGCCAAGCGGCGAACGAGTGTTGCTCGCCGCCAAACAGGACGCGACCGTGCTGATTATGAGCGGCGAGCCGATTCACGAGCCGGTTGCGCGGTATGGACCCTTTGTCATGAACACGCGGGACGAATTGATCCAGGCGATGCAGGATTACCAAGCCGGTCGCATGGGGCATTTGTCTTGATATGGAAGGTGCGATGGCCTCGGCGCCGCCGGGGCAAACAACTGTTGGATCACGGAACGACACAGAAACTTCAAAGGAGAATCATTGCTCGTGAATCAGGAACGCGCGAAATTGCCCATTCAGATCTATTCCGACATCATCTGTCCCTGGTGCTATGTCGGGCTGAAGCGCTTGGAGGCGGCGCTGGCCTTGATCGAGCGGCCGTCCGGTCTCACGGCCCAATGGCGGCCGTTCGAATTGAATCCAACCATGCCGTCTCCGGGTATGGACCGGAACACATACCTCGAAGCAAAATTCGGCAGCGCCGAAGCCGTGGAATCCATGCTGGATCACGTGCGGCAGGCAGGTCGGGAATCAGGCATTGCGTTCGCGTTCGACCGCATTCCAAAGACCCCGAACACCTTCGAGGCCCATCGCCTCGTGTGGTTGGCAGGCCGGGAAGGCCGGCAAGCCGCGATGGTAGAACGATTATTTCGCGGCTATTTTGAAGAAGGGATGGATGTGTCGCAGCGAGCGACCTTGGTGCAAGTGGCAACCGAAGTGGGAATCGACCATCAGACCGTAAGCGCCTGGCTGGCGTCCCAAGAAGGAATACAAGCTGTCCGAGCCGAGGAGCAGGCCGGCTTGGAATTGGGCATTCGAGCCGTGCCGTACTTTTACATCGAGGGGCGTCCCGGATTATCGGGCGCACAGCCGCCGCCGATCATTGCTGATTGGCTGCTGCAAGCCTTGCGTGCCGGCGCGCACTGTACGGCAGAAGCGGACTGAAAGGGCGAGAAAGGAAACCGGCCATGGCCGTCCAAGTTTCTGGAGTCAATCACATCGCCATCGAGGTCGATGACGCGAAAAAGGCGGCCGATTTCTATGCCGATGTGTTCGGACTGGAAATGCTTCGCGGCGGGGAGGGAGCCGTCTGGTGCAAGCTAGGCGCGCATCAATTTCTCGCGATATTTGAGGTCCACGAACTCCGGCCTGATCGAGTTAAGCATTTCGGGATCATGGTGCGCGATGAGGCCCAGATCGCGGAAGTCAGAGAGAAGATCGTCACGAAATACGGGCTTTCGCCGCACCCCGATTTCCGGTGCGACTTCCGAGACCCTTGGGGCAACCGCATTCAGGTCGGTGACCTGCACGACGAATCGGTCGTCTGGCTCCTGCCCTATACCGAGGTGCAGGAGTTGGGCATCACATTTACATCCACCCCCACATCACGAAAGGAGTAAGGTCAATGAGCACGGCGAATCTACAGCAGCGACTGCACAGCCTCCTCGATCATATCCGCGGCGGCAAGATCATCGAGGCCATGAACGAATTTTACGACAAGGATGCGGTGATGCAGGACAACGCCAATCCCCCGACGAAAGGTTTGTCCGCGAATATCGCCCGCGAACAGCAATTCATGAACGGCGTGAAGGAATGGAAAGGGTTCAACGTCACCGCCTCCGCTGCCGGCGACGATGCAACGTTTTATGAATCCACCATGGATTTTATCGCCACCAACGGCCAGCCGGTCCATATGGAACAGGTGTCCGTCGCCAAGTGGAAGAGCGGCAAGATCATTCATGAGCGGTTCTATTATGATACGGGCGGGAAGAAGTAACGTGCAGGCGTGTCGGGATGCGCGGCGGCGGTCTGCCCTTATGAGCGACCGCTGCCATCGGGGGTCGAAACCCGAGCGCACGGGCTAGTTTCGGCGTATCAATCGACCGGTTTCAATCACAGCACATGGAAGGAGCACGGCGGATGGAGGGAAGAATCGTCCTCGTCGCAGGCGGGTCCGGCGGGCTGGGCCAACACGTTGTGCCGGCATTCAGGAAAGCAGGCGCCAGGGTGATTACGGCAGACCGCCAGCCACCGGCGGCCCTCGTGAAGGATGGCACGGCGACGCAAGTGGACGTGACGGATGAAAACGATGTTCGACGGCTGGTGGAGGAGGTTTTGCGCCGAGAGAGCCGGATCGATGCTCTGGTGAATTTGGTTGGAGGGTTTACCACGGGGCGTGTCGTCGAAACGGATCACACTGTGTGGAATCGCATGTTGACGATGAATCTGACGGCGGCTTTCATTCTTTCGAAGGCCGTGCTGCCGCCTATGCTCGAGCGGCGGGCCGGGCGCATCATTCATATCGCAGCTCGAGCGGCCGCGGAGCCGTTTCCCGGTGCGGCAGCGTATGTGGTATCCAAGGCCGGGCTTGCGGCGTTGATCCGTGCATTGTCGTTGGAGATCTCTGGGTCCGGGGTCACCGTGAACGGCATCCTGCCGACCACCATCGATACGCAGGCCAACCGCGACAGCATGCCGGACGCCGATGTGTCGAAATGGGTGAAACCGGACTCGATCGCCCAATTGATCGGCTTCTTGCTCTCAGACAACGCGGCCCAAATCAACGGCGCGCTCGTTCCGATCGGTTAAGGAAGGAGTCGCGACATGAAAGCGCATTATCTCGGCCATGTGGTGTTCTATGTAAAGGATCTTCAGCGCTCGCTTGCCTTTTATCGCGACCTGCTCGGCTTCAAGGAAGTGGGCCGGATCTTCAACGGGGCGGCGGCCGCCCTGACATCGGGCCGGACGCATCATGAGTTGTTGCTGATTCAGGTCGGTGACGCGCCGGGGCCTCCATCAGGCCGGCGCCGGGGGTTGTATCATATCGGCATCAAGGTCGGGGATAGCCTCGATGAGTTGCGCGCCGCCAAACGCGAACTCGAATCGGCAGGGATCTCGATCGACGGCATGAGCGATCACACGGTGAGCCAGAGCCTCTACCTCCAGGACCCTGACGGCAATGAAGTCGAACTGTATGTGGATGCGGACGAGGCGGTCTGGAAGAACAATCCCGCGGCCGTCGTGGCGCCGGTCAAACCCTTGCACTTGTAACGAAACCATCGAGCGCCCGAAAAATTTCCCGTTCCGCTTCCTTGTTCAGTTCGGCTGAGCGGGCTAAGATGCCAACATGAAATGGACGACGATCAGCAAGCCGGCATGTCAACGAGCGCTGACCGTCACTCATCATCATAGGGAGGAACCAGGCAATGGCAACGGAAGTCTCTATTAATGACCCGGCGAAAGCCAAACAGTTTTTCGAAGCAAAAATGGCCTTTACGACCGGTCCCGTGGAACTGGAACGGATGATGAAAAGTAACTCCGTCAACGTGGTCGATGTGCGAGCGTCGGAGGATTATGCGGAAGGGCACATTCCCGGCTCGGTCAATCTGCCCAAGGATCAATGGCACAGTCTGAAAGGATTGCGCAAGGACAAACTCAATGTGCTGTATTGCTATTCTATGGTGTGTCACCTCGCCGCCACAGCGGCGGTCGAGTTCGCCGGCAAAGGCTATCCGGTCATGGAATTGGACGGCGGATGGCGATGGTGGAAGGACGAGGGGTTCGACATCGAAAAATGATTTGGAATCATCCGATCGTGTGAACCAGCTTGAATGGAACCGTTCACGCCGCCGGCGCCAGCGGGCGTGACAAGCCATTTCCGGAAGCCGCACGATTTCTGAAAGACTAACCGGCCCATAGCATCAGGGGAGCCGCGTTCTCCGAAGGACGCGGCTCCGGATGCGTTTGAAGAGGAATGTATGCCCACAACTCTGTCCGAGACCGCCCCGCTCACCGAGCGCGAGATGAAGCTCATGGATGCATACTGGAGGGCCGCCAATTACTTATCGGTCGGACAAATTTATCTACTCGATAATCCGCTCCTTCGAGAGCCGCTCAGGATCGAGCATATCAAGCCGCGCCTTCTCGGCCACTGGGGGACGACCCCGGGTCTAAACTTCATCTATGTGCATCTCAACCGCATCATCAAGAAGTACGATCAAGACATGATCTATATCTGCGGTCCCGGCCACGGCGGTCCGGCAATGGTCGCGAATGTGTATCTCGAAGGCACCTACAGCGAGGTGTATCCCAACGTCTCTCAGGACACCGAAGGAATGAAGCGGCTCTTCCGGCAGTTCTCCTTCCCCGGCGGGATTCCGAGCCATGTGGCGCCGGAGACACCCGGCTCGATCCATGAGGGCGGGGAACTTGGGTATGCGGTCTCGCATGCATACGGCGCGGCGTTCGACAATCCCGATCTCATCGTCGCCTGCGTCGTGGGTGACGGGGAAGCTGAAACCGGCCCCCTGGCCGCCTCGTGGCATTCGAATGAATTTCTCAATCCCGCCACGGACGGCGCGGTGCTGCCGATCCTGCATCTGAACGGCTACAAGATCGCCAATCCCACGGTACTGGCGAGGATCAGCCACGAGCAGTTACACCATCTGTTCCTCGGCTATGGATACAAGCCTTACTATGTCGAAGGATCGGATCCCGCCTTGATGCATCCGGCGATGGCGGCGACGTTGGACCAAGCGATTGCAGACATCAAAGAGATACAGGAAAAAGCCCGCGGCCGCCGGAACAACGGTGAGGCGTCTCCCGAGCGTCCGCAGTGGCCGGTTATCATCCTGCGCTCTCCCAAGGGGTGGACGGGCCCGAAGGAAGTGGACGGCAAGAAAACGGAAGACTATTGGCGCTCGCACCAGGTTCCCTTCGCGGAAATGGCCTCGAAGCCCGCACACGTCAAGCTGCTCGAAGCTTGGATGAAGAGCTACAAGCCGGAGGAGCTGTTTGACGCCAACGGAGCGCTGAAGCCGGACCTGGCACAGCTCGCGCCGGCCGGCACTCGCCGAATGGGAGCCAATCCGCACGCCAACGGCGGGCTTCTCCTCAGGGATCTCCGGTTGCCGGATTTCCGGGATTACGCCGTCGAAGTCCCGAAACCCGGAACCATAGTCGGGGAAGCCACGCGGGTGTTGGGAACCTTTCTGCGCGACGTGATGAAGCAGAATCTCCGGAACAAGAACTTTCGCATCATGGCGCCCGACGAGCTCACGTCGAATCGGCTCGGCGCCGTGCTGGAGGCCACCGACCGGGTGTGGATGGCCGAGCGCCTGCCCGAGGACGATCACTTGGCTCCGCAGGGCCATGTCATGGAGATCCTCAGCGAACATACCTGTCAAGGCTGGCTGGAAGGCTATCTGCTCACGGGCCGTCACGGCCTCTTCACCACGTACGAGGCCTTCGTCCATATCGTGGATTCGATGTTCAACCAGCATGCCAAGTGGCTGAAGACGACGCATGAAATACCCTGGCGCCGTCCCATCGCTTCCTTGAACTATCTGCTGACCTCCCATGTCTGGCGGCAAGACCACAACGGTTTCTCGCATCAGGATCCGGGATTCATCGATCATGTCGTCAATAAGAAGGCGGATGTGATCAGAATTTATCTTCCGCCCGATGCCAACACGCTGCTGTCGGTCATGGACCATTGTCTCCGCAGCCGCAACTACGTCAACGTGGTCGTGGCGGGCAAACAGCCGGCGCTCCAGTATCTCGATATGGACGCGGCCGTCAAGCACTGCACGGCCGGGATCGGCATTTGGGAATGGGCGAGCAACGACAAGGGCGGCGACCCCGACGTGGTGATGGGCTGCGCCGGCGACATCCCTACCTTGGAAACGCTGGCGGCGGTGCAATTGCTGCGGGAGTACGTGCCGGAGCTGAAGATTCGCGTGGTCAATGTCGTGGACCTGATGAAACTACAGGACAAGAACGAACATCCGCACGGGTTGCCGGACAAGCACTTCGATACCTTTTTTACGACCGACAAGCCGATCGTCTTCGCGTACCACGGCTATCCCTGGCTCATCCACCGGCTGACCTACCGGCGGACCAATCATAAGAATCTCCATGTCCGCGGCTACAAGGAGGAGGGCACGACCACGACGCCGTTCGACATGGTGTTCCTCAACGACATGGATCGGTATCACCTGGCGGCGGATGTCATCGAGCGGGTGGGCTTGGGCTCCACCGCGGCCTATGCCAAGCAGGCGATTCGCGACAAGCGCACCGAGCACAAGGAGTACATCCGCAAGCACGGCGAAGACATGCCCGAGATCCGCGACTGGAAGTGGACGTTGTCGTGAGCGGGGCGGGTATTGCCTGTGGGCCAATTTATGGGTGAGTTGCCAGTAACCTTAAACCGAGATTATTGGTCCGGCGGGACCCGCGCTTCCCCGCCTGCGGAGCGGCCCTTCCGGGATTTGCCGGGGCGGAATCCTTCCGGAATTCCCGTGCCTGTGGTCATGGACCACAGTGGCGTGGTCAGTTCCGGCTTTCCTGCCCCACAAACCCACGGTGGGCGCCCCGCTCCTCTCGGCAATGGTCGCGCTTGGTCCGCCGGACCTCTCCTGATATTTTCGGTTTAGGGTTAATCGGCGCGCTTTGCCCTGCGACTCGGTTACAAATGGCGCTTGACAAACCAAAATAGGGGGCTAATAATCCCTGCATCCTGAATTCACTTTGAACAACCGCCTGTGTTCCGTTTCGCCTGTGTCGCCTAGGCGAGGTCCTTTCTATGAGCCGAAGCTTGATTAAATCCATCCAAGATGACACGGGCGTGGACATGCGGCTTATCCTTCCATTCGGGTTAGCCCTAAGACTCGGGGATGTCGTCAGCGTGGACAAGAATGGAATCTTCGCTTTGCAAGGCAATTCTGCATCGTTGCTAGGCCTCGCCCCAGGAGGATGGCGATCTGGGAGTGGAGGAGTCGATTTTACGAGGCAGCATGGTGAAGGTACAAGTTGCCGATTCAGAGCGGCTGGCACCGCTTCGAGTCTCTTTCCGGACGTGCCGAGTCTAAGTGCAGGGTTTGATATCTCATTTGCATCCCAAGACGGGTGGATACTTGCATTGATTGGGCGCTCCCTGAGTTCACTTGAGGACATAGATCGTTTTCGACGGCCTATTCTCCAAGCATATGCACAGAATGTGTGGCAGGCCGATTGGGCCTTCGTAACTAGTGTTGCCACTGTAGAGCGCATGACGCTCCTCGCGTCTCGCACGCGCAACACGAACGTCGCGCTTTCGCTGCAGGGGAACTTGGTATCAAACGCGATGGAGCTTCAGCTTACTGCCGGCGCCTCTGTCGTCGCAACTAATCAACAAATTACGCAATGCATAACAACTAGGCCAATGGAAGCGTTCTGTTCGGCGATACGTGTGCACGAAGGATGGTTTTCCGACCCTAATATTGGTGCTCTCGGGAGACCTTCCGCGAAGTCGGGAGATTTCTGGGAAAGGGTAGCTTCCGCGAAGTCGGGAGATTTCTGGGAAAAGGTAGTATACTGAACGATAATGCTTGATGCAAAAGAGCGCGCTGAGATCATTGGGGCATTAAGTCAGTGGGCAAGCAACGCCCCGGATGAGCCGATAATTGGATTCATGTACAGCCCCCGTCTCTTGACTCCTCATGAGATTGTCGCGGAGGTTCGAAAAAATACTCCTGATGGTCAAGCAGTTCTTGAGCTCCTTGAGCATGGCATAAATCGCGAGGGAATCCAAAAGGTCCTGAGACGCCTTACATCAACTCGCTCACTACTGAAATGAGCAAGTTCATAGTCATTCGCCCAAAGGACGACGCAATCGCCCAACAGGCTTCAGTCTGGTGCGACGATTTGGTTCAGAAATTCAGCAAAAACCGACATACCAAGGTCAATGACGTAGACGATGGTGCTCCGCCGGATACCGGAAATATTGTTCTCGCTCTCCAGGCAGGGGCTGATCTAATCTGCTACTTCGGACATGGGGATGAGAATAGCTGGCTCACCAATTTTAAGGCAACGATTGATAATACAAATATTAGAAATGCGAACCAAAAAGCCGTTGTCTCGGTAGCATGTAAGACCGCGTGTGTCCTTGGTCCGACAGCTATTACGGCAGGAATTGTATCGTGGCTCGGATTCACCATCAAAGTACCAGTCATGACCCCTCACAAGAATCGCGATCCCATCGGCGAGGCAATTGTGGATGGTCTAGCCCTTCTTGGGAATCACCTCACTATGCAGGAAGCACGAGATCGGATTGCTGATAATTGCGACAAGCTAATTGTCGAATTCGATACTGGTACACTACGCAACCATCCGGGAAATCTGATCGGGTACTACGCCGCAATGTCCGTGCGCGATCATGTCGTCGTGCATGGAAACACGCGGTGGGCTCTTCCTTAAGTGCGGCCAGAAGTCTTATTACCATACCGCTTCATAACTCCGGAATTCGACAGGCTAGCTGACACGCTCTTATCTATTCTCGTCGTGGTTATCATGCTATACCACCACGGACTCATGCATGGCTACATGACCATGAACTGATATCCCATCCCTCGCATTCCCAGTTACCCTGCCTGGTCCTGAGACCGTATACTTTGGCCCGATTAGCCCGAACGCCTATGGCCCCGTATCAATGCCGATGCGACAGGACAAACCTTTCAATGGCAGTGAGGTGTAATCACCTGTCAAGAAGTGGTCTCCTGGTGGCTGAGCCGGCGGCGGTGAATATTGAGCTCATGCATGTGACTCAGGATGGGAGTGTGCCGGTAAATCCGTAACGGGATTTGGACCGGGCTCCGATCGTGGAACGAGGGAAGGCAGGCCGGGCCGCATGAGGCACCGGGCCAGCTTCTCCGCTGGAGTCAAACCATCGAGGGCCATGGAGAATCGGTCGTGGTTATACCGCTGTTCCAAGGCTTGTACCGCCGCGGCGGCTGAATCAAAGACGGCAAAGGTACGGACGCTCCAGAACTCCTCATCATCGATGCGGTGACTGCGTTCGACCTTGCCATTCTGTTCGTGCCGGCGTGGCTTAATGTATCGGAGGCGCATGCCGGCCGCTTGCACGGCTAAGGCGAAGGCAAGGGAGAATTCGTCCCATTGTCGACTTGAATCTTCGGAAATAGCGAACGGGTAGTGCTGCCGGATCACCGAGAGGAACTGCAGGCTGGTGTGATGATCCTTTTTCGGATAGAGCCGGAGGAGGCGATAGCGGGTGCAATCGTCGAGCGCCGTATACTGAAAACAGCGCTGGCCCGCAATCTTCACTTCCTTAACATCGACTTGCACACAGTCGCCGGGCCGCTCGCGGCTAAAGAGTGTGAGTTGCCGGGGCCGGCGTTTCGGAGTGCGACGGATGGGGGGATAGCCGAGTTGGCGGCAGATGCGCTGGATCGTAGAGGCCGCCACCCGGATCCGATGGACCCGCTCCAGCCAGATCCGGATCCGGGCGGCCCCATACTCCAGGTCCCGGCGGGCATGTTCGATGAGCTGCACCGTGCTCTCCGGGATGCGTCGACGTCGGTGGGCCGGATAGCGCGGCACCAAACCCAACGGTCCCTGGGTCTGCCAGCGTCGTCGCCAGCGGCGCACGGTCTTGCGATTCAAGCCAAAGCGGTCGGCGGCGGGGTGCACGCCATAGTCACTGGCATAGCGCAAGACGCTAAGCGCCCTTTGACGGTGGGCCGGTACTGTTTCGGAATCTTCAATGTCTCCAGTTCTTTTGGCCGTGACGGTTAACATCGGTATCCCCCTTTCCGGAATGGCTGAACTCTAGCCTAGCCAGGGGGCCCATTCTCAACAGGATATGTCACTTGTAGGATGGCGCGACTCTACCCCAACCGGGTGGCCCATTCTCAATAGGATATTTCACAGGCGAGTACCAGCAATTCTTGGCGGCGCACCATATCACCTGCAGCATGAGCGCCGTCGGCAGCTGTGACGACAACGCGGCGGCGGAAAGTTTCTTTGGTCTCCTCAAATGCGAGCGGGTCAATCGGCGGCAGTATCGGACGCGAGCCGAGGCGCGAGCGGATATCTTTGACTACATCGAACGCTGGCACAATCCGCGGCAGCAACGGAGACTGGCGGTTCAACAGCAGGGGGAGAAACTCTTAACTGAACTGTCCGTGGAAACGGGGTAGAACCCGTAGAACCCGAATGACCGCACAAACATTGAAGAAGCTGTAGAGCCCAAAAGCGCCCTCTCAAGGTTCAGACACATTCAGAGCGACACGGTTTCCGAATTTTAACCCCATTACTTACTTCTGTAGATGCATTGAATGTGCAATTCGCTATCCATCCTCGGACCATGGCGACTCTTACAGTTTTCCTCGCGAGGCTGAGTGTGAAGTCACCGCATCGCAAACTGCTTGGACAGCGACGTGAAGTTGCCTTAATCCATACGAGTCGGTTAGTAGCCCATCCGGTCGAGAATCATCACGGTGAAGCGAGATAGGACAACAGTTATAGAAGAATTGATCCCAACCTCCATCCTCGCGGGTGAAAGTCACGAGATCAACGAATTGGTCAATAGCCTTTGCTAAGACCTCGCTATCCCCCGCGCGCTTCACTAACCTTCGCAAGGACAATAATCTGGGCAAGAAACTGCGGGTGTTGACATACACAAATTGAATCGAGTCACGAGCGTCAGACCCACTAGCCGATTTGAGACTAGCAGCCGTGCGAACGATCTCGTTGTGCCATTCCTGGACGCACATCAAAATTTCATGAAGAGATTCACTATCGAGCCTCTTCTGTGAGATCGGTGAAACAGAGTTCATCAGCGGTCGTAGCCGACGCACGAGGCGGTCCATATCGCGGTGGAAATCGGGATCGGGCCTAAGCTCTTGGCCGTTCTTGTATGCCAAGGGTTTCAGCTTGTCAGGAAGAGCGTCTGGATGCGGGGCCCGAGCCTGGCCCCAGGTTACAAAAGAAAGCATGATGGGTACCGTAGGTATTCCTAAGTCCAAGGCTGTCTCTAGTTCCATGCGCACATAGTCTTTAGGATCATCAAGGCGACGACCTCCGTTTGGACCTTTACATTCGAACCAGCCTTCACCTATCAGTGCAAGAACCACATCTACGCGCTCTAGGTGGGCCTTAAGAAAATCTGGAAAGGAGACGCTTAACGGAATGGAGTCTACATCCTTGAAGACCATGTCGGGGCCGAACTCATCCTTGAGTCGGTCAAACATACGGCCAGCAACATGTGCCGAATCGGAGCGGCGGTATGACAGAAAAATGCCCGCCATTGAATAGTGCCTTCGGAAACGCTCAATCACTAACGCTCGGTGACCCGAGGACGCCTATGTTACCACAGTATATTTCAGGACTTATAGCATCGGCGCTGACATGCGTCGACGTCGGTGGGCCGGATAGCGCGGCACCAACCCCAACGGTCCTGAGTCTGCCAGCGTCGTCGCCAGCGGCGCACGGTCTTGCGATTCAAGCCAAAGCGGTCGTCGGCGGCGTGCACGCCATAGTCACTGGCATAGCGCAAGACCGCTAAGCGCCCTTTGACGGTGGGCCGGTACTGTTTCGGAATCTTCAATGTCTCCAGTTCTTTGGCCGTGACGGTTAACATCGGTACCCCCCTTTCCGGAATGGCTGAACTCTAGCCTAGCCAGGGGGCCCGTTCTCAACAGGATATTTCACGCGGCGGTGTGGTGGCCATGAGATCCAGGAACGGTTGATCTTGCGCATCACGTTGGGGGGTGTTGGTGGGGATGGGGATTGAGAACTTTACCTCGCTTTGGAGGGTGGCCAGAAAGGTTGTGATATTGGGCCCTTGAGTAGTCCTGCCCGCACCAATACCCCTCCCAACGATCGATCCAGGTGGCTTGATTTCGCGGGAGGCACTATATTCGTCTCGGGCGGCGGAGCTCTCCGCGGCTCCTTGATAAGAATCGAATTTCCCCTTAGACTTGGCCTCCAGACCATGTATAGGCTCCTTGACATGTCAGAGGGCAAAGCCATACAGGGATCCGAAAGATATGATTGACAATATGGACTAGATTTACAGAAGGATACCGAGTGTTTGGTTCTGAATGACGACTCAGCGAGGATTGAATGGCTAGGCCGCGTGTTTTCCTTAGTTCCACGCACTTCGACTTAAAGCACGTTAGATCCTCACTCGAAACATTCATCACGGCCATGGGCTTCGAGGCCGTCCTTTCCGAGAATGGCACGATAACTTACTCGCCAGACGTACCCTTGGACGAATCATGTTATAGAGAAGCACAGGCGTGCGATATCTTTGTCCTCCTACTCGGCGGGAGATATGGCGCCGAAAGTTCGCCAAGATCGGAAATCGGCAAGGAGTTTTACGACAGGTATAACAGTATCACCAAGAAGGAGTACATTGCCGCGCGTGAGAAAAACATTCCCATTTACATCCTTATTGATAGGGCCGTTTGGGCTGAATATGAAACTTATCTGAGGAACAAAGGCAATAAGGATATCAAATACGCACATGTTGACTCTATTAATACCTTCGAATTGATAGAAGATATACTATTGCAGCGAATTAAAAATCCAATTCGCCAGTTTGACAATCACTCTGACATCGAAAGTTGGCTCCGTGAGCAATGGGCGGGTTTATTCAAGGACCTGCTCCAACGTATGCAGTCACAGGAGCAAATTGCCTCGCTGCAGTCTCAAGTTGTTCAGCTTTCGGAAATGAACATCACCCTAAAGCGATACTTGGAAACGATCATTCCGCACATCATAGCGCCCCAGGAGTCCAAGGTTCTCATTGAAACAGAGAAGAAACGTCTCGACCAGGTACGGGTTGAGCGGGAGCTCTCCGAAAACCAGCTCGGCAAAATTCTACTTCTACGTGGCTTAACTACCGAACAGCTTCGTAATTGTCTAGTAGATTCGGACTCCGCCGGGAAATTCAGGGAACTAATTGAAGCTATTATTCCGGGGGCCTTTGTCGATAATCTTCGCGGCGACGAAGTACTACAACTACAGTTACTCCACGACATAAATGCAATGAGACAAACGCTCGAGTTGCCTCCATTTCCGTTATCTTATGCGTGTTTCAGCTGGCGTCTCCCAGACCACGACGACAGGTGAGAATCAGAGTAAGAGCGGCGTCGACTGTCATGAATGGAGCGAATCGTTAGGACTATTGAGTGGGTCTCTTATGAAATAATGCCGCTTGCTCTGCTTCGAAACGGCGAAGCAGTTCTTCGAAGACATTCTGAACTTTGCTAGCCTCATCGGATTTGATGTACTCAGGATGGTGTCTCTGGTCTCGAGACTTTGGAGACATAATATTCCGAACGCTGTCTCTAATGCTATGCGCAATATCTAACGACAAGAGAGTTTCCTTACCGAACCATTTACGGTAGCTCTCCACTCCTGCACAATTTAGAAATGTCTTAACTTCTGCAATGTCCATTTCAACAATCTTTTCTGTGAAAAGACTAACGAGTCGGAATCTCTGCTCCAATTTCCCATAGTCCCACGCGACCCCCAAATGATCCTTGATATAGGTATCCAGCATTACCTCCTGAACATAGTCGATCTGCTTATATACATAATGTCTATATCCGCGCCCGATCTGCCCCACAAAAAGCAATGAGCCATTGGCACTTGCAAATTGTTCCGCTGTTTCGAACATCAAGTCCCTATCGGACCACACAAGCTCCTTAATCTCGACCAATAGCTCATTCAATGCTTCTCTGAGTAATTCGAGGGAATACCCGAATCCTGCAAGGATATCTCTTAGCCTTCCTAAGGCCATACCTGTGTCACTGTGGTTGCACAGCAATGCAAGAATTCGCAATTTTATTAAGTAGTTTGGATCCGGCTCAGCCTGTACTTGGAAAATATTCTCCATTATTGATCCGTTAGTCCATTGGTATGCTTCGTTATTTCCTACAAATAAAGCCCTCAGAATGTCACTATGCTTTATACTGGCTATGTCATCATTCAAAACATCATAGCAACTGTTATCGACTAAGTTTTGAGCCAGTATTAGGGCTTTTCTGATATTGTAGCCGCATAGATTCTCCATCATTTCCCTAATGCGGTCGCTAGACCTCACTTTACTTACTAACGAAGGAATAGAGTGAGCTAGCTGCGTTACTGCCTGATGGCTAAGCCCTTCGCTATGTTTGTCAATGTCTTCAGCGCAATCCATCATCCGCGACAAGACAATATCTAGGGGTGAAGGTCCACAATGGGCTACAACATCGATTGGCTCAGAAACTCGGTCATCGAAATGTTGGTAATATGTAGTCTGCCTTAAGGTTATGATGGTTCGCATTTTACTAGCCCGAGCGAAAGGCTTCATCATCACCTTTACCGCCTGTTGTGCTAGGAGTGGGGCAGCGTCGATATTATCGACAAATAGCATGCAGCAATTCTCATGATTCGCAAAAAACTTTTCTTTGACGTATCGTAATGCAGCTGCCCAGTAAGCTCGCCTATGAGTTTTGTTATCTAGAAGGACGGTACGGATAGATTTCCTTATGTGTAACAATTCCTGAAATTGCTGTCTGGACAAGGCCATAATGTTTGCGGGCAATGCATCTCTGTCTCTCAGTAGAGTGCGAAGGCGATCCACTGCTTCATTTTGCCCATCTTCTCTAGCAGCATTCTTCAACATGGCTTCCCAGACTTCCGTAACTTCCTGATCAAGTGTGAAAAACCCTCTATCAGTAATCGCGGCTTCTATCCGGTCACAAAGTATCGTCGAGACCCTATCCAGAACTTCGTCTGGCCGTGTCGCACGCTCCAACCAGGTGATATCCAAGAAGTCGACTACCGCAACGAAAGGGCACATTGCTGACTCTACTTCGCTGGGATGCGCGACTCGTTTGAGCACCTCATCAATTAAAAAATGACGAAAGCGTGTCTTGCCTGTACCCATACTCCCGACGATTAACAATAGATTGACTTTAGAAAATAAGATTTTTGTGAGCAAATATTGTTCATTTGGCCCATAACTTGAAAAATCCTTAACAAGATCAGCCCGATAAGCATCAAAGTGTCTCTTATCAAAAGGAATATTAAACCGATCCTGCGGCGTGGCAGAACTGTGGCAATACTTGCCTTCTGGTTTATGATTGAATACTGAAACCACGAAATTATCCACAGGTGTTTGAGTTCTAGCCCTTTTGGGAAATGAAGTTATGAGGTTCCGTATTTTTTGAGTAGGCATATTATGTATATGAATGTTATGTCGACACCATGGCTAATTAATTAGCAGTGAAATGAGTCCTCTCTTATGAGGTGAGAATCCCGGATGCGCATCCGTAGGGCGGACTGATATTCCGCGTGGCCAGCTGAGTAAGGGCACAATGCCGCATAACCCTCCACATTAAAAGATAAAGTATCTGCACAACCCAAACGGATCGGGTTGGGTGTAAGACCACGATGACCTAAATACATAGATTTCTCAATACAGAGACAGTCGGAGGCAACCATGATGCCTGTGAAGAGGCAATCACATCATCATTAACCTATTGCTCTAAGATCCGAATTTGCCGTGGTTTTCCTGGTTTTGAGAAATCTGCAATCTGGCGACCACATGGGTAATGGCAGACAACTTGTGTATCGGAAAGGATAAAGGGAGTATCTGATTGGATACATGAGAGACGGAATGCAAGCTTAGGAATACCACATGGTTCCACGTATGAGCCGCTCGACGGACCTCTATGGCAATGCCAGTTGTGGATTTCCTGAAACTGCTCAAGCGAAGACGAGACCTACGCTAACACCTATCGAGGGCTCGAGTGTCATCAACCATCTGCGCACTAACACGGCATTGACCTTCCCCCGATTTTACAGACACCTCTCTAAAGGAGGAACATGATGAAATCGGAGGACAGCATGATGACGAAGACACGACGGTCGTACACGGAGGCGTTTAAAGAAGAAGCGGTACGCTTAGTACGGGAATCAGAGCAGCCTGTCGCGCAGGTCGCGCGAGATCTGGGGATCGCCGACCATCTGCTCTACCGCTGGCGGGCGGAACAGCAGCAGGCTGAGGGGCGTGGGCAGACCCGGCAATCCCTCCGGGCCGAGCAGGCGGAACTGGCCCGACTGCGCCGAGAGAATGCCATCTTGAAGCAGGAGCGAGATTTTTTACGACGTGCGGCGGCGTTCTTCGCGAAGGAGTCGCGATGAGATACCGGGTCATTCAGGAGCACGACCGTCGCTATCCGATCCGTCTGATGTGCCGGGCCTTGGCCGTATCGCCCACCGGGTATTATGCCTGGCGGACCCGGCCTGCGAGCGGCCGAACGACCGCGAATCAGACGCTGCTGACCGAATTGCGCCAGCTGCACCATGAGAGTCGCCAGACCTACGGGAGCCCCCGGATGTGGCGAGTGCTGGTCGAGCGAGGTCGAATGGTGGGCCGCCATCGCGTGGCCCGGCTCATGCGGCACGATGGGTTGCGCGCCAAGACCGTCACGAAGTGGCGGGCCACCCCCCAATCCAGCCATTCGTTTCCGGTGGCCGCCAATCAACTGAACCGGCAGTTTACCGTTGCCGCCCCGAATCAGGTGTGGGCCGGGGATCTCACCTATATCTGGACCATGGAAGGCTGGCTCTATCTGGCCGTCCTGCTGGATCTCTATTCACGAGCCGTGGTGGGCTGGGCCATGGGGGCCCGGCTCACGGGGGAGTTGACGCAGCAGGCCTTACAGATGGCGCTGCAGCGACGGCAGCCGAACTCAGGCCTACTCCATCATTCGGATCGCGGGAGCCAGTATGCGGCCCTCGCCTACCAACAGGCGCTCACGGCGGCGGGAATCACCGCCAGCATGTCGCGCAAGGAGACGCTGCCCTTCCCGGTCTCACCCGCCGGCCCCGCGCGCGACGAGACGCGCTCGTCCCCGGCTCCCATGATCCCCTACACGCTGGTGCTCGAGCCGCAGTTGAAGATCTTCAAGATCTATAACGGCTATTGGTACTGGGGCCGCCCGTCCATCGAGGAGCTTCGGATGGATCTGCGGGAGATCACGCGGACCACGCGTCCGGATTGGGATATCACGCGCCCCGAACTGCGCGAAGGCTGGAAACAGGAAGACAGACGAGCCTCGTTGTTCTATCCCTATGGCAAAACGCTGGCCGAGGTCTTTAGATCGGCCGGCTGAACCAACTGCCTTTGCACAACCACAACAGAACCCTTGAATAGAGTGTGACGTTCTTATTGAATGAGCCGGGAGGAGGATCATGGCGCGTATGAGAGCGGTTCAGGTGACAAAGCCCGGCAGCGACTGGGAGGTGGTCGAGCGCGAGATTCCCGAGCCGCAGCCGGGCCAAGTGCGAATCAAAGTAGAGGCCTGCGGCATTTGTCACAGCGACATGTTCGTCAAGGAAGGCCATTGGCCGGGTCTTCAGTATCCCCGCGTGCCGGGGCATGAAGTTGCCGGACGGATCGATGCGGTAGGAGCTGGCGTGGCCACGTGGAAAACCGGCCAGCGCGTCGGCGTCGGCTGGCATGGAGGCCACTGCGGTCAGTGCGATTCCTGCCGCCGTGGCGACTTCATCCTGTGCCGCTCCGCGAAAATTTGCGGCTTCAGCTACGACGGAGGTTGGGCGGAGTATGTGGTTGTGCCGGCGGAAGCGGTCGCCGCTCTTCCCGATTATCTGCCCGCCGACCAGGCGGCGCCGCTGATGTGCGCCGGCATTACTACCTTCAATAGTTTGCGACATAGCGGGGCCAGATCGGGCGATCTCGTTGCCGTGCAGGGAATCGGCGGGCTCGGGCACCTGGCGATTCAGTATGCGGCCAAGATGGGATTTGTGACGGTCGCGGTGGCGCGAGGAAAAGATCGGGAACCACTCGCCAAAAAGCTCGGCGCGACGCACTACCTCGACGCCTCGGCCGTGAATCCCGCCGAAGAATTGCAGCGGCTCGGCGGCGCGCGAGTCATTCTGGCGACGGCACCGGACAGCAAGGCCATCGCCTCGATGGTGGAGGGGTTGGGGACCAACGGGAAGCTTCTCATCGTGGCGGCGCCGGGCGAGCCGGTCATGGTCAATGCCGTCACGCTGATTATGAAGCGCGCGTCGGTGCAAGGCTGGCCGTCCGGGACAGCAAAGGACAGTGAGGACACACTGCGTTTCAGCGCCACGTCCGGCGTACATCCGATGATCGAGAAATATCCGCTCGATCGGGCACAGGAGGCCTACCAGCAGATGATGAGCGGGAAGGCCCGCTTCCGCGCGGTCTTGACAATGACGACTTAACCAAGGAGGACAATATGAAACGGAATGCTTCCGCGGAATGGCAAGGAGACCTGAAAACCGGCAAGGGAACGGTGTCGACGGAGAGCACCGTGCTGTCCAAGGCGCAATATTCCTTCGGCACGCGATTCGAGAGCGGCAAAGGGACGAATCCGGAAGAACTGATCGCGGCCGCGCACGCAGGCTGCTTTACCATGGCGCTGTCCGGCCAGCTGGGAAGCGCGAGTCTCACGCCACAGCAATTGAGCACGACGGCGACCGTGACCTTTGAAAAGCTCGATGCCGGCTGGACGGTGACGCAGATTCATCTCGATGTGAAGGGCAAGGTACCCAATGCGGATCAGGCCGCGTGGGACAAGGCGACCCAGGCGGCGAAAACCGGTTGCCCGATTTCGAAGCTGCTCAATACCAAAATTACGATGGACGCGAAGTTGGAAGCCTGAGACTTCAAAAGCAAAGCGATCCGCTCAACCCGGAGCGAGGGTTGCCTTCATGAACCGTTCGGGATTGGTGCTTGCCGGCGGGATGGTGCTTGCGCTCATCTGCGCCGCCGCGGCGATTCTCGCCGGATTGGGCAGCCGATGGAACTGGTGGCATTTTCGCACGGGATTCCAGATTCTCACCTGGGCGGCCTATGGAGGATTGGCGGCGGCTGTGCTCTCGGCCGGCGGCATGGTCATGGCCCTGCTGTCGGCCCGGCGCCGCCCCCTGCTGCCGGCCTTCATTGGGATCGCGCTCGGACTCGTCGTGGTCGGCATTCCATGGCAGCAGAAATTGACGGCGCAGCGCGTGCCGCCCATTCACGACATCACGACCGACACGGAGAATCCACCGGCGTTTGTCGCCGTCTTGCCGCTCCGGAAGGATGCCCCCAATCCCGCCGACTATGGAGGTCCGGACATCGCCGCCCAGCAGCGCGCCGCCTATCCCGACCTCCACCCGTTTCATTTGAATATCCCTCCCGAGCAGGCGTTCGGCAAAGCGCTTGCCGCCGCCCGCGACATGGGATGGAACCTCGTGGCGGCCGATGCGTCGGAAGGCCGCATCGAAGCGACGGATACCACGTTCTGGTTCGGCTTCAAAGATGATGTGGTCGTTCGGGTCACGAAGGCCGATCACGGCAGCCGCATCGATGTGCGTTCCGTCTCCCGAGTCGGAAAGAGCGACGTCGGAGCCAATGCCAAACGGATCCGTTCGTACATCGAACGCCTGAGCGGCTGAGGTCCCGTCGAGTTCGACCAAGACCAGTGAACGAGTCTACGCACTCAGTACGGCTCGCCGGCCAATGTCGCTTCACGCGAAGATTGACGGTTCCACGAGTCGGTGCCTCGTAAGGTTTAGCCCGCATTATTCATGACGCTTCGTAAGGACATTGAATGTGTCATCGTGGATGATGTGACATGACGGCCAGCATGAAACCGGAGATCACCTCCTCAACTGGTAATGTGTTCCGTGACATCGGATTCGGTCCCGAAGAGCCGAGCATTTGCTGGCTCGAGCAGACCTCATGATACAGCTTCAGAAGCCTATCGCCTCCCGCCCCCTCAAGCAGAAATCGGACGCAAAGGTAGTCCGCGTGACTCAGCCGCGCGTCAGTGATCGTCTTCGTGAGCGCATTGGCCTCTTCAGGATGGACGCGCTCCTTCATAACCGATACGGCGTGGTCGCCGGGTTCCACTTTTCCCTGAGGATCCGTGATGAACAAGGTTGATGGCGACGAGAGGGGGTGCAACGCAGCGGACTCCGCCCTGGAGTATAGATGCCTGCCGAAATGGTCCTCCATCGCAATCGGCGCGATGCTGTTCGGAGCCGGATGCGCGCTATTCCTCGCGAAGGAAACCGTATATTTGCAGTCGGCGCAGGATTGGGCGACGCAACAAGACGTTCGCGGACATTTAGGCAAGCCGGTCTGGGCCGGCTCAGTGCGCGCGGGGGAAACAGTCTGGGTCTATCAGATCCGTGAACCGGAAATGGGCGGGAATGACAGTTCGACCATCACCGGGTCCTGGTGTGATGAGTATGTGTTGACATTCGATGCAGAGGGCGTGCTGCGGCGGTGGACGCACCGGTCACAGAAACATCGAGACGACCGGTCCCGGGCCGACTGTGTAAGCGATGGGTTCCGACCGCCGTCCTAGACGTCGCGGCAAAACAGAGGCGAAAATAGTTCAGGTTATTTCACCTTCCACAATCCTATCCTCGACTTGCAGTATCCGAGACACTTCCCGCGCGCGGCTCGCTATGGTCTTCAGCGGGCTGACTGAAGCCATTCAGCTCACTCACGTTGCGAGAAGCACACCGCCCCTTGCCGTGCGTGATGATGGAACCAAGGAATCCATTACCTCTCTTATCGTGCCGGAGGTGATGTATCTCCTCCGATACGGTTCTGTATTGAAATGGATACGGTGCGTATGAAATTCGAAATTATCTCCGACTGCATAATCGGGCACGTGCGGCATTTCGCAGTACAAATACTCCAATGGTCTGGAACTTGCTTAACTGGGCCGCGAGGGTTCGCAAGAACTACGCAGCGAAACTAGGCGCGTGGACATCCATGCGCATCGACAATAATTCCAGGTCAAAGGGAGAGCATTATGAGCACGCCGTTCGTGAACAAAGAATTTACTTTCACCAACCCTGACGGCAGTACCATTCAGGTGAGGGGTACGGGCAATCAATACTACGCGGTCTTCGAAAGTCTCGACGGGTATACGGTGGTGAAAGACCCTGCGACTGGTTTTTACATGTACGGGAAGCTGTCCGAAGATCACAATGACCTTGTGCCGACGGATACGAGAGTAGGCGAGGGAGATCCGCAACGCTTAGGGATCCGGCCGCACATACGTATTCGTCCGGCGAGTGCCAGGGATATAGCTCGTCGCGCACCCATGCTTCAAGAACAACCAAGCCGCTGGCAAGTCCGTCGAGCCCAGAAGAAAAGTCAGCTACGGGCAATAGCACCGACCACGGCACCTGAGGCATTGCCGCAGGCGACTGTAAGAGTGGGCACCTATGCTGGATTATGCATCCTGATCCGGTTTCCGGACGTCGCAGAGGCGCTGACTCAGCAGCAGGTGAATGATTTCTGTAATCTGCCGGGCTATACGGGGTTTGGAAATAACGGCTCAGTACGCGATTATTTCTATGAGAACTCACGGGGAAGGCTCACGTATACCAACGTCGTCACGCCCTATTACACAGCTGCCCATAACCGCTCTTACTATACCGACCCTACGATTTCCTTTGGTACACGAGCCCGGGAACTGGTCGTCGAGGCTCTGACCTTTTTTAAATCCCAAGGGTTTAACTTTGGTCAGCTCAGCAGCGACAGTGGCGGATATATCTATGCCTTGAACGTGTTTTACGTCGGGCCGACCGTGAATAATTGGTCTGAAGGTCTCTGGCCGCACTCTTGGAGCTTGGCCTCACCGTTCGACGCGGGGGGAGGGAAGAAGTTCTTTGACTACCAGATTACAAATATGGGCAATGAGCTGACATTGAGAACTTTCTGCCATGAGAATGGACACATGATTTGCGATTTTCCTGATTTGTACGATAAGCAAAGTCCTTACTCGGCCGGAGTCGGTCATTATTGCCTCATGTGCTATGGAGGCAACGACAAGAATCCCGTGCAACTCGGTGCATATCTAAAGAATGAGGCCGGCTGGGCTACCAAAGCCGTCTCCATTACTCCTGGCCTCACGGCCACTCTATCTGCGGCCAACAATGACTTTTACATCTATACCAAGTCGGCGACAGAGTATTTCATCGTGGAGAACAGGCAGAACAGCGGTCGTGACACATTTCTCCCTGATGCCGGGCTGGCTATCTGGCATGTCGATGAACAGGGCAGCAACAACAATGAGCAAATGACTTCCACTCAGCACTACGAATGTTCTCTGCTCCAGGCGGACAATCGCTTCGATCTGGAACATAATATGAATTTGGGAGACAGTGACGATCTATTCGGGGCCCCGGATACGACGCAGTTCTCTGATACCACCAGTCCCGCCAGTAAATGGTGGGACGGCAGCCAGTCCGGCTTAGAGATGACACAGATTTCCGCTTCCGGTGGGACTATGACGTTCGTGATGCCCGCCGGTATAAGTTGGCAGGCACGCCCTCGCACGCCGATCACCATCGTCGCGCGCCTTCCCGAACATCTGGATGTCTTCGCTGTCGCCTCCGATGGTCGGACGATCAGCAAGTGGTGGGATCAAGCCACGGGGTGGGCGGGGTGGTTTCATGTGCAAGGCGGCATCAGCTCGCCGGGCGGTGCGGGCTCGCCGGTCACCGCCACCGCCCGGTACGCCAATCACCTGGATCTCTTCACGGTCGGCACGGACAACCGTGTGTACAGTGCATGGTGGGATATCACCAGTAGCTGGCATGGGTGGTTCCCCATCGGGAATGTACAGTGCCGCCCCGGTTCGACCGTCAACGTCGTATCTCGTCATAGTGATCACCTCGACCTGTTCACGACCGCGGCTGACGGGCGGACGATGTCGGCGTGGTGGGATGCATCGTCAGGGTGGGCCGACTGGTTTCACGTCCAGGGAGGCGTGGCCGCACCGGGTGCTCCCGTGACGGCCGTGGCGCGGAATCCGAATCACCTGGATGTCTTCACCGTGGGCACGGATCAACGCGTCTATAGCTGTTGGTGGGACGGGGGGAGTGGGTGGCACAATTGGTTTCCCATCGGCGACCTGCAGTGCCGTCCCGATTCCACCGTATCGGTCGTGGCTCGGTTTCCGGACCAACTGGACCTGTTTACGACGGCGGCCGATGGCCGGATCATGTCAACGTGGTGGAATGCAGGCACCGGCTGGGGCAGCTGGTTTCAAGTTTCCGGTGGGGTCGCGTCACCCGGCTCGCCGGTGACGGCCATTGCGCGGTATTCGAATCACCTCGATCTCTTTACGATTGGGACCGACAATCGGATCTATAGCACATGGTGGCATGAGGGACAGAATTGGGCGAACTGGTTTAATGTCTCAGGCGGCGTTGGGAAACCTGGCGGCCAGGTGGCTGCCATTTCACGAGTCGCCGAACATATCGACCTCGTAACAGTCGGCTCGGATAGCCAAGTTTACAGCACCTGGTGGGATGGCGCGAGTGGATGGGCCGGATGGTTCCCACTGACCTGATATGACGGATGACACTCCGATGAACATATACTCGAGAGCGTAGGCCAACACGTATGGCTTGTGATGGCTCCATTGATGGGGTAGCTTCGCGACTCGTACCGGTAGCGAGTGCAAGAGAAACGACCTGAGGATCTGTCCGAGTTGAATTACCGAAATGGGCCATGTCGCAGCCCGAGTTCAATAGAGTGGATTCTGAGCGATGACAGGAGCAGGTACCGTACTCCGATCGCTTCAAGGCTCTTCTCGCCCACGCTGCGTATACGATAGGCATAGAGAATCTCACTCCAGCCGAAGCCGCGATGCATGTCGGCTGATTGTTGGTAGCCCCTCGAAGGCGAGCCTGAGATAATCACGGTCTACGATGTGCTCAAGCCGTGGCAGGAGAGACAGCCAGGGGTCGCTTCTGCCTGGTGAGCAAAAAAAAGAGGATCGGGACTTTATCCCTCAGACTGCAACGTCGATGTATTCGACTTGGCTGCTCGCCGGAGGGGCAGGAAGGCCGTCTGCTCTCAGCCCTTCAAGATGGAACTCGATGGCCTCTCGAATGAGTGTCTCAGTCTCTGCAACAGTGGCACCTGTAGCGATACAACCTGGTAGGTCCGGAACATAGGCGGCATAATTGTACGCCTAACGCATAATGTGTGTACTCACCTTTTCCAGCCAACCTGCTAAAGATACTATTCAGCGTCCCGGGAGGAACGTCATCGCCTGGTCTCCCCAACTTCACGCGGCAATCGCAACTCAATCCCGATGGGAATCCAAACTGTCATAGCGGGGTCGATATAGTTTTCGTTGTATGAGGGTCCCGCCCCGGTTGACTTGCCCTCCCGCCGGAGGTAGAAGGACTGCGTGAAGCGACATCATATAGACTGTTCGATCTTCTGCCAGGGACCCGTTCTTGCCACGGCTCTCATTGTGTTGGCAATGTTGAGTCTCGCTTCTTGCGGGAAGAAGCCGACTTCCTCTGTGCCTCCCACGCCATTGGATTTTACCCAGGCGCTTCAGTATGCCCAGCGGGCCGCCCTCGCCTATGAGCAGGACACCACCGTTCAACAGAGCGGCACGGGAGCGCGGATCAGCATCAGTGCTCCTCTTTCGTCCGGCATCAAGGCCTATGTGGAGCAGGACGACGCCAAGCGCGTGCAGTGGATTGTAGTCCGCGGCACCTCGAACCTGATCAACATCCAATTGGATTCGGATTACAACAAAGTCGTGGACAGCCGCTTGCAGATCCCGCTCCACAAGGGATTTGCGGATTCCGCGCTTCAGGTGTACCGGTTCGCCAAACCGTTGTTGAAATCGGACTATGAAACCCGCATCACCGGACACAGCCTCGGCGGCGCCGCGGCTGTCATCGTCCTGATGTTGCTGAAAGAGGATGGGTTCAAGCTTGGACCGGCGCTCACGTTCGGCCAGCCCATGGTCACGAACCGAGCCGGCGCACAAAAATATCGCACACTGCCCTTGCTCCGCTTCGTGAATGCCAAAGACCCGATACCGTGGCTGCCCCCGTTGGAGGTGTTCGGGGTTCTGGATGAGGGACCGTTTCAACACTTTGGGCCGGAAGTCGTGCTGGAAGAGGGTGCGGCCTACCGTTATTTTTCAGATCCACAGGGCCAACGTATGTCGGTGCTCGCATTCTGGAATAATTTGAAGAATCTCAGCATTCAGGACCTGCCGGAGCATTTCATGTCTACGTATCTCAGACTCATCCAACAGAAACTTCCTGCCGCATCTCCCGCTCGCTGACGGTGCCATTGCACGGCCATGGAAAATTGCCATCGTTTGGAGCGGGTGGCCGAAGAATAGGGCGTGACCTAGCATGGACCTTCCCGACCTCATCGTTCGTCCTGCATCGACAGCCGATCTGCCGGACATTCTTCGGCTGTATGCGCAGCCGGCGCTTGATGACGGCCGGGTGATTTCCATCAAAGAAGCCGAGTGGATTTTTGAACGCATGGCCCGGTATCCGGATTACGCCGTCTATGTCGCGGCGTTGGAGAACAGGATCGTCGGGACGTTTGCCCTGCTGATCATGGAGAACCTCGGTCATCTCGGGACCTGCTCCGGTATCGTGGAAGATGTCGCGGTCGATCCGGAGCATCACCGCCAGGGTGTGGGGAAGCTCATGATGGCCCATGCGATCGATCGTTGCAGGAACCGCGGCTGCTATAAGATTGTTATCTCATCCAACCTGAAGCGCCCGAAGGCCCATGCCTTCTACGAATCGTTGGGGTTCGAGCGGCACGGCTATAGTTTCCGGCTGATGCTTTAAACAGCCTCACTGCCGACCGTCACCCGCCCGAGTCGCGGGGCAGTTCGAATGTCTTGAAGCTGGGATCGACATCGCTGGGCCGTTCAGCGAGCGGCGGGCACTGAAGATAAGGCTTGAGGTCGCGCAGGCGTTCATTCTTTCTCCTTGCGGCGATGTCGCAGGCGGGCTGGGTGCAGGATTGGTCGAGATCCGCCGCAGCCTGCGCCGCCGCGGCGGCGTGACGGCCCGACTCGAGGTCGCGCCAGGCGGTCTGCGTCCGTATCGCCTGATCCAGATCCGCCAGATGCTTGTCCAGGCCGCGGAAAAAGTTCTCCTTCCTACAACGGCTGCGGACGCCGGCGCCGGGCGAAAAATCGCATCGCCGGTCGCGGACGTCGGCTTCCTCGCTGATCAGGCGCTGCGCCTCGTGCGAACATTGAAAATAGTCATCGCCGTACTGAGCTTTGTGCTCCTGAACAAACGCATCAAGCCGATCCGGGTGGAAATACGATCGGACCCATGTGTCGTATAACAAAGATTCTTCGCCGAATCCGGGCACGGCGTCCGCCAGCAGCAGCACAAACAGTCCTATAGAGAGAAGTGCAATCATCGTTCGTGCGCGGGGGAGCGGATTATTGCCCAATACTGATTCTACTGGGGAAGAAGGAGAAATCAAGGCCGGCTTGCCGCCGACCTCATCGGCGGCCGATGAAGCAGGCCGTCTCACGACGGCGCCGGGGTTTTCCGGTTAACGGACCGGTAAATCAGATTGTCCGTAAAGATCCTGTTGCCGCCTCGATATGGTTGCAATGGCGGGGGGGGACACCCCATACTAACGGGCATGCCGGACAAACTCTGCTCTGCAACGTCGGACGCGACGATCGCGCGATATTGCATTCTGCTCGAAGTCTCGGAAGCCATTGCCGCGCATAGAGACCTGCACGAACTTTTTCGTGATCTCGCTCAGCGGCTTCCGCAGGTCGTCGATGTGAATTTTGTCGCTCTATCCCTGCATGATGCGGATCGGCAGGTGATGAAGTTGCACACATTGCAGGCGAATGTGCCGGCCGACATCGTGGGCGGCCATGAAGAACCGATTGATGAGACTCCGACCGGATTGGTGTGGCAAACCCAGCAGCCGGTTATCATCCGCGACATTGCTGAAGAATGTCGCTGGCCGATCGTGACCGGCAGGATGCAGCAAGACGGCATCCAGTCATTGTGCATCGTTCCCTTAACGACGGCGCTCCGACGGCTGGGGGCCATGGGATTTGCGAGTCAGCAAAAAGGCGCCTACGGCGACACGGATATGGAATTTCTCCGGCAGGTCGGCAAACAAGTCGCCGTGGCGGTGGACAATGTCCTTCACCATCAGGATCTGGCCCGTGATCGGGACCGGTTGCGGCTGCTTCTAGAAGTCTCGGAATCCATCGCGTTGCACCGCGAGCTGGAGGACCTGTTCCGCGATCTGGCCCGGCGGCTCCCGCACGTCGTCCCGTTCGATTACATTAATGTCGTCCTGCATGAGGCCGCCTGCGACGTCATGCGCCTCCGGCTCCTCATCACCTCGCAACCCAGCACAATCAATCCGGGCCTCCAGTTGCCCGTCGAGGAATCGCCAGGGGGATTGGTGTGGAAAACGCAGCAGCCGTTGATCGTGAACAATGTCGCGCTGGAGCACCGCTTCCCCAAGTTGACGGGAATGCTTCAGGAAAACGGCGTTCAATCTTTTTGTGTGGTGCCTCTCACGACAGCCCAGCGCCGGCTCGGCGCCATGGGGTTCGGAAGCCTGCAAGCGAAGATCTATCAACAGGCGGAACTCGACTTCATGCAACAAGTGGCGAAACAAGTGGCGGTGGCGGTCGATAACACGCTCAACAGCGAGAGCGCGATTGCTTCGCAACGACAGTTGGAGCGAGAACGCGACCGCCAGCGGCTATTGTTGGAAATCAACAATGCCGTGGTTTCGCACCTCGCTCTGGAAGACCTATTCCCTGCCGTCAGCGCCTGCCTGCGAACGGTCATCCAGCATGACGGGTCGAGCCTGGTCTTATATGACCAGGACCAGGGCCGCTACCGTGTGCATGTCTTGCACTTCGCGAAGAACGAATCCTTCATCGAGGAAGGACGCGTCGACTCGGATTGCACCACCCCGGCCGGAATCGCGATCACGACGAGGAAGCCGGCCGTGCTTGGCGAGGAAGATCTTCAACACCTCTGCTCCGAATCGCCCGTCGTGCAACGGCTGCTTGCCGAAGGCGTGAAGGCCTTTTGCTCCGTTCCTCTCCTGTCCTACGACCGGGCCCTGGGGGCGTTGAATGTGGGCCGGCGGGGCGACGACAGGTTTACGCAGGAGGACGTTGAACTCTTGAGCCAGGTGGCGCACCAGATTGCGATCGCGGTCGAAAATGCATTGGTTCACAAAGAGGTGCAAGGCCTCAAAGAGCGGCTTGCGAGAGAAAAGTTCTATCTCGAGGATGAAATTAAAACCGACTATAACTTCGAAGAGATCATCGGCGACAGCGCCGCGCTCAAACAGGTTCTCAAGCAGGTGGAAGTGGTGGCGCCGACGGATTCTACCGTGGTGGTGATGGGGGAGACGGGCACCGGCAAGGAGTTGATTGCCCGGGCCATCCATGACCGCAGCAGCCGGCGAGAGCGGACGTTCATCAAAATGAACTGTGCGGCCATTCCGACCGGTCTCTTGGAAAGCGAGCTGTTCGGTCATGAGAAAGGCGCATTTACCGGCGCGATTGCGCAGCGGATCGGCCGTTTCGAACTCGCCGATGGCGGCACCCTGTTCCTGGACGAAGTCGGAGACATTCCGCTGGAGTTGCAGTCGAAGCTCCTGCGGGTCCTTCAAGAGCAGGAATTCGAACGGTTGGGCAGCACCCGGACCATCCGTGTCAATGTGCGGCTGGTGGCGGCCACAAACCGTGATCTGGCTCGAATGGTGGCGGACGGCGCGTTTCGAAGCGATCTTTATTACCGGCTCAACGTGTTTCCGGTGACCGTGCCGGCGCTTCGGCATCGGCGGGAAGACGTGCCGCTCTTGGTACGGCACTTCGCGCACAAGTTCGCCAAGCGCATGAACAAGCACATCGAGTCCATCTCCAATGAGCAAATGGCGATGCTGTCGCAGTACGACTGGCCCGGGAATGTGCGTGAGCTCGAAAATCTCATCGAACGGGCCGTCATTCTGTCGCAAGGAACCGAGCTGCATGTGCCGCTGGAGCGACGCCAGGCGACCAAGATTCAGCCGAGCGACGGCCTCGCGACGTTGGAAGTGGCCGAGCGCGATCATATCCTGAGAGCCCTTCAGGCGACGAAGTGGGTCATCGGCGGTCCCGCCGGCGCAGCGGCGAAACTCGGCATGAAGCGGACCACGCTCCAATCCAAGATCATGAAGCTGGGCATCACGCGACCCTCCTAAGCGAAGATCTCTATACGTGCTCCCTGAGTTTTAGCCTCCGCCGATCATTCGGCACTGTGCCGTTGGATCGGCACGACAACTTTCGTCACGGCTTGGCGAAGCCACCGGTCAGGACAACCGCCTTCCGATAAAAATTCCTCTACACACTGACACTTGCGCAGGTTGGTCCGCCGGCTCTGTTGTCTGGAACAGGCTATGCGAAACCTTGGACCGTTCAGGTTACCCACCGGCGTTGCCAGGGAAGGGAACCGTCGCCATGTCGTGGATGGTGGTATTCATTTCCTGCTTTGTCCCGGTGCCTGTACTGCTTGCCGTCTACGTCTTGGAGGAGTGGCACAGATCTCCGATGAAGACCGCCGCCGCGTGCCGGGCGTCGCACTTCGGGCGGTCCGCGCGGTCGCTCAAAAGAAGGTGATGATTATGGAAACCCGAAACAACAATAATTCACGTGACCGGGGAATCCGGGGGATCGGATGGTTCGGAAGCGCCGTGGGTGCATTGTTGCTCGCCGGTCTCGCCCTTGAGTTGTTGGCGCACCAGGTGTTCGGACCAACCGATGTGGCCACGCTCCTGCTGGCCCTCTATCTCGCCGGCTGGTTCTCAATTCTGGGAATCGTCGGGTTCCTGATCCTCTCAATCGCATGGTTGCTGGGGCGGCCTGCCTTCGTTCCAGCCGCGCCTCGCACGTTGACGGCGGAGAATGGAGATAGGAAAGGAGCAGGTGCACTATGAGCGCACTACACGGGAAAACAGCGATCGTGACCGGCGCATCGGCCGGCATGGGGCGGGCGATTGCGGAGCGCCTCGCTCAAGAGGGGGCCACCGTCGTGGCCGCCGATCGTTCGGCACGGTGCCGTTCCCTCGGCACGCAGCCTTCGTCACTTTCTTCGCTCTGCTCCCGGTCTACAGATGCCGCCTCTTCGATGAAACCTTCTTTCTCACCGGCACTTGCGCCGGGTAGCGCCCTCAGTTCTCTCGTCTGGAACGGTCTATGCGAAGTGTCCATGTGCGGTGGATGATGGCGAACCATTCATTGAAGTGTGTAACGGTCGCGGAAGGGAGTCGTTGACATCCTGTCGGCGGCCGGCGGTTCCAGAAGACGGACTAGAGAAAGGAGACTACAGATGAGCATGCTGACCATATTTCCGGAAGGGAAGCTGAAGACGGGAAACCGAGCCGATTGGAAGATTGCCGGACAGACCTGCCCACGTTGTGAAGGCCTGATGGTCATTGAAGAGTATGGCGATGTGCCGGCTCAGCGTTGCGTGCAATGCGGAGAAGTCATCGATCCGGTGATCCTCCAGAACCGTCAACGGCGTGTGCCGATCGGCATGGGCTGACTGTCAGGGGAGGAAACAATGGTGAAATCTTTGATATTGTCATTCGTCGTGATGTCGGCGGCCATCCCGCCGCCGGTCATGGCCGCCGGCCAAGATGTACACGATGCCTCGAACAGGGCGGACGCGAGCGTGCCGACGAATGAACTCGCCGGTGCCGCGGCAAAGGATTGGAAGAGTATTGCCATCGAATTGCCGCCGGGTGCCGTCGATTCATGGCGGTCGCGCCCGGAAGGCGAGTTGCTGTATGTGCTCGAGGGAGGAGGACGACTGGAAATCGCCGGAAAGCCGCAGGTGGTCTTAAATCCCGGCACAGTCGCGAGACTCGATGGAATGCCCCGCCATCTGATAAAGAACACCAGTCGCACGAAGATGCTGAAAATCCTCGTCGTGTTTATTCAGGAAAAGGGACAACCGCATCCGCTGCTCGCAGACCGGATGACGCAAGGGAACCGGGACAGTAGAGGATCGTTTGCACTGGATAGCGATCACCAGGTGCACGATCGAGACCAGCACGAGCCAGTGGGCCTCATATTTTAAGAAGGTGGGTCATGCTCATGGACACGCGACGAAGCAGGAAAACCGAGCGCGCCCTTCTCCACGGAGAACCGGCAGCGTTCACACATGCGCGAAGGCGCAACTGGATCGGGTCGTCTTTGCTGCTCCTCGTGGTCATTGCATGCGGCGCCGGTCTTGCCGCGTGGAAGTACCTGTCCATCCAGAGCAGCCATGCGGCTTCGGCCCACCAGCCGGAACCGGTGGAATCCGTGACGGTCGCCGAGGCGCAAGAAATCCGGCATCGCCTCACGACGACCTCAATCGGAACGGTCCTTGCGTTGCGCTCGATTACCTTGCGCAATGAATTGCCCGGCACGGTCCGGCAGGTCAGACTCGTGCCCGGACAAATCGTTGAAACGGATTCCGTGCTGGTCGCGCTCGACGTATCCGTCGAGGAGGCCGAGTTGAAAGCCCAGCAAGCGCAGGCCGCCCTGGCCAAGACGGTGCTCGACCGCAGGCATCATCTGAGACAAGACCAGGCTACGGCGGAAGAGGAAGTGGATCGGGCGCAGGCGGATCTCAATGTCGCACAGGCGCAGATTGCCCGCACCAAAGCGATCATCGCCCGCAAGATCATTCGCGCACCGTTTCGCGCGCGAGTCGGATTGGCCGACGTGCATCCGGGCCAGTACCTGAACGAAGGTACGCAGCTGACGACCCTGCAAGGAGTCGATGAGGCGGTACACGTCGATTTCACGGTCGCGCAACAGGTCGCCGCCGGTTTGCGGGAAGGCGAGACGGTCGATGTGATACCGCCCGGCAATGGAGGGACGATCACAGCAAAGATCGTGGCGCTCGATGCGCGGATCGATGCGACCACCCGCAATGCCCTGGTGCGGGCCAGGATTGAGCGGGCTGCCGAGACGCCGGCTCCCGGCGCCTCGGTCCGCGTGAAGGTGCCGGTGGGTCCCCCGCGTCAGGCCGTGACCGTCCCCGCGAGCGCGCTTCGAAAAGGCCCCGGTGGAGACCATGTATTCATTGTCGCCACCGGCGACGACGGCACAACGAGAGCGTATGTCCGGCAGGTCCAGAGCGGCGCCATGTTGGACGATGTCGTGATCATCAACGCCGGACTGTCCGCCGGCGAGCGGGTCGCCGCATCAGGATCGTTCAAGCTGCGGGACTCGGCGCTGGTGGCCGTCACCGGTGAGCAGGCCGATAAGCAGGGACAGTCCCAGACCGTGACCCGTCGCTAAGCAACGAGGACACCAAGATGCGTTCCTTCACCGATATCTTCATCAAACATCCCGTGCTGGCGGTCGTGGTGAATCTTGTCATTGTGCTCGCCGGATGGCGCGCCCTGACGACGCTGCCGGTGCAACAGTACCCGAAGATCGAAAGCTCGTCGGTGATCATCACGACGGTTTACTATGGCGCCGGCGCCGAGACGGTGCGCGGGTTCCTCAGCACGCCGATCGAAAGAGTTGTCTCGGCCATCGCCGGCGTGGACTATGTGGAATCGACCAGCCGAGCCGGGGTCAGCACCGTGACGGTGCACTTGAAGTTGAACCACAGCAGCACCGCGGCGTTGGCCGAAGTGACCGCGCGGCTCCAACAGGTGCGAGCGGAGTTGCCGGCCGAAGCCGAGCCGCCGGTGATCGAAGTGCAGCGCGCTGATCGGCCATACGCCTCGTTTTACCTCAGTTTCTCCTCCACGGAACGCAGCGTGCCGGCCGTCACCGATTGGCTGTTGCGCACGCTGCAGCCGCAGTTTGCGACCGTGGCCGGTGTGCAGCGCGTGACGATCGAAGGCGGCCGTCAAATTGCCATGCGGGTGTGGATCGATCCGGATCGCCTCGCCGAATTGAACCTGTCTCCCGGCGACGTGCAGGACGCATTGCGGCGGAACAACTATCTGGCCGCGGTCGGCCGCACGAAGGGCAATCTGGTCCAGGTCAACCTGCTGGCGAATACGGACCTGCGCTCCACCGAGGAGTTCGAGAGCCTGATTGTCGCCGACCGTGGCGGCGCCATCGTGCGTCTGAGGGATGTGGCGCGAGTGGAGCGTGAAGCTGAAGAAGCCGACATGGTCGCGAAGTATAACGAGACGGAAGGCGTCTATCTGGGAATCTGGCCGGTGCCGGGGGCGAACGAGATCGAGGTTGCGCATCGGCTCCGCGATGAGATGGAACGCATCCGCCCGACGTTGCCGAAGGACATCGAGATGCGGCTGGTGTGGGACGGGACGATGTTTATGCGGAACGCGCTCGAGGAGATCACGAAGACGCTGGGCGAGACCATCCTGATCGTCGCCGTGGTCGTGTTTCTCTTCATGGGCTCGGTGCGCACAGCACTCGTGCCGCTGGTGGCCATGCCGGTGTCCCTGGTTGGGGCGGCGATCTTCATGTTCGCGTTCGGCTTCAGCTTGAATCTTCTGACGATCCTCGCCATTGTACTGTCGGTCGGCTTGGTCGTGGACGATGCGATCGTCGTCGTGGAGAACGTGGAACGGCACGTCCGGCAGGGCAAGTCGCGCATCGACGCCGCACTCACCGGGGCGCGCGAGCTGCTCGGTCCCATCATCGCCATGACGATCACGCTGGCAACCGTGTATACGCCGATCGGTTTCCAGGGCGGCCTGACCGGCTCGCTGTTTCTCGAGTTTGCGATCACGCTTGCCGTGGCGGTGGTGTTGTCCGGAATTGTTGCGATCACACTGTCACCCGTGATGAGCTCGCGGTTCGTCCATCCACAGGGCAAAGAGGGCCGGCTGACCGAGTGGGTCAACCGCGGCTTTGAGCTGGTACGCCAAGGGTATGCGCGGTTGCTCGACGGCGCACTGCACATGCGCTGGGGTATCGTGACGGCGGCGCTGCTGGTCATGGTCTCGGCATGGCCGCTCTATCTGTTCTCGCGGCAGGAGCTGGCCCCCGTCGAGGATCAGAGCCACATCAGTCTGTTCTTCGAGGCGTCGCCGGACTCCACGGTGGCGGCCACCAATCGGGAACATTTACAGATCGTGCGGGCCATCACCGCCTTTCCTGAAACCAGATTCACGTGGTCGCTGACGACGGCATGGGGCGGCTTTGGAGGTCTTGTTGCAAAAGATTGGCATGAACGATCACGCTCCACCGAGCAGATGTATGGAGAGGTGTACGGGGCGGTGTCGCAAGTGCCGGGACTGCGCGTGTTTCCTCGCCTGGACCCGCCGTTGCCGACGCCCGGCCAGTATGACGTCGAGCTGGTGCTGCAGAGCGATGTGCCGGCCGAGCAATTGCTTGACACGACTGCGGCGGTGCTCGGCGCCGGTTGGCAGAGCGGCAAATTTCTCTATGTCGATACGGACCTCAAGATCGACCTGCCCGAAGCGCGTGTCGTACTGGACCGGGAGCGTCTCGCTGATCTGGGGTTCGATCTGGCTGGGGTTGGCCGTGAGCTCGGGACGTTGCTGGGAGGCGCGTATGTGAACCGGTTCAACTATTTCGATCGCAGCTACAAGGTGATCCCGCAGGTCGGGGACAAGGACCGCGCCACCGTCGGCCCGTTGCTCGATCTCAAGATCAGGGCGCCAGGCGGTCAGCTCGTCCCGGTGTCAACCTTCACGCACATCGAGAGCGGCACGGCGCCCCGCACGTTGAACCGCTTTCAACAGCGCAATGCGGTCCGGATCTTCGGCGGCGTGAAGCCCGGCGTCACAAAGGAAGAAGGCCTGCGCGTCCTCGAGGCGGCTGCGGCCAGCGGTGGTCCACGCGTCGTCCTCGACTATGCAGGCGAATCGCGGCAAATCCGCCAGGAAGGAGCCGCACTCACCGTCACGCTCGGGTTCGCGGTCATTCTCATCTATCTGGTGTTGGCGGCGCAGTTTCAAAGCTTCCGTGACCCGCTGATCGTGCTGCTCGGCTCGGTCCCGCTCGCCATCTCCGGCGCGTTGGTCTTCAGCTTTCTGGATTTGACCACGATCAATATCTATTCGCAGGTCGGCCTCATTACGCTCGTCGGCCTCATCGCGAAGAACGGCATCCTCATCGTGGAGTTCGCCAATCAGCTCCAGGTTCGCGGGCTCTCCCGGATCGCGGCGGTGCGCGAGGCGTCGCTGACTCGACTGCGGCCGGTCTTGATGACCTCCGCGGCCACCGTCTTCGGGCACCTGCCGCTGGTTCTGGCGGCGGGACCGGGCGCGGCGGCCCGCAATAGCATTGGGATGGTCTTGGTCACAGGCATGACCATCGGGACACTGTTCACCCTGTTCGTCGTCCCGGTCTTTTACTCATTGATTGCGGCGCAACACCAGCAGAGCACACTATCGGATGAGTCGGAAGAAATAGAAGAAGAGGACCTCCTCATGGCGGGAGCCAAGGGTTGAGAAGCCGCGCAACCACCTCGAACGATGTGGACGCCTACTTCAAGCGGATCGGGTTCGACGGTCCGCGCACGCCGACCCTGGATACTTTGCAGGCCATCCAACTTAGGCATAGCGAAACCATTCCGTTCGAGAACTTGAATCCGTTGATGGGATGGCCCGTTCGCCTGGACATGGAATCGCTCCAGCGGAAAATGGTGCAGGACGGCCGCGGCGGCTATTGCTTCGAGCAGAATCTCTTGCTCAAACACGCGCTCGATGTGCTGGGTTTCCATGTGACCGGTCTGGCGGGACGCGTGCTGTGGAATACCTCTGCCGGGGTCGTGCTTCCTCGGACTCACATGCTGCTGCTGGTGGATCTTGATGGGCAGCGCTACATTGTGGATGTGGGGTTCGGCGGTGTCACGCTCACCGGGCCGTTGCGCCTCGAACTCGACATTGAGCAGACCACGCCGCATGAACCATTCCGTTTGATTTCGATCGATGACGAATTTATCGAACAAGTCAAGATCGGCGGACACTGGGTCTCCTTGTATCGGTTTGACTTGACTGAGCAATTGTTGCCCGATTACGAGATGGCGAACTGGTATCTGTCCACACACCCGGATTCCCGATTCGTGACCGGATTGATGGCGGCTCGGCCGGCGCCGGATCGCCGCTATGCGTTGCTCAACAATCAGCTGACCGTCCATTATCGGAACGGCGGAAGGGATCGGCGCCTCATTACCGGCGTCGCCGACATGCGGGAGACCTTGGAACAAGCGTTTCATCTCGTTCTGCCGGACGCGCCGGAGCTCGATGCGGTGCTGGCGCGGCTGACGGAAGAAAACGGGACGGTTCAAGCGAAGCTTGGTATGGAGGCATGATGGCGGACAAAGCGAGAATAACCGAAGTTGCCCCGGATCATTATTGCATTTCAATCTATGTCTCGGAATTCAATCTCCGGTTCAATCATTTCCTGATCAAGGACGATGAGCCGCTTCTTTTTCACACGGGGATGAAACAGATGTTCCCGCTCGTACGGGATGCGGTGGCCAGTCTCATCGACCCCACCACCCTCCGATGGATTTCCTTCAGCCATTTCGAGGCGGACGAATGTGGAGCGCTCAATGAGTGGTTGGCGTTGGCGCCGCATGCTGAAGCGGCATGCGGCCTGGTCGGGGCGCTGGTGAGCGTGAACGACTATGCCAGTCGGCCTGCGCGGGTGCTGGCGGACGGCGAAGTAATCAAGACAGGGACGCACCGCTTCCGGTACCGCCAGACGCCCCATGTCCCGCACAATTGGGAAGCCGGCCTCCTGTATGAGGAAGTCACGGGCACGTTGCTGTGCTCGGACCTCTTCACTCACGAAGGAGACGTGGAACCAATCACCGAATCGGACGTGGTAGACCGGGCAAGGACCTCGTTGGTCCAGGGGCAACAGACCCCGTTTGCCAATCCCTATCCCTATACGCCGTTGACCCAGCCGACTCTACAAAGCTTGGCCGATCTGCGCCCCAAACAGTTGGCGCTGATGCACGGGTCTTCATTTGTAGGAAACGGCGAGCACGCTCTACGCGAATTGGCGGACGTCATGAAGAAAGTTCTGGGGCCAGGCGCCGATTGATCATGAGAATCGCGCGCAGGCCCATCCCGCTCTGCACCGACGCACCGATTGAAGCCGGTAGATCGAATAGAGGATGACCATGGCGATTGAACTCAACCACACGATCGTGCCGGCACGCGACAAGGTCGCCTCGGCGAAGTTCTTCGCGAGGCTGTTCGGGCTTTTGTTCGATGAGAACGCCGTCGGCTATTTCGCGCCGGTTCGCGTGAATGACAGGCTCACCCTTGATTTTGACGACGATTACTCGGCCGCCGACCGGTTCGGCGTTCATCACTACGCTTTTCACGTGAGCGACGAGGAATTCGATGCAATTTTCAACCGCGTACAGAAAGAGGGACTGGCCTTTGGCAGCGACCCCCGAAATCCCGACAACGGGAAGCTGAATAATTGGAACGGCGGTCGGGGCCTCTACTTTCGCGATCCCAGCGGTCACCTGCTCGAATTACTGACGCGGGTATAGATAATCAAGCGGCCCTTGGTTGCTGGGGCAGAACAGCGAACGAGCCATAAAGGAGGTGCACATGTCATATCCGCCTGCCCGCTATCGAGGCGACGACGGTGAAATCAGCGCGCGGTTCCAGCCTGCCGACCAAGCACCCGACTTGACGATCGGGACCGATACAGCGGTGCGTTACCTGACGACTGGGGCCTCGACCCACGGGCAATTTGGGCTGTACCGGTGGGAGGCGCAGCCTCGCACGAAGGGTCCGAAGGCGCATTTCCACAAGACCATGTCCGAATCATTCTTTATTCTGGCCGGAACAGTACGGCTCTTCAATGGAGAGCGGTGGATCGACGCAAAGGCCGGGGATTTTCTCTTCGTCCCCGAAGGCGGTATCCATGCCTTTGACAATGAGTCTGATGAACCGGCGGCGATGCTGCTGCTCTTCGCACCGGGCGCCCCGCGTGAAGGCTATTTCGAAGCCCTGGCCGAAAAAGCCGCCGGGCGCCGGTTCAGCGACGACGAATGGCAGGATCTCTGCCGCCGCCACGACAATTACTTCATTTGACCGTCCCGTCACATTCCATCCGAGACACGAAGCCAAGTTGAGCGAGACAGGGAAGTAACCATCATGAAGAAGGAGAACGGTGCAGGAAAGACGAATAGACGTCAGGAACCATTACAGATCTTGACTTGAGATCTGGCAATTTCCAAAAGCACCAAATAGTTCCCGGCACCATTGTACTTTCCGGGTGCATATGGAAATCGAGGTGAAAGATGAAAGTCAAACGAATCATGTCCAACACAGCGACATCAGACCTGAACAAGGCGGCAACCTTTTACGGGGACATATTGGGCCTTGAACTGCTGATGGATCACGGTTGGTTTCAAACGTACGGCTCAGATGCAACGATGACTGTTCAGGTGAGTTTTGGGTCCGAGGGCGGCTCAGGGACTTCCGTGCCCGATTTATCCATCGAAGTCGATGACATTCAAGCTGCATTAGCACGGTTCAAAAAGGCGAACGTCCCTATTGAGTATGGACCTGTAAGCGAGCCTTGGGGTGTACGGAGATTCTACGTCCGCGACCCTTTCAGAAAACTCATCAACGTCTTGCAACATGAGTGAACGGCAGCGGCGCCACGACAATAATTTTATCTGGCTGCGGTCAAGCCGCCCGATCGGGAGGTGACCATGAATATCCTCACGGTGAATCTCCTCTTCAGCACGCTGATCTTCTGGGTTGCCACCAGACTGTATGTGCTGCCACGGCTCCATCAGCTGAGTCCCGGCACCGTCCTGCTGCCGATCCTTCTCCTCCATGCCTTCCGGCACCTCGGACTCATGTTCCTTTCCCCTGGAGCCACGTACGCCGGTATTCCCGCGCAGTTCGCCTATCCCGCCGCATACGGCGACCTTCTTGCCGCGCTGCTGGCATTCGTTGCGATTCCAGCCGTAGCCAAGGAGATCAAAGGCGCTCCGTTCTTTGTCTGGGCGTTTAACGTGGAAGGCACGGTGGATCTGATCGCCGCGATCCTCCTGGCCACGGCCTATGGGGCATCGCCCTTCATGGGACCGGCCTACTGGATTCCCGCCTTCTGGGTTCCAGCTCTGCTGGTGACGCACGCCATCACGTTCATCGTGCTGTTGCGATATGGGGTCGCGAACTCGACAACGGTGTTACAGTCCGGCACTCGATTGTACCGTCCAATGTAATCGGCGTCGCCTCGCGCAGCTTCATGCCCTTGATTTGTCTACGCAGTTCATCGATCCTAGCATATAGGTCCGTGACAGGAGAAAGTCTGTGGCGATGCCGAACGATGCTGGATCGTTGTCCGTGTACCTGTCCGGCCGGTGCGCACTCTCATTTGAACCGCATTTCAAACCGCATCACTAAAAAGGTCATGATCAAAAAGTCCGTCGCCCACTTGACCGTTGCCCTGCTGCTGATCGGAACTGCCGGCCTGGCCGGTTGCAAGCAAGAATCCGCCTCTTCTCCGCCTCCCCCCATCCCGCAGGTGGACGTCGTCGAAGTCGCCTATCAGACCGTCCCGGATGAACCGGAATTCATCGGGGAGGCGGAAGCCTCCCGCATTGTCGAGATCCGTTCGCAAGTGACCGGGATCATGAAGGAGCGGTATTTCTCAGAAGGACGCGATGTCCATAAAGGAGAGCCGCTGTATCAGATCGATCCGGTGCCGTTCAAGGCCGCCTACATCAGCGCCAAGGCAAGGGTGTCCCAAGCCAAAGCCAGATTGGTCCAAGCCAAGCAAAATCTCGCGCGAGTGAAGCCGCTCTTGGCCGAGCAGGCGGTCAGCCAGAAGGACTTAGACGACGCGGTGGCCGAGGAACTGGCGGCAAAGGCGGCGCTGGAAGCGGCGGAAGGGGATGTGGTGAAGGCAAAGTTCGATCTCGACAATACGTTGATCACCGCACCCACCGATGGCCTGATCGAACGAACCCGCTATTACGAAGGGCGATTGGTCACGGCCCAGACCGATTTGCTGACCGTCATCCATCAAATGGATCCCATGTATGTCATCGTGAGCGCACCCGAAAGCTTCCTCCTCAAGCGGCGCCGGGACATCATCGCCAAGCGCATCCAGCATCCGGGGATCTATAAACTGACCGGCATCATCACGTTCGTGGACGGCACGACGTACCAGCATGAAGGCGTGTTGGATTTTGCCGATGTGGGACTGCGCGCGGAGACGGGATCGCGACAGGCTCGGGTGGTCTTCCCCAATCCGGATCGCGTATTGCTGCCGGGACAGTTCGTCACGGTCCGGTTCCACGGGGTGTCGAAGCCCAATGCGCTCCTCGTCCCGCAGCGTGCGGTGCAGCAAGGCCCCAAGGGACCGATTCTCTTTATCGTGGGCGAGGGAAACAAAGTGGAAGTTCGTGATGTCAAGGCGACCGTATGGCGAGGCAATGACTGGCTCATCGAAGAGGGCCTGCGTCCGGGCGAGAAGGTCATGGTCGACGGCTTCACTCGCGTACAACCGGGAGCGGAAGTGAAGCCGGTCAAGGTCGCGGCGCAGACTCCGGCTGCGGAAGGGGTGCCGCCCGCCTCTTCAGAAGGCCCGCCGGCTGCACCTGCCATTCGCGAAGGGACTTGATGAGTTCCAGTTTCTTCATCGATCGTCCTATCTTCGCCTCGGTCCTCTCGATCGTAATCATGGTGGTGGGTCTGGTGGCCATGCAGGCCCTGCCCGTCGCCCAGTTCCCGCCGATCACGCCCCCCATGGTGCAAATCGAAGCCGACTATCCCGGCGCCAGCGCCGAGGTGGTCGCGGAATCCGTGGCGCGCCCGATCGAATTGCAACTGCCGGGGATCGACAATCTCCTCTATTTCGACTCTACGAGCACGAATGACGGCCACATGACGATCCGGCTGACGTTCGAGATTGGGACCGATGTCGATATTGCGCAAGTCCAGACACAGAACCGCCAGAAGCTGGCGGAACCGCAATTGCCACCGGAAGTTATCCGTCAAGGCATCACCGTCAAGAAAATGTCTCCGGACCTCTTGACGGTCATGGTGTTACAGTCCGACGATCCGCAGCAAGATGCCTTTACCCTGGCCAACTTCGCTATTCTCCGCATCATCGACAACATCAAGCGACTGCCGGGCGTCGGCGACGCGCTGGTATTCGGACAACAGAACTACAGCATGCGGCTGATCCTCAATCCTGTGCGCATGGCCCAGTTGAACCTTACTCCGACGGATGTCGTCGCGGTAGTGCGGGAACAGAATCGGGACTTTCCGGCCGGGATGGTCGGGCGCGAGCCCATGCCGAACGGGAACGAGCTGACTCTTCCGCTGATTACAGAAGGCCGGATGTCGGATGTCAGCGAATTCGAGGAAATGATCGTCCGCGCGATGCCGAACGGGTCGATCGTCCGCCTCAAGGACATCGCGAGGATTGAGTTGGGGGCCCAGTCCTACACGCTGGAAGGCCGTTACAAGCGCAAGCCGACGGGGCTGCTCATCACGTTTCTGATGCCCGGCGCCAACGCACTCGATACGGTGAAACGCATCCGGCACGAAATGGAGGATCTGTCCAAGATTTTTCCGCACGGCGTGACCTATGACATCCCGTATGACACGACGCGGTTTGTCGAAGTCTCGATCAACGAAGTCGTCGCGACGTTGCGGGATGCCATGATCCTGGTGCTTCTCGTCGTGTATGTCTTCCTTCAGAGCTGGCGTGCCACATTGATTCCCGCCGCGGCGGTGCCGGTATCCCTCATCGGCACCTTTGCCGGTATGTCGGCGCTCGGGTTCTCGATCAATACGTTGACGCTCTTCGGCTTGGTGTTGGCCATCGGGATCGTCGTCGATGATGCCATCGTGGTCGTCGAAAATGTAGAACGCCATATGGCGAATGGATTGTCGCCGAAAGATGCGGCGAAGAAGGCTATGACCGAGGTGACGGGACCGGTGATCGCCATTGTACTGGTCCTCTGCGCCGTCTTCGTGCCGGTCGGATTTCTCGGCGGCATCACCGGCCAGTTGTATAAACAGTTTGCCATTACGATTGCTGTCTCCGTGACGATCTCCGGCATCGTGGCGTTGACCTTGAGCCCTGCCCTTTGCGCCTTGGTGTTGAAGCCGTCTCATGAAACCCGCCGGGGTGTTTTTGGATATTTCAACCGGGCCTTTGATTGGGTCCAACATCATTACGCCGCGAGCGTGGGGTTCACGCTCAAACATACGATGATCTCGCTCGCTCTCTTTGGGATCGTCATCGCGGTCGCGGCTGGCTTGTTCAAGATCGTCCCGATGGCCTTCCTGCCGGAAGAAGACCAGGGCTACTTCATCACTGTCGTGCAGTTACCGGACGGCGCCTCGAAGAAGCGGACTGATGCCGTCCTGGACAAAGTCGAGCAATATTATCTGTCGATTCCCGGCGTGTATGGAACGCAGACGCTGTCCGGTCAAAATTTTGTTTTTAATACCCGCGGAACCAATACGGCGACCATGTTCGCGCCGCTCAAACACTGGGACGAGCGCAAAGGCAAAGCGGACCATGTCAAAAGCATCATCGGCAGCGCGTTTCGAGAGTTTGCCAAGATTCCTGAAGCATTGATCCTCGCGTTCAATGCGCCGTCCATCAGAGGGCTGGGGGCCACCGGAGGCTTCTCCGTCCAGGTTCAGGATCCCAGCGGCGGCGATTTCAAGCGATTTGCGGCGCTGGCCCAGGAGTTCGTGGCCAAGGCCCGGCAGGATCCCGCGATCGGCGCCGCCAGCACAAGTTTTCGGGTCGGAGCTCCGCGCGTGCATGCCAAGATCAACCGCGAGCGGGCCAAGGCGCTGGGGGTGCCGATTTCTGAAGTGTTCGATACGCTCCAGGCATTTTTCGGAAATCTCTACGTCAACGATTTCGTCAAGTTCGGCCGCGTCTATCGCGTGCAGACGGAAGCCGAGCCGCAATACCGATCCCGTCCCTCCGATATCAATAAAATCTACGTCCGCGCGTTCAATGCCACGAACGGTCAAGGGCCGACCATGATCCCGCTCGACACCGTGGTCACCACAAGTTACAGCAGCGGCCCGGATCCCGTGACGCATTTCAACGGCTTCAACACCGCGCTCGTCCTCGGCGCGGCGGCGCCAGGCTATAGCTCCGGCCAAGCGCTCGATGCCTTGGAGCGGGCGGCGCAGGAGGTATTGATTCCTCAAGGTCTCGATATTGATTGGAGCGGCATCTCTTATCAGGAACGTCAGGTGGGCGCGCAATCGGTATTAGCCTTTGGATTCGGCCTGCTCATGGTGTTTCTTGTGCTGGCGGCGCAATACGAGAGTTGGACGGTGCCGTTCGCGGTGATCCTGGCCGTGCCCTTCGGTGTGTTCGGCGCCTTGCTGGCGGTATGGTTCTTCGGCATGTCCAATGACATTTATTTCCAGATCGGCTTGGTGACCCTGATCGGCCTGGCGGCCAAGAACGCGATCCTCATCGTGGAATTTGCGAATCAACGCTATGAGCACGGCCTGTCGTTAGTTGACGCTGCGATGGAAGCGGCCAGGTTGCGGTTCCGGCCGATCATCATGACGTCGATGGCCTTCATTCTCGGCGTGGTACCGTTGGTGATCGCGTCTGGAGCCGGCGCGGCTAGCCGCCATTCGATCGGTACCGGCGTGATGGGTGGGATGCTTGCCGCCACTTTCCTGGCCGTCTTCTTTGTGCCGTTGTTTTTTGTGCTTGTGCGCAAACTGAGTACGCGCCGGGACCATGTTCGAGCCGGAGAACCGGCAAGACCGGGTCCAGAGGGATTACCTCATGGATAAATCATCGGAAGTGAATTCGGTGGCGTTTTTGTTCGATCTCGACGGCACTCTCGTCGATAGCGTCTATCAACACGTGCTGGCTTGGCGGGACGCGCTGCGAGCCGGCGGCATCGAGTTGGCCGTGTGGCGGATCCACCGGCAAATCGGAATGAGCGGCGGGCTCATGCTCCACGGACTTCTTCGGGAAATCGGCCGCGTCTTGACACACGAGGAGATGGATCGCATTCAACGGACCCATACCGAATCCTATGAGAGACAGAGAGAATCGCTGCGCCTGCTGCCCGGCACGCGCGAATTGCTCGACGAGCTCTCTTCCCGCCGCGTCCCCTATGCTGTTGCGACCAGCGGGCGATTGGAAAACGCCAAACATACACTGAAGTTGCTGGACCTTCGTGAGGATGTGCCCGTGATTACCAGGGACAAGGTTCGCTATGCGAAGCCGGACCCGGATTTGTTTGTCGCCGCAGCCGAGCGGCTTGGGGTGCCGATGAGCCGCTGCGTCATTGTGGGAGACAGTGTCTGGGACATGCTGGCTGCGCGGCGCGCGTGGGCCCTTTCCGTGGGGCTGCTATCCGGCGGATATGGGCAGGATGAGTTGGAGCGGGCCGGCGCCTATCGGGTGTATCAGGATCCTGCGGACCTGCTCCAACATCTCGATGAAGTCGGTGTCCGGCTCGGCCCGCCGACATGACGGCCATCGGAGCGGCATCGTTATGACCAGTTGAGAAAGGACCCAGCATCGATGGCCGAAAAAGCGGAAAAGGACAAAATGCTGTCGGGGCACTTATACCGGTCGGCGGATCCGCAACTGGCAGCCGACCGCCGCCACGTACAGGAGATTCTTGCCGGCTACAATGCGATCGCCGGCGGCCATCTGGAGATCTTCAACGAGCGGTTGCGCGAGTTCATGGGGACGGTGGGGAAGGGAACGGTCGTCATGCCTGTCTTCACCTGCGATTATGGCTACAATATTCATCTCGGCCGGAACGTCTTCATCAATTACAGTTGCATCTTTCTCGATTGTGCTCCGATCAGGATCGGGAATGATGTGCAAATCGGACCGGCCGTGCAACTCTATACGGCGCAGCATCCGCTTGACCCGGCCCTTCGGCGCTCGTACTTGGAGAGTGCCAGCCCGATTACGCTCGGCAATGATGTCTGGATCGGAGGAGCCGCGGTGGTGTTGCCTGGAGTCACGATCGGTGACCGCAGCGTGGTGGGAGCCGGAGCCGTGGTGGTCCGTGATGTGCCGCCCGATACCGTGGTGGTCGGCAATCCGGCGCGTGTCGTGCGAAAATTGGCATGATCGTGACGCGAGAAGGAAGCAGCTGTCTGAAATGAAAGCGGCCCGACTCCATACGCATGGCAGCGCCGAATCTCTTCACTGCGAGGACGCTCCGAGGCCGGTACTAAAGAACGATGATGTCCTCATTCACGTCCATGCCGCAGCCGTCACGCCGACGGAGTTCGCCTGGTATCCCACATTCCATACTTTCGACGGCGGCGCTCGGCCCATGCTCAGGAACCCATGCGCGGCAAGAACGTCCTGCGCATAGCCGAGGAGTCAAAGCATGTCTCGTCAATTGATCAGAACCTTATCGGCCGGAGCGACGGTGATGATGTTGCAGGCGACCGGGTTGGCAGAAGACAAAGTCGCGATTCTGATGAAGCAGCATCTCGCCGACGTGGCGGGAAAAGAGGTCACGGTTCTCACCGTCGATTATGCCCCGGGCGCCGTATCCGACCCACATGTGCATCCGGGGTCAGTGATCGCGTATGTTCTGGAAGGCGCGGTCATCTCGCAATTGGAAGGTCAACTGCCGGTCAGGTATACCAAAGGCCAGAGCTGGTATGAGCCGCCGAAGAAGCCGCATGTCGTCTCCAAGAACGCGAGCACGACCGAACCGGCCATGCTGCTCGTGTTCCTGCTCTCAAAAGTGGGTGAGCCGGTCAAAGCGCCATGCAAGTGAACCCCGGATCTCCTCGAACCGTTCATGGTTTCCCTTCTTCGGAGTCCTCTGAGCAATCAAGACCGGCCTGCACTTCTCGGGCCGTTGTCCTGCAGGATCGGCTCATGCGGTGAGGACATCAACGAGATATCGCAAGAACAAAGGAGCCGCTCATGGAAAAGCCTGCGAACACCGCCTATTCCATCCACGACTTGCTGCGGCGGCGCTGGAGTCCGCGCGCGTTTTCGGAGCGGCCGGTGGAGCCGGAAAAATTGCTGAGTCTCTTCGAAGCGGCCCGCTGGGCGCCTTCATCAAATAATGAACAGCCCTGGTCGTTCGTCATGGCGACCAAGGAGGATGAAGCCGGCTATCGCCGCTTGTTCGAGTGTCTGAAGGAGGGGAATAAGAAGTGGAGCTTTCGCGCGCCGGTATTGGCGCTGTCGGTGGCTCGACTGAATTTCGAAGACGACGGGACGCCGAACCGCCATGCCTTCCACGATACCGGCATGGCGGTGTTCAGCCTGGTCATCCAAGCGACGGCACTCGGTCTCATCGTCCATCAAATGGCCGGCTACGATGTGGAGAAGGCGCGGAAGGATTTGAATATCCCCGCCGGCCATGATCCTGTCGCGATGATCGCGATCGGTTATCCCGGCGATCCGGACCAGTTGCCCGACTATCTGCGCGAGCGGGAATTCAAGCCGCGGGAACGAAAACACATGTCGGAGTTCGTCTTCAAGGGAGTTTGGGGGCAGAAGACCGACGGGATTCTCAGCAAGCCATGACCATGGACCATTAAGGGTACACTTCCTTGCGGGCGCCGATCTTGACAATGAGCACGATCAATTCCTTGTCGCGAATCGTGTAGCCGATTCGACGGCCTTCTCGAATACGACACAGATCTTCTTCGCCGGCGAGTTGTTTGACACCGTGCGGGCGCGGGTTCTTTCCCAGCGCTCGAAGGCGTCTGGCAATTCGTTTCTGAACTGCTTCGGCAACGATTAGAGGCCGCCCTTTTTTAGAATCGTGTCGAGCGGCTTTGCGCCTTTCTTTTTGGTTTCGCCCAGCGCGGCCGGGGCGATGTTACTTTGCTGCGGTCAATGTCTTCACCGGTATCGTCGGATCTTGAAGCTGTGATGTGAACCCGCTCAGATCTTTCTTTGACTTAATCAGCTGCTGCATCGGTTGAAAATCTTTTGAGCCCGCGTTGATAGAGAAGTACGCCCGCAAGCGCTTATTCTTGAGATAGAGCTGCGTGAACTGCATCGTGTCGACCTTCCCTCTAAGCAAAACCTCGTCGTGTTCGCTTTCATCGCCGGCGAACTCCAAGTGCAGATCGAAAATATCCGACCAGACATAGGTCACCAAGTCATAGGCTTCCCGCGCCCCGGCCATATTCTTCCCGGCGAGTTGGCCGGTATATTCCGCCTGGCCCCAATGTTCCACCCGGCGGCGCTTCTCGAAGATCGGATCGACGTAGTTCACGATGTCACCGGCCGCATACACATCGGGATGCGACGTCTGCATGAACTCGTCCACCTCCACGCCGTTCGTCACCACAAGGCCTGCATCCCGGGCTAATTCGACATTCGGCGCAATACCGACAGCGATCACGACAAAATGACAGGGCAGGGTCGAGCCCGAGCGGAGGGAAACCGCCATGCGGTCATGGTGCCGTTCGATGTGCTGCACGGTGTCGTTCGTTCGGAAGACGACCCCCTTGTCGCTGCAATGCCGTTGCATGGCTTCCGCCAGCGCCTGATCGGCAAACCGAGGCCAGATGTGTGATTGGTTTTCAATGATGGTGACGTGGACTCCCAACTGCGTCAACGACGCGGCGATCTCCAAGCCGATGAAGCCGGCTCCGATGATGACGGCTCGGGCGCCGTGGGACACGTGGTTCAGAATCGCGCCGGCATGGTCGATCGTGCGAAGGTAATGCACGCCGGGCAAATCAGCCCCAGGAATCGTCAGGTGAATCGGCCGGCCGCCGGTGGCCAGTAAGGCCTTTTCAAAGCGGATCATGCGGCCATTGGAGAGTCTCGCCGTCTTTTCGGGAAGATGCAGGTGCTGGACCGTTGTCCCCAGCAAGAGATCGATGTGTTGGTCGTGATAATACTGCTCGGGATCATAGAACACTTGGTCCCGGGCCTTCTCGCCCCGTAGAAAGTCCTTGGAGAGCGGAGGCCGGTCATACGGTACATGAGATTCTTCGCCGACCAAGGTCATGGTCGCTTGCGGATCCACTTGCTTGATTTGTTTGGCGGCTTGATGAGAGCCGAGTCCGCCGCCGATCAGAAGGTATCGTGTGGTTTCCATCAGCATGTCTCCTCTGAAGTCATCAGGCAAGCATACGCGAATACCATGGTTAATTCATGCCAAAGAATTGGGGTCGGGCAGTAGGACTGGCATTTTTGTCCCGATCTCTTTAAGCTGCCCCGGCACGAGTGCGGGCATCCTGATTGTGTCCCGTCTGTAACGCGTGGCGGCGATGGACGATCTCCATCAGCTTGAAGTCATCATTGTGCTGCTCGTGGTCGTGCTCGCGCTGACGACCATTGCGCACAAGCTGCTGATTCCCTATCCCATCCTCCTGGTCGTCGGTGGTCTATTCTTGTCGCTAGTGCCGGAGCTGCCGCCCGTGCATCTCGACCCGGACCTTGTCTTCCTTGTCTTCTTGCCACCGATTCTGTGGTCTGCCGCGTACTTCACATCGTTCCGAGAATTCCGCGCAGACATCAGGCCCATTGGACTGCTTGCGATCGGGCTGGTCGTCGTGACGACGGGCGCGGTGGCGGTCGTCGTTCATGCGGCACTGCCCGGTATAGGGTGGGCGGCAGCGGTGGCGTTGGGAGCCGTTGTGTCCCCGCCCGATGCGATTGCCGCGACCGCCATTGCTAAGCGCTTACGGCTGCCGGGCCGGCTTGTCACCATTCTGGAAGGGGAGAGCCTGGTCAATGACGCGATGGCGCTGGTGCTCTATCGTGCCGCGGTGGCCGCGGTCGTGACGGGCCGGTTCGTGGTCGGCGAAACGTTCCTGGAGTTCGTCGTTGCCGCAGCCGGGGGCATTGCGGTCGGGATTACGGTGAGCCTGGTGGCCCAATATACCTTGCGCGTCACGAAAGACAGCTTTACTGAAATTGCCGTCACCCTCTTGGCGCCCTACATTTCCTGGGTGGGGGCCGAACAGATGAACGTCTCTGGTGTCTTGGCTTGCGTCGCGGGCGGCATTCATCTGCGGCGGCATTTCAGCGTGGTGTCGCCCATGACCCGGATCCAGGGAAAAGCCGTCTGGAATTTGGTGGTGTTCCTGCTGAACGGCGTCATTTTCATTCTGATCGGGCTGCAGCTCAGCATGTTTCGGGATGCCGTGCCCGCCGAGCGTCTGTCATCGCTGGTTTTCGCCGGGGTGTTGGTCAGCGGAACCGTGATCGGCGTGCGATTGGTCTTGGTGCCGGCGTTCGCCGTTACGGCAAGGCTTGTCAATCCGAAGCTGAGGGCGCGCGATCCGATTCCACATTGGTCCTCTCTCTTCATCATAGGCTGGACCGGCATGCGGGGGATCGTGACACTCGCTGCGGCGCTGGCGCTCCCGCATACCACGGCGGACGGCGCCCCCTTTCCCTTTCGGTCGGAGATCATTCTCTTGAGCTTCAGCGTGATTCTGGCGACATTGGTGATTCAAGGGCTGTCGCTCGCTCCGATTATTCGCACGCTGAATCTCAAGGCCGGCCGGCCGCACGAGAGGGAAGAGCAACTGGCGAGGGAGCGGGCGGCCGTGGCGGCCCTCGCCCGCTTAGAGGAACTGGGCAAAGAATCATGGCCGGTCGCTGAGCAGCTCAATCAAATGAGCGTTCATTATGAGCGACAGGCTCGACGTTATAGCAGTCAAGGAAACGGAGATGCGGACGGCGCGCCCGAAGCGGCCGACGCGTTCCGGCGCTTGCGCCACGAGACCCTCACGGCGGAGCGTCAAGCGGTGATCCGGCTGCGAAACGAGGGAATCATCAGCGACGAGGTCCTGCATCGTCTCGAGCATGAACTGGATGTGGAAGCCTTGCGGCACGGCCTCGGCGAAGAGCGGCTGCCGGTGGCAAAAAATCGAGGTGGCGTAGTAGGCTGAAGCTGAACGGCGCTTCACGGATCCTCACGGCATAAGTGTCTATGGCTGATATAAAAAAAAGACTCGATGCGAACGTGGCCGGGAATTTTTTCGTCGATTCCACCTGCATCGATTGCGACGCCTGCCGGCAATTGGCGCCGGCGAGCTTCGAAGGGGTCGGCGACTATTCGGCGGTCCTGCGCCAGCCGGAGACCGATGAAGAACTTCGTCAGGCCTATCAGGCCTTGCTCGCCTGCCCGGTCGGATCGATCGGCACCGAACGCAGCGACAAGGCGGCTTTGCAAGCGGCCCGCGCGAGTTTTCCCATCCATTTCGAAGACGGCGTCTATTACTGCGGTTTCAATTCCGATAAGTCATTCGGAGCCAACAGTTTCTTCGTCCGGCATCCCGACGGCAACTGGCTGGTCGATTCACCGCGCTACCTCAAACAGCTCGTCGAGTTCTTCGAGCGGCACGGCGGTCTCCGCTATATTTTTCTTTCCCATGAAGACGACGTGGCGGATGCGGCTAAGTATGCCAAGCAATTTGGCGCGAAGCGGATTATCCATCGCGAAGATGCGGACGCGGTTCCCGGCGCCGAATGGATCCTCGACAGCACGGCGGCGATCGGATTGGCGCCGGACTTCACGGCCATTCCAGTCCCGGGCCATACGCCGGGCAGCGTTGCGCTGCTGTATAAGGAGCGTTTTCTCTTCACCGGCGACCATTTGTGGTGGGAGCCGGAATCGCAAACGTTGGAATCGCCGCGGCACCTGGTCTGGAACCAGCCGGCCATCGTGGATTCGATTGCCAAGCTTGCCGGCTACCGGTTCCAGTGGGTACTGGCTGGGCATGGCGATCGGATCAAACTTCCGGCCGATGAGATGCAGGCGAAACTTCAAGACCTGGTGCAACGAAGGAGATACGTGCACGCCTGATGTGTCTCGCGACTTTGCTTTTGCAGCTGCCCCCGCTTCAGGCATAATAGGCCCGTGGAGTCCATTCCGTCATATGCGCGCACGATGGCGTCCGCTTGCCGGCGGAAGCGCGTGCGCCGTTCCTGGAGCCTACCAGGGCTGCCTGTCGTTCGCTGGTGCCGGCGTCCCGCGCAACTCTGCCGGCGCCTGCTGGTGGTTCTGTGGTTTGCACCACCCGTGGTCCGCCTGCTTGCCGGCGTCAGTCTGATTCTTGCCACATGGTTGGTGGTCAACTGGGTCTACCAGACGATCCGCAAGCCGACGGAGCTGTTCTTTCCGGTCAGCGGCTCGCTCGTCAAGACGCCACAGGAGACCTGGCGACAGTACGGATCGCTCTTCAGCCGGCATTCGACCGCCGTCATCACGCCGGAATTTTTGGCCGCGCTTGCCCAAGTCGAAGGGAGCGGCAATCCCGTCGCGCGGACATACTGGCGGGCTCGCCTCACGTGGAACCCTTTGGAACTGTACCGGCCTGCATCCAGCGCGGTCGGCATGTTTCAATTGACCGACGGGACATTTCAGGAAGCTAAACGCTACTGTGTGCACGATCATCGAGTGATCGAGGATGGTCCTTGGCATGATATGAAATCCTGCTGGTTCAACAGCCTGTACACGCGCGTCTTGCCGAGCCATGCGATCGAACTGACAGCGGCTCAGTTGGATCGCGGCGTCGCCGGCGCGCTGGGGCGCCGCCGGACTACCGCTGCCACACTTCAACAAAAACATAATCTGGCCGCGGTGATTCACCTCTGCGGAGCCGCGGCGGGAAATGCCTATGCTGCGCGCGGCTTTCGGCTGACTGCCGATCAGCGCTGCGGCGATCACAAGGTCGGCGAGTATCTCGCGCGAGTCAATGCGATGAAGCGGCGATTTACTCGGTTGGCGATGGGGGATCATGTTCCCCGGCTCGTCACTGCGCGGTAGCTACCTCACCTCGACTTTCTTTCCGTGCCGGAAGGGCGAGACGCCGCATGGATGGATTCGGATTTCGAACGCCGGCTCCGCGCGTGGTGCTTTAGGCCGAGTGATCGCAACTCCCGCAATACCACCATCTCGTTCAAATCTTCCTCGGTCAGCTGGGTCCAATTGACTCCCTTCGGAGCCGGCGGCGGGCGCTGCACGCGAATCGCCTCCTCGGGCGTGACAATGACGCTAAGCGGCAGGTCGGTGATGTCCCGTGGAAATTCTTCCAGGATTTGCACGCGATGCACCGTCGTTGCGACCGGCACCGGTGGATGGCCCAACTCCCGCAGGATCGCGTATTCGAGATCACTATAACCCTCGCCCTTCCCGCAGCGGCGCCCATTGCGCGTGACCGCCACCGATCCGCAGACAATCGCATCCATCCGAGGCAGCTCGGCCAGCGGGATCGCCTTGGCCCAGCGGGTTCCGGTCGTGAGCCCCGCTGCTTCCCGAACCTTCTCCGGTGGGATTGTATCCGGGTCGAACAGCATGAAGCCGCCGAGTCCCGCCCGAAACGCAGCCGCTTCACATCTCTCATCTCGGTCGCGCCTTTGGCACACAAAGACAGCCGGGGATCGGCAAATATGAGCGGGGATCGGCTGCGAGGCCTACGCGTCCGGTGGGACAGTCTATCCGGGAAGGAGACAAGCTGTCAGACAGTGGGGATCGAATCGTTCCTGCCTGCGATGTCGTGTCGCATCAGAAGACGCCGAGGCCGAGTACCAGCCGGATAAATCCAAACAATACTGCGATTCCACAACAGATCAACCCTGCTACGCTCTTTCCTTTGGCCTCCGGGGCAGACCGGGCTACGGCAACGGCTGATACGATGGCGCCAATGCCCGCAAACGGAATATTGAGCCAGTTCAATGCACCGAACATCGGTGTGAATGCGATTAGCATCCCCAGGAGCGCGAAAATGCCCCAAATTAGGCTGATCAGTTGCACGGTTTCGTCGCCGCGATGTAGTAACTCCCCCGCACGGGGAAGCAGAAAGCATGCCTAACGGCCGCCGTGGACGACGGTCAGGCGATGGCCATAGATCAATAGCGCCCTCTGTTCCGATTCATCCGCCTAGGCATTCTGTCCCATGTTGCGGTAGAGTTGGGCCAGCAGCGACAATGCCGCCGCTTCCGTCGCGGGGTCGCGGGTCGTTTGCGCAAGAACCCGCGCACGCTTGCCTGATTGAATGGCGTCATCGAGCTTGCCATCTTCCTCATAAAGATGAGCAAGTCGGAGCCGAAGGGTCGCTTCAAGCACCATATCCCGTTCTTGCTCAGCCAGGTGAAGACCCTCCTCGTAAGATCGCCGCGCATCGGTTGCCTGATCCAATAGCCAGTGGGCGGTTCCCAATGCAACGACCGCCGAGAGTTGTTGGCCACGATCCTGACGGGTGCGCGCGTCTCGCCGCGCCTGTTCCAGCAGCGACAGTCCCAATGTGCCGGATCCGTCGCCGACCTGTAAGAGGCCGAGCTGAACCAATGCCTCATTCCACCCACGCCGCTCTTTGGCTTGATCGAATAGGCCGACGGCGCGGTTGAGCGATTCGCGCGCGTCCTCAAACTGTCCCAACCGGCTGGAAACGCGCCCCATGATTAGGAGCCCTCGTGCATATGCGATGCGATCGGATGATCGGCCCAAGATGGGAACCGCCTCCCGGATCGCGATGCCGGCTTCTTGGAACTTGTCTTGCTGCTCATACACCCGGGCGATCTTCACCAATGCGGTGGCAATCCCGCGGGCTTGTTTCTGCTCGCGGAAGGCCGAGAGTGCCAGCTGATAGTAGGTAAGGGTTTCGGGAAAGTGGCGCTGGTATTCATGAGTGTCGCCGATCCGGAGCAATTCGTTGCCGGTCAATGTGCGGTCCGCGGATATTCGGTGCGCGGACAATGAAGGTGCCGAAGGCAAGTCAGCGGTCTGCTGCGAGAACGGAAGCAGAAGCAAAAGCGCGGCGGCAATCACGATGCAGCCTTGTAAAAAGTAGACATCGAAGCTTCCAATGGGGTTGCACGGAGCATCGATGGTTCAACGAAGAGTCACCTGCCGTAAAAGAATGCGCCTGCTGCATCAGGAGGTCAAGAGCAAGGGGCACTGCACAGGATCGCTCGTACATTTACGAGGCCTTATCGTTCCTGAAGCGCCACCGCGCGGAATACGTGAATCCCTGTCAGAGGACGGTTGACAGTCGTGGTTGCAGGCAGTAGGCTGCGCGCGCAGAAGAGCCGCAATGGACCGGGCCATGTCGTGATACGCCCACAGCAGCGGCTCAGGGCTTGTAGTCGACCGCGAATCAACGGCAACGACATGAGCTCTCTGCGGATCGGCAGGCGAAGTGTCTCAGCTCAATCGATTCTTATGCATGATCAAATGACACGCGATGAGCTTGTGACCAATGGAAGAAACCGGGGAGGGTTCCGAGCCTGCATCTGGGTTGTGTGCCTGCTGATGGCGATCGAAGGCTGTTCTCTTTTGCCCGGCCATTGGCGGCCCGGATGGAATAAGCCTTGGCCCTCCGGCACGCCGGTGCCCGACACGGCCGGCTCATGGCAGCTGACGGATTTGGAACGGAAGGATGGCCGGTTCGTCGGCCTCGCCATCTCAGGCGGCGGGAGCCGAGCCGCAAATTTTGGGGCGGCTGCCATGCTGGAACTTCAGCGGCGAGGCCTGCTGGAACAAGTCGATGTGATCTCGGGCGTGTCCGGTGGGACGCTGCCGGCCGTGTACTACGGGCTCGGCGACAAAGCCGGAACGTTTACGGAGCAGGCGGTCCGCCGGGCGTTGGGCCACGATTTCCAGAGCAGCTGGATCAGGCGGTGGTTTCTACCCCAGAACATCTTTCGTTACTGGCTGTCCGACTTCACCCGTTCGGATGTCATGGTGCAGGTCTTCAACAACCAACTGTACCACGAGGCCACCTTTGCAGACCTTCGGATGCATCCCAAGATCCTGCTCAATTCGACCGTCCACAATGATCACACCCGCTTCACCTTCACGGATGATCGCTTCGATCTGCTCCATTCCGTGCTCGCCTCCTATCATGTCGCCAACGCCGTCAATGCGTCGTCCGCCTTTCCCGGCGCCTTCCAGGACGTGACCCTCCAGTGGTACATGACGCCGACGCACTATCTGCATCTGTATGACGGCGGGCCGATTGACAATCTCGGCGTTCAAGCCGTCCTCGAATACTTGAATCGGAACATTGCGGGCACGTCGCTCGACCGTCTGTTTCCTAAGGGCTGTTTGATTGTCGTGGTCGATGCGACGCCGGCGAGCGAACATCCTGAACTCAACGGCGAGCAATCGAGCCGGACATTCATCGACTATTTCATCGATACGAACGCCCTGGACGCGATGGATTCCATGTTGTTGGAATCACGCCGGACCCTATTGGAGCGGATGGACATCCCGACCTCCAAGCAAGATCGAGAGCTCAGGGGGAGGATTCCGGTAAACGATCTTCGTCAATGCGGCTGTGAAGTGCGTCATGTCGCACTTCGGCACCTGATGTATGTGCAGAACACGGAGGATCCGGAGTTGGCCGAGCGGGTCACGCGGATCAAGACGAAGTTCTGGATCGGCGACGAAGAACAGAATGACCTCTTCCAAGCCGCCAAAGTCATCATGAAGCAGTTGGACGGTCAGAAATTACTGGCGGAGTCGTCGTTGAAAACATCGTGCGCACTTGCGGAGGCGGGAAAGCCATGAACTGGTATCTCCCTCCAGTCTCGTCGTAATCATTTGATCTAAGACCGTGATGATTCCGGCCGTATAGACTCGGATGTTCTTTCTTCGTTACGTGTATGCTTCGCGTTTCAGTCATGTTTTCCGGGTCCATCGCGAGGCTGAGTTGACTTGGTGTTTCGGCGGATCATCTCGGCAGCCGATCCGCCTGGTCATTCTCGGCTGTGCGATTGTGGGTGTCTACCTATCTCTGCAAGCTGCTCTACTACCATTTGTCTGGTTCTGGTTCACGTGGTTTATAGCCCTGCTGTATTTCGGACTCACATCCGGTACGTCTTTATCAAAAGCAGTATGGGCAAATATGTCTGCCGTCTTGTTGGCCCTTGCCCTAGGAGAGTCTCTATGTATGGAGCAGCAAAATAGAGAAGACGAACTCGTATTGCTGTGATGATCTCTACTTCATTCGCGACGATGAGCTCGGTATAGTTCCGCGGAAGAGCTTTGCGGCGACTCATCAGAAGATCGTGAACTCGGTTCCCATCTACAAAGTCACGTACACCATTGATGCCAATGGATTACGCATCGCTCCACCGTATGATGCCCCACATGTCCATAAATCGGTCCAGTTCTTCGGTTGCTCGTACATCGTCTTGCAGGCGAAAGAGGAGGCGGCGAGGCAATATCCGCAGAGTGAGTTCCATGTCATCTTGTGGGATAGCATGTTTGTGCGGCATGATTTTCTTCAAGTTCTTCCCCGTGTGCTGGACACTTTTCGGACCAAGCAGGTGCGCGTTCATCTGGTGTCCGAGATCATTCCGGATTATGAGGCCAGCGCTCCGAATACGAAATATGAGATCCACCGGTACGATAACCATCCGAACCCATCAACATATCGGACCCTCGCGACCTATGTTGCGAAGAACATTGTGCATGAGGATGACGGCTTGAGCGCATCGTCTACTCTACCGGCCCCGGTGGCCGCCGCCTCCACGGAGGAATCGGGGGCTCGCCGGAAACGGAGGATGGCGACTCCAAGTCGGACGGAGTGAGGGCCTGTCGCCTTCCACTTGATCGAGCCTCCCGAACTTTAGGAAATGCCTCTAAAGCTTCCCTTCGTTCTCATAGATCCATTAAGACGTGTATTTTGTAAAGTGAGTTGGAGCCTTATCAACAAAACGATACTCGGTGTATCGCTTACGATAAACCGTTCATTTGAAGGTGGGCTGTAGAAGTCTTAAGTCATTGATACTGAAGTGACCAGTCCATAAGCATTCCGGCATGTCTCTTGCGTTAGCGCATCTCGTTTACGTGAAAGCCCGGTCCGTTTACTTTCAAACCCAACCGCCACATTTCAAAGACGTATAGCGGGAACTGAAATGCACGATCTGATCATCGTCGGCGCGGGAACGGCGGGGTGCGTCCTTGCGGAAGGACTGAGTCGATCGGGCAAGCTCAAGGTGCTGCTGATCGAGGCCGGAGGAGCACCGGCGAGCCGGTTCGTTTCGATCCCGGCGGGCTTCTCGAAACTCTTCAAGAGCCGCCTCGATTGGGCGTTCGAAAGCGAGCCGCAGGTTGCCGTCTCGGGGCGGCGGATATTTACTCCGCGCGGGAAGATGCTGGGAGGCTCTTCGAACATCAATGCCCAGATTCATCAATGGTGTCATCCTGCCGACTTCGATAGCTGGGTGGCGTCCGGCGCTCGCCGTTGGGGGTGGACGGACGTCGCGCCTGTTTTCCGGTCGCAAGAGGCCTGGTACGGAGAGAATGAGGATCACGCTCGCGGCCCCGACGGTCCCATGATCATCTCACCGAACCGTAACGCCCGCCCGCTGTCGTATGCGTTCGTCGAAGCCGCCCGTCGGGCGGGCCTCGGAGAGCAGCCGCACTACAACGGCGGTGCATATGAAGGAGCCTGGATCTGCGAGCTCGCGCATAAAGACGGGATGCGCTTTAGCGTTTACGACGCTTACTTGAAGCCGGCGATGCGGCGCCCCAATCTCGATGTCGTCATCGATGCGCACGCGACGCGAGTCGTCCTCGAAGGTGGTCGGGCCACGGGTGTTGCGGTGCGCTGTGGCGGCGTGGAGAAGGTCCATGCCGCCCATGGTGTCGTGCTCGCAGCCGGAGCGTTCGGCTCACCGCAGCTTTTGATGCTGTCCGGTGTCGGGCCTGCGGCGACGCTGGCGGGGCTCGGTATTCCAGTGCGCTGCGATGCGCCGGAGGTTGGAGCCAACCTTCAAGATCATCCGGTTCTCCCGATGGTCTTTCGGGCACGCGGGACGGATACGTTCAAGAATGCGGAGTCGCCGATTAACGTGCTCCGCTATTCGGTGTTCAAGCGCGGGATGTTGGCGTCCAACGGCTGCGAGGCATTCGCCTTTGTGCAGGCGCATCGCTCACCGTCATCGGCGCCGGATCTGGAACTCATCTTCGTGCCGTTCGACTTTCGCGACCAGTTCCTGAGTCCGCCGCAGGTTCATGCTTTCACCATCGGGGCTGCCGTCGTGGCCCCTCGTTCCCGCGGTCGTGTGATTCTCCGAACCGCCGACCCGCTTGTTCCGCTCGGGATCGACTTCGGACTCTTGAATGATCCGGAAGGCATTGATGCGTCGGTATTGTGGGCTGGAGTACGCCTCGGTCGAAGAATCGCGGCTACCGCTCCGCTCGAAGCGGAGAACGCTGGAGAGCTTCGTCCGGGAGAGGCCGTCGAAACCGACAGCGACCTGCTTGCCTATGCGTGCAAAGAGGTGCAGACCGTCTATCACCCCACGTCCACGTGCAGGATGGGCTCGGATTCGCGTGCCGTGGTCGATCCTGAGTTGTGCGTCCGGGGAGTGGACCGTCTATGGGTTGCCGACGCCTCCGTCATGCCGTCCGTGCCAAGGGGGCATCCCAATGCAGTGGTTGCGATGATCGCTCAGCGCGCCGTCGATTGGATTGAGGCCGTCATGGTTGCTTGATGCATGACAGGCTTTCTTCTGCCGTTCGGTCTACCGGCCGCGATGCCCGCCGCCTCCGCGGAAATGACCTCCGCCGAAGTGTCCGCCGCCGCCGGAATGGCCATGCCCGCCGAAATGTCGCGGCCTCATCGAGGCGCCCGGGGGTGGGACGGAAGGAGCAGCCTGAATATTAGGAGGGCTTGGCCGCCAGAAGTGGGAGGGATGCAGTTGGTATGGGTTCGGCGGTGTTGAAGACCGATTCGTCACCGGTGGAACGGCTTTCGACGCTGGCACATTCACAATTGCGCCGGCTGGCGGCGCTGAAGACGCACGCGGATAGGCCGGAGATGGAACCAGCAGCGACTGCCGCGGTGGTGTGGAGCTTCCCGGCGGTACTGATGCTACCGTACCGCTCTGTGCCGTAATGATCTGTTGTGCCAGCGGAAGATGACGATGCCGTGGGGAGAGGCGTTGCGTCTGCAACAGTAATCCATTGATGCCCGGCATTGCGATCCAAGGATAGGAGTAGATGCCGGGCGCATAGGCCCAATTGGTCCAGGCTTGAGTCATGAGCGCGTTGGCCTGCAGTTCGTCCAACACTTCCTGTCGTTGTTGATTTGCAGCCTGAATCTGCTCCGGCGATGAGGCTGCGGCTAACGCCTGGTTGGCGGCATCGAGCTGGTGCTGCAATTGATCCATTTCTGCCCGGAGCGCCACGAGTTCCTTCTTGGCGCTTTCGTTTTCCCGCAGGGTCGCAATGGCTTGCGTCACTTCTTTCGGATCGACCTCCGCCGTAAGGTCCGCCCGGATCACCACGATATCGTTTTCCAGCCTCGTCGTGGTCGTTTGATTCAAGACTTTGACGATCCCCGCCGTATAGGTCCGGATGTCATCCCTCGTGACGTCCATATCTCTCGCTTCCGTCACGCTTTCCAAGTAGGTGGCAACCTGTTCGAGCGCGTCCTTCTTCGCAGCCTCGACCGCCAGGCGCACGGCGTCGGCTCGAGTGTCGTGATCCCCCATCCGGTATTCGCCGCTGCCCATGACGGTCCGCATCTCGGCAGGAGGAATCGGTGGCTCAGCTGAAACGGAGGATGGTGAATCCGGCGGCGCGCCGAAATCCAAAGGAGCGCCGAAATCAAACTGCGTGACCCGGCTGCGATATTGCTCCGGAATGGAATGCAATTCAGTGGTGAATGTATGGATGCCGGAGTCGTCTATATATTCGTAGATCGGAGCAGCGGCGAAGCTTAACGAAACGGTCAGAGCTGGAGCAGAGAAGCCTAGGAGGAATACAGTTGATAACCACAGCTGCTTGCGGGAGATCATCGTACACTCCCCCGTCTCTTGGCTTCTTCAGATTACCATATTGTGCACTGACAATTCCTGCGGGTTAGACTGGACAAATTTGCGGGTGGATGGAAGGTTCTGTCGCCCAAAGATCCAACGGTCATGGCCGCCAATCATGAAGCACCTCAATAGGATGAGGGCAGGACAGAGCCTCGGCTGGCGAACGGAAAGCGTCAAGCGCCCGCGGCGGTCTAGTTGGGCTCGCCGTGCTGGTTAGAGAAATCGGCGGGCGGTATGCTTTCGGCCCGCAGCCTACTGAGCGAGGCCACGCCAAACCTCTGCACGCATCCGTTCCAGTCAAGGCTAAAGACTGTGTGAGTGGGGATTTCGATGTGCCCGGTGCCTGCTCAATAATATTTGATTGATCAACGTAAGACGGCGCACCCTTGTGCCGGTATCCTACCTATTCGTTCGAATGCGTCCCGGCCAGCCAGTTGTAGCCGGCGGACATTTCGTCAAGGTTTTCGGGGAAGGCCCATGATGACTTGCTCCATCAGGTCGAAAAGTGGAGAATAGCCGCATGTCTTCTCTCAGCATTAAAGACATTCTGCAGTTGAGCGTCACCGAGCGCGTTCAGATCGCCGAAGAAATTTGGGATAGCATCCTCGAGTCTTCTGAAAGCTTGGCGGTCACGGACGCCCAGAAGGCGGAACTCGATCGTCGCCGCGACGCGCACGCGAAGAACCCCTCCGCAACACGATCTTGGGAAGAGATCCGCGCCGAGCTTGATGGAAAAGAATGACGATTCGGGTTCGTTTCCGAGATGAAGCGAACGCCGACGTCATCGAAGCCCTTGCCTGGTATCGCAAACGCGGTCTCCAACTAGGAGAAGAATTTCTGAGCGCACTCGATTCTTGCCTCGCCAAGGTTCAAAGCGTGCCTGAAAGCCACCCCGTTGTGCACCGGGACATCAGACGCGCTCTCCTTCGGCGGTTCCCCTACGGCATTTTCTATGTGTACGAAGGCGATGTGATCACCGTCTTAGCATGCTTCCACGCCAAACGTGATCCTGCAACATGGAAAGAGCGGGCTAGAGGCTAACTAAATGTAATTTGCGCATAGAGCCCTGTGAGTCAATGGATTGTATGAACGGGGCTATTTGATACTATTTACACCATGTTTCGCGTTTATTCCGTGCGTGCTCGCTGAGCTGGTCTAGAGAGGTAGACCTTGGCTGATGAAGGAGCATAGGCATGAGAGGCCGCGTTGGTCTGGAGCGAGTTCGTCGCGCTGATATGATTTGAACGGTGATGACGAACGTCTACTCTCAACTCCTTCATGACTTCAACAGCCATAGGGTGCGGCCCCACAGGATGAGTGCCAGCGCTGCAGGCTGTGAATTGATCATCGGCAATCAATTGGGGGAGAGCATCCACCATCTGACTTCGGGCCGAGTTTCTTGTGCACAAAACTAGACCCCTTTTCACGCCGGTGTTCGTGGCTGCGGTGCAATGCTGGACCATATTACTTATGAACAGCAGCTGGGGCTACAGCAACGGACCTCGTCTTTTGGCTTAATGGCACGGATAAAGCCGCTCATGAACTTTCCATCGATGTCGTGACCCACCATATCTACATTGAGACCGGCTCCGATGATGAATTCCCGAGCATCGTCGGCTGTGTACACTCGGGTTGGCTCGATACTGACCTGCTCAAAACCAGCTTCCTTGAGTTTTACCAGGTAGACGCTTTCTTCCAAGGCACCAGCTACACACCCGGCCCACAACTCTACATTATGGCGGATCTCTGAAGAGATCCGGCCGCGCACCACGATATCGGACACTGCAAAGCGACCACCGGGCTTCAACACCCGAAACGCCTCTCTCAGTACTAGATCTTTATTCGGCGACAAGTTGATCACGCAGTTTGAAATGATCAAGTCAACGGAATTATCGGGCAGTGGGATATCCTCGATGTCACCTTTGAGAAATTCGACGTTCGAGATCTCCGCCTTTTCTTGATTTTCCCGTGCTAGGGTCAGCATATCGTCCGTCATGTCCAACCCGTAGACTTTACCGGTAGGACCTACGCGGCGGGCCGAAAGAAGTACATCGATCCCTCCGCCGGAGCCCAAATCAAGCACTGTTTCACCAGGCTCGATAGTGGCCAATGCGGTGGGATTGCCGCATCCAAAGGATGCCTGCAAGGCTTCGGCTGGCAATCCTGCCGTTTCGTCTGCTTTGTACAAATCGGCAGTGATGGGGTCTAGCTTACCCTGTTCCAGAAGACTACCCGAACCACAACACGAAGCCTTACCGGTCTTAGCTTGGCGAGCCGCCTGCGCATAGTCGGCCCGAATAATCTCTTTAATGTCGTCGGCGGTCTTCATTGCGCTACCTCGTCAAGAATTGTTGATGCGTCAGAGCCCAAAAAACACTAACAGCACTTCGAGGCAACCGAACTTCGGGTCACTCTCTTAACCTCTGTGATAAACTTTTCGAGTTCTTCCAATGCTTCGGCATTTACCGAATAATACATCCAACGGCCCTCCGGACGATCGTTTACGAGGCCCGCTTCTTTCAATACCTTCAGATGAAAAGAGAGTCTTGATTGACCGGTCTGAAATTCGTCAGTTAAGTCGCAGACGCATTGTTCGCCCGCTTGTAACCGATGCAAAATACGCAGTCGGGTCGCATCGGACAGGGCATGAAAGACACGAGCCGCCTTTTCCAGATCCTTACTGCGAGCAGTCAGCATAGAGGCCTTATATATCAACAAATGTTGATTAGTCAACCTCTGGACTGTGCTTAAATCTTTCACAAGCGAACAAATTCATTCGATTCAATAGAATCCACGGAGTTCGCGTCAGTATCAGATCTGTAGAGATAAAACGGGGAACCGTCGCAAAATCAAGCCGGTTGTAATTCCGCTCTGCATCGACGCTCGAGGCTCGGACAGTATATCTGGCCGCTGGTCTAGCATTTCGTCAACTGTAGATCGTCGAAATATGTGATGGCGTCCGATTTGGTCCAGAGTCCCACTTTGCCTTTTTTGAAGGTCCTATCGCAGACATCAAATACTGGCGTGTCATCATAGGTAACCTGCAATTGACAGCCTTTGGCAATCACACGGAGCGTATGCCACTGTTTGGTATCGATGATATGATCAAAATTCTTGATCAGATGTCTAACGCCTTTCTCCACGCGATAGATCCGAATATTTTGTTCCAGCGGATTCGCTCGCGTTAAATAGTAATTCCGGTCATCGACTGCTCGCCAGATCAAGCCGCCTCCCATATCAGCCTTTCCGTCAATCGCCAAGAATGAAACGATGAGCTCAACATCAGAGGACTCAGTGCCGTCGATCAGGACGACCTTATAGGCATGTTCTGCGCCCCTCCCTTGCAGTTGAGCCAAGACGTGGGTGGTACTTCTTGCCTTCTCGGTCTCGATGACCTTCCATTCTCCGGCCGGCCGTCCATCGAATAACGTGGCGATTTGGAAATTTGAAGGCAACAAGTTGGGAGCCTCATTATCAAAATGCCACGACTGTGTTTTCAATTCCGACGCGAACGGCATCGTATGCAGAGTGAGAGAGGCGGCGATGAAGATAAGAGCGGCTAGACTGGGTCGACTGACAGAAAAGCGAGTCATCGCCACGTGACCTCGTCCCAGAACAGATGTACGAAGGTCTCGAACGGCGGAAAGTTAGCCGAATTTTGTTCCTTCGATCGGATCCACAAATCGATTTCCATTCCGGCTGGATCGGTCTCACCGCCCGGGAGGTTGCGCTCCATCGGGTAGCGCACTTGGCGGGTCTCGGGATCCCGCGAGCGTTCCATCACCATGAAATGGGCAGAATAGTCTTTGTACATGACCGCGCCGTTTTTCAGCAAATCTGCTTTGCCCCAGCCGGCTAGGTATAGCCATGTCTTGGGGTACAGTGGATCTCCATTGCCGGAATCCCCATGTTCGTAGAGGCGTGTCGCTATGCCTCCATCCTGAAACGGCTGAGCGGCCATGAATCGATCAAAGACAATCTTATATTGATCCGCCCCTTCCATAAACTCCGCAGTCAGACGGCCGGTGTTCGCTTGCTCATCGACGTCAATCTCGACCTGCCCCTGAACGGTGCTCAGGTGCTTTCCTGCATAATCCAAATGATCCCACGGTGCGCGATCTTGCATGCTGCCGACCAGCGTTGTCTTACGGCCTATCAGACGAAAGTGTCCTGTGTAGTTGGGGTGTTCTGTTGTCCGAAAAATTCGTGTGCCCTCGTCGTTTTTCGGCGTCCCGAACTGCATGTCCGCAAGGGCGTAATAGACGAGGGCGGATAAGGAGCTTATGACAATGATCATAACCAGACGTGAACAATGCATGGGCTATCCTCAATGGTGAGTAGAAAAGTCACATCATCTGTTCAATCTGCATGTGGGGTTCCCACTGACAGCTAGACTATGGCCTCTTTGAAGCCACGTCTCAAGGGACAGAGTAACGGTCGTAAAACGGGCGTATATAGCAGACCGATTTGGAAGCATTTCCTTACCACTCCATATCATTCGACACTATACGCGAAGTAATTGAGAACATGAGCGGATCCTGTAATTCCATGCCGGTAGGCAATTACAAAAAGGGTCGGACTGAATCCCGGCTTCGGCACTATTAAGGAGCCACAAGTTTGTCTCGGGTACTGTTTATCGCCGGTGTCGTTCCATACCTTGCCGTATTGCGAGCACGATACCCGAGGACTACAGTGCGAGCGTTCATTCTTCATGCGCTGTATTCTTGGAGAAGAGATTAATCAACCCAATCAGTGCGACTCCGACCTCGAACCAGATGGCATATGCAATTCCAACCGGAATAGTACAAAGCGTCAATGGCAGGCAATAGAATCCGATGGTATAGCCCGCGATAACCAGTAAAGCTTTCTTCTGTGGTGGAAGTGAGTCAATGATGTTTGCGAACGGTGAACGGCCTTGGCATCATAGTCTTGTTCACGTTGATCCCGTCAACTGTCCCGACAAATGTAGATGGAAGGATACCGGTGGTCCGATCATTTTGCGCACTGGCCTCATTGCTCTTCTTATTTCAAGGAGGATGTACGCTCGTTTGGCACGTCAGTTCTCCGGATATTCAGTCGAATACCGTAGTTCATGGAGCTGCTGACAATCAGGTCGCGTATCGCCTGGCCTACCGAACTTCGGAACTCTTAGAGTTCGCATATGAGAAGGATGTACCCAAGTTCCGGAAGAACATTGAGACCGCCATTCGGCGCACAGGCTTTCGCGTGGTTGATGAGAGTGCGGCAAGGAAAGTTCTGGACATCCACGTGCAGCAGAATCTTCCAAGAGGCGGGGCGCTGCAGGAGTTTGTGAAGCGATTCACACTTGGAGTCATTCCGACATGGACGACTCATGAAGGAACGTTCGAGTTTGCCATTGGGTTTTGTGAGAAGAATCGTACGTTGGCTCGAGCACGATATCTTCTCAGTACAAAAGAATTCAATTGGATCCTTGTTCTCCCGCTGTCCTGGACCAACCTCTTCAGGTGGGATGAAGTCTATGAGCTATTAGGCGAAGCAGTCGGATCGGTACTGGTTGAGGGGACGATAAACCCAACCCAAGAGGAAGTGCCTTGTGCGGACAAATCGCCCGGTGCGTTTTCACAGTAGTTGTCGCAGGAAGCCAGGTGAACACCTTCGCGTGATGACGCCATTGTTAGCCCTAAACCGAAAATATTGGGAGAGGTCCGGCGGGCCAAGCGCGACCATTGCCGACTTATCGATTGGCCAAGTACGCCTGTTCGCCGTTCCCCGGTGAAACGTAGGCAGGTGATTCCGCATCGTGATTCACGTCATGGGTCACATCCGCCGAACGCCGGACACTAGGCCTACAAATACTTGACGTTTTCATGTGCCAGGTCCCTTCGGTGCCTTCACCAGCGCATCGAATTTCTTGAGCATCACGCGCAGCGCCGTCTTCCCCTTGGCTCCTGAGTTCGTGACATAGGGATCAAGTGCGAAATGCAGCGTGTCGGCGACAGAGGCCATCTCGTTCCAGGCCTTGGAGCGTTGAAAGACATCTTTGAACGACCGGAGGATGCCGGCTGTCGTTCTACTATTTAAATGTCCACGTACCAGCGCCTCGTACAACTGCAGTTCCGGTACTGCGACCAGGCTCCAGAAGTCGGGGTTTGATTTATTCTTGGCGGCGATGCTGGCGCGGGCTTCGTCGAAGAGTGTTTGTGGCACGCCTCTCCATTTTCTCGTCCCAGCGTGCAGCGCGACCTCGGCCACGATCAGGTTGAGGGCCGGATAGAACAGGTTGTCTGCCTTGCGGTCTCGAGCGATCTCAACGCCACGCTTGTAATGTCTCGCCATCTCGCCAATCGCCCGCCGAGAGTGCTCGTGGCGGCCTGCCGCCATTTCGAGCATTGCCAGGCGCTTCATTGCCGATCCCCGCATGCTCGCGCGCTCCACCGTGTCCTGAAGGCCCGTCAGTCTATCGAGACGCTTCATTTCATCCTTAATCGTCCGGCGCGCCGCATTGATGGCTGCACGTAGGGAGCGCTTGCCCTTCGCGCGCGCACCTGCATAGGATCGCCCGGGAGCCAGGCGATCGTACTCGACCTGAACGGAGCGGGCATTATCCAAGGCGCAGCGAATCCGCAGATTGCTGATCTGTTCCAGCATGCGGAACGAAATATCACCGTTGGCAGTCGCCACAGTACTGTCATACCAACGAATTGCGTCGGTCAGGGTTCCCGCGGCGGCATATGCGCGTCCGAACAGCTCGGCAATGTCGCTTGACCTACTCCAGCCCATTTTTTCCCAGCGCCCTTCAAGGTTCCGGACTCGATGTACCTGGTCCGCGGCGTTGTAGCCCTGGAATGTCGACTGAACGATGAGCGTCTCGAGGGCCAGCCGCAAGGCGGACACCGATCCCACATGGTCGAACTCATCGGTGCGTGGCAATGACGCCGGCTTGGGGAGAAGGGTCTTCCGGATAAACTTCCAGTCGGGATCGCCGTAGCACTGATACGCCGCCCACGTATTGCCGTCGAATTCGAATGCCCTGGTGCGCGCCACGGCCGTGGCATCGATGAAACGTTCTCCTGCCAGGAGCGCTCCATAAAATGTCGTAGAGAAGGCGCGCGCTGCGAAATCGTCGACGGCCCAGCCCGCGGCAACCACGCAGCGGACGCCGACATCGATGAGAGCTTGTGCGACGCTCGATGCGAAGGCAGCGCGGTCGAACGGGCGGCGTTGGGGATCCCTCAGGAGCGATCGCTGCAACCCGGCTCCCAGATGACAACAATTGACAAACACGAGTTCCGGTACGACCCGCATGGCCTTGATCTCACTGGCACCGAGAAAGGTATCGTTGGACAGGACCACGCCTCCGCGATCGCCTTTCGGGCTCAGCGGCTCGCCATGACCGGCGACGTGGACGACGCGCCAGCTCCGTTCGAACAATGCATCCACCACTTGACGGGCGTCCGGACCGCTCTGCATTTGATCTTCGGCAAACAGGCGTCTGACCCTCTCGCGAGGGAGGCCGGAGGGCGAGATGATCAGCTTGTAGACCTCTCGGGCCTCTTCGAGCGCCCCAGGCAGCGGGGGATACCCGGGGGGACATTCGGGCTCGCCGATGATGAGAATCGACGCATCGCTGTCGGAGTCGGTCACCTGGGTCCGGAATGTCTCCGTCCTGAATTTGCGGAGGAGCTTTGATCGAATGGCCCATGGTTTGTCGTCCGGCGAGCGGGTAGGCGAGGCGTCATCGAGCAACTCCCAGGGAATCCCAGCTGTACCCTTGTCCACCTCTATCTGTGTCTCGCCCGCACTGGCGAGGAACGCTTCAAGCTCAATCGGGACGAGGAGATTGTAGAGCGTCCGGCCGATCTGTTGACCGGTGTTCAGCTCACTCGACGCCGTCGCGATCAGATCGCGCAGCAGCCTCGCTTGCGTGGCCTGGGCGCGCACTTCGGTTCGCGCTCGCTTTGTATCGAGCGCGTATGAAATGAAGGTATTACCGTCCACATCCTGACGGGTTTCCGCGGTAATGTAGTCGTATTCAGCGCCGCGATAGCCGGACACGAGCGGTTGCGGCAGCGACCCGGTTCCGGCAACGATAGGCTCGATGACTCGGTAGCGTGTGGGGGAGGCATGGGCCAGCATTTTGAGGGCGTCCCAGGCTTCGGTGGCGCGGTTCAAATACAGCTCGACCAAGCGCAACTCGCGTACTTCGGGCAAAGGTTTGCGACGTGACGATCGCCGGATCACCTCGTTGGCCTGATACACCCCCTGGGCGACCAATTGTGCGGCCTGACCAGGTGTGACGCCGGTGCCTCCACTCCCGATGAGCGTTGCGGCCAGTGACAACGTTGCCGGTGGTGCCCCGTTTTCCACCTCGCGTTCGACCCAGGCGATCACGGCTTGCCGCACGGTGTGAATGAGGTCCACTGACTGGAGCTTTCCTTCTTGCCCCAACCCGGCAATAATCACTGCCTTGGGACGCGGGGTCTGCCACGACGTATCGCGCGGGGCGGCACGGTTGGGGAAAATGCGATGGGTACCGGGCTCTATGGGATACACGCCAAGTTCAAGCGAATCGCTCATCGCGTTTCCGATCACTTTGTCGAGAATGCGTTCGGTTCCCGTCAGGCGCGTGGCGCGGTAATGACCAATCATCAGTGGCTCTTCTTCGAATGTGACGTCGCCGTTAACGACGGTGATAGAGAGCTGCGCCTCTTCTGTCGTGCTCGCACGCGCGTCGCGGCCCCGCATCCGCGCGCGCATGGCTGCGGCGGGTCTCCCCGCCACAGAAATCGCCGGCGCGGACAGGCCCGGGCCACCCGCACGGACGAGCCGGCGGTCAGGCAGCCGTTCCGCGGGATCGAGCGGATCAAGCTTCTGAGGCTGATTATGAAGCGCCGTGACGAGAAACGGCACTGTCTCCGGCTGCGCAAACAGATTGACATGCGTCACGTCGTTGCGGACGATGTTGCCCCCCGGCCCGAAGCAGCCGATCCGCGATCCGGGAATGAACGACCCGCCGGACGGATCGACGCGCCAGCCGCCTTCGGACGGCACGACTAGATCGTTGGCACTGTTGAAGAATTGATCGATACCCATGTCGAGCAGGCGCGTGAGGACACTCCCGGTCGGGTTGTAATTGGCGGCCAACACGGAATAGCAGTCCGCCGGCGGACCGGGTGGCGATTGCAGCTCGCGGATTAATTCGCCGTCCCCGTCCATGGAGTGAATCCCCGGCAAATCACCCGATGCGTGTTTGGCAATCCAGACGAGCCCGTTGGCCACAAATTCTGCGCCGGTCGTGAACGGGTTGTCGGGAAACATCTCAAGGAGGTTGGCCACCCACCCGACGGTATTCTCCCATCGGGACGGTGTCGCGAGCGGCGTTCCTTCGTTAGGCGCGGCGACCAGGATGGCGCGGCCAAGGGCAAAGCGGCCAGCCAGCCTGTTGAAGGCTGCCGACCGCTCCACCAGATTGCGGAGCACCAATCCTCCTCGCGAATGCGTAATGACGTCAAACGTGAATCTCTTGTCCGGTAACTCATCGAGCAGCATCCGGACGTTCTGTTCCGGCGTTTTGCTGATCGTGAAGTGATCGAACGCGAAAATGCGATTGCCGTAGAGCGGCTCGATATCCTCGAAGAAGCTTGACTGCGCGAGCGATCGATAGGCGCTCGCGGCGTTCGAGAAGGTGCCGTGGATGAGCAGCAGCGAGCGGTCAGTTGAAGAGGGCAGCCCCCCATCGAGCTTGCCGTTCGCGAGGCTCTCTTTCGTGATCTTCAGCCAGCCTTCTTTGAGGCCCTTCTTCTTCCAGACCGCTGACTCGAACCTTTCGGCCAGCGCCGACAGTACCAGGCCGACTGCCGCGTCCAGGATCTTGCCGCCTATTTTGACGACAATAGCCTTCACGGCCTTGGTAAAGAGACCGCGGCTCGCCGACGCGTCCCCTTCTGCGGAGTTCGGAACTGCCACAATGAAGCGGACCTCCGTCGGTCCACCCCGTGTGCGACCGACCGACTCGCGAGGGGCATGGAATGTCAGCGCGCCCGACGGGTGACGAAGGGCAAGCACGGCCGCCTCGCCGGGTTGGAGTTCGCACGTCAGGTCAAGGGGGCCCGGCCGAGCTCGGGTGCCGCGGACAGCCGGAACCGGTTCGACCGTAATTTCTTCGGTTTCCGCCCCTTCCGGCACGAAGGCCGGTGGTAAGCCGGAAATCACGGCGGCGGGGCCCAGTCCCCGCGAGGTCCCCGCCCGCTGCTGAATCCAGTTCTCAGAGTTCAGCTTGATGGTCATCGTCATGCCCCATGCCTGTGGCGGAAGCCCACACTGTCTCCGACTGACAGCAGATCACGATTGTTCTACAGAGAGCGGAACGCGGTGATGTCGTACTTGCTCAACGATGTTGGCGGAAATATAGATCTTCGGCTCGAGGAATTCTAGTGGCAATAGCGGTAAATACGTGCATTTGGTTTGCAAGCCTCTTCCTTCTTGACCCCGGCCCGTTCTCAGCGTAGCCTCCCGCCGGGTTCTGATCACGTTGGGGGAGGGCATGAGGTGGACGAGTGGCCGTATCGCCTGCTCGCGTTTGTCGGATTCGTCACGATCGCGTTGCTGGCCTGGCTAACTGGACGGCGGAGCCGCATCAATTGGAAGACTATCGGCGGGAGCGCGGCCTTGGCGTGGGGCCTCGGACTCATCTCATTTTGGTTTCCGGGGGCGCGATGGCTCTGGGGAGTGATCAACGATATCGTCGTGGCCGTGCTGACCGCCTCTCAAAAGGGTACGCTCTTTCTCCTGGGTCCTCTCGCGCTGGGTCCCGGCCAGACGTTGCCGGATGGGACGGTGTCGGTGGGATTTATCCTCGCCGCGCAGGCGCTTCCCGCCGTGGTGTTCTTTGCCGCCTTGATGGCGGGACTCTACTATCTCGGCGTCATGCAAGCGATCGTGCGACTCTTTGCCCGGCTCTTTTACCGGACAATGGGATTATCTGGTGCCGAATCTCTTTCCGGCGCCGCGAACATCTTCGTCGGCATCGAGGCCGGCCTGATTGTGCGTCCGTACTTGGCGGCAATGACCCGCTCGGAATTACTGATGGTGTTGACTTGCATGATGGCGACCGTAGCCAGCACGGTCATGGGCATCTATGTCTCGGCGCTGCAGCATGTGGTGCCCCAGATCGAGTCTAATCTCATCGTCGCCTTGATCGACGGCGCCGGGCAGGGTATGAGAATGGCAGTCGGCATTGCGGCCTTGTTGATCGTGTTCCTTGGATTGGAAGCGCTCGTGGATCTCTGGCTGGCGCAGCTGCCCTCGTTCGGCGGAGCTCCCCTTTCGATCACCCGGATCCTGGCCTGGCTTACATGGCCGTTCGCGGTTCTCCTCGGTCTCCGTCCCGAGGAATGGCAGATCGGCGCCGACCTGTTGGGTTCACGCTTTATCGAAACGGAAGTGGCGGCCTATTTCAAATTGGCCGCCGTGCAATCAACCTCTCCGCCCGCGCTCTCGCCGCGGTCGCTTACAGCCATGACCTACGCGTTGTGCGGATTCGTTCATGTGGCGAGCATGGGCATTTTTGTCGGAGGCATCGCGGCCTTGGTTCCTAATCGGGCAAAAGACGTGTCGCTCCTGGGATTGCGCGCGCTCTGGACTTCATTTTTGACGACGTTGTTGACCGGTTGTATCGCGGGAGTCTTGTCATTCTAGAGAGATTGAAGAAGAAAGGAATTATCGTATGACAATGACGGTGACACCGGATACCGAAATCACCCTGACATTCGGCAATCAACGAGCAGTGGTATCACCCTGGGGCGCGTCGCTCCGCCGGTATTTTCTTGCCGTTGACGGGAAAGAAACGGACATTGTGTGGGGCTATTCCGGCGGCGCTCACAAGAAAGGCGGGCAGGGTGATGTGTTGATCCCGTTTCCGGGCCGCATCGCCGATGGTCGCTATGCGTTCGACGGGACTGTGTTCCAGCTCGAACGAAATGATAAGGAAGGGCCGAACGCGATTCACGGATTCGTGCGGACGTTGCCCTGGGCGGTCGCCGGCTCAGATGCCAATCACGCGCAGTTTGAGATCAGCCTGGCAGCGGACCAGTATGGGAGCAAAGGCTATCCATTTTCTCTGGCGATTCAGGTTGCTTACGTTCTGAACGAGCAGGGCTTGTCCTGTTCGTTCGAGATCAAGAATGTGGGCACTCGGATCGCACCGGTCGGAGTGGGCTTCCACCCCTATTTCACGGTAGGGTCCACGGTGATCGATGGCGACGAGATCAAGATTCCCGGCGCGGCTTATGTGGAATTCAACGAGCGACTGGCGCCCACGGGCAGGATCATCCCGGTCGACGGGACCGAATGGGATTACCGCGCCACTCATCCGATCGGCGCTCGGCGGTTTAATCATTGCTATGTGCGGCTGGAGCGCGATGCGGATGGATCGGTCACTGCGTCACTCCTGCATGAGAAAAATGGTCGAAGGATCGAGGTGTCGATGGATCGTTCTTTTTCCGCGATCGTCGTCTATACCGGCGACGCGATTGCAGGCGCCGCGCGGCGCGCGGTGGCGATTGAGCCGATGACCTGCGCGTCGGACGCGTTCAACCATCCGGAGTGGGGCTTGCAACAATTGGCGCCCGGCCGAGTCTTTTCCGGCCGCTACACCATCCGCCACAGCTAGCTCTCTCACCAAAAGACCTGGATTGAACGTCAGGGAGGTCCGTTCACACCCCGCATTGAACCGCGGGTGGTGCATGGCCGCAAGCATGTCAAGAAACGAAACTTTCACGGCAATGCCTCGTTGACCACGGGCGATTCCTCCTTTTTGGCTTTCCCTCTTCCTAATTATGGTCACGTCCGAAAATGGCGAGAAATCTCGCCATCGGATCAGGCATAGTAGAGTCTATGGAACAGCTCGACCCGGATGTCTCCTACCGAGCGCTTCAGACGCGCGATCAGCGGTTTGATGGACGCCTGTTCGTAGGAGTCATTTCCACCGGCGTCTATTGCCGTCCAATCTGTCCGGCGCGTACACCCAAAAGGGATCATTGTCGATTCTTCCCCAGCTCCGCGGCCGCTCAAGCGTCGGGCTTTCGAGCCTGCCTGCGCTGCCGTCCCGAAATTTCACCGGAATCCGCCTGCTGGCGCGGGACGTCGAACAGCGTCTCCCGAGCCTTGGCGCTGATCGCGGAAGGCTTCCTGGGTCGGGAGGATGGAACGGTGGAGGCCCTTGCGACACACGTTGGAATGGGGGAGCGTCAATTGCGCCGGCTCTTTGAACGCCATCTCGGCGCTTCGCCTGTCGCGGTGGCGCAAACCCGGCGTCTACTCTTTGCCAAACAGTTGCTGCATGACACCACACTTCCCATGGCGGAGGTGGCGATGGCCGCAGGATTTGGGAGCGTGCGTCGGTTCAACGATGCCTTCCATACCCTCTATCAGGAGTCGCCCAGGGAGCTTCGTCGTCGCGTCATGCGCGCGGCACCCGAGCCTTCCGGGGTGGCGCCGGTGACATTGCACATCGCGTATCGCCCTCCGTATGACTGGGATGCCATGCTGACCTATCTGAGTGCTCGCGCCATCGATGGAATGGAATCGCTCGAAGACGGTGTCTATCGACGCAGCATCTCGCATCAAGGGGAATACGGCACCGTCGCAGTCGCGCATGTGCCGGATCGCCATGGCCTCATCGCGACCATCCGATTCCCGAGCGTGCGCGCTCTTCCATTGATTGTCGCCAGTGTCCGCCGCCTGTTCGATGTCGGAGCCGACATCGAGGCCATTACGTCCCATCTGTCGAAGGACCGGACACTAGCGCCCCTGATCGCCGCACGGCCGGGGCTTCGCGTGCCGGGATGCTGGGACGAATTTGAGCTTGCCGTCCGCGCCGTGCTCGGGCAACAGATCACGGTCGAAGCGGCCCGTCAGCTCGGCGGCAAGCTCGTCCTTCTCTGTGGAGATCCGGTTCGCGATGCCCGCGATTCACGCCTGACCCGTACCTTTCCCTCCGCTACCCGTGTAGCCGCGGCCGATCTCAACTCCATCGGCATGCCCGCATCGAGGCGGACGACCCTGAAAGCGTTGGCGCAGGCGGCGCTCGCCGATCCACGACTGTTAGCGCCGTGCGGTTCGATTGACGACAGCGTCGCCCGGCTCCGCGCGATTCCAGGTATCGGAGAATGGACGGCTCAATATATTGCCCTGCGGGCCTTGCGGGAGCCGGATGCCTTTCCGGCCACGGATCTCGGCATCCTGCGCGGCGCCGCACGGCTTCCTGGACTCTTACCGACCGCTCCTCAACTCATCCAGCGCGCGAAGGCATGGCGCCCCTGGCGCGCCTATGCCGCACAATATTTATGGACCGCCGAGAGCAGCCCATCCCACGTACCACGAGAGGTTGATCATGCCAACGAAGCTTCGAATGTTTATCGAGACCCTCGCGACACCGATCGGCGGACTGGTGGTGATTTGCGACGAAGGAGGCCGCCTGCGAGCCATCGACTGGACGAACTACGATGAACGCATGCACCGTCTGCTTGTGCGGCACTTTGGCGAAGATGCATACACTTTAAGCCCGGCGCCAAAACGATCCCGGCAGACTGCCGCAATTGCCGCTTACTTCGACGGAGATCTTCACGCCGTCGATTCGCTCCCGGTCGGTACGGCGGGGACCGCTTTTCAGAAAAGTGTCTGGCGGGCATTGCGCGATATTCCTGCGGGACATACCATCAGCTATGGCGAGTTGGCTCGTCGAGTCGGAAGGCCGGCGGCTGTGCGCGCCGTCGGCCTAGCCAATGGGGCCAACCCGATCGGCGTCGTCGTCCCCTGCCATCGCGTGATAGGAGCCGATGGCTCGCTCACCGGCTATGGCGGAGGGTTGGAGCGCAAGCGGTGGCTCCTCAATCACGAGAGACGGTACCAATCATCGGCCGGTGAATCGTAGACTGAGCCCCGCCGTCTTCTGGCTCAGTTGTCCATCTTGATGTGTCGTTCGGATTCAGCTATGAAGGAACAGTATGAAGGCTCCCTTCACCCTCGGCACGGTCGGCCACTTCGGGCTCGCGGTTCGTGATCCGCGGCGCAGCGCCACATGGTTCATGCGTGCTCTGGGATTGGTGAAGCAATTCGAGTATGAAGGCGGCATCGCGGTCGGCAACGACAACGTGACGATCGTCCTCACCAAAGGCACGCCTTCGCCTGAGACGATCGGCCACATGTCGTTTCATCTTCCGAACATGGCCGCGCTGCGCAAGGCGCTCGCGCACTTGAAGAAGCACAAGGTGAAGGTCGAAGATCCGGGCGACGAAATCGGTCCGGAGGCGCCGGGCTCGCCGAACATGGGCCTCTGGTTCCATGATCCCGACGGCTACCGTTGGGAGCTCTCCGTCCTGGGCTAGTCCAGAATCCACACCACATGTTTAGGCCTTGACCGACATGCCGTCCTGTCTCGCGCCTCCACACGTCCATCCCGCTTGGCGTCTCTGCCGTTTCGTCGCGAACCCTCATGAATAGTGCGGGTTATGGACCTGTGTTGCGCATAGCGGCCTCCGTCCAAACACGATGGTCCATCCTTCTCGCTGAACTTGCTCTTTCGTGTACGACACGCCATGAATCTTCAACCCCTGCCCGTCCAGCAGCGTGATGATCCCGCCGTCATTGCCCAGTTGCACATCCCGCGATAAGATCGAAAAGCCATTGCCCAGGCTCGACGGATCGATTTTCTCTTCAGTATGTCGTTTATGTCCAAGGCCTGTCTCAAGCGGGCTCTGTTCGGGCAAACTGTATCGAGCGATCACCTCGCCGGCTTCGACCATTACGGCGTCCTCAAGACCTATTCCCATCACATGCCCCGTTGAGCGGGACAAGGACCAAGGGCCTGCGCAACATCCGGCTTGACCCGGTCCGGCCTCCTATGCTGTGCTCCTTATGAGGATCCGATTGAGGCGCGCTATTCCCATTGCGGCGGGCCTTATAATTCACGATCTTAATTCATCGAAGGAGCGCACCGATGAAAAGACTGATCCTGACAGGCTTGATGGTCGGTCTCATGGCGAGCCAGGCTTTCCCGCAGTCCCACCGGGACATGGAATTCACGCCCGGCCCGCGGATGATCCGTGCCATCGAACAGATTGCTGGCTCCTATGTACATCTCGGCCTGGGGCTGACCCAGCAGCAGAAGGACACGATGGCTGGACTCGTGCAGCGGATCAAGACCGAGATGTGGATGAAGGAAGCGGTTCTAGTCGGGATGTTCCAGGAGCTGGAGGAGAAGCGTCGGCACGGCCTATTGCAGGACAACGAATACCGGATCGCCAACACGTTGACCGGAGGGATTGAAACCGATGAGCTCAATCTCTTCATCGACACGCTTGCGAATCTGCGCGCGGTGTTGACCGCCGACCAGCAGGCAAAGCTTGGTGAATCGTCGCGTCCGACGATGGAGTTTCGGTTATCGCAGGGGTTCAACACGAAAATCGGGTTGATGTCTTTGGATGGCATCGGCCGGACCTACAATGGCTACGGAAACGAACTACGCCTGACCGCCGCCCAGGCCGAATCCATCCATAAGTTGCTGGAAGACGCCCGGCGTGAAGTGCTTCGAGTCGGCACGGAAATCGATCTCAGCCGCGTGGAGGCCGACGAACTGGTGATGCGTCCGGATGCGGATCCTGAGATGATCCGCGCCAAGATGCAGAAGACCGGAGAGACGGAAGGGGTACTGTTCAACAAGCTCTTTGAAACATCGGACCACATCGAGGCGCAGTTGACGGAGGAGCAGCGGAACAAACTGGCCTCGCTCAAACAGAGCCGCCAGCGTCGTGCGGCGGAGAGGGAGCGCGACGGGTATGGAGGTGCCGCCCATGGAAATCGGCCGGGGCCCCGCGGCTTCGACTATTTTCTCGATGAAAGCGGCCGGCTTGGGCTCACGGAAAACCAGGTCGCCGATTTGGTTGCCGCGAAGAACGAGACGCGAAAAGCGGTGTTGATCGGAGAGGCGAAGCTGAAGGGGGCTGAATTGCAGTTGCTGAATCTCCTTCGATCTCAGAATTCGGAGGCGGTCTCGCAAGAGAAGATTGCGACGGCTGTTCAAGGTCTCGAGCAGTTTCGGAGCAAAATCACTCAGACGAAGGTTCTCGGCTATCTGAAAGCACGACAACTCCTCACGCCCGAGCAGCAGCAGCGGGTTCATCCTCCGCAGACGCTGGAGGACGGACGATAGCATGGCCGCGCCGCAGATCTGGAATCCCAAGGAGTATTCCGATCACGCCCGATTCGTGACAGAACTCGGCGCGCCTTTGATTGAATTATTGGCGCCCAAAGCAGGCGAGCGAATTCTCGATCTCGGCTGCGGAGACGGTGTGCTGGCGAAGCGATTGATGGACCTCGGGTGCGATGTGCTGGGCGTGGACGCGAGTCCGGCCATGGTTGAAGCGGCGCGGTCGCGCGGCGTGTCCGCGCAAGTCATGGACGGGCATGAGTTGCCGTTTCATGAGGAGTTTGACGCCGTGTTCAGCAATGCGGCGCTGCATTGGATGCTCGAGCCCGATGAGATTCTGTGCCGGATTCGGCGGGCATTGCGATCAGGCGGACGCTTCGTGGCTGAGTTCGGCGGGCAGGGGAATCTCGCGCAGGTATTGATCGGCCTCCATCGAGTCCTCAAGTCCAACGGCTACGATTCCGCGTCCGTGCAACCATGGTATTTTCCCTCGGCGGAAGAGTATCGAGAACGGTTGATCGGGCAGGGGTTTCAGGTTTTGTCTTTGGAGCTGTTTCCTCGTCCGACTCTCTTGCCGGACGACATCACGGATTGGTTGCGCATGTTTGCGCAACCGTTCCTTAGCCCGGTTCCCGACGACCGCAGGGGCCGAATCCTCACCGAGGTGCGTGAATCGCTCAGCTCAACCTTGAAGAGAGTCGATGGCCGCTGGGCGGTGGATTACGTCCGTCTGCGTTGTCAGGCGATCAAGTCGATGACACCGGCAGCTTCTCGATGACTGGGCTGCCATCCGTCCCTACCACTCCAACAGGCCGGGACTCATTCCGAACAGCCGGCGAGTTGACACCACGGTCCCGGAACAGTAGCTTGGGGCTGTTTCTCACTGAGAATTCAATAAGGAGACCCGCTCATGCCGGCACAGGAGCCGCCCGGAGGGCCGACGCCTCAATTATTTTTTCAAACGGCCAATGCCTACCAACGGACGCAAGCGCTGAAGGCCGCGATTGAACTAGATCTCTTCACCGCCATCGGCGGCGGGAAAGATACCGTACGCGCCTTCGCCCAGCAATGTGGCGCAGCCGAGCGAGGTATGCGGATCTTGGCGGACTATCTCACCATCCAAGGCTTTCTGATCAAGGAAGGCGCCCGGTACAAGTTGACGCCGGATTCGGCCCTGTTTCTCGATCGTCGATCCCCGGCCTATATGGGGTCGGTCCTGGGGTTCTTGCATGCGCCGAAGTTCACCGATGCCTTCCAAAATCTCACCGAGGCGGTGCGAAAAGGAGGGACCGTGGCAGGCGAAGCCGGCACGGTGGCGCCCGAACATCCCCTCTGGGTCGAGTTTGCCAAATCCATGATCCCGATGATGGCCAAGCCCGCGGAAGAAATCGCCCTGTTCGTGCGACAAACTCAACCCCACGTCAAAAAAGTCTTGGACATTGCGGCGGGGCATGGGTTGTTCGGGGTCGAAATCGCCAAGCGCTGCCCGGATGCCGAGATTGTCGCGCTCGACTGGCCGAATGTTCTGGCGGTTGCGCAGGATCTCGCGCGCGAGGTGGGCGTTCAACAACGGTACCGGACCATCGCCGGGGACGCGTTTACGCAGGAATTCGGAACGGGGTACGACTTGGTGCTGCTCACCAATTTTCTTCATCATTTTTCCGCCGCCGCCTGCGAGACCCTGCTCCGGAAGGTCCATCGGAGCCTGAACGACGGTGGGCGGGTCATCACGCTGGAGTTCGTGCCCAACGATGATCGTGTCACGCCACCCGTTGCGGCAGAGTTCGGCCTCATTATGCTCGCCACGACGCCGGAAGGGGATGCCTACACATTTAAGGAATACGGGCAGATGTTCCGCACCGCGGGGTTTGCCCGCACGGAACTGCATCCGGTGCCTGGATCGGCCGAGCAGGTACTGGTGTCCTCTAAGTAGTGTGGACTATTCTAAATGGATGTGTCGAACCATTGACAGGCAAGCATTGGGAGAATCTAACGCGCAGTGTCACGGTTGGAGACGACGTCTGCGCCGGGACAGCGTATTCATAGACCGATGGAGGGCTGTATGCATCGACACATCATCGCGGCCATCGCGGGAGTAATCTTCTTCGCGTCGGCGGCGGCCGCCGGAGTCCAGACGAGAGAGATCGAGTACAAGCAGGGCGAGACGGTTCTGCAAGGATTTCTTGCGTGGGACGACGCCGTAGAGGGCAAGCGTCCCGGCGTGCTGGTCGTCCATGAATGGTGGGGGCATAACGAGCACGCGCGGGATCAGGCGAAGCGGCTCGCCGAGGCCGGCTATGTCGGCTTTGCGCTGGATATGTTCGGCAAAGGGAAGGTCACGATGCATCCGAAGGATGCCCAAGCGTTTATGAGCGAGGCCAAGAAGGACCCGGCCGTGATTCCGGCCAGATTTCACGCCGCGCTTGAGCTCCTGAAGCAGGACTCGCATGTGGACCCGAGCCGGATCGCGGCAATCGGTTATTGTTTCGGCGGCTCCGTGGTCCTCGATGAGGCCCGATCGGGAGCCGACTTGGACGCTGTTGTCAGTATTCACGGGGCGCTCGCCACGAAACACCCTGCGGAGAAAGGGAAGGTCAGGGCTCGCGTCCTCGTGCTCACCGGCGCCGCTGATCCTTTTGTGCCGGACGAACAAGTGGCGGCGTTCACGCAGGAGATGAAAGCCGCAGGCGCCAAGTTTCAGGTCGTCAGCTACCCCGGCATCAAACATGGATTTACCAATCCCAACGCGGGCAAGGCGGGAATGGATGCCCTCGAGTACAATGCCGAAGCGGACAAGAAATCTTGGGCGGCGGTGCGAGAATTTTTCAAGGAGGTCTTCCGCTGAGGCATCCCCTGCAATTTGCGGAAGACCCTTGCACCCGGGCGATCTATTAGCGACCGCTTTCAGCGCCCGAGCGTGTCATGCGTCGATTTTTCATCTGCCGTTCGTTCATCCTTCATGTTTGACAGATATCCTTCTTTCGTTCGAATACCGAATCAGCGAAAGGACCGGTAAGAGATTCGGCATCGACGGCGCCTCAGCCTTCCCTTCGCTCTCAATCTTGCCTGAAGAAATGATCCGCGACAGAGACCATTTCGGCGCGCATGCGCGCGCGCTCCACCTCAGAGTGTTCCCACCCCATTCCGTGATTCTTGCGGTCACCGGACCGGCGTCGCTAAAAACCGCGACGGCTCGTGATTGATCACGGCCGTCATGACGGGCAACCGGCTTCAACGGGATTGTCACGCACTCCATCGAATCCTCGTTCCCCTCTAAGTCCTTGCAATAATTCGCCTTCCATCTAGAAACGGAGTCGGCGGCCGGCTTGGCATCCGACTTGCGGAGAGCGGAGCTCGTCATGAGTACGTAGTCATGCGGGTTGGGGGGCAGTAATTGTCATGCGAAAGGTCGGAGTGACCTCGCGTGTGCTGGTGTCTGTGCTGATTGTATGCATCGCCTCCGGCTGCGCCACTAGCCCGACGACCCGTCTCCGGTTACATGGTGATGTCTCAACCACCCGCTGTGAAGCGCCGAAAACGTCCGAACATCTCCTCCCGGTAGTGAGCAGTGAATCAGGTCCCGTCCAGAGCGATGAGGAGGCTATCGAGCTCTCGCCGATTGCGCGGCAGACGGCCGCCACGATTCGCGTGCTTGGTCTGCTGAAACGCATTCCCGGGCTCGAACGGGAGGCGCAGGCACAGCCCGACACGATATGGCGCCTGTTGTGGACCCGCCAACAGATCATCGACCGGATCTCGCTCGCGGCATTCGACGTGTCCAGTACCGTGGCCGAAATCGACTGCGAAGAGTCGCGCGCCGATCACGTCGCGGATGGGATGCAGGAAGTGCGGCAGGACCGACAGGAGCGAGGGCTGTTCATGGCGCTCATCGGGGGCGCCTTAATCGGCGTAGTGGCTGGTTCCCTGTCGTTGGCTGGACTGGCCACGGCCTCGGCAGCGAATGCGATCCTAGGCGGCGCACTGTCCATCGGCATCGGGGGAGCAGCCACAGTATTTCTGGGCGGCGAACACGACTTTCATCATCCGCGCAATCATTTGCGGGACCTTCGGGACCCACCCATGCAGTCGGCACTGTTTCCGGCTTCGGTCTGGCGCTATCTCAACGGACCTTCTCGAACCTTGCCAGGCGACAGCGTGCGCGACGCGTTGCTGATCTATTGGGGGCAGGACGGCCGCTTGGGAGAACCGGGAAGCAAAACAGAGCAGCGGCGAAATGAACTGCTCTTCGCAGACGGCGGCATCTACGATATTACGACGCTGCGTATCCGGGCAGAAATGCTCAACCATGTGAAATCGGAGATCTTGCGTATGGGACAAGACCTGAACCAACTTCTGTACGAGGTATTGGCGCGTGAAGCGCAGGACAAGTCGACCTGAAGAGCGACTCTCAAGTTTCGCTTCGCGAAGCAATGAGAATCCGTGAACAAGTTTGCCAAGTATGCATGCTCGTCCATTCATTGCATCGATGATGATCCTGTGCGCAGGAGTGGGTTGTGCGAGTCCATCGCAAACCTTGCACCGGCTGCATGGGGACGCCACGACCACCCGCTGTCAATCCCAGACGAGGACGCATTTCCTTCCCTTGCCGCACGAAGCGGGCCGGCGCGATTTCCGTGGAAACCCGGTCGCCAAAGCCTTGCCTGCTCGGGTGCGGGAAGTCGCCGAGGCGATCGACGTTCTCGGGCTTCTCATCGAACTCCGGGAGTTGGAGCAAGGGGCCGTTGAGCGGCCGGAAGTCGCCTGGCGCCTCCTCCAGACGCGCCAGCACATCTCTCACCGCATTGCGCTTGCCGCATTGGACGTGTCGAGCACGGTCGCCGAACTGGACTGTGAAGAATCCCGCGCGGATCATGTCGCCGACGGATTGCGGGAAATGTTGCAATATCGCGCCGAACGCGACCTGTTTCTCGTTTTCGCCGGCGATGTGTGGATCGGGATGATCGCCGGCTCGTTGGGCCTGGCCGGACAACACACTGCTGCGGAAGCAAGCGCTGTATTTGGGGGATTATTCGCCACCGGCATAGGAAGCGCGTCGGTCTTCGCGGACGAGACGTATGAATTTCAGCATCCGCGCAATCATCTGCGAGATATTCGAGACGGGTCCTCGGAATCTGAGGTATTCACCGGATCCGTCTGGCGGTACTTCAACGGCCCATCATGGGTGCTCCCCGGAGAAACGTGTCGCCAAGCGCTGCTGGAATATTGGAAAGAAGAAGGCCGGCTGGGGCAAAGTGATGACGTCGAAACACGGCGCACTGAACTGTTCTTCAGTGATGGCGGCATCTACGGCATGAAGGAACTCCGCATCCGCGCTGAAATGCTGAATCACTTGAAATCCGAAGTGCTGCGCATCGGGCAGGATCTCAATAATCTTCTCTACGAGGTGTTGACTCATGATCCAGAATTGGTTCAGAGGCAGAAAGTATTCCAATCGGTCGGCTTGCCTCTACGCCATTGAGCATCGCTCGACGTCCTTTACGAACCGCTGTGTCGCCGCGATCAGGCCTCGGGAATCCTGCTGGATCCGACTCCCGAGAATGAAGACGACATCGCGTCCGTAAAACGGTCCCAACTCGGCTACTTGCTCGAATCCGATCCGGCCGGCGGCCGTCGGAAACATCGGTCGAAAGCGATGCCAAGGTGAACGGCAGGCGGCAGCGATGGCCACGCAATCTTCCTTCATCATCGCATAGCCTGTGCTATAGCCTGGATAGATCGAGATGTCGGCTCCGGCGAGCCGCGGCAATTGACCATACAGGGCGGCGGGCGCGATGCCGCTGTCGGGATTCACCGCGTAACTGCCCAGCAAAGCCGGATGATTCATTATGGGCAGGGAGAGGGTGTGCTCCTCGGCCAATGTTCGAAGCGCGTCGAAGCCGGTGAGACCGGCGGCAACCAGCAATCCGCCGGCGCCCGCCTGTAGAGCCCGCTGCGCGCGCCGGCGCATCTGATCCAGCGGGCCGCTCACATGCGGGAAATAGAGACATGGGCGTCCCCGCTCTTCGGCTCCCTTGGCAATCGCATCCGCGCAACGCCCGATCCGTTCATCAAAGGGACAGAACGGGTGGTCCATGAGGCCTTGATCGTCTTTGATCAGATCCACGCCGCCGAGCGCGAATTGATAGGCGAGGTCGGCCAGCTCACGCGGCGACCGCCCAAGTGGTTTCAGCACAGCGCAGACCAGCGCGCGATCCCGAACGCCGCTCGCTTCTCTGAGGCCCTGCAGTCCGAATCGCGGCCCCTGCCACCGTGAGAGCAGAGCATCGGCGAGATGGAACGACAGTAACCGCACACCGGCGCGAAGACTGCTGGTACCGAACAAGACATTTAAGAGGCCGGCGCAATCGTGCCCGATCAAGTCGCCCGCATAGGAAATGGTGATTTCATAGCGGCCGGCTGACGCACGACGAAATTGTTCAATCCGGCCGACGATCCGTTCACGAAGATCGTGAGTCAGCACTTCTTCGCTCGCCTCGACGGTCTGATCGATACAAATGAGAGCGGCCTTGGCGCGCGCCTCTTTTTCCGAACCGGGCACCTGGTAGTCGGCCATGACTCGGGCGCTTTCGTTGGGAGCAGGCATCCGGCCAGCGTACGCGGCGTCGTGTTGAAATGCCAGCCCGATCATGACCTGATCGCCGGGCGCAATCGCCCTCCGGCCGGGCACGGAAGGTTGAAGGGACCGGCCTGCGGGAAGCCGGAGGTCTCACCGTCTCCTCCCACGATTGCACCGGCAATCGGTTAGAGACGCCGTAAATGCGGATAGGTCTCAGGGGACCGGGCGAAGCTATGGCGGTTTCTCGGACAGGTCGATCACGACATCGGATTCCAACGCGAACCGGCCTCGTCCCCGCTGTACGAGGCGGATCTCGGGACATTTGAGTTCCATCCGTTTGCGCAGCAGAATCAAACGGCTTTCCAGGTTGTCTCTTAGTTCAGGCAAGCCAAGCCAGGCATCCATGCGCAGTTCGCGATTGGTGAATTCCGATCGGCCTTCGTCGCGGTGTTGCGTGAGGAGGCGCCAGAGAATGCGGCCCGGCACGTTGCGGATCAGGTATTCTCCGTCAACAAACACACAGTCGTCCTGAGGATAGAAGCAGAAACTTCTGGTCCGTCGACCTGAGGCGCGGGGTCGTGTCTTGGGTGGCGCAACCGCCGGCGCGGATTCATCCACATCCCGGCTAAGCTGATCGATCCTCGTCGCCAATTGGGCCGCGACGATGGTGAGAAGCGTATCTTCTCGAGGCAGGAAAGCCAGCGGGTCGGTACTTTCAACGGCCAGGACGCCGACCAATCGTTTTCGTGTGATCAACGGTACGGCGATCTGGGCTGCTGCACCCGGAAGGCCAGGGAACGGAATTTCTTTGCAGACCGCCTCCATGCTTCCCATGGCTTCGGCCCGGTTCCTCGCCGCGCGGGCATACCGGAGACTGTGATCAATCGCGGACAGCCGCAGCGCGCGGCGGGCGCGGGCCACCATGCCAATCAAGCCTTCGCCGAAGCCCACTTCCGCTCCCACCCCGTTCTCCAAATAGCCGCGACTGGCGATCGTAAACAATTTGCCGTTGCGTTCGTCGGCTAAGAGGATGAGGACATAACGGAATCCCAGCATCTCGTCGAGGAGCTGAAGCGTCGCCTCCAAGAGATCGTTCAATAACTCAGGATGGTTCAGCCGTTCGGCGCACAGCCGCAGCACTTCCAAGTCGTTCGGAACGAATAGGCGCGAAGGGAGCTCCGACGGCGGGGGCATGGGAAGACGGGTGAAGCCTTCAATCAGTTCAATGCCCAGCACCTCGTACACATCCGCTGCGCGCAACCGAAACACGTCGGCCATGCCGGCGTACGATGCGATGGCTTGCAGCTGAAGCGACATCGATTCGAACAGAGGGCCGGAGTCTTCGGAGTGGTCGAACCGTAGTCCAAGCCTGAATGCCTGCAGCGTCCGAGGGTCGAGCACCATGGCACAGGCGAGAGGATTTTCACGCACGTTCCGGTGCGTCTTGTTGAAGAACTGATGCGAGATCGCGACGTGCGAGTCGTCGACGTAGTAGATCTGGCTGATAAAGGTAATGTTCGGCGTCCCGTCTCGGGAACAGGTGCTCAAGGCCGCCGGGATGATCCCTTGCAGGCAGGGCCAAAGGTCCTCAAGGCGCGGGCCGGTTGTCTGCATGCCTTACAGTTTTTCGCCGGTGCCTGGCCCCGGTGTTTGGTGAAATACCTCGGTCACATCCACCTCGACGGCCAAAGCCGGTTCGGTAATCCATGCTTCGCCGACTGAGCGCGGAACGCCGATGGCAACGAGTTCTTCAAGAAATTCCAGATGCCAGGCGCGGCTCTGTTCCGTGTCGCGCTTGGTGGCCTGCCGGATGTTGCGCACTCGGCCTTTGAGTTGGCAGGCCACGTGGTCGGTCGGCCTGGTGCAACTGATCGCGATCAAGCCGTTGTCGCTCACGTTCTTCAACGTCCGGCGGGAGATCGATTCGGTGAGATAAATGGTTACGGAGACGCGATCCTTTCCCACCCGGATGCCCCAGGCACGCGTGCATTCCGGCATCAGCGCCGCGTCCCTGGTCCCGACCACGACGGACACCCCCGTCTGAAGCAGTTCCACGATGTTCGACGGAATCATGGTTGCTAAGCCTTGGAAACCGGCCGGTTAAGGAAAAATTAAGGCAACAATAGCATATTCTTAGCAACCATCGCGCGGGGCGCCATGCTACCGTTCGCCCAGCACACGAGGAGGCCGCACCATAGTATGAATGATTCAGCGGTTTCCCGGCCATGACAGACAAACAAGGAGGTTCTTATGTCACGCGCGTTGTTGTCCGCCATAATGATTACGTTATCGACGACGGTGATTGCTGTTCCGGTTCAAAGCCAGGCCGGGGAGAAAGTAATCGCAACCGGACCGCGAACTGCTCCTGTGGTATTTGTCGCTCACGACTACGGCTATACCGGTCCGGATCGTGTTCCTTCCGGCATGACGACGGTGGAGATCCTCAACGAGGGACGGGATCTGCATCATGCGCAGCTCATCAAACTGATGGCCGGGAAGACGGCTGCGGATTTCGTGTCGGCAATGAAAACCGATCCGGTGCACTGGCCCGAATGGATCAGTTTTGTCGGCGGCCCGAACGGTGTGGTGCCTGGAGATCGCGCGACGGCGACTATGAGACTGGATGCGGGGGGCTATCTCGTGCTCTGTATCATTCCCGACAAACAAGGCATGCCGCATGTCATGCTGGGGATGGAGAAGTCCTTTACCGTGTTCCCGGTGAGTACAGTGGCATCAGTCGAACCGACCTCCAATGTCGTGATCACGCAACGGGACTTTCATTTCGATGTCTCCAGGCCCATCACTTCCGGGACGCATACGATCCAAGTCACGAATGCGGGCAATCAGCCGCACGAAGCCGTCGTGGTGAAATTGGAGCCCGGCGCCACGGTCAAAGATTTCGTGGCAGCCTTCGAGCCCGGTGCTTCCGGTCCGCCGCCCGGACGGCCGATGGGCGGCATTGTCGGCTTGGATCGCGGAAGAGAGGGATATTTTACAACGACATTTGAGCCGGGCCACTATGCTGTGCTGTGCTTCTTTCCGGACCAGGCGACCGGCCGGGAGCATTTCACACAAGGGATGATCTCGGAGTTCACGGTGCGCTAGGAATCGCGACGAAGAGGACGTGATGACCGGATGCATTCGGTTTCACGTCCTTTTTTTCCGTTGTCCTTTCACGCAAAGCCCCGGTAATGATTCGGCCGTTATAGGTGGGGGTGGACCGCGGCGGGATGAAAAGGTATGACACCGGTGTCATTTTCATGGCCTTGCCTCGCTTGAATCCTGGAATGTACTCCGTCACAGTGGTGTCTCGCCATGAGGGCCCGTCCACAATGAGCGATGATTCGACCGAACAGGTACGTGAACTGGTAGACAATGTGTATCGTGCCGAATCCCGCCAGGTCCTCGCGACGCTGATCCGGCTGCTCGGGGACTTTGAGGCCGCTGAAGAAGCGCTGCATGACGCCTTCGCCGCGGCGGTCGAGCAGTGGGCAACGGAGGGTGTTCCGGCTAATCCACGGGCTTGGCTCGTGTCCACCGGGCGCTTCAAGGCCATCGACGGCATGCGCCGGCGCGCCCGGTTCGACGCATCGTTGACGGAACTTGCCAAGCAGATGGAAGCAGGCGCCGGTGACCCGGACGAATGGGATGATGGACATGTCGAGGACGATCGGCTCAGGTTGATCTTTACCTGTTGCCATCCCGCGTTGCCGTCCGACGCTCAGGTCGCCATGACCTTGCGAGAAGTCTGCGGGCTCACGACCGATGAGATCGCGCGCGCGTTCCTTACGAAACCGCCCACGGTTGCTCAGCGGATTGTGCGCGCCAAGGCGAAGATTCGCGACGCGCGCATTCCTTATGAAGTCCCGGAAGAAAAGGATTTGCCTGATCGGCTGGATGCCGTGCTTCGGGTGGTCTATTTGGTGTTCAACGAGGGATATAGCGCGTCAGCCGGTACGTCGCTCACGCGGCATGATCTGTCAGGAGAAGCGATTCGGTTGGGACGCTTGCTGATCGCATTACTCCCGGAGCCGGAAGCGATGGGCCTCCTGGCGCTGATGTTGCTGCAAGACTCGCGGCGCGAGGCGCGTGTCACGCCGTCGGGTGATTTGATTCTCCTGGAAGAGCAGGATCGCGCCCTTTGGAATCAGGAGCAAATCGCGGAGGGAGCTTCATTGGTTGAGCAAGCGCTCGCGTCCCGCCGGATCGGCGTCTACACGATTCAAGCGGCGATCGCGGCGGTGCATGCCCGATCATCTACCGCGGCGGCCACGGATTGGACGCAGATTGTCGGACTGTACGATCTCTTGCTTCAGGCCGATGCCTCACCGGTGGTGGAGTTAAATCGCGCGGCGGCGGTGGCGATGCGCGATGGGCCACCGGCAGGGCTGGCGTTGATCGAGGCCCTCCTGGCGCGCGGCGAACTCGTGAACTATCACCTTGCGCATGCGGCGCGGGCGGATCTCTGCCGGCGACTGGGGAGGACGGCGGACGCGCGAACGTCCTATGAGCGGGCCTTGACTCTCACGCAGCAAGAACCGGAACGGCGGTTTTTGAAGCGGCGGCTGCGAGAGCTGGAAAACTAAATTCGGCGTGCCACAAGTCATACTGGGTTTGCTGTTTGAGCCAGCTCTCAGCCGAAGCTCGTGGCGCTATGGCCGCGTTAAGTTGAGCCAGGATGAGGCGAAGCCGTCCAGCGTGCTGGGTTTGGATGCCCGATCTGCCGCCTGTCTCGAAGAACCGGCCTATGCCTTTGTGCTTGAAGCCGCGGATCACGCGACCAACTGTAACCCATTAAGTTACACGCGGCCAAGTTACCTGTCCAAGATAACGGGGGCAATGGAGCGGATCTTCACCAGTCCGGCTACGAGACCACGATTATCAGGAGCGCGAATGCCGCCCCATGCACGGGGACGTGTCGTGCGCTCCTCATGTCAGCTTCTTTTGCACAGTACTCAACAGCGGACGTCATACGTATCGCAATTGCGTTTGACGCACGTCTTGTATCGGCCGGTGGGCGAGTCCGGGTCGTGATGGCAAGGACCGCATCCGGGACGACAAGTTTGGCCTCCTCCTCCGCCGGTGCCGCCGCCACCACCCCCCTGATCCATGCATCGGATGTTGCACACCGACCTCAAGAACGGATCGTCGATGCGATCGCAATTGGCTTGGCAAAAGCCGATGGGAAGTTGGGGCAAGACAGAAGGATGGCCCGCTGCCAAAAATGGACGTCCGATCGCGTTGTAGGCGCGTGGTGTTTTGTACAGCGTCGAATCCGCTGTAAATCCCGGTAGCTTCATATCGGTCTCCTTTCCAATTTCTGAGGTGATGTCCAATTCGCCGCACGTCACCTCGCGGTTCAGCCGCATCCCTTCAGACACGCGGTATGCTGTTGATCACAAATGACGCAGTTGAGTGAGGGCTTAGGATTTTCCCATGTCCCTTCGCAGGTATCCAGGCACGAGCGCCAGGCGGCATCGCACAAGAATCGACAGAACCAACTTCCTAAGCCGCCGAAGAGGCCCGCACTCGTCGAGCCATGAAACGGATCGAATGAAAGCTGAGGAAGGATACGGGGCGTGCCGGTACCGGCCCTTTGTGTGGAGACCATTGTCCAGCGGCCTTTTGTCTTGTACAGCGAGGCATCAGCGGTGAATCCCGGCATGCTCATGTTTGTATCTCCTCTACGGTTTTGTCCGGCGCCACGAATGCGAGCCTGGGTCGGCCGGCCCTTGGGTTGCCCCTTCGATCATAGCAATCGCGCTGCGGCGCTTCCTCGGCGTTCTTCACCACATAATTACTCGACCCCAACCGCCGTTGAAGATGCCGCCGCTTCCACATGCGCATGTTTCTGTCGAACATCTTCCCAAGACATCGCAGCAGGCTCGCGCGCAAGCGCCGGTGGGAGTGCCGTCCGGCCACCGCAGAGGTGTGCAGTCTCCACAGCCCGGCGCGGTCGGGACCCGTAGCTGCGGCACGATAGCTCCGAACGCTCGCGCAGAGCCGTGAACGCTTTTCGCACCGTACTGAGAAGCGATTCTATGCAGTGAAGCTTCGGCGGTGAAGCCGGGTAGATTCATGGGTTTCATTTCAGTTCTCCTTTGGAGAGAGTCGTTCATCACATCCTGTCTTTCGCTACGCTGCTCATTATGCATTAGCAGGGGAATGGGTAGCACGTGCAACTGCAGATCTGGCACCCCCCATCAGGCGGAGGATAACTTATGCCAAGACCAATACGCCGTGTTGCGGCTTGCGACGTCATAGAGGGCCAAATTGCCGCGGCAGGGATTGTCAACACAAGATCGGAAATCTGTGCTCGATAGGACGCGCTTTTCGTAGAGACAGACGCCTCTGCGGTGAATCCCGGCATGGTCATCTTTACACCTCGTTTCTTTAAGGTTTTTCGTTCGCCACGAGAATATGAGAGTGACTGGCGTCATAGCAGGACATTGCGCGATGAGCCGGGGAATGTGCAGACATATACCCATTCCAGACACATTGGCACCGGATAGCCGGGCAGCGCACTACCGCACTCTACCCATCTCTTTTCCCAATGGCATGTCGGCAACGTCGGCCCGAAGCCGCCGAACCTGCCCACCGTGCGGAACGCTTGCGGCAGCACCGAGCGGGACTTCGCCGCCGCGAATTGCTCAGTTCTTACCCGGTGACGACGAACGCTTCGGGATAACGATAACTCGGCGGTGAATCCAGGCATCTTCATGGTCGAGCTCCTTTGGTTCACTACAAAATCAACGGTCGTAGTACGGCGACATCTTGGTGACGAGGAATGGAAATTCCTCCGTGACGTCCACGCGCACGCAGAACTTCTCGGTAAAGTCCGTGGTGCGGTTGGTATAGGCGAAAATGACCTCCACGATGTTGCGGGTGCCGCTGAGCGCCGACGGTCGAGATTCCACCCCTGTGAGCGAGAAATCCCGCGCGAACTGTTCTGCGGCGATGGTGTAGACCGCCGGATAGCGCATCGCCAAATAATTGAGCGCACGGTGCTCATCGGTCGCGCCTGCGTTGTCGGTCATCTGCATGATGCGGCTGAACAGCTCTTCTGCGGCGGGCGCAAATTGCTTTGGGGTCATCTTTTCCGGTTTGGGCACGGCTTTGATCAGCGAATCCCGGTCAAAAGAATAAATCTGGTCGAAGGCGACGATCGGGACCATGAGGCCGTTGCACAAGTCAGGCGGGGCCATGGGCCCACGTATGCCGATGACCACATCAAGGTCCATCGGACTGGGCTGCGGCCGGATCGCTTCGACCAGCAGATCGATGTCCGCCGGATCACGCGGCTTCAGCAGATAGGTATCCAATTCCTGGATGCTCAACACCCAACAAAGCTGGCGGACCAAGTAACGGTGTTCCCGCTTCGAAAGCACGGCATGGAACGTCTGCTGGTCGGTCTTTCCGGCGGTGTCCGTCCGTCCGGTCGCCTGAGCGAATTCCTTTTCCGCCGCAAGATTTGGGAACCTCGCCTCCACGCGGCCGATGGCATACACAAAAGAGAGCGGCGGATTTCCTGCCCCCCCGGCGCATGTCGGGCAAGAAGCCATGCCGGTCGATGGAGCCATGCCGGCAGTCTCCTGAGAAGGCACAATCGCGGACGCTTCGCGATCTGCCACAGCGTGATTGGTTGATTGGGTCTTACTCTCCGGTTCGTTCATGATTCCTCCTTACGTCATAGTAGTTGTCTGCCGGTAAATACGAGCCACTGGTTCAGTGCAGCGGCTTGTTGTTCGCAACCGCCACAAGGTCGTATGCCGAAGGTCGAGGTGACTTTCTTCAAGACTGTTCCGAGTCCGATGTCTTCATGAAGGATGAATCCCGGAAGGCGAACCCGGTGTCGCGGCTGATCATGGTCCTTTTTTCGGGCAGGCGCGGTCTCCTTTGATTTCATCGGAACCACCTCCTGTTCTATGCTGGTGCCATCAGGTTATAAGCCGCCCATGCATCCAGTAACGGCGGCACCAGCGAGATGCGTCTAGGCATGGGGGCGTGCGTAATCGCCATTTTCACCTGCGCCGGGGTTGCCTTTGGAAAAATAGACCACAATAAGGCAATGGTCCCCGTCACAAACGGTACGGCGACGCTTGTTCCTCTGAGGGTGAGAGGACCTCCCTGCGTGCTGAGACTGGTGATGGCGTCGCCGGGTGCGCTCAATCCTCTCCTGCCGATCGAATTGCCGAGATTCGATTCGTGCATCGGCCGACCATGGCGATCGCAAGCGGCGACCGGGATGACCCATGGATGTCGGGTGATAACGGAACTTCCAAGCGTGCCCTGATTACCTGCCGCCGCCACGATGAACACGCCGCGTCTGGTTGCCTGATCAAGCGCGTGCGACAAAATATGCTCCCCTTTACTGGACGGGTGCACAAGGGCCAGGCTCAAATTGATGACTTGCGCGCCCGCATCAATGCATTCGGTAATTGCAGAGGCAAGTTCGGCGGGAGTCGTGCCGGGCATCTGTTCTTGTCCGGCGGTCGTCTCCGTAAAAATCGGCCGTATCAGGAGAGTGCAGTCAGGGCAAATGGCGGGTGCGGCGGAATTCCGCTTAGCCGATAAAATTCCCGCGACAAAGGTCCCATGGAGACACGCGATGCTGGCGGCTTGAGCGCACGAGCCGCCTCGTCCACCGGAAATTTCACGAAATCGTCGGCTCGAAAGATCCGGATGACGTGTCGAGACCGGCCCGTCGATGAGCCCGATCTTCACTTCGGGGTTTCCGCTGGTGCGGCGCATCAACGGAGTGAGCTTGACCAGGTCCAAAGCGAGCATACGGGATGACTCTCAGATGATTCCCATATGGTCGGCATTGCGTGGTGCGTGAACAGCCGACCGGACGGGAGAAGCCTACGGCATTCCCGAGATGAGTGCAAGAAAGGGCGAGGCCTCAGGGCGATGAGCTCGATGGACTGTGTCAAAATAATACAAGGCCGGTTGGCCTTCGGCGTTTGACAGCTACTGCATTAACTTTTGTCTGCTACGTCCGGTTGTTGGACGGTGCAGGTCCGTCTGCTCCTTGGATCATAGTGCACGCGCTATGTGCCTACTCCGTGAAACACGTCGGGCACACTACGAAACCATCTGGACCAAAGATGAGATTTTCTAAGAACCGCCTCTTCCTGCTCACCTCCTGTCCTCATATTTGCCTAGCATCGAAAAAACTGAATGGCTCGACACTGAAGCCGGAATCACTTCGGCGTATTCGCGTGATGGTAACGGATGACTGAAAGCGCCCTGTTGGCAGCACTCCGTTTGGTTAGGCATAGTGAATGTCGCCCCGTGAACCATAGAAGCGGCGGTGCAAGTCGCGTATTTCCTCCGCGAGGCCGGGAACTGGACCCTGCACGGCGACGTCCGGGACGATTTCTCGGATCGGCAAGGGACGCACCGGAGAGGCAGGAACTCCTAGCTCGTTGAGCCAGGCGATCAGTTGCTCAGAAGAACTCACATACACGATACGGCCGAGGCCGACCCAGCCATGCGCCGCCGCGCACATCGGGCAATGCTCACCCGAGGTGAAGACGGTGGCCGCCTCTCGTTCCCGAGGGGTCATGTTCGCCGCGGCCCAACGCGCGAGCTCAAACTCCGGATGACGGGTACGGTCGCCAGAGCTGACGCGGTTGCGATCCTCGGCGAGAACGGTTCCATCCTCAGCGACGAGCACAGACCCGAACGGCTCGTCGCCCTCCTCCAGGGATTCGGCCGCCAATTCTACGCAGCGGCGAAGATGCTGCAATTCGGCTTCGTTGAGCATAGTAGTCTCCTACTTTCGTCTTGGTTTTCTTCCGGGTTGGGCTGTATAGACCTTACCTGAGGCCGGAAAGAATATCCGGCCGATTTTTGTGTGAGGCCGCGGTGCGTCTCTGAAACTGGTTCCAGTTTCAGTCATCGTGTATGACCGCCATTATGCAATCACGTGGTGTTATGTCAACGGCTGATATGAGCGCTCCAATGCGTACCCAGTACGACTCTCGACGAAAGGTCGCTTCTGAAGTCGCCTATTGGCCGCCGATCCTTCGCTTTTCCGGGGTACCGTTCGCCGGGAAGCTCATTGCCGCTGTTGTTGCGATCTCTCGGCTCGGGGGTCACCGGGCGATCGGCGTGCGAGGCTTGTGTATGCGCTCGCCTGTCGGCATCATGCTGCTGAGGCTTGAACAAGTGTGGGCTTGCCCGCTGCGTGCCAGGTCCTCCGTTGAAGGGGTACCGGTATGCAAAAATAATCAAGCGATTCTGACCGCCTGCCGAAAAGACTGCGTGTATGAATGCGGTGCTCACGTTGAAATGAACCCAGCGTACTTCATCCGAACCCGCAATCTAAACGAAAGTGAACAAGCCGTCCGGAAGGAAGCGACCTTGTCTCAGAGGCAAGCCTCGAATGCGGTTTCTCCCATACTCTCAGATTGATGCGGTTCCCAATGTCATTGTCGATGGTGCGCCGACCCGGCATACGGTTCTGACGCTGTCGCATTGGCCGAAGAGCGGCACGCCTCGCGAGCTCAAAGCAGACACTTCGGCCGAGAGCGTCTTCAAATACCTTGACTCGCCGCGATTCCATGTTGAAGCCGGCATTGTGTCGAACAATCATTTCGATGAAGACGGCCTTGTGGGAGTTTTCGCCATGCTGCAGCCGGCCGTGGCCGAGCAGCATCGCGACCTCCTGATCGATGTGGCTCAGGCTGGAGACTTCGGCGTTTTCTCGGATCGTCAAGCGGCACGCGTGGCATTCACGATTTCCGCCTATGCCGACGCGGACACGTCCCCCTTGCCGCGCAGCCTCTTTGCGCAGCCGTACGCCGAGCGGACCGGTGAATTATATGTCCGGCTGCTCGCTCTTTTGCCCCGGTTGCTGACCGATCTAGACGAGTATCGAGCAGTCTGGGAAAGCGAAGACCACGAACTTGCCGCCAGCGAGGCGCTCATCGAGCAGGGAGTCATCACCATTGATGAGGTGCCCGATCTTGATTTAGCGATCGTGCGCATCCCGGAAGGATCGGTACCGGCTGTCTGTCATCTATTTGCCCTCCACAACAGGACTCGCTCGAGTCGGTTGCTGCGCGTTCGGGGGTGCCGCATTGAGTTAGAGTACCGGTGTGAGGGTTGGGTCCAAATGATGTCGCGGAAGCCGGCGCCCCGCGTGGATTTGTCACAATTGGCCGATGAGCTGAATCGCGACGAACGCGAGGGGCGTTGGGTCTTCGACGGAGTCGACCAGATCACGCCGAGGCTTCATTTGGAAGGCAGCGAGCGCTCGGCCATCCCCATTGACGTCATTGTAGAACGCGTCGAGTACCATCTTCGGACCGGCCGCCCGGCGTGGAATCCCTACGACTGATGCAGGGACGGCCGGCCGCAATCGAACCGAGGCCGTGCGTCGCATCGTCGCCCGCGGCTCATTCCTCAGCGTTCCGTCTCATTCCTCCTTTCGGCCGACGACAGACACCCAGGCCTGAGCAAACATGCCGCCGTTGCGGCTCCAAGTCCGAAACGTTTCTGCAGACTGCTCATCGCCGGCTTCCTCAAGCTGAAGAGCCAAGTACTCACCAATGAGCTGCAGGGAGGCATAGCACTCATATCGGGCCGACATCTGCATCACGTCAAACCCCGCCGCGGCGAGGTGGACCGCGAGTTTGCGGCCCGCTCGAGTGTCACCCCCATTGCTGTTCTGCAACGTTGTATAGGCCGCGATGGCACGGGACAACTCCTGTGAAGGCGGCGACAAGATGAACCCATCCCAATCCGGGCTGCAGGCGCCGATGAACCCACCGGGCTTGAGTACACGATAGAACTCCGTCAGGGCCCCAATAGGATCAGATAGATGTTCGATTAAGGCATGGCTGAATAGTCGATCGAAGCTGTTACCAGCAAACGGCAAGGAATAGCAGTCCGCAGTTTGAAACGCGATATTGGCTATAGAGTCGGATGTAGCAATGTCGGTTGTTCGTGCGATCTGTGAAGCGCTACGGTCAACACCGACAACCGTTCCCGGGGAGATGCGCTCGGCAATGCCCACGGTGATGGACCCGGGACCACATCCACAGTCCAAGACCGACACGCCGGCCGTGAGGTAGGCGGCGAAGAACTGTCCGTGCGAATCGAAAGATCGCTTCGACATGAACTCGACGACATTTGGGCCATATCCGGGCGTGTAAGATTCATCTTTCATCCCAGCATTGTCTTCTTGTCGAGATGTCCACGCTCAAGTGAACCCGATCCTCGCATGGACTATCGCGTACATCTCCAAGCTTGTCAAACATGACGTGCAGGGCAACGCATTGCCGCACGGCTGCCTCCAAACACGTTACCTCTCCGCCGCGAGGTGATCGAACGCGGCGGGTCAAGCGAAGCTTGGTATGGCGGGCGTGCTCGCCTCTCAGTCCCTCGACGTACTGTTTCAAGTACCCCTCAGTCCCTCGCGGCTGTGCTTGCAAGAGACTGCCGGCTCACCGTCTCGCCGGCGTCCACAAGCATGGCGCTCATTATTCTTCGCGCCGTGGACCTCGCTTGGCGACCCAAATTTTACACCCGCCCTTCCCCAGGCGCGCCGAGACACGCCTCTTCCAGAGATCGCGACGACCCGTCATGAATAATGCGGGCTAAGAATGAACGCTCTGGTCACATCGACGTAGGCCTCCGGCTGCGTGGCATGCGGGATGTGCCCGGCGCCGGAAAACGTCATGATCTCTGCCTGGGGCAATACGTCGGCGAGCTTGGCAAGCACGGGGCTGTATATCGGGGGACTCCGGTCACCGGTCGAGAGGAGCACGGGCTGAGGGAATGTCTTGATCCCTTCGAGGTCAAGACAGAACTGCTGGGGATCGTTCGCTTCGTCTAAGAATGTCGATGCATTATCGATACAAGTTTGCCGGACTTGAGAAGGAAGTCGGGTCCAGGTACCCGGTCCGAGCGCCACAGCGTCGACGAACTGTGCGGCAGCACCAGCATTATCTCCGGACGCAATGCGTTTGGCCACACTGCGGATCGTTTCACGGATCTCGTCGAGGACCGGTGCGAGCGCAGGGTCATGCGCGAGCAATGAGAACAGCGGCGGCTCATGCGCAATGACTCCACGGAGGAGATCGGGACGCTGGCCGGCCAACCGGAGCGTGATTGAGGCGCCGAATGAATTTCCGGCCGCCCACGCAGGCGCGAGTTGCAAATCCTCGATGAGCGCGGCGAGATCGGCGGCGTCTTCGTCAACATTGCCCTGCTTCATCGGACGTTCGCTCTCGCTGTGGCCGCGCCGGTCATAGGTCACCACTCGAAACGACTTGGCTAAGCCCGTAACGACCAGGTCCCAACTGCGGCGCGAGACCCAAGAACCGTGGACCAGGACGAGCGGGATGTCCCCGTCGCCGGTGATCTCATACGCGAGCCGCATGCCGTTCACGATTGCCGTGGCCATGTTTACTTGTTTCCGTTGCGCAAAGCCCGGCGGTAAGTCATTAAGAACCTCAACTCTGGCTCACAACAATGTCGCCATAGGTGCTCTGAACAATCGCGTGCAACTCTTCGTCTCTGCGGCGGGAACGTTGGAACTTGTCCGAGGGGTTTGCTGGCCGCTGTTGCCCACCGCGCTGCCTAAGGTGTCGCATAGCTCGGCTAGCAATACAATGGAAGGCGGTCACCCCGCTCACCTGGGATCTTCTCGGCCTGGATGGCGGCGGGTTGGTGCTGGGCCGCCCACGCTGCGCTTGGGCGTATACCAGCGCTTGAGCCACGCGCTGAGTCCGTCGAGTCCAGGGAACAGCACTCGTTCTTGGAGATTCGCGTGGTCGAGCTTGTCGCGAACCTCCCATTTGAGCTCCTTGGCTACCCTGACTTTCTTACACAGCGGGGGCCGGCCGGAGTCGTTCTTGGTCGAGATCCGTGCCAGCCAACCGTCGAGATCGAGCTCCGGGCGCGACAGGAACGAAAACAGCGCCCCCTGATTGATAATACGATCATCGAGCGCCGGTGGCTCAAAGAAAACCATGAAATCGCTGTGCTGATCTGGGTCGTCGAACTTGTCGAAGGTGGGGAATTCACTGGCAAGCAGCTCGATCGGAAACACTCCGATGCCGCGGGCCTTGACTGCGCGCAAGAGGTCCTCCGGGAGCCAGCGCTGGATTGCCCAGCGATCGACGCACCAGACCACCGCGTCGCGGTCCATCAGGGAGAGATCGCTCGTCGCAAAGTGTAGGGCGACGAACGGCGAGTAGGTCCAGTCCAGAAGCCGCGTCGGCAAGCCATGGTGCTGGGGCTTGAGGCATTCATCCCGAAAGACGAAGTCTTCCGGCCGAGGAAAGAAGTCAGGAATTTTGATGTTTCCGAGGCGGTCGTCAGAGTATCTGATTTTCCGCTCATGTTTTGGCCTGTTTCCCGCCGGTCATCCGCTCTTGCCGAGACAACTGAGAATTCATCGATACAGACCGCATACCGCATAAATTTGGCTCAACCGAGCGGATGCTTCCACCGCAGGCCTGAAAAGCGGGCATAGTCACGATCTGTAGTAATCCACTCGGCACCGGTCTCAATTGCGAGAGCGGCCAGATACGTATCAGCGATAAGATTTCCCTTTGCATTCACCTCTTGGGACAGGCGTTGGAAGATATCCCAGTGGCGCTCACCCGGCGCAAGCGTCACCGCGTTGGGATGATTGCGCAATGACTGGGCGAATTGCATGGCGAGGTCGAGCGGAGTGGGATCGCCGAAGATGCGCGGGTGGGTCACCACTCGGAGAAAGCCGCTCAGCACCAGATCTGAAATTCCAAATGCCGTATCGGAATTGAGCACTTGGTTCAGCCAACTCAAATAATCAGAGTGGCGGGCGGAATCCTCCCGGTGAGCATAGACCAGCACATTAACGTCCGGCAGAATCACGAGAGGACTCCATCAGGTCAAGCATAGAAGCTGCATCGTCAATATCCACTCCCGGAAGGAGTCCCCGTTTCCCGTATGTTTTCAAGATCACCTGATCGCTCCGGCCGGCGCGTCTGCGTCTGGCGAGCGCTTCGCGCAACGCATCCTCGATGACCGCCGTCACCGTTGAGTGAGACACAGCAGCCAGCTTCTTAATTTGAGCAATGAGTTCGTCCGGCAGATTTATGGTCGTTCTCATGCATCAAAACATACCTATGCTGCATATTGATGTCAAGGCATGAAGTATCTGGGTTCCGTCTACGAGTGGCGGGAAAACCATCAAGCGAGTATGTTGAATTTCAGTCTCCGAGAACGACTATGTTATGTCACAGCGCGTGGCTGGCTTATAGCTGATAGCAGGAACCAGGACCACTTCGCTCTTCTTTAGACTCCCTGTCGATTTCCGTCTTTCCGAACGACTATCTCATGACAACGGCTTTTTAATGCTATTTGGGAGGGCCTCAAAGCCATGAAGTTTTTGCTCATGTGCTGCACCGAAGAGAAGAAGATAGCCGACATGTCCAAACCCGAGGTCGAGGCCATCGTGGAGGAGACCTTGGCCTACTGCGGGGCGCTCCAGAAGAATGGCACGCTCATTCTTTCAGAGGCGCTGGAGCCTGTCGATATGGCCACCACCGTGCGGGTCCGAAACGGAAAATCATCCACGACCGATGGCCCGTTTGCCGAAACGAAGGAGCAGTTCGGTGGCTTCTTTTTGATCAATGCCAGGGACCTGAATGAGGCCATTCAGATTGCCTCGAAATTTCCATCGGCTCGTGTCGGCAGCCTGGAGGTGCGGCCGGTCAGGGATCTCAAGAAGGCGAGGCGGGCGTAAAAGATCTCGTTCATGACATCGAATGGGTGATTTCCAGGCTGAGCAATTCGATCAGGAATGTCGATCGTCAGGGATATATCGGGGAGGTTTTGCCGCCTCGCTGCGACCTCCATGGTTGGAGCGTCCGGTCACCCTATGAGAAACTGACATTTACTTCAAACAATTACCATGGCGTGCCGACCGGCAGAGGCATTTCAGAATGATCCGGGGACAGCCGCATAAACGGAGGGATGCACGTGAAGTATATGTTGCTGATTTACGGCGAGGAGCAGGCATTGAGCGAAAGCGAACGGCAGGACTGCTACAAGGAATCGACGGATCTTGCACGGCAGCTTCACCACAACGGCCAGTATGTGGCTGCCAATCCTCTGCAGCCGACTGCAATGGCGACCAGCGTCCGGGTGCGCGACGGCAAACGCCTCGTCACGGATGGTCCCTTCGCGGAAACGCGGGAACAACTCGGCGGCTATTTCTTGATCGACGCCAAAAACCTCGATGAAGCGCTGGCCATCGCGGCTCGGATTCCCATGGCGCGCAGAGGAACGGTCGAGGTGCGGCCGGTTATCGAGATCCCGGAGCTGCCGTGAAGCGAGTCGGGAAAAGCGCACGTCCCCGGGCAACCGATGCGAAGCACCGGCGGGCTGTGGCGGGTGTAAAAACGTGCGCGGGGCGGGTGGGTGAAAATCGTCAAAGCGTCTGGCTGCTATCAGAAGCATAGAATCAACGCGAGGCGAGGAGAAACATGCAAAAGATTACCACTTGCTTGTGGTTTGATGACCAAGCCGAAGAAGCGGCGAAGTTTTATGTGTCGATTTTCAAGAATTCCAAGCTTGGAGCGATCACCCGCTACGGAGATGCAGGCGCCGAAGTTTCCGGCAGACCGAAAGGTTCGGTCATGACCGTGACGTTTGAAATCGAGGGGCAGGAATTTATGGGTTTAAACGGCGGTCCCGTCTTCAAGTTTACTGAAGCCGTCTCTCTCATGGTGCAATGCGAGAGTCAGAAAGAAATAGACGACATGTGGGCGAAGCTGTCCGATGGCGGAGAGGAAGGGCCGTGCGGCTGGCTAAAGGACAAATACGGGCTGTCATGGCAGATCATCACCCCCGGGTGGGACAAGATGATAACCGACAAAAATGTCGAAAAATCCGAGCGAGTCATGAAAGCGATTTTGACAATGAAGAAGCCGGACCTCAATGCGATCAAGCGAGCCTACGAGGGCCGGTAGTCCCTGTCGGTGACGCTCAAAGCCGAGGACGGCTGCAACAAATGCAATCCGGAGGCAGAGCCATGAAGTACCTGCTGCTGGTTCATCACAATGAAGAGGCCTTCGCCAAAATGCAGGAAGGCACGCGGGCCGAACTGCTCTCGGAATCCATCCAACTCTGTCACCAACTCGACGCCAACGGGCAATATCTCAGCGCCTCACCGCTGCAGCCGGCATCCACGGCGACCATTGTTCGGGTGCGTGACGGGAAACCGTTCGTGACAGACGGGCCGTTCGTAGAAACGCGGGAACAGATCGCCGGCTATTTTCTTGTCGAGGCGAAGGATCACGACGAGGCCGTCGCCATTGCCGCTCGGGTCCCAGGGGCGCGCATCGGCACCGTTGAAGTGCGACCGGTGAGAGATGTCGCGGGGCTGCCCGGTGAATGAAGAGCATATGGCTGATGGCTGATAGTCCAAACAAAGAAGCGGCTTGGTCGATGTGGCTTCCCTTGAGCCATAGGCTATACCCCCATGCCCCATTTGCCGCCTTTACAGCATGTCGATTTCGGAAACTTTCGTCGACAAATATACAGAGCGGTCGGCGATCCGAAGACCGACTCTTCATCTTAGATCAAAAGGAGATATGACCATGCGATTCATGATCCTCGTCAGAGCGACCAAGAACTCCGAAGCGGGTGCAATGCCGAGCCAGGAACTCCTGACCGCCATGATGAAATACAATGAGGAACTGGTGAAGGCCGGTGTGATGCTCGCAGGCGAGGGGCTCCAGCCCAGCTCGAAAGGTGCCCGAGTCAAGTTTTCCGGAAGCAACCGCACCGTGACCGATGGGCCTTTTGCCGAAACGAAGGAACTCATTGCGGGCTTCTGGTTGTGGCAATGCAAGTCGAAGGAAGAGGCGATCGAGTGGGCCAAGCGTTGCCCCAATCCGATGCCGGGCGAGGAATCCGAGATCGAGATTCGTCAGATCTTCGAGGCCGATGACTTCGGGACCGAGTTCACGCCCGAACTCAGAGAGCAAGAGGAGCGCCTGCGCGCACGCACCGAGCAGCGCAAGAAGGATGCGACGTAGTTGGGGAGCGTATTCCCTTACACGGCCATGTCGATTTGGCGGCTTCTTGTTCGACCAATAGATAGAAGCCGGCTCTCCGACGGCCGCGACCGGCTTGAGGATAGGAGATTGTTATGGTCCTTCGTCGTGGTCTCGCGCGCTCCGCTCGCCAAGATTGATCAATTTAAGGAGCGCATGGGCTGGAGCTTCAAATGGGTCTCTTCATTCGGCTCGGACTTCAACTTCGATTTTGGGGTCTCCTTCAAGGATGAAGACGAACGTACGGGGCGAGCCTTCTATAATTATACGGTTGGCCCCTACATTAATGATGAAATGCCCGGGGCGAGTTTTTTCTATCGCCGTGAAAACGATGTCTTTCATACCTACTCAACGTATGGTCGCGGCATTGACATTTTGAACGGTGCCTACAACTGGCTGGATCTCGTCCCGAAAGGGAGAGATGAGAATCCTGATCATGCGATGGATTGGGTTCGCCATCACGATCGGTATGCGTAGATGTTTCGAAACTCACAGAAGAGTCGCGACATAACTGCCGCAGGCACAGAAGGGAGTGGACAATGAATTCGATACGGCTGCTCGTTGGGACACGGAAAGGCGCGTTCATTCTTACGTCGGATGGAAAGCGCAAACAATGGGACGTCAGTGGCCCTTACTTTGCGGGCTGGGAAATGTACCATTTGAAGGGATCGCCAGCCGATCCCGATCGGCTCTATGCGTCGCAAACCAGCGGCTGGTTCGGTCAGATTATTCAGCGCTCGGACGACGGCGGGAAGACCTGGTATCAGCCGGGCACGCCACCCGGTGAGTCGACGACGGCTCCAGACGGGACGCCGAAAGGGGAAAGCAATAAATTCGTGTACGACACCTCCCCGGAAACCGGCAAACCGCTCACGACGCACCAGCATTACGACGGCACGCAACGTCCCTGGGAGTTCAAGCGCGTCTGGCATCTTGAACCGTCCCTCACTGATCCCAATACCGTCTACGCCGGCGTAGAGGATGCCGCGTTGTTTCGCTCGACGGACGGAGGGCAGACCTGGCAGGAGTTGGCCGGGCTGCGCAGCGCAAAGGGTAACCTCTGGCAACCGGGCGCCGGCGGGATGTGTTTGCACACGATTATGTTGGACCAGAATCATCCGGGACGGATCTTTATCGCAATCTCGGCGGCCGGGGTCTTCAGGACCGATGACGGCGGGCAGACGTGGCGCCCGGTAAACAAGGGGCTGAAGTCCCAGTACGAGCTGCCTGATGCGGATGCGGAAGTCGGCCACTGTGTGCACCGAATCGCGATGCATCCGTCGCGCCCAAACGTTCTCTTCATGCAGAAGCACTGGGATGTCATGCGCAGCGACGACGCCGGCGAATCGTGGCATGAGGTGAGCGGGAATCTGCCGACCGACTTCGGATTTCCGATTGCCGTGCATGCGCATCAGCCGGACACGATCTATGTGGTGCCTATCAAGAGCGATTCGGAGCATTTTCCGCCGGATGGAAGGCTGCGGGTCTATCGAAGCCGGATGGGTGGGAATGAATGGGAGGCGCTCACGAAAGGCCTGCCGCAAGAGAACTGCTACGTCAATGTGTTGCGCGATTCAATGGCCGTTGATTCGCTCGATCCCTGCGGCCTGTATTTTGGGACGACCGGCGGCCAGGTCTATGGATCGGCCGACGGCGGTGATACGTGGGCTCCGATCGTCCGAGATTTGCCGGCGGTGCTCTCCGTCGAAGTCCAGGTACTGCCGTGAGGGCGGTGCTCGTCGTTTGTGAAGCGTACGATAAGGTAGAGGCGAGAAACGATTATGATTCGAGTGGTCTTACCGGCACATTTGCGCACGTTGGCGCGCGTCACTGGTGAAGTGACGGTCGATGTCGAGGGACGGGTGACTCAGTCTTCGGTTCTTGATGCGCTCGAGATTCGGTATCCGATGCTGCGGGGGACGATCCGTGATCATGTGACGCGCAAGCGCCGCCCGTTCATTAGATTTTTCGCCTGCGAACAGGACCTCTCTCACGAATCAGCGGATGTCCCCTTGCCTGAGGCAGTTGCGACCGGAGCTGAGCCGTTTCTTATCGTCGGAGCCATGGCTGGCGGCTAGCATAAAGCAGATGGCTTATCGCCGATGGCCGATAGCACGAAGATGCAAAGACATAGGCATGGAAGAATGTTTCACGAATGACACATTCGTCCAGCAACCTTTGGGCGGCCAAAGGATCAGCCAAGGAGCAAGATATGGCCAGTGCAAACGAAAGCCTTCTCAACAAAGCGCACTCTCTTTTGTACGTTGAGACTTTGAGCGAAGCGAGAACAAAGCTGGAGAGATTTTTTCAACATCCTATCAGAGAATACGGTTCCCATGTCTGAGGTCGGAGGATCCGTAGTCGCCTGGAGCGATGTTGAAATCTACGCGAAGAATTTCCTGTCCGCGGGTAGAAGAGCAAGTCACGAAGACAATTGGCGGAACATGGATAGGCCCCGAGAATAACTTGGTTGCCAATCACAAGGAGGCATCTATGCGTGTCACAAGCATCACACTGACCTGTCTGTTTCTGATCATGAACGCAGTTCCGGTATCGGCAAAAGAGAAGAAGTCGGAAAAGCAGATGGATCCCCAGGCGATGATGGAGGAGTACAAGAAACTCGCCACACCCGGCGAGCCCCATAAACAGCTGGCGAGCCTGGCTGGAAGTTGGGCCACAACAACCAAGGAATGGATGGAACCGGGGAAACCGCCGATGGAGTCCACCGGTTCGGTTGAAATGAAGACTTTATTAGACGGGCGGTTCCTTCAGCAGGAATTTTCCGGCAACATGATGGGACAACCCTACAACGGAATAGGGACTACCGGATACGACAACCTTCGCAAGCGCTACGTCTCGACCTGGATGGACTCCATGGGCACAGGGATCTTCACGATGGAGGGCACGGCCAGCCCCGACGGCAAGACGATCACGCTGAAGGGCCAGCACGCCGAGTTGGGCGGAGGACAGATGTCGCATCGCGCGGTCTGGAAGTTGATAGATGCGAATACGCAAATCTTTGAGATGTATGGCTCACACGGCCACGGCAAAGAACAGGGCAAGGAAATGAAGATGATGGAGATTACGTATACCAGGAAGCAGTAGGCGGACGGCACGCACAGAGGAGGTTTCGCGTCGCCGTCTATGTCGACGGATTTGTATTGCCGGTTCCCAAAAAGAAATCTCAAGGCGTATCGCCAAATGGCACAAAAGGCGGGGAAAATCCGGCGAGCGCACGGCGCGTCGGACTACAAGGAATGCGCGGAAGATGATTTCGATGTGAATTCGGCGTGCCGTTTTCACGCCACATCAAGCTCAGGCCAGGGGAGACCGTAGTCTTTGCGAGGCGGCGGCCTATTACACCCGCCCAAGCGCGCCAAGACGCGGTCTTTCCCGAGGCGATCGGGTCAACGCCAAGGTGATGAAGGCCCCGCTTGAGCCTCAAAAATATTGTTGAGGCTGGTAAAGGTGAGCCCTCCCCCGATGACATCAAAATTGACAACTGGAATTAGACAGACCTCCATAGCCGCGTTGATTCACAAGGCCACGGTGTTCTTTGTCGGACGCATGAAATTGATGAGGGTTCCCTTTCCATCAGCCATGAAGGCGACGTTAGAGAAATGAGTCAAGCCCTGAAAGGCAGAGTCGCTCTGGTCGCAGGAGGAACGCGGGGCGCGGGTCGAGGAATCGCAATCGAACTGGGCGCCGCAGGCGCGACGGTCTATGTGACCGGGCGGACAACCCGCGACCAACTATCCGAATATGCTCGTCCGGAAACCATAGAGGAAACGGCGGAGCTTGTGTCGGCGTCCGGCGGCGTAGGTCTAGCGGTTCGGATCGATCATCTGGTCGCCGCCGAGGTTGAGGGGTTGGTCCATCGCATCCGAACCGAGCAGGGTCGCCTCGACGTGATCGTGAATGATATTTGGGGCGGAGAGAACCTCAAGGAATGGGACACACCGGTCTGGAAGCATAATATCGAAAACGGCTTACGCATGCTGAGGCTCGGCATTGAGACACATCTGATCACGGCGCATCATGCCCTGCCGCTGATGATCGAGCGACCAGGGGGGCTGCTTGTCGAGGTGACGGACGGGACGGCCGAGTATAACGAGCAACATTACAGGATCAACCCGTTCTATGACCTTGCCAAGGTTGCGGTGACGCGTATGGCGTGGGCGCACGCTAAAGACCTGGCGCCGCACGGCGCGACCTCGGTTTCCATCACGCCGGGCTGGTTGCGTTCGGAGATCATGCTGGAAGCGTTTGGCGTGACCGAAGGAAACTGGCGGGATGCAGTATCAACGGTGCCGCACTTCGTGATTTCCGAGACTCCCCGGTTCATCGGCCGCGCCGTGGCGGCCCTGGCGGCTGATCCGGACCACTCACGCTGGAATGGACAATCGCTTTCCAGCGGTCAACTGGCGCAGGTCTATCGCTTTACCGACCTCGACGGGTCCCGTCCCGATGCCTGGCGGTACATGCGGGAAGTGGTGGATGCGGGAAAACCGGCTGGCGCCGAAGGGTATCGATAGAACTCGCTAGGACTTGCATCCCATCTACACTACAGCCTGGCGGAATCCATCATGTTTCCTCGCCGTTTCTTTCTCGTTCGGATACAATCCGCGAGCCAATGGTCCAGAACCCCGTGACGGACCCGTGTTCCTTAACCTTACTCAAGGAGAAAATGATGAAGAAGATCATCATGTGTTTAGTTCTTGCTATCCTGAACGGGGCTCCCGCATGGGCGGACATGGATGAGGCGCTGGAAGCTCAGGAACAAGCCAAGCGCAAGGCGATCGAGGCGGAGCAGAAACGCAAGGATGCAGAAGTCAAAGCGTTGAAGTCCAAAACCGAAATGACCGCCAAGCGGCAGTTTCTCGGGAAAGAGGCCGAGGGCAAGACTGATGCCGAGGTGCTTCGTCTCTACGAGAGAAAGCTCGCCAACATGCAGCAGGCGCCGAAAGGACTCGACGCACTGGGACGCCAGATGCAAACGAAGGAGATAGAAACCCGCTCCGAGCGGGATAGGGCCGTCAAGGACATGTATGGAAAATCGTTGAAGGAGCTGGAAAACATGTCCGATGACGACGCGGATGCGCTTGCCAAGGAACTCGAAAAGAAATACGGTCGATAGGAAATGCAAAAGAAGCCCAATAGTCGCCGTTGTCCGTGGGTCGATCTCAGCAAACCGGATTACGTCGCGTATCATGACGACGAATGGGGGGTGCCGGTTCATGACGATCGGCTGCTGTTTGAGTTTTTGATCCTGGAAGGCGCGCAAGCGGGATTGAGCTGGTACACGGTCCTCAGAAAGCGAGAGAATTATCGCGCGGCGTTCGACCATTTCGATCCCGAAAAGGTGGCCAGGTACGGCGAGCGCAAGATGCAAGAGTTGTTAGGAAATGCGGGAATCATCCGAAACAAAGCCAAGATCTTGGCGGCCGTCAATAATGCGCGCAAGTTTTTAGAGGTCCAAGAGGAGTGTGGTAGCTTCGACGCGTATAGTTGGAAGTTCGTCGACGGCAAGCCGATTGTGCATCAGATCAAGCATTTGAAAGGGTGTCCGGCGACCAGTCGCGAGTCCGACGCGATGAGCAAGGATCTCCGCCGTCGGGGTTTTCAATTCGTGGGATCGACGATTTGCTATGCGCATATGCAGGCGACGGGGATGGTGAATGACCATGTCCTCACCTGTTCGAGAAGGCAGGAAATCATTCAAGCGTATTCAACCCCACCATCGCGACGAGTCAAGACGCCGGGAAAGTGACCTGAAGCTTCCGGCTCATATCTTTCACCTTGCCGAAGAAGCGAACGTCCGGTCGATTCAACAGCAGGGGTTACTCAGCACAAGCATGGCGAAGAACGCGCTCAGTTCGAACGACGGCAGCGTCCGGTACATATCAGCCTACCGAACGGCGTGCACCTTCGTGATCGACAACCGATGCCTTCGCACGCGCTGAGGCGTTGTCTGATCGGCATGGACCCAGCAGGCTGGTATGGATTGATCAATTCCAAAGTGTTCTTTTGGCTGGTCACGGATCGATTGAACCGGCAAAGGCGGGCCTGTGATCCACGGGCGATCGGGTGCGATCCCGCTCGGGGCACAGGCTGTGTGGAGTTCGCAGCGCAGGGACTCGGCAACCTCCGGCTGCTGGGATTAATCATGGGTAGGGCCGAGATCAGCGCTTTCTTTCGCGCCAAGCTTCTTGGAAGAAGTTCGGATCGTTCAGCCTTGGAGAAGAGATCCATAGAGCATGTGTCAAGTATGCCTCAGCACGAAAGGGATTCAAAACACCGTGAAATCGAAATCCGCCCAGACGAGATGATGGTCCGACGCTTCTTCCGATGTTTTGGTCACCGTGTCGAACGGCTTCCATGTCTTTGGATGATACGACCCGCGTCGTTCGATTCCTGTATCGCACAGTTTGGCTTGTAACTGCGGCGACATGATCAGATAGTCGATCTTGTGATTAGGCAGACCGGTCTCATAGGTCCCTGGTCTGTCCTTGGGATAGTTGGGATGTGACTGAACGTCTTGAAATCCATCGCTGAACAGCGAGGGTAATGCCGGGCTGGTCGGCGAATCGTTGAAATCACCGCCCAGCAAGACAAACGGCGATCGGAATAATGCGCCGAGCCCAATGGCATGGGCTCTGTCCGCTTGTGCTTTCCGCCGCTGTTGCGTCGCGTTATCGTCGCCGTTGCGCTTCGATTTCAGATGATTGGGAATGAGGACCAAACGATCTCCGGTGGGGAGCATAATATCGTACTCCGGACAATCGCGGGAGAAGAGCCGTTTGCCGTCGGACCCCGGATCGTCCACGTGGCTTCGAATCTCGACGATGGGATACCGGCTCAGAATGCCGACGTCGATGCCCCGCGAATCATTTCCATCGACGACCATGGAGTGCGGATACGAAAATTGGAATTGCGCGCCCAGCACCTGACCATTGAATCGGTCCAGGGTCACGCGGTTTTCGACTTCCACGCAGATCAGGATGTCGGGCCGCACCGCGTCGATTACACGGGCCGTGTTGGACGTGGCTTTCCAATAGATATCCTCGCGGCGCAGTTCGAACCATCCGACTCAGTCGTTGCGGCCGCCGGCGACGACTTCCACCGGGCCGTTTTGAGGATCGCGAAACAGCTGCCCGCGAATCTTTTGGAGTTGCACGAGCGCGTTCTTCGGTGGGTCCAGATAATGCCATTTGTACGTGTCGGTGAGTTGGAGCAGCGTGGCCTTGTCGTTTGCCTCATACACGTCCTTCGCGACGATGTTGTTGGCGGTCGCATAGTCGTCGATCGCCTGCCGGGCTTTGAGTTCATTGTCTTGATTCATCGCGACCGGGCGGGTGAAGAGGTTCTCCATATTAAAAGTCGCCACTCGTATCATTATGCCCTCCTTCAGCTCCTTGCTCCGATATCGCGCGCCAGCCTGCTCCGGAGGGCGCTGCACAATTCCCGCACCGCATCGTAGTGCTCGTCCGTAATGACGCCTGAAGACTGTTCGGAGAAAATCGCCGTCAGAGAGTCCTGCAGAGCGGCGTAAGCCGTGTGTGCGCTTCGGGATAGGAACATGCCTCCGCCCTGATGAAAATACCAGTCCCGCAACGCTTGACTGAATTCACGGAGAGCCTGGTACGTCACATCCCGGGACCGCGGCCATTTCGGCAGAAGCTTGGTCAGTGTCCAAAGGTTCCGATAGGTCGCGATCCGTTCGCGTTGGAGCTCCGCGGTCGGTGGAACTTCCGATGGCTCTAGGTCCTTGTGCTCCAAGAGCGCAGAGGCTCCGGCGGCAACCTCCGCCGCGATGTTTCCGTAAGGATAGAGGATCGTGACGGCACGCAGGTACGCATCGATCCTCGAATCGAGCGTCGGGCTGACCATGACAGGGAGAATTCTTCCGGAGGGATTCTTCCACTTGTTCCTCGCGAAGCCAAGCTCGGTGAGGGCATAGGCGCCTCTCGCCAGCGACTGTGGAGAGATGAGAAAGACGAACAGGTCGCAATTCTCGACGGCCTTCTGGATGGTCCTATCATATTCGACGCCGGCCCTGAGGCTGGATCGATCGAAAAAGACCTCGTATCCGCGAACCGACAAGGAGGCGCTGATTCCCTCTGCAATCGGGCGTTGTTCATGAGCGTAGGACAGGAAGATCGTCATGGGATCTTTGTGCCGAGGCTATGACATGGTTCGTCTTGAAGTCGGCGTGGCCAGCGGTGTAGCCTTGACCTTGGTCGGTCGGAACTTTAGCCAGGGTCACGCCAAATAGCAATCAACTTCCCACCTCGATTAATTCCCCGGCTTCATCCCGCTCATACCTGCCGCTGACGACAGACGTCTCAATCGGGACCCGGATGACAAACCGGTAAGGATATGAACCAGCCATGCTGACAGCGCTTCACCACTGGATCGATCGTAATATTCTCGAACTCGCCCGCGAATTCCGGCTGTCCTACCTGCCGCCGCTCATGGTGTACATGGCCTACGGCATTTCCGGTTTGACCGGCATCGTCGGCACGTTTTTCGTCAAAGACTATTTGGGGCTATCGGCCGCCTTTCTCGCGGCGCTCGGGTTCTGGGCTGGGATTCCATGGGCACTCAAAATGCCGTTGGGCCATCTCGTCGATTTGTTGTGGCGGTGGAAAGGCTGGCTGGTCGGGATCGGAGCCGCGTTGCTTGCGGCGAGCCTTGCGATCATGGCGGCCTTGATCGGAAATCGGGAAGGTATGACAGCGATTATGTCGGCCGAAGCCTGGTTTGTGCTCAGCGCGTTGCTGGCACCGGTCGGCTATGTCCTTCAGGATACGGTGGCCGATGCGATGACCGTGGAAGCCGTGCCGCTGGTGGACGATCAGGGACGGCCGTTTCCGCCGGCGACACGCAAACTCATGCATACGACCATGCAGACCCTTGGGCGCGTGGCCATCATCGGCGGCGGCATCCTGGTCGCGATCGTGAATCTGTACCTGTTCACCGGCGTAGAAGGACTTCCGCAGGCGGAGGTCGTCCGAATTTATAAACGGGTCTATCTGATGGCGTTGGTCATCCCGGTGGTGTCGGTGCTGGGAGTGATCGTAGCCTTTTTGATTCGGCAACGGGATGCCGGCCGGCTCAGGCGGCAGGGATTCACGGCGGCGCAAGTAAGGCAGATGATGAACGCGCACGGGAATCCGGCCGAGCCGACCAAGCCGAATTGGTTGATCCTCGGCGGCAGTTTCGTCTTTGTGCTGTTTACCCTGACGGTCGGGCTGGGCGGGTTCCCGTACAGCGAAGAGATCGTCTTCATCGGTTCGCTCGGGATTGTGAGCTTTCTTGTTTTCCGCCTCACGACGGAACTCGAGCCGGACATGCGCTTCACCTTGATCGGGACGGCCATCGTTATTTTTCTGTTTCGGGCCACTCCGGGGCCCGGACCAGGCTCCACCTGGTGGATGATCGACAAGCTGGGCTTCGATCAGCACTTCCTGTCGGTGTTGTCGTTGATCGGAAGCACGCTCACGCTGGCCGGGATGTTTGTCTTTCGCCGGTTTATGGCCGAGCGGTCGATCGCCTATGTGGTGGGATTCCTCACCGTCGTGGGCACGATCCTCTCCATCCCGATCGTCAGCATGTATTATGGACTGCATGAGTGGACCGCGAGGATGACCGGTGGTGTCGTCGATGCGCGGTTTATCGCCTTGATCGACACTGCGCTGGAATCGCCGCTCGGTCAGATTTCGATGATCCCGATGCTCGCTTGGATCGCCAATTCCGCCCCGGCGAACTTGAAGGCCACATACTTTGCGGTGATGGCCTCGTTCACGAACCTGGCGCTCTCTCTCAGCCAACTGGGCACCAAATATCTCAATCAGATCTTTGTCGTGACGCGGGAAGTGAAGGATCCGGTGAGCGGGGTGGTGCAGGCGCCGGAAGACTATAGTGAACTCGGCATGCTGCTCATCGTTCAACTGCTCCTGAGTCTCATCTTGCCGTTTTTGGCCATCCTGTTCGCGAGGGTGACGCGCTTCAAGAGCGCGTAACAGGATAGGCTGCGTGGCTTCACCATGGAGCGGCATGATCCCAACTCGTTCAGGAGTATCGCCGACAAATTCCACATGGCGAGTGCATTGAGCGGGAGATTCAATATACCCAGCCCGGTACTGGGAGTTTGCTACGGTCTTTGTCTCCTGTACCATAGAAGAAGGCATGCGACAGTCGTCGGCACGGAAAGGAGGATTCTATGATTATGATGGCGAGCCTGTTGTTGGTGGGCGGGGTTCTGGGCCTCGGCGTGCTGTTTTTGGGAAGGCGTCGCAAACCGGACAGTCGGTATCGGACCGGCGCACAGGATCCTTACCGCACGTCGTAAGGCCGGTTGCTGCCTCTGCACGCGCCTGGTTCAAGCAGCCTGCGCTGCGTGAGGTGACTGCGACGACGCTGTTTCAAGAGAGCGAATCAGAATCGTGCGGCGTAACTAAGAAGCCGATCACGCTCTGACTCGAGGAGTGGCAATTATGTCCGACATGTCGTTGATCCGCTGTTCCTCTTGCGGTGCCATGAACCGTGTGCCGCAGGCGAAAATCCATCAGGGCCTCCATCCGACTTGTGGCTCATGCAAAGCGCCGCTGCCGGCCGGCTATAAGCCGGTGACGGTGACGGATGCCAATTTCGCGTCGATGGTCGAACGTTCGCCGCTGCCCGTGTTGGTTGACATGTGGGCGGAATGGTGCGGACCGTGCCGGATGGTGGGACCGGTGATCGATGAGTTGGCGGGAACGATGGCCGGCCGGGTTCGAGTCGCGAAGCTCAACGTGGATGAAAATCCGGCCACGGCTTCGCGATTCGGCGTCCAGAGTATCCCGACACTCTTGGTCTTCAAAGAAGGTCGGGAGGTCGATCGCATCGTCGGGGCACAGCCCAAGCCGGAGATCGTGCGGCGCCTGGAACAAGTTATCGATTGAACCTCGCTCGCCGCTGTAGATGCCGTCGTGGCTGTTCTCTTCTTCCGAATTCCCCGGTGCCGCTCGTATCCGAACGCGCAGCCGGCATGTTTTCCCTCGCATGTGAGAGCCTCCGTTGCACCGGACGCGGCAGCATATCGGCCCCTTGGTCTGGCGGGAACGCTCGAAGTCGTGGTACACAACAAACATGAATCTTCGCGCACTGGAAGACTTGTCTTTCGATAACACGTACGCCCGGCTGCCCGAGGCGTTTTATGCCAAGCTCAACCCCACGCCCTTTTCCGAGCCGCCGTATCTGGTGAGTTTCAATCCCGCCGCCGCCGCCCTCATCGATCTGGATCCGAACGAAGCCAAGCGACCGGAATTTGCCGGGCTGTTTGGCGGAAGCCTGCTCGTGCCGGGGATGGAGCCGCTGGCGATGCTCTACTCGGGCCACCAGTTCGGCGTCTATGTCCCGCAGCTCGGTGACGGCCGGGCGATTCTCTTAGGAGAGATCCGGAATCAGCGTGAAGAGCGATGGGACCTTCATCTGAAAGGCGCGGGGATGACGCCTTTCTCCCGCGACGGGGACGGCCGGTCGGTCCTACGCTCGGCGATTCGGGAATATCTCTGTAGTGAAGCGATGCACGGCCTGGGCATTCCGACGACCAGAGCCCTATGCATTATCGGAAGCGACGAAAAGATCTACAGGGAGCAGATCGAAACCGCGGCAACCATCGTCCGCATGGCGCCCTCGCATGTGCGGTTCGGCACGTTTGAGATCTTTTATTATCGAAAGCAGCACGAACTTCTGCAGCGGTTGGCCGACTATACGATCGAGTTGCATTTTCCCGCTCTCATCCAAACAGCCGACAGGTACGTTCAATTTTTTGCCGAGGTTGTCAGGCGGACGGCCGAATTGGTCGCCAAGTGGCAGGCGGTCGGGTGGGCGCATGGCGTGCTCAATACCGACAACATGTCGATTCTCGGTGTCACGCTTGACTATGGGCCGTACGGATTCATGGATGATTATGATGCGGGCTTCATCTGCAATCATTCCGATTATAACGGCCGCTACGCCTTCAACCAGCAGCCGTACATCGGGCTCTGGAACTTGAGTTGCCTCGCCCAGGCCTTGTTGCCCTTGGCGCCGAAGGAGGAGCTCAAAGCCGCGCTGGATTCCTACATGCCGGCCTACGATCGGCATTATCGGAAACTGATGTGCGCGAAGCTGGGATGGCAGGAGGAACAGATGCAAGATGATGAGTTAATTCGTGACCTGTTAGGGCTGATGCAAGGAAGCCGCGTGGATTACACGAGATTTTTTCGTGAACTAGGTACGTTCTGTTCCGAGGTCGGCGCGCGGCAAGCCCTCCGCGATTGGTTTTTGGATCCGGTGCGGTTCGATGCCTGGGGCACGCGGTATGGCGAGCGATTGAGGAATGAGAACAGCCGCGATGATGAACGGCGGCAACGCATGAATCGGGTGAATCCGAAGTACGTCCTGCGCAATTATCTGGCTCAAAGCGCGATCGAGAAAGCGCAACAAAAGGATTTCTCCGAAATCGACCGGCTGCTGACTCTTCTCCAAGAACCCTTCACCGAACATCCCGGCATGGAAGCTTACGCCGCCGCTCCGCCCAATTGGGGCAAACACATCGTTGTCAGCTGCTCGTCGTAGCCGCAGGCCAGCCGTTTCCCGAGTGAGAGCACATCCCGTCCCTCCCGATGACTCCTTCTTTCCGTTATCTATTTGGATACGCGATCGTATCTAAGCAGATACAATCGACCGTTATTCCACCGAGGATTCCGTTCCTAAGGCCCAATAGGTGGGGCTCATTACGAAATACGGCCATATGGCACGTAACATGCTCAAAAATTATCGCGCAGGATAGGGGATGGCACGTCATCTTCTGTAGGTGAGCCGGTGGCCTTGAAGGGGGATGATTCCAAGTTCTCGATTGCCACGACGGTGACGCTGGCGTTGGCAGTCGCGGCACTGGTGCTGGTGAAGGAACCACTAAAGAGCTCCAGGCCTATAGGCGCGGGCATTGAGCAGAACGGCGCATCGGATACACTACAGGTGCGTGCACGGCTCTGGGAGGATCCTTTCGCCGCTGTACTGAAAGATCTCGAGGCACGGAAGAAAAACGAGATAACCATCTCAGTAGAGGGAGGACTACCGGGGCTACAACAAGATGTTGTGCCGCATCAGGCCGTTGCTGAAAAGATAGCGATCAAAGCTGAGTTAAGACAATCCAAAGTCGGCGGCCTGCGCCAGTTGAGAGACGAACTGTTCGACCATGCCAACCGGGGCACAACCATTACAACGCTCATCGTGATGACGGCAGGAGGCTTTTATATCGACGAGAACGAATCAAGAATCGCCGACCGCTACGCCATCGAAGCGGCGCTCCATGTCGGCTGCTTTGCGCCGGTGGAGACTACACTCCTCCGTTACTTCACATGGCAGTTTAATAGAAAAAGTTCCGTTACAGTCCCCTACGAATGGCATAGCCGGAGGAAACTATGCAGAACCAATGATGAGGGGCGCGCCGACAGCGTCCTTGTACTGTGGGTGAGAGCAGAGGACTACGGTGGAAAAGTGATGGAAGGTCTCCAAGAACTCATGTACCAGTTGCAGTGTAAGCCCGACCAACGAGGAGACAATTGCGTCTCAGCGCTACGTCAGTCCATCAAGGATGCAAGCCTTCACACAAAACTCTGCGTAGGCACTTCCGTGATTCAAAGGAAACAGTCTTCGACGAACGACCCTTGTACTAAGGTCCGCTTCAGAATTGTTGGTCCAAGATATTCCTCAGAATTTCAGACCATTCTTGCGGAAGCCCAGCGAAAGAGATTCGTCCATGGCCCCATTCAGCCGTTGTTATGGTCTTTTGAAAACGGGGAACACACGCCAATCGAGTGGTATTCACCCTGGGCAACGGCCATGCCGGGTTTACTTACATATGAGCTAAAAAATCAAGCTGGTCCCAAATGCGACTCATATAAAGAGTGCGAAACGGCGTTTAATAACCTGTTATTGGAAGCGGGTATTGATCTACGTTATCGGATCGACAACGACTATGTGCTGTTTGAAGAATTGTTTCACGAACTTGATCGGAGATGGATCACGGTCGGCAAGGATCCCATTGTGCTTATCGGAGAATGGGACTCCTTCTATGCCAGGGCGTTGCCCATTACTTTCAGCGCGGCCGCCTGCCGGCACATCACACGTGAGAAGCCGGCAACGCAAGGGTCGACCTGGATTGCGCTCATCAATTTCCTGGGCTTCTCCAGTGAAAAGGAATCTGAAGAATTCAATATGCTCAAGAGGAAGTGCACGAAAAGTAAGGACCCAATGGATGCTGTGATGAGAGGTGACATCCCGTCAGAGAAGCAATTGCACATCAAACGGTACAGCTATCTCAGCGGTCTGGACGGAGAATCGCTGGAGGATCAACAAAAGAGGCCGAGGTCAAAGGATGATGACAAGGGCAAAGAGAAACCGGATAACGGAAAAATGAAGCTTCGTGATATCGCGTTCTATGAGAAGCCGGAGGGAACCTCACAGCTGGATTATGTCAGGAGACTCGCCTGGCGGATCAAGTCGTCGGAGAAAGGGGATGATGCAAAGGTCAAGGCCATCGGCATTCTGGGGCGGGATCCCTATGACGCCCTTTTGATCTTACAGGCGATGCGAGAACAGTTCCCGACAGTCCTATTCTTTACCACTGATCTCTATGCAAGATACTTTCATGAGGGTGAACAGAAATGGGCTCGCAATCTACTTGTCGTGTCCCACTTCGGATTGCAATTAGAAAAGGAACTTCAGCAGAGCATCCCTCCCTTCCGCAACTCTTACCAAACCTCGACATTCCTTGCGGTGCTCAGGTCGATAGGCCATGGAGCGAGTGCCGAACGCGGTGAACCAATCCCACCTCGCGTGTTCGAGATCGGCCGGCATGGGGCAGTGGATCTTAGTGCGACCAACTCCTCGGAAACGGGTGAGAAGGTCCATCCGTTGAGAGACGACGTTGTGCCAGGGGAAAACAAGATCCGTTTCCCAGCTCGGATCTGGATACTGTGGATTCCTCTTCTAGTCCTCTTAGGGGGATTCGTTTGGAGCTATGGAAGGTTGTGGAATTGGCTAATCGCGAAACAGGCCGGCAGCAAAGAACGAATCTACAAAACATTGTTCGGAGCAGCGATTGTAATGTTGCCAGTCCTATGTCTTTTTTTTCTACCAGGGATTGTTCACAGGGTGAACTATGCCGAAGACGAGCCCTTTTCCTGGTCGGATGGCGTGAGTGTTTGGCCAACGGAACTACTGAGGTTGCTGGTAGGCGTCCTTTGCATCTGGTTTATGGTCAAGGGAGCAGCGGATCTTCGGGAGAATACGAAGACCTTGAAGAAGAGATTCAGCGGGCTGGCCGATACTGGACATGAGCACGGCTTTTGGTCAAATTTCGCCTGGGTATTTCATGGCACGCGACAAGGTACCTTACTAACTATTGCTGAGCTCTGGACGCGATATTGCGGGGCTCATCGCTGCAAGCAGCGCGCGGGCCGAATCGCCCTTTTGATTGTGCTCTATCTGTTGATGGTGTTTCCTATCTGGCTCTTCATGAACGATGGGGACGCCGGCTTGTTCGTTCCCTGCAGAGGAACTTTCAGTTGCGGCATTGATACGGCTGCCCTGTTTATCAGTGTATCCGGTTTGCTCATCCTAAACTTCTATGTGTTCGATTCTGCCTTACTCTGTGCCAGGTGGATCACTGAAATGCCTCACGCTTTAGGGGGCACCCCACTTTCTGCAGTGCGTTTGATTGTGGAGAGGACCAGAATCATCAATCGACGTATACTTTATCCTTTCATAGCGTTGTTCATCATGGTTGCGGCTCGTAGTCACTATTTTGATGATTGGGACTTTCCGCCCCCATTAATCGTTGCCCTAGGATTTAACAGCTTACTCGCTCTCGGAAGCGCCAGCATACTTTACTTGGTAGCGCTGAAATCTCGAAGAGTTCTGGTGGAGAGTCTTGAAACGGAATCTATGTCGCTTATCGCGCAGGGATCGACTCAAGATCAGCGAAGTGACCGCATTCGAAAGGTGATCGACGAAATCGCTTCCATCCAGCAGGGAGCATTCGTGCCTTTGTATCAGCAGCCGGTAGTTCAGGCGACGCTCGTGGCCGCGCTTGCCTTCCTTCAATACTGGGTTTTGGGACAGTAATTGAGGGGACTGCGTCAGCCGGTGGCAGCATCATACCCAGCGCTTGGCAAAGCAGTGCGATCCATGCGCCGGGCGAGACAAGCGCCCCCATTAGGAAGTTCGCTCCGTACCACTCGCAATTATCAATTGCATGCACATGCTCATGACAAAGGCGCGGGCCGGCTACTTGAGAAATTTCAACGGCCGCCGTACAAGAGAGGTCGGCAAGCTTGGCACACAAATCTTCTACCGGCGGCTGATCCGACATGCGACAGGACAAACTCGGCGGGCTCACCGTTCGGATGACGGGCGGAGTCGATGGCCGCGGCGGCGGGACTGGGCCGGCGGTCGTGCTGTTGCATGGATACGGTGCGCCCGGTGATGATTTGGTCGTCCTGAGCGACTATCTCGATGCTCCGCCAGGCACGCGGTTCTTCTTTCCTGAAGCGCCACTTCCCATGCCGCTGGGGTATGGCAATGCGCGGGCTTGGTGGATGATCGATATGGCGCGGATTCAGGCCGACCGCGCGGCCGGTCGCATTCGTGACATGTCGGGCGAAATCCCACGAGGCCTCATCGAGGCGCGTGAGCGGGTTGCGCCATTCTTGGACGACCTGCAGCGCAAGATCGGGGCCGATCCTAAGCACACGATCCTCGGCGGCTTTTCGCAAGGCGCGATGCTCTCGTGCGACGCGCTCTTGCGCAGCGATCGGGCCTATGCCGGGCTGATTCAGCTCTCCGGCACCTTGCTCGCCAAGCAGGAATGGGAACCGCTTCTCCTCAAACGGAAGAGCCTGCCAGTCTTTCAAAGCCACGGCACACAGGATCCGATTCTTCCCTATGTCATGGCCGAACGCCTTCGCGATGAGTTTGTGCGGACCGGGCTCAAAGTGGAGTGGCTGCCGTTTCGCGGCGGGCATGAGATTCCTGAGCCGGTGCTGAGAAAGCTTGGACAGTTCCTTCAGTTGCATTTAAGGCGGTGAAGCGTTTGCACAAGCCGTAACCGCCGGCGGGTGGTGTGGAGTATGAAGCTCTGTATTCTAAGCCGAGACTGCTATGACTGAGACGCAGCCATTCGAACTGGAAGGCGCCGATGGGAAGTTGATCTGCGGCGACCAATTGGAAGGAACCGGCCGGCAGATTCTTTTCATTACCGGGTTTTTGTCCAGACGGTGGGGGAACAAGAGCAAAGCGCTGGTGCAATGGTGCCGGGAAAAAGGCTGGGGATTTTGCTGTTACGATGTGCGTGGATTCGGCGATTCGGAAGGCACGTTCACCGATTACACGTTGTCCGACTGGATCGACGACGCGCGGGCGGTCGTGAGGAGCCTAGGAGCTTATGTAACCAGGGCCGCTGCCATGCCCGAACTCACCCACCCACCCCGGCAGGGTCGAGACCCTGCCGTTCCCGGAGTCACCATCGTCGGCAATTCGCTTGGAAGTTGGATCGGCTGGCTCATGGCGCAGGAATTTGAGATGGTTGAAGAGACGATCCTCATCGCGCCGGCTTTCAACATGATGGCTGAGCGGGCCAAGCAAATTCCGAATGAACGCCGGCATGCCTGGCATACGGCCGGCTGGATGCCCTGGGACGATGACGCATTGCACAAAGACTGGCCGCTGTCGTGGAAATGGGTCGAGGAAAGCGAGCAGTACTGGGGGCAGACCTTTTCGCAGTTACGCCGCGTCAAGACGACGATTTTGCATGGCCTGCAGGATACGGTGATCCAACCGGCCGGCAGTTGGCGCTTTGTGGAAGAAGTGTTGCGGCGGGATCCGGCATTTCCGATTGAACTGCTGCTCAAGACCGGCGACCACCGGCTAAGCAAACCGGAACATTTGGAAGCCTTACGCCAGCTGGTGGTGAGGGAAGGGTAAAGGAAAGCGGCATGCTGGTCTTGATTCATAAGGAATGCGGCGGCCCGGCCCTAGAAGCTGATGCGGCTGTCGGGGAAGTCTGCGCGATCCCGGTGGACCGCTTTCCGTTCGCCTGTTTCAGTTGTCTCGAAGAAATTACCGACGAATCGGAAGTGCGGCTTTCGGAGGATCTGGGGATCTGAATAATCGATGCTTGACCGGCACACCGCTTGATAGGTGACGAGATCAGCGCTATACTGAAAATCCGAAAATATCAGAAACGACACATCGCCCAAAGGAGGGTTTTGTGCCAACCGTCAAAGTATGGGGGAGGGGACAGCTGACGATTCCCGCTTCCATTAGAAAAGAACTTAACCTGGAGGAAGACGCTTCACTGACGGTTGTGAAAGTCGGGGATGTATTGCTGCTTACACCACGCAAGCTCATCGGAGATGCCATCGCAAAGAAGGCCGCACGGGCTATGAAGCAGGCCGGGCTGAAATTGGACGATCTGTTGGCGGACCTCAAAAAACAGCGGGAACGGTACAACCGGGAACGGAATGGAGCGTAAGCGATGGCGAGTCTTTCTGGACACCAGTGCCTTGATTGCAGGAGTCGTGTCTCCGACCGGCGCGGCGCGCGAGGTTCTGCGGTTAAGCGAAGCGAGGGTCATAGAACTGGTCGTATCCAGGCAGGTTCTTGTTGAAGCGGATCGGAATTTGACAGCGAAACTTCCCACGTTGGTGGATGACTATCACCTGCTGCTTCGTAATCTGTCTCCAGTAGTCGTCGAAGATCCTTCCCATGAGGCGGCTCAAGACGCCGCCCGAGTGATTCATCGGAACGATGTACCGATTCTGGCGGCAGCCAAGATCGCAACGGTGGATTATCTTGTCACGTGGAATACGCGCGACTTCCTGACAGATCGGGTCCGCGATTGGGCCTCGTTCCCGGTGCTGACCCCTGGTGAATTCCTTCGAACATTCCGCGTCGCTCTCAACAGAGAGGGGTAAGTTTCCGCTCCTGTTGATCGATAAGGGGCGAACCTTCATGCAGACTTGTCTAATGCTTGCTACATCTTCAACCCGATTACTGAAGCAATATCTGTCATAATTGAAGACTGTGCGCACACGTCCTCGCCCTTGCGCCCGCTTAGAATCACAGAGGTTTTCACATCCTCCTCCGTTATAAGGCGTGCACCGAGCTTCTTATCACACGCCGCCTGGATTTGCTCTTGGCCCTTGTACTGAGTTAGCCATCTGACATCCCAAAGTCGCGCAGTCCGGTCCCACGATGCCGTCACTACGCGCTGCCCATTTGAACTAAAGGCCGCAGAGGCCACGGAATCTTCGTGCTTGAGGCTGCCAAGTTTTGTTCCAGTGTTTACGTCCCAGACCCGCGAGGTTTTTTGGCGATGCAGCGACGATGTGCGCTGCGTTAGGGCTGAAGGGAGCGGAGCTTGTATAATTCGAAAGCCCATCAAGTTGGGTCAGGCTCTTCCCGTACTGGCGTCCCAAAGCAGAACGGTACCGTACAATGCCTCGGTTGTAAGCAGCTGATGCTCTTCCAACAGGTTATCGAGCCCATAGGCGTTTTTCAAACCTGGGAATGAGTCATGGCCTTGCTTCGATTGAGGATTTGTTCGTGCGATTAGGCTAACTTGGCGAGTGCGCAATCTTCATCTGCCTCAGAGGGTTTGTTTGTCTGGTCTTGACTTCAGGCATCATTGCTTTGCTTGCTTCCCGCTCACCGCTTTCTCGATCGCTTCGCGCAGCCGCTCGGAATAGGGGTTCTGCACGTCGCGCCGGATGATGATGTCGGTCGGCGTGACGGGTTTGCCATAGTAGGCGCTGTTCCATTCGTCTTTTGCCTTGAGGACGGCGCCATCGAGCGAGATGCCCGCAAACAACCCCTTCGCCCTGACGAACGACAAGAGGTCTGCACTGAGGTTCGGCGTCGTCGCTCCGGCGACACCGGCTCCCACCGGCCCGACCGCCACCGAGCCGTCTGCGCCCAGCTTGAAATTGCCCAGCAGCAATGACTCGACACCCTTTTGAGAAAGGATCAGCAGCACCACCTCGGCCGCTTCCGCCCCGAATTGAAAGCCGAAACTGCCGGCCCCCATCACAAAAAAGGCCGGTTCGCTCCACGCATCCGTTTTCTCCTCCCGCGCCATGAGGATCCCGCTTCCGCCGGCTGCGCCGAAGAAGAAGGCGCCTTTGAGGTATTGCGGGACAATGAACAGACCTTTGGCATCTGCAATGTGATCACGGAACCACGTCATGTTGGGATCGGCCACGAAATTATTGAGGGTCATGCGGGCCCGATCGATCAGATCTTGAGCCTCGCGATCGTCCACGGCCCACACCGCGGCCGCAGGTAAACAGGATAGCAGGATGCCCACCAGGCAGACCAGGACGGCAATCCGAACCATCGACCAGGCGTGAATGCGGCGCATCATAGAAGTTCTCCGTGTAACAAACAGGTAAATCTCATCGCCGGCTGACATGCGATTGACGTTCCGCACGAAGGCCGTATGTTCCATCGATTCATTCCTTCCTTCTGTCTACCGAAGTCATCTGTCTTGTGCAATCCGATCTTCACGCGCTCGATCGATTCCGTGGACGAGCCGCTCAGTGGAAATTCAGGCGGCATCCAGAGTAAGGTTGGTACCCGGCGATAAAAAAACCGACGAGAGGAATATTGTGTCATCAAGACAGCATAACAGCGGACCGGATTCCGACGGACGCGTCGTCCCCGAACCGACTCACGCCGAACGAGCCCGGACATTAGTCTATCTGCAGCGGACAGCGAGCCTATCGACATTGTCGCGCAAGCAGCCGGGCTGGCCGTTCGGCTCGGTGATGCCCTACGCGGTCGATGAACGAGGGCGGCCGATTTTTCTGATCAGCACGATGGCGATGCACACGCAGAACTTGCTGAGTGATCAGCGTGCCAGCCTGCTGGTCACGCCTTCGGAAGTCAGCGGCGATCCGTTGGGAGCTGCGAGAGTGACGCTCATGGGATTGACCGCCAAGGTCTCAAAGGAGGAGGTCGGTTCGGTCCGCGACCTCTATCTGGCTCGACATGCCAATGCCTCCTATTGGGTGGATTTCACCGACTTCAGCTTCTTCCGCATGACGATCGGCGAGGTGTATTTCGTCGGAGGCTTCGGATCGATGGGCTGGGTCGCGGCGGAGGACTATGCAAATGCGGAGGTCGATCCGCTCGCGGAGGAGGCCCCGGCGCTTATCCGGGAAATAAATACGGAGCAAGTCGAGCGGCTATTGCTGCTTGCCCGGGTCTTCGCGAAGGTAGAGCCGCAACAGGTAACCGTGACCGCCCTGGATCGACTGGGTTTTCATCTCCGGGTCAAGACTGCCGATCGGATGCAGGGAGGCCGTGTCGCCTTTCCAAGCCCGGTGCGTAATGCGGAGGAAGCAAGAGCGCAGCTGGCAAGCATGGCAAGTGGGGCGGAGCAAGGCGTTCAGGTTCTGCATTCACTGTAGCCCGACTTCTTCACGATGCGGACTTGTTGCCCACTCGTATCGATTACTACCACTTCTATGATTGAGACAAAGGAACCGTATGGCGACGAATGATAAGCAAGTGATTTTCTCCTTGGTCGGTGTCGGCAAGGTCTATCCGCCGAAGAAACAGGTCTTGCGGGACATCTACCTTGGGTTTTATTACGGCGCGAAGATCGGCGTGCTTGGGTTGAACGGTGCGGGCAAGAGTTCGCTGTTAAAGATCATCGCCGGGGTCGATCAGAACTATGTGGGCGAGGTGACGAGATCGAAAGGCTACAGCGTTGGTCTCCTGGAACAGGAGCCGCAACTCGATAAAGACAAGACGGTCAAAGAGGTAGTAGAGGAAGGCCGCCATGAAATCATCGGCCTGCTGAAAGAGTACGAGGCGGTCAGCAATAAACTCGGCGAGAATGTATCGCCCGATGAGATGGAAAAGCTGCTCGACAAGCAGAGTCAATTACAGGAGAGGATCGAAGCGGCGAACGGCTGGGAATTGGAAAATGAGCTGGAAATCGCCATGGATGCGCTCCGTTGCCCGCCGCCGGATGCGAAGATCGAGGTCTTGTCCGGAGGAGAGCGGCGCCGCGTCGCGCTCTGCCGGTTGTTGATCCAGGAACCGGACATTCTGCTTTTGGATGAGCCGACCAATCACCTGGATGCGGAATCGGTGCAATGGCTCGAGCAGCACCTGCAGGAGTACAAGGGCACCGTCATCGCCGTCACGCACGATCGGTATTTTCTCGATAACGTCGCCGGCTGGATCTTAGAGTTGGACCGCGGCCACGGCATTCCCTTTCAGGGCAATTATTCTTCCTGGCTCGATCAGAAGAAGGAGCGGTTGGAAAAGGAAGAGAAGGCTGAATCAAAATTGCGCAAAACGCTCGAGCACGAGCTCGAGTGGATTCGGATGTCGCCAAAGGCCAGACAGTCAAAAGGAAAAGCCAGGCTGACGCGTTACGAGGAACTGGTCAATCAGAAGCAGGAGCAGCGAGCGGAAGACCTGGAAATTTTTATTCCGCCCGGGCCGCGGCTGGGCGATGTGGTCGTGGAAGCGAGCGGGATCGGCAAGTCCTATGGAGAGCGTGTCCTGTTCGATGAGCTGAGTTTCAATCTGCCGCGAGGCGGAATCGTCGGCGTGATCGGCCCGAACGGTGCGGGCAAGACCACGCTGTTCCGGATGATCGTTGGCAAGGAGAAGCCGGACACCGGCGCCATCAAGGTCGGCGAGACCGTCAAGTTGGGATATGTCGATCAGGATCGCACGTTGGACGGGACCAAGACAGTGTATGAAATCATCTCCGGCGGTCAGGACACCATCAAGCTAGGCAAGGCCGAAGTCAACGCACGCGCCTATTGCGCCCGATTTAACTTCAGCGGGACCGACCAGCAGAAGAAGGTGAAGGACCTGTCGGGTGGAGAGCGGAACCGCGTGCATCTTGCGCGCATGCTAAAGGAAGGCGCCAATCTGATTCTGCTCGATGAGCCGACCAACGATCTCGATGTCAATACGCTGCGAGCACTCGAAGAAGGTCTCGAAAACTTCGGGGGCTGCGCGATGGTCAGCAGTCACGACCGCTGGTTTCTCGACCGGATCGCCACGCACATTTTGGCGTTCGAAGGCGAGAGCCGGGTCGTCTGGTACGAAGGCAACTACAGCGAGTACGACGCCGATCACAGGCGGCGCTTGGGGAAAGACGCCGAACGCCCGCATCGGATCCGGTATCGGAAACTGACGAGGGGGTGAAGCAGAATAGGTAATTAAGTGTATAACTCAAGACTTCATCTGACAGACAGCGAGTCCTCACCGGGTTTAGGCCGCTAACATTTTCTCCTTGGCCAGCGGCACACTGTCGACGAAGGTGTGCATGGGCGTCTTGCCATAGCACCAGCGGCCCTGATGAGGGCGCTGCTCGTTGTACTCCTGTATCCATGCATCCAGGTCGGCCTGGAGTTCCTCCAGCGTCCGATAGATCTTCTTCCGGAACGCTACGCGGTAGAACTCGTTCAACATCGTTTTGTGGAACCGCTCACAGATCCCGTTGGTCTGGGGATGCCGCGTCTTGGTGCGCGTGTGATCAATGTTCTCCACGGCAAGGTACAATTCGTACTCATGGCGCTCCGGCGCGCCACAGTATTCCGTGCCACGATCGGTGAGCACACGGTTCAGCGGAATGTCGTGCTGCTCGAAAAACGGCAAGACTCGGTCATTGAGCAATTCCGCGGCCGTCACCGGCGTCTTTCGGTCGTATAGCTTGGCAAAGCCGACTTTGCTGTAGGTATCGATGAAGGTCTGTTGATAGATCCGGCCCACGCCCTTCAACGTCCCGACGTAGAACGTGTCCTGCGCGCCGCAGTAGCCGGGACATGCGCTCTCGAATTCCCCGTGCGCTTCTTTATCCGCGGTGGCCTTCTCGAGCGCCACCACTTGCGCATCGGTGAGCACCAGACCTTCTTGCGCCACCTTCGCTTCCAGCGCCTTCAATCGTTTCCGCATCGTTTCGAGATCATGGCGGAGCCAGATGCATCGCACGCCCGCCGGGGAAATCGTCAGGGCCTGCTTGCGCAGTTCATTGGCCACGCGGGCCTGCCCCCAAGCCGGCTGCTCAATGGCCATCTGCACAATCACCTGCTCCACTTCAGGCGCCACCCGATTCTTGAGGAGGGGTTTCTGTCGCGAAATCTCTTGGAGGGCGGCCTCGCCGCCCCTGTCGTAGAGTTCTTTGAACCGATAGAAACTATCTCGGCTATACCCCATCAGCTGACAGGCTTTGGAGACATTACCGAGCTGCTTCGCCAGTTCCAACACGCCGACTTTGGCCTTGATGATCTTCTGCTCCGTCGTCATTGTCCTCGCTCCTTTCGAAAGAGGGAGGACTCTACCTGACTGTCAGTTTAAGTTCTAGCTTTCACAAATTAAGTTTGCATCGGTCAGGCGCTTTTTAGACCGCGCAACTCGAACACGTAAAGGCCCTTCGTTCCCGCCGTTACGATCCGCCGGCCGTCTGGAAACCAGGCCACCGATGACAGAGAATCATCGACGCGGATTACCATAAACGACTCACGCTCTATGGCGTGCCAGACGTGCAGTGTGCCATCGTAGTTGCCGGATACGATCCATTTTCCCTGTGGGTCGATTGCACAACACCTAGTCGAGCCCGTCTCCAACATACCTAAACAGACGCCGACGGAGACATCCCAGAGCCGCAGAGTGCCATTGTGACCCGAAACTATCCAATTGCCATTGGGATCGACTTCACAGCATTCTATCCAGGCATAGCCGCTTTTTTCGGGAACCTCAGTATTAATAAGGTCCCGCCTAGCCTTGCCGGTAGCGACATCCCATAGACGTAAAGTTACGTCGTACTTAGCTGTGCCGCCCGACGCAGCAACAACCCACTTTCCCCAAGGATCTACCGTGCAACAGATCAGCGCGTCCGTGTGCCGAAGGACATGAAGTGGCAATCCGGTAACTACATCCCACAATCTCAAGGTGCGATCGTTGCTGCCTGACACAATCCACTTTCCTTGCGGATCGATTGCACAGCACGTGATTTCTTCTGTATGTCCTTCGAGCCTACGTACCAGCGCTCCTGTGGCCAGTTCCCATACACAGAGTGTGTGGTCGTCGCTACCCGAGACAATCCATTTGCCCTGCGGACCAATTGCACAGTAGCGGACTCTGTCTGTATGCCCTTCGAGGATGTGAAGTATTAGACCTGAGCTGGCATCCCATAGACGCACGGTGTAATCATCGCTACCTGAAATGATCCACCGACCCTTGGGATCGACCGCACAATACCGGACGGTACCAGTATGGCCTTTGAGAGTACGAATGATGTGGCCAGAGCCGGCATCCCTAAGTCGAATAGTTCCATCGTCGGAACCTGTGGCGATCCACTTGCTTTCTGGGTCAACCGTGAAGCAGCGTATCTCGTATCCGTCACTGTCTAGTGTACGAAAGGACTCTCCGACGGTAGCATCCCATAGCCTAAGACTTCCGCCACCATCACCCGAGATGATCCATTTTCCCTGCGAATCGGCGGCGCAGCATTCGACATCGTGCGTATGGCCTTTAAGAATGCGGAGTTCTTGGCCGGTGGCGACATCCCAAAGGCGCAAGGTGCAATCGCCACCGCCTGACACGATCCATTTTCTCTGCGGATCGACCGCGCAACACAAAACCGAATCCGTATGTCCTTGGAGAATGTGGGTTAGGGTGCCCTGGACGATGTCCCAAATGCGCAGCGTGTGATCGTAGCTACCGGAAACGATCCATTTACCCTGCGAATCGACGGCGCAGCACGTCACAGCAGCCGTGTGGCCTTCGAAGGTATGGATTAACGTGCAACTTGAAACATCCCAAAGTCGCAGCGTGCCGTCGTAGGCACCTGAAACGAGCCATTTTCCCTGGGGGTCAACCGCGCAACACCAAATGGAGGTCTTGTGCGCTTCGAAGCTGTGAAGGACTTCGCCGCTGGCGGCATCCCAAAGCCGAAGACTGCCGTCCTTAGCACCTGAGACAATCGTCGTGCAATTAGGATGGAGAGCACAGCTCTCGGCGTGCCCACGATCACCTTTGATCCTATGGACGGCTGTGCAACTAACGGTATTCCTTAGCACCAACATGCCGTCATAAGTTGCACAGACAATAGACCTTCCTCCCGGATCGCACGCCCAATCCCTAAAGTTGCTATCGTCTTTAAGAGTTCGGAGGAGCGTGCCGGTGTCGGCATCCCAAACTTGAAAGGTACCGTCAAGACAACCTGAGACAATCGACTTTCCCGCAGGATCGAACGTGCAACATTTAACTCTATCCGTATGGCCTTCAAGAGTACGGATTAGTGAAGAATGTGGCCGATCAGGCATAGGCCAAAGCGGTTTTAAGAAGGGTATGTCGACGCTGGACTCGAATCGGTCTGCTATGGATGTCAAAGCCGAATCGTCGCGAAGTCGCATATACAGCGTGCGTAAGACATCTTCGCTTCGCGAAAACCCAGTGAGCAAATGACCCGATTGAGCTAGGTTTCGCCCAAGGGCTTCGATCGCTACACCGCCCGTCGAGCTAATAGCCATCTCCAAATCGCGTTCCACTGAGAATGCCTTGAAGAGATAGATCTTCTTCGCGAGGTAGTGGACATCTTCCACAACCTGCCGCAGTTCATCGGAGCAACCAGCTTCAATCAGATGATAGGCAAGGTATGACCACATGTATTGATCTTCGGCGGGCAACTGAGACCAAGAACTTGGCGTTCTCGTCGTTCCATTACTCAGGTCATCTCGGTACGCTTGAAGGAACTGAGCATGGAGATTCGGTAAGTCTTCTACAATGAGCCGCAGAAAGTCTTGTTGGAGGTCGTGAAAGATGAGACTAACCTCGCGTTGACCCTGTCCAGTATAGACCAGCCCTTTTCGTTCGTAGGTGTTCAGCAGGCTTTTGACTTGTATTGCGTCGAGGCCTCCAGTCTGATGCCAGAGCTTATGGACGGTCCGTTCGGGGATGACCGTATCTTCCGGAAAGATCGCAAGTTCGAGATACCGTCGGCGCGCGTCAGGGGGCAAAGCATCGACGCTGCATCGCATGGATTTGAAGATGCTGCCATACGGATGGTCGAGGAATTCAAGATGTCCGCGTGCCAGGGCATCTCGCAGGTCCTCCCAAGCCATTCCGTCTCGCACTCGCGCGCCTGCGAGTGCGAGAGCCAGTGGAATCCGGCCGCAATGTTCGGCAACCTCTTGGGCGGCCAGCGGAAGAGATGCATGGTCCCAACCGGACCATTGGGCGAGCAATTCCAGCGCTAGGTCTTTGCTAACACGATCCAGTCGTTCCTCGTGTGCGCCGAGGGCAGTGAGGAGCGTGGCATCCCGGGTTGTGATCAGCAGCTTGGAGCCGGCGTCCAGTGCATCGAAGGCCAGCGCGTCGTCATATCGCCAGAGATCGTCCAGCACTACCAGACAGCATTTTCCTTCAAACAGCTCCTTTAACAATTTCTTGCAAGGTTCCAGGCCGGTGAGGTCGGTTCCCTTTCCACTCAGGTCTGTAATCAGACTATCCTGCAACCCAAGAATGTCAGGCGTTTGACCCACAGTGATCCAATAGATTCCATCAGGAAAGGCCCGCCGAACTTCATCGTCATTCACCAGCGCGATCGCTAGCACTGACTTGCCAATACCGCCTTGTCCATGGAGGCCAAATTTTGATGCTGCGCCAGATATGCCGAAGGATCTGGTGCTTAGGGCGAGCAAGGCCCCTTTGAGCCGATTTAGTTCTTCAGTCCTTGGGATAAAATGCGGTCGTTGTGGAGGGACCCCATGCAATTTACCAATTTGCTTATCGGTGACTGTTCTCTCGGTGACGCCCGGCACATGACTACGGCCAAGATCTACTTGTCTTTCGGCGGCCGGGGAAACCGGAGCAACGGGGAGAGGAAAAGCCGTCACCAGTGTGTCGACTATCTTGACCAGAGCATTGTTTCGCATTTCCTCATCCGGGATTAGCCCCAATGGCTCCTCAGTCCCCCTGGCCCACTGGTACTTCGATAACTTCATCAACGTGGGACTCTTTGGAACCGAGCTGATCGGCACGCAGAATAGGACTGCATCGTCCCTTTCCGTCGCATTAAGAATTGCCGGCAGTTCGACATCCATGATGAAGTCGGATGCAAGAAAATTTGGACTAATCAGTAGCACGGCGATTTTCGTTCGATCCAGGGCTTCGTCGATCTTTCTTTCCCAGCGATCACCGACTTGAATGTAGGGATCGATCCAGACGGTTATCTGTTTTTCTCTTATGAATGGCTTCAGGAGTATTTGGAGCCGGTCGAGCCACTGCTTGTCTTGGTGGCTATAACTTATAAAGATCAGGTCGCGTTGGGGGGCAGTGGTGAGACTATTCATCGTCGCCCGCTGATTGAGACTGAACTGATATGGCAGCAGGATAATGTGTCAATACGTCATTTACAAGATAAGGAAGGATGCCAGGAAGGGACGTTAGGTAGAAGTAATCCATGTATCTTTTGTTTCAACGCTAGATCTGGAGGTTGAACTACAGCGGAGTACGATGCGGACCACAAGCGATAGCTCGTCAAGGGCTCCAAGCGCCCCACCGTATTGAGGCGTGACCATCCAGAACCTTTGTCCCCCTGACTCTCGACGCATCGCTGTAAATCTTGAGTGTTGTCCGACGATGGGGAGCTGAGCGCCGACTTCACCGGAAGAGCGAGGTGTTCATCGAGGTCTTGCCGAGGAGGAAAGCCGGAACTGACCACGGCACTGTGGTCGCTCGTGACCACAGCCACCGGGAATTCCGGAAGGTTTCCGCTTGGCAAGACCCGAAAAGGCCGCTCTGAGAGGTGTGGAGGCGGACAGCTTCACCGTCGCAAGGCGACAAACACTAGGATTCCCTTGAGCGAGGTGTTTTGCGATTTAATCGTGATCCTGACTGACGCAATACTTATGATCCGTAAATTTTAATCTTCAGTCGCAATTTTTTGCTTGAACGATCCTGCCTCGATCTCTATAGTGCCGACATCCATTACATCGACGGATGCAGTCACTTGCTGGTGGGCGTATTACCGCGCGCTGGTTTGTGTATTCCCCCCTGAGGGTCTATCCGCCGTTCCAATCGATCACTCTATCGAGAAGAAGGTATTTGGTGCCCGACATTTCAGTTCCCAGATGGCTGACTCGCCTTTCAATGGAGTCCCCGTTCCGATTATTGACCAAAGGACTGCTGGCTTGGTTGCCGATATCAGTGGGAACCAGAGAATTGTGGGCGATTTCCCCGAGGCCCGCGTATCTCTCCGGGCTCGTCACGGGCGCCTGGCTGGCGCGTGAGCAGGACATCCCTGCCATTACCGCCATTGAATTTGGAGTCGCCGGCGGCGAGGGGCTATTGGCGCTCCAGGAGGAAGCGGCGGCGGTCGAACGAGAAAGCGGCGTGACAATCAACGTGGTGGGCTTCGACAGTGGAAGAGGATTGCCCGAAATGACCGGCGACTACCGCGATCATCCTGATTACTGGAAAGAGGGGGATTTCCCGCTCGACGAACAGGCCTTACGGGCCAAGTTGTCGTCCCGCACCAGGCTCCTCTTCGGCGATGTACGGGAGCATGTGCCGGAATTCGTGGCTCATATCCAGGAGGCGCCCATCGGATTCATTTCCTTTGATCTTGATCTCTATTCTTCCACGGTGCATGCATTGCAGTTACTCTCACATCGCAACCGGTGGATGTTGTCCAAGGTGCCTCTGTACTTCGACGACGTCGAAGAGATTCTCGTCAGCCACCGGTTTGCCGGAGAATTATTGGCCATCGAGGAGTTTAACGAGTCCTCGTCGGCGGTCAAGATCGATCGGTGGCGGGGTATCAGGGCGAATCGACCGTTTCCGGAGGAGCCGTTCTTGGAGCGAATGTACGTCGCCTACGATTTGGAAGCCATCAGCGGCACGCGCCTGGAACGGAACCGGCGCCTGCTTCCCTTGCAAGCCAGTCACTGAGTTCTCGCCTCTTACTCTGACACTCTATCTGCCCAAGACTTCGAGGGTGGAACCCCGTCGGCCTGGAAGCGGCCAAAGAACGACATCGGACCGGGAGTTGCGCGAGCGTGCAGGTTGCCTTATTTTGATACGACCCATGAGTCATTGTCCGGGATACATCGGAATCGCATGAAGCCACGGTGCCTCTTTGTGACCGGCGCGAGCGGGTACGTCGGGAGTCGACTCGTTCCTCGCTTGCTGGAACGGGGGTATGAGGTGCGTGCATTGACGCGAAGGGAATCGAGGGGAAAGTTGCCGGCCGGCTGTCACGTCATCGAAGGGAATCCCTTGGATCACGGCACCTTCGCCGATCAGGTGCATGGAGCCGATACGTTCGTTCAACTTGTAGGAGTCCCGAAACCTGCGCCATGGAAAGGGCCGGCTTTTCGCGCCATCGACCTGATTTCCGCACGGGCCTCCATCGCGGCGGCCACGTCTGCGGCTGTGCGCCATTTTGTCTATGTCAATGTCGCGCATCCGGCGCCGGTCATGAAAGCCTACATCGCGGTCCGTCGAACGTGTGAAGAGGCGATCCGTAACTCTTGTTTGCCGGCCACCTTTCTGAGGCCATGGTATATCCTCGGTCCCGGCCATCAATGGCCGCGTATCCTGATGCCGGCCTATAGGATGATGAGACTGTTTCCTTCCACGAGAGACGCGGCGGCACGTTTGGGCCTTGTCACCATTGACGAGATGCTTGCCGCGCTCGTATGGGTGATTGAACATCCGCCTTCGGAAGTGCGGATCATAGATGTGCCTGAGATTCGCCGGCTGGCAGGATGCTGAAAAGGTCTCTATCTCACCCGCCCGCCGTTGAGCGCCGAGACGCACATGTCACCGGACTTTGTCTCGAAAGACATAGCCGCCTCACCGATGTGTACAGACATGGCTCGCTTTATTCAGCGCGCCATGCACCAGCTGCGGCCGATCTGTGGAGAGGCGCGTTTGACGCGGCGGAGCTGGGTGGGGGTAGGAACAATGGCTTCTTGATCATCCTGCGACATTTCCGGGATAAGACCATGGATTTGACCGCAGTATTGGCAAAGCGCTCCGTATGAAACCGCTCATGCTGGTCACGGGGGCAGGGGGCCTGATCGGCAGCTATCTGGTACGGTCGGCGCCGCGATGGGCGCCTCGTTGGCGGGTTCATGGAGTGACGCGACAGGAGGCGGATCTCACCAACCGCGAACAAGTGGATGCGCTCTGGAAGCGGCTGGCGCCGCAAGCCGTCATCCATTGTGCGGCGCTGAGCCGCACGAGTCAGTGCGAAGCCGATCCGGTCCTCGCGCACCGAATCAATGTCGAGGCAACGCAACAACTGGCGAAGCTGGCTGGCGACAAACCACTCGTCTTCCTCTCGAGCGATCAAGTCTTTGACGGCACAAGAGGCTGTTATGTCGAAACCGATGAAGTCAGTCCATTGAATGTCTACGGCCGAACCAAAGCGGAAGCCGAACGGGTCGTTTTGCGGAATCCTTTCCATACCGCCATGCGGGTCGCGTTGACCGCCGGCCGCTCGGACACCGGCGATCGTAGTTTCGTCGAGGACATGCGGAAAGCTGGCCGGGAAGGACAACCGATCACGTTATTTACCGATGAATATCGTTGTCCGCTTCCAGCTGGGGCCGTCGCGCGGGCCATCTGGGAACTGGTGGATCGCGAGCGGCCGGGTCTCTATCATTTGGGAGGCGCTGAGCGATTGTCGCGGTGGGAGATCGGGGACGTGTTGTTACGTTGGTATCCCGAGTTGTCCTCCTATCTCAAGCCCGGTACCTTGCAAGCCTACGCCGGGCCGCCTCGTCCGGCGGATCTCTCCATGAGCAGCAGCAAGCTTCAAATTCTGTTGTCCTTTCCATTGCCCGGCCTGAGAGCCTGGGTTGCGTCGCGCCGGTGTCCGGACGCAGACCCATGGGATTACGGAGTAAGCTAAGCCGGTGAACGACCCGCTGCTCTTGCTGATCCACGCATGGCTGACTTCGGCTGTGCTCATGCTCGTCCTCTGGATGATTCAGCGACTTCGTCCGAACGCTTCCATCGCGGATGTCGGATGGTGTGCGGGATTGATCGGCGCGGTTGTCTGGTATGCGCTGACGGTGGAGGGAAACGTTGCGCGCCGTATAGTGGTGGCCTTGATGATCGGGCTGTATGCGGCGCGGCTCGGAACGCATATCCTGTTCGATCGAATTATCGGTAAGCAGGAAGATGCGCGATATCGGATCATGCGCCGGCGATGGGGAGGACATGAACCGGCGCTCATGTTCGCGTATTTTCAGATGCAGGCGGCCGCCATCGCCCTCTTTTCGCTGCCTCCGCTCATCATCATGCAAAATCCTCGTCCGGCGTTCAGCCTGTGGGAACTGTGCGGGCTGTTGCTATGGGCCATCGCCGTGAGCGGAGAAGCGATCGCGGATGGGCAATTGGCGGCGTTTCGAAAACAGCCATGGAATAAGGACCGGGTCTGCCGCGCGGGATTATGGCGATACTCGCGGCATCCCAACTATTTTTTTGAATGGCTCCATTGGTGGAGCTATGTGATCATGGCGTTCGCGCTGCCTGCAGGCAACTGGTGGGCCACACTGATCGGCCCGCTTGTCATGGGGTGGGCACTGGTGAAAATCACCGGCATTCCGCCGGCAGAAGCGCAAGCTTTGGCGACCCGCGGCGAGGATTATCGCATTTATCAGCGGACGACGAGCGCGTTCATCCCCTGGCCGCCGCGAGCGAACAGATAATCAAAGCCAATCCGGCCAATCACCAGGCGACTATTCCCGTCGTTGCCGTTAGTGGGTCTTAAGTTCATCGAGGCGGGCCCGAGCGGTTACTGCCGCCTGGCTATCCGGGTACAGGCGAATAATATCCTCGTACAATTGTTTGGCATGGGCGACATTATTCTGACGTTCTTCCAGTTGAGCCGTCTCCAACCACTGCGCCGATTGATCGGCGCCGCAAGCCGATGAGATCAACGCAAGCATCAAGAGCCCGCATCCAATCGCTCGCACGGTCATGCTCCCGTGATCCCGAACCTGGGGGCCGTGATCGATTCGCTTCGGCAGCGCGGGCAGCGACTCGGTCTCGTCAGGCGGGTCCGGTCTTTGAACTCAAAATTGCATTGCCGGCATGTCGATGGCTCGATCAGGAAGCGGCGCGCCGCATCGCGGCCGACCGTCTTCACGATGTGCGACAGGTGCTCTTCGACCTGACGTTCCGGGATCCCGATCATCTGCGCCAGTTGAAACGACGACAGTTTGGTTCCCGTGATCAATTGCATGATGCGTTGCCTGGGCGTGAGGTCCTTCGCGGCCTGCATGGCGAATCGTACGCCATTCTGCCGGCCAATAAAAGTGGTCAAAGCGCGGCCGCGGCTCGTTCGGACTTGATCAAGTCATACGGGTCTGCCACGATCTCACCTCGTCCTGTGGTTTATCCTTAATAGAGGCGGACATTTCATCGAAAGGAGCAGCTCATGAAACTTCTTGCGGTCCACCCGGGTCCGCTCATGTATACCAAGATCTACTTGCGTCTTGAACCCTTGGGCCTTGAGTTGGTCGCGCAGGCCGCGCGTCACGCAGGCCACGAGGTGCGGATACTCGATTTGCAGGTGGAGCAGCATAGCGATTTTCACCGGATGGTGGCGGAATGGCAGCCGGATGTGATTGCGTTTTCCTGCAACTACCTCGCCAATGTGCCGGAGATTGTGGATTTGGCGAAGGCCGTGAAGGAGCGACACCGGCACTGCTTCATTCTCGTCGGCGGGCATAGTGCGTCTTTTGTGGCGGCCGACATGCTGGCGCATGCCGAAGGAGCGATCGACTGCATCTTGCGCGGTGAAGGAGAGGCCTCCATCGAGCGGCTGTTGTCGGCGATTGAACATGACCCGGCTTCAATCACCCTGGTTCCGGGAGTGGTCACGCCGGACGGTGAAGGGCCCGCGCCGCAATTGCTGCATAGTCTCGATGACATAAGTCCCGCGCGGGAGTTGGTGCGGCACCGGCATAAATATTTTCTCGGCGTGCTGGATCCCTGCGCCTCGGTCGAATTTGCCCGCGGCTGCCCCTGGGATTGTTCGTTCTGCAGCGCCTGGACATTTTACGGCCGCAGTTATCGGGCGGTGAGCCCGGAGCGGGCGGTCGAGGACGTGGCCCGGATTCGCGAGTCCGGAATCTTTATCGTGGACGACGTGGCTTTCATCCAGGCGAAACATGGATTGTCCATCGGGGAAGCCATCGCCAAGCGGGGCATCAAGAAGCAGTATTATCTCGAAACGCGCGGGGACGTCTTGCTGCGGAACAAGGAGGTGTTTCGCTTCTGGAAACAGCTGGGATTGAGATACATTTTTCTCGGCATCGAAGCGATCGATGAAGAGGGACTCCAGATGCACCGGAAGCGCACCTCGGTCGGCAAGAATTTTGAGGCGTTGGAGTTTGCCCGGTCGCTCGGCCTGACGGTGGCCATCAATCTAATCGCGGATCCCGACTGGGACCGGCGGCGGTTCAGCATTGTCCGTGAGTGGTGCCTCGATATTCCCGAAATCGTGACTGTGAGCGTCAATACTCCCTATCCGGGGACCGAATCGTGGCACACCGAATCGCGCCGGATTACCACGCGGGATTATCGGTTATTTGATATTCAGCATGCCGTGCTCCCGACCAGGCTGCCATTGCCGGAGTTTTATGAGGAACTGGTCAAGACTCAGCAGGTCCTCAATCATAAGCATCTGGGATGGGCCGCGCTGAAATCCACCGCCACCATCGCTGCGGGCCATCTGCTCCGCGGGCAGACCAATTTTGTGAAGATGTTATGGAAATTCAACAGCGTTTATAATCCGAAGCTTCAACTGGCCGATCATCAGAGTCCGCCGCGCTACGAAATGACCGCGGCTCCGCCTCCGCAGAAGCGCATCGACCCCCAGTTGCTGTATATTCTTCCCGCGAAGGGGCGACAGGGGCGCGCATTGGATGACGCGACCGAAGCGTTTGTGGACCGATCTCGGACCGGTACGGCGGGGTGACGGACGGCCGGTTTGGCAACGACCTCTCGACTGGCGATATACTGCACTCTCATGAGCGGACCACAGTGGGCTGAATTGGCGGACGTGGCGTTGGCGCGGTTGCGGCAAGCCGGCGCGGATTATGGCGACGTCCGAATTCTCGACACGATGACCCAGTCGATCCGGGGCGAGGATCGGCGCATTGCCGGCATCCGGGAAGGGAACAGTCGAGGCATCGGCGTGCGCGTCTTATACAAGGGCGCATGGGGATTCGCCGCCACCTCGATCCTGTCGCTCGAAGAAATTCCACGAATTGCGGATCTTGCGGTGGAGATCGCCAAAGGCTCCGCCTCGCTCGCGATCGACAAAATCCATCCTGCGCCAGAGCCCGTGCATCGTGACACCGTCGTCACCGCCTGTCGCGTCGATCCTTTTGCCGTGCCGTTGGAAGACAAGACGAGCTTGCTGTTGGAGTTGATGGAGGCGGTTCACCGCCAACCCGGCATCGTGCGAAGCAGCGCCAATCTCTGGGCGCAGCGGGATCGGAAGCTGTTCGTTTCGACGGAAGGAACGCATCTCGAGTTTGACCTTCTGGCGCTGCAAGGGGAATTTTCCGCCACCGCGGTGCAGGACGGGCGGTTCGCCACCCGCAGCTTCAATTCCCCCCATCTCCGCATGGGATATGAGCTCATCTGCGATCGGGATTGGCTTGCTGAAGCTCCCCGCGTCGCGGCGGAAGCGGTGGAGAAGGTTCGGGCGCCGGCAGTCGAGGCGGGACGATATGATTTGGTGCTTGATCCCGAACATCTGTCGCTCACGATACATGAATCCTGCGGGCATCCCAGCGAACTGGATCGGGCGTTGGGCTATGAAGCCAACTATGCGGGAACCAGTTTTCTGACACCGGATCATCTGGGGACGTTTCGGTATGGGTCGGCTCATGTGAATCTGATTGCCGACAATACCGAGCCCGAGACGCTCGCCGCCACCGGATACGACGACGACGGGGTCGCCTGCCAGAAATGGGACATTGTGCGGGATGGGATATTTGTCGGATATTGCACGAACCGTGAAGTCGCGCCGGTCATCGGCGAGACCCGCTCGCGCGGCTCGAACCGAGCCGACAGTTGGGCCAGTATACCGATCGTGCGGATCGCCAATATCGGTCTGGCTCCGGGCTCATCAACCTTGGACGGACTGCTGGCGGACGTGAAGCGAGGGATTTATATCGAAGGACACGGGTCATACAGCATCGACCAGCGCCGGTATAATTTCCAGTTCGGCGGCGACGCCTTCTGGCTGATCCGTAACGGCAAACGGACCCATATGTTGCGCGACGTGATCTACCATGGGATCACCCCGGACTTCTGGAAGAGTTGCGACGGGGTCGCCGATCGGGCCCATCGGCGCCGGTTCGGATTCATCACCTGCGGAAAAGGCCAGCCGGGCCAGTCGGGCTGGATGACACACGCGGCCTCGCATGCGCGGTTTCGCGACGTCGATGTGATCCGGGGTCAAGCTCAGCCATGAAATTGCCGGAATCGAAGACCTGGCCCAAGATAACCGGATGGGACGAATTCCACTTTTTGAGCGACCTTGTCCTCGAACATTCAACCGCCGACGATACGTTCATCGCGTTGGGTGATCAGCATGGCGGGACCACCCGTTTTGCCAATAATCAGATCGTTCAGAACGTCGATACGCGGCGCGTTTCGCTTGCGGTCACGGTGGCCTTCGGTCGTCGTCGTGGCACGGCGACCACGACGGATCTCACGGCCGGATCGGTTCAGGACACGCTCAAACGAGCCGAACGGATTGCTCGTGTCTCACCGGACGATCCGGAATATATAGCTCCGGTGGGACCGAAGCAGTATCTCTCGCTGCCCACGGCCAGGCCGGAAACGGCGGCCGCGGGACCGGCGCGGCGACTGGATTACACCAGGGAAGCGATCAGCCAGTGCAAAATGGAAAATTTGAATTCAGCCGGGACTGTCTCTTCCTCGGTGGCCGCGGTGGGAGCCGCGGCGAGTTCCGGACTCTTCGCCTATGAACAACGAACCGAGGCCCGGTTCAGCCTCACGGTGCAAGCGGGTGAAGCGAGCGGATGGGCTGCTGCCGCTCACCGGTCAATCGATCACTTAAAAATCCAGGAACGGACATTGACGGCGATCGATAAAGCCAAGCGGGGCGCCGATGAGCCCAAGGAACTGGACGCAGGGCGCTACACCGTGATCTTGGAACCGGCGGCCGTTGCCGGGCTTCTGACCTGGCTCATGTGGATGCTGGACGCCAAGTCCTTGTACAAGGGCACGAGTCCCTTTGTCGGAAAGCTGGGCGAGCGCATCCTCGATCGGCGATTGACGCTTCGGAATCAGCCCGAGCATACCGATCTGTTCGGCACCGGCTTCACCACGGAAGGCCTTCCGGTATTCGATTCAATCTGGATCGACGGCGGGGTCCTTAAACAGCTGATGTACGACCGGTTCACCGCACGGCAACATCAGGTCGAACCGATCGCGACATTGGAATCGCCGTGCCTGTCAGGAGAGCGTCCGGCAGGCGCCAGAGTGTCCGACTTGGTACGGACGACGCAACGAGGGATTCTCGTCACTAATTTCTGGTACATCCGCACGGTGAACCCGATCGATCTGACGTTGACCGGCATGACGAGGGATGGAACCTTTCTCATCGAGAACGGAGAAATCGTCGCCGCCGTCAGAAATTTCCGATTTCACGAGAGCCCACTGCGCGCGTTCAACCAAATTGATGCCTTTACCATTCCGGCGGAAGCCGTGACGTCGGAAACCGGGAAAGTCTTGGTGCCCGCCATGAGGATTCGTGACTTCAACTTCTCCAGCGTGACGAAATTTTGAGATGGAGGGGCTGAAAAAAGATGGTTTTCGGCATTGACTAGGGCCTTCTGGTGGGAGTAAGGAAAAGGAAGGGGCCGCTGTGGAAGCTATTGCTATGACCAGGAAGCAGCATAAATTACAAGTAAAACCTGTCAAGCTATTATGCCTCGTGCCTTCTGAGCAGCAAAAGCAGGCGCCGAACCCGTTCGAGCCCTCACCGATGCGGTTGGCCATGAGGAGGGTCGCGGTCGCGCTGGAGGACTGGACCGAGCGTTTTGAAAGCTGGTGCGATCGCAAAAAGCCTGTCGAGGCCGCCGTGCCGTTATCCCTTACGCAACGGGTTCAACACTTGATCGGCTGGTCAGGCGCGTCGTCGAAGAGCGTGGCCGTGCGGGAGCAGTCGGTCGTACCTGAACGAGGGTTGGAATCAGCGATGGGCGACGTCATTTTTCGAATCAGGGACCGAGCCGGCCATGTCCAGCGTGCCCTGATGGCGCAAGCCAGGGAACTGAAGGAATGGATGGCCCACCATAGCCAGGCCACGCAGGCGGAACTAAACGGTCTGCGTTCTCAGGTCGCCACTCAGGAAACGCAACTGGAACACCTTCAGACCCAATTGAAAGACCTTCGCGCGCTGGTGTCGTCCCAACAGCAGGTATTGGTCTATATGGGAAAGGAGCTTGATTCGGTCCAGGGAGCCAAAGACCAGGTCAAGGCCCTGCCGGCCAGTCGGCCGGCGAATCGTTCCAAGAAGACTGCAAAATCCAAGCGCCGGGCGCCTGCCGAAGCGGGACAGGCCCCGTACCTGAACGCCTGATCTTCTTCCGTTGGCGCTCGACTGCCTGGTTCATCTTCTGCTCCATCCTCTTCCATCACGCCGGCATTTTCCGCGGAGTCTTGTCTAAGCCAGGGCCCATTGTGTGTCTCGGAGCGGAGCGCTTCCTATGAGTCATTTGTTGCAGGTGACCACGACCCGTACCAAAGAAGCTGTGGACTTGACCGAGCGGGTCACTGACGCCGTTGCAGCGGCAGGGGTTCAAGAAGGTTTCTGCCTGCTGTTTGTCGCCCACACGACGGCGGCTTTGACAACCGGTGAAGTCGGGGAGGGAACCGAGGAGGATCTTCTTGAAGTGGTTGAGCAGGTCATCCCGCGCATTCGCTTTCGCCACGCACATAATCCATCGCATGCATGGTCGCACATGGCGTCGTCGCTTCTGGGGCCTTCGTTGACGGTCCCGGTGTCACGAGGTCGCCTCATGCTCGGCACGTGGCAATCCATCCTCCTGATTGAACTGGACGGTCCACGCCGCCGGGACGTTCATCTGCAATTGATACCGGCCTGACTTTCATGCAGAGCGGATTCGGCTTTTGAGCCGCCCGTGGGAAATATGCAAGAATGCCGTTTGCCGGAATGGGGAGCCAAGATTGCTGCGTAAGCGGGTTGGAGAAAAAAACCATCGATAGTGGAGGGTATTCGGACATGGGTCATGGACTACTCGCACGGCTGCGTGTGACCGGCTTGGTGCTGTTGGCCGTGAGCGCGACGGCCTGCACCACCAACCCGTACACCGGTCGCTGGCAGCTGATGGCAATCCCCGCCAGCTACGAGACTTCGATGGGCGAACAATCCTATGCGCAGGTGCTCCACGACCCGAAGAATCCGATCAGTCATAATCCTCGTGAAGTGGAGCCGGTCACTCGAGTGGCGGAGCGGATTATTGAAGTGGCCAAGCGATCGAAGTACGCGGAGGCAGCCCAAAGTTATAAGTGGGAAGTCAGCGTCATCAAATCCGATCAAACCGCGAATGCCTTTGCCCTCCCAGGCGGAAAAATTGCCGTCTACACCGGTCTTTTCCCATTTGCAAAGAATGAAGCGGGCCTGGCTGCCGTGATGGGACATGAAGTAGTGCACGCCTTAGCCAGGCATGGCGGGGAACGGATGAGCCAGAGTATTGGGACGCAAGTGCTCATGATCGGCGCGGCCATCGGCCTCGGAAGTTCAGGCATGGGCTCCACGACCAGCCAATTGGCGATGCAAGCGCTCGGTCTCGGGGCCCAGGTGGGTGTCTTATTGCCGTTCAGCCGGAAACATGAGTCGGAAGCCGACTATATCGGGCTGCTCTTTGCGGCCGAAGCCGGATATGATCCCCAGGAAGCCGTCCGTGTGTGGGAACGGATGGAATCGGCAGGAGGGCAGCAACCATCTGAGTTCATGTCTACTCATCCCAGTCATGGGACCCGCATCAAACAGTTGACGGAATGGATGCCGGAGGCTCTGGCCCTCTATGAATCGGCTCCGAAAGCCCCTGTGTCGGATTTGCCTCCCATCAGCCATCGCTGACGCTGTTTCCGGTTCCACTGTCTCTTCATCGGCTTGGTCCGACCGGCCTAGACCTCCAACCGCCGGCTTGGCGCGCGAAACACCATGATCATTATTGTGATGGGGGTATCAGGGTCCGGTAAGACCACCATCGGGATACAACTGGCCAAGGCGCTGAACTGGCGCTTCGTCGATGCCGATGATTTCCATTCGGCGGCCAATATCGACAAAATGCGGCGGGGTATTCCTCTTACCGACCAGGATCGGAAATCGTGGCTATGGGCGCTGCGGTCTCAGATCGGCGAATGGCTCAAGCAGGATCATCAAGTGGTGCTGGCCTGCAGCGCCTTAAAAGCCTGGTATCGCCATGAACTGATGGTAGATCCATCCCGAATGCGCGTGGTGTACCTCAAAGGGACATACGAACTGATCGCGACGCGGCTTGCCCGGCGTAAGGGGCATTTTATGCGGCCGGAATTGCTGGCGAGCCAGTTTAATTCGTTGGAAGAGCCGGATGACGCGCTCATTGTGGACATCGCGCGACCCCCTCGAGACATTGTCCGAGAGATCAGAAAGCACTTGGCTATATAGCGTAAGATGAGGACGGTGAGTTCGACCCAGTGCAAAAGGGAGGAGCCTCGCATGAAAATCATTGCCCGGATCTGCTTGTATTTGGCCATTTCCTCTGGCGCGCTTGTCATGGTCAGCCCCGGGGTGAGCCGGGGGGCGGAGCCGACCGTTCCTGCCAAGGCGTTCTTTGCCGGCGGCTGTTTCTGGTGCATGGAAGAGGCCTTTGAGAAGGTTGATGGCGTCATATCCGTAGTGTCGGGCTACATGGGAGGAGATCTGGCGAACCCCACCTATGAACAAGTGTCGGCGGGAGAGACCGGACACGCGGAATCAGTGGAAGTCCTGTACGATCCCGCCAGAGTGAATTATGCCAAATTGCTCGATGAGTTCTGGCGCAATGTGGATCCGCTGACGCCCGATGCCCAGTTTTGTGACCGTGGGTCCCAATATCGGTCCGTGGTTTTTTATCTCAATGATGAGGAGAAGCGGATGGCGGAAGAATCCAAACAGGCGATCGAGCAATCGAAACGGTTTACGCAACCGGTTGTGACGCAGGTGGTGAAAGTGTCCGTATTCTATCCGGCCGAGGATTACCACCAGGACTTCTACAAAAAGAATCCGATTCGCTACAAATTTTATAAGTACACCTGCGGCCGGGCGCAACGACTGGAGGAGCTGTGGGGAGGGCCTTCCAAAGGTTAAAGAACAACAATCGTTCTTTGGATGCAGTGAAGGAGTGATCTGCGAAAATTGAGAAATATTTTGCCGGTTTCCGAGCTTTGTTCCATCTTGGTGAAGTCATTTCACTCCGATGAGAGCTTACGGCGGGAATATGCTGAAGCGACCCGACATTTCATGTGCGGTCCGATGGTCGCCCCTCCTTGGCGCGTGTGGAATCATGATGGCCATGCTGGCGCTCTATCCGTCGCTCGTCTGGTTCGACCGGCCCCTGCTGTTATCCCCGTCCGCGGGCCCCGAGGAGCGCATCAGTCGGTTCATTGCGAACTATGCGAAGCATTATCGTCTGGAGCCGGCTCTTCTACGTGCCGTCATCAAGGTTGAGTCCGACTTCAATCCCACCGCGGTCTCGTCGAAGGGTGCGAGAGGACTGATGCAACTGATGCCCCCGACCGTCGCGGCGCTGAATGTTGTGGATCCCTTCAATCCCGACGAAAATATTCGAGCCGGCGCCGGAGAGTTGCGGCGCCTGCTCAATCGATTCGACGGCAATGTGGCGTTGGCACTGGCTGCCTACCATGCCGGTGAGGCCCGAATCGGTCCGCATATCAGCGTGCCGCCGTTTCGCTCGACGGAGAGATACGTGGGAAAAGTCCTCTGGTATTACCACATGTTCATGGATGGGGAGAAGGAACGCGGGTGAGAAACCGCCTGATCTACCGCCAGCCACTCATTTAAAAATACTTCACAGGGACTTTTTCAAAGGTAGCAGGTACGTCTCATTGCGTATGCATCGGAGGAGGCCCCTCGCAGGGATGGGGCCGCATTCCGTGATTTTTGATGACTAACGGCCGCCGGATGGGGCCGACCTGCCCGCCTTTGAGAACAAGCCATAGGCGATTGCTCCAGCCACAATGGTGGCGACGCCCATGAGCGCCTCGTTCGGCCGCGTGACGGCAATCGTCGCGATCATCACCAGCATCACCAGTATAAACGCCAGCGGAATGACCGGATACCAAGGCGTTCGGTAAGGGCGGGCCAATTTCGGATAGCGGTATCGGAGAATAAAGACCGCTCCCACGGTGAGTGCGGTGAATAGCGCCAACACCGATCCCCCAAACACAACCAGTTGCTCAAACGTGCCGGTAATTATCAAGAGGGACGCCCAGAGGCTTTGAAGGATGATGGCTCGCGCCGGCGCGCCGGTTCGGCCATCAATATGTGAAAAGAAGCTCAGAAACATACCGTCTCGCGCCATGGCCCAGTACACCCGCGGGCCGGCCCAGATCATGGCGCTCACTCCGCCGGTGATCGAAATGCAGAGCAGCCATGCGAGGAATCTCGCTCCTTCCGGGCCCCAGAGAGCCGCGGCGGCTTTTTCCGCGACGGGCAAGAGGGGCGGTTCTCCGAGAACCGTGACCGGCAGCGCAAAGAAATAGATCAGGTTGATCAGGAGGTAAAGGACGGCGACAAAGACGGTGCCGCGGACGATAATTTTCGGGAGGGCACGGGGGGGATCGACCAGTTCAGCGGCCACGTATCCTACTACGTTCCAGCCGAGATAGGTATAGAAGACGAAAACCAGGGCGACTGCGCTCGAGCTGAAGGACGGATGCGTGTGTTCCGCCCGAACGGACAAGTGGCCCCAATTTCCCGTTCCAAATAGAAGACCGCCAAGGATAATGGCCAACAACGCGGCCACCTTGGTCGTCGTCAGCAAGCGCTGGACCCATCCGCCGGTCGACACTCCCTGAACATGGACTGCAGTCAAAATCCACACGAGCGCCAGCGCGGGAATGACGGGGGATACGTCGCTTTCGATCAATCCCGGGATCGCGCGCACCGCGTAAGCCGAGAAGCTGACCGACGAGGCGGCGATCGCCGCCCCGAAACCCACGGTGAAGGAAATCCAACCGCTTAAGAATCCGACCAGCGGGCCGTAGGCATGCCGGAGATAGACGTAGTCGCCTCCGGCTTGCGGCAATGAGGCTCCGAGTTCACTATAGGAAAAGGCACCTGCCAAGGCGACCAGTGCGCCCACGATCCAAAGGCCGAGGATAAACAGCGGATCCCCAAGGTCTCTCGCCAGATAGCCGGTGACGGTGAAAATGCCGCCGCCGATGACGTTGCTGACAAGCAGGCAAGCGGCTGTAAACCACCCGATTCGCGTTCCGGTCCGGCGATCGTTCACGGGGTCGCGATCGCGAAGACTTGAAAATGTTCCGAGGTCATCTCTTCACGGACGGTTTCCTTGGCCGCCGCATGCCCGAACAGCCAAAACCAGCCCCTCGGCTTGAGATCGATGATCGCAATACGTCCGCCCTGCCGCAAATGTCTTGCGAGGGAACTCGTATTACACGGAAAGATCGAATCCGTACTGTTCTGCGGCAGATTGGCCGCGTCGGGAGAGGCGAGTATCAATTGAATATTCGAGGGGAGCCCGCCCTTCTGTGCACCCTCTTGTTCGACGAAGCGGAGGCTCTCCTCGTCGATGTCGACCACATAGACCTGTCCGGCCGGGCCTGTCGCCTCCGCCAATGGGAAGGTCCAATATCCAGCTCCTGCGCCGAGACCAGCGATCCGGGCGCCGGGGTCTATCGTGAGGGATTTGATCACGGCCGTAGGCTGTTGCCATTCATCCCGCGCCGGGTCGTTCATGCTGCGGTCGATGGCCTCGGTGCAGGCATTTGTGGTCAGAGAGATTGCGATGAGCAGCAGGAGACGGGCTTGCGGGATCAGCGGCATCATGATACTCCTCGATTTCATAGAGCAGGGATCGACGATTCTAGGCATGAACCAAGGGCGGCACAAGAGCCGCCACGGCGCCGGTTCATTTTTGTCTGACAGTCCGTTGTAGCGCATGACGACCGGTCGAAGGAGAAAGACGCGATGGCCGATAAGGTAAATCCCCGGATGGCTCAGCTGGCTCAATCGGAGATCAGAGCGATGACCCAGGCCTGTGCTCGAGTGCAAGGCATCAATATGGCTCAAGGCGTCTGTGATACCGGAGTTCCCCCTGTCGTCTCACAGGAAGCGCAACGGGCCATCGACCTAGGAATCAACAGCTACACCCGTTTCGACGGCTTGGCCGAGCTCCGCACGGCGCTCGCGCAAAAACTGTCGGACTACAATGGGCTCACGGTTGACCCCGAAACGGAGATTACGGTGAGTTGCGGCGCAACCGGGTCCTTCCATTGCGTCTGCTTGGCGTTCCTGAGCCCCGGCGACGAGGTCATCGTCTTCGAACCATATTATGCCTATCACATCAGCGCGATCACCGCGGTTGAGGCAATCCCTCGTATCCTTCGCATGCGAGCGCCCCATTGGACGTGGTTGCAGGAGGACCTGGAAGGAGCCGTGACGGCCCGAACGAGGGCAATCGTAGTCAATACCCCAGGGAACCCATCGGGAAAAGTATTTGGGCGCGGTGAATTGGAGCGGATTGCCGAGGTCGCGCAACGGCATGATCTCCTGGTCATCACCGACGAGATCTATGAATATTTTTTATTTGACGGCCGCCGGCATGTCAGCATGGCGACCCTTCCCGGCATGAGGGACCGCACGATTACCATCGGAGGATACTCGAAGACCTATAGCATTACGGGATGGCGGATCGGCTACAGCGTGGCCGCGCCTCAATCAGCTCAGTTGATTGGTGCGATGAATGACCTGGTCTATGTCTGCGCCCCCGCGCCGCTGCAGTATGGAGTAGCCAGAGGTATTCGAGAACTGCCGCCCTCCTTTTATGATGATCTTGCCCGAGAGTATCAAGAAAAGAGGGACCGGTTTTGCCACTCGCTGCAAAAGGCGGGTTTGATTCCTTCCGTGCCGGAAGGAGCATATTATGTCCTGGCCGACGTCTCTCGGCTCCCCGGCGCAACCGGCAAGGAACGAGCAATGCACCTGCTCGAGACCAGCGGGGTGGCCGGGGTCCCAGGCGAGGCGTTTTTTGCCGGGTCTGATGGCCACCGGTTTCTTCGCTTTTGTTTTGCAAAAACCGACACGGATTTAGCGGAAGCATGCCGGCGTTTGGAACGAGTCCGACAATGACTGGATTGCTTCGCTGTTTCAACTACTTAGCAGCCATACCTGCCTTCCTCTAATACCTCTCTCGTCCGAATTTCCGAAGCTAGGAGTATACGCAGGCTTGTCGTCTAGCCTCCGGCATGTTATCAAAATAGTATGTGCTGGTATCACGATTGCATCATTTCAGCGAGGCCGGCACAGAGTCCTTTCCATAAGACAAAGAGGAGTTTCGATGAAAAAACGCATGACCAGGCAGGCCTTTTTAGAACGCACTCGGCGATCCATCGGCTTAACGTTAATCACGGTACTGTTTGCTGCTTGCGGTCACGGGCAGCTTGCGTCGTTGCCCAAACAACCGGCTTCGCGAATCACCGATCCGGCGGACGTGCGCGATCCTCATGTCTTGGCCGGGGAATGGGAATATGAGGAAGGTGGCGTGATTGTCTCCCTTGTGCTGGACGAGGAGGGCAACGGAGAGTATCCCTTCAAAGGTGGCCGATTTGAAACAGGCGCCTTGTGGGATCATACGTGGACCGGCAAATGGTCGCAGCGGGAAAATGACCGAGAAGGCGAATTTGAAGTAACGCTGGCACCCGACTATTCCGAAGGTGACGGTCGATGGTGGTACACGCGGATTGAGCACGATACGAACCCTGCCAAGCCGGGAGGGCGATTCAAGGTGATCCGCGTACAGGGCAATGCCGATTCGGATGATCGGCATACCTCATTGGTTCGGTAATCGATGACGGCGGGCTAGGATGGCGACGTACGGGGTCCACGTGGATGAATGGCTTCGTAGAGGGCTGAATAATCCATGTCCCCCAACCCTTTATCAATCGTCTCGGACAGAAGCGGAACGACCGCCTTGAGAGGGCCGGTCGATAACCCGTACGCTTTCGCTTCATCGAGAATGAGGCGGACATCTTTCAGCAGATGTCTCGTGGAGAAATTGGGATTGCGGTAATCTCTCTCCAGGAGGCGGGGAAGTTTCTTGTCATAGGTCGGTGCAAAGAGGGCGCTGTTCCGCAGCACCTGCATGAACAGCTCCACGTTAATGTCCTCGCGTTGAATTAGGCCAAGACTGAGCGAGAAGGCCGCCGTTTCCGCCGCAATCAGTTGATTCAGGGCCAGTTTGAAGGCTGCCGCTTTCCCAACCGGTCCCACATACACAGGGGAACGGGTCAAGGGACGAAAGACTTCGCCCAGCCGATCGAGCTGGTTGTTCGTGCCGGCGAATAGGATGAGAAGCTCTCCGTTCTTCGCTTCGTTCACACTCCCCAATACCGGTGCTTCGCAGTACTCGCCGCCCCTTTCTACTATGGCCTGCTCGAACGATCGGCTTTCGGCCGGTGCGATCGTCCCCATTTGAATCACCGTTCGTCCGGCCAGCTTTGGGCCGTGGTGGCTAAGAAGCATGGATTGGATGGCCGGTGCGTCCGCCAGCAGCAGGATGATCGCGTCAGACCCGCTCACCGCATCTTCGCTCGAGCCGGCAATCGAGATGCCCACTTGCGCCAGCGGCTCGGTTTTCGATCGCGTGCGGTTATAGACGGTGACCGGTAGACCGCTGGCATGGAGGCGTTGCGCCACCGCCCTTCCTAAAACGCCTGCTCCGAGGATAGCTACCCGCATGTTGCACCTCTTATCCCTTGCTTGAGGGCATCGGTGGAGTCAATGAACTGAGAATGGTACGAAGTGATGGATGGATGCCTCGGCCTGTCGCGAGGATGCCATGGAGCCTGGTATCCGGTTGATTGAACCGGACACGCCGTCCGGGGATATCGGTAATGGTTCCTCCATTTTCTTCGATCAGCAAATCTCCTGCCGCGACATCCCATTCATTGCCGCCTTCCAGCATGACCGCCGCCGCGGCTCGGCCTGCCGCGACATTGGCCAGCGCATAGGCAATCGATCCCACCGGCTTGCACTGCGCCCGATGCAAAATCGACTGAAACCGGCCTTGTCGCAGATCCGATGGATTGACGAGCACTAGCGGAAGCCCATTCTGAGCTCGTGCCACGCTTGGTTCCGTGGTCTTCGGAGTGCATTCGATCCCCCGGCCTCGTATCGCAGTGAACAATTCGCCCGTTGATGGGTTGAGGATAGCCGCGACGATCGGGTATCCGTTTTCGATCAATGCGGCGGAAATGCAGAATTCCGGAAGCTTTTTAATGTACGCGCGCGTCCCATCGATAGGGTCCAGAACCCACACTCGTTTTCGGTTCAATCGATCGAGGTCATCCGGCCGTTCTTCAGACAGCCAGCCATCGTCTGGAAAATGACGGCCGACCGCTTCATGAATCATTCGATCGACCAGCCAATCCGCCGTCGTGACGGGAGAATGATCGGCTTTTGTATGGACCGACAAACCCTCGCCGGCCAGGTCAAGCGCTTGCCGGCCGGCCTGTTTCATGGCCTCGACGAGGATCTGTAGTTCCCGTTCCATCGGATTCCTATTCCCAATCTGCCGACTTCACCGTTCTCTTGTACCTTATCAGGTATTGTCGCCCCAGCAAAATCGACCCCGGTATGGCGCATGAGAATAGTCTTGACCATGCCTAGGCGGCCGCGCTAAAGGAGGCGCCATTATGAAATTGGTTCAAAAGCGCTCGCGGAAGGCCGGTCTGCCTCCCGGGACTCTTGTACACATCGGTGAAAAAAAGTCCGAGACGGTAAAAATCACCGTGTTCGATTACGATGACAGCCATTTTCAAGAACGCCAGGTCGCCAAGGCGGAGGATGTCCCGATCGCGCCGGATCCCTGTGTGACATGGGTGGATGTCGGCGGTGTGCACAAAATCGAGGTACTGGAATCGTTCGGGAAGTTGTTCGGCCTCCATTCGCTTCTGCTGGAAGACATCGCCAATACCGATCAACGGCCGAAACTGGACGACTACGGCAGCTACGGCTATGTCGTGTTGAAGATGCTCTACGAAGGCGGACGCCGGGGAGACATCATGGTGGAGCAGGTGAGTCTGGTATACGGGGAGAATTTCCTGCTGTCATTTCAAGAAAACGGCGGGGATGTGTTCCAGGCGGTGAAAGACCGCTTGCGCTCGGGGAAGGGGCGCTTGCGCCATGCGGGCTCCGATTATTTACTCTATGCCTTGATCGATTCGATCGTCGATCGGTACTTTGTGGTGCTGGAAACGGCGGGGGAGAGGATTGAAGCGCTACAGGATCTCGTGGTTTCCAATCCCCAGCCGGAAACGTTGCGCGAGATTCATGCGCTCAAGCGGCAGCTCTTGTTCCTCCGGCGGTCGGTCTGGCCGCTGCGGGACGTGATCAATAATCTCTCGCGGGCCGAAGGCCACTTTTTGCAGGGATCGACGAAAGTGTTTTTTCGCGATGTCTACGATCATCTGGTGCAGATCGTCGATACAATCGAAAGCTTGCGGGAAATGGTGTCGTCGATGTTGGAAATATATCTGTCGAGCGTCAGCAATCGCCTGAATGCCGTCATGAAAGTCCTCACCATCATTACGACGATTTTCATGCCATTGAGCTTCATCGCCAGCATCTACGGGATGAACTTCGAGCATATGCCCGAATTGAAGTCCAGTTGGGGCTATCCCGCCGTGCTGCTGACTATGGGTGCGATCGGGACCGCGATGTTGTTCTTTTTCAAGCGGAAGAATTGGTTATAGAAGGGCGCCGGTCATGATCTCATTCCACAATCTCGACGCGGTCGACGAAATAGGTGGTTTCGCCGAAACAGGTCGTCGGGATGTACCGGTATTCCTTATAGTGAAGCACAACCCGTTTTCCCATTTGACCGTCCAATTGCCGGGCCACCGCGTCATCCCACACGCTGAAATCCCACAATAACGGAGCCACGCCGGGCACGGTCGTCATGGCAAGCTCTCCTTCGTGGGTTTTGCAGACCCAGCCTTTGCGCGAGAATTTTTGTAAGTATCCTGCCCGCTCGCCGTCGGAATAACTCCAGTTGAACACCACGATCAGATAGGCGGCAATGCCAAAGAACAACAGAACAACCAACAGCCTAAGCTTCATGGTACACGCGCACGAACGCTTCGCTACGATTCATCGTTCCTCCTGAAGAGTTACAAATCACGAAACAGCCACGGCGCCTCGGCTTTGCGGCGCCGTTCGTATGCCGCAATGGCATCCTGGTGCTGCAAGGTCAATCCGACCGCATCCAAGCCGCGATACAGGCAATCTTTCCGGAACGGATCGATATCAAAATGATAGACCGCGCCGCCGGGGGTGGTGACCGTCTGAGCTCCGAGGTCTACCGTCAGTGTGGATCCTTCCGTCGCATTGAGGCCGCCGAAGAGCGCCTGCACTTCCTCATGGGTGAGGACGACCGGGAGAATGCCGTTCTGGAGGCAGTTATTGAAAAAAATATCTGCGAAGCTGGGCGCAATGATGCAGCGAAAACCTTGATCCAGCAAGGCCCAGGGGGCATGTTCTCGCGACGAGCCGCACCCGAAATTATCGCGGGTCAATAGAATGGTCGCGTGTTGGTATCGAGGTTGGTTCAAGAAAAATGTGGGGTCAGGCGAGCCGGCATTGGTCTTTCGCCAGTCATAAAACAGGCCTTCCCGCAGTCCGGTCCGCTTGATGGTCTTCAGAAACTGCTTGGGGATGATTTGATCGGTATCGACATTGAGCCGGTCCAGCGGGGCGACCAGCCCGGTTAATGTTGTAAAAGGCTGCATGTCTAGTTTTCCATGTTATCAGTTGACCAGTGGGTCATTGAATCTTGAAATCCCGGTGTTGCGATGACTCACTGATGCAGTCGTCGCTTTCAGCTCCAGTGCCGGATGTCCACAAAATGTCCCTCGATGGCCGCGGCCACGGCCATGGCCGGAGAGACGAGATGGGTCCGTCCCCCGGCTCCCTGGCGGCCCTCGAAGTTGCGATTACTGGTCGAGGCGCAACGCTCCCCCGGTTGAAGCACATCGGCGTTCATCGCCAGACACATGCTGCACCCGGCCTCCCGCCATTCGAAACCCGACTCTTTAAAAATCCGGTCGAGTCCTTCCTCCTCCGCTTGCTGCTTGACCAAGCCCGAGCCGGGGACGACCATCGCGTGGACGCCCTGCGCCACCTTCTTGCCCTTGGCAAAGCCGGCGGCCAGCCGCAGGTCTTCGATACGGGAATTAGTACAGGATCCGATAAAGACTTTGTCGATCGAAATCTCAGTCAGCGGAGTGCCGGGCGTAAGTCCCATATACGCGAGCGCCCGTTCGGTCGCATGGCGGAGTTTGTCATCCTTCATCTCGCGCGGATCGGGGACCGTTCCATCGACGCCGGTCACCATGCCGGGGCTCGTGCCCCAGGTGACCTGAGGCGCAATCATGTCGGCCCTGAATTCGACGACCGTATCATAGGCCGCGCCCGCATCGGTTGAAAGTTGGCCCCACGCACGCACCGCTTGCTCCCAATGGGCGCCTGTTGGAGCCATGGGGCGGCCCTTGATATAGGAGACGGTGGTGTCATCGGGCGCCACCATGCCGGCTCGCGCTCCCCCTTCAATCGACATGTTGCACAGAGTCATGCGGCCTTCCATCGTCAGGGCGCGGATCGCCGGCCCGGTGTACTCGATCACATGGCCCGTGCCGCCGGCGGTGCCGATCTTTCCGATGATGGCCAGAATAATATCCTTGGCTGAGCAGCGGTCGGACAGAGTTCCGACTACGCGAACCTCCATGGTCTTCGGACGTCTCTGTAGAAGGCATTGCGTCGCCAAGACATGTTCGACTTCGCTGGTTCCAATCCCGAAAGCCAAGGCCCCGAAGGCTCCATGCGTCGATGTATGCGAGTCACCGCATACGATCGTCATGCCGGGAAGGGTAAAGCCCTGTTCCGGTCCGATGATATGCACGACCCCCTGCCTGACGTCATGCATACCGAAAAAGGTGATGCCGGCTTCGGCGCAATTTTCTTCCAACGTTTGAATCTGCTTCGCACTGATCGGATCGGCAATCCCGAATTTCCGGTCGGTCGTAGGCACATTATGATCGGGAACGGCGAGCACGGCACCCGGCCGGCGGAGCTTGCGGCCCGCTATCTTGAGTCCTTCGAAGGCCTGAGGGGAGGTGACTTCGTGCACCAGATGCCGATCAATATAGAGCAGCGTCGTCCCATCCGGTTCTTCCCGTACGATATGCTGCTCCCAAATCTTGTCGAATAGCGTTTTTCCGGCCATACAGAGGCTCCTTGCTCTAACGTCCCGTCTCCATTACGGTCCATCGATTGAAGGGAAGTCGTATTATACATGCTTCACCGGACGATCGCACCTGAGGGCGAGCCGTCACGCTTCAGATTTGGCCGGCGGCAGCCGATAGAAGGACATGGACGATGGATCCGTCGAAATCAACCGCATGACCATTCCCCGCTGGACGATCAAGCGGGATCCACGAGCCACCGCTTGCGCCGGCTGCGGTTCCATTATCGTCAAGGTCACGGCGGAATGGCGCCAAGTCTCATTTTGTACATGCCGGCTTATCGAGTACCGAGTCCTGCCGAAAACCCGTCACGGTTGAGGACCGATCAGCTTCGCATCGGTGCCGTGAAATGAGGAGATCTCTCATGCTCCGGTATGCTTATGCAATCGTCATGGTCTTCGTAACAATTTCAGCTGGATCTACAGCAGAGGCGGGCGAGCACTCAATGCGCCTGAAGTCTGCCTACAACCTCACATGGATCAAGTCCCATTCTCGACCGTGCGAACCGGCGGATCTGCCCGGCATCTGGCGCCTTCTCACCTACGACAGTCCTCGTCGGTTCAAAAATCCTCATGCCCCGTATTTGCAACCGCACCAGCTGTTTCAGTTTACCAGTAACGGCGGAATGAGATCAGTCCATTCCTCTATTCCCATCCGGGACAATCCGGTACAGGTCTTTCAGGGAAGTCCCTCGGACATGGCCTATTCGCTTGAGCCTCACGGACTGCTGTTGGTGCAGGCTCATGGGACGGCCGAAACCAAAGAGAGCTGGCAATGTGTCGCAATCATGCATGATCGGTACGATGGACAGCGCCATCCGGCGATGAAGCGAGGCGATATCCTGATGAAGCTGATCGGAACACGCGGGCAGATTTTGTTCGTGCGCCAGCTGCGAAAAGAGCCTGCCTAAATCCGCCTTGCCTCTGAAACCCGCACATGGTACGCAGTAAGTGACGCTATCGCTCAACTGTTCTGACCGGTGGTGGTATGACTGGTGGTGGTATGAATGGATGAGATACCTATTTGGACTCGCCCGTCCGTGGCGGCATGGTGCCGGACTCTTCTCGCGAGCTATTGGCATTGGACCGGTTCAGAACTGATCGCGCCGTCTGCCGATAGTGCTCGCCGGATACAAGCCCTCTTTTTCGCTCCTTTTGTTCTGGTCTCCCATGGGATCGAAGAGGATCCCGTCCTGAATTACGGCAACCGGATGGCGCTGGACCTGTGGGAGATGTCATGGGAGGAGCTGACCGCCACGCCCTCCCGCCTGACGGCAGAGCCGATCAATCGGATGGAACGGGAACAGATACTCGAGCGAGCCAGGAGCCGCGGGCACATCGCGGATTATCGCGGGGTACGCATCTCCAAGTCGGGACGGCGGTTCCTGATCGAGCACGCGGTGGTGTGGAACGTCATTGATATGGCCGGCCGCCGCTTGGGTCAGGCGGCAACTTTTTCAAAGTGGACCTTCCTGTAAGAATTGAAATCGGGACACCGCCTGCCCGTCGATGATAACGTTTTCGGCGAACATCTCCTTCGGTCTGATCCACCATCCTCCTGCTCCGTATAACTGGCGATAGACCACGAATTCCTCCTCTGTCTCGGAATGCCTGGCCAGCCCTAGGACTTCGTATTCTCCACCTTTGTAGTGCCGATAGCGACCTGGTTTGATCATGGTGTATTCTCTCCGTGGCTCACTATAGCGGAGGCAGAATGAGGGAACAATCAAGAGGAGACCGACGGGCTTCCTGGGATTGCCGGGCCTCGGAGACGGTCAAACTTTTTCAGAACGCAGACGGTCCATCCCGACTCGGGGGATTGGCCCGTGAATTAATGGACGCGATGTATTATCGTGAAATGGCGCCGCCCACCGGCGTTTGCGAAGGTTCATCAGCTGTTCGGTGGAAGCGAGCAGTGAGCAACTGATCCTGTCATGACGCTTCGAAGAGAGGGTCGCGTCATAGCATGGATACTGGCCTTGTGCGTCGGATGCAGTCAGCCGACGTGGGAGGCGACCATGCAGGCCGGTGAGACGGCGATGCAGCGCGGGCAGTACGCCGAGGCCGAACGGATCTTTGCGGTTGCGGTGACCAGGGCCGAAGAGGCCGGCCGGAAGGACCGGCGGGTCGCGGTGAGTTTGTCGCGATTGGCCCAAGCCTACTCGTCGCAGGGCAAGTATGTGGAGGCCGAACCGGTCTATCTCCGGGCGCTTGAGATTTATCAGGAAGTGCATGGAGAACGTCACTTGGATGTGGCCGCGACGCTGAACAATCTTGGCGTCATTCATCGCATGCATGGCCAGTATGCCGACGCGGAGCGGCTCTTGACACGAGCCGTGCACCTCAAAGAAGAGGTTCTTGGAAAAGATCATCTGGATGTGGCGCTGGGGCTCAATAATCTGGCGACAGTGTATGTTGCGCAGGGTCAGTACAGTCAGGCGGCGCCCTTATTTCAGCGAGCGCTCGCAATCCGTGAAACCCGGCTTGGTCCCGACCATGCTGATGTCGCCAAGACTCTCGAAGAGTATGCGGCGTTGCTGCGCAAGGCCAATCAGTCTGCCGAGGCGGCCGACCTGGAGCTGCGCGCCAAGACCATTCGCGCCAAGCTACGGTCCGGATAGCGCCATGCCGAATCACCGGTTGAACCGGTCTTGAAGTCCGGTGTAGCGTAGATGGCCTTGCCCGTATGAGACACACTGATCCATGTCTGATCTACGAACCAAGGCCCTGATCGGTCGGTCAGTTGGGATCATGTCAATCGCGCTCGGCTTCGTGAGCGGTATCTATGGGCTCGAGCATACCGAAACCGTGTGGCTGCGCACGGCGCTTGGGCTGCTGGTGACGGGTATGCTGGCGCAAGGTTATGCCATGTATTGTTCGATTAGATGGATGCGTGAGAAGCCGGATGCCGGCTCGCAGTAGCGATCCGATCGATGGATATCAATGAATGTGAACCTCCATATCTTGCGGATGGTCTGGTTCGCGTTGCTGGTTTGCGCAATCGTGGCCGCGGGATGCGTCGGACCATGGCGGGATCGCTACCTTGACCGTGGTGTCAAGAAGCTCACCCAACGTGACATCACGGAGCGATTCGGCCCGCCGCACACGGCGAAGACGCCCGCATTGGGTGGAGATACGGTCTGGACCTACCGCTTTCCCATGAGTGATAAGGAGCTTCACCCATGGAATCCCGGCAACCTGACCACCGGCCCCAAGACTAGAAGCACTCCTTCGCCGTCGCCGTTTGGCAAGAGTCTGCCCGGAGGCGAAGAAAATTATCGGGAGCCTTTGTACTGTTATCGCTACACGTTGGCGTTCGATGAAGCGAAGGTGCTGAAGAATTGGAAGCGCGAGGATTGTGTGCCGAGACCCAGCGATGATGGTTCCACCCCCTGAGCGGAGTCCGCATGGCAAATATGTTCCCGGCCGTTGATCCCGCCCTTCTCTACGACATTCTCAAGACATTGCTGTTGCTGGCGGTGGTCCTGGCCTTTCGGACCATGCTGGTCCGCTCGGTCTCTAAGAGTCCCACGTTGACCCTTGAGGCCAAGCGCCGGTGGGTCGTCGCGATTCGCAATACGGCCGCGCTCGGTTTCCTGGCCGGCTTGGTGTTCATGTGGCTCCACGAGCTCCAAGCCTTCGCGGTTTCCATCGTCGCGATTGCTGCCGCCCTGGTCCTTGCCACCAAAGAGTTGATTCTCTGTTGGAGCGGGGCCGCATTGCGGGTCGGGGGTAAAGTGTATTCGGTGGGAGATCGGATTCAAATCGGCGGGTATCGCGGCGTGGTGCTCGATCATGATGCATTTGCGACCAAACTGCTCGAGATCGGGCCCGGCGTAACCTCTCATCTCTATACCGGACGCATCGTGGTGTTTCCCAACAGTCTGTTGTTTACCAATGGCCTCGTGAAAGAAAATCCGCCTCAGGATCATGGACTCTACGTCCTCAATGTTCCCCTGAGAAGCGAGGACGACTGGCAAGCGGCCGAACACACGCTGCTCGAAGCGGCGCAAATCGAGTGCGCGCCGTTTTTGGAAGAAGTGAACCGCCAGATGAAATTGTTGGAGCAGAGAAACTTATTGGAAGCACCGTCACCTGAGCCCCGGGTGACCATTCAACTGCTGGAGCCCGGCCGCGTGCATCTCGTCCTCCGCTATCCCGCTCCCGACCGCGGGCGCTCGCGCGTGGAACAGGCGATCATCCGCCGTTATCTTCGCGCGGCGAAAGACCTGCCCTGACCCCTTCGCCTGACTGAAAGCTCCGAAGGCCGGCCTGTGTCCGGCTGTCGCCCACTCCGCTTCTGCGAGGAAACGACAAACGATTGGCAGAATCGGCTTTTCGCGGTAGGTATGAAGATCGGTCGAGTCGTAGGTATTCACTCAAGGAGGTTTGCCGATGAAACAAGTTGTTGGGGCGGTCGCATTCGCCGGTTTGATGGGTCTCGCTTGCATGGCGTCTGCAAGCGAGGTCGGCCAGATGAAGGAAGAGTTCACCAGTGATATGGGCCGTATGGCGGACGATATGTCCGCGGCCAAGGAAGAGGCGCGACATGAAATGAACGAGACAAAAGACCGGATGAAATCGGAGGTGAAGGCCGGCAAGGAGAAGGCGAAGGCGAAACATAAACAGATGAAGAGTGACGCGAAGGCCAAAATGAAAGCGAAGAAGGAAAAGGTCCGTGCCAAGTCCAAGCAATTGAAGGATGCCGGCGAAGGAGCGGCGCACGAAGCCGACGGGATGGCGCAAGACTTTATGAACACGAAGCCGAACTGACCAACAGTACCTCGGATCCCCCTCTTCATAACCAGGCGCGGCCCGCAATCGGATCGTCCGATCGCGGGCCCCGCAGCAATCACCAGCCCCGCTGGCTCGTCTCAACGAGCAGGTTTTCTCTATCGTTCGCCTTGTTGCTGCCGGCACGGTCTGTTAAAATTCGCCGCCTGCATTGCTCATGAAGATCGCCACATTTAACGTCAATTCGCTTCGCAAGCGCGTTCAGATCGTGCTCGATTGGTTGGAACGTCACCAACCCGATGTCCTGTGCCTGCAGGAGACGAAAGTACAGGACAGTGAGTTCCCGCTTCTCGCATTCGCGTCATCCGGCTATGACATCACGTTTCGAGGGATGAAATCGCACAATGGGGTGGCGGTGCTGAGCCGCACCAAGCCGGATGCGGTGTTTTATGGGTTTGACGACGGAGGGGAACCGGACGATGCGCGCTTGATGCGGGTAGTCATCCAGGGCATTCCGATCGTGAATAGCTACGTTCCGCAGGGATTTGAGATCGTGTCACCGAAATACCGATATAAGCTGGCCTGGTACGATCGACTAAGGCAGTACTTTGATAAGCACCTGTCTCCGAAGGAGCCGGCGATCTGGTGTGGAGACATGAACGTGGCCCCACGGCCCATTGATGTCCACAGCCCGGAGAAACATCTCAAGCATGTTTGTTACCACGAAGACGCGCGCAAGGCCTATGAATCGACCGTTGCGTGGGGCTTCGCCGATGTCTTCTGCAAACTGTACCCGGATCGCCAGCAATACACATTTTGGGACTACCGCGCACCCAGCTCACTTGATGCCAACAAGGGCTGGCGCATCGATCATATTCTCGCGACTCCCCCTCTCGCCGAACGATGCACGGCGGTCGAGGTCGATCTTGAGCCGCGCCGGGCAAACGAGCCGAGCGATCATACATTTTTGTGGGCGGAATTCAAAATATAACAAAACGGCGGAGCGCGGCTGTCGACCTCGCTCCGGCCGCCTGAAAATGCTCGTCATCCCAATGTCTCGACCGGTTCCATCATGAACCGCTCGCTGATCTTTCCTGCTCTCCTATTCTGTTCGATAAGAGGGTCTACGATGGACCCGCAATTGATGCAGCGCCAGACGAATGTTTCCGGCGTGAAATCGGGTCGCCATTCATTCACCATCAATCCCTTGCATCGCCCGCATGTCATGGCTCCCACCTCCTTTTAGGATTGTGCTCTGATCCGTTCAGCCTTCCATGCGAGCGAAGGATAACAACGCGACATTAAAAAGGAGTTAATGGAAGGTTAAAAAGAACTAATGTACGGGAGGACCGCTTTCGCACTCCGGCCGGCACGCCGACCGCCTTTCGAAACGCAATAGCAGAAAGCGAGGTGGGGATTGTTCGGCAAGCGGGATAGTATCTTCGCGGCGCGTCACTTGGCGACGAAACGCTCCCGGCGGCTGACCGCCACATCGGTGACGAACATTGCGCCGGAATGCCGGTTGAAGAGCGGGCCGAGACCGGCCAGGATTGGCTCCACCTTCGCTTCCGGCACCACAGTGAACACGACGACCTGGCTGCTCATATCATTGAAGAGTAAATGACCTTCGTGATAGCCGTGGTGCCCTTTGCCGGACACGTTATTGATGATCGTGTAGCCTGTGGCTCCCGTTCGATCAAGCAGGTCAGTGACAAATTTCAGTTGATCGCCCTGCACGACGATCTTAATTTCTTTCATCGGGTGCAGTCTCAATTCGATCATGGTTGCGTCCTCCTGAATTCTCCGGTTTCCATCCGGTGGTGGCGTCATAACGATAGAAGCGCTTGTCTTGCGGATCGAGCGCCAAAAGCGTCATCCATCCCAAATTGAACAATTGCTCGAGGAGTGGATGCCGATTGATGATCTCCTCGATCCGCCGGCGCGGCGCCTCGATCACCGCGAGCAATCTCACTGGTTCGTGATAGGGAAGGGCGCCGTTGAATACGGTCTGGGCCGGCAGGCCGATCCGCAGGTCGCTCCACACGCCGGTCATGACTCCGACGCGACCGACCACGTTGTGATAGATCTTGCTGCCGCTCCCGTAGACCTCGTTGTCGACTGTAGAAAAATAATGCTCCATGTTGATCCATTGCGCGACCACCAACGGTGCCGTCATGATGGTCTCCAAGAGCTTCCCGGTGGCATCCTGCCGATGATCGTACGAATGAAGAAAGGATCGGCCTCGGAGGTTCACTCGTTGCGTCAGGGTCCGCCGGCCGATGATGATCACGCTGTTCTTCGAGAGGCCCCATTCCGGTCGAACCTCGGCCCAATCTTCGCTTCGACGCAGCAGCGCGCGCCTTGCAGTTGACGGCTCGCCCGGCTCCATGTGCGGTTCAAGCAGCCGGCTTCGCTCCAGCGCGGTCTGGGTGCCGGCCCGGTCCAGATCCGCCAAGAGGCGTTGCAGATCCTTGCGATGCGTCGCCGGGACATCCTCCAGATCGACGACACTCACCCGGTCCGTCGTCGTATCGTGCTCGGCTGCCAGAAACTGAGTATCATGCGGAATCGTAATCCCGCGTCTCTGCAGCAGATCGCGCACGGCGGGCCTATTGGCCATCGCGGCCATGGCCCGGGCGTTCGGCAGACCATGATTGCCTCCACAGGCGCCGCAATCGAGAGCCGACTCGAACGGATTGTTTTGCGAGGTGCTGCCGTGGGCGCAGAAGAGCACCACACGCGCGAAATTCGAGGTGAGCCCCATCAAGCGCAGCGCCGCTTCCACGAAATAGGCTTGCTCGGTCACGGCAAAGCCGGTCTGGGTGATTCTCTCAAGGCGCGCCGAAATCCCTCGGGGGCTGATTTGGTGCTGTTCCCGCAATTCCTCATAGAACGCCTGTTCGGCTTCCGGCGTCAGGTTTAATGGCTTCGCGACATCGCCGGTGCTCTCCTCGGCCTGGCCAATTGCTTTGCGGCGAATGGTTTCCAACAAGGCGGGTGAGAGGGCGGCGCCGGAAAGCCCGAATCGTTGGCGCACCAGCTCGCGGATGACGGCCTGCTGTTCCGCCGCGACCATATCCTCGGCTTCGGTGCGGGTGATCTTGTCCACCGTCAACGTGGTGGCGATGGGCGGCAGCAACCAGTTCTTCAAGCGTTTCCAGACTGATTGATACCAGCGCGGCAGCAAGGTCCGGCCGAACAAGGGAACGCCGAAGAACCAGCCCAGCGCTTCCACCATGACATAAGGAGTAGCGACGTTTTCCTTTAAGTCATGCAGCAGGGTGTGGGCCGCCTCAGTCACTTGAGCGGCGGTTTTGTGCCGCTCCGCGAGTGCCCCGTGATAACTGCGTGGAATTTCCCGGACGTGGTTCTTAGGTTTGAGCAGGACCGGACAATGGGCAACGGCATGCCCGGCATTGAAGGAACGGTAGTCGACCGGCACTCCGAAAAATCCGGCGAGTCCCAGCGTTTCGTATCCGCCCAAATGTTCCAGGTGACGACGAAATACTTCCGACCGGACGTCGATGCAGAACACCACCTGGCTCAGCGGTCTGGAGGCAGGGGTTTCATTTTGTGTGGCGGCCTCCGCGGCGATCGAGGCGGATGTAAGTTCCTCGAGTATCTGCCGCCGGTAGGCCGCCTCAAATGCTTTGAGCCAGATGGGCCCATGCTGCGAGGGCGGAAAAGCGTCCAGCCATTCCAGCAGGGTGCGGACATCGGATGGGGTGGTGGAGTCAATGGCGGACTGGTCAACGTCAAGAAACCGGGCGAGGCGTATGAGCGCCCGGGCCGCTGCGCGAGTTCGTGAGGCGGCCTTGCGCTCGCGCTGGAGTGAATCGTACCGGCGGCCGAGCTCTTCCCAGATTCTATGGTCGTGGCGATCGTTAGAGTGTAGAAGCTTGCGCACTTCCGCGCCGATGGCGTCCGTCAGCTGCCCGGCCACCCATGCCTGACGCAAGCGGCAGGCGTAAGGATGTCGAGCCATATAGGTTTTGATTGCGTTGTCATGGCCAGCGAAGCCCAGGTCAGATCGGCAAGCGGCTTCGACCAGGTGACGCTCATAGAAGAGGCGGACCGCCAGGTATTTCACCAGGTCGACGCGAAATGCCTGTTGCCAGGGATGGCCGGGCTGTTGCGCCCGCCATTTGATATAGCCGGTCCACCCCGGTAGCGCGGCCAAGTGCCGCGTCAGATACGGCTCCCAAGCCTCTTTTGGGATCCCCATACCCGTCAGGCTATCGAGGACCGCGTCTTCCGATCGGTCCGACAACGAGCGAATGATGGCGGCCGCCCCTTGGATGCCGTTCAGCCAAAATGTGAGGTCATGCTGAGCCAGCATTTTCCAGGCTCGGTAGAACGTCTGTTCTCGGTGGGGCATGGTCCAACTCGTTTCGCCCTCATCCAAGAATGCGCTGCACCACTTCACCATCTCCCGATTGATTGTGTCGACAATGGTCGTACCTATGGTGCGGTCGCACCATCTGCTGAGCGGTTCATGAACCGGCGGCTCGTCGGCATTGGACGGTTGCAACAGGGATGTTGATCCGGATGGTCCAGGTGCGGACGGCGATTCCAACCAGGAATGGACCCGTTGAGTCACGTCGGCATCTTCTCCCGTCCCACGATGTTCCGCATCAGGCTCTTCATCGGTCACGCCATGGATCATCGAGACCGTGAGGACATCCGCATGGCGCAGAGGTCGCCCTGCGAAGCTGACCTGTTTATCGAGAACAAGCGGGTCCAGGGCGTGTCGCACATCCTGTTCCGTGATGCGCCCACTGTGAACGTGACGCCGATACTCGTCGTTGCCGAGATAGCCGCGCCCACCGAACAGTTCTCGACCCTGCTGCACTGCTTGCTCGAAAGATAAGGACTCCAATCCATGCAGCGGGTTGTGATGAATGAATGTTCGCATCGGCCAATACTGCGCAATGGCGTTTCCGGCCAATTGCACATAGGAGCGCAGCTCCATCCGCTGCGCTTCGGTGAATTTCTCAGGGCCAGGTTGCGTCATGACGATATCGAGTTATGTCCGTGAGAGCGGTAATGAGAAGCAACGGTCGGGCGCCGCCGGCGAACGGCGCGCATGAAATCCTCCACGTACAGGGCGTTGAGGAAGAGGACATAGAGCCGGGTCTGGAGCGGTTCGAGCCAGCTCGGAAGCAACAAGCGCACGCCGCGCGCTTTGCCGTAGAGAACGACCCACACGGAAATCACCAGCAACGTCGAGCAGGCGACAAACATATCGAACAATCCCTGATTCCAGGCGGCTGACTGAAAATACGCGGCCGCCACCCCGGGCGCCGGATAGAGAAAATGGGTGAACGATTCGCCGGCCCAGAGGTACGTCAGTCCAATCAACGCCAAGGCGGCCACCATCGTGGCTGAAAGTTTCCATGATGCGACGGCGTTGAGCCGGTAGAGACTGAAAATAGCCTGCGACGATGTGACCCAAGCGAAAAACAGAAAAATCAGGGCGCCCTGCGCTTCGAACAGAGGGATATTCACGAGGCCGTGCGCCATCAACATAATGAGCAGCGGCAATACCAGCGTGATCGCGAGGCCGGTGGCCCACGGCATGAACGCAAATCCGGCCGCTTCTCGAGCGGGATGCCGGCCGGGAAGCCTGAAATCTGCCCGCGCCTTATGGATGCCGGCGCCCGAATTGAGGAACAGGGTGGCCTTGAACAACCCATGCGCGGCGAGATGAAATATCGCCAGGCCGAATGCGCCGAGCCCGCATTCCATTACCATATAGCCCATCTGTCCCATGGTGGAGTACACGAGCGTTCGCTTGATGCTGGGCTGGGTCAACATGGTCGATGCGCCGATCAATACGGTCACTGCTCCGACTACGAATAACACGTAGAGTGCGTCGGGAGCCAGGCCATACAGCGGTGCCAACCGGTTCACGAGAAATCCGCCGGCATTCACGATGCCGGCATGGAGCATGGCGGACACGGGCGTCGGGGCTTCGATCGTTCCCGACAGCCACACATGGAACGGAAACTGGGCGGACTTCGTCATCACGGTCATGACGAGCACCAGGGTCACGCCAGTAATGGCGTCGCTCTCCCACCATGTGCCGCTCCCCCATACAGGCCTCGCGGGCATGTCGTTGATGGTTTGGAATAAGCGGGTGAGGTCGAGTGTGCCGAATGTGATATAGACGAGCACGATCGCGAGAAGTAGTGCGGCATCGCCGATTCCCTGGACATAGAGAACACTGCGCCCTGCTTGGCGCGCAGCAACGCTTACTTTGTTAAACGATAACAGCGCCATCAGCAGCCACGTCACGGTGTGCCAACAGGCGAACAACCAGAACAGATTGCCGCTGGTGACTAAACTGAGCAGGACGAACGTAAGCAGACTCAAGAGGCTGAAAAATTTCTTATAATCCGGATCGCCTTGCATGTAGCGCTTCGAATAGATGTGAATCACGAGGCTCACGCCGGTGATCAAGACCATCATGACCCCAGCGAGTCGATCCACCAAAATAGCGGGGGTAAAGGGAGCAGGAAGCGCCGAAAGGCTCAACAGTTCAGGTCCCGCGTGCACCACCTCGTACAGCGTTCCAATGGCGGCGGCTGCGGAAACCGCCATCGCCCAGATACCGGTCTTCACGGTTCGCTCAGCGGCGGAGGAATCGGACAAGGCGATGAGCGCGGCGGCAACAAGCGGCGAACCGATTGCGAGCATGATGAACATTGTAAGCATGGACGATAGGCTCCGATATGTCGCTCGTGCAAGGAGCAACGAGAACTATTCCAACGCTGGAGAGCCGTACCAAATATCGATGGCCGGCTTCCAGCCCATAATACCCATAATAATTGAACGAACCATCCCGCCATATCAAGTGCTTCCCACGGCAAAGGACCCCGGATTCCCCTGCGTGCTCATGATCCCGCGTCCCGCGTATGGCAGCGCTGCAACATCGAGATAAACCATGTCGGATATCGCCATAATCGGAGCCGGTGCCGCCGGACTTGCCGCGGCGATATTTGCAGCTGAACAAGGGAACGGGCTGACTGTTCATCTTCTGGACGGCGCGAAATCGATCGGGGCCAAGATCCTGATCTCAGGAGGCGGGCGTTGCAACGTGACCCACGATATCGTCACGCCGGAGGATTTTCACGGGAACCGGCATATCATTCGCAACGTACTTGCGGCCTTCGATGCGGAATCGGCTCGTCGATGGCTTGCGTCGTTGGGCGTGGAGCTCAAGCGGGAGGAGTCGGGAAAGATGTTTCCTGCCACCGACAAGGCGCGAACTGTGCTCAATGCGCTGGTAGGTCGATGCCAGAATCTAGGGGTGGTGCTCTATACAGGACATCGGGTCACGCGTCTGTTGTATCGGGAAATGGGGGAGGATGCCGGCGGCCGGCCGCGCTTCGAGATTTATCATGAGCAGGGTATGCTAAGGGCGAAGCGCGTCATCCTAGCCACCGGCGGCCGGTCTCTCCCAAGAAGCGGAAGCGATGGTTTCGGGTACGATTTGGCTCGCGCGCTGGGCCATCAGGTCACGCCGACCGTTCCGGCTTTGGTCCCGCTGATGCTGAGAGGGTCTCTGTTTCATCAGGAACTCTCCGGGTTGTCGTTGGAGGTGGAATTGACGACCATCGTGCAAGGCCGGGCCGTGGACCGGCGCAGCGGCAGTCTGCTCTGGACCCATTTCGGCATCAGCGGCCCGGTGGTGATGGATGCGAGCCGTTTCTGGACACTCGCCCGCCGGCAAGGGCAAGGGATGGAGGCGACCCTGTATGCCAATTTCCTGCCCGGGCAGAACCAAGACCGAGCGCGGTCCTGGTTGTTGGCAGAGGCCGCGCGGCAGCCCCGCCGGTCGTTAGTGAAGATGTTGGCGCAACGCATGCCGGAACGTATGGCCGGGGTCCTGTGCCGCTTTGCCGGATGCGATCCGCATAGGAGCATCGCGCTCCTCCCGCGCGCCGATCGGGAACGCTTGCTTCCGGTGTTGACGAAGTTCCAGTTTCCCGTTCAATGCGACCGCGGATGGAATTACGCCGAAGTCACGGCCGGCGGGGTGCCGCTCGAAGAAATCAGTTTTCGAACGATGGAATCCAAGCTGGTTTCGGGACTGTATCTGGTTGGTGAGATCCTGGACTGCGACGGTCGGATCGGCGGGTTCAACTTTCAATGGGCCTGGGCCACGGGATATCTGGCCGGCCGTGCCGCGGCGGAATATACGTAGTTCTTCGGTTTGGTGCGGCGGACGGCTTCATCATTCCTTCATCCGTTCTTCTTCATTTCTTCATCTTTATCGTCGTTTGCCGTCGGCTGAATGCTCGCCACGTGCCGCCACGCGGACCGTGAGATCTCGCGATCGTCGCGGTTTTATCGCGACCGTTCGCTGTTTTTAAGATGAGTGTAGTTTCGCACAGCGCGCACCGATTTCATCAACTCCGCCAACTGGCGCGCAGTTATGGAGCGAAAGCCCTATGGAGATGAGTGAGTTGCCCGAGGTATGAGGGTTGCTTTGATCCGGGCGGGCCATAATCAGACGAGTGTGGCCAAGGAGGTTTTTTACTTCATCAAACCTATTCCGTTCATTGTAAGGAGGAGGGAACGCTATGCTTTTGTCTCGTCGACAATTCATGAAGGCTTCGGCCGGAACGATTGCGGCGGCGGCCATCGCGGATCGGGCTTTAGCCCTGACCGCGTTGCAACCGGTCGTTGAAGTCGGCAACCCGCTGGGTGAGTACCCGGACCGGTCCTGGGAGCGTGTCTACCATGACCAGTATCGCTACGACTCATCCTTCACCTGGTGTTGCTCGCCGAACGACACGCACGCCTGCCGGATTCGAGCCTTCGTCCGAAACGGCGTGGTGATGCGCGTCGAGCAGAATTATGACCATCAGACCTACGAAGACCTGTACGGCAACCGCGGGACCTTCGCCCACAACCCGCGCATGTGCTTGAAGGGTTTCACCTTCCATCGCCGCGTGTATGGACCGTATCGGCTGAAGGGCCCCTTGATGCGTAAGGCCTGGAAGCAGTGGATGGACGATGGATCGCCGGAACTGACGCCGGAAACCAAACGGAAATACAAGTTCGACAGCCGGTTCCTGGACGACATGGTCCGCGTGTCCTGGGATACGGCGTTCACCTATTTGGCCAAAGCGCTGGTCGTGATCGGAACCCGATACAGCGGCGAGGCCGGAGCCCGTCGCTTGCGGGAGCAGGGCTATGCGCCGGAAATGATCGAGATGATGAAGGGCGCCGGGGTGCGCTGCTTCAAGCACCGCGCCGGCATGCCGATCTTGGGCTTACTCGGCAAGCATGGCAACACCCGTTTCAATAACTGCATTCTTCCTCTCCTGGATAGCTGGATTCGGAAAGTCAACCCGGACCAAGCGCAGGGAGGACGTTACTGGAATAACTATACCTGGCACGGCGATCAAGATCCTTCGCAGCCGTGGTGGAACGGCACGCAGAACTGCGACATCGATCTCAACGACATGCGGTTCTCGAAGCTGAACACCAGCTGGGGCAAGAACTTCGTCGAAAACAAGATGCCGGAGGCGCACTGGAAGCTCGAGTGTATGGAGCGGGGCGCCAGGCTCGTCGTCATTACGCCGGAATACAATCCGACGGCGTCGCGAGCGGATTATTGGATCCCGGTGCGGCCGGAGACCGACGGAGCATTGTTCCTCGGAGCGAGCCGGATCATCATCGACGAGAACATGCAGGACATCGATTTTATCAAGCAGTTCACGGACCTGCCGTTGCTTGTACGGACCGACACGCTGCAGTATCTGGATCCTCGGGATGTGATGAAGGATTTCCAGTTCAATGATTTTTCAAAGAGCTATTCCGGCCGCGTGCAAGGGTTGAAGCCGGAACAAATCGCCGCATTGGGCGGGATGATGGTGTGGGACTCGAACAAGCAGCAGGCGGTTGCGATCCACCGAGAGCAGGTCGGATTCCACTATCAGAATTCCGGCATCGACGCAGCCCTGACCGGCACCTATCGGGTGAAGCTCCTCAATGGCCGGGAAGTCGACGTGATGCCGATCTATCAGCTCTATTTGATCCACTTGCAGGACTACGATCTGGACACGGTGCACCAGATTAATCGATCCCCCAAGGATTTGATTGTTCGCTGGGCTCGCGATTCGGGCAGCATCAAGCCGGCCGCGATCCATAACGGCGAAGGTGTCTGCCACTATTTCCATATGACGCAGATGGGTCGAGCGGCCGCGCTCGTCATGATTCTGACCGGCAATGTCGGCAAGTTCGGCACGGGCTGCCACACCTGGTCCGGGAACTACAAGGTGGGAATCTGGAATGCCACGCCGTGGTCCGGCTCCGGCGCCGCGGTGCATTTGGCGGAGGATCCCTGGAACATGAACCTGGATCCCAACATCCACGGCAAGGAAATCAAATATCGGAAATTCTATTATGGCGAAGAGCCGGGGTATTGGAACCACGGCGACACCGCACTTATCGTAAACACGCCGAAATACGGCCGCAAGGTGTTTACCGGCAAGACTCACATGCCGACACCGAGCAAAGTACGGTGGGTGGTGAACGTCAACATTCTCAATAACTCGAAGCACCATTACGACATGGTGAAGAACGTCGATCCAAATATCGAGTGCCTGGTTACCCAGGATATCGAGATGACGTCCGACGTGAACCATGCCGACATTGCCTTTGCCTGCAACAGCTGGATGGAGTTCACCTATCCGGAGATGACCGCCACGGTGTCGAACCCGTGGGTGCAGCTCTGGAAAGGCGGAATCCGCCCGTTGTACGACACCAGAAACGATCTCGATACCTTCGCGGGCGTCGCAGCCCGGTTGGCCGACGTGACCGGTGTCACGAAAATGAAAGATACGTTCCATTTCGTGTACCAGAACCGAGTGGACGTGTACGCGCAGCGCGTGCTCGATACCTCCAGCACGTTCTACGGCTACAGCGCGGACGTGATGCTGAAGTCGGAAAAGGGCTGGATGGTGATGGGGCGCACCTATCCGCGTCACCCGCTCTGGGAAGAAGTTAACGAGAGCAAGCCGCAATGGACGCGGTCCGGCCGGCTGGAAACCTATCGCATCGAGCCGGAAGCGATCGAATACGGCGAGAATTTCATCGTGCACCGGGAAGGCCCCGAGGCCACGCCCTATCTGCCGAATGCGATTCTCACCACGAACCCGTACGTCCGGCCGGATGACTACGGGATTCCGATCACGGCGCAGCACCATGACGACAAGACGGTGCGCAACATCAAATTGCCGTGGGCGGAAGTGAAGCAATACTCCAATCCGTTGTGGGAGAAGGGCTACCAGTTCTACTGCGTGACGCCCAAGACCCGGCATCGGGTGCACAGCCAGTGGTCGGTGAACGACTGGGTGCAGATTTACGAGTCGAACTTCGGCGATCCGTATCGGATGGACAAACGGACGCCGGGCGTCGGCGAGCACCAGCTCAACATCAATCCGCAGGCGGCGAAAGACCGCGGCATCAACGACGGCGACTACGTCTATGTGGACGGCAACCCGGTGGACCGGCCGTATCGCGGCTGGAGGCCGTCGGATCCGTTCTATAAAGTGGCGCGGTTGATGATCCGTACGAAATACAATCCGTCCTACCCGTACCACGTGACGATGGCGAAGCACGCCCCGTTCGTGTCGACGGCGAAGTCGGTGAAGGGGCACGAGACCAGACCGGACGGCCGCGCGATTGCCGTCGATACCGGATATCAGGCGAACTTCCGGTACGGCGCCCAGCAGTCGTTTACGCGGAGCTGGTTGATGCCGATGCACCAGACCGACTCGTTGCCCGGTAAACAGGCCAACGCCTTGAAGTTCAAGTGGGGATTCGAGATCGATCACCATGCGGTCAATACGGTCCCGAAGGAATGCTTGATCCGTATCACCAAGGCGGAAGACGGCGGCATCGGCGCCCGTGGTCCATGGGAGCCGGTCCGCACCGGGTTTACGCCGGGTCAGGAGAATGAATTCATGCTCAAGTGGCTCAAAGGCGAGCACATCAAGATTAAAGTCTAATAACCCGTGAGGGGTTAGGTGGTCGGGGTGAGGGGTTTGGAGTAGGTTGCTTCAGATCCTTCACCTCACGTCTCACGCCTCACGCCTTACGGAGGTTACGACATGCCTGAAGTTTATAACTGGCAACTGGGCCGGAAGATGCTGTACCCGTACGAGGAGCGGCATCCGAAATGGCAGTTTGCCTTTGTGTTCAATATCAATCGGTGTTTGGCCTGTCAGACCTGTTCGATGGCGGACAAGTCGACCTGGCTGTTCTCGAAGGGCCAGGAGTACATGTGGTGGAACAACGTGGAGACCAAGCCGTACGGCGGGTATCCCCAGTTCTACGACGTGAAGATCACGCAGTTGATCGAGCAAGTGAACCCGGGCGGGCAGGTGTGGAACGTGCGGGTGGGCCGCAAGCACCATGCGCCCTACGGGGTGTTCGAAGGGATGACGATTTTCGACGCGGGGGCCAAAGTGGGCCAGGCGGCGATCGGCTACATCCCAACGGACCAGGAATGGCGGTTCGTCAACATCTATGAAGACACGGCGACCTCGATGCGGGCCTTGGTGGAAGGCGTCGACAAGTCGGGCTTCAGCCGAGATGAGCCGTGGAAACTCTCCGGCAGCAGCTTGCCGGAGCATGAGACGTTCTTCTTCTATCTGCAGCGGATCTGCAATCACTGCACGTATCCGGGCTGTCTGGCGGCGTGCCCGCGGAAGGCGATCTACAAGCGGCCGGAAGACGGGATCGTGTTGATCGACCAGAACCGCTGCCGCGGGTACAAGAAGTGCGTGGAGCAGTGCCCGTTCAAGAAGCCGATGTACCGGGGGACGACCCGGGTGTCGGAGAAGTGCATTGCCTGCTATCCGCGGATCGAAGGGAAGGATCCGTTGACGGGCGGGGAGCCGATGGAAACGCGCTGCATGGCGGCCTGCGTCGGGAAGATCCGGATGCAGAGCCTGGTGCGGATCGGCGAAGACGGCCTCTGGGCGGAGGATCGGTGGCATCCGTTGTACTACGCGATTCGCGTGGAGCAGGTGGCCTTGCCGTTGTATCCGCAGTGGGGCACGGAGCCGAACGGCTTCTACATTCCGCCGCGGCACAGCCCGCGGGGCTACGCGCGGCAGATGTTCGGGCCGGGCGTGGACAATGCGATCGAGAAGTACCTGGTGCCGAGCCGGGAGTTGTTGGCCGTGCTCCAACTCTGGAGAGCGAGCCAGCAGATCATCTTCCGGTACGACGTCATTCCAGGCCCGAAGGTGTTCGAGACCCAGATTCACGGGAAGCGATTCGAGATGTTCAACGATACCGTGCTGGGCTTCAACAAGTCGGGGAAGGAAGTGGCGCGTATTCAGGTCGAAGAGCCGATCTACATCAGACCGGCCGAACGGGTGAACTGGTTGTAAGAGCGCTGGTGAGGCGGGAGGGGATCGCCCCTCCCGCCATGCCAGGCCGTTCGAAGTCTTTGCGGTACATAACGAACTGATTCCTTCCAAGAAAGTACTTTCGCGTTCACTAATCAGCAGTCTTCGCGAGAGCAAGAGCGATTTGTAGAAGCCGCCGGCAGTCAGCGGGCGCGTCAGACAAGAACGCGTCGGCAGCGATCGGCGATAATGTGGCAACCATGCCGGCAGCCGGGGTTCCGGTTAAGGTGTGGGCCGATAATGGCTGATTGACCGGTCCCCCCTGTATAACTTGGAACACTCTCGTATGCGGAAGTTGTACGCGACCTATGCCCTGGCGGCATTGGCGCCAGTGGCGCTCTTTATCCTGATTCAGATTCCGCTCGTCTGGCACTGGCACAGCATCCATCAAGCGCAGCAACAGCGAACTCAGATCAAAGAGGAAGTCCTGCGGTTGCAGGCGCTGACCGCGGATATCGAAAACGGGTTCCGCGGGTATGTCCTGACGAAGCAATCGGCCTTCCTGCACCCGGTGGTGTATGGCGAAGCCAAGGTGCAGGGGGTGTTGGATCATTTGCTGGACCTGACAAAGGATCTTCCGAATCTCCTGGCACGCGTGAAGGTCTTGCAGGAGCGAGTTCACGAGCTTATCGATGCCAAACGGCGATTGACCAAGCAGATGGACAGCGGCGAGCAGGAAGCCGTGATGTCGTATATCCGGTTTGGCGACGGATTGGCGTTGGCCAAGACCATCGAGAAAGCAATGGAGGACCTCGAGGTCAGGATCGAAGGGGAATTTTCCCGCTTTGATATGGAAGAAACCACGTTGAAGGAACGTATGCTACAGAAACTGCTCATCGCCGATGCCGGCATGCTCGTGCTGGGAATATTCGTCACACGATTGATTTTTCGGGCCGCCATCGAAAAGACGAGCCTGGCTCCGTCCAAGTAGACCCATGCCGACGACATTACACGAGAGGCGTTCAGATCTCATCCCTCCGGTGGATTTACGACGTGAATCTTTTCGCTCAATAAGGGCGAAACGTCTTGCGCCCGCCATTTAGAGTCCCGTAAGCTAGAAGCTCACACGTCAATCTGCGCCGATAAGCCAGGCCTGCCAGGCGGAAGTATCGCTGTGGGTGGGTAGGGCAACGGTGACGTCCAATGTGCATACAGGATGGGGACTGTGAAGGGTATCGAAGACAATTACCGGGCCTTGCTGGCGGTGACGAATGTTCTCAATCAGCAGCGCGACACGGACAGTCTGTGGCGGGCGATCACCGAGCAGCTCCGACAGGTAGTGCCGTGGGAGCGGGCGGGGATTACCCTGTATGACCCTGACTCGGACTCGTTCCGATTCTATGCACTTGAAACCAGCCTGCCGATGCGGGTGCTCCAGCGTGACGCCGTCATTCCGCATGCAGGCAGCGCGGTCGGATGGGTGTACGATCACCGACAGGTCCATATTCGCCCGCACTTGAGCGCGGAGCGAACATTTCTCGAAGATGATTTGTATTTCGAGGAGGGATTGGGCCGCATGATCAATCTGCCGCTCCTGGTCGGCGAGACTTGTCTGGGGACGCTCAATATCGGCAGCATTCAAGATGGAGAACCAGATCCGGGCGATGTGGAGTTTCTGGGCCAGGTTGCCAAACAGATCGCCCTTGCCATCGACCACGTGCGGGCGTACGAGCAAATTGATCGGCTCCGCCAACAGCTGGTCCGTGAGAACGAATATCTTGTCCAGGAAATCAAACAGACCCATAATTTCGGCGCGATGGTCGGGAAGGGGCTGGCCTTTCGGAAAGCGCTGAACCGGGCCGAAGCCGTTGGTCCGACCTCCACGACCGTTCTGATCACCGGCGAAACCGGAACCGGCAAGGAATTACTGGCCCGGGCCATTCATGAGCTGAGCCCGCGGCGACACAAACCGTTCGTCCGGGTGAACTGCGCCGCGCTTCCGATGGGCTTGGTGGAAAGCGAGCTGTTCGGCCATGAACGAGGCGCGTTCACCGGCGCCGATCAACGTCGCTGCGGCCGATTTGAATTGGCTCACGGCGGCACGTTGTTCCTTGATGAGATCGGCGAGATGCCGCTCGATGCGCAGGTCAAGCTGCTGCGCGTTCTCGAAGACGGCCTCATTGACCGGGTGGGCGGCATGCAGTCCATTCCGGTGGATGTCCGTGTCCTCGCCGCCACGAACGCCGATTTGATCGCGGCATCGAGCGAGGGCCGCTTCCGTTCGGATCTGTACTATCGACTGCATGTCTTCCCGATCGTGCTGCCGCCCCTGAGGGAGCGACCCGAGGATATCCCATTGCTGGTGAGGCATTTTCTCGAACAATACCGGCTGAAGCTGAAGCGCCCGCCTCTGGCGCTAAGTCACGAATCAATGACCAGGCTCTGCCGGTATTCGTGGCCAGGCAACGTGCGGGAGCTGCAGAACGTGATCGAGCGCGCCGTCATTCTCGCCCGGTCTTCCACCGTGGAAGTGGAGGCGGACCTTGTCGGACATTCGGATTCCGAAGGGCAGGGCGAGGCTCCAGTCAATCTCGTGGAAATGGAACGCCAGCATATCCTGTCTGTGCTGAAGCGGACGCATTGGCGGATCTACGGCCCGCACGGGGCTGCCGCTCAATTGGGCGTCAATCCCAGTACGTTGCGCAGTCGCCTGAAAAAACTCGGCCTGTCCAGGCCCACCAAACAGCTCATCTTTTAGAGTTCGTGCCGCCGGCGTGGCCGATCACGATGGCTCGTGGCCAGTCACGGACCACGCCGTGAGCCGGCAATGTCCTCTGGTCGGCCACGAGCGCGATCCGGCCTGAATTCAACCGCATGCAGCCATTCTCCTCCGTCCGGCCTGTTTATTGCTGTCTTCTTCACGAGAGGCCCGGTCGCCACGTCGGGACTCCTTATTCCCGCGAGAGGCTCTTGCGTTCTCAAGTAGAGTTTTCTTCGGTTGGTTGTTTAGAATGAGGCCTCCTCCAACGGAAGAGGCCGTGGCAATCCGTACCATCAAAGGCCGCATCGTCTGGGCGATCGTGATTGTCGGGTGCATACCGCTCCTGATTGCGCTGATGTTGGCCTACATGTCCGGGATGCGCTCCCTGCGCGATGTGATCGGCGGAAATCTCCAGGCCGTTGCGGTTCAGGCGGCCGATCGGGTGACGATGCTGGTCCAAAGCGAAATCCAAGGAGTTCGTCTCCTGGGTTCGGCGCCGCTTCGTGTCCGCCAACCGGTCGAGACTGCCAATCGCTCCTATCCGTCGGATCGGACCAACGCGCAGCACCTCATCGATGAGCGAATGCAGCTCTGGGAGAAAGGCACCGGCAGTGCCCGCAAGCTCTTAAATTCGGAACTATCCAGATTTCTCCTGGAAACAAAAGTGCGTGACGGGGACAAGGTGGTCGGGCTGCTGATCACCGACCAGCACGGGGCGTTGGTCGCGGCAAGTTCCGAACCGGATCATTATTACTTCGGCGAGGAGCCGTGGTGGAAGCGAATCCAGGCCGGTGGAACGGATCAGATCTATGTCAGCGGCCTGATTCCCGCGCAGGAGGGGTCGTTCCGAACGCCGGAAGAAACGATGGATGTTGCCGTGCCGATCCTCGATGACCGCCAGCATGCGGTGATCGGCGCCGTCAAAGCTTCATACCGCTTTGATACACTGTTCGGGATGATCAAACAGATCCGGATCGGCCAGACGGGCCATGCCATGCTGTTCGATGCGGCCGGGAATCCGCTCGTCTGCCCGATTCTTCCTCGCCAAGCGCACCGCATTCCCGGACAATTGATGGCTATGATTGTATCTACTGAGCCTGGGTGGGGCATTGCCGATGACGATGGTCATGGAGGAACCGATACGGTGGTGGGGTATGCTCCGGTCTCCGGCATTGCATTGCCCGAAAACCCCTGGCACATTTTTGTGAGGCAGCAGCCGGTTGAAAGCTATGCTCCCATCCGAGATCAACTACGGAATCTGGCCGGCATCGGACTGGTCATGGTGGTGTTATTATGGACGATGGGCCGCTACGTGGCGACCAGGATCGCCCGCCCGATCCAGATTCTGCAAACGGGAGTGGAGGCGATCAGCCAGGGAACCTATGACCGTCCGCTCAATATCCGGACGGGCGATGAGTTCGAAGATCTGGCCGCGGCGGTACACCGAACGGCGGATCGGCTGAAGGCTTCCCGATCGGAATTGGAAGCGCTCAATGCGGATCTCGCCCGCCGGGTCGAGGAAAAAACCGCCGAGGTGACGCAGCATCTGAAAAAGCTTCAGTTCGCGGAGCGTCTGGCCACGCTCGGCAAAGTGGCGGGCGGCATCGCGCACGAAATCAACAACCCGCTCGGCATCATCCTGAATCGCATTGAGTGCATCGAGACGGACGCGGCCCATCTGGACCTGCCGGAAGATTTGCGGCGGGACCTGCTGGCAATCCGGTCGCAGGCCGACCGCATCTCACGGGTCACGAAAAGCATGTTGGCGTCGTCCCGGGGGGCGGCGACGATTTTAAAACTGATCGACGTGAATTGCGTGCTCCGGTCTTGCATCGAGGCCGTGAAGGAACGAGCCGCCGCAAAAGGGGTCGGCGTTGAGACGATTTTGGCGCCGGATCTGCCTCCGATCATGGGTGACCGCGATCGGCTCGAAACCGTCATGCTCAACCTGATGAACAATGCGCTCGATGCGGCCGGGGAGGGAGCGCCGCCGAGCCTCGTCACGATTCGGTCCGAGCAAACAGCGGGCCGAGACGGAGACTGGGTCACGGTGACGGTCAGCGACTCGGGGCCCGGCATTCCGGAGGACCAGCTCGGGCGAATCTTCGATCCATTTTTTACCACGAAGGCGGAGGGCCACGGGACCGGAATGGGATTATTCTTGAGTTATGGGATCGTCGCCGATCATCGCGGGCGGCTGGAGATCACGAACGGCCCGCGCGGCGCCGTGGCGTCGGTCTTTCTTCCCGCGCTGGCGCCGGTATCTGGGTCACAACAGGAGGTCGGATGGGAACAGGCAAGATATTGATCGTCGATGACGAAGTCGACGCGTTGGACAATTGCCGTCGCATGTTGAGCCGTCTGGGACATGAATGTGTGACCGAGAGTGATCCGCTCCGTGCTGTGCAGCGGATTCAATATGAGCGTCCCGACCTGATTCTCACCGACCTCCGGATGCCGGGTCTCGACGGGATGGGGGTGTTGGCCGAGGCCAAAAAAGTCGATCCCGCCATCAAGGTCGTGCTGCTGACCGCCTATGCGACCGTGCAGACCGCCGTGGATTCGATGCGGCAAGGCGCGCTGGATTACATCCTGAAGCCGTATACAAGCAAGGATCTGGAAGAGATCGCCAGGCGGGCGTTCGGCGAATCGGGCCAAACCGGCGAACGGCTCTCCGGCTGGGACGATCCTCATCGAGAGCCATCGTCCGCGGAGGCGAGCAACGCGGCCGGGCTTATGCTCGGGCAGAGCCGCGCGATTCTGGAAGTGAAAGAGCTCATCGCCAAGGTGGCCAGGACGGACGCCAATATTCTCATCTACGGCGAAAGCGGGACCGGCAAAGAACTGGCGGCGCGGGCGATCCACGATCAAAGTGAGCGGGCCGGCCGGCCCTTTGTGCCGGTCGATTGTGTCGCGTTGCCCGATACCTTGCTTGAATCGGAATTGTTCGGGCACGAGAAAGGCGCCTTCACCGGTGCGCACGCCGCCAAACCGGGACTCTTCGAGGTGGCCGACGGGGGGACGGTCTTTTTGGATGAAGTAAGCGGGATGAGCCCGACCTTGCAATCGCGCCTGTTGCGCGTGCTGCAGGAACGGCATGTTCGGCGGGTCGGCGGGACGCGCTATGCCGATATCGACGTTCGGGTCATTGCCGCATCCAACCGTGATCTCGAAGAGGCCTGTCGCGAAAAACAGTTCCGAGAAGATCTGTATTATCGTCTGAACGTCATTCCGATCGTGCTGCCCCCGCTTCGGGAACGCGAGGGAGATGTGGAGCTATTGGCCCGAGCCTTTCTGCAACGCTTTACCGCCCGCGGCGGGACCGATTTCGATCGCGCGCCGGTATTCGATTCGGCCGCGATGGCGCTTCTGAAGGAGTATGCCTGGCCCGGCAATGTTCGGGAACTCCACAATGTCATTGAGCGGACGGCTGCGCTGGCGGACGGGCCGATCATCTGCGTGGATCATCTTCCGGAGCGGATCATGGCGGCGCGCACCGATGAATCGAACGGCCAGGAAACGGCCTCCTACAAGCAGGCCAAGCAGGAAGTCGTGCGGTCCTTCGAGCGCAATTTTCTGCTCGAGCTGCTCAAACGCCATGACTGGCACATGTCCAATGCGGCCCAGGAAGCCGGCGTGGACCGCAAGACCATTGAACGCATGGTGAAGCGCCATAGTCTTCGAGAACCACGGTAGGCTCGGATCGGTCCACGGTTATCCGTTGATCTCTTCCTACGTCCCCTCTTCTGTTGCATCAGGGTCATGTCGCTGTCACATCAATGTCGGACAGACTGCTAACACCAGAGCCGTGCGTGTCGTTTCTGCGCGTGCTCGCCGAATTGCTGTAGAGAGATTGGGCCTTGGCTGACGAAGGGCAATCGGCGAGCGGCCGCGTCGGTACAGTGCGGCCTCGCCGCGCTGCTATAGAAAGGATGACCCTTGGCTGACGAACGGCGCGCCCAGCCGGTGTGGCCGCGATGCGATGGATGCTGAATGGTGAGTTCTGCCTGCTCAGCGCTATGACTCGACCGCACGTAAGCAATGATTGCCGCTGTCGTGCGTGCGCTGCTCCCCACCTCTCAGAACGACCCTTCCGGGCTTGACCGAGCGGAATATCCTGCCGGCTCACCGACTCGCCGGCGTCCGCAAGCGTGACGCTCATTATTCTTCGCGTCGCGGACCCTTCTGGAATTCTCTCAGCTGCGATCACATGATCGCAGTGCTTCAGTCAGTTCCAGCTTTCCTTCTCGGCCAAGCCTCGGTGGGTCCCCGTTCCTTCGGTGAAGGTCGCACGCCGCACGGCAGCGTCCCGGCCAGTAAATGAACAGAGGTTTCCTCTTCGCGCGATTCGCGACGCACGACTCACCATCCATTTTTTTCTAATACTGAATGAGGCGCCACGGCCACACCTCTGCGCGCATCCGTTCCAGCCAAGACAAGAGAAGGCGTGAAAACTGGCTGCCACTACTTCCAGTCCCGCCGCAAGAGTAAATGATGTAAGGAATGATTTCAGGCTGAGAACAGTCCGCTGCTATCCGCGCTTAGGAACAGCGCTGTGGCAGAGAAGTCTTGTGAAATCATTCCTGTCACCATTTAACCGACGGTCACAAGGACGTGACGACCACGATGATCTATACGCATGTCCTGAATCGACGTGGCCGTGGAGCCTGCAGCCCTGTGGACCGGTTGGGGTGAGCCAATGCTTGCGCCTCCGCCACCCGGAATAGGCTGTGGGCCAATAGGGTGATAGGCTGCGGAAGCCACGGTCTTTTTGATATGCACGATGCTTGACAGAGATTTCATAAGTGAGGATAGTGTCGGCGATTTTGGTTCACCGTGGGCCAAGGCGCACTATCCGGATAGGCCGCCAGGCCGGAGATCCACGTCGCAGCTCACTTAATAGTTATGTCTCTAGACGGCTCAACGCGCGCCTAAGGCTTGCATGAACGCTTACATCTTTGTGTCCTATAGCCGTGACGAGGGTTCTACGGGTTCTGCCCCGATTTTACGGACACCTGACTTAAGGTCCATAATGGGCCAGGAGGGGTGTCATGGGAGCACGACGGAAGTTTTCATCGGAGTACAAGCGAGAAGCGGTGGCGATGCTTGACGTACCCGGGGTGACGGTGAGTCAAATCGCCGCCGACCTGGGCATTAGGGCCCAATGTGTTGGGTCGATGGCGGCGTGAGCTACGCCGTCAGCCCCAGCAGGCCTTTGGGGGCAATGGACGCGCTCGGGATCACGAGCTGAGCCAGTTGCGGCGGGAGTTGGCTCGGGTCACGAAGGAGCGGGATTTTTTGCGCGAAGCGGCAGCGTTCTTCGCGAGAGCGTCGACATGAAGTTTCGGATGATCCAGCGATGCCGCGCCGCCTTTCCCATCCGATTGATGTGCCGGTGTTTACGGGTATCAGCCAGTGGGTATGACGGCTGGGCGACGCGCCCGCCGAGTGCCCGGGCTCAGGAGAACGCCCGCCTCTTGCGGCGCATGCGCGCCTTGCATACGGAGCATGATGGTGTGATCGGCAGTCCGCGGATGTGGGAGGAGCTGCGCTATGCGGGCGAGCGGTGTGGCCGGCACCGAGTGGCCCGCATGATGCGTCGGGCTGGCTTGCAAGGCGTGCCGCAGCGGCGACGTTGGCGCACCAAGCCGTCGGGGATACCGCCGGCCGGCACGCGCAATCTTGTGGAACGCGACTTCACGGCCACGGCACCCAATACTAAGTGGGTCACCGACATCACCTACATTTCCACGGCCGAACACTGGTTGTATCTCTGTATCGTGGTGGATTTATATTCGGACGTGGTCGTGGGCTGGTCGATGAATTCGCGGCAGGATCGCCACTTGGTGCTGCAGGCGGTGTTGATGGCGGTGTGGCAGCGGCCAGGCAGGACACCGGTCATTTTGCATTCAGACCGTGGCTGTCAATTTACGTCAGACGAGTACCAGCAATTCTTGGCGGCGCACCATATCACCTGCAGCATGAGCGCCATCGGCAGCTGTGCCGACAACGCGGCGGCGGAAAGTTTCTTTGGTCTCCTCAAACGCGAGCGGGTCAATCGGCGGCAGTACCGGACGCGAGCCGAGGCGCGAGCCGATGTCTTTGACTACATCGAACGCTGGCACAATCCGCGGCAGCGACGGAGACTGGCGGTTCAACAGCAGGGGGAGAAACTCTTAACTGAACTGTCCGTGAAAACGGGGTAGAACCCAATCGAAAGTAAAGACGGAGCGTTGGGAGTTGCGTGTACGAATCGAGGGTGTGGCGTGTATCTCGACAATGACTCGCTCATTGATCTGGCCAAGGGAGATAGCACTCGCCGCGATCGGTTCGTATCGGCAATCAAGAAGAAAGGGTCCCTTCTCTTTTCGTTTACGAATGCCTTTGAACTTGCCGGGCCGCAGGGCCGGTCGGCAGAAGTAGTGCGGGCCTTTCTTGATTCCCTGGGTCAATACTGGATGCCGCTAGCGATGAATGTGTATAAAGTCATGGAGAAGGAGCAAAGCGGCGATGGAAGCTCGCCAGCGTTCTCCGAGATCTTCTTGAAAGGATATTTCCAGAGTCGGCTTCAGCAAGTCAGCGACACAATCGGTGGTCTATTAGGAATCTCGGCCGAATCCTTCTTCCGCTTAGGCTCAGTCGTTGGATGGATTCAGGACAATAGAGATCATGTGCGTCAGCAGGCGACAGAAATCGACGGGATGTTTCGCGATCTTCTCGGCCGACTAGTGCTGCAGGGGCGCAACGACACCCTGCCCAAGGAGTTGGCGGCGCTGCCTGATTATTCGGAACAGCATCCGGCACGATTTGCATTCTTCCAGCTTCAGCGCGTCATTTGGAACGAGGCCAGAGCCTATCGATTGAAGGCAAATGATGGGATCGATTTTTGTCATGCAGTCGTCGCCTCCTCGTACGGAAGCATCATCACCTTGGACAAACACTGGAAGCGGCGTATTCTGGAAATACCAAGGCCTCATTGCCTCGCCAGAACATTTTACCGTGCCGAATTGGATCAGCTTGTCGACGAGTTTGAAGCGTTGGAGCCGGTTAACATCGGCTAGAGCCGACGGCGCGAAGGACAGGGACGGAGTTAGACGGCATGGAAAGCACTATGCAATTCGAAGAACCATCGCTTACCCATAAGCAGATCCAAGCTGAGGTGTTGAAGCGGCTCGAGAAGTACAAGAAGCTCAACTTCTTCGAGCAGTTTGCGATGTTCATGGGACTAGCCCAAGTCTTTGAGATAAGCCTTAAGCAACTTCTTCATCGCAGATACGGCGTGGAGTTTGAGAAGCTCGAACGGGCCACTCTCGGTCAGGTGACAGGCCAACTAAGAGATCGTGGTCTTCGCCCAGACTTCATTGCGCTACTTGAGAGCGTTGTGGGCTATCGCAATCACATCGCCCATTCTCTTCTTGCCAACCAAATCATGCTCCAGTCCTTAGGCGCCGGTGATGCTCGCTTCGAGCGTCGAGAACTTGAGAAAGGCATTTTTGAGCTGGAGCAACTTTGGTTTCTTTTTGAGTGGACGGAAGAGCCCAATGCTTGGGGCTAAGGGCTTGCCGTCTAACAATTCATTTCATTCAAGCTGATGCCGCTTCGCGGGTCGGCTTAATTCAGGTGTTAAACCACGATGAATCAAAGGACAGGCGCACCAAATGATTGACCGACTTCTCTTCCGGGTGATCCACTGGGGATCAAAAAGAACGGATGGGGTACGTGTGTTTCTTAGCTATGCTCACGAGGACGAGCAGGCGGTGTCGGGCCTGGCCTCAGACCTCCGGTTCAACGGTGTTGAGGTGTGGTTCGCTCCAAAGCACTTGAAGCCGGGAGAGCGTCTTTCAAGCAGGATTCAAAAGGCAATCAAACAAGCTGACTTCGTTCTTCTCGCGGTAACGTCTCGATCACGAAACTCGTTGTGGGTGGCCAGCGAGATCGAATTCGCCTTGCGCCAAGAACCACGGGGGCTGACGGTCGTACCGCTTTACCTGACGAGCCGAGCGGTCCCAGAGCAGCTAGCCGACCACAAAGCCATCGATATCAGGAGGTTCGTCTACAAGGCCGGTCTCCGTGAGCTGCTCGACCAGCTTTACGGGAGGCTTCCCGCCGGCCGGACGCCCTTGGGCGAATTTGAACGTTTCGTCGCTTCGTTGCCGGTCTTCGACGACGAGATCCAGAAGGCTGTCGACTCGTACGTCTTCGAACGTGCGGTGATGGCACGCAATCCGACCCTGTACAGCAGCAAACACCACACAGATGAGCTCGCCAACAGGCTTGATGCCTGCAAGAGGCTACTCACAGAACGAAATTACGGCGACTACAACACGGACCGCATCCTTGAGACATTGTCTAGGGGAGTTGTTCCTCCTGCGCTTCAAGACTCGGAGCTACAACAGCTAAAGGAGTGGCTGAGACTGGGACACCCCGAGACGCTGGCTCTGGCCGCAACGTTGTACGAGAGTCGGTTTGTACGGTGGCCAAGTTGTCGACGCATTCTCAAAAGTGACATACAGCATCAGATTAGGGCTTGGGTATCCCGCGGCGAGATTCCTGACGCGTCGGCGCCAACCACAGAATGGCTGATTGACAGGCTAGTTGAAGAGCGACTTATTCGACCGTTTCGAAAGGACGACTACATTAGCGAGCCGACCGAGGATTTTCAAGAGTTTCATTGGGAACCGAGGCTCACGAGCGTTGGCAAGGCTGCCTACCTCTATGAGCGAGATCATCCCGATCGTCCGCATGCCAATTACCCGATTGGTCGATATCCGGGTAGTTCGCCGAGCCACCAGTCTGCATGAAGGTACGTGTCACGACTTGACCTAACCAAAGCAATGCAGCGGACCGGCAAAGCCAGCTGCTGATTGCTGACGTTAGACCGCATGGGAGCAAACAACTAGGCCGATCGAACAGGATTAGACGGTGAAGATCGATATTGACAAGCTTACGGAGAAAGAGCTCATCAATCTCAACCATCGAGCTGTAGCGCGTGTGCGCTTCCTTCGCGACATGCGGGCGCACGCCGAAATGCTGGACTTCAAGATCGGTGATCGCGTCACGTTTCAACCCGATGACCGACCTGTCATGGTCGGCATTCTTACGCGCTACAACAAGAAAACCGTCACGGTGATTACTAGAGGACGGTCAGCATTGGAACGTTTCGCCCGGTCTCCTCCGTAAGGCGAGTAATTCCGAGAAATCCGGCAATGCGGTTCCGAATGTCATTCCTCTCAACAAAAGGTGGAGCCCATGGGGGCTAACCCGGGTGGAAGGAAGCGGTGCGCGCTCGGCTCATCACGGCCGGACGGCAGTGGGGTGCTGGTGGAGGCGCGGAACGTTTCTCCACAAACACGCGGCGCTGCCTGACGAATCGCTTTCCCTATGGGATCATATATCAGATGCACGTGGCAAAGCTCTCGCTGTCAACATCGACCCATGGTTGCGCGATCTCTTCGAATGTGTTACATGGTAACACATGAAGACATCTACGGTTACGATCCGCCTCGACGCCAAGATCCAGCGCGAACTGGATCGCCTGAGCCGCCAACTGGGCCGCAGCCGCAGCGACATCGTACGCGATGCGGTACGGCGTCAAATCGCTCTCCTCCGGTTTGAGCGGTCGCGCAGGGCTCTCCTCCCCCTTGCCGAGGCGCAGGGTATTCTCACCGATGAGGAGGTGTTCCACATCGTGTCGTGAAAGTTTTCCTCGATACCAATGTGTTGGTAAGCGCGTACACAACGCGCGGCATCTGTGCCGACCTGCTCCGCTACATCCTGGCTGAGCATGAGCTGCTGACCGGCGAGGTGAATCTGGTCGAGCTTCGTAGAGTGTTACGGGATCGGTTCCACGCCCCACCAGTCCTGATCGCCACCGTCGAGGCGGAACTCCGCGATCAAATGATTGTTCCGAAGCCCGCGAAGCCTTCACCGCTTCCCATTCGCGATCCTGATGACCGTTGGGTGCTTGCGTCGGCGGTCGATGGCAATGCCGATCTGCTGGTCACGGGAGACCGAGACCTCTTGGCGGTCGCACGTCAGGCTCCGCTCGCCATCGTCGATCCACGCGGCTGCTGGGATCGCTTCCGCGAATAGCGTGTCGTTCCGTGTGATGACGGCGCCGGCAATGCGGGCTTCCTCCAGGGCCACCCATAGATTGATCCCAGGACCAAGGAGCAAGGACGCCATCGCGTGGATGAATCATTGGCGCAGAAAGCCTTGAGTGCCGCCGTCGCGAGGGCCGGACTCACCCAAACGGGCCACCTGCCATACCTTCCGGCACTCCTATGCCACGCATCTGCTCGAAAGCGGCTCCGACACTCGCACGATTTAGGAGTTCTTGGGCCATCGCGACGTCAAAACGACGATGATCTACACCCATGTGCTGCATCGAGGGCCGGCAAGTATCCGCAGTCTCTGGATGAGATGTGAACCCATTCACGTGGCTGTTATCCCGATCCGCATAAGAACCCATAACGCACGGGCATACGGTTGCAACTCATGGAAATAGGCGTATAGTTTGCGAACGTTCGTCGCGTGTTATGCGGATAAACTGTCGGTTCCCGTGCTTACGCGGATCGGCCTAAACATTGTTATGCGTAACAACGCTGAGCATCGCCGCGAAGTCGTGATTGCGTTCTGCGAGGAGTGCGTATGGGCCAGGTCCATACGCACGCATTTCAAAATTCTCTTCGAATCAGGAAAGTGGCGCCACGACCTTCTGGCGGAGGTCGCAAGCACGTTCTTCGGCGACCTGAACGCAATGTTTATCGAGTATTTGCTGCTACAGCAGTGCAAGCTCACTGATCCAGCTTCGTCAGGAAAGGACAAAGACACCCTGACGACCGATTACATTCTGACCCTCGACTGGCGCCCCGAGACCGCCGCGCTGCTCGAGGATGCCAATGAGTATCTGATGAGGTTTCGGGCGAAGGTCGTTGATGCGCGCCGTAAGCTTGTCGCACACTCCGATCTGAAGTCCAGAATGAGCTTGACCGCGCTGGGAAACCTTCACCGAAGAGGAGGAATCGACATCTGGAGCCAATTGCAGCGCTTCGTCGATGCCGCTCATGGGGAGGCAGTCGGCGGCCCATTCGAAATCACTGCGGCGATGCCCGATGGTGATGCCGCACGCCTTGTTCACAGTCTTATCGACGCGGTCGACTACAGCGATCTCGTCGGACAAGAAAGCAACTTCATTGGTCGTCGCTACGAAAAGAGACGGTACAAAGACGCATAACAACCAGATGCAGTGGACATGTCAAAGTGTAGGCATGTGAGGCATCGTGACAGCACCGCTCGGCGCATATCTCGATACCTGTGTGGTCAGTGGTCTTGCGAGGGAGGACCTGCCAGACGTGGAGCTCGCGGCTCAGGATCAGATCTTGGATGCCCAGAAACGACGTCTTATCTCACTCGTAACATCACGAGTGACAAAGGAGGAAATCGAAAAGATCCCTCAATCTTATAGACGGAAGCATCAAACGATCTACAACCTCTTGGCGGATATTCCCGTAGCCAAGGCGTTCCGCAGAAATAAACCCTGGAGCCTTCTACCCTGGGACCTTGGAGTGAGACTGCAGCCGATGCTGGCGCAACTCATTACCACACTGCCCGACGAGGCGGACGCTCGGCACATCTACCAGGCGGCGCAGAACGGGGTTCAGTACTTCGTGACCACAGACTACAGAACAATCTTGGCTCATCGGGCTAAGATCGAGCGAATCGCAGGGATCAAGGCAGCTAGTCCGCGGGAGTTTGCCGCAATCATGTCAAACGTGGACCCAACACATGCCTAACCTCGCGTCCGAGCGGACGACCGTAAGCGCGCTTCGCTTGCTTGCGGTGCCATCCTCGCTGCGCTCGTCGGGCACCGCTGAACGCGAACGTTAGGTAAAATTGGAATGCGTAGATCCCTAAGGCTCGAAACGCCATAAGCACCGATCAGTCAGGAGGTATCCCCATGAATAGCGATGTCCGGATGCAAATCGAAGCGGCGAACGCCCAGTTCGTGACCGCATTCAAACGCGGTGACGCGACCTCCATGGCCAACCTCTATACCGCAGCGGCCCAATTGCTTCCGGCAAACAGCGATTTCGTTCGTGGCACGGCGGCCATCCGGACGTTTTGGCAGAGCGTGCTCGGCATGGGCCTCAAGGGCGCGACCCTGGAAACGATTGAGCTGGAGGCCCACGGCGATACGGCGATCGAAGTGGGGCGATACCGCCTTTTCGCTGCCGGCGACGCCGTTGCTGACCAGGGCAAGTACATCGTCATCTGGAAGAACGACAACGGCAAGTGGAAGCTGCATCGCGATATCTGGACGACCAGCCAATCGCCTCCGGCATCGTGAAGAATGAATGGTGTCAGGAATGGTTTCAGGCGCGGAACAGTCGGCTGCTATCCGCGGTTAGGGACAGTGAAATTATTCCAGACATCATTTGGCCCGCGACGATAGATCCATTCATGCACCAAAGCATGACCCGGTCGCGGGATGCGCTGGTTGATCCCACGTAGAGATGAGGTCTGCCACGATTTCATACGACCGAAGCCGGGCGGCATGGTCATAGATCGCCGAAGCGATGAACACTTCGTCCACATTCGTGTGTTCGAAGAATTGCTTCAAACCAAGGCGTACGGTTTCATGCGATCCGACGAATGAATAGGTGAGCATGTCGGAAGCCTGCGCCTTCTCCGTCGGCGTCCAGTAGGTTTCGATGTCACCGATGGGCGGCTGGAGCCGGCCTGGCGTGCCACGGAACAAATTGGTGAACTGCTGTTGTGCGGAGGTAAAGAGCCGGTGCGCTTCCGCATCGCTGTCGGCGGCAACGACGTTGATACCCGCAGCCGCGTAGGGCCGATCCAGTTGTTTCGAAGGTTTGAACCCATTGCGATAGGCCTGCAGCGCCTGCATCAACGCAGCCGGAGAGAAATGAGAGGCAAATGCGTAAGGAAGCCCGAGTATGGCGGCAAGCTGTGCACCGAACAACGTCGATCCGAGGATCCAGAGCGGCACGTTGAGGCCCGCGCCCGGCACCGCTTGAACCGCCTGACCTTCCTGAACCGGCCCGAAGAACGCCTGCAGTTCCAGTACGTCCTGAGGAAAACTGTCGCCGCTTGCCGGATTGCGCCGCAATGCCCGCGCGGTACGCTGGTCGGTCCCTGGTGCGCGGCCCAGGCCGAGATCGATCCGCCCCGGGAACAGCGATTCCAATGTGCCGAATTGCTCGGCCACCATCAGCGGCGCATGGTTCCGTAGCATGATGCCGCCCGCCCCGACGCGGATGCTGCGCGTGCCCGTGGCGACATGCCCGATCACGACCGCCGTCGCCGCGCTGGCAATGCCGATCAGGTTGTGATGCTCAGCGAGCCAAAAGCGATGATAGCCCCAGCGCTCGGCATGCTGTGCCAGATCCAGTGAATTCCTGAATGCGTCAGCCGGGGTGTTGCCTGTCGAAACGAACGCCAGGTCAAGAATGGAGAAAAGAGCCATATCCATATCCTTCGTGTTAATTGGAAACCGACAAGCCAGCCGTACGGGGCGTCCTGTCTAGACGACATCCTACGGCCGGCCGCGTAGCTGCACCCGTAGCCGCGGTTTCAGTATCAGGACGTGCCCCTACTGCAGAGCGCGATGCGACTGATGAACGAATAGCATTGCGATTCCTCAACGCCTCGATCGCATCCCTGCGCGATGTGCTCGGCCGGCCGATCAAGCAGCCCAGATCGCCGGCGGCGCCGCGCGGGCATACGTCGGGGCTTGCGAGAAAGCCGCAGGTCGGTTCAGTGACGAGGAGTGGACGGACGGACCTCTTACCGGCGCCACGACAATTACTTTATCTGAACATCGGCCTGAAATCGATCACCGCGGCATTTTATCAACCTTCGCAAAACGAGCAACTGAGTTGCAACCAAGCGTTGGCCTAACCGGTTGAACTCCGGGTTCTGAGTTAACAAAATTGTTTCTTTTCCGTACCGGGCTTTCATCTGAAACAATCGAGCGATTGTTTCAGTAACCTCACAATCGTTGTTCAACAGCCTGCTAAACAGAACTCGCCTCAAATCCGAGAATCGTCACATTCGGCGACGCGGAATTGTCCGGTTATCCAGCCACGTCAGTCGTGTAACGGGGCGTCCGCGCCCCATGCAGGGGGCGTCGTCATCCCATCTGATATTTCACTAGGGACAGGGCCAACCGCTCTTCACCGCTTATGACATGGGGCGACAAGATCCCCTTTCTCCATGTTGTGGTTGGATCAAGATCGATTGACTGTCTGAATTTCAAGGCTTTTTGCATGACTGCTTGTATTCGATGAAGGAATGAAATTTGCGAGCGCTCTGTAGCCTCTCATTCTATTTGATGAGCCAAGATCTTTGTGGAATACGACTGTCCGGTGGGGAACTAGGGAAAAAGATGGATCGGCCTCCTGACGGTTCCCGTTCCGCTCACGCGGCCCCACCGGACTCCATTACATACATCAGCAAGCGACGACATCATTTTTATTACGTCTCACGAGGAGGTCTGCGTAATGCAAGCAGTGAAAGGCCGGGGTAATCCCAAAGCAAGGAGACAGTGTACAAAGAGATGGCGGAATGCTTTGAGCATGGCGGCGGCGGTCGCGCTGGTCTTGGGAGCGGGGCAGTCGGGATGGGGTGCGCCGGCCGGCAATCAGGCGCATCAGCATGAGCTACCGGCCTGGGCCGAGCAGCTCAAAGGCCAAACCATCATCGAGGACGTTCAGGAAGGCCATGCCGAGCGAACGGCCATGATGGAACACCAGCATCAACGCGTAATGGATAAAATCAATGAGCAGATGACGCGCGATGTCGAGGCGCAGCGAGGCGAGGGCTACTTTAACAACATTAATATGATGCACCAGTACGGCGCCGGTAATCAGGACATCCTGCTGATGTCCAATTCCGGCGTGGAGCCGGTGTCCACGTCGGGTGGACGCTGCCCTGCCGCCGCACCGGTGAGACAGTATGATATTTCCGCGATCGACGTCGAAATCTCGCTGAATATGTGGCTCGATTTCTACCCCGGCTACATGTACGTGCTCACCGAGAATATCGACAAGGTTCGCGAGGAAGAAGCGAAGAATAAAGAAGCCCGTGATAAAGAAGGGTATGATCCCGGTGCCGTCAGGAATGGTATCCAGGATCAATGGATTCAACCCCTTGTGATTCGGGGAAACCAGGGTGATTGCGTCAAGATCACGCTTCGCAATCAACTGGAGGGCGGCGAGGAAGTCAGCCTCAATATTCACGGTTCCAGCATGATTGTGGCCGGCACTGGCCAGCCCGCGACGACGACCAATCCGGACAGCATCGCAGCCCAAGGCAAGGCGGTAGATCTTGAATGGTACATTCCGCCGACCCAACAGGAAGGAGGCCGCCAGTTCCATTCCTACAGCAATGATCGTGAATTGACCGTCATGGGCCTGTTCGGCACTTTTGTGATCGAGCCCAAGGGCTCCGAGTATCTCGACCCGCTGGGAACCGGCGAGCCGACACCGATGAAGAGCGGCTGGCAGGCCATCATCAAGAATGGAACGGGGCCGGATTTCCGCGAGTTCGTGCTGATCTATCACGAGGTCGGCGATGAAGCGTTCCGGCCATTGAATAAGAAAGGCGACTTCATTCCGCAGCGGGATCCGTTGACCGACGTCTACCGGCCGGTGGCGCGCGCTCTGAACTATCGCAGTGAGCCGTTCGGCGTCGATAACATGCAAACACAACACGAGTACTTCGGTTTTGAGGATGAGTCGATGGCCTACAGCGCCTACACGTTTGGCGATCCGGCCACGACGATTCCGCGCAGCTATCTGGGCGACCCGGCCAAATTCCGGCTGGTGCACGGAGGCTCCGAAGTGTTCCATTCGCACCATCCGCACGGCGGGTCGATCCGCTGGCCGCGGAGCCCGCGGGCCATCGATGAAATGCCCTTGTGGCATGCGGCCAAGAACGGGCCGGTGAAGTATCCGGTGATCCGGATGAAGTCGGACCGCGTTGACGTCGAGGTCATCGGTCCGTCCGAGACGATGGATCTGGAGACCGAGTGCGGGTCCGGATTGTGCCAGCAGTTGGCGGGGGACTTCTTATTCCACTGCCACGTTGCGCACCATTACATCGCGGGCATGTGGGGTTATTGGCGGGTGTACAACACCTTGCAGCAGGCCGAGCATCACAACGACGTGATGCCGGATCTTCGTGAATTGCCCGATCGGCAGGGCCGCATCAAGACGGGCATCACGTCCGATGAGTTGATCGGCAAGACGGTGGATTGGTTCGGCAAGGAATTCAAGATCATCGATAAGGGCAAGACCGACTGGAAGGCCGACCCGGCCGTGGTGACGGTGAAGGACTGGGTCGAAATGCAGCTTCCCCCGCAGGGGAGGCCGGGTCAGAAAGACGATGAGAAGGGGCAGACCCTTGCCTACGACGCCAGCGTTCTGGATTGGAACTGGCAGGGCAATCGCGCCATGACCGAACGGGAGAACACCGTGCCGAATCCACGGTATCAATCGACCCAACCTGGAAAGCGGCTCCCGATTGTCTTTGAGGCAGCCACGGGCAAGGTCGCGTGGCCTCATTTGAAGCCGCACTTCGGGCGGCGTGTGCCGTTCTCGCAGAATCATAATCCATCGCCGTGGCTTGACATGATCCATCTCGACGAGGATGGCTTGCCGAGCTCCTATCCGGCAAAGCCGGGCGAGAACGGCCGTTGGAGCATGTGTCCTGAGAACGCGGGGTCCAAGAAGTACAACGTGCACTTCATCCAGACGCCGATAACGTTGGCCGACAAGCAGGGTGATACGCCGGCCGTTGTGGACAAAGGCGGCCTGCTCTACGTGTTGCACGAGGAAGAGGCCCAGGTCCGCAAGGCCGACATCAAGTATCCGCTGGTGGTGCGGGCGAATATTTATGATTGCGTCGACTGGATGTTGACCAGCGAATGGGAGGACGACGACCACGTCAACTTCCACGCGTCCAAAATCAACACCCATTGGCATTTCCTGCAGTTCGACAATCAGTCGTCGGACGGCGTGATCACCGGCTTCTCGTATGAGCAGTCGGTGCGCCCGTTCACGATGCTCGATAAGAAGATCAACAAGGGGTTGCCGCTGCCGATGAACACCGTGTTCACGAAGGCGGCTAAGAAAGGCGAGCGCGTCATCACTTTGAAGAATGCGGCGCAATACCAGCCCAATGTGGAGCTTTTGATCGGCGCGGATAACGTCGGCGGGAACGAAATCGGGCGGGTCAAGTCCGTCAAGGGCAATCAGATCACGCTCTACCGGCCGTTGAAGCACGATCATCCGGTGAAGGATATCGTGACGGTTGAGTTCGTCCGCCAGCGGTTCTGGGTGGATTCCGATGTCGGGACGGTGTTCTGGCATGACCATGCCTTAGGCCGAGTGACTTGGCCGCATGGAGGCTTCGGGACCATCATTATCGAGCCGGTGGGATCCACCTATCATGATCCCAAGACGGGAAAGCAAATCCGGAGCGGACCTATCGCGGACATCCGGACTGCGGAGCCGGTCGGCTACGGCGTGAACGGCAGCTTCCGGGAACTCATGGTGCAGCTGAACGACAGCGTGCCCCATACCGTGAACATCGTAACGGAAGGTAATCCTCCGGGTCAGCCCATTGAAGTGGCGCTTGAGGCGGGGAAGACAGTCTCGTTCCCCATGCCGGAGAACATTCCGATGACACCGATGGGCTTCCTCAACGGAGGAACGCACACAACCGGCGGCGGTTTGAATTTCAAGGCCGAGCCGATCTCCGGCCGCTTGAAAGCCAATCCGGACCCATCCAAGCTTTTCAGCAGCGCCGTCCACGGCGATCCTTATACGCCGATGGTGCGCGCTTACCTGGGCGATACGGTGGTGTTCCGGTTGCTCCAGACCATGGCCAATGAGACGATGGTCTGGACCTTGTCGGGGCATACGTATCTGACGGAACGTTATGCGGGCGATGCAAACCGGAAGAACTCGATCCATATCGGCATCGCGGAGCGCTACGACCTCGTGGTGCCGCAAGCGGGTGGACCGAGACTCCAGCCGGGTGACTACATTCACTTCAACGGGCGGGGGTCGAAGTTTTCCGAAGGCGCCTGGGGGATTATGCGGGTGTTGGACAAGGAAGTTCCGGACCTCCAGAAGCTCCCGGCCGGCTATAGCCGCCGGAACGAAATTCCGAAGCCGCTCTCGGTCTGTCCGGCGGAGGCGCCGGTGAAGAGCTTCAACGTCGTGGCGCTGGACTATCCATCCATGAAGTTGAACCCGAAAGCGCCGGATGCCATCGAAGTGGATTTCGAGCGTACGATTAAAATGGTGAATCCCGACGCCAAGATTTACGCGTTGGAAGAAGAAGCCTCGACCGTGGCATCGGGCGCCCAGCCCATGCCGTTGACCTTGCGGGCGAATGTGGGCGACTGCCTCAAGGTCAAGCTGACAAACAAGATGAAAGAAGGCCGGGCGTCGTTTTCGGCTCTGGGGTTGGCCTTCGATCCCAAGGATTCATTGGGCGCCAATGTCGGCAACAATCCCGGCGAACAGACGGTGGCGCCTGGAGAGAGCCGGACCTACACCTATTACGCCGATCCCTTCCTCGGCGAGACCGCCTCGTTGGTGTGGGATTGGGGCAACGTGATGGTGAACCCGCGCAGCGGCCTCTACGGAGCGCTGGTGATCGGGCCGAAGGGAGCGAAGTACCGGGATCCCAAGACCGGCGCGGATGTTTCCACCAAGAACAGCTGGGTGGCGGATGTCATCGTTGACCGCACGATTCCAGGATATGAGAATCGGACGAACTATCGCGATGTCGCGTTGTTCTTCCAGGACGAAGACAACATCATCGGGACCAGCTTCATGCCCTATGTGCAAAACACGGCGGGGCTGACCGCGGTTAATTATCGGGCCGAGCCGTATAAGTTCCGAGAGGAGACCGGTTGCTCGCTGGGCAAGGTGTTCCAGCCTTGCGTCGTCGATAAGCCGGAGGACCCCGCCACGCCGATCATCGAAGCGCACGCCGGCGATCCCGTGCGGATTCACGTGTTCGGCGCCAGCAACGAACAAAACGGCATGTTCAGCGTGGAGAAGCATGAATGGCCGATCGAACCTTTCATGCGCGGTGCTGATCAGATCAGTGTCGTCGAGTTCAGTGGGTCGGAATACTTGGACGCGTTCCTTCCGTCGGCCGGCGGTCACTTCCGCATGCCGGGCGACTATGTCTGGAGCAACCAGCGGTTGCCGTACTCGCAGTCCGGCCAGTGGGGGTACCTCCGGGTCCTTCCGCCGAACGATGGCCGGATCAAACCGCTGACGGGCGCGCAAGCAGGCTCTCAGCAGGCTTCCGAACCGGCCGAGCAGGGAGGCCAAGCGATCTCTGTCTCGGCTCGGTAGAGTGCATCGAGCTATCGACCTGCGGTAAGCAGACGGGGGAAGTCTCGACGAGAGGCTTCCCCCGTTTCATATCCGGGGCCTACGTAACGGTGTCAATCACGTTCACCATGCGGCGCGAACCTTGAGCGGATTGCTCCCATTGGTGATGAGCGGTTCCGCTCGGAACGGCGGTGGCTGTACCGGTTCTCAACCGACGAGTGGCTGAGCGTACGGCGGCATAATTTCTTAAGCTTTCGTAAGAATCGAATCGCTCTCTGAATCGACACGAGAGGCCGTTCCCCGCGGCCTTGAAATTGCGTGCGAGTACACGGCGGTGTAGTGTGACGCCGCACCGCCATCAACTCGTGACCCTTTCCGCATCATGTCGGGGATCCGACCGGACGAATCAGCGCGTTTGTTCCGACCGTGAGCAGCGTATGTACTCCGTGATTGTACGATCCGGTTTGTCGTATGCCGGGCATGCTTGACGAAAGTGGAAGCCTCTCGCAGATTCCGACCGGAGCGTCGGCGCCTCTTTCGAATCAGAGACGATTCACCGTCTGTGTCGCCGCCGGGGGAATCGTGCTGGTCGGCCTCATGGCCGTCTCCTTCCTGTTCGTCTGTGCATGGGAACTAAAATTGGAGGCCGACCATGCCCGTGAATGGGAGATCCAATCCAAGCAAATTAGGCCGCACTATACCTGGCAGTTCGTGACTCACGACGGCTTTCGAGTCAGTCACGAACACAGAGGACCGCTGAAGTTGGCATTACATCCCTTTGCCGTCTATTCCAATCTTCCCGATCACCACACACCATATTTCAGGATCAATCGAATGGGGTTTCGCGGCCCGGAGACTGAACTCGTGCATGGTCCGAGGCAAAGAATCGTCGTCGTCGGCGGATCGACCGCGTTCGGGACCGGCCTGGATCAGGACAGTGAGACATTCGCCAGCCAACTCGGAGACTTGCTGAACGCCGAGGTCATCAACGGCGCCGTCATCGGGCACAGTTCCGGCCAGGAATTGGCTTATCTCTTGATGAACCTGGTCGATCTGCAGCCTGATCTGGTGCTGGCCTTGGACGGATGGAACGACTATTCGAAACGAAAGGAACTCAAAGACAGGCGGCTCTTGGGAACGAATGGATTCGAACAAATTGAGGGTCGACTCCGGAGGCTGGCGGACCAGAGAAATGCGTCTCTGTTAAAGCGGGCCGGTTATCTCCCGCAGCTGCTCTTCCCCAGGGTCACCGCTCGATTGAGCGAGTCCAAACTGGGGATCTGGACAGGCATGAGGGCGCCGGAAGAAGCGCGATGGCTTCCTGTGGAAGCGGCGGCCGAAACCTATGTCGCAAACATCGTCAAAATGAACAAACTGGCCGCTGCGTTCCACTATCGATTTCTATGCATGATCCAACCGGAAGTCGGAAGTCATGCGGATTACCAGCTATTCCGGGATACTGTGAAAGCGGCGTTCAAGCGTCATGAAGTTCCTTTCGTGGACTTGCAGGAAATGGGCATTATTACAGACGACATGTTTCTGGACGTAGTGCACGTGAATGCCGCTGGCCATAGGACGATGGCCGAGGTCGCAGCCGAAAAGATTGCTCATGATCGCATGTTGCACGTCGAAGCCAGGTAAGAAGTGCGCCCGCCCTCACAAAGACGTAACCGCTGTCTCTCCTCATGCGTTCCAAGCCGCGTCTCGTATTCGTCCGTAATCTCCGGCGCCGACCAAGGATAAGGTTGTAGACGTTCTCGGCAGATGCGGGAGACCGTACCCTTACGGATACAGGTGTATCCATATGGATAACGGCCACCCTCCCCGGTGCAACGATGAATTCACTCTAAGTATGCAATTTATCAGTAAAGGTGCCTTGCCCGATGCGTGATGCGGTTCGGTATTGAAGTTGCTTGCGCAGGATCTGTCCGGCATTGCTCTGTCTCCTGCTTTATCCGTGCATCGTTTCGCCATGAAACCATTCCACCCTTTCGGGTCTGCACCGAAGCATCTGGAAGTCTTCAGTTGGCGCTCTAACGTGGATTGCGAACGGCCGATTCGGGCCGGCATGAATCCTTATTGACGGCATAGATTCCGGCGGCGATGGGTCATACCCAGCGACTCACCAGATTTGCAGGAGGTTACTATGGCGCGCTCCTTTCAACAATTCACCGCAGACGAATTTTCCGATCTCTTGGCCCAATTTCCCTTTACCCGGCTGATCAACGCCGTTCATCTCCATCACACATGGCGACCGAGGCATAGGGACTACAAAGGCCTTGAGACGATCGTCTCCATGTGGCGCTATCATACCGAGGAAAAAGGTTGGTCGGACATCGCGCAGCATCTGACAGTCGCGCCCGACGGCACGCTCTGGACGGGGCGGAATTGGAATGTTCCGCCGGCGAGCGCGGCCGGGCACAATGGGACCGCAGGGTTCGGTCCATTTATGATTGAGATGATCGGAGATTTCGACACCGGGCAGGATCGTCTCGAAGGCAATCAGCGAGAAGCCGTGCTGCACGTGATCGCCCACCTCCTCAACCGGTTCGGGCTATCAGTCGAAGCTGTTCGGTTCCACAATCAGATGTCGCATAAAAGCTGTCCGGGATCTTCGATGAATCATCGTTCCTTTCTTGACGAAGTTCAAGGACGCCTAACTGAATCAGCCCGAGCAACGGAGGCACCCCAGGGCATGCGATCTCCGGCCGATCGTCCCTTCGGGAACGAAACGTTGCTGATTCATGAGGCGCTTGAGGCGTCCGGCGTGCCGGCCCGCACGGCGGATTCCTGGGACGCCGAGCCGTCGGAGGAAGGCGATCGCTATGATACGTTTGTCGCGGCCGCCAGAGGTCGAGCGATTGCACGGGGCGGCGGGGATGGAGCCGGTCGATTAACACCCGATATCCTTCACAAACTGCGCGAGCACGTCGTGAATCTCAAGCAGGGACAGTTCTCGACAGACGGACTCTTCCAAACCCGGCGTGCGGATGTCGATGCGATGTTTGGCGAGCACCTTCCGAAGTGGTTGGACCAGCACCAAGGTGAGACCAACAGGATTGTCTTTTACGCGCATGGCGGGCTGACGTCAGAAGCGGACGGGCTCTGGATAGCCTACCAGCAGTTGGAGTGGTGGAAAGCCAACGGCGTCTATCCGATCCATTTTGTGTGGGAGACCGGCTTTCTGGAAACCCTGAAACAATTGCTGGCGCGATCCGGTCGGGAAGTACCGAGGGCTGTTCCGCGGGATTTCTGGGATTTTACATTGGATCCGGCCATTGAGGCCTTTTGCCATGCGTTCGGCGGGGTGACGATCTGGTCGGGGATGAAGCGAAGCGCAGAGCGGTCGGTCGCTTCTGACGGGGGCGCTCTCTATGTGGCGCAAAAGCTGAAGGATTTGTGCCGCAGCCGGGGCGACCAGCTTGAGTTACACGCCGTCGGCCATAGCGCCGGATCGATTTTCCATTCGCATTTTGTGCCGGCCGCCTTGAACCTGGGGACGTCTCCATTTACCTCCATGCATTTCCTCGCACCGGCGATAACAGTCGATGCCTTTCTTGGCCAATTGGCTGGTCGCGTCGGCCAAGATATTAAGAACTTGGTCGTCTTCACGATGAATCAAGATCTGGAAAAGGCTGATCATTGCGCCAACGTGTATCACAAGTCCCTTCTGTACCTGATTCACCATGCGCTCGAGCCGGACAAAAGGACGCCGATTCTCGGATTAGAGACCTCATTGCGCGACAATGACCGGTTAAGGAAACTGTTCGGGCTGGACGGCACGGCGCCATCGCACGGAGAAATCATCTGGTCGAAGACTTTGGCCACAACGGGACGGAGCGCCAGCACATCGATCAGCCACGGCGGCTTCGACAATGATGCGCCGACGATGAACAGTGTCGTCAGACGAATCATCAACCGGAATGATACCGATCCACTGGCCAAAGACTTTCCACTGGAGGCCACCCGCGCCGCCCGTGATATCTGGGCGGGCGTCATGGAGAAGCCGATCGAAGTCCAAGAGATGACGCGCCCGGCGCGGCAGGCTCCGCCGTTTGATCCTGTGGGCTCCCAGCGAATCATGCCGGCCGCCGCGACATTGCAGGCCCGTATGGACCAGAATGCGGTAAATGGCAGACGGGGAGGCAGGCGGCGAGCGTTGTGTATCGGAATCGATCGCTATCCGACTGCGCCTTTAGCCGGCTGTGTGGCCGATGCGCGGGAATGGGCGGACACGTTACGACAACTGGGATTTGAAGAGCCGGTATTGCTGCTCAACGAGGAGGCGACCAGGCAAGCCATATTGGACGCCTTGAAAGAGCTGATTGCCGCCGGCTCGCCGGGTGACGTGGTGGTATTTCAGTACGCCGGACATGGAACACAGCTCCCAGACGAGGATGGGGACGATGAAACGGGACAGGATCAAGCGATCTGTTCGTACGATTTTGCCGACGGGCGGTTTGTGATCGATGATGACGTTGCGGCCGTCTTCCGTACCATCCCGGAGGGGCTCAATGTGACCTGCTTCATCGATTGTTGCCATTCCGGGACTATCACGCGCTTTGCGGTCGGTGGGCCGCAGGGTGACGGAGGCGGCGATCGGCGGCGCCGATTTCTTCCCGCGACCCCGGCCATGAAACGCGCCCATCTGGAGTTCCGTCGCGGGATGGGCCGCACACGGACAGCCGGGCAGCGCGGCCCGGAAACCATGCGCGAGGTGACGTTCTCAGCCTGTCTGCCGTCGGAGGTCGCTTACGAGAGCGACGGGCACGGTGATTTCACTGTTCGTGCAACAAAAATCTTGCGCGCCGGCATCGCCGGATTGACACATGAACAATTTCAGGATCAGGTAACGCGAGCCTTCGGATCAATGCCACAGCAACATCCCACGCTTGATTGCGCGCCATCCGCCGGGGCATCGGTGTTGCTCCAGCCGCTGGAGAGAACGGCGCCGGCCAAACCGGCCGAAGTGCACAAGAGTAACGGCAAGTTACCGGCGATAGCCGCGAACGGCTCAATCACCGTTGAATTGGAGACCTTCGCCCACATCATGAAAGCTCTGACCACGTTGTTGGAGGAAAAGGTCAAGTCATGACGGACCGGCTGGAAAGAATCGTTCCGTCCACACCTCCGGCAAGCGCAGCGATTGCGCAAAGCCAGGAGGACCGCCCTGACGTAGCCGAAGAAACCGCACGCTTTGGGCAGGTTCGTTTTGAGATCGGCGACGGCGTGCACCATGGCGCACATATCCGTCCGTATCAGAGACAGAAAGGCGACCCACTCTTTCGCCCGCTGAGAATCTATACCTTGGATCCATCCACTTCTCGCCTGGATGGGGCTATTGCGCAGATCAACGTTCCGTATGAGTCGCTCCAACCGGGACCCAAGGGCGCGGTTCTCGAAGTCGATAACTTCGACGGTGCGGCGAAGGTCCGCTATCGCCCGGTCGACCTGAACGATCCGTTTCTTCTGATGAAGGACGGACGGGATCCGTCGCCATCCGATCCCATGTTCCATCAGGAAATGTGCTACGCGGTGTGCAGTACGGTGTACGGAGCCTTCAAGTCCGCGCTCGGACGAGATCTGCCATGGGGATTCGATACCGGCGGACAGCATCGCGAGAGGCTGCTCATTCGCCCCCATGCATTCGATGGAAAGAACGCCTTTTACGATAAAGAACAGGGCGAGCTTTCCTTCGGCTATTACAAAGCGAGTGACAAGGTCACCGGCCGCAACCTTCCAGGCGGCTGGGTTTTCACCTGCCTCTCCCATGACATCGTGGCACATGAAATGACTCACGCCGTTCTCGATGGCCTGCGGGCACACTTTACCCATCCCACCGGTCCCGATGTCGTGGCGTTTCATGAAGCATTTGCCGACCTCGTCGCGATTTTCCAACACTTCGGCTACAAGGAAGTGGTAGAAGCCGCCATCCGGCAGTCGCAAGGGGAAATGCGCCGAGCCAACCTCCTCGGAGCGCTCGCCGAGCAGTTCGGGCATACCACGGGATCCGATCAGCCGCTCCGCACGGCGATCGACGTCGTCGATGGTTCGCGGCCGCCGTCCTATCAAAACGCGGGGGATGAGCCCCATCGCCTCGGATCCGTTCTGGCGTCGGCGGTCTTTGAAGCCTTCACAACCATCTTCAAAAGAAAGACCGAACGCTATTTCCGATTGGCCTCGGGGGGGCGCGGGATTCTGCCGCCGGGGGAGCTTCCGGCGGACTTGAAAGAGATTCTCGCCAAGGAGGCCAGCCAACTCGCCGGACAATTCTTGAATATCTGCATCCGCGCGATTGATTATTGCCCGCCGGTCGATCTGTGGTTCGGTGATTTTCTGCGTGCCGTGATCACGGCAGATTCCGAATTGGTCGCGGATGATCCCTGGGCCTATCGAGAAGCCTGGATCGATGCGTTTCGCCGCAGGGGCATCTATCCACGTCATGTTTCAAGCTTGTCGGAAGACGCGCTGGTGTGGCGACCGACGAGCAGGCCGATTCCGAAAATCAAAAAGTTAAGTTTTGCTGAGCTGAGGTTCTCAGGGGATCCCGGCCATGCCGCAGATGGGCATGAATTGCGCCAACAGGCGACGGCGCTCGCGAAGGAAGTCTGCAAGCGCGAGCATTTGAGGCTCTTCGGGTTGGCCGAACCGGGCGAATATCAGGGCGATACCATCGAGCCGCCGTGCGTGCAATCCATCCGATCGTCGAGACGAGCCGGACCAGACGGTCAGATCGCGTTTGATCTGGTGGCGGAGATCACGCAACGCCGGCGCGTGCGGGACCGGAAGACCGGAATGGCATTTGATTTTTACGGAGGCGCCACCGTGATCCTTGGTCCGGATGGGGATGTGCGCTATGCGATCTTAAAGAATGTGTTATCCGAAGAACGACTGAATCGCCAGCGGGCATTCATGGCCGGTGAAGCGGGGCGGCATTACTGGCGGCGCGATGGCAAGGCCCTTGTGCCGGAGAAACAATTATTCAAATTGGTCCACGATACAGAGGCGTGACCGGTCCTATTCCACGATAAACATGCCTGCCATCCCGGAATGTCCCTTCACCTTACAGAAGAATAGGTAAGTTCCCGGCGAAAGCCGGAGCATGAGTTCCATGCGCCGGCCCGGAGCGATACGGAGGCGGCCCGGCTCCGCCGGTTGGCCCGCAATGGTGAGGGACTCGATGACAGCCGAGCGATCTGCGAAGAAAGGGCTTTCGAATTCATGCGCTTCCCGTCCTTCATTGTAGAGCGTGAGATGGATCGGTCGCGAACTCGTCAAATGAATGGTATCAGGGGTGAATCGAAAATCCTGCGCGGTTATGCGTACCGGCTGAGCATCTCCATCGCAGCCGGACGAACAGGCGAACGCCAAGATCAGCATGGCGAACGGCAATCTCGATCCGGCAGAGGGATGTCGAATCTTCATGAGCGGCATTCTTATCGGCTTCCCGCGGCGGGCGCAAGCCTGACCGGGAGTCCGCCCTTCCCTCACGGCCGCTTCCGGACCCGCACTTAATTCCCTGCTCTGTTCCGGGTAAATCTGGTATTGATCCGAAGAAACTACTATCATGAGATGTTTCCTGCCGACCGGGGGCCGGCCGCGTGATTCATCATGAATCTGCTATGGCTATGGCGGCATGACTGTGGTCGTCCCACAATTAGGAATCCGTATATGATTAGCTCGGGAGAGTATAGCGGATGAACCATGATGCATGGGGATCATGGCCAGGCCGCTGACGTGCCCTCATTGTGGAAAAGATCGCATGCTCCGCGCTCGCTGCAGGACGCTCCCCGAGCGCTTGGCTTATCTGGCATTCTACTCACCGTTCCATTGCCAGTCCTGCAGCCATCGTTTCCTGGCCTCCCGCCTCGGGCGTTCCTCATCGATGCAATTTGTCGATCGGAGACAGCATCTGCGGATTCCGGTACGCCTGTTTCTGTCTTTCTCGGGCGGCCGTATTAAGGGGGAGGGCACCGTGCTCGACATCTCCATGGGCGGCTGTATGATCCAAAGCGATGCCCCCGTCCATGTCGATGATATTTTCTACCTGCAAATCGCGCTGGGAGAGCATGAGCCTCCGCTGGAGGTGGCCGCCATGGTGCGGTCGGTCGGCTCCCGAGGCATTGCCTTCAAGTTTCTCCGAGCGGCCCAGGAAAATAAACGACTCATGGCCTTCGTGCAGGTTAGAAGCGGCGGCCATGAGTAGAAGGTCTGAGTGTCCGCGCCGTGAGTGCTCAAAACCTTCACAATGATACCGGCAAGGAGGAATCGCGATGAAGCCGACTCGATCCGTTGTCTTCGCTCTCATGGTCGTGGTCTTCGTACCGGCGCTATCCGGCTGTGGCTATAACGATCTGCAAGGGCTCGACGAGGATACGAAAGCCGCCTGGAGTGAAGTCGTGAACCAGTATCAGCGGCGGGCCGATCTCATTCCGAATCTGGTCAATACGGTCAAGGGGTATGCCGCCCACGAGCGTGAGACGCTGGAGAGCGTGGTCAAGGCCCGGGCTCAGGCGACCAGCGTACAAGTGACTCCGGAAACCTTGCGTGATCCGGCCGCCTTCGAGCAATTTCAAAAAGCGCAGCAATCGCTCTCTTCCGCGCTCGGTCGGCTCATTGCCGTGGCGGAGAACTATCCCAACCTGAAGGCCGATCAGAACTTCCGTGATCTGCAGAGTCAACTAGAAGGCACGGAAAACCGGATTGCCGTGGCCCGCAAGCGCTATATCGACCGGGTAGCGGAATTCAATAAGATGGTCCGGTTCTTTCCCACCAATCTGACCGCCAAATTTCTCCTGCATATGGAGGAAAAGCCGAACTTCACCGTAGCGGATGAAAAGGCGGTGGCCAAGCCGCCGGAAGTGAAGTTCTAAATCCATCACTCCCCTGGGATCGCCATGCGGGCCGAAAGCCGACCAGCGTCTGCGGTACTCGTCGGGTGGGTGCTGTACGGATTGCTGATGTTACCGCCCCTGGCGCACGCGCTGGAGGTGCCGCCGCTTACCGGCCGTGTCGTCGATTTGGCCCAGATCCTGTCTCCCCCAACCGCCGCCCAATTATCCGAGCGCCTTCAGGCGCATGAAGCGAAGACGACGAACCAAGTCGCCGTGCTGATCGTGCCGTCATTGGAAGGCGAGCCCCTGTTCGATTTCTCGCACCGAGTGGCCACGACCTGGAAACTGGGACAGAAAGGGACCGACAACGGCGTGTTGCTCTTGGTCGCGATTAAAGACCGAAAGGTCCGCATTGAGGTCGGCTATGGCCTCGAAGGAGCTCTCACCGACGCACGTTCAGCCCAAATCATCCGCAACGAAATCGTCCCGCGTTTCCGAGCCGGCGATTATGCCGGAGGCGTTACTGCCGGCGTGGATGCGATATTGAAGACGGTCGAAGGGACCTACCAGGCGCCTGAACGCCCGGCCGGTCCGGCCCAGCTCGATGATCGAATCGGTGGTGTGTTGTTCGCGGTGATCATTGGAGTGATCATCGGCCTGGGCTTGTCCCGGGTGCATCGCTTCTTGGGTGCGGCGGCGGGAGGCGGCATCTCGTTTCTTGCGGCGCCCTGGCTCGCGCCGGCTCTCATGGCTGGATTGGCCAGTCTCGCCCTTGTCACCCTGTTCGGTTCGTTGTCGCAGGCGTCGGGCCGACGACGGCATGGCGGGTTTCCGGCAGACGACTGGATCTCATACAGCAGTCGAGGTGGCGGTTGGGGACAGGGCGGGTTCGGAGGTTCGTTTGGCGGATCAGGCGGATTTTCCGGCGGTGGGGGCGATTTTGGCGGAGGGGGGGCCAGTGGAGACTGGTGAGCGCTTGCATCTGACTCAGGAAGAACGGGCCCGCGTGCAACAGGCGGTTGCGGCAGCCGAAAGACTGACCAGTGCCGAGATTGTGCCGATGATCGTCATGCGGTCCGGCCTCTATCGAGATGCTCGGTACCGCGCCGCCTTGACTACGGCAGGCGCGGTGCTGACGACGCTGCTCACAGTGGAAGCAGCCTGGCTCCCGTGGGGCTGGCATGCGGCCAATTCGGCGTGGCTCCTCCTCGCGACTCTGATCGCGTATGGGATCGGTCACTGGCTCGGACGTCTTGACCCGATCATTCGATTGTTCACTCCGGCCGACCGCATGCGCCATAAAGTCAAGCTGCGAGCGGAACGGGCGTTCGCTCAACATGGCCTGTCGCGGACGCGCGACCGCAACGGCCTCTTGATCATGATTTCGCTGTTGGAACACCAGGTCTATGTGCTGGCCGATCAACCCTTGTTCGATCTGGCGCCGGCCGGCTTGTGGGATCAGATTGTGCTGGAGATCGTGGGGCCAGTGAAAACCGGTGATGTCATCGGCGGCCTCTGCCGGGGCATTGAACGGGCCGGTGTCCTATTGGCGCAATATTGCCCGCCGAGACCCGGCGATAATCCCAACGAACTGCCGGATGAATTGATACAGGGGCCGTGAGATGGCTTCTCTGCAACTCACCTCCAGCTAACTCAGACTAACAAGACCCAGCCTGGTTTGCGGGAAGTCCAAAACTTTGATGGAGTAGGATGGAATGAGTTGGGGGGGGATGGCGTTGAGCACATTAGGGAATTCAGGAGTTCAGGGTTATCTTGGAAAGGCCCCATCCTCGATCAACACCCCAGGCGATCTGCTGCTCTACGTCTTTCGCCAAAACAGAGATGAAGAGATCTATCCAATCAGATGAACCCCGAGGACGTTCACTTCCCCTACCACTTTCTGTGTACAGCGTTTGTTAGGGTGCTCGTACACGCAGGCTGATGCTTCTTCCCCCTCAGACGGGACTTCGATGAGAGTGTTGTTTGTCAGACGATCAGGAGCTATTGCCAGTATGCTCCCCGAAATTTTAGTCACGAAAACCCGCCGGGCTACTTCATCTCTCCAAACGATGGATCGCTGGCGAACGACGCCTTGGCAAGGACCGGGTCCTGGGCCATCGCTGCTTGGAGTGCTTGGAGCATCGCCAGCGGAGTGGCTTTGCCCGATTCCATCAATGTCGTGAATTGTTCCTGGACCAGCGCAAAGAACGCCGCCTGATCTTTCTCGGCAACTCCAAGCAGGGTGGCAAGGGACGCCAGATGCTCTCCTTGTCCCTGCGCCATCTCCTGCCCCAGACTCTCGAACGAGGCGGCCGCGAGACTGACGTGCTTATTCTTCATGACGACGCCGTCATTCGTGCAGCCGGATGTTCCTGACGAGATGCCGAAGGTCTGACTGCCGAACGTTCCGTTCGTCGTCGCCATCATGACTTGAGGCGCGATTTGCTTCTGGCTCGCATAATCCATCCAGGCCAGTTTGCCCAGCCCGCAGCCCGGCCCATTGTCCGGATTGCCGGCTGCTTGCGCGACCGTCACAGAGAACAAGACACAGCTACATGCCAGTGAAGTCCACACGGTCGATCGAACCATAACGTTGTCCTCCTGCAATGATAGAGATGTTGCTGAGAATCCGCCAAGCTTTCCCCCACATGGAGCCAGGCAGCGGGCGATTGCCGGGCCGCGAAAAGTTTTGGACCAGTCCCAAGAGTAGCGCAGCCTGATATGGCGTCAAGCGAACGAGAGAAATGGACTGCCGATAACCATTCCGCTACAATCCGCTTCGATGAGTGATCCCGCCGCGGCGCCGGCTGTTCCGACCAAAACTCAAGAAGAAAACCATTCGGTTGTCCGGGCTGCTGGCCTGATCGGCGTGGCCACGTTTTCCAGCCGTGTCCTCGGTTTCGTCCGCGATATGGTCTTGGCCCGGTTGTTCGGCGCGACACCCGCCGCCGATGCGTTCTTCGTCGCCTATCGCATTCCGAACCTCCTCCGCGAATTGTTCGCTGAAGGGTCCATGTCCTCCGCCTTCATTCCCGTCTTCACCGAATATCAAACCTTGAAAACCAAACGCGACGCTTGGGAACTGGCAAGCGCCACCTTCACGACCTTGCTGACAATCGTCACGGCTATTACGCTGGTGGGCATTGTCGCCTCGCCGGGAATCGTCTGGCTGATGGCACCGGGCTTTCATGATGAGCCGCAGAAGCTCGCGCTGACCACCGTCCTCACCCGGGTCATGTTTCCCTATCTCTTGTTCATCAGCCTGGCCGCGTTGGCCATGGGCATCCTGAACTCGATGCGGGCGTTCGCCGCGCCGGCCTTTTCGCCGGTCTTCTTCAACATTTTTATCATCGGTTGCGCCCTATTTCTTTCGCCTCAATTGCCCGATCCGATCATCGGCGTGGCGATCGGGGTCGTGGCGGGTGGTGCCGCACAGTTTGCGATGCAATTGCCCGGATTGAAGTGGCGCGGGATGCTGTTCGGCTGGCGCTTTCAGCCGGCTCATCCCGGCGTGAAGCGGATCGGCCTGCTGATGGTGCCATCGTTGCTCGGACTGTCCGTGACGCAGATCAATATTACCGTGAGCACAATCCTCGCTTCATTCTTTGCCGGGGGGCCCACCTATCTGTTTTACGGCATGCGGCTCATTCAGTTTCCGTTGGGTATTTTCGGCGTGGCGCTGGCCACCGCCATCTTGCCGACCCTTTCTGCCCAGGCGGCGCGCGGCGCGTTGGATGAGTTGCGGACGACATTGGGATTCGGGCTCCGGATGATCTTGTTCATCATTCTGCCGGCCATGTTGGGATTGATCTTGTTGCGACAGCCGATCGTGCATTTGTTCTTTGAGCACGGCTCGTTCACGAAGACCGATACGATGGAAACGGCCACGGCGGTCCTCTGCTATGCCGCCGGCCTTTGGGCCTTTGCCGGGGTGCGGATCATCGTGGCTGCCTTCTACTCACTCCAAGATACGAAGACCCCGGCCTATACCGCCGCGGCGGCCGTTGTCGCCAATATCCTGTTCTCGCTGTTACTGATGGGGCCATTAGGTGCGCCGGGACTGGCATTGGCCACGGCGCTGGCCTCGATGCTGAATGGAACGATTCTCGTCGCCGCATTGAACCGCCGGTTGGGGAGCGTGGATTGGCTTGCGGTCGGACGATCGGCTGGGAGGGTCCTGCTGGCCTGTGCGCCGGTCGCCCTGGCCTGTTGGTGGGTGGCGAGCGCTCAGATGTGGGCGCAGGAGGGCCAATGGCTGTTGAAGTCCGTGATGCTGTGTGCAGGCATCGCTGTGAGTGTGACGGGATACGTGGGTATGCATGTCCTGTTGAAATCGGACGAGCTTGATGTCTTCTTGGGGATGGTGAAACGGAAACTCGGGCGAGTGGCTGGTAGGGTCGGAGGTCGATGATATGCAGGAAGAAAACACCGCCGTTTTTCGGACACAGTGGGGTTGGGTTGAGCTGACCGCGTCGGAGAAGGGCATCACATCGATTGTGCTGCTGCGTTCGCCCCGGTCGGGAGGAAAGAACGGGCGGCCCGCGACGAAAGACTGTGAATCGAACGGAGCGGCGAAGTCGATGCTGGATGAAGCCAAGGCGCAATTGATTGAATACCTGGCCGGCGGACGGCGGGACTTCTCCATGCCGGTAGATATGTCGGCCGGTACCCCGTTTCAACGGCGAGTGTGGCGGGTGATTCTTCGTATTCCCTATGGCCGGGTGCGGTCCTATCAATGGGTCGCAACGCGGGTCGGAGGAAAGCAGTATGCGCGGGCGGTCGGCATGGCTTTGGGGGCGAATCCGGTTCCGATCGTCGTTCCGTGCCATCGAATCATCTCGCATGATGGATCGCTGGGCGGATTCGGCTGCGGCCTGCCCATGAAGCGAAGGCTCCTGAAATTGGAGGGAACACTGTGAACGTACGATTTGGTGAGTTGGTGAGTTAGTGAAGTCTACACTTTGCAAAATCACGAAATCACGAAATCGCACTGTAGGGGGAGCCGTTACATGAAAGCCGTCCTTCAGCGGGTGACTCGTGCGTCGGTCGAAGTGGACGGAACCATTGTCGGACGGATCGGAAGCGGTCTGGTGGTTTTGCTTGGTGTGGCAAGAGGGGACGACGAACCGGATGCGCAATATATCGCCGACAAGGTCCATTCGCTGCGAATCTTCGGCGACGAGGCCGGGAAAATGAATCGGTCGGTTGCTGACAGTCAGGGAGCGGTGCTGCTCATTTCCCAATTTACGCTAGTCGGAGATACGACCAAGGGACGCCGGCCGGATTTTGGTGACGCCGCGGCGCCGGACGAAGCGCGGGCTCTCTACGAACGAGTCGAATCAGCGCTTCGGAGAAGGGGGCTTTCGGTTGAAACCGGCCGCTTCGGCGCCTATATGAAGGTGGATCTGGTGAACGATGGACCGGTCACATTCCTGCTGGACAGTCGTCGGATCGGCCGCTTCGAATCGAGCCCTCAAGTCTAATGGGGTTCGAACCGAGAACGCTACTGGAATAAAAGACGGGGTTCAGGCACCCTGCTATTGTCTGATATACTGCATTGAGTTATGTAGTTACCGACCCCGGAGGAGATGGACATGGGAAACGCGATCCCCCCGAACCATCCACTTCGCCAGCTTTTCGGGACCTTGACCGAGAAGAGCTTTTCGGAGCATTTGGGATGGCCGGATCTCAAGGTCAGTGATTACATTTCCAACTTGCTCGTCGAGTTCACCCACACCGACCAGCTCTATAGAATACAGGACAAGCACGGAAAGACCATCGACACCGTGGTCGGCCTGCTGTTTGAATCGGAAATCCTGCTCGACGCGCATTCACTGGGCCGGGAGCAGGAGGTCCACCGGCACATCGGTGACTTCACCCTCTTCATGGCCGGGCTGTTCCCGGAGTACCTGCGCCGTTTGAAAAGCGCGAGCATGATTTATCATAAGGATTTTCTGGTGGATTACGTAAAGACCGGCAAACGGTCCTATGGTATTGTCGCCACCTGCCGCTCATCGGATGCCGATCTGGAGTCCCCGCTGTTCCGCAAGCTGTCGGAGAACTTTGAGCTCTGCGTGACGGCGTTGGGCTTTGTCCGAAGCGATTTGGACCGGATGCAGGATCCCTCCTACCGCAAAGTGAAGAAGCTTCTCTTAAATTGAAACCGCCTCGCCCCATTCTTTTGGTACATGGAGGCGCGGGACGGCGTCCGATGTCGGCCGGGCAAGCCCGCTGTCTCGAACAGGCGCTCCTGGACGGCCATCGGCTGCTCGACGCGGGAATGCCGGCCATTCATGTGGTCGAGACGGCTATCCGGGTGTTGGAAGCGTCGGGCCTGTTCAATGCGGGACTCGGTTCCAATCGGCAATTGGACCACGCGCAACGGATGGATGCGTCGATCATGGACGGCCGAACGTTGAAGGGCGGAGGCGTCGCTTCCATTGAGCAGATGCTGCATCCCATCACGGCGGCGCGGCTCGTCATGGAACGGACGCCGCATGTTTTGCTGGTCGGTATACCGGCCACGAGATTTGCGCGCTACTTTCGCGTTGAGCGGCTGCCTCGGCAGAGAGCCACGCGCCGCCGGCCCAGCGGCCGGCGGCGCGCTGCTGCCGCGGCGGCCGTCGTGAAATTGTACCGGGACATGGCCCGCTCGGCGCGCATGCGGAAGGCAAGCGGGAAGGAAACCGTGGGGGCGGTGGCCCTGGACATGAGCGGGTCCGTGGCGGCCGGCGCCTCGACCGGCGGGGTTGATATCATGCTGCCGGGTCGCGTGGGGGACACGCCGCTCCTCGGGTGCGGCGTTTATGCGGACAATGAATCCGGCGCGGTCTCGATGACCGGATTGGGAGAGAGCATCATCCGCGTTAGCGCCGCAAAGGACGTCGCCTGCCTGCTCGAACAGGGACGGACGCCCCGGTATGCGGCTGATGCGGCGCTGAATCGGCTGGTTCGGCGGACCGGCGGATCGGCAGGCACGCTCGTGCTCTCGCCATCCGGTTCGTTCGCCATCCGGCATGTCACGCCCCGGATGTCCGCGGGCTACTGGAACGGCATCGGCACGCCGACCGTCCGCGATCGCTTCAGCTGACCCGGAATTCTGCCTCGCAACAGAGGATTCCGTGAACCGACTCCCCGCCATTGCTCAGCGAACGATGGTATGGTATTCCAAACAGAAATCGGAGGGCGGCCAACTGTCCCTGGATCGATGTCGAGCCTGGCATGATCATTTTTCACCTGGCGTTTCCTGTCACGAGCTTGGAAGAAGCCAAGCGTTTTTACGTCGAGGGACTCGGCTGTGTCTTGGGGCGCGAATCTGGCACAGCGGTGACGTTGGGATTGGCGGGCCATCAATTGGTGGCGCATCTCATCAAAGGTTCGGCGATCCCGCAGAAAGGCGTATATCCCCGTCACTTCGGCCTGATTTTTACCCGGGAGGCGGATTGGCAAGCGATGGCCGACCGCGCCAAAGCCAACAAACTGAAATTCTATCAGCAGCCCCGCCGCCGGTTCGCCGGAACCAGGATCGAACACCTGACATTCTTTCTGGAAGATCCCTCTCAGAACCTGCTTGAGTTCAAATATTACGTGCATGAAACGGCTATCTTAGGCGAACGGGACTTCCTCGAAGTCGGCGATACGGAGGCTCAATAGCCGTCGTTCGTCGCTCAAGGCACAGGGCGCTCGCTCGATGAAGTACGATTTCGTGATTTGGTAATTTCGTGAAGGTCCACGACGCGAAGTCATACTTTGTCGCGGGAACGTTTCATGAGATAGGAACCTGAGAGATACGAGCGGCGGTGGCCTACCGCCGCATTGAGACCGGCCGCCGGCCGTCGCCCCGTTCGATACGATGCAGGATATGTTGCTGGCGGTTTCGAAGGTATTTCGTCATGCGCATCGGATCATATCGCCGGGGAGAAGGAAGGATCGCGGCCAATAGCGCCGCCTCTTCCATGTTCAACTCGGAGGCCGATTTCCCGAAGTGATGTCGAGATGCCGCCTCGGCTCCGAAAATGCCGTGTCCCCATTCCGCGACATTCAAGTAAAGTTCCAGGATACGGCGTTTGGTCAACTCATGTTCCAATGAACGAGTGATGAGCGCCTCTCTGGCCTTCCGGAGCAGCGAGCGTTCGGATGACAAATAGAGATTCTTGGCCAGTTGCTGCGTGATGGTGCTGCCTCCGCGCTTGAACTCTCCCGCCTCCAGATTATAGACCGCGGCATCCTTGATTCCCTCCCAGTCGAAGCCCTCGTGTTCGAAGAACGACGCATCTTCCGTCGCCACTACCGCCCGCTGCAAATAGGGCGAGATCCGGGACATGGAGACCCAGATCCATTGGGATTTCAAATTCTTCCCCTGTTCGCGCGCCTGGGCGCGGCGCTCTTCGATCAGTGCGGTCTCCGTGGGGTTGTGTTTGGCGAGCCATGACACGTCGGGCAGCGTCGCCAACCAATACAAACCCAGCAGGGCGGACGGAAGGAGAATTAGGATCGTAATCCAGAAGAGAGTCCGGGCGAACGGACTGCCGGTTGACTTCCTCATCGCGCCCCTCTATCAAGGATCAAGTCAAGCCGGCGCATCTCATTATCCATGAATCGTGAACGGAACCGTTCCCAGTTGACCGTATGAAAATCCTGACCGCGGAGTTTATCAAAAGTTGCCGGACACCAGAACAATTTCCCGCCGATCGGCTCTTGGAGATCGCCTTTGTCGGCCGCTCGAACGTGGGCAAGTCCTCGCTCATCAACTCGCTGCTTCACCGCAGAAGCCTGGCCAAGGTCAGTAAGACGCCGGGAAAGACCCAGGCGGTGAATTTTTTTCTCATCACCACGTCGGACCCGTCGGCCTCACGGTTTTACCTGGTCGATCTGCCGGGGTATGGGTATGCCAAAGTCGCCAAATCGGTTCGGGCGGCATGGGGCCCGTTGCTGGAAGGGTATGTGGCGGAAAGCGCGGGGCTCAAAGCCGTCGTGCTGCTGGTAGAATCCAGGGTCATCGCGCCGCAAGACATTATGACGGTTGAGTGGCTCCAAGCCATCGGCCGCCCGGTGATCCTGGCGCTTACGAAGGTGGATAAGTTGCGCCGCAATGAACGCCGGGGCGCCTTGGAGCGAGCGCGGTCGGCGTTGGGCTTGGGGGCGGACATTCCGATCGTGCCCTATTCCGCCGAAACCCATGAGGGACGAGACGCATTATGGGGCGCAATCCGCGTTCGGCTCAAAATTTGATGTCGATAAAGGCCTTATTCTTGAGATCGGCCATCCAGGTTTGGTACTGGTCTTCGCTTTTCTGCTGAAACACCAGTGATCTGATTTCCGCTTGAACTTCTTCATAGGGCCGGAACTGGCGAGGCTTCTTGTCATCTACGCGAATGATATGGAAGCCGTCCGGACTTTCAATGAGGTTAGTCACGCCGCCGATCGGCAGAGGAGCCAGGGCCTGCTCGATGGCCGGCAATAATTCTCCCTGCCGGACCAAACCCAAGCGTCCTCCGCGGGCCGCATTCGGGCCTTCAGAAAAGCGAAGAGCTAAATCTTCGAAATTGTCGCCCTGTTTGAGCGCCGCGACGATGGCTTCGCCTCTTCCCTGCGCCGTGCCGATATCGTCGGGACCCCGCGGCCGGATGAGGATTTGGCTCAATTGGTATTCTTCAGGATAGGCGAACCGTTCTTGATGTTCCTGGTAATAGCGCCTCATATCGGAGTCCGCGACCATGACGACGCTCCTCACCTCCCGATCGACCACCCGGAGCAACAATAATTCTTCCTTGATGGTCGTGTGCGAGCCGGATCCCAGTCTCTTGTCTCCCTGCTTCTTGAGTTCCTCCACGGCTTGCGAGACTTCCTGATCGGTCACCTCGATGCCTTTGGTTTTCGCAGCTTGCAGCTGCAGTCGGCGTTCGATCATTTTCGTCAACGCCACATATTCGGCGACTTTGAGCCGGCGTTCGAGATCGTCGCCACGATAGCGTTGCCGGATTCGCTCCTGTTCCGAAATGAGTTCGCGTTTGATCTCGGATAACATGATCAAGTCCGAGTTCACGATCGCGACAATCCGGTCTTCGAGCTTGGCGTAAACAGCGGGGGGAGCCGGCAGGATCGCCATCAGCCACAACAGCAGTCCGGCAGCGGCCCCGTAGCGGGCGATGCCACGCGCGGCGTCGGTTGAGGTAAACGGAGGGCTCATGGGACCACAGCGTGAGATCATGAAACCACGTCAATGCATCACGGCACGAATCGGAAGGAATTGTACACCAATCGGCCGGTGCCGTGCGGAAGTGATCCGTGGCGCGTGGAACGGGGCAGCTCGAAGGAGACCACAGGGTGATACGAGGAGGAAACGAGGCTCACGGAATTGAACGAGTTTGGACCGTCTCATCGGTGACATAACGCGACGCGTCGGCAAGCCGGATCGTCGCCCCGGCTTTCAATTCGGAGAACATATCGTCGAGCCGTTTCCGGCGCTTCTCCGCAAGAAGCTCCTGCCGCAGCCGTTCTCTGGTGGCCTGGTCGGCCTGAAGAATTTCCGGCTCCAACGGGCTTACTTTGATCAAATAATAGCCCCGGTCGGTCTTCATCGGCTCGCTGATGAGTCCCGGCTTCAGGGCTTGCACGATCTCATCCAGATCCGGTTCGACCAGGCCTTTCCGGTAGGGACCGAGATCTCCCCCTTTGGCGCGACTCTTTTCATCCACGGAATAGCGCATCGCGAACTTCGCGAAATTGCCTCCCGACTCCACCTGCCGCTTCAAATCCTTTGCCGCGTAGATGTTCGGCAGCACCATGACCGAGACCTGCACTTTGGGATTGGCCAATAACTGATCGGCATGTTTCAAAAAATAGGCATCCACCTCATCCTTCGACACCTCGACCTTGGTCTTGATGCGATCTTTCAGCACTTCGTCCAGGATGAGTTGCTCCTTATAGCGCTGCGTCTTCTCCCGGATCTCGTCGGACTGATCGAGACCTTGCCTGCGGGCCTCCTGCATCAGCAATTCGCGCATGATTAGTTCATCCAGAAACCGGCGCTTGCCGCCCTCTTTTTCGTAGCGTGCGCGAGTCGCCTGGGAGAGTTCGTTCCAGTGGACGTCGAACTCGGGTTGGGTGATCGCACGGCCGTTGATCATGGCCACGACCGGGTCTTCCTGCAAGGGCTCGGTACAACCGGCTGACAACGCAGTGGAGGCACATAACAAGGCAAAGATCAGCGAGAAGGTCGGACGAGGCGAACGACGGTCAATGTCGGACAAGTTCCCAGGCAGGCCGCTCATATTGAATTGGGTCTCGGGGTGATTAAGGAAGCCGTTTATTTGGACTTGCTTTGGTCGTATCACAGACTTGGAGGGTTTGCAAGATTGCGTTGAGTTCCGGAAAGAGCAATCCCCAGTCTTCATGCGGCATCTGGACTTGGAACGAAAGCGGAGACAAAAACCGCAATCGTTTCTTGTATTGGTCCATGAGTCGGTGGACGGCCGTCTCGGGAATCTTTGCTTTGGGATCGAACGTGATCACGACGGAGTCCGGCTGCACGACGACGGAATGCAGCCGGAGTTGCTTGGCCAAGAGACGGATCTGCATGACTTCGAACAGCCGCTCGACCGCGTCCGGCGGATCGCCATAACGATCCTGCACCTCGCCGTGGAGCAGGGCCAAATCGCCCAACTGTACGCAGGAGGACAAGCGCTTGTAGAGAGAGAGGCGTTGGTGGCTGTCGGCCACATAGGTTTCCGGAATGAAGGCGGATACGTTCAACTGCAGCGTCGGGTCCGGCTCTTCCTCGACCAATTGTCCCTTCAGCCTCTGCACGGCTTGCTCGACCATTTGCAGATACAGATCCAGGCCGATCGCGGCGATGTGTCCGGATTGCTGTTTTCCCAGTAGATTCCCCGCTCCGCGAATCTCCAGATCGGCGGCGGCGATACGGAAGCCGGACCCCAGTTCGGTGAATTGTTGGATCGCGGTCAGCCGCTTCTGCGCGTCCTCGGTGAGCTGTCCTTCATCAGGAATCAAAAAATAGGCGAAGGCTTGGTCGCCGCCCCGGCCGACGCGGCCTCGCAGCTGATAGAGCTGCGCCAGCCCGAACATGTCGGCGCGATTGACGATAATGGTATTGGCGCTGGGCACATCGAGGCCGGATTGGATGATGGCCGAAGCGATCAGCACGTCGGCCTCGCGATGAAAGAATTTCAGCATCACCGATTCCAGCAATTTGGCATCCATCTGGCCATGGGCCATGACCATGCGAGCTTCCGGCACCAGTTCCTGCAACCAGGCGCCGATGCGTTCCATGGTCTCGACGCGGTTGTGGACGAAATAGGTTTGGCCGCCTCGGCCGAGCTCGCGCAAAATGGCTTCCCGGATCATCTTGTCGTTGGACCGAATGACCTGCGTGCGGATGGCGAGCCGTCCCGGCGGCGGCGTGTCAATAATAGAAAGATCCCGGACATTGGCCATTGCCATCTGCAAGGTCCGGGGAATCGGCGTGGCAGTCAACGTCAACACGTCGACCTGCGTGCGCAGTTGTTTCAATCGTTCCTTATGCCGGACGCCGAACCATTGTTCCTCGTCGATGATCACCAAGCCAAGGTTGCGAAAGACCACGTCCTTCTGCAGCAGGCGATGGGTGCCGATCACGACATCGACCGCTCCGGACGCCGCGTCCTTCAGAATCGCCTTGGATTCCTTCGGAGATTGGAAGCGGGAGAGCAGCGCGACCTTGGCCGGGAAAGGCGCGAAGCGCTCGGCGAAATTGTCGTAATGCTGATGGGCGAGGAGGGTCGTGGGGACCAACACCGCGACCTGGCGATTCTCCTCGATCGCCTTGAACGCCGCACGCATGGCGACTTCGGTTTTTCCATAGCCGACGTCCCCGCAGACCAGCCGGTCCATCGGCCTGGTGGATTCCATGTCCCGCTTGATCTCCTCGATCGCCTTGATCTGGTCCGGTGTTTCCTCATACTCAAAGGCCGCCTCGAACTCGTGGAGCATCGTGCTGTCTTTACCATAGGAAGACCGGTGGACGAGTTCTCGATTCGCGTACAAATCGACCAGCTCGTGCGCCATCTCCTCGATGTCCTTTTTCACGCGGGCGGTTGTCTTGGCCCAGCTGGTCCCGCCCAGCCGGTCCAACCGCGGCACATGCGATTCCGCCCCGGTATAGCGTTGCACCTGGTTGAGACGGTCCAACGGCACATAGAGCTTATCGGTGCCGGCGAATTCCAGAATGAGGAAATCGCTGTCGAATCCCTGAACCGATAGCCGCTGGAGCCCGCGATATTTGGCGATGCCGTGCTGAACATGGACGACGTAATCGCCGACATTGAGATCTTCCAGCGACGATAGAAACGTGGCGGCTTTGGACTTGGCCGGCGGCTTATGGCGAGTGCCCTTGGCAAACAGTTCTTCCTCGGTCAGGACGACCATCCGGAGGTCTTGCGAAATAAACCCTGCCGAGAGGCCTCCGCCCAAAATGGAGTAGGGTATCCGTTGCGAACCGGACTCTGTCCAAACAGCCGGTTGCCACTGCACGGCTGGCAAATCATGCTCCGAAAAGAGAGCCAGCAATCGTCCGATTTGCCCTTGGCTGCGGGCGACAATGAAGACCGGGCCGTTGCCACGGAGCCGTTCCAGGATTTCCAGCGTCTGGGTAAAGGTGATCCCACGCAGGCCCAAGCCGACACTGGCCGGCGTCTGGGTGGGAACGGCCAGGACCGGTTGCCATGAATCATCCGGAGCAGCCACCGGTTCGAGCGCCACAGCGGGATTGTCCGCGGTCTGCTCTCTAAGAGTTTCCCACGTCACGTACAACCGGTCGGGAGTCGGATAGGGATCGGACGCCGTGCGGTCCTCGTGCCGCAGGTATCCCTCATTGATGCCGGCCCAACATCCCGCCGCCTCGTCCTGGAGCGACGACGGCTGATCCAGCGCCAGGACGGGTTGGTCCTCAAAATAATCGAGCAACGTGTCCATATGGGTATAGACAGACGGCGCGCGCCATTCGGCATCGGGAGGCAAGGGCTGGAGCGCGTCAGAACTGCCTTCCGGCCGAATCAGCTCCCGGGCCGGGAGAAAGGATGCTTCGCGGATGCGGTCCGTGGATTTCTGTGTCGCCGGGTCAAAAAATCGAAGCGACTCGACCGTATCTCCCAAAAACTCGACGCGAAGAGGTTCCGCATAGGCGGTTGAAAAGATATCGACAATGCCGCCTCTGATACTGAATTGTCCGGGTATTTCGACGACGGTGCTGCGTTGATAGCCCAGCCGCAGCAGTCCCGACACGAGAGCCTCCCGTTCCATTGAAGCGGCCGATCTCAGTTGGAATGTGGCGGAGCTGAAAATATCGACCGGAATCACGCGTTGGATCACGGCCGGAACGGAAGTCACGAGCAGGGTGCGGCCTCCGTGACACAGCTGATGTAAAGTCCTCATGCGCCGGGCGATGAGTTCCACGTTCGGCGCGGTCGATTCGTAGGGCAAGGTTTCCCACTTGGGAAAAAAGACCAGCTGATGGGCGGGGATCCCGAACAGTTGATGGAAGAAGCGGAGATCGTCGTAGAGCCGCTCGGCGGACTCATTCGTGCCGGTCAGGATAAGCCAGGACCGGTTTTCCAGCGCGCCTGCCGGTCGCGAATGGGCCAGCAACGTAAGAGCCAATGAACCGGTCGATCCATGGATGCCGGCAAGACAGGGCTTCTCGCCGCCTCGTTGGAGAGACTCCGACACAGGAGTCAACCATGTGGTCAAATATGCAGGGACGGACGGCACGGGATTACGATTTGGCGGTTCGTATTTTTTGAATGAGTGTCGTGGTCGAGATACCCGGCACCAACGGGATCGTGCGGACCGTCCCGCCCCGGGCCTCCACCATGGCGCGGCCGATGATGCGATCCAAAGGCCAATCGCCTCCTTTGACCAGCACGTCCGGTTGTAATTGGTCGATGAGCCCGGCCGGGTCCGGTTCCTCGAAGATTACCACATAGTCGACGCAAGCCAGCGCCGCCACAACTTCAGCCCGTTGATGAGCCGGGACGATCGGCCGATCGCCGCCTTTGTCGAGCGATTTGACCGACCTATCACTGTTCACGCCGACCACCAGGAGATCGCCCAGAGAACGTGCGGCTTCCAAGTAGCGGGTATGGCCGACGTGCATGAGATCGAAACAACCGTTGGTGAACACGATCTTGTGTCCCCGTTGCCGATGGTCCGCCAGCAACGATGCCAACGCCTCTCTGGTTTTGATTTTATCTGCTGCGGCGGTTGAGACCTTCATAGTTGCATCTTATGAGGACGAGTCGTTCCGAATCAATGACCGCATGGGCCGCACTCCCTTGCCTGACACACGCAACGCGGCTACACTTTGTCGGTGTCGGAAGGATAAGAGAACCGATGTCCAGCGCAACCGTCTTGATCGTCGACGATGACGCCAATGTTCGGCAGGGCGTCAGGCTCATCCTCACCAAGGCGGGATACAGCGTCATTGAGGCCGGCGATGGGCAAGAGGCGATCGCCATGCTCGACAGTGGAGTCGAGTCGGTGCTCTCGGTCATCCTCGTGGATCTCCAGATGCCTCATGTCAATGGAGCAGAGGTCATTCAATATCTTCAATCCCATTGTCCCACGGTGCCCTTCATCATCCTGACGGCCGACCGCGACTTTCTGCTGACCGAAATTCTCGCCAAGCGGGGTGTCTGCGACTATCTCATCAAACCGGTGGCACGAGACAAGCTGCTGGAATCGGTTCGCGTGGCGGTGCATCTGCATCAACTGCGGAAGCAGCAGCAACCGAGATAAGGGATTTCAGGAATCGTCCGACTTGTCGGGTAAGGCTCCCAGGCGGACGACGTTCATCCCGTGTTTGGCAATGAGCCGGTCCAGGGTCGCGACTGCCTTCTCTCGCCGCTGATCGAACAGGCTTTCCATAGCCGGGACGAGATGAGTGAGGCCCAGTCCGATCAAGCGATACTGAAGCGGCGGAGCGATCAACGAGCCTAAGGCCGCGCTGATGTGCGGCCACATGGCAGGATCATAATTCAACGGAGCGGGAAACTGCCGCTGCCTGGTGTGAATTTTGAATCGGCTGTCTTTGAGCTTGATGGTGAAGGCGGCGCTGGTCAGCCCCTGCACCCGCAGGTCGTGCGCTAACGCAGCAAGAAATCCCCGCAATACTCCCTCTAAGAATGTCCGGTCGCCGGTATCGTGATCGAACGTCGTTTCGTGGCTCATGCTCTTTGCCTCTCGGTCCGCCACCACCGGATCATGATCGATACCGCGAGCGAGTTCTTGAAGCGCTGAAAGTCTGCCGCCGAAGAGATGTCGCAAAGGCGCGTCCAAGCGGGGGTCGAGCAGGTCCGCGATCAGTTTGACACCGATCCGATCGAGAGTCTCCACGGATTTGGGACCGATGCCCGGCATGGAGCGGACGGGCAAGGGGCCCAAAAACATGGCTTCCTCTCCGGGCGCAATGATCGCCAGTCCATCCGGCTTGTGCGTATCGGCGGCGATCTTGGCCACGGTCTTTCCCGTGGCGACGCCTGCCGTACAGGTCAAGCCGGTCGCTCGCCGAATAGCCTCTTTTAAGCTGCGGGCCAGTCGTTCCGGATCGGGTTGGTGTATTTGGAGATCGGTCGTATCCGCATAGAATTCGTCGATGCTCGTCCATTCGGTGGCTGGAAAGAGGCGGCCGGTCACCGCCTGCATTTGGTGATGCAGCTTCGTATAGAGAGCCCGGTCGGGTGGGACGAGCATGAGGTTGGGACAGAGTCGCCGAGCCTGGACGGTCGGCATGGCAGACCGAACGCCAAAACGACGGGCCTCGTAGCTGGCGGCCATGACGATGCCGCGTGGAGCCTGGCCTCCGACTGCCACGGGCTTTCCGCTGAGTGAGGGATCGGCGAGGACAGCGGCCGACGCGTACATGGCGTCGATATCGCCGAAGAGTATCTGTCGGGGCCAGCGGGGCATGGAAACACGTCCAAGAGACTGGAAAGGGTTAGGACGTAAAATCCAAAGTCAACTGATGGAACGGGCTCGTCCGGCCTCGTTCCGCTTGTCGCTGCTGCGGCTTCGAAAAGTGACGGCTCGGCACCCAGTGTCTCACTTCCTTCAACGGGCCCCGGCAGGCGCCGCATTGGTGCCGGCGTGGTTGTATCGTCCGGCGCTGGCGCCGGTACAGATATCCGCACCGTTGGCAGCGCCAGACATAGCGGGCGAACGAGTCGACTTCCCTGTTCAGTGAATGGTACACGGTGATTCCCAGCCCGTCTTGATTCATGCGATGCATCATCCGCCGGAACTCGGCGTCGTGATTCGGCCGCCGTTTCAGGATGTCATACTGCCATTGATGGATCATTTCATGGGCCAGCGTGCTGATCAATTCTCTATTCCCGAGCGGGCGGCTCTCGGACAGCTTTCGGAAGAGCGGTAGAGAAAGGCGAATCACTCGGCGATTCTCATGAGCCGACCCTTCGCCGGTGACACGGGTCCGGGGACCGGAGCGGCTGAAAAAGACGCCCATTGAAGCGGTTAACCGGGGACTCCAGAGAATCGGGATGGGAGGAAGCGCATGGCGAAAGTACCGCCCATTGAGGTCCGCCCATGTGGTCTGGAGGTATTCGGTGGTAAACTGTGCAATCGGCGCGCTCATGGCGAGAATGTGATTCGTGAGCTTATCGGAATGATGGGGCGCAGTGAAGGCGGCGGCCACGGCATCTCAAGACCGAGGCAAGGCTTCCAGAACGGCGGCGGCGAGAAGCGGGACCATAATCTCATGGTGGCCCGTCAGCGCATAGCCTTTGCCGCCTTTCTGGGTGGGGCGGCGCACGACGTTCGTCAGCGGGCGATAATGCGAGAGAAAATCCATGTTCACGGTCGTGATGTCGCGCAGCTCATGGCCCAGGTTCCGTCCCAATGAGACGGTCTTCAAAAAGACCTCGGGCAAAATGACGGCCGAGCCGACATTGACATAGACCCCGCCTTCCATCTCGGCCACGACTGCCGCCAAGCGACGAAAATCCATTAATGAACAAGCGCCGATCGCCGCGCCGTCGGCGGAGGGATGCATGTGGATGATGTCTGTACCGAGCGCCACATGAACGGTGACGGGAATCCCAAGGCGGGCGCCGGTCGCCAGCAGGCTCGTGGCCCGATACGGGAATTGCGCCTTATGGCTTAGGATGTAGTGACCCAATGTTTCCCCCAGGCCTTGTCCCGCCTTCATTCCCTGGACGATGGCCTCGTTGATCATCCGTCCCGTCTCCTCCGCCATGCCGAAGCGGCCCGAGTCGATCTCGGCGTCCACTTCCTCGGACGTGTGCCCCATCAACGCCAATTCAAAGTCATGGATGATCACGGCGCCGTTCATGGCAAGGGCCGATACGATGCCCCGTTCCATGAGATGGACGATGACGGGTCCGAGTCCGACCTTGACGACATGCGCCCCCATTCCGAAGATGACCGGCCGGCGCCGGCGGTGCGCGCGAACAATCGCCTGCACCACTTCGCGGAGCGACTTGACCGCCAGGATATCCGGAAGAGAGTCCAGAAAAGCTTTGAAGGAGCCGCCGCGCTTCCAGACTTGCGCGAGATCGCCGAGTTGGACTTTGCTGTGGCGGCGCTGGAGCGGATAGGTCTTGAGACGAGACACGTCGACGGGCTTGGGAAGACTGGGACTGATCTGGGACCGGGTAGGTCGGGTAGGCCTATTTCGCAAAGACGTGGTCCTCGATCAACTCGCAGAGCACATGGCCCAATGTCGCATGACTCTCCTGGATACGCGCGGTTACGGTGGACGGCACGATGAAGGCATAATCCACCAATGAAACAAGCTTGCCTCCTGTGCCGCCGGTCCAGGCGATCGTGATCAGCCCGGCCTCGCGTGCCGCCGCCACGCCTTTGAGCACGTTCGGCGAATTGCCGCTTGTGCTGATGCCGATCGCAATGTCGCCTTTCCGCCCGTGGGCCAGGACCTGACGGGCAAAGATTTCGTCATATCCATAATCATTGGCGATGCAGGTAATGGCCGCCATATCCGTGGCGAGCGCGAGGGCCGGCAACGGCGCGCGGTCGCGGTGGTAGCGGCCGACGAATTCCGCGGCGATGTGCGAGGCGTCGGTGGAACTGCCGCCATTGCCGAACAAGAGAACTTTGTATCCGTCGCGGACGGCGCGGCCGATCACCTGAGCGACCTGCGCGATTTGAGCCGCATGGGCGCGGGCGAATTGCCGTTTGATTTCCGCGCTGTCGTCGAACACTTGGATGATGCGGTCGGACATGGAGCGAATTGTAGGGAAGCAAGAAAGGGGTGTCAAACGGTCGTCATGATAAGGAAGGCCAGAACGCCCGCCCTTCGCTTACGCCAGAGCCATTTTGGTCCGCCGTAAGCCTCCCCTCTGCGTAGCTGCGGAACTCGTTCCGTTCTGAGCGTTTGCTCGAACGGAACTTCAAACAGTCCTCGCCACCCGCCCGAGCGGGACACGCCGGTTCGGCAACGCCGGAGCACAAAATGGCTCCGATGCACGCTCAGGCGCTCCGGCCTTCTCCGTAATCAAGGTGGAAGTCCGCCGTCTTGACATTCAAGTAGAACTGAGCGGCAAGTCGGGCCCCACCCCCTCCGGCGGTCGGCGCCAATGTTTCCCATCCGGCCTTTGACGATCGCGCACCTGTTTGTCATACCGGGTATAGGTTGGGCAACACCGGGTCACAAAATGGCTCTAATGCCCGCTTCAGCGATCTGGCCTTCCGGTGAAGTCGGTGCGGAACCCTCCTGCCGCGTTCGCATCGCAGACACTGGGTACGAGAACAAGAGACCTGCAACGGTTAGTTGTGTCCCATCCACTTTGACGAGATATTATTTGCCCGGTGGCGGCGGTGAACGTTTGGCGATCATGTTCATCGCCAGAGCCAGCATGGAGCCGACGTCGGCGACGTTGGCCGGCAAGACCAGTGTGTTGTTGGTTTTGGCCAGTTCGCCGAATTTGCCGATGTATTGTTCCGCGACGCGCAATTGGACCGCCTCGTAGCCGCCCGGGACCTGCGTGGACTCGGCGACCTTCCGGAGCCCTTCCGCTGTCGCAGTCGCGATGGCGGTGATGGCCGCCGCCGCTCCTTCCGCCTCGTTGATCTGTTGCTGCTTCTTGGCTTCCGAAGCTTTGATCACCTGCTGTTTTTCGCCCTCGGCCTGATTGATCGCCGCATCCCGTTCGCCTTCGGAAGTCAGGATCACGGCCCGCTTCTCCCGCTCGGCCCTCATCTGCTTTTCCATGGCATTGAGGACATCTTTCGGCGGCGTGATGTTTTTGATCTCATAGCGCAGGACCTTGATGCCCCAGGGTTCGGAGGCCTTGTCCAATTCGTTGACGACCTGCGTGTTGATATTGGTCCGTTCTTCGAAGGTGCGATCCAATTCGATTTTACCGACTTCGCTGCGAAGAGCCGTCTGAGCCAGCTGCGTGATCGCGAATCGATGGTCGTTGATCCCATAGGAGGCGCGTTGCGGGTCGAGGATCTTGAGATAGATGATGCCATCTATCGAGACCTGAACATTGTCGCGCGTGATACAGATTTGCTCGGGGATATCAATCGCGGTTTCCTTGAGCGAGTGTTTGTATTGAACGCTATCGATAAACGGTACGAGGATGTGGAATCCAGCGCCCAACGTCCGTGAATAACGCCCTAATCGTTCCACGACATAGGCGCTCTGCTGAGGAACGATGCGCGCGGTCTTGGCGATGACGAGCAGCACGAGAAACGACAGAATAATGACGACCAATAATCCACCGGACATAGCGCTGTCCTCCATTATTCTCGTTCGATCTGCAGGGTGAGGCCTTCAACCTGTATAACACGACCGCGTTGTCCTTTCGTCAATGGGACTGTACCGGTGTTCTTGACGTTCCACACCGTGCCCCGCAATTCCGCTTTCCCGTACGCGCCCGGCGCAAGATCTTCCTGAATCAAGGCCATCTCTCCAATCACCCCGTCCGCCACGTCTTCTTTCGGCTGCGTTACTTCGGTCAGGCGGCGGAGGGGATTGCGAAAGAGCAGCAAAGAGATGATTGAGAGAACGGAAAACAGAAGCCATTGAGCCCACTCGGCGGCCACGATGTGAAAGCCGGCCGCCGCGCCGACGACGAGCGCGGCCAAGCCGAAAAACAAAATATAGAATCCGCCCGGCGTCATGATTTCGATGCCAAGCAAGATGAGTCCCAAGAAGAGCCACAACCACCAGATCATTGCGCATGCTCCACGGTATGCCGTCCGATCCAAAAGTTGCTCGTAAAAGTCTAGGCGTCTTTGCGTAGATCGTCAAGGACAGGTCGCCGACCCGCATTGAAGTGCCGCCGAGCGGGTGCTATAGTCCGTCGATATGCCCGCCGATACGACAGTGAAAGCGCTGCTGCTCGCATTGACCGATGCTCCGGATCTGGCCGTGTATGTGATCAACCGGCTGAACCCGGAGTTGCTCTGCTTCTTCGCACCGGAAACCATGAAATACCATATCGAGCAGTCGGTGCAACCCAAGATCCAACAGATGCCCAAACGTTGGGACTGCATTGTGACTCCCAATGCCGCCGACGTCATCACCTGTCATCAAACGCTTTCCCGCACAATCCATGATCTCTTCCGGACGTGGGAGGTGCAATCGGGTGAGGTGGTGGTCGATTTGACCGGCGCGACACCGGCGATGGCGGCTGCGTTGGCTTCCACGACCCTTCCATGGACCTCGCGCCTGGTCACGCTCACCGATGTTCAGGTGGACCGTCAGGCGGACGACAGCGCCATTATCATCGAAGGACGGCAGAAGACCTGGCTCCAGGGCAACCCATGGGACGAAGCGGCCCAGTTTGCCAGACGCGAAGCGTGCGACTCCTTCAATCGCGGAGCGTTCCGCTCGGCGCGACTTCTATTCCACAATTTGGAAATGCGCGTCAGCGGCGGACAGAAACCACTGTATCGCGCTCTCGCTGATTTGTCCGACGGCTATGGTTTATGGGACCAACTGCAATATCGCCTCGCCTGGGAGAAGATAAAGGGGGCACTGAAGGCGCTCGACATGGCATCGTTGTGGGGCGGGCCTCCGGGGCTTAAGGCGTTGCTGCCGGCGATCAAGACGAACAGTGCATTCCTGGAAAAGCTCGTGCTGGATCCTGCGGAGGTCAAAGAGCTGGTCGGGCCGGACTTGCTGGCCCATGCTCATCGACGCGCGCAGACGCATCATGATGGCGAGGGGGCCATGGTGGTGCTCATACGGGCCCTGGAAGCATTGGCGCAGCGACAACTGTTCAAACAATATAGCGTCAAGACCTGGGATGTGCGGCCCGAGCAATTGCCGCAGGCCTTACAGGAAACCTGCCGGAGCTGTTATCTGGACGATGTGGACGGGAAGTATAAGCTACCATTGCAGAGCCAGTTCCGCGCGCTCGCCGGCTTAGGCGACCAGATGGGGCAGGTCTTCTTACGAGAGTGGCCGAAAATGAAGCCCTTGTTGGATGCGGCGAATCATGCCGTTCTTGGCCACGGATTTGAACCGATCAAGATGGAGCGATTCCACCAGCTCTACGATATCGTCCTGAAGTTGACCGGCGTGACGGAACCCTCGCTGCCGAAGTTTCCTATCCTCAGCCTCTAAGAGCCGATGCAGATTCGTATTTACTATGAAGACACCGATTGCGGCGGGGTCGTCTACTACGCCAATTATTTGAAATACTTTGAACGGGCGAGGACCCATTTTCTGGAGGAGCGCGGGCTGTCGGTCGTCGGCCTCATTGAACAGGGGACGCAGTTCTTGGTCGTCCATGCGGAGATCGATTATCGTTCACCGGGCCGGTATGGCGAGACCCTGGAGATCGAGACCAAGTTGTCGGAGATCGGACAAGCCTCGCTCACGTTCGGCCATGTGATCCGCGAACGAATCAGTCAACGGATCATCGTCGAGGGCTCGGCCAAGCTGGTCACGGTCGACGATCAACTGAAGGTGAAGCGGCTCGACCAGACTTTGGTTGCCGTGCTGCAAGCACCGCCGGCGAGGAGTTAATGGATAAATTAGGAACGTGGCTGGCCGTCGCCGGCGTGGTAATCGGCTTCATCGTGCTGGCGTGGCTGTTGTTTTCGGATAACAGCAGCGAGAAGAAAAAGAAGAAGCCGTGATCGGCTGCCGGCTTCACTCGCTGATCTCCACGTCGTAAAATTCCTTGGTCGGGTCATCGACTATCGAGAGCAGCGTGCAACGCTCCCGCAGTTTCTGGTTCGCGGGATCGTGCGGGATACCGCTGTAAGTGTTCTCCCAAGTTGAGATCGCCGCCCGCCGCTTGGACAAGTCGCCGATTATCCTGGGAAGGAATGCGTCGAGCACATCACCGTCCGGCGTCCCGTTATGGCTTCCGTGATGACTGACCTTGAGAAAATCCACCGGTTCATCTAATCCAACACCGCGACACGGCGCTGATCGGACCGTCGAGGAAGAAGTCTTCTTGCTCAATAACGTAAGGTTCAGTTGTCTCGATGTCTTTAAAATCCGTGACTTCAGGGTCTTTTACCATTACGGGAACTCTAACTCTTATCGTTGCTTACCTCTCTTTTCAGGACGATCGGTGTGCGAGGCCGGGCGCGTTGGATCTAGAGCTATCGGGCGGTGAAGTTGTCACGGCCTTCCCATAGGGTACCTGCCCGACTCACGCGGCCGCGATGGCCGAAGCCACGGCGTCGACGACCTGCGCGTTATGGACGTTTTCGTGGTCCCTGATGAAGTGAGTCGTGTTGAGGTTGTGTATTTGTCCGTTCGTCAGACTATGAGGTTTGTTCACATCGAGCAGCGATCCATCCACGGCCTCGGGAGTCTTCTGGGCGCCGTTCCGACCGATGCCGCCGTACTTGTCGTTCTTGTCGCCGATGCCGGCCGCAACCTGCCCGGCGAGCAGTGATGCGATGGGATAGGCCAAGCCGACGGCCTTGCCATTGTCCGTGCAGGTAATGATGGTCGGCCCCGAGACCGCCTGGCCGGTGAGTACGAGCCGGAATGCGCCGTCGCTTGCCCCTCTTGAGTGGGCTTCTTGGGACTCTGCTCATTGTCGATCGGCGGATTGGTATGCACGGCAGGCGCTGATGTTGCGCCGGCTGGAGAGGCGGACGGTTGGGTGGGTGGAGGCGCCGGCTGAGTACTTCCGTTCTCAGGTTTTGGTGACGCCATGCGCTTTCTTCTTCGTGACGTTGGTTTTTGATTGTCGTCCGGGCATACGACTGCTCCTCGAATGGGACGCGCGTACCCATGCCGGGAATCATACGACCCGACGTTTGCAAGCTCGAAAACGCTGAACCGGCCGGCATAATATCCGGGTCAGATGGTTAAGCAGGTCAACGGATCGACTGGTAGTGGCCAGTTTGCCATCAGAAGCACTGAAGTCTGTCATTCCCGCGGAAGCAGGAATTCAGTCAAGGCCCTTCTCCTTAAGCGTTTAACCTTGATCAAGGAGTGGATGCCAGCCTTCGCGGGCATGACGCAAAAGGAAAACTGACCCATTACCGAGCGACTGGATCATCGGATCGCACAGATAATGCGTGCATTCTTTCTCGATGAGCAGGGAGTCCTCGCTTGGACTTGTCTTCAATCTCTGGGCGAGGGTTCCACGTGGGCCTGTGAAGCGGTGCCACCGTCCGGCCACCTCCTCTAAGAGAGAACGCCCTAGACAGCGGCGTTCTGTCCGATCACCAACTGGTCGATCCAGCCTCCGAGCGAGGCCCAGCTGCTCCAACCGTTGTTCGGCGCGGTTTGCCAGATGTGCCACAAGGCCTTGTCGGCGCCACGCGCGAAGACTTCGATCCGCCCGTCGGCATTCTGTCCGGTGTCCACGAGATCGATCCAGCCGCCGAGCGAGGCCCAGCCGCCCCAGCCGGTGTTGGGCGCCGTTTGCCAGATATGCCAGAGAGCGTGATCTGACCCGATCACGAATACTTCGAGACGGCCGTCGGCATTGCGGCCAGCCACCGGCCTATCGACCCAACCGCCCATGGAAACCCACGTGCTCCAGCCGTTATTGGGTGCGGTTTGCCAGATGTGATAGAGGCTTCCGTTGGAACCGCGGGCGAAGATTTCGAGGCGACCGTCGGCATTCTGTCCGACGCAAAGCTGGTCGATCCAGCCGCCGAGCGACGCCCAGCCGCTCCAGCCGTTGTTGGGCGCCGTTTGCCAGATATGCCAGAGAGCATGATCTGAGCCGATCACGAACACTTCGAGACGGCCGTCGGCATTGCGGCCGACCACCGGCCTATCGACCCAACCGCCCAATGAGGCCCAGCCGCTCCAGCCATTGTTAGGGGCTGTTTGCCAGATATGCCAGAGTACTTTGTCGGAGCCTCGCGCAAAGATTTCGAGCCGTCCATCGGCGTTCTGCCCGACGCAGAGCCGATCGATCCAACCACCAAGAGACGCCCAGTTGCTCCATCCACTATTGGGCGCGACTTGCCACTTATGCCAGAGAGCTTGATCACTGCCGATGACAAAGACCTTCCAGCCGGCCATCCGCGTTACGAGTCACCACCGGCTGGTTCACCCAGCCGCCCAACGAGGCCCAGGTGCTCCAGCCGTTGTTGGGCGCGGTCTGCCACTTGTGCCAGAGTGCTTTGTCAGAACCTCGGGCAAAGACCTCCAGTCGTCCCCCCGTCCTCCGCAGCGCCTCGCGCACGGCTGCTTCGGCATTGAGGAAGGTGCCGACCGGTTTGCCGGGGGCCGTGACGACGGCCGTCCCGGTTGTATTCAGTATGGTTCGAATCTGTTCATGCGTCAGGTTGGGGTTCACATCCAACATCAATGCGACGGTGCCGGCCACTTTGGGAGTTGCCCCTGAGGTCCCGCCGAATCCGTTGCGGTAGGCATTGTCCGCGGTGTTATTGCACGTGAGATCGTGGGAGCTATCCCCGGGCGCGCAGACCACGACCGGCGCGCCGAAGTTGCTGAACGATGCGCGCCGATTTTCCGTGGCGTGATATTCCGTCGCTCCTACAAGGATCGATCCGGTCGGGGGAATCGGATTGCCCTGATCGTCGATGCCGGCGTCCCGATTGCCGTTCCCGGCGGCCACGCAGACCACCACTCCGTGCGCGATGGCCGTCCGGATCGCCGCATTGACCGACGGCACCATCTCGTAATTGCCGAATGAACCGGTTTGCACTTCCAGGATGATCACCTTGCGCATCCCGCCGCTGTCGGTCGTGCGCACCCAATCGATGGCCCGAGCCCACGCATTCCCCCCGAGAAACGGTCCTGGACCGCTGTCGGCCTGGACCGGCCAAATGGTCGCTTCATAGGCGATCCCAGCGATGCCCAAGTCGTTGTCCGCCCCGCCGGCCAAGCCGGTCACGCCGGTGCCGTGATACACGTAGCCGCCGGTGGAGACATTGGTACCGCCGTCGTAGGCGTTGTAGGCGTGAGTCAAGTCAAAGCGAGGCGCGGTAGTGGGTCAGTTTGAATTTCTCTGATCTTGCTTATGCTTAACCGGTCATGTATGCTCGGTACATGGCTAAAAAGAAAAAACCATCCACCGATATCAACGTCACCGCGTTTGAGATCCTACAGGCTGCAACCGGGCAATCGCCAGCCGAATTAGGAAACAAAAATCCCGCCGCAGTGGCTTTAGGCCGATTGGGCGGGCTGAAGGGCGGGAAGGCGAGAGCTAATAAGCTATCGAAGAAGCGAAGGGCAGAGATCGCGCTCAAGGCGGCTAAGGCTCGCTGGAAGCATCCTAGCTAGCCACTTGGCTTGGTAGGACATCCTTCTCTACTTCCTCGGCGGAAGGCTCCGGCTCCATCCCTAGATTGGCGTTCTTGGCACGCTTGAGCCCAGGCCCCCACGAGGAAAGCCCCCATTTGTCCTTAACCTTGGTGATCTCTGAAGAGACATCACGCGCCTTACTGTTAAGGATCGTCGAAACTGTCTTCCTGAAGTCCTGAGATTGGTGAACGATTCCGCCATCTTCCAGAGCCGTTACTATTTCAGCCGTGGTTTTTAGCTCACCCACAAGACGGAGATAATGTTCGGCGGCCTCTACCGCTCCCATCTTTGAAAAGGTATTAGATGCCAGCTTTTGACCGGAATGTGCCTTAACCATGCTTGTTCCTGCCGCATGGCCCTCAACTTCCCCAAACATCATCATCTTTATTCCGGCGATAGACGCTTCTATCGCGGCCTTTTTGGCCTCCAGGTCGGCTAGGACCGCTCTATAATCAATATGCTGAGCGCTCATGGTGATTGCCTCCAGTATAAGGACTATGCTATAGTCCTAAAACAAACGGTGGCGTAAGGGGGCGGGTTTCCCCGCCCCCATTGCCCTTGCAAGGGGCCTTAAACTAACATTTATGCCACCGCCTTTCAGTGGGGCGGCTTCGGGTTCCTGCCAGGGATAAGCCCGAAGTCGCCTTCTTGTTTTCTGACCCCCAATACTTACACCATTTCAACTGGGCGAGTCAAGTAGCAGTTGCGTGCCACTGGGCATAGCCCCATTCGTCCCCCAATGCGAATCACTTATTGACAATGCTTGAGCGTTCAAGTAATATGCGCTCCATCAGTACGGAGGACGCCATGAACAAGCTGAGCACAAAAGAGCGAGCCGCAATTATTGCCGCGCTGGTTGAGGGTAATAGCATCCGCGCTACATGCCGGATGACTGGGGCCGCGAAAGGAACCGTGCTCAAGCTGCTTGCGGATCTCGGGAAAGCCTGTGAGAAATATCAGGATGAGAGATTGAGAAATCTGCCCTGCAAGCGCGTTCAATGCGATGAGATTTGGTCATTCTGTTACGCGAAAGAAAAGAATGTTCCCGAGGAATTTAAGAACAAGTTGGGCTTCGGTGATGTTTGGACCTGGACGGCGATATGTGCGGATACCAAGCTGATTGCTTCATGGCTGGTTGGAGAACGAAATACAGCCTACGCCATGAAGTTCATTGATGACCTGGCCTCACGCCTTGCTCATCGCGTTCAACTCACGACAGACGGTCACAAGCCCTATTTGCGAGCCGTGGAAAATGCGTTTGGCAGTGAGATTGATTACGCGATGCTCGAAAAGCTGTATGCGGCTCCGTCTCAGGAAGGTGCGACCCGTTACAGTCCGGCGCAGTGCTGCGGCACCCGTACCCATAAAATCATGGGCAATCCCGAACCCGAACACGTCTCTACCAGCTACGCCGAACGGCAGAACCTGACCATGCGCATGAGCATGCGACGGTTTACCAGGCTAACCAATGCCTTCTCAAAGAAAGTGGATAATACGAGGGCTGCGGTAGCCCTACATTTCATGCACTACAACTTTTGCCGAGTGCATCAAACGCTACGGGTGACACCGGCCATGGAGGCGGGAATAGCGGATCATGTCTGGAATATTGAGGAAATCGCTCGGCTTTTAGACTAAAAGCTCATAGAATCAGAGGGCTTCCATTTGGCCTTTAAAAAGAGCTATACTTTCAGCAAGCCTCGATACAGTTCGGGGTTCTTCGCTTATCAAAATTATATGAAACCCTGTATCAAGCCGACTAATCTCGTACTTCGCTGTTATGCAGAGGAGGAAAAGGATGGTACTTGGTTTGCCATTTGCCTTGATTTAAACGTCTATGCGCGAGGAGATAATTTCTCGGAGGTTCGCTCAAAACTCAATCAGTTAATTCGTTCATATGTACGGGAGGCAGTTGAGAAGGATGCGGAATATGTTAGCGACTTACTCCCAAGACGTGCTCCGGTATATTTCTGGCTACGGTATGCGTTGATTGTAGCAATGGGCCATATTCACCGCCTAGCATCTCGACAAGAGTTTAAAGTTCCCGTCCCGCTGGTTCCTGCCTTCTAGTGCCATTCAAGCCACTGCCCTGCCGAGTAGTTTCCTGCGTACTTACCAAGCTTCAATTCACTAACTGCGGATGCGCGTCCGGCACCTCACATGAACAGTGGAAGCGGATAGTGAATGGTCGTATGTACAAGGTGACTGTAGATTGCCATCATGGGGTCGTGCGAGCACTAGACGTTAAGAGCATAATAGGGCAAGCCGGAATATCTAAGCGTGAATTTTGGGCACTCGTAGCGCAGTGCTAAATCTCGCCATTAAATTCAAACTGACCCACTACCCGAGGCGCGAGATCTTGGTGGGTCGTGCGATATCCCCAGTCAATGTCGGCGATCACGACTCCATTGCCTGACCCCATGCTCCAGGCCTGATTGATCCGGCAACGAAAGATGTACCACTGATTTTCCAGGCCGGTGGCAGGATTCAGCACGACCTGATCCGTCGTGCCAATAAGCGGCTCGTTCAACGGAGTCTGAGGCGGAATGGCCTTGGGCACGGCCACCGCGCGCTCGACTTCCGGCAACGCGGCCAGCTCATGAGCGATGCGTTGCGTGTCGGCCTCTGCTGGAAAATGTAAGGTGACGAAGTTGGCCAGATTGGGGACCGTGACCCCTTGCAGGTGCGCCGTCGTCTGCGCGGCATCTGCGCTTTGCGCGGAAATTTGAAAAGTGGACTCGGCCCGATCAAGTCGATATCGTTGCAGCACTTCGTAGAGCCCTGAGAGATTGGCACCCATATCACTCATAATCGCGGATGGCGCGTCGGCAGCGGCTGGAGCGACGTGAGGTTTGATGCCCTCTCGGAACTCCACCTCGACGAGTCCCGGTTCAAGAAACGCCGACGCGGGATTCGCGCTGGCATCAGACGGCGGGAAACGGCCAGCGTCCGATCCGCCTCCGCCCATGCCGCCGGTCGGCATCCCGCCCATATGTGAAGCCGGTTCCCCCATGCTGCCCATCGGCATGTCGGCGGCCGATGCCCCGGGTTCGCGCATATGGCCGGTCGGCATCTCGCGTCCCGAGCGAGTCGATTCGCTCATGCCGGGAGCCGGCATGCTGCCGGTCGAAGCCTGGCCGGCCGTGCCCGACAGCATCTCGTTTGGGAACCCGTCGCCCCCGGTTTCTTCCGGCGCCGCTCGTCGGCCGGGCATGTCTTTCTTTTCCATCCCTTTCATTTCTTTCCTTTCCGGATTTGGGTCCTTAGCCATATGCCGTTCTCCTTTGCTGAAGCGCTGAATGATGAAGTGGAGTGTGCGCTCTCCCGGGACACACGAAAGTTATGTGGTTACGCGGCGAGGTCGCGAGCGCCATCTTCAGACAGAGGCAGCAAGGTATGTGCCGATAAGCGGTTCAACCGCCTTTACTTAATTTTGGCCGAGATAGGAATGGAAGGATGTTCCAGAACGCGAGCGCCCGGAGGGCAACTGTATCTAAAAAGAAAGCGGGCTTTATCGAAAAAGATACGCTAATAGGCCACTCCATTTGAAACGGTTCAACGCACTCATGACCGATTGTGGTTTCGGCGGAACTCCAGTGGGAGGCCGCTCGAGCCGTAAGTGCCCCGAGCGTCAAGTGAGCTGCTGACGCCTTGTGTTATCTGGGCCTGATCAGTCGATGGAATTGAAGGAGGAGGCCGCTGATTACCGCCTCTTCAACGATGGTATCCGGCCTCGGCCTGCTAATCTCCATCCTGCTAATCACCATGGTCTCTGGCAAAAACCAGGATGCTATTGGCGGGAATGACGATGAAGGCCGAGGACGGCAATCCATGCCTGCCGTCCCCGCCCGCAAAGACCCCGCCCCGATTCCCTGCCGTCCAAGGATTGACCCAGTTTTCATACACGTCGCTGTTGAAAACTTCGAGCCAGGGGCCGGCTTGAGGAAATCCCACGTCGTAAGACCAGAACGTTGATTCGTTCAAACTGCAGATCACGACCACATCCCGGCCGGCTCCTTCGATCCAGCGATGAAAAGCGATGATTCTGTTGTCCTCATGGACATGAAAGACGTTGATGGATTCGCCCCGCAATGCCGGGTACCGCCGGCGAAGCCAGATCAATTCCTTCATAAACTGGAAGTAGTCTTTCATGGTCTTGTTTGAGGCAAGTCCCTCCCAGTAGATCAAATGTCCCGGATGTGCCTGTTCATTGTCGCTCCAAAACTTGTCCTCCAAGAATTCCTGCCCCATGAACAACATCGGTATGCCGGGTGCCGTCAGCAGAAAGCCCGCGGCAACCCGCGAGCGGCTGGTCGCGTACCAGGAATGCGGATTGTTGAAGTCGGCCAATTTCGGGATGCGGGGTTGTCGATCTCCATGCTCGACGTCAATGACATCGTGGCTCTCGATGTATTCCACCACCTGCCATCGAAACGGGAAGTTGAACACCCCGTGCTGCAGCCGATCCGCCAGTTCTCCGAGTTGAACGTGAGCGTTGCGGCCGCCTGCAGCTTGAGCGATCATGCGACGAAGAGTCTCGCGCAGGCCATCGTGCCAGGTGGCGTCGAATCCCAATCCTCGCGGGGGGGACACCACGCCCTTGAAGCGGTCGCCGAGCCAGAATTCCGCAACATGCACCTTCCGGCGATCAACTTCGCGCGCCTTGTCCGCCAGTCTCTGGGCGAAGAACCATCCGCCGTGTTGGTCAATGACCGTCACCTGATCGTAGCGGATCCCGTCGACCTTGTATTCCTCGAGGAAGAACCTGGCGTTGGTGATGAGAAAGCCCTGAACATCTCTCGTGGGATGGTTGTCTCCCCCTTCCCAAAATGCGAAGACCGGGCCCGTGTGCTCTTGATCCGTAAAGTAAAGGCTGTCGTTGGGATTACCGCGCGGCATTTCATCGAAGAACCATAACCCGCTGGTCTGGTCTTTCACCGCGCTGCCGGCATGGTTGTACACCACGTCAAACAGCACAGCCAGCCCGTAGAGATGGCAGACATCGATCAAGACTTTCAGTTGATTGATGGACGGCCGGACTTCGGCGAGCTGCAGCTCCCGGGCGCCGCGGCTGCGCAGGAGTCTGTTGACCTTCGTGAGATAATGAGCCAGCTCTGCGGCATCGGCCTCTCCATAATCCATTTCGGGCGAGAAGAGATCGATCCCATCGTACCCCCGGCTGATCGGACTCGCGAACTCATGGATCGGCAGCAGCTCGATCGCATTGATTCCCATGTTCCTCAGATGTTCCACGCGGTCCAACACATCCAGGTATTGGCCGCCTCGCGTCGAGCGCCGATCACGGTTTGCCTGGTCCACGGCGAAGAACGTGCCGATGTGCAGCTCGTAGATGATCAGATCATTGAATGCCGGGGGCCGAAACTCCCGCACTCGCCATTGATAACTGTTCGGATCGCGGACGATGCAGTTACAGGAGGGATATTGCAACGTGCCGGGGTGTGATTCGGGACTGGTCAATTCCCGCGCATACGGATCTCGCTTAAAGTTTTTTCGCGTCTGGTCGCCGACCACGTAAAAAAGATATTGGTCGCCGTCCTGAACCCCGCGGACAAAGCCGGCCCAGTAACCTCGATCATATTTCTTCAACAGCATGTCCGGATTCTCTTTGTCCCACATATCGGCCGTGCCGAATCGCCCGTTGAGGTAGACCGCCTGCGCTCGTGGCGCCCACACGCGAAAGGTGGCGCCATCCGCCACCAGGTTCGCTCCCATTTTGGTGTTCTGCGAGATGTGATCTTGTGTGACTTTCATAGAGTCCTCTTGAATGATGAAGTTTGAGCGGATGTGTCAGCAAAACATGTGCCCCTCGTGGGCTGAAGGGCTTGATCCTTAATCCAGGCCTGAATACTGAACACCGCTCCGGAAGCGAACTGTATCTGAAAAAGGAATCCGTGTTATCGAAAAGGATACGATTTGACCGCTACGGTGAGTCGGGGCCTGCACGGCGCACTGGTCTGGAGGAGCGGGTTGCTAGACCCCTTCGAGTTTAGAGCCGGAGGCCCAGTCGTGAAACGTCTCGGCAGGTCGCTTGTCTGTAAAGCCTATTGCAGCCCCGCAATCGCGAACAGCTGCCGCTGCTTGTTATAGATAGACCAACCCAACGCGGCCGCATGAAACAATGCCGGGGAGAGCCGCCACAGCAATTGCCGTTTCGGCGGCCAGGCGTGATTGATGACGCGCACTTCGTCTACTCGCAAGCCGCAGGAACTCAACAGATTGCCCAGCAACTGCGGCGTCCAGGTCTGGAGGTGCATGTGGACGTCGCCGGAACGATAGTGTCGATTCATACTTGCCCGCCAGTCATCCAGCGGAAGCAGCAAGAGCAGCCGGCTGTCCCGATTCCTTAATTTCTCCTTCAATTCCAGGACCGCCTGGCGCGGATGCGGCACATGCTCCAGCGCATGGCTGCTGATGACTTTGTCGAATGTGCCGGGGACCTCTTCGATCGACCCATGGATCTCGATGCCGAGTTGCCGCCCATTCTCGCGCGCATGCGGGTTCACTTCGACCCCGACTTTTCGTTTGGCATCGAGCACCTTCAGCAGAAATCCGCCCCCACATCCGAAGTCCAACACCTCATCGGTCGGAGAGATATACGGCCGCCACAGGTGCTTGTTGTACAGCGCCTGCGTCACGCCGTCCTCGCCTTGCCAGGCAAAATACCTGCGCCCCTTGTCGCCGAGGTAATGGCTGATGACACCGTAGCCGGGAGTCTTAGGTTCCATGCTTCTATGAATTCGCCGGGAAGGTGGCTGGATCTTTGGCGCTGCTACAACAATGAGCCGCACCGCAGTGTGTTGCCTACGGACCAATCTGCGGGATTCGAACGGTCTAGTCAAGGCACGATGCTGTCGGGCCGATTGCGTCGCTTGGAAAAGAGGAATTGCCCGGTGGGGCAGAAGGGGGGCAGATCACTTTGGCATGCCTGAATTGGTGGGACCTCCGGTGTCCGGATGATCACCCTGTCGTCCGGACAAGATGGTTGAGCAAGTCATTCATCAACGAATTAGCGGCCGCATAGGTTTCGGCGGGAACCGCGCGGATCTGGGCTTCTGACTGCACATACGGCCCCGGGAGCATCTCGTGCCGGGAATGTTCGATCAGCATGGCTGCGCCCTCCGGCGTCGTTTCGAGATGAAACTGGAGGCCGACGACGTTGCGGCCGAGCTGAAATCCTTCGTTGTAGCAGGCGGGACTGCCAGCGAGCCGAGTTGCCTCTTTAGGCAACTCGAACATTTCGCCGTGCCAGTGGAACACGGTGCATTCCGCCGGGAATTGAAAGCAGTGATCGGGCGCCTTCTCGGCTTGGATCGGAAGCCAGCCAATCTCTTTTAATGGGTTGGGGTAGACACGTGCGCCAAGGCTGCTCGCGATCAATTGAGCGCCAAGACAAATACCCAGCACCGGAATGCCACGGGTAATCGCATCACGCAAAAATTGTTTCTCCGCCTTGAGCCAAGGCAACCGACGTCTGAGCGCGATTCTATTGCCGCTATGCTGAGACTCGGATGAAGGGCAACCCTGCAGCCTTGTCAAAAAACCATTTACGCCAACATGCCTGCCATGTGTATGGACGTTGCCTTATTCTTTGCCATTGATCATGGGATGTTGACATATTCATAGCCCACCGCGATGGGAATTCACGAGACCTAAGCAAGTCAGGCGGCCACTCCCGCCTCGGACCGCATGGCGCACCAGGGCGAGCCTGTACCTCGCGGAGTCGATCGCGCGAGCACACGCCAGAGTATGTGCGGGGACATAAGTGAAACGGGCGGCGCAAATAGATTCAGAACATCGAAAAATTGTCGGCAGACGACCGGATCTTCCGAAGCGACCGCGTGGACGCGCTCCAAGTACCGGTTCACGAAACGGTAACCGGGCGGGCGCTTCCCTTCGACTTGCGGAAAACGAAGATCCTCGGCCGTAGCGATGAGCCAGGGGATGTCGATGATCCTTTTCGCCCGCCGATAGAACCGCGATGCCAGGTCGTCAAGACCATTCAGTAGGCTTTCCTCGAGTGCTACGGCTTCAAGCGCCGCCACCGACATGCCCTGCCCATAGATTGGGTTAAAATGGCATAGCGCGTCGCCCACGACGAGAAAGCCCTTCGGAAAAATCCGCATACCCTCATATAGCCGCCGTTGATAGGCGGGGAATCTATAGCTTGTGACCCGGCTCAGCGGTCGTGCCGTGCGTATGAGATCATGCACCGCTGAAACCGGCAGGCTCTCGGCGAACTTCAGCCATTCCTGCTCATCTGTCGGCGGATAGTCTCCCATCGTACCGACCAATGTGACGATCCACCGGTCGCCTTCAGCGGCAAGCACAGCGGCATACCTGGTGTCTTGAGGCGGAGTACCCGATACGACTCCTCCGGATGAGCCGAAGAACTCACCCGCTCGGCGCTCGCAGGTGCGGGTTGCGTATCCTACGTTGACTTTCAGGACAAGCGTCTCCGCTTGCTCGAAGCCCCACCGCTCCAGCCATCTGGCCGACCGTGACCCTTTCCCGGTGGCATCGACAACGAGATCTCCGGCCAGTTGCTCCTCGTCATTGCGATCCCGGCGTCGCACGATGAGTCCGGTTACTTGTCCGGCTCGTCCATCGAAGACTGGTGCTATCCCTTCGGCCCCCTCGAGAAAGATTACGTTCGGAAGTAATTTCACCCGTCGGCGAATGGCTGACTCCAAACCAGGTCGGCTCACAGTAATCCCGCGAAGGCCGCAATCAAAGCGCAACTTCCAATGCCCATACTGAAACCACAGAAAATTTCCCGTGACATCGCTGAAGGGAGCGCCGAGCCTGTTCAACTCCTCCATCATGCCCGGGAAATATCGATCCATCACTCGGTAGCCGCTGGCCAACAGCCCATGGGCATGCGCAGACTGCGGGACACCGGGGCGCGCCTCCGCCCCATCCGGCAACCGATCACGATCCACCACGATCACGCGAGTAAAATGCCCGCTCAGCGCGCGTGCCGCAAGCAATCCGCTGATGCTGGCTCCGAGCACGATGGCTGTTGAATAGCGGTTATTCACTGTGCGTTTCCGGGTTTGCCGGGGGTTAATGAGGGAGCGCCTGGTGACACGAGGCGTCGTTTACCCCCGTTTTGCGAATCCCTCCGCCGTCATGATGTCGGCGACGTTCCGGTCGCCGATGAAGACATCGGCCAGCATGCGGCCATAGACGTCCTGCCCGTGCGGGATGATATTGATATTGCCCTGACTCAGAAGCTCGGCGAGCCGCTGTTGCGCTTCAAGTCCACCAGACTCGGACAGTTCGGGGGCGTTCATGCCGCGCAAGCGAATCCGTTCGGTGCCGTATCGAATGGTGTCGCCGTCCACTGCCTGGACCTCCCAACTTTCAAAGTGTCGTGCCATGAGGCCAAGGCGGGTCAGCGCTCGACGAGGCAATTGCACCGATTGCCTTCGAATGCCTGCCGGCTTGAACTTCAAATGCCTTCCGTTCTTGAGTCTCGTGTATCGAGAACCTTGATGGCGGGGAGGACGATGAAATCCTCTGCTCCCGGGCCTCGGTTTGGTCTTATCGGGAGTCAATACTCTACAGCCTTCGCAATGAGGGGTAAGGGAGGAAAAAGTGGATCCGGACGGAACTGACGGAACATACGTGGGAAGGGATGAGATTGGCTCCGTTGGCTGCAGAGCTTCTGCCTGTGTGAAAAACGTCGGAATAATAAAACCAATCGCAATGAGGCACAGTATCCGATCCTTCATGCTGGTGACCCCGCAACATTTGGAAGCAGCACCATGGTGTTGAGCAGGTTGCATGCCATCGCACGTCGGCACGTGCTGTTCGGTCGCTATTCAGCCCCTTCTAGGGGTTTATCGCTTCTATCGCCTGTATTTTTGCGGGATGAGCGCAATCTCTATGAGATCGACAAAAACCGTCATCATTGCGATGTGTATCTATCCGGATACCATTCGATCCCAATTGGATACAGAGGTAGCCGGAGGCATCTCATGTCCGCTGGAGTATCGAGGCTCGGTGCACTCCGGTCCATACGAACGGGCGATGGCCGCTGATCCTACGAGCCGGGTGATTTGCACAAGGCCTCGCGCTCATGCCTTGACTTCCCGGAAACCTGCATGCTGAAATCGATTTTCTGGTCACAAGAGCGAATGGCTGATGGCAAGAAACCAAACCCAATGGCTCATGACAACCGATTATCCACACTACCTTTCGGATTCTATGTTTCATAGCTATTTGCTATCGGCTATCAGCCATCAGCTCTGAGCACTCACGGAGGAACTCATCATGGACATGTTTGGAAAGGTCGGATTGGTCGAGGTGCCGATTCTGATCGCTCCCGATCAAAAGGCTTGGATGGATAAAATGATCAAGGAAGGCCGGATTGCCGTCCCCCCAGGCGGAACGTTGGAAAAGGGCTCGCTCTATTCCATGTTCATTCGCATGCTGCTCCACAACGCGATGGAAGAGCAGAAGCGGCAGGAAGCGTTGGAAATGGATGACGAGGACGATGAATGAGATATGGCATCATGAAGTACGATTTCGTGATCTTGTGATTGCGCGAAGTTGAAAACTTCGCCAAATCGCCGAGTCACAGATGCTACTTCGGCGCAAGGCGCTTCACGAGCGCTGAGATTCGAGAACGATTGAGGGCTTCTACAGCTGCTTGAAGGCCGCATGGGCGGCTTCGATGGTACGGTCGATGTCGTCCGCGGTATGGGCGGTAGAAAGAAAGGCGGCTTCAAATTGCGAGGGGGCCAGGTAAACGCCGCTTTCGAGCATGGCATGAAAGAATTTCGCATAGGTCTGGGTCTCTGATTGTTTTGCGGTTTTCCAGTCCGTGACCGGCCCTTTGTGAAAAAATGAACACATCATTGAACCGACCCGTGTCTGGGTGAGGGGCAACCCGGCCTTGCGGGCGCCTTTGCCGATCCCGTCGCTCAGGGCGGCCGAACCCTCCTCCAACTTCCGGTACACTCCCGGAGCCTTCAACCGTTTCAAGGTTTCGATTCCGGCCGTCACGGCCAACGGGTTGCCGGACAATGTGCCTGCTTGATAGACCGAGCCTGACGGCGAAATCATCCGCATGATTTCTTTGTAGCCGCCATAGGCGCCGACCGGTAATCCACCACCGATGATTTTGCCGAGGACCGTCAGATCGGGCGTGATGCCGTAGAGCGTCTGAGCGCCGCCGTACTGCACGCGGAATCCCGAAATCACTTCATCAAAAATCAGCACGATGCCGCTCTCCTCCGTCAGCTTGCGGAGTTTCAGGAGAAACTCCGGCTCCGGCGGGATCACGCCCATGTTGCCGGCGATGGGTTCCACGATCAGGCAGGCAATCCGCTTGTAATGGGTGCGGATGAGCGCCTCCGCGGCGCGATAGTCATTATAGGGAGCGGTCAGGGTATGGCGCGTGAAATCTTCCGGTACGCCCGGTGAATCAGGAATGCCCAAGGTGGCGAGCCCCGATCCCGCTTTCGCGAGGAGGTAGTCGCTGTGGCCGTGATAACAGCCTTCAAACTTCAGGACTCCGTCGCGCTTGGTGAAGGCGCGCGCTACTCGAATGGCGCTCATGACGGCTTCTGTGCCGGAACTGACGAGCCGGACCATCTCCATCGATGGCAAAGCGTCCCGGATCATCAACGCCAGTTCCACTTCCAGTTCCGTCGGTGCGCCGTAACTCGTGCCCTGCGTGGCGGCCTGTTGAATAGCCTTGACGATCGGCGCGCAGGCATGGCCGAGGATCATCGGACCCCAGGACAGCACATAATCGATGTAACGATTGCCGTCCACATCATAGAGGTGCGAGCCCTTGGCCCGTTTGATGAACCGGGGATGGCCGCCGACGGAGCGGAAAGCCCGGACCGGACTATTGACTCCGCCGGGAATCACTTGCCGTGCCGCCTCAAAGAGCTGCTGCGATCGTTCGAGTTTCATTGGAGCGCGGCAACCTAGCATGCACCTTGTGTAGCGTCAAGACCGGAAAGACGGCCCCCCGCCGCGTCGCTTGCCTACATTTGTGACGAGAGGCCGGTGAATTGCCGGTTACCCTTAATGGAGACCATTGATTTGATTCATGACGGCCCGGACTTGCCCATGGCGCAAGTCTTGCCGGCGTAAATCCAAGCTCGTTGTCAAAGCGAATGAGGGATAAGTGAAAGTTATCTGCACGTGGTGTATCAGGGAAGGCATGCGGGGTTTTCTTCGAGAGAAGGCTCCGTTCGATGATCCAAGTGAAAACGCACGGCCTATGCGAGGCGCATTTTCAGCGACTCCGGTCGACAACGGCGCCGGCAGACACACTGAAGTGCGGTGCTTTCGCACACTGGCCCGGTGGATGTCGGCTCCGTTCATCCGAGACTTAGAGACCGCCCGCCGAAAACGGCAATGGAGCGCAGAATAGAGCGGCTCAGGCCGGCTTGCTTTTCAGAAGATTCAGTCCCTGCTCCAGAACCCCGCCGGCGGGAACTTTTCCGTCAGGCGTCAATTTGTCGATGAGCCCGGGAAGCAGGCTGGCCAGTTGGCTGCTTGCGGCGTCCGAACTCAGGCCGGCCTTGGAGGCCAACTGGCTGACGAGATCGGAACCCAGCCCCTGCTTGACTTGATCGGGAGAGATGGGAAGGTTCTGTCCAGTGCCGACCCATGAGTTGACGATGTCGGGGAGCCCGTTGCGTTGAAAGGATTGGATGAGACCTTCCAATCCGCCGATCTGGCTGTTCTTATCGAGCAAATTCAAAATCGCCTTCAGTAAAGGGCTGGCATTTCCGCCGCCCAACATCCCGCCCGCCGCTTGTCCCAATTGATCAAGTAAACCCATCATCGCCTCCTGGGTATTTAGCGGGTCTTCAGTCTGGAGGGCCCGCTTCGTTTTGAATCACCGGCTGGGTGGTCCGTCGCAAGCGCCGGAACCAGCCAGTTCTTCCGTCTGTGTTTGTGCTTTTCTGAGACCGCCAGCACCGTATGGAACGGAGTACCTTCGCCGGCGACCGCGCCGGATCGCTTGCTGCTCCAGGCTTCGCCGGCCTCGGAAAGGATCTCGATGAAGGTTTCGTAATCGTCTTCGTCGTCCAGTTTCGTGAGGACCTGATCTGCCTCGGTAACCATGATGACGTAGCCGCGAGCGGGCAACCAATCGAGGTCGGCCAGACACTCCTCCAGCGCGTCCCAGTTATGACCGAAGTAATCGGGAAACGAGAGGGCGCGCGCGAATTCCGCGAGCAGGCCTGATTTCGTTTTGCATTTGGCTCCGGAGACGATCCTCACCGCAAAATTCGCCGGCATGTGTTGGGCGAGGTCGAGCCTCCGGCCGTCCTGCACAATGAGGAGATGGGCCCAGGGTCTTTTGGTCGATTGTAATGCGGCAAAGCTCATGCCTCCGCCTCAGTTCATCGGGATGAATGTCCGGTAATGGTCATCCGTGTAATAGGCTTTTCCCGTTCGCCGCTCGACGACAATACGCTCCGCGTCACGATTCCTCCCGGCCCGCTTCGGGTTGACGTCATATTCTCGATACTCCCCGCGAGGGAGCCTCCGTTCACGATTCTGAAAGATTCGGCCGCCTACATAGCCGGGAGGCGGCTCACCGTGTCGATTCTGGATCGCCTTCAGAACGGCATGCGCCTTCGCGGGCGCCTGCGGCAATGCGGAGGGAACATGGGCCTCTGGCGGGCCGGTAATGCCGTCCGGTGCAAGGACCGGCGGAACGTCAGCCGCCGGCTCACCATCGATTGTTTGCGCTGGAAGAACGCGTTCAGCGCCGATCCCCGGGCCGACATCTACGCTCGCGACGAGCGAGACGAGGGAGAAGAGAACGATAAGGATGGACGCTCGCGATGTCATCGTAGCGGGATGAATAAATCGTCCGCCCGAGAAAACGGTAGCATGGGGCTCCGCTAAGGTCAAAACAAACCTTTTGGTTCCATTAGTCTTTGGCCTCACGCCGGCGCTCGCGTCTCCCGCCGTTATCCATTTCGATACACGAAGTCTCTATTACGATACAGAGGGCATCGCGGCAGCGCCTGATGAGTGAACGAGAGAAAGTTGCCTCCGGCTCGTAATTCCAGTCGGGATCAGGAGAAAGAATGCTGGCGTGAGCGGTACGCTTGCCGAGTGTTTGCGATGGCACCGGCGTTGCAGTGTGTCGGTGGCGGACTGACAAAAACAATCGGTGTGGGAAAAAGGAGAGCGCGATGCTTCATAACCGGCTGCCGAACGTACGGCAACGGGTTTGCTTCACGAGTCGGTTGGGCCGGGCAGCCGCTACCATCTCAGTCGGATGGAAGCCATGCAGATCATGAAGCCATGGCGCATCGAAAGGAATCTCTGCGACCGAAACTGAACCTGCTGAGAAGTATGTACAACCTCACGATCGGAGGTGCAGCCATGAAAGCTCTGAGTGTTATCACCCTCGCGGCATCCTTAGTGCTGATAGTGTTGACCAGCCCGCCGTACTCTCAACCGGATCAGGTGAATTTCGTCAACAATGATGGTCCGTCTTGGGTGAATCCCGACGGGGCTCATGGCCTCATTGTGAGCGCACTTGATGAGTCTTCGCGTAAGAGGCGGGAGCATGTATGGGTCAATCCCGACGGGGTCCGTGGAACCGATAACAGCCTTGTTGGACTATCACCGGCAAGAGACTATTCCTGGGTGAATCCGGATGGTTCGACCGGGCATTTGAGTCCGGCCCATGCCAATGCAAGCCGGTCGGAGATTGCCTTTTGAAGAGCCGGCGCAACCTTGCAAGGAGGGCTCGTTCGCCTCAACCCTCTCTTTGCTAGGATCGGCCTTGCGTCAACTCAAATCCGTGCATACGGGTGAACAATCCCCAATCGAATTGCTTGGGGGCCACGGCATGAAGCGGAATCATCTCAATATTGTCCTGATCGCGATAGGCGACCATGCAGCCCACGATCGTATCCGGCTGTTCCACGAGCCGGCGCACCGTTTCATAAGCCAGATGCTGGGCGATGGCTTTATCTTCGGGAGTAGGTGGGGCGCCGCGCAGCGTATGGCCGAGAATCGTTGCTTTCGTCGCCTGCGTCAGCGGGTAATGGTCCGGTTGTCCGCGCCGTTGCGGCCAGCGCGCGATGGTATTCGCCACAAAATCCACCAATCCATGAACTCCTCCCTCACGGTGATGCCGGTGGGGCGTCCGCTCCGCCACCACGAATAAGTGACTCTTATTCGGCACTCCCAACGTCCGTTTCAACGTTCCGAGAATGATATCGTCGATATAGGCGTTCGGATCGGGATGCTCGTTCACGAGAATGCCCTCTGCTCTGGCTTGATAGGCGCATGCCAGCGCGAGGTGGCCCGATCCGGCGCCCATGACTTCCACAAAAAAGACGCTGCCCATCGCGGCGCTCGTGGCCTTGAGCGATTCGATGGATTGATTCGCCAGTGCAACGGCCGAATGGAAGCCCAGGGAGGTCGTCCCGGCGATATTGTTATCGATGGTGCCGGGCAGGCCGACGACCTGCATGCCGAACGTTTCATAAATGGCCCGTGCGCCGCGCAGGCTGCCGTCGCCGCCCAGCACGATCACCGCGCCGTTCTCCGCGTAGCGCTCCAGATTCCGCATGGCGGCCTGTTGAACATGCTCTTCCTTGAAATCCTCGAAGCGGCTGCTGCCGATGGGGCTACTGGCATGGCTGCTCATGCCGCGAGTGTCTTGTTCGGTAACGGCGTCAATCCAATCATTGGCCAGACCGAGAAAGCCATGACGGACAAACAGCACGTCGAGTCCAAAGCGATTGCCGGTTACGCGTAATTCCTTCAAGGCCGCGCCGGCTCCGGCGAAGTCCCCGCCGGACACCAAGGCGATCAACCGCTTGATGCGATGCGGCTTGAGCGTCACCCGATCCTTTCGTGCACGTTCCACGGTGATCCAGGCCTCGCGCGCAATCCGCTCGCTCTCCAGAAGTCCAACCGCGGTGGAATACCCGGAGAGCTGCCCGTTCTCGAACACCAACAGCACGACATTGTCTTGTCCTTCCTTGTATTCCCCGAACTCGGTAAAAGCCTCGCGGAACGGCCGTGGATCGAGATAGATCCTGAGCGCGCGCAGCGTGGAGCTATGGGTGTACAGGCACAGCACCTTGCCGGGCTGAGATCGGCCGAGCCGGTGGATGCCGTCGATGACGTCGATGTACAGATCGAAGAAGGAGTGTCCGCCGGGATAACTATAGAAGGGATGTTTGATGAGCCGCTTGGCCGTTTTTGCATCGACACCAAAGGCCTGAGCCGCGGCGTCGGCTTCCGCCTGTTTCTCCAAGCCGGTCACCCATCCGAAGTCCTGTGACTCCAGCGCGATTTCAATGTCGGGACGCACGCAGCCGGTATCGGCCTTCTCCGGCAACAGGGCCTGGGTGATCCGGCGGCAGAGTTGTTCGGTATTGGGACTGCTGCTGATCAGATGGGTGAACGAGCAAGGATCCAGATAGTTGTGCAGATGGAGGTAGCCCAGCTGTTGGCCCACGACTCCGACCATCTGCGCCAGCGCGCGGCCGACCGCGTCCGCGCGGGGGACGCCGCGTTCCTCGTCCAGGACATTGGGCAGGCGGCGTCCGACGCGATGGGTCTTGCTTTCAACTCGTGAGACACCATGGCGCATCGTGAAGAACAGGGTCCGATCCGCGAGATCACGCGGCAGCAGCCAGAAACGATCGTCGCCGAGGTCCAGCACGATGCGGCCCTCGGCCAACTGTGGCGTCAACTGCGCGCGGGGCACGATGGCGACGGGGCGGCGATGCATCGGCTTCTGCACCGCGCCGATCGGCGCGCGGTACAGCGGCGCCAGTTCTCCACGGGCGAGCAACATATTCCACGCGGCATAGAAGACCAATTCATCGCCACCGCAGCTGTCGGCGATCAAGGCCGCACGCGCGGAACGATAGGCGTCGGCACCAGGAAGACCGGCTTGTGCCACCTGCACGAAGCGGCGGATGGCATCCATGGCGTCTTCGGCTCGCCGCACACGATCCGATGACGGCGCCGGAGAAGGTGGAAGCGCGATCCCACCGCTCGAAACCCGTTGGGCGAGCTGCGTTCCATACGCAAGGAGTCGTTCGATCGTGACAAAGTCCAATTTATCAGTCGATGTCTCTCCTACGCTCTCCATGGTCACCTCATTGCTTCATGGTCAATGGTCGCCCGGTTGGCTTCCGAAGCGCGGCATGCGTCGATCGATTGATCATCGTGTATCGCGAAGGACATGCTCTTTTGCGACCTGGATGGACGTTTGTTAGAATGGCCTACCAGCCCGAGTCGCGATGCAGTCATAAAACCGTCGCCGGGTGTCCGCGCATGGCCTACAAGATGGTGTGCGGGAGGGATCTTGTCAAGAGAGCCGTTTGGCATGCGGAAGGCGAAAATCGTCTGCACGATCGGACCGGCCAGCGATCAACCGGCCCTGTTGGACCAGTTGATCCAGAGCGGAATGGATGCGGCCCGGTTGAATTTTTCCCATGGTGACCATGCGTCCCATGCTCACGCCATTCAGGCCGTCCGTGAGGCGGCCGAACAGCGGCGCACCGCTGTCGCCGTCATCCAGGACCTGCAAGGCCCGCGGATTCGCGTCGGGGAGATCCCGGGTGACGGCATCGACGTGAGCGCGGGACAATCCGTGCGCCTGCAGACCGTCCTTCTGCGATCCGGCGGTCAGATCGGCATGCAGGCTGAGGCGCCGGCCGGCGGCATGGTCGACATTCCCGTCACCTATCAGCATCTGACCAAGGATGTGCAGCCCGGCGCCCGAATTCTAATTGATGACGGGTTGGTGGAGTTGCGGGCGGCTCGCATCTCGGGCGGCGCGGTCGAGTGTACGGTGGTGACGGGAGGCCGGGTGCGTTCTCAGAAAGGCATCAATCTACCCGGCACTCGTGTCAGCGCTCCCACGCTGACGGAAAAGGACCGGGAGGATCTCCGGTTCGGGCTGGCGCAGGGTGTGGACTACGTTGCGCTCTCGTTTGTTCGGGACGCCGCCGACGTCGCGGCAGCGAAACGATTGATCGTCGAGTATGGCGGGCCGGCGGTACCGGTCATTGCCAAGATCGAACGACCGGAAGCGGTTGTAAATTTAGAGGCCATCCTCGACGAAGCTGATGGATTGATGATTGCCCGCGGAGACCTCGGCGTGGAAATGGGGCCGGAAGCGGTCCCGGTACTGCAGAAGCGCATCATCGCCCGCGCGAATCGCCGCCGCCGGCTGGTGATCACCGCGACGCAGATGTTGGAATCGATGACCCACAATAAGCGCCCCACCAGAGCCGAAGCATCGGATGTGGCGAATGCCGTCTTCGATGGGACGGATGCCGTGATGCTGTCGGCGGAAACCGCCATCGGGCGCCATCCGGCCGACGTCGTCCGCGTCATGGACCGCATCGTCCGGGCAGCCGAGGAAGGGACGGAGCCGGAATTTGTGCGCCGCTCCGATATTGAAAAAGGCATGGTCTCGTTTCCGGAGGCGATTTCGACCTCCGCTGCATCGGCTGCGGCCGCCATCGGGGCCAATGCCATCGTCGTGTTCAGTGAAACGGGATTGACCGCGCGACTGGTTTCGAAGCAGCGACCGCTCGCGCCGATCATCGCCTTTAGTCCCTTTGAACGGACTCGCCGGCTGATGGCCCTTTACTGGGGCGTGATGCCTCATACCATGCGACGGATCGAGCAGACGGATGCGAGGGTGGATGAGGCTGAACGGCGCTTGAAGGAGGAAGGATTGGTCAAACCCGGCGAACGAATCGTGATTCTCTCGGGCACGAGAGTCAGCGAGCCGGGCGGAACGAATTTGATGAAACTGCATGAAGTCAGGTAGCGCGACACGGGCGGTGGAACTCGGCGACCGACATCCGGGCCGATCGCGGAACCGGGACATTGCATGGATGGCATGGGGCGTCACGGCGATGGTCGTGTGGTGGTCGGCTTTCGCGGGGCACGCAGCCGGCCAGACGAACGCGATTACCCACTCGCCGGCGGAGGTAGTCCAGAAATACTTGATGCTCGACAACAAGGGGGCGCGGCTTGATGCGGGGTCATTCGACACACTGGCGGCCTATGTCGGATGGAATGAGGAGCCGTCCTGGGGCAAAATCATCGTCATCAATGGATTTTCGGTTCCGGATGATTACCGCAAATGGGACATCATCAATTCGCTGGAAGTCATCATCCCGGTTGAATTCAAGGTTCTCGGGGCGGTCTATCTCGACACCGCCGGGTTTGTCGCCGAGCCCTCCGTGGAGCAGGTTCGGGTCCGGGTCAAGATATTGAACAGCCGGTGGAGGATCATGGAGCCGATGTTCCCGCCGCATGTGGGGCAGCGCCGCATGATCAATTTTGTGCGCCAGGCCATGCAGGAGGAGACCCAAGAGACCCGCCGCGCGACCCTGGCCGCATTGCAGAACGAGTTACGAAAGGTCAAATGATGAAAAAGAAAGCAGCCGTGGATCTGCTGATTTTTGATCTCGATGGGACGCTGATCGAATCGAAATGGGACATTGCGGATTCGGTCAATCTGACGCTGCGCGATCTCGAGTTGCCCGAGCGCTCGCAGGAGGAGATCTTTGGATTCGTGGGAGACGGCGTGAAGCGGTTGTTGCGCCTGGCGGTGGGTGAAGAGAATCCGGAGAAGTACGAGCAGGCGTTGCAGGTGTTTCGCCGGCACTATTTGCAGCATTGCCTGGACCGCACGCAGTTCTATCCGGGCATCGAAGGCATGCTGATGTATTTCGGACACAAGCAGAAGGCGGTGGCTACAAATAAGTCCATCGAGTACACCAACGTCATCCTGAACGGCTTGGGACCTCAACATTTTACATTCGTTGTGGGAGGGGATAACGGCTTCGGTCTGAAGCCGGATCCGGGCATGTTGCTTCATATCATGGAGAAGCTGGGTGTCTCCCAGGAACGGACCGTGCTGGTCGGCGACAGCACGAACGACATCAACGGCGGCCACAATGCGGGTATCCGAGTCTGTGCGGTCGGATACGGGATGGGGAACAGGGAAAAGATGGCGGCTTGCCGGCCTGATTGGTTTATTGAACGACCGGAAGAGTTGATGGAGTTATTCACATGAAGCCTTTGCGACGAAACCAGTGGTCCGTATGGATCGTGATTCTGCCGTTTATCCTCTCGTGGTCGGACGGATGGGCCAATGCGCCAAGCCTGGCCGACCGGGTGATTGAACATCGGCTTGCCAACGGCATGACGGTGTTGATGGTGGAGCGACATCAAACGCCCGTCGTGTCGATCAATTTGACGTTTGGGGTCGGCGGGATGAACGAGCAGGTCGGACAGACGGGCCTGGCCCATCTGTATGAGCATATGGCGTTTAAGGGAACGAGAACGGTCGGCACGAAGGATTATGAAAAGGAGCAGGCGGTGCTCGAAGAGCTGCATCGCGTCGGCGCGGAATTGGAGCGGTATGACAGAGAAGCCGTTTCAGGGAGGTCCGGGACGGATGCCTCCGGCGCACAGTTGAAGAGTGAACGCGAGGCGCTGCAGCAACGGTTCAAGGAGCTCCAAGACAAGGCCGGCGAGTATGTACTGGGTAATGAAATGGCGCTGCTCTATCAACGTCACGGCGCGGTCGGCTTGAACGCCTCGACCGGCAAAGATATCACTCGCTACATTATCAATCTGCCGGCGAATCGGTTGCCGCTCTGGGCGGCCTTGGAGGCAGACCGGATGGCCCACCCGGTGTTGCGCGAGTTCTACAAGGAGCGCGGTGTCGTCATGGAAGAGCGCCGGCTGCGGACCGACGACAGTCCAACGGGTCTTTTGTATGAGGCATTTACCTCCACGGCATTTCAGGCCCATCCTTATGGAGTGCCGACGATCGGCTGGGCGTCCGATATCCAATCGTTGACGCCGGAGGCGGCGCATGAATTTTTCAAGACTTATTACGGGCCCAATAACGCGACCGTGGCGGTCGTGGGAGACATCAATCCAACGGAAGTCGTCACCTTGATGGAGCAAACATTCGGAAAGATTCCCGCGGCCCCCGCGCCGCCGCCCATCGTGACCCGGGAGCCGACTCAACGAGGAGAACGCCGGGTGGAGATTGAATTCGAGGCGGAGCCGTCGCTAGCTATCGGCTATCACAAGCCGGGCTTGGGCCATCCGGATGATTTCGTCTTCGATGTCATCGATTCGGTCCTCACCGAGGGCACGACGTCCCGGCTGTACGGCAAACTCGTCAAGGAGAAGCGGCTGGCCGTGTCGGTTATGTCGGATACAAATTTTCCCGGCGTGCGCGCTCCCAATCTATTCGTGATCGCCGCGACTCCGCGCGCTCCCCATACCACGGAAGAAGTCGAGGCGGCGATTTTGGACGAGGTGGAACGGCTGAAGACCGAGCCGGTCTCGGCAAAAGAGTTGGAAAAAGTGCTGCACAATCTCGATGCAGACCTGGTGCGATCGCTCCGCTCCAACAGCGGCCTCGCGTCGCAGTTATCGTTTTATCAAACCGTAGCGGGAAACTGGCGCTACATCGTGCAGGCGCGCGACCGCATTGCGGCGGTCACGGCCGATGATGTGCAGCGGGTGGCGAAGCAATATCTCACCCGCGCGAATCGGACGGTCGGCGTGCTCGTTAAGAAGCCGGCTGAACGGAAGCTCGCTGCCGGCCGGATCGGTGAGGTGCAGCCATGAACCAAGCGGAATGTGAGGTGGTAAGCGTGAAACGTGAGGTGAGAAGTCGAGCGACGGTACCTTTCAGGCACCGAGCGAAGCGGGCGAAACGTTTAGTTGCCGGCCTCTTGACGGTGTTATTGCTGATGGTGGTGGCCGTGCAGGCGCCGATTCTCTTGGCCGGAGAACTTACGACGAGTGATCCAAGGCAGATGCGGTTCCCCACGGTGGAATTCAATCCGCCCGAGCCGGAGCGCTTGGTGCTCGACAACGGGATGGTGGTGTATCTGCTGGAGGATCACGAATTGCCGCTGATTACACTCAATGCGATGATCCGGACCGGGACGTGGCTGGATCCGGCGGACAAGGTGGGGCTCGCGGCTTTGACAGGCGCGCTCATGCGAACGGGCGGGTCGGCGCGCATGCCCGCCGACGAGGTCGATGATGAACTCGAACGAACGGCGGCCACCATTTCGATTTCATTCGGAAAAGAATCGGGATCCGCCTCGCTCGATGTCCTGAAGAAGGATTTCCCGCGCGGGCTGCAGATCTTTGCCGATCTCCTGCGGACCCCGGCGTTCGAAGCGAATCGGGTGGAATTGGCCCGATTGCAAGCCATCGAAGGCATCCGCCGGCGTCAAGACAATCCGGGGTCGGTGGCCGCGAGAGAATTTGCGAAGTTGCTGTATGGTCCGACTCATCCCAGCGCGCGCGAAGGAACTGTGGAGTCCGTCAAGGCGATCACGCGCGATGATCTCGTGGCGTTTCACCGGACGACGGTGCAGCCGAATGGCATTATTCTAGGCGTAACCGGAGATTTTGATAAGACCACCGTGCTGGCGATGCTGCGCGAGGTGTTCGGCGATTGGCCGAAAGGGGCCGTGCCGATTCTCAGCATTCCGGATGTGGCTCCCGGCGAAGCGGCGGCGGCCGCCGTCCGGTTTATCAGCAAAGATACATCACAAACGCATGTGCGCATGGGCCATCTGTCGATCAAAGAGACCGATCCCGATTATGTGGCGCTCGCGATTGTCAACGATATTCTGGGAGGCGGCTCCTTCCGAAGCCGGCTCTTTAACGATGTCAGAACGAAACGGGGCCTGGCCTACTCGGTGGGCAGCACGTTCCGCGCCGGCTCACACGATCAAGGGGTGTGGTATGTGCGGGCCGAGACCAAGCTGCCTTCAACACAGGAGGTGGTAAATCGGTTCGTCGCGAACATCGAGCGGTTGCGCCAGGAACCGGTCGCCGACGCGGAATTGGATGAGGCAAAAGAAGCCTATGTCAATTCCTTCGTCTTCTCGTTCACGAGCGCGGCGAGCATTGTCAGCCGCTTCATGGATCTGGAATACGACGGGTTGCCGAAAGATTGGTTGCAACAGATCCGCGACAAAGTCGTGAAGCTGACAAAAGAAGATATCTTGCGGGCGGCCCAGAAGCATTTGCATCCCGAACGCCTGCGTCTGCTGGCCGTCGGGTCCGGCGAGACGCTCCAGAAGGTGCTGGCGAGTTTCGGGGACGTGAAAGAGATTAAGCTGGCGCCTGAAGGATGAAGGGGAGGGCGACTGACGAACGGCGGGCAGCTCCGCCGTCGCCATGATCCGATGAAGTGCAGTGGCTATTCGGATAGGTGGATGATTTGAACGCGGGCTCCTATAAGGCTGCGACCAGGTCGCAATGCCGTCGCCCGCTCTCGCATTCTTTCGCTGGACTGTGAGTCGCGCCATGGCGAGCGGCTCCGTGCCCATCCGTTCCAGCCGCGGGTCTGATGTGTCGAAAAACACAGATCTTGATTGACCGCGAACGACTACAGTATCCCAATCGTAATTGCTGTGTTGAAACTCTTTAAAGACTAGAACATAGGACGTTTTGGTTCATACAATGTGAATCACCGAGGATACAGACACTTATGGCGGGTGCGAATACACTGGTTATGATTTCACGAAGAATCCGTTATTGAATGAAGCGTATGCAGCTGCCAACGCTCCTGAGCTGATCTGATTATGAGATAGGAAAGGTTTTACGGAGTGATGCAGACCACGCGTCGCAGGGAGGCGCATTGGGTAATGTACGAGCCGCGCGTATGAACAAACGGTCCATCTCAATTAGTATTACCCATGGCAGCATCCTCGACGTCGAGGCTGACGCTATCGTCAATGCGGCGAATAGTTCCGGTATTATGGGCGGTGGGGTGGCCGGGGTGATCAAGCGAGCGGCCGGTCAAGGAGTGGAAGATGAGGCCCGGCGCCGGGCGCCGATTGCGGTAGGAAATGCGGTTCTCACATCAGGCGGCGCGACGAAATTCAGAGGCGTTATCCATGCACCGACGATGCTGCAGCCGGGGATGCGAATCCCCGCTGCAAACGTAGGGTCGGCGACGAAAGGGGCGTTGATCGAAGCCGATGCACATGGCTTGGAGTCGATCGCATTGCCCGGCATGGGCACAGGCGTCGGAGGCGTCCCCCATCGCGATGCCGCGGCGACGATGATCCGGGAGATCAAATCTTATTCGCCTCGCTCTCTCAAATTGGTTATTCTGGCGGATGTCGACGAGGCGATGGTGGAAGCATGGCGTGCTCAATTGAAGTAGACTCGTCGCTCGTCGTTCGTATCTCGTACGGAAGGAAGAAAGAATGGAACTGACGTCCATTGTTCGTCGCATCAGGGCTTCAAGGGCTGCAACACGTTCATCTTGACGCTTCACGAGACGCGACTCACGCTTCACGGCAATCATGGCGTTGGAAGACGACTTCAGCGATATCATCAAGAAATCTCGGACCGGGCAGCAGCGGTCGGTGACGGACCTGTCCCGACTGACTGGGCTGTCTGAGTCCGAGATCATGAATCTTGAGCGCGGTCACGCTCCTCAGCATCGGGAACAGGTTACCGCCTTGGCGAAGGGCCTCGGGCTCCGCCCGGGTCCTCTGGAGGAAATTGCGGCCGGCTCATGGAGACCACGTACTGTGCCGGCCGTGCCGGGCCTGGACATCATTATTGGGTCGATCGGCGGGTATGAGGTCAAAGGTTATGTGCTGCATAATGGGGGCGACGCCGTCATCATCGATACCGGGTACGATCCGAAGGCGATGCTCGAATTACTGGCTCGCCGCCGGCTGCGTTTGCGAGGCGTCTGCTTGACACACGGCCATGCGGATCACGCCGAAGGAATCAAGGATATTCTGGCTGCCTGGCCAGTTCCCGTGTATTTAGGTCCGGCCGATCTCGATTTGCTTGATTGGACGCCTCAGAGCGATGTGTTGAATGTTCCAAACGATGGACAGAAGATCCAGGTCGGCGACTTCACAGTCACCTTCATGACCACACCGGGCCATACGCCCGGCGGCATTTGTTATCGCGTCGATCAAGCCGAACACCCGCTCTGTTTTGTGGGAGATACGCTTTTTGCCGGATCGATCGGCCGTTCGAATCCGGCAACTCTCTACGACACCCATCTGGAATCCGTCCGTCATCGTGTGTTGAAATTACCGGATGAGATGTTGCTCTTTCCGGGGCACGGGCCGGCCACTACAGTTCGTGAAGAATTGGCTCACAATCCCTTCGTCAAGCAGATATAAGGCGGGTGGCGTATGAGCAGCGTCGAGCCAGACGAGCAACGAACGGGCTCGGCGGCTGACGGAGCCTTCTCACTCTTATCTCCCGGTGAGCCGGTGCGCCCCCTCCTTGATCCCGCTCCAGCACGGCCGGCAGAGGAGACTGAAGCCGACGACGAATCCGTACGTTCGTGGTTTTCCGAGTTCGGCCTGCCGATTGGGCTTTTCGTCTTGACCGTCTTCACCACGCTTTGGGCGGGCGCGTATCAGACCAAGACCACGCTGTTTCAGGGCCCCTGGAAATTCTTGACCGATGATCCGTCCGTATTGTGGAAGGGAATTCCTTTTTCGGCCACGCTCCTCGCCATTTTAGTGACCCACGAATTCGGGCACTATCTGCTGTCCCGCATTCATCGAACACCGGCCTCGCTCCCGCTTTTTATCCCGGGTTTTCCGCAATTGGTCGGGACGTTCGGTGCGATCATCCGCATGCGAGGGCCGATCAGCAATCGGAAGGCGCTGTTCGACATCGGAGTCGCCGGACCATTGGCCGGGTTCATCGTGGCGGTGATCGCGCTGGCCGTCGGACTGCACTGGTCGGAAGTGGTGCTCGATTCCGGTATCACGGATACGTTTCGGCTGGGACCGTCGCTGCTGTTGGACGCCTTTATCTGGCTCTTCATCGGTCCGGTTCCGTACGGCCACGTCATCGACCTGCATCCGATCGCCGCCGCCGCCTGGTTCGGGCTCTTTATTACCTCGCTCAATCTCATTCCCATCGGTCAACTCGACGGAGGCCATGTCGCGTACGCGCTCTGGGGGGAGCGCCAGAAGACCGTGGCCTTTGCGCTTCTTCCGCTTCTGATCTTTCTCGGCTTCACCGGCTGGCCCGGATGGTTCGTGTGGATTGCGATGGCGGGACTGTTCGGGTTCGGCCATCCTCCGATCCTGGATCCTGAGGCGCTCTTGGGCCGTCGCCGAGTCTGGCTCGGCCGCTTCACCGTTGTGATCTTCATTTTAACTTTCTCGCCGATTCCCATCACGGTACGCTAGCCTTGGACTCTCTGATCGGTGCCGGCGAAGCGCACGGTCCAGGCTGCGCGCCGGCCATCTTCGCGTGCATCAATGAATCAGTAAACCGAGTGCCTCTTCTATGGACCGACCGTCATACACCCGAATGCACCGCCGCTCCACGAAATCGGCAAGCCGGCTGATATCGCTCATGTCCCGGCCCCCATGGGAAGATGATGCGGTCAACCCGTTTTTCTTCGCGGGACGCTGCCTGCTATTCATCCTGCTTGCCGTGTGGGGATGGATTTTTATGATCACCCCCCTCGAATTGAATTATGCCGGGAAATCCGTGCTTCATCTGGTGAATCTGCCATTCCACGAGGCGGGGCATGTGTTTTTCATCCCATTTGGGCGGTTCATGACGGTGCTCGGCGGCACTCTGGGGCAGATTGTAATGCCGCTCATCTGCGGAGGAACGCTCTTGCTGAAGACCCGTGACGCCTTCGGTGCATCCGTTGCGCTCTGGTGGACCGCCGAGAATTTCATGGATATCGCACCCTACATCAATGATGCGCGGGCACTGGAACTCATGCTGCTCGGCGACGTGACGGGACAGGATGTCGAGGGACATGATTGGGAGTATCTTCTCGGTTCGCTTGGTTGGCTGCGCTACGATCATCTGCTGGCTCATCTTGCGCAGTGGGTGGGCATCAGCGTGATGGCGCTCGCGTTACTCTGGAGCGTTTTGGTCCTGGCCCGGCAATATCGAAGCCTCGGTCGATAGCCAAATACCGCGGACTCAAGCCTAGTTCCGGCTGATCGATCATCGAATCCCGGACATCGTGGCCTCTTGAAAAAACCTGCTACGTGGTGCACGCTAACCCACGCCGGAAGACGAGGGTCTAGCTATGAGTTCGGAGTTCTATGTTATGAGGAGCCGCTTACCTGATGGAGCAGGCTAGAGGCGCTTGGTCTCTGTTCGGCGTAATTCTGTGTCTGGTCGCGTGGCCGCATGAGAGCCGAGCGGTGGACGACTCAGCGCAGCGATTCACGATTGTCTTGGACGGCCAAGCGGTCTTGGACCGAAAGACCGGTCTTACCTGGGAGCAGGAACCGGATCGAATCCATGACGTCTGGGAGGCTTCCATCGCGCGTTGTGCGGCGAAATCCGTGGGGGGACGGCAAGGCTGGCATGCTCCATCGGTAGATGAGCTCAAGACGTTGATCGATCCCGACCAACAGGATCCCTCTTTGCCGCCGGGCCATCCATTTTCCAATATCAAATCCGAAATCTATTGGACGGCAACTCCTCATCCGAACGACGACATGGTCGCCTGGCAGGTGAGTTTTTTCAGCGGCGAGCCGGTTACCGATCAGAAATCCGGGACCCGTCGCATGTGGTGTGTGCTTCACCAACCGCCTCACTGAAGGACATTCACGATCATCACGTCCCGCCTGGCGACCACCATTATCTACAGAGCGTCCTGCGAAACCGCTTCTCGAGACGGCCGCCTGGTTCAGCCCCGCTCACGTCCATGCCGTTTTTACATTTTTTTAATGCATTTAGCATGCGGTTTAATACTGTCCTGATTCCTTGATTGGTACTGTGTCCGTGAGCGAGGGGAAGAAAGTACGTTGCCACATGATCGCCGGTCTTGACTGAAAGGATCGCATAGTGATGAGGCGGCTGGTACGGATCATCTTATTGGCGGCGGCTGGAGTGATATGCATGCAGCCGGCGGCCTCGGCGCAAGAGATGCCGGGACCCAGGCCGCAGCCGCAGCCCCGTGGAATGGAGCAAGAGGCGGGACATGCGCCGTTAACCGGACAGCCGGCGGGCACATCACCTGATTGGCATTACGGCGGGTTTGTGGATACCGCCTACGCGCTGGATTTCAATTTTCCCGCCAACCATCTGTTTCGGAATCGGAGCACGACGCCCCGGGTCAACGAACTCGATATGAACATGGCCGCCGCTTACATCAGGAAGGACGCGCTGCCGCAGTCGCGCTGGGGCGCCGAACTCACGGTCCATGGAGGGCAGGATGCGAAGGATTTCGGATTCGACGTGAACAAGCCCAAGGTGGAAGGTTCCGATGCATTGCGGCACTTCGGCCGGGCCAACGTGTCCTATCTGGCGCCGGTGGGTAACGGCCTGATGCTGCAGGCTGGCCTGTTCAACAGTCTGATCGGCTACGATTCCCTCTATGCGAAGGACAATTTCTCGTATACCCGTCCGTGGGGCGGCGATTATACGCCCTATCTGATGTTCGGCGCGAACGCGAGCTATGCGTTCAACGAGCGATGGACCGGGACGTTTTTCATCATCAATGAATATTTTCATCTTCAGAATACCAACAGCCTTCCCAGTTACGGCGGTCAGGTACTCTATAAGCCGACCTCCGAATGGTCGTTTAAGGAAACCATCTACTACGGCCCGGACCAGGCCAATACCTCGATGGAGTTCTGGCGATTGTTCTCCGACAGTATTGCCGAATGGAAAGGCGAGGTGCTGACGATTGCCGCGGAATATCAAGCCGGTACTGAGGTGCTCGCAGTGCCCGGCTCGCCCCGCGTGTTTTGGATGGCGGCCCAGTTGCCGATGCACTGGCAGGCAGGACTGTGGGGATTCACTGTCCGGCCCGAGGTGTATTGGGATCGCAATGGAAACATGACGGGCTTCCAGCAACTGATCCGGGCGGTCACGACGACGCTCGAATATCGGATCCCTTACAAATGGACCAATACGATCATGGAGCTGGAGTATCGGTATGACGAGTCCACCGGTCCCGGCGGAGGCTTTTTCAAAGGCAATGAAATCAGGCCCGGCGTCATCGGCTTGACTCCTGCGCAGCATATGGTGATCGCCGCGGTCATCGTGACGTTCGATTCCCCCTGACCTAGAGCCCACAGTATCCATAAACGCTTCTACTTCAACCTGCCTCGGTCTCGGCGCTGCGCGCTCCCGTTTCCCCTCGCATCTTGCCGGTTTCGCCAGAACCGTCATGACGAATGTGGGCTAGAATTTATGCCGTCTTTATACGGCATGGAGTAGATTGGGGGCAGGACGTGTGAAGAGTTCGATATGGATCTGTTGTTTGTCGCGTTCACGATTCTGTTTTTCGCGCTCTCCGGATGGCTGATCTCGTCTCTGGGGAAGCTCTGACCAATCGGTGACGGCATTGCCATGGTCGTACTGGGAGCGGTCATTTCGATCGGATTGCTAACGTATCTTTTGGCGGCGCTGTTGAAGCCGGAGTGGTTCTGATGACGGCCAACGGATGGCTGCAAATCGGCCTATTTTTTGCGGTGCTGATGGCCTTGGTGAAGCCGCTCGGCTGGTACATGGCGCGCGTGTATGAAGGAAAGCCGTGCGGATTGGATCTGGTGCTCGGCCCGTGCGAGCGAGCCCTGTATCGCTTCTCCGGCATCCGTTCGCAAGACGAAATGGATTGGAAGGCCTATGGGACTGCGATGTTGCTGTTCAATGGGCTCGGCCTGGCGGCGCTCTACACGCTGCAACGGGTCCAATCATTCTTGCCGCTGAACCCCGCCGGGCTCAGCGCCGTCGGACCGGACCTCGCCTTCAATACCGCGGTCAGCTTTGCCACCAATACCAACTGGCAAGCCTACGGCGGCGAGACGACGTTGAGCTATCTCACGCAAATGATCGGGCTCACCGTGCAGAACTTTCTCTCCGCCGCGACAGGGATGGCGGTTCTGATTGCTCTGATTCGAGGGTTGGCGCGGAGGAATGCCGGCACGATCGGGAATTTCTGGGTCGATCTGACACGCACCGTTCTCTATGTTTTGCTTCCGCTCTCGCTTGTGCTGGCGCCGGTGCTCGTCTCACAGGGGACGATTCAGACCTTCGGACGCTATCAATCCATTTCGCTGGTCCAGCCGTTTGACTATGACAAGCCGGTGAGCGGCACCGACGGTCAGAGGACACGGCTTGCCGAGCAAGTCCTCGCAGTCGGTCCTGCCGCCTCCCAGATTGCCGTCAAGCATCTCGGCACGAACGGAGGAGGCTTCTTCAACGCAAATGCCGCGCATCCGTTTGAGAGTCCGACGCCGTTCACCGATTTTCTTCTTATTCTGGCCGAAGCCATTATTGCCGCATCTCTGACTCATACATTCGGCATCATGGTCGGAGACAGGCGGCAAGGCTGGACCCTCCTTTCGGCGATGATGATCGTGCTGGGGGTCTGTGCAGCCGGCGCCTATTGGGCTGAATCCGCCGGCAATCCGATCATTGCGGCACAGGGCGTGGACGAAGGCGCCGATTCCGCGAAGCCGGGCGGCAATATGGAGGGGAAGGAAGCGCGATTCGGCATTGCCCGATCTGCACTCTTCGCCGCCATTACGACCGCCACATCGACCGGCGCGGTCGATGCCATGCATGACTCATTGACTCCGCTAGGCGGGTTGGTCCCATTATTTCTCATGCAATTCGGAGAAGTCATCTTGGGCGGTGTCGGATCCGGCCTCTACGGCATGATTGTGTTCGCGATCATTGCGGTGTTCATCGCCGGCTTGATGGTGGGACGGACCCCTGAATATCTGGGCAAGAAGATCGAGCCGTATGAAATGAAGATGGCCTCGCTGGTGATTCTGATTATGCCGATTCTGGTGTTGGGACTGACGGCCTTGGCCATGTCGCTTGATGCCGGCACGTCTGCGATTCTCAATCCGGGACCGCATGGCCTGAGCGAGGTGCTCTATGCCTATACCTCGCAGGGCAACAACAACGGCAGTGCCTTCGGCGGACTGAATGCCAACACTCTCTTTTACAACCTCACCGGCGGATTGGCCATGTTGGTCTCCCGGTTCTGGACGGCGGTGCCGGTTCTCGCGCTGGCCGGTTCAATGGCTCGAAAGAAATCCGTGCCGCCCGGGCCTGGGACCTTGCCGACCCACACTGCGCTGTTCGTCGTCTTGCTGATCAGCGTGGTCATTATGGTGGGGGCGTTGACGTTCGTGCCGGCGTTGGCGCTCGGGCCGATCGTCGAGCATTTGCAACTGATGAATCAGTGACCAAGGCAGCCAGGATGATGAACGTGACCGTGCACTCCACAGAGAAAACGCGATCACTGGTCGAGGCCTCGTTGATCCGTCAGGCGGTCAAGGACTCCTTCTCGAAACTCGCTCTCCGGCATCAGGTCAAGAACCCGGTGATGTTTGTCGTCCTCGTATGCAGCGTGCTGACGACGCTCTTGTTCATTCAATCGCTGATCGGTCAAGGTGAGGCAAGCCCCGGGTTCATTCTTGGTATTGCGAGTTGGCTCTGGTTCACCGTGCTCTTTGCCAATTTTGCGGAGGCCATGGCAGAAGGGCGTGGCAAGGCTCAGGCGCAATCGCTGCGGAATGCGCGCCGGGACTTGAGCGCCAAGAAGCTTGGTGCGGTTCAGCCGGGAAACGACTACCGCGCGGCAGCCGGCTCCATATTCCAACGTCACGGCGTCTTCAGTGCGGTAGCTGCCGGAGCTCTGAGGAAGGATGACGTCGTGTTGGTCGAGGCCGGCGATTTTATCCCGGCGGACGGTGAGGTCCTTGACGGGATCGCGTCGGTGGATGAAAGCGCGATCACGGGCGAAAGCGCTCCTGTCATTCGTGAGACTGGGGATCGCAGCGCGGTAACCGGAGGGACCAGAATGCTCTCCGATTGGCTCATCGTGCGTGTCACGGCAAGTCCCGGCGAAAGCTTCCTCGACCGCATGATTGCGCTGGTGGAAGGAGCGAAGCGCCAGAAGACGCCGAATGAGATTGCGCTCAACATTCTCCTCGCCGCGATGACCATTATGTTCCTCCTTGCCACGGTCACGCTGCTGCCGTTCTCGCTCTATAGCGTCCAAGCGGCCGGCCAGGGTTCGCCGGTGACGGTAACGGTGCTGGTCGCATTGCTGGTCTGCCTTATTCCCACCACCATCGGCGCGCTGTTGTCCGCCATCGGGATCGCCGGCATGGATCGCATGGTCCAAGCCAATGTGATCGCCATGTCGGGAAAAGCGGTGGAAGCAGCCGGCGATGTCGACGTCCTGCTGCTCGATAAGACCGGCACGATTACGCTCGGGAACCGTCAGGCGACGGCCTTTGTCCCCGCCGGCGGAATCCAAGAGACCACATTGGCCGATGCCGCGCAGTTGGCGTCACTTGCCGATGAGACGCCGGAGGGGCGGAGCATCGTGGTCTTGGCCAAGGAGCGGTATGGATTGCGGGGACGCGACATTCAAGCGATGGGGGCCGTCTTCATCCCGTTTACCGCGCAGACTCGAATGAGCGGCGTCGACTTCAATGGACGGCACATTCGCAAAGGGGCAGGCGAAGCGATTGAGCGCTATGTCATGGATTTGGGCGGCGAGTTTCCGTCGAGCGTGCGAACCGCCGTTGAGTCGATCGCGACACAAGGCGGCACCCCGCTGGTGGTGGCGGAAGGCAAAGAGGTGCTTGGTGTGATCCATCTGAAGGATATCGTGAAAGGGGGAATCAAAGAGCGATTTGCAGAACTCCGGCGCATGGGCATCAAAACGGTGATGATCACCGGCGACAATCAGCAAACGGCCGCGGCGATTGCGGCGGAAGCGGGCGTGGATGATTTTCTCGCGCAGGCGACGCCTGAAGAGAAGCTCACGTTGATCCGAGATCTTCAAGCAGGCGGCCGTTTGGTCGCCATGACGGGCGACGGCACGAACGATGCGCCGGCCCTTGCCCAAGCCGATGTCGCAGTGGCGATGAACAGCGGTACCCAGGCAGCGAAGGAAGCCGGCAACCTCGTGGATCTCGATTCAAATCCGACCAAGCTGATTGAGATAGTGGAAATCGGCAAGCAACTGTTGATGACCCGCGGCGCATTGACGACGTTCAGTATCGCCAATGATGTGGCGAAGTATTTTGCGATCATCCCAGCCGCCTTTGCGACTACCTATCCCGTGCTCGGTACATTGAATGTCATGCATCTGGCGACGCCGCAAAGCGCGGTTCTGTCTGCCGTCATCTTCAACGCATTGATCATTATCGCCCTCATTCCGTTGGCTTTGAAGGGCATCCAATATCGGGCCGTTGGTGCGGATCTCTTGTTGCGGCGGCACCTGCTGGTCTACGGGCTGGGCGGCATCGTTGTGCCGTTCATCGGCATCAAAGTGATCGATATGATTCTGGTGGCGCTTCACCTGGTATGAGATGGGGCTCTCTGTCCCTTCATCACCTTGAGCAATCGCAGACGGAAGAGGGACGATATGAAGGAACAACTCAAACCGGCGGTGCTGATGCTCGTCGTTCTCATGGTCCTGACCGGCCTCGTCTATCCGTTAACGGTGACCGGCCTGGCGCAACTCCTGTTTCCCCATCAGGCGAACGGGAGCCTGATCGTGCGAAACGGCAAGGTAGTCGGATCGGAGTTGATCGGGCAATACTTCGATGCACCCCAATATTTTTGGGGACGGCCGTCCGCCACCTCGCCGTTTCCGTACAACGCCGCCGCTTCCTCCGGCTCGAATCTCGGGCCGACCAATCCGGCGCTGGCGGAGGCGATCAAGGTCCGTATCGCCGCCCTGAAAGCGGCAGATCCGGGGAACGAGGCTCCAATCCCGGTCGATCTCGTCACGGCTTCGGCAAGCGGGCTGGATCCCCACATCAGCCCCTCTTCCGCGGCCTATCAAGCAGGCCGTGTGGCCCGCGCCCGCGGGTTGGGACAGGATGTTGTGTGGCAGCTTATCACGCAACATACCGAAGGCCGGCAATTGGGATTCCTTGGCGAGCAGCGGGTCAATGTGCTGCTCTTGAATCTTGCGCTCGATAAGATAAGATGAGGACTGAGCGGGGCTAAGGATTGGTGTCCAATGTCGCGATTGGTTCATGATTCCTCACCAGAGTTGCAAGAAGCCGGATTCAGCCGCCGGCTGGCCTGGCGACGAATCGTTCTGGAAGTGATCGGTATCGGATTGGTCGTGGCCGGGTTAATGGTGAGTTGGCCGCCTGCTGACGATCCTGCTCTGCCTGCCACCAGACCGTTTCTCGTTCTCGTCGGGCTGCTTCTGTTTTCAGCCGGCGTGGCATTGGAATTTCGCCCTGCGCGCCACGGACGTCCATACACCGATCGTGACCATTAATCCGCAGTAGGTGAGCCGCTTCGAAGCGTCCGGTTGACCCTGTACCCTCTCTTGCCTAGAATCGAAACCATCTGATACGAATAATTGATCGGCTGCTGGAAAAACCGATGGCTTACGCACGACCCGACCCCGACACACTCTTGAAACGCATCAAAGACGAAGAGTCCCGCCAAGCCCGCGGCAAGCTGAAAATTTTCTTCGGCGCCACAGCCGGTGTGGGGAAAACCTACGCCATGCTCGAAGCGGCACATGAACAACGACGCGACGGGGTCGATGTCGTAATCGGCTGGGTGGAAACCCATGGGCGGGCGGAAACGGAAGCGCTGGTGGATGGGTTGCCCAGGCTGTCTCCCCGGGAAGTCGCCTACGGAGGCGGGACGCTTCAGGATTTCGATTTGGACGCGGCGCTGGCTCGACATCCTCAGCTGGTCCTCATGGATGAATTAGCCCATACGAACGCGCCCGGGTCCCGGCATCCCAAGCGCTGGCAGGATGTATTGGAGCTCCTGCAGGTCGGGATCAATGTGTACACGACGGTGAACGTTCAGCATATCGAAGGACTCAACGACACCGTCGCCCAGATTACCGGCGTGCGGGTCGGCGAAACCGTGCCCGATTCTGTTCTTGAACAGGCGGACGATGTGGAGCTGATCGATCTCCCGCCCGATGATCTCCTTCAGCGGCTCAAAGACGGCAAAGTTTATATGCCCGAACAGGCGCGGCATGCGCTCAAGCATTTCTTTCGGAAGGGCAATCTCATTGCGTTGCGCGAAATGGCCTTGCGCACAACGGCCGAGCGGGTCGATCAACAGATGGAGGTGTACCGGCGGGACCATGCGGTCACCGCCGCCTGGCCGGCCGCTGAGACCATCATGGTCTGCGTCAATCTCAAGCCCCGCGGCCCGATGCTGGTCCGCGCGGCGAAGAAGATGGCGACCGGGCTCCACGCCAAGTGGATTGCGGTTTATGTCCAGACCTCCAAACACCTTCGCCTGCCCGATGCGGAACGGACCGCCGGGATCGAGACGCTTCGCGTCGCGGAACGGATGGGAGCGGAGACGGTCACCTTGACGGGAGACGATGTGAGTCGGCAACTCCTGGTCTATGCGCGGAGTCGGAACGTTACCAAAATTATCGTCGGGAAGCCGCTCCGGTCCCGGTGGAAGGAATGGATCTTCGGCTCCGTGGTGGATGATCTGGTCCGAGGCAGCGGGGATATGGATATTTACGTCATCACCGGCGAAGGCGGCCCCGGCCGGCCGATGATCAGAACACTGCTTCAGCGGACCAGCGCCCGCCGTTATTATGCGTATGCTTCGGCCGTCGTCTTGGCCTGCAGCGCGCTCAGTTGGCTGATGGCGCCTCATTTCGGGCAGGCTAATCTCATCATGGTCTATTTATTCGGGGTGGCCCTGGTCGCGACCCGCTGGGGCCGCGGACCGTCCGCGTTGGCTTCGTTGCTCAGCGTGGCGGCGTTCGATTTCTTCTTCATTCCGCCCCGTTTTTCCTTCGCGGTGACCGATATTCAATATCTGCTGACGTTTGCGGTGATGCTGGTGGTGGCGTTGCTGATCAGCCGCCTGGCGGCCCATAAGAGCCAGCAGGCCGAAGCGGCTAGAGTTCGCGAACAGAGAACCGCGGCTCTCTATGCGATGAGCCGTGATCTGGCCACTCAGCGAGGAATGGACAAGCTGGCCTCCGTCGCGTCCCGGCACATCCATGAAGTATTTGATTGCCAAGTGGCGGTCTTTCTCCCGGATGTAAACGGCCGGGTGCACGTCCATCGTTGCGACGCGTTGCATTTTGATTTGGATCCCAAGGAAGCGGGGATTTCCCAATGGGTCTTCGATCACCGAGAACCGGCTGGACATGGGACGAATACCTTGCCCGGGTCGGATTCCTTGTACTTGCCTTTGATCGGGTCACAGGGTCCGGTCGGGGTGTTGGGCGTGCGGTCGTCAAAACCCGATGTCCTGGTCGGCCCCGAGCAACTTCATTTGTTGGAAACGTTCGCGAACCAGATGGCCTTGGCTCTGGAGCGGGCAAAATTGGCGGAAGAAACACAGGAAGCGCATGTCCAAACAGAGACGGAACGGATGCGAAACGCCGTGCTGAGCTCGGTCTCCCACGATTTGCGGACGCCGCTCGCGACGATCATTGGAGCGACCAGCGGTTTGCTGAGAGAGACCGGTTCCTCTGACCCGGCCGGCCAGCGGGAATTGATCCGATCCGTGCGAGACGAGGCGGCGCGTTTGGATCGGCTCTTGAAGAACTTGCTGGATATGACGAGGCTTGAAGCCGGGGCCATGCAGCTTCACAAGGATTGGCATGCGCTGGACGAGGTGGTGGGGGCCGCTTTGACGCGCGTGGAGCCAAGACTGGGGTCTCACCGCGTCACGACGTCTCTGTCTCCGTCTCTTCCGTTGGTCCGGGTCGACGGCGTGCTGATCGAACAAGTCCTGATCAATCTCCTGGAGAACGCCGCCAAGTATGCTCCGGCGTCCACCCCGATCGACCTGGCCGCACGCGTGAAGGACAGTGCGATCATGATAGAGGTAGCCGATAGAGGTCCGGGCATTCCCGCCGGCGAAGAAGGGAAGATCTTCGATAAATTTTACCGTGTCCATCCTCAGCGGGAAGGTGGAGTGGGCTTGGGATTGACGATTTGTCGGGGCATCGTTGAAGCCCACGGCGGGCGCATTTGGGTGGACGCCCGTCCAGGCGGCGGCTCAGTCTTCCGATTCACCCTCGCATTGGAGAAAGAGCAGCCGGCGATATTACCTGAACGAGTTGAAGCCTCGCCGGTGGTATAGAGCATCCCCCGTCCTTGGCCGATCGCTATGAGCCATGAAAGCTCCGTCCTGTTGATTGAAGACGAACCGGAGATCCGGCGGTTTCTGCTCAATACGCTCCCGCACCATGGGTACCACTTATATGAGGCCGCCTCGGGAGGGGAAGGCCTTGCTCAGGCTCAGGCGAGAAATCCCGATTTGGTTCTCGTGGATCTGGGACTGCCGGACATGGACGGATTGGAGGTGATCAGGAAACTGCGGGAATGGGCGCAGATGCCCGTTATTGTCCTGTCGGCGCGCGGGCAAGAGCAGGTCAAGGTCACGGCGTTGGACGGCGGCGCCGATGACTACATGACGAAGCCGTTCGGTGTCGAGGAACTGTTGGCGCGGCTGCGCACAGCCTTGCGCCATGCAGCGAAATCACAGGTCGAATCCGGCGAAGGAGACGGTTTCGCCAGCGGGGATTTGAAAATCGATCTGCTCCGTCGCCATGTCTACGTCGGCGAGAAGGAAATCCACCTGACACCGATCGAATATAAATTGCTCACGATCCTGGCGAAACATGCGGGGCTGGTCATGACGCATCGCCAACTCTTAAAAGAGGTCTGGGGCCCGCTGCATGTGGAGGAGTCGCAATACCTGCGGGTCTACATGCGGCAACTGCGGCATAAATTGGAAAAGGACCCGGCGCGGCCGACGTATTTGCTGACGGAGTTGGGAGTGGGATATCGGTTACATATCGTCTGAACGGGTGGCTTTTGCGAAGGCTTCCCCGTACGACTATCCGCTGCTGGTTCCCGCCGATGAACGGCGGTGGAATTTTTCACTCATCAGCCGCAAGAGATCGGCGGTATGCTTGCCGAACGATTCCACGGCTGCCTCTTTTGCACGCGCCACTACTTCTCTATCCTCCAATGAAGCAGCCGGCCCGACCGATTGCGCCGTGCCCTCCGCGGTTTGCGTGCCGTAGAGATAGCCGGTGCGTACGTCCCACACCGTGCCTTCAATCATGAACAGGGCATCGCTATGGGTGCCCGGCGCCAGATAGGCGCCGAGGATCGTCGCATACCAGGCGGCATATCGATTGTTGTATCGATCGACGGCGGCCACGCCGTTCACGATCAAGAGGACATCGGCATTGTATCGGGCGGCCGCCAGCCTGATGTCCCGATTCAACGTGCCTTGAACCGTGGAATCGGCAAGCACAAACGCCGCTTTCACGATGCCTTCCTCCGTGAGAGGCCGCAAATTGCTTAAAAGGCTTTCCTTATCCGGGCTCAACCAGTTTGCTTTCTGGGCGGACGCCTGGAACGGCGCTTGATCCGTGGTCAAGTACAGGGCCAGCCGAAACGGCGACGGCAGGTTCGGTTGTAAGTCCAAGACCGCGGCGATGTCGCGTTCCGTCACGACGTCGGGATCTGCATGCAAGAGGTTTGTCAGAGCCTGCCGGTCAAATCCTCGGCTGGCGGTGCAACTCGATACAGAAAAGAGCATTAGAAGGAGAAACAGAGCAATCATTGGATCCTCGACAATCGAATAGCTATGCGACTAGTCATGAAGACGGCTGATTCTCTTTGAGACTATTCTCGCGAAAGAGATTCGAGCGCGACGATCAAGGCCTGAGTGCCCGACCTGCCATGGCCCAGTTTTCGCACCGTTTGATATAAGCGATGGGCCACCTCAAGACCGGGCAGGGAGAGGCCCATGCGGTGCGATTCTTCCAATGCGATTGCCATATCTTTCAGGAAATGTTCCACGAAGAAACCCGGTGCAAAATCGCGCCGCAGGATTCTCGGCGCGAGGTGGTCCAAGGTCCAGCAACCGGCGGCGCCCCCGCGGAGCGATTCGAGCAACCGATCCGCCTCCAGGCCGGCCTTCGAACTACAGAGCAGCGCTTCACAAACTCCGATCATGGTTCCGGCGATCGTGATCTGATTGCAGAGTTTCGCTTGCTGGCCCAGCCCCGGTCCGCCCTGGTGAACGATTTTCTTCCCGAACAGCTCCAAGATCGGCATGACGGCTTGCACGGCCGCTTGATGCCCTCCAATCATGATCGACAACGACGCGTTCCGCGCCCCGACATCGCCTCCCGACACCGGCGCATCGATGGCCCAGGCTGCCCGTGCATCGGCTTCCGCCGCAATCTCTCGCGAGAGCGACGGTTCCGTCGTCGTCATATCGACGAGAATCATGCCGGGGCGAACGCCGGCTAAAAGACCTTGCTCGCCAAAATAGACGGCATGAACATCCTGAGGAAACCCTACCATGGTGAAGGCCACATCGGTTTCTTCGGCGACCGCCCGCGGGGACTCTGCCCATGTTGCTCCTTGTGCCAGAATGGAAGCGGCTTTGGCACGACTACGTGTATGAACCGTCGTCCGATATCCGGCCTGCTGCAGATGACGGCACAACGGCGCGCCCATGACGCCCGTGCCGATCCAGCCGACCCGGGTTTCGGATGGAACAGTAAGCTGAGGACTGTGAAACGACCGTTGGACCATTGCTGCGATGTCTCATTCGGGAAGCGGCGTGATTCTGGTCGCGACCGCTTGCACCGTTCCCTCTTGTTCGGTGGTGATCTTCAAGCCTTTCAAACTCAAGGAATAGCCGCCGTGGCTGGGGGTCTGAATGGTGGCCTCGACGAAGACTCGATCGCCGTCCTGCACATCCGGATCTTTCACGAGCGGCACGCCGCAGAGGCCGGGCACCGCGACGGCAATGACGCCGGTATCGTCCTCAAGCTGGAACAGATACGCGCCATAGCAGCGGGTGCCGGACGGCGTTTCATAGGGATCGAGCGCTTCGACCTGCCGCACGGTGCCTTGCAGGCCGGCGTGGTGCAGATGATAAGCGGAAGGATTGCCCAGAATATCTTGGACCTGCGTCGGCTCGATCGCCTGCGCCGTCGTTGGGATCAGAGCGAGACCGACAAGAGCCGCGACGACCCAGACGGTCGTTGGTACGAGAGATATCACGCCCGCATTGTAGCATTGTTTCGTGAGATCCTTGCATCGGTGAATGTCTTTCTCTGTTCATAACAGAGTCGCTATAATCGGGGACGCCAAGGCTATCGAGTTATGAGTTATGAATTCTGAGTTTTGAGTTCAGGCAGTTGATTGAACATTTTGAGGGGTACCGCGATGGAGCATCATGATGGGCTGTTGCTAGTGTCCTCTCCTTGAGGTTCAATCATATCGCATCGACAACTCCAAATCCGGTGATTCGATCCTGACTGAGATTATTAACGGAATCGCACACGCTCACGTTGCCATTGCGGACTGGTTCTTGAGTAAATCGCCCTTCGTCAATTAGTGATACATCAGCCATCATGAAAGTTCCTAATATGTGCGTCGAGGCGGCTACAATATAGAGCACCAGAAATAGGAAAAGAGAGACAAGATGAACCACGACAAGCTATTGAGCGCATACATTGAAAGTGTTCGCCCCCAGTTCGAAGACATGTTGGGGCAGGCGGTGGAGATTCCATCGATCAGCATGGATCCGGCCTATGCCAAGGACATCCGACGCATGGCCGAGCTGGCTGCGCAATATCTTCGAGATCTCGGTGCGGAGGCTTCAATAATTGAGACATCCGGCTATCCGATCGTCTCCGGGGGATGGACGACCGGAAACCATCATCCCACGGTGATGGTCTACAACCACATGGACGTGCAGCCGGCTCAGGAACCGGAATGGCGGCAAGCGCCGTTTTCTTTCCGCAAGGACAACGGCTTCTACCATGGACGGGGCGCCACCGACGATAAAGGTCCGGCTCTGACCGCGTTATTCGCAGCCAAGTATGCCGTTGAGCATGGGGTTCCGCTCAACGTTCGGTTCCTGTGGGAGCTGGAAGAGGAAAACGGAAGCCCGAGCTTTGCTGCGGCTCTCCGGGATCGCACCAATATTCTGCGTCCCGACTCCGTGGTGGTATCCGACACGATCTGGATTTCCAAAGACAGGCCGGCGGTGGCTTGTGGGTTGCGGGGCTTGGTGGGGGCAAGACTGACCTTACGGACCGGAGAAAAGGATGCTCACTCAGGATTGACGGGCGGCGCGGCGCGGAACCCGCTGGCTGAACTGGCGGAAATCGTGCATCGATGCGTCGATGCCGAAACCGGCCGAATCAAGATTCCCGGCTTCTATGACGACGTGGTGAGGCCGACGAAGGCGGAGGTGAAAAGTTTTCTCGCGTCGGGATTCAAGGTCGAGCGATTCATGAAGGCGTACGGATTTCAATCGCTGAGGACCAAAGATCCGGCTGACGTGTTGCAGCGGATTTGGGCCATGCCGACCTTTGAAGTCCATGGGATGGTCGGCGGCTATCACGGGCCCGGCGTGAAAACGATTGTGCCGGCTCACGGTGAATTGAAAATCAGCATGCGGCTTGTGCCGAATCAGACGCCGGCCAAGGCGTTTCGTTTGCTGGAGCGGTTCGTGAAGAAATGTAATCCGCGGGTGAAAGTGGAACGGGAGGGACGGCTGGAACCCTTCAAAGGAACCTTCGACGGCCCTTATGTCGAGGCGGTCAAGAACGCGGTACGGGCGGGATTCGGGAAGGATCCCGCGTTCATCCGTGAAGGCGGATCGATCGGCGCCGTGGTCAGCATGCAGCGGGCGTGGAAAACGCCGATTCTCTTTCTGGGCCTCAGTCTCCCTGAGCACGGCTATCATGCGCCGAATGAATATTACGATTGGGGACAGGCGGCCGGCGGCATGAAAGCCTTCGTCCATTATTTTAGGGAAGTGGCGAAAGTACGGCATCGCGGGTGACGAATGGCGCGCGGGCTCGGTTCGGTCGCCTGGACGGTGACTGCTGGTCCTGTGTGGGCTCGCTGTGCTGTTGGAGCTCGAACGAGAACCCTGCGGCTTCCCTATCCCTCACATCGGAATGTGGAGGTTTCCGATCCGAACACGCCTGATTCGAGGCCGGGCCTCGCTGGTTTTCCTCCCTCGCAAAGCAGTATCACCTCGCTCACAAGGTCGCCGGCACCACCGCCCAGGCGGATGAGAGGCTAGAAAACATGGCGTTATGTCGCCTTGCGGTCACTGATTCAGGGCATGAGCGAGCGGCTGCACCCTTTGGACATCCGATATGTGTGTGTCGGCTGACGAATAGTGCCGGGGCATGGTTGGACTGCCCGCTCCTATGAAGCCGCGACGAGGGTCGCGATGCCGTCGCAGCGCGAGACGACGTGAGTGTCCGAACACCATAACCGAAGCACGCTTGGTGGCTAGGCCATAGGCAGTCCGAGCAAGCCTCAGCTCATCAGAATGATGAAACAGTTTCGAATTATTCTTTAAGAATCCGTTGTTCAAATGGGTGGCGGATTTGTGTCAGACAGGACTGCCTGCTTCGGCTCAAGCGCAAAAAATAGCCCTCCACTGCCGACAAAAGGCTCATAGTACGTACTAAAAGTGGATGCCTCAACGGCAACTAAACTGCTTCGTAATTGTTTCAGGTGTAGTGCGCTTAAAGCCAGATGATCTTGATTTCGTTTTCGACGGCGTGAAACTCGGGGTCGCCCGTATAGACTTCGGCTTTGCTTTGCTTGGTTAGAGCGGCGGCGAAACAGTCTGCCAAAGACATTCTCTTGCTTGCCTTGATTTCGCCTGCGGCCTCCGCAAGTTCTTGTCCAACTGGCACAATCTCAATCGGTAGTCCAAGGAGTTTCGCACGAACTTCTCGCCACCGAGCCCCTCCGACCTTTCGTTCGATCATGTATCGGACCTCTGCCCAGTTTGGAGATGCTATGAGCAAGAGCTTATCGGATTCTGCAGCTTGTTCGAGCAGCGTCTTTACTGTTTCATGGCCCGCTTCTCCGAATAGAAAGGCAAGGACCGCATAACTATCGAGCACTGCGCTTTTCAAGTTTATTCTCCTCGCGTGCTTTATCTTTCTTACGTTCGGCTAAAAGCTCGTCAGTTACCAGGCTGCCGCTCTTCAGCATGCCGGCCAAGCTATGGATGTATTCCTTGGTGATCGGCTGAAACAAGATGTCGTTTCCTCGTTCCACAAAGCAGATCTTCGTTCCCGGCTTGATTCCCAGCTTGCGACGGATCCGCGCTGGAATGACTAGTTGTCCCTTCGTTGTGACATAAGCAGTTTCCATGGAGTCCTCCGTCGTTAACGTTAGCTTACCCTAATATAAAAAGTAAGGCAATAATGAACATGTAAGATGTAGTTATAGGCTCACCATCGAGAGCCTCGCTGCTGGACTTCGTGTTTCAATTCCCCGCGCGAACTTGATTGACATTCCGACGGCTGACGGCAACCTCCAACCATAGCCCGAGCCGCTTTCCCGCATTGACACAACGCCTGCTCCTCAGTAGCCTGTGGCTTACAGGTCGCGGCGGCCGGCGCGGCGCAGTCCCACCGGTTTAGACAGTCACCCATCTCAACAGCCGGCAGACGAAAGATGAAGGAATGATGGACACTATGCGCGATCAGACCGTAGAGCCGCATGTCTTCGTGATTCTCGGCGCGACCGGTGATCTAACGCGGCGCAAGTTGCTGCCGGCGCTCTATCATCTGCGAAACCATGGCGCCTTGGAGAAGAACAATACCATGATCATCGGTACGGCCTTGCCGGAGATGGGGGAGGACGGGTTTCGCCTCTGGGCCTATGAAGGATTACAGAAGGCCGGATGGCGGAACGAAAGGGATTTACACGCCTGGTGCGACTCATCTCTCTACTACCATTCATTGCGGAAAGGCACCCCTGAAGACTATGCGGCTTTGTCGGCCTATATCCGGTATGTCGAGAAAACACACGGCATGCCCGAGAATCGCGTCTTTTACCTGGCGTTGCCGCCTCAGACTGTGCCCGGTACGATCGAGTCTTTGGATGAAGCAGGCCTGTTGAAGGGGCATGGGTGGGTGCGCGTGGTGGTGGAAAAGCCTTTCGGGCATGATTTTCCCTCGTCGCGAACGCTCAATACATTGTTGCACCGGTATCTGGATGAAACCCAGATTTATCGCATCGACCATTACCTCGGCAAGGAGACCGTCCAGAACTTGCTCGCCTTCCGGTTCGCCAATCCGATCTTTGAATCGCTCTGGAATCGCAACAACATTGAGAACGTGCAAATCACGGTGGCAGAAGATCTTGGCGTCGAACATCGAGGATCATATTATCAAGAGGCGGGGGCCTTGCGTGATATGGTGCAGAATCACTTGACGCAACTCATGGCGGTCGTCGCGATGGAGGTGCCCTCGTCCTTCGACGCCGGCGCGATTCGAGCTGAAAAGCTGAAAGTTTTGCATTCCGTGGCTCCAGTCAGTCCTGCAGACTTGGTCTACGGACAATATACCGCCTGGCAAATCGCCGGACACTGCATCAAAGGTTATCGAGAGGAACCAGGAGTCCCGTCCGATTCCCTGACCGACACGTATGCTGCCTTGAAGGTCGATATCAATAATTGGCGTTGGAAAGGAGTCCCGTTCTATCTCAGAACGGGAAAACGGTTGCCGCGAAAACTCACGCAGATTGCCGTCATGTTTCGAGAGGCTCCCACTCAGGTGTTTTCTTCCTTAGAGCCGGGCAGCCTTGGACAAAATAAATTATTGATTACGCTGCAGCCCAGCGAGGGGTTCTCCCTATGCTTTTCGGTGAAATCCCCCGGCCGGCCGTTTCGCCTGACGGATCATGCCTTGCAATTCGACTATGAGACGGCTTTCGGGCAGCTTCCGGAAGCCTACGAGACCCTGTTGCGGGATGTGATGATCGGCGATCAGACCCTATTCGTCAGTGCGGAATTTACGGAATCCGCCTGGCGTTTGTACGATCCGCTGTTGAAGTGCGACAAGTCCGTGTATTTCTATACGGCCGCCACCTGGGGGCCTCGCGAAGCCGATGCGTTGCTGGAACGCTACGGCCATCACTGGCAACTGGGTTGGTAGTCGTCGGCGCCGGGCAGGCAACGCCGCTCCGGTTCGCCGGTCAGCGAGAAGATGGGGAAGCGGGGGCGGTATCCATCGAGTGCGTGGAATCGGCTGGTTCAACAGATGCCCGAAGTTGCGATGCGCGCTGGCGTATTTTCGTGAGGATGGGCAACTCATTCGAGGGCACCCGCTCGGCGCGCCGCAGATAATTATTCCACACATGCAACGCCGTTGAGTGCTGGCCTTGCTGTTCCAATTCCAGCCCCAGCCGGTAGGTGACAAAGGTCGAGGATGGCGGACATTGTGCCAGCTGTTTGAACGATTCCGCCGCTTCTGCTGTCCGGCCTTGTTCTTTGAGCACCACTCCTAATCCAAGAGAAGCCCGGACGAAACAGGCATCTTGATGGATCGCCGCTCGATACAGCCTTACGGCGGCATCCGCCATTTGCAACCGGCGACGGAGGTCGGCCGCATCGGTCAACAGCGCCGGATCATGCGGGGTGAGGACGAGGGCTCGGTCAAACAATATTCTGGCCCGTTCCAAGTCGTTCTTGCCGACAAAGGCAAGCGCAAGATCGCGCAGGACGTCCGGACGGTCAGAATCGAGCTGCAGGGCCGCTTCATAGTGGTGGATCGAGAGGTCGAGCAGTTCCGAATCGCCATGAAGCACGGAAGCCATGGCGTGCAGGAGATGGGCGGTCGCGGCGAAGGAGGCGGCTTGGCGGGCCGGCGTCGCATTCGTCGGACTACTCGGATTGAGCGTCCGTATCGCGCCTTCAGTAAAGGCGAGATGTGATTTCTCAAGCCAGGCCCGCAGCAAACTTGCCGGGATACAATAGCTCAACCCCGCCCGGAGCATGACCGTTCCAATCACTTCCCCCTGGTGGTTCTTGCTTCGTTCGAGATACGGGACGCTGTGCACCACCAGGCCGGCGATCTCGCCGGTCTCCGATAAGACCAACGGGCCTCCGCTGCTTCCGGCATTCATGAACCCCGTGATTTGGGCAAACGCAATAGGTTGCCCCGTCGTTCGTGATCGCCCCATCGCCTCGCCCGTAATCGTGACCGGAAAGACCGTCGGGTGAATCGTCAATCCCATCCGCAACACATCGGGGAGGCGGGGATAGCCGATTGCAATGGCGTTGTCCCCTTCTTCAGCCGGCTCTTTCACGATCGGAAGGAAGGTCGTAGGGCGCGGGATGGCGACCCGCAACGCCGCGAGATCCCAATCAGGCTCGACGGCTAGAATTTGCGGCTGCGTATCGACGTCCTGGTTTTGGCTATAGATGAAGAGTCTGGTGGCATCCTTGATCACATGGGCATTGGTGAGAATCACTCCATCCGCGGACACGAAGACGCCGCTGCCGAACGACAGGGACTGGGTATCGTCGTCGATCCCGACGATCAACGCAGTGGCGGCCTTGGCCTGCCGGTAGAGTTCACCGGACGTATGGGCGGACCCCCTTGCCGGTGTACAGAGGCACACCACACAGCTGAAGATTATGCCAGCCTTGAGATGCCATCCTTTCAGGATCGATCCCAGGTGGGGGAAAAGGAAAAACCCTGCAGCTTCCATTGGGGTCCACACCATATCAAAAACAGGCTGATGAAGTCTATCCATAAAGGCAGAGCACCGGTGCCGTGATTCGACTTCCGGTGGGGCCTTGTCGGATGACCAATTCCGTGAGCCCATGAATTCTGTATCGGCATCCGCCGCGAAACATTGAGCTGATGACGAATCACGCGGAGCTTCGTTGGAGCGACGTGAATATTCACCAAGTTTGCCTCGTGGCCCTTATCTTGTCCAGCGCTTCCGCAAGTTCAGCAGCCTTCGCGCTCACTGCTGCTGCTCTCCTCTCTTGCCTCCGCCGTGGAAGCCGATTGGACAGCGAGAATTCTTTGAGTATCGGATGGACGAAAAATACGGCGCGGCGGGGATATCTGGATGTCGCGTGCGGCACGGCTAGCCGTGCCGCACGCGGGCGCGAGAGGGGCGCACCTCTACCGCAAGGTCTTCATATCAATGACGAAACGATACCGAACGTCTCCACGCAGCATCCGCTCATAGGCCTCGTTCACCTGCTGAATCGGGATGACTTCCACGTCGGCAGGACAGTTCCGCTCGGCGCAGAAATCAAGCATGTCCTGCGTTTCCCGTATGCCGCCGATCATGGAGCCGACCAGTCTTCGGCGCTTGAGCAATAGAGGAAAGGCCCCGACGGACAGAGGGTGTTCCGGAGCTCCGACCAAAATGAGGGTTCCATCGGTCTTCAAGAGCTCCAGATACATGTCATAGTCGTGCGCAGCTGAGACAGTATCGATGATGGCATCAAAGCGGCTCTTGAGCCGCGCCATGGCCGCCTTATCCGAGGTCAGTTGAAATCGGTCGGCTCCCAAGCGCTTGGCATCCTGTTCCTTCCCTGTCGAGCGGCTGAAAATCGTGACCTCGGCGCCCAAGGCGGCGCCGATTTTCACGGCCATATGGCCGAGGCCGCCGAGGCCCACGACGCCGAGTTTGTCGCCTTTTCCCACCTCCCAATGCCGAAGCGGCGAATAGGTCGTGATGCCGGCGCACAACAACGGCGCAGCCCGCTCCGGCGCCAATCCCTGTGGAATCCGCACGACGTAATGTTGATCCACCACCAACTGATTCGAATAGCCGCCGTAAGTCGGTGTCGTGCCGTCTTTTTCCACGCTGTTGTAGGTGAACACGATGGGCCCATCGCAATATTGTTCTAAGCCCTTCCGGCACTGGTCGCAGGTCCGGCAAGAATCGACGAAACACCCGACTCCCACCCGTTCTCCCTCCCGCACCAGCGTCACGTCAGATCCGACTTGGACAGCGGTCCCGACAATCTCGTGGCCGGGAACCATTGGAAAAATAGCTCCGCCCCACTCGTCTCGAGCCTGATGCAAGTCTGAATGACAAATTCCGCAATACTCGATCCGGATCAGCACATCCTGCGCGCCGACTTCCCGGCGTGAAAAGGTAAAAGGCTCGAGCGGAGAGCGAGCAGTCTGTGCCGCATAGCCGCGAGTCGTCAGCATACGTGCCTCCAGTGAAAAATGGCTTCGGCCTGCCGCCCTATTGTGGAAAGGAAGCGAGGTGTCACGCAAGCGGGGATTGAGAAGAGACCGGCCGCGCCGGAGTCACCGTTTACGAGCCTTTCTCAACAAGTTCCTGATACAGCTCGTAGTACCGGATGGCCTGCCGCGCCAGAGAGTACCGGTGGACCGCGACCCGGCGGCAGTTCGCGCTGAACGTCAAACGCCGCTCCGTATTTTTCAACAGCTCCGTGATGGCCGTGCCCAAGGAAACGGCATCGGAGGGCGGAGCCAACAACCCCGTCTTCCCATGTTGAATCATGTCGGGAATGCCGCCGACGGCGAAGCCGACAACCGGGGTCCCGCAGGCCATTGATTCCAGAACCGTGTTCGGCAAATTATCCTGAAACGACGGAATCACAAACACGTCGGCTGCGCTATAGATGTTTGAGAGGAGGCGATCATTGCTGACATAGCCCAGATGAATCCACGGCACCCGGAGACCGGGAGGCGGATCGTTGTGTCCGACACAGACGACACAGACATTGGGTACTCGTTGCGAAAGGCGGTCCAGGGCTTCGACGAGGGTGCCAAACCCTTTTCGGTGAAGAGGCAGCCCGTCCGCCACAAAGAGAACGACTTTGGCCTTTTGGGGAATCCCGAACACATCGCGAGCACTCTGTTTGTTGCGTGGAGCGAAGTTTTCCAGGTCAACGCCGTTGGGAATTACGGATACGTCGAAATGGTTGAGCAGTGGACTGCGCTTCACTTCTTCGGCCAGCCAAGAACTGGGCGTGGCTATGTGCAAGCGGTCCGAGCCGATCCGCTCAAACAGCGTTTTCTTCCGATCCCAGATTTGAGCCGCCAGGTCATTGTCCTGTTGTGATTCAAGCTGCGGGCACTGATGGCATCGAGTCAGGTATCGGCCGCAGCCCAGATCGTAATGACAGCCTCCTGTGAAGGGATTCATGTCATGAAGTGTCCAGACCATCCGCATTCCTTCCGGCATGGATTCGAAGAAGGATGGATAATCAAGGAAGTCGACGACCCAATGCAGGTTCAAGATGTCGCAGGCGGGGAGTTGTGACACGACGTCCGTACCGTATTCGGACCGATCCACCCGGAACGGCTCGAATTCCTTCCCTTTCACACGGATGGAATCGCGCATCCGTCGTTGTATGTGTATGCGTCGAATCCGGCGTTCCACGCGACCGAAAACGCTGTTCGTGGGCTGGAATGCGATGACAGAATCGTCTTTCGTTCGCGCTTCCCGGACGAACATGGAGGATTGGATGCCTGCCTCCCGCAATCCGGCGTTCAAGCGATAAGCGGCGCGCGCTGCGCCGCCCGTGATGTCGAACGTGCTGAGATGCACCACCCTCAGCGATTGGTCGCCATGAACGGAAGTGACCTTGGTCTGATTCGATGTTTTATAGAACGGCGGCAATGCTTCTGCGTAGGGCATATCGAGCCCGGGGGTTCCTTGATCAGTCGAAAATAGCTGGGGAATGGGACATCATAGCGTGGAGTCGATGTTTTGGTACTCGGCCAAACCCTGGATTTGCTGGTATTTCTGTATCAAAATGCGACAAACATGGCATCGGTATCGCATTGGCAGCTGTGGATAATATGGCGGCTGTTTAATCCGAAAAGAACCATAGTTTTTCGCCGAGCCGGCGAGAGAAGGTTTTCCAACTTTTGAACGAAGGATGGGCGGCTTTAAACATCCACCACCTTTTGTACAGCCTTGTGAGGAGCCCTCGGTCGGATGTGGACGGCAGAATGACCTGTCGCTTGTAAATCAGGTCTGCCTTCGAGCTTTCGGCGAACATCGCCGGATGTTGTAGCGGAAACCGCATTGGCATCGCCCTGACATCCGCGCGAGGATCATGGCAGGTGTAGACGGTATGGGTCGCGTCCTCACCAAAGCCGATGTTGGTAATCATCGAGATGGTTGGTTGGATGGAAAACCCCCGCTGTCGCCAGCAGGCAAATACCCATTGATGGTCCCAGGTCCCAAGTTCGTGGCGATGAGCAAGGTCCAGCATGCGGCCCCATGAATTGGCGATGCTCGGATGCTTGACGATATCCAGCAACCAGCCCGTTTCTCTCAAAGCCGGCCATCCCTTGACGTCCACGTCGTAGTGTTGCCACGCTCTTCTCCATGTCGCCCAACCCCAGTTCGTCGCAAACCGCGAAAAATAATAACTGGAGGCCTTTGTACGCCGATCAACCGGAATGTTGAATCCGGCGATCTGCATCACTTGCGGATGGTGGCGGTATCGCTCGAGCAACTCCTCGCAGAATCGGAAAAACGTCGGATCGGGTAGACAGTCGTCTTCCAGAAGAATGGCTTCCTCCACCTGGTCAAAAACCCAGCTGATGCCGGTGGCCATCCGTTGGGTACAGCCCATATTATGGGGCGCCAAATTGGTGTGGACCCTGCAGGGCCAATCGATCTGTTCTACCACTCGCCTCGTCTTCGCGCATTGTTCCGCCTCTAGCGCGCGGCCGTCGCGAGGACCGTCGGCCACGATAAACAATTCCGGCGGCCGAGCCTCGGCGATCCGCGAGAACACGCGGGCCGTGGAATCAGGCCGATTGAAAATAAATAGTGCGACTGGAGTCTGCATGGGGAATTGCGGATAGGGCCCGGCAAGGAGTTCCCGGGCTATAGCTTCGTCGTGGGCACTCTTGGCGTGGAAGGGACCGTTTCCGTGACCTTCCAGTTGTATTTGACCAGGACACATTTACCTTGCCAGCCGGGAGGATAGGTCTTCCCTGTCCCGTAAAAGTCACCGTCTACCACGGACAAGAGCGCGGCATTGTGCACCCAATCCTGTATATCTCTATCGCTCTCGACAAAAGACATAATGTGGTAGACCCCGCCGGAAAGCGGCAACTCCGGCAGCGTGAAATCGATGAATCCTTCTCCCCGCAATTCCAGCGGCATGGAATCCACCAATTCCGTAGACATGAGAAAGAACGGCTCGCCGGTTTTATCGTGCACCGACAAGCCCACTCGACATTTCCGAAACACCATCCCTTCAACGCACCGGTAATGCCATCTGAAAATCGTATCGCGGCCGCAGATGGCGGAGGCCAGCGCCTTGCCGGTTGCGTCAAGCAGTTCAATGCCCGTCGCGATAATGTCACCTTTGCCCTGGCGATCGGTCCGCTCGCTGATTGGGATATTCAGGATGTCCGAGTTCATGCCGGCGTAAGTTTCGACCACCCGCTTCGCTTCGCCCAGTTGCGCAATCCGACCTTTTGACAATAAGAGCGCCCGCTGGCAGAAATTTTCGATGATCGGCAGGTTGTGGCTGACGATGAGGACGGTGCGCCCTCCTCGGCTCACTTGTTCCATTTTTCCTAGGCATTTTTGCTGAAAGGTTGAGTCGCCCACGGCCAAGACTTCATCAACGATAAGAATCTCCGGCTCCAGATGAGCGGCTACGGAAAACGCCAGTCGCACATACATGCCGCTGGAGTACCGCTTGACGGGCGTATCAAGGAACTCTCCTATTCCGGAGAATTCGATGATTTCGTCGAGCCGGCGCCGGATCTCCGCCCGCCGCATGCCCAGCATGGCGGCATTCAGGTAAATATTCTCCCGGCCCGTCAATTCCGGGTGAAAGCCGGTGCCGACCTCAAGCAACGATCCAACGCGCCCATAGATGTCCGCGGCTCCCCGGGTGGGCTCGGTGATCCGCGACAAAATCTTCAGCAGCGTACTCTTGCCCGCGCCGTTATGGCCGATGATCCCGAAGACTTCTCCCTGCGTGACCTCGAAAGAGATATCTTCCAGCGCCCAAAATGTCCGGGCGACGGGGCCGGGCCGTGCTCCGCGCTTGAACAGGCCGCGCATGCCATGGGCGACTTGATCGCGCAGGGTGTCATGGCGCGCCGCGATGCCGATTCGATATTCCTTGGAGAGATGATTGACGCGTATGGCGATGTCGTTCATTGGTGTATGAAAGATGGACCCTTGGATGCCTCGACGTCTTGCCGCGTCCGCAGTCCGAGCCTGCAAACTATGGGCGGTGAAGGCCGAGCGGATTTTCTGCAGGCTGGTTCAAGCCATATCACGTCTCGGCGGTGTGATCAATCGCGTGTTGCGCGGACGGGCCCTATGGAAGCGGATGCGCGGCGTTCCAGGATCGGCGGGAAGGGCGGATAGCCGGGAGCGATCAGTGGGATAGCCGGTCACGCCCGTGCGGAGTCCGGAGATCTTGGTCCGGCCCCAGCGGGACGATGCGCGTCGGATTGATGTCGCCATGCGTCATATAGTAGTGCCGCTTGATATGGTCGAAATTGACGGTCTCCGCGATCCCATCATATTGGTAGAGATCTCTCAGATAGCCGAAAAGATGGGGATAATCCGTGATGCGCCGCACATTGCATTTGAAGTGAACATAATAGACGGCATCGAAACGGACCAGCGTCACAAAGAGGCGCCAGTCGGTTTCCACGATCCGGTCCCCGAAGAGATACCGCCGGTCGGAAAGCCGATGGTCGAGAAAATCGAGCGTGTCGAAGAGGCGGCGGACGGCCCGCTCATAAGCCCGCTGGGATATGGCGAATCCGGCTCGATACACGCCGTTATTGACATCGTCGTAAATTCGGTCGTTCAACCGGTCGATGTCGTCTCGTAGTTCGGCGGGATAGAAGTCCGTGTCCATGCGTGCGAACTGATTGAACTCGCTGTTGAACATCCGCATGAGATCGTCGTCGGAATTGCTGACGATCCGGCGCGTCACCCGGTCCCATAGGACAGGCACCGTCACCCGCGCATGATAGGATGGATCCGTTGCGCGATAGGCGTCGGCCAGGTAGTGAAATCCATTGACGGGATCAATGGAATGGCCGGGTCCATCGCGGAAGGCCCAGCCCCGCTCGTCTCGAATCGGATCGACAGCGGTCAGGCCGATGCTGTCCTCCAGCCCTTTCAGTTTCCGGACGATGATTGTGCGATGGGCCCAGGGACAGGCCCATGAGACATACAAATGATACCGATTTTTCGCCGCCGGGTATTCCGATGATCCATCGGCCGTGACCCATTGACGAAACCGGTCGGCCTGCCGCTGAAATTCTCCGTCTGCTGTTTGCTCCAAGGGGAACTGCGGGTTGCCACTCATATCATGCCGTGATGTCGCTGTAGGACCGTTAGGATGATGACGCGGCCAGCAGCGGCTTAAAGGCTGGATCTGCATCGAGGACGGCTTTCAGTTGTTCGCTTCCCAGCACGTATTGCCAAGCGGCGGGAGTGGAATTCGGAATCTGGTCATACCATTGTTTCGCGTCCGTCAAATGCTCCAGCATGCCCTTATTATCCCGGTTCGGCATATAGAGCATGCTGTAGGCCATGGTGTAGGCCGCCATGAATTTATCAACCGGAAGCTCGGCGGTCTTATAGGCTTCGGAGGCATCTTCAAACGCCTTCTGAATTTCTGGATCATCCAATCGCCGGTTCCATGCCACCTGGTTGATGCGTGACCAGGCCAGTTCGATGAGCGCCTGCGCCCGGGCTGCCGCCCGTTCGCGCGGGATGTCGTTTACCAAGGCTTCATGCGTCGCAATGGCGGCCCGCTGGTCATTGTTCCAGCGATAGGCCGTTCCGAGATGCGTCCGGTTGTCAAGTTGCTCCGGTCTCGCTTTGGCCAGCCGTTCCATCGCCGGGATCATGCGATACAGCAAATCGGCCGTGGTGGGCTGTGAAAATCCTCCCATGACCATGCCGAGCGACAAGTCCGTTCTCGTCGTTTGAGCGTAGGTATTCCAATAGAACTCGTTCAGCACGGCGGCCAATGCGGGATCCTTAATGTGCAGATCCTGCGCCGTTTCGGCCTGCTTTAAGATCGCTTCGTACAGATGCCGGGACAGCACCATAAGGGCTTCCGGTTGGTTGGGGTCAATCAGCAGGACCCGGTTGAGCAGTGCGACGCGATCCCGAAGTTCCGGAAATGTTGCCGCTCGGGCGGCGGCCGCCACGAGGAGGCCCGGCCCATCGGCCGGCGTCCACCAGACCGGTGAGCCGGAAACTATCTGGCTTCGTTCGGTGGCGAAAGGAACCGCCTCTCGGAAGTCTTCGCCTTCCCGCAATGTCGTGACGGGAAGGTTGACAACCGCCTGATCCGAAGCAAACCCATGCCGCTTTAGCCCCGATACGACGACCCATTGCAGCGTCACGGCCCTCAGAGCCTGTTGGGGACGTCTGGTCGTACTCATGAATTGATACGACCCTGGGGCGTAAGCGACAGGCGAGGTCAATGGATCTTGATACGTGACGGTCATCCTAACCAACGTAGCGGGGACGGCAATCACGCGCCCGCCAGGACGAAGCCGAAACGAAACCGGCGGCAGCGTCGATGTTCCGGCCGGGTCGATATGTAAACCGGTTCCAGGAGGACTCAGGCCCAGCGAGTCCATGACGAACGCCGAAGCAGGGTAATGCTCAAGCCCTTCGCGGTAAAAGGCTAACTGGCCGTTGCTCGGCCACAGCACATCCATGCCGACGTCTTCCCGCTGGAGGATTGGGGCGTGAGCCGTCGAAAGTTGCTGCCAGCAGGATTCATACGAAGCATTTGCCTTGGAAGCATCCATTGATTTCGAGGAACCGGTGGAAGCCAGACGGTACTGACACGCGAAATCCATCCTTCCGAAGGTCGCATGATCTCCTTTGGCGACGGCCTCCGCGTACTGGACAGCCGTGGCAACGGCCGGTGCGACTTTGGCCGGTTTGGTCTCTTTGTGAGATTTCCCCGTGGGAGCAGCGGACAGATGTGTGGCGGACAAAAGAACACAGAGCACGAGAAGTAATGCCAAGCCCAAAGCCGGCAGCCGATAGGCGTGAGATTGAGCGGAATCCATAGCGTGAAAGCCTCCTGCGCAAGGCGAAAGTTGGTACTCTAACACGGTGTTCGCACGAGGCGAAAGGGGGTGTGCCGAGAACCTGGCGGTCTTTATTGGGCCGGAGGCGACGGGGTCAACGGCCGGCTGAAGTGGACCAGCGAGCGCACATAGAGAAGCACCTCTTCTATCTCAGGTTCCGTCAGTATGTCCTTCCATGCCGGCATGGCTGTACGCGGCTTGCCGTTTTGAATAATCCGCAATAGATCTCGGTCTGATTTTGCCGACGTCGCCGCCGACACCAAACTTCCCGGACGCGGCGAAAGAGACGGAGCCTTAGCTCCATCCCCGCGTCCCTCGATTCCATGGCATTCGAGGCAACGGGTTTGGTAAATGGCCTTTCCCCGTTCCGTCGCCACCGGCATCGCGGCCATAAGCGCCGACACGGCAAGGACGACGACACACAGCGCGATTGATTGAACGGCATATCGGCTGAAATTGCAGTGCATCATCCGGCTCATCTCACGTGAATCACGCCCTTCATGTCATGGCCGGGCATATCGCAGGAAAACGAATAGTCGCCGACCGGCGCGGGCACGAATCCGATTTCGGCGTGGCCCTCGGGAGGAACAATGAGCCGGCGAAATCCTGTCTCGTTGAATTCCGGAAACCCATTGCCGGTCACATTCATATTGATGCCTGCGAAAAGAGATTCCGGCACGAACGCGTGAAGGTCCGGATCATGATTACGCAGCACCAGCCGCACGGTTCGACCGGCCGGCAATAGAACCTCGGAAGGATTAAACCGGCGGCCTTCCATGTCGATCGTGATGACTTCTTTGGGAGGGTCTTCGGTCCGTGCGGTGCCGGGAACAACGGCCGCACCGGCGAGGGCCAGACTGAGAGCTGGAATCACGCTCCACATGTGCCGCATGCCTTACTATACTGCAAGGACCAGTCGGTGGACTACCGGGGTAGAGACAGCGAACGGAAGACAGAGGAGTGAAAAGTTAGGCTGGAGGAATTGATTTGAGGATGTGCCGTCTGATGGCTGCGCGGTCGGTGGCGGAGAGCGGGTGAGGTCGATGGTGCCGGCATAATATGATCGTCTGTCGTAAGGAGTCGAGAAACACCTCACAATTGGGACAGGCCCCGAGATGCGATCGGATCTCGGCGCAAATGTCGCCGGCTAATTCCTCGTCCAGATAGGCGGACAGTTTTTGAAGCACTTTGAGGCAGTGGCGCTTCCCGTGGTCGTGATGGATCGGATGACCGGTGCCCGGTTGGGTGGAGATTCTCGAAGACATGTCTCAAACCTTCCGACAGACTATATCAAATAAATTTCAATCTGTGTGAGTTTTTCCCGTTGAATCCTGAGTCAGTCCTTTGGCGCTCAGTTCCTTGCGGACGAAGAGCCTGGCTCGATGGAGGCGGGATTTCACCGCCCGTTCATTCAGCCGCATAATGCTTCCGACTTCTTTGGCGCTCAATCCCTCCATGTCCCGAAGCACCAGCACCATTCGATACTTAGGCGGCAGTCGCCCGATCGCATGATCGAGCATGCGGCGCAATTCCTTATTTTGGAGGGCTTGTTCGGGGCTGAGGCCCTCGACCGGAATTTGCAGCTGGAATTCGCCGTCGGAGGTGGGAATAAATTCTTCCAGCGAAAGCTCCCGATCAGGCTGCCCTTTTCGTTTACGGCGCATCCGCATGCACGCGTGCGAGGCGATCGTGTACAACCAGGTCGATACCTGGGCGTCGCCGCGAAAATCTTTGAAGCCGCGATACGCGTTCAGAAAAGTTTCCTGGACGATATCCCGCGCGGCCTCACTTTCCCCGCAGAGGCGGTGGGCAAAGCGATAGATAAGATCGACGTAGTCGCGGTAAATCCGATCGAAATCCGGTTCGGCTGCAGCGGAGGAAGAGGTGGACTGTGACGAGGACACTTGATCCGAGTGTCCCGATCGGCGGGTAGTCATGCGAGTTGAAGCGGAGTCTACGAGGGTCCTGAGGGGCTGTCAAGCGACGAGTGGTCCAGAAATTATCGATAGGATCGAAGATTCACAGGATTGAAGATTCAGTTGAGACGCCGAATCTCCACGATTTCGCCCTGCTGGTCCAATTCGACGGTAATCGGCGCGCCTTCTTTCACTGAAGCGAGAGAACTTTTACCGCGATGGTTGGCGGGAAACGCCTTGTCGCCCTCCGGGGTCCATAGCGTGACGGAATTCTTGTCCGAGGTGGCATAGGCCAGCCGACCGCTTAAAAAGCGCCGAACCGGCGCCGCTGAGTCTCCTTGATACAGGTCGATTGCGACATGATCACCGTGTATCCAGACCGTCATGTCCTGTCCCACCTTGGCATTCCGGACTCCGGTCTTCGCGCTGACAGTGACGACTCCCAGGGGAGTCTTGAGAAAGACAAAGGACGATTTCAGCTTGGATACGGTCCCGCGGAGCCGCATGCGCGTCTGCGAGTCGGCCCTGGGGGCCTGGCTGACCTGAAGGTCAAATTGCAGATCGTGCAGGCCTTTGACTGCGCCGGCTTGGCTGACCTCCAGCGCGATCGGGCTCTGAGGATCCCGCGGGATCTTGGCGCCGTATGCGCCGGGAGCAAAGACTTGATCCCCTTCAGGCGTCCAAAGAAGCAGATCCCTCTTTTCGCCGGACGCGTACCGAGGAATTCCCGAAAGATATCGGTGCACCAGCGATCCGGTCCCGCGCTCTCGAATGTCCACCGCCGTGTTGGAACCATTCACAGACAGGGTGATCTTGTGCGAGGTTTTCACATCACGGAGAGCTGTTTTGGAACTGAGCGACAGCAAGCCGATCGGGGTTTGGAGGAACACAATGCCCGGTTTGGATCTCCAGACCGAACCGGTGAGGCGTATGGACGGCGCAAGAGAATCTTCGCCCGGCCCCGAGTCTTCTGTCGGAGGCTCGGCGGATGACGTCGAACTTTCAACCGGGATGGATGCGGACTCGGCCGGCTCGGCAATATCTTGCCCGGGGGGAGCCGGCTCAGCGTACGCCGCCGGATAATAGGCCAAGGTGACGGCCAGCAAGAGGGGCAAGAGGCCTGCGGGTTCAGGAACGATGGGACGGATTCCGCGGCGAAGTCGTTCAGTCATGATCAGCGTAGCAATATCGATGGCGGTGTGCGATGGAACAACAACTCGGTTATTGGAGGCGGATGTCGCGGCAGGACTCCACGCACTCCTCTGCGAATAACATGATCAAATCGGTGAGTCAAGCGAAAGGCGAAGAGATGATGCCGCGAATGAGCCGGCCGACGGCTGCATGGTAAGCAGAATACGCGATTGCTGTCGCCGAGCTTTATCAGGCAGGCCGAAACCGCGGAGAAGGAACTCCTGGCCGGATACATGGAGGATCTGCTTCGCTTCGAACTGAGTCCATTCTTCCGCGGCAATCCGCTTTTCAAGATGGATCAAGACTTGCCCGGCAAACTGCAGTAGGGAAGGAGGCAATTGAAGGGCCGCCTCTCCGGCTGGCATCGGCGGCGAATCGACCGAGAGCAGGCCGACAAGTTCGACGGCTGCTTGATTGGCATGCAAGATTCCTCCTGTCATAGACAGCACAATTATGCCGGAAGGTTCCGGTACGGGTTGAGCTGCGGGTAGATCCGCGTATTGATACGTGCTCAACATGCAGATGGCTCCTCTCTATGAAGCGGGCGCGTGTCCATAATGCCTTGTCACTCAGCATGATCGGAAGCAAAAGATACGCCAGGCGGCATTGCAATCAGAGCGTTGAAAATACCGCGGCTTCTCGTTCAAGCGTTCGCGAAGAAACAGATCGCTGTATCTAAAATGTACCCAGCTGTGTCAAAAGCGTATCTGTTCGGTAAGGCGGACGAAATTATTTTCGCCGGGCGAGGAGGCGGATCGGCGTGCCGGAAAATCGATACTCTTCCCGGAGCCGATTCTCCAAATAACGGAGGTACGCGGCGGTCATATCTTCCGGATGGCCCACGAAGAGAACAAAGACCGGCGGCCTCGTGGCGACTTGCGTGATGAATGCCGATTTTGCAGACTTGCCCGGTTTGCCTTTTCGGGCCGGAAGCGGATGGTCGGTGAGCACTGCTTGAAAGAGATTGTTCAATGTGCCGGTCGGAATGCGTTTGGTGAAGGACGCGACCACTTGATCGATCAGGGTATAGAGCCCGCGCAAACAATCCGGCTTGAGCGCGGAGGTAAAAAGGACGGGGGCCCAAGTGAGAAACGGGAACTTTCGGCGCAGCGTGCGCTTGTAGGCTTCCCTGGCGTCGATATCACCTTCTTTGAGATCCCACTTGTTGACGATCAGGATACAGGCGCGCCCTTGCCGCAGAATGAGCCCGGCGATCTTGGTGTCTTGTTCGGTGACCCCTTCCTCGGCGTCCAGCAGCAGCACGCCGACATCGGACCGTCCAATCGCCCGCAATGAGCGCGCGACGCTATGGCCTTCAATGCCCCGTTCGACGCGGCCGCGTCGCCGAATGCCGGCCGTGTCCGTAAAGAGATAGCGACGTCCCTGGTAGGTGGCGATCGAATCCACGCTGTCCCGCGTGGTCCCCGGCACATTGCTGACCACGACTCGCTCTTGTCCCAGCACCGTGTTGATCAGGGTCGATTTGCCGACGTTCGGCCGTCCGACGATAGCGATCCGGGGGATGGTGACGGGACTTTCTTCGTCCGGCATATCCGGCAGATACGCGAACAGGGCATCCAGTAGGTCCGCCACCCCCAAGCCATGTTCAGCGGAAATGGGATACAGCTCCTCATGCCCGAGTCGATAAAAATCCGCGATCAACGGCTCAACCTTCGGTGTATCAATCTTGTTGATGGCATACAGCACCGGCTTGGCCGTGCCACGCAATGTCCGAACGACTTCTTCGTCTGCCGGAGTCAACCCGGTGCGGCCATCCAGGACCAGAATCAGCAAATCGGCTTCCGCGATGGCGATTTCCGATTGACGGCGAATCAGAGCCAGCATCCCGTCGGTTGCCGTCGGGTCGAGGCCTCCGGTATCCACCAAGCGAAATCGCCGATTTCGATAGGCCGTGTCCGCGTAGTTCCGATCGCGCGTGACGCCCGGCACGTCGTCAACGATTGCCGTGCGGGCACCGAGAATGCGGTTGAACAGCGTGGACTTTCCCACATTCGGCCGCCCGATGATGGCGACCGTCCGCAGTCCCGACGTGTCGGGCGAAAGCGTCCCAGCCTGTATGGATGGTTTTGCGCGTGGCATGTGAAGGAGATGTAGTGGACCGTATCATAGGGTTTTCGGCAAAGACAACCGCTCGTGTTCGCGGAGAATCTTCGTTATACTTCGTATCCATGTCGCGTCACGCCTCACGTCCTACCCCTCACGTCTTCGATTGGGACCACATCGACGATGTGCTCTTGGATATGGACGGGACCTTGTTGGATCGGAATTTCGACAATGTGTTGTTCGAGGAGGCGCTGCCGAGGCGGTATGCCGAACGGGAAGCTCTGCCGTTTGAAGAGGCGCGCGACTCGTTGATGGCCATGTATCGATCGGTGGAAGGACAATTGGCATGGACGGATCTTGACTATTGGAGCGAGCGCGTCGGCATCGATGTGGTGGCCCTGCACAAGGAACTCGACTACCTGATTGATTTTCTTCCCGACGCACGGGAATTTCTGGGACGGCTTCGTCAATCCGGCAAGCGGGTGACCATCCTGACCAATGCGCATCGGGCGGGCGTGGAAATCAAGGCGGCGAAAACCGGGCTGGACCGGTATGTCGATCGCATTGTCGATGCCTTCGAGGTCGGCTATCTCAAAATGCATGATAAATACTGGCCGACGTGCCAACGCCTGGTTGGATTCGATCCGCGGCGGTCCCTCTATATAGATGATGATGAGCAATGCCTGGCCGCCGCTGAACAGTTCGGGGTCGGTCGAATTTTTCACCGCTCGAAATCCAGTTCCCAGCTGCCGGCCGAACCGTCCGCGAGGTTTCCGTCTTTGGATCATTTCGGGACCTTGATGAACCGCCTACCCTGATTCCTCTCGTCTGTGCTAGAGTCCTTGCTCTTTGACATCATTGGAGCGGCTCCGACATGGAACGAAAGCGATGAGCAAGACCTACGACCATTACGCCATTGAAGCGAAATGGCAAACCTATTGGGATGAAGCCCACACCTTTCGCGCGAGCGAAGATCCGAACCGCCCCAAATATTATTGTTTGGACATGTTTCCCTATCCATCCGGATCGGGTCTGCATGTCGGTCATCTCGAAGGTTATACGGCGACCGACATCGTGTCCCGCTACAAGCGAATGCGGGGGTACAACGTGCTGCACCCTATGGGGTGGGACGCGTTCGGCTTGCCGGCGGAACAGTATGCGGTCAAAACGGGAATCCATCCGGCGCTCACAACCGCGCAGAACATCGCCACCTTCAAGCGACAGATGAAGCGCGCGGGTCTTTCCTATGATTGGGAGAGAGAACTCAGCACGACGGACCCGGACTATTACCGGTGGACGCAGTGGATTTTTCTCAAGCTGTTCGAGCGGGGGCTTGCGTATGTCGCGGAAGTGCCGGTCAATTGGTGCCCGGCGTTGGGCACCGTTCTGGCGAACGAAGAAATCGTCGACGGGCGGAGTGAAGTCGGCGGCTTCGAGGTCATTCGAAAACCCATGCGCCAATGGGTTCTGAAGATCACCGCCTATGCCGACCGCCTCTTGGAAGATCTTGCCTTAGTCGAGTGGCCGGCCAGTACGCTGGAGATGCAAAAAAATTGGATCGGCCGGTCGATCGGCGCCGAAGTGGAATTCCGGCTCGCCGGCCTGAATGGCAGCCTGCGTATCTTTACGACCAGACCGGATACGCTGTTTGGCGCGACCTATATGGTGCTGGCGCCCGAGCATCCGCTGGTCGAGGTTTTGACTGCGCCGGAACAACGAGAGGCTGTGCGCGCGTACCGAGAAGCTGCGGCGCGGAAGAGCGATCTCCAGCGACAGGAGTTGGACAAGGACAAGACGGGTGTGTTTACCGGCGGCTATGCCGTCAACCCCGTGAACAGCGAACCGTTGCCGGTCTGGATCGCCGACTATGTGCTGATGACCTACGGCACGGGCGCCATCATGGCGGTGCCCGGACATGACGAACGGGATTGGGAATTTGCCCGCCGGTATGACTTGCCGATCCGCGAAGTGATCTCCGGCGGAGATGTAGACAAGCAGGCCTTCACGGAGACCGAGCAGGGCACGGTCGTGCATTCGACGACTCCGGACGGGTCTTTCTCTATCGACGGCTTGAGCCCTACGGATGCCATTCCAAAGATCACTGCCTGGCTGGAGTCCCGCGGCCAAGGCGCGAAGGCCGTCAACTACAAGTTGCGGGACTGGCTGTTCGCGCGCCAACGTTATTGGGGAGAGCCGTTTCCTATCGTCTGGGTCGACGGCGAGCCGCGTCCGCTTCCGGAGGAGCAGCTTCCTCTGCGGCTCCCCGAAACAAGCCAATTCAAGCCGTCGGGGACGGGCGAGAGTCCGCTCGCGAATTTAGAGGACTGGGTCCGGACGGCGGATCCCGCAACCGGCAAGCCGGCCCGCCGGGAGACCAATACCATGCCGCAGTGGGCCGGGTCCTGTTGGTACTACCTGCGGTTCATCGATCCGACGAATAAGCATGCACTTGTAGGGCCCGCGAAGGAACGCTATTGGATGCCGGTCGATCTCTACGTCGGCGGCAGTGAACACGCGGTGCTGCACCTTCTCTATAGCCGCTTTTGGCATAAGGTCTTGTATGACGCGGGTGTGGCCAGTACGCCCGAGCCGTTCAAGAAGTTGGTGCACCAGGGCATCGTCCTTGGCGAGGACAATCAAAAGATGTCCAAATCCCGCGGCAATGTGGTGAACCCCGATGAGATGATGGATAAGTTCGGGGCCGATGCCGTGCGGTTATACGAAATGTTTATGGGTCCGCTTGAAGCCATGAAGCCTTGGAGCACAAGGGGCGTGGAAGGCATCACGCGGTTTCTGGATCGCGTCTGGCGATTGGTCGTGAGCGAGGACGGCGCACTGAATGCGGCGGTGGCAGACGAACCTCCGCAGACAGAGCACCTGCGGCTGCTTCACCGGACGATCAAGAAGATCACGGATGACCTGGATGAGCTGCGCTTCAATACTGCAATCGCGCAAATGATGGTGTTCACCAACGAGATGACCAAATTGGATCGGCGCCCCAAGGCGCTGCTCGAATCGTTCGTGCTGCTGCTGGCTCCTTTCGCGCCGCATATCGGCGAGGAGCTCTGGGAACGGCTGGGCTATGTCCCCAGCGTCGCGCACCAGTCCTGGCCCTCGTATGATCCCGCCCTCATCGCCAGTGATCGAATGATTATTCCGATCCAGGTGAACGGAAAGCTTCGGGGAAAGATCGACGTGGAGGCGACGGCCTCGCGGGACCAGATCGAAGCGGAGGCTCGGGAACAGGTTCAGGAGTGGATTCTCGGCAAACAGCTCAAGAAAGTCATTTACGTCGAGAACAAATTGATCAATTTCGTGGTGTGAGGTCATGCGGCAAGGAACCTACTTGGTCCTTCTATTATTTACCGTTTGTGTTATGACGATGAACATCGTCGGGTGCGGTTATCAGTTTCGGGTCCAGGGCGCCGGCCCTACCGTAGGTGGCGCTGATCCGGCCGCGACGGCGGCCGGGCCTCCGCCTCGCATGGCGATTCGAACGTTCGACAACAGAACGTTCGAAGCCAACCTCGAAATCAAGCTCACGAATTATATCCGTCGGGAGTTTTCCGGTGGAACCGGCACTCAAATTGTCGGAGAATCCGAACCGGCCGATCTTCTGATGACGGGGCAGGTGCTTGGCATTCTGCTGCCGACCTTGAGCTTTGATCAGACGACGACCTTCGAAAGCCGCGTTGAACTGCTGATCGCCGTCAGGATCCTGAACATGCGCACGAAAAATACCGTTTGGACCCAAATCGTGAAGGGACAATCGGAGTTTTTCATCACGCAGGACCTCCAGTTCAATCGCGTCCTACAAAATCGGGCCTTGGAGCAAGCCAGCCGCTTTGTCGCCGAGGATGTCGCCTCTCGATATCTGGTCTTCCTCGAAAGCGGCCAGTTGGAGGCGGCGATGCGGCGGGCTCCACAAGAGCCGGCCCGCGACCGGCCGGGCGATCTCTCATCAGACCGGGATCGGATGACCAATTGAGCGCGGAAGAGACGGCGCATGGGACTCCTTGTCAAAAGCCTTGAGCTGGAAGCCAAAATACAGATTCATTCTCCGGCGCCCGTTTACGCGGTGATCGGAGAAGAAGATTATCTGCGGGACCACGCGGTCGGCATTCTGAAGCGGGCCGTTCTCGGTGAAGGGCAGGACGCAGGTTTCAATTATGATGTCTTTCATGGCGATGAAGACGCTGCGGACCAAGTCTTGAGTTGCGCGATGGAGATTCCGGTCTTTGCGTCCCGCCGTTTCGTGGTGCTGAAGCAGGCGGACAAATGGCCGGCCCGTGAGACAGAGAAGTCCCTCCCGTATTTGAGCGCGCCGCATGAGTCCGCGACGCTGGTATTTGCCGCGGCGAAGCTGGATCGGCGTCTGAAGTGGACGCAGACGCTGATGCAAAAGGCCGTCGTGGTCGATTGCGATCCGTTGCAGGATCGCCAGATCGCGGCGTGGATCGGCCAAGAAGCGGCCTCGCTTGGGATGACCATGCGAGAGGACGCAGTCCAGGCTTTGAAGGAGTCGGCCGGATCACTGTACGCGCTGCGCCGAGAGCTCGAAAAGCTCGCGGCCTATGTGCCGGCCGGTCGTGCGGTCACGGTCGAAGACGTGCAGGTGCTGAGGGGCACCGAACCGGGCGCATCCGTCTTCGATCTCACCATGGCGATCGGGGCCGGGGCTCAAGGCCGTGCCTTGACAATTTTGGCCAGAAACATAGAGGCGGGGGAAGCGCCATTGCGCATTCTCGGCGCATTGGTGTGGCAATACCGGCGTTTATGGAAGGTCAAGGGTTCGGTGCAGCAGGGAGCGCGGGCGGCCGAAGCGGGGCGCGCGCTGCGAATGGACCCAGGCAAGGCGGCGGCGTTGCTGTCGCAATTCAGCGACTCGCATATGACGCAGGCATTCCGGCTATTCATGGAATCCGATTCGAAATTAAAGGGCGGAAGCAGCGGCTCTCCGAAACGGGTCTTGGAAGATTTGCTCCTTCGGCTGTGCCGTAAACCGAAAGCGCCGGAGAAACCGCGGCCCGGCCTAACCGGCAGCGCAGCAAGGAAACCGGGTGGGGATAAGACTGTGTCGAATGTCAGAACAGTCAGGAGTGTGAAGCGGTGATCCCGTTGACTCGCCGGGTCAGGCGGGAGATCCGTCTGGATGCGGTGTTCGGCTTCAAGACGCCCTTCGTCACGGCCTTTGCCAGCGCGGCCGTTGCTTCCCGGAGTGAGGTCTTCGCGTCGTCCGCCTTTTTGGCGCCGAGAGCCTCATGGACTTTCTTCACCACGCTCTTGACCGCGCTCAATGTGCCCCGGTTTCGCTGCCGGCGCCGTTCCGACTGGCGCGCTCGCTTGATTGTGGATTTATGTATTACGGGCATGGCACATCTCCTCTGTTTAAAAAGCGAGCTTTTATCATACGGGATGAGAAATGGTCAAGTAGATCCCTGTGACGGATCGATCCCGGAGCAGGAACTATATGTCATTGCGGATAGGAGTGTCGGGACTCGATGTCGCTAATTGATGCCAAGGATCGCCTCATCTTTGCCCTCGACGTTCCTTCAGCGGCCGAGGCCGACCGATTGCTCGAACGGCTGGGCGGACAGATTCGATTCGTGAAGGTCGGCCTTGAACTGTTTACAGTCGCCGGCCCCGACATGGTGAACAGGCTTGTCGCGCGCGGCCTTCGAGTCTTTTTGGACCTGAAGTTTTTGGATATCGAGGAGACGGTGCGGCGCGCGACCGCTCGCGTGGCCGATATGGGTGTAGCCTTCCTGACCGTGCACGCCAACCGCAAGGCCTTGATTGCGGCGGTGCAGGGGAGAGGAGATGTTCAACTTCGATTGCTCGCTGTCACGGTGCTGACGAATTTCGACAGTCAGGATCTGCGAGATATGGGCATCCAGCGCAGCGTGGAAGATCTGGTCACCGCCCGCGCCGCGCTGGCGTCCGAGGTGGGTTGTGACGGAGTCGTGGCGTCGGGAGAAGAGCCGGAAGCGATTCGCGCCAAAGTCGGACCGGATTTGCTTATTGTGACGCCCGGTGTGCGTCCGCTTGGGAAAGGCACCGACGATCACGCCCGCGTTACGACCCCGTCTCAAACCATTGCGGCCGGCGCTGATTATCTGGTGGTGGGACGGCCGATCCGTGATGCCGCCGATCCGGCCGCCGCCGCCTCCGCGATCCTTGCCGAGATGCAGGCCGCGTTCGATCATCGCGCGACCGGACATTGATCCGTATTTTCAAAAAAAGATCCATTAAACATTCGCCGCCGGGTCGAACGACGAATCATGTCGCGGAACGGGTTGCTGCATCGATCGGTACTTTGCTAAGATCGTTTTTCTTTCCTTGCTGCAGCAAGCCGAGTGGTGAGTGTAGCTCAGGTGGTTAGAGCGCCGGATTGTGGATCCGGAGGTCGCGGGTTCGAAACCCGTCACTCACCCCAGTTCCCTTCTTCATAACTACTGGATACTCCAACGGATCCGACGAGTGCGGCATTATGACCGGTTGCATTGGTTGCACCGGGGTTGCAGATTCGGCCTCGAAAGGCACCTTGTCCACAGGCGTATCCAGCCGGTCGACCGCCTGCTTATTGCCACTCGGGAAGAGATGCCCGTAGAGATCCACGGTGATCTTGATTGAAGAATGGCCCATCTGGTCCTTGACGTAGACCGGGTCTTCTCCGTTCTGCAGAAGCGGCGAAGCGAAAGTGTAGCGAAGATCGTGAAACCAAACTTTTCGAAGCCTTGGTTGCTCGGTAAGCCATAAAACACTCGATCTCGTATGTTGCATGGATGGAGTAGCACGCCAAGTTCGCTACAGAAAACCCAAACTGGCGTTTCCTTCCATCCTCTGGCCGCGACCTCGATCTGATGTTCAGTATGCAGGTCTTTCAGCGTCTGCATCAGTTCCCGAGACATGTCGACGCGCCGGCTCTCTCACCGCTCTTCGGGGTGGTCACCCGCCGATGGGTATAGTTTCGCCGCACCTCGATGAACCGGCCCTGCCAATCGATGTCCCGCCACTGAAGCGCCAATAAATTCGTCCGTCCGTAAGCCTCTTTCCGCACCAGATCTTGCCGCCGACGCGATGTTGGGCAGCGGAGACATCCTGTCAACCATAGAATCGCGAGGATCGCGAAGCCAACGGAAAGACATTGGCCAGGAGGAGCCGTGTAGGTGCTAGACCGAGATGCCACAATCATGAAAATACCACCATTGCGGCGAGTACGCTTTCACGTGCAATAAGCGGGTGCTGTGCTACAGTCCACATAAGGCAGTTCGGAGACGAGACCAGAGATTGGACTGGATAGACATCGTGAAGGATTCTAAACTCCGACAGTTCCAGGAAATCAGCGCGCTTCTGAACTCAAGCCTGCACCCGGCGGAAATCCGGAAACGAGCGATCGAAGCAGCCACTCTTCTCATGGAAGCCGAGGCGGGCTCTCTCTTGTTATTGGACGAGGCCGGGGGTGAGCTCTATTTCGAGGTCGCCCACGGCGAGAAGGGTGCTGCCGTCCGTGAAATTCGCCTCAAGCTGGGGGAGGGGATCGCGGGATCCGTGGCGCAAACAGGACAACCCGTCATAGTTAATGATGTCCAACGTGATCCCCGTTTCTTCCGCAGCGCGGATCGCCGGAGCGGATTCACGACCCGTAACATGGTGTGCGCACCGCTTAAAATGCATGGGAAAGTGATCGGGGTGCTTCAGGCCATCAACCGGAAAGACGGAGGGCTGTTCGATACGGACGATCTACACAATTTCGTGGCTCTTGGTCATCAAGTGAGCATCGCGATCGAGAATGCCCGTCTCTACGATGAAATAAGGCATCTCTTTGAAGGGTTCATCTCGGCAAGCGTTCAAGCCATTGAGAGTCGCGACCCCACAACGAGCGGCCATAGCAATCGGGTTGCCTCGCTGACATGCCGGCTTGCGGAAGTGGTGACCCGAACGGACTCGGGTCCGTACGGCGGCTGCGGATTCGACGAGGAGCAGATGAAAGAGATCCGGTACGCGGCTTTGCTGCATGATTTCGGCAAGGTCGGTGTCCGCGAGCACATCCTCGTGAAGGCCCGCAAACTGTATCCTGGGGAACTAGCTCTGGTGAAAGCACGCTTCGACTTCATCAAGCGAACGCTGGAGACCGAGATGCTCAGGCAGAAGGTCGCCATTCTGCAACGAAAGACTCGAACGGGAACGGCACGGCTCTTATCTGATCTCAATAGAAACTTTCTCCACCGCCTGCAAGACATTGACGATGCCTTCTTATTCATTGTGAAGTGCAATCAGCCGAACGTGACCCCCAAGGATGGATTCGACCGGTTGCACGACATTGCGAAGCAGGAGTACGAATCTTTCGACGGCTCCCGCCCGTATCTGAGCGCCGACGAGGTGATCGCACTCTCATTACCGATCGGCAGTTTGACCTCTGACGAACGGAGCGAAATTGAAAGCCATGTAACCCACACATTCAACTTTCTCTCGAAAATTCCGTGGACGTCTTCCTTGCGGAACATTCCCGCGCTCGCCTATAGCCATCACGAAAAGCTGGACGGCACGGGGTATCCTCGGAAGCTGGTCGCAAGCCAGATTCCTGTTCAATCGCGCATGATGACGATCTGCGACATCTATGACGCGCTGACGGCCTCGGATCGTCCTTACAAGCCCGCGGTGCTGGCCTCAAAAGCTCTGGACATCTTGGAAGTCTACGCGAAAGATGGAAAGATCGACGCCGCCCTCCTGGATCTGTTCATCGACGCGAAGGTATATCAAGCCACCCAGGGAACCGATCGAAGTCCAAGATCGGTCTGTGCCTGACGGATATCTGTCGGTATGCAAGCTTGCCAGACCAATCGCGTAGATTTCAGCACCATTGGTCACTTGTGATCCATGTCGGTCGACAAAGCAGGCATTTCTTCGATCCGGGACTGTTCACCCAGCGCCAGCGACTTAACCGTATAGGCGCCGACTGGCTCTTCCCTTCCTGTTACCCTAACAGTCCCCAGCTTGCGCAACATCACATGTCCCAACCGCCCGCGATTGTCAGGTCGCTCTTCAACCGTCATCATCTCTTTAAGACGCGCGGCCGTGTATTCCGTTACGACGATGGAAGCTCCAAACTTCCTGGTTAATCCTTGGAAGCGGGAGGCAAGGTTGACTTGGTCGCCGATCATTGTATAGTCGACTTTCTTCCCTTCGGCGCCGATGTTGCCAACCACTGCGATACCTGTATTGATACCGATACCGTTGTCCAGCAAGACCTTCCCTTCGGCCGTCCACTTCTCACGCAACTCATTTAGACGCTTGCGCATGTGCAGGGCACATTTAATGGCAAGCTCGGCGTGATCCGATTGGTCGAGCGGCGCACCCCAGAAGACGACAATTGCATCTCCCACGAATTTGTCGAGCGTCCCGTGCCAGCGGAAGACGACCTCCGTCATGGCCTTCAGGTACTCGTTGAGTTGCGCGACTACCTCCTCCGCAGAATGTTTCTCGCTGAACGACGTAAAGTCAATGATGTCGGCGAAGAGCATGGTCAGCTCCCTTCGTTGTCCGCCGAGGGCGGCCCTCGACGGCGAAGCGATCAACTCTTCGACAATCCGAGGGCTCACATAGCTTGAGAACATTCTCCGGATCTCTTTGGCCTGTTTCTCCTTGGTCGCGAAATTGACAATCGTCAAAGCCATGAACGTACAGGCGATCGTCAGCATCGGGTTGAGAAGGGGAAGCCAGATGTTATGAGCCGCAAAGACGTACTGCGTGATTGCAGCATAGCATACGGATACCGTGACGACGAGCGCAGTTCCCGGCAAGGCCCGTAGCCTCTGGAGGCAGAACGTGACAGTCAATCCACAGAGAAGAATCATGCCAAGCTCAAGGGGGCCAAACCACAGGCTTCTCCGAATAAACCGCTGATGGATAACATTCTCGACGACCGTGGCGTTCTTTTCTACGCCGGCGAAGTTCGCCGAGAATGGAGTGATATGATGGTCGTATGTGGCCAAGGCTGCCGTTCCTACCAAGACGACCTTATCCTTGAAGGCTTCCGGCATGATTCGACGATGAATGACATCGGTGGCCGAGATAAAAGGAAAACTTCCCTCGCGCCCTGCAAAATTAATGAACATGCGGGCTTTCTGATCCGTGACAATGACACGATCGCCGAGATGCACGCCTTCGCCAAGGATCAATGACATACGGTCCTTTGGCAAGTCCAGGAAGATCCGGGAAATCTCTAAGGCGAAGGATGGATAATAGGAATCCTCATAGCGAAGAGCGAGATACTCGGCTCGTGTCGTGCCGTCCAGGTCGGGTAGGCTTGACACATGTCCAAGACCGACAGCCTGGGCGGCAAAAGCTTCGAGCGGAAGAAGCGCATCGGTCGCCCGATACGGTTCCATGGCGTCGCTCTCGGCCGACTGCCTGACCAGCATGAACTCGCTGCGCCTGATGACCGGCGCGATGCCCGTCCTATGCGGAAGTTCTTGCTGGATCGAGGAGCGGTCTCGCACGAAAAAAGGAAACCCCAACACGACGTTCCGAGCATCACGCACACTCTTGACGAAAGACGCATCAGAGTCGGCTGCTCCGAGCCGGCGTTCCAATAGGCCAAGCCAAGCCGCTGGTAAGGACGACGCCGTTTTGACCTTTGCAATGAGCTCCTGGAGATCGCGTGAAGCTTCGGCAATTTCTGGTTCCGCATAGATGATGTCGACGCCGATGACTTTCGCTCCTTGGGCCGCAATTGCGGTGACCAGTCGAGCTTGGGTGTTTCTTGACCATGGCCACCGGCCCAGCTCCCTCAAACTTTTGTCGTCGATCACTACCAGGACAATTTCCTCGCCGAGTGGACGTTCGCCGCGGAGTCTGAACCGATAATCTAGTGAGATATTCTCGAGCCTGGTGAGGAAAGTCAGATCGAACCATCCCAACACCAACATCAACGTAGTGATGCTTAAGCCGAGAATGTTCCCAATTCGATGAATGGCGATTGTTCTGTTGAGCCAACGATGGGCCATATGCGTCCAATTCTTTCCATCGTTCGGAGGAAGCGGCCCCGATGATCCACATATCTCACGGTTTAGGGAAGAGGACAAGAAGAATTGGTCACAGCGCCCCGGCGGCGTAGAGACACGCAATCATTGATCGTAGCAAGAGAATGAAGAGTACTCAGAAATCCGCCGTACCGGACTTCTAGGTACCTCGTGGGATAATGCCTGGAAGGAGAATGCGGGGGTGGTTCCTCTGTTTATTTGATGGGAAGACCAAGGGCGCCCGTGACCCCAGAGATGACGGCCGGCGGTGTCACGGGAAGGACTGGAGTGGCGGCAGCGACCGGCATGGTCGAAGCGACCGGAGGAAGTATTGGAACCGCGGATATCACAGGCGCAATCACTGTTGTGACTGGAGCAACGGGGGTAGCCACCACCGCCGTAATGGGACTAACTACAGCGGACACTACGGGCGTGACGGGAGCCAGAACGGTGGACACGACAGGCGTCACCGGAGCTACCACGGTGGACACCAGTGACGTGACTGGAGCGAGAGCCGATGTCACCGCAGTAAGAGTCGATGCCACCGGCGCGAAAGTCGACGAAAGGGTCGACGTCGTCGCCGCGGCGAGAGAAGGCACTGATCCATCCGGAGCAGCAGAGGATTCCAGTATGATCTGTCCGAGTGCGGGACTGGTCGTACCAGCAATGGTCATTACGGTGCCTGTGGCAGCGGTTGGAGATATCGGCAGGACAGGGAATATCGCCCGAACTATCTCAATAGCCGACTCCGGCTTGGGCATGTCCTTTAACACTGTCCCCTCGATGGCCTGCACCACCCGGATGAGCCTTTCAACCGATTGATCGACGAGATTGATGGTAGTTCCCATTGTAGAATTAACCATCTCGCCAGTTTTCCCGATCACATTTTCGGGTTTTCCATCTATCGGCGGAGGCGTGGTTCCTTCAGCTGCTGTCAGCTCCCCCGTGAAACCAGCCCCGAAAGCAGGACGACCGTTTTCCTTCGAACCCGCATCATAGATCGCCGGCGGGGTAGGGTGCCCCTCTAAGCCCACCACTGAATATTCGCCTGGAGCCACTGTCACAGTTATTCCCCCGGCTGTAAAATCCACGCGCCCGGATTCTCCTATATTCGCGATACCGGTTGTGCCATGCTCGGTCCAGACCACAAAGTAGGTGCCTCTAGCTGCCGCCACCGCCGTCGGAGTATGAATCTCAAATTTGGAACCGGCGCCCTTGAATACCTTAGAGACCAGCGCGCGTAGCTTGCCTTGGATGAGATTCACAACCATGCGACGCTGATTCTGATCCGGATTGTAAATGTGTTCGGTGATTTCCACCCTGCTGTTCTCTCCTACCGTCAGAACGGAGTCGTCTTCGAAGAAGGCCTTCGTTCGAGATTCGTCGTGCGTCTCGATCACATCCTTGAACAGAATCTCATCATGTAACTTGACGGGTTGCACGCGGGCGGCGCCTGGATGGGTGACGTTCACTGTACCCAGCACGGCGGTAAACACGCCAATTTCGTCCTGTGGAAGCGAGCCCCCTTGCGCTTGTGCCGCGGTAGCGCAGCAGCAGAAGCCTGTCAAAATAATTGAGAGAATCGGTTGTTTCATGACACACCTCATGTGATCCCAAAATCTCGCCAACTGCGAACTGTCACGCTCGCGCGGCAGATGTCGCCTCTGAACTCAGCACGAAGTGGACCCGTCCGGCTGGGCTTCCAGAGGACTCCCATGAGGTTGCAACTATGCGAGTCATAAGAGATAGTTTAGTCACCAACCGCTTCACCACCTTTCGTAGCAGCAACAGCCAACTCAAAGGTAGGGGAAGTGAGTGCCGTGTTCTGTCTCTGTCGTGGTCAAATTGCGGCAGCGTGTCAGTCGACTAAAGCCAGGCCCGGTTCATGAGGAAGACGGTGAAGCCGATACGTCAGCCTGGCAGGAACATTGGTCCGCCCTGGATCAAAGGGGAAGAGTCTTTTCGTTCGGAGAGCGTCAGAGAAAGGAAGGACTCACAGGATTGTCGTACGGCCTAGAAATGGGCGTTGAGGGTCACCGAATACACGTTCCGGGCATAGTCGAACAGGTTCACGTTCGACTGATCTCGGGTGTAGTTATACTCCAGAGCGATTGAGAGATTGTCGGTGACGTTACGACTCAGCGTTCCGGTAAAAAATAAGATCTCGTCCAATCGACGGGTCGTTCCCGAAGGCGAGAAGGAACTGGGATTGTCGTAGTCTTGTCGATAGTAGTCGAAGGCCAGATTCAGTCTCACGGTCATGACAGGCGGGAGGCTAAGACCGGCCGCCAGACGATGCGCACGATAGGCCCAGTCGGCGTTGGTCTGATTTCCCACGACAGCGGACGCGGGGGACCCGCCCCCGGTCCGATCGGTGTCGTAGGCGTAGCCGATCCGCACGTGACCCGCTCCGTTCGCAAAGTAGACATATTGAGTCACCCCTGCGAGCCAGTTTTTCCCATCTCGAAAGGAGTTTGCCGTAAAGCGTCCATGTTGAAAGTCTTTGTCCTGATACCGAAACTGAAACAGGGTAAATTTATTCCCGCCCTCTGCAATCGTGAAAGTCGGTTGAATAGCATGTGCAATGAGATAGGGAGACCGCCCGACCTTGACATAGTCATATATATACTGAAGCCGGGTTGTCGTGGGCCCCAATTGGTGTTGGACGAAAAAAGAAGGGCTGTGGTCTTCCACATCGAATGCGCTTAGTGTGTGATGAAAGCTTTGATAGAAACCATACGTCGCGCCCACCGTCCACGCATTGGTCTGGATCCCTCGAATCTCCCCGCGAAGGTAGAACGCGGTCCGGTAGTCGTCCTTCTGTGAAATTCCGGTTTGTCCTCCAGGCGGCTGGGTGCCGAGCGGAAGGAGCACTACGTTGCTGTCATATTGCCCGCTGGCGCTCATGCTGAGGTCCCAGGCTCGTTCCCTTTTTGAGACGCTGCGCTGTTGGTTGAGAATTTCTTTGGCGGATCGAGCCAAGTCGGAGTCCGGCTCGCTTAGGGCAATGGCTGCCTCAAAATCCTTCTGGGCCTCCTCCACAAGGCCCCGCTGATAATGTCCAACCCCTGTGTAATATCGAACGCTCGGCGTCAGGTCTGGGCTGAGCGCCATGGCGCGAGAGAACAACGCCTGGGACTCGGCGTAGGCGCTGAGCTGTTGAGTGACGAAGCCCTTGAAGTAATAGATCAGAGGGTTGTCGGCCGACACCTGCTCCGCGGCGGTGAGAGCGGTCAAGGCTTCCTGATACTTCCGGAGCCCGGTTTGAGCCATTCCCAAGCCCAGGAAGGCTCGCGCCGATTGCGGTTGATGCCCGAGAGACTCTCGAAACACCGTTTCAGCGCCTTGGTAGTTCTTTAGTCGCAGCATAGTCTGTCCCAGATAATCCAGAGCATCGACGTCGCCCGGTCTCGCGCTCAGGGCTTGCTGAAACAGTTCTCCCGCCTTCTCATAGCGGCCCCTGCTGAATTCAAGGATGCCCTTGGACATCTTAAAATCGTAGGTTTCCGTCCCAGAGAGCTCTTGCGCGTGTGATGTGAGCGTGCACGTAGCGAGGTACATGGTGAGAAGCATGACGAAGTGGAAGTGCGCACGCCATACACGCTTCATCATGACGACATCCTAAGGATGACACAAGGCGCCCATACAGCGGATTTGTTCACCGTACCGGCCTTGCCCTAGTCCCTTTATCGGGCACTGCTCAGCAGACTATCAGAGGATGGAGGGGTGTCAACGAATGGATTGAAACTGACTAAAGGGACGGTACTTAGATACTGAGAGCACTGGGAATCAGCGATTTCGCGACGACTTGTTATGGACAATGAAGCCTACCGAGCCGTGGGCCGGTGTGAGAACCCAACATGCTGAAGGCCCGGGACCTTGACATTGTCTGTGATATGGCTCTGGCAGCTAGTGGTCGTTGTGGATTCGGCAGGGTATCGGTCTGTCTTTGTGTGCGAACGGTATTCTTCTGTCTGCCGTCGTGGATTCGCTATCTGCTGTCCTGTGCGTCTTGTCGATCACATTCGGGTCCACCGTGTCTGCGGGACAAGGAATTTCTGATACCGGGGGTGGGTTCATACGAAAGAATCCACATCTGGAACCTCTTCCCGCATCCATCCCCGGACGGTTTACGCGCGTGGAACACGGAATTTGAACGACGCATCCGCGACTTGAGCCTTTTCGACCATGTGGAGGCCACCGTACGGGGCCGTGTCCTCGTCGTGAATGCCAAACAGAAGTCACGCTTTCTCCTATCGTGAGCTTCACCACCGGGCCCAACGTAAAAGATTTGAACGCCACGGCCGCTTGGTGGAATAGAATTTTTGCGACACAGGCACACTGGCTGGCCGGTCAATTCGATTACAGCCAGCGCGGCGCCAACGCGGAGGGCCGGCTCTCCCGGCATGCCTCCCAACCGGATCGTTATGCAAAAGAACTGAAAGCGTTCTATTACTCGAACGGCATTCGTTTCGTGAAGCGACAACCAGGTGGCAAGGGAGCCGACTTGGAGCAGAATTGGAAATCAAGTATCCTTACCGCGAACTCATTGACTATCAGACCCTGGCACAATCTCCCAACGGGTATTTTGTCGGCCTTGCGCCGGAATTGGCATGGGACGAATACCATGGGCACGATTTGATGCCCAGGGTATCGGATAACGCTGGATTTACGTCCGGGTACTTTTTAGGTTGCAATCAACAGCGCCATGAGAAGCGCCTCCTCGCAGCAGCGCTCTTCCCTTTTATTTCGGCTCGATGAGCGCGAGGGCGCCATGCCGGACGCAAGGCCTCCATGCGAGACCATGCTCTTCGGATTGTCGCTTTAAGAAAGAGAAGAGTTCTTGAGCGGCGAGTTCCTGGCCGGCATCGTTAAAGTGCATGTCACCGTGCGGCATGTACAGAGGTGTATCGCTGCCGGCGTAGTGTTGTTGAAATGAGGGCAGGAGATCCCAGCACGTCAAGGAATGCTCATGGCAGAACTTTGAAATGCGCCGGTTGGGATAGGCCATGTCAAATTTTTCCGTATCGAGAAAATAAAACTTTAGGAACAGGCTCCATTCGCGGCTGGAAGCTTGGAGGCGCGTAGGAAAAAGAACCATGGCGAACTGCTGCGAACGCTTGGCGACCGCGCGTGCGAATTCGTCGGCGACCGTAAGAAATGTGCGATATTGATCTTCGATTTGAGGAAGAGGGGGGATGTAGAACAGTCCGAGGGATGTGCTGAAGTCCTGCATGTCGACGTGTCGCCGCTCGTCAGACGACGGGTATGTCGCGGCGGGCACTGCGTATCCCGTCCATTTGGGAAAGAAATCATGTGCCCATGTCCGGAGTCTGCTCTCGATTCTTTTGAGCAGAAGGAATTGCTCTCGCGGCAAATAGGCGTTCTCGGGAAACCAGTCCTGGACTCCTTTCGTGTGAGGGCCTCCCTGTTGATAGCGAAGGACTGTGTTCCCGAAGTTGTCTTTATCCGGCTTGAATGTGGACTGATAGGGATGCCAGGTTAAATCGTTGCCGAGCGTCACGCCCAGAAGCACGAGATCGGCGTGATAGCGGTAGCCAAATTCTTGGAAGTAATACCAGGCATTGGTAGGATTGTTGTGTCCGGAAATCATGACCTCATAATTATCAAATCGATCATTACAAGCCTCGCGGTTCAGAAGCTCTTCCAGCACGTAGCCGACCGTGCGGTTCTGGCTGGTTCGCATGCCATCCACGTAAGAATCACCAAGAAATAAAATTCTGAAGGTGCGAGGAGGGACCGCATAGGCAAACTCACGACCATTCCGAAACCCCTTGGAGTTCGTAATGATCCGGACCGGGTGTCCGAGTGTCTCCCCTTTCATCCATCCATTCAAATTCGGACGGAGATGTCCACCTTCGTGATTTGGATCGAAGTTCCGGGGACTGAAATTGAGGATATCTCCGTAGTCTCCATAGAAAGGAGAGGGAACATTGTGATCATCGGCAACGATTGCGATGATCGACCGCAGGATAGCAAAAGTCGCCGCACCGACCATGAAGAGAAACACTAGGTAAAGGACGGTCCAGCGTGTTCTTCGATTAGACATGACTGGCTGAGGCGTTGTCGTTCATGCCCTCCGTATCTTATGCGGTGCATCGACAGCGCTATTTTTTAACATACATGGCATGGCCAGTACATAGGTCCGGTGACGCGAATGGGCCGGTATTCGAGTTTTTCGAGGTCCGGTGGAAACATCTGCGGACAGCACTGAGGAGATGATGCAAATGCACGTATTTAAGCTGAGGACTGATATAACATCGATGCACCCTTCCAATTTGCGCGCGTGCCTTGGTATCCCGAGCTGAAGAAAGGTCTTGACAGATCTCCACGGAAGCTCTTACATGCTTAACCATAGGTCATCTCGGCGGTCACGATGCTGAGCGAGCCGACCATCCTACCCTCCTGTCCCGGGTGGTTCCCATCCCGGAGTGAAAGATCTGCCCTTGAAGACCGCGTAGTCGGAGCGAGCAGTCCTCTCGGCCGGTATCGAAGGCTGCACGTCATTCTCGATCCGCTGAGGCGAGCAGTCCTCTCCTGTGTGGTTGCATTTTCGTTCGGTCTCTTGGGGGAAGGAATAGGAGCCTGTCAAATCGTCCGTGATGGCAGCCTGGGACAGACACCGGGAGCGCTGTCCGGGCCGCAGTACACGATTGACGTGCAAAACGCCGCCCAACAGATTCGCGGAAATAATCTCTTTCATAGCTTCAGTGACTTCAACGTCAATACCGGCCAGACGGCGACCTTTACCGGCCCGATCACCATTGCGAACATTATCAACCGGGTCACGGGGCACAATTTCTCCACGATCGACGGCGCGCTCAATTCACGAGCCGCGATGCCCAACGCTAATCTATTCTTGATGAATCCCAACGGCATCATGCTCGGGCCGAACGCGAGCTTTAACATCGGCGGTTCGATTCATCTGACGACGGCGGATGTGGTGCGGATGGGCGACGGGGCGCAGTTCTTCGCCAACCTGGCGAAGCAGAGCACGTTATCCAGTGCGCCCGTGGTGGCGTTTGGATTCTTAGGGGACCGACCGCCGGGACCCATCACGGTGCAGGCGGGGCCGTCCATTACCGTCGACGAGGGCAAAGCCGTATCTCTCATCGGCGGCGATGTCTCTGTCAGCGGCCGGACTATCGCGGCGCCCGGCGGACAGATCACCGTCGCCGCCGCAAGCGGACCCGGAGAGCAAAGTATTGCCGGGATGTCGCCCACTCTCGCGGGATCGTCGCCCGGTCTCGTTCCGACTTCCGGTCAAGGCACGATTCATCTGGATTCTGGGACCATGTTACAGACCAGTTCAAGCACTGGTCACGCCGGTCCGATTTTTATCAGAGGCGGGAAGCTGATCATGGAGCACGCCTCCCTTGAGGCGACGACAGGGGGGAACTCGCCGAGTTCCCCGAACGCGATAGGTTCGTCACCGGGCAACATCATGATTCAAGTCGAGACAGTGAGCCTGAGCAACGGAACGAACATTACCACGTCTACGAGTGGCGCCGGGAAGGCCGGTGACATCGCCTTTGAGGCGGCCACCTTGCGCAGTAACGTGGGAATCGATGGTATGCCTCTCACCGGCGCGGCGCCGGTGACCATCACAAGTAATAGTACGGGACAGGGAGGGGCGGGAACAATTACCATCACAGGGCCAGAAGGCCGGCCTGCCGATGTTGTGTCGTTGAGTAATACAGAGATCGTAGCCAACGTAACGGATGACACCGTTCCAACCATTGCCCCATCTCTCATAGGAGAGCAAGTGGAGACCTCAGCCCCCAAGTACGCTCGCACCGTGCCTCCGCCAACGATCAATATTGCAGCGCAGGAGCTCACACTGGCCAATGGTACGACTATCCAAGCGGATACCACCGGAGGGGCAGACGCGGGAGCAATTACTCTGAGTGCCGACACGTTTAAAACGCGGCCGGGTCCGGATGGACGTGTTTTTATTTCAAGCACCAGCAACTGTGGTGAGGGGTGTCTGGGTGGACAGGCCGGGGATATCACTATTCGAGGTCTTCAGGATGCCGATCATGCCGTCACGCGAAAATACGCATTCGTCCTCACCCCGGAGGTGAAGGGCACGGAGATCTATGTCTATCATCTTGCACGAAATATGGACCTTCAAGGGACGGATATCTATTCGAAGGCCTTAGGAAACGCACCCGGTGGAAAGGTTCTCCTCCGCGCCCAGGGAGTGGTCTTGCTCACAGATTCAAATCTTTCCGTGGAGACGCAAGATTTCAATCTTGATGGCCTTAAACCCAACGGCGAACCTGCCCGATATCAGGGCTTGAGCCAAATCGACATCATTGCGTCGGATCTGGTGATGAAAGACAGCTCGATAAAGGCCGACGCCCTCGTTTCGGACATGGGCTCATGTCCGTTATGCAAAGGCACAGGACCAACCGCTGGAGAGATTTGGCTACGGGTGGGGAATTCATTTACAGCCGAGAATACGTCCATTACCAATACCAGCCGCGGACGAGCCCAGGCCGGCATTACAAAAATCATCAAGGATCATTACTTTTCTGAAGGGGCTCTGTGGGACACCCGGTATCCCGATACACCCACCCAGACGGTAAAGCTCACGAACTCCGAGGTGACTGTCGAAGCCAAACACGAAGGCTTACCGGGTTACCTCAGAATCAGAGCCGATCAAATCATCCTTGACCACTCAATCGTGAATTCTCAAGTAAATAATGTGACGAACGTTCCGAATAAACAAGGACAATTGCTGGATGTCGAAGGAGCAGGCCAGGAAGGGCTTGTTATTAACGATGGTAGAACCGTTCAGGGAATTCTCCTCATGTCCGCCAAAAAACTGGATATCACCGGTGGTGGGATCGTTGCTCCAACGCAAGGCAATCGCATTGGGAATCGAATTGAATTGTACGCTGATGAATTGACTGCCCGGCCAGGGACCAGACCTGGTGGAACGATTGCGGAGCCACGCATACTAAATCCGACAGATCCCACGCGAGTGGTCATCTCCAGCAGCAGTACCGGAAGAGGAGGTGCGGGTCTGATCAGTATTGCGGGGCAAAGACCTCCGTCTCCAGGAGAGGTAATCGGTCCGCCGTCGGCGTCAATCCGCTTGGCGGGAACCGATGTGTTGACCGATACGAGGAGTGTCGGCCGTAGCGGCAAGATTGAACTTCGCGCGAGCGGACCGATTGAGCTGACGGACGCTTCCGTCTTTGCCAGATCCGGGACGAGTGATGGTGGAACCGTTGAAGTCGTATCGTCGGGTCCGATTGTGATGAATGACAGTCGTCTGGGCACCTCCTCTACCGGCGGCTTGGGAGGATCGATCACCGTCCGAGGATCCAACATCGACCTGGCGAACCGCTCACATATTACCGCCGAATCTCATGGCGCGAAAGATGCGGGAAAGATTCAACTGATTTCTGAAAATAATATCTCCGTGACGAACTCCACGATTTCGACGGAGGCGCTGAAGGCGTCGGGCGGCGATATCAAATTGACGGCGCCCAATTCCGTCACGCTGAAGGACAGCACGCTGACCGCGTCGGTAGCCGGCGGCAATGAAACCACGGGAGGCAAGATCGACATCGACCCTCAGTACGTCGTCATTCAAAACAGTCAGATTCTGGCGAAAGCCGCGGACGGGAATGGAGGACGAATTGCCATCGAGGCGTCAAAAGCCGTTCTGATCGACCCCGGCAGCAGACTGGATGCGACCAGCTCAAAAGGGGTTAACGGCCAAATCCTGATTCAATCTCCCATTCAGCAGCTGGCGGGAGCCATTGCCCCCCTGCCGCAGGCGTTCGCGGTGGCGACGAACTTGTACGGCCAACGCTGCGCCGCGCAGAAGGGCGGGCAATTTAGTAGCTTTGTCCCAGGCGCGCGAGATGGCATTCCGCCGCAACCGGGTGATCTAATCGCAAGTCCGCTCTTCGTGGAGTCGATTGGTGTAACCGCAGATACGGGCCGGCAGGCGCCTATGACCCTCGCTGCAGCCCGGCTCGGCCTCCCCGATTTCGAGCCGGTATCTCCAATCTTCCTTTCCGCCTCGGGGGGATGCCGGTCCTAACGCCATTACTCGTTGTACCGGCAGGGAAATGCGTGTCCGGCATGAGAGTTTGAGCGCATGACCGAATCAGGGACAAGTTGGCTCGCCACCGGCTTGCTTCTGAAAGTCCTATTGCAGGCGGTATTGTTTCTCTCTCCTCTGCTGGCCGGTGTCGGGTCCGCCCAAATCGGGCTGCCGCCCGTGATCGATCCATCGGGCCGGTCGGGCTTGCCTCCTCCGGTAGAACGGCAGGAGCCCCTGCGGCCCGAATCCCCTCCAACCGAGATTCTTCCTCCGGTGCAGCCGGCCCCAGATCGGGAAGAACAGAAGGGCCCTATACTGCGGGTGTTTGTGAAGCGCATCGACGTCATCGGAAGTACCGTGCTCTCCCACGCGCAACTGAATGAATTGACTGCGCCGTACGAGAACCGAGAGGTGACGACCGAAGACTTGGAGGAATTGCGCAGAGCCATCACGCTGGCATACGTCGAACGGGGGTATCCGAATTCAGGCGCCGTGCTTCCTGATCAAGAGGTGACAGACGGAACGATCACGATGCAGGCGATTGAAGGGCGGCTGAGTGAGATCAGGATCCATGGCGCCAAACACTTTCGCCCCTCCTACCTCAGCGACCGCATCGCACTGAACGCGGGGCCGCCCTTCAACATGAATCCGCTCCGGGACAAGCTTCAGATCCTCCTGCAGGACGATCGGCTGGAACGATTGAACGCGGAACTCAAGCCTGGGTCGGTGCTCGGCGAGGCTGTCCTAGATGTGGCCGTGAAAGAGGCGAATCCCTTCAGGGCTTTTGTCGAATACAATAACTTTATCAATCCCACGGTGGGTGAAAATCAGTTGAAAGGCACGGTCGCGCACAACAATGTGACCGGGCGAGGAGACGTGCTGAGCGTCAGCTTCGGCGCGTCGGCGCAGGCAAGCCCTTATCATGTCGGCGTGTTTCCCGGCGTCAACGCGACCTATGCCGTTCCGCTCACAAAATATGATACGACATTCCTTGCAGGCTATCGATTCTTTAAGTTCACGGTGGTGGAGGATCCGTTTCGGCCTCTTAATATTCAAAGCGAGACGCAGATCTTCACGTTGTCGCTTCGCCAGCCGGTCTATCGCACGCTGAACGATGAAGTGGCGCTCGCGATCGTCGGCGAATATGAACAGAATGCCAACGTCATCGGCGGCAATATTCCGTTTGATTTTGTCAACGGCATGAAAGACGGATTCGGCAACGTCGCCGCCTTGCGCTTCATACAGGAATGGACCCATCGGACGACCCACTCGGTGTTTGCCGTACGGTCGCGGTTCACCGCCGGACTCGATGTGCTCGGCGCGACGGTCAATGGAATGCCGGGAGCGGCGGACGGCCAGTTTGTGTCGTGGCTGGGCCAAGCGGAATGGCTCAAGCGATTTGAATCGACCCGCATTGAACTGGTGAATTTCCTCAATATGCAGTGGGCCGACGACCATGTGTTTCCGCTTGAACAAATCGCAGTTGGCGGCCGGTACAGCGTGCGGGGCTATCGTGAGAATACGCTCCTGCGCGACAACGGCTTCATTTACCAATTTGAGACCCGTTTTCCCGTCTGGAGCTCGGCCGAGGGATTTCCATACGTACAGTTCTGCCCGTTCGCCGATGTCGGGCATTCGTGGTTCGCCAAAGGAGCAAACCCATCTCCGGAAACGCTGGCCAGCATCGGGGCCGGATTGCGATTCAACCTTGCCACGATCGCCAATCTTAACGTCTATTGGGGACGGCGCCTTGTGACTGCCCACGTCTCCAACCCCCACAGCAGCATGCAGGATGAAGGAGTGCACATTCAGTTTGTGTTGAATCTCATGTAAACCGGATTGCGGGCGGACTCGATGCCGTTATAGCCAATTATTGATGAGCAGGAACGGCGCCCAGAGGCTCGGATGGGCATGGTCGGGATTCTTCAGGAGGGCGAGTTGGGCTTGTTGCAAGGCCGCTGCTTTGGAAACGGCCGGGTTCTGCAAATTTTTGTAGAACTCTCCTATGAGCTCGGCGGTCGCTTCGTCCTCGATAAACCAGAGGGTGGCGAGGGCGCTTTTTGCGCCGGCTTTGACGGCCATCCCGGCTAACCCCAATGCTGCTCGGTCATCCCCCGCCGCGGTTTCGCAAGCGCTGAGCGTGAGCAATTCGAGCGGGGCCGTTCGAAACTCGAACAAGCCCACGAGCGCGCTGAGCCGATCCATCGTGATGCGGTCGTCAAACGTCAAAATGAAACTCTTTGTTCCATCACTTTCCACGCGTCCATGCGACGCGATGTGAATAATGTTGTAGGGTTGTTCTTTCAAACCCTTTTCGACTTGAACCGTTCTGAATTCATCGTTGAGCAACTGTGTGCCGCCATAGATCGACTGCACCGCGCTGAGTTCTTGGGCGACATAGGGCAACGGAGGAAAACCCTGCACGGCCTCGGTCAGACCTACGGAAAACACGTGAACCCGCTTGCGGTTGAGCGGTCTGGAGTCGGTCAAGGTCAATCCCGGTGTCGTCGCGATGGCGTAGCGTTCAATCAGGAATTGCGTGCCGTCATGTAATGGGGCCATAGGAATCGTGCGCAGGGGACCATCCGGCACGAAGACCAAAGTGGTGATGCCGCCGGCTGCGAGGTCGGCTTCCATAGGCCTGATCAGCCGATCATAGAACTTTTGGGCGTGGGGCAAATAGGCGTTGCTGGTGCGTTTCTCGAGCGCGAGCCTGAACGCGCGAATTTCTTGAGTCAACCGCCCGCTGGGAATCGGCACGATGAATTGCTTCATCTCGGTGGGCAGACTCACGAGCAATTCGAGACGATCCGGTAGAATAATGGGATAGACGATGGCGGTGGTTTTGGATTGTTGCGCCACGTCCGTGCTGCGTGAGCGGGCTGTGGCGACGCATTCATCTCGAAAATAATCCTGAAGTTCGGCAGCCTTGTATAGTTCCACCGTGTCCTGCGCCTGCTTAAGCAGACGCTGGCGCGCATTCTGATCGGGCGTCGAGGACGCGCGTTGGAGCAATACATCCGAAAGCTCGAAAAATAAATTTCCTGTCGTTTCGCGGAATGAGAATTGGCGGTTCCGGCTGCCCATGAGAAATTCGGATCGAATCGGCTGAAGATTTTCGATGGCTCGTTGATAAGCGAGGATCGCCTCGTCGGTCCGTCCGTTCGAACGCATCAGACGAGCGACCTGCCAGTCCCATCGGTAGAGCGATTCAGGAGACCGGATCTTTTGCGCCGCGAGCACCGCCCGTCTGGTCAAGTCGAGTGCTTCATCGGTCCGACCGACCATCTCGTACACATGTCCCAGGTAGCCCCAACCGTACGATTCGCTTCGCAAATCCCCTATTCTGGCGGCGATCTGAATCGCGTTCCAATAGGATCCGGCCGCATGTCTCAGTGTGTCGGCGTCGAGACCCGCTTTCTCTTCAGACGGAGATACTGAGAGTGGCGGAAGGTGCAACAAGTCTTCGTAGGCCTCGCCGAGGGTGAGCCAGGCATTGGCCGCATCGTATGAATCCGGCGCTGAGGCAATCTCCTGTCCGGCGAGTTGGAGGGTGACCTTCGCGGACGGAAGCGAACCGCCCTGAATGCCGGCTCGTGCGGAATTGATCAGGGCGATGATCATCAACGCCGGTTGGTTGGACGCTTTCGCGAGCCTCGACGATTCTGTATAGGCATCGATGGCGGGAGAGAACCGCTTCTCGGCCGTGAGGATGTTCCCTTGATCATTGAGGAGTGCGGCGGTGAGGGCCGGGTGGCTGAACTCTTCGGCTAAGGCGAGTGCTTCGTTGATCAACTGTAAGGCTTGCTCGTTCTCGCCGAGGGCAAACAATACAGTGCTGAGTCGTCCCTTGATTGTCGCGGTAAGCATGCCGTCATCGATTTGTGCGGCCAACCTGCCGGCCTGAGTCAACATCGCTCCCGCTTCCTTGTAATGTCCGGTCTGGTGAAGCGCTTGCGCGACACTGACTTGCGCCTTAATCAGCTCCGGTATGGAGCCCTGTTCTTCGTACAACCGGGCCGCTTCCATCCAGTATTGCAACGCGTGCGCGAAGCCTCCCTGCCGATAGGAGGACTGGCCTAGCTCCATGAGTCGATCGGCCGGCACAGCCTCTTCGGCAAGGCCGTTCGACAGAAAACACAGGCTTAAGCAGACGGCCATGATCGCAAGGATGCGAGCGCCGTACCGCCTGCCGTCCACCGGTTGCAACGGGTTCTTACGCGGGAGGATGAGCCGCATCACGGATGTCACGGCGACACCTCGTTAGGGTCATGCAAGGTAGGAATGGAATCAGCCTGATTATTGTAATAAGTCGATAAAAAAGCTGCAATGGGCATTCGCGACGGGTCTCGCGCATCGACGGCCGGGACAAATGAGATCTTCCTTGCCATCAAGGCGAAGTCCGATAGACTGCTGTGAAGGCCCGGCTAATTGTTCTTTTTTACGAGGTTCGGATGTCATGACCAAACAATATCGCCCCCGCGCGCACTCGCGAATTCCGGTCAGTTGCTTCTTGTATTATCTCGGCGAGGGCATAGTCGGAACAGGAAAAGTGTGTGACCTCTCGGTAAAAGGCTGGCGCATCGAAGGAGATAAACCGGTCACGATTGGTATGAAACTGACTCTCCGCGTCTTTCTTCCCGACGAACCCAAGGCCATCGATGTAGATGGAGCCACGGTTCAATGGGTCCAAGGCAGCAGCTTCGGCCTGGAGAATCTGAAAATTGCAGCGCCCGCGCTGATCCGTATTACAAAGTTTGTCGAATCCATGGCCGACCTACCCGGCTCCGCCCACGTCGCATAGTCGGAAAATTCAAAGACCTTCCTCACCGCCCCTCCCGCGCACGTCGAAACCTGCGCTTTCCCGCTCTCACCCACCTGCCCCGAAGGGGTTTTATCTCACCCACCGCCCACCGATTGTCGCGCAATCGATAACGTGAGACGCCTTCCGGTCACCCCGCTTTCGGGTACTACCGGGCAAAGTCCTCGTTTCATATTCTGCCCGGCGCCGTCCCCAGGAGCTTTCACTCATGGATCAGACTGTTCGGCCGCGGTTTATCGTCGAGTGCACCAGTTCCCGTGTCGAGGACGGGGCGGTAATTTGGAATGGACGAGTCCTTGATCTTTCCATTCCCGGCTGGTCGCGCTTGGGGCTGAAAGGAATCATGACGGGAGACTATCTCCAACTCCATCTCCATCTTCCCGGCCAGCGGGACCCTCTTTCTGTGCCGCTCGCGACGGTGCGGTGGATTCACCAATCCCGTTTCGCGGTAGCCCCGATTCTCATGGACGCGGACGACCAATTGCGGTTGAGCCGGTTCGTGATCGAGCAATCCAACGGCGGCTCTCTTTCCGACGGGTGCCATGATCATATCGTCATTGCCGAGTGCTCGTAAGACCTCCAGCGCTTCGCAGGCCGTTTCTTCTTCATTCCGCTCAGAAAATCTCACTCCACAGTCTAGATCCTATTGTCCCCGGCCGATCAGGCGTATTTGTCCATTCCCTTGACATCGCTACGGCGGATAGTGTCTCTTGCAGGTGTTGAATCCGCATCCAACCGAATCGGTCCTGCCGGTCAAGATAGGACATGCCGAGAGACAGGAATAGAAGAAGGTCACAGTCGTGACGGTCGACTCCGATTCCACAGCCGCCACCCCGCTGACAGCCGAAACTGAAGCCCAAGTGGTGCAGTTGGCGGAGACGGATATTCTCGTCGGGATTCCGAGCTTCAACAATGTGGAGACGATCGGGCATGTGGTCCGGGCAGTGAGCGCCGGATTGGCCAAATATTTCCCGGAGGCGCGCTCGGTGCTGGTCAATTCCGACGGGGGCTCGACCGACGGCACCCAGCAAGTTGTTGCCCAGGCGGTGGTTGACTTGAAGACGATGTTCGTCGGTGATCAACAGAGTCCCCTGCACAAGATCATCACTCCGTATCACGGAATCCCCGGGAAGGGCAGCGCTTTTCGAACCATCTTCGAAATCGCCCGGCGTCTGAACGCCAAGGCCTGTGCCGTGGTGGATTCCGATTTGCGCAGCATCACCCCGGAATGGCTCGAGCTCTTGATTAGCCCGGTGTTGGAACAGGGCTATGATTATGTGGCGCCGTACTACCTGCGCCATAAATACGACGGGACGATAACGAACAGCATTGTTTATCCCCTGACGAGAGCGCTCTACGGCCATCGCATCCGGCAACCGATCGGCGGCGACTTCGGCTTTTCCGGACCTCTGGCCCGGCATTACCTCGACAAACATGTGTGGGAGTCGGAAGTGGCCCGGTTTGGAATCGATATCTGGATGACGACGGAAGCCATCGCGAGCGGCGGGAGGGTCTGTCAAAGCTTTCTCGGCGCCAAAATCCATAATCCCAAGGATCCGGCCGCGGACTTGTCTGCGATGCTCGTGCAGGTGCTGGGAGCCGTGTTCGCGCTTATGGAAGAGCATCATTCCGTCTGGTCGAAGCTCGAAGGCTCCAATCCGGTGAGCCTGTTCGGGTTCCAGTATGAGGTCGGCGTGGAGCCGGTCAATGTCAACGTGGACCGGATGATCAGCAGCTTTCGCCAGGGATTGACCGATCTCGCTCCGATTTGGGAGCAGATCCTTGCGCCGGCGACGCTCGGCAGCCTGCAACCACTGGGCGCGTGCGCTCTTCAAGAGTTTCGGATCGCGGACTCTCTGTGGGCGAGAATCGTCTATGATGCGGCCGTCGCTTACCATAACGGCGTCATGCCTCGGGAACATCTCCTAAAAGCCTTTACCCCGCTGTACCTCGGACGGACTGCGTCATTTGTGTTGGATACGCAGGGATTGACGTCGGCCGAGGCTGAAGGAAGAATCGAGATGCTGTGCCACGCGTTCGAGAAGGACAAGCCCTATCTCTTGGCGCGGTGGCCTCCACAGACGGCGATGTCCAAATAGTTCGCGCCGGCGAGCAACCGGACATGTCGAGCCGGGGAGGGAACGATGCAAGAATTTTGGGAAAAAGGACTGTTGGATCCGCTGGCGGTATTGGCGCGGCAGGTGTTGGCTGTCCTGCCCAATGTGCTGGCGATGTCAATTATCTTTGTGGCCGGATTGATCGTGGCCTGGACTGCCAGCCAGACGTTGGAACGGCTGTTGAGAGTCGTCGGGCTGGACCGCCTGTCCGATCGCCTTGGGGTTACGAGCGCCCTTCTGCGCGGCGGCGTCAAGACCGATCCTTCCCGGTTGGTCGGACAAGCCGCGTACTGGATCGTTATGATTTTTGCCACGGTCGGGGCAATGGGAGCGCTGAACCTCCAACCGATCAACGATGTGGCCAAGTCTTTCCTCGCGTATGTTCCTCACCTGGTCACCGCAGCTCTCATCCTCATTGCCGGTTGGTTGTTATCCAATTTTGTCTCGCAGGCGGTCTTAATTGCCGCCGTCAATGCAGGGCTCCCGCCGGCTCGTCTTGTGGCGGCCTGTTCGCGATGGGGAATCCAGTTGTTGGCGGTGGCGATGGCGCTCGAGCAATTGGGAATTGCTCAAAACATCGTGGTCGTCGGGTTTGGCATCACCTTGGGAGGCATCGTCTTGGCCGGCGCGATTGCGTTCGGGTTGGGCGCGAAAGACTTGGCCAAGGATTATATTGAACGGGGCTTGTCGATCCGATCCAGGGATCGCGCTCCTGACGACCTGCGACATTTGTAGGGATACCGCACATGGGCGCAGGAAAGGGGGACGGCTTCATGGAAAACTCGATTGAGGAGGCGGACAGCGAGGCAAGCCGCGGTCTCTGGTTGGGAGGAGAAGCCGTCGTCCGGCGGTATCCTCGCAAACGGGACTTGAGCTTTCGTCTGACCCACAGTATCACGGGCCTTCTGGCGTTGGCTCTTGGTCTCGGCTGCGCCGGGGGGGTATGGTTTGGCTATCAGTTATGCGCCAGAAAGAACCGGAGATCACGAGGCTGAATCCACGCTATCTCGTCGCGTCCATGGTCAAGCTCCTGTTTCTAGATTCTTCACGTCCGAACCGATGGCGCGTATGACCGTTTCCCTCGACGCGAAAGCCTTCCGGATATTCGTGCCGATCCTTTCCCCGACATGATGCGGCGCCGGCCTCCGGGCGACGATCCCTCATGAGCGATACGGCCCTCGCGCTCGTGATTTTCGGCACCTCCTATCTCGCGATCATCACGGAGCGGATTCACAAAACGATTGTCGCCCTGTGCGGTGCCGCTCTGATGATCGGCGCAGGTGTCCTGACTCAGGAGGAGGCCTTCCACTCCCATGAGTTCGGCATCGACTACAACGTCATTTTTCTTCTGATCGGCATGATGGTCATCGTCAACATCACCGGAAAAACCGGATTGTTTGAATGGCTGGCGACCTGGGCCGCCAAACGCGCCAAGGCCCGCCCGTTTCGCATGCTGGCCTTTCTCTGCGTCATTACCGCGGTATTGTCCGCTTTTTTGGATAACGTCACGACCGTGTTGTTGATGGCGCCGGTTACGCTGGAGGTCTCGAAACGGCTGGAACTTAATCCGGTGAACTTTCTGGTGGGCGAGGCGCTTTCGTCGAACATCGGAGGGACCGCCACACTCATCGGCGATCCCCCGAATATCATGATCGGCAGTAAAGCGGACTTGAGCTATATGGACTTTGTCCTCATGCTGGGTCCTCCCGTCCTTGTCATCATGCTCGCATTCTTGGGAGCCCTCTGGTTGATCGGCGGCCGATCGATGCGAGTCTCACCGCGCTCGGCCACCAGGCTTCTGGGGATGAACGAAGACGAGGCGATCAAAGACCGAATGCTGCTGATGAAGTGCCTGTGGTTGTTAGGGGCGACCACGGTCGCGTTTGTCTTTCATCAATTCATTCACCTTGAACCCGCCACGATCGCCTTACTGGCGGCGAGCCTGTTCATGCTGGTCGGAGAGGGGCATCGTCCGGCGGACGATGAGCGGGATTTAACCTATCTTGCCGAAGTCGAATGGAAGACGATTTTCTTCTTTATCGGGCTCTTCATTCTCGTGGGCGGGCTGGTGAAGGTCGGCGCCATAGGGTTCCTGGCGCAGCAATTGGTGGCTGTCACGCAAGGCAACGCGGCCGCCACGACGCTGGCGGTTCTCTGGGGGTCGGGCTTGCTGTCGGCGATTGTGGATAATATTCCGTATGTGGCCGCGATGAACCCGCTGATCGTGGATCTGGCGAGGACGGTCCATCCGGAGGTCGCGGATTACACCGAATTGGTGCACCAAGCCGACATCCTGCCTCTTTGGTGGGCATTGGCGCTGGGCGCATGCCTCGGCGGAAATGGAACCATGATCGGAGCCTCAGCAAACGTGGTCATCATCGACCTCGCCCGGCGTGCCGGGTATCACATTACCTTCTGGCGGTTCTTTGCCTTGGGCTTTCCCGTCACGATCGGATCACTGCTGCTCTCCTCCGCTTACCTCTGGCTACGGTTCTTCCTCTAGCCCGCATTATTCATGAACGTTTCTCCTGCAACCGCGTATACGCTGCTAGGATAAGCCTGGCCGTGAAGTCGGTGGCAAAAACCCTCTCCGCCGCGATTTATGCAACGCGGCGGGTCAAGCGAAGCTTGGTATGGCGGGCGGGCCCGCCGCTCGGTGGCTCCAGCCAGCTCACCGTCTCGCTGGCACGCACACACGTGGCGCTCGTTCTTCCTCGGCGGCGTCCACAAACGTGCCGCGCCTTATTCGGCGCGGCGTGGACCTCGCGGGGGTCTCCGCAGTTCCTCACGAACCGTCATGAATAATGCGGGCTAACGTCTCTACTCCGCACCAAGGAACCGCCTGAAGGTTGCGAAATGGCCGGTAGCCGATGGCGTGTTCAAGGGACGAGCCGATATTCGGCAAAGAAAGCGATCAGCCGGATGGAAGCAGATCGAGAACGGCTGCATTCCAGCCGGCCGGTCCAATGCCGGGCGCGCGAATCAGACCGGGAAGATCAACATCCGAATCATAGGCGCCGTCCGGTTTTTGAACGAGGACGGGGCGATCCACCACCTGCAGCATCGGCAGGTCATTCAAGCTATCACCGATCCCGATCGTCAGAATCTCATGGCCTCGTAGTTGCGCTAAGCGGCGATAAAGTTCGATGAGGCGAACGGTCGCCTGTCCCTTATCATTCGATCCCATGAGATGGTAGAAACGCCCGCCTTTGGTGCAGTTCAGTCCCTTCGCTTCCGCCTTGGCTTGTAGTTGCTGCAAGGTGATCTCTCTTCCGGTCACGAGAAAGGGCTCGTCGAATTCCCGCTGTTTCGCCAGTCGAGCATCGGCCGGTGAAAGACCTGTATATCTCGCGATCTCATCCATCGTCATATCGCCGAATCCATGCAGCCGGCAGGATAGATGCCGGTCGATTTCCTTCAACGCCGCCCGCAAGCCGGCATACGGCGTTCCGATTTCGATGACCCGATAGGGGCCGCATGAAACGGAGTCTTCGACGGAAAAGGGAAAATACCCGTCGGGAATGAAGACGGCGCCTCCATTTTCGACAACGAAGGGGGTTGGGAGTCGCAGCCGGGTCCTCAGAGGTTCCATTTCCGCCCGCGTTTTGCTCGAAACGAACACAAGTTGCGTTGGGGACTCGAAGACCTTGCGGAGAGCCGCATCCGCTGCGTCGTAGGAATAGGTCGCCGCGTCAAGCAAGCTGCCGTCGAGATCTGAAAAGATGATGTAATCCGTCTTCTTCAAGCGCATAGGATGGGGCAGTATATGAAACTGCGGCCATTCGGGGAAGGACGACGTGGGATCCTTTCCGCCGCGGCGGCATCGAGCCTTGAACTGAGCCATGAGTTGACACACAGGAAGAAGGGTCATGCGTTTTTTGTGCCGTCCTGTCCAAAATTGAATCAAGAGACCTCCGTAGGATCTACGAGAAAATCGGCGATAAGGCTCGTTTTCTGTGGCAAAATTAATGCGTCTTTCCTACAGAGGATGGAGGCATCTGATTTGCACTGGGACCGTGAGTTTTCTGCTTTGCGCGTGTTTTTAGGAACCTCGGCGTCGGCGTTCTCGGACCAGGACAGCCGGCCTACGGAACCCTCTCAATCTGCTAAGGTTACATTGTGCGATTTGATAAGAAGTCCTCCTCAAAAACCGATAAGAAAAACCTTCCCAAAGCTCATAAGAAAGGGGTCGTCGGCTATAACAAAAAAACGGCGTTGCTCGAAGAAGCCATTACCCACATGAATGCGGGAAAGTATGGCCGCTCGTCCGCCGTGTTGAAGGAACTGCTGGCTCTCGATCCGCTGAATACTGAAGCCCGCCGCCTTTTTGCCACCCTGCACCTGCGTCTCGGCAGTTTGATCAGCGCGAGGACCGCATTCGAATCGCTGGCTCGCGAAGCCCTTGAACGGCAGGATTTTTGGCTGGCCGAATCCCTGTTGCGGGAGTATCTCAGTGCGGGACCCCGCTGTGTACCGTTCCTCGATATGTTGGGGCAGTTGTATGAAGCCAAGGGCGACTCAATGGCTGCGGTCGGAGAATATGGAAAGGCCGTCGATGTTCTGATTGAAGATCCCGATGCGGAGAATCCCGCGCGCGCCGTGGAGTTGTTTCAGAAAATCCAATCTCTCGCACCGGGAAGCCCGACCGCCTTCCGGCTGGCGCCATTGTTCGATTCCAGCACGGGACAATTGCTCGTCCGTCCAGTACCGTCGAATCACGGCGCTCCACCCGACACCAGCCTGCCGGTGATGGATCCGCTGCCAGAATCCATCGGTGAACGAGCTCCCTCCTTCTCGCTTGCCTTGGATCCTCCGGAGCCGCCCGCTGCGCAGACCGACGTGCCGGACATACCTGTTCTCTCGCCGGAGGTCGCCGCGCCGGAGAAATTATCCGAAGACATAGCTAGTGAGTTGTCGCTTGAACCGATCGTGAACCAACGAGAAGAGCCGGCGGAGGGGCATACTGAGAACGAGCATCCGGCTTCGACAGGACCACAAGTCGCCGAATCATCCCTTACGAGCCCGGTGACAGAACTCTCCGCTTCCGATGTAAATGCACCCTTTAAGCTGGTTGATGAAATATCCGGGTCCACTGCCGAGCAGATTGCGGGCGAACGCACCCACGATCTAGAGACCACTCTCGATGCGACCGGCTTCTCACTCCAACAGGAGGCTGTGTTGCCCGATTCGATTCAGGCGCTCACGGCGCCGGACCTCTCCTTGCGCGAGGTGACGAATCCCATTGCGGAACCGCCGCCAGCTCCGCTACCCATGCCGTGGGATCAAGTTCAGGACACGACCCTTTCGATTCCCCGACCGACCGATGATGAAATGCAGGGCGCCACGACGCACGACCTCGATGTCGCCCCGCCTATCGATCCTGCAACCCCTGTGGACGATCAGCCCATGCTTCCTGTGTCTTCCGAGAACTTCCTCTCTTCAATGTCGTGGGAAGAGATACTCGCTGCTGTCGAAAGTGGTTCTTCGTCTGCCCCCGTCGAAGCGCCGATTACGCCGGCGTCGGACGATGCATCCGTGTCCGGCGAACAGCTCAATCCGACCGAGATCGCCCGGGAACAGGTTCAGGTGCCCGCCATTGTCGATGAGCTGTCTTGGGATGCGCCGGATGCCGCGCCGGCCACGATCACCGAACCGGTGGCAGATTCGCAGAATCTTCCAGTCCCGATGCCGTGGGAACAAGTGGAGGCGGAGGCGGTTCCAATCCTGCAGCATGACCAGGAGCCTGAATATGGTGTCGTACCCGAAACCACACTGACACCGTTCGTCGATGACACAATGTCTTCGTTCTCATCCGATACTCTGGTGCTTCCGGATGCCGTCCCGGTTTCAATGCCGGAGGGCACAGAGACGCTCTTGCCGGCGACTCCGATGCCTCCGCCCGCCGCAGAGGCATCCGATCCCTTGCCTGCCGCTGAAGAATCGTCTTGTTCCGCGCTCCTCGCGTCCGAGCCCCCCGCTATCGAACAACCTACGGCAGGATACGGCGGGAGCCGACCGCGTGAGTCCTCTCGGGACGAGGAGGCGGCTGCGGTGATTGATGATCCCATTGTCATTGCCGGTGAACAGTCCCCGACCTTCGATGCGCTCAAGAAAAGAGTCCCCGAGGCCGCTGTTCCGGCCGGGACTCCAGTTCTTGGGGAAAGCGCGGCAATGCCTGAGCCGTCCGAAAATCGAGGGCCGGCTCAGGAAGAGCCTGCATCACTACCCGCCCAATCGATTCGAATCGAGTCACAATCCGAGGGACCATCGACTCAGGGTGCCGCGATTGGAGGCGACGCCGAAGCCGGAGCCGCCCGCCGGGAGAATTTGGACTTCCACTCTGAAGCGCCATTCACCAATGTCGAACAAACAGCCGCGGTGCCGGATCAATCGTTCCCGGTGGAGACGCCCAATGTCGCCACCGAACCAGCCGTCGCCGCCGAGCCTGCCGTCGCCGCCGAGCCTGCACCCGAGCCGGCAACCACCGGCGACATTAAGATTCTGTGGGACAATCAGACGCTGCAACCGGCGCCGGGACAGGCCGGATCCAATCTGTTCACGCGTTGGCTGCGGCGATCGAAGGGGACGGAGGAATCCGACGATCACGCCTCGGCCGGTAGCCAGACGTTGGGCGAGACGGTGACTTCTCCTCCATCGGACGCATCGAATGGTGCTCCGGAGCTTTCGACGGCCGGCGCACGAGCCGCCACTGTGTCTGCCATCGACGTGTTGTTTGATCATTCCGATCGATCGATCCCGGAGTGGAGAGAGGCGCCGGCTCATAAACACAAAGAACGGAAGCCCATTGCCGGCCGGGTTTATAATCGCCTTCGATCGCGGACTGTCCTATTTATCGGAACCTGTTTCTCGACGACCCGGTCCATAACGATCACCCTCATCTCTCTTGCTGTGGTAACGGTTGCGCTTGGGATCGTGAGTCTTGGAGCGGCCGGACTCGCGTGGATCCTGATGGAGCAGCGGCCGAATACCGCCTTCTACAATCTCAGCGGAAGGCCTCAGCGGGCATTGCAGGATACCAGTACCAATGGATATTTGGCGCTGCTGGGCTTCGATAGGGGAAATGGTCGGGATCCGGCCCAGATCGGTTTCGAACGAAAATTCGAATCGGCCGACCTCGTCATGACCGGCATCTGCCTCACGGGTGGCGGCCAACGAATTGAAAACACCGGCTCGTCCGACGAAAAGAAATTGGCTGCTTGGCAAAGGGAGCCGGACCCGGCAGCCCAATTCCGCGCGCAGGCTGCCGGCGTACGGGCCTTGGTAGAGCAATCCGACCAATCAATGACGCGGTACGGGCAATGGTTGAAGATGCCGTTCGAAGATTGGGGGTTTGGAGAGCCGATCAGTCCGAATTGTCCGTTCCTGCTCCACGTGCATCGCCTGTATGTGGCGGAGGGATTTGCACAGGATCTGGAGCCGGGAATCCAACGGCTCGAAGCAGATCTCGCCGTGTGGCGAACCATCCTGGCTCAAGCGAGGACGCTGCCGGTCAAAATGCTGGCCGCCGATGCCGTCACCGATGACGCGGCGATTGTGAGCGGGTTGCTGGCGCGGCCGGATCTAGACGAGAAGGTTCTCGACCGCCTCGGCAAATTAGCTCGGCCATTGGATCAGGTGGAGCAATCCCTCCGCTGGCCGATGCAAAGCGAATTGACCATCGCTGCAAACCATCATGATCTGATGCCGGTGCAGGATTCGCCTGTCGGCCGGCCCGCGTATGTCTCGCTGGTATCCATGATGCCGCTGCCGAAACAACGGCGACTGAATCTGTACGCGGATTACTATGAGGCATCCAGCAAGGCGGCTTCGGAGGGACGATTCGCCAGCTTCCCGAAACGGGCGGCCTTCATCCGTTCTCCGGCAGAAAGTTGGGCCGACTACGTAACGAACCCCATCGAGAACATTGCAGGCGTGCCCCCTCTTCCGGATTGGGAGACCTATGGAGGCCGGATGTTTGAAGTGGAAGCGCGTCTACGCTTGGCGGCTCTTCTGGCATGGATCAGACGGAGCCCGCCTGAACAGGATGTCCCCACGCGAATGGCCAAGGCGGGTCAATCACTATACGATCCGTTTACCGGCTTTCCCATGCTGGTCAACCGCAAGAAAGGGTTGATCTACAGTGTCGGACAAGACGGCAAGGATGACGATGGACAGGCCGGCCTGGATATTGCCGTCCAGCTGCCCACTACGCCGGGCGGCTCGTCGCAGGAAGGGAAGCGAGGAACTTCCGCATCTAAATTTCGCTCCTAATACGCTTGAACATCCGTTCCTCTTGCCCCCTTCCTTGACTCTGTTGATTGAATGAAACCATTGCCGAATCGGCCGGTCAACCGGGCCGCCTGTCACACGTTCTTTATACTAGGACGGCGGACACCGATCTCCGGAGTGATGTGTCCTCATACATGGTGTTCAATTCTAAGGCGCAATCGATTACCGTTCGGCCCGGCAAGTCCTGTCTGAACGGGAGGGTGAGCATCCTGAATCAGGCCCAGGCACTCGATCGATTTTTGGCGACGGTTGAACGCCGAGCGTTGCGCATGGCGCAAGTCGCGACGGGGAATAATGAAGAGGCATTGGATCTGGTCCAAGATGCGATGTTCAAGCTGGTGCAACGCTATGCGGATCGTGACGGATCCGAATGGGGCCCCCTGTTTCATTGCATTTTGCAGAGCCGAATTCGCGATTGGTATCGGCGCACACGAGTCCGCAATCGATGGAGAGAATGGTTCGGCAAACCGCGACACGATGACAACGATGCCCAAGATCCGCTGGAAACCGTGGCCGATCCGCAGGCGGCACCCGACGAGGAATTGAAGAGAAAGCGGGCTTGCACCGCCCTGGATGCGGCACTCCGCACATTGCCGTTGCGCCAGCAGCAGGCCTTCCTTCTGCGGGCTTGGGAAGAATTGGATGTCGCTCAAACGGCCGCGGCCATGAAATGTTCAGAGGGCAGCGTCAAGACCCATTTTTTTCGCGCCGTGCGGGCTCTTCGAAAACAGTTAGGAGATCATTGGCCATGAGCGACATACGATCATCGGAAGATGACTTGTTTCTTGTTCAAGCCAAACAGGCGCTGGACCAGAGCCTCGATCAGTTGGACGCGCGGCTGGCCGGTCGCCTTCAGCGTGCCAGGCGGGAGGTATTGGAAAGCTCGATGAACCGCCGGCCGTGGGGAAGATGGGCCGGGGTTGCTGTCGCATCAATCGGCCTGCTGACCGTCGTGTTCCTCGCGAACCAGCGGGACATCGAGAACCATGGCCAACCGATGCTGGAAGACATCGAGCTGATGACTTCGCCGGAGAACGTGGAGCTGTCTGAAGACTTGGAATTCTATGACTGGTTGGCTGAATCAACCACCAACGGATAATCACCAATGAGTCTGCCGTGGATTCTTCTTGGTCTGCTGTTGTGCGCCGAGCCCCTCTGGGCTCAGACGGAGTCACCCGGGATGCCATGGAGCCAACTCAGTCCGGCCGATCAGCAGCTCCTCGAGCGATTCCGCGACAAATGGGATCGGATGCCTGCGCAGAAGCAGAAGCGCCTGCTCAACGGGGCCAAGCGATGGGGTACGATGACGCAGGATGAACGGCAGGAGGCCACAAGGCGGTTTCAGCAATGGCGCCAATTGCCGCCGGAAGAGCGGCAGTCTCGCCGCGAGCGGTTTCAACAGTTTCGGAAACTCCCCCCCGAGCAGCAGGAGTCGATCCGGCGTGCGCAGCGCTGGTTCAAGTCGCTGCCGCCGGAGGAGCGTCGCGAGCTCAAAGAGAAATGGAAGAGCCTGACTCAGGAAGAACGGGACGCCTTACGCAAAGAATTGCAGAGCCGGACGGGAGAACAGCGCACCGGGCCATCGACTGATCGTTGAAGGCCCGTCTTGGCCCGAGGCATCGAATCACTGATATGAAGGCCCAAGATTCCCCCCCCAGGATATCCGCCACTATCTCAATCGGTTTAGAGAGTCGGTCTCAGCAATCCGGCTTTCTTCAACCCGTGCGGACAGCAGATACACGTTCTTGCTCCTCCACTGGGGAAATTCCTGCAACAGGGTCACGTTCACATCTTTTCTCTCGCTGAGTTCTCTATAGCCGTGTTTGTCCGCCACAAACAGCACCTTGCCCTCCGCGCGAAGGCGTTCCATAAATGAGTGAGTGGAAGGGATCCAGGGAAGAGCCGGTTCAACGTTCAGATAATAGATCAGGTCTTCATTATTGGGCCATCCATTGGTGTACAAGTGCACCGGATCGGCGCTGTGCTGCGCCAGTAATTTGATCTGCTGACTTGCATCGCGGGCGGAGTTCGTGGCGTCAATGGCGGGCATGATGAGGTGCACGACACCCACGACGAAAAGAATGGAAGAGGCTCCCAGCGCGGTGGCGCCGATCGACATGTTCAGCCGCGTCGCGGCATACAACAACGCAAGCGCAAGTGCCGCCATGCCGAGCACGAACCACAGAGGAAAGAGATCACTGGGTATGTTCCATTTGCGGTGAAGCAAGCCCGGTCCGAACGTCACCGCCAAAAGATAGAGGACCCCGAGAACGCCCAACAGGAGTGAAAGAACCCGGGCTGCCGCCCGCTTTTCGATCGCCAGAACCCCAACCTGCCGGCAACAATACCCGACGACCAGTCCCAATGCCGGCACCATTGGAATCAAATAACTTTCACGCTTCAAGGGAGACAGGCTGAACATGAGGAGAAATCCTAAGAACCAGGTCAGCACAAAAATGCGGGCGGGCCGTGGCGTGGAGGAATCCTTCGCAACCAGCAGCAATAGTCCGACGGGGAGCACCGCGGACCAGGGAAAGAAGTCGAACCACATGACCCCCAGATACCAGTAGACAGGATGTCCGCCGGAAGGCGCTGTGAGCGAAACAATGGATGATTTGCTCAACAAAGAATGGCCTCCCCATTCAATTTGCGCCAAGAAGACATAGGCCGTCAAAGTCACGAAGTACAAGAGTAGCCCCGCCCAGAACGACCGTGTTTTCAGCGGTTCGAAATCCTTCACGATAACGAGGAATCCCACGATTACCAGCAAGGGAAGCGCCAGGCCGTGAAGCCCTTTCGTCATGGTCGCCAATGCCATGGGGATGAAGCACAAGGCATACCAGCGTGGCCCGGCTTTCTGAAAGTATGCGCGAACCCAGCACAGCAAGGCGAGCGTGATAAAAAACGCCAGCATGGAATCAAACAGAACCCGGCGACCGTACCAAAGAAACACATGCGTCGTTGCCGTAACCAATGCCGCCCAAAAGGCCGCCGTGCTTGAAAACAGCGCGAGGCCGAGGCCATAGGTCAAGGCCATCGTGCCGGCGCAGAACAGTGCGCCTGGCAACCGGAGGGCGATTTCGCTTTCGCCGAACAACGCGGTTGAGAGCGCGAGGACCCAAAAGAAAAACGGCGACTTGTTCGCGTAAGCCTCGCCGACATACGTCAAATGGATATAATCTCCACGCTTCACCATCTCATGCGCGATGTGGGCATACAGGCCTTCGCTGCCCTCGAACAGCGACAGCCCGAGGTTATGAAAAAACGCGAGCCATGCCACTGGGATGAGAATGATCGCATGCAGCCACCGGCTGCGCGCCCAGACTTCCCAGTTCAGTGAAAAAAGAGACGCGCTATCTTTGAAGGCAAGATTGAGCACTTAGTCCGTACTTCCTTCCCGCACGTTGATTTTGAATGGCAGCCGGTGATTCAATTCCAGGCCTGCCAATGTTTTGTCTCTTCATGAGGATGTCAATGGAACGGCCGGCCGGTGACGCTTCATTGCCAGATGAAATATGTACAACAACGGCCGGCAACTGGAAATGAAGCGAAGAACATCAGACGAGCTGTAGGCAATCGGCGGGATGCGAACCCTCGTGACATCGGGCGCCATCATAAACGTTTTAGAATGCCGGAGAAACTGTAAAAACTGATAGGCTGATATGAGCTGCGAGCCTGGCGCAATCGCTCTGTTTAGTTCGCCCGGATGGTCAGAATCGGCTGCTGGATCTTCTTGCCGGTCTCGCTCAATGTGAACAGGACGGTTAAAAACGTAAAGATCCGCTTGGACCGAAAATCCCGGTCATCCACCCAATACCAGTGATCACGATATTTTTACCTGCGTAAATGCATCTTCCGGCCGATCGGTGCCGCTTCGAATCGTCACGAATGGAGGCAGTGCCGGTTGACCCTCAGGCATCGCCGGCATGGGTCCTATTGTACGATGTTGCTCGACGTGTTCCGGGGCACGGCCAGGAGCGAGGCCAGTTCAACGAGACCCGGTATGACGGATCTGAACCGGACCGGACCGGACTCCTGAATAATCAGCTAACACGCAAAAGAATCGAGACCGCGGTCGAGCGGGAACTGACGAAGAAAGGCCTGACGCAAGTCGGTTTGAAGCAGCACCCGGACCTTTCGTTCACTATTGGATGGGGGTAAAGGATAAGCAAAGGCCGGAGGCGGCCGGTCCTGCGATGGGAGCCTATGGATGGCATGGCCGGTATGGTTATGGCGCGGGCTATGGCGGTGTCACGACCTATGAATACAGAGAAGGGAGGTTGATCATGGATTTGATTGAATCGACGAAGAACGAATTGGGATGAGCCATGCAGTTGAGGCGCGCACGTTTCTTGTCGTCCGAATGGACGATATACCAGGGTGCATGTTTCATGTCCGTCGCCTCCAGCATGCGGTCGCGGGCACGCGAGTAGTCGTACCACTTTTCGCGTGAGGGCAGATCCCTGGGACTGAGCTTCCACTGGCGCAACGGGTCATCGAGACGGGCCTGAAAACGCCGCTCCTGTTCCTTGTGTTGGTCACCTCGAGTCAGTACTGCGGGTGATTGCAGAGAATCTCTCACGGTTGCTCGGCACGAAACAGGTGTCGGTCTATCCTCAGAGCGCCGGTGATCAGGCCGAATATCGCGTCTTAGTGGACGTTCAACGATTCGAATCGGCGCTCGGCGGCCGGGTGTTAATCGACGCGCTTTGGACCGTCAGTCATGACTCGGAGGGTCAGGGCTCTTTGAAGAGGGGCCGCTCCAGCGTGGAAGAGACAGCCAACGGGCAGAACTACGAGGCGCTTGCGGCAGCGCATAGCCGCGGCCTCGTCAGGATCAGCCGCGATATTGCGGATGCCATTCGTTCCTCTGCCTTAACCAAGAACTGAACGGTGTATCTGACCAGCGCTCCGTTCGCCCGCGCGGCTATTTCAGGGCTTCGGCGCCGCCCACGATGTCCATCAGTTCCTTGGTGATCGCCGCCTGCCTGGTCTTATTGTAGTAAATCGTCAGTTTCTTAATGAGTTCGCCGGCGTTCCGTGTGGCGCCGTCCATGGCCGCCATGCGGGCCCCCTGTTCGGCCGCCGATGATTCGAGCAGAATGCGGTACGCTTGGACGTGGAAATTACGGTGGAGGAGATCCGCAAGCAGTTGGTCCTCGTTCGGCTCATAGAGGTAGGCCCCGGGGGTGGCATCGCTGGGTTGATCCACTTCATTGAGGTCGGAGATCTCAACGACCCAGTCGATCGGAAGAAGCCGTTCCACGACGACCCGTTGCTGAATGACGGATTTGAACTCGTTGTAGATGACGTAGACCGCATCGATTTGACCGGCGACATAATCGTCGATGGCTCGAAGCTCAGAACCCAATAACATTCCATGCTCGAAGGTCAACTTCTCGAAGATGTCCACGACCTCTCGGCGCACCTTCCAGGCGCGTCTCCGAAAAAAATCGCGGCCCTTCCGTCCGATCACGGCGACTTCGACCTGTTTGCCATGGGCCTGGAATTCCTTTAATGTCGCCGCCGCCGTCCGGAGGATGTTCGCATTGAAGGCGCCGCATAACCCTCGATCACTCGTCACGACGGCGACGACGATGCGGTTGCCCTCCCGCTTCCGGAGCAGGGGATGCGCATCACGATTGACACGCCGGCTGAGGTTGCGAATCGCATCGCGCATTTTATGAGCGTAGGGCCTCGCCGCGAGGATGCGGTCCTGCATGCGTTTCAACTTCGAGGCAGCCACCATTTTCATGGCTTTCGTGATTTTTTGCGTTTTTTTGATGGAATCGATCTTCCGTCTGACAGATTGAAGACTTGGCATGTCAGTTACCCCGATTGGTTCATGAACGAAGAGGCCGCAGCATGCTCTCTCCGGGCAGGCGAATTCGGAAGGTTAGCACACCATAGACTATTCACGTCAAGAGAAGGGCTCGGCTGGCCCGTTGCGCCACGGTTGTCAGTCGCAGAGCGGCGTCTTTCTGCAAGTCGCCTGTGATGATGAAACGGATTTGACTGTGCCGGGACAGACATATACGTTTAGTATCGTGAAAGCTGCCCAGGCGCGCGGCGATTTCCTGGTCTTGGGCGGAACGGGACCGGCGGGTACTCCGCGTCCACCTCGGTCAAGACGTTGCGGCCGGCCTCGTCCAACTCGAGGAAACTCTCAATCAGGCATTGGAAGAGAGGATACCATGAGCGATAATCTTCCCATCGTTTACCTGGCCAGACATGGTGAGACTGCCTGGACTCTGTCGGGCCAGCATACGGGGCTGACCGATTTGCCGCTGACCGAGCACGGCGAACTCATCGCTCGGCGGCTTGGAGAACGGCTGAAAGGATTGAAGTTCGGCGCGGTGTTCACCAGTCCATTGCAGCGCGCACGCCGGACCTGCGAATTGGCCGGCTTCGAAGGAGTGGCCGAAGTTGATCGAGATTTGGTCGAATGGGATTATGGCCAATATGAGGGGCGGCGCACGGCCGAGATTCGGGCGGAGCGCCCGGACTGGGAACTGTTCCGCGATGGCTGTCCGGGAGGGGAATCGCCGCAGCAGGTCAGCGTGCGCGCCGACCGCGTCGTGCGCCGAACGCGCGCCGTGACGGGCGACGTCCTGCTCTTTACGAGTGGGCACTTCCTCCGGGTCTTCGCCACCCGGTGGCTCGGGCTTGAGTCAGCGATCAATTGTAAGTTTTTCGTGCTGAGCACGGCGAGCCTGAGCGCGGTGGGCTACGAACATAACGTTTCTCGGCCGGTGATCCGATTGTGGAATGAGACGCGTCACGTCGATCTCTAATCCGCCGCATCGGGCTGGATCAGCCTGCCGTGAAACAGATCGAAAAGTGCTCGGCATAGAAACATTGGACTGACGAAAGGACGACACAATGCCTCAGCCTATCGAACCGCTTCTCGAGCGAAAGGCCTGGAAGGTCCTCCACGCCCATCAGAAAGAAATCCAAGGCGTCCATCTTCGGCGGCTCTTCGCCGACGATGCCCGGCGTGGTGTTCGACTGACCGCCGAGGCAGCGGGGATTTTTTTGGATTACTCGAAGAATCGGGTTACGGACGAAACGCTCAGCCTTCTCCTTCAACTCGCGAATGAATCCGGCTTGCGAGCGCGGATCGACGCAATGTTTCGCGGAGACAAGATCAATATCACCGAGAACCGGGCCGTCCTCCACATCGCCCTACGCGCCCCGAAGAGTGCCTCGATCATTGTTGACGGTGAAAATGTGGTGCCGAAGGTGCACGCGGTGCTCGATAAGATGACCGATTTTTCCAATCGCGTCCGGAACGGTTCGTGGAAAGGCCACACGGGTAAACGCATTCGGAACGTGGTCAATATCGGCATCGGCGGGTCCGATCTTGGGCCGGTCATGGCCTATGAGGCGCTCAAGCACTACAGCGAGCGCACGATGACGTTCCGCTTCGTTTCCAACATCGACGGGACCGATTTTGCCGAAGCGGTATATGATCTCGATCCGGCGGAAACGCTGTTCATCGTATCATCGAAGACCTTCACCACGCTGGAAACGATGACGAATGCGCAGACCGCACGCGCCTGGTTGCTCGCAGGCATAGGCGGCGACGGCGCGGCGGTCGCGAAGCACTTTGTCGCGGTGTCCACGAATGCGGCGGAGGTCAAGAAGTTCGGGATCGACACCGCCAACATGTTTGAGTTTTGGGATTGGGTTGGCGGACGCTATTCCATGTGTTCGGCCATCGGCCTGTCAACGATGTTGGCCGTCGGCCCGGAACATTTCCGCGCCATGTTGAGCGGGTTTCATGATATGGACGAGCACTTCCGTTCCGCGCCGTTCGAGCGCAACTTACCGGTGCTCATGGGTTTGCTCGCGCTCTGGTATAACAATTTCTTCGGGGCGCAGACAGTCGCGGTCCTGCCGTATGACCAGTACTTGAAGAGATTTCCGGCCTATCTCCAGCAATTGACAATGGAGAGCAACGGCAAGCACGTGACGCTCGACGGCACGGAAGTGTCCTACGATACCGGCGTCATTTACTGGGGCGAACCGGGAACGAACGGCCAGCACTCGTTCTATCAGATGATCCATCAGGGAACCAGGCTCATTCCGTGCGATTTTATCGCGTTTCACCAATCGCTCAATCCACTCGGCCGGCACCACGATCTGCTCATGGCGAATGTCTTCGCTCAAGCCGAGGCCCTCGCCTTCGGCAAGACGAGAGAAGAGGTCAAAAAAGAGGGAACGCCGGACTGGCTGGTGCCGCACCGCGTGTTTGAAGGCAATCGCCCATCCAACACGATCCTGGCCGAACGGCTCACGCCCGACATTCTGGGCAAGCTGCTCGCGCTCTATGAGCACTCGGTATTTACTCAAGGCACGATTTGGAACATCGACCCGTTCGACCAATGGGGCGTCGAACTAGGCAAGGTGTTGGCTCAACGGATCGTCCCGGAGCTCGAGAACCCGACGGAGCCGTCGCTCAATCACGATAGTTCGACGAACGATCTGATCCGACGCTACCGCGCAAAGGCTCGTGCGTGATGTTGTGCGAGGCGCGTCGCATTCCCCCCCAGCGCCGCGCCGAACATCATGGCGACAAACACCGGAATCGTATCGGCGGGCCAGTCGGTAAAGTGAGCACCGAGCGCGACTTCGGGCACCGCCGCGGCAGCGACTAGGTATCCCTTCACCGAATGGGAGACTCCCGATCGCATCGATGGGAATTGCCGCCAAATCCGGACTGACACTGGTCCCTGCCGGCAATAGGAACTGGCGAATCGGGCGCGGTGTAGCGACAAACGAGGAAAAAGTCACCCGGCGTCAGCGGCGGTCACTGCTCCATTTGGATGAGACCATGAGATCGATATTTCAGAACGACTTGAACATGTAACGGGTGCCGGCCTCCACAATCCAATTCATAGGCTCCGGCGAGATTCTTTCCCCAAATCCCGACCCCGGGAGGCAGATAGATCCCGCATCATCCCATCAGGTTCCGACCGACACAGTTGCCCCTGAACGGAACATCCACTCGAACGACGCTGTCGGAGAGGCGAGCCCCATGAGGCAGGTTCGCATATTGGAAGGAGGCCTGCACACGGCCCACGATCGCCGTCGGATCGGTGCCATATTTGGCGGCCAGTTTCCTCAGCCGCTCGGCTTCCTTTTCTGCTTCCGGTCTCAATCTGGGTCTCAGGATCGGCGGAAGGAACTTCGGTTCACCCGGCGAGCCTTCCGGTTTCGGCTCTGCTTCGGGTTCAGCCGGGCGGGCAAGATGCAATGGCGGTCATGTTTCTCAATGGGGGTCGGGATCAGTGGGATGTCTCCCAGATTCGGCGAGGGAAGGAGACTGTCAAAATTGACAGTCGGAAACTGGTTCAATCCATCTTCGGTAGACAGGGCGTCATGGTTGGGAGCGAATCAGTTCGTTACGAGAGGGTCGTGCCAGCCTCCGGCCGGCGCCACCCGCTCGTCGACATCGGGGGGTCCCCACGTCTGCGGCTCGTACTCGTAGACCGGCGTCCTCTGCTTCAGCACCGGGTCAATAATTCGCCATGCTTCTTCCACATAATCTTGGCGGGCGAACAAGGTCGCCTCACCGGCCATCGCGTCCGTCAGCACGCGTTCGTAGGCGCCCACCTCATCCGGCTGAGCATTGCGGCTCACCAAGGCTTCAATCACTTGCCCAACCGACTCGTCGCCGATTTTCGGGACCGTCATGCCCAAGGCGAAGGTCGTATCGGGATTGACGCGGAACCGAAGGTGATTCGGCGCCACATTCGTGGATAGGGATGTCGTCGGAGGGCGGTGGAGGCGAGCCAGAATCTCCGTGCACGTCACGGGCAGGCACTTTCCGGCACGGATAAAGAACGGTACCCCATGCCAGCGCCAGGAATTGATGTGCAGCCGCAGAGCCGCAAACGTTTCCACCTGCGAATCCGGGGCGACTCCTTGTTCGATCCGATAACCGCGGAACTGACCGCGTATGAGGCTGCCCTCGTCGAGAGACGGGATGGCCTTCAAGACCTTCACTTTCTCATCCCGAATCGATTCGCTGTCCATTCGGACAGGCGGCTCCATAGTCAGGTTGGCCAAGACCTGGAACAGATGATTCTGGATGACGTCGCGAATGGCGCCCGTCTTATCATAAAAGGCGCCTCGGCCCTGGATTCCGAAATCTTCCGCCATTGTGATCTGCACGCTTTGTACATGGGTCCGATTCCAGAATATTTCGGGGATCGCATTCGTAAAGCGGAAATACAGCAGGTTCTTGATCGGCCGTTTCCCGAGATAATGATCGATTCGGAAGATCGCGGTCTCCGGAAATATGCCGTACAGAAGCCGGTTCAGCTCCCGAGCCGAGACGAGATCGGTCCCGAACGGCTTCTCAAGGACGACGCGCGCGCCATGAACGCAGCCGGACTTCGCCAGCTGCTCCACCACCGTCGGAAACAGTCCGGGGGGAATCGCCAGGTAGTGCAGCGGCCGTTTCGCGGGACCCAGTTCTTGGCGCAGCGCCCGAAAGGTCGCGGCATCCTGATAGTCGCCGTCGACATATCGCAGCAACCGGCACAATTTCTCGAACGTTGCGGCATCGAATTCGCCGTGCTTCTCAATACTGTCCCGCGCCCGCGCGCGGAATCGGTCGATGTCCCACCCGCTTTTGGCCACGCCGATGACAGGGACATCGAGGCGGCCCCGTCGTATCATCGCCTGGAGCGACGGGAAGATTTTCTTATAGGCGAGATCCCCCGTGGCGCCGAAGAAGACCAGTGCATCCGATTGGACTGTCTCCACTACATGCTCCTCGTAACGCGGTGTTTCGAGAGGGCCGCCGAATGCGTGTGGCCGTCTGATCAGCGGGATTCACTGCGAAAGAAAGACCGACACTCCAAGCTAAGAGAGCCAGGCGTTGATGCCGGTGTTCCTCTCCCAAGATTTCCATTTGAAATATGGTGAAAACGAAATCCTGTCGTCAAGGCCCCTGTTTCCGAGACAAACTCGAACGGCGTGCTCTGTTCCGGAATGCGCGGCGCCAGGTCCGTCCAGATCATCCCTGCTCCGGCGTCCCAGAAGGGCATCCAACGGCCGAATGAAAGAAAGTTGTATTTCACGACAAGAGCCTCCGGCCGCTTCTGCCGGGAACGGCCTGGTGAAGCGAGCGAACAACGGTTCTACCACGACTTCGGCATTCCCTTGCCACCACCCGGATCCCAGCGAATCGGTCAGCACCATGCCCGCGCGCGGCAGGATGAAGACCGTGCTACGGTCGGATGAGAGAGCATCGCCCACCATGTTGCCTGCACGGCATCCGGCAGACTGCTCCATTGGCTTCTCGGTATTGCATCGTCCACGCATGACCTCCCGTCTCTTCAGTCCGCGCAATTCGCTGTCTTCTTCGTACGGTGCTCTCTTGAACGAGAGAGGGGCGATTACCATCGAAACCAGAAGGCCTTGAGAACCTACCCTCGGCGACGCGGATGGCGGATGTGGTGAAACGGGCCGAACGTCAATACACCAGCGGGATCTGCTGCGCCAATTGAGCCCGGATGGCCGCACGGATCTTGTTTTCGATCTGGATGAAGCGGGCGGTCTTGGTCGCAGGCAGCACCTTGCTGATCTTATCGGCGTACGAACGCTTCAGTTTCAGCTCCGATTCCTCCACGGAGAGGGCCTCATTCAACAGCTTCTTCGCCGTCTCGTTCGAAATGGTCCCTTTGCCCAGATTAAAGGCATCGGCGTACTCCTTGATGGTCCGGCCAAGTTGCTCGTTGATCTTCTCGAGCTCCTTCTGGTACTCGTTGTAGAGCGGCCAGAACTTCTTGCTCTCCGTATCATCCAGATCCATGTTTCCCGCCACAAGCAGTTTCTTGTCGGCTTCCACCTTTTGCATGAGGATTTCCATGTTTGTGTCGGCGGCACTGTTCGACGATTCCTGAGCCATCGCCGGCGCACTAAACACAACGATACCCACTATAAGCGTGATGAAAGCTTTCATGAGGTCTCCTCTCTGTTGGATTTCAACAGGTCCTTCTCACTGTGCCCGGTCGTTGAGCCGGGTCAACGGGAGGCACAGGATGCACTACTCTTCCGGCTTCGTGCAACCGGCATCGCCGCGGATCATACATCCCCGCCAGCGAAATTTCTTGGCCCAATAGTCCATGGCTTGCTCGACATCCTCCCACCGGTGCAACGGCTTCCAGGCATACTTCCCTCCGCCGCGCCAGACTTGGACCGGCTCCAGCAGCGCTTTGTCATAAGATTTGAACTTGTTTCGATCCGTGACGAAATAGACAAGAGTCGCCTCCGTCTCGTCTTTGGCTGGATGCAGCATCGAGTAATCCTTGAGAAATCCAGACGGCTCCGCCTTGCCAAAGCCGCCGGCCTGCTGGGAATGCGCGCAGGCCACGAGGCTTCCAAGACAGGATAGGATTACCAGCGCTCGTCGTACCATGGTATGCCTCCGTTTCTGTGATATCCGTCGCATGTCGTTCTCGATGTCCCGCGGCCTTCCGTCACACCCGTGCAGCGGATTGTGCCGCCATACGTGATCCGGCTCAACTGTCAAAACTGACAGGCATACCTCAATCTTGTTCCTTGTCGACTCGGAGAAATAAAGATCTTGAGTGAAATAAGAGTTTCAGATGACTGAGAAATGAATCATCCCCGTGGTAGCAGGAAACAGATATCGGCTGGTTGAAGGGCAGGCGGGACGCGCAGGGGACGAGGCGGATTTGTCAAAGGCCATACACAGGATGGCATAGGGGATTTGCGTGACTGGTTTCGCTGAACTGCGCCTGCAGCTTGCTGTGCCGGGACAGGTCGCGACAGAGCGCTCGTAACCGCATATACAGATGAATGAATCTGAAGTACGTAGAGTGCAGTGCACTATTTCATGCGGAGGGCGGCATGGCGCCGATTGTAGCTTTGAACGACTTGTATACCTAGAACCTCTCACGTAGAGTGACGGCAAGCGAATGTGCAAAGCGGTTGCACGGGTCTAGTGAATTACCATCCACTCCCGCGGGCATCGATGGACGAACCTATGTGTCTCAATACAGCTCGGTCGATGCGTGGCAGGGCGGTCCTGATCGTAATCCTCGTGATCGGTCTGGCCGTCGGAATCCTACTCGCCGTTCCGCTGATCCTCAACACGCAATGGGTCAAGGACGCCTTTCTCCAAGAGTTTGAACAGCGGACAGGCCATCGAATAGCGGCGGAAGACCTGGAACTTCATCTTTTACCTCGTCCCCGGCTGGACCTTCGAAAAATGGAAATCCTTGATCAACGGTCCCAGTTCTCTCTGTTCACGGCCGACCGTCTCGAGATCGCGTTTCAAGTCTGGCCGCTGATGGGAGGACAGACCGCGGCGGCCTATGTGGTCGTGGAACGTCCTCGCGCCACGATACGACGCGAGGAATCCGGGTGGACGCTCGGCGGCGGGATGCCGGTGGCCGCCGGTCAACGGACGGCCGCACCGCTGAATGTCCTGGCCGTTGCTCGAAACCTCCTGATCATGGACGGCATGCTCACGATGGTAGACGAGTCGCGGCCCGGGCAACCATCGCGTGTAGACCTGACGTCGCTGCTCTTCACCGTGAAGGAAGAAATACCGGGACGCAGGGCCAAGGTCCAGTTGTCCGGTGAAATGCTGCAGGATGCCGCCGGAAACGCCCTGTTCGCTGCCGACGCGTCCCTCGTAGTGCCGAACGGGACAGGAGGTGATGAGCCGCCGAACGCGGTTGTGCCCATGCAGGCCGAAGGAACCATCCGCCTCACGAATGTAAATCTTCGCCGCATCGCGGCCTGGGTCGGTTCGCTGCCTGTGCCGGCGGCATTTGTCCCGCCGGCACAAATTACCGCACACCTGCGCTTGGTCTCCCGCGCCGCCGGGTATGACCTCATCGTGAGCGATTGGAATGCCGGAGTGGCAGGCCTGTCCCTGCAAGGCACGACGACCCTGACCGGGCTGGGCACGGACGAGCCACGTGTAGACACGACCCTATCGGCCTCCTCCGTGCCGCTGAAGCAGGTGCTGAGTCAGGTGCCTCCCGAATGGCTACCGGTCGAGCTATCGAACAAGCTTGCGGAGCACGCCATTGATGGATTCCTCAGCCTCCACGACACCCATATAGAAGCGACGCTCGGAGACCAGGCTCGGTTTGTTGTTGCCGGCGCGGTCGAGATCAGGGACGGCCGTTTTCTGCCCGGCGGGGGCCATCCCGCTGTTCGAGATGTGTCGGCGACCGTGTTCTACGATCTTCAACAGATTCGCATCACCGGGTTTCGGGCCAATTATGGACCGGTCCGCTTATCGGATGGGACGGCGCTCGTCACCGACTGGAGAGGCGAACCGGTGGCCGATGTTCGCATTACGGGAGAGGCACGCGCCGGAGACACAATCGCCTTGCTCAATGACCGCAATAGATTCCCGCAGATAACCATGAGTCTGTCGCAGTTGGAGCAGGTGACCGGAGAGGTTCGGATGGCGGCACACTTGTCCGGCCCCCCCGGCGATCTAAGCCTGGTGGACATGTCGGTGATTATCCGCAACCTGGGATTTCGCCACGTGACTGTCGCCGTTCCCTTCCGGCAAATCCAAGCGACCATCAACTTCACCCCTACCGAGATCCTCGTGGATGAGCTGAGCGGTCAAGCAGGTTTCGCGCGAATCGAGGGCGCAGGCAAGGTCGCTCTCACCGGTGAGCCGTCGTTCCAGGGCATGCTTGTGAAAATTTCGGCTGATGGACGCGATATCCTTCCGATGTTGCAGCAGGCGGGCGCCGGAGAATTCAAGCCGCAGCTCGAAGGACCTCTCTTCATGACGACCTCCGTAACGGGCGCTGTTCGCATGCCTCGTTTCAAAGGGAGCTTGACATTGGATGGAGCCACCCTCGCCGTTCCACATGTGTTGATCAAAGACCAAGGCGCTCCGGCCGGCATTCGTTTCGACGGTGAACTGAATGAATCATACGTGCTCTCGCTTCGGAACTGCGAGCTGATCTTCCCGCCGATCAGACTTACCGGCAAAGGCCGCATCCGGTTGGACGAGGAGATGGATTTTCGAGCGAGAATCACGTCGGACGCGCTGTCGCTCGATAAACTTCCTACAGGTGTGTCTTTGGGGTCGATCAAAGCGGGGATTCTCAAGGCCGGACTCAAAATGGAAGGGAGAGCCGGGGACTCGGCGACATGGATCACCACCGGGCGGTTGTCTTTCAAGAACGGTGTGATGGAAGGCGAACAGTTTCAAGATCCTATCCGGAACATCGCCATGCGATTGCGTTTTGATGGAAGGAACATCGACATCCGGCGCCTGAGTTTCACCATCGGCAACAGCGATATGCGTCTCTCCGGATCGGTTGCCAACTGGATCGACATGCCACGGGCGAAGCTGGTCGTGGAGTCCTCTCAACTGAATGTCGAATCGCTGACGTTGATGCGGCCACAGGCCGGTTCGTCGTCATCCGTCTCAACGGATGCCTTTCCCATTCTGAGATCCTGGTGGACGAATGGTTTCGTCGAAGCCACGGTGCTGATCGACTACGCCTATTATGAGCGATTTCTCCTGTCCGGTTTTTCATGCCGGGTGAAGTTCGAACGCGGGGTGCTCACGATCGATCGGATCAGCGGTGATACGGACGAAGGCCACCTCGGGGGCCGCGTGGTCCTGAATATGCCGGAACGAGGCCCGCGTTCGATTCGAAGCACGTTCCGCGCGAGCGGTGTGCCGGTCGAGCGACTGTTTTCCCTCTTGGAGATGCGGCCTCGGATCAGCGGGTGGCTGGCGGCTAGCGGCAGGATTCAGGCGGAGTTCGGTCGCGAGCAGCTTCTTCGCGCGTCGATCAACAGCCGGCGGCCGATTTCCATTACCATTGAAGGGGGACGGCTCTTTTACGCGCCGGTGATTTCGAAGGTGCTGTCTGTGATGAATTTTCCCGCGCTGCTGAAAGGAAAGATCGACCTGACGAAGGATGGCATGCCGCTCAATCGGGTGAAGATCGTCTTCAACGTGGAGGACGGCATCATTCAAATCAATGAATTCATCATGGATAGTCCTATTATGAAAATGAGCATAACCGGCCGGTATGATTTCATCAGTGAAGAATTCGACGGGGTAGCAGTGACGAGTCCTCTAGGGGAATACTCGGATGTGCTCAAAAGCATTCCGTTGTTCGGCAAGTTGTTTGCCGGGGAGCGACAAGGATTTGATACCGCCATTTTCGAGATCAAAGGCCCCACGAAAGATCCCAATGTGGTGTACTTACCGGCCGAATCGCTGATGGCCGGCGCCAAGGGGACCGCGAGACTCGCCTTTGATCTCTTGGTCAATGCGATCACCCTTCCCAAAGAAGCTTTTGCGATGGCCGGAGATCTGTTCGTGGACGATGAGGAAGAGGGGCAGGGAGGGAATATGAGGAATGAGGAATGAGGAAGCACGCCTCATTCGGCTCGGGGCGGGCGGATATCCAGATCGTTCTTCACGCGTTTGACCCCTTTGACCTGGCGGGCCAGATCCGCGGCCCTCGCTTTCCGTTCCGCCTGTTCCACCGTCCCCACGAGCGTGACGACTCCCGCTTCCGTCGTGACCAGAATGTCGGTGAGTCCTCCGAACTGATCACCGGCCAGTTTGGCTTCCACTTCCTTGGAGATGGCGCTGTCGCTGTTGGCATCCATCAAGGCCGACCCGGTGGCCAGCGAACAGCCTGTGAGGATCACGCACAGCGCGCAGGCAATGGCCCACGATCCGGCGAGAATCCGGATGAGAGCGGCAAAGCCGGTCATGAGATGGAACGGGAAACGGATTGAAGTTCAAACAATGGAGGATCGAATACTGTCATAAATCGCTTCATAGGGTACATCCTGATCATTTCGACCGCCTCGCCTGAATCTAGCATTTCACCCAACTTTGTCTCAATGCAGTCAGGAGAACGCCCAGGGGCTTCTTGACAGTACAGCCTGCATTTCACAGAATCCCACTTCCGATCCTGTCAAGAAGGAGGCTCACTATGGCTCGACTGCGCGGACGGTTTACCAGCCGGTCTGATTGGCGGCAGGGTTCTCTATCATTGTCACCCATGCCGACCCGTGTCGTGTCGAATGAAGAGTTTGATCCCTATGAGCAGACCCCGGCGCAAGCGCGGGTCGAGCAGCTCATCGAGACTCATGGCCGGAGCGCGGCGCGGAAGTTGGGAATCGGCCGCCGCGACTTCCTGAGGACGACCGGAGGCATGGCGGCTGCCTGGCTCGCCATGAACAGCGTGTTCGGACGATTCTTCGACGTGCTCGATATCGAAATGGTTGAGGCGGCGGCGTTCACGGAACGGCAGGGCGAGCCATTTTTTATTTTCGACGTGCAAACCCATTACGTCGGGTCGCATTATGACCTGCAGGGTGACGAAGCCCGCCGGAAGGGAGCCGTGACGAAGGAGGCGTTGATGGCGCTCCGCCGGCGGGTCCGCGAGGCCGGGTGGAATCCGGCGCTCGTCGGGGATCGCGGTACGATCGACGATTTGTCCTGGCGGAACTTTTTAAAAGAAGTATTTTTAGACAGCGAAACCACCGTGGGGCTGATCAGCACGCCGCCCGGTCCCTATCCCCAGGAAGCGGTGGTGCCGCCGAAGGAAATGGTCCATATCCGCGATGAAATCAATCGGGTGGCCGGCTCGCAACGCATGCTGGCCCATGGATTAGCGACGCCCCAGCTCGGGCAGACGGATTTGGATTTCATGACGATGCAGGCGGAAGCGCTGAAGATCAACGCCTGGAAATGTTATACGGGTTCCTGCCCCGCCGGCTTCGAGCATGGCTGGTGGATGGATGACGAGAACATCGCCTATCCGATGCTGGAGCGAGCGAGGAAACTAAACATCCCGCGTGTCTGTGTCCATAAGGGCTTGCCGCTTGGCCCGGTTCCCGAGTACAACCATCCGCGCGACCTCATCAAGGCCGCCAAGGATTTCCCGGATATTCAGTTTCTGGTCTATCATTCCGGCCTGCGAAGTTCGGCCGACATCGACGCGGAGTTCGCCAAGACCGGCCGGATTCCCTGGACGACGGAATTCTGTCGAATGAAACAGGCCGAGCCGTCGATTCGGAACATCTATATGGAATTGGGATCGACGTTCGGGCAGTTGGTCACCACCGCGCCGGCCGTCTGTGCGCATCTCCTGGGCCAAATCATCGAGGCATTCGGCTCTGACCATGTCTTGTGGGGAACCGATTCCATTTGGTACGGGACGCCGCAATGGCAGATCGACTCGTTTCGCAGGTTCGAGATTCCCGACGAGATGATTGAGCGGCATCGCTACCAGGTGCTGACCCGGCAGATTAAAGAGCAGATCTTCGGGTTGAATGCGGCGAGGGTGTTCCAGATTGATCCACGGGCCAAGAGGCACGCGTTGCCACAGGACTCTCTTGAACGCATCAGAATGAGTTATCTGGAAGAGGGACCCTCGCCGAGCCATCGGCTGTATGGATGGGTGTCGGGATAGCGCACGTAAGGCCTGAAGCGGGAGCGTGAAGTTACACCTGGTAAGTTACATACAGCTCAGGTTCGAATAGTCTGAGGGAGGAAGCCTCACAAGAAACTGGACCTGTGGCATGCTGCGGTGAATTTGGCCGTCGTTCTATCAAGGCAAGAGTTGTCCAAACGAGGAACGTTTTCCCTGACGCCTAACGGAGGTATTGAACAGCATGAAGAGTGAGATTCTGTATCCCGGCGCATTTCCGATGGTCCGTGTGCATCTCACCGATGGAGAGGCCGTCAAGGCCGAATCGGGTGCGATGGTGGCCGCGTCACCGACCATTGATATTGAAAGCAAGATGGAAGGGGGCTTCTTGGGAGCCCTGTCGCGTAAGGTGCTGACCGGCGAGAAATTTTTCTTCCAGACCTTGCGGGCCGGCCGCGGGGCCGGTGAAGTCTTGTTGGCGCCGACCGTGCCCGGCGACATTATCATCATGGACCTGGACGGCATCAATGACTATATGGTGCAAAAAGACGGATTCCTGGCCGGATCCGAGGGAGTCAAAATCGAAAGTAAGATGCAGAGCCTGACCCGCGGCCTGTTGGGAGGGGAAGGCTTCTTTATCCTCAAGATCGGCGGGACGGGACAATTGATTCTGAACAGTTTCGGCGCGATCCATAAAACCGACCTCAAGCCGAATGAAGAATACATCGTCGATAACAGCCATCTCGTGGCCTGGACCGCCACAACCAGCTATAACATTGAAAAGGCCTCGTCGGGATGGATCGCCAGCCTGACCTCGGGCGAAGGATTTGTCTGCCGGTTTCGTGGACCAGGGGTCGTGTACATCCAAAGCCGAAACCCCGGAAGCTTTGGAACGTGGATACGGCAGTTCATCCCAGTATCCGAATAATTGGATCGTTGCACCATTTCATCAGAGAGTCATTGCACCAATGAACCAATGATCAATTGGTGTCTATTAAATGGTGCAATCCTCAAGAAGGACATTGATCATTGCATCATTGATTCAGTGAGGCATTGAACCATTGAGCCATTTTAAATGGTGCAATCTTAAATGGATCACTGATGCAATGAGGCTGATTCAATGAGCCACTCTCCCAACGCGCTCTGCTTCGGTGACGGCTTACCTGCGACCGGCGCACCCTGTTGTGTCGCGGTGACGCCGGAAGGGTTGTCGGTTGCTTCCAACGGGACGCCGGATGCCTCGTTGCCCGGCGTCATTCCTTTTGCCGCCCTGTCGGTTTCCGCCGGAGGCTTCGACCATGATCAATTGGTCGTCACGTGGGAACCGCGGGACTCTATTCGGACCCTGTATTTGAAGTCGCCGGATCTCATCATTGCTTTTCGGCGCGCAGCCCCGCCGGAGTTGAACGTCCATCTCGATCGCGCGGCTGAACAAGTGCGGCGGGCGCGGCATACGCATCGCGGGCTGTGGACGGCCGTAGTCGTATCGTTTATCGGCCTGGCATTGTTCCTATGGTTCGGGACCGACTTCATGGTCGAGTGGGCGGTCAAGCGGGTTCCCGTGGAGTGGGAAGAGCAAGTCGGAGCCGCAGCCTATCGGCACATGCTGTCGGGGAAGCCGATCATAAAGGAGGGGCCGGCCGTCATGGCGGTTCAAGAGATCACAAGCCGACTCACCGCGCAGGCGCCGGACAGCCCCTATCGATTTCAGGTCTCGGTCGTCCGGAACGACGTGGTCAATGCCTTCGCCTTGCCCGGGGGGTACGTGGTCGTCTTTACGGGGCTGATTCAAAAGGCTGAAAGCGGCGAGGAAGTGGCCGGCGTCTTGGGTCATGAGATCAGCCACGTGCTCGAACGGCACGGTATGGAACGGGTCGTGAAGCAGTTGGGTCTTGCCGCGATAGTGACCATCATTCTTGGAGATCAGCAAGGTCTCATCGGTCTCGCGCAGCAAGTGGGGATGGAGTTGGTGACGTTGAGGTTCAGCCGGGAGCAGGAGACGGAAGCCGATCTGTCCGGGCTGACGCTTCTCCGCAAGGCCGGCATTGCACCGGACGGCATGATCCGATTTTTCGACCGGCTTTCCGAGCAGGACAAGAATCAAGTTGAGCTGTTTTCGACCCATCCGATGAGCGCGTCGCGGGCAAAGCGACTGCAGACGGAGACGGCGTCACTGCCTGGAGGCCCGCGCGAACCGTTTACGTTTGACTGGAACCAGGTTCAGCAATCGCTAGCCCGCGCTATTGATGGCGGTTCGTGACGAAATCGCGGAGTTGCGTCGCGAGGTCCACGGCGCGAAGACTAATGAGGTGCGCCACGCGACGAAGAACGAGCGCCACGTTTGTGCGCGCCAGGCGGCGGAGAGGTACTTGGCCATCGACTTCGCGTATAGGTGCGTCGCCCCAGCGCTTGCGAGGTCGAGCGCCATCTGATTGATCTCGGGCGAGAGTAGACACCTTAATTGGGTACTTTCTCAGTGACCGTTCGAGTCGGCGATTGCAGTAGAAGCGTTCATGAATAGCGCGGGCTTAGCCCGTGATAGGGCGGAAGGTGCGAACTAATCCGAGGCTTCTGGCCAGGATCGGCGTCATCTCGGATACGCACGGCGTGTTTGACGATGCCGTCACCGAGCACTTTGCCGGAGTGGATCGTATTCTGCACGCCGGTGACATCGGCCGTGTGGCGGTCATTGACCGGTTGAAAGGCCATCGCGCCCGTGACGGCCGTATCCGGTAATGTGGACGGATTTGAGGCGAGCGGCTTTCCGCGCGAGCTGATCATCACGGTCGAAGGACGCCGGATTGCCCTGTACCATCGGCTGTATGAAGGCGGAGCGATGACCCGGGAGGGCCGCGCGTTTCTGGAGCGTGCCGGCGCGGACCTCTGCGTATTCGGCCATACGCATCGGCCGGCGATGGAACGCTTGGGCGACATGCTGCTGTTCAATCCGGGATCCGCGGGCCCGAAGCGATTCAGCCTTCCTCGCGGCATCGGATTGCTCTTGGTCTATCCAGACGTCATCGAACCGATGCACATCATGCTTCCGGATCGAGCGCGCTCCTCACTTGAATAGAATGTGGGACATGTAGAAAATGTGGTTCTATATCGCCGGGGCAGTAGCTATAATCGGTCCGTCACCGGTGGCCGACTGGTGGGATGCCTTATTCTTCAACAAGGAGGAGGATTTATGCTTAGACGCATGATGGTGTTCATGGGCGTGATGGTGATCGCGGCTCCGGCCGGCTTGGCATTCGCGGCAAATCCCGATACCGGTCCGGGATGCGGCCTCGGCAAGCTCGCGTGGGCGGACTTCAAGAACCAGAAAAACATCGCGCCTCAAGTCATGATGGCCACGACGAACGGCACGTTCGGCAGCGGCACGTTCGGAATCAGCTCGGGCACGTCGGGCTGCACGAATGACGGACAAGTCTGGGCCGATCAGAAGGTTACAATGTTCGCCTTGTTGAATTTCGAGAACTTGACGCAGGAAATGGCGCAAGGCAAAGGTGAACATCTCGTGTCGCTTGCCACTTTGATGGGTGTGCCGGAAGACCAGCATGGCGAATTTCTCGCCATGGCCCAGGAGCGGTATACCTCACTGGTTCAGGCTGGAGAAAACTCCTCCGCCGCGCTTGTCAAATCCTTGAATGACGCCATCGCGAAAAATCCCGTCCTCGCCCAAGCTTCCTCCCGCTAAGGAGCATCGAGGGGGCTTCGGTCATCGGACCGAAGCCCCCCCGGTTGTCGTCTTTTTTTTAAGCCTGTGCCTGTTCGGACCGGTGGCGGATCTATTCACGCTTATTGCCGAGGCCGGCGAGGACATGGACAAGGGGACCCTTTCTCGTCTCATCGCCCGCGCGCATGAATTGAAACTGGCGGAGCAACGGGAATGGCATCTGCTGCTGCACTATCGGGAGAATCTGTTCGGCGGTTACACCAGCGAACAGGATGATCCCGGTTTTTTCATGGCGGCGGAGGGCAAAACCAATCCGGTCGCCGAACTCGATGCGACGCTCAAACAGTTCCTTTCCCCCGAACTCGTCGGACGATCCGGGCAGCCGGCGCAATGCGCCTTCATTGCGCGCTACCATTGGTTGAAGGAGCATCTGGCGTTCAGCGATGGCGACATCCCTCCCTTCCGCTGCGAGCGGTTCGAACGGTGGTTTGCCGAGTTCGATACCGAGGCGATTTCGCTCATTTTCCCGTCCGCCTTCATGAACAATCCGGCCTCCATGTTCGGCCATACGTTTCTCCGGCTCGACCAACGGGGACAGACCGAGCAGACCCGCATTCTGGCGTACACGATCAACTTTGCCGCCGACGTGCCGCCCGGCCGCAATCTTGACTACGCCGTCAAAGGCATCTTCGGCGGCTACCGCGGCTACTTCTCCACGATTCCTTATTACATCAAGGTGCTCGAATATCGGGACATCGAGAATCGGGACATCTGGGAATACCGGCTGAACTTTACGCAGGAGCAGATACGGCGTCTGCTGATGCATGCCTGGGAAATGGGCAATGCGTCGTTCGATTATTATTTCTTCAAAGAGAACTGTTCCTACCACCTCCTGGCGCTGTTGGAATATGCCGACCCCGACCTCCATTTGACCGATCAGTTCCTTTTCTGGACGGTGCCGGCCGATTCGGTTCGCCTGATTGCGGAGCAGCCCGGCCTGGTGCGGGACATCGCGTACCGCCCGTCCCGCAGTACCCTGATTCGCCGGAAGCGCGAGCATCTCTCCCCCGGTGAATTTGGGCTTGTCCGCCGTCTGGTGAACGATGTGTCGCAGGTCGCCACCGCCCCGGATTTGAAGGCTCTTCCGGTGAACCGCCAGGCCTTCGTTCTCGATGTGGTCTCAGATTATCTTCGGTACAAGAGCGAATCGGATAAATCCGAGCACTCGCCCTATCGTGATCAAAACAGGACCGTGTTGGCGGCGCGAAGCAGTCTCAGAGTGCCGTCGGAGGATGTTCCGATCGCCCCGTTCGCGCAGCGGCCGGAGATCGGCCACCGCACCTCGCGGGTCAGCATCGGGGGAGGCTGGCGCAACGACGATACGTTCGAGGAACTGACGGCCCGTGTCGGCTATCACGATCTATTGGATCCGGAGCCTGGCTTTACGCCGGGAGCGCAGATCGAAGTGGGATCGGTGACCTTGCGGCACTACAACCGCGCCGATCAGACCAGAGTGGAGCGGGCCACCGTGTTGAACATGGTTTCTCTGGTGCCGGCCGATTCGTTATTTCTTTCGCCGTCCTGGAAGGTGAACCTCGGGATGAATACGATCCGGTACGGCGGCTGCGATCTCTGCAGCAATTGGAATTTCAACGCCGGAGTCGGGGCGTCGACCGTGACGCATATCTTGCGGCGTGAGTGGTACTTTGCCTTCGCCGAGGCCGATGCCAACTACAGCGACGTGTTTCAAGACAAACACCGCATAGGCGGCGGCGGAACGATTGGGATGCTGGGCGATGTGACCGAACGCTGGCGCATGTTGGTCTCGGGGAGTTACCTGCGCTATGCGCTCGGTGAGAGATCCGATGATTTTCGGTGGACGGTGGGCCAACGCTATACGCTGGCCCAGAATTGGGCGCTACGGCTGGAATATAATCATCGCGCGCACGACAACGACGTACTGTTCACCGTGCAGGCGTTTTTTTGAAATAACTCAGTGGTGGGCTAGTGGGTACGCTACGCCTGATGTGTGGTTGCATCTACAGATGCATCAGCAACCCTGTACACCATCCTTTTGTGTCACAGCGAAGGATTCGACCTTCTGAGACTGATCATAAGTTGCCACCGCGATACAGCTAGCACGCTCCATGACAGTTAATTCCAATGGCCATAGAAGAACTTCTGCGAGGCATAGCGTGAAAACGTCTGCCGCGATATAAAGTATAACCCTTGCCTTAGATGCTTGATGAAAACCCGATTGGAATTCGAAGGTATCCTGTTTCTGCCCGGTTGAATCGGTATCGGAGAATTTTGGTGCACCAAGTCGTGTTATAATCTCTGTGCGCCGCGATCCCACTCCTATACCCGTAATATCTGCCGGTCCTGGTTGAGACGCGGCCTTATAGACGGAACACCCAATCTCCGTGAGGAATACGACTGCCAGGCCTAAGGCTATAACATGTGATTTCATGCGGCGGACCTCACTGTGTTAAGATTTCTTTAGTGCATGTTCTGCATGCGCCAAGACGTGACTTCTTACAAAGCTAGCAGACATTTTTAACTTGGCAAGCAGCGATGTATGCCTAGTGTTTATACGTCCCCTATTCGACGCCATGCCTCTCCGCTAGTCTTAAACATTGACAAGGCTTGAGCCCTTACCTATACTCCGCCGAACAGGTCTCGGTTAGTGAGGTAGTTTCCCCAATCAATTCTTTTTAGAAGGAGGATGTATGAAGCGAATGCTGGTGGGCAGGGTTCTGGCTTCACTCTCTGTTGTGGCGTTTGCGCTCTCGCTATATGGATGTAGCGGACTAGGCGGGTATTATCAGCCGTCAGGTCTCTACCCAGTCGGAGGTGTCTACACCGAGACAACTTCCGGTAGCTTGATCATGGACAACGGCGCAACTCCCACGAAGGAAGGCAAAGCGTGCGGGCAGTGGATTGTCGTGGTGGGCACCGGAGATACCAGCATCGAAACCGCGATGAAAAACGGCGGCGTGAAGAAGGTCATTTTCGTCACCCAAACAGTCAAGAGCATCCTTGGACCGATCTATGGCGAAGTTTGCACGGTTGTGAAAGGCAACTGAGTGTAGGAGTTTCGCCCAGGCTGCGGGACATGAACGGTTTGTTCATGTCCCGCAGTGGAAAGCCGCTCAGCATTCGAGTCACATCCTGGAGCATCCCGAAGAAATCCAGCCTCCTTCTCTCTCCGCTGTATTAGTCCTGTTATTTCTAAGTTGCCATCTGCCGTTTGCGCCGCTTCAAGCTGCATTGGCGGCCGAGCAAGAGGATGTCTACATAGGGCTGTATTTCTTGAGTGGCTTTCCGATCGATCGGGATGCAAGGATGAAAGGGAATGCAGTTTCCGACACCGCCATCGCAAATGGATTTGGAGCCGGCCTCAAGGTGGGACTTTTCCCCGATTTCACCAAACGAATGGTTGGAATCGAATTAGAATCCCTCGGACATAGCAGCGAGATCTCATTTCAGCAATCATCTCAGCTCGCAACATCGCACACGAATCTTTGGATATTCGGCACGATGATCAATCTGGTGTTCCGTGTGCCCTTCGAGACCTTCATTCCCTATGTCGGCATCGGAGGTGGTTTATCCCAAGGGGTTCTGTCTCATGCCGATATTCCAGGCCGTGATGACAGAGACTTTGAAACATCTCCGGCACTCGGACATCAATTTTTCGCCGGAGTCCAGGCCAATCTGAACCAACGAGTATTCTGCTTCGGAGAATATAAGTACGTTGCAGCGAATTACCATTGGCAGGAGCTTTCGCTCGATTTTCGCGCTCAGTATGCTGTGATAGGCTTGGGTGTCCGCTTCTAGTCCCTGATATGAGTCTATTGGACCAAATCTTTGTCTATCATCCCCATCCCTGGGAGGATCGCAACTGGGCTCGCGCGATCGGCCTTCCCCTGCAAGACGTCTGGTTCGAATCAACGGATGGGACCAAGTTGTTTGGATGGTATGTGGAAGCCTCCAGGGCGTCGTCCGTGCTTATCTGGTGTCACGGGAACGCCGGGAACATCATCAACAGGTTGGAAAATCTGCGCGAGTTATACCGGATCGGACTCTCGGTGTTTCTGTTCGACTACCGGGGGTACGGGCGGAGCGAGGGCCGGCCGAATGAAGAGGGGTTGTATGGCGATGCGATGGCGGCCTACGACTATGTCATCCGGCAACGAAGGGTCACCCCGGACCGTATCGTGATATTCGGGCGGTCATTGGGCGGCGCGGTGGCCGGAGAATTGGCCGCCCATCGGCCTGCGTCGAGCCTGATCCTCGAGTCGTGTTTTCCCTCCATTGAAGCCGTGGCGAAGTACTACTATCACGGCATACCCGTGCATTGGCTGTTGGGCGCGTCCTTCAGACTCGTGGATCGATTGCCGGCTCTCTCCTTGCCGAAATTGTTTGTTCATGGGGACCGGGACGGCATCATTCCGTTGTTCTTGGGTGAGGAGACGTTTCAAGCCTCAAAGCCTCCCAAGGAGTTCTATCTCGTCAAAGGGGCCGACCATAACGACGTACCCTTTGTCGGCGGCCGCGCCTACTATTCCAGGTTACGCGACTTTATTTCCGCTGCACGAAATCAATAGGCCCGCTTCACGGACTGGCAAATCGGTTGGATTTTTTCGCCTCTCATCATCCCTGTCTTGCTCCGGATCGCCTGCCATTTTAACAGTCCACATCGTGTCTCCCGCGGCTTATATTTCCGGAACCCTGTGCCGACTTCCTAAACGGAAAGTAGATGACTGTCTCTGCATCCATAAGTAAAATGCGGAGGAAAAGAAAACCGGAAGTGACGAGACCGGTCTCGTTTTGATATAAAGTGCGGCGATTCTTTCGCGCCACTAGAGGACTTGGGTTGGCGCATGAAGACCAACCGCGAGTGGGAGGGATTGTGCAGCCAAAGCCGTCGTGGTTTGTCAGGTTCTGTGCGTGTGTCTGGGCGGTTGCAGTTGTCGGTTGTTCAAGTATGGGTTCCTCGACCATGCCGGTCGAGACGGCAATCACCGGTTCGACATCCCCGATCTATGGGCCGGCAGACGTAGAATCTCCGCCATCATCTCCGATCCACCTTGTCGCCGACCGCTCCACATCTCAAGTCAAAGCGCCGCCAAAGCCGTCAGCCGAACCGGAGCCTTCGTCCGAGCCCGACGAGTTCTACGATCCGTTTGCCAAAGAAGACGAAGGGGGCGGCGAGGAGGAATACGATCCCTGGGAGCCGTTGAATACGAAGATCTTTGAGTTCAACAGGCAAATGGACAAATGGGTTCTGAAGCCGGTGGCGCAGGGGTATAACTTCGTGATGCCGGATCGGCTCCAGGTCGGACTCCATAACTTCTTTAATAACGTGCGATTCACGCCGCGATTTTTCAATAACGTCTTTCAGGGCAAATTTAAGGGAGCCGGCATCGAGGTCGGCCGGTTTCTTATTAATTCAACCATCGGGCTTGCCGGATTCATCGATGTGGCCGAACGCATGAACCTCACGACACCGGAGGAGGATACCGGACAGACCCTCGGCGCATATGGAATCGGGCCGGGACCGTACCTCGTCATACCGCTTCTTCCACCGTTCACGGTTCGTGATTTTATCGGATACCTTGGAGACATTGCCTTGAATCCGATCAACTGGCTGGTCTTTCCCATTATTGAAGTGGAGGGTATCCCGTCGGTGGTCTCCCACCCCAATAGGAACTTCACAACCTTCGCGCAGCTCACCTGGAGGGTCGCCGACATTGTCAACGAGCGGTCGTTGAATCTCGATAAGTTCCAGGGAATCGAAGAGGCGACGCTGGATCTCTACGCGGCGGTGCGGAACGCGTATCTATCGAACCGGCGAAAGCAGATACGGGAATAGATCATATAGATAATGAGGAATGAGAAATTAAAAATTAGGAATGGCGGAGGGGTGTGAGGCTTCAATTCTCATTCCTAGTTAATTATTTTCAACTCCCGCCCGACGTTCGCGAAAGCGGAAGCAGCCCGCTCGAGTTGCGGGCGGGTATGCGCGGCGGACATCTGGATTCGGATACGAGCTTTCCCTTTCGGCACAACCGGATAGCTGAATCCCACCACATAGATACCTTCTTCCAATAGTCGATCGGCCATTTTCGTCGCCAGGGAAGCATCGCCCAACATGACCGGAATAATCGGATGCGTGCTCGGCACGAGCGTAAATCCCAAGGAGCGAAGCCGGTCGCGGAAGAAAGCGGTATTGTCGTGCAGCGTGGCTCGCAACGCATCGCCGCGGACGACCAGATCAAGCGCCTTCATGGCGGCGGCCGCAATCATGGGAGGCAAGGAATTCGAAAACAGGTAGGGCCGGGAACGCTGCCGCAACAGCTCGATGATCGCGTTGTGCCCGGTCGTAAAGCCTCCGGTCGCGCCGCCCAACGCCTTTCCCAGTGTGCTGGTAATCAAATCGACTCGGTCCGCCACCCCGAAATGGTCCGGCGTGCCCCGTCCGCGCTTTCCCAGCACTCCGGTGGCATGACTATCATCTACGACCACCGCCGCGTCATATCGGTCAGCCAAATCCACGATCCGGTCCAACTGTGCCAGATCGCCGTCCATTGAGAACACCCCGTCGGTGACAATGAGCCGCAATCGGCTCGACATCCCTTCTTCCAGCCGCGCTTCCAAATCATCCATGTCGCTATGGGCGTAGCGCAGGCGCTTCGCCTTGCAGAGCCGGATGCCGTCGATCAAACTGGCATGATTGAGCGCATCGCTGATGACGGCATCGCGCTCGTCGAGCAGCGGCTCGAACAGCCCCGCGTTGGCGTCGAAGCAGGAGCTGTACAGGATCGTGTCGCCGGTGCCGAAAAATTCAGAGAGCGATCTCTCCAGGTCCTTATGAAGTTGCTGGGTGCCGCAAATGAATCGCACCGACGCCATGCCGTACCCGGAGTCTTCCAGCGCGCGGCCGGCCGCCTCCTTGACGTCCGAGTCATTCGCAAGCCCGAGATAGTTGTTGGCGCAGAGGTTAATGACGTCGCGGTCGCGTACCCGCACGTCCGAGCCTTGAGGGCCGAGGATGTGGCGCTCGCTCTTGTACAATCCGGCGGATCGAATGTCCGCCAGGACTTCATCGACCGCCTTTTTGAATGAGCGATAGGCCATGATACGGGTCAGGCGCGAGGCATCACACGAGGCATGAGGCGTCGGGTCCTCGATACATCGATCCTCACGGCAAGAGCACCACTTTGCCGCATTGACCCGTTTGGATCAACTCAAATCCTCGAGCGAAGTCCTTGAGAGCAAATGTGTGAGTTATGACGGGCCTGATGTCGAGACCGGCTTTGAACAGCCCGGCCAATCGATACCATGTGCTGAACAGGCGCCTTCCGGTAATGCCGTACACTCTGATGCCCTTGAAGATAATGTCGTTGGCCAGATCACAATGGACCGGGCCGGACGGAATGCCGAACAGGGTCACCCGCCCGCCGTTCTTGACCGACTGAAACGCCTGATGCAAGGCCGTAGGATGGCCGGACATCTCGAGCGAGGCGTCCACCCCTTCGCCGTCCGTGATGTCCCTGATGGCCGCGGTGATTCGATCGCTCCTGTCCGACCGGGCATGCAAGACATGGTCGACACCGAGCTGCGTGGCGATGGCCAGGCGATACTCGCTCGTGTCTGTGGCGATGATACGCGCCGCCCCCGCGATGCGTGCCACGGCGGCGGCAAAGAGACCGGTCGGCCCGCATCCCGTAATCAGCACCGTGTGGCCGGTAAGATCTAATGTCCGCCAGGACTTCATCGACCGCCTTTTTGAATGAGCGATAGGCCATGATACGGGTCAGGCGCGAGGCATCACACGAGGCATGAGGCGTCGGGTCCTCGATACATCGATCCTCACGGCAAGAGCACCACTTTGCCGCATTGACCCGTTTGGATCAACTCAAATCCTCGAGCGAAGTCCTTGAGAGCAAATGTGTGAGTTATGACGGGCCTGATGTCGAGACCGGCTTTGAACAGCCCGGCCAATCGATACCATGTGCTGAACAGGCGCCTTCCGGTAATGCCGTACACTCTGATGCCCTTGAAGATAATGTCGTTGGCCAGATCACAATGGACCGGGCCGGACGGAATGCCGAACAGGGTCACCCGCCCGCCGTTCTTGACCGACTGAAACGCCTGATGCAAGGCCGTAGGATGGCCGGACATCTCGAGCGAGGCGTCCACCCCTTCGCCGTCCGTGATGTCCCTGATGGCCGCGGTGATTCGATCGCTCCTGTCCGACCGGGCATGCAAGACATGGTCGACACCGAGCTGCGTGGCGATGGCCAGGCGATACTCGCTCGTGTCTGTGGCGATGATACGCGCCGCCCCCGCGATGCGTGCCACGGCGGCGGCAAAGAGACCGGTCGGCCCGCATCCCGTAATCAGCACCGTGTGGCCGGTAAGATCTTCCGCGAGCGCGGCATCCACCGCATTGCCGAGCGGTTCCTGAACCGAAGCCAGCTCCGGCGGAATCTCGGCCGCCGTTTTCCACAGCACGCTTTCCGGCAGGACGACATACTCGGCAAAGGATCCATCGCGATCCACGCCGAGAATGCGATAGTTTTTACACACATGCGCCTGTCCGGTCCGGCATTGAAAACAGACGCCGCACGTGAGGTGAGATTCGGCCGCAACATAGTCGCCCGTTTTGACGAGCGTGACATCGGAGCCGATCTCCACGACTTCTCCGCACATTTCGTGGCCGATGATACGCGGCGGCTGAATGCGGCTATGCGCCCATTCGTCCCAATTATAAATGTGGGCGTCGGTGCCGCATAATGACGTGGCTTTGACCCGGATCACGGCCTCGCATGGCCCGGGCCGCGGATCGGGTCGCTCGGTGTGGGTGAGACCGGGACCGGAGGATGTTTTTACCAATGCGCGCATGGGCCATTATAGCAAGATCGTTCCAATGTCATAGCCATATGGGAAAAAACGAGTTGAACTGCCTGAGGGCACTGGGTAGGATGCCTCCATGTTTCCGGGGCGGAATACGGGCCTGGCAACGCGGGCGATGTTCGTGTGTCTCGCCACGGCTGTTTTCTTGGGCTCCAGTCTTCCCCTCTCATCCGGCGCCGCCAAGCAGACTTCCACACCGCCGCCGAAGCGGTGGATGCAGTTCGAATTGATGGAATCCGAAGCAAGCGGAGTGGTTCGCGTCGATAAAGATCTGGTACTTTCCATTACCGTCGGCGGCATTACGACGTCGTCCGACTCGATCCTGGCCATCATCGAATCGGCCGCTTTTCAAAGCCAGACCGTATCCCTTAATCAGGACTCAGACCCGACGACGTATCAGGGAACGGCGATTCTCGAACCGAATTTCGCCAACAAGAGCCTGACCACCGTACACCCCAAGGCGACCCGCATCCGTGTCACGCTGGCCCGCACGAAATCGACCGGCGTCGAAGAGTTCATGAAGCGCGATGTGTACATCACATTGGGTGAGCCGGCACAGGACGATGGAGACGGCGAGGACGATCCGGCGCCGCCCGTCGCGTCTGAGCCGAATGAGCAACAAGAGGGCTCGTCCTCGTCCAAACCGCCGGAGACAGGCCTGGTGTTCAACGTCACGATTGCGGAAGAGGATTTATTGCCGCTTCCCGAACCGGCCGAAGCGGAAGCCTATTGGAAGCAGGTGAGCGGTCTCATCAGTCGAAATTGGAGCCGCCAAGTGCGGCAGATCCGCCGGGCCCCCAGTGGAGAGACCGTGCGTGTCCGCTTCAAGCTCTACGGCAGCGGCGTGGCCCAGTTGATCCAAGTCGAGAAGGGATCCGGCGCGCGGGACATCAACGAAGCGGGCATTCAAAGCATCATCCATGCCCAGCCGTTTCCGCCCCTGCCGGCCGATATGAGCGGCGAACTCGTGGATGTGCATGTCCGCATGCGCACGGGAGTACGCATCGCGCCGGAAGATGTCCAGACGACGGTCGAAAGGAAACCGGCGAAGAAGCCGCCTGCCCCGAAAACTCAGGCGCAGCAATGATCGATCCCGCCCGGTCCCGCGCTTCGTAAATCCACCATAGAGGAGGACCTAATGAAGAAAGCTCTGTCCCTGTTCACGCTATTGTGCGCGGGCGCCTTCGGCTGGGTCGGTCTGACCCAAGCGGAAATGGCGCGGTATGATGTGGATCCGGAACATTCGACGATTGAATTTCGAGTGGCGCACATGGTCATTTCCAAAACCACCGGCCATTTCAAAGACTACACCGGGTTCATCGAGATGGACCCCGACGCGCAGAAAGTTCAGACGATAGAGGCGACCGTCAAGACCGCATCAGTGAATACCAATCATGAAAAGCGCGACACGCATCTGCGTTCGGCGGATTTCTTCGACGTGGAGAAGTATCCGACCATGACGTACAAACTCAAGCAATACCAAAAGAACGGGGATCACTATAGCGCCACCGGTGACCTCACTCTGCGCGGTGTCACCAAAGAGATCACTCTAACAGGCAACTTCAACGGCGTGACAAAAGATCCCTGGGGCAATGTCCGGGCCGGGTTCAATGCCGAAGGCAAAGTGAATCGCAAGGATTTCGGCATGGTGTGGAACAAGGCGCTGGACAGCGGAGGATTGGTGGTCGGCGACGACGTCTTCATCAAATTGGACATTGAGTGCATCAAGGCCAAGCAATAATCGAGGAATGATGTGCCATGCGGGCGATGGTGCTGGCGCATCCGGCGGCGGTCACGACCAATCCGTTGGTTCTTCAGGAGGTCACTCCGCCTGAACCGGGTCCGGGTCAGGTCAGGGTCCGTATCCATGTGTGCGGCGTGTGCCGGACGGACCTTCATGTCGTCGAAGGCGAGCTGCCTCACGTCCCGCCGAACATCATCCCTGGGCATGAGGTGGTCGGCATCGTCGAGCGGTTGGGCCGGGACGTGAGGGATCTGAAGGAAGGCGATCGGGTCGGCATTGCCTGGTTGCAGGCGACCTGCGGCCGATGCGAGTTTTGTCTGAACGGCCGGGAGAACCTGTGCCTGAGCGCGACCTTCACCGGATACCAGGTCAACGGCGGCTATGCGGACTATGCGGTCGTGGCGGCTCGTTACGCGTATCCACTGCCGCCTCGGTTCACGGACGAGGAAGCGGCACCGCTGCTGTGTGCCGGCATCATCGGGTATCGCGCCTTGCGGCTCAGCGGTATCAAGCCGGGCCAGCGCCTCGGCCTCTATGGGTTCGGCGCGAGCGCGCATATCGCGATTCAGATTGCGCGTGCGTGGGGTTGTTCGGTGTATGTTTGTTCGCTCAAGGAAGAGCATCGGACGCTGGCCCATGAATTGGGCGCGGTGTGGGTCGGCGGCTCGATGGACCAGCCGCCGGACAAATTGCACGGAGCGATCATCTTTGCACCGGCCGGCGAGATCGTGCCCACGGCTCTGCGCGCGCTGGACCGAGGCGGAACGCTCGCCCTGGCCGGGATTCATATGAGCCCTATTCCGGTCTTGGACTATGACCGGGACATATTCGGCGAACGGGTCATGCGAAGCGTGACCGCCAACACGAAACAGGATGGAGTGGACCTTTTGCGCGAAGCCGCCGCCATTCCCATCCACACGCATACCAGGCGGTTTGGGCTCGCGGATGGCAATCTTGCCTTGCAGGCATTGAAGGCCGGAACCATTCGTGGGGCGGCCGTTTTGACCATGGAGTGAATGGGCATTCCGTGACGCCTGGAAAGTGACCGCCTCGGCTATGTTAGGATAGCCATCATGCGATCTCCGCTTATTCTTGGGTTGACATTCTGCCTCTTTCTCGCATATCCCGTTTCCGGCCAGGCGCTTGAATTTACCGCGGATCAAATCACCAAGGCGGATGGCCGAACGCAAAAGGCTCACATTTATTACCGCGACAACATGTGGCGGATCGAGCACCACAACATGGGGCCGGTCAATGTGACGATCGTCCGGAAGGACAAACACCTGGTGTGGCTGTTGTTGTCCAGGATGAGACACTTCAAAACCGTGCCCTACGGGCCGGATCATGATCTTCAAGTATACGAGCGGTTGGATGGCGAGGTGTCGCGCGAAGAAATCGGAAAGGAAATACGGGAGGGCCACCCGACGGTCCTCTATGAGGTCACCGCGAAGCATGGAGAACGGACGGACGTGTACTATCAATGGGTGGCCATGGACATTCATTTCCCCATGAAATTGGCGCGCAAAGACGGAAGTTGGATCATCGAGTATCAGCATGTGAAGATGCGACCGCTTTCGGATTATCTCTTTCAGCTGCCGGTCAATTTTCAACCGCTCGAGGAGTTCGACCGGCCTTCCGACACAACACAATCGCCGGAGCCGTCGTGAAGGCATCGGCCGGTACGCCACCGTTACAGAGGAGGACATGAAGCCGTGCAAGTGATGAGAAGACTGTCGCCTGTTTTGATGTCCGGGCTGGGAATCGTGACCGTGTGGGGGGCCGTGTTCGCGTTGGACGTCAGCGACGTCACCAGGGAATGGACCCCGGAAGGGAAGAAGATTGCGGCGGAACGGGTCAAGCACCGGCCCTATGACGAGATGGTCCGGATCCCCGCCGGCGAATTTCTCATGGGCAGCAATAAGAAGGTCGATCGGAACGCCTATCCGGCCGAAATGCCGCAACGGAAGGTTTATCTGGATGCGTATGAGATCGACAAGTACGAAGTCACTACGGTGCAATTTCTCAAATTTGTCCTGGCTACGAATCGTGATCCGCTCATTGACTGGCAGTATGACGGCGGCAATTTTCAGGAAGAGATGGCGAGCCATCCGGTCATGCATGTGTCCTGGTTCGATGCGGATGCCTATTGCAAGTGGGCGGGCAAGCGGCTTCCGACGGAAGCGGAATGGGAAAAGGCGGCGCGGGGTGAAGACGGACGTGTTTATCCCTGGGGAAACCAGATGGCGGGCTTGTCACGGTCGAACTTCGGGCGTACGGGGTTGTCCGGTCCGGTGCGGGATCGCCCAGAGCGTCTCCTGCTGTACCCGCCGATTATTTCCGTGGATAAGTACGACAATGGCGTGAGCCCGTATGGAGTGTTTCAGATGTCCGGCAATGTGTCGGAATGGGTGGCTGATTGGTACGACCCGAAGTACTACGCGACCGCCCCGGAGAAGAACCCGAAAGGTCCGGAGACGGGCACACAGCGCGCCTTCCGCGGCGGTGGATGGATCGACAGTACGCCGACTGTTCGGGCGGCGCAGCGCAACGGCACCGACCCGGTCACGAAGATGAACTGGATGGGATTTCGGTGCGCCCGGGATGTAAAAGACGGGGGAGCGGAGCCGAAGCCCGACGAGCCAAGCAAGCAAACAAGCTTGCGGTAAAGATCCTTAGACCTACGCTTCGCTCAGTGCTTCGGCTCGACCGCGCTCAGCCTATGTCTTTGTTCGTTTGCGTTCGAGAATTGCTGCGGCCTGCTCGCTGGCTTCTTTGACCAGGATACCCATTTTAGGATGGGTCGGTTCCAAATCGACCGGAAGATCGTACTCGCGCAAGCGCTCGCTTGCGGTTGGACCGATTGATGCAACCACCATCCGGCCGCAGGCCTTCTTGAACTCTTCTCTCTTTCTATCTTGTTCCACCAACTGCATCACATGATCGATTTGAGCCGCATTCGTCACCAGCATCACATCCACCTGGCCTCGAAGGATCGAATCGATGAGCTGTTTGAGCGGAGCCGTGTCTTCCGGAAGAGCCCATTTATAGACAGGCACGGCGAAGACGTCCGCGCCGCGTTCCCGCAGCGCGTCGAGCAACTCTCGGTTTGACACGCCGTACTCTTGCACCGCTACACGGAGCCCTCTTACCGGTCGATAGGCATCCAACGTCGCGATCAAATCATGCCAGGTATTCGGCTCCGGGACTGTGAGGGTGGGCGAGAGCCCGAAGGCTTTCAGCGCTGCGACCGGCTTGGGCCCGCGCGCGATCAGCGCGGTATGGCGCAAGGCTTCGATAATATCGGGAAGAGCATGGCGCGTCTGCACAATTTCAAACAGGGTTTTGGCGCCGACCCCGGTGAGAAGGATCAGAATGTCGATCCGGTCCGTAAGCAGCCGCGCGCCGAAACGCAGGGCGGCGGAATTATCCTCGAGTGGAATCTCCCGGAGGGCCGGCGCGACGAGCGGGTTCCCGCCATAGCGACGAATCAGGCTTTCCATCTCGTTGGCCATGCGGCTCTCAAAGGCGGCGACGGCGAGACCTTGTAGGTTGGATTTGGTGGTTTGGTGATTTGGCGAAGTCATGATACTTGACGAGTTTTGGCGGTCTTGCGGGCCGTTGAGAATATTGCCAGAATCTCCCTCGCTTCTTTCATGATGTCCTTAATTTCTGCAGGTACGATTCCGGCTTCTTCAAGGAGTTCACACCAAAATAACGTCTCGTCTGCTTCTTCAACAACGATTCCAAGCTTCGCAATAAACTCGGCTCTGCATCGTCCTCGACAGGCTGCTCGTTAATTGCAGCAACAGCGGTTGCTGCTCGAAGCAACTGATCGCCAAGAATCTTTGCCTCCCTTCCATTCGTGAGCCGCTGGCCTAGTTCTTATTATGAGGAGCGCGAACCGTTTAGTTCACCGTCTCAGATCCTCCGCTCGAATGCTCTGCATACTTTACCAAGTCAGAAATCACCAAGTCTTACTTTGTCGCGCCGTCCGCGGCGCACCGGAATCCTGTTGACTCGTTTCTCTCCGTCGGGTCGCTCTCGACACGGGTGAAGATGCGGACCAGCGGTGTTTCCACCTGCCAGCCCGAACTCCGCAGCACTCGGCCTTTGCCGGTTTCCGGACCTTTCGGATTCTTCGCCGGGCTTTTTTCATAATAGTGAGCGTCATACCAATCATTGACCCATTCCCAAACATTCCCGGCCATATCATACACCCCATAGGGACTCTTGCCCGCTTCATAGCTACCGACGGGCATCAATGTCTTTTCTCCGATCCACCGTTGATTGTAGTTGAGATGTTTCGATGTCGGCTCGACATTTCCCCAGGGAAAACGCCAATCGTGGTTGCCTTTGGCGGCTTTTTCCCATTCGGCTTCGGTCGGGAGCCGGCGGCCGGCCCATTTGCAATAGGCGTCGGCATCTCCCCAATCGACATTGACTACCGGCCGATCGGTCAGCGATTCCGGTATAGCGGTTCCCTCCCACAGATTGCGAGTGGGATTCCTAGGATTCTGGGGCACCCGGTGATCGGTGGCCTTCACGAACGCCAGATACCGGCCGTTCGTTACCTCATATTTATCCATATAGAAGGCATCGACAAATACTTCATGGCGGGGATATTCATCCCGACCGCCGTCACGGTCGCCCGGCGGCACGCCCATCGGAAAAGAACCGGCCGGAATCAGAACCATCGAGGCGCCGTCCTTGCCTGTAATCTCCGCCGGCGCCGCTTTCGATTCTTCTGCATCAGAAAAGCCGGGGCTCATAATCATCAACAAACCGGTCAGCGCAACCGCGGCACGGCTTCGAAAAACCATAAAACATGACTCCTTCGTTAAGTAGACTGGAAAAGCAGATCGTACCACAGGCCCTCGGCCAAGTAACATGCCGAGATTCCGCGATTGGAGTCTGAAGAAGGAAAGCCTGCCGGCCGAGGAAAATCACTTTGGCGGCTGGCAGGTGTTTTCAACATCCTGCTACTATACGAGCGCTGCCATGGCGACACCGGCTCATCGTGGGTTACGACATCTGGCGCTTCGCGTGATCGACTTGAATCGGTCTCGTTTGTTCTATGAACGGTTCCTCGGGATGAAAGTAGTGTGGGAACCGGATCCCGAGAATGTGTATCTCAGTTCGGGCGCCGACAACTTAGCGCTTCATCAGATTCCGGCCTCCCAGCGCGATCGTTATCAGGCGGGCAGCGGGCAATTTTTGGATCACTTCGGCGTAATCGTGGAGAGCCGGGAGATTGTGGACGAGATGTTCGCCGACGTCGAGCGTGAAGGCGTTCGATACGGAGCCGTGATTGCCAAGCCTCCCAAACTGCACCGGGACGGCAGTTATTCATTTTATTTCACAGATCCGGACGGCAATGTGATCCAGGCCTTGTACGAACCGGACATCAGCCGTCTCGAATGGGTCAGGCGTCAAACGTGAGCGGTGAATGACGGGCTAACTCCGGACGCCTTCCTCCGAACGATTATGAGTATCTGGGACAAACTTTCTCGCGACCAGTATGTGGGGCTTGCACCCTGGGTTTGGGTGCAGCTGGAAAGCAATCAGCCCCCGGGGCCTTTTCCGTTCATCGGGGGGATCGCTCCGGAGGTCGTCGCCGCTCTGCAGGAGACACACGGTCTCTTGTTGAGTTGCGTGGAGACGGCGATCAGCGATGTGTTCGCGCGGCGGGCGCAACTCGATGATCCGCACACGAGGGAGCATCTGGAAGACGCCTATGCCGAATTGGTCAATTCCCGGCCGCATCTCGCCGCGCACATCCGGTGCGGTCGCAAGCCCGACGGCACGTTTCAGTGGGAATTCCCCCACGATCTCACCAAGTCGTCCGCCGTCGTCAATACCGGCCTACGAATCTTCCATGCGGTGAAGCGGCAAGCGATTCCGGTGGCGTTTGACCGCCCAATGGGTCCGGTCGTCGGAAAATTTTTAGGGATGCTGACAGGAACGCATCGAGCCGGTGAGCTGCGCACGGTCGTGTCCTCGGCCGGCCGTGAAGGGGAGCGGCTGCTGAGCCGCCTCATGGAGTTGTTCGTTCAATATGATTGTTTCATGGTGTCGGACCAGGCCGGCATCCGGGACCGCTGGCTGGAACTGACTAAGGATCGGGATACGATTCATCTCGGCCATGCCGCGGTCATGTATCGCCACAAGGAATCATTTTTTCTTTTCGACCCCTGGTTGCTGCCTTGGTTTGCCGAGTCGAACGTGCCCTCTCTCTGGGTGTCCCAATTGCCGAAGCCGGCCGGTATTTTTCTGACCCACGACCACGACGACCATGTCGATCCGCGCACCTTGCTCCATATGCCGAAGGATGTGCCGGTGACTATTCCGAGCCGGCGGAACCGCAAACGGCTCTTCTATGATTATGTGCCGTTGCTGAAAGAGTTGGGATTCTCGCGCATCATCGAATTAGCCCATGGGGAGGCCTGGCCTTTCGAGGGTGGGGCGGTCGTTTCCGTCCCGTTTTTTGGAGAAGACCCCTGTGATCTCGAAATGCCCCGTAACTGTTACCTGATTGCCGATCGGGGGCGCAATGTGCTCGTCCATGCCGACAGCGGCCCGACAAATAGCGGGCGCTCGGCCCTCAAAGATGGGGTGATCCAGCGATTGGTCCAAGAATTCGGCCCTATTCCATTGGTCTTGGCTTCGCAACAGCAGCTCTTGGAGGTCCGCACTTATGCCGCGCATGCCGCTCTGTCTCATCCCGGGCAATGGCTCGAAGTCGGCGAGAACGGCTATCTGACCAACGGATACCTGGCCGAACTATGCGCGACGGCGCAGGCGCAACTCTTCGTGTCGTATGCGACGGGAGGCGCCGATTGGTATCCGGATCATCTCTCCTTTATGTTCAGCCGGCGCAATCCGGCCCGAACGGCTCTCCTGACCGCCCATTGGGAACCGCCCGAAAAATTGAAAGAGCTTCTCGCTCCGCGAGGTTGCGGCTATCATTACACGCATGCTCTGGATCTCTTTCGGTTTTCCGACGGCGGTCAGGCCCAAGTGAGTTCGCTGGCCGACTCTCTCGCGCCGCTTTCTCTCTACCGTCTCGACCACGGAGATCCCCCGTTCCTCACGCAGGGCGGGCGCGCTTAACCGGATGTTCGTGAGGTCCGCCGGCTTCGTTCTTGCCTCTCAGTGCGACGCGTGAAGCGTCATTCGTGAATTCTCTCGCCGGCTCATGCGAAGACAGACGGCCCTCACCAATCACACCAGGAGTCATATGAGAGAATCGAATCGGATTGCTCCGTCTGTGCCCCGTGTCGCCGTGGTCGGCTCCGGCTATTGGGGAAAGAATCTCGTGCGGAACTTCCATGACGTGGGGGCATTAGCCGGAATCTGTGACAGTAATGATGAAACGCTGTGCCGGTTTGCCGAACAGTATCCCGGCTGCCGGATGTATCGGTCATTCGGCGAGGTGCTGTCCGATCCGTCCGTCCCGGCGGTCGCCATTGCGACCCCGGCCGAAACCCATGCAAACCTGGTGAGGGAAGCGCTGCTGGCGGGGAAGGATGTCTGTGTGGAGAAACCGCTCTGTCTCTCCGTGGAAACCGGCGAATCCCTGGTGGCATTGGCCAAAACCCAGGGCCGCATTCTGATGGTCGGGCATCTGCTCTGGTATCATCCTGCCGTTCTTCGGCTCAAGGAACTGATCGATGACGGCGAGTTGGGGCGGATTCAGTACATCTATTCCAATCGCCTGAACCTAGGAAAGATACGCCGGGAAGAAAACATTCTCTGGTCATTTGCGCCCCACGATATCTCCGTGATTCTGGGTTTGCTCGAGGACATGCCGGATGCGGTGCATGCCCAGGGTGGGAATTATCTCCACCAACGCATCGCCGACGTCACCGTGAGCTTGTTGTCGTTCCCCAGCGGCGTCAAGGCCCATGTCTTTGTGTCCTGGCTCCATCCCTTCAAGGAGCAGAAATTGATCGTAGTCGGGGATCGAAAGATGGCGGTCTTCGATGATCTGGACAAACAGGATAAATTGACGCTGTATCCGCACTCGATCGAATGGAAACATCAGCTGCCTGTGCCGAGCAAGGCGGAAGGACAATCCATTCCTCTGGACGCGCTTGAACCGTTGCGCGCCGAATGCCGGCATTTTATCGACTGCGTGACGACCAGGCGCACTCCGCGGACCGATGGTGAGGAAGGATTACGCGTGCTCCGTGTCTTGCAACAATGCCAGGATTCGTTGGATGTCCGGCCGTTTCTTTCCTCTCCGGCGGAACCATCCGTTCGCCGTGTGGCTCAGCCGCCGGGGTACTTCGCGCATGAATCGGCGTTCATCGATGAAGGCGTGGAAATCGGAAAGGGAACGAGCATTTGGCATGTCTCCCATATTTTGAAGGGAACAAAGATCGGCAAAGGGTGTAAGATCGGCCAAAATGTCGTGGTCGGTCCGAATGCCGTGATCGGCGACGGCGTGAAGATACAGAACAATGTGTCCGTTTATGAAGGAGTGACGCTGGAAAATGGGGTCTTCTGCGGCCCGTCGATGGTATTCACCAATGTCTTGAATCCGCGGAGCGAGATCCCGCGAATGATGGAGCTGCGTCCCACCTTGGTGAAACAGGGGGCCACGTTAGGCGCGAACTGCACGATTGTTTGTGGACACACCATCGGACGATATGCCTTCGTCGGGGCCGGAACGGTCGTGACGAAAGACGTGCCTGATCATGCGCTTGTCATCGGTACTCCCGGCCGCGTCGCCGGGTGGATGTGTCAGTGCGGCGTGCGATTGAAAATGAAGGGCGCATCTCTATATTGTGTGGAATGCAGGAAGCGGTACCGCAAGGGCGGCACCGGCCTGAAGTTGCTGACGGCGGATGCCGTGGCGGTCAAGAAATCGGTGGCATAGCAAGCGGGAACGAATGAATATGGCGGACTCACAGCACCTCACCCTGGTCACGGGCGCAGCAGGATTCATCGGATTTCATTTATGCCGGCGCCTCTTGGAGCGAGGCGATGCCGTGCTCGGGCTGGACAATGTCAATCCGTATTATGATGTCCGGCTCAAAGAGGCTCGTCTCGCGCAGCTTACCTCTCATCCGCGGTTCCGGTTCACGAAGCTCGATCTTGAAGACCGCGCCGGCCTCGAAGCACTCTTTGCCGCCTACCGGTTCCCGCGGGTCGTTCATTTAGCGGCACAAGCCGGTGTGCGTTACTCCTTGACCAATCCTCATGCCTACACGGGCAGTAATGTGGAAGGATTTCTCAATATCCTGGAAGGATGCCGACACACGAAGGTGGAGCACCTGGTCTATGCCTCGACCAGTTCGGTGTACGGAGGCAATACTCACATGCCCTTCTCCGTTCACGATAATGTCGATCATCCCGTGTCGCTCTACGCCGCAACTAAGAAGGCGAATGAGTTGATGGCCCACTGCTACGCCCATCTGTACCGCATGCCTTGCACCGGCCTGCGATTTTTCACGGTCTACGGACCGTGGGGACGTCCCGATATGGCCCTGTTCCTCTTTACGAAAGCGATCCTGGAGGGGCGGCCGATCGAGGTGTTCAATCACGGAAGAATGCAGCGCGATTTCACGTACATCGATGATATTGTCGAAGGGGTGATTCGCGTGCTGGATCGGCCGGCCGCTCCGGATGCCGAATGGATTGGCGACCGCCCGGATCCGAGCAGCAGTTCGGCACCCTACCGGCTTTACAATATCGGCAATCATCAACCGGTCGAGTTGTTGCGATTCATCGAGGTCTTGGAGCAGGCGTTGGGGAAAACAGCCGAGAAGAAGTTCCTGCCGCTTCAGGCGGGCGATGTGCCCGCCACCTATGCCGACGTTGCTGATCTGACACGTGATGTGGGATTCAAACCTGCGACGCCGATTGAAGTCGGCATCGAACGCTTCGTCGAATGGTACCGCGGTTACTACAACATGTGAGTGATCGCAATTCGTCCGTCTAGCGCGACAGGACCTCCGACACCCACCCCGTTCGATAGCGTGAAAGGAACCGGCAGAGGTCTTCGAACGCCTGCATCCCGTCCGCCACATCCATGCACAGGGGATGGGCCAGGATCGTTGCAATCCCGCCCAGGTTGTCGATTGCCCGCACGTTGTCCTGAACGATCTCCAACCAGTCATGGATGCTCACGCGTCCCGATAGTCGCTCGGGCGTCGTCCGTCCTGGCAGATACTTTCCGTGCAGCAGATGTTCATGGTCCGGCGCCGTATTAATGGGCAGTGAAAGCAGCATTTCGCTGAAGCGTTCCGGCGCAGTCGCCGTCGCCGACACATGGTCCGAGACGATTTCGATGCCCGCCTTCGTCAACAATGTGTAGGTATGCTGGTCATGCCGGTACGCATGGTTTCGCCACACGCGGATGCGTTTTCCGGTCAGGCGCTCGATGGCCCGCACGGTTTTGGCGATATCCCGTGCTTGGAAGAAAACCGGCCCGGTGACGCCGAGTCCGATCCGTTTCCACAACCAATGCATGGGCGAACGGAACGCGCAGTACGTATGGCCGCCTACCTCGCAATTCGGCATTCGGCTCAGTTCGGCGACGAGGGCCGGCTCTTGGCGGCAGGTTTTGCCGGTAATGAACAGCGTGACTTTCACGCCATGGCGTGCGGCAATCTCGCCATACCGCAGAGCAAGCCGGGCTTCAGAATAGGGGGAATACCACGTATCGACTCCTCGATAGGAATGATGATGAACGTCCCCCGTCAGGCAGATCATAGAAGCTCTCGATAGACCGCAACCGTGCGATCGACGGCACGGTCAAGGGAAAAATTGCCCACTACGTTCTCCCGGCCGCGTTGCGCCATGAGTCGCGCTTCGGACGGATGATCCAGCAGCCAGTGAATGGCCCGGCTCAAGGCATCGGTATTTTGCGGTTCGACGAGAAGACCGGTCTCCTGGTTGGCGATCAAGTTCGGAATTCCACCCACGCGGGTGGCGATGATCGGTTTTTCCATGGCCAGGGCTTGCAAGAGGACCTGGGGTGTCCCTTCGATCTTGAAGGATGGAAATACGAGGCACGTCATGGCGGCCAGGAGTTCCGGAATATCGGTACGGAAGCCGGTGAGGATGGCATGCTTCCGCAATCCATGCGTCTCCAGCAGTTCATCGGCTGTCCGGCGATCCCAGGGTGGTCCGTCGCCGACGAACAGGAACCGGGCATTCGGCCACCATTTCAGCACAGAAGGCGCCGCTTCCATGAGATAGCGGAAGCCCTTTCCCCTCTCCAGCCGGCTGACATACCCGATGATCGGAGCACCCTCTTCGAGATTGAACTCTTTGATGATGCGGTCGCCGCTCGTAAGAGGATGAAAGCGCGTGACATCGATGCCCGCAGGAATTTCGACCACTCGTTGGGGAGGGAGCCGGGGGATCCGGAGAAGGTCGTCTCTGATATCAGCGGAGGACGTAAGCACACGATCGGCCAAGCCGGTGTAGATCAAGCTTGAAAGAACGTTGGTCTTGACTGGTGTGCCGATGTGCCGGCTTCGGATGATCGGGATGCCGCGCAGCCTTGCGGCCGGCCCGCAGATCCAATGATCTTTCGACGTGTGAGTATGCAGGATATCGACATGATGGCGCCCAAGCAGCGACCAAAATCGAATCGTCGAGGGCAATTCGTAAGATTGGCGCATGCGGAGTGGGACCGTCGGGATGCCCTGTGCCGCCGCACGCTGTCCCAACGGAGCGCCGGGGTTACAGACAAAGGTCGATTCATAACCGCGCGCCCTGAAAAACGACGCCTCTTCCAGCATGCGGATTTCCAGCCCACCGTAGCCCATCGACGAGCAGGTATGCCACACGGCGGTCGATGAAGCGGGATCAGTTCGCATCCAGATAGTCGTGTCGGGAGATCGGGAAGCACATGCCGGCATCAGCGCCGACCTGGCGTCGTAGCGCCGATGCTATGAATAACTTACCGATCGCCGTACTGCAAGTGTCCTGATGTCCCTGCGCGATGGAGGTGACGGCAGAACATGCGCATGTTCTCCGCTGCGGGCCTTGCATCGGATCAATGGAAATGTTCAAATGGCAGAGACACAAAGAACTGGTGACGCCGGTGGATCAACATTGCAGAACAATACATGGTGTTCTATTGATCGGCTGCTTCGTGCTCGTGCTGTGCGGCACCACGGTCTCATCGGCAGAAGACACCTCTACCGATTCTCCGTCGTGGTCAAGCCTCCGTCAGAACGGCGGCAGTGGCAGTCCGTCGGCCATCGAACCTCTCTCTTTTCCCGACCAGAACCGCAGCGTCATCCGACAGGCTCCGGCCCTCACCGGTCGATTTCAACTCAAGGACCAGACCATCATCCCGTTTATCGGCGCCGGGTTCGGGGGCGGATACACCAATGACCGTGACCGGGCCTTGGGGTCCAATGGACTCTTTCACAATCCCGCCCAATCCGGGGATCTCGGTAAGAACATGATGCCGAACGAATTCAACCTCGGCGTGCGAATCCCCTTCTAGTGACTCATCAGTTCCTTTGCTCTAATTAGCGTCTTTTCGACCCCGTCCGCTACATGGTCCTTTTTCAAGACATCCTTGTCCGGCGATATCGGCTCAGGTATGCTGCGGCACGATCGTTGGAGATGACCGCCCTACCGAGGCTCTTAGCGAAAGGGGTGTATGACCGATTACGAGGTGCTCGGAGATCTGCTGATCATCTTCACCGTTTCCACCGCGGTCGTCTTTGTCTTCCATCAATTTCGATTTCCTTCCATCGCAGGTTTTCTGGTCGCGGGCGCCTTGATCGGACCGCACGGTCTGAATCTTATCCCCGACACGACGAAGGTACAGGTTCTGGCCGAGATCGGCATCGTTCTGCTCCTCTTCACCATCGGGATCGAATTCTCTTCCGTACAGTTCGCCTCGGCCCGCCGGATTCTGGTGGTGTCGGCGCCGATTCAGGTCGGAGGGACGCTGCTGTTGGCCGTTTTCGGGGCGTTGGCCGCCGGGCTCAGTTATAAACAGGGCATTTTCTGGGGATTTTTGGTTTCGCTGAGCAGTACGGCCATTGTCTTGAAAAGTCTGGCTGAACGAGGCGAGAGCGATTCGCTGCATGGACACGCCACCATCGCGATCTTGATCTTTCAGGATCTGGCCATGGTTCCCATGATGTTGGCCACTCCGATCCTGGCCACGCAGGACAGCAGCGCCGCCGGCGCGGTGGTCTTGACGCTTCTGAAGGCCTTGGCGGTGGTTGCGCTCATCGTCACGGCGGCCTGGCATCTGGTTCCGACTCTCTTGCAGCATATCGTGCGCAGCCGGAGCCGCGAACTTTTTTTGCTGACGATTATCGTGCTCTGTCTGGGCATCGCTTGGCTGACCTCCCTTGGGGGGCTCTCACTTGCACTGGGAGCCTTTATCGCCGGTCTGGTCATCGCCGAATCCGAATACAGCCACCAGGCCTTGGCCGAAGTGCTGCCGTTCAGAGATAGTTTCAACAGCTTGTTTTTCGTGTCGATCGGCGTCCTCATGGATTGGCATATCATTTTCGAGTATCCGTTCACCGTGCTGGGATTGTTGGCGGCGATCATCGTCGGCAAATTCGTTACTGGCACGGGGGCGGTGCTGGCGGCCGGCTCCGCCCCGAGAGCCGCGGTCTTGGCCGGCGTCGCCTTGGCTCAAGTCGGCGAGTTCAGTTTCATCCTGGCCCAGGAAGGCCTCGAAGTCGGATTATTGCCGGAGAAACCGTATCAGCTTTTTCTCGCCGTGTCGGTCCTCACAATGACCATCACGCCGTTTCTCATGCAGTGGTCGCCCCATTTGGCCAGGCGGGTGGAAGCGATTCAACGGCTGCGTCACTGGTTTCCTGAGCGGACTGCCGCGCATCAGGCCCAGGCGGAAAGTAGGCAGATTCGGATCAAGGACCATGTCATCATTCTCGGGTATGGGCTCAACGGCAGAAACCTTGCCAGGGTGTTGGGAGAAACGGAGATCCCGTACATCGCGCTGGACTTGGATGGAGACACGGTGCGTCGGGAGTCCAAGCACGGTATCCCCATTTATTATGGCGATGGGGCGAACGCGAATGTGCTGCGGCACATGAAAATCGACGACGCCAAGGTCCTCGTGGTCGCGATCTCGGACCCCTTCACGGCCCGCCGCGCGGTGCAGGTGGCGAAGGGGCTCAATCCTCATATTCATGTGGTCGTGCGCACCAGATACTTGCGCGAGCTGGAAGAGTTGCACCAGCTTGGCGCCGACGATGTTGTGCCGGAGGAATTCGAAACGTCGATCGAAATCTTTGCGTTGGTCCTAAGAACCTATAATCTGCCGCCTGAATTCGTGACGCGAAAAGCGGAACAAGTCCGCCGGGAAGGGTACGCGCTGCTGCGGCGCAGCGAAATGCCGGAATTGGCGCATCATTTGCGAGGGGGAACGCTGACGGATGTGGAGGTGGAGATGTGTCGCGTGGATGAGGATTCTCCGGCCATCGGCAAATCACTCGCGGACCTGTCGATCAGGCCGCGGGCCGGCGCGTCGATCATTGCCTGGACCAGGAATCAAGTAACGCAATCCAATCCATCGGAGAAAGTTCGCTTGCAAGCCGGCGACGTTGTGACATTGCTCGGAAGCCGCGAACAAATCAGGCGGGCCATGTCGCTGTTGAACGAACCAGGCGCTGGAAGCAATGAGCAGGTAGGCTGACGCTTTGTGCGGAATAGGGCTCGATCGACGATTCTTCCATTGAACCATCGACTCAATGACCATATGTGAACTGAGTCAATCCGGTGTTCGGGTTAACTTCGCCAGCGCAGGGTGACGGGGCCCTTCAGCGGATGCTCCAAGGGCCGGCCCGTTTGTACCGACGCGAGATAGGCGGCCTTGAGTTTGTAATACCATTTGGCCGGGGTATCGGCATCGTCGATCAACATGAGTGCCGGTTTGTAGCGAAGGCCCACCGCTTGGCGTTCCATCGCCTCCTTGTCCTGCTTGAGAAAAATATTGGCAAAATAACGGAACAGCGCCGTGGAGAAGGGCAGCCACCGCAAGGCGTTCCAGGCCGCACAAAAATCGATGCGGCATTGCTGCTCGCCGACCGGGGTGACGGTCGCGCGGGTCGAGACAAACATGGACCCGCATTGAACGAACTCGAACCGCTGGTTCGGGAGTACGAAATCGATGGTCGTGGTCAGCGGTCCGCCGTAAAAGAGATTGAGCAATTTATAAGGGCCGCTGTTCTTCGACGGGGCGTGGGCGACCATGCGAAAACCGTTCGGAATCGGCTCGAACGTCTTGGCTTTCTCATGCATGCTCGCCGGCGTCCTCCACCAGGAGGACTGATGCACAAAGGGGCCGTGGGCCGGATCCATCAAGCCGACGATCCCATCGTCAATCGTACAATTCAATAAGGTGGAAATCTGGATCATGCGGTACGGTTCCGAGGGAAGTGGGAGACGAGGAAGTTCCGGGAGAGGTCGATTGAACGGCGTGTCGTCCGCAAGAAAAATCCAAATGTACCCGTCCTGGTCCTGACAGGGGTATGTCGTGAGTCTGATCTTTTCCGCATGGATCGGCGAACCGTCTACAAGGGCGGGAATGTGGCGGCAGCGGCCGCCCGTGTCGAATTGCCAGCCATGATAGGCGCAGGCGACTCGCTCGCCGTCGAATCGACCGAACGAGAGCGGCATCCCTCGATGGGGACAAATATCGCGAAGGGCCGACACGGTTCCATTGCGGTCACGGCAGACCAGGATCGGTAGGCCAAGAAGCACCACCGCCCGCATAGCGCCGGCAGCGAGGAAAGAGCTGGTGAACGCCGGATACCAGAACCCCCAGAGGGGCGTGTTCTTCGAGGGCTTCAGTTCGGTGATTGCGTCCGTACCCATGTCATGAGAGAGACTTAGAGAGGAGAGCCATGTCGGTTAGAAATTCAGACTATAACGATGGCCTTCTGCGGCGTCAAGCAACGTGTCGGGTCGGCTTGGCGGATCGACACCGGCGCGAGTCATCGAAGCGTGACTTCAGGCCGCCCTCGTTACCTTGACAAGAAAAAGAATCACATAATATAGTGATTTTCCAAGTATTCGAGGCTCCTTCTCGCTCTAGAATCAGCGCCACCAGAGGAAGAGTATGACCGCCACGCAGATCCAACCGGCAGCGGCGCTGGAAGAATTGCGCGAATCCAAGCCGGACCGGGTCACCATCGTCCTTTTGAGCGGAGATTTGGATCGGGCCATGGCGGCTTTCATCATCGCGACCGGTGCCGCGGCAATGGGCATGCAGGTGACGATGTTCTTTACGTTCTGGGGGCTCAATACGATCCGGCGGAAAGGGGCTTCCAGCTCCGCCGGAGATTGGCTGCGCCGGATGTTCGGTTTCCTCAACAAAGGCGGCGCCGATCGGTTGCCTCTTTCGCGGTTTCACTTCGGCGGCCTCGGTACAAAAATGATGCAGAGGGTCATGAAGCAGAGCCGGATGCCCGGCGTGCCGGAATTAATGCAAATGGCGCTGGATCTCGGTGTCCGATTCATTGCCTGTACCACGACGATGGGGCTCATGGGAATCGGCAAAGAAATGCTCATCGAAGGCATCGATCAATTCGCCGGGGTCACCACCTATCTGGCCGAAGCGAAACAGGGCAGCGTAAACCTGTTTATTTAGAGAACAATTAATGATACAGGCCGATATCAAGCTCGATACCCTTGGCTATTTCTGTCCGATGCCCATCATCCTGACATCGAAGAAAATTAAAGAGCTTCACACCGGTCAGGTGCTCGAAGTCCTGTCGGATGACGAAGGTATTAAGAAGGACATGCCGGCCTGGTGCCAGACCACCGGACATGAACTGGTGGGGTTGGAAGAGGAACAAAGCCAGGCGAAACGGATTTACAAGGCATTTGTAAAAAAGACGAAGTAGCGAGGCGCTTCCAATGGCGGAGGGGCCCTGGGCGAGAGCCGGAGGTGTGGTGATCCTGCCTCCGGCTTTTTTATTCATGCATCATAGCACACCATGCGACTAGGGGATGCCCTCAACTGATCGGGTAAGTGCGGGTGCGGTGAGAAGTCGATGAACCAAATTGTCGAATGCGTAGCCAATTTCAGCGAGGGCCGAAATCAGGACATTCTCCGGGCCTTAGTGGCGGCCGTACAATCCGTGCCGGGGGTGGCGCTGTTGGACGAGACGATGGATCGGGACCATCACCGTTCTGTAGTCACCTTTGCGGGACGGCCATTTTCCGTCGCCGAGGCCGCGTTCCAAGCAGCACGGGTTGCGACCGAGCTGATCGATCTTCGGTCGCATGAAGGGGTACATCCGCGGGTTGGCGCGACGGATGTCGTACCGTTTGTGCCGATCCAGGGTGTCACGATGGAGGAGTGTGTCCAGCTTGCCAGGCTCGTGGGGCAGCGTCTCGGCAATGAGTTGCATATCCCCGTCTTCCTTTATGAGGAGGCAGCCACGAGACCGGATCGCCGGCGGCTCGAAGCGATTAGGCGGGGAGAATTGAAGGGATTGGCCGCGCGCATGGAATCCGAACCAGGTTGGGCGCCCGATTTCGGCCCCAGGTGCCTGCATGAAACGGCCGGGGCGACGGCCGTCGGCGCCCGGCCTCCTCTCATTGCATTCAATGTCAATCTACAAACACGCGACCTTACCGCGGCGCGGGAAATTGCCCGTGTGGTGCGCGAATCCGGCGGGGGACTACCCTATGTGAAGGCCATTGGAGTGGAATTGGCGAGTCGCGGCCTGGTTCAGGTTTCGATGAATCTCACCAACTATGAGAAGACGCCGATTCATGTCGCATTGGACGCCGTGCAGCGGGAGGTACAGCACCGCGGGGTCGGCATCGCGGGCACGGAAATTGTGGGACTGGTGCCCCAGCGAGCGCTGATCCAGGCGGCTGAACAGGCCCTCAAGCTCGAACGTCTCGACCGGCAGACGATTATCGAGACGAGGCTGGAAGCACCCGAATCGCGGGAAGCGGTCAATCGGGTGATGTCCGCGCCGCAGAAGCCTTTGGCCGCTTCCTTGGCCGAGGTGTCTGAAGCGGTGTCCGCCAAAGCGCCGGCGATCACAGGAGCGGGTGCCGCGGCCCTCGCGGCGGGCCTTGCCGCCACCTTGGGGGTCATGATCGCGCGATTGAACCGCTCGCGGATATCGGAGAAGTGTCTCCGAGAAATCCGCACCAGGCTTCATGACCTGGTGCGGATCGATCGCGAGGCCTATGCGGCGGTCCTACAAGCGCAAAAGAATTCGGATGCAACTGCAGATAGCGCAACAGGTACGGCGGGCTCATTGGTCATGGCGACTCAGGTGCCATTGGAGATCGTGAAGCTCTCCTCTGAGGCGACGGTATTGTTGCGGAACCTGCTCGCTGAGGCCAGAGTCGATGTGCAGCCGGATCTTCGTCTGGGGATGCATTTGTCACGCGCCATTATCGATGGCTGCCTCGATATTGTGAAAGAAAACATGAAAAATCAACCGGATCGGGAGATCATCCGATCGTTCCGTGGACGGATCGCGGCGGCCGAACAAAAACTTGTGGAACTCAAAGGCCTGTGTTACACTCCGCCGTCCAAGCCTTGGTCCCAGACAATCCTGAACAAACTGAAAATCCGGTAGAGGGGAAGTCGAAGGTCGTCAAGAATGGAAATCAAAGTTTTCAATAATAATGTCGAAAAAGCTCTCAAGGTTGCGAAGAAGAAACTGGCCGGTGAAGGGTTGTTCCGAGAACTGAAGCGTCGGCGGTACTATGAGAAGCCGAGCGTCAGACGGAAAGCAAAAGAACGGGAAGCCCAACGACGCCGGCAGAAGTGGCTTGCAAAACGCCGTCCGGAATAAGCTCCTTCACTGCAGTTGCTCCCTCCATAGCTTGTTGTATTCCTCTCTCTCGGATTGAGAAGCAGTCGCAGGGCGATGCGTTCATCGGATATCCACGCCGTCATCCGCATTCTGAAACGGGAAGTGCGGCAATGGCAGGAGCCGGTGGTCGGGGTGGTCGCTCGTGAATCGGGACACGATCCCTTCAAAATCCTGATCTCCTGCCTGCTGAGCCTCCGAACCAAGGATCGCACGACCGGCGAAGCAAGCGCGCGCCTCTTTGCCCTGGCAGCCGATCCTCGGGCAATGCTTAGGCTTTCGGCCGACCGCATCGAGCGGGCCATCTACCCTGTCGGGTTCTATCGGACCAAGACCCGGCAGATTCACAAGATCTGTCGCCGATTGTTGGACGACTACAGCGGACGGGTCCCTGATTCAATCGACGAATTGATCACCTTGCCGGGAGTCGGACGAAAGACCGCCAATTTGGTCGTCACGGTCGGATATGGCAAGCCCGGCATCTGCGTCGATATTCATGTCCACCGTATCAGCAATCGCTGGGGGTATGTCAGAACGAAGAATCCGGAAGAAACAGAAGAAGCCCTGCGCGAGAAGCTGCCGCCCCGATACTGGATTATCTACAACGACCTTCTGGTTCCCTATGGACAGAACATCTGCCAGCCGGTCTCGCCATTCTGCAGCCGCTGTAAACTGATTCCCTATTGCGACCGGGTTGGAGTGACGACGTCGCGGTAGGTTTAAGCGATGGAGCGTGGAGGACGGGTAATGCTCCGATCAGATGAGGAGCTTGGCTCGGCCGGCGCTATAGGCGGTTCAGGCGAAATCGTCAGGGTTTCTGCCGTTTCACTCTGACGTGGTTGATAAAGTCCGTAATGGCGCCGTCCACTTCCGCCGCGGTCATTGAGCGGTCGTGGGTTTCGCTCTCGTCCACCAGGTATCGTTCGCCCTGTTTCTCCTGCCGCACGACGACGGTGTTTTCCGGCGTCACCTCGACTCGCATGAACCATTCCATCGGACCCTGGGTGATGACCACTTCCTTGCCCAGGCCGATCTTCGTAATCTCTATCTGCATCTCTTCCGTCCCTTGGCCGGATGCCGGACTGGCAGCAAGCGGGAGAACCGCCCAACATGCCCAGAGAAGCAGGACCAGAGCGAACTTGCCATGCGCGGGATCGTGATGCAAACCAACATTCCCGTCGATTTCTTCGATTCCTTGGGCGCGTGTGACGAACCGGCGCATGGGCGGCATTATATCGCGACGGCTTTCAGGAGGTAAACCCGACTCGGCACTCTTCCCGCCGCCGCAAGCGCCATGCTAGGATGCAGGGCCGATGACTGATTGGCTTGTGCACATCGCTTCGTTGTTTCCGCCGCAGCTTCTGATCTCGCTGGCCGTCTCTTCGATCTTTATGTTCGTGGGCACGCTCATCGCCATCCCGATCATTTTGGTCCGGTTGCCGGCCGACTATTTCGACGTACGTATCCCACGGCCCTGGATGGAGAATCATCATCCCGTGCTCAGAGTCGTCGGCCATCTCGTGAAAAATCTGGTTGGAATAGTGTTTCTGCTCGCCGGGCTGGCAATGCTGGTCTTGCCGGGCCAAGGCATTCTCACCATTCTGATCGGACTGTCTCTGGTCGAATTTCCGGGGAAACGGCGATTGGAGGCGAAGCTGGTCGGACAAGCGACCGTCCTCAGCACGATCAATAAGATGCGGGCCAAGTTCAACAAACCGCCGTTGATTCTCGCACCCGAGAAAAATCCAAAGTAACGGTTGGAATACTCGACTATGTCGACGCTCTATCTCATAGACGGCAGTGCATACATCTATCGGGCGTTTTTTGCCCTGCCGCCGTTGTCCAACTCGAAAGGTTTGCAGACGAACGCGGTGTATGGATTCACCACGATGCTGCTGAAGATCCTGCGCGATCACAAGCCGGATTATGTCGCTGTGGTGTTCGACGAGAGGGGCCCTACCGTTCGGCATGAAGAATACAAAGAATATAAGGCGCAACGGCCGCCGATGCCCCAGGGGATGCAGACGCAGGTTCCCTACATCCATCGAATCGTCGAGGCCATGGCGGTTCCCTGCATCCGCCAAGCGGGCCTTGAGGCGGATGATTTAATCGGAACGCTGGCTCGTAAGGCGGAGGCGCAGCGGATCGAGGTGGTGATCGTCACCAGCGACAAGGATATGTTTCAACTGTTGACCCCGAAGACGCGGATCTATGATCCGGTCAAGGACAAATGGTTCGGCGAGGCCGATGCGCTGGCGCGCTTCGGCGTGGAGCCGGGCCGCGTGGTCGAAGTCATGGGTCTCATGGGCGATGCGACCGACAATATTCCGGGCGTGAAAGGCATCGGCGAAAAAACCGCGGTGAAACTCATTTCGCAGTTTGGGACGATTGAGGAATTGCTTGCCCGTATCGCGGAAGTCGCTCCCGCCAAGACGAAGCAATTGTTGGTGGATCAGGGAGCGAATGCCCGCTTGAGCAGGCGCCTCGCGACTATTCAGATCGATTGCCCGATTGAATTCGAGCCCGGGCGATTCAAGGCGACGTCGCCCCATACGGAAGAACTCAGTTCGCTCATGCGCGAACTGGAATTCACGGCATTGGCCAAGACTTTCCAACCGCTGTCGGCGTCGGTGCCCCGGGTCGAACCAGCAAGATTGTACGATGACGAGGGAGTAAGCCGGTTTCTTCGCTCATTGCCCAATAAAGACCCCGTCGGCTTGCATTGCCTGCTCGGCGAGGGCTCCGGCATTCAGGCGAACATTCAAGGCCTGGCTCTGGGGACGACGAGTGCCCAAGCTGCGTACATTGAGCGGAGCGGGTCTGAATGGTCATCATCGGTGAAGGTATGGTTAGGCAATACAGAAGCGCTCAAGGCGGCGCACGACCTGAAACCGGTGTTGATCGCATTTCATCGTGACGGTTTGACGCTGGACGGCCCCTGCTTTGACACGATGATTGCCGACTATCTGCTCAATCCGAACCGGCGCGGCCATAGCTTGGACACGATCCTCATGGATACCCTCGGATACCAGCTTGGCGGCAGCGAAGAAGCTTCGCCGGAGGAGGGGCCCAAGACCTTGTTTGACGGCGATCAGGCGATTATCCGGCAAGCGGGAGCGGCGGCTGTTGCGGTGGCGAAGGCGGTTCCGATCTTGTCGGAGCGCTTGAAAGAGCAGGGGAGCCTCGCGCTCTTTCATGATGTCGAAATGCCGCTCGTTTCGGTGCTGGCGGAGGTGGAGCGAAACGGCTTTCTGTTGGATGTGGCGGGCTTGGCGCAACTCAGCAAGGAACTCGATCGCGAATTGGATACCATGGTCCGCGGCATCTCCACCCTGGCCGGAGGAGAATTCAACATCAATTCACCCAAACAATTGGCGACCGTGCTCTTTGAGAAGCTCGGACTCAAGCCGGTCCGCAAAACGAAGACGGGCTATTCGACGGATGAAGAGACGTTGACACAGCTTGCCGCTCAGCACGAACTGCCCGCGCAGATTCTCGCTTGTCGCACGCTGACCAAACTAAAATCGACCTATGTCGATGCTCTGCCGCAACTGGTGAATCCCGAGACGGGGCGGTTGCACACCTCCCTGAATCAAACGGTCGCCGCGACCGGCCGGCTTTCCTCGACTGATCCGAATCTCCAGAACATTCCGGTCAAGGGGGACTACGGCCTCCGGATTCGAGAAGCGTTCATTGCTCCGCCGAACCACACGCTGCTCTGCGCCGACTATAGCCAGATCGAGCCTCGTATTCTGGCGCACCTGTCGCAGGATGAACGATTAGTGCGTGTGTTCTCCGAAGGCGAAGACATTCATATGGCGACCGCCATGGAGATCTTTCGCCTGCCCGCAGACCAGATTTCCAAAGAAATGCGCCGTGCTGCCAAAACCGTCGTGTTCGGCATCGTGTATGGCATCAGCCCCTTTGGGTTAGCGGGGAATATCGGCGTCTCGCAAGCCGAGGCGAAGAAATATATCGAGACCTTCTTCGAGCGGTTTGCCGCGGTGAAGGCGCTGATGGATCGAAACATCGCCCAGGCGAAGGAGAAGGGGTATACCACCACGATTCTTGGTCGGCGCCGACCGATTCCCGAATTGCAGAGTGCGGACCCGACGCAGCGGGGCTTCGGCGAACGGATGGCGGTGAACAGCCCCATTCAGGGTTCTGCAGCGGATTTGATCAAGGTCGCGATGATCAATGTGAATCGCCGATTGCATCAGGAATTGCCAGCCGCCAAGATGATTCTCCAGGTTCATGATGAACTGATCTTTGAGGTGTCGGATCAGGACCTCGAACGGGCGAAACAGCTCGTCAAATCCGAAATGGAGGCGACGGGGACGCAACTCGGCCTGTCTGTTCCGTTGAAGGTTGATCTGGGGACCGGTTCGAACTGGCGAGCGGCGCATCCATAAGAGAGATGATGGTCATGGCACGCCGGTCTTTATGCGTACCGGAGACCGAGTTTGAAGAGTTGGTCCGGCAAGCGCTGGATACCCTCCCCGAACCCTATGCCGGCCTGATGGAGAATGTTGCGGTGGTCGTAGAGGACAAGGCGTCGCGAGAAGTATTGGCGGATTTGGATATTGATGATGAGAACGAGTTGCTGGGACTGTACCACGGCCTTTCAATGGACAAGGAATCTTTTTTTCAGGTAGGCGGCAACCTGCCGGCCCGGATCTCCATCTATCGCAAACCCATCCTTCGCATCTGCCGCACCAAGGAAGAAGTTGTCCGGGAAGTCCGCGACACCGTCGTCCACGAGATCGGGCATCATTTTGGTTTGGACGACGACGAGATGCCGTATTGAGTGACCTCGCGCACCATGGTGTCGATCGTCGAACCAAACGGCGGTCGCTGATAGGGTAGGCAGTCTCGCATGAGAAGATAAATGGACGGTGTGTTCATAAGTCGAACGGATGCGGCAGGCCCCATCGCTTCCGCGCCTCTCGGAGCGACCCTTCCGGGTTCTTCGAGCCAAACTCGGCGTCCGCAAGCCTGACGCTCATTATTCTTCGCGTCGTGGACCGCTTCTGGAATTCCTCGCGGCTATGGCTGTAATCCGTCATGGTGCCTTAGTCGCTTCCAGCTTTCCTTCTTAACTCACTCTCGGTGGGGCCCCGCTCCTCCGGCAAAGCGCCGACAAGTTATCTTCGCCTAATCAAATAATACGGCGTCCGGCCTGCAAATGCCTCGGGCGGCTTTTCGCCGGTCCTGATCCACTCCCATATCGCACTCGCTTTCAGCGGCTCGTACGCCGCTCCGCATTCTTCGAACGCATACTCGTTCAATCCCACCAGCGCCTCTTTGGTTCGTTCAGATCCCAGGATGATCGAGAATTGTCCGAGAGCTTCCGGGGTCGCTTCATGGCGAAACTCCTGTACGATGAGCCGTCCGCCTGACAGGAGCCGGATCAGATTGCTCATGGATTGGCGGACGTCGACGGCCGCGATCCGAGCGGGAACAGGGCCTAATTCCAACAGCCGGCTGGTAATTCCTCCGGCGGGCAACGTAATGAACACCGGCTTCATGGCCTGTTCGAGCACGCCGAATGAAGTCATGACGGCGAGGCTCAATGCGACGAGAGGAGGAACCAGGCGCCGGCGAAATGACAGGACATACAACCCCGCCATGAAGCCCATGAAGATTAAGCCGCCGGCGAATAGACTCATATCGATCCGAATCCCGGCTATCGCCACGATCATGCCGGCGCCCGCGCCTCCGATGACGAGCCATCGAAGCGGGCGTTCCAGCAAAGAGGGTATCGTGCCGGTACGAAGGCAATAGCCAAGCGAGTCGGCCAGCAGTACGGCGGTCAATGGGTACGTGGGAAGCAGATAGCGCGAGCGGATCAGATTGCCGAATGAAAAAATCACCACATTGACGAGCAGCCATCCGAGAGCAAACCAGACCAGCGATTTTCGCTTCTCCATGTAACCGGTGAGCAGGTGGCGTTGTGCCGACAGCGCGATGACGAGAAGCAGGATCCAGGGCGCGAAGAATCGCAACGGCGTCAAAAGATATAGGACCAGATTGGGAACGATCAACGGAGGGACACCCTCCAGCCGCTCGCCGATCTGATCCTCGAATAACATAGAGAGCGCCACCGTTCCCTGTAAAAGCGTAGAGGTGATGAACCAGGACAGCGGAATCAGGAGTCCGACGGCCAACCAAACCCGGTGCACGATGAGGCTCGCGCCCTCGGCCCTCGCCCAGAACCGAGCGAATCCCCACACGAACAATACCAACACGATCGCCAGCATCCCCTTGGTCGCCATGGCGAGGCCGGCACCGACATAGAGCAGGGCGTACCAATGGGCCTCGCGGCGTTGCCGGAACAGAATCTCAACGGCGCCCCAGAGACTGAGGGACATGAAGAGGCATTGCAGGATGTCCGGCGTAGCTTTGGTTGACGACTCCATGAATTGAATGTTGGAGGCGAGGATGGCGGCGGCGAGGACAGCGGTTGATCGGTCGTTCGTCGCCGAGCGGGCCGTACGATAGGTTACATAGAGCACTGCCGCGCCGGCCAGTAGGAACGGCAGGCGCGATGAGACGAGTCCGATGCCGAACGCGGCATAGCTTGTCACGAGCATCCAATAGGTGACAATCGGTTTACGAAACCGGAGAGAGCCGTCCGGATAGCGGGGGGTCAAATAGTCGCCGCTCCGGACCATTTCGATCGCGGCATTCGTATACCAGCCCTCATCGAAATGATAACGGGACAAGAGCGACAACGAGCCGAACAATGAGACGAGAAATATTGCGATGACGATGGATAGAACCGGGAATCGACTGGCGGGAGTATCGTCGCCAGCCGTGGCAAGGGATGGACGATCGCGCGACAGATTCAATATCACCGCGAGAACGTCGCACAGGTGGGAACAAGGTGGCAAGTATTAGTCGGCATGCGAAAAGGGACGGAGACGTTTTTTGCGGACAGCAGATCAGCTGTACAGGCGGGTCACGATCTCCGTCGTGTTGAACAGCATCATATCAAGGCGGGTGTAGGCGGCGTGCCCGTAATAGTGGTCGCGGACATTGGTCGAGCCTGTGCAATCCTTATAATCCATCAGTAGGCACAGCCCTTCGCCGGGGCATCGCACCGCGCGGCGCGCGCATTCCACCCAGCGCTCGAATCCATCGTATGGTTCCACCAATTCCCAAATTCCTTTGTTGCATGCCTTGCCCGCCTCCGAGGACGGGATCGCGTCGGTTCCGGCGACAGCCAGTTGCTGAACATAGTCGCCTCCCCAGGCGATCGGCATTTCCACGGTGATCTGAGGAAGTTCCATCTTCGAGAGCCATGTTTTTCCGTCGGTGCGAAGCATGCGATGGTTCACGATGTGCAACAGCTTGCCGATTCCCGAGGGGTCCCATCCGTACCGGACCGGCATGCCGAAAGTGACTACATCCAACGCTGCTCCGTTCAGAAGCGCCCCGGAGGCCAGCAAGGGATCGATCCGTTTGATGGTGGCGCCGAGTTGAGCGTGACTGGTCGCTTCCGCATAGGCATTCAGAATGTCGAACATGGTTCTGCGGCCGGTGATCGGCGAAGGACATAGCAGATTGGATGCGAGCGCGACCACCAATCCGGCTTGTCCATGGGCCTGGATCAGCAGACGATTCCCCGGTCCGAGCCGGTGAGCGGTCACCAGATCGGAAAGTCGGCTCAATAATAGACAAGCGGCCACCGCACGGCCTACATGATGATGTTCACCGGACCACAGCTCGCGGACGCATAGAATCGGTTTAGATGATTTTTGATTCACCGCCTTATTGAATAGATCGATATAGGAGGCGGTGAAGTTTCCGGCATCGCCGACCTGCTGATCGAGCAACGCTTTGGTGGTCTCATCATTCCGGAGCGGCGGCGTCAGGCCGCCTGGAAGCGGCGGGATGCCGTTATCGCTCTCCCGCATGAAAGACAGGAGGGAATCCAGGCCTGAAATGCCTCGAGAGTAGCCGCGCTTGAGTCCGCCGGCTTCGTCGAGCCTTTGGAGCCCAAACACATCCGTGCCCGGGATGGACCCATGGAGGAAGAGGACGAGACCCAGGCCGGCGTCCGTCAATCGGGAGCCAAGAGCTCCCATGGCCTCGTTCCAAGCCGGTGTCCCGGGCGAGGCGGCGGTTCTCAACTCGCCGTACGAGAGGCGGTCGCCGGGATTCTTGCGCGAGAGTTCGTCATGATGAAAATTATTCTCGGTCGGCATGGAATGCTTTCATACCCCGAGCGTGGGTCCGACTTCAACCGGGGAACCGCAGCCCTGCGATCCGAATGGGTAGGAATCTATCAGCGGGTTGTGGTTGCAGCCGGGGACGGAATTGGGGATGGAATCGTAAGAGCCGGATGTGTAGGCATGACGGCCGTCGCGGAGCACGTCTTCTGAGCTTCGTCGACTCGGCGATCCGTGATCTTCACGCCCTGCAAGTATTCCTGAACCAGTTCTTCGCGGACCACCTCGATGTCCTGTTCCGGCTCGCGACCGGTCCGTTCCCTGATCCGATCGGTTGCATGTTCTTTGATCAACACCCGGATCTGTTTTGCCAGATCCGCTCGCGCGGCGAGTTCCGAGACCCGCTGGCAGACGAGTTTCCCTTTGGAGAGATCACCCTGGCCATGCCCAATGAGAAGATCCTGCTGGACCTCGTTCTGTAAGTTATTGGGAAGGGTGGTGGCGGATGAAGCGGTGGACATGTCGGCCCGGCCGGAGGTGAGATCTCCGGAAGAACCGCGCTGTTTCCCCAGGCGCTGAAACGCTTCATCGGCATGGCGTTGCACAGTCGCCTGATCCGTCCGGAGATCTTCGGCAAGCACGATGCCTCCCATCGAAACAGCGCCGGCCAACATGACGGCCCATGACCAGGTTTTGGCCCGCCGCGGATCCATAGTTATTTGCCTCCTCCCGTCGGAACACCGGGCGACATGTGACCGGGTCGCTGAACCGATTGCTGGGATTGCAGGTCCTGTGAAGAAGAATTTCGGGAAGAAGTGAGCGGCTGCGACGGCCGTGGAATGTTCTGTTGGACGACCGACGGTTGAGAGATGCTCTCACGGCGGCGTTCGGCCGGCGGCGAATCTATCGATGGATCGGTGGATTGATCGCCGGGCGCCTCGGGCGTCGTAGATGGCCGCGGAACAACTTGATAGGTCGGCATGCGCGGCAGAAACGGCACGGTATGCGGCACGGGGGCGGTCGGCGGCCTGGGTGGGGCAAGCGGCTGGTTGGCCACCGCTTGCTGCACGGCATTCAGATGAGGATTGTTGGGATTCAACTGCCCCGCAACCGAGATCAGGGCTTGTATTTGCGGCAAGCCGCTGCTCCAGGCAGACGGATAGGCCAGCGAGCCCAATACAAGCCAATTTGTCCAGGCTTGGGCCACCATGGCATTGGATTGTGCCTGGCTCAGCAATGTTTCGCGTCGATGACTGGATTCCCGCGCTTGCTCGGAAGTGGTTGCGGCTCCCAACGCTTGATTCGCCGTATCGAGCTCGAGATGAAGTTGATCGATCTCTTGTTGGAGAGCCAGCAGTTCGCCGCGCGCCTCTTCATGTTGTTTGACGGCTGCCAGCGCCTGGACCACTTCATTCGTATCGACCCGTGCCGTGAGTGTGACCTGAACGACGACGGCCTGATCCTCCAGGCGCAACGCAATTCGTTGATCCTGAACCGTGACGACGCCCGCCGTATAGCTTCGGATTTCGTCCTGCGTGACATCCAAATCCCTTACGACCGTGATGCTTTCCAGATAGAATGCGACCTGCTCCAGCGCATGGCGTTTGGCCTGTTCCGCCGCCAGTCGGATACCATCCTCCTTGGTGTCGCGATCGCCGAGGCGATATTCCCCTTGAGCCGTGACGGTTCGTATTTCGGCGGCAACGTGGTCGGGCAAGAACACGGAGAGCATGCATCCAGAGCAGAGCAGACCCACAGTGACGTTCTTGAAGGATAAGGACAACGAAAATGAAAGCCGGGGCTGGATCATTCTTTGATAACTGAAATCAGCCATCTGCAGCCGTGGCATTTAAAGTGAGCGGATCAGCGGCGCCAGGCTCTATGAGGATAACACCGATCCGCCATCCGCGCCAGGCTGGAACTGGATCAGCGCGGTGCCTTGCCTTGGCGGAAAATGGCATGTTAACTTACCTATCCCCTTGCGAACGAAAGGAAAGCCCCTGTGTTTATGCGACGATCTTCTCGATTCTCTCTCCTACAGCTGTTTCGCGGCCTGGCGATGATTTTAATGCTCTTGTCGGCGCCGGCCATGGGCCCGGCCGATCTGTTTGCCGCGCGCGGCGGCGGAGAAATCCCGCCCCCGACGGTGGCAGAAACGGAACATGTGATCCTCTTCGTCCTCGAAGGAATCGGGCAGGATTCCTTGAAGGGCGGGGCGATGCCGGTGTTGAGCAAATTGATCAGCGACGGGTCCGTGACATGGTCGGCCACGTCCGTGAAGCCGGCTCTGCGGCTTCCGCTCATGACGTCGATCATTACCGGACTTCCCGTCGATCGCCACGGCATCACCTGGAACACCTTCGAGTTTAGCCGAGGCTACCCGCGTGCCCCGACGGTGTTCGATTATCTCGATCTCAGCGGGGGGCGGGACAGCGCGATCTTTTTCATGGACGAGTCGTTGTATCAGCTCGCAAAACCGGAGCCCTACACGGACTACCAGATGTGTGGGCCGCTGCGGCCGGAATGCAACACGGCCAAGCTGATCAGCTATGTCCGTGACTATTTCAAAAAGGCGACCAGCGGGCACGGTCACGGCCATGCTATTTTGTCCCTGCCCCATTTCCTGGTGATCCATTTGCCGGCGGCAGGCCGGGCCGGAGAAGCCCAGGGATGGAACTCGCCGGACTATCGCGAATCTGTGAAGACCGTGGATAAAGCCATGGGATCCGTGTTGGATTTGTACCGAGAACTGGGGCTCTTGAAGCGGACGACGGTCTTCGTCACCTCGTTGAGCACCAAGGGTGAAGCGAGCATTTCGGCGGGTGAAGTACAGGGCGATCAGAGCGGGGAAGCGGCGCGAATCCCCTGGATTGCGTCGGGTGTAGGGATCAAGAAGGGACATTCGATCAGCCAGCCGGTCTCCATCATCGATACCGGGGCCACCGTCATGCGGGCGCTCGGTCTTGAAACCCACACCGAATGGGACAGTCATGCCGTCGAAGAAATTTTCAAAACCGCTTCATCGAATCATGGGTCAGCCAAACATCCTTGAGAATATGACGACATGGATTTTTTTGTTATGAGCATGAAAAAAGCTCGACGGATTTGTTTCTTAATCAGCGTATTGGCCTTGCCTAGCCTGGCGGCGGAAGCGGCCCCCCCCGCCACCTATACGCGGGAGCATGCGATCGTATTCGATGCCACGGCGTTGACACCCCCGACATGGTGGCAGGTGCCTGGTGTGACGCCGATGATCATGACCTTGGATCCGGAAAGCTCGGATGCCTACCGCACGACCGATCGCCGAGAACTCAAACTCAAACCGGGTCAATACAAATTCGGCACCTTTACGTTCGACTTTCCCTTCACGGTGTCGCTCGATGGAAAAGTCGATTTCGCCAAGTCGTTGGACCAGTGTGTCGAGGGACGGGGCACCCAAACCCTGACGGTCCGCTGCAGCCGCACGTATCCGTATGGGGGCAAGCGCGACAATTATTACAAAGAAGCACCGAGGTGAACTATGGCGCAGGCTCTTGATGATTTACTGGAAGCGCTGGAAGACGTGGACGATGCCACCCGCGAGGAGGCTGCCAAAGCGCTTGCGGAGCGAGCCGAGCCCAGCACGCTGGATTCTTTGGTGAGCGCCTGTGGGGATGACTATTGGTCGGTGCGGTCCCATGCCGGGTGGGGAGTCGCGAAGATCGGCGGCCAGAAGGCCATCGAGGCCTTGATCGGCTTGTTCAATGACCCGATCATGGAGGTCCGCAACGAGGCTGTCGCCGCGACCGCCCATATGGGAGCCGCGGTGGTGGATCGGTTGATCGTCGCCATGAAGGATGAGCGGTGGCGGGTTCGTGAACATGCGGCTAAGGCTTGCGGCGATCTCCGTGATCCGCGCGCCGTCGAGGCGCTGCTGTTCGCCTGCCGCGATCGCGACGGCGCCGTCAAAAGCGCCGCGGCCGAGGCGCTGGGAAAAATCGGAGATCCTAAAGCGGTGCCGGCGTTGATCAAATTGTTCCGCGACTCCTCCAAAACGGTGCGTGAGACCGCCGGGACGGCGCTCGTCTATATCGGGCAAGCTTCCGTTGATCCGCTAATCGACAGCTTGAAGGATAAGGATTTCGTCGTGCGCTGCCACGCGGCCCGGGCGCTTGGAGGCATGACGACCGACTACCAGATCGGGCGAAGCTGGGTAAGGGAGCCCAAAGTCGTGGACGCCCTGATTGCCATGCTGAAAGACCCCGATCGAGCCGTTCGAGAAGATGCGACCATTGCGCTGGGGATGATCGGCGACCCGCGCGCGATCGATGCCCTCATGGAGGCGATGAAAGACGGAGCCGTCAAGCGCCATGCGATCGCCTCGCTAGGCATGATCGGAGATCCACGGGCGCTGCCGGCGGTGTTGGACGCGTTGAAAGGCAAAGGCATCAAGCAAGCCGGAACCCCGACTCCCGGCTGCATCGTGAGTGAGGACGCCTTTATCAAGGAAGCGGCGGCCACCGCCTTGGGTCATTTCCGCGATCCCCGCGTCATTCCGGATCTGATCATGCTGCTCAAAGACGGGGTTCTGCGCGAGAAGGCTGCCAGCGCGCTTGTCCTGATCGGGGACACCGCGATTGAACCGTTGGTGTCGTTCCTTCACGATCCAAAAGCCTCTGAGGTGGAAAGCGAAGGGGAACGGGTGCTGTCGTACGCCTCCGTTCGCCTGAGCGCCAAGGACGCGCTTCGGTTGCTCGTGCTCGAAACGTTGGAGAAATTAGGTTGGACCCCACCGCTGGATGAATCGTCGATCGATTCGAGCCAGGCAGATAACTTGCGGGTGAATCAACCGCTGGGAGATACCGGCCGTTTTGGTCCGAGCGGCGACATCGCCCGCGGCGGCCGGCCGGGTTGACGATACGTGCCCTGCAATGCGAGACGGGAAAAGGTGAACTCGTGGCCGATCCGGTGGTCGAGCAGATCTCGGCGTTACAGGATGAAGATTGGGCCGTTCGAGAGGACGCGGCGGCGGCCCTAGGCCGGCTGAAAGATCCGCGGGCGGTTCTTCCTCTCACGTTCATGCTTGGCGACGAGGACCGAGCTGTCCGGCAGGCGGCGATTGGCGCGCTGACCTCCATCGGCGAACCGGCAGTTGAGGCGCTCGGTCGCTGTCTCGACGAGACGCCGTTACAGGTTCAGGAGGCAGCCTCGGAAATTCTCGCCGGCATCGGTGACGCCCGCGTCTTCGATCCCCTGGTGAAGGCTCTGGCCAGCTCCGATTGGATCGTTCGGATGCATGCGGCTAAGGCATTGGGGCACATCGGGGACGCGCAGGCGGTCCCATCGCTGGTGCCGCTGTTACAAGACAAGGTCAAAGCCGTCCGGGAAGAAACGGCCGGTGCGCTGGCTGCGATCGGTGCGGCTTCGATCCCCTCTCTAGTGCAGGCGCTCCGGCATGAGGAATGGTTGGTGCGGCTTCATGCGATCGAGGCGCTCGGCAAGCTGAAATCGCCGGATGCAGTCGAGCCCTTATTGTTCGCGCTGTTCAATGACCGTGATTCCGCGATCAGGGAGGATGTCGTCAGGGCGCTGGGGGACATCGGCCATGCCGAAGCCGTAGACTTTCTCTTTCAGGTCATCGAGGAGCCGGGTTTGCGACCTCTCGTAGTGGAAGCCCTGGGAAAAATCAAGGATGGCCGGGCTGTCCCAGTATTGCAGGAGATTGTGGCGGGCAAATGCCGGCCGGAAACAAACCGCTCCGTGACGGGCTGCGGCGACCAGTGGAGTGAAGAGATGTTGACGATGGGCATCGCGGTGCGCGCCTTAGGACTCATTCGCGACGAGGGGACGATTCCGACATTGGTCGCCGCGCTGGGGAATACGGTGACGCGGGCGGAAGCAGCGGCTGCCTTGACGCGATTCGGACCAGTGGTAATTCCCTCGCTCCTGCCCATGCTGGCGCGGGAATCCGATGAGAATATTCGGTACCATGTCAGGGAGACGTTGACGGCGATCGGGTGGCGACCGGGACGGGTATGACCAGGATTGATCTCGCAATTTGGTGATCTGGTAATTCCTCGGCGGAGGCGGTCTTCATACCGCAGAATCACCAGGCCACAAAATCACTCAATCACCGCGTTCTTTTAAGATGTCTAAAGAAACGATTGAAACACTGGTTCTCGAACTGGTCCATGAGGAGGAATGGCGCCGCATGCGGGCCACCGCCGCCTGTCTTGCCGGGGGGCCGCGCGCCGTTCGTGCTTTGGTCCAGGCGCTGGGAAACGGGCCTGCGCCGCTCAGAATTGAAGCGGCCGGGATGTTGGCGCGGATGAAGGATCCGGCGGCGGGCGTGTCTTTGGTCCAATTACTCAATGATCCGGAAGAAGGGGTTCGTCAGGCAGGAGCGGCGGCGCTGGAGCAGATGGCTGGCGTGCTGGATGCTGCCACCGGCGCGGCGCTGGTGCAACAGCTCTATGCCTCGTCGAGCGAGGAAGGCAAGCAATTGGTGAGACAACTGCTTGGGGTCGTTCCGAACGCGATTGCGCCCTTGTGCGACATGCTCAAACATCCCGAGCCGGATGCCCAACTGACGGCCGCCACGATTCTTGAGCATCTACTCGATCCCCGGTCCGCCGACGGATTTATCGATGCCATGAGCAACCCGCATGTGCGTGAAATCGCCGTTCGGACCTTGAAGAAACTGGGCGCCATTCGGGACCGTATCGATTCGGCGTTCAATGCCTTGCGCGATGTCGAGGGAGCCAGCGAGCGAGAGGAGGCCCGCATGGCGACCGTGATCGATCTGCTCAATATCGGCCGGCCCAGCGTCGAAATTTTGATTGAATATCTGGAGGATGAAGACTGGGTCGTGCGCGAGGCGGCAGCGGATCTATTGGGCATGATCGCGGATGTTCGCGCGGTCGTCCCGCTGATGAGGCGCATGGAGGTGGACAAGGATACGGGCGTGAAGGAGTACGCACTCAAATCATTGGGGTTGATCGGGGATCCTCGGCCGGCGCAACTGTATCTGGAGGCTATCCCGATTCGTCCGCTTCGGGTCTTCGCCATGGAGGCCTTGGCCAAGGTGAAAGACGTCGAAGTATTGCGGCCCCACGCGGAATTGTTCAACAAATTGCGCACCGACCGCGACGGCCTCGTGGCCTATAGCGCGGGACTGATCGCCGATAAACTGGCGGCATTGGAAAGCATGGAGGCGGTGACACCGTCGGGACAGGATGAACATGAGTGACACCGATCGTATTGAACAATTGATTTCGGCATTGCGGGACGAAAATGAAGCCCTGCGAGATCACGCAGTGGCCAGCCTCGGGCAAATGGGGGAAGGAGCCGTTCCCCAATTGATTGGGTTGATGGCCGATGAAGATGTCGTCATCCGGGAGGCGGCGGCCAATGCGGTGGTGCGAATCGGGCTTGGGGCGTTCAATCAGTTGGTCGAGGCCCTTACGGACGACGAGTGGGCGATTCGCGAGCAGGCGGCGAACGCGTTGGGGCGGCTGCGCGATCCGCGGGCCGTCGCGCCGCTGGTCCACGCATTGAAGGATCGAGACGGCGCCGTCCGCACCGCTGCAGTGTGGGCCTTGGAACGGATCGGCGATTCGGCTGCAGTTCCCGGCTTGATTGACGCGCTGGGAGACAGCACCGTACGGGAGGATGTGGCGCGGGTGTTGAAGAAAGTCGGCGACCGGCGGGCGGTCGATGCGCTGATCGAGGGGTTGCTGGGCAATAATTGGATGGTCCGGCGGCATGCTGCCGAAGCATTAGGTAAGATCGGCGACGTCCGAGCCAGCGACGCCTTGATTCACTCCCTGAAGGATGAAGATTGGTTGGTTCGCCGCAATGCCGCTGAATCGCTTGCGCGATTAGGCGCGAAGCAGGCGATTGATCCGTTGCTGCCGTTGCTGGAAGATGAAAATACGATGGTGCAGGAAACCGTGGAAGGGGTCTTGGCAAGTCTGGGTTGGAAGCAGAATCCCGCCACTTAACCGGATAAAAGGAACACATTTATGGCAGAAGAGACGCCGACGAAGTTGATTCAAATCGGTCCGAAGGGCGGGCCAAAGAAGGACGGGTTCAATCTCGTGACGGAACGGGTTGTAGCGATCCACCCGGAGGCCAAGCAGATTGAAGTGGAACTGCTGGCTTATGACGGCAAGACGGTCGTGCTCGATGTGGGAGAGGAAGCCCTGGAAGACTTCGCAAAGCTGAAAGTCGGGGACGGCGCCACCATTCGCGTCGTCGAAGAGGGCGGCAAGCGCATCGCGAAGAGCTTCAGAGTCCGGGCGAAAGATCCGAATACCGCCAAGGCGGATGCCATGTTGCTGGATTTGAAGGATTCGCATTGGCTGAACCGCAAATATGCGGCGGAAGTGCTCGGGGACCTCAAGGATCCCCGGTCCATCGGCCCTCTGGTCGAGGCGTTAATGGACGACGTGGGCGATGTGCGCCAGCGGGCGTATGATTCGCTGATTAAAATCGGCGGCCCTACGGTGTCGTCGCTGGTTCCGCTTCTTGTCTCAGAAGAGGACGAGCTCCGGCAGTCGGTGACGGAGATTATCCGAAAAATCGGCAAGCCGGCCGTCGAACCGCTGGCCACTGCGCTGGCCGAAGCGGATGATCGTCTGAAAACCAGAATCATGAAGGTGTTGGATCGAATGGGCTATAAGCCCAAAAAGACGGAGGCGAAGGCTGAGGAGACAAAGCTCCTCAGCTAGTTCGCAGAGCGGCTCCTCTCAGCAAGCCGGACCCTTGGTGGGACGACCCACCGAGACATGCTGGAAACCGAATCCCACGACCCGGTCCGTGTCATAGACATTTCGCAGGTCGAGCAGCAGCGGGCGGCGCATCGAGTTCTTGAGCCGCTCGAAATCAAGATTTCGAAACTGGTTCCATTCCGTCATGATGATCAAGCCGTCGGCGCCGTCTGCCACATCATAGGTGTCTTTGCATGCGATCAGGCCCGGCAGCAATTTGATGCTTTCTTCCATGGAGGCCGGATCATAGGCCTTGACGGTGGCTCCTTCCTTCATTAGCTCTCTCAATATCGTCAATGACGGCGCTTCACGCATGTCGTTGGTGTTGGGCTTGAAGGAGAGGCCCAAGCAGCCGAACGCTTTTCCCTTCAGTCCGCCCGCTGCATCGCGAATCTTCTCGATCATCCTGAGATGCTGCTCGTAATTGACCTTGGCCGCTGCGCCGGCAATCTGTAACGGATAGCCGACCCGCTCGCCGGTCTGGACCAAAGCGGCCAGATCTTTGGGAAAGCAGGAGCCGCCGAATCCCGGGCCCGCATGGAGGAATTTCGAACCGATCCGGTTATCCAGCCCCATCCCTCTGGATACGACCTGCACATCGGCTCCCACCCGCTCGCACACGGTCGCAACCTCATTGATGAACGAAATCTTGACCGCAAGGAAAGCGTTCGAAGCGTATTTGATCATTTCAGCGGTCGGGATATCGGTCACCACGAAGGGGGTCTCGATAAGGTAGAGAGGCCGGTAGAGGTCCTTCATGATCGCCACGGCCTGTTCGCTGTCCGCGCCGATCACGACACGATTGGGGCGCATGAAATCTTCAATGGCGGATCCTTCTCGGAGAAATTCGGGATTCGAGACAATATCGAAGCGAGACCGGCCGGATTGATTGGCTCTGATCACTTCCCTTAATTTCTCACCGGTGCCGACGGGGACGGTGGACTTGGTCACAATGACCTTGTATCCATTCATGTGACGGGCTATGCCTCGTCCTACCTCTTCGACAAAGGAAAGATCCGCGGAGCCATCCGCCCGGGGAGGAGTGCCGACCGCGATAAAAATCACCAGCGCTTTGTCGACCGCTTTCGCCACGTCGGTTGAGAAGGTCAACCGATGCTCCTTGATGCCTTTGGCAACCAACTCCGTGATGCCGGGCTCGAAAAATGGAACTTCGCCTTTTTCCAGCATGGCGATGCGGCTGGCATCGGTGTCCATGCAGGTGACGTTCACGCCGAATTCTGCAAAACAGGCCCCGGTCACAAGTCCGACATATCCGGTCCCAATTACGCTGATGTGCATGGAGCCCGACCCTCCTCAATAAATATGGACGCATGGGCGAAAAACCGTCGTCAGTATAGCAACGCCCACCCGGCCGGGCAATCAAATCTGCCCTATTCGGCGTGGAGAAGAGAATTGCAGATTGCCCGGCGGCTCAGTAGAATTGTGCGCTCTGACCACGGAGGTCTAGAAATGGCCACACAGACCGGTCCAATTCTGCGTCCGCTCGCGGTTATGATGCGGCCGGTCAGCAAGACCGTCGGCCCCGATGAAAGTCTGCTGATCGCAGCGCAACACATGCGGGATGGTCGTGTCGGCGCGCTGTTGGTGATTGAGGGGGGCCGTTTCATCGGGGTAGTCAGCGAGGCGGACTTGGTAAGGAAAGCGATGGCGAACGGATTTCAGGCGGGCGAAGTACTGGTCCGGTCGGTCATGAGCGCTCCTGTCGTGACGATAGATATCAGCCGTTCCGCCCACGATGCGAGTGATTTGATGGCCGAGCGGGGTATCCGGCATCTGGCCGTAAGTGAGGAAGGCGTCATCGTGGGGATGGTTTCGGTCCGTGATTTGTTGCGGTATTTTAAGAATTGGGGGACTCTGTGATTGACTCCATCATGCTCCGGTCGACCATCCGATCCGCCCGTCGAGCCTCCTTATCAGCTCCGGTATGAGCCGCTTAGCTGCGTCTTCGTACTCCCGCATCTTTCTTCTTCTGACAGCGATGATCACCGGTGGGGTCGTCATGGCGCTGGAGATTTTGGGGAGCCGCCTGCTCGCTCCGGTCTTCGGCAATTCGTTGTTCGTATGGGGTGCGTTGATCGGCGTCATCCTCGCCGCCATGAGCTCAGGCTATGCGTTCGGCGGCTGGGCCTCCGATCGATACCGGGTCGGCAGCGTGCTCGCCGGATTGTTGCTGTTTTCAGGTTGCTGGACTCTGCTCATCGCGTCGGCCGGTCAGACCGCCATCCTGTGGGTGTCCCAAATGATTGAAGATCCGCGGTGGGGCCCCAGCGTGGCGGCCAGCGTGTTATTGGCGCCGCCGGCATTCGGATTGAGCGGGGTGTTGCCCGCGCTCTTACGGTTGTCGGTCCTCGACATCGGACATCTCGGACGGCACAGCGGCAGCCTGATCGCCCTATCGACCCTCGGAAGTTTGGCCGGCACCTGGGGCACCGCATTTTTCCTGCTGTCCTGGCTGGGGACGAAGTCCCTGGTCGCCTCGCTGGGCGGCATTCAACTCATGCTGGGGCTCACTTGGCTCTGGATCGGCACATCGATCAAATCGAAAGTAACGCTGTCGCTTGTTATCGGGTTGTTCCTGATCGGCTGGCAATTATCGGTTCCTGCGCCCACCTCATCGCGTGTGGTGCATCAGGAAGACAGCCCATACCAGCAGGTGAGAGTGCGCGACGATGACCTTTTCCGCTATCTCGTTCTTGACCGCACCTGGCATGCCGTCATGTGGAAATCGGATCCTGTGACGTTGTTCTTGCCCTACAGTCAGATGATGGTTGCGGCGCTTGCATTGACTCCGGAGCCGAAACGAGGCCTGATTCTCGGACACGGAGGGGGGTCCTTGGCGAAGTGGCTGGCGCAATACTGGCCGGAATTGGAACTGGATATCGTGGAAGTGGACCCGGCGGTGGTTCGTATGGCTGACGAGTATTTTGGCTACCGGGCACCGGCAAACCATCACGTCTTTGTCAAAGACGGAAGGGCGTTTCTCAACGGGACCGCCCAGAAGTATGACGTGATCTGGGCCGATGCCTTCGCGAGGCATCTCATTCCGTTTCACCTCACCACCGTTGAATTCTTTTCTGAACTACGTTCGCGACTGAATCCGTCCGGTGTCGTGGCCGTCAATATGGCCTCTTCAGGAGAAGGCGGCGATCTGGTGCGCGCCAATGCGGTAGTGGAGACGCTGAAGACCGCCTTTCCGGTGCTTGAAACATATGCGGTCAAGGGGCCGTGGCGTACCAGGCATCAAGGAGGCGAGAATCTCATCTTCCTAGGCGGAGAGCCGGTTGAGCAGGCTTCGCATAATGAGTTTATTTTGCGGGTCCAATCACTGGTTCAGGCTCGGCGGCTTCCGCCCGAGGCCATCAGCCTGCTGGCATCGCATCGAACTAACCCATGGCCGCCCGGCCTGATCCTCACCGATGATTTTGCGCCTTATGACCTGCTGGTCGGTTCAGTCGTTCCGGAAGAGATGTCAGACCATGGCCCTACGCTCCGAGCACATTGAATATTATGGGAAACTAGAGATCGAATCCGACCGGTTCGCACCGCTTGTCAAGCTAAGAACTGTCTTGCTTCCATTTTCATCCCTGTGTTATAAGGGGCCCTCATTGTCTTCCTGTTCGGATATACAGTCCTCATTACACACGTGCGGCGAAAACGGTTATGCGAAGTTCCCTCAGCGTGGTGGTTATCATTTACCAATCTAATCACATCTCTTCTTACATCTCTTAAGGAGGTAAGTCATGGGTAAGACGATGTTGGCGGTCTTCTTCGGCCTGGGCATAGTGGTGGCTGGGGCGTCTGGCGCATGGGCGCTGCAAGCCGGCGGAGTCGAAATCGGCGATCTGGAGACTGGGTCGGTCGTGGGTCAGCCGTTCAAGGAGCTGGACGTTGATGCTCAATTGTTCGCATTAGAGATCGGCAATACCAAGGTTTGGTATCCCCCGGTCACCGTCATTGATTTCAAGGTGCGGCCGGGACGTCCAGTAGTCCTGAAGGTAACCAATAACTCAGCCGGTGAACATGGGTTTCAGCTCACGGATGCCGTGAATGCCAGCGCCCCGACCGTGCTGAAGGCGGAAGTCGTGCTCAAACCCGGTGAAACCAAGTACATCGGTATTCCGACCAGCGACCTCTTTTATGCGACTCAAGGCAACACGCTGAGCTATCGCTGCCATCTCCATCCAGCGCACGTGGGTGGTACGCTCGTGATGTGGAAGTAGCAGCCGACTAGATGTAAGCTGCTGTCTATTTTTGATCAGGAACGACAACGCCCCGTCCATCGAGTGATGGACGGGGCGTTGTCACGTCAGGCGATCGGTGGGATGGGATACCGTTCTCCTGATATCACGTTTCTTCTTGGCGACAGTCCGGTTCCGCTTCAAGCGGAATGTTTTGCGCGGCTTCAATCTTGCCCGACACGATCAGCAGCAGGAAACGGTTTGCAATCGGTTGCTGGCGTTGTACCACGACGGTATTCACATCGACAATCATTTCATCGCCGTCCCATTGGGTGTCGTTCACCACCCAGAAATGGCTGGAGGCGTCGGGAAAATGGCGCGTAACAAACCCTTCGATGAGGATGCCGATATCCCCTGTGCTGGCGGAAACGAAACCCGGCAAGCAGAGCGCGAGGCAGAAGACGATGAGAGTAAATCCATTTCTGAGCGTCATAAGTGCACCTCCATGCGGAGATGGATTTTAATTGACATCAATACAAACAAGGAGAGAACGAACGAGAACGAGCGGGGATACCCGTTCCTCTCCTGATCTTAGAAAGATAGTACTGCGGTTTCCAGAGGAAAGCTAGTGCGCCGTTGTTTGCGGGAGCGCGGTGGGAGTTGGGCAAAGGAAGGCGTGAAAAAAGGAGGCTGCCATCAGGCAGCCTCCTTTCGCTGACGATAATGCAGGAATTCAGTTCCGAACGCCGCTCCAGACCTTGTTCGCATCAATTTCTTTGTCTGGATTGAGCGACTTGGCTTTCTCCAGAAGCACATCGGTGGTTTCCGGATAGGCCGGGTCCGAAATACAGCAATTGTCCACTGGACAGACCGCCGCGCACTGTGGCTCGTCAAAGTGGCCCACACATTCCGTGCAGCGATCATGGGTGATCACATAGATGTTATCGCCCACTCCCTGGCCGTCTCCCACATGGTACCCTTTGCCTTCCGCATCGCTGCGTGTCTCAAAAATCGCTTCATTCGGACATTCCGGCAGGCAAGCCCCGCAAGAAATACATTCATCGGTAATCAGAAGTGCCATGACCCGCGCCTCCTTCTCAGATCTCGTATGGACGGATAAACAGTTGACAAGTTCAAGCTGTCACGACCATATTTCAAACAATGAGGAGCGCATTCTAAGCCGTGATTCTTCGCCAAGTCAACAGAAGTGCCGCTGTTCAGAAGCCCTAGAATCGCGAGTATCGATGGGCCATTGGGCCCAATCATCGAATCGTGTAGGAGAAGAAATTCTGTGGCATCCGATGCGGAACAAAAGCGAAATCGAGTCATTACCCTTGCGTTGCTGGCGGTTCTCTTGATGAGCGTCAGCGTGTTTCTTACCAGTCCCAAAGAGTCGGACACGATCATCGTGACCTTTCCAAGCGGAGCGACGTTAGAGACGGAGGTGGCGGACACCCCGGAAAAGATGCTGTTTGGGTTGGCGTTTCGCGACGCATTGCCCCCGAATACCGGCATGCTTTATATCTTTGAAACGACGGGAACACATCGATTGAATACGAAGCAATATAAGATGGCGGTCGACATGATCTGGCTTGACGAAAGCCGCCACGTTGTTCAGCTTTATGAAAATGTACCGCCCTGCTCACAGGAGACCTGTCCGATGTATGGTCCTTCCTCCGAGCCGGTTCGGTATGTCATACAGACGGCGGCCGGATTTCTGCGGCATGAAAGTCTCCCGGCCAATGCCGAACTCAAATTTGCGTTGCGCATGTAGGAAAGGCGATCTCATCAATGGAAGGGTTTCAGTTTGTCGCACGGACCGAGGATATTCCTCAGGGACAAGTTAAAGTCGTCACGTTGAATCAAAAGACCATCGCCGTCTTCAACGTAGAAGGCACCTTTTATGCCATTTCCAATCTTTGCCCCCATGAAGGAGGGCCCTTGAGCGAAGGACGAGTGAAGGGTCATGTGGTCGGTTGTCCTTGGCATGATCTGGCATTTGATCTTCGCACTGGACAAGGGACGGATGGAGGCGGGTACTGCGTGGGGAGTTATGAGGTACGGATTGAAGGGGGAGAAGTATTCGTCGGCGGCCGGCGGAAATGCTGACTCGCGATCGAGTTGCCGCGAATAACGACTTCGGCTAAATAAACAAGAGGCGCGTCATGTCTTCTCTGTCTGGTTGTGAAGTGTCCACATCAAATCAACAGCAGAACCTGCGCAGGCTGGCCGGCCGTGTAGAAGTACCGTTTCAGATTCATCTGTGGGAAGACCGCACCAGGGGGGAGTTATGGGTGCCTTCCTATGACCCCACCTGCCTGGTTTTGCTCAGCGATGATTATCTCCGGATTGCGAGCGGGAATGCCGTCGATTCCGGGCAGCGGACGTTTGAATTCAAGCCGGTCATCTCCGGTAGTCATCGTATTCTGTTTGAAAAGCGCTTGGGATGGAAGTTTACCGCTGAGGATCGGCACGTGTATGAGGTCACCGTGTCGGCCTCGCTTCCCGGCGAGGCTCGCTGATCGTGCCGGATATCGGATATGTCAATGGCCGGTTTAGTGCGTTGTCCGATGCAGTCGTGTCCGTGGAAGACCGGGGGTTCCAGTTCGGTGACGGCGTGTATGAAGTGATCCGGACCTACGGCAATCGTCCGTTTCAACTCGATGCGCACCTGGCCCGCTTGGAACAGAGTGCGAGCGCGCTGAATATTCGAGTGCCCGTCTCGAAAAGCGAGTGCCGCCGGCTCATAGACGAGGCCGTCTCGAGGGCGGCGTACAAAGAAAGTAAAATTTACATACAAGTCACGCGCGGCGTCGCGCCGAGGGATCATCAGTTTCCCAGCGATGCCGGGCCCACCCTGGTCATCACCGTCCGGGAAATGCGGTTATTGCCGGATTTGATCCGGAACAACGGGGTCGAGGCCATCACGCTCGATGATTTTCGATGGGGGCGATGTGATGTCAAGAGCGTCAATCTGCTGGCGAATGTGTTGGCGCGTCAGCAGGCGAAGGAGGCGGGTGTCTTTGAGGCTCTTTTTGTACGGCACGGAGAAGTCCTCGAAGGCTCGGTCAGCAATGTGTTTGTCGTAGCAAATGGTCGGCTTTTGACGGCTCCCGAAGGACGGCATATCCTATCGGGTGTGACGCGATCCCTGATTCTGAATTTGGCTCGGGAAGCAAGCCTCCCGGTTTATGAACAAGCGTCATCGAAGGATTCTCTCTACGCGGCATCCGAAGTATTTCTGAGCGGCACCACCGTCGAGGTCCTCCCGGTCGTGCGCATTGACGGCCGCCCTATTGGAACGGGCTCGCCCGGTCCCATTGCCCGGCTGCTCGCCGGCCGGTTTGAAAAGTTGGCGACGTGAGGCCTTGCTTTGCCTGTAACGACGTGGTATCGTTCGTCGGATTTAAGTGGGCGCAGGCCCACTTTTTTGTTTGAGCCGCTTGACGAAGCGCGTCTTGCATCTCATCAACCGCCATGGTCCAAGCTGTGAACGCCGAACACAATGTTGCGCCGGAGCGTGTCCAGAATCCGGTGGACCAAGTCGATCGGGTTGCGAAACCGATTCTTTGGTCGCTGGGGCTGGAACTGGTCGAAGTGTCGATCGTCGGCCGGCATTCTCGAACGGTGGTCAGAGTCTTCATCGACAAGCCGGAAGGCGTGACATTGGAAGACTGCGAGCGCGCCCATCGAGCGCTGAACCCGGCGTTGGATGTAGCTGATCCCTTTCCCTATGCCTACACGCTCGAAGTCTCATCCCCCGGTTTGGACCGCCCGCTGAAGCGCGCGGAGGATTACCGCCGGTTGCAAGGGAAGCGTGTCAGCCTTAAGCTGAAGGACCCGCATCGTGACCAATGGCGGATCACCGGCAAGGTTGTCGCCGTTGATGAAAAGGCCGTCACTGTGACTGTGGAAAGTACGCAAGCGGAAGAGTCGGTGCGCTGTGAATTCGATCGCATCATCAAGGCGAGGCAAGAAGTGGAGTTTCGCCGGCCGCGTCGAGAGAGAACTGATACAGTCGGGTGAGGGGTATCTGGTATGAATAGAGAATTGATCGCGGTCATTGACGAAATCGGTCGTCAAAAAGGGATCGATAAGGCAAGAGTAATCGGGGCGATTGAGTCCGCCCTCCAAACGGCCGCGAAGAAGCGATTTGGTCAAGCGGAAAATATCCAAGTCGAGATCGATCCGAAGACGGGTGAGATTTCAGTCGTCTCCAAAAAAGTAATCGTGGACACGGTGACCAATCCCAAGGCCGAAATCTCCCTGAAGGAGGCCCGCGAGTTCGATGACGGCGCCGAGGTAGGGGATGAGATCGGATCGCTCATCGAAATGGATGAATTGGGACGGATCGCCGCGCAGACCGCCAAGCAGGTGATTTTTCAGAAGGTGCGCGAGGCGGAATGGGAGGCGGTGCAAAAGGAATATTCGACCCGGCAGGGTGATCTGGTCAACGGCATCATTCTAGGGATGGAGCGGCGCAATTATCTCGTCGATCTGGGAAAGACAGAGGCCGTGCTGCCCATTCAGGAACAGATCCCGCGGGAAACGTACCGGCGAGGCGACCGTGTGAAAGCCTTGCTGCTGGAAGTGCGGCGGACGCCGAAAGACGTCCAGGTCATCCTTTCGCGAAGCCATCCACAGTTTGTGGCAAAATTATTCGAGATGGAAGTGCCGGAAGTCGGGGAAAAAATCGTCGAGATTAAATCAATTGTGCGAGAGCCCGGGGACCGGACCAAGATCGCTGTTTCGTCCCGTGACAAGGCGGTCGATCCGGTCGGCGCGTGCGTCGGCATCAAAGGATCCCGCGTGCAGGCGGTAGTTCGGGAATTGCGCGGCGAAAAGATCGACATCATCACGTGGACGTCCGACCCCCGGGTGTTTATCGCCGAGGCGCTGAACCCTGCGACCATCGAAAAAGTCGGCATCGATGAGGACAAGAAATCGGCTCTGGTCGTCGTGGCGGATTCGCAGTTGTCGCTCGCGATTGGAAAGAATGGTCAGAATGTGCGGCTGGCGGCTCGTCTCACTGGATGGAAAATCGACATCATCAGCGCGACGGAGTACGAAAAAGAGAAGGCCGAGCGAGACAAGGAGATCAAGGCCGCCTTGGCGGAGGAGGCCGAGGCCCAGCGGCAACAGGAAGAGGCTCGGCTGGAGGCGCGAAGTCAAGCCGGACAGACGGAGTAGGTCACTATATTCCTCTAGAGGAGCGAGGCGAACTGAGCGCAATGCGTGTGTATGAACTAGCAAAAAAACTCGGGATGGAAAATCGGGATCTCATTCCGGAACTCAAGCGGCTCGGGATCGCTGTGGCGTCGCACAGCAGCGCGCTCGATGATGATGCGGTTCGTCTGGCCCTTGAGAAACTAAGTTCCAGACCGAGATCCACCAAGGCGGAAGACGCCGGCGCATCGCAGGAAGGCTTCGGGCATGGTCAAGATGGAAAACGGCCGGCAAAGGGCAGGGACATGGGAGGTCCTCACGAACCCTCCGCAAGAGCGCACGGCGTCCAGCCGGACGAATCCGCCAAACCGGATAAGAAGAGAATTCTGATCAAGAAAAAACGAGAAGAGGGTAACGAGGAAATTGCGCCGCTTGTGGCGACGCCGGAGCCAAGCCATGCCGCCTCCTTGTTGAACCAGCCTTCGCGGCCGCCGTCCGTTCAACCTATCGTTCCGCCGATTCCGACCGAGCCGGTTGCTTCCCTTACCACAGAGCCTCCCGCTGCGGAAGTCAGCGCTCCAGAGGTCGTTCCGCCTTCCGTGACGGTAGAAGCCAAGGTGCCGGCGACCCCGGCGACCCCGGCGCCGCCGAAGTCGGCAGCCATGGATACCCTGGCGCCCGTCGGAAAGAAGAAGAGCTTTTCCATCGAGAGCTTGGAGGCCGAAGGGCGCGACAAGGCGAAAAAAGCTCGGAAGGGACCGCGCCAGCGTGAAGAAGAGGATATTCGATTCCGCGACGATGCCACCCGCTGGCAGGATCTCCGGGCGATTCCGGTTCAGCGGCGCGAGGATCGATCCAAGCATGCACACCATAGTCCCCCTACAGAAATCACGAAACCGAGGAAGAAAAGCGTGAAACTGACGGCCGGTGTAAGCGTGAAAGATTTTGCAGAGTTGATCGGTCAGCGTCCTACGGAAATTGTGAAAAAATTGATGGATATGGGGCAGATGGTCACCTTTAACCAGCCGATCAATCTTGAAGCGGCGGCCTTGATCGCCGAGGAATATGGGGCGAAGGTCGAAGTGGCGGTTGAAAAAGCCGGAGAGGAGTTGCTTGAAGAGGCGGTGCGCACGGAGGGAGAGGAAGATTTGCAACCCCGTCCGCCAGTCGTGACGATCATGGGCCATGTCGATCATGGAAAAACGTCGCTGCTTGATGCCATTCGAGAGGCGAAGGTCGCGGAAGGCGAAGCGGGCGGCATTACTCAGCATATTGGCGCTTATACAGTCAGTGTACGAGGTAAGCAGGTCACATTCCTGGATACCCCTGGACATGAAGCCTTCACCGCCATGAGGGCCCGAGGTGCAAAGGCGACGGACATTGTCGTGCTGGTCGTGGCCGCCGATGACGGCGTGATGCCCCAAACGGTCGAAGCGATCAATCATGCCCAGGCGGCCAGCGTGCCGCTGGTCGTCGCCATTAATAAGATCGATAAGCCGGGCGCCAATCCGGACCGGGTGAAAAATGCCCTGTCCGAGCATGGGCTGATACCGGAGGCCTGGGGGGGAGAAACGATCATGGTGGAGGTCTCCGCCAAGCAGAAAATCGGGTTGGATCAGTTGCTGGAAATGATTTTGCTGCAGGCCGAAGTGTTGGAGTTGAAGGCGGATCCGACGAAGATGGCAAAAGGGCTTGTCATTGAGGCGAAGTTGGAGCGGGGGCGCGGCCCCGTCGCGACCGTGCTGGTGCAAAACGGGACTTTAAAGGTGGGTGATGCCTTCGTGGTCGGAACGTTCAGCGGGAAGGTCCGTGCGCTCAATAACGACACCGGCACCAAGGTTGCGGAAGCTGGGCCCTCTATCCCGGTGGAAGTCATCGGCCTACCCGGTGTTCCGCTTGCAGGAGACCCGTTCATTATCGTGAAAGACGAGCGGATGGCTCGTGACATCGCCGAGGCGCGGGCGCAGAAACAACGGGCTGCGGAGTTGGCCGGATCAGCCAAGGTCAGCCTTGATGATCTGTTCGCCAAGATTCAGGAAGGAGACGTCAAGGAGCTTCCGATCGTGATCAAGGCCGATGTGCAGGGATCGGCCGAAGCCTTGGCTGCGGCGGTGGAAAAGATGCCGGGCGGAGCCGTGAAACTGAAGGTCATGCATAGCGGCGTCGGCGGCATCACGGAAACCGATGTCCTGCTTGCGGCGGCATCCAAGGCGATCGTGATCGGCTTCAATATTCGCCCCGAACCCAAAGCCGCAGCGCTGGCCGAGCACGAAGGGGTCGATATCCGGCTGTACAACATTATCTATGACGCCTTGGCCGATATTAAGGCCGCCATGGAAGGCCTCCTGGAGCCGACGTTGAAGGAGCGTGTCCTTGGGCGGGCCGAAGTCCGTCAAGTCTTTACGATTCCCAAGGCGGGCGTGGTCGCCGGCTCCTATGTGCTCGATGGAACGATTACCCGCGCGAGCGCGGGCGCCAGAGTCATTCGAGATCATGTTGTGGTTTACGACGGGAAGTTGGGTTCCCTTCGAAGATTCAAAGACGACGTCCGCGAAGTTCAGCAAGGCTATGAATGCGGGATTACCATTGAGAACTTCAATGACATCAAGGCCGGCGACGTCATCGAAGCCTATGTCATCGACAAGATTGCCGCCAAGCTTGAGACGGCCGGTCGGTCCTCAACGCCGCAAAGCCAACGGGCATGATCGTTGGTGTCTGTACCGTTGAATTATTCATTCCTGAAGGTCATTCCCTGAAAGGAAAACGACAGGTTCTTCAGAGTCTGAAGAATCGGTTGCGCGAAAAGTTCAATCTCTCGGTGGCGGAAGTCGGCGAGCAGGATCTGTGGCAAAAGTCGATCCTGGGGTTGGCTTGTGTGGCCAATGAATCGGCTCATGTCAATCAAGTGTTGGAGCAGGCGCTCAACGTGATCCGGGGGATCCCGACGATCGAACTGGTGCGGTCCCGAATTGAGTTACTGTAGCGGGTTTTTCATGTCCAAGACGACCTATAAACGGGCCGAGCGGGTGGCCGATCAGATCCGTATGGAAGTGGCGGATATTTTGATGCGCCGTATTAAAGATCCGCGCGTGCGTTCCGTCACGGTGACCGACGTGGAGTTGACCAGCGACCTTCGGCTTGCCCGGGTCTATGTCACGACCATGGAGCGAGATGAAGCCGAACGGCAGGTCTTTGACGGGCTAGCGAAAGCAAGCGGATTCATTCGGGCGGAATTGGGCAAGCGCCTGTCGTTACGATATTTACCAGACTTATCGTTTATCAAAGATATCAGCGGCCCGAGAGGCGATCGCATTCTTCAGTTGTTGGACAGTCTGCATGACTCAGCCCAGGAATCGCCGGCCTCACCGGCTGATTCCGTGGAGACCCGAACGGATTCGTGATGATTGCTATTAATCTACCGTCCGAGAGCAGTTTAGTCGGCGACGGTGTCCTCAACATCAACAAGGAAGCGGGATGGACCTCGCATGACGTGGTTGCCCGTGTGCGGAGGTCATTGCGTGGCATTAAGATCGGGCATGCGGGAACCCTCGATCCGGCGGCGACCGGCGTCCTGCCGATTTTGATCGGGAGAGGGACGCGCATCGCAGAGTATTTGCTTCATTGGGATAAGGAGTATCGAGCCGTTCTTCGCTTGGGCGAAACGACGGACACGTTGGATGCGACGGGGACTGTCCTTGATCGCCGCTCCTTGGATCAGGTGACCGAGGACGATATCCGGCAGGCGGTTGGGGCGTTCAAGGGGCGGATTCAACAAGTTCCTCCCATGTATTCAGCGGTAAAAATCCAAGGGGTTCCACTCTATAAGACCGCTCGAGAGGGGCGAATCATCGATCGGACAGCGCGAGAGGTCGTCATTCAGGAACTCCACATCGACCGTATCGACGGCCGGGATATTCATCTTCGTGTCCTCTGTTCGAAAGGGACGTATATTCGGACCCTCTGTGCGGATATCGGAGCCAAATTAGGCGTCGGGGGACATTTATCGGCATTAGAGCGGAGTAAAGCGGGGCCGTTGACGGTGGAGCGATCCATCACGGTGGAGGAATTTGAGCGGCAGTTGCAAGCCGGCAAAGTGAGTTCGTCGATGATGCCGATTGATGCCGCTTTGGCGGGATTCCCTGCCTGCCGCATCGGTCCCGAAACCGCGCGTACTGTGTTGCACGGTGTGCCGGTGCCTCTCAACATGGTCATGAATTGGGATGGTCAGCCCGACTGCCACAAGCTGCAAGAGGAGCCGATTCGTATTAAAAATATGGCGGGGCAGCTTCTCGCGATAGGCAGTCTCCGCGGGACAAACGATCTGAATTCTGGAGGACAACTCAATGAGCGGATCGCGATTAGGAAAGTATTGATGTCACAGGAAACCGCAACGTGCGTGTCATGAAATCAAAAAAGGAGAGGACAGTATGGCCTTGTTGAAGGAAGCCAAGGACGAATTGGTCCGGCAATATCGGCAACATGATCAGGATACCGGCTCGCCGGAAGTGCAAATTGCGATATTGACGAACCGCATCGGCTATCTCACCGACCATTTCAAGCTTCACAAAAAAGATCACCATTCCAGACGAGGGCTCCTGCAATTAGTCGGGCGTCGCCGCCGTCTGCTGGACTATCTCCGCCGCATCGACGAAGCACGGTACCGGTCCACCATTGATCGTTTACGGATTCGTAAATAACCGCTTCCCTCGGCGCCTTGCGCCGGGGGCGATAGTGTTCCGCCGCGCAGGTGAACACGGATATGGACTCACCTTAGCCCAATGATGAATTAGGAATGAGGAATGGGAATAGAGAGCGCCGGCTTCCGGAGAACAATTCCTCATTCCAAATTTCTAGTTCCTCATTTCTGTACAGTGAGTCTATTTCTGTGGGCATCTGTGGGGCATAATCAAGAGGAGACCATGAGATGGCACACATAGTTGAGTTGGAATTGGCCGGTCGCCGGCTGAGGTTGGAAACGGGACGCGTTGCCAAGCAAGCGGACGGAGCGGTGTGGGCTTCCTATGCCGATACGGTTGTGCTGGCGACCGCCGTGGCATCCCAGAATGCGAAGCCCGGCATCGACTTCTTGCCGCTGACCGTCGATTATCAAGAGAAGGCCTATGCGGCGGGGAAAATCCCCGGCGGATATTTCAAGCGTGAGGGGCGGCCGTCTGAGAAAGAGGTGCTGACCAGCCGCCTGATCGATCGGCCCCTGCGCCCGCTGTTCCCAGAAGGCTACTACAATGAAACGCAGGTCATCGCGTCGGTGCTTTCGGCTGATAAGACGGGATCATCGGATGTGATCGGCATTACCGCGGCATCGGCCGCGCTGGCGATCTCATCTATCCCGTTCGGAGGCCCGGTCGCCGGTGTGAAGGTCGGCCGCGTCGACGGCCAGTTTGTCGTCAATCCGGACATGGATCTGCTTGATCGCAGCGATCTACATTTGGTCGTGGCGGGGACGGCGGACGCTGTCATGATGGTCGAGGCCGGCGCCAATGAATTGCCTGAGGCGACCATGCTGGAAGCGATCCAGTTGGCTCACGCCGAAATCAAAAAAATCGTGGCCAAAATCGTCGAGCTTCAGGCCATGGCCGGCAAGCCGAAACGGATCGTTCCGGTGGAAGACATCGATTCAACATTGGCCGGTGAGGTGCGCGTATTGGTTGCCAATCCGATCCGTGAAGCCATTCTCATTCCGAACAAAACGGCCCGGCAGGAACGACTCGATCAGATTTTGGCCGAGGCGGTTGAGAAGTTTAAAAATGACGACCCGCATCGCGAGCGCCACGTCCGGCTCACGTTCCATTCGCTTGAATATACGGAAGTGCGCAGCATGATCCTGGAGCGCGGTGTGCGCGCGGACGGGCGAGGCCCGTCGGACATCAGGCCGATTACCTGCGAGGTCGGCGTGTTGCCACGGACCCACGGGTCGGCATTGTTTACGCGCGGCGAGACACAAAGTCTGGCCGTTGTGACATTAGGGACGACGGAAGACGAACAGCGAATCGACGCGCTGGAAGGAGAATATTCCCGCACGTTCATGCTGCATTACAATTTCCCTCCGTTCAGCGTCGGAGAGGCCAGACCCCTACGCTCGCCGGGACGCCGGGAAGTGGGGCACGGCGCGTTAGCCGAGCGGGCGCTGAAGTGTATCGTGCCCGCAAAAGATAAGTTTCCTTATACCCTTCGCATCGTGTCGGACATCCTGGAATCCAACGGTTCGTCTTCCATGGCGACCGTGTGTGGTGGGACGATGGCCTTGATGGACGCCGGAGTGCCGATCAAGGAGCCGGTGGCCGGTATTGCCATGGGTCTGATCAAGGAAGGCGAGCGGGTCATGGTGCTGTCCGATATCCTCGGTCTGGAAGACCATCTAGGGGATATGGATTTTAAGGTGACGGGAACCAAACGCGGGGTTACCGCCCTGCAGATGGATATCAAGATCGGCGGGATTACCGCACCTCTGATGCAGGAAGCGTTGGAGCAGGCCAAGGCCGGGCGTTTACACATCTTGGATCGGATGCTTCAGGCGTTGGGCGCGCCGCGCACGAAGCTTTCACCCTTTGCGCCGCGGATTTTCCCGATGAAGATCAAACAAGACAAGATCCGCGATGTCATCGGCCCAGGCGGGAAGACAATCCGCGGGATCATTTCCGAAACCGGCGCCAAGATCAATGTCGAGGATACAGGGGATGTGACGGTGGCTTCATCTGACGAGGCCTCCGCGCAGAAAGCGATCGAAATGATCAAGCGGCTCACCGAGGAAGTCGAAGTCGGCAAGATCTATCTCGGGACGGTGCGCAAGATCATGGATTTCGGCGCTTTCGTCGAGGTGCTGCCCGGTACGGACGGGCTCGTGCATATCTCGCAGCTGGCACATCATCGCGTGAAGGCCGTCTCGGACGAAGTAGCGGAAGGCGACCAGATCATGGTGAAGGTTCTTGAGATTGATAAGCAGGGAAAGATCAGGCTCAGCCGCAAGGAAACCATGCCGGCTCCAGCTCCTGCCGCCCCCAAAGAACCCACAACCGCAGGGTAAATGCTGTGTATCGCAAGATCGTCCTTGATAACCGCCTCCGCATCGTGGCCGAGCATATTCCCACACTCAAGTCGGTCACGATCGGCATTTGGGTGAACGTCGGTTCGCGGGATGAACAGCAGGGGGAAGAGGGGCTCTCCCATTTCCTCGAACACATGTTCTTCAAGGGGACCAAACGGCGGTCCGCTACACAAATTTCACGCGAGATCGATGCGCTCGGCGGTGAAATGAACGCCTTCACTACCCGCGAGACCACGACCTTCTACGTCAAAGTTCTGGATCAACAGCTTGAAGCCGCGCTCGAACTGCTGTCGGATCTTTTCTATCGCTCCCGTTTTGATTCAAAGGAAGTGGAAAAGGAAAAACAGGTCGTCCTGGAAGAAATCCGGATGGTCCAGGATGATCCGGAAGATCTCGTGCAAGAGCTACACATGAAACACATGCTTCGCGATCACCCGCTCGGGCGGCCGATTCTCGGGAATGCGACGCGTGTCGAAAACCTTGATCGTAAAGATCTGCTGGCCTACATCCGAGCACACTATGATCCGCGGCAAACCGTCATTGCCGTGGCCGGTAATTTCAGCTGGAAACGGCTCGAGCAGCTTTTGTTGCGGTGTTTCGGTGGGGGGCGTCCCGCCACCGGGGTGATGCCTCACCGATGGCCGCCTGAAGTATCTCCTGGATTATTGGTTCAAAAGAAGGCCTTGGAGCAGGTTCACCTCTGCCTCGGCCTTCAGGGCGTCGCCGCGGGACATAAAGATCGATACGCGGCTCATGCCTTGAACGGTGTCTTAGGCGGCAGTGTGAGTTCACGCCTTTTCCAAGAAGTTCGGGAAAAGCGAGGACTGGTTTATTCCATTTACTCATTCCTCTCGACCTATTCCGACGGAGGAATGATTACGATTTATGCCGGAACGCGTCCGCGCGAAGTTGAGCGGGTCATTCAACTCGTGCAACGTGAACTGAAGCGCATGCGGTCGAACGGCGTGGAAGCGAAGGATCTGGCCCGCGTGAAGAACCAGATGAAAGGAAGTTTAATGCTCAGCCTGGAAAGTTCACACAGCCGGATGAGCAAACTTGCCAAAGATGAGCTTTCCCAAGGCTGTCATGTGTCACTCGAGCAAATGGTTGGCGAGATCGATCGAGTGACGACTGAACAAGTGTATCGGGTCGGCCGTGAACTGCTGAACCTCGATCAACTCTCCATTACCGCGCTTGGGCCCATCACACCGAAAAATCTCCAGGATTTTTCTCCGCAATAGCGGTTATTGCCGGACGTCAAAGAGCCGGCTTTAGGACCGCTATTCCCGCCGAGGTAACCGCTGCGATCGTCAGTCTAAGTCATTGACAGAACGATGCTTTATCCTATTACGATACAAGGAAAACAGGAGAAAACATTTCCTTGACACAGTTTCCTGATTTCAGTACGATGAGCGCGTTTTTACCGCGTGGATACGTATTCTCTGACTCAAAGAGAGGAAGTAAGCAGGGCGAAAGGGGGTGTCGAACGCACTTCCTCTGCTGGGGCGTTCTCTCAAATGTATGTATTTTTGAACTCTTGCTTGTTTTGTTCTTTTAGGGTTTCTTGGTCATCATCATCTTTTCCAAGGAGGGATAGGGTTATGAATAGGGTCGTAGCAGTAGCCGCTTGCGCAGTGTTCTCTGTGGTCGGCTTCCTGACGGCCGGATTGGTCGCTGCAGCCGATGATCCCCCAGGTAAAGTAACAGGGCCGGCCGAAATCACGACTGGTGGAGGTAAGAACTTCAAGGGGGAGGCTGTTAATACTCTCAAGGGCCGTGTGTGGTCGCAGTGGGCCGACAATCCGGACAGCGAAATTCTCTTCGGCATCCAATACTGGAACACCGCTGAACCAGCCTCGGGCACCCCAGCGGGTCGATCATCTACCCAGATGGACGTGAAGCCGCCGGATCCCTTGTTTACGTGTTGTGCTTGGGGTTTCGTCGGGGGAACTGATAAGAACAATCCCTATTCAGGCTGGTACCATGCCGCAACGACCGTTCGTTTGGCGGTAAAGGATAAAGCCCTGATGGATCAAATCATCAAGGCATCCCAGGATTTGGTCGCCATGGAAGTCACGCTTGACGGGCGGACGATCACGGGATTTAAAGTTTTGAAGGCAGATTAATTGGCGTCCACTCCTAATCATTCATAGCTTTCTTTTGAGGAGGATACATGATGAAGCTTCATAAGCAGGGCTGGGCCTTCATGGCTGCCGTGGCTTTGGTAGTGGGGTTGTCCTCCACTGCGCTGGCCATTGAAGCCTTTCAAGAACGGTTCGAATGGGGAGATATGAGCAAGCCGACCACGCTGCAAGGGCGCGTTATCATCCTTGACCCGTACGATGAAGCGGTGTGGATCAACATCGCGGTGTTCGGCGGCAATGCCGAGAGCGGTCTGTTCTGGCAGAAGATCCATCCCGGCAAGAATGTAAAGTTCTATGCAGCCGACAAGAATGTCTGGGAGCAGTTGAAGTCGATGGCCCGCCCGCATGCGGGGCCAGCCGCGGCGAAGGAAGTGCCGCCCGCTTCGGCTACGACGCTCGTTGAGTTCACGGCTCAGGAGACGGAGCAGAACCATCGAGTCATCACGGCAGTGAAGAAGCTCGATGAGAATGCTGGGTCCATTGGTCATCCTCGCAGCATCAGTTCCTTGCGCTTAAAGGACTGTGTCGGCAAGGATGAGATGGACAAGGGATGTGCGGCGGCTAAGCAGGCGTTGAACACAACTCCAAAGGGTGAGGGTACGCTCCCATTGCAGTATGATGTGATGGCTCCAAGTGGGAAGCCATTGGCTGGGTTGGTTCCCTGGACGGCGCAATACAACACCGGTAAGCACTGAGTCGAAGCGTTCAAACGCTACGGAGTTTCGCGGAAAGGCGGCGTCCATTGGACGCCGCCTTTTCTTTTTGAGCTACCCCGAGGAACTCTCTTCTTCATCGATCTCCAGACGGCGCCGGATGTCGGCCAGTTTATTCAGCGCGTCGAGCGGCGTAAGCGAGAAGATATCGAGCTGCCGGACTTCCTCAAGCAAGGGATGGGAACGGGGAGCCGAAGGATCAAACGAGAAGTGTTGTTGGGCCGGTTCCCGGATCGGAATGGTGGTCGGTTGCTCCAGCTGAACAAGTACCTGTTGTGCTCTAAGAATGACAGCAGGCGGAAGGCCGGCCAATTTCGCCACATGAATCCCATAGCTTCGATCCGCGCCGCCCGCCACGATCTTTCGCAAGAATAAAACCTCGCCATCCCGCTCCTGCACTGCAACGCGATAGTTGCGGATGCCTTCTCGCAGCGTCTCAAGTTGCGTCATCTCATGGTAATGGGTGGCAAAGAGCGTCCGTGCGCCAAGCCGTTGGGTATCCTGAATATACTCGGCCACGGCCCAGGCAATGCTCAGCCCGTCATAGGTACTAGTCCCCCGCCCAATTTCATCGAGAAGAATCAAACTATTCCGTGTCGCACAATTCAGAATCTGGGCGGTCTCCGTCATCTCAACCATAAATGTACTTTGGCCGGCGGCGAGATTATCGGACGCGCCGACCCTGGTAAAGATGCGGTCTACCAGGCCGATGCGGGCCTCTTTGGCCGGTACAAAACTTCCGATTTGAGCGAGAAGCGTAATCAGTGCGACTTGTCGCAGATAAGTACTTTTTCCGGCCATATTTGGTCCCGTCAGTATCACCAGACGATGATCCTGGAGGTTCAAGCGGGTGTCATTGGGCACAAATCCATCGAAGCCATCCAATTGTTCGACGACCGGGTGTCTGCCTTCCGCGATGGCGATCGAGCCCGATTCATCGACGATCGGACGGACATATCGATTGAGCGCGGCTGCTTCGGAGAGAGCCGCCAGCACGTCCAGCAGAGCAAGCCGCTCGGCGATCTTCTGAAGCCTCGCCGATTCGCATGCCAGGCGCCTGCGCAAGCTTTCGAAGAGTTCGTGCTCGAGCGCTTTGAGCTTTGCTTCCGCTCCGATCACGCGTTCTTCGAGTTCTTTGAGTTGCGCAGTGGTGAACCGCTCTGCATTGGCCAGCGTTTGTTTACGGATGAAATCGGCGGGGACCTTTGAGAGGTGCGGTTTGGTAATTTCGATGTAATAGCCGAACACGTTATTGTAGCGCACCTTCAAAGAATCAATGCCGGTGCGTTGGCGCTCCTGCGCCTCCAGTGAGGCGATCCATCCCCGGCCTTCGCGTCCGGCCTTGCGGAACTCATCGACGCCGGGATGATAGCCGTCCTTGAAGAGATTGCCGTCCCGGCTGGAAATCGGCGCTTCCGAGAGTAATGCCCGCTCGATCAGATCATAGATATCCGTCGCGAAATCCCAGGAAGACCGGATATCTTTCAAGAGCGAAGCCGCCAGCCCATCCAGGCAGCCCACTATTTCGGACAGCACGGAAACGGATTGGCACAGAGCGACGAGATCGCGCGGAGTCGCGACACCGAGCGAGATTCTGCTGCTCAAACGCGAAATGTCTTGGACGGTCCGTAAGCAGGACCGCAAGGCCGCGCGGGAGGCGTGATGCTCTTTGAGTTCGGCGACGGCGTCCAATCTCAATTGAATCGAAGCGCAGTTCAGGAGAGGACGCAGCACCCATTCCCGCAGCAGGCGGGTTCCCATGGCCGTCACCGTATGATCCAGCACGCTCAAGAGAGTACGGTCCCGATGCCTCGCGGCAGGTTCGGTATTGTGAATCGTCCGGACCAGTTCAAGATTGTGAATCGTGGCGGCATCCAGAGCCATCGCATCCTGCGCGCGGCGTACTTTCAAGCAAGTAATATGGTCGAATGTGGATGAGGGCTGGCTTTCGTACAGGTAGCGGAGCACCGCTGCCGCCGCTTCAATGCCCAATGACAAAGACGCGCAGCCGAAGCCGTCAAGCGAATGGAGTTTGAAATGTTCAAGTAAGAAGCGGCGGGCTTCGTGGAAGCGGAACCAGGATGCCGGCCGTTCGTTGAGGCGAGGACCTTTGAGGCCGTTTAACCACTGTTTTGCGTCCGGCGGGGCGGCATCCGAGAAGAGCAACTCCTTCGGTTCGATCCGCGCCAATTCATCGGTGCAGCCGGCGATGGCCTGCTTTCCAAAGAATTCTTCCGCATAAAAAGAGCCGGTGGAGACCTCGATAACCGCGAGTCCGATGACACACACTCCTGGACGCTCGTTTGGTGAAGGGTGTGTCGCCACAGCGGCCAGAAAATTGGCCTGTGAGGGAAGTAGAAATTCACCGTCAACCAGAGTGCCCGGAGTATAGAGACGCACCACTTCCCGGCGCACCAGCCCTTTGGCCGCGGCCGGATTTTCGACTTGTTCGCAAAGAGCCACCGTGCGCCCCGCCTTGAGCAGCTTGGCGATATAGCCGGTGGCTGCGTGATACGGGACGCCGCACAGCGGAACCGGCTGCTCGGAGTTCTTATCACGGGAGGTCAATGCGATCGACAGAAGAGCGGATGCTTCAACGGCGTCTTCATAGAACATTTCATAAAAGTCGCCCACGCGAAAAAATAAGATCGCATCGGCACATCCCTGCTTGATGTCGCGATATTGGCGCATCAATGGGGACAGGTCGGCCTCACCCATTGGACTGGTCCTCGGAGAACGCGGAGGATGGGGAAAATTCGGATGGGTGGGCGGCTTTGTCTAAGGACTGCCTGAGTCGTTCGAGATCGACTTCCGCTTCCTGCAAGGCTTTTGTCTTCCGTCTCAATTCGATTCGTCCCCGAATCCATGCGGGGAACAGAAGAATACCGGAGACGAGGAGACCGATACCAAACGCGGCGAGGATCGGCTTATAGATCGGCGTGGAAGCCGAGCGTAGCCCGAAAAAATATCGGAGGGTGACTTCCTGCTCTTGATTCTGCAGAAAAAACGACAGGGATAGCAGCAGGAGGGTTCCGACAAGAACGAGCCGTATCACGACCGGGGCCTCCGGGGAGAGGCGGATTGTACACGCTTCCGGGATGGATGGCCATCGGCAGGCACGGAATCGAATGCGGAACGGAGAGCTCTTAAGAGGCGGACAGACAGGGGCCCCAGGGCTCTTAATGAAGCGGCACGCGATCGCACGGTGCGGTGTTCCAGCCGGATTTCCAATCTGTCATGCGGGAGAGACCGGGGAGCCTTGTCCGCCCATTCGATTGCAGTGACCGTCGCGTCGTCAAAATATTCGTCGAGGCCCAATGACAATATGTCCTCATCGGATTGCATGCGATAGAGGTCGGCATGGACCAAAGGGAGACGCCCCCGGTAGGCCTGGATCAGCACAAAGGTAGGACTGGCCACGATGTTCGGGTCGGCTCTTAACCCTTCTGCAATCCCTTTCACCAAGGTCGTCTTCCCTGCTCCCACGAGGCCGTATAAGGCAAGGACTTCTCCACCCAGAAGCGCCTGACCGATGGCGCGTCCGAGGCCGAGGGTTTCGCCCATGGATCGTAATATCTTCTTCCAGTGCCAAGAGCCTGCGGCGATGGGATGGAAGACGTCCGAAGGCGCGTTGTCCGGCGGTTGAGGCTTACGAGCCGGTCGCTTGCGCGAAGGCCGCGAAGGCTTTGGGGATATGCTCAATGAGATCACCAGCCGTCATCGCCGCTTGCCCAATCTGGGCGGCGGCGAAATCACCCGCGAGTCCGTGGAAGTAGGTGCCGGTGCATGCGGCGTCCCATGGGGTAAGCCCTTGCGCCAAGAGACCCACAATCATGCCGGTCAGGACATCCCCCGTGCCCGCTGTCGCCATACCGGGATTCCCCGTGGGGCAGACTGCTATCATGCCGTCGGGCCTGGCCACGACGGTGCGCGCGCCCTTGAGAACGATTAATACCCCGCGCTCCCTGGCAAACCGGCCGGCAATTCCGATGCGGTCCGCATTGATTGACTGTGGGGACGCGTCGATTTCCAAGCGCGCCATCTCCCCCGGGTGCGGCGTCAAAATAGGCGGAAGTTTGCTCTCTGTGAGCAGGGAGGCCTTTCCTGCCAGGGCGTTGAGCGCGTCCGCGTCAAGGACGCACGGTTTGTCCACTCGCTTGATGAGTTCCTGAATCAATTCGACGGTCTCCGGATGGGTCGTCAATCCGGGACCGATTGCGACAGCGGTCCGTGCCCGCGCGAATGCGAGGAGGCGATCAAGTCCGGAACGCGCCAGGGTACGGGCTTTCGTCTCCGGCATCGGCATGGTCATCGCTTCGAGCAACTTGCCTTCCAGCGTGTCGTTCACGCTGGATGGAATGGCCACGGTCACCAGCCCGGTTCCAACCCGCAAGGCCGCCTTGGCGACCATGGCAGCCGCTCCGGTTTTACCCACTGAACCCGCAATGATCGCTGCATGCCCGTACGTTCCTTTGTGAGACGAAGGGGTACGGCGAGGCAGCGAAGCCTTTGCCACGGCATGCGTCAATAAGACAGTCCGGCTTTCAATCTCGTCCGCCATAGAGTTTGGAATGCCGATATCCACCACATGGGTCGAACCGGCATGATCAACTCCTTGGCCGATGTAGAGCCCGATTTTCGGCAATCCGAACGTGACGGTGAGGTCCGCACGAACTGCGGCGCCCAGAACGGCGCCTGTGTCAGCGTTCAGACCCGACGGAACGTCAACGGAGACCACCAAACGCCCCGCGTCATTTATCGCCTGAATGATCTGCTCATACGCCCCGGAAACGACAGTGGAGAGCCCTGTGCCCAAGATTGCATCGACGATGATGTCACTCTCTCCAAACAGGCCACGGAGACTTTGTGGATCATAAACAGATCGAATCGCGCTCTTGTTCGCAACGCGCAGCAACCGCGCATGCATCACCCGTGCGTCCCGGCTCAAATCAGCCGCTTTTGCCAGGCATAGGACCTGAATTGCGACACGTTTCCGCGCCAACAATCGGGCGACAACAAATCCATCTCCGCCGTTATTCCCCTTGCCGCAGACGATCGTGATGCGTTTGTCGTTCAGGGGCGCGAAGTGGTGCTCGAGCTGATGGACGACTCCGGCCCCGGCCCGTTCCATGAGAACGAGGCTGGGAATACGTGCCTCCGTGATCGCCCGCCGATCAAGCAATTGCATTTGGGAGACCGTGACAATTTTCATGATGCCGTCAAGCCGGTGAAGGGTGCCTGTCCATGAGGATGGCTGTAGAGGGCGGCGTGCACGCTCAGGATCAGCGAAGGAGTTCTTTCATTTCTCGGACCGCCTGTTCCATGCCGACGAGAACGGCCCGGGCGATGATACTGTGCCCGATGTTGTACTCCACGATTTCCGGAATGCGCACCAGCCGCCGGATATTCTTATAATTGAGACCATGTCCCGCGTTCACGCCGAGACCGAATTTATAAGCTAATTTAGCCGCCTGGGTCAGCGCATCGAATTCCTCGTCTTCATCCTTCGACTTTTTTGCATTGGCATAGCGCCCGGTGTGGAGCTCGACATAGGTGGCTCCGACTTTCTGGGCGGCTTTAATCTGGTCCAGATTCGGTTCGATGAACAGGCTGGTCGGGATCCCACCGTCACGAAGCAGTTCGATGATTCGCTGGACCTTCTCCTTATGGGAGGCAACATCGAGACCACCTTCCGTCGTCAATTCCTGCCGGCGTTCAGGAACGAGGGTCACCAGATCCGGCTTCACATTGAGGGCGATTTTTGCCATAGTCTCGTCGGCAGCCATTTCAAGATCGAGTTTGGTAGTAATTATTTCTCGAAGTAACGTAAGGTCTCGATCCTGAATATGGCGGCGATCCTCCCTCAAATGAACCACCAGGCCGTCGGCACCGGCCAATTCTGCGAGTACCGCTGCCGCCAACGGATTGGGATCCTTGCCGCCGCGGGCCTGTCGCAAGGTTGCGACATGATCGACATTCACGCCTAAACGGGCCATACGGTTAGACAACTTCTCGATGGGCAAATGGGGCGCAACAGATCGAAAATCAGAGATAAATGGATGAAATGGATCGAGCATTATTAGCAGAAAACAACTCGGTGAGCAAGGAGCATAGGCGAGAGCCATCATTGGGACACATTGAATAATGTGAAAAAAACATAGCCTGGGCTGCCGATTCGAACCCCATAGAATCACGGGGAAATTGACTCAATGACACGCCTCTATTAGAATACGTTCCTTTCCAGCCGTTCGGACTCCAAGCCCGCCGACAGGAGTGACGATTCGTTATGGGTATGGCAGAAGGGTTTTATCGACTCAAGCGGCTTCCCCCGTATGTCTTTGCGCAGGTCCAGGCGCTCAAGCTGGAGGCCCGACACCGCGGTGAAGACATCATTGATTTTGGGATGGGGAATCCAGACCAACCGACTCCCCCTCATATCGTCGATAAGCTGATCGAGTCCTGCAAGAAGGCCAAGAACCATCGCTATTCCGCCTCTCGCGGTATCACGAAGCTTCGTCATGCCATCGCCGGCTGGTATCGGCGAAACTATGATGTTGAATTGGATCCTGAAACTGAAACGATCGTTACGATTGGATCAAAGGAAGGTATCGCGCATTTGGCGCTCGCCATGATCGGTCCCGGCGACGTCGTGCTCACGCCGACTCCGACGTATCCCATTCATATGTACAGCTTCATTATTGCCGGCGGCGAGGTGCGCGGCATCGAACTCCGTCAGGACAGCGATTTCTTTGATGACTTGATGCGGGTCTACCGGCAGACGTTACCCCGCCCGCGGATTTTGGTCATCAATTTCCCGCATAACCCCACCACCGCCGTCGTTGATCTGGAGTTCTTCAAGAAAATTGTCGCCTTCGCCAAAGAGCATAACGTGATCGTGATTCATGATCTGGCCTATGCGGATATCGTGTTTGATGGATACCGCGCGCCGAGTTTTTTACAAGTTCCGGAAGCCAAGGATGTCGGTGTGGAGTTTTACACGTTATCCAAAAGTTACAATATGCCGGGATGGCGGGTCGGATTCTGCGTGGGAAACCGGGAAGTCGTGGGCGCGCTGGCCAAAATCAAGAGTTATCTGGATTATGGCATCTTTCAACCGGTTCAAATCGCCAGCACAGTGGCGCTCAATGGACCACAGGACTGTGTCAAAGAAGTCGTCCAACGGTATCAAAGCCGCCGCAATGTGCTGGTCAACGGGCTGAATAGAATCGGCTGGCCGGTCGCATTGCCTCGAGCGACCATGTTTGTGTGGGCGAGAATCCCCGGCGCCTATCGCCATATGGGTTCGCTGGAGTTCTCCAAACTCCTATTGGCCGATGCGAAGGTGGCGGTGTCGCCGGGCATTGGGTTCGGTGAAGGAGGAGATGAGTTTGTGCGGTTTGCCTTGGTCGAAAACGAGCATCGCACCCGGCAAGCGATTCGCGGGATCCGCAAGGCGTTGAAGCTCGATGGTGAACCTGCATGAGGGCTGAGATCGGAGTCGGCATCATCGGATTCGGCACGGTGGGAACCGGTGTCGCGCGCATTCTGCTCGACAATGCCGCGCTGATTCGCCGCCGCCTGGGCGTTCCCGTGACTCTGATAGGCATTGCTGACCTTGACGTAACCCGTGACCGAGGCCTGCAGCTTCCTCCGGGATTGATGACGACCCATGCCAGAGACATTCTAGAGAATCCCCGTGTGGATGTCGTCGTGGAACTCATGGGCGGATATGATGCCGCCAAGCGCGTTCTCATGGACGCCATGGCGAACGGTAAACAAGTGGTGACCGCGAACAAGGCCCTGTTGGCCGTCCACGGAGAGGAAATTTTCGAGGCGGCGGCCCGATACGGCGTGGACATAGGATTTGAAGCAAGTGTCGGCGGAGGGATTCCGGTCATCCGCACACTGACGGAAGGATTGGCCGGCGACCACATCCAATCGATTTACGGAATCATCAACGGCACGTCGAACTATATTCTCAGCCGGATGACCAGCGAAGGACACCGGTTTGAGGTGGTGCTCGAAGAAGCGAAGCGTGCCGGCTATGCCGAGGCGGATCCTACGTTCGACATCGCCGGGACGGATTCTGCCCATAAGCTTACAATCATGGTGTGTTTGGCTTACGGCACGCCGGTCAATTTCAAGGATGTCTATACGGAAGGCATTACCCGCCTGACTCCGCTCGATATCGCCTACGCGAAGGAGTTTGGATTCACGATCAAGCTCTTGGCGATTGCGAAGTACTCCGATGGCGAGGTTGAGGCGCGCGTTCATCCCACCATGGTGGCGTCTTCGTCCCAGATCGCCAAGGTGGAAGGCGTATATAACGCCATTCAACTCGTCGGCGCCGCCGTAGAGGATGTCGTCCTGTATGGACGAGGGGCCGGGTCATTGCCTACCGGCAGCGCCGTGGTGGGCGATATCATCGCGGCGGGGAGAAATCTCTTGAAAGGTGCCACCGGGCGGGTGCCACCGGCTTCGTTCCGGCAGGATCACCGACGTCCATTGCGAATGCGACCGATGGAAGAAATTTCCTCGTTGTATTATCTTCGTTTTATGGTGTTGGACCGGCCCGGTGTGCTGTCCCAGATCGCCGGCGTATTAGGGCAGCATGGGATCAGCATTTCGAAGGTGCTCCAGGAAGGACGGAAAGCAGGCCAAACCGTACCGGTCGTGATCATGACCCACACCGCTCGTGAACGCGACGTGCAGTTGGCTCTGCAGGAGATTGACCGGATGTCATTTATCTCGGAGCCGACCACTCTTATTCGTGTTGAAGGAACGGACGATTGATCGCCGCTCGTGTCCTCATAAAACGGCCGAAGGTAAACCACTTCCAATGACTCGCTGGCGCGGCATCATCGAAGAATATCGAAAATTCCTTCCCGTTACCGCCGCGACGCCTGTCGTGACGCTGGGTGAAGGCAATACGCCGCTGATCCGCGCGTCCCGCCTGGCGAAGAAAATTGCGCCCGGTGCAGATCTGTATCTGAAATATGAAGGGGTCAATCCGACCGGCTCCTTCAAGGATCGCGGCATGACCATGGCTATTTCCAAGGCTCTTGAGGAAGGGGCCCAAGCGGTCATGTGTGCCTCAACGGGAAACACCTCCGCGTCGGCCGCCGCGTATGGGGCGCGGGCCGGCTTATCCGTCTATGTTTTGATTCCTGCCGGCAAGATCGCGCTCGGCAAATTGTCACAGGCCATGATGCACCAGGCGACGGTCATCCAAGTCGAAGGAAATTTTGATCAGGCGCTGACCATCGTCAAGGAACTTGCGGTCGCCTATCCGGTAGTCTTGGTCAATTCCATCAATCCCTTTCGTATCGAGGGACAAAAAACCGCGGCGATGGAGGTCTGTGATCAATTGGGAGATGCGCCCTCAATCCATGTACTTCCGGTAGGGAATGCGGGTAATATCACCGCGTACTGGAGGGGGTATCGAGAATATCGGGCCGCGAATCAGGTCACGCGCGTGCCGCGGATGGTTGGATTTCAGGCGGCGGGCGCCGCGCCGATTGTGCTGGGCCGGGTCGTCGAGGAGCCACAAACAGTCGCCACGGCGATACGTATCGGTAATCCCGCCAGTTGGGAGGCCGCTCTTGAAACGGTGGCAGAATCGTCGGGCATGATCGATATGGTGACCGATGAGGATATCTTGAGCGCGTATGCGCTTGTGGCTGCTGAGGAAGGCGTCTTTTGCGAACCGGCTTCCGCGGCTTCGGTGGCCGGTGTGGTGAAGATGAGTCGGGCCGGCTTGCTGAAAGAAGGAGAAACCATCGTCTGTACATTGACCGGTCATGGCTTGAAGGATGCCGACACCGCCATTAGTATTTCCCGCCAACCCAAGACTGTGAAAGCGACTCGAGAGGATGTTGCTCGCCTGCTTAATGTGTAGCCGATTCATGATGATCCGATGAAATATGTGATTTTGCACGCAGACGGCCTGACCGATATGCCGCGGCCGGAACTAGATGGACGGACGCCGCTTCAAGCAGCCGACACGCCGAATCTGGATCGTATTGCGCAGAGCGGCGAGTTTGGCCAGATCGTGGTTCCGAATGAAGCTCATCAGTTCGGCAGTGAAATGACCGGCATGGCTTTGCTGGGCTATGACCCGCGAAAATATTACACGGGGCCGGCGCCTTTGGAGGCGGCCAGTTTGGGTGTCTCCGTCGGCGAACATGATGTGGTGTTTCGCTGCACTATGGTCACTTTTGGTGGTGATTCACCGCCGAATGGTTCGAACCGCGATTTTGACGTGAAAAAGCTTGGTCCCCATGTCGTGATGGAAGATGCGACGGCCGGGTCGATTGAAACCGAACAGGCGCGCGAACTCATTGACATCATGAATGAGCAACTGGGATCGGAGACGATCCAATTCTATCCCGGCTCGGGCCATCGGCATCTCATGGTATGGGTCGGTGGGAAGGCGCGCTCGGTATGTGCGGATCCGCAACAAGTTGTGGGACGTGCGGTTGCCGAGTATTTGCCTTCGGGAGACGGCGCCGATACGTTGCGTAAACTGATGGAAGCCTCTCTTGTTATCCTCCGCGATCATCCCGTGAATGATGAGCGGCGCGCCGAGGGACTCAACCCGGCCAATTGTCTTTGGTTATGGGGCCAGGGTCGCGCGTTGGAATGGCCGTCGATTGCGGAGCGTTATTCGTTGACGGGAGCCGTCATTTCGGCAAGCGAGGCGCATCGGGGGGTCGGCATTTGTGCGGGGCTGAACATGGTCGATTTATCGGCCGAGCAGGAAACGGACGCCTCGCAATACGGGGCGTATTCGACAAGTGTCGAGCGCGAATTACACCGCCGCGATCTTGTCTATATCCATGCCGGTCTTCCGGATGCTGCGCTTCACGACCGGGATGTCAAAAACAAAGTGGGAGCGATCGAAAAGTTTGATCGAGACTTGGTGGGACCGTTACTGCACCTTTTAGAGAACCGAGATGCATTCCGCCTGCTTGTTGCTTGTGATCCCGGTTCATCTGTCGGCCGTGAACAGATTGCCGGTCCACTTCTGTATGCCCTGTGCGAAGGGCCCCTACATGTGCGAACCGCCGGCAAGCGGTTCAATGAGGCGGATGCGGCTTCGGAGGGAACCCCGGCGCGGGATGCGACGAAATTGACCGCCAAGTTTCTGTCGCGGGGAGCGTGACGGCAATGGCCTTGATGGTGCAAAAATATGGCGGGACGTCGGTGGGAACGATCGAGCGCATCCATCGGGTTGCCGATCGTGTGGAATGTGCTTGCAAGGACGGCCATCAGGTCGTTGTCGTGTTGTCGGCTATGAGCGGAGAAACGGACCGATTGCTTAAGCTGGCGCACGAGATGGCGCCCGCGCCGGATGAGCGTGAATTAGACATGCTGCTGTCGACGGGTGAACGGGTCACTATCGCGCTGCTTGCGATGGCGCTCCGCGGCCGCGGCGTGAAGGCACGTTCATTCACCGGCCGCCAAGTCGGCATTCATACAGATAATGCGCACACCAAAGCCCGGATTTCACGTGTCACTGCCGATCGAATCAAGGAAGCCCTCGCTGACGGGATTGTCCCGGTCGTCGCGGGGTTTCAAGGGATTAACGAGCGTTCCGATGTCACCACGTTGGGACGCGGCGGGTCGGATCTGACGGCGGTGGCGCTGGCGGCGGCATTAAAGGCCGACCGGTGCGTCATTTACACGGATGTTGACGGCGTGTATACGGCCGATCCGAACATCGTTCCCTCGGCACGCAAGCTTGAGAAGATCTCGTATGAGGAAATGCTGGAAATGGCCAGTTTGGGCGCCAAGGTGTTGCAGAGCAGGTCCGTGGAATTTGCGGCCAAATACGCGGTTCCGATCGAGGTGAACTCGAGCTTCAAAGAAGGAAAGGGGACACTCGTGACACGTGAAGACGCGGACATGGAAGGCGTCATGGTTTCCGGCGTGACGGGCGATCGAAACCAGGCGAAACTCACGATCATCGGGGTGCCCGACCGTCCTGGAATCGCGGCCAAGATTTTCGGAGCGGTCGCGGACGCCAATATCGTCGTTGATATGATCATTCAGAACGTAAGTCAGGCCTCATTGACCGACATCTCGTTCACCGTGCCGCGCGCCGATCTTCGGAACGCGGTCGATCTGGTCCAACGGCTGGCCAAGGAGATCGACGCCAAATCCGTCGCGGTGACGGAATCGATCGCCAAGGTCTCGGTGATCGGGGTCGGGATGCGGTCACATTCCGGCCTTGCAGCCAAGATGTTCGAGGTGCTTTCCCGCGAAGGTGTGAATATCATGATGATCAGCACATCGGAGATAAAGATTTCATGCGTCGTGGATGAGAAGTACCTCGAATTGGCCATGCGCGCACTCCATTCCGCCCTCGGCTTGGATCGAACTTCGGCCACGCCATTAGCGTAACCGTCCCCCAGGGCTTCCGATGCGCTGTACCAGGGACTCGACAGGCCTGGGTTCATCCTGATACCCTTTCCTACCCATGCCACGTATGAAAAAGAAAACCGAAGTCTCTCCGACTCGCCCCGGGTCCTCCGAGGCCCCGCTCCATGGCCTGGAAGGGCAAGGTATGCCATCTCACCTGGAGATTTACGACACGACATTGCGGGACGGGGCGCAGGCCGAGGATGTCAGTTTCTCGGCCGACGACAAAGTCCGCGTCGCCCAAAAGCTTGATGAGTTGGGCGTACATTTCATCGAGGGGGGATGGCCGGGCGCGAATCCCAAGGATATCGAATTCTTCCGAATGATCAAGGCGATCCCCCTTCAGCATGCCACGGTCGTCGCATTCGGCTCGACACGCAAGGCGAATAACCCTGTCCAGAAGGATGCGACGCTGCAAGCGTTGTTATCCGCGGAAACGCAGACGATCACGATTTTTGGAAAGAGTTGGACGTTCCAAGTCACCGATGCGTTGGGCATCTCGCTGGCAAAGAATTTGGAACTGATCGGCGATTCTATTCAGTATCTTCGGTCCAAAGGCCGGCGGGTCTTTTACGACGCGGAGCATTTTTTCGACGGCTTTAAGGCTAATCCTGAGTATGCCATCGAGACCATTCGGAGAGCGGCGGAGGCCGGCGCCGAGCGGGTCATCCTCTGCGACACCAATGGCGGGACGATGCCGTGGGACATCCGCAGGATTTGTGACGCCGTCAGGCAAGAGCTTTCCGTCCCGCTCGGTATTCATGCGCACAACGACAGCGAGATGGCGGTGGCCAATTCTCTGGTCGCAATCGAGACGGGGATTTTGCAGGTCCAGGGAACCATCAATGGAATCGGCGAGCGATGTGGAAACGCGAATTTGTGCTCCATCATCCCGAACCTCCAACTGAAGATGGGGCGGCCTGCGCTCGGTAAGCGGTTGCAACATCTGAAAGAAGTTTCCGGATTCGTCACCGAAATCGCCAATCTGATGCCGAACAAGCATCAGCCCTATGTGGGGGATGCGGCGTTTGCGCATAAAGGCGGCGTTCATATTCACGCCGTTTTGAAGAATGCGGCGACATATGAGCATATCGATCCGGCGGCGGTGGGGAATCGACAGCGCATGTTGGTATCCGATTATGCGGGACGGAGCGGACTGCGCGACAAGGTGGGCGCCTACGGGATCAAGCTATCGAAGGACCAAGCCAAGCTTCAAGAGTTGGTCGATACGTTGAAGGAGCGGGAAAACCAAGGATATCAATTCGAAGGGGCGGAAGGATCATTTGAGCTCCTCATGCGAAAGGCGATGGGCACACATCGGCCGTCGTTTCAATTGCTGGGGTTCCGAGTGATCGTAGAAAAGAAACAGGACGACGGCCGCCCCCTGTCCGAGGCGACCGTCATGGTAAAAGTCGGGGACGCCGTCGAGCATACGGCTGCCGTGGGGGCCGGTCCTGTCAATGCGCTGGATCATGCCTTGCGCAAAGCGCTGGAAAAATTCTATCCGCAACTGCGCGAAGTGAAATTGCTCGACTACAAGGTGCGTGTTCTGGCCGCCAATCAAGGCACTGAGTCGAAAGTCCGTGTACTCATTGAGTCGGGCGATCATAAGGATAAGTGGGGCACGGTCGGGGTCTCGGAGAATATTATGGAAGCCAGCTGGCAAGCATTGACCGACAGCATCGAATATAAACTCCTCTTGAAAGATCAGTGAGTCCGAACGGGCTGCTTCTTCCTCCTCTGCACATAGTCCTTGACAGCGGCGATAACCTCACGTAACTTATAGGGAAATCGTGCATGTAGTTATGGAAGGACAAGAAGGACTTCCTAAGCAACGGTTCTAGTAGCGGCAGGGGGGGAAGCATGCGAAAGGCCGATATCGCGAATGAAATCTTCAAGCAGGTCGGTGTATCGAAAAATGAAGCGTCCGATATCGTGGAACTGGTGCTGAACCTTCTTAAATCGGTCTTACAAAAGGGAGAGTCGGTCAAAATTGCGGGTTTCGGAAATTTTGTCGTGCGCAGCAAGGGAGCACGAAAAGGGCGCAATCCACGCACTGGCGAAGAGATCGGCATTACACCCCGACGAGTCGTTACATTTCGACCAAGCCAGGTGTTTAAGAAGTACGTCAATTCCTAATCGCTTCCTTGTCCACACCGATCGTTGCGAGGGGGCCGGTCATGGGGAATGAACCCAGACTGGGCAGTAAGGTTTTTTATAAGATCGGAGAAGTGAGTGATCTCACCAAACTGCCGGCGTACGTGCTGCGCTTCTGGGAGTCCGAATTCAGCTTTCTCAAGCCGAAAAAAAGCCGCGGGAATCAACGGCTATATGTGCAACGGGACATTGAAACGGTGTTGGAAATCAAACGGATGCTGTATGACGAGGGCCATACCTTGGCCGGCGTAAAGCGTTATTGGGCTCGTCGCGGCCGCGCAGCAAGCAAACACGGGACGCGCAAGGATTTGACCCAGCGGATGCGCGGAGATTTGCAGGCGATTTTGCGTATGATAGATTCATATTCGACATAGTCAGGGGCATAACAAGGATGGCCTCCGGCCGGTCCAGGAAGCCGGAGGGAAGATCGACGGCGTCGGGGCGTAGCGCAGCCTGGTAGCGCACTCGCTTGGGGTGCGAGTGGTCGTGAGTTCAAATCTCGCCGCCCCGACCATTTTTCGAATTACAATCGGAGTGTTCCGTTCACATACGCTCCCCTGAAGATCCCCGTTGCCTACCTTCTCTAAGCCGCTCTCTTGTGCGGTTCGTGTTCCGCTGGAGCGGTATGCTCTTGCCACGCCGTCGCGAAAGGATGGACTTCACTGTGGCGTCAGTGCGTATCCTGGTCACAAATGACGACGGCGTCATGTCTGCCGGCATTCAAACGCTGGCGAAGCGTTTGGAGGATCTTGGGCAAGTGTGGGTCGTGGCTCCCGATCGCGAGCGAACCGCGGTCGCGCATGGTGTGACGTTGCACAAGCCGCTTCGCATTCATGAGGTGGGAAAACGCATGTACACAGTCAATGGAACCCCGGTGGATTGCGTCAACCTTGCGCTTGCCAAGATTCTTCCCGGGACACCGACCGTAGTCGTGTCCGGAATCAACAAAGGCGTCAATCTGGGAGATGATGTGATGTACTCGGGGACCGTATCGGCCGCGCTGGAAGGCGCGATTTTGGGATTGCCGTCTATTGCGGTCTCCCAAGAAGGAGATGAGCGCTTTCATTTTGAAGCCGGTGCGCGCTATGCGAAGCGCGTGACCGCCTTAGTGGTGTCGCGGGGATTGCCGCCGGAAACCATTCTCAATGTGAATATTCCCGACTGCCCCCTCGCTGCGATCAAAGGGGTCAAAATCACGTGTCTCAGCCGGCGGCGCTTCGAGAATCCGATTATCGAGAAGGTTGATCCTCGAGGAAGGAAGTACTATTGGATCGCCGGCAGGAGGATGTCCTGGAGCCGGCGTCAAAATGCAGACCATGAAGCGCTTGAACGGCGCATGGTCTCTATCACCCCGATCCATCTGGATACGACGCACTACGCAGTTATGGATCAACTTTCAGCCTGGGAAGGAATGATCAGCGTCGGAAGAACAGGCCGCGGGATGCGTTCGCGCCTGCGCACCAGAGAGGTTCGAAAAAAATGACGGCACTTATTGAACAATTGATTGCGGAACTCGCCCGGTTCGTCATTGCCGTGATCTCCAGATTAGGATACACGGGCATCGTCGTCACGATGGCAATTGAGAGCGCGTGCATTCCTCTTCCCAGTGAAATCATCATGCCCTTCTCCGGCTACCTCGTTTCTACGGGCCAATTTTCCATGCTGGGTGTGACGCTCGCCGGTGCCGTCGGCAATGTGATCGGCTCGATTGTGGCGTACTATGCCGGCGTGTGGGGCGGACGTCCGTTCGCCGAACGGTACGGCCCGTACATGCTTATTTCGCGCCGGGATCTGGAACTCGCGGATCGGTGGTTCCTCAAGTACGGTGAAGCGGCCGTGTTGGTCAGCAGGATGCTGCCGGTGGTGAGGACGTTCATTTCGTTGCCTGCGGGAGTGGCGCGTATGAACTTTCCCCGATTTGTGATCTTTACGTTTATCGGCGCGCTGCCATGGTGTTATCTGCTCGCGTATATCGGATTGAAGATGGGCGAGCGATGGGACGCATTGCGGGATTACTTTCATGGGTTCGATATCGTGATCGGTGTCCTGTTGGCCGCGGCCTTGGGATATTTTCTCTGGTCGCATTGGCCGAGAGAAAAGACTCAGATGGAATAGTTGCGATTGATGAAGCTCTATAACACGCTGACCGGCGGCAAAGATCTGCTGGCGCCGATTGAGGCAGGCAAAGTTCGCATGTACGTCTGCGGCGTCACGGTCTACGACTATTGTCATATCGGCCATGCGCGCAGCGCGCTGGTCTTTGATGTATTGCGGAACTATCTCGAATATCGGGGGTTGACCGTTGAGTTTGTGAAGAACTTTACCGACGTGGATGACAAAATCATCAAGCGGGCTCGCGAAGAGGATTCGACGTGCGAAGCCGTCGCGGCGAAGTACATTGACGCTTACTACGAAGACATGGCACGCCTCGGCATCCGTCCCGCATGGAAAGAGCCGAGAGCGACCGAACACATGGCCGACATCATCGGACTGGTGGCGAAACTGATGGAGAAGGGCGTGGCCTACCGGATAAACGGCGACGTCTATTTTTCAGTACAGGCGTATCCGTCGTACGGGAGACTTTCCAAGCGACGATTGGACGATTTGCTGGTGGGCGCGCGTGTGGAAGTGGATGAACGGAAAAAGCATCCCATGGATTTTGCCCTATGGAAGAGTAGCAAGCCCGGTGAACCGCACTGGGACAGTCCCTGGGGGCCAGGCAGACCCGGATGGCATATCGAATGTTCGGCAATGGCCATACGTCATCTGGGCCCCACCTTGGATATTCACGGGGGCGGCATGGATTTGATCTTTCCGCATCATGAAAACGAGATGGCTCAGTCTTGCGCCGCCACTGAGCAGGAATTCGCCCACATGTGGGTGCACAACGGCTTTGTCCAGATCAATCGGGAGAAAATGTCCAAATCGATGGGAAACTTCTTTACCATTCGAGAGATCTTCGAAAAATGTGAACAAAACAACGGGTGGAGAAGCCCGGTGACCGCTGAGGTGCTCCGCTATTTCTTATTGGCCACGCACTACAAAAGCCCGCTGGATTTTTCGGACTCGGGCCTCTTGGATGCGAAGAGGGCTCTGGATAACGTCTATGACCTCATCTTGCGGCTTGAAGAGCAGACGGCGAAAGAAGGCCTTGGAGATCATCCAGTGGACGGCGCGATCGAGCGATTTCATGCGGGATTCACTCGTGCGATGGATGATGATCTCAACACCTCCGTGGCCTTGGCCGAGTTCCAGAGGCTACGGTCAGATGTAAATAGAGGAATCGAGATAGGTTTGTCCGAACGTGCTTCCGCTCAAGTACGCGATACGTATCGCATCGTCGGCCGTATCGTTGGCTTGTTCGACGTGCCGGCGAGAGAGTGGCAGTTCACGAAGAACGTCTCCGCCACCGCGGCGATTCCTGTCGAGGCAAATCAGGGAATCGCGACGGAACTTGCACCGGCTGAAATAGAGGATATGCTGGCCGAGCGGCGGGAAGCGAGGAAAGGAAGAGATTTCAAGCGCGCCGACGACATTCGCCGGTTGCTGCTCCAACAAGGGATCATGATCGAGGACCGGCCCGATGGCACCAGCCGATGGAAGCGATGAAGTCCTCTATGGGATCCATGCCGTGCGTGAAGCGCTGCGATCGGGCGCGCGTCCGCTCCAACGCCTCATGGTGGTGCGGACAGACGGCCGGTTTGCTGAATTGGTCGCGCTTGCACGAATCGTACAAGTGCCGATACATGTGGAACCACAGGCTGCCCTCGATCGACTCGTCCGACATGCCCGCCATCAAGGGGTGGTCGGTATCGTCTCTACCAAGCATTATGCCGAATCGGATGAAATTCTTTCGTTCGCCGGCTCACAGGCCCAGCCGCCGTTCGTGGTCCTCCTCGACGGAGTGGAGGATCCGAATAATCTCGGCGCGGTGATCCGCACCGCCGAAGCGGCGGGCGTTCACGGAATCTTCCTGCCCGACCGTCGATCAGCCGGCTTGACGAGCGCCGTGGCGAAGGCGTCGTCCGGCGCACTCGCTCATATGCGGATCGGCCGCGTCACGAATCTTTCGCGCCTGATTGAGTCACTGCAGCGAAACGGCTTCTGGGTCTATGGGCTCGACCCCGGGTCGTCGACCTGCTATACGGCCGTCGATTATCGCGGGCCGATTGCCCTGGTGTTTGGCGGAGAGGGGAAGGGCATCCGCCCCGGCGTGCTGGAAAAGTGTGATGAAACGGTACGGGTTCCTATGCTAGGGAAGGTGGCTTCGCTCAACGTGTCTGCCGCGGCCGCGATCGCCTTGTTTGAGGTGGTGCGCCAGCGAACCGCGGCCGGAGCATGATGCGATGACTATCGGAGCCTCAGCATCTTGCCTTGGATTGCAGCTTTGAGCAGTTGCGCCGTATTTGAAACTCGGATCTTTTTCATCATATTGGCCCGATGGGCCTCAACCGTTTTCACGCTGATTCTAAGCCGGTGGCCGATTTCTTTGTTCTTGAATCCGGACCATATCAGTTCGAGAATCTCCTGTTCCCGTCCGGTCAGCGATTCCGGCCGCTTTTTTCGAGCCGGTGGTTCCGCGGGACTTTTTTTCATCCGATTAGTTTTTGACGCGGTTGTAAGAGCCATCTACTCACCATTCCATTTTAGTAAAAGCGTATAATAAGCGTTTCACCAACAGTACTCTCGCCTAGGTGAATTATAAGTGATCGCCCCTGCACTTGTAAATGACAGTTTCATCCGTAGGCCAATTTCTTTTTCGAAGGGCATGCATCGCTTTGCGTGCCGCAGAATCTCGTGTGCAAGCGGGTGAAGGACTTCACGCGATGACTCTCTCCGCTGAGGCAATGATCGCCGGCTTGTTCGGGGCGTTGATCGGCAGTTTCTTGAACGTCTGCATCCATCGGTTGCCTCGAAAAGAGTCGATCGTGTGGCCGGCATCCCATTGTCCGGCATGTTCGGCGGTGATCTCTTGGCATGATAATGTTCCGTTAATCAGTTATGTCTGGTTGCATGGCCAATGTCGAGCGTGCCGAGCGCCGATTTCCTTGCGTTATCCTTTAGTTGAAGCCGCCAATGCCGTGGGATACGCCGTTATATTCTGGCATTTTGGCGTAACCCCGGAGGCCTTTGTGTACGCAGCTTTGTATTCTGCGCTGATCGTGATGACGGGGACGGACCTGTCCCATCAAATCATCCCGGACGCGATTACGCTACCGGGTATTGTGATCGGCCTCATCAGCGCCGCCCTTGTGCTGCCGCTAGGTATTATGGACTCCATGGGTGGGTTGTTGGTCGGGGGCGGTATTTTATGGGGCCTGGCATGGATTAGTCCCTACTTGTTCGGGAAAGAGGGTATGGGTGGAGGCGATATTAAGATGATGGCCATGGTCGGTGCGGTCCTGGGCTGGAAGCCGGTGTTGCTCGCCATTATGATCGGTTCTCTTATAGGCTCAATCGTCGGAGGCGGCCTCATTGCCGCCCGCATGATGCGCCGAGACGAGTATCTCCCCTTCGGTCCTTTCCTGGCGATCGGCTCCATCACTGCACTCTTCTTTCACGAGCCCCTACTTAGTTGGTATTGGTCCTGGTTTGATCTTGGGCCGTGAATCCCGCGAACCAAAGCCAGAAGCCGATTTGTGCTCCATCATGATGCGTCGATCTGTATCTGTTTGGATGCGTCATTGTATCTGATTCGGAACAGTTCAAAACTGTCCGCCTTCTTTGCCGCCCTCTTCCTTCCTGCTTCATGACTCACATCCTCCTCGATTGATTGATTTGGCGTAGGGTTTGAGGCTGCCGCTCGTGCACCTGCGCTGATTCGCATTCGATTGCTCTGCGAAGAAATGTCGGCATGGAACTTGGAATCGACACCGCGCACGACGGTGGAGGGCCAACGATGAATCAACAGGGAGCAAGCCTGATCGAACTTCTTGCGGTAGTCGCGATCCTGACCATCATGGCGGGAATCTGTGGCCCGCCATGGTTGGCGCTGGCTGCGCGACAGGAGGCCTGGACGGTGACGCGCCAGATCGCCGGTGAATTGAGAACGGGAAGACAACTGGCGATGTCGCGCCATGCTCGCGTCCGTGTCGTCATCGATGCGGATCACAGCGCGGTGCGAATAGAACCGGCCGATGGATCCGGTGTCCCCCTTCGCACGTATGAGTTCGCGGCGAAGCGAACCGCCGTCGAATCCTTGAGCAATGGAGGGCACATCGTTTTTCATCCCAACGGCCGTTCCGCCACCGCGAATACGATTGTGTTGCGGGACCGTCAATACAATAAGCGAACGATTACGGTCAGTATAACTGGAAAGGTGACTGTTTCATGAATCGGCGCCATGAGCAAAACCGTACTCGCTCGGGAAGGAGTCCGGCAGCCGGGGGCTTCACTCTTGTGGAAGTGATGATCTCCTTGGTGGTGTTGTCCGTTGGATTACTCGGGGCCATAGGCGTGCTGCATTGGACGGAACGCAGCCTGCAACAGAGCCTGCGCGCCAATCGTGCGTTGCTATTGGCCGAGGCGCGGATCGAGGCGAAGCAGGCGGGGCTGTGGGAGCATTTATTACTCGACGACATGGACCATGATGGGGCACCGGACATTGCGATGCAGGACAATGGCCTTCACGAGGATGCCATGGCGCACGATGGGATATTTACTGCGGGGACTGACGAGGGTGGAATTCGTGTCGTGTGGACTGTGGAAATACCTAATCGGACGGGACCGATTGTGTCTGCGGGAATGGTGTGGATAGATGTGCGGGCTCGTTATGAGAATCAGGCCGGTCAGCTACAAGAAGTTCATCTGCGTACCATGCGCGCCAATCCGCGCTATACCGGAGCTCTGTAAATGAAACATGGCAAGCGGGCGCTCCACGATGTGCACGGTGCGCAGCCTAGGCGATGCCGCGGGCAAGCAGGTGCCAGCCTATTGGAAGTGCTCATTGCCGTCACGATCAGCGGGGTGGTCTTTTCCGCGGCCTGTGAAACTTTGGCTCGGTTCGGTGAACGGTTTCGAGTCCAGCATAACGTGACGGGGCTCCGGCAAGAATTACGTATCGGTGTTGATGTCCTCAGCAGCGAACTGAGGCTGGCCGGAACCGGTGGTGTCCCGGGCCAGCCTGCCTTCTTGAAAATCGATCCGACTGAAATAGTGTTTTACGCGAATCTTTCAAGTTTTCAGACCGTCGTCAAGGAGTCGGCGCAGCCGGGCCAGCAAGACGTGGCCGTCGAAGACGGGACAGGTTGGCCCGAAGGGAAGCAGGTACTTCTCTGCTCTATAGAGCGCTGCATCTTCAATAAGTTGGCGCGAAATGGGCGGTCGGGCTCCTTGACTTTAGTCACGCCTTTAGCGGTGCTGCTTCCCGCCGGTAGCGCCATATTCGTCTCAAACCGGGTTCGCTACTATGTCGGCCGCGACAGTAATGGCCTGCCCCGTGTGATGCGGGACGTTGATGGCGGCGCCAGCACGTTGACCAGCGGGATCAGCGACTTCCGATTGGACTACTTCACTAAGAGCGGTTTGCCGACAACCGACCCTGCGCTGGTCGCCCGGGTGCGCGTTTCAGCGCGGTTACAAGGGGGCGGCGGGGCCGTCGTTCAAGAAACTGGCATACGTCTGTGACCATGCATAGCCATTCCAGCAACGGAGGGAGCAATTCAATGAAATCCGAACAACGACAAAGCGAACGAGGCATGGCCTTACTCGCCGCGCTGATGATGGTGTTCATATTTTCGCTATTGGCAATGGCATCGCTGCAATTTGCCAATCAAGAAACAGTCGGAGCTAAGGCGATGCAAGATGATCATACGGGACGTCATGCCGCTGAGGCCGCCATTCAATTGGTCATGAACTGGTTTCATCAGCCGGCTTCTCTTTCTCACATGCCGGAAGCGCAATTGTTCTCGAAACGAGGCATCGATGCTCATGGGCAAGCGGCGTTCTTTGATGCGCAAGGGCTTTCGCAGTTCAAAGGCACAGCCGCGGCTCCGGACATCCTGTTCGATGCCGGCAATCCTCGGCACGATCAGTTGATGAACGATCCCCAAACAGGATGGTTTCGTTCATTGCGGGGATTGGCACGCATCCTCAAACTCAAAGTCTATGGTCCCGTTCATCCGGGACTCTTGTGTACCGTCGAAGTGGTGGTGGCCTCCGGCCAAGGCGGCACGGCAAGAAACACAGTCTCAATTGAACTGGGAACGTATTCAATCCCGCCGTTGACGGCGCCGGTGCAGACGGCGGGAATCCGATCCACCCTCCAGCCCGAGGGCGTAGTCCCAATGTTGGTGCATTGGGGAGCCTTGAAGGCCAACGGCGATGTCGTATTGCTTAGTGAGCATGACGTGCCGGAGAAAACCTACCTCGCCTCCGTAACCGGTCAGTCCTACCAGGAGATGGATCATCGACAGGACCGATGGTTCGACCTCATGGCTGGCGGAAAAGTTGTATTCACCCGACCGGTGCCGGGTGGAAATGACACTCCGCTGCAGAACGTTTACCAGGGGCAGGAGCCGATACCTGGGCTGAAAATGGATCGCTGGCAGTATGAGACGTTGAAGCGCCTGGCTATGTCGTTTGGGACGTATTATGGAATCGACGATGAGGGGCGTTTGCATCCGGGCGGAACCGTGCAGCCGGGACGAGGGTTATTGCCGGACGACGTATTGGCCTCGCTTGCAGTAGGGGAACATCGCGGTCTCGTTTTCATTGATACGCTGGATCAGCAGCCGCCCCGCCTTGACAATATGGGAACACTGACGTTGACGAGCGAGTACCTAGAGGGACTGTTCGTGATGAATGCCCATGTCTTGTGGCACCCCAAAGAGTCCGTCAAGGCGCTGCCTGCACTGAGTCCGCCGCCGGACAACAAGAATGTGTTGGGACTTCGGGTCCCCGTTCAGCTCGCCGGAATCAATTTGCGGGGTGTGATGTATTCGGCTGGGAACTTGACCTACTGCGGAAGGCCAAGAATCTATGGCGGATTGCTGGTGGACGGTCTCATTATGATCTGTCCGAATCAGGCGGCCGTGATGGAGGTGTGGTACGACTTCGATCTCAAGGATGGCTTGCATCGCGGCGTTCCGATTGTCTACATCGCCCCGGGCACATGGCAGAATAAGTCTTAAGCAGCGTTCGCTCACAGCGACATTGAACAGAGGGCCGCTCATTGAAGCCGGACGACAATTTCCCAGGAGGCGAATGATGATGCCCATGCCGGGTGTGACTGTTGACATGAAGAAGAGGCGGGTGCCGGAGCGGCGCGGGGAGATTAGAACTTTGTTTGCAGAGGCGTTTGCCCCGTTGGTCAGCCATGGCTTTCTCCGGATCGAGGAATTGAAGCTCGCCATTGCCGACTCGCTTCGAAATGGGGTGGAGCTGGAGACTCTGTTGATCGATAAATTCCGTATTCCCAAGGAAATGTTGGGGCGACTGCTGAGCGAATATTTTGATTGCCCCTATCAAGGATACGACAGCCGTACACCCATTGACGCGGATCTGCTGAAGAATCTGAGTCTGGACTATCTCAAAAAGAATCGCTGGATTCCGATGCAACGGCGAGAGAACATTGTCGAGGTGTTGACGGATGATCCGCACAATGTGGAAAAACGACTTGATGTGCGCCGCGCATTTCCCGGTATGACCGTGCGCTATATGGTCGGCTTGCGACGGGACATCGATCAGTTTCTGTCTGTCGTGAGCGGAGATCACTCGGGAGACGTCATGACGGACATCCTGGGAGAGCTGGTCAGCGAGTCCGAATGGGAGGAACAGCAAAATGCGAACGTGGCTTCAATCAACGAAAACGATTCCGCGATAGTCCGATTGGCCAACCAAGTGATTGCGGAGGCATACCGGCTGGGTGCTTCGGACATCCACATAGAACCGTACGCCGATCGCAAAGAAACGATGGTCCGCTTCCGTGTCGATGGAAGTTGCTTCACTTATATGAAGATCCCCGCGGCCTACCGGCGGGCGGTAGTGTCGAGAGTCAAAATTATGGCCAATTTGGATATTGCCGAACGGCGCAAACCGCAGGACGGAAAAATACGATTCAAGCTGGCGATCGGAAAGGAGATTGAACTGCGGGTTGCGACACTGCCGACGGCCGGCTTGAATGAAGACGTTGTGATTCGGCTGCTAAGTACGAACGGGCCCCGATCGCTTCACGGAATGGAATTTCATCCCCCTACGAGAACCCTTATTGATACATTGGCTCAGCGCCCTCACGGGATCTTTTTGTGTGCCGGACCGACCGGATCGGGAAAGACCACCACACTGCACGCAATATTGGCCTCCATCAACACGGACGAGCGGAAAATCTGGACTGCGGAGGATCCGATAGAAATCACGCAAGAAGGATTACGGCAGGTCCAAGTGCATCCCAAAATCGGACTCACCTTTGCGGCGGCCATGCGGGCCTTTCTCAGAGCCGATCCCGATGTCATCATGATCGGGGAAATGCGGGACAAGGAAACCGCCGATATCGCCATCGAGGCATCGCTTACCGGCCACCTCGTGTTCAGTACGATACACACGAATAGCGCCGTTGAAACCGTGACGCGATTGCTCGATCTGGGATGTGACCCGTTCAATTTTTCGGACGCCATGCTCGGTGTGCTGGCTATGCGCTTGTGTAAGAGAATTTGTCAAGATTGCAGAGAGGCGTATGAGCCGACCGATGAGGAGTATAAGGAATTGAGGACGGGGTATGGGGCCGGTGACTGGCCGAAATTGATTGAGGAGTACAATATTCCTTTCCAACTCTATCGCGGGCGTGGTTGCGCCTCCTGTGCTGACACGGGCTTCAAAGGGAGGGTCGCGCTCCACGAGTTGATGGTGGGGTCTGAAGCGATTCAAGGGCTCATCCAAGGCCGTGCTCGCACAGCGGAGCTGCTTCAGGCGGCGCGACGTGAAGGAATGACCACATTGATTCAAGATGGAATCCGCAAGGTTGTGCAAGGCTTGACCACCTACAAACAAGTGAGAGCCGTAGTAGTCAAATAGCGGCGGGCTCGGCGGCGTAACTATGGACGCCGTTGAAGCCGTCGCCCTTCCGGTTGCCCTACCTCAAATCCCATGATCCGGTTCGTATCCTCGCCATGCTATGTACAGAAAGATGCGTGGCCGGTGACGAAATTTGTCGCAGGCGTCCGCGAAAGCGACTTGATTCTGTACCGGTCTTGATCGGTTAGAGATCGTAATTTCAATGTATTTCGGACGGCTGGCGTGAATGGCGACTCGGCATGGCCCTTGCTCCATCCGGCGTCGCCATGTGTGTGCATCCTAAACACAATCGATCCACACCCCGTCACGGATCCAACGGCTTTACGCTCGTGGAAGTCATGACCGTCAGCGCAGTGATCAGCATTCTGACGATGATCGCCATGCCGGCGTATCAACAGTGGAACGCGCGCTATCAACTGCGGCAAGCGACTGAGGAAGTAGCAGGCAACCTCAAGTTGGCGAGAATGGCAGCCATGAGTCGAGGGACCAGCGTCGTTGTGACGTTAGCAGTAGTGGGGGGAAAGGGGAATCTATCAACGGGCGGAGTATTTCCGCCAATTACACTCTCTGAAGGCGTCGTCGGTCTTACATCGACCACCGTGGGTTTCAGCCAGTTGGGCCTCCGAACCGGAGGCGGAGTAGGCAATCAAGTAATCCAGCTTACTTCGAACAGGGGGACGGTCTATTCCGTAGTCGTGACTCCGAGCGGAAAGATCAATTGGTGCAGGAATGCGACCTGTGCATGAGCAGTGTCATCGCCGGGTACTGGAAATGATCGGGGTACGAAGAAGCATTACGCACGAGATCAACAACGGATTCTCGTTGTTGGAAGCCATGGTCGCGGCAGGAGTGTTGTCGGTCGGGCTCTTAGGATTGGCGGGTATGCAAGGATTATCGCTGGGGAAAAATGTCGATGCCAATGAAATAACACGGGTAACGAACCTAGCCACCGATATTATGGAACGGATCCAGAACAATCGTCAGCGGGTCATCGAGTATTCCGGAATTGATACGGCAGCCGCCTGTCCCGTCACCTATTCGGATCCTGCCCCGCTCGGGCTCGGTACGACGATGCCCGTCGCGGCGGGCGCTCAGGGAGATTGTAATCAATGGCGGGCGGTCGTCGCTGCCTCCGGTTTGAACAATGTACGTGGAGCCATACAGGTGGCACGTCTCGATCCGAGCGTCACGATGAACGCTCAGACGATGCAGCGCGTCTCGGTCACGGTCAACATCAACTGGACAGGAACGCGAAGCGACCTCAGCACGCAACGGTCGAGATCCGCCACATTCGTCAGTATCATTGCGCCCGAATGACGGAAGAACGGTCACAGTGACGAACGGACATCCATATCATGGGAGAGTGATCGGAAACGACCGGGGATTCTCCCTTGTTGAGCTGTTGGCCGCGGTAGTCATCACAGCAGTTGTCGTGGCGGCGGCTCTCACCACCGTGGTATCGAGCAACCGCGCGAATCAAGTCAATAGTCAGGTCGCCGATACGCAGCAAAATGTTCGGGTCGCTATGGACATCATTTCCAAAGACATTCGTATGGCCGGTTTTAACTACAACGCGACCGATCCAACGACGCCGATCATAGGGGGATGCAGTTCCGGGGGGCGCCCGGTTGGACTTCTCCCTCAGGATCAAAATCCGGCGGGCGCCGACACCGGTCCGGATCGGGTGTCTCTCGTCGTGCCTCTTCTGACGGATACAGCAGCCCCATGGGGCCTCTCCGCAGCGGCAGGATCTGTACCGCCCAATCCCGTCGCTCCTTTTACGGTCATCACCCTGGCCGACGCGGCGATCACCGACATGGCGGCGCACGGCCTGGGAGTCGGAACAGTTGTATCGATCGGTGGAGCCGTGTCCCGACGGGTTTCCTCTACGACCGCCGGGACAATTACCCTGGATATGGCGGTGGACGGGCAATTTCCGATCGGCACTCCTGTGTATCTCCTGCAATGTATTCAGTATCAGATTGTCGCCAGCACAGCGACATGCGGAGCAGACAGCGCACCATGCTTGGTTCGCAATGGAATATCGATCGTTGATGGAGTTGAAGACCTTCAACTGGCCTATTCCTGCGATGGTTGCAATACCGCTCCGCCGAATCCAGCAGGGCCCGATGGTGTGATCGATGAATGGGACTCGCCTGCAAACGGGTTTACCAGCGGAGATTTTGTCTCCAACAGCACGTGGTCCGGAACTGCTCCGCTTATCAATATGACTCCGAATACGATCAAATTGGCTCAAATCAGCATTGTGGCGAGACAGACTCGAAATGATGAAGGAACTTCGGAGAGAGGCATGCGCGGGCAGAATTCATCAGGCCCCATCGTGGTCGGCGACCATGATCCTTCAAATCCCGGTGATCCCGGCTACAACTTTGCCAGCTATCAGCAGCAGCGACGCCGCGTCCTCACGCGGTCGGTCCAGCCACGAAATCTGTAGCGAGCAATGGAAGAGAAGTGATGATGAGCCTCTTTGGAATTGATCATCGGTCGTCAAACCAGCACGGCATCGCGCTCCTCACTGTCTTGCTCATGATTCTTCTACTGACGGTCCTTGGGGTTGCAGCAATTACCGTGACAGGGTTGGAAAACCGCATGGCCGGATTCTTCAGGACGACTGAAGCCGCCGCCGCTGCCGCTCAATCATGCGAAGGAACCGCCGCGAACATTATTCAGCAGACAATTGTTCCGCCGGGGCAGCTGCCGGCCAGCTTTCTGAATTCTTCCGTTCCTCCCGGTCCGGTACCAGCGGGTAATGGCCCTACCTTGCAGAGCGAGATCACCGGAGCGACGCTTCCATCTCCTCCGGCAGCAAGTGCCGGATTACCATCCGAGAATAGTCCAGACACAGCGTCGCCTGCGGGAGCCAATCTTATTCTCAACAATATCAACGGATTTACCGTCTATGGCGATATCGATCGTATGTACATTCATAACAAGCCCGGCATGGATCCGACCAAAGAGGGAGGCCAGGAGATCCTATATCGAATCACGTGCGTGGCGACCAATGCCGCGACCGGCGCCAACAGTACGGTGACTTCGGTCTATGGGTGCACGCTCTATTCAACCGGCTGTTACAAGAAGTTATAGGAGCGAAACGATGATGCTTCGAAAGCATTCGCTCGTCGGATGGCTGTGGACGATGGCTCTGTTCATGACGGCAGTGAGCCTTCCTTCATTTGGGTGGCCTCAAAGCCAGTTGCCGTTTTCTACCGGTGGATTCGAGCGGGGAATGGTTACAGAGATTCATCAGACCACTATAGAAATTGACAATAAGACATACGGCCTGAAACCCGAGGTGGTGATTGTGGATGACCAGGGGCAGCCGATCGAAATCGGCAGCGTGGTGACGAATGCGGAAGTGAAATTTCATGTGAAAGAGGGCCGCATTGATAAGATGGTCGTGAGCTTGCCTCGATAAGGGTCGGGCGAGTGCTCGATTTGAGAATGACGGAGGAACGCACCATGAAACCTCGGCCACTAACAAGCTTCTCGGCTCTTATCATATGCCTGGTGGCGACTCTCTGTGTTCCCATTCACGCGCGTGCGGTCGTCTCAAATGCTGACTACTCTTCGGTGCCTCCATTCGTATCCAGCGTCACGACTCCGAATATCCTATTGTTGCTCGATAACTCGGGTAGTATGGCCGGCCTGGCTTGTGATCCGAGCAACTGCGGCGTCCATGCCGACGGCACCATTGCGCCGGTCGTTCAAACGTACGTAGTCGATACGAAATATACCGGCTATTTCGATTCTATGACGTGCTATAGCTATGATCCCAGCGCAGGAGACACTCGGTTCTCCGTATCTTCCACGAAGGGGGCGATGACGACAGCCTGTGGGAGTACGGAATGGGACGGCAACCTTCTGAACTGGGCGACGTTTCGACGGTTTGATGCATTGAAGAAGGCTATGACGGGAGGAGATTGTGCCGTTGTCCGGGCGGCTGATGGAACGTGCCCGCCTACCGGTACACCGGCAAAGATTACGATCAAGGCTCAAACAGTCTTCGATTCGTCCAGCCGCGGTCATTTCACTATGACCATCCCAAAGACCGGCGCAAACGGCTATGTGGGACGGATTCCAACCGCTGCTACGCCGGGTACGCCCGCGAACATTCGCATACACATGCGGGGCGGAGTTGATAATATGGGAGGGACGTTTTGCGTGGATGATGATGGAACCGCCCCCTCCGACACCGCTTCTTCCTGTAACGACGGAGACGGCTTCACAGAATCGCAGTACCAGGTCAGGCTTGTGGTCAATACCGAGCCGACAGGCGTCATTCAACAGATTGGAAGTAAGGCCAGGTTCGGACTCTTTGAGTTTAAGGGCGCCGGGGATGGCGGTCGGGTGCTAGTGGGATTAGGGGGGCGACAATCGATTAATTTTTCCGATAACAACGTTGAAACATTCGGTACGAATACGGCTGCGATGCTGGATGCCGTGGGAGAATCCTATCCGTCCACGTGGACCCCGCTCTCAGAGTCTCTGTACGAGTCCGCTCGCTATATTGCGCAAATCAACTCCACTTTCTTAACGAATGCCTACGTATATCCGATCGCATTTTCAGGAGGAAATTCCAACGGGGTTGCGTTTCAAGCCACCGGAGCAGGCAGCATCGGAGCCCCGGAAATTTCGGCATTGACAGGTAGTGAAGCCTGTCCCGCAGGTTACATCACCAACGCATGCGGCCGAGATCCCTATTTCTTTGGAAGCAATCATACCCCCGCCTGGGCCACTAAATCTCAGGTGGCGACCTGCTGTCAGACGTTTGTCGTCATTGTGACGGACGGAGAGCCCACGCAAGATACCAATATACCGGCCGCATTACAGGATTATGCACACGGGGCGACTCACGGCATGCATTGCACCGGCGGCAGCACAACCATTCATACGGCGAACGGAACCTGTAATACGAATGCAGCTACTCCGGCGACGACCCTACTCGGAGAACACAAGACGGACTATGCCTCAAATGGAAGTCACTATCTGGATGACGTCGCCTACTGGATGCACACTGTGGATTTGCGTCAGGCGACGATTCCCGTGCTGAACGTGGCGGGACACGATATTCCAGGCACGCAGAACGTGACCGTGTACACATTCTTTGCATTTGGAAACATAGCCGGACGTGAAATCTTGATGCAGACAGCTAAAATGGGGGCTTTTGCCGATTCCAATGGAAACAACCGGCCGGATCTTTCGGCGGAATTTGACAAAGAGAACAACCTAACCGGCTCAGCGACACCGGATGGCCAGCCGGATGCCTATTTTGAATCGTCCAATGTTGACGACATTCAAGATAAGCTGCTGGCAACAATCGCGAGCATCCTTCGAAGAAGTTCTTCCGGCGCCTCTGTGTCGGTTCTTGCGACCGCTTCGACAGGAGAAGGAGCCTTATACCAATCATATTTTTATCCGACGACCTTGGAGCCTTCGACGCTCAACGATGTGAAATGGACCGGATACACGCAAAGCTTATTCATCGACACGTTCGGGAATCTTCGAGAAGACACGGACGGGAACAAGAAAATGGATTACAAGAACGATCGGATCGTAAAGACCCGGTTCGATACGGCGGCTAATCTTGTCAGGGTGGACAAGTTTGAAGATTTGAACGGAGACGGTCTCCCGGACGATAAAAACAGTGACGGTGTGGTTCGCTATCCCGAAGACTGTAATCCTTGCGATCGCCTTCTCAGCGATATTGTTCCCATTTGGGAAGCCGGAAAACAGTTGGCTTTAAAGGATGCAAGTACCAGAACGATTCTGACATGGGTGGATTCCGACCATGATGGTGTCGTCGATAACGGTGAACAAATCGACTTTACCACGGCCAATTCGGCAACGCTATATCCATACCTTCGCGCGGCCGATTCGACGGTAGCCAATAAAATCATTAATTTCATCAGAGGATGTGATGTCACGACGTGCCCGGATCAGGCTGGGCTCAGAGACCGTCGTCTACAGGTCCCTCCTCTAAGCGGAACGCTCAAGATCTGGAAGTTAGGGGACATTATTCACTCGACTCCTACCGTGGTCGCTGCCCCGAGGGATCGCTATGACGTGAAATTCGGCGACTCGACATACGGGGCCTATCTTCAGAAATGGTTCGATCGCCGGCAGGTCGCCTATGTGGGCGGCAATGACGGGATGCTCCATGCCTTCAACGCCGGGTATTACCATACCGGCGACGATCCCAGTACGGGGACAAGTTCCTCACCGGTCATTGAACACGGATATTTCACGCGAACCAAAACAGACAATTCGGCAGGACCGCAACTGGGCGATGAATTGTGGGGATTCATTCCCTATCAATTGCTCCCGCAATTAGCGTTTCTCGCCCAGCCCGATTATCAGCACGTTTATTATGTCGATCTTCCGCTGACAGTGGCGGACGTTCGAATCTTTACGCCGGATGCCGACCATCCTAACGGCTGGGGAACGATTCTGATCGGCGGCTTCGGTTTAGGCGGAAGCTGCGGAGCCTGCGTCGCCGGGACCGGAGCGCCTTCAATGACCGTCAACATCAGCGGGACCAACTATAACTTTTACAGTGCGTACTTTGCGCTCGACGTCACAAATCCTGATGTGGCTCCCAAACTGTTATGGTCTTTTTCCGATGCGGGGCTGGGTCTTTCAACAAGCGTACCGACCATCGTGAGAGTCAATCCGACCGGCGACACCAAGGCGAGCAATACGAATGCGAAGTGGTACATGGTAGCCGGGTCGGGGCCCACAGGGTATGGAGCGACCGCCGCGCAGAGCGCGAAGCTGTATGTGGTGGATCTGGCAAGCGGGCCAGGCGCGAACAATAGCCTTGTCACCACATTGGGGGTGGGAACATATAACTCCTATATAGGAGACCTTGTGGCCTTCGATAAGAATCTGGACTTTCGACACGATGCCGTCTATTTCGGGCGGGTCATCGATGACGGGACGTCGCCCTGGCGAGGAAAGGTCTACAGGCTGACTACGGCGCAATCAGCTCCATTTGGGGGAGCCACGAGTCCTACGGCGTGGGGCATTGCCTCCGGGGGCAACAGGGTGCCTACAGAGATGTTGGATACGTTCCCATCAGGCGCCAGTCCAGCCATGGAGATGGGACCGGTCGCCGCAGCGCCGGGATTGGCCATAGACGATGCGGCGAATGTGTGGGTCTTTGCAGGAAGTGGACGCTATTATTCCGCATCCGACAAAACTGATCTTTCCACACAGTATTTCGTCGGCTTGAAGGATTCGGTTCTGAACAATAATTGCAACCAAGCCGTCGGCGTTACGAACTGCATGGAGGACGATCTGGTGGATATGTCCGCCGCTAAAGTGTGCGTGATCGGTATCGGTGATTGCGGACAATCAAGCGGGACGAATCAGATTACCGGTGTGGCATCGGGAGTCAACACTTTCAGTCAATTGATCAACTACATTCAAAATAAGGACGGATGGTTTGTGCGTCTACTGGAGCCAGCCAATCCTCCCGGCCAACCGGCGCCGTATGGCATTGGTGAACGAGTCGTCAACCCACCCACGGTATTTGGCGGCATCGTCTTTTTCCCGACCTTTACGCCGACTAACGACGTGTGCGCCTCCTCTGGTACCAGCAAGCTGTTTGCACTCTTTTACAAAACCGGCAGCGCCTATCAAGAGCCCATTCTAGGGACGTCAGCATCCGGTGCGAATCAGAATGTCAGTGCATCCGTTTCGATCGGCACGGGATTGGCCTTCGGAGCGGTGGCTCACATTGGATCAGGGTCTGACGGGAATAGCCCCTTCCAGCTGCTCATTAATATGAGCCAAGGAAACTTTGCGACATGCGCAACATGCGCAGGCGGATGGGATGTGAGTGTGGCGGTTGACCCGCGTAGTCGGTATTTCTCATGGATCAACATGTGAGCACCGACGATTGCAAGAATCAGGATGGATTAGTATGGGAGATCACTCTCCCGCTATCCAGGATATTGTTGTATGCCTGTTTCCCGGTGGCCTTTATGGGCGGTTGTTCTCCGGACTCGCATACAACCTCACCTCTGACACCCGGAGAACCGTTACATGTGAACCATGCGCCGGTCATACGATCTGCTCGCGTCGTGCCCGTTCCTCCTAGTCTCGATGGCCCGGTATTCGTGGATATCGATGCAGAGGATGCGGATGGTGACTTTCTGAAATACGAGTATCGCTGGTGGGTGAATGATGCTGTTCTTCGTGATGCCACCACGTCAACGATTTCTGCGGGACTCCTGAAAAAGGGTGACAAAGTTACGGCGGAGATCGTGGCATTTGACGGAAAGGAAAGAAGCCCGGCTCTGACGACTGAGCCTGTAGTCGTTCAAAGTGGTAAGCCGGGTATCAGGCGCGTGAGTTTGGAATTTGAATCACGACCCGCCTCGGGTGCGCCTCGTTTGAGGGCCATGATGGATGCCGTGGAACAGGATCATGGAACGCCGGGATATACGTATCGCTGGTGGCGGAACGATACATTGGTAAAAGACGGCCATGAGGATTACCTTGATACCGCAGGGCTGGCTCGTAAGGATTCCATCTTGGTCGAAGTAATACCTGATGATCCGGATCTGAAGGGGACGATTTATAAATCGTCCCCCGCAGTCATCGGCAACGCTCCTCCGAGGATTCTATCCAATCCTTCCGCCCCGGATCGTCAAGGCCACTATGAGTACAGTGTGCAAGCACACGATCCGGACGGAGATTCACTCCAGTATGCTCTTGAAACGGCCCCACCCGGCATGATAATCGACAGCGCCTCAGGGCAAATCACCTGGACGGTTTCATCGGAACTGGCAGGAACTCATCGTGTAAAGGTAAGTGTTGATGACGGGCAGGGAGGGCTTGCCTGGCAAGAATTTGAAATTTCTATCCCCCCGGCGACCGAGCCTGTTTCCGTCCGGCCCGCCCGCACCTAGAACAGGGCGGACCGGTTCATTCCAATCCTATCGCACTGCTTGTCCACCTCTTTCCCGGTCTGTTAGAATTGCTTCAGACAATCGATAAAGGTGAAGAGAACGAGTGCGGAAAGTTAAACTACGCGAAGGAACGAATACCGCGGTCCTCTTCGGTCACCATGACCGGAATCTCAAGCTGCTGGAAGACGAATTCGGTGTACGCCTCTCGGCTCGAGGGGAAGAATTATCTATCGACGGCCTGTCGGAACCATCGCGACAGGTGGAGCGGGTCATAGTCGAGTTGGCTGCCTTGGCCAATGAGGGCTTTGATCTGACAGCTGAGGATGTCACTCATGTCCTCGCGGCGTTGCGACGCGAGCCAGACGCGTCAATAAAAGAACTGCTCTTTAATTCTGCTCCGATCGTCACGAAAAAGCGCTTCATCGTTCCGAAGACTCCCACGCAAAGGCGATACATCGATGCGATAGAAAAGTACGATGTCGTGATCGCCATCGGGCCGGCCGGGACAGGGAAGACATATTTGGCCATGGCCATGGCGGTCAGCGCTCTTATGAGAAAAGAGGTCAGTCGCATCATTCTCGCCCGTCCAGCCGTTGAAGCCGGTGAAAAACTGGGATTCCTGCCGGGCGATATGTATGCGAAGGTGAATCCGTACCTCAGGCCTTTATATGACGCGTTATTCGATATGATGGATATGGAACGGGCGAACAGGTTGATCGAACGGGGGGAAATCGAAATCGCGCCGCTCGCATTCATGCGCGGACGCACGTTAAATGACTCTTTTGTCATACTGGATGAAGCTCAGAATGCGACGGCGGAACAAATGAAAATGTTCCTCACTCGGCTAGGATTTCATTCCAAAGCCGTCGTGACTGGTGACATTACACAGGTGGATTTGCCGGCCGATCGTGTTTCCGGCCTGATCCAGATCCGGAATATATTACAGAACATCAGCGGGATCGAATTCGTATATTTCGACGATCGAGATGTGGTTCGCCATCGTCTCGTTCAGGAAATCATCAAGGCCTACGACCGCCACAGCGCCGCACAAGACTCAGGACATTCAGGTAAAATGGAATCACCGCCCCATTCTCCTTCATCATCCGGCATGCGATCACAGCATTCCACCCGTTCAGTCCGGCCATCCAAAGGCTCGTGGAATAAGGGCCAGTCCCATTAATGCCCATCGAGCTGCGTATTCGGCTTCGTAACAAGAAGCGGGTGCACCGGCGTGCCGTCACAAAGTTGGCCGAGACGCTTCTCGATGCGGTCGGAGAGTCCCGGTCTGAACTCGGCATTGAGTTGGTGAATGATCGCCGTATGCGGGGGTTGAATCGGCAATATCGTGCAAAGGATTCTTCCACAGATGTGTTGGCTTTCTCGATAAGAGAGGCTCCTGGCCCTGTCTCATTGCTTCTTGGGGACGTGGTCATCTCGATTCCAGCCGTGGCTCGACAAGCCAAGACCAGCCGACATTCAACAGATAAGGAATTCACGATTCTTTTGATTCACGGCATCCTTCATCTCTGCGGCTACGATCATGAGCGAGGACAACGAGAGGCCAAGCTAATGCATCGCAGGGAGCGCAGCTTGCTCAACCGAGTGCGTCCTTTACCGTGTCTCTTGAGCCGCCGGCAGTGAGAATATGGCGGCGGAGGAGGTGCTGTGGCCGGTAGACGGAAAGAGAGTTGTTAGCAATGGGATGGTTTCAACGGCTTAGTGACGGCCTGGCTAAAACGCGAACCACTGTCAAGGGACAGTTTGATCGTTGGCTGGGCCGCGCGCCGGATCAAGAATTATTGGATGATTTGGAAATGGCGTTGATCGGCGCTGATCTGGGAGTGGGGGTGGTGGACCGATTAATGACTCAGGTGAAGGCGGAGGCCCGGGGAGCAGAGGCAGCCACTTCGGAGGGAGTCCGTAATATATTGCGGCGGACGGTGTTGGATATCTTGAGGCCGGTCCAATCCCGCCCACTTGCCGAACTGGTTGACGGGGTCGCCAAGCCGTTCGTCATTCTGGCCGTAGGAGTCAACGGGGTAGGCAAGACCACCACAATCGCGAAGCTGGCCCAGCGTTTGTCCCTGGAAGGCAAGCTTCCTCTGCTTGTAGCCGCAGATACGTTCCGTGCCGCCGCCATCGATCAGCTTCAGATCTGGGCAGACCGCATAGGGGTCGGAATCATTCGGCATAGGCCGGGCGCCGACCCGGCCGCGGTGGCATTCGATGGTATTACTGCGGCGAAGGCGCGGGGCGCTGATGTGCTGTTGATTGATACGGCGGGCCGGCTCCATACCAAAGTCAACCTCATGGACGAACTACGGAAAGTGCAGCGTGTCCTGGCGCAAGAGATGCCGGGCGCGCCGCACGAAGTTTTACTGGTGCTGGATGCGACTCTGGGTCAGAACGCCCTTTCTCAAGCCAAGCAGTTCCATGAAGCTGTCGGAGTCACGGGGCTGGCGCTGACCAAACTAGACGGAACCGCGCGAGGCGGCATTGTCGTGGCCATTGCGGATGCCCTGAAGATTCCGGTGAGATTGGTAGGCGTGGGCGAGGCGGCCGAAGATTTACAGGACTTCAACGCACAGGCCTTTGTCGAGGCGTTGTTTTAGCCGATCCGTTCAAACGTCCTTCTGATCCTTATCCAGCGCTTTTTGTTGAATTCCTTCCTCTATTTCAAACCTCCGTGCTAGCCTGTTTCCATCGGCGGATGCTGCGCCCTCCACTGAGGCGTTGTTCCCATAATCATTCATATTACAAGGTCATATGAACACACTGTTGGTTATCGACGATGACCGCCTCAACTGCGACATGCTTGCGGCTGTCTTCTCGCGGCAAGGCTATCATGTTGTGGCCGCCACCAGCGGCCAAGAAGGATTGGTGCTCTTTCATCAGCGCCGTCCCCGTGTGACCCTGCTGGACCTGCGTATGCCGGGGATGGATGGGCTGACAGTTTTGAAGGAAATTCGCGCGCACGATCCGGCGGCCGGCGTGATTATTCTTGGCGGAGGCGCGACCGAGGATCAAGAGAGTCAGGCGCGGCAACTGCGGGTCACGGATTTCTTTCGCAAAGGCCTCTCGCTGGATATGTTGATCGCAGTTGTGGATCAAGTGGCGCGGCAAGGCACGCCTGAGAAAGTCGGATCGGAACTTCTCTCCACGGAGGGTCCGCCGCTGAACGAAACCATCTTGGTTGTGGACGATGAGCCACTCGTTCGAGACTTGCTGATGCGGTTTCTTAACTTACGCGGATACCACGTGTTGACCGCCAAAGAGGGAGCCGATGCATTGGCTCTTGCTGCGGAATGCAAACCGGATTTGATACTCCTCGATCTGGTTATGCCCGGGATGAGCGCGCTAGAGGTCCTCCGTTCATTAAGAGAAAAAGAGTATACCGGCGGCGTCATTCTTCTCACCAGTAATCAACGTGAAGGTCTTCTAGCGGATGCATGGGCGATGGGGCCGCAGGAAGTGCTCGTCAAGCCCGTTGATCTCGGACGCCTGCTTACCGCGGTTCAACTTGTGATGGTGTGTCGAGAATGTTAAGCTCCATCCCTTTCCGATCTAATGCGGTGACCGTTGAGCGCCTCTCGTTTGATAATCGCTGTCATATGTTTTGCCGCCGGATTTTGTACCGTTCCGGATATGGTCCGGTCTGCCGTTCAGGAACCAACATTTTCCCGCCATGAACTGTCTGTCGAACTCCGGCCTGATTCTCATGAACTGATTGCTACCGATCGGTTGATCGTCCAGAATCCGGATAGCCGCCAGGCTATAAGCTTCTCCCTCGCTTCTTCGCTTCAGATAGACGGAATTACAGCCACACCTCTCGCTGATCTCTCCGCCGGGGCCGGGCAGGCGATTCCATTTCGACGCGACGTGCCGAAGGGTGACCATGTGACGATCCAATTGCCGGAGTCTCGCGCCGAGTGGGTGCTCGAATGTCGTTATCGTGGCACGATCAACGATCCTCCTCGGGAGCCGCGCCATCTTCGTTTTGTCACGCCGAGCGAGACCGCCGGTCACATCGGCCCGGAAGGCGTCTATCTGAGCAGTGAGAGCAAATGGTATCCCGATCTGCCCGGTTCGCTGGCGTCGTATGAATTGGACGTTACCGCTCCGGCCGGCTGGGTGGCCATCAGTCAAGGCGCTGGGTCTGACGATGGCGGCCGCTGGAGTGTCACGGTTCAAAGTGAAGCGCTGACGCTGGTGGCCAATCGATTCACGGTGAGCACCCGTGATTGGCAGGCGTCCAATGGCCGGACGATCCGTCTTTCGACCTATTTGTTTCCGGAAGACGCGCACCTTGCCCAGGAATACTTGGACGCGAGCGAGCGATACTTGGAGGCCTATATCCCGCTGTTGGGACCCTACCCCTTTCCCAAATTCGCCGTCGTCGAGAACTTCTTCTCATCAGGTCTCGGAATGCCTTCTTTTACCTTGCTCGGCGCCGCCGTCATCAAGCGGCATTACACGCAGCCCTATGCTCTGGGGCATGAAATCGTACATTCATGGATAGGCAACGGCGTCTATAACCGTACAAATCAAGGGAACTGGGTGGAGGGGCTGACCACGTATTTAGCCAACTACTATTATCACGAACTCCTCGGCGATGAAGCCCGGGCACGAGAACAGCGTCGCCTGATGTTATTCGGGTATGCCGTGTACGTGCCGCCGGGTCGCGACTATCCCGTTGCCCGGTTCTCGCAAAAAACCGATGAAAGGGATAACGCGATTGGGTACCAGAAGACGGCCATGGTTTTTCACATGTTGCGTAGAGAACTGGGGGATGCCGCATTCTGGTCGAGCCTCAAGGCTCTGATTGCCGAGCACATGGGGGCCTACGCCGACTGGAACGATATTGAACGAGCGTTCGGCATAAGGAACGGCCGCGACTTGCGATGGTTCTTTGAACAGTGGGTGGAAAGGCCCGGCGCGCCAAGAGTCGTTATTGCGGAAGCTAAATTGCGGAAACAAGACGACTCGGTATCGCCGCCCGGAAGGTTCCTGCTCTCCGCCACGCTCGTGCAGCAAGGCGTGCCCTATCGGATTCCGGTTGATTTGCAAGTGAACATGGTCTCACAGGCTCCCGCGATGAAGAGGGTCGAGATATCGGATGCCTGGCAGACCTTCACGATTCCGGTCGCAATACCGGCGCACGATGTTATTCTCGATCCTGATTTTCATCTCTTTCGACGCCTTGAGCGCCATGAACTTCCGGCAATGCTTAACCTATTTGTGACCGATCCGGCGCGAACGATAAAAGCGGCGACAACGATGAATGGCGAGAACGCCACTCCATTTTCCGGCATCATCCAGCGTGTACGGAGTCAGGAAGGCACTAAACCGGAACCGGAACGGACCAGGATCGCAGATAGCTCCGGAAAGGAAACGAGGGACCATCCCGGATCCATCTTGCTGCTGGGATACGACGACGATGAAGCTAAACTGTTAGTCCGGGAGAGTTGCGGCGATCGATTTGAGGCGACTCCGGCAGGGTTCAAAGTTGCCGGAACGGCATATGAAGGGCTCAGCGCGGCTCTATTGATCTCGTGCCCGCGGCGTGGAGCGCCTGGGAGCGTCGTCTCGCTGCTCCATGGCATGACGCCCGAAGCCGTGTCAAAGGTGGCCCGACTTTTATTCTTTTACGGTTGGAACAGCTATGTGATCTTCAAGGATGGAATTGTTATGGCGAGAGGAGATTGGGACATGGATATGAAACGCGAGGTCGACATTGAATAGGAGGATCGCAGCATTCCTGAGGGGAATCATTTTGATGATCGCTCTTTCCTCGACATCATTCATTCTCGCGAGTCAGGATACGGAGAATAAGTCCGAGATGCCGACGGCTGGCGTCAAGTCGGAGCGGCATTTGCGCAACATCAGGCAGTTGACGTTCGGGCGGCAGAACGCCGAAGCCTACTTCTCGTTCGACGGCGGCAAGCTCATTTTTCAGTCAACGAATAATTGGGCGAAGGACACGTTTGCGGAAGCGCTGTCGCCGGCCGAGATGCCGCTGGGTTGCTATCAAATGTACGTCATGGACCTCGAAGGTGAGAAGGTCAGGATGGTCAGCACCGGCGTCGGGGCGACGACGTGTGGATATTTTTTTCCGGGGGACCGCCGGGTATTGTTTTCGTCCACGCATTTGAAAGGGCCGAACTGTCCGCCCAAGCCGAAGCGAGACGGGGTGTACCGATGGGCCCTTGATGATTACGATATTTTCTCGGTCAAGATCGACGGCCAAGGCATGCAAAGGTTGACCGCTACGCCCGGCTATGATGCCGAGGCCACGATTTCGCCGGATGGGAAGACGGTTGTCTGGACATCCGTCCGGGACGGCGATTTGGACATCTATGCCATGAATCTTGACGGGACGCACGTACGTCGCCTGACCGATGCGCTGGGGTATGACGGCGGGCCATTTTTTTCGCCGGACAGTAAACGGATCGTCTACCGGGCCCAGCATCCGAAGACTCCGGAAGAGATCGATCAATATAAAGCTCTCCTGGCGCAGGGCCTTGTTGAGCCGGGACAATTGGAAATTTTCGTCATGAATGCGGACGGTTCAAGCAAGCGCCAGATTACCAGTAATGGAGCGTCCAATTTCTCACCCTTTTTCCATCCCGACGGGACACGCATCATCTTCTCCTCCAATACTGAAACACGACATGAGCAAGGCCGGCCGGCGTTTCATCTCTACATGATCGGCGATGACGGCGCCGGGACTGAGCGGGTGACGTACGAAGGGCACTTTAACAGCTTCCCTATGTTTTCGCCCGACGGTAAACGACTCGTCTGGGTTTCTGATCGCGGCGCGCGCGCACCGGGAGAGTTCAACGTTTTCCTTGCCGACTGGGTGCCATGAGTGAACCGGGCGCCGGCCTCCCTCTGCACGATGCCGGTCCGCTGTCGTCCGCTCCTCCCGCCGGCACGTCCCGTCTTGCGGCTGCATTGTCCTTTCTGACGGTCGGCGCCTGTTGTGCGGCGTTGATGCAACTCGATGTCCCCCTCCTGCGGTTCTTTCGGTCTCTGGATCTTTCGTCGGTGCAACGCCTGGGAGACCTCGGGGAGAAAGTGGGAAACGGCGCCTCGTTGGTGGGGGTGAGCCTATGCCTGCTAGCGGTCGGATGGGTGGCCCGCAGGAAGCAATGGATGCTGGCCGGGATAGAAAGCCTTCTTGCGCATGGCTGTGTGGCGCTTGTGGTCAACGGCCTCAAGCATTTGATCGGTCGTCCGCGGCCGCGTCTGACGCATTCCGGCGGGTGGCAGTGGTGGCCGTCCTTTGAGTCGGGATTGGATTCATTCCCGTCCGGGCATACCTCTGCGACCTTTGCGGTGGCGACGGTGCTTGCGCGGCACTGGCCTGGGATTGGCTGGGTGGGGTACGGCCTCGCCGCATGGGTGGCGATGAGCCGGGTCTGGCGCGGATCACATTTCGCCACGGATGTCGTCGCCGGGATGGTCACCGGCGTCGTCGTCGGGACCGTCTTTGCCGCTCCGTTGCGCGAGTGGCGGAAGACATTATTGCAAGCGATGGTGCGTGTCACACCGATCGCGGTGATAATTACCTCAGCCCTATGGCTGGTTCTGCGCCGGGTGGATCACGTCTGGATGGACCTTCTCTTATCGGTCGGGGGGAGCTGTCTCATCGCGGCGGGTCTCTTGATTCGGTTCCGGATGGATCGCGCTCTAGAATCGGCCTGGAGTCCGGTGACGTATCGTGCGAGCACGGTATTGATTAGCTTGGGGCTGGCTTGCACGACCGGATCGCTTGTTCTTGTAAGCCTCGCAGGACTGGCCGCGTCGGCCTGGTGGTTGCAGGCCGTAACACTTCATGCCGCCGCTTCCCGGTTGCCACCTTGGAAAGCGCTCCATGTGTTGGGCATCACATTGGCCGCCCTGCTGATTCTGCAGCTCAAAGGCATCATTCCGATTCGGTAATTGTTCGACAGGCGGCCGGATCGCCGGCTTTAGTGCCCGGGAATGCGGACGGGCGGAGTATCGGGTTCGCTGGGAGGAGGAATATGAACCATGGATTGGCTCGCCAAGAGGATGTAGCCATAGCGCTGGAGGATGACGGGATAGTCGGCCGTTTCGACCGGGAGTTTCGACCTCAATGCCTGCGGGAGCAAAATCATGGTCCGTCCTGGTTGCGTGAGGTACTGGGCGATGTTGCGTTCCTCGTTAAGAGGAACCATGATGGCTTTGCGACGCGCATAGAATACGAGTGACGGCCGGGGTTGTCCATAGACAATGAGGCGATCTTGTGGCCCTAAATTCAGGCCCGCAACCTCCGCGAGCTTCTGCGGCGGTTCGATGAAATAATGATTGATGAGCGGCAAAGTGAATTGCGAGGCGACTAAAGTCATCATGGCGAGGGATGCGCCTGCGATCCAGAAGGCGGCTGGTCGCCGCGTCCGGCTGAGTCCGAAATAACTGACCAACGCCATGCCGAGCAGGAGAATCAACGAGATGATATAGGGGCCACTCCCGAGATGGATCTGCGCGGCGACAGGGAATTCATTGGTTATTTTTGCCGATAATCGGTCATACACACCCGGGAGGGCGGCAAACCCGAGTGCCAAGAGATAGCCGACACCGGTCATGGTGTGTATGGCTGCGCGAATGCCGGGCGTCTTTTGGTCGGTCAGGCTGCGTTGCCAGAAGGATGCGGTCAAGATCGCCGCGGCGGGAAACAGCGGAGCGATGTAGTGAGGAAGGCGGGTGGACGAAAAACTGAAAAAGAGGAATCCGGCAAAGAGCCAGATAGCCGCGAACCAGTCGAGCTGGTCGGCGCCCGCTTGATTGTGGTTCCAGGCCAAGCCGTTGGAACCGGTGTCAGGACTGGCCGCATCACGTCGCCGAGCGGCGCGCCAGCTGGTAAAGGCTTGGTACCAGGCAAACGGCAGCCATCCGCTCCACGGAAAGAATCCGAAGAGCAGAATCGGGATGTAGAAAAGAAGCGTGCCTCCATGACCCTCCATTGCGCCGAAAAACCGCCCCACCGTATCGGCACGCGCGGAGATGGTGTAGTGATCGCCATGAATCATCAGCATGGCGGCGTACCATGGCGCAGCCATGAGAAAGAACACCACCAGCCCAGTGAGCGGAAAGCCTCGCTGCCAAAAGCGGCCCCACCCGCGTACAAGCCAGAGGTACCCTGCCACGGTGATCAGCGGAATCAAGACCCCGACCGGTCCTTTTGTCAGGGTGGCGAGTGCCATGCCACCGTAGAACAGCCAGAGCCAGTGACGGGATGCGCCTTCGCCATGATAGCCGAGCCAGAATCCAAACAGCGCCAGCGTGACGAAAAGATTCAAGACGCTATCGGTCAAGGCCAGGCGCCCGAGGCCCAGAATCTCTATATTCAAGAGCAGCATCGCGGCTCCGAATAGGGCGACGACCGGCCCTCTACATCTGGCCAAGAACACGTACTGCAGCAGGATGAGGGCGGTCCCGGCGACAGCGGACGGAAGACGGGCCGCAAACTCGCTGACCCCGAACAGGTGATAGGACAGGCTCATCAGCCAGTAGAGGAACACCGGTTTTGCGAAGCGGGGTTCATAGTTGAAGGTGGGACTGATCCATTGCCCCTGTTCATACATCTCCCGACCCGCTTCCGCATTGCGGCCCTCATCGCGATCTGTCAGGCCGGTCGAGCCGAGGCCGAGAAAGAAAAGAGTTCCGGCAAGGAGCAGCAACAGCAGCAATTGTATCGGTTGCAGCGAACGAGCCTCCTTGGCGGGGGTAGCGGAAGAAGTTGCGGGGCCGATGCCGAGCGAGTTCATCAGGACTTTGAAAGGTGCGAGGGAGTCGTGGTGGGGCTGCTGGCCTGGCTGGGCTTGTAGATCAACATGAGGTTCCGAAGGTAGACCAATGCGCCGATGCTTTGGCCGGCGATGAAGACCGGATCCTTACGATAAATGGCATAGGCCAACGTAATGAGCCCGCCGATCAAACTCATGTACCAGAACGCGATCGGTACGCGACTTTGAGCGCTTCGCTCGGATGCGACCCACTGGATCACCCACCGCATGAAAAAGACGCCTTGGCCCAAGAATCCGATCGCCAACCAGATTGTTTCGGTCATGGTCATTGAGAAAGATCCGGAATCGCCGCGCTAGGTAGAACTCTTCGGCGTGCGGAGTCGGTATCGCAGACAGCGATGCTGCATCCAACGAACGGCGAGGAGATCGTAGAGTCCCTTGAAGAGCCGATTTCCCACGCCATATTTGGAGATGCCGTGCGTACGGGGATAATGCCGCACCGGCACTTCGGTCACGGTAAACCCATGCATGAGCGCGAGAGCCGGGAAAAAGCGATGCATGCCTTCAAACATCTGCAGTCTTGCCACGACGGCCTGCCGGAATATTTTCAATGAACAGCCCGTGTCGTGCACCCGGTCTCCGGTGATCGCGCTTCGAACCGCGTTCGCGATACGGGAAGAAATCTTTCGGACCGGGCTGTCGTGGCGGTTTGTTCGCCATCCGCACACCAGATCAAAATCCTTGACGTAGGCCAGCAAGGTTCCGATATCAGCCGGATCATTCTGCAGATCGCCGTCCATGGTGATCACCAGTTCGCCGGTCGATTGCTTGAAGCCGGCGTCGAATGCGGAGGACTGGCCGTAGTTCCGGTCAAAATGAATCACGCTCACCTCGGGATGCCGCGCAGCCAATTGATCAAGCGCCTCCCCGCTGCCGTCGGTGCTGCCATCGTCGATAAAGACAATTTCGAAGGGAGCCGATCGGGACTCATCCCGTGATGTAAGAGCCTTCAGTAGCTGCTCCGTCAGCGGAATCAGATTCTCTCGCTCATCCTTGATGGGGATGACGACAGAGGCCCATGGGCGGGAAACTCCAGTCATGGAGAAAGACGGCTTTCTCGACAATCTTGCGCGGACACGTCGCGCATTCTACAGAAGGCTCAAACAAGGGTCAAACTCCTGGGCGTGCGATCGAGATCTTCACTTGAGTCTCGAGCGGGCATCCATTGCCGAAGCTCGAAATAGCCGGATAAAGCGACGATATGAATCGGCACAGGAGATTAGGGCCCCGGCACCAGAGAAGAGGCGGAAGGTGTCGGCATCCCGGCTATCGTAAACCGCATCGTGCCCATCAGCGTCATCTCATTCACCTGTTCGCCGGCATGAATCAGAATCTTATAGCGACCCGGTTTCCATCCTTCCTGGGGAGCTAACAATTTCAAGTACCCTGTATCATCTTCCAACGCCACATACATCGCATCCTGACTCACAAGGGTGTCCCGATCCAATCCGGACACGTCCTCCGGATAGCAAAGCCCGAACAACTGAAAAGATTGGTAGTGCTGATGCAATTTGAACACGATAAAAACAGGAGCCGAATCGGAGTGGAACTGTTCCGTGGGTCTGACCGGGACGATTTCATGAGTCCGCTGGGAGCCCAGCTCCTCCTCAAAGGATTCCGACAGAACAATGGAGCGAAACATCCCTTCAGGGGGAGCGTCGAAGTCGTACTGGTGCATGTCTTGCGTGCGATTTTGATACTCAGGAATCGGCACGTTGCGGGTGAGCGGCAATTCCTCAGCCCACACGAGCGCGGCATTAAATGCGAACACGCAGGCCACGAATAGCGATGTGAGCGGCCGGCGCAGGACGTCCGGAAGGCAGATCATTCCCATAATGACGTGGTACACCGGCTTCCCCGACGCTGTCAAGAAAGCCGGCGCCCTTCCACCGGCTCAGGTTGCAGCTAAAAATCTCTTCCTGTTAAAATCCGCCTTTCTTTTACGGACGAATGAAAATGGAACAACAGATCGCCGGACAATTACAAGACCTGGACGCGCTGCCGCAACCGCTCGGAGATTATCGTGCGGTAGATCTTTGGCAAGCCCACATCAATTACCTGTTTTACCGTCTCAGAGGAAAACAGCTTCACGCCTATTCGCAGACCTTTGCATCCGGAGATTTTCGGCTCGGCCACGCGTTGGCCATCGATTACTACGAAAAGGCCTTGCAGCGGGACGGCGTTGCCGCAAAGGGAAGCCTGAAGCAGGCCAACTCTTCACAGCCTGCCGCCATCCCGTTGACTATCATGGAATGGGGGCCGGGTAATGGCAACCTGGCCGCCTGTTTTCTGACGCATCTGAGAACGCTGGATGAAGAGGGACGGCTCTATCCCCGCGTGCGATATCTTTTGATCGATTCTCATCCTGAGACGTTGGACGCTGCGCGGGCTCACCCGGATTTGTCGTCTCATCTGAACCAAATAGAGGTGCTCTGCGCAGATGTTCAGCAACTGCAATCCGTTCGAGACCACTCGGTCGACCGGATTTTCTGCAACGAGTTGTGGAACGATCTGCCGACCAAACTGCTCGTGAAAAAAGATGGCGAGGTTGAGGAAGAACATCTCAGGCCGAATTTGAGCGAGGAAAAGACAGCCGCCATATCGAATTGGTCGGAATTCATTCGCCTGTTTGCCGACAAAGACGTCCGGGCGCTGCAAGCATTTCCGCCGTTTTTCGATGACATTATCTGGGAAAAGGAGTATCACAAAATCGAATGGAAGGACGTCCTATTCCGGAAGACCATCAGCGAATTTCTCAAGCTCATTGATGAGCAGGTGCTGGTGCCGGTGAATCTGGGCGCTTCTGCCACAATCCGGGAAGCGAAGCGTCTCCTCGCTCCTGATGCCATAGGTTTCAGCAGCTTCGATGCGGGCACGTCCGACATGGCCGTGCTCAACGACCCGGAGAAGCCCTGCTACGGTCAATTCGGCGGTCAGTACAGTTTTATGGTCAACTTTGCACTCCTTGGAATGGTGGCCAAACATCTAAACGTATCTGCCGTCATGACAGAGCCCCAGCGGGAATTTGTAGGGAGCCGGCTATGCACGAACGTCATCACGTTGATGGATCTGCTCGCCTGCCACCCGCTTGCAGGAACCAAGGCCGAGCCATGGCAACTGGATCGCCTGACCATTCGCACGATTCATGCTCTGAATGCCGTCTACGAGAGCCCGTATGAACGGACTTTGGATTTTCCATTGCGCAGCGAAATGCCTTCCCAGGAACGGGACGCACTGCAAGCCACATTGGCTTCACTGAAACGACAGGGTGTTCCGGACACGGTCGCATACCTCACAGAAGAGGAACTCTTGCGCGCGCAGAGCGAGCTCCAAGACATCGGGTACGATCGAGAATCAATCCAAATGGTGCTTGGGGCGCCCCCCGCGCCGATTGATTACTGTCATTTCTTTTTTCGTCCCTGACATTGCTGAACTTTTCCTTGGACCGTTTGGTCGAAGCCTTGAAGTTTCCAAGAGAATCTGCTTGACTATTTGAGGGAAGTTCTATAGCCTCTCCCGCAATTTTGATGAGGACGCCTGCCGTGCGGGAGCAGGTCACTATTCGTAAAGGTCGAGTCCGCAGATCGCGCATCGCAAGATCGACCGGCTGGGCGTCCCAATGTTGCTCCCTTCCGGGACCCTGTTTATTGGGCGGGAGCCGCCATTAAGGAGCTTGTCACACCATGTTTGGCTCATTTGGATGGATGGAGTTGCTCTTGATCTTGATCATCGTCCTGATTATTTTTGGGGCGGGAAAGATTCCGCAGCTCGGAGAAGGTCTCGGAAAAGCGATCAAAGGATTCAAGAAATCCGTCAATGAAGCAGACGCCATCGATGTCACGGCATCGACGTCGGAACCGCAGCAGCCCGCTGCGCCACCTGCCCAAATCCAGCAACCAACGCAATCCGCTGCTCCGCCGCCCGCTCAACCGGCGGCGACGACGGCGCCACAGCAACGTGCGACGCAGGGATGATGACGGCCAGGAGAGCCCAGAACATTCGGCTTGTGAGCGGATGAATTATGTTTGGTCTCGGTGCCGGAGAAATCCTCATCATTCTCATCATCGCGTTTCTTCTGTTCGGCCCCAAGCAACTGCCCGAAATCGGTCGTCAAGTCGGGAAAGCTGTCAAAGGGTTCAAGGAAACCGCCGACGATCTCAAGAAGACCGTTGAACCTGAACTGAATATGATTCAGCAGGAAGTTAAAATGGTCGAGCAAGACTTCCAGGCGTCGATGAAAGAAGCCGAAGACGAGATCAATACAGCGACCAGCGGAGTCGAGCGGGCGGCAGAAGAGTCGGGTCTGCCGAAACAACTGTAACCCTACGCAGGGCGATTCTTAATGAAAGGGGGTGGCTGGCGTCATCGCAATTCGACATTGGTCTGTGCCAGTGTCCGGTCGCGGAGAGCGCATATGACAGGCCGGAGAAGGGGGCACTTCAGTCTCCGGAAAAATTTGAGTCGCACATAAGAAGTTGCTTCATAGTGCAACAGCGGTTGGATGTTCGAGTCGGCAGCCGGCGTGGGTGGGACATTAAGGCTGCCATCCAATTCACAGGAGGAACGCTATGAGAAGCATCCAAGGATGGAAAAGGTGGGCCCGTTGGGCCACCATGGTTGGAGCTGCGGCGGTGGCCGTTTTGCAGCTCATGACAGTACCTGCCTTTGCCGGGTTCGAATTACCGCCCGGAGAACGAATCACGAATCTGCCAGCAATTCCCCGCAACATGCCTCAAAAAGAGGCCTATGAATTGTACGATCCAGTCATTGGACGAAACTTCGATATCAAGAATCTTTGGATGAGAGCCGACCTGCGCGTCAGGCCGGAAATGCGAAACAACACCTGTTTCGGCGGGGCGATTCTCGCCGGAGGCGCCTGTAACACGTTCGGCGGCGCCAATGCCCGAGGCGCGGCGCCGAACTCGGGCGCGACCGCGGGGAATAAAGGCAACGACTTCTTTGTGCAACAGTGGATCAGGCTTGGTATCGGCTACGATTTGTCGCCGGATGTGAACTTCTACATGGAAATCATCGACTCGGCGACATGGGGCGGCAATGGCAACGCGCTGAATGCCGGAAACGGGGGCGACCCGCTGAACCACAACTGTTCGTCTACTGCGAACGGAGCCTGCCGGCTCGGCGTGCGTGCGGCCTACATGTTGGTCAGGAATCTGGCCGGCGTTCAAGGCCTGAGCATGAAGGTCGGTCGGCAGTATGTGATTTTCGGCAATCACTCGCTGTTCGGCCACTTTGACTGGGCGAATACCGGTTATTCGCATGACGGTGTCATGTTCGCCTATCAGACGAAGACATTCGACAGCTATTTCGGTTGGTTCCGCAATTCGGAGACAGACATTGCACAGGCAGCGCCGGTCGGAAGCGGCGGGCCGAATATCGCCGGCACGAGCGGAAGAGACGCGAATCGCGATGCGGATATGTTTATCTTTTATAATCAGTACAAGGCCATTCCCGGGTTCGTGATCGAACCGTACTATGTTTACTATAAGAACAATCTCGGCTCTGCGGACAATGCGGCTCAAGGACTTGGTACCGCGAAGCATTCGAACCAGACGCGGCACATGGTCGGCGGCCGGGTGGAAATGCGAAAAGGCGGGTGGGACTTCTCGAGCGAGACGGCCTGGCAATTCGGTCAAATGGGACAGGTCGGAGCTTGTAGCGGCGAGCAAAAATGCTTGCACATCAACGCCTGGGCCACCAGAAACTGGGTCGGCTACACGGCCTACGACTGGAAGTGGAAACCTCGCCTGGCATTTAACTTCGACTACGCCTCCGGCGATAGCCGGAACAATACCTGCGGCGCGACTCCCGGTTCTTGTTCGACCGCCAATACGTTTGAAAACTTTTTCCCGACCAACCATATCCATATGGGATACATGGACGTCCAAGCCTGGAAAAATATGTTGTCCCCATCGGTGAATTTCCAGGCTCGTCCGTCGGCGAGAGACCATATCGAAATCTGGTATACGAACCTGAATCTCGCCAACTCGAAAGATTGTTGGTATCGGGGCGCTCAAGGATGCTATGTGTTTTCGAATGCCACCAACACCAAGAAGCATGTCGGCGACGAAATCGACGTGACATGGACCAGAATGTTTGCCGATGGCAAAGTGGCCCTTCAGGCCACCTATGGCACATTGTTCGCGGGAGGCTATCTGACCAGCACCTTGAATCAACAAGTCAACCAACATTGGGCCTATGTCTCACTTTGGATGAACTTCTAGTTGAGGCCGGAGCAGCAAGCAGACGGCTGCTCAAGCGACACAAAGGAGATGTATGATGAAAAGACTCATATTTGTGGCAGTGGGAGTGGCGGTGCTGGTTTTGGCCGGCATGCCGATGGCTGCACAGGCCCAACTGGCCGATGCTATTCAATTGACGAATGATGCCATTGCTGAATTGAGCGATCCCCCGGGACTTGGGAAGCGCACCACCGTGGACCCGCTCAAGCGGTGGGGATCCGACGTTGGCGTCATCAAGAGTGCCACGGCAAAGTTGCAGGACGCATTAAGTAAGGCGCAGTCGGCGGGAGCCGGGAAACATTCTCTCCATCAACTGGAAATGGCGTCCGAATACGGCCGATCGGCTCAACATAAAGAGGCTCGGTTATCGGCGCAGGGAGCTTTGTTTCATCTTTGCCAGGCTAACAATGGGCAGGGGCCGGGGTGCGATACGGTTCCGAAATACGGGAGTTACGTCGCACCATAACCGGGCATTGAGGTTATTGTAGCCGGTCGTGTGTTTGATGCGGAGAGGCCCCGCCGAGACATATCGTCTCGGCGGGGCCTCTTTCTTGTTCGAGGGCAACCGGAAAAGCGGCGGGCGTGTCCTGATCGAACCCGTTAGAATTCCAGCGGGCCGGCTCGGCGAAGGTGCTCTTTTAATTCCGCATACGTGTATGTCACGGGAAACTGCGGAAACTGGCCGGCCACCTGCTCCGGCGGGCAAAAGAAAAATCCGGCGTGAGCTTCTCCGAGCATCGCTGTATCGTTATAGGCGTCTCCCGAAGCCAATATACGGAAATTGAGAGACTTGAGCGCCGCGACGGCATGTTTCTTCTGGTTGGGTTGTCGAAGGTGATAGTTGCGGATCCGGCCGTCTCGATCGATTTCAAGTTGATTGCAGAAGAGTGTAGGATTTTCCAGTTGTTGCATTAAGGGACGCGCGAACTCGTAAAAGGTATCGGAAAGGATAATGAGTTGACAGCGCTCTCGGATCCATCCCACAAAATCAGCGGCGCCGTTCAGTGGCCCCATGCCGGCGATGACGGCCTGAATGTCAGCCAGCTTCAATTTATGTTCATCCAGGATGGCCAGCCGTCGCTTCATCAGCGCGTCATAATCTGGGACTTCTCGGGTCGTGACTTTCAATTCTTCGATGCCCGTCTTGATTGCGACATTGATCCATATTTCCGGCACAAGCACCCCTTCAAGATCAAGACAGACTATGATCGGATGCTCCATTCAATCCTCTCTTTTCGGCATGTCTGAAGCCGCCGGTTTTAATCCTCTGCGGACCTGCGCGATTCGAATTCCTGGCTGAGATACCGCCAGAGTTTGTCGAGCGCTTTATCGAATAGGTCGGTTCCCGGCCAAGCGCGCTCTCGGTCCGCACGATGGCGTGTCGCCCAGTCAATCGCCACGGGAAGGGGTACAAGGCGGGGGGGCGTGCCGGTCAGTTCAGCCCACAAGAGGCCAAGGGCGGTGCTGATTCGCAATGCAAGGGGAATAGGCCGGATGCGCGTATCCGTCAAATCCTGGCAGAGTTCCGCCGGTGAGGTCACCAGCAGTTCCCGGCAGGCGGCCGGCCGGTCTTCATAAATGCCGCACTGTTCCTCCTCCAAGAACGGGCAAGGCATCCGTAGAGCGTAGTACTCTTGATTGAGCGGTTCAAGCGTTTCGTCGGTCGGCGACGTCACTGATTCCGAAACCGCCTGCAGCCGGTCCCATAGATCGCTGTTCTGTAGCCGGTCCTTGGCAACCTTAAGGCGCGCGTGGATATGAAGCCGCTGATCTTCGGGAAGTCGCTCAATCGAGGCCTCTAAGGCAAAGGCTTCCGGGACCGACAATGGCACGAGCATGCGACAACAAGCGGCACAGCCCTTCCGGCATGAAACCGATTCTCCCTTTTCCCTCGCGCGATCTTCTTCCAATTGCTGCGCTTGCGAGCCGAGTGATCGTAGCAATGGTACAATCGCTGTGACAGGAACGAACTGCGTCGGGACGGAGACTTCGGTCGTAATTTGCCCCGCCGGGGTCAGAAGCGAGACATGGAAGCGTTCGGCAGCAGAGGTGTTGGTCATGACGATGGGAAGCAGGTCACTGGTCGATAGTCCTGCTTCAAATGCGGACATCATAGTGAACCGCCGAGCGAGCGGTCAACTGGGTTGTGGCTGTGGCGCTTCCAGTAAACAGAAAGAGCGTGTGATCTGTCACTGAATCAATCAACAGATCAACGTTCGATCTGAAATCGGCGCCGCTTGCGCGGTGGAGAATGATGATCGATAATGCGCCATTCTATGCGATTTTCTGGACACATCATTGGCCTGTTGAAGGAGTATATGGGTGATTTAGTCGAGCAGGCCCATCAGGAAACCGTGGAAAAGGCGACCTTTGGCTTCTCGACCAGCGCCTATCATCCGGATCAGGCCATTTCCGATCTCCTCGCGATTCTAGATGATCGTATTGAATCGGAAGGCGTCCAGATGGGTTTGCCACAGGATTTTCTGCACGCCATGTGGACGGTATGTGACCAAGCCCGTGATTTTATAGAAGAAGAGGTTTGGCTCCAGCAAAACATTGACCCGTCCGCTTCCAAGGCACTGACGAGAGAACGAACCTATCGAGCGCTCCTTGGGTTCATTGAGAGAGACGGTTCCATGGAATAGCGATTTGAAAGGCGGCGAGACGACCGGAAATGAGACGTGTCTTTTACAGCGCGCCGGTCATCCAATACACCACGATCCCCGCCAGCTCGTCGACGGCATGGGTCGCGGTTTCCAACGCATGGTAGGAAGGTAAGAGGTCGGTGACATTGATTTGATCCAACCCCTCTCCCGGGCGATCCCTTGTCTCATACCCGCACGGGGCTGGTGTCACATGGAATCCCTGCTTGGCGAATATTGGGACAGCTCGCGGAAGGTGGTACGCCGATGTGACTAAGAGGATCGATCCATGGTTCACGAGCCGCCTGACATTGACGGCGTTCTCATATGTATTGCGTGACTGTTCTTCCGTGATAATGGCCGTGTCCATGACGCCGAGCCGGTTTGCAAACCGTTTCATTTCGCTGGCTTCCGATGGACCTCGCCCAAACACGGACGCATCACCTCCGACCAGAATCAATTTTGGAGCGACGCTCTGGTGGAATAAATCGGCTCCACAAGCGGTTCGATGACGGGACTGCTCGGATAGTTCGTGTTCCGGTCTCAATGTTCCTTGCGGGTAGATTCCTCCAGCCAATACGACGATAGCATCAAATTTTGTCGCGGCCGATGGCTGAAAAGGTGGATACCACGCTTCCAGTACAGCCAGGAGGGTCCTGCCTGGAATTGGTGTTGCCAGAAGGAACGTCAAGATCGTTGAGAAAAGAAGCAGCAACCGGATGAATCGGAACCGCTGCGGAGAGTAAGGAAGGAGCGCAATGCCGGTGGCCAATACCAGGGGGGCGACGATCCATGAAACCGGATACAGGAAATATTTTAGCATTTTGTATCCGGCGAACAGGATGGGGGGAAATTCCATATTCCACTCCGTCTATGCTAAGGGCTTGTCAGCCAGAATACACTGCTCTGAAGCGGGCACCAAGCAGTCAGGAGGATTTCGATGAGCGCAGAAAAGCATTACTGGCTGATGAAATCGGAGCCAGAAGCCTTCTCAATCGATGATCTACTCCGTTCCCCTAAGAAGACGACCTGTTGGGAGGGGGTGCGGAACTATCAGGCGCGTAATTTTATGCGCAGTATGAAAATCGGCGATGAGATCCTATTTTACCATAGCAATGCCGATCCTCCCGCGGTGGTGGGCACGGCCGAGGTTGTCCGTACTGCCTATCCGGATCCGACGCAATTCGACCCGAAGGACAGCCATTATGATCCGGACAGTGATCCCAGGCAGCCGAGATGGGACATGGTGGACATTCGCTTTGTGCGCCGCTTTATGAAAGCAATGTCTCTGCAGCGACTTCGAAGAGAACGAACATTAAAGCATATGGAGTTATTGAGGAAAGGGTCGCGTTTGTCGGTGCAGCCGGTCCGACCCGCGGAGTGGGACGCCGTCATGGCATTGGCGGAAGAGCTGAAGGCCGCCTCTAAGAAATAGGTCACGTTCGAGCCTTTCCATTGTCCAGGTGCCGGTGTTGCCAATCCAGCCAAGCATGACCGAGTTCGTGAGCCAGGATATACCGGCGTCGTGTGACTGGAAGGCGCTTTCTAATGTAAATCGTTTTGGTGTCGTTATCCCAAATACCATCGGCATTGGGATCCCGGCGGTCCATATCCGAATCCGTGACCTGCCGAACAGTAATGTGGTATCCGAAGGGAAAAACAACTCTATGGGGAATCCGCAACATGCTCGCCACCTGTTGAATAAAAATAATGAAGAAGAACAGCTTTTAGCCTAACATAACTTCCAGACCCATCTCCTTATGATAAGCTGCTTAAAAATCAACATGATAGGGTTGAGTGAGGCGTATGCGCTTGATGAAGGATGCCCACTGACTATACGAGTCTTCTCCATAATGGACCGAGCAAGTGTCCCACCCGTTCTGTAGCCCTCAATCGGCCAGCGCCGGCATGGCAGGCGACAATCTCTGTTTCCCCCAGAGGAGTGATTCCTGTATCATGGCCGCGTGCTGAGCTCTGCCATAGCCGATGAATTGAACCAGCCGTACCCTGCCAATATCCGGCTCGCCGGGGTAAAGGTTCGTGACCGCGGCGAACTTAAAAAGTTCGCGGTGGGCGACGCGGTCCTCCGACTTGGCGATCGGGTTATTCTCGAAGCAGGAGGCGAACTGACCTACGGGGTCGTCTATGTCGAACCGTACGTTATGCGGTTTATCCCGCCGATGCGTGTGCTGAGCACGGTGGTGCGGCGGGCCACGCAAGAGGATCTGACTGCAATCGAAGGTTACGAAAAGCTGGCGATCGAGTGCATGGCGACCTGTCGAGAGCAGGCCGCTATGCTGGGTCTTCGCATGAAATTGGTAGAGGTCTATTGCTCACTCACCCGTCGTCAGATGACCGTCGTTTACACGGCAGAGGAGCGGATCGATTTTAGGAGCCTCGTGCGGGGCCTCGCCCGGCGTTTCGGCGGACGGATCGAAATGCGTCAAATTGGCGTGAGGGATGAAGCCAGCAGGTTAGGCGGGGTTGATACCTGTGGCTTGACGCTTTGCTGCGCAAGTTTTCTGATCGACATCAAACCAGTCGGTGTGAAGCAGGCGCGTCGTCTGGGTCTGCCCGTAGACGATCCCAAACTGCTCGGCGTGTGCGGTCGTTTGAAGTGCTGCCTGTTATTTGAAGCCATGGACGCCGCTGGTCCTAGCGATCTGCCCTTGATTACTCCTTCGCGGTCGTCCTAGCCTCAGAAGTTCGCTCGACGGGCCGGGATGCTCTGCTTCGGCATGATTCATTGTCGCAGCACTCTCCTCTCGCGGCCTGTTGGTTTAAATCATGAAATAGTCCTTTGCTTCCCAGACGAGAGTATAATGCCTTGTATGCATTCCGTCCTGATCCTGGGATCCGGAAAGATCGGATCATTGATCGCATGCCTGTTAGGTGACAGTGGCGAGTATGATGTTCATCTTGCGGATGTCTCCTTGGATGCCCCCAAGCGACTGGTTGAGGAACTCCATCTTACAACGGTCACGCCTTGCGCACTCGATGTGCGCCATCCCGAGCTGGTTGCCGAATATTTGCGCGGCCATCGTTTCGATGGCGTGATCTCCAGTCTCCCCTACTTCTGCAACCCTGCAGTCGCGGAATTGGCGCGATGCCATGAGTTGCATTATTTCGACCTGACAGAGGACGTCGAAGTCACGCGGCAAGTAAATGAACTCAGTGCGGGAGCCGCACACGCCTTTATCCCGCAGTGCGGATTGGCTCCCGGTTATATCAGTATCGCGGCCCATCATCTGATGACCCTGTTTGACAGCGTCGATACCGTCAAGATGCGGGTCGGCGCCCTCCCCGTGCACCCAAGCAATGCCTTGAAGTATTCGCTGACCTGGTCGACGGACGGATTGATCAATGAGTATGGCAATATGTGTTATGGCATTGAACGAGGCCAGCGAGTCCGGCTTCTTCCCCTGGAAGGCTATGAGACGATTGAAATGGACGGCTTGCTGTACGAGGCGTTTAATACATCGGGCGGGCTCGGGACCCTGGCCGATACCTACGAGGGGGCGGTGCGTACGATGAATTATAAGACGCTTCGCTATCCGGGGCATTGCGAAAAGATGCATCTCCTCATGAACGATCTGAAGCTTAACGATGATCGTGACACCTTAAAGAGAATCCTGGAACGAGCGATCCCGCAAACTCTTCAAGACGTCGTATTGATCTATGCAGCGGTGACAGGCGTACGACACGGCGAGCTTTTTGAGGAGACATATGTGAAGAAAGTCTATCCGCAAACGATCCGAGGCCGGTTGTGGTCGGCAATTCAAGTGACGACGGCGTCTGCCCTTTGCAGCGTGGTCGACCTCGTGTGCACGAATCCGTCGCAATACGCCGGATTCGTGACTCAGGAAACGTTTTCTTTGCCGGATATCCTCGCCAATCGGTTTGGGACTTGCTATCGGTAAGAGGGATTGAATGGATATCGCCAAGGTGCTGCACGCGCTGGGTATTAAGGGATTGAATGCAGGCGGCTGTTCCTCGTCGACGTCTTGGAGTCCTGTAGACAGCGCTGAACGGATTCAATCGTACAATCCGGCGACAGGGAACCTGCTTGCCGAAGTCGCCGGGTGCACGGCGGCAGACTTGGCAAGCCTGCTTGAAGAGTCCCATCGGGCTTTCCAAAAATGGCGGCATGTTCCGGCTCCGAAACGGGGGGAGATCGTCCGGCTGATCGGCCAGGCATTGCGCGAAAAGAAAGATTTACTGGGAACGCTCGTCTCATTAGAAGTCGGCAAGATCAAAGTCGAAGGCGACGGTGAAGTTCAAGAAATGATCGATATGGCCGACTTCGCCGTCGGCCAATCTCGGATGATGTATGGGTACACGATGCATTCCGAGCGGCCTCAACACAGAATGTACGAACAATGGCATCCCCTCGGCGTTGTCGGCGTCATAACCGCGTTCAATTTTCCGGTCGCGGTTTGGGCTTGGAATGCCTTTCTCGCTGCGGTCGCCGGCGATACCGTGCTTTGGAAGCCGTCTCCGAAGGCGCCGCTCTGCGCCATTGCCGTCCAACACATTTGCAATCAAGTCATGGAGGCGCACGGATGTCCCGGAGTGTTCTGCCTTTTCATTACGGATCGTACGCCTCTAGTTGAATCCATGGTGCGGGACGAGAGGCTTCCGCTTATTTCCTTTACCGGTTCGGTGCGCGTGGGGCGGAAGGTTGCGCAAACAGTGGCCCATCGTTTGGGACGCAGCCTGCTGGAATTGAGCGGTAATAATGCTGTGATCATCGATGAGACGGCGGAGTTGCATCTGGCGTTGCCCGCGGTCATGTTCGGAGCGGTCGGGACGGCCGGACAGCGCTGCACGACGACGCGCCGACTCATTGTGCACGAATCGCGCTATGATCAGGTCGTGTCGCAATTAATTTCGGCCTATCAGCAGGTCGAGATCGGCGATCCACTGCGGCCTGACGTGCTTATGGGCCCCTTGATTGATCGGGCAGCCGTCGAGGGCTATAAAGAAGCGTTGGCTGCCATACAACGTGAAGGCGGCGAAATCTTATACGGCGGGCATGTCCTAGACCGGCCAGGTTGTTTTGTTGAACCGACTCTCGTCAGGGTGAGGAACCAAAGTTCGATCGTTCAGCGCGAAACCTTCGCTCCCATTCTATATGCCATGACATATAGGACTCTTGAAGAAGCCCTGGCACTTCACAATAGCGTTGAACAAGGTTTATCCTCCTCCATGTTCACAATGAATATACGGCACAGTGAACGATTTCTGTCAGTCGACGGGAGCGACTGCGGTATTGCGAATATCAATATCGGTACGTCGGGAGCGGAGATCGGCGGAGCCTTCGGTGGTGAAAAGACCACCGGTGGAGGGCGGGAAGCCGGGTCTGATTCATGGAAGGCCTATATGCGCCGACAGACGACGACCGTTAATTGGGGCACTGAATTGCCTCTGGCTCAGGGCATCAAATTCGGCCATGAATTCGAAAGGAGGCGGTATGATACGGGGGAGTGAATTGGACGCTCTCATTACCAGGATGACCCGTGATTATCTCGTGGGAAACCGCGCCGCCCGTACAGTCAGCGATTTGCTTGATGAGATTGGGATAGGATTCAGTCCTGTAGTTGATCACTTGACGATTCGCACCGCCGATATAGACGCCCGGGTGCAGGAATTTCTAATATTGGGGTATGCCCATTCCGAGACGCTGAATTTCGATGACTGGTATGCGAAAGTCTATCGCTGTGCCGGATACCCGGCATTATTTGTGGACCAAGCTTATTCTGACGAGCGCGGTAAGACCAGCATCATCCCGGGATGGGTTAGGCAGTTCGGCGATGGCGCGTTTCACCATCTTGCCATCCGGGTTCACAATATCGAACAGGCTATTGCCAAGTTAAAAGGCAGAGGCGTTGTCTTTGCCGGAGAGATTGTGGGCACACGGGGAGGCAAATTACGGCAAATCTTTACTGCTCCTGAAATAGTGAACGGCCAGCCCTTCTCGGTGCTTGAACTGGCTGAACGACATGAAGGTTATCAAGGGTTTTCCCCTCCTCAAGCTGATAGTCTCATGAAAGCGACCGTTCAGCCTTCCTAGAGTCAGCGTCCTGCTTTCCCATGATAGAGTTTGGCACCCCGCCATAGGTCGGACAGCAGTAAGTAGCCCTACCGTGATGATTGGCACTGTGATATCCTTTTGCCTGCCGGTCACCAGCGAAAGGAGTCTTCTCATGATGCGATGGGCTGTTATTATTGCTGCTGCTCTGTACGGCGCCGTTGGAAGTACGAAAATATCTAATGTGGAAGCGGAGGCGCAAACGTTGATGTCGGACGAGGTAGCAGTCGGAACCGTAATGATCGATGGGCGAACCGTTCCGGATATCAGCCCGCTGCCTGCATATGTTCCGACTCCACCTACGAATCTTAACTATGAGCAGAAAGTTGCACTCGGGAAACAGTTATATTTTGACGGGAGACTTTCCAAAAATGGGGCGATTTCCTGTGCCTTTTGTCATAATCCTGGTACCGGATTCGCCGACGCGCGGCAGTTTTCCATCGGCGCCTTCGGAACGGCCGGTGGGCGACAATCTCCGACCGTATATAATACCGGGTTCAATACCTTTCAATTTTGGGATGGTCGAGCCGGCTCCCTCGAAGAACAAGCTATCGGCCCGATACACAATCCTGTGGAGATGGCGGAAGCACATCACACCGTCGTGCCAAAAATTTCGAAGGTTCCCGGATATCAGAAGCAATTTCAACTCATTTTTGGAGGAGGCGCCAGTCTTCAGCATATCGCGGAGGCGATTGCGGCTTTTGAGCGTACGATCGTGTCCCAAAACTCCTCGTTCGATAAATACGTGATGGGGCAAAAGGATGCAATGACTGAGAGCGCTGTTCGGGGAATGGATCTATTCAGGGGCAAGGCCCGGTGCATTCTTTGCCATAACGGGCCGAATTTCACGGATAACGGCTTCCACAATCTTGGGGTTCCTCAAGAGGGTCTGTTGAAGGAAGATTTGGGGCGATTCGACGTGACGCGTTTGGAGCGGGATAAGGGCGCCTTTAAGACTCCGACACTGCGCAGCATCACCGAAACTGCGCCGTATATGCATGACGGCGTTTTTAAAACTCTTGAGGAGGTCATCGATTTTCTCGATAAGGGTGGAGGACCCAATGCTCATCTCAGTCAACTTGTTCGGCCGTTAAATCTTAGCGCCGAAGAAAAGCATGATCTCATCGAATTTCTAAAGGCGCTCACCGGAGAGCCAATTAAGATCGTTCTTCCCAAACTTCCTAAATAGCGTGATGCGGAAAACATGGCATCTGAATATCAACAGATGCGTGTGAGCGATGGGCCAGTGCTGGAGAGATCACGGCTTTCGGTGAGGATACGGTAGTTGCGTAAATAACGGTCGAGGCGCGAGCGGTCTTGGTCGGAGATGCGAAGGAATTCTAGGCCAAAGTAGGATTCGCAGACCCACCGCACTGCGGCAAGTTCTATGTGAAGTGAGGAATGTGAATCAGACAAGAAGATTCGCAATCTCATATGGCAGCCATTGAGAACGCTGCGCGCTGCCTCGACCGTGCAACCATACGGAGATAAATTCAATATCAGCCCTTCACCTATGGCAGGCATTCCGGAATACATGATCGGACATATGAGGCGAAGGCGATCGCTGGAACGATGGAAATGCAAAGTGGCTCTCATGCGATTTTCCTCTTCGATTGTTGTTGATTGTTCGCTAACAGGTATCGCACGCAAACTTGGTGATATTCTTTCTTTGAGTTACCGGTGTCGTTTCATAGCTCGCCTAGGATCGACATAATGCGTTTTTTATATTCGTTTTAACTGCCGGCAATGATAGCTGCACGCTTAGCGTATCCTTGAGGTGCTGCATGATGGGGTATGGCACAATATTGCTTGTCTTGCTTTTAAGCAATGTTTTCTGGGTATACAAAGTTGATGCTCAAACGAATTCGGCTCCTTCCAATGCCGGGTCCCAGAATTTAGCACCACAAAACACGCAGGGAGGGGCACAGATTCAATCTCCAGGATTCTCTGTTCCCGCGAATGTTACGACCACCCAGACCACCGTCGGTCTTAATTCCGGGATCGGTAGTCCCTCAGCCTCCCCTCCCAGGTCCACTTTCGTTTCGGCCGGCAGGGGCCTCCCAGGCATGACCGGCGGACCACCTTTAGGCGCTACCGGCGGTGCGTTCGACCGGTCCGGTGATTATATGACCCCTACCGTTATTGGTCCGTTGTTTTGTGACCCCGCGGTAAATATTTCCTGTTAGTTTCACCGGTTTCCGCCACACATAAACTGAAGCTACTGGTAGGCTACTTCTTACTTATCAGGCCGCCGGTACTTTTATTGGTTTGAAAGCCATACCCTCCTCAGTGTTAGTACTTTGGAATCTTCCCAATCTGCATCTCAGACGATAGGCTTGAGATGGATGGCGGAAACAATTAGGAGGTCGCTATGGCATGCGCACGTTGTCAAGGGCTTATGGTTACAGATAGCTTCATTGATTTGCATGAAACGGGACATCTTTGGATGAAGGCATGGCGCTGTATGAACTGCGGGTATGTTGTCGATGCGGTAGCAGCCCAAAATCGTCTACTGCAGGCGGCGGGTCGCATAGGCTCCATTAAGGCACCTTCTCATCAGCAACCAATTACCACTTCGACAAGTATCCCGAGTCAGCAGGCGGCATAATACCGTCCCGAGTTTGTGCACCCCTATGGTGACTTTAGATACATCGGAAAGGATTCGGAATGGAACGGTTTCATGATTGGTAGGGCGTACATAGAGAATAGCTCTTTAGCCGGGAGGTTACAGACAACTTCATACCGGTGAGGACTTATTAAGTCTAGGAGATCCATTCTAATCATGGAAGGCAGTGACGCAGGATTGTTCAATTGCACCCCAGCCGCTGATGAGTGTACGTAGACGGCCTGAATCTATTGAATGAATGACGCCGGTCTGGAGACCAAATTCCTGACCTCGAGACCATCGAGCCACAGCTCTCTTTAACAATAACGGTCTCGTTCGATTGGGGAAGTATCATGAATAAGGACAGTACTGTCACGATTGTTACGGTGCATGTGCCGTCGGTGCGCCAGCCGTTCAGGGAAATATTCCAGATCATGCCGGCTCCTGCATCGAATTGGTTCGAGAAATATAACGGACATTTCACGAGGAAGCGCCGATATCTTCGAGGCTTAAATCCCGTCGGCCTGGCGTCAGGAGATTCTCTCAGGTTGTGTGGTAGTGCGGCTCGTGGTTTCGCTACTAAGCGGTTGCATAAATACGCGCTCTAACCAGCGCTCACACCACAGTTCAATTCGGATGTTTGTCATGATTGTGATGCCGGCCAAGGCGAACAACCCAAACAGGAGTGTGAATTCAATATAGTCAAACATGACAGCCTCCGTATGGACCTCAGTGTACGGACGCAGTGCTCATCAAAAACATTCCCCATAGGTTTATCAAGATATCCTCGGTTGGTGGGGGAAGGAAATAATCATGAATCACATATACAGTTTCGTTAGCAGACAATAAGCATCGGGCTACGTGCTTATATCAAGGGGCAATAAACTTCATTCTTTTGTGTGATAGCTGAGAGGGAGTGCGCCTCTGTATGTTCGCCGCTCGTATTTCGACATTATCGAATCGATCTGCATATCGTTCTTCAATAATCTCATCCGCCTGGAATTGCGCAAAATGATGGCAGGCTCGAAGGTAAACGCTTAGATAAAGCCTCAGCCAAAACGGAAAGCTGCGAGCACGAGACGTATGCGTCACGATTCCGGATTGCTTTGTCTTCTCATAATGGCTCGCTTCCATGGAGTTCCGGCCGATGGAACCCAGTTGCAGCATCAGTTTGGTGAGGCAGACAATCCTCTCTCTGATCTCGCCCTTCTTCAAGCAGCTAAGCACCTTGGCTTCAAAGCAGCTCGCATGCACGTGAGTTGGAAAGAGTTGATGACTCTTCCTCTTCCCGCCATGGCCAAGCAAACCGATGGGCGGCATGTGGTCATGGCCAAGGTTGAAAATGATAAGATTCTCGTACAGGACCCGCTTGCTGACCGGCCTCTAATATTATCCAAACGTCAGATGGAGTCGGTTTGGGCCGGAGACGTTATTCTTGTTACCAAGCGGACGGGGCTTGGCGCTCTAGAACTTCCGTTCGGCCTCACCTGGTTCATTCCCGCAGTCGTCAAGTATCGTCGCTTGCTCGGTGAAGTTTTGCTAGCTTCATTTGTTCTGCAGGTATTTGCTCTCTTGACTCCACTGTTTACACAGGTCGTCATCGACAAAGTTCTGGTACATAAAGGGTTCACCACACTTCATGTGTTGGCGAGCGGCATGATCTCTTTGGCGCTGTTTGATGCCGTACTCGGAGGACTTCGCACGTATCTCTTCGCCCATACGACAAACCGCATTGATGTGGGACTGGGTGCCGAGCTTTTCCGGCATCTGCTCGCCTTGCCGTTGGCCTACTTTGAGAAACACCGAGTGGGCGATACTGTCGCCCGGGTCCGTGAACTCGAACACATTCGACAATTCCTCACCAGCAACTCCGTCACCGTTCTGCTCGACGTCCTGTTTACAATAGTGTTTATTGTGGTCATGTGGTTCTATAGCCCGACATTGACCATCATCGTCCTCGTATCTCTTCCCTTCTACGCTGGACTCTCCATCCTTCTCACACCGATTATTCGATCGCGGTTCAACGAGAAGTTTATCCGTGGAGCAGAAAATCAATCGTTCCTGGTTGAAGCTATGAACGGTATTCAGACAGTGAAAGCTATGGCGGTGGAGCCGTCCCTACAACGCCGATGGGATGCTCAATTGGCGGGCTATGTCCACGCCAGCTTCCGCTCCAGCAGTCTGATCGCAATCGCCGGTCAAGTCGGCGGCTTCATTCAAAAAAGCACGATCATTGCCATTCTTTGGTCCGGCGCCTATCTGGTGATCGGAGGTGAACTCACCATCGGACAATTGATCGCGTTCAATATGCTTTCTGGTCAGGTTACTGGTCCACTGCTGAGATTGGTGAACCTCTGGCAAGAATTCCAACAAGTCAGCATTTCGATCCAACGTCTTGGCGACATCCTGAATACACGCGCGGAGCAGTCGTACCATCCAAATCGCACCACCCTGCCGCAAATCTCCGGTCGAATAATTTTTGACGACGTGACTTTTCGATACCGTCCCGACGGTCCTGCAGTCTTGCAACGGATCTCCATTACCATGCAGCCGGAGCAGGTTCTCGGCATTGTCGGCCGCTCCGGGTCAGGCAAGAGTACTATCGCCAAACTCATGCAGCGGTTATATGTTCCGGAACGAGGACGAATCCTGATTGATGGTGTAGATCTGGCACAGGTGGATCCCGCGTGGTTGCGGCGGCAAGTGGGCGTTGTGCTTCAAGAAAACTTTCTCTTTAACCGCTCCGTTCGAGACAATATCGCACTGAGCGACCCAGGAATTCCCATGGAGCGCATCATGCAGGCCGCCATGCTAGCCGGTGCTCATGATCTTATTCTGGAACTACCGGAGGGCTACGACACGGTGGTCGGTGAACATGGCCAGGCTCTTTCGGGCGGCCAAAGGCAACGAATCGCGATTGCGCGGGCCTTGGTGGCCGACCCACGCATCCTCATCTTTGACGAAGCCACGAGCGCATTAGATTATGAATCCGAAGCTATAATTCAGGAGAACATGGCCCAGATTGCCAAAGGGCGAACGGTCGTCATCATTGCCCACCGATTAAGTACGCTTCGGTCGGCGAACCGCATATATGTGCTCGAGAAGGGACAGGTTTGTGAGGATGGGACACATGACGAACTGCTCAAGCGCAATGGCCTCTATGCCAGATTGCATAGGTATCAGGTGGGGAGGTCCGTCGCAGCATGATGAGATTCTTTGCGATGATCTTCCGACATATCGCGCTCTGGAGGACAGCTTGGCAACTCCAATCTGCTCAGTCCATCAGAAACACAACGAGAGGAAAGGCGGTAGAGTTCCTGCCGGCCGTTCTTCAAATTCAGGATTCGCCTCCTTCTCCAATCGGGCGCGCGATCCTTTGGACGATCATAGTGGCGTTCACGTCGGGCATTCTGTGGGCTTCACTGAGTCGTATTGATATCGTCGCGGTGGCGCCGGGAAAGATCATCCCCAGTGGTCATACCAAAACGGTCCAGCCTTTGGAATCCGGTGTGATTACCGCCATCCATGTGCAAGACGGCCAGGTTGTGAGACAGGGTGAAATCCTCATTGAGCTGGACCCAACACAAAATCGCGCCGACCGGGATCGGGCAGTCAATGAGTATAGAGCCGCGATCATCGAAGCAGCGCGCTTGCGCGCCGTGATTTCGGGGCAATCTTCATTCAGCGCGCCTCTCGACGCCGATCCACAGTTTGTCGCCTTGCAGCAACAGATATTGCGTGACCAACTATCCGAGTTTTCTGCGCGAGTGGATGCAGCGCGCCATCTCATTGAGCAGCGTGGGGCTGCAATCGAGGCGACCAAGGAGAATATTCGGCGGCTTGAAGCAACAGTGCCCATGGAAGCCGAACGGGCGACCGCCTATAAGAAACTCCTCGTTCAGCAGTTTGTGTCAAAGATGGACTTCCTTCAATTCGAGCAGCAACGGATCGATAAGGCACAGGAACTGGCCGGGCAGCGGAAGAAATTGCGGCAGGATCAGGCAGCCTGGTTCGAAGCGGAAAAGAGCCATCGGGCGCTCATTTCCGAGTTTCAACGGAGTAAACAGGCGGAACTGGCGGACACAGAAACAAAAGCCGCCTCATTATCGCAGGACGTGCGCAAAGCGGGACAGAAAACAGAGCTACAGAAGCTTACCGCGCCTGTACAGGGAATCGTGCAGCAACTTGCCGTTCATACCGTCGGTGGCGTGGTGACGCCAGCGCAACCACTCATGATTATTGTGCCCCTGGATCATCCGGTAGAAGTTGAGGCAAGAGTCGAGAATAAGGATATCGGATTTGTGAAAGAAGGCCAATCCGTTGAGGTCAAGATTCAGACCTTTCCATTTACTCTGTACGGCACTATCCCTGGAAAGGTGCTAAGCGTCTCCGATGATGCGGTACCGTTGGATAAAGATAAAGGCGATCTGGTGTATGTCGGCCGCGTGAACTTGGAACGATCTACTATTCAGATCGAAGATAAGACCATCCAACTTGCTCCCGGAATGGCGGTAACGGTGGAGATTATAACAGGCCGGCGCCGGGTGATTGAGTACCTCCTTAGCCCGTTATTGAAGTCTCTACAGGAGAGTATGCGTGAACGGTGACGTTGGCTCATGAATGACAAGGCCAAGTTCTATTCCTCCTCCTTTCGCGGCACCGGACACTCGGTTCTTCCTTCTACATCAAGTAATACCAAGCAATTTCATCTGTAGTTCTGCACGAGTCGTGATGGCTCGCATTTTTCGTGAAGTAAACGCGGCGAAGGCCCTTCGATCCGCCCACTACGTGTTTGCCATGCGGAGGAATAGTGGTAGCGTATGAACATATCTCTGACGATTCAGTAGGCGCCAAGAGGTCATTGGGAAGCGGATAAAAACCAAGACGATCGTGGCCAGAATAACGGAAATGTTAGGTGAGCAGTTCGGCATCACACAAAACACCGGGAATTGGGTAGTGAGGCGTCCATTCTCTCTCTCTTTGACAAGGTAGAGCCTCGTCAAGCCGAGCTACCCGAGACTGCGAGGCCATCTATATTAGAGTAAAAGTCGAGACGACCAGGTATGCCCTTGCCGATGGGCGTCGCCATATTCTGCTCCAGCAATGTGGCGCGATGGAGCACTCATTGAGTGGGAGAAGTCCCCGCTACAGTGGGCGGAACACGATTCTTTTGGACCTTGTGTATTATGGATATGGCGTGGGTCAATATCTGTGCAGTTTATCCGAAAGATCGCACGCGAGTAACCATTTGTACCGCCAAGGCATGCATGCAGACATTTAGGTCTAATGAAGCGGGCAGATATACTTTCGAAATAGTCGCAGGAATAGAACGTGGATTAAATAGCGCAATACGATTCGTGGTGGTTCATAACCGAAGTGTTCGGACCGTCCCCATATCAAATCAGTCGAGTCCTGCAAGAGGCCATTCGGAATAATTTACAAGTGCCTATGAAAAGCTAAGAGAAGCACTGCTTCACTAAGCCCGCCTTTTTCCCGCTCGTTCATATTTCATCATAGTGTGGCCCAGGAGTGATTCGAAGCATGTTGCTATTATGATGTGATCGATAGCTGGGTACTCACGCGAGCCCGATTGGTGAATGAAATCCCACAAAGAGCCGTGTCACCGTTCTGCGCCGTGCTCAATCACGTCGATGTCTGTTTTCGCTCGACGATATGGTGCGAAAGCGCACGGCCCTCGAAGTTATATTTTTCTTCTAGGTGCGTCTGTGCAATTTGCGATCAAATTGTCCTGAAGAATCAGACTATTCGACCCACCCCGCGATCGTTGCGTGTCATGGTCTTGATTTTGCAGGGCCAAGCCTACAGTTGTAGAGGAAGAAGAAGTTGACCTGTAGGGGATTAGGAGATGGGCTCTGTTTGAACTTTCAGTCGGCTCGTACCGCGTATGTCTTGTTCCGCCGCCTTGGGAGACAGTTCGATTTTTGTGACCGCCCCTCCTCCTCTCGTACTTCCTATCGAGTAGCCGACCTGCGTTGATACAGGAATATCGTGACGGCAGGGAATATATAGACCACGGCGAACCCGGCCACGCCCGGCCAATATTCGAAAGGAGCATAGAAATGGATTACGTAAAACCGAAAGGTGTAGTTGAAAGCATGCTGGCCGGTGGTGCATTGAAACTGAGCTTGCCGCCGCGTCAGCTGGTACTTCGTGGCATGCTGGCCGGCGCTTATTTGGGCATTGGGACAAGCATGGCCGTGACAGCAGCTGTCGAGACCGGGTATTGGATCGTCGGCAGCCTGCTCTTTCCCTTCGGCTTGGCTTTGGCCATTCTCCTGGGCGCGGAAATTATCACGGGTAGTTTCGCTCTCCTTCCTTGCGCGGCGGTTGACGGCCAGAAAAACGCGGGCTTGCGCCAAGTCTTTGCGAATTGGGGATGGGTCTTCTTCGGTAATCTTTTGGGCAGCGTCTTGTATGCCGGGTTGTTCGCAATTGCGTTGACCACCGCAGGAGATGCTCAAATCAATGCGGTTGGAACCAAGCTTATTGCGGTTGCTCAAGCGAAGACCAATTATTATGCGTCGCACGGATCGGCCGGACTCCTTGCGGTCTTTACCAAAGGGATGCTCTGTAACTGGATGGTTAGCCTGGCGGTGGTTGCGGCATATATGTCGACGTCCTTTTCCGGCAAGATACTCGCCATCTGGGGGCCGACACTGCTCTTCTTTTCTCAAGGGTTCGAGCACGCGGTCGTGAACATGTTCCTGATTCCCATCGGTATGATGCTGGGCGGCGAGATCAGTTTCTCCAGTTGGTGGCTGTGGAATCAGATTCCGGTGACGCTGGGGAATTTAGTCGGAGGGATGTTGTTTACCGGATTAGCAATGTACGCGGCGCACCATGCCGTTGCGCCGGCATCTGTCCAGGCTGGCCCTGCTGCGGTCACGCAACCGAATCCCGGTGCGGAGCAAAGGGGCTATTCTCCGTCATTTTGACGGTGAGGAGGTGAAAAGCGGTGGCGGTGGTGTTTCTGCGGCGATTGCGAGGGTGGCGGTTCGTGCTCTTCAATGCAGCCCTCGGTCTGGCGCATATTGTCGTTCTGTTCAATGCCGGCTCTTATATCGCGCTGTTGCCGCACGTGGCCGGAGATCTGGGCGGAGTGTTGCCAAGTTTTTTGACTTGGGCGCAAACCGATTTCATGGTGGGGTTAGCCCTTGGGTTTCCTCTGGCGCGGTACCTCTCCGGACGCATGGGAGAATACCGGCTTCTCATCGCCGCTTTTGTCGTCTACAGCGGGGCATCGTACTTGTGCGGGGCCAGTCAAACTCTCACGCAATTTGTTCCCGCCCGCATTGTGCAAGGGATCGCCGGAGGCATTACGCTCCCGATCGCGCAATCGATGCTTCTGAACGAGTATCCGAAGCGGTTGAAGGCCATGGCTCTTACAGTGTGGGGGCTTTTTACCATTACACCCTTCACCATCGGGATGCCGGTGGGAGGATATATAGCATACATCCTTGGCTGGCGGTTTCTGTTCTATTTGGACTTTGTGCTCACGATCGTCATAGTGGGGACGCTCGGTGCCCTGCTCTATGGCCGCGGATTTCGCCGACAATACGGACGGTTTGATCTCATCGGTTTTCTGTTGCTCGCGGTACTGTTACTGGGGCTTCAGACGTTGCTCAACATGGGGAATGATTTCGATTGGTTGGACTCGCCGTTTCTTCAAGTCGTGGCCATCATTCTCGTGGTGACCCTTCCCTGCTTCATCATTTGGGAACTCGGTGAGCGGCATCCTACGTTGGACTTGCGTCTTTTTCTCCACCGCAATTTCGTCATTGGGGTCGTCTGCTTGACGCTCGGCTTTTTCTCAATCCAGGGATTGCTTTCGCTTCTAATCGTGCAAATCCAATATCTGCTGGGCTATTCCTCGAAGTTGGCCGGGTTGGCGCTTTTGCCGATGGTGCTGGTGGGAGCGCCGACGATTGCGGTCATGCATATTCTGTGCAAATACGTGGATGCCCGATGGTTGATTAGTCTGAACAGCCTGGGATTCGCCGGCACGTTCTATTGGCTTGGACTGTACGACGATCCCCATTCGTTCGAAGAGCTGTTTTGGCCTATGGTCGTGGAAGGAATCTTTCTGGGCTCCTTCTTTACGCCTTTGACCGTGTTGACGCTGCATGGGCTGTCCGGTCCTTTGGTGACGCGCGCGGCTGAGATCGCCAATCTCTTGCGCGTCGCAGCCGGAGCATTCGGGATCACTTTTCAAGGGATCATACAGTTTCGTAGAGCCCATTTTCATCAATTACACCTGGCCGATCATTTTGGGGGCCGGCAATGGATTTCTTACGATCCGTTGGAACGGTTATCGGCCAAGCTCGCAGCGGCGGGGCTCAGTCCCCCGGAGATCCAATCGAAGCTGGGCCTGCTCATCAAGCAACAGGCATCGATCCTCAGCCTGAATGACGCATTTCTGGTTGCCGGCTATTTATCGATCGGATTAGGCATTCTGGTCTGGTTCGCCCATCCGACACATTTGCCCTTGTCGCAGACTCTAGCCGAGGAACTGCGTGAGATGCGCGCGGAAGAGTTAATCGAGGAGGTGCCATGACAGTCGAATTTTTGATGGCTCGCCGGCTCCGGGTCGGATTGGCCGTCGTCTGTATGCTGCTCTTCGGCAGCTGCGCCTGGATTCCGAAAGGCGATCCGCCCGCCGAATACATCGAGCCGCCGGAAATGAAAGAGACGCTAGAGGAGGTCACCAGCCGGCTTCAGCAGTGGCCGGAAGATCGATGGTGGGAGCAGTTCGATAATCCTGAGCTAAATGAACTGATGGAGACTGCTCTCAAGGACAACCCTGGGCTGAAACTCGCGTCTGCGCGGCTGCGTCAGGCGGAAGCGCTCGTGAAGGTCGAGGGGGCCCGGTTATTGCCGTTCCTCGAAGCCGACGCGTCGCTGACCTATGAGCGGCTGTCGCAACACGGGGTGTTTGCGGCGTTAAATCCGGAAGTGGCCGGGGCACGGTTCATGTTGGGCATTATCAATCCTCTGAGTTTTCGATATGAATTCGATTTTTGGGGAAAAAATCGAGCTCTACTTGAAGCGGCGTTAGGGCATGCGGCCGCGGAGGAAGCCGAAAAAGCGGAGGTTCGACTCCGATTAACCGCCGGCATTGCGCGGGCTTATTTCCGAGGGCAGGCCCTTCAGCAGCAGCTGAATATCGTCAAAACTATCGTGGATATCCGACGTGACTTACGCGATCTGGCTCAGACCCGGTTCCGCCTTGGTCTAGATAATGACCAGCCGGTCAAAATCGCCGTGGCCGATTATGAGGCCGCCTTCAAACGGCAGGCAGCGGTCCGTGATCAGTTGGACGTGCAGCGTCATTTGCTAGCCCGGTTAGCTGGGAAAGGCCCTGATGAGGCAAGCCATCTGTTTAGGAAACCAGTGGTAGTTATTCCGAAGCAAATACCGGCGCCCGACCATTTGTCCATAGGGCTGCTGGTCCATCGTCCCGATTTGGCCTCAGCCCTGTATCGCGCCTACGCTGCGGCACGGCTGGTCAAGGTGGCCAAGACGCGATTCTATCCCACGATCGATTTGACCGCCTTCGTGGGCTTCAACGCGCTGGCCTTGACAAAAGGCGCCGATCAACTCGCCAATATGCTTTTTAGCGGCCAGAGCTTCTCGTATGGCGTGGCTCCCGGTCTCCGCATCCCCTGGTTCGAGGGTGGCCGCCTGCGAGGAGAATTGAGCGCGCAGCGCGCCGAGTATGATGGGGCCGTGGAACTCTATAACGACACCCTCTTGGATGCGATGCGGGAAGTGGCGGACAGCCTCAGCGCCTGGCAAACGACCCGGGAGATGTTGGAGTCGCACGAGCGCTTGCTGGCCTCGCTGGGGGATGATTGGCGCTTGGCTAAGGTCCGGCTCGTCAGCGGTCTCGACGACGATCGTGAGGTTTTGCGTCATCGGTACCCGGTTCTCGAACAGGAATATGTGCTGAGGGCTTTAGAAAGCGATCAATTGGTAGCAGCAGTCGATCTGATTGAGTCGCTTGGCGGCGGCTATCATAATCCTGATATCGAAAAGCGACCCAAACACGAATCGAGCTAATCTTATGACTACGACGACGCAGGAAGATTCCTCCAATTCGCCGGAACCATCCGGTGCACCTCGGGTAAGCGCTTCATCTCGGCTCCGCCCAAAGGCCATCCGGGCGCGCCGGAATCGGCGACTGTTGATTGTAGCGGCGCTTGTGCTGATTGCCGCGCTGGGGTATCTCGCGTATTGGACGGCCTATGACCGGTTCTGGGTCAGCACCGATAATGCTTATGTCACAGGAAATCTGGTTCCGGTTGCAGCCCAGGCGTCCGGCATCATCACTCAAGTATTGTTCGAGGAAACGCAATTTGTGAATCGAGGGGATCTGATGATCCGATTAGATGAAAATCTGGCCTATGCCGCATTAGGCCGGGCACGCGGCCGGCTCGGCGAAGAAGTGCGGCGCATCGCCGCGTTGTTCATGACTAGAAAGCAGCTGGCGGAGAAGTTGACGTCGCGCACCGCCCGCTTGGATTTGGCTCGTCATGACATGGATCGCTATCGGGCTGCAGCGCCAAGCGGAGCCGTCTCGAAACAGATCGTGCAGAATACGGCGGATAGGATTCTGGCCTTGGAAGCCGAAGTACGAGAGACGCAGGCGGAACTCGACACGCTGGATGCGCAGATAGGCGGAACCACCGTTATGGCCCATCCCGCAGTCGATCTAGCCAAGCACCAGCTCATTGACGCCTATCTGGAATATACGCGCCAACAGATCAAGGCCCCGGTATCCGGCTACGTCGCGAAGCGGAAAGCTCAGGTCGGCGATCGTGTGCAGCCCGGCGCTCCGCTCATGACTATCGTTCCGTTGGATCATCTGTGGGTCGAGGCGAATCTGCGGGAAACGGAACTGGAGCATGTGCGTCCAGGTCAGCCTGCGTTGGTAAATGTCAGTCTCTACGGATCGAAGAAGACCTTTCACGGCACCGTCGAGGGCTTGGTGCCGGGAAGCGGGAGCCCGTTTGCCCTGCTCCCGCCGGATAATTCCACCGGGAATTTTATCCACATCGTTGAGCGAGTGCCGGTGCGCATAGCGCTACCGTCGGAAGAACTCCGGGAACATCCGATCAGGCCCGGCCTCTCAACCGTGACGAAGATCAATATCAAGGAAGCCGGTCAATCCGTTTGGTCGTCTCTCGCATCGGCGTCAACGGCCGAGTATGAAACGGATGTGTATGCCGATGAGATTCCCACAGCGGAATCGATGGCGAAGGAAGTAATGGCGATTAACTTGGTCATCGCTGACAGCGGACATACCGCCGAAGCCCTAATGGAAAATGAAATTCTAGGATCTGCTGCCGGTGTTCCCGGGACCGATCCGATGAGAGCCGACCGTGAAAGGCGCTCGCTGTCTACTCTTGGAAGCGGATTTGGGCGCCACGATCATTCTCCCAGTTCCTTTGTTCCGCCGCGGAGTCCTGATCTCGGTTCACCGAGGTTTCCCTTGAGTCCTTCCATCGGGCCTGGTTCGGGGTTGTTGGGGCCGGAAGGAGGACGGAGCCCATCACGGCTCAGATCAGAGGACGAAGGTGGAAGGCGTCGGTTTGGGATTGACAGGCACTAATTTCAAGATAGTTGGTGGGGCCGCACGGTGCGAGGCGTGCGGATTCGCTCAATGTCAGCGCTTGTTAACACATAAGATATTGAAAAAACGATTGTTATGTATGGTACGAGGTTTGCTAGTCGCTACAGTAGGACGGGTAAATCGTAGTGTTCTGATATTGATATGGAGGGGTGGCTATGAAGCAAGTCGTTAAGTCAATAGGTGATCGAGAAATCGCGTGGGTGATGCTGGCTCTTGCTGCAATGGCGGTTTGGACCACCTGGGGTATTATCTCTTGACGAAAACGTTAAGTTACTAGGCGCCGTGCGACTGCAACGGCGCCATTGTTATTCCCAATAACCTCTCTGTCAGTTACCCAGCTCGGCTAACTCATCATAGTTTCAACGCACCGCGGCGGCTCTGACCCAATAAAGCTTTCGCTCAGTCAGTTGATGGCCCCAAGAAGTGAGGGCTTCCTTTATTATTCCAGCAGCGCATTTTTTATGTGAAGGAGGTCAATCAGCCTCGCCAGTCTCTCCTGCTGGTCCGGTCGCAGACTGAGAAAGTGAATACCACATTCTTGACCGCGTACCCATCGGACCGCTGCCAAGTCGATTAAAATAGGCGTATCGGAATGGCTTGGCATGAGCCGGAGTTGCAAATAGCTTCGGACGGGAACAGGTGCATTTGCGGCTCTCATGCAGCATCCCTGCAGCGACAGGTCGAGAATGAAGCCTTCGCCGGAACCGATGGGGGCGGAAAAAGTTGCCAGGTATCGTACGGCCAGCCGAGTGTGTTGTCGTTGCTCCATTATTCGTTCTTAATGGATAACATAGTATTGGGCTCGGATGGGTAAGGAATACGGCTCCGACCGTTTTACGCGAGCCATCGAATCGTTTACGGGTATCTAAACTGGTAAGTTCGATGGGATGAGACGATCATCCATAAGGGGCGGCAACTCAGAAGCAGCGGCGATGCCAGGCACGTTCAATCGTCTCGGCTTATGCCATGCCTTTGTATAGGCGGAAGCGGAAACCCGGCGGTGAGAGTTTTATTAGACTTCCGTGTGAGATCGCTGCTCCACCGTCCTTCTAATCTTAGCGACCAATTCATCGGGGCTCACGTCCTTTGAAAAGAAGGCGCTCGCACCGGCGACCAGCATGGCGCGCTCGATTTGTCCGACGCTATGGACTGATAGTCCGATGATGACGGTATGTGGAAGCAGATCTTTGATACGGCGTGTAGCGTCCACTCCATTGAGCCGGGACAGTCCGACGTCCATGAGCACGACATCGGGACGCAAGGATAGCGCAAGATGAAATGCTGTAACGCCGTCGGCGGCCTCTCCGAGGATTTCGACATCCTCATATTCTTCCAGAATACCGCGCAAGGTTTGTCGGATCATGTCATTGTCGTCGACCAGCAGTAGGGTGATCATGCATGCCCTCCTGGTTGATCTGTCGTAATGATCGGATCTGGCCGAGGCCGATCTATTAGATAACATGAATTGAGGACAACGACGAGCATAAATCAAAAACCAGCCGTATTGGGCAGTCTCGGTTGGATGAAGGAAGCCTTCCGGATTACCAAGCATGGCCACGCCTCAGTTTCGGACCACGCAGTTTTACAATGCACTCACAGTTGCTCTGCGCGCCGCATTCATTCTCAATACCATAGAAGTACATCCTCAGCGGAATGGTATGAGACGACTTCGGTGGTACAGTGGTTCAAGTACTTGACGGCATCAGCCGTATGTCGGACCCGAACACTCTACCTTTGGCGCAAGGAGGAAGTTCATGTATCGAAAATTGTGGGAAATTGCCGCCGTATCAGTCCTATGCGTTTTCGGCATAACCGGCTGCGGGATGATAAAACCCAGAACATCGGTCACATTGCCCAGTAGTGCCTTCTTCGTGGCGGATCCTACCGACCTCAAGACGCTTCAATCAGTGGCAAAGGCGCAGGACGCGCGCTTGAAAGCCTGCACAAAGTCCACGGGCGGCTGCGAGGAGGCATACTATACGCGGGGATTAGTAGCTCTGTTCGAGAACCGGGCTGATGCCATTAATTTCTTCCAAGAACTGCATACGACGATACCGAACGGTCGATATGCAACTTCGAGCCAGCGGTGGCTGTCCCTTCTGCAGGATACCTCACCTGCTTCACGTCACAACAGAACGCTTCTGGCTCAATTAAGAGAGGAGATCCTGCACGATCTATTGGAACGCGAAGAAGCGGTGGTCGGCCGGCGGTCAAAAGAGCAAGAGCGAAAAATCGCGGAATTAAGCCGATAATCGATCGATTCTCTTCGGTTCATAAGCCAGACCATAGCCAGACTAATCCATCAACGGCCGATCGTCGATCCGCTGGTCGCCTGGGATGGCAGGTGTTCTAACAAGTCCAATTCCAGGCGGCCCCCTATGAATAAGTTTATACAGAGAAGCAGCAATTCGGCAAAGACGAGGTCAAGATGTTTGAGCGAGAGGCGGGTTGCATAACGACGGGCCGTATGCTGTTAATAGGACGTCGGCTGGAGGCAGCGTTCCGTAACTTTAACTCCGTATTCGTCGACTTGGACGGTAGCCGTTATACTGTGGATATACGCATACCGTGCTTCGTCCTTGCTCACGCGTCTCATTTCCCAGCCGAGCCGAACCAAAGAAGAGCCGAGTGTCCATTGACGCATCGCGAAGGCGGATGTGGTGACTCGCCTGATCTGAAGGAGGGGCACACGATGGCCAAATATGGTAAAGGGGCTAAAAAATCAGTGAGCCGAGCCATGCATAAGCGCAAAAAGGGGACGTTAAAAAGTGGAAGTGGAAAGAAGGTGAAGAGTCGAAAGCAAGCGATTGCGATCGGTCTAGCGGAAGCGAGGCGAAAGGGTAAGAAGGTCCCCAAGAAGAAAAAATGAAAGGCGAACGCACGCTGTGGTCAATCTCCCCCTATACCTTCCTAGGGCGTCTCCGAGCATAATTCAGCGCTTGAAGATGCAATAATACGACCTGGGAAGCCGGCCCTTGAATCCTCCATGCTATGGACAGTGTGGATGACATTTCTAGCGTCGCCCTGCAATAAACTATCTTAAACGAAGTGTGGTCCTTGGCGCGGAAGCGGGCATCCTGCCTGGTCGTGTTATCAGCTGCATGAGTGCGGAGCATTTCAAACGTTTTGTGTGCCCCGGCCAAAAGGCTAAGGACCAATGTGAAGAACAAGGGAATGGATCAAGACGATCTTATTCTACATGGTGTGAAAATCACGCATCCCGACCGTCTTGTTTTTGAAGAGGGGCAGATAACAAAAGGAGATGTGGCTCAATATTATGCAGCAGTCGCGCCGTTTCTGTTGCAAGAAATAAAACACCGTCCGATTAGTTTGCTGCGATGTCCAGGCGGCATGAAGGCTGAGTGTTTTTATCAGCGCAATATCGGATCCGGTTTCGGTGGGGATGTATATCCGTTCTTTTGGAACTATAAAGGCCGTAGTTACAAATATATCTATGTGAAGAAGATCAATGGGATCATGGAAATGATCCAGATGGGAGTCGTCGAGATACACCCGTGGGGTGCGACGATCGATAACATCCATACGCCGGACCGAATGATCTTCGATCTGGACCCCGATCCGATCGTTCCTTTCTCGGAGGTAAAGAACGCAGCGCTTCAAATCAGACAGCGGCTACAAGAGGCAGAGCTGGAAAGCTTTCTAAAATGTACGGGCGGCAAAGGCCTGCACATCGTTGTCCCATTGGCGCCCCAAAGCAGCTGGGATGAAGTCAAAGGTTGGGCCTCGGCTCTTGCCCACAAAATGGTAGAGGAGTCGCCAGACAAATACGTCGCTACTATCACAAAATCAAAGCGTAGAGGAAAAATACTCATCGATTTCTTCCGCAACGATTATACAGCCACCGGTATTGCCGGCTTTTCATTGCGCGCACGACCCGCAGCGCCTGTCGCCGTGCCGCTGGAGTGGCGGGAGTTGGCGAAGCTGAAAAGCGCGGATCAATTTGGCATGGACGCTGTTCTTAAGAGGATTCGACTCCAGCCATATCATATGACATTCCCAAAGCAGCGACTGCCGAAGTTGAAGATCGAAGGGATTGAAAAGTATGCCCGTAAAACAAGATCTGTCGCCAATGGAAGCATCGCTCGTCGGTCATCTACCGGAGGGTAAAGACTGGCGGTATGAACCGAAATGGGACGGATTTCGCTGCCTTGCCTATAAGCGAAATACAGCAGTGACGTTGCGATCCAAAGCCGCGAAGTCACTCGATAGATATTTCCCGGACATCGTCGGCATGCTTGAGAAGTTAGCGGCCAAGCAGTTTGTCCTCGACGGTGAATTATTGGTAGAGGGTGATCGCGGCTATTCATTCTCGGATCTGCAGATGCGTCTGCACCCGGCGGCCAGCCGGGTAAAAATGCTTGCGGAGGAGCAACCCGCGACGTTTGTGATATTCGACATACTCGAGACCGAACAGGGCAAAAACATAATGTCGGCGCCTCTTTCCGAACGACGCCTGGTTCTAGAGCGATTTTATAAAAAGCATTGTTCAAAAGAACAATCGGTGAAACTGTCCCCACAGACGGATTCCGCCACCGAAGCTGTGAAATGGCTCCATTCTTCCGGTTGGTATATTGATGGCATCGTTGCCAAGAATAGTACGGATGTCTATGTGCCGGGCGAGAGGGTGATGCAGAAATATAAGCCGGTCCGTACTGCCGATTGCGTCGTGGGTGGTTTTCGATACGGGAAGGATTCAAAAGAAGTCGGCTCCCTTCTTCTCGGCCTTTATGATGCAGATGGACATCTTAATCATGTCGGCTTTACTTCCGGCATTGCAAAGGCCGATAAGCCAGTCCTTACGAGGAAACTCGAAAAGCTTATTCATGAGCCGGGGTTTGATGGGAATGCGCCGGGAGCACCGAGCCGGTGGTCGACTGAGCGGTCGGCTCAGTGGAAGCCGCTATTGCCGAGAATAGTCGTTGAAGTCGGCTTTGACCACGTCACGAACGATCGCTTCCGGCATGGCGCAAAGTTGATACGATTCCGGCCGGACAAGTCACCTGAGCAATGTACGATGGAGCAGCTTCATGAGCCGGCGGCACGCATGAAGTCCGGTGTATAGCGAAGACGGAGACTTGAGAAGTTTTATCAGGCGATGCTGATAGTGCCCTCTCCAGGCGGGAAGTTCAGCCAAATACTGAGCTGAGTAGCCGAGGCCCAGGAGACTGGATAAGAATTCTGCGCGAACGTCTGCGATTGACGCAGGCGGAGCTTGCAAAGGGCGCAAACATAACACGACCGAACTTTGCTGCTATTGAAATTGGGAAAGTGGACACCCGCGTAAGCACGCTTCGCAGGAGTTATCAGGCTTTTCGCTGTAAACTTAATATCAAGCCTCGATTACGGAAGCCCGTCGAAGAAATGCTCCGTGATCGCGCGCGCAATTGCACTGAACCGCCTAAAGCACACAATGGGAACGATGGCTCTGGAGGAGCAGGCGCCTGAAAAGGAGCACTTCAAAAAGCTACTTGAAAAACACAGGCAGAGACGCGGCACGGGGGTGGCTTAATAATTCGTACAGTGCATAAGGACATGTTTTGATCAATATGGGGATGGGGCGGTTCGTATAGGGCCACGGGACTTAACATTGGTGTAGAACCACATCAGCTCTGTGGCGACTTCACGCAATGGGACTCAGGTACCATACCTATATTAGAGGTTGCGGCCCGGCTTCAGCACAGGCTTGCGCGGGTGCACCCTTTCAAAAACGGGAATGGACCACACGCACGACTAATCAGCGATATCTTCCTCTATTCGCGGGACAGTGCATTACCGGAGTGGCTACAAACTCAGCTCATGAGTCCAACGGCGGATCCATTTTGTAAAAACTGGCCGCCTCGTGAGATTCGACGTGAAGCGTATCGACACGTGGATAGACAGGAATACTGTAAAGCCGATTTCAAAATAGGGAGTTACGGGGGAAAATGTCCGCTGCAAGCAAATTCAAGTGGCAGCTTCCGGTTGATGATACCGTTGTTCTCCGCGAAACCTACTTCGTAGGTGAACTCAATATCTGTCCTTGTGTATTTCGGTATTTGCGACGAGGCAATTCGGGATTCCCGCCCGCACCGTTTCTATGATGTCAATAATTGTTCCAGCAATCGCATCGGCATCCTCTCGGCGGTTGAGATTCGGCTATTGCGGGGACGAGATAGTCGCACGCACAGGGCGCTTCTCAACCATCTGGCGAATGGCCCCGTACAGGTGTTCCACCGCAGCTTCCTTCGTCAACAGGATCGCCGCGCCGGCTTTCAGAATGGAGGCCTCGTTATCATTCCCCGCGTTCACCGATAAGCCAATCACGTGAACATCAGGATAATGCAGCTTGATCTCGGCGGTAGCCTCAATCCCGTTCTTCTTTGGCATGTTGAGATCCATCACCACCACTGCCGGTCGAAGGAGCCCCACAGCGGCGACGGCTTCTTCGCCGTTGCTCGCTTCGCCGACGAGTTCGATGTCGGCATACTGCTCCAACACGGAACGCAGTCCCTGCCGCACCATCATATGATCATCGACCAAGAGCACGCGCGTACGCCAGTTCGTGGCCTCTACAGCGCCGGGCATCCGCTCCGATACCACGCTGGAGGGGGGTCTCTTGGTTTTCGATTCGGCCTTCGCGCCCCGACTGGCATCGAGAGTGTCGCCGGCTACAGTTGGCACTGTCAGCGTGGCGCTGGTGCCTTTACCGACTTCGGATTGAATGTCGAAGCTCCCGCCGAGCGCGCGCATGCGTTCCTTGATACTGAACAGCCCGAATCCCGATGACAAGGCATTATCTCGAGCGCCCGCCACCGCGCTCGGGTCGAATCCCCTTCCTTCATCCTGGACGCAGATGCGAAGTTCCCGGTCCAGGTACTGGATAACAACGCGCGCCCGGCCGGCGCCGCCGTGTTTCCAGCTATTCATCAGGAGTTCGCGCACCGACTGAAACAGCAAGACGGCTTGGTCTTCGGGTACTATCATCCCTCCATTGTCCGGCACCGTGACGGTGACCACCAGGTTGTATTTCTGCATGTACTCTGCGAGCCATTTCAGACCGGCGTTCAGGCCGTGGTCCCGCAGCACGGGCGGACTCAGTTCAGCCACCAGCGTTCGAGTATAGTTCAGCGCCTCGGACAAAATGCCGTCCACTTTCTTGATCAAGCGATCACATTCAGGCAATCCTTTCGTATGGCGCTTTCCCTGGCCGATCTCGATTTTTCCAAGGACCAGCAGTTGTTGCAGATGATCGTGCAGCTCCGTAGCCAGGCGTTTCCGCTCGCGTTGCTCGGCAAGATTGAGTTCCGAGGCCAGCGCGCGGAGCTTGTCCTGAGATTGCGTCAGTTCAGCGGTTTTCAGCAGGACGGCTTGCTCCAATTCGGAATTCCACCGTTGGAGACGCTGTTGCGCCTGGCGCAGCGCATGCTCGGCGTCCCGCAACTCGGTAATATCGGTGTTCGTACCAAACCACCGCACAATGGTCCCTTGCGGGTCGCGAATGGGAATGGCCCGGGTGAGGAACCACCGATAGTGCCCGTTGGCTCCCCGTAAAGGGAATGTCTCCTCCCATGGTTCGCCCGACGCAAACGCCCGCCGCCAACTCGTCACGACGCGTTCTTTATGATCGGGGTGATGAACGAGGACCCATCCCTCGCCCTGCATTTGCATGGGCGTCGTCCCCGTGTATTCGTACCAACGCCGGTTAAACCAGACGGTCTCGCCGATTTCGTTGACCATCCAGGCAAATTGAGACATATGGTCCGCCAGGGTCCTAAAGCGCTCTTCGCTTTCGCGCAGAGCGTCCTTGGTCTGCACGGCGTCGGCCATCACATTAAGTGCGGCGCGGCGCGCGTCCCGGATTTCCTCGTTCGCCCGTTGCAACTCGGCAATCCGTTCGGCCAGGGTGGCGTTGCTCTCTCGAAGGCGTGCCTCGCTCGACCGCAATTCGCGCACGAGAAACGTGTGCTGAATGGCCGAAGACGCCTGGCAGGCCGCCACGGTCAATAAGATATGGTGCAGGGCGGTGGGCGCATCCCCGTCGGTAAAGCCGGCCGCCAGCACGCCGACCTGCCCCCGCAACTGGAGGAGTCTGGTGGCGACCCGAACAGGGCCCCCGTCCCGCGGGTTAGGCAGGACGAACACCTCATCGGGATCGTGCGTCCTCGCCCAGTCCAAGATCGGCGGTCCGATTCGCTCCGCCAAGGCCGGACTCGTCTCATAGCGATCGGTCTGGGCAACCGCGACGGACGGCGCCTCTTCGCCGTTCGTGATACAGATGTAGACGAAGTCAGGGACCAGGGTGGTGAACAACGACGCGGCCAGGCTTTCGCCAATCCGTATCAAATCCGCGCCAGACCAAATGGCCGGCAGCGTGGACAGCGCCACGAGGTCGCGCAGACACCGGTTAACCCACGCGTCCGGTTCGCCTAGCTGAGACAACATCGCCGCATGCTCCTCGCCGAGTAGGCCGTTGGCGTTGCGGCGTCATTGCCACTGACGAGGCTCGCCTTTCTTGCTCTTTCGTTCGGTCAATTCCCGGAGGAGCTCCTCCGGGCGGACATAAAGGGGATTCTCTTGCAGCGTGCCGCCGACGATGACCATCGGATGCGTGCGCAGGATGTCCATGACCACCGTACCGTTATGGCGATTGAGGTCGTAGACACAGACGACCGGATCCGGATATTTCGGCAGCACATAGTTCAATTTCGTTTCATATTCGACAATGTCGGTCACGCCGGGGGCAGTTTCCAACGCCCACTCCATATTGCCCATGAGCCGGGTCAGTCCACGGCCGCGATTGGAGTCGAACACCGTTTCCAACAAACGGATCATGCGTTCCGCGTCGAAATACCCGTTACGGAGATAGGCCTCTTCCCACGCGCGGATTTCCAGCTGACCGCTCTGTTGCGCCTCTTCCACGTCGATGCCGCTCTTGCGGCAGGCAGCCAAATGCTCGTTCCGTAAACGCGCATCGATGATATGGAAGAGTTTTTCTCCCCGCTCGTAGCCTTCCATGAAAAAAGGCATCAGCACATCGTTCTGCTCCTCACGAGAATTGAAAAACGCGCACACGTGCCGGGTCTGTTTCAACGTGCGGCCCGCGAGACGAACCGGCAATTCATTGTCCACCGTCGTTGTTGTCGTCGCCATGGATACCCTCCTGTGTTCGATGCTGTTCCTAACGTTCCCCCGCCCGATTTGCATCCGCTTGTCCACCCCATTCGACCGTATAGCGACACGGCTCCCCCAGCCGCTCGCAGAGCTCGTTGATTTCCCGCTTTAATTCAATCATGCGCAACTCGCGCCCAACCGCCACGCGATTGAATACCGTGAGCTCTTCCGTCGACGCACGAAGCTGTTCATGGCTCTGACGCAAGGCCTCCTTCGCCCGCATCGCATCCTCCATTAAATTCAGCATCGCACGCTGAGAATCCAATTCCTTCAATGACATCAGCGCTTGATAGGCCGCCGAGGCGAACCGGCTCAGGCTCTGGAGCAGGCGAAGATCCTCTCCATCGAACCTGCGGCGATCGTCGTGGGCCATGGCCCAGATGGTTCCCACGGCTTTGCCGTGCAGGTAAAACGGAACCAACAGGCACTCTTCGACTTGGGGCATCACGCCCGCCAGATAGGGATACCGTCGCTCGAAATGCGTGAAGAGCAGCGGCCGGTCCTGATCCAATACATCTCCACAAGGGCCGAACGTGCGTGGCGTGCCGCCCCCGATGTGCGGCTTCCAGACGCCCGCGATGGCGGGCCAGTAAAACCGTTTGCCGCCGTCTTCGGTCGTCAGCAAGCTCACCCCCGCTGAGCCGGCGTCGAACAGTTCAAGAATAAGATCGGAAAGCGTCTGGAGGATAGTTCGAGGCGAGTCGCTCAACGCGTGCATAAGCGCCGCGAGCGCGCGATTTTCCTTCTCGTAGTCGATCGGACGCGAAGGACGCCGTTGCAATTCCTCCGTCCGTAGCACCGCGTCCAATGGCACAATCCCGTCGGAGGACATTGTGGTCGTAGCCAGGTCCATACATCCCTCCCAATGTGATCGGGGCGCCCGTCCATGGCTGCTTGAATTCAAGGACGTCGCGTCGCCCCAAAATTCAACGCACGAAGAGTATATATGGGACAGGTCGCTTGACGGACTAGGGGCTTCCCTAGTGTTGGCGAGTTCTAGGGGGGAACCCAAATGCCAACCCAAGAAGACCTTCTTGTCAGCGATAAAGGATGGCAGCGATGAAGAAGGGTCTCAGGCCTCGGAGCATCCTCTGCTTGCACTCAGAACACCACCAAATGGTTTCCTGAGCGGCGGTGGCGAGATCAGCGAGCGCAATCGCGCGTATGATCAGTCGTGCACGGCGCTGGGTCCGTTGGAGACGTGGCCGCAGAGTCTCGAGGACAGCGTTGAAGAGTGCCGTCCCCTCGCGCTATACGTTTGGATGGGGTTAGGGCCGGCGAACTAGTCAGTCCGTATAGCACGCCGTCCATCCCCGTGTTCGGGAAGAGAGACGAACGAGCCGGTCAGTTCAAATGGCGTGCTCTCATCCCTGATGCGGCGCTTGCCGATGCGATTCTAGACCGCGCGGTGCATCATGCGCACAAGATTCCAAAGGCGAGGTCTACACGGCGTCTACACCGATCGGCGTGGACAAGGAGAGGAGTTGTAAGTGCTTGATTAGAGTGGTGGGCCGTGTAGGGGTCGAACCTACGGCCCGCTGATTAAGAGGCCGTTCAGGGCCATTTATGTAAGGGTTTGATCGGTCTACGGTTTCCCCGTTTCTTTCATAAAATCCGCCACTTTTGAAGGCTGCATTGCCTGTATTGGCTCGATTGAATATACCTTTTTTATCCCTTCTATCACAAAAATATCACACCGATAGTGATATAGTCTGCCCGCGGGATGTATCGCGATGGGCAGAGCCTTAGGCACCTGCCCGAGCGCGGAACGTAACTTACACTCAATGCCTGTAAGGCTGTGATTCCTTCGTGCATCAAGAAAGAACACGTGCTAGCCGCGATGGCTCAGATAGATAAAGAAGGTGTACATCCTGGCCGCCATGGCACGAAGTTCCAGGTCAAATACGAGGCTCGCTCGTATCCCCCGAAACTGTTAATTTCCGTTGCGCACAAAGAAGCCACTGGTACTCCTCTAGCGCCTATGTTGTTTTCCGGCGGTAAGGAAAGTAACGGATTTCTTCGCCGGTTGGGGTTTGTAGTTGAGAGGTCTGACGGCAGTCCAATAGCGACTGAAAAACTATCAAGCGCTAAGTCGCTAGAACCACGGACAAAATTATGCCCTCTTAAGGGTTTGACGTCCGAAGAGTTGGAACTTCTAGAACACCAGCTCATGCATGTTGCTAAGCTTTATTCCTGGACCGAGTTATGGAAAGGGCGCGATCTTCCGCCGTCTGCGAGTGGCGTGTATGCTTGGTTCTTTAAAAATCCGCCTTCCTCAGTGCCCATAGACCGTTGCATTCATCGAGAAGGAAGGGCACTACTCTACGTCGGGATCTCTCCTGAGTCGAAGAATAGCGGTCAAAATCTTAGGCAACGGATCCGATACCACTTCTCTGGAAACGCTGAGGGGTCGACACTTAGACGAACATTAGGCTGTCTTTTAGAGGAAGAACTCGGGACAATCTTGCGTCGAGTTGGGTCGGGAAAGCGCATGACATTTGGCCCGAACGAGAGCAAACTTGCCAAATGGATGACAGTAAACGCCGCAGTATCCTGGATAGAAGCTGAATGTCCTTGGGAGATCGAAGACTATCTTCTCACCAAACTAACTCTGCCACTCAACATTGAGGCTAACAGTCACGGTACTTTTTATGAAGCGCTACGAACAATTCGCAAGCAATGTTGTGAGAGAGCTAGGCTACTCCCTGTCTTAGAATCCTCGTAAGTATGTTTAGTTTCATGAGCCTATCTCGTGGCTTGCGTGTCGAAGAAGCAACGGCGGACTATGGCCGCTAAGGTTAGCCCCGCGATATAAAACTCGTGTTGAGCTCTCCTTCTACTTCACCTGCATTGGTACGGAAGGCTCCATTTAGTTCAAGTCTCCCTTTCCAATCCTCTGCCCTGTGGCTTCCTCCAATAAGATTTTTTTCGGCAAGCACGGTCCACAATATTTCATATTCACGTTCTTTCAAATAAGAAAAAAACAACTCTTCGCTTACTAATAAGGCGCTAGGCCCTTTTGCGATGATCGATGGATCCCTGGAAACAATCCTGCCAGTATCATCGGCAAAATGTCCTGGAAAGCCTGTCCAATGTAAGTTCATGTCATCTACAACGGCTTTTCCTGGCATCTTAACTCTGACTGTTTGTTCAATCGAACAGTCATAGCCGCGTTCCCATAAGTACTCCTCGCTGGTCACCAGGATGGGTCTCGGGATCTTGGCGCTGCCCATGCGTGCCCCGCGTGTCCATCCACTATGGCTAAAGTATGGAATATTCTTGTATTGAAACGAAGGCCCCCATGGATACTCACCCAAGAAGATCTGCGTCAGTTCAGGTGGTTGGGGCATCCAGAGTCCCAGGAAATTCTGTTTGGTAGCCCATTGAAATACTGCCTTAGCATCGCGCCGTCTTACCAAGTAAGATATGAGGATGATATGCCAATTCCGTCTCTCCTTTTCATATGTTCCTTCATCTAGTGGAGCTGGCTGTATCCTTGTGAAGAAGCCATTCAGGTTTAACCATCTGGTACCATCGGCAGGATTGCTAACACGTATCAAGTCGTGAATATCTGGCATTTCATTCCAAGACTTTAACCATGTGATATCGTCAAGATCCGTCTGCCAGTCGAAAGTATCTGGAGCCCACCAGCATGTATCTAGTCGTGTCTCTTCTTTCGCTACAGGTGGCACGAGAAGAGATGGATCAATGTCGCGCCAATAATGTTGCCATGGGCCTTGATATGTTCGTGTTTTCTCCCTCCATGTATCACTTAGGTATTCAAAGTTATCGGCAATTCTCGCGAGAAATTCGTGATAGGCAATCCACTGATATTTCTTTCCGATACGTTCAGCCTTATCAGGATTCCGAGAAAAGTGACTCATTGCCGCATCAAAATCTCCAAACAATTCTGGCGTCCATCCCAGCTGAACCACCTTTTCGAAAATCCACCGCTGCGCGAGCGATAAGTCAAAGGCATGCTCATCCCTATATGGATTGCTCAAGTACGGAAGCACTACGTCGTGAAACTTGTTGATCTGTGCTCTGGTTAAATGACTCTTAAGATTTGTTTCTGCCGCGGAAACATGTGCTTCCAATTCCGATTCCGAATACTGCCGTAACTCTGAGGCTGTATCCTTGGTGTGTCTGTATATGTCCAGGGCACTACGTGCACTGATATATGAGGCTAGCGCTTTCTCGGCATTCCCGCGCAAAGAATTTTCGAATCTGTTGTAAAGCTCCTTGCGCGAAGGGCGTTTTCTTTCGCCCAATTTACGGCTAGTCCATTCAAAATGGTTTGAGTTCGTTCCAATTATGTATCGTGCAAAATCGCCGAAGCCCATTACCGAAGACCAAATATCACCAAATCCTCGATTCTCTTTCCAATCCTTCGGGTAATATTTCGCTTCAAGTTGTTCCCTTGTACTAGAAGGTGGGATCCACTCGCTCTTATAAGGAGGTCGGATAATGTTACTTTGAATGCTGAGTGGAAGACCCGCGGAGAGCGCTACCTCGATTATTCCCCTTGCGTAGTCTCTAAGAAGTATATGAGGAGGTGGGCTTCCACTAGAGAAAATACGATCAAAGGTCAGTTGCGCCAATTCTCGAATTGCTTGGCGATCATTACTTCTTAGAGAACACCCATAGGCGACTGCAAATGATCTTTCGATCACGTATGGATCATTAACGTCAGCGAACTCCTGAATAATTGAAATTAACACCTTGAAGCGGTCTTGCAGCAGATTTACTAAGGCCTTTGTGGCGCGGTCACGTAGGAAGCGGTTCGAACTTGAAAGAAACCATGTCAGTGCAATAGCAAACAGATGTAGTGCTTCCTCTGTAACATAGGTTTTTGCCGAGGAAGAAGAAGCCCACTCAAGTAGGCGATCAACTGCGCTATTTGAATTGTAACGGCGATGTAAGAAGATCGACCATTCGGCGTCTCTCTCGGCCAACTTCTTATCCTTAAGGTTCCTGTGAAGGAACTTTGCATTAAACGGATGATCCGGCTTTGGCGCTACAGTCAACAAAGTCTCTATAAAACGATCGGAGAATCTTTGCGTATGGATGATAGTATCGTTCACATACTGTAGTGCTCCGCTGCCAATATCTTTGGGTTTTCTCCATAATAAGCTTTCCAGGAAAGCATCCTGTACGGGTTCGAATGTCTTTATTCTCTTTACAAACTCTATGAGTTCTTTTCCCGTCTTCTCGGGAATCTGAATAGATAGAGCTTCGATAAGTCCACGATATTGCCACGTAGCGTTTTCATCTTTCACAAACTCATATAGAGAGCCTCCGGATGAAAAACAAGATGAAGGATTGATGACATCAAGACTTTTCTGTAAGAGGAATGATGTGATCAAATGGTCGCTAAACCGTTCATACGAGAAGCGTACAACTTCCTCGGCATTTAACGGTGCGCCGTCAGTGAGGTACATGACATCTTCGGATAGCAGACCCTCTGAAATTAGGTCATGGAATAGACTCTTTGAATGGTCTGGGCGGGGCAGTATTGCATTAATCATGTCGCGCGCATCGTCGCGAGTGATCCAATTGCGCCTTTTCTGAGCCATTTCTTCTGAAAGTTTAAACACTGCTTTCTGAACGTATTTGCCGCCGGGATCACAATTCAGATAGTCAGGCCCAGCGAGCTTAAAATTAATAGAATCAATGAAAAAGTCAAAGACAGCTGATATGCCATCCAGGCCTTCAGGGATGGAATGCAATGCTCGATTGGACAGACCCTTACAGAAAATCTTGAGGAATAGTGGATTCCGAAACTCGGGTGTTAGCACAGGGATCGATGGTCGCTGGATATGGAAATGGTCAAAGAATTTACCAGTGGCATCATACTCTCGATCTGCAAATCCTGTATGAACTTCTCTAATAAATCTTCTGTTCAAATCATGTGGGATTACCAGCTTCTCATAAGAGGATCGCACACTAACTGCGATCCCAACATGTGGAAATCGTGCTAGGGTAGTTAGAATGCCGCCCAGGTATTGCGGCCAAAGCCACGCCCCATCGCCTTCGTTAAGCGCGTCAATGAAGAGTAAGGTTCGTGAACCCGTAGCCTGGCCTGCTGCGTCTAGCGCACCCAGTAGTTCCTCATCATTACTGCAGGTCAATCCGAGTTCTTTAATTATTTGGTTCCAAGGTTCTCCTTTTTGGAAATGTCCACCTAACAACACAATGCTAGGGAGCCCCTCGTTCATTCGCCGTTTTGCCACGTCACAGAATAAATGTGTCTTTCCCGTGCCGGCTTCTCCCACTATTAGTAAATTAGGTCTATTCGCCAATAATGCTTCATTAGCAATAGTGAATTCGTTGCACTGGTACAATGCTTCCGAAAGATTACTGAGGACATGTCGTCGATAGCTGCGCCGCTCTCGTAGCTCACGATTTACGGGGTCTGACTTGCCCTTCGTCGACGTATCATACTCTTTGTCGAGCTGCGTCAATTGTCTTGAACAAGCATTAACGATATGGCTTGCCTCTTTGCATAAGGATAAAACTTTCTCTAGCTCCAAACTGCGACTATCCGGATAAGAGAGTCGCAGCCGAATTGTGGTTAGTTGTTCTATAATGGCTTGCAGCTGACCAAAACACTCCAACTCCGATTCGGAATGTGAGGCAGCTGTTTTATGCTGTTTTTCAATCTCGGCTATCAGGCTAATGAACCGATCGTAAAACGACTTAGTCCTTCCTAGTCCATCGAAAATCTGGCTAATCGGTAGATTAATGTGAAGCTCGGGCGTGTAACGAGCTCCTGCATTCGCTAAGGCCTTTTCCAGGGCAGCTTGAAACCATTCCGACCCGAGGTGTTCTTTGTTGAACCAAAAGTATTTTCTGCCCGAGTGTTCAACCTTGGAGAGCTTGAGAAAGAGCTCAGTATCACCCCAGTACCGGAACTCGACGGACATGTTTCTATCAGAGGCCCATTCAGTCCACTTCCGGACTCGTTCATCCCATTTGTCCTTGAACCATGACTGTTTTTCTATTCTGGGGTCTTCGCGATTCAATGGCAGGCAGATGGTGTACTGAACCAAAGAAGGGTGTTTCTGAAGGGCTGTGGACACCGATTCGTCAAGTTGTTTCCATTGCGAGCTCGTGGGAACTGTTGTGAAAAATTTGGCCTGCCATGCTAATTCTTCGCCCGATGGAAACTTCCAGTAACACTCCACTCCGGCATCAGGAGCAGCCTTTCTAACAAATTCGGACCCGTCTGAGTACTTCTCGCTAGCCGCAAGCTGGCAGCACAGTTCTTCAAACGCGTTATCCTGAGAGCCATTCCACGACCGAAGTTTGTGCCATTCACTGTTCATTGCCGTGTAACTTAACAGTTGATTGATGATCGTAAGACATGCCGATTGATGAAGTTTTGTAGAGCCGATTAATAGGCTGTGCCCAGGGGTTTAGATTTGATGAACTATCAAAAGGCGGCAGCCCTTTGTTGCTTCATGAGAATTGGAAGCGATTCTTGGCCAATCCATGCAAAATACCACCGAGGCACGGCCACTATCATTGCCCATTCGATAACATTCTCTTGTATGCCTTTTAAAATATCGAACGATAGCTTGGCTTCGCTCACTGAGAAATTAATTCCTTTGAAATCGTACGCGGAGAGTCGACGCCTCCCGATGATTTCCACTATAGGATCCAGGTGATTGAACCTCCCATCTCTTATCAAGGGAAACAGAGTCAGGCGACTGGAGACCGACCTAAGTATCCGAGCCTTCATGATAGAAGGCATATCCTTTTCACGCTCTACAAAAAGGAGTGCTTCCCGATAATCTTCTCTCACCTTTTGCATTGTTAGACGGCTCACGTAAGCGTTAGTGATGTTGCTTGCTCTTTGCTGTACTTCTTTCCTTCTACGACGTAATCGATGGCTTACCTCCTTGCTAGTCAAAAGTGTGTCCAGAAGCATTTCCAAGTACTCATGTGCGGCCTCAGATGGGATGCCAATTCTTTGTTTCAAAATATATGTGGCATATTCCGCGGCCCGCGCAGTGGGTGGCCTGCACCTTCCAGGCGAGCCAACACGTGTCTTTGTAATGATCGCCTCTGGAGGAAAAGGATCAACGACATCGAGTATGTCCGAACTCTTTATGTATTGACACGCAATACGGCACTTCTCTGCTATATCGAGGCCGAATGATGTGACAGTACTTCCCAGTAGAGCTTCATACCTCTCCCGCCATGGTGCTAGCCGACCTCTAGTCATAAGCGTTTGATGTAGTAGGGGGTATTTAGTCGCTCAATTTTGATCGACTTTCTCCCTCCCCCCGTTTCCGGAATATCCGGCATTCTACCGCCAATGACGCTGACAAGCTCGCGACTGCCCGGTATTGCAGCATACGTATTCAGCATGAGCGAATCAATAGGGAGGAGAAGCCTCATGGACAAGCGCCTACTGTCTGCTAGGGAAGCAGGGCGGTATTTGGGAATTTCGCATCGCACAGTATGGACATGGGCCCAAATCGGTTGGCTGCCAGCCATTCATATGGGCCGGCGTGTGCTCTTTGATCGATTGCAATTGGATGCGGTGATTGAGAGACAAAAAGAACAGCAGCGTTCTTAGTTCGATCCTTAGTTCCTTCGTGCCGATAGTTTCGGAGCCGTGGGTGTGGGCGCTTGGGGATAACCGTCTTCGGTTATCCCCAGCGTCCACAGCTCTGCGACTTCCTAGATAGAAAGAAGAGTAAGAGAAGAGAAGATAAATCTAAGAGCCGACAGGCCTAGTGAGGGGTATCTCACCATGAGAGACCATGACAAGCCAATACACAGGAGACCTGTGAAAAAGCGGAGCAATGTTCGATATCCGGAGCACTACATTGGCGGATTCAAAGAGTTAACGGCATCTCAAGCATGGATGGTTCAGCACCCCGTGTCCGCATATAGACGGGGGGACCCGTTCTGGCCAAGGTCGGCGGAATTCGCACGAATGTCCCACTGCTCCTTGGCAACCTTTTATCGGAACTTAAAAAAATTAAGAGGGCGGTACCTTGCGATCGAAAGCAGGCCTGGAAGACCAAACATCTATCGTCCGTCTGACTATGCGTTGTATTTGTTTGGAATGACATGAGGCACGAATTGCCGTGCGGCATTCACAATCCGATACTAAATCATTCGTTAAGCCTTCCGACGAGCGGATATTGGGATATTAGAACGCTGTCACAATACCTGTCTGTGAAGTCCTGTACGTTGTATGCCTGGGCCGCACACGGAAAGATTCCCTGCATCAAGATTCATGGGTTGGTCCGATTTCGACGCGATGAGATTGATCGATGGTTAGAAAGCTTCCGGGAACGTCCGAAGCCGGCCACATCCCAAGCGGTGCGCGCACGGCCCGTAGACATCGCAGCGGTGATTGCGCGTGCCAAGCGCAGCGCCTATAATCCAGCCCACGGGGAAACCAGACGCGGATCAAGCCCTATCGGAAAGGAGGCAGAGGATGGGGCTGTATAGACGCGGAATCGTCTGGTGGATGTCTTTTACATACGGAGGTAAACAGGTCCGCGCTTCGACCGGGCAGACTGATCGGCGCGCGGCCGAAATGGTGCTGGGGGAGACCCGCCGGCAACTGCATGATGGCGCGTATCGGATCACGTTGGAGCAGCAGCAGCGGACTTTTGGAGAGCTAATGGACCGGTATCTGGCCGAACACGCGAGTAAAAAAGCGAGCGCACGCTCGTATGTGGGCTATGCGCGGCGGCTGCGGGGCTTCTTTGGCGACCACACGCCGCTGGCGGAGATCACGCCGCGGCTGATTGTGGCCTATAAAAATCAGCTCTTTGCGGCGGAGCTGGCGCCGGCGTCGGTGAACCGGCATCTGGCGACACTCAAGAAGGCCTTCAATCTGGCCGTGCGTGAGTGGGAATGGTGCCAGAAGAACCCGGTGCTCAGCGTGTCCATGGAGCGCGAACCCATCGGCCGGGATCGCTGGTTGACGCTCGAGGAAGAGGAGCGCTTGCTGAGCGCCTGTCCGCCCTGGCTGAGGCAGATCGTGCTGTTCGCGCTCGGGACCGGCCTGCGGATGGGAGAAATCCTCGCCATAACCTGGCGGGCGGTGGACCTGTCCCGGCGAACGGTGACGGTGGTGCGGTCGAAGAACGGGGAGCGGCGGACCCTGCCGATTAATCAGACCGTGCTGGGGGTGCTGAAGGACCGGGCGAAGGTGCGGGCCCTCCAGACCGATTTGGTGTTTCCCAGCCAGGCCCAGACGCCACTGGAAGGCAGCCACTTGCGGCGGGCCTTCCGGAGCGCGCTCAAACGGGCCAGGATCGACGATTGCCGGTTCCATGATCTTCGGCATACCTTTGCGACGCGGCTCGTGCAGGACGGCGTGGATCTGTATAAGGTGCAGCGCCTGCTGGGGCATAAGACGCCGCTCATGACGCAGCGCTATGCGCATCACGATCCGGAAAGCCTGCGGGAGGGGGTGGAAGTGCTGGACCGGCGGCCGCCGGTATCACACTTTATCACAGCTGCGGAGACCGGCCGGGCTGCGGAAGCGATGTAAGTAGTGGAAACAATTGGTGGGCCGTGCAGGGGTCGAACCTGCGGCCCGCTGATTAAGAGTCAGCTGCTCTACCAACTGAGCTAACGGCCCCACCGTGTTGTATGTACTTGTTAGGTGTGAAGCTCTAGCAGTAAACCGGCGATAGTGTCTTCAATAGTTCTGAAAGATGGATCCAAGAATTTATACTTCACCAGGCAGAAGGCTTGGCGCGCCTGACAGGATTTGAACCTGTGGCCCTCAGCTCCGGAGGCTGATGCTCTATCCACTGAGCTACAGGCGCCCCCGCTCGCAAGGCTCCAGCACCTTAGCATAGCCTTTCCAATGCTGTCCAGTTTGTCTATTCAAATCCCGGAAGGAAGCCATACGGGAGCAATAACTCCTCTCCTGTGAACGATCGTCGCCTTTTTTCCGTCTCGATCAATCCCGCCTCCTGATCGGCAAGCCGGTCTTCTTCGGTCCGAAGTAATCGGGACAAACGGATGACGGGGACAGAGGATTGTATGTCGCAGGCGCCGTACACCATGCCATGGGTTTCCGTGGGAATGCCCATGGTCCTGCAAGTTATAGGGCGAAACGAGTATAGAGCGCAGGACCCGTCTTTTTCCAACGCGGGGCAGGGCTGATCAGCGAACCGGGCGACCAGGTCGTCGATCTTCTGGTCCGGCAAGCCGTCCAATATCGGATCGGCCGCCAGATCCGGGCATGCCGTTTCAATATCGGCAGTCTGACGGCGTGCGCGCCCCTCAATGTTCTGCCGCTGCACCGCAGGAAGCTCCCGAAGTCCTCTGCGTAGTTCTTCAGCGTCCAGTACGGTGATGGGAAAGGGGCCGATGCAGCAATGACAGCATCCCTTGCCGCAGGGAACGTTTCCTAACAAGGCGGCCTTGGCTCGAACAAACCAATGATCTGCCCGGTCGAAAATCGATGAAGAAAGGGAGGAACGAGGCGCCTCCATAAGACGGCTATTCCTGTGGGGCGGAGAGATCGACAATCACCTGGCCTTTGGGAGAGAAAAACCCCTGCCCGTCAACCTGCACCAGTCCCGTGCAGTGCTCTTGATAAAATTCCAGGATCCACCCGTTGAAATCGTATCCATCGTCTGTGATATCGGTCTGCATTTGTGTGGTCAGGATGAACCGCGCCCGCGTCACATATTCGGCCGCAAGCTGCGCTTCAATATCATCATAAGATGACAGAAGTTCAAGAAAGTATTTCTGCTCCTGCTCGAACACATCCTTATATGAGCCGCGATCCCGTACGCAGAAGACCCGAATGGGCTTGCGGTCCCGGCTATAGCCGAGGGCGATCTGAATCCAGGCCCATTCATCCAGCATCGCGTCAGTGACATCCGGCGGTGTAATCGGCAATTGGCCCCGCGATTTCAAGAAATCGAGTAAGAGCCGCAACGGCGGCGAATTATCCTTTTGGCAAAATACCCGCGAATACACATAGGTTTCTGTTTGTTCCCCGGGAAGCGGCTGTGCGCTGGACGGCAAAATCGGTAATTCTTTGGCCATGGAGTTGAATCCTTCTGCTATGTCTCAACGTGATGTACTGCTACTCTACTCGGTCTTTCCTAGTGGGTTCAAGGGTGAGGCGCATGCTTTTTCCCGCTCCAGATGCGAGTTTTTCCGGTTGACAGCTCTGGGGGCTTTGGATACACTCTCGCCCTGTTTTTCACGTAGCACGCTGCACACGCGCGTTTCATCGCAGTTCACCTCAGGATCTGAGTCTTCGACCTGGTTTTCAATCCATCACATTACAGTAGCCAAGGAGGTACGCATGGCCAAATCAATGACGAAATCCCAGATCGCCGACCATATTGCCGGGAAGGCCGGGATCACCAAGAAGACCGCGGTTCAGCTCTTGGATGACCTGGCGGCGCTGGCTTACCGAGAGGCAAAGAACGCCTTTGTGGTCCCCGGGATTGGGAAGCTCGTGCTGGCGAATCGGAAGGCCCGCATGGGCCGCAACCCGCAGACCGGTGAGCCGATCAAGATTCCTGCCAAGCGGGTCGTGAAATTCCGGGTCGCCAAGATGGCCAAGGACGCGATTTTGGGCAAGAAGTAATCGGCCTCTTTGAGGTGAGCGTGCGTGAGCCGGCTCCGGAAACCCGGGGCCGGCTCTTTTTTTCTCGACACTCTGAAACGCCGCCGGCTCCGCACCGATCAGGTAAACGAAGGCCCTAAGCCGCTGCCCCCCGTTCCATCATGGCCGACAAATCGAAGGGCGTCGCCGTCCTGCACGAGGGAATCTTCACTGGCGATCCGCTTATTGATCGTCACCAGGATTTTCTTTTCCCGCAAGAGTTGCAGCAAGTGGCGCAGATTGTGTCCTTGCCGTTGGATGACTTGTCGCACGCTCATCGACGCCGGAAGCTCGCAAGCCAGATCCCGCTCACCGTCCGCTGTTTGAAGTTGCCCCATTAATGTGATCGTGATCATTCACCAAACATCCTTTCGATTGATACAGTACCGCTTCTACAGCAGCGCATTGACTCGTGGAGGCGCACACACAATATAATAGGGGCGTCATGCAATCACTCGATATTACACGCCCCGGCATGCCGGATCTTCAGTTCGTTCTGATGGTCGCGGCCTTGTGCACGTCCGAACTGCCGACACTCAACGTTCCGGAGGACCTGCGCCGGACGGTGTTCGATCGGTGCTGGGCGCTGATCAGTTCCCATCCGCCTCCGTCCGACCCGAAGGAACGGGTCCTGGATTTGCGAAGCGGAACCGAGTTGACACTCGAAGCTTTGGTCGCCACTATCCGGGAAATCTTTTCTTCCGCCGGTATCACGGTGTTGACCTGGGAGCATCCACCGAGCGAGCCGACACGCCCGAGCACGCCCGAAGCGTTGCCGCTCATTGAGCGGTTGCAGCAGCTGTACCCTAATTCCCCCGACGACCCTCAGACCCCCCGCAAGAATTAGGTCGGGCATTATTCGCCTTGAAGTATGTGGCACCGATTCCCGGCTTTTCAATGCCTGCCTCAGCCGGCTTCTTCTTTTCTTACGAACCAGGTATGATGCCGCCCCGATCGAGACCATAAGAAGGAGCTACCGATCCGATCATGCGAGTGAGTGACACGCCACTGCCGGGATTGATCCTCATCGAGCCGGATCTGTATCGCGATGCGCGGGGGCTGTTTTGGGAAGCGTTTCGCGAAGAACGCTATAAGGACATCGGCATTCACGGCCCATTCGTGCAAGACAACTTCTCATGGTCGATCCGCCACACGTTGCGCGGGCTGCACTATCAACTTCACCGCCCTCAAGGCAAGCTTGTCACGGTCGTCCAAGGCGCCGTCTATGACGTCGCGGTGGATATCCGCCACGGGTCGCCGACATTCGGTCAATGGTACGGGATTGAGCTGTCGGATCAGAACATGCGCCAGCTCTATATCCCGCCGGGATTTGCGCATGGCTTTTGTGTCCTGAGCGACAGGGCCGGTTTCTTCTACAAGTGCACGGACCTGTATCAACCGGCGGATGAGCGAGGCATCATCTGGAACGATCCTACCTTAAATGTTCCGTGGCCGACGGACACGCCGCTTCTCTCCGCAAAGGATCAAGCCTTCCGGACTCTCGCGGTGATGGAACAGGAGCTCTCATCGCCCCGCTGACTTGATGCCCGAACCGTTCATGTGTTATCTAGGAATCATTCCTAGATAGGTATGCACCCAACGACTGAAATCATTCAAGAGCGTTTCCGCCGGCACCGTGTACGGCTCACGCCGCAACGAGCGGCTATTTATGGCGCGCTGGCCGGGACCACCAGCCATCCTACGGCCGATGATCTGTACCGGGTTGTGAAACGGCGGCATCCAATGATTTCGCGGAATACGGTCTATTATACCCTCGGCGTGCTTCGTGAGACCGGCTTGGTGCGCGAGGTCAATGTTGGACACGAAAGAGCGCGCTTTGATGCAAACATGTCGCTGCATCATCATCTCATCTGTCTCACATGCCGGCAGATTCAGGATGTCACCGATGTCGCCTTGGACCGTCTCACGGTTGCCCAAGGGGATTTTGAGATCCTTGGCCATCGGGTCGAGTTTCATGGGTACTGCGCGAAGTGCCGGCGTGTGCGATCAGCGAAAGTGACATCTATCTAGCCACATCGTCTGCGGGCATTTATTTACGAAGGAGGAAGAAGCAATGGGTAAGAGTCTGAAAGATACCAAGAGTCATGAGAACCTCAAGCAGGCGTTTGCCGGCGAATCGCAAGCAAATCGCCGGTATCTCTATTTCGCGCGGCGGGCCGATATCGAAGGCTACCCGGACATCGGCGGCCTGTTCCGGGACACGTCCGAAGCGGAAACGGGACACGCCTTCGGGCATCTGGATTTTCTCAAGGAGGTCGGCGACCCGGCGACCGGCGTCCCAATCGGCAATACCGAGGCCAACCTCAAGTCGGCGGTCGAAGGGGAAACCTACGAATACACTCAGATGTATCCCGGCATGGCAAAAACGGCGCGCGATGAAGGATTCGCCGAATTGGCGGAATGGTTTGAAACCTTGGCGAAGGCGGAACGCTCACATGCCAACCGTTTTACCAAGGGCCTGGAAAGCCTCAAGCAGGGATATTAGTTCCCGCACAGGGTTCGCGCGCTACAAGCAACACAGGAACGGCGGCTATCTGCGATTCGAGGATCCGGACCGAGGAAGGTCGGGTCTTCCGGCGGGATGCCGCCGGTCCATCTTTTGAGACACCATGAAGGCACTGAATATTCTCCAACCGATCGAGGCGGGTCCTCTCGAAAAAGAGAGTTTGCGCATCTATGAGATCTGCGACGGATGCCGGCGGTGCTTCAATCTCTGCCCGTCATTCAACACGTTGCTGGATCGAATCGACGCGGTTGAAAGCGATGTCACGAAGTTGACGCCGGCCGACCACGAGCGGGTGGTGGACGAGTGCTACTATTGCAAACTCTGCTTCAACCATTGCCCGTACACGCCGCCGCATCCCTATCAGCTCGACTTCCCTCGTCTGATGGTCACCTGGAAAAAGCACCTGGCCGCGACGCGCGGCGCATCCTGGCGCGACCGGTTGCTGGTCAAGACGGATTTGATGGGACGGCTCAACAGCGCGTTGGCGCCGCTGGTGAACCGAGCGTTGGCTTGGTCGTGGCTCAGAACGATCATGGAAAAAGTCATGGGCGTTCATCGGGAACGCCGCGTTCTCCATTACCAGGCAGAGACCTTCAATCGGTGGTGGAGCCGACGGACGCCCGCGCGGCCACCGTCCGCAACCCGCAAGGTCGCATTGTTTGCCAGTTGTCTGGTGAACTATCAGGCCACCGATGTCGGAAAAGCCAGCGTGCAGGTCTTGGAAAAAAACGGAGTGGAGGTGGCGTTCCCCGATCAGCAGTGCTGCGGCATGCCCTCATTCGATATCGGGGATACCGAGGGAATCGTGAAGGCGGCCCGGGCCAATCTCCGCTCATTGAACGACTGGATCGCCCGGGGCTATGATGTAGTCGTGCCTGTGCCGAGTTGCAGCCTCATGATCAAGCGGGAATATCCGACCCTGTTGCAGTCGGACGAAGCCAAAGCAGTCGGCGAGCATACGTTTGATATTTGCGAGTATCTCATGAAGCTGAAGCGGGACGGCTTGCTGGCGATGGATTTTACAAACAATCCCGGACGGGTGGCCTACCAGGTACCTTGCCATCTTCGGGATCAGAACATCGGATTCAAGTCGAAAGAGCTGATGGAGTGTGCCGGCGCCCGGGTCGAAGTAATCGAGAAATGTACCGGCCATGACGGTACCTGGTCCGCGAAGACGGAATTTTACCCATTGTCGATGAAGATCGCGAAGAAAGCCGTGAGGGAGATCGAGCAGGCGCCGGCCGATCTCATCGCTTCGGATTGTCCGCTCGCCGGGTTGCAACTCGATGAAGCGGGGGCCGCCGCCCATGCCGGCGGACGAGCGACGCGGCATCCCATCCAGATCGTACGCGATGCCTACGGTTTGCCGCCGGAGGCACCTACTTCGTGAAGCGCTGCTCGTAAAGCGCAGAAAAGATACCGGAATTAAACGGGGAGATATGAATGTACAGGGTTTGACCCAACAGGATCTTATCCCCCTGGCGGACTATGAGCAGCAGCGCGACGCGTTTCGCCGGCGCATCATCGATGTGAAGCGCCGCCGCCGCATCTCGATCGGTCCGCTGGTGACCTTGGTGTTCGAGAACCGGGACACGCTCCAGTTTCAGGTCCAAGAAATGGTGCGGGCGGAACGGATTCTTGATCCGGTCAAGGTTCAGGATGAACTCGATGTGTACAACGCGCTTCTTCCGCAGGCGGGGGAGTTGAGCGCGACGTTGCTCATCGAAATCACCGAGGCGGATCGCATGCAATACTGGCTGGATTCCTTCATGGGGCTCGACCGGGGACAAACCGTTGCGCTGAGAGCGGGCACCGAGCAGGTCTTTGCCGAATTCGAAGGCGGGCACAGTCATGAGACCAAAATCAGCGCGGTCCATTTCGTGCGGTTCCGCCCGTCCTCCGGCATGATCGCCGCGTTCAACGACCCGGCGATCCGCGTGGCGCTCTCCGTCATGCATGGAGTATATCAAGAAGAAGTCGACGTGCCCTGGACCATGCGGCAAGAATGGCTGGACGACCTGCGAAGGTCGAGTGAGAAATGAGGAATGTTGAATGAGGAATGAGAGATGTCGGATGATAAATCGGCAAGACGAATGCGCGCGATATTCCAAATCTGGTAGCTGTGATTTGCCATTCATAATTCCTCATCGCTAATTCCTCATTGGGTGTAGATATGCCTCCCGTTCTTTTGACGAAACGCATCGAATTCGCGGCCGCCCACCGCTACGAGAAGCCACAGTGGGATGAGCGGAAGAACCGCGAGACCTTCGGCGCCTGCTACAACGAGCCCGGGCACGGCCACAACTACCTGCTGGATGTGACGGTCTCGGGCGAGGTTGATCCGCGAACCGGCATGGTCGTGAATCTGTTCGATCTCAAGCAGGTGCTCCTTCATGTCTTGGAGGAATTCGATCACAAGCATCTGAACCTCGACATGCCGTATTTCAAAGACGACGTGCCCACCTCGGAAAACATCGCCAGGGTCCTCTGGAAGAAGCTCGCGGCGCAGCGCGATATCGGCGAGCTGCATTCGCTGCGCCTCTATGAGGATGAAGATCTCTTTGCCGAGATCACCGCGGAAGCCGGGCTGGATCGGGCCGGGGTGACGCGCCGCTATTCCTTCACCGCCGTGCATGATGGATACCGGGGCCATACGTGGGATCTTTTCGTAACTGTCCATGGCCCGATCGACCGGGAGACCGGCATGGTGACTGATATCGTCGCCCTCGACCGGCTCGTGGCCGAGCAGATCCTTACACCATTCGAAGGACACGATCTGCGCGCCGTGCTTGCCCGCTCCACCATCAACGGCGCAGCCTTGGCCGAAGCGATTTGGAAACGCCTCGCCCCCTCGATCACCCGCGGCAACCTCAATCGGGTCAAATTGGTCCAGACCAGGGACCTCGAGTTCGAATACGCCGGATAGCTCTTCCATCTGTTCTTCCAGCCTTTCACCATGCCCATCTCGCGTGTACTGGTACATGTCTTGACAGCGGTGCAGCGAGAGCGCCATCGGCTCCATGCCGTTCTTACGCGCCGCTCCCGATTCAAGCAAGGACCCGTTGCGTACGAGCACGATCTTCCCTGTCACGCCTCCACTCCCGAGCAAATCGTGCGCGTGTCTCGCCTCGGTAAGAGGAAGTCGTCGCGCGATCAGCGGCTTGATTTTTTGCTGTTGAAGGAGGTCAATCAGGGCCAGCAAATCCTGTCGAAACAATGCCGGTCTCAGCCGTTTGAGCCACTGGATACTGTAAGGAATCACCCGTTTCCGGCCCGGAAGGAACCAGCCGCCGGCAATGTACAGCCCAAAAATGGCGATGTGACGAAAGCGATGACGACCACCTGGACGACCTGAAGTCAATCGTTCCCCACGTAGTGAGGAAGTAAGGCCATAGGCCACTACCGTCCCGCCTGAGCGCAGGGCCTTACGGGAACGCGAGATATGTGTGCCACCGATGCCGTCAAAGACGACGTCTACACCCCCGCTCGTGAGGCGGTGAATTTCTTTCACGAAGTCCTGATGCTGGTAATCAATTGGGACCGCACCCAGCTCGGAAACGGCCGGCGCCCCTCGGGATGAACAGGTACCGTACATCTCCAGAGCGGCTAGGCGTCCAAGTTGCAATAGTGCCGAGCCGACCCCGCCTGCCGCGCCGTGAATCAACACGCGCTCCCCTGGTCTGACCTTCGCGGAGCGATGCAGCATCTGGTGCGCCGTGACATAGTTCAGAATGAGACTGACGGCCTCCGCGGGGTCCAGTCCAGATGGCACCGGAACCAGTTCACGTTGCGGCAGGCAGACGAACTCCGCGTACGCACCGCTGATCGGCAGTGCGGCAATCATCTCGCCTGGTTCAACTCCAGAAACACCGTCGCCGAGCCGATCCACCATGCCGATCAGGTCCCATCCCGGCGTGAAAGGCAGCGTCGGCGTTTCGGGATGAATGCCCTCGCGCATCATCAGGTCGGGCAAGGAGACACCCGCGGCCAGGACTCTGACCCGCACTTCACCGTGCTTCGGCTCGGGGCTCTCTTCTTCAAGCACCTGAAGTGCATCGGACCCGCCGTAGTGCGTGACGATGATACGCTGGTGTTTCACCGGCCTCTTTCTCCCATGCCGAGCGCTCGACCTTGCTGATAAGACCCATGCGATAGCCTGGCAGGAGTTCCACCTAACTCCAAGTGTTTTTTTCGCGAATCGTCTCAAACCCGCTTCCCTGCGAGGGTGAGGAAGCGAGTCCTGTGTGAGGGTGGCTCAGCAGAGCGAGAGGCAGGTACGTACACTTGCTGCGGCATATTCTCTCCAGGTATTCTCGCAGGACCTTTGCTGGAGACTTAATGCCATGCCGCGCAACGATCAAGCCGTCCGTCTCTTGGTCATTCTCCAAAAGCTGGAGGCCTCACGGCAAGGCGTGACTTTGGAGCAACTGAGCGAGTCGCTGGCCCCCGGCTCGACCCGACACCCCCGTACGCTTCGCCGCGATCTGGATGCGCTGGAAGAGGCCGGCTATCCGCTGGTAACCGATCGGGTGGACGGCCGTACCAAGTGGCGGCTGCTCGACGGATTCCGCCACATTCCCGCGCTCAGGCTCGCGCCGACTGAATTGATGGCCCTTACCTTCACCCGCCGTCTGATAGCGCCGCTCGAAGGGACGGAGCTCCATGCCTCGCTCCAATCCGCGCTCAACAAAGCGGCGGCCATGCTGCCGCCCCAAGGCCTGGAGTTGGTCCAGCAACTCGACGGCATGTTTTCCGTGGGACTCGGCCCGCACAAGCGCTATCGCCGCCATCGCGAGACGATCGATCGGGTCACGCAGGCCATCGCCGGGAAGAAAACCATCCAGATGCGCTATGACTCGGCATCGCGGGGCCGTATGACGAGGCGGGAAGTCGATCCCTATCGACTGTGGTATGCCTCCGGCGGCCTCTATCTCATCGCGTACTGCCACCTAAGACGGGAACCCCGCATGTTCGCTGTGGAGCGAATCAGGTCCGTGACGCCGACCGATCATCCTTATCAGATGCCGTTGCACTTTGATTTGGACGCCTTTGTGCAGGATGCGTTGACCGTCATGCGCGGCCCGCGGATCGAGGTGGTGGTGGAGTTCGACAAGGCGACGGCGGCTTGGGTGAAGGATCGGGTCTGGCACGTGAGCCAGAAGATCGAGCGGCGTCCGGCGGGACGGCTGAGGATGACGCTTACAGTAGCCGACACGCGCGAGCTCCTAGGCTGGATCCTGAGTTTCGGGAGCGGGGTGACCGTTTTGGAGCCGGAAAAGTTGCGCGAGGCCGTAGTGGACGAAGCCAGGAAAATGGCTGCAAGCTTGAAAGGGGAAATACCATCATGAGTCAGGGCTTGCGGCGGAGCGAAGTCATCGACGGCGCGATGGCGGGGTCTTACGACTCAAGACGCCAGCCGAAAGGCTTGCAATCGGATTCGGGCCGTGGCGATCAGCGCAAAAACTGTTGCGGGGCCAGCTGGCATCATTGCATCCGGAGTGGGATGAGCAACGCCTGTCCCGTGAACTCGCCCGGAGGCTCTCGCACAAAGACATTCCCTTTGACCGCAGCCGATTCCGCACGCCTAAGGTCGGCGTATTATAAGATGGATGAAGAGGGCCGAATCACCCGTCACGTTCGGTTTGAAGCTGCGTGGGCCACGTATACACTTATAATAGTTATGCGACGTACCGATTGGGTGAGGACAGCGATGGCGTATTGGGTGGTCGTGACGTTGACGGTTTCATCCTGACGAGGCGATAAAGAGAGGCTTAGCGCGATGAAACTGTCAAGCCTGAGAGAAATCGTATCGGTGCTAAACCGGCGCGACGTACGCTTCCTAATCGCTGGAGGCGTAGCAGTCGCCGCGCACGGCTATGGCCGAGTCACCTTCGATCTCGACATCGTCCTGCAGTTGGAACCTGAGAACGTGCATCGCGCCGTGAGCGCCCTCGAATCGCTGGGATATCGCCCGGTGGCGCCCGTATCGGCTCATGAATTGGCCGAACCAGCCAAGCGAGAGACGTGGATTCGTGAGAAAAACATGGTGGTCTTTTCGCTCCGAAGTGAACAACATCGAGAGACGTCCGTGGATATCTTCGTCGCAGAGCCTTTCGTGTTCGATACCGAGTACGACCGTGCTCTGATCGGAGACATCCTGCCGGGTGTGCCGGCACGCTTTGTCTGTCTTGAGACCCTGATTCGCATGAAAGAGCAGACGGGGCGCGAAAAGGACCGCGAGGATGTGCGGCAACTGAAGTTCTTCCTGGAGAAGCCCGATGAGCAAGCCTGACAGCGATGTGGCTGACCCCTGGGCCCAGCACGAACGGTCCCAGGCGTTGTATTTCAGCTCCTTGAGTCTGCAAGAAAAGATGGAGGCCGTCGAGGCCATGGCCGATCTAGTCCGGCATTTCCAAAAGATGAGGGCGGAGAGGGCATTTCGGCCGGCGGTCGCCTCGGAGAAACGAAACAGCTAAGGTGTTCTTCGTCCTTCCCCCCCGCCGTCGCTTGCCGAAACTCGTAACTTTACCAGGTCCATCAGCCCACGCTGTACGGTTGTCCTCGTACAAGGACATAGGTATGATTTCGCGCCGACGTCAGGACTTTCCGCCGTGGTAGCTGGAAATTGTTTGTGACCTCGGATGTCACGGTCATCGGCTATCCTGTCTCCTGTCCTTATTCCATGCCCTCCGTCTCAGCGGGGGGCAAACCGGTGAAGGAAGGGAGGGTCATCATGCCACACAGGGGAATCGCAGTCACACTGATGCTTTTCCTGCTCCGCGCCAGCTCAAGCTGGGCCGACATGGGCTTCGACGACAAGTACGAGCGCGACTACAACATCTTCAATCCTATCAATCAATACCAGCCGGGCAATCCATTGAATCCCGCCAACGCCTACAGCCCGGACAATCCCTTCAATCCGGTGAACCGGTACGATCCCGGCAATCCCGCGAATCCCATTAATCAATACAACCCGAACAATCCGTTCAACCCCGTGAATCGCTATAACCCGGAGAATCCCTTGAATCCGGTGAACAAATATAATCCGACCGTGCCCTTCGCACCGTTGGATGGAAAGAAAGTGATTCCGAATCGGGGATGGTGACAGACCTATCCAAGGGGATTTGGGAAGCCATTGACATGAATAGTTATCGCGTTGAAAAGAAGGCGGCTGTGCTGAAGGATGACACGGAGCTGTTCAAACGATTTATGGACAACGAGTCCTTCAAACGGTGGATCACCGATACGGTATTCAATCTCACCTACACACCGACAGCGCAAAACCCCTTCACCACCTTAGCGGCCACACACCGAGTAGATCACAGCAATTGTTGTAGCGCCCTCCTTTAACAATCAATATCGGATCGGCGAATTGCCATAGATGGAACTCCACGGCTTCACCGCCGTGGCCCCATTGAAGCGGCAATTGGCTCACGAGTCATGGCGTGGATTGGAAACTTGTTTCTAGACAAGTGTCCGTGCAGCAAATGCTGTAAGGAAACGGACCAGATGTGATTACGGCAGTAAGTCGGCCACGGTGATTGCGGAATGAGGAGCGGACAGCGGGGAGATGGTCTCGGTTCGCGTAACCTTCTGAAAGGATTGGTAGTGAGCCGGTTGACCCGGTCGTGTGATGGGATCGCGGTAGATCTCTAGGCAGGGCTCAGCCAAACTCACAATCCAGTATTCCGGGATACCGGCTCGGGCATAGATCGGCGTCTTAAGGGCACGGTCCTTTTCCAGCGTACTGTCCGCAATCTCCACCACCAACAGAGCGGTGCGCGGATGTTCATTGACGTACTCTCTTGGTTCCCCGCCGACGACAGCGAGATCCGGTTCAGGTTCCGAATCAGGATCGACGATAAGAGGCAGTTGGATTCGAATCCAATTACTCGGACCAAATACCTGACGGAGTACCGCTTCCGTTAATCCGATAGCGGCCGCGTGAGCGCTACGTTGAGGAGTCATAGTAACAATTTCTCCCGCGAGCAGTTCCACGCGCTCGTCCGGACTGAATAGGCCTAAGGCGGCCATGCGCTCATATTCTTTGCGGGTCCAGCGCTTGGTTTGGATGGCGGGGGCGGACATTGATGCATTCCTTACGATATGGGGCAGTCTAGCAAAGCATCGGATCGACGACAAGTGATGGCTTTGTTCGTCGAATCAACGTCTCCGTATGCTTCTGCCGCGGCCCAAGCCGCCGTCTCTCCACCTTCAGAAAACCAAACGCATCGCGCTGCGGCTCATGCGCCACCGGAAGAGTTCATACGAGGAAATCAGCCGGATCGGATTCGACTGATCCCTGCCCAGTAGAATCTACCTGGTTTGCCGGCATCTTTTGCCGCGTCCGCTGCCGCCTCGCCCCGCGCTCTTCCTCCGATCCGCTGATTCTCCGGCCAATCGCCGGGTCTTCGCTGTGGCACGGAAGTTGACTTCATGCCGGTCATCGGCCTCTTGCGTCGATTAACCGGAGATCCGATCTATGGAAGCCACATCGACGATTGCGTTTATCTGGGAACTGTTAAGCGAGGACGTTGCTGTGTGGGATGGGCTTCACAGTCCCATGCTGAGTTGGCTCGGCTCGCTCGGGATCCTGGTCTTCTTTCTGTGGCATGTCACGCGTCTGATGGTCAATGTCTCGGTCGTCCAGCGCTGCTATGGCCGCGTATGGCCGACGTTGAAGAAACTCGCGGTGGGGCGCAAAACGGTCGGCCAGGAATGGCAGTCGATTCAGGCGCTGGCCGAGTCGGACAGGCAAATAGGCCGCCCGTTGCCGCGGCCTTCCCGCATCGATCTGGACGATGTCCAGACCTTGGATGCTGCGATGCGGCGCGAGCCGTTGCTCGAGCAGGCGTGGTTTCATTACCGGAAGACCTTCGTCATCGAGCGTACCGCCTGGTTCATTGAACCTCGAGTTTTCAGCACCCGTGCAGCCTCTGAATTTTTCACTCAGGACGTCTTGGCCGCCAGGCTGAACTTGCCTTTCTATCATCAGCTGCCCTCGCTGATCACCGGCCTGGGCCTCCTCTTTACTTTTTTGGCTATCTTGATCGGGCTGAGCAAACTCCACGCGGACGGCTCGCAGATCGTCGGTATCCAGGGGCTGATCAATGGCTTGGCCGGTAAATTTCTCACGTCGATCATCGGCCTGATCTGCGCCAATCTATTTGTGTTGATCGAGAAATCGCTGTTCCACCGGTTTACGCTCATCCAGCAACGGTTCCTGACGCTGCTCGACGAATTGTTTCCCCGCAAGACCATGGAACAGATGCTGGAGAATTTCAATCCGGCTGGTCAATCCTCGATCGCGGCTGTCACCGCGCCACAGCCCGTGGTCCCCGGTGATTTGGCCGAGCGGTTGGCGGCAACGGTTGGAGAGCGGTTGACGAGCGCTCTTTCGGCCTTGACCACCACGATGCAGGGCTTGACGGCGCGTGGCAATGGCGAGGCCGCGCCGTCCTACGAACATCTGGCCGAGGACATGGCTCGCGCGATCAAACGGGAAATGGCAGCGCCTATCCATGAACTGAACCAAGCCATTCAGGATTTGACACGATCCGTCGCGGGATTGCGGAACGAGCGAGAAGCCGTCGCGACCACAGAGCGGCGGCTCGATGTGAAGGAGCCGGCTTCCAGTGAAGAAGGGGGGCCTTGCGAGCCTGCGATGTCCGGATTGCGGTGGTTTGCCAATTGGCATGAGCGGTCGCCAGCGTAACTAGAGGAATGAGGAGATAATGAATTGATGCGACGCGCGCCGTTACAGGATGTAACCGATACCCCTTCTCTCCTCACGGTCGGGGTGACGGACCTCATGACGTCATTGGCGGTGATCTTCATCCTCTTGTTTACCGCGTACGTAACCAAGACGTCCCAAACAGAATCTCATGCGCAGGAAATGAAATCCCGTGCGCACGAAGCCGCTTCGCCGATCCACGAAACCACCGAAGACATCCGCGCTCGCCTGCGCGATCATTTTCAGCGCTACCATCTCTCGCTCGATCAGGACCCAGGCGATCCGCTGGTGTTGCGGATTGTCGTGCCGGAGGAGTTGTTGAACTTCGAATTTGGGAAGGGAACTCTGTCTGCGGCGGCAAGCCGGTTTCTGACGGAATCCATGCCGGCGTACGCGTCGCTTCTTTGTGGTCCTTTGCGGGAGAAGATCGATTCGCTGGTGATCGAAGGCCACACGGATGATCGGGGATCGGACATTCGCAATCTAAAGTTGAGCCAGGAGCGGTCCTTCAACGTGATGGTGAAGGCCCTGGAAGTTATTGAAGCGTCGGCGCCGTGGATCTACGGCTGTTTTCATGAGAAAACTTCGGCGAGTGGCCGGGGCCGGCAGGATTTGATCTATGAAGACATGGGGTATCCGAATCGCGACAAAAGCCGGCGGGTCATCTTCAAAATTCGCCTGCGCTCGGCGGAGCAGACCGCACTGGTCTCGCGCCTGCATTCCTTTCAACCCAATCCGCGGCTGCGCTGAGTCAGGCCTGCCTTCGTTCCAAGCATGCCGGCTGATCTCCGGTCATTTCGCTCCTTAAAAGATCCACGCTGCCGACTGTGACCTGTCGCGAATCTAGAGCTCCAGTCGGGTTTCCGACTATCAATGTCGTGGTCTGGGAGAGAAATGGACCGTGCCACAGGCCTTATTATGGCGATCCGGCATTCATCGCACACCGAAAGCCGAAGTCGTTACGCCGGGCTGACGGGGCATAGGCGGCGCGGTTGGCGGAGCGGATGGTGGCCGCATCATTGTTCCAGGCGCCCCCGCGAAGGACTCGCAGCGGCCCTTGGTTCGGTCCCTGCGGATTGTACTCGGGACTCGCCGTATAGTAGTGCTCATCATACCGGTCCGCAATCCATTCCCAGACATTGCCCGCCAGGTCCTCCACCCCGTAGGAGCTGCCGCCCCGTGGGTGGGAGCCGACCGCGCCGAGGGTATCGTAGCCGGTCCATTTCTTTAGTCCCGCTACGACGTGGGCGGTGGCCGGTGGGTCATTGCCCCAGGGATAGGTTCGTTGATCATCGCCGCGTGCGCCCCTTTCCCATTCGGCTTCGGTCGGAAGGCGCCGTCCGACCCATTCGCAATATTCCTTGGCGTCAAACCAATCCACTCCGATCACCGGCTTCTGGCCCTGCGTACCCTGTGTCGCCTGTTTCCAGAGAAACGGCTGCTCGGGAGCTTGTGCGTGAAGAAAGCGCGCATAGCGCGACACGGTGACTTCATATTTGTCGATGTAGAAGGCACCCAATTCAATCGGGTGGATTGGCCGCTCATCTGCTTCGCCGGCCTCGCTTCCCATGAGGAAACGTCCGGCGGGTATCAAGATCAAGGGGGCGCCGTCGCGGCCGGTCGCTTCCCCCCGGGTCAAGACGGCAATGGCGCGGGCTTGATGCGGCTCGCCTGCGTAATGACCGGGAGACACGAGCCAAAGTAGAAAAGGGATGGTCACCGTGACGCGCGCGAGGGCGGCGGACTGAAACCGAAAGAGGGCCATCGGCTTTCATTATGTGCCGAAGCGGCGGTGGAGACAATTCTTCTTGTTGGAGAAATCGGCCTGATTTGGCGATTATTTGATGAGATAGTCGGAAATAAGGGCGGTCAACTCGTCGGCTTCGATTTTGCCCTCGCGGGTCAAGAGCAACTTCCCATTGGAGAAAAGATGGGTGGTGGGATAGGTTTCGAACGTATACAGCTTCTTGATTTCGCGGCAGCGACCGGGCACATGCATTTTGGCCTTGCCGACTTTAATCTGCGGGAAGTCCGCCGCGATTTTTTCCAAGATGGGGTCATAGGCCTTGCAAGGTTCGCACGTCGCAAGCCCGTAGGACACCAGCGACGCCGGTGCGTCGGTGAAAGTCTTATAGTTGGCGTCGCTGACGTCTTCGACGATTCCGGACATGCATCAAAACGCTGAGGACTGGGCCGGCCCAGTCCTCAGTCCTCAAGGTGTGGCGGTTACTGTAATTTTTCCAAGGCAGCCAGAATCTCTTTGTCGTCACGCGCCGTCTTGATCTCTTGTACCTTGACGTACGCGACCTTGCCGTTCTTATCGACGATGACCGTTGCCCGCTTGCCGCAGTTCAGCGGCTCGAAGTACAGGCCATACTTCTTGACCACTTCGCGGTTGAAATCCGCCAGCAAGCGGTGTTTCAGCTCGAGTGAATCCGCCCAGGCCTTGTGCGAGAAAAAGCTGTCCGTGCTGATGCCGAACAGTTCGGCATTTGCCGATCCGAACTTGGGAAAGTCATCGGTCAAACACTTGTTCTCGCCGGTGCAGACGGGACTCCAATCCAATGGATAGAACGCCAGGACCACATTTTTCTTACCCTTGTAGTCGCTGAGTTTTACATCCTTTTGATCCTGGTCCTTTAATGTAAAATCCGGCGCGGTATCGCCGACTTTAATTTCTGGAGCTACATCCGCCATTGCGTCCTCCTTCTAGGTTAAGAACCGTAGCAAACTCAAAATTGGTATCACGCAGGGAAAAAGCTTGTCAACGGGGCAGAAGGCCTAGTGAAGGAGCGCGCCGGCTTGCTCACTCACTGTACGACAATCCGTCGGAAAGTCCGCTGGGTCTGCTGCATGGCAGCCGTGCGATGGTTGTCGATGTAAATGGTGCATCCGAGGAAGGGAAGCGCGAGAGAGGATCCGACTTTCGGGTTGTGTCCTTGCCTGAGGATCTGATCCGCCGCTTCGTTCAGGACCTGCATTGGTGAATCGGCGGGCAAGCTTTTTGGCTGCCACAGTTCCAATTCGTCCAGTCCGAATTTGCTCATGCCTGCGGTATGGAACCAATCTCGGCCCGCATCCTCAATCTCGCCTTGGATGACCTCGACGTGGTCCTGCAGTTGAAACAACGTAAGCGGCCGATCGCTCCAGTCCGATGGATTGCTGTACCGCTGCATGACTAGATCAAACGCGGTCCCCTGCGTGAGAAGTGTCAGCCCGCGGGCCAACCGGGCGGCGAACAGAACGGTATCGGCGGCTATATTGGGCGCGGCGACTGCCGGGCTGACGGTGCCGGCGTGTCGATGATCCCAGACCGCTTGTTGGGACACCGATCGGGCTTCTTCTTCCGGTAGCGCTATCGTCAGCCACGCCTGCCAGGGACCGTGTCCGGCAGAAAGGGCGCCAACTTGAGCACTTGGCCGAAGAGCCAGCGGTCCTCCATATTCCAGGTCGTACCAGATGATGAGTTCATCAGCTGAAGGGGCGGAGAAACTATACCCGATCACATAAAGCGGCGGCTTGGCGGAGGCGGGCTTCGGGGCTTTCTTGCGGATTCTCACTTATTATTTTTGCGCGCTTTGCGGCGGTCCTCAGGATTCAACAGCCGTTTCCGCAGGCGCAGGCTTTTCGGTGTCACTTCCACGAGTTCGTCCTGTCCGATATATTCCATCGCAAATTCCAAGGTCATTTCGCGCGGCGGCGTCAGCACGAGCGCCTCATCGGAGCCGGCGGCCCGCATGTTCGTGAGGTGCTTTTGCTTGCACACGTTGACGTCCAAGTCTTCCTCGCGGTTGTTCTCTCCGACAATCATCCCTTGATAGACGTCGACCGATGGCCCGATGAAGAGTTCACCCCGCTCCTGGGTCATAAATAACGCATAGGCGGTGCTCGTCCCTTGCTCGAATGCCACCAAGGATCCATGGGGCGCCACCACGAGCGTTTTTTCGTCGGCCGCCTCGTAGCCCGCAAACACGTGATGCAAGATGGCGGTCCCGCGTGTCTTGGCCATGAGCACATTCTTGAGTCCCATGATGCCGCGGGTCGGGATGCGGTACTCGAGATGCATCTCGCTCGACGCCCCGTCGCCGTGGATCAGTTTCATGTGACGGAGTTCACCGCGCCGCCGTCCGATTTCTTCGATAACCGGGCCTTGATATTCGGACGGCACCTGAACGGTTAATTCCTCGAACGGTTCCGTTACCGTTTCCCCCTCTCGATGGAGAATCACCTCCGGCTGGGAGATTTGAAGTTCGTAGCCCTCCCGGCGCATTTGTTCGATCAGCACGCCCAAGTGCAGCTCGCCGCGGCCCGCGACCAGGAAACGATCGGCGCTGTCCGTCTCCTGCACGCGCAAGGACACGTTGGTCTCCAGTTCCTTGAATAGCCGTTCGCGCAGGTGGCGGGACGTGAGAAATTTTCCTTCACGGCCGGCAAATGGGCTGTTGTTCACGGAAAACGTCATCTGAACCGTCGGCTCATCGATCGTCACGCGCGGGAGCGCGACGGGGCTCGCGGCATCGGCGATCGTGTCTCCGATATGGACTTCTTCCAAGCCGGCGACCGCGACGATCTCACCCGCATCCGCCTGTTCCACATCTGTCCGATCAAGTCCCGAGAACACCGCGAGATCCGCCACCTTCGAGGCGACTTGGCCGCCGTCTTTCGTCAGGGTCACGACGTTCTGCCGGCGCGCGATCGAGCCGGACTGAATTTTGCCGATTCCCATCTTCCCTTTATAGGAATCATAGGCCAGCGCCAGGACGAGGATTTGAAGCGGCGCTTCGCGGTTGATCGCCGGAGCCGGAATCTTTTCGAGGATGGTATCGAGCAGCGGCGCGATTGCCGTCCCCGGCTTGTTGATATCGAGCGTAGCGGTGCCGTTGATGGCGGACGCATAGACGATGGGGAAATCCAATTGTTCGTCCGTGGCGCCCAGATGGACGAATAAATCGAACGTTCGGTTGACCACGTCATCGACCACGGCATCAGGCCGGTCGATCTTGTTGATCACGACGATCGCTTTATGGCCCAACGCCAGCGCCTTGCGCAGGACGAAAGTTGTCTGCGGCATCGGCCCTTCCTTGGCGTCCACGAGCAGCAAGACCCCGTCCACCATGCGGAGGGTCCGCTCGACTTCGCCTCCGAAGTCCGCGTGGCCCGGCGTGTCTACGATATTGATCTTGACGCCGTTGTAGACGACGCTGGCGTTCTTGGCTCTGATCGTGATGCCGCGCTCGCGCTCCTGATCCATCGAATCCATGATGCGTTCGCCCATATCTTGGATCTTCCGATGCACCCGCGTTTGGCGGAGAACGGCGTCGACCAACGTCGTTTTTCCGTGATCGACGTGGGCGATGATCGCGATGTTCCGGATGTCCTGTCGGCGGTCATGCGGGGCGCGGAGCCCGGAAACGGCGGACGGAGCGGCGGTATGCTGTTCCATAGAATATCCTGATGCGAAGGTTGCACAAAAAAGGCGCCCTCGCACACGCAAAAGGCGCCACAGGGAGTATACTCGATGCACAGTCCCGGCCACAAGCATAGAACATATTCTTCTCTGCGGGCGTCCTGTTTCGAGTGCGACGTTGCTTGAGTTTGCGGCCCTTGCATTGTATGGTGAGAACACATCGGCACATCCGATACTCGCATGTCTGACAGCAGTCACCCGTTTGAGATTCCCGACAAACCTAGGCGTCCATGGCGATGGTGGCACATAGCCCTGATCGCGTTTGTCCTTTCCGCGATGCTCGCCGGCGGCGGCGCCGCGGCCACGCTCTGGTACTTTTCGCAGGACCTGCCGTCGCTCGAGCCGTTGCAGAATTACCAGCCGAGCCTGGTGACCCGCGTCTATTCGGATGATCGGCAGATCATCGGGCAGTTCTTTATCGAGCGGCGCTTTCTCAAGCCGTTGCCGGAGATTCCCAAAAATCTGACCCAGGCGGTGATCGCGACCGAAGATGCCCGGTTCTTTGAACACCCCGGTCTCGACATTGTGGGCATTCTCCGGGCTGCATGGACGAACCTCCGCCATGGCGGGCGAAAGGTGCAAGGGGCGAGCACGATTACCCAGCAATTGGCCCGCTCGCTGTTTCTATCCTCCGAACGGACCTTTGATCGAAAACTCCGCGAGCTGATCCTGGCCTATAAGATGGAGCTGGTGCTGACCAAGGAACAGATTCTCGAAATGTATTTGAACCAGATCTATTTCGGCCAGGGGGCCTATGGGGTCGCGGCTGCGGCGCAAACCTACTTTGGAAAGGAACTATCGCAGCTGACGTTGGCCGAAGCGGCCTTTTTAGCCGGCCTTCCGAAGTCACCGAATCACTATTCTCCATTCAAGGCGTACGACCGTGCGAAAAAGCGGCAAGAACATGTCTTGTTCCGGATGGCGGAGGCCGGATTTGTCAGCCCGGCGGACCGCCAGCAAGCCGTGGCGGAGAAACTCAATTTCCGCCGTCCCGGCAGCGAGCATTTGGGGCCCTATTTTGTCGAGTATGTGCGGCAGTTGTTAGTGGCGAAATTCGGCGAGTCGATGGTCTATAAAGGCGGACTCGAGGTCTTCACCACGCTCAACATCGACATGCAGAAGGCGGCCGAGGCCGCGGTTTCAAACGGATTGCGCGAATTGGATAAACGCCAAGGCTGGCGGGGACCGGTCCGGACGGTGGAGCTGGCGACGCTGGTGGCTCCCGCCTCCGATTCCTCCGTCAAACTCAAGGAAGGCGATATGGTGGAAGGCGTGGTCACAAAAATCGCCAAGGACCATGCCCTCGTCCAGGCAGGCGAGACAATGGGCCGGCTTTCATTCACCGACATGGCCTGGGCGATGAAGCGCTTGAACGGCAAAGATCCCACCAAGGACGTCACGTTGGTCAAGAACGTGAAACAACTCTTGTCGCCGGGTGATGTCATCGAGGTCATCGTCAAAAAGCTCGACAAAGAGACGGTTCACTTCGGATTGGAGCAAACGCCCATTGTCGAAGGCTCGCTCATCGCCATTGATCCCAAGACCGGAGCGATCCGTGCCATGGTCGGCGGGTATGATTTCACGCGCAGCGAATACAATCGCGCTGTGTTGGCTCACCGGCAGCCGGGCTCGGCGTTCAAACCGATTATTTACGCGACGGCGATCAATCAAGGCATGAGCCCGGCGAGCGTCGTGCTGGATGCTCCAGTGGTGTACGAGGAAGAGGAGGAAGATAAGATTTGGAAGCCGGAAAATTATGGAAGGCGGTTTCACGGCATGGTGAGTCTCCGCGAAGCCTTGATCCATTCCCATAATCTGGCGACCGTCCGGTTGTTGGACAAAGTTGGGATCAGAAACGTGATCGATTTCTCGCGGACGCTCGGGATTTCAAGTCCGCTGGCGGCTGATCTCTCGCTTGCCCTCGGATCTTCCAGTATGGGGATGCTTGAGCTGGTCTCGGTCTACGGAGTGTTCGCCAATCAAGGCATGAGAGTCGATCCCTATGTGTTGGCGAGTGTGCAGGACAGTTCCGGCCGCACGTTGGATCAGGCCTCAATTCAGCCGCGGCAGGTCATTTCACGTGAAACGGCCTACCTGATCACAAATATGATGGAAGATGTTATCCAGCGGGGAACCGGCATCGCCGCAAAGAACTTCATCGATCGGCCCGTGGCTGGCAAGACGGGGACGACCAACGATTTCACCGATGCCTGGTTCATCGGCGCGACGCCGAATCTGGTGGCAGGAGCTTGGACGGGGTTTGACGACCGGCGGCCATTGGGCGAGACAGAATCCGGCGCGCATGCCGCATTGCCGATTTGGACCTCATTTATGAAGGACGCCTTGAAGCAACTCCCGGTCATGCCCTTCGAGATCCCCGACGGCGTTTTGTTCGTCAGGGTGGATCCCGCGACTGCACTCTTGAGCGACTCTGACGGGCAACAAGGGACTGTGGAGCTCTTTACCAAGGGGACGGAACCAACCCGCACGGCAGGCCCCAAAATTGATCCGGTGGATTTTTACAAATTAGACCAGATTCCGGAGAACGCTCCGCCTCCACCGGTGCCGACGGCGCCTCCCACCGCCGAACTGGGCTATTAGCGCGCCTCCGGATTCTAATCCGGTCATTCCTGCGCAAGTGGGGGAATCCACGAAGTGATTGAAGATGACGACCTTTAGGACGGAGAGAACCGGCCAGATACGAGCGACGGGATGCGAGCGACGAAGGACATGATCAGGAGTGGCTGTCTTGATACTCCTCGTGCCAAGCCATTTGGATCGATTCCAAGATCTTCTCGTTCGATTTCTTGGGATCGTCTTTAAATTCAGGGAGAGCGACGATCCAGGCATGCAGATCGGTAAAACGGACGGTCAACGGGTCCGTGTCCGGGTGGGTCTCTACCAGACGCAACGCAATCTCCTCTGTCTCGTTCCACTTTAGGTCCATCTTTTCCTCGTAGTTCGTTGTTCGTGAGGCGTATCTCGCACGACCGTTTTGTCGCTTGATTCTCGGCAATCCAAGCCTGAATATTCGACGTGGCGGTCTGGCGAGGTCCTTACTTCACAAAATCACCCGATCACCAAATCACGCTTTATCGGGGGTATCACGATACACGGCTCACGCCAATTCCGATAACTTCTTGTTTTCCAGCGCTTGCTTCAACGAACTGTCCATGAGCATTTCGGCGAAATGATGAGTCGCTTTTTCGACGTCTTGAATCCGAGCGCGGATGACCTTGTGGTCTTCGGTTGCCTTGGCTGATTCGAGCGCCGCCAAAGACGCACGGATCGCGGTGAGTTCGTTGGCTTCGATCAAATGGCCCCCCTGGGTCAAGGCTTTTTCAGTGGCCTTCAGAATGGCATCTGCCTCGGTCCTCGCTTCGATCAGCTGGCGTGACTTGAGATCCTCGGCGGCAAATTTGAAAGAGTCGCCGATCATCCGTTCAACCTCATCATCGGTGAGCCCATAGGAGGGTTTCACCGCAATCGATTGCGTGTCCCCGGTCCGTACGTCTTTCGCCGAGACATTCAGAATGCCGTTGGCATCGATCAAAAAATTTACCTCGATCCGAGGAACACCGGCCGGCAGCGGGGGCACCTTCAATTGAAATCGCGCCAGGCTTCGGTTGTCCTTTACCAGTTCCCGTTCTCCCTGGAGGATGTGAATGTCCACAGAGGTCTGCCCGTCGACGTAGGTCGTGAACATTTCCTTCGAACTCGTCGGGATCGTCGTGTTTCGGCGGATGAGCGTGCTCATTACCCCGCCCATCGTTTCAATGCCCAGTGACAAGGGTGTGACATCCAAAAGCAGCATATCGGTTGTGCCGCCGGCAAGGATGTCCGCCTGCACAGCCGCCCCTAATGCTACGACTTCGTCCGGATCCAGGTCGCAATGTGGGCGCTTGCCGAACAGCTCTTGGACTCGTTGACGCACCAGCGGCATTCTCGTCGCCCCGCCGACCAACACGACCTCGTCGATGTCGGCCGGGTTTACCCCGGCATCTTTCAGGGCCAGGCGGCAGGGAGCCAATGTCCGTTCGATCAGAGGGATGGACAGGGATTCCAGCTGATCTCTTGTCAATTCTCTCCGGAAAAGACCTTTCCCTTCCGGAAGCTCAAAGGACACGGTTGTTTTCAAGTCATCGGTGAGGCGAACTTTCGCCCGTTCCGACTCCAGGCGAACGGTCTGCATCGCATCGGGATAGGCGGTCAGATCCATTCCGTACTGGGCTCGGACATCGTTCAAGAGCGAGTCGGCGACCACACGGTCGATGTCGTCGCCTCCGAGATGCGTGTCGCCGGTTGTGGACATGACCTCGAAGATGCCGTTCTTCAATTTCAGAATCGAGATATCGAAGGTCCCGCCCCCCAGGTCGTAGACGGCGATGAGCCCTTGTGTTCGTTGCTGGAGCCCGTAGGCGAGCGAGGCGGCGGTCGGTTCATTGATTATCCGCAAGACTTCGAGCCCGGCGATCATGCCGGCATCTTTAGTTGCCTGCCGCTGGCTGTCGTTGAAGTAGGCCGGGACGGTGATGACCGCTTTGGTGATGCTCTCGCCGAGAGAGGCCTCCGCGCATTGCTTCAACTCCTTGAGAATCATGGCTGAAATTTGAGGCGGCGAAAAGGTCTTGTCGCCGACTTGAATCCGAATGACTCCGCCTTGCTCATGGAGCTTGTAAGGGAAATACGGCAGTTCCTGCTGCACGTCCGCGAGGCCCTTTCCCATGAACCGTTTGACGGAATAAATCGTGCGGGCGGGGTTGCGGACGAGATGCTCCTTGGCCGCGTCGCCGACGATGAGGCCGTTGTCGGTCATGGCCACGACCGAGGGGACCATGGTGCGGCCGGTCCGGCCGGGAATAACTTTGGGCTTCTGCCCATCCATATAGGCGACCAGTGAATTCGTTGTGCCGAGATCGATGCCGACGATACGTGCCATGGTAGTGTATCCGACCGAGATGTTAATCGAGCGTTGCGCTCAGGTCATCGACGATGTTGCGGACGTAGGTCCGGTTGGACAAAATTTCCCGCATCTCTTTGAGTAACGTGTCTTTGCGGCTGCCGGTCTCGGGTTTTCCGGTCTGCAACTGATCCCAGCGGTCAAAGAGATCAAACAGCCGTTGTTCCATGTCTTGCCGGCGTTGTTCGAGCAGCCCGCGGTCTGCTTGTAGTTTCTGCCGCAACGGCTGCAATGCCTCCGGCGATTCATTCGCGTCGGCGGCCGAACGAAAGGCTTCGAGATCTTCCTGCAGAGCGAGAATTTCTTCGAATAAATCCGCCGGCGGAGAATTACGGATGTCCTTAGCCGAACCGGCCTCCAGACGCAGCAAGTATTCCGCCCGCTGAAAGGGGTCTTTCAGCGTTCGATAGGCGGTATTCAGCAGCGCGGAATTGCCCAAGCTGATCGTGCGCTCCGTATCCGTCTTGGTCTGGAAGAAGTCGGGGTGAAAGGACCGGCTGAGCTCGTAAAATTTATTCTCGAGATCGGCCGGTTCGATGTTGAGTTTTCGCGGTAATCCGAGACAGGTAAAGTAATCCAGTTCTTTGGACAGCGGCTGGACCTTGACGCAGCGGTCACAGAAATATTCGCCGGTGACCTCCGATTGGCAGTGCCAGCACATGCTTCTGGCCATCTGCAACTCCGTGCGGGAACCGGGTGCTTTCTGTATCTGTTCCATAGAGTCCTTCAAGACGGCATGGCGCGGAGCGCCATGCCGTGCCGCGGCAAATTCGGTGATTGAAGCAAAGGTGAATGGCGGGTTACGCCGAGAAGGACTCGCCGCACCCGCAGGTCTTGGAGGCGTTCGGATTGACGAACTTGAACTGGCCTCCCATGAGATCCTTTTGAAAATCCAGCTGGGTGCCCTGCAAATAGATCGCGCTCTTGGCGTCGACGATGACTTTGACGCCGTCGAAGTCATAAATGGTGTCGTATTGGCCAATTTTATCGTCGAAATTGATCGTATAGCTCAAACCCGAACAGCCGCCGCCCTTGACACCAAGCCGCAATCCACCCTCGGTGAGTCCTTGCACGTTGATGAGCCGTTTGACCTCCTTCAATGCGGCGTCACTGAGCGTGACGGCGGGGCTGGAGGTGGTATCAGGTGCATCCATGGTCATGACTCCTTCCTCTGAAGCGCGTGATCCGTTACTTGGTTTCGCTGACCTTATCGTCGGCTTTCTTCTTGTAATCCGCCAACGCGGCCTTAATCGCATCCTCGGCCAGCACGGAGCAATGGATCTTGACCGGCGGAAGGTTCAATTCCTGAACAATATCGGTATTCTTGATCTTTCCCGCCTCTTCCACCGTCTTGCCTTTGAGCCATTCGGTCGCGAGGCTGGAGCTGGCGATTGCCGACCCGCACCCGAACGTCTTGAACCTGGCATCGACGATCGTGTCGTCTTGAACTTTGATCTGCAGCTTCATCACGTCGCCGCACTCCGGCGCGCCTACGATGCCTGTGCCGACACCATCTTCTTCCTTCTTGAAGCTGCCCATATTCCGGGGATTGTTGAAATGATCGACCACTTTCTCACTGTAGGCCATGGTGCTTCCTCCTCGTTAACTTACGGGTCCTTTTCAATGAGCCGCCCACTGAACACTCTTTAGGTCGATCCCTTCTTTGGCCATTTCATACAAGGGCGACATTTCGCGCAGCTTGTTTACAGTCTCAATAATCCTCTTTGCCGCATAATCAACCTCTTCGGGCTTCGTAAAGCGGCCCAAGCCGAAGCGGATCGATGAGTGGGCCAATTCCGATCCGATGCCGAGCGCGCGTAAGACATAAGACGGTTCCAGCGTTGCGGATGTGCAGGCTGACCCGGACGACAACGCGATCTCCTTCACCCCCATGAGAAGGGATTCGCCTTCCACATAGGCGAAAGACAAGTTCAAATTATTGGGCAATCGCTGGGTCGGGTGCCCATTGAGATAGACGTCCTCCATCGCTTTCGTAATCGTCGCATAGAGATGGTCGCGCATGGCCGCCAGGCGGGTTCCTTCGGCGACCATTTCCTGTTCGCAGAGCTCGCACGCTTTTCCGAATCCCACGATCAACGGGACAGCCAGCGTACCCGATCGCATCCCGCGCTCATGTCCCCCTCCGTCCATTTGAGCGGCGATCCGGACGCGGGGATTCTTCTTACGCACATAAAGGGCTCCGATTCCCTTCGGCCCATAGATCTTGTGGGCGCTGAACGACATGAGGTCGATGCCCATTTCCTGCACATTCACCGGGACTTTACCGACGCCCTGTGTAGCATCGCAATGGAACAACACGCCTTTTTCTTTGGCAATTTTGCCTATTTCCTTGACCGGATTGATTGTTCCGATCTCATTGTTCGCAAACATGATGGAGATCAGAACCGTCTTGTCGGTAATGGCGTTGCGGACGTCTTCCGGATTGACCATGCCGAATTTGTCGACCGGCAAGTAGGTCACTTTTAAGCCGCGTTTGGCCTCCAGGGTCTTCGCCGTATCCAGGATCGCCCGATGTTCGGTGGACGACGTGATAATGTGATCGCCCTTCTCATGATACATCTCGGTCACGCCCTTCAGGGCTAGGTTGTTGGATTCGGTTGCTCCGCTGGTAAAGACGATCTCTTTGGGGTCGGCATGGATCAGCCGGGCAATCTGTTTACGGGCCTTCTCCACCGCCTCTTCCGCTTCCCAGCCGAAGGCATGGTTGCGGCTGGCCGCGTTGCCGAACTTTTCGGTGAAAAACGGCAACATGACTTCCAAAACCCGGGGATCGACCGGGCTGGTGGCATGGTAGTCTAGATAGATCGGAAACTTCATCGCTCGACTCCTTGTTGTTCTGGCGACACGGACTGAATAGTAATCAGCGGAGTGCCCCCCATCATGTCTTGCAGGGTCATGTTGTTGAGTAGTTGATAGATGCTGTTTTGCACCTTCAGCAGCGGAGTGCGAATGGTGCAGTGTTCACGCTGCATGCAGAGATCGCCTTCCTTTTCGTGCGAGCAATCCATGATACCCAGCGGTCCTTCCAGACTTTCCAACACCTGGGCGATGGTGACCTCCCGAGGGCTTCTAGCAAGCAAGTAGCCTCCCTTGGGGCCATTATGGCTTTCAATCAATCCATTCTTCGAGAGAGTTTGAAGCACCTTGGCGAGCAGCTCGACGGGGATGTTGTACTCTTCGGCGATCTCCTTTGTGTTGACCATGCGGGCGTGTGTCACGTCGCCAAATTGAACGGAGGCGATGTGTTGCAATGCCATCAATCCGTAATCCGCTTTTTTCGACAGTTTCAACATAAGGCTATTGCCGATTCATCTAGTCGGGGACTATAATGATCTCCGACCAATTAAGTCGGATAATGAAAACTATCATAGGCTTCTTTGGACTGTCAAGCAGCCACGTCCAGTCTTTTTTCATCGATAACGAGTTCTGGGAGGACCAATGGGAGGGACGAATCCTTATATCGACAAAACCGAAGTAGAGTTGCCGACAAAGCCCTACGACATCACGTTCATTGCCCCCGACAAGACAGAAACCAAGATTACCGTCCAGCCGGATAAGATTCCTTATGGGCCGACGGGACTCCCCGGCAGCATTCTGGATATCGCGATGGGCCATGGCATTGATTTGGAGCATGTCTGCGGCGGCGTCTGCGCGTGCTCTACCTGCCATGTGATTGTAAAAAAAGGACTTGATACCTGTAATGAAGGGACCGACGATGAATTTGATCAACTGGAAGAGGCGCCGGTCACGACGCTCCAATCCCGATTGGGATGCCAGTGCGTTCCGAACGGGACGACCGATATTGTGATTGAAATCCCCGCTGTCAATAAGAACCTGACGAAGGAAGGACACTGAAGAAAGGGTTCAGTCTGCCCGAGGTCTTACGAGCGGCGCCAGCATCAGTCGTAGGTCTCGATCTTTACATCGCGCCGGTCAAATCCCAGCTCAATCAGCCATCCCCGCAAGGGCCGTGCGAACTGCTTGATGCCGCAAATCATCGGCGCGATGTCACGGCGATCCTTGATCAGCCGGGAGAGCACTTCGATGACTCGATCGGTCTCAGCCGGCGGATCGGACACGACCGAGATATAGTGGAAATTCGTGCGAGAAGCTGCCAGCTCAATGAATTCATTTTGGTAGAGAAGTTCATCTTCGGCCGGAGCCGCCTGAATGACGGTGAGCGTACCTGGTTGCCTGGAAACCAGCGATTGAATCATGCATCGTATCGGCACAATTCCGGTGTAACGGCCGATTAAAAGAAGGTCTTTCTGAACGTGTGCCGGTAGAAGAAATTTCCCATGGGGACCGGACAGCGACACCCGGTCGTGGGCCTGGAGTGAATAGAGATATTCGGAACCGATACCGCCCGGCACGCGGTCGAATACAAGCGGTATATGGCCCGAAACCTGTTCCGGCGCCGCCATAGAATAGGCTCGATTGAGCAGCAGTTGCTGATTGTGCGGGACTTTGATGGATACCCATTGCCCGGGCTGGTAGCCGATTTTTTGGTCGGTAGGCAACAGAACAATCTCCCTGACGTGCGGTGTCAGGTCTGTTATGCGAACGACATCCGCCTGTTGAACTGTCTCAGCCATTGTGCTCGATTAATGCCGGGCTCGTCCGTCTTTGGGCGATTCTGTACAACCGACAAATGCCATGTTATAGATAGCGCCCCGTTTTTCGAAAAGCCAGCTCCGTTTTTCGCCGTATGGAAAGATCGTCATCATGACTCCAGTCCGCGTCCGGTTTGCGCCCAGTCCCACGGGTTTTCTCCATATCGGTGGGGTAAGGACGGCTCTATTCAACTGGCTCTTCGCCCGCCAGCAGGGAGGCGTCTTTGTCCTCCGCATTGAAGATACGGATCAAGACCGCTCGACCGATGCGTCGATCCAGGCCATCCTGGATGGAATGCGTTGGGTCAAGTTGGATTGGGATGAGGGACCGTTCAGGCAGACCGAACGGATGGAATTGTACCGGCAACATGCCCTGAGCTTACTGGAAAAGAGGAAAGCCTATTGGTGTGTTTGCAAGCCGGAAGATCTGGAGGCTCGGCGGAAGGAGGCGGAGGCCAAAGGCCTGTCGCCCAGGTACGACGGTCGTTGTCGCGATCTCGGGATTACTAATCCGTCTGAAGAGGCCGCGCTTCGTTTCATGGCTCCCCAAGAGGGCCAGATCGTCATCGATGATCTGATTAAAGGACAAGTCGTCTTTGATCATAATGTCCTCGATGATCTGATCATTCTCCGTTCGAATGGCTACCCGACCTATAATTTCTCGGTGGTCGTCGATGACGCCCTGATGAAAATCAGCCACGTCGTGCGAGGCGATGATCATCTGACGAATACGCCCCGGCAGATTCCGATCTTCCGGGCGCTGGGCTATCCGCTTCCGCGCTTCGGCCATCTGCCGATGATTCTCGGATCGGATAAGGCTCGCCTGTCCAAGCGGCATGGTGCGACATCGGTTATGGCCTACAAGGAAATGGGATATCTCCGGGACGCGCTCGTGAATTATTTGGTCCGTCTCGGGTGGTCGCACGGAGACCAGGAAATTTTTACACGCGACGAATTAATCGAGAAGTTTTCCTTCGACCGGGTGCAAACGTCGGCGGCGGTGTTCAATCCCGAAAAGCTCCTTTGGATCAACGCCCAGTATATTCAGTATGGAGATCCAGTGAAGGTCGCGGAGCAATTACGTCCTTTTCTGGAAGAGGCGGGCCTGGGAGAGGAGGCAAGCGGGGCGGATTCAGAATGGCTTCGACAGCTCGTGGTCTTGGTCAGAGAACGAACCAAGACTCTCGTTGAAATGGTCCATTGGGTCAGACCCTATTTCGGCCGGGAGCCGGTCATGGAAGAGGCGGCGGCAAAGAAATTTCTAACTCCGTCTATTGCTCCGGCGCTTGCCGAGCTGATAGAGCGGTACGAGACTCTGCCCACATTCTCAAAAGAATCATGGGAGGAAGTCTTCAAGGAACTTATTGAGAAGCATGGCATCAAGATGGGACAGCTTGCCCAACCGGTTCGTGTCGCTCTGACCGGACGGACCGCTAGCCCCGGGCTCTTCGAGGTCATGGAAGTATTGGGACGAGATCGGACACTGGATCGCTTGCGCCTGGGACTCGAGCGGGCAAAATCCGCGTAGGCTTGACTGATTTGAAGGCCTTATTATAGGTTGACCATCGGTTGGGGGATCGTCTAGTGGTAGGACGTCAGACTCTGGATCTGACTACCAAGGTTCGAATCCTTGTCCCCCAGCCAAACTCCGCTTCGTTTGCCGCTCCGCACTACCCACGGTTGCTCCCACCATCTATGAGTTCCGTTTATTCAAAAGCGGTTAATCATGCCGGATTGGGATGGCCGGCACGGGCGATACTGCATGATGCTATATTAGCGCCTTCATCGGCGGGCGACTCAGCTTTATTCAGCGTGAAATAGACGCCGAAGGCAAACCAGAAATATTCATACCAGCGGGGCATCGAGTTTACCATGAATGGTCCGGCTCATCTGAGGAGACTTTCTCAGACGGTGATACTTCAGTCGGACGCGTCCGGGAATAGCATGGACGACCTTGACCTCATGTGCAGCTTCGGACCTCATGGCTCGCTTCTGGTTCTCCCTGTGATTTTTGAGGCCGGCATGGTGCAATGCCCCGCCTTATAATGGCGTGGATGCTACAAATGTTGAAGAGTTAGATTAAGTTTTCGACGCCGAGCATGTCCCGGATGGCGCGACTCAATGCCCGATGGTAATTGCTTGACATATCAGTACCATACATGGTCAAGATACACCCGCCTTGATGAGGCATCACCGCTGCTGGGGGATCGTCTAGCGGTAGGACGCCAGCCTTTGGAGCTGGCTACCCAGGTTCGAATCCTGGTCCCCCAGCCAATCTTGTTTTCACGGTCCCTTCCTGTGCGCGCTGTCGCATCTCATGACTCTCTTACCGTAATCTCCAATCCACAGAGGAAGAGTTATGCAAATGGTGATGGTATTTCGGACATCACTTGAGCACGACGTGCTGCCGTTGGTGGAGTGAGGAACAGCTGCCGTTTACACGGCTTGACGGTCTGCAGGGCAAAGGCGCGACCGGCAGTGTCCCTGGGTCGGTAACCTGGGATGGATCGAATACGGTTCTTCTCTTGGCTGTGCCGGATGACCAATTGAGCGAGTTTCGAGATCGGGTGCATCAATTTCAAGACGAACTCAAGTCCCATCCCATAAGCGGCGGGCTTCCATTTCATATCTCTGTCCTGCCCTGCATCCAGTGGTTTTAGGCCGCTCGCCATTCCTTGCTGTACCCAGTTGCAAGCCCGATAGGTCGCCGAAACTTTCGGCGATTTTCGGCGATCGATGTTCAATGTGCCGACCGGGCCCTGCCAGTGCCGAGACGGTGCTCGAAGCAGGGTGGACACAAGTGATAGCCGCCCTGTTTGGATGTGTGGAAGGTTTCCATTTTCCGCGTGCCGCAATCGAAGCATGAAATGCGGCCAAATGGTGCGGACGGCAGGGGAAGCGAAACATCGATCGCTGTCAATATGCCATGCAGACCGACTGCCGAACGATGAATCTTCAGGAGGGTTGGTCGAATCGCTTCGGACGAGGCGGGGATGGCCAGCTCCAGGGCAATCAGCCGTTCTTGAACAAGATGCTGTGTGTCGGCGAATTGCTCGTGATAAGAGAAAAGGTTCATTGTCTCCTCCTGCTTCACGTGATGGCCTGGGACGACGGCTCATTATCCGGGGCTCTACGGTGATGAAGCAATTGACCGGAAGACAGGATGGCTTCCACTTTTGCCGGACCTTGGGCTATCGGCTCTGCTGAGCTTTTTCAATTTTCGCCCAGCTGTCGCGCAATGACACGGTGCGATTGAACACCGGCCGGCCGGGGATGGAATCAGGATCGACGCAGAAGTATCCCAGCCGCTCAAACTGATAGCGCTGCCCCGGTTGAGGATCGCGCAAGCTGGGTTCTACCTTGCAGGCAGTCAGTTGTTCCAGCGAAGACGGGTTGAGATAAGAGGTCCAATCCGCATCCGGCGGGATCTTGGAGGGATCCGTGACCAACAGGTGATCATATAGCCGAACTTCGGCATCGACCGCATGCGAGGCTGAGACCCAATGAATGGTCGCCTTGACTTTTCGTTGTGCTTGCGACCCGCCGCTTCTGGTTTCCGGATCATAGGTGCACCGTAGCTCAATTACCTCGCCGGTCCTCGAATCCTTCACCACCTCGGTGCATTTTATGATGTAGGCGTAGCGGAGCCGTACTTCCCGCCCGGGCGCCAGGCGGAAGAACTGTTTCGGAGGATCTTCGCGAAAATCATCCCGGTCGATATAGAGCACACGGGAGAATGGAACCTTTCGGCTCCCGGCGGCCGGGTTTTCCGGATTATTCACGGCATCGAGTTCTTCAACCTGTTCGTCGGGATAATTCTCGATGGTGATTCGCAACGGACGGAGCACGCCCATGACGCGGGGAGCCCGTTTGTTCAGGTCCTCGCGCACGAAATGTTCCAGCAGTTGCACGTCGACGACGGCGTCTCGCTTCGCGACGCCGATCGCATCGCAGAAGGCTCGGATTGCTTCCGGGGTATAGCCTCGCCGTCTGAGCCCTTTGAGCGTGGAGAGACGGGGATCATCCCAACCCTGCACCAACTTTCGCTCGACAAGGTCCAAGAGTTTTCGTTTGCTCATGACCGTATTGCTCATGTTCAGCCGCGCAAATTCGATTTGTTGGGGATGATGGGGCGGCTCGCAATGTTCCACGACCCAGTCATACAGCGGCCGATGGTCTTCAAATTCCAGCGTGCAGATCGAATGGGTGATGCCTTCGATGGCATCCGATAACGGATGGGCAAAATCATACGCGGGATAAATGCACCAAGCCGTGCCGCTGCGGTAATGAGCGGTATGCCGGATACGATAGAGGACGGGATCGCGCAGATTGATATTGGGCGATGCCATGTCGATTTTTGCGCGCAGCACGTGTGTGCCGTCCGGAAACTCCCCGGCCCGCATTCGTCGAAACAGATCAAGATTCTCGTTGATCGACCGGTCGCGGTAGGGACTGTTCCGTCCCGGTTCCGTCAGCGTGCCGCGATACTGCCGCATTTCATCGGCATTCAGGCTATCGACGTAGGCCAGGCCCTTGTTAATCAGCGTCACGGCATAGCCGTAGAGCTGCTCGAAATAGTCGGAGGCATAAAACAAGTTATCTTGCCAATCGAATCCGAGCCAATGAACATCGTCACGAATGGCTCGGACGTACTCGGGATCTTCGGTCGTGGGGTTGGTGTCATCCATTCGGAGATGGCAGGTGCCGCCGGGATTCTCATTGGCGATGCCAAAGTTCAAGCAGATCGACTTGGCATGCCCAATGTGCAAGTAGCCGTTCGGCTCCGGCGGGAAGCGGGTGACGACCCGCCCCTCGTGCTTGCCCGCGGCACGGTCGGCTGCGACGATGTCGCGAATGAAATCTGACGCTGGAGCGGAATCGGTCATGGTCAATGCATCCAAGAGACGGTTGCCGGCAACTCGACGGCTCTCTGGTAACTGCGTTCTGTCTTTTATCATACAAGAATACGGCGGGAGAAGTAGGCGCTATCCCGTGCGACGGATCGGGATGCGAACCGGATTTTGCTGGTCAGGTAGAGCTCGGTGTCTTAGAATGGGCCTATTCCGGTAAAAGACCATGGAAAACGGTGCACGTCCCGCGTAGGTGTCGGGCGCGAGGCAAGCGGAGGAGTGCGTATGCAACGGATGGTAGCGGCGGCGATGATCGGTCTGTCCTGGTTGGTGTTTGGTTCGGCTTTTGCGGCCGGCGAGGGCCCTGATCTCTGTAGTCTATCTTCAGTGGACGAAAAGATGCGATGTTTCCACGAGCGCTTGGAGGCTGCGGTCAAGAGCGAAGGCACGGAGCACGCGCTCTCGCTTCTTGAACTATGGACGAAACAAGATCCCGACGTGGAGCGAGAAGCGCACCCACTCGTGCATCATATCGGCCAGCAGTCCTTTGCGCATTATGGAGAGCCGGCCAAGGCCATGTCCCACTGCCGCGATGTCTTCTGGTCCGGTTGTTATCATGGCGTGTTGCAAGCCTATCTCGGCAGCCTGGCGGTCGTTGAATCGCATCACATCGTGTCACTCTGCCCACCGGTCGTGGGCGTGATCGATTTTTCATTCAAACGCTACAACTGCCTGCATGGTTTGGGGCATGGTGTCACCTTGCAGTTTCACTATGATGTCCTGAAGAGCCTGGCCTATTGTGATTATTTGACCAGCGAATGGGATCGGGAATCTTGCTACGGCGGTGTCTTCATGGAAAATATCGTCACGTTCCAGAGCGCCAGGCAGGCGCAGACAGTTCATGCCCACCACGGGCAACACCAGGCTACGAGCTTCATGAACGCCCAGGACTTGCTGTACCCCTGTTCGGCGCTGGACGGCAAATATCTGCGATCCTGCTATTTGATGCAGACTTCCGCCATTCTCACGTTTCTGAATTATGATTTTGCGCAGGCCTTTACGCAGTGTGAACGTGTGGTCACGGAACACCAGACGACCTGCTACCGGAGCCTCGGGCGCGATATCAGCGGCTATACCTTACGGGACTCGGAACGGGTAACCCAATTGTGCGAGCTGGGGAGAGGCGATCAGGTGCGCCAATGTTTTATCGGCGCGGTCAAGGATTTCATTTTGACCGATGCGAGCCCGGATCCGGGGCTCGCGCTGTGCCGGAAGCTCGACGGCCGGTTTAAATCGGATTGCTACGGCACGGTGGGTGAGATGGTCGTGACGCTCTACAGCGATCGGGAACAGCGGGACCAAGCCTGCCGTAAAGGGGAAGCGGAATACGTCGATACCTGCCTGGCATTGATCGGCGCGTATTAGAAGAAATGCTGAGTCTGACCCAGATTCTTTAGCTTCTTGTACCTTCCATCGATAGCGCATCCTTCCTCAGAACTTCTTTGATAGCTCGCGCACCTCATTATTCTTCGCGCCGCGGAGCTCATAACTCAAAACTCATATCTCAGAACCTCCTTCTGTCGCCAGTTGTGCCGGCAAATCAATCACATTGAAGTCCTTCTGCGCGATGATCGTGTGGCCGCCGATCTTGAGCCGGAATTCATAGCGCCCCGGCGCCGGAAAGACAATAATCGGGATATTGATGCCGAAATCGGAAATCTGTAAACGGTCACCAATGTCGATGTGAGGAAGCGTAGCCCGGCAGACCAGCTGATTCGTATTGAGGAAGAACAAATCGATTTCGAACTGATAGGTCCCTTCGGCGTCCGTCAGGCAAAAATAGACGCCCAGTTGTTGATGTTGAAAGGGAAATGAGGCGGATCGCAGATGGGTGAAGATCCCGATCAGGCTTTTCTTTCGTGTGGCGCTGTCTTCAATGACGCAATCGCAGACCAGGAAAGCCTGGACGCTGGGTCGATGAATGCCGGACATCGTTTCCATGACGGTGGTCGTACTTTTAGCACCGGCGCGGCGATCCAAATGAAACTTCACTCCGGAGGCCGGATATCGGCCGCCGGTGTCGGTGGCGAAGACGATCAGCCGTGTGATCTACGGTTTCACCGCCCGCCGGCATCTCTAACCCAAGACGGCTGTTCCGCCTCGCGCTTCGAACACATCTCCGAATAACGTCTGGCTCGATCCGACCCGGCAATAGTGCGACGTGATCTCGATCAATTGACCACGGTGCGAGTAGAACTTGCCTGTCGCAACATGGATTTTCCCGCCGGGCGCGATGGCGGCTTCCACCAAGGTCTCATTGGTTTCGTCGTCGGTGATCTTGAGCCAAGGCAGGTGAGGGAACAACGAAGGGGGAGAATCGCTGGTGTGAATGCTGAAACGGTTGCCCTCATTAAAGGCCCAGCGGTTTCGGCGCAGATGCGCAATGTGATTGCCGCTGCCATCGTAAAAATCCATGGTCAGCAACACACGATCCGGCCCGACGCCTGTTTCGAGTACGAGCTGCTCCTTTCCCTGCACCTTCACGACTCCGTTGGTGTTGCGGAAGATGTTCGAGCCCAGCCTGAGCTCGATGCCGTGTCCGGTTTTATCCGAGTCGGGTGAAGGAGGAGGGTTCAATGGATCTGGTCTTGTCTTATCCACCGGTACGCTCACTGGCCCGAGAAACTTCGACACTCAAACGGGTTGCCCCATAGGATGGCATCTATCTACGGAGTCGCTGGGCCTTCACGATTTTCCGAGTCGGTTGCCGTTACGCAAATGGCCACCTCCTTTTCCGCATCCTTGACGGACAACGTAACCTGTTCCGAAACCTTCCCGCCGCCGCTGGGCTTGGTAGCCGGCACGATTTTCGCGATCATCGGTCCTCCGCCGGCATCGACATAAATCGTGGTGCGCGCCAACTTTTCAAGCGGCTTGCCGTCCGTGCCCACCGTCGGCTCGGTATAGGACACGGTGATCGTCGATTCCGGGGCTCTTATCTTGACCTTGGTCGCCATTCCGCATTGATTCCACGCGCTGGAATCCGTCGGGGCAAGCATGCCGATAGGAGAGGAGCTACTACAGGCGCTGATAAGGGCGCTGCATACGAAGGAAGCGGTGAGGCGGACACTGATTTGCTGCAGGTAAGGCAGCTTTTTCATACTGTACGCCACTTTAGGTCAAAATCGTAACGAGAGCAAGCAACATCGTGGAGTCATCGCGCCGGACACGATTCCCGTCAAGCGGGCCGGCGAAGTCTCCATTCAACGGGCTGTTGAACAAGGCGGCCGGACAGAAGTTCGGTCGCAACGTGAGCGGATGGAATGGATAGAGAATAAATGTCGGCCAGCGACGGAGTTCCAGGCGTTTGAAAACCAAAAACTTCCTGTGATAGAGTCGCCCCTCTGCTGCGTGCACTCGCCGTTGAACAATGATCAGTCGGTCCCATCGTCTAGCTTGGCCTAGGACGGAGCCCTCTCAAGGCTCAGACACGGGTTCAAATCCCGTTGGGACCACCACCTATTTAGCCGCTGGACGCGGTAGAGATCCACGCCGCGCTGCACCAGAGCCGACGCGAACGTATGCCGCAAGTCGTGGAAGCGAAAATCCGACACCCCTCGAATTTTCGATCTAGCCTCGGTATATTTCCACTGTCCATTTAACTGATAGTTTGTGCACAATTCGCTGCATAGACCATAGCCACGAAGGCTAATTGGGGCTCGCATCTTCGCAAAGACAATTGATCATATTATTTAGAGCAGGAGTGTTGGATGATTGCGCGGTAAACGATGTTCGTTTTACATAATGTGGATTGAGTCGAGAAAGCGTTTCATTCAGAAAGACTGACTGATGGGGCATGAGACCTTGCCGTAGCACTTCATGCGGCAAGGTATCCGTATGATACTGACAGATGCCTGAGAGCGCCGGACGTTTTTGACGAAATTCCTCCAACTGCCACTCATACTCCAGGAGTTTAGAAAAATCCTTTTCCGGACCAAATTCCCAATCCATATCGCCTGAAGCCCATAGACCTTCATAGCCGTCATTCAGGGCCTGGTCTAAGGCCTCCTCAAGTGTTCTCAGCATGCGATCAATATCGAAGCGCCCGTTAAGGAGGTATCCTGTGTCTGACGACAGTGCCAGACTCCCTTTGATTTCCTCTTGCGGGACGTTGATTCCCGCTGCGAATAGATGAGCTCGCATACCAGCCACCATGAATGGTCTATTAAGATACACGCAACAATGATTCTCGTTCAGCTTTTGCCGGATCAACGCTGAAAGCCGTGGCAGATGCGGCGCAGGAGAGCCCTTATAAACGAGGCACTGGTGACGGGAGATTTGTTGCATGATGCTTAAAGGTAATCGGAGTACTGTGTTCTGACTCCACCCAATAGTAATGAGCGTCAAGGCCCTACGCAATGACAATAAATCATCAATTTCCTGGTCGTTTTGTGGTTGCTGAAGCGGCTCTTGTACAAACCAGTTCTTAATACGATCACCCGGCAGAAAGCCGAAATCGACAAACGAGTGGCCGACTTGCAGGCCCTGCGGCAGGAAGCGAATCCCTCCGTGCGCAATACGAACGACGGATCGTTGAATGGGAGCAGGAACGAACCGCCGGTAAACACGGGTGTTGTTCGTTGCCCATCTGCCATGCCGAGATACGCGGTCCGTTGGCAGGTAGACTTACAAGTTCTTGGGGTGTGAAGCGAAACGTAGGGCGATGAGGCATTCCATTTCATCATGGTCTAAGACCCGGAACTCCGTTATGCAGAGGACTTCCTCCAACGTAGCCCTGAATGGCGCGCACCACTCTTCGGAGTCGCCCATCGCGTTAAAACAATGATGGACGAGAAAATCGGCGAGCAACCGACGGTCGCCTGGCCTAGAAAAGCAGTCAGCTAATTGAACTCATGCTTGCACAGCGACGGGTCTCAATGGCGCAGGGGAACTCGGCGTCCGTGCTAATGGTTGCACAGGCCATTGATCATACTAGCTATGTCGGCATTCAGTGCCCTCTGTAATGCTGGCCCGTGCGCGTTGATCGGCATCCGAACTATACACCGTGAGATATACGGTGTAAAAAAGGCATGGTATACCTCATACTTGCTTACACGAATGGAACAAGTCGGCCGGGCTGAGCACGAGTCGTACTATTGCAGCCGATGTGGCACACAAGCAGACGGGTTTTGAGTTGTAAGCCGCGATAATACTGTCGTCCGGCGGATGTCCTTCCTTATTTCTGAAGACACCGACAGATGATCCTAATTGTCGAGCGGGCAAACCGGATTCGGCCGGTTCATCCATTACGAGGTAAAATTCTAGGCGCTTATGGGGACATAACATGCTGCTTGCGGTCCGGCGCTATTAACCATGTCTAAGAAAAGCAAGTCACTTCTTGATGGTGTCCACTCTCCTACCAGGTGGTGGAAGCTGTCATCAAGGAGAATTTGGTGCCCTGGCTCCCCGTGTCCACCAAGGCGAAATCGCCACGTCCTAAAGCGAAGAAACCTCGAGCCAAGGTCGCGGTCCGTAATGGATCAAGAAGAGCTCAGTCCACCACGAAAGGCGCGCGAAATTCTCCCCTATCATGCCGGATCCGCCGCAAACGCTAATCTCGGCGGACTGCCCCTCAGCGCCTACACGATTCGCGTCTGTGTCCTTAATCAGCCGCTTGCAGATTTCCTGTGGAACAGCATAGCGGCTGCGGGAATGCGGTGAACGTTGAGAGCCGGCTGACTTGTCAATAGATTCGCGTCAAGCTGTGTCGGGTGTTCTTCACGCCATCCTGTGCTGGGACGTCGATGGGAGCGCGAGCAAGGTGACATCCGGCAAATGGCGGAAGGGGAATGTTGGTCTTCAGTTATTGTATGTCTAGTCGGGATGAATCCAGCTCCATAGCCATATAAAGAGGACAATTGTCGTGGTGGCAATATAGCCAGTTAATCCATAGAGGACCACGGCCGCATAGGATGCATACACGATGCAGGCGCTCAGCACGAGAAATACCATGGTGACTGAGAGCCCGTGTACTAGGCGACGCCAGGGTATGGTCATGTCAAGAGTCCTCCATGATGGAAGCAAGCATTTCGGACGCTCACGACTTTTTGAAAAGTGATCAGGGCAAATGAATACAGATGGGCGCGAGTCGCTAGTGTGGCAAGCCATACACGCACGGAGCACTCGGGGTTCTACTAGATGCATTGTCATGAATGCACTACAGTCCCTGGGCTGTCCTGCTAGGTTTTTTTAAGGAAGCGCCGTCTGTTCGGGACATCCTGTGCGTCTTACTTCGTCCGGTGCGCTCAAATCATTTCTTCCTACTGATTATAATCATAGCGTTAAAGATAGAATGAATGGGCCCTATCTTGCACAACCCGCGCCTTCAATGGAGAGATAAGGAGGTCACGGCGTCTTAAAAGATGAGTAAAGCGACCAGGCGGCTGCAGGAGGAAATGGTATGCAGAAACGACTCATGAGCCATGCAGAGGAAGGCCTTTCTTCAGATTCGGAATGGTTGGACCTGGAAAGACTTGCGGACGTTGAGGTCACATCGGAAGACACCGCGCATCCCATTGAGTCAGCATTGCTATCTCGTGACAGTCTCGGATGGCGGGCCGCTGAGGCAGGGAAGCAGACCATTCGCCTGCGGTTCAACCAGCCGTCACAGCTTCGGCGGATTTGGTTAAAGTTTGTCGAAACGCAAATCCCACGGACGCAAGAGTACGTCCTCCGGTGTTCGTCGGATAACGGCCAATGTTTTTCTGAAATCGTCCGGCAGCAATGGAACTTTTGCGCCCCAAGCACGACCACAGAGATAGAAAGTCATCATGTCGACCTACGCGCGGTCATCATGCTTGAGTTGACAATCCTTCCAGACATCAGTGGCGGGACAGCGTTCGCGTCGCTTGCACAGATGCGACTGGCCTAGCCGACGGGGTCTCTGCTAAGTCGGGCGTCGCGTATGTGTGCGGCACAGGGGACATTAAAGCCGGAACCAAGCTTAGCTTCAACGAGACAGGCTGTCCCCCAAGTAACCGGATGCAGTAAGTTGCATCTAACAAAGGTAGCCCTATGTCCTTCAATACATTCACATGTCACATATTGCCCGTATGGCGTAGCCCTTGCTACTAACCGTCGTGAGTGCTCAGAGGAGTGTGTGGCCATCCTTTTTCAGCACCAAATTCAGTAACAGGAACAATTCTTACTCTGACGGAGGACAGGACAATGGCATACAGCGACAAAGTCGTGGACCACTTCAATAATCCCCGCAACATGGGCAGCTTCAAGAAAGATGAGCCAGGTCTGGGAACTGGAATCGTAGGCGCGCCGGAATGTGGGGATGTGATGAAGCTCCAGATTAAAGTTCACGATAACACCATTGTGGACGCGAAATTCAAAACCTTCGGCTGTGGGTCTGCCATCGCCAGTTCTAGTCTGGCAACAGAATGGCTGAAAGGGAAAACGGTGGAGGAGGCCGCGACGATCAAGAATACCGACATCGTAAATGAACTGAATCTGCCTCCGGTCAAAATTCACTGTTCGGTGCTCGCCGAAGATGCCATCAAGGCCGCTTTAGCGGACTATAAGAAACACTAAGGACGGCTGTCGAGAGATCAACGAAGGAAGACTTCACGAAAGGGGAACTCCACAATGGCATACGTCCCGCACAATGGTGCTCCTACCAAGAAAGCACAATATACCCTGGGTTACGGAATGCGGCTCGATAAGGGCACGGGGACCGAATTCGCACACCCGCATGTTTCCGTGACACTGCCGAACGGATCGGTGGGAAGCATGGCTATCCATGTCATTAATGGAACGCCAGACGAGATTAAAGCGCGGTTGCTTGAAAGCGTGGACGCCTTTTTCGAGATCCATGCTGAGCAATCGGCGCCGCTTGAGACGTAACTCCATGGAGCAGAATGGTAAGGACCACGCCCGATGGATTCGCCACCGATCAATGCGACCGTATTACTTGTGGATGATCAACCGTTCATGCGGAACGCCATTCGAGGTCTGCTGCATGACTACAACGATATACAGATCGTCGGTGAAGCTAGCGACGGCGTCGAAGCCATCCAATATGCCCGTATGTTGAAGCCTCATGTGGTGCTGATGGACATCTGTATGCCAATGATGGACGGAGTGCAGGCGACCCGCGCCATTACGCAAGAAGACCCAGAGGCCATTGTGATTGGTCTCGGCATTGCTGAGCCAGGCACCATATCCCAAGCCCTCATCGGGGCCGGCGCCCACGCCTATCTCTCCAAAGGCTGCCTCGTCGAGGACCTCTATCCGGTGATTGCCCGGTATCTTGATCGTTCGGCTCTTCCGGGACAGACAAGCAAACGACCACCGGTGGCCCGCCCCGGTTCTCGGTTGCCATGCCTGAGGTGGGACGGCGTGAGAAGCGGGATAACACTATGGCGTGACCGACACGGTAAACGACGGCCAGTCTGCCGGGCTTATAAACTTGTTGCATCGAAAGGAACGGCTATGAATGTCTTTACGCTCTTACAACGCGATCACAAAAACGTGTCGTCACTCTTTCAACAGATACAGGGCGGGTTTGGACAACCTGACACGCCGGAACGCCATCGCTTATTCCGGGATATGAAAAGAGAGCTGGAACTCCATGCAGAAGTTGAAGATTTGCATGTCTATCGCGTCTTTCAGCAGGCAGAGGCCACACGCGATGATGCCGTCCGGGCCTTAGAAGCGCACCGCAAGATCAAAACGCTGCTGGATGAACTCGAAGCCGCTCAGACTTATGACCAGACGTGGGTATCGAAATTCCAGGATTTGCAGAAACTCGTGGAGCACCATGTGGTCGCAGAGGAAAACGAGATGTTTCGTAAAGCAATGAGCATCATGACGCCGCAAGAGGCGGACGAACTCGGCGTAAAAGTTGACGCCGCGAAGCACGCGATCAGCAGTAACGCCCCCACGACGGAAGGGGGGACCCCAGAGCGCAGCTAAATTCCGTTCGGCACAGGCAGAAGCTGGCATGGCGAAGGGCCGGGGAGCAATGCTCATTACCGGGGCAGCACCGTCATTACCTGGATCTCAAGGCAGCCCATGTCTCACTTGCATTTTGATCTGTATCCCGGCACCCTGCCGTCCATCTATCCCTGAGGTCGTATGCGGAGAAGTATCTTCGTATTGATCGTCTTGCTCTGGGCGCCTCAGCTTGTTTCCCTGAGGCGACCGCGACCACCGCGCGATCGGGGACGCGGTGCAGGCCAATCTCGAACCGGCCACCATCAAGGCGCTAGCAGACATTGTGGGGACCGGCGATGAACTGCCCGGCGGCATGTTGGCGCGGCTCTCGTTGTGGCCCGACCAGATTCGAGCATTCAACAAGAATCCGAATGCGGTGCTTCCCGGCTTTTCACCGGGCGACCTGAAGGAGGCGCGCGCTTTATGTTCGTGCTCGTCAGGATAATCCCGAATGGCATTATGTCGATTTGCCGCTCGGGTCCGCGCACTATCCCGAGATCCTGTACTCCCGTTCACCCGCCCAAATGACATCGTGCAGATGATTCAGCAGTGTATTGACATCCTGGAAGCAGAGACCTAGTCATCACAATTCACCCGGCTGCAAGCCCTGCGCTGGCTCCTACACCTTGTGGAAGATCTTCACCAGTCCCTCCATGTCGCCTCCGGTTACTACAGTACCGCGCCTGATGCCCTCACCCAACCACAGCGAATTGACGATCCAGATAAGGTCGCTCAGCAGCATGCCAAGAACGATCGCGGCGGCAATGTGGTGCTCTTCCTCAAACATCCACAATGCCCCATGGTGCGCACGCGAGAACACCTCCATTCCGCCTGGGATGATTGTCTCGTCGATGTTGTGAACGGGGCGAAAGGGTGTGTGAGCTCTACGAAGCCTCCGGAGTGACCCATCTGGCAGAGTTGGTCAAAGCTGAGATGCGCTCCTCGACCTCAGAAAGCTATAAAGCCAGCGGAGATCTTCATCATTGGCCCGAGCAGTGGGCGACGGATTCGCTCTACGTGGCTCGCACCCGCGTCTTCAACATTGAACTGGCAGACGGCTGTATAATTCGGTCGGAGAAGGCGCCGCATGATCCGCTCCATGTCAAAAGCCGGATCGTGACACCAGCATCCAAGACACGGTATCTGCAGAGCCACAAGGAGGATGCGAAGATTCAACTGACCACGGCCGCTGTGCGGCTGACCGACCTTCTCAACCACATCGCCTGGAAGTAAGGCCGCTTGCTGGCTTGTGCCGTTGTGGACGGCCGTTGCGAATACGCTCATCTGGGAGCCATCAGCCGCTGTATTCGGAATGAAGAAGCCACGCTCTTCGCCGGCCGTCAGCCGCTCAATGAGTTCATTACCGCCTCCAGACCCAATTCATAGGCGCCGGTGGTCTCGCAGCAGATTTCCACGCCTGCACTGGAAATGGCTCTCGTGCGGGCGAGTGAAGGAGAAGACTGGCGGTCCACGGGACACTCTTTCCCCCAAAGACAATCTGTTCAACTCAGGAAGCTTGACAAGCGGTTTAGGGATTTCATAAGCCATTTAAATCATTCGGAAGGATGTATGGTGCCCCATGGAGCTAGGCTTGCATGTACCTATGAAGGGGATGGGATGAGCTCGTAACAACCGCTAATCGAAAGGGGCAGCCATGATTTTCGTATGGGTGGGTGGTCCTCGGATTGATTGCCGGCTTACTGACGAAATGGCTACTTCTCCAACAATCATTGGAGGGTACGGCCGGCACGATGTTGTTAGGAATGACAGGGGCCCTGATCGGAGGAGTCTTCGCCCAGGGGTTCGGATGGCAGGATAGTAATCCGGAGGACTTGGTGTTGGTCATGTTAGGTGCCATGCTCGCGTTGGTCATCTACTGGCAGCTGGTCGAGGCTGAAGATGTGCGCGCCGAGATGGTCAATCATCTTGAACTATTTCAGCTACGAAGATAGTGATGGTTTACGCAGCTACTGTATCGGTTCCCTGTCCCGCCGCAATCACCCGCTATTTCCAGGAATGGTTTGAGTAAGAGGCGTGGACCGTGGTGGGCCGCAAACTGAATAAACGAGGCTTCCTCGCCGACCTCTACGCGACCGCCAGTCAGAGCATCGGGTTCGCCGCGGCGGAAGACTCCGAGGCCATCCAGATGTTCCCGCATGATGCTGGTGGAAGATGAGAACCTCTGCGCCACCCGGGCCGTGATTGAGCGACAGGCCGACCAGGCGCTTGAACTCCGTTTCGACTATCAACGGCTCCGGGCCTTACCGGGAGTGGGCCCGATTCTCGCGCTCACCATTTGGCCGAAGCCGGGGATTGCGCCGGTGTCCGCAACCGACAATTCCTCAAGTTCTGTGGGTCCGAATTTCAGCACGCCGCAGTCTGGACAGTGCCGTGGGATGAGCCGGCTCTCAAAGCATGGCAATGCGCGGCTGTTCGCGCGGGCCGTCGAGTCAGCACTGACCATCATGGTATTGACGTATCGCTCAGATCCCCGAAGGCAAATCGCCAGGTTATTAGACCCAGCGGTCATCACATTGCATTCCAGACCACGAGACAGCAACAGCGACAACCAAACACTTCGATCCGACCTCGTCTTGGTAATATGCATCTCGATAATCCAAGTGGCGCTCGCGTTCTGGGTGACTTGCGTGATGATGGCTATGAGGGAGCGGTGACCCCGATGGACGATCATACGTTATCTAAAAAGAGAACATGCGCCACTCGTCCACTTCTCAAAGACATATTGTCCATGAGCACCGCTTTCATCCGTGAGACGGGCCGTAAGAATAACTGGCATACCCATCGATGGGCGCCGTACTCTTATGCGGTTGCAGGGCTGGGTCGTTCGCTCCAACGCTTCGGTCGGGTGAAGAGCCCCAGCGCGGCCACACTACAGATGATGAGTAAGAGCAGCAGACTGATGATGAGAAAAAACCAAGCCTTCAACTCTGTGGCCATGGCTCCAGCGTACTCCGACAAGAAGAATGAGGAACTGGGAGAATCTCCATTTGACCTGACGTGTTCCCCTAGCTTCCCCTAGTTGGGGTTCGCGGCCCATTTTTTCAATGTTGATGCCCCAAGGCATTACAGAGTTGTCCGCCGGTGAAAAGGCTAAAGTCAGACTATGGTCCAATGAAACTTTCTGGCTTACGGATGATCCTTTCGCAAAAATGGGAACGTACCACTCGGGTCCATGGACATTTCGTGCTTGCCCCCGGGAGTGATTGATAGGAGTCGTTATGCCGGTCACGAGTACCGAAATCGCCACATACTCCGTAAACTGCATCTCGTTGGAAGATCCTAATAAATTTGCAGCCACCCTCACCGTGTTCGATGTGAACAGCAAACCGCTTGCCTTTTGGCGGTTCTACACCGATGCCAACCAAGCAGCGCCGAATGAATTTCGCGATGATCTTGGGTACCCCTTAATAAGCGCCCCTGCCGCCTCACTGCCGTCTATTTTAGAGGTATTACGAAATGAAAAACCTGTGTACTTCACATTCTATGATTATCGCCCTGTGAGATTGTTCGGTGCGATCGGAACAGCCCGAGAGCCTGCCGGGGAAGGGGAAGCCTACTAAAAGCGGAGCAGCTACTTATCCGAAACAACATGCGCGGTCGGTAGAGTCTAACCAGACTGTCTAGATGACTTTACGGCTCTAATGCCAGTTCCAGAAGAAGTAAGCTCCCGTCACATCTATTCTCTATCAGCCTTCCATACCGGTCTAGCAACGCATGAAAGATGAGAGGGAAGCCAAACGCTTCAGCTTCCCTGCTCTTCCAGCCGCTGGGCGTTTATTTAATCATTCGCTCTCCGCCTTTGTCTTGCTCCATTGGTGATGCCCCGCTCATGGAACCCTGTTGACCCGGTGACCCAGCCTGGGAAGGTGCCGGCTGAGCGGACGTGCCGGGTCGTGAGGAAGACGTGGCTCGTGTATCTCTTTGCGTCTCGCAACCAATGCACGCGGTAAGTACCAGTATACCGAGACATGACAATGTAAGCCGTCTTGTCGTCATAATGATCCTCCGTTGTTAGTCTAGGCCGCTTCCACCCGACTCCATCAAGCCACAGAGTAAAACACTATGCAACTGTACGGGCGCCGGATCATGGATGAATTAAGCTATAAATAAAAGCGGCCGTTTTTCTGGAAGAAACTCCAAGTGAACGGAGTGAAGGCATTCTCGAGTTTATAGGTGAGATCGTGTAATGGACATAGCGAAAGAATGATATGACAGGCCCTCTCTGATAGTTGGGACCGGGGTCCTGTGTGGCTACGCTCAGCACGAGAAAACACGAAAGGGGTTCTATCCCGTTTCCACGGACAGTTGAGTTAAGAGTTGCTCCTCCTGCTGCCGCCGGATCAACCCCTTCCAGTGGTCTTTTGGTCTCTCCCGCGTGTGATCCGCCGACCTCTTAATCGTCCCTCAAGGGAGTGCTCAAGGGAATGTCCACGACGGGCATCCGGCAGAAGAAGGACCGTCTGTGAACATTCTCATAGATTCCAGCGGGTGGATCGAATTCTTTACTGATTGACCACTCGCCGGCCGCTACGCCGCCTATCTCACTCCGCGGCAAAGGGTTGTGACTCCGACAATTGTTGTACGAGGTGTATAAGAAGATCAAACGGGAGCGAGGGGAGGAGACTGCGTTATTGTGTGCCGCTCGGCTCAATACGACTCAGTGATTCGGTTGACGGATTCGATTGCATCTCGCGGCTGACATGAGCTTGCGTCATAGGTTGGCCATGGCCGATGCGATTATTTGCGCTACAGCACAAGATCAGAGAGCGGAGATCATTACCGGCGATGCGGACCTCAAAGACTTGCCGGGTGTGCGCTATATCAGGTGAAGGGTCACGATGAACGATGACTTCACCAGATCTATGACTCGATGAGCATTAGTCGCAGCAAGACCGGCTGCGCATGTTTTCGCAATTTCGATGTGGCTGCTGTTGGATGCAAGACCCGACTCCTCGCTGCTCTTTGAACTTCCGGCTAGCCGTTGACAAGCAATCAGCGAACCGCGACAATCGCCTCCCGCTTACGAAAGGAGAGTTCAGCCATGAGTTTGAATTCCACCGTGAAGGCCCAACCGTTTGTTGTGACGCCCGCAGACTATGATCCCGCATTGAATGTGCTCGGCACCAAGGTGACCGTGCTCGCGTCAAACGCGGCGACACACTCCTATGAGATCACCCTGCAGCAGGGCGATGAAGGAATGGGGCCGCCGCTGCATAGCCACAACTGGGATGAATCGTTCTACATCCTCAAGGGCATGGTCGAGTTCAACTGCGCCGGCAAGACCGTGATGTGTACGCCCGGCACGCTTGTGCACGTGCCGGCCGGTACGGTGCACGGTTTTCGCTACGGCGACGGCGGCGGCCAGATGCTGGAATTCACTGGCCAGGGTGGCTTTGCTACACGGATGTTCACCGCGATCGACAAAGAGATTCCGCCAGGCCCTCCCGACATTCCCAGGGTGCTGGAGGTGCTCAAGCAAAACGGGCTGACGGTCATAGCTTGAGCCACAAAATCGCCGCGTTACCGTGCCTCTGATCAATACGGGGTATGTGCGCATCAGCGATGAAGCTCCCGTCGGACCTGACGTGTCGATTCACTTCGGGCGAGCTGTCGTATCGAGCTATCGGACGGCAGTACGCGCTATTGCCGACCAATTTACGCCTCGTGTGCAGAGCCTATTGGTGAAATATGGATTTGACCGTCCGTCGTCCTCTCACCGCGAATATGCCAGACGACAGGAGCGTTCGCCAGAAGTGGTGCCCCAAGGCAAGCATTAGTTTGTGGAGAGGGTCTCTCGCCGCTCTTCTCCTAAGGCCGACTGTGTAGCAAATAGCCCACAGTGCAATATTAACCACACAACAGTTTTGGTCAAAGAGTGGCTGGAGAAGGATGTTCTTACAATTTTTTCAACTCGTTACGAAACCCCCCTCGGCGGTCCGGGGATTGCTCATGTATGGCTCTATGCTGAGTCGAATGACTTTACGCCATGCGAGTATAGCTTCTTTCTTGTTGTACGTTATCTCTTTACTCACCGCCTGTCAGGGAGCTTGGAACGCATCCTCTCCCCGAACGGACAATGATCGGTTTATGAACCTTTGGTCCACCTATACGATTTGCATGGCTTCATCGGATTTCGAGGTGGTTCAACGGACTTCCGATCAACTCCGAATTGTTCGTAAACAATCAGAATGGTATGCCGGCACACATTTTTCGGCCGATGAGAACGTCACTCCGTTTTCCCTCCAGGCGCCATCCCGAGTCGCGGTTGATCTCCACGCTATGGCAGCCTCGTGCGCAATTCATGCGGGAGACATCGCGTCGGAAGGCGGCAGAGAGAATATCGCGAGGCAACTCTACTCCGAAGTGCTGTCCGATTATGAAGAGACTGCTTATCCCTTTTATGTCCTACAAGCTCGTTCACGGCTTGCCGAACTTCAGAGCCGCCTGCAACTGACACTGCACCATCACGGATGAAATATTTCTACATCCCTTTCAGGTACTCATGCACGAGCTGAACGGCCATCGCTCCCTCTCCAACGGCTGAGGCCACGCGCTTGCTTGAGCCGGATCTCACGTCCCCCGCGGCGAACACTCCCTGACGGCTGGTCTCCAATAAAAACGGCTGCCGCGCTGCTGTCCAATGGGAGGATCCGGAGAGAGTTGCGCCGGTGACAATGAACCCCTCAGCATCCCTCTCGACCTGCGGAGGAAGCCAATCGGTTCTCGGCACTGCACCGATGAAGCTGAACACCGCCGGTGTTTTCACTTTCCGCTCCTGACCATTCTTGTGGTTCATGATGTCGACCGAGTCGAGATACCCGTTCCCGCTTATCCGTCGGATTGTCGTATTGGACAGCAACTCGATGTTTCGCGTTTGCTGGATTCGCCGGACCAGATAGCTGGACATGTTTTTGTACAGATCGTCGCCACGGATCGCGAGCAACACGCGGCGGGTGTGCTGAGCCAGAAAGACGGCGGCTTGGCCGGCCGAATTGCCGCCGCCCACGACTACGACTTCGGCTCCCTGGCACATCTTTGCCTCAGCGGGCGTCGCCGCATAATAGACGCCCTTTCCTTCGAACTCCTCGCACCCTTGAATGCCCAGCCGCCGATATTCGGCTCCAGTCGCGATGAGGAGGCACTTCGCCGTGACGGTGCTGCCATTGTCGAGATGTAGAATCGAATAAGTCTTGTCCCAGTCCAAACCAATCACCGAGGTGGGGACCGACAGGCGAGCACCGAATTTGTTGGCCTGGAGGATGGCGCGGTCAGCCAGCTCGCTGCCGGTTACGCCGGTCGGAAAGCCCAGATAGTTCTCGATCCGCATGCTGCCGCCCGCCTGTCCTCCGGGCGCCGTGCGTTCGAGCACCACCGTCCGGAGCCCTTCCGATGCCCCATAGACCGCCGCCGCTAGGCCCGCCGGACCGGCTCCCACCACCACCAGGTCGTATACCGTCTGGTCCAGCGGCCGGCTGATCCCGATCGCGTCGGCTAGTTCGGTGTTCGAAGGGTTTCGCAACAGCAGCAGATGCGCGCAGGCGACCACGGGTGTGTCGGCTTCCGTTACACCAAACTCTTTGAGCAGCCGATCCACCTGCGGGTCGGTCTCCACATCTACCCACGTGAACAGCACGCGGTTTTTGGCCAGGAAATCACGGATACGGAACGTATCGACGGAGTAGCGGGATCCAATCACCCGTAGACCAATAAACTCGGACGATTCGCGCAGCAGCTGCCGGCGGGCAATAAACGCCTGGAGGATGATGTCACTAAGATTGGGGCACTGATTGAGAATCCCTCGGAGAGCATTTCCGGGGATTTCATAGACCATGCAATCGCCCCGAGCGACGGCGCTGACGACTGCCGGATTGCCGGTCAGATGGGAGACGTCGCCCGTGAACCCGCCCTTCCCATGGACCGTCACGGTCTTGGGTTTGTCGCCGGAATAATCGGCAATTTCGACCTCGCCTGATTGAATGATGAAGAATTTGAAATCGCGGTCGCCTACCGCAAAGAGTGTCTGTCCGTCCCGATACAGTTTTGGGCTCGCGGTGGTGCATAGAGACAGCTCGGCGATCTGCGCGTCGCTCAGCGTCGGAAAAGCGATGGATTGAAGGGTGTGTTCGGCCATGGAAGACTCCCCTAAGACAATGGAGGCGCGGCTGATTCAGGTTATTGTATGCTTGTCGCAGTTTTTCAGGAAGATCTCGGCTGATGATCGAAACAATTATTTCAGGCGGGCAGACGGGCGCTGATCGTGCCGCGCCTGACTGGGCCATTGAAGACGGTATGCCCCATGGCGGCTGGTGTCCCAAAGAACGGCGGGCTGAGGACGGTGGAGGAAGCACGCCGAAGAAGTACCTGATCGTTACGTCGAGGTACCGACCACCCGGTCTACCAACTCAATGAGGCGGCCGGGATCGAAGGGTTTCAAGAGATACGCATGAGCTCCCGATTGCAATGCGAGCAAGGCGCGTTCCTCGGAGGATGCCGCAGTGATCATGATGATCGGGATTGTCGGCTTTTCCCCGCGTATCTTCGAAAGAACATCCAAGCCACTTATCCGGGGCATTCCGATATCGAGAATGATACCGTGAAATTCATGGCTCTGTAAGAAACTCAACGCTTGTTGCCCGTCGCCGGCGGTCGTGACGATATAGCCGGCGGCCATCAAGCGGTCCCGCAGCATTTGCCGGATGTCCGGATCATCATCGGCCAGCAATAATTGTTTGGCGGTTGCGCCTTCCGTCCTCCACTCTTTCGTTTTCAGAATTGGAACGAGAGGAACGGTAAAACAAAATGTCGTGCCTTTCCCCACCGTACTGGCGACCGTAATCGTCCCTCCATGTCGCTCTACAAGGTCTTTGACGATCGACAAGCCGAGGCGGTGACTAATCACTTCAACCTTGTTCTCACGGTTAATGGAGAACCCGGCATCAAAAATCCTCGGCAGCGCCTCAGCTGGGATGCCTTCTCCGGTATCGCTCACCGTTACCTTGGCAAAGCGGTCCGTTGCCTCGAGTTTCAAGGAGATAGACCCGTGCGGAGGGGTGTACTTGATGGCGTTATCTACTACATTCGTCAATACCCGCGCGAGCTTGTCGGCATCGCCGCACACCGTAAGAGTTCCCTGCGCGAATTGCAGATCAAAACATTGATGTTTTGCGAGCGCCAACGGGCGTAGCTGCTCGATGACGTCCATTGAAAGAGAGGATAAATCCACTTCGGAGAGAGATAGGCGAATCTTATCCGGGTCGACGAGTATGTCGAGCAGATTATCCACGAGCCGGCCAAGTCGTCGCCCATTTGCCAGCATCCTGTTCAAATACTGCGCTTGTTTGTCCGTCAATGGGCCTGCCAAGCCGTCCAGCATATTGTCGGCAAAGCCGCAAATGCTGGTCAGTGGAGTCCGAAGATCATGAGAAACACGCGCCAAGAATTGCTCAAGGGCGGCTGTTCGTGCCCGGACTTTGGCCTCGAGGCCGATGTTGAGTTCCTCGATTTCTCGATACGCGTCAGTGTTGTCCAAAGCAATCGCAACCTGACTGCTGATGGTGACCATCACGTTCAAGTCGTCGTCAGTCAGAGGGCGTCCGCCTGTCCGATCCACCGTCAATGAGCCGAGAACGCGATTCTTCACCTTGAGGGGGACGGCAATGATAGACTTCGCACCTATCATCGTCACGAGCTGGCGATTGAGGGGATGGAGGCGATCCAATAGGTGTTGCACGTCCGCAATCAGCATAGGTTCGCCCCGCAAGAGGACCGTGGCATCCAGATCGTCGGACTCCGCCACCGGCACTTCCAGCGAGCGAACAAAATCAGCAATCTCGTCCGGCACACCGAGAATGCGGGCGTCGTAAGTCAGCCGCCGCTCGGGAGCAAAAAATCTCAGCATCACTCGATCGTAGAGCAGCTTGCCGTTGATGGTTTGCATCACGCTTGTGATTAACGTTTCTCGATCAAGAATCGAGGCGAATACCAGCCCGGCGTCGTGTAGTGTCGTGAGATAATTTACTCGCCGTTGCAGCTCTGCGGTGGTCTGCTGCTGCTGCACATAGGCTTTCTGCAGCTCATCATGCCAGGCGTCGAGTGAACGCGCCTGCTCTTCAATGATTCTCTCCCGACCATCGCCCGGTTGCACGTGGAACATTGTCCCCAGCCATGTCCCTACATGCCAGAATCGCCGCACCGGTTCACTGGCCGGCCATGCGACTTCCCACTCGCAGTATTTGTCGCCTTCCGAGACGCAGCTTCGATCGGTCACGGTTGCCGCAGGCAGATTGTGAAAAATCTCGGGGACCCCCGCGAAGTAACCCTTCACGGCGGTGCACCAGTGCCTGGCGCAGGCCAGTCGATAAGGGCCGAATTGCCGGCAAGTCCGCTCGCTGAAGGTCAATCGAAGCAGCCCCCATCGCTCGGAGATCATGATCGGATCGACGTCAAACGAGTTTCTGGAATAGCGTTGCGCAATATACACGGACATCTTGTAGATCTGAGGAAGCGAAAAGCGCCGCAGGAGTGCTTGGATGATCGGAGAAATGGCTTTTCCACGGGCCATATTGAATTGAAAATCGGGATCGCCGGAAATATCGGAACAGAATTGGGTGAAGAACGCGGAGAACTCGGCGGCATAGCTGTTCCAAGGGTTTTTGAGAAAATCTTCCGTCACATGAAAGGCGGGGTCCTGAATCCGAGCGTTAAGGCTTTGGACAAGTTCCTGCACCGCTCGTTTTCCCGCCGGGACGTCCTTCGTCCCGGTCACGTATTCCTCCAGATGTTCCACGCAGGCGCGAATGACGACACCGCTGAGGTCCCGAATAATTGCACCATCCGGTTCCTTTCCGAAGGGCTGGAACTCCATCATGCCCTTTTCGGTGATCGGGTGGTCTTTGGTCAGAAGAACCGTCATGACAGTTGGTCGTGATGGAGTTGTTTGCCCATGGGTTACAGCCTTTTCAGATACTCGATCAGATCTCTTTTGTCTGAATCGCCGAGGTCAGTTCCATATAAGTGACCGCCGTTACCGTTCCCCGGCAATCGGGTGTCGTAATAGTGGAAAGATTTGCAATGGTCCGTCTTGCCTTCCTCCCACTCGAAGCCCATATTTTTCCAGTCATACACATCGTTGCCACGACAAAATGTCGTCGGACGGCTCTCCGGCTTCTGCAATAAATGCCAGAGCGTGGGAACCGATCCGTTGTGCAGGTACGGAGCCCGCAACCAGATACCCGTGAGCAACATGTTGGCATAGCCGTGCGTTTTCCGGTAATCCTCGAGCCTCCACATGGAAAGGTGGCGGATTTCGTTCAGCTTGTCGCGCAGTTCCTCCGTGAATGCCAATAATCGCTCAGGATCAGTCCCGATGTACATTTCAGATTGGCCTGCGGCGCCCTCTTGGGCCGCTTGGCAAGCTGGAGCGCCGGGAGGCAGACATACGGGTTCAAGCGATCGTATGCGGGTCCCCGTTTCGCCATGGCAATCATAGCAGAGATTCTCGAAGATAGACTTGCCGCGTCCTTGGTCGTGGTTCCCCGCGAAGTCGTTCGGAGCCACCTCGTGATACGCGACAGGCTTCAAATCGGATTGTATCCACCGTCCGATTCTTTTTAAGCTTTCCCAATCCAGCGTGGCGGGTGTCACGCCCGCACCTAAGGCGGCGGTAATGTTTCGTTCGCCTGGCGCTCTCGTATTCCCGTCCCAATGAAGGGCGCCACCATCCACTTTTTCTCGCCACAGCGCCGGGAAATCGGCGAGCCCTGCGACAGGGCCTGCATCCATATCGATATAGGGCCCAAACCATTCAGGAAGATACTCCATGAACCAGACAGGCTCCTGAAGCGCCAAGACTTTATAGGCGGCCCACGTATCCACACGGCCGGGACCGAACGGCGTGGGTCGCCGATCCAAAAAGCTGAACGTGTGTTTCAAATTTTTGAGGCCTCGTATGAAAAAGGGGACGACGATCCGGCGTTGGATGAATCCTTGCCAATATCCCAGTTCTGGCTGCCTTTGTTTGATGCGCGCCATGATCTCTTCAACAGTGAATTGCGGATCTTCCGACACGTCAAAAAGAAAGCGAAAGAAGGCTTCCACGTTTACTGTATTGGCCGGCATGCCGAGAATGATCTCTTGCGAGCCCTCCGGAAGCCTGCGCACTGTTGAAACATGACAGAACGCGCAGTTCAGACCCACGACATCTCCTACGCCGAGATGCCAGCGTTTGGAGAATCCGATGGGGCGGTCTTGCTTGTCTGCCGTATCTGTGATCAGCCCAAACGCTTCATAGTTGTGCGGTTTGCCTTCGGGCAGGTGTTGAGGGAACATCTCCGGCAAGACTCGCCAGATGTCATAGGGTATGCCTCGCCTGAGATTGTCGGACCCGATTGAGCCGTACTTGAAATGCATCGATTCGTTTTCATAGGTCTGGGGGGAGCCCAGAACAACGAGGCGTAGGAGCCAGCAGCAGATGCCAAGAATGACGGCGACAAGGAGCCATCGCGGAATCGCCGGCGTCTTCTTGTCTTCTATTCCAAGACCGACATTGCCTTGGGACGATCCTTCCCATTCTTCCGTAGCTGCCCCCACGACAAGGTCCGCCTGTGGCCTTTCGGGCCTTGTCTCCAGGGAATCCTGTAGTAGATGCGCCGGACTCGAATCCTCCGATACCATCGCAGCCTCCGAAGCCGGAATAGATTGGAAGCAGTCGTGTGATCCACCGATCGTGTGTTTATAGGCACCTAGGAAACGTCAAACGAGATATCAGGCGTTGATATTTGCCTCCAGCATTCTGGGATACAATTTCCACACAGCCCAAGGTTTCTTTTCCATTTCCTTTTGCAGTGTCTCAAGATCTCGCCGGAACTCGCGGAAAGCTGCGGCGCCCTCGTCATCGAGCGCCAAATACGAGAAGTCTTCCATCAGAGACAGGCGGGTCACATTCAGGTTGAAATTCGCATTGACCAACCGCTGGTACACATCAAGGGGCTCACGAGTTCCCTTCTTGTAAACCCGGCACGGTTGCCGGTGCGACCAAAGTTGATAATTCCAAAGTGACGAGCCGCATTTGTCATGCTCGACGGTCACTAAATAGATCAGTTGGGCGAGCAAACGGGCAATCTCGGCCAGGGAACAGGGCTTGATGTGATTCTTGTGCGGCGGCATCAGGACACTAAGCTGTCCAAGCCAGTCCTGAAGGGCCTTATCCTCTTGCCACCGCGTTTTGTCGGCGGTGAGGGTCTGTTCAAGACCTCGGAACCAAGTCTCCAGACGCTCATCCCGCGCGATGCTTCCATCATCCGTATAATAGAGCAGGAGATATCGTTTTGCGTGTCGATGCATCACCTCGAAGAGGTCTTCCAGATTCTCCTGGCTCGTTTCGATTCCGGCCGACCGGAGGTAGTCACGTACCCCACGCCGCCTGGCATCCATTTCGGGATCGTTCACGATCAGATCGAAGTCACCGTAGGTTTTGCTAAAGAGGTCACACATCCCCTCATGAGTGAAACTGAAAATCTCCTCAAAGTCTCCTCCCTTCACCATCTGCCCGCGGGTCACCACCGTATTGGACTGCTGTGTCCCATAAATATGCGGCCACAGGAATCGGCAGAGGAAATGATCGGACGGCAGGGTTCTGCGCGTGGCAATGGCGAATGGTTCTCCGCCGGCCAGATGGACCCAATTAAAATGACGCACGAGCGACTGATGCGTGGTTACGGCGCAGAGAGCCAGCTTTTTGGCAAACTGCCAATCGGGCGCCGACGGTCTGCTAATACACGGATTGTTTTCGGCTGTTTGATACTCGATCTGATAGGGAGCCAGCCGGCTGATTGCTTCGATTGTGTCGCGCTTGGTCTTGAATAAGACCCGCACTCCGAGTGAATAAAGCTCGGGGTGGGATTCAAACCGATGCAGATCATCCCTGAGATCCCATTCGAAAAGCGGATCTTCATCAGAACTGTCCTTTGCTTGTTGCAGGAAGGCGCTATAGGGGCCGCGCACCGCAAGCGCTCCAAGGTCGGGGCTGCCCTCATATTCCGGCGGCAAGTCCGGAGCATCGAACGCGCGCCTGTGTAAGAATCCATACGCATGCGTCAAGGCTTTGTGCGGATCAGCGGAAATCGGAGGCAATTCTTTCGGCTGCATGGGTGGAAAGACGGAATAGAGGTGGACTTGGATGCGATAGAAAAGACTTTTCATCCGAGACCGCTCGTCCGCAGGAATCGCGCCCGAAACATGGATGCCGCGGATCGGAATGCCGAATTTCTCTGAAAATTCCATCAACGGAATCTTGTCAAGCCGGCGAGCCGAGCCCGAGCGCCTCAGGCAATAATCGAGCAGGCTTTTTAGAGATTGCCACCACTCTTCACGTGAGCTGCCGTTCTTATTCGCCGCCCGAGCTCGCCGGTCTGCGAACATTCGCAACCAGGTGATAATCTTCCACCACGCCCGCCGCCTGGGCGGTGCGACAGTGAGCGGACGATTGCCGATGAATTTGAACCAGCCCCACAAGCTCCAGAACGATCGCCGGAGAAGCCATGTAATCTCAGGCCCCTGGACCAGCCAAATAGAGCCGACCAAGAGTGCAGCGATGAGCGCCCCCCAGATAGCAGGCCAGCTTTTGGAGGCCTCAATTGCTGTTTCCAGCGCGTTCGCGGCTGAAACCATGTGCCAAAGATGATAAAAAGTGCCCAGGACAATTCCGATCACAGCACCGCGTAGGGCGCCTACAACGATCCAACCTCCTTCGCGGACGAAGAACGTCATCAGCGCCGTTCCCAAGAACGCGCCGATGACGGTGGCGGTTCCCGCGTCCGAAGACAAGACCGCAGTGGAGAACTCGCCCTGAAGAGAGTCAATACAAGAGATCACCGCGCCCAGTAGCCATCCGGCTGCAGCGGCGACGGTGACCCAGCCGCCTGTCCATAAGGCAAGACCGATGATTGAGCCGAAGGCGGCGCCGGCTGCGGCGTGAAAAGTCAACGCATCCAGTGCACTCCTTCCCGCCTGGAGTAAAGGGTTTATTCCGTCTGCCGGCCGGACAATGAACCATAGGAGCGCCGCAATAGTCGTTCCGATCAATGCATCGGCAAGCAGGCTATAAGCCCGTGGCCGTTCATGCCGATTCAAGGAGTCTCTCACCGCATACATCGTGATGCCGGCAATTAAGAGGGAGAGTGCCATAGCGGCCGTTACGAGAATGAACAGCGGATTCTGCGCCACTCCCTTAGAAAGGGCGATGAGAATTCCGGTTATGGCTCCGATACCGCCTCCGAACACGATGCCATAGGCTGCCCGCCAGCGCAGGCGCCGAACGGCGGCCGGAGTAGAAATTGCGCGGAGCTCCCCTTTCGCTGCATACGCGATTCCGATAAGCGCCCCTACAAAGGCCACGATGAGCGCCTCGCTGGTCCCAAGGGCCTTTCCCGCCAAGTAAAGATCGCGGGCTAGCGCGGCCAGGGAAACGCCCCCCTTGTGCCAGAGGTACCAAGCGGCGCCGACAACCCATCCCACAACCGCTCCGCGGGCTATTTGAGATGAAATTCGTCTCAGAATGGCACCGCTTCCGGCGCCGAGTAATGCTCCAATCGTCGCTTCTTTTGTGAGGAGGGAACCGGTCGTGGTGAGCGCCGTTTGAGTCAAGGACGGGAGTACGCTGTCTGTGCTCCAAAGATGATACAACGCGCCGATGAACCAGCCGGCCGTGGCTCCCCATCCGGCGCCGGTTTGCACTTTCTCACGGAGGGTCAGTTGGCGAGTGGCCATGTATGTGAAGGCATAGATACTCGCTAAACAGAAGCCGCCGATGATGGCGCCCATTGCGGCGCCGTGCGCCGCTCTTTCCGTAATCAGCGATGCAAAGAAATCGAAAAAACGGCCGCCCGCTGTCGATGTATGAAGAACGGCACCAAAGATCCATCCCACCAGGGCGCCGCCGAAGATAGGCATTTGGAATGCCGCCATCCGCCTCATGGCCGGTCGAGGATCATCGCTCATCGGCAGGCTTTCAACCGGATCGGGAGAGGGACGTTCTGTTCGCCGCCAAGGAGTGAAGGCATTACTCACGTCATCGAGAGCCGGCGCCAGGGAGGGATAGTGACGCAGTAATACGCTCTTGAAGTCGTTGTCTTCTATCCAATCCATTCCCGGCTGTGTATAGACATCCGCGTTAAAGTCGGTAGTAATAAAGCGATCACTTTTGAGGCGGCGAGGCGCCATCAGGACAAAAATCCGGAACGCGGTATCGCTGAAGCCGAATCCTTTCGGCCGATTCTCCGCAAAAAGACCCAACATCAGATCAAGATCTTCTTTGTCCGGATAAAGACGCCGAAGTTCTCGGGCCCAGCTTTTTCGTTCATCGATCTCTCGATTCGTCAGACCACTGAACCAGCGAGTAAAGGGAACTCCGACCAGCCGCTCGTACGAGATACAGGGCAGCAGCATGAGCATGCGGCGGAAGTTATTGTAGCGGGGGATCGCCCGCTCGCGGTCACGCATGATGTCCACGGAGGCGAGGTCGAGCATCTCACCTTCCGGAATGGCGCATTGCCCATCGTGCATTCTCCTGAACTGTTGCAGGGCGCGGGGAAAATTCCTGAGCGTGACGGCGCCGGGATGGCTCACCCCGAACGAGTAGAAGACGTTCTCAAACCCGTGTCGTCCGATGAAATCACGGGTGCGGTCCCCGTGGAGATCGTTCAATGTACAGGCGGCCTGCAGTTCGTCCTCCTCCACGGAATAAATGCGATACTCATCCGGGATCAGCGGATGCATGCGATAGACGGAAACAAATTCCTCGGTCATGGCGAATGCCGCCGCGTGATGATCCTGTTCCGATGCGGGAATTCCGGTGATCTCCTCCTGAATGTCCCGCAAGAATCTCAAGCGGCCGATAATCTTGTTAAAGCGCCTCGTCACAATTCCCCACCAATTGGCGCGCATGCCGATATAGAGCGTGGGATGGCCGAGGATGGCGGGAGTCCATTCCACTGTGTGGATCTTCGCCATCAAGGCGACGTTGATGAGCCGGGCGGTTTGGAACAACCGTTCGTCGTCCCAAACCGGGTGTTCCTCTTTCAGGCGGTCGCAAATGGCATTATGCTCCAATGCAAACAGCGTATGGAGAAGACTAAGTCCCGCCCAGTAATTATCGTTGAAGCCCGTGAGGTCGAACCCATGACGACCCGGCTCCCTGGGCAATCGCATATTCTCCATCCACAACTTGCCGTCGCCCTTGGGACTGCGCAGGGCTCTTTGTTTCGCGAGGCTGCTTCCATAGAGTTGAGAGCCGTCCCACCAATGGGTCTCCGTATTGCGATACAGCGGAAGGTCCTTCAGTCCGGCAGGAAAACTGTCGCTCTCTCGATCCACGCTGTCATCTTCTTCGGTTCGACGAATCCTCATGACGTAGGCGGCCGAATTATTGCGATCGGGTCTGTCGCCCTCCCGTTCTCTTCCGATGCAAGAGTTCGCAGCCTTCGGTACGGATTCCCTGCCCGGCCAGTCGTCGTCAGGGTCGAGCGGGATAGAGGGCAGGTAATCCTTGTCCGTCTTCTCCTCTGAAGGGGCCGCCGGCGGGCGCCGCCTGTGAGCGACCCAATCGTGAACCTGGAACTGGATCCAGGCAGCCGCGAGGAGATTCAAGGATGAAGCGGGCCTGAACCGATCCCGGGTGAGCAGGTCCTTGCTGATCTGGCGGGGATTGGGAGAGAGCAGCTTGGCCTCTTGTTTCTGTCTGGCGAAGAGCTTGGCCAGCCGTCCCAGCGGGAAGTTTCTGCCGAAGCGTGTCTCGGCCCGGCCCATCGACGGATCATGCAGATCGTTGAACGTGCCGTCCGCCGTGCGCGCCGTCCGCCACTGCGGATTCCATTGGATGCTTCGTAAGTCCGGCGGCTGCGGCTTGGTGGCCAGCGAGCCCGTGTCAAACAGGTTCCGCCTCCGCATGATGAAACGGAAGATGACCAGATTCCACACGCCGATATAGCGCCAGAGATGGTGCCATGAGACGAGCAGGTTCAGAACAAGAAAGAACGGGGTGAGCAGCCAGAATAGGATCGCCGCCGTAACCGCAAGGAAACCGAGAAGTAGCCTCAAAATCAGATCCCACAAAAAGACTGGGCGAGCCATGGGTCCCTTTCCCCCGGCGACGTCAACGATCCCTGGACGATCATCGTATCGCGCGGGCGAGGCTGCTTTCGGCGTTCATTAGTCCCCGACACGTACCACAACCGGCCGGAGTGGGATGCCCCGATCCGACGTTCGAGATGTCAGACCCTTCCCGGGGGCAGGCGATCCCTCTCAATCTCCTCTCAGCTGGTCGGTTGGTAGGAACATTTGCAAGTGGGAACACGGCCTCTGTGTATACACGCGATGAGCCGTTTAGCAGTATAGAAGCGGTGGTCCTCGGCTTTTAGCTTGCGAGGGGAACCAGGCTGGTTCATAGCTTCTGTTTCGCAGGCAGGCCGGCCGTAGGGTCTCCGATCATCCGTCCGACGCAGGCCATACATAGTGAATTTTTGTCAGGCTGCTTCCCTGTGCCTCCGTCCATCATGTCGTGTGGAGTTGAACCTTGGCGCCAAGGCTTGGTTCACTTCACCGACTATTTACGGCGGAAAAGCAAGGCTCGTGCCATTTGGCCCTATTGATAGAAGTCGTTCGTGAAAAAAGAGGCAAGGCCATGTTTTTTCAGCGTGCTGGAACAATGTCTGGGTTCTTCTTCCGATAAGCAAAATAATATCGTCTCTACGGGAACGTATCCTTTCTGTAATTGCTGTTATCTTCTTAGATACAGTCGGCGGGAAGCATAAAGGGACACGATCAGCAGACGGTCATCGGATGACTGACCGTGCCGACAGATGCTCGTTCAAATGATCAGGATGCTGTGTGCCGCGACCGAAAACCCGGACAGGGATGTGGCTGTAGATCCGTTATGATTGGCTGAACTTGAATCGGCAGACGTGGCCGCCCCGGACGATGCATTCGTCGTGCATGACAGGACGCCCAACAAACGTTGAGAGCAAGGCCAGATCAAAATGGCAAATTTCGGGAAACCGCGCGGCAAGGTGGTGGAAGACGCAGTTCGTGGCTTCAATCATGGGGAGCTGGCGGCCGGATGGCTCGGTCGAGGCCGCCTCATAACCTAACTCCTGCATGATAGTTGCCAGCCGCTTTACTCGTTCGGAAGTATTCTCTGAAGCCCGCTGAGCGGCCTGGAGCTGTACCGCGACATTGTGCCCGAGCTTCTCGCACCGCGCGATCAACGCGGCCTCCCCTTTCTCAGCCTTGAGAGAATCCAGCAACAATTCCGAGAACCATGAATATTTTCGCGGAAAACTTTCGCGTCCGGCTGCGCTCAGGACATACAATTGTTCCGGTCTTCCCCCGGTGGCTTGCACTGAGCCTTTTGTCACCGATCCCTCTGCTACAAGCGAAGTCAAGTGTTGCCGGACGGCGTTTCGCGAGACATGCAGGCGGCGTGCAAGTTCCACCACCGTGAGTCCGGTTTTCCGTTCCAGCAGCAATCGCAAGAGCTGTTCCCGACGAGTACCCTCAGAGCGCATAAGCTAGCGAACCTCCGAGCAGAGTATATCCGAATACCGTTACAAATGGCCATTGGTGCACTTATAACATAAAATACTTGACAAAGTGGTCTATAGAGCACTATTCTCCGCCCCGCCGTCTATGAGAGTACTTTTTCTAACCAGGAGGTTGCCATGATTCGATCCATTCGTTCATTTTCCGCACTCGTACTCGTTCTAGCCTCCGTGGCCTGTTCGCACAGTCCTCAGCCAGCTGCGTCGTTGGAGTCATCAGCCAAAGTGGCTGAAACCAAGGCGGCTCTTCGCGATCTCTGGCTCGGGCATATTCTGGCGATACGCAATGTGGCTGTGGCGACGATGGATAAAAATGTCGCAGCCCGAGCAGTCGCCGAGCGGGGTGTCGTCGCCAATGCCGAGCAGATCGCTCGATCCATCGAGCCGTTTTATGGAAACGCGGCTTCAGAGAAGCTCTTCACGCTCTTGGCGGGACACTATAGTGCTATTCGTGATCATCTGGACGCGACTGCCGCCGGTAATCCCGCCCGACAGAACGCCGCCATGCAAGACCTCACCGCGAATGCCGGGGAAATTGCCACATTCCTGAGCGGAGCAAATCCTTATCTCCCCAAGGATACCCTAATGGGGTTGCTCATGGCCCATGCCGCGCACCACATCACGGAGTTCCAACAACTGCAGGCAGGTGATTATGCGCAAGAGGCGGAGACCTGGAAGGGGATGAAGCAACACATCTATGTGGTTGCCGATGCCCTCACCGGTGCACTTGCCAAGCAGTTCCCTGACAAGTTCTGAGGAATTGATGGAATGATTGTTCAAGGGCGCCTCCCTGTGAAAGGGAGGCGCCTCCGATCAAGCCGACACCTCGATCGAGTTCTGGCGGTTTTTCTCCGACAGTATCCTCCTTCTTTTCTCAGTGGAACGCGTAAGGACCTTGGAGCGTGGCGCTGCGGCCTGAGATCTATCGGGATCGCAATGGCCGGCTCACGGGGTCTGAACCGCTGCTCACAGCGATCACGACGACGGTGGAATATCAGGTCTCTCTTTCGACCTTGCACTCGCGATTCTCGCACGTCTTCAATTGTGCTTCCTGCTTGTCCTCGCATGAATTTTTGTCCTCGACGCTGATGGCATTCTCCATGCACCTTTTGTATTCCTCGTCGGCCGCCTTCATGCATTGTAAACATGGGGTTGCGCGTCGGCCGGAGAGCCGGCTGATAGGAGTGGAAATAACATCAATGCGAGGACTCTCATGGCCAGACCTTCGGGAATACCCATCGAAGTCACCTTTTGTCCGCGCGGCACGAAACGAAATGGCATCCGTGCCGTCTGTCGTACGGATCGTCGCCCTGCTTCGAATCATCGTCACGTGGAGATACTCGGCTTCGATATGAGGGTACGTGTCGGCGGCCGACGTGTCAACGCGATGGATTATGGCGTCGCGGATGGCAACCAACCCTTGTAAGACCCCGCCTCCTTTCCCGACTACCTCCCAACTTATACGAGGTGGTCAATGTCCTCCTGCAGCCATTACGACGTCATCATCATCGGCACCGGGGCCGGCGGCGGCACCTTGGCCTACAAACTGGCCTCGTCCGGCAACAACATACTGCTGCTCGAACGCGGCGATTATCTCCCGCGCGAAAAAGACAATTGGAACTCGCGCGCCGTGTTCGTCGAGAGCAAGTACAAGGCAAAGACGAGCTGGCAGGACAAGCATGGCAACAGCTTCCACCCCGGCATCCACTATTACGTCGGCGGCAACACGAAGTTTTACGGCGCGGCGCTCTTACGATTTCGAAAGCACGATTTTGAAGAGGTGAAGCATCATGGCGGCATCTCGCCCGCGTGGCCGATCGGGTATGAGGATCTTGAGCCATACTATACTCAGGCGGAGCATCTGTATTGCGTCCATGGCAACCGAGGGGAAGACCCGACCGAACCGCCGGCCGGCTTGCCCTACAAATATCCAGCCTTGCGTCACGAGCCCCGGATCCAGGAACTCCATGACGATTGGACCAGACTCGGCCTCCGACCCTTTCATCTTCCGGTCGGCGTTCTGCGCGATGAAGACAATCCCGAACGCGGGGCCTGCATCCGCTGCACGACGTGCGACGGCTTCCCCTGCCTGGTCAATGCGAAGGCCGATGCCCAAGTTGTCTGCGTCGACCCGGCGCTGAACTATCCCAACGTTTCCTTGCTGACGAATGCGCTGGTAACCAGATTGGAGACAGGCTCATCCGGACGTGAGGTTACGAAGGTCCATGTGGAACGGAACGGCGCCGTCGAGACCTATCAAGGCGACATCGTCGTCGTGTCCTGCGGCGCCGTCAATTCAGCGGCGCTGCTCCTCCGCTCCGCGGACGACCGCCATCCCAACGGCCTGGCCAACTCATCCGATGTCGTCGGCCGGCATTACATGTGCCACAACAATTCCGTCATGCTGGCGATTTCAAAACGGCCCAACCCGACGGTCTTCCAAAAGACCATCGGCCTGAACGATTTCTATTACCGATCGGACGACTGGGACTATCCGCTCGGCCACATCTCGATGGTCGGGAAGCAGGACCTCGAATCGCTCCGCGCCGGGGCGCCGCCTTTTGCCCCTGGACTGGCGCTGGACTTCATCGCCAGGCATTCGCTCGATTTCTGGATGACCTCGGAAGATCTGCCCGATCCCGCCAACCGCGTGCTGGTCGATCGGCAGGGCAACATCTCGTTGCACTACACCGAAAACAATCTCGAAGGTCACCGCCGGTTGGCGGCCAAGCTGAAGGGCATGCTGAGTCATATCGGCTGCGAGCGGCATTTGGTTCCGCATCACGCGTACCTCGGTAAGAAAATTCCGATCGCCGGCACGGCTCATCAATGCGGCACGGTGCGTTTCGGCAAGGACCGGGCGACATCCGCCCTCGATATCAACTGCAAGGCGCATGATTTGGACAATCTTTACGTGGTGGACGCGAGCTTCTTTGTATCGAGCACGGCCGTGAATCCATCCCTCACCATCATCGCGAACGCCTTGCGCGTCGGAGAGCACATCCTCGGAAGGCTGAGCTGAGACAGAAAAGGCAAGAGTAAGAGGGACAAAGGAACCCGACCAATGAGCGACAAGCCACGCATTCTGATTCTGGGCGGCGGATTCGGCGGGATGTATGCGGCCCTGGAGTTCGAGCGGGCCATGGCCCGCGGGGCGGACCTGGACGTGACCTTGGTCAACCGGGACAACTTCTTTCTGTTCACGCCGATGTTGCATGAAGTGGCGGCGAGCGACCTGGACATCACCAATATCGTGAGTCCCGTCCGCAAGCTCCTCCGCCGGGTCACCTTCTTCCATGGCGACATCGAATCCATCGATCTTGTGAATCGGAGGGTCGGCGTGTCCCACGGCCATGAGCATCATTGCCATGCTTTGCCGTATGACCATGTGATTCTGGCGCTCGGATCCGTCACGAACTTCTTCAATTTACCGGGGCTGGCGGACCGGGCCTTGACGATGAAATCCCTCGGAGATGCCATCTTCCTGCGTAATAGGCTCATCGCCAATCTGGAAGAGGCGGACTTCGAATGTTGCCCGATGGTCCGCGCCCCGCTGCTCAACTTTATCGTCGCGGGCGGCGGTTTCGCCGGGGTCGAAACGATCGCCGGGATGAACGACTTTCTGCGCGAAGCCGTGCGGTTCTATCCGCATCTGCGGGAAGGTATGCTCCGCATCATCCTCGTCCACCGGGGAAAGCTCATTCTTCCCGAACTCGGCGAGAAACTGGGCGCCTATGCCCAGCACAAACTCGCGGAGCGAGGCGTTGAGATCCGGACGAACTGCCGGGTCACGGCGGTGACCGATCGTGAAGTGAGCCTGAGCGACGGTACCGTGATCACAAGCAACACGCTCGTCTGGACCGCCGGCACGTCGCCGAATCCCTTGCTTGAAACCGTGCCCTGTAACAAGGAGCGCGGCCGGATTTTGGTCAATGAATATCTGGAGGCGCCGGGATGGTCAGGCGTTTGGGCGCTTGGCGATTGTGCCGTCGTGCCCGACGGCAACACCGGAAAGGCGCACCCGCCCACCGCGCAGCACGCGTTGCGTGAAGGAAGGATCGCGGCCCGCAATGTGTTGGCGGTGATTCAGGGCGATAAGAAACGGCCCTTCGTCTTCTCGACGCTCGGCCAATTGGCGGCGATTGGGAAGCGGACCGGCGTCGCGAACGTACTTGGCGTCAATTTTTCCGGGTTCCTCGCCTGGTGGCTCTGGCGCACGATCTATTTGCTGAAACTGCCGCGGTTCGAGAAGAAACTCCGCGTGGCTCTGGACTGGACGCTTGATCTGCTGTTCTCGAAAGATTTGGTTCAGTTCCTGACCGTTCGTGCATCCACCATCTCAATGCCGGAAGGCGAATCGATCAAAACCGGCGAATCTCAGCTAGCGATGGCCGGCAACGGAAACTCGGTAGGCCAAATGAGTATGACGCGCCTCGCTCATGTTCACCGCGATCCAAGAAGTGAGAGAACCGCCGCCGGCCCCTATTCTCGTGAACGCCGCATCGATCCGTTCACTCCCGGGCTCATTGAAGGCCGTGGAGGACGGTGCTAGACTTGCCGCCTCGATCCTTCCCAGTTCGTGCGCGCCGGCAGGACGCCGGTATTGACAGGACAGGCGGGCATGGCAGAACAAGTGACGGCGCCGGACGATCCAAACGGCTTGGATGGGCTTGAGGAGAGTACGTTCCGGCACGATCCTGTTCTCAGCGCGCGGTACAAGGCCGACGAGTTTCTCCGGTCGCTCGTCGAAGGCACCGTCGCGTCCACCGGCGGCGACTTTCTGCGTGAACTCGTTCGGCACGTGGCGGCTGCGCTGGGCATTCGCTACGCCTTCGTCGGCTATCTCCTTCCCGAATCCCGGATCCGAACGCTCGCCTTCTGGAAGGGTGACGGATATCTGGATCAAGTCGAATACAACTTGGACGGCACGCCTTGCATGAAGGTGATCGAAGGCGACACCTGCCACTATCCGCAGGATGTCCAGAAATTGTTCCCGCGCGATCGGGACCTGGTGACGCTGGGCGTGATGAGCTATCTCGCCGTCCCGTTGAAAGATCCGAAAGGCGCGGTCCTCGGCCATTTGGCCGCGATGGACGTGAAGCCGATGCCGCTGACGTCCGAAGAAATCACGGTGTTCAAGTTGTTCGGCGAACGGGCCGGCGTCGAGATTTACCGCCAAGTGATCGAGGGTTCCCTCAAGGAGCGCGAGGCGACGTTACGCGCCATTGCAGAAGGAACGGCGGCGGATGTCGGGGGTGAATTTTTCCACTCCCTGGTGAGGAACCTCGCAGCCGCGCTTGTCGTCGAATATGCATTCGTGTCCGAGTTCTGCGTGGACCGAACCAAAGTCCGCACATTGGCCTTCTGGGCCGGAGACCATGCCAAGAGCAGCTTCGAGTATGAGATCATCGGGACACCGTGCGAGAAGGTGCTCGCCGGCGAGCTGTACCATTGCGCGGATCAGGTCGCCGAACGATTTCCGCTCCATAAAGAGGAGCTGGAGAAACTCGGAGTGCGGAGCTATCTCGCGATTCCGGTCACGAGCGCCGGCGGCCAAGTGTTGGGGCATTTGGCGGTGATGGACCGCAAGCGCATGGAGCTGGAGCAACTCGATCTCTCGGTCTTCAAGATCTTCGGGGCGCGGACAGGCGCCGAGTTGGAGCGCACGCACATGGAGCGCCTCCTGAAAGAGAACGAGGAGCGGTTGCGTGATTTGTTCGACGAGGCCCCGATCGCCTATGTAAATGAGGGCCTCGACTCCCGCTTTATCCGGGCCAATCGGACGGCGCTGAAGACCCTGGGCATCACGGCCGACCAGGTCGAAGGCACGTATGGGTTTTCGTTTATCCCCGATACGCCCGATGCGCAACGACGTCTCAAGGAGGCGTTCGATTCCATCGGCAAGGGCATCGATACAAAGGGCGTCGTTCTTGAACTGCGCCGCAAGGACAATGGGAAGCCGCTCTGGATTCAATGGTGGTCCAGGCCCGATCCGAGCGGCACCTACACCCGTACGATGTTCCTCGATATCACGGAGCGCGTGCTGATGGAGCAGGAGAAGGCACGGCTGGAAGCCCAAAATACGTATCTCCAGGAAGAAATCAAGGGCGCGCACAATTTCGAGGAACTGATCGGCTCATCCACCTCGCTCAAGCGGATCTTGAAAAACGTGGAGCGGGTGGCACCGACCGATTCGAGCGTCCTGATCACGGGCGAAACCGGGACCGGCAAGGAACTGATCGCCCGGGCGATCCATAATTTGAGCCCGCGGAAGGGCAAGCCGCTCGTGAAGGTCAATTGCGCAGCGATTCCATCGGGGCTCATCGAAAGCGAACTCTTCGGGCACGAAAAGGGGGCCTTCACCGGCGCGTTGACGAAGAAGATGGGTCGCTTCGAGGTGGCGGATGGGGGCACGATCTTTCTCGATGAGATCGGCGAATTGCCGCTGGATCTGCAATCGAAGCTGCTCCGCGTGCTGCAGGACGGTGAATTCGAACGAGTCGGCGGGACGCAGACGTTCAAGATCAACGTGCGGGTTATCGCGGCGACCAACCGGGATCTGGATCAGCTCTCGAAGGCAGGCCACTATCGGCCCGATCTCTACTATCGCCTGAACGTGTTCCCGATTCACCTGCCTGCATTGCGCGAGCGGGAGGGCGACATCCCGTTGCTCGCGCAGTATTTCGTGCGCAAGGCGGCCGCGAATCTCGGCAAGAAGATCGACCGGATTCCGGAACGGATGATGTCGGCGCTGCAACGCTATGCATGGCCGGGCAACATTCGCGAGCTGGAGCATGTGATCGAGCGGGCGGTAATACTGAGCGAGGGGCCGGAGCTCGAACCGATCGAATGGCTCCCGCAGTCGAGCGGTAAGATCAGGCCGGCCAAGACGCCGACGCTCGAGGAAGTTGAACGGCAGCATATCGTCGATGCCTTGGAGCAGACCAATTGGCGCGTCAGCGGCGACAAAGGAGCGGCCAAGATACTCGGCCTCAATGCCACCACGCTGGAAGCGCGTATGAAAAAACTGGGCATCATCAGACCGGCCTGAGGACTGGTTTTCGTGAAGCGACAAGCGCGCACAAATGCCGCTTCTTGCATCCCGCTTTCCGTATCTCGTATCTCGCGAGCGACGTTGCATGATTCACGGGATCCTGCTCTTACGAACATCTCTGCAAGGAAAAGCGGGCCGGTCAGTTCATCAGTTGAATCGCGGGTGACTCTTTCGTAGAATCCTCCTCGCCCCATCGGAGGCGCGCTCTTCAATGAGATCTGCAGAGACGGCACAGGGCGTCCTTCACGCGCATCCCTCCTCCGGAGACAGCCTCATCTTTTCCATCACCGGTTCGCTGGATTCCCGCACTACCGGCCGGGCCTGGCGGGACGCGCTCCGCTTGCTGCAACAGGCGAGTCCGCGCCGGCTGGTCGTCGATGCGTCGCGTTTGACCTATTGCGATGGAGCCGGCGCGGCCTTGCTCCTGGAACTTCGTCGCCGCCAGCAGGACCGCGGGGGCAGCTATGAAATCCAATCGCTTGGTCCTGCGTATCAGGCGCTGCTCGACCTGTATGGACGGTCGGACGATCAGAATCCTGAGCCGCCGACACCTGCTGTCTCGCTGGTGGAACAGATCGGCCGCGCGGCCGTCACGCTATGGGACGACATGGTGCTCTTGATCGCCTTCGTGGGAGAGCTCTGCGTGGCGTTGGGGCGAGCCGTTCGACGTCCACGTCTCGTTCGGTGGAAGGATGCGTTCTTGACGGCCGAGCTGGCAGGCGTCGATGCACTGCCGATCGTCTCTCTGCTGGGATTTCTCCTGGGGCTCATCATGGCGTTTCAATCCGCGATCCCCATGCGCCAATTCGGCGCGGACATTTACGTCGCCAATTTGATCGGCCTTTCCATGCTGCGTGAATTGGGGCCGCTGTTGACCGCCATCATTTTGGCCGGACGGTCCAGCTCCGCCTTTGCCGCCGAACTGGGAACAATGAAAGTGAGCGAAGAACTCGATGCCCTTACGACGATGGGATTGGAGCCGGTCGGATTCTTGGTCCTGCCTCGGGTGATAGCCGCGGTCGCGATGACGCCGTTGCTCGCGGTCTTCGCCGGATTCCTCGGCCTGATCGGCGGCGCGGTGGTCATGCTCTCATTGGGGTTTCCGCTCGTAACATACGTGATTCAGGTGGAGTCCGCCGTGACCGTCGGCGACATAATCGGCGGGCTCGGTAAGTCGTTCGTCTTCGGGATCGTCGTGGCGGCGATCGGTTGCTTGCGGGGCCTGCAGACGAAAAGCGGGGCCAGCGCCGTCGGAGAATCCACGACCAGGGCGGTCGTGAGCGGCCTCGTGTTGATCACGATGGTGGACGGCATCTTTGCGGTGGTCTTCTACTATCTCGGCATCTGAGGACCATTTTTATGTCGCCCGGCGCACGGACACCAATCATTCGGGTCACGCATTTCACGGCTGCGTACGACGGTACGGTTCTGCTTGACGATCTCTCGTTCGAGATCTATCGGGGCGAAGTGTTTGTGATCCTCGGTGGATCCGGCTGCGGCAAGAGCACGCTGCTCAAACATATCATCGGGTTGTACCGGCCGGCGCGCGGATCAATTCTTATCGAAGGCGACGACATTGTGAGGGCGGAGGGCGCGCAGCGCCTGATGATTTTGAGCAAGATCGGGGTGATGTATCAGCAGGGAGCGCTGTTCGGATCGATGACGTTGCTGGAAAACGTGCGCCTGCCGCTGGAAGAGTACACCGACTTGCCGGACGTCGCCATTGACCGGATCGCCCTCATGAGGTTGCAACTGGTCGGGTTGGGAGCCGCGGCGTACAAATTGCCGGATGAGATCAGCGGCGGAATGAGAAAGCGCGCCGCCATTGCGCGGGCGATGGCGCTCGATCCTCGGATAGTGTTTCTGGACGAGCCGTCGGCTGGACTCGATCCCATCACGTCGGCCGACCTGGATCAGCTCATCCTGAGCCTCGCCCGGAATCTCCACATCACGTTCGTCGTGGTCACGCATGAGCTCGCGAGCATCGACACGATCGCCGACCGGGTGATCATGTTGGACAAGCGCACGAAAACAATCATCGCGGAAGGCAAGCCACAAGAGTTACGCGACCATTCTGGAAATCCTTGGGTGCGGCAGTTCTTTAATCGGGAAGCGAGCCCGCTGGCGACGAAGTAGGACACGTGAAGCGGCGGTCGTGAAGCGACGGCGGCGCGGGGCAGGGACCACGGCGGACAAGGGTGAATCTATGAGGCAGGCTCATTACTTCAAAATAGGCCTCTTCGTCATCGCTGCGACGGGCTTGGCCGTCGCCGGTATCGTCGTCCTGGGGGCCGGCAAATGGTTCGAGAAAGTGACGATGGTGGAAACCTATTTCAACGAATCGGTCCAAGGGCTGGAGGTCGGCGCGCCGGTGAGGCTGCGAGGTGTCCCGGTTGGACGAGTCGAGTCCATCAGGCTCGCCAGGGAAGAGTACGGGCTCATCGTCAAGCCTGAAGCCGGCCTCTTTCCCTACAAGGGGGTCGTGGTCGTGAGGATGTCGGTTCGTCCGAGCGTGGCGGTCCATTTTCCGGAAGAAGACGCCATCACCCGGATGAAAATGGCGGCCGACGCGGGCTTTCGATTGCGACTGGCATCACAGGGCATCACCGGTGTGCTCTACATCGAGTCGGAGTTCGTGGACCCTGAGCGCTATCCTCCAATGAGTATTGCCTGGACGCCCAAGACTCCGTACATTCCGTCCGCGCCGAGCACCATTTCGGAGTTGGGGGCCGATTTGCGGTCGATTGCCAGGAAGCTGGAGCAGGTGGAGATCGACAAAATTGCCAAAGACCTCGACACGATGGTCGCATCGGTCACGCAGGTAGCACAGGACATTCAGGTTGAACATTTGGGACCAGAGGCAAAACACCTGATCGCGGACATCCGCGGGGCCGTGCTCGACGCGCGCCGGGTGCTTGGCAACCCTCAACTCGGCATGGCGCTTAACGATTCAGCCGCAGCCATGCAAGATATCCGTCGGACGGCGGCCGACCTGAGTCATACGGTCAAGGACGTGCGGGAAGCCATGGCGCAATTGCCCGACGTGATGGCTCGTCTGGATAGGAGTTTGCGCCGCGTCGATAACCTGCTGGCGGGGAAAGGCGAGGCGGTCGATGAATTACTGGAGAACCTGCGGTCGGTATCCGAGGAACTGCGGTATCTGACGAAAACCGCCGAGAAATATCCTTCGCAAGTCCTCTTCGGAGAGCCGCCGCCACGGACCAGCGCGGTGAAGCGATGAATGGACGAGTGGGAATCTTCCGGCTGGTTGCTGTCGCGTTCCTGCCGTTCGCGATTGCCGGCTGCCTGAATCTCAATAAAAGTTATCCGGAGAAACGGTCGTTCGTATTGGATGTTGCATCCGAGCCACGGGAGCCTGCTCCGGGAGCCGCCATGGTGCTCAAAATCAATAAATTGCACGTGTCCCCGTTGTTCTCCGGGAGAGCCATGGTGTATCGAACCGCGGACTTGCAGTATGAGAGCGACTTTTATGACGAATGGTTTGTCGCTCCCGGCGCGCTCGTGACGCAAGAGCTTCAGAATGGGCTGTCCAGGTCGGGGCAATTCCGATTTGTGCTGACAGGGAGCGACCACATCGAGCCGACTCATCTCCTGGAAGGCACGGTGACGGAATTTTACGGAGACTACAGGCTTGCCGCCTCGCCCAAAGCCATTCTCGGAATCGAGCTTCATTTGCTCGACGGGTTCCACGAACGGGAGGTGCTGTTCCGGCGGGTGTACCACAAGGAAGTACCGCTGGCCGATCGATCTCCCGGCGCCCTCGCGGGAGGCCTCACCCAAGCCCTGCGTCTCATGCTTATCGACCTTGAGAAGGATCTGAATGATCTTGGGGAAGTGCGGATAGGCTCGACTTCGCGGAGCACTTCTCGTTGACGGTAGGCGAACGCTTTTCTCCCGGGTCCTTGCCATTAGCCATACGCCATTAGCGATTGGCTCCTCTTTCCATCGGTAAGTCCCAACATTTCGTGACGGTCCCAATATATTGGGAACCGGTTCTCTGACCTGTCCCGGCTGTTCATCGTCCTCTCCCGTCCAAAAGGGCCTTTAACTGATCGTAAGGCCAAGGTGTTATGCCGGTAGGCCCTGCGCCTATCGCATCTGGCATCTTGGTTGCTCAAGAACACGGCATGACGCAACACACAGAGGATGCAGAGATGCTCAAGATCACGAAGGTCCAAGAGAACGGACGGACAGTCACGCTCAAATTGGAAGGAAAGGTCACGGCACAATGGGCGGTCCTCCTGGACGGAGAATGCCGATCGTTCTTGAAAGATGGGAAAACGCTGCTGTTGGACTGTGCCGGCCTGGATTTTCTCGACGAGGAAGGGATCGAAGTCTTCCGTAATCTCTCAGTGAAGGATGTCACTCTCGTCAGTGCTCCGGGATTTGTGACGGAGTTGCTGCAGACAGGAGGTCGCTCATGAACTCGGTTGCCACCACCTACGCACATTCAATAGAGCGGAGCGCAGCGCTTGGCGAGGCGACGCCGGCCGAAAGCAGGCTGGTTCCGTCAACGGATGATCACTCGGTAGTTGAGCGACTCATCCGGGGCGATGAGCCGGCGTTCGACGAGCTGGTCACCAAATATCACGGGCCGCTGGTCCGTATCGCAATGGGCTATGTGGCGGATCGTGACGCGGCCGAAGAAGTTGTGCAGGACACCTGGATGGCCGTGATCGAGAGCCTTAGCCGTTTCGAAGGCCGGTCCGCTCTTCGGACCTGGATTTTCGGCATCCTGATTCACAAGGCCAAAGACCGGGGCGTGCGGGAAAAGCGGCACGTCACGTTTTCGGCATTCGAGTCTCTCGACGACGAGAACGACGAGGCGGTGGATCAGGCCCGCTTCCATCAATCAGGCGAGTGGGCCGGCCACTGGGTTTTTCCGCCTCAGCGCTGGGATGACCAGACACCGGAGAAGCTGCTGGCGTCCCGGCAAGCGACCGATTGCATGCAGCAGGCGATTGCGGATTTGCCGCCGATGCTGCGCGAGGTTTTGATCCTCCGCGATGTTGAAGGACTCGAGTCACAAGAGGCCTGCGAGCTCTTGAATATCACCGAGACGAATCTCTATGTCCGCTTGCACCGCGCGCGAGAGCGGGTCAGGCGAGCGATCGAATTGCATTTGGAAGAGACGTAATAAAGCTCTGTAAGAACGGCCGGTCTCGATCGACAGAGGGAATGGAGGCAATGACACGATGGCTGCCATTCGCGTCGGGAATGTTTTTGGCCGGCTCATTTCTCGGATCGATACGTGCCGGGATGTGACAAAACTAATTGCGGGTGAAGAGGGACTTGCTCTGTTGGAGCGATTCAGACTTTGGCGTCATCTGGCTGGATGTCGGGGTTGTTCATGTTATCGCCGCCAGATCCGGCTCACCGTGAAAACGCTCGCCCAACTTCCATTTCCCGAGATATTCCCCTCTACGAAGCGGTTCTTGCTGCAAGAATTTCACGCCCGCCGCAACGGCTAGTCGGCATGTAAGAACTTTTCTCGTGCCGCGACTCTGAAGCAACCGGCTGCCGATAACCCCATGACAGGCACAATGTTTCGATCATTCATCATGACAGGAGAAAGGAACCCCACCATGATCAGAACCGCCACCGCCGATATGCCGATCACCGATGACATTGCCGCCACGGATAAACTACAGACTCTTGGCCTTTTCATCACCCGCTATGGGCTCGTGGCGGTGTTCGAGTGGATCGGGGCCATGAAGTTTACCGCCTACGAAGCCACGGCGATCCAGCCGTTGGTGGCCCACAGCCCGCTCATGAGCTGGCTCTATAGTTTCTTGAGCGTCCAGGCTTTCTCCAATGGCCTCGGCGTCCTGGAGGTGGCCATCGGCCTGATGATTGCCGCAAGACCGATCTCGGCCACGATCTCTGCTGTCGGCAGCGGCTTGGCCGCCGTTTTGTTCCTCGGGACCCTGAGCTTCATGCTCTCGACGCCTCCCGTGTGGGAAGCGAGTCTCGGAGGCTTTCCCGCTCTCTCGGTCGCGCCCGGTCAGTTCCTGTTGAAAGATCTGGCGCTGCTGGGAGCCTCGATTTGGACGGCCGGCGAAGCGCTCGAGGCTTGCGATCACGAATAGGAAGATTTCCGGCGTAGGGGCCGGCCCTCGTAGCGAGTGGCCGGCCCCTCAGGCTCTACGCAGGACACCATGTGAAAGGAGCACGAACGATGAAAGCCGTGGCGGTGATTCCAGGACGATCAAATTCCATACACCTTGCCGAACTGCCGAAACCCGCTGTCGGCGATATCCCGCGCGGGCGGGGCGTGCTCGTGCAAGTCATCCGGGTGGGGGTCGACGGAACGGACAAGGAAATCAACGCGGCCGAATATGGCGAAGCGCCGTCGGGATATGAGTTTCTCGTGATCGGACATGAGTGCCTTGGCCGAGTCTTTGAAATCGGTCCGAATGTATCCGAACTCGCGGCGGGAGACTATGTCGTCCCGACGGTGCGCCGGCCGGGCACAAGCTTCTACGATCAGATCGGCCAATATGACATGACGACAGAGGACACGTATTACGAACGGGGTATTAATCTACGCCATGGCTTTCTCACGGAATTGTTCGTGGAGGACCCGGAATATCTCGTCAAAGTTCCCCATGGACTGAAGCACGTCGCCGTGCTGCTGGAACCGGCCTCGGTGATCGAGAAGGGGATCATCCAGGCGTACGAAGCGCAACGCCGGCTGAAAATCTGGCGTCCGAGACGCGCGGCCGTGCTTGGAGCCGGCACCGTGGGCCTCCTGGCCGCGCTCTCGCTTCGCATGAGGGGGTTGGAAGTGACGAGCTTCGGCAAGAACGAGAGGGCATCAAAAAATGTCGAACTTCTTGGGCGGCTGGGTGTGCGGTACGTCTCGACCACGGATCAACCTATCAAAGATGCGGCCGCTCGATACGGGCCGTTCGATCTGATGTTCGAAGCCACTGGCTATTCACCGCTGGCCTTTGAGGCCATGGAATGTTTGGGAAAGAACGGGGTGTTGATCCTCGCCAGTGTGACGGGAGGAAATCGGTCGATTCAGGTTCCCGCGGATCTCATTAACCTGGGATTTGTCCTGGGCAATAAGGTGGTGGTGGGGACGGTCAATGCGAACCGCGAATACTTTGAGGCGGGTGTCTATGACCTGTGCCGCGCTGAATTGGAATTCCCCGGCTGGCTGTCGCAATTGCTCACACATCCCGTGTTCGGGCTCGAAAACTACGAAGCCATGATGACGACCCTGACGACAGAGACCGACGCCATCAAAGTCTTTGTGAACGTGGCGCCGGACAAGCCATAGAGGCCGTGACGTTCAGCGCGCAAGCCTGCACTGTCGCAGGCTTGCTACTATTAAAGGAGGAGGGTTCCGATGAAGACCATTCTTTTCGCTGCTATGACGGTGTTGTGTCTGTCCGGCTCCAGCGGCCTGTCCTACGCCGATGAGATGGGAAAAATGAAGGCGGAGACCAAAGGGGCAATGAAAGAACACAAGGATCCCATGAAAGAGGAGATGAAAGCCGGTCACGATGAAATGAAAGGCGACAAGACGATGAAGCCGGATAGTATGAAGGGGGAGACGAAAGAGAAGCACGGCGACATGAACGGCGAAATGAAGGGACAAATGGGCGCGATGGGCAAGTAGCGCTGCCGGCGACAGGTTTGGATGCTGCGGCCTGCGTTTGCGTCGCGAACGCAGGCCGCGCCTCTGTGTACTACCCCCGCAGCTTGTAAGGATTCTTCTGAACCGGCGACCAAGGCGCAGACAACAATTGTCACAGGAGGCAACAACGATGATGACCTCGTGGACTCATGAGAAGGCAGAAAACGGCCGAGCCACGGGCATTGTGGAAAAGCCGGCCGCTGGCCTCGAATCTTGCGCAAGCAGCGAAACCGGCGACGCAACATCGTCCTACAAGACCTCGGTAGACAGCGTCGTTTCGCTCGAGAAGGTCTACCGCCATGCCTTGCCGGTGCGGCTCGGACACTGGCTCAACGTCCTTTGCCTCTTCATCCTGATTATGAGCGGGCTACAGATCTTCAATGCCCATCCGGCGCTCTATTGGGGAGACCGGTCCGATCGCGAGCGACCGCTTCTTTCTATCCGGGCGGTCAAGACCGATGAAGGGATCAAGGGCGTCACGACGATCCTGGGACATCAATTCGACACCACCGGTGTCCTGGGGTACTCGGGGCATTCCGTGCGGGCCTTTCCGGCCTGGGCCACGATTCCAAGCGCCAAATGGCTGGCGATGGGGCGGCAATGGCATCTTTTCTTTGCCTGGCTCTTTGTCATCAATGGGCTACTCTTCGCCGCCTACGCGTTCATCAGCCGACATGTCACGCGTGATCTTGTGCCGACAGCTCGGGACGTGCGTGGCATCGGCAAGGCGATCAAGGATCATCTCACGCTGCGGCATCCGTCCGGCAATGAGGCCAAGCGGTACAACGTGCTCCAAAAGCTGGCTTATCTCGGGGTAATCTTCGGGTTGGCGCCGCTGATCGTGCTGACGGGACTCACGATGTCGCCCACACTCGATACGGCCTTTCCTTGGCTGTTGACCGTGTTCGGCGGCCGCCAGTCGGCGCGGACGATTCATTTCATCGCATGTTTTTCGTTCGTCGCCTTCATCGTGATCCACGTCGGGCAGGTCATGCTCACGGGATTCTTCAACAACATCCGCTCCATGACCACCGGGTGGTTTGTAATCAAGCAGGACGAAGCGAGCCATGAAGCGTAGGCTGATAGTGCTCAATCTGCGAAGCGGAGGAACTCATGAACCGGAATAAGCGGACAGTGGAACGGCGTCAATTATTGAAAGGCGCGGTCGGCGTGGCGGGATTGATAGCCTCGGCCGGCTGCGACAATCTCACACAGAGTCAATGGTTCCCGGGCCTGTTGAGTCAGGCGGAAAAGCTCACCGATCTGGTTCAACGGGCCGTAACCCCGGCGAAGGCGTTGGCCAGGGAATACCGCGAAGCGGATATATCGGCCCTGTTTCCCGCCAACGGCAATACCGATCCGGGCATGGACGCCTACGCTGCGATGGCGGCTGCAGGGTTTACCGATTGGACGCTCGCGGTCGCCGGATTGGTCCGGACGCCGGCTCGTTGGTCATTGGGTGCGCTCAAGGACCTGCCCGCGCGAACGCAGATTACCAGGCATGATTGTGTCGAAGGCTGGAGCGCCATCGGCAAGTGGACCGGCGTGCCGCTTGGCGATGTGATGCGGAAGGTGGACCCGCTGCCTGCCGCCAAGTACGCGGTCTTTCATTGCGCGGACGTGGACGACGAGGGCGTCTCCTATTATGAAAGCATGGCGGTCGCGGATCTCTATCATCCGCAGACCATCCTGGCCTATGAGCTCAACGATCGGCCGTTGGATATTCCGCACGGGGCGCCCCTCCGGCTGCGCTTCGAGCGGCAGCTCGGCTACAAGCACGCCAAATACGTCACGAAGATCGAGTTGGTGGAGTCGCTTGCCGGGTTCGGACAAGGAAGGGGAGGATATTGGGAAGATCAAGGCTACGAATGGTACGCGGGCATCTAGCCCGCATTATTCATGAACGATTCTACTGCAACTGCGTATACGCCGCTACGACAAGCCTGGCCATGAATTTACACGGCCAGGGGGGCGGGCTCGCCGCTCGCCCTTCAACATACTGTTTCAAATGTGCTTCGGGCCCTCGCGCCTCCACGCGCCCATCTCGCCTGGCGTCTCCGCAGTTTCGTCACGAACCGCCATGAATAATGCGGGCTAGAAGTTCTGGCAAGGAAGCCGGCCGCCTCCGCACTTCTCGGAGCGGCCTCCAGGGCTCGCCGTGCGGAACCGTGCACGCTCCTTCAGTAAATGTCGGCGTCCCAGCTTCCTTGCCTGGCCGGTACTACTCGATCAAAAAATATCCGGTGAGTCAGGGGATGGCGCCGAGCTGGAATCAGGAGGCCTTTGCCGTCCTATCTAATCTGCTAAGATGGCGGTCAGAGACTTACGGTGGCTTGGAACCGAATTGGAGTTTTATCACAGCGATGCCAACATTGAACGCCAGAACATCACGGCGACTGTTCCTATTCTGGGCAGTACGCAGCAAAACGGTATGACGCCCCGGGTGGGACTGACGACGAACAATCTGGCCTTCAATCTGATTGCGCGCTATCCGGGCGAGCGCTGGCAGCCGTATGTGGGGATTGGCGGAGGGCTGGGCTTTTCTCTGCTACGGACCGCCCCCGACCAAGACACAAGTTATTATCCGATCTTCAATGTGATGGCGGGCCTCAAACTATTTGTGACCTCCCACGTGTCGCTCTTCACCGAGTACAAATACACCCGCGCCGACATTGAATTCGGCGGCCAGCAATTCAAAGCAGACCTCCGCACGAATTGGTTCATGGGAGGCGCCGCCTATCATTTTTGAAGCTCGGCCGGCGCCGATAACATCGGCTTTGGATTGCTCTCCGGTTCAGGCAACCGCTAGGTCTTTGCCGAGTAGGACGCCGACGCCTTTCCCCGTACAGTGATGCGCATGACCTCGATAAATATTGTCCGGAACACTCGGACGACGCTCAACATGATTGTCTCGATCTTCCTGTTCGGCCTGGCATTGCTCGGCCTATCTTGCCAATCGACCGAGCAGGGATACTGGACGAAGCATGGGGTGTCCCAGGCGCTGACGAATCAGCAGTACCCGGCCGATTCTCAATATTGCGAGCGGCTCGCCGAGCGGACTGCCGGCGGTTCAGAAAAGACGAGATCTAATCTCTATACGAAATGCATGCAAGGGCGCGGGTACGAGTGGATTGTTGAAGAGTCCCGGTCGCAACCGGCCAAACCGACCGCCAATTCCACCACCAGCGTCGAGCCTTGTCCGACCGGACGAACGATCATAGATTCATTTGGGTTTACAAAATGCGTTCCATTCGGAAAGAAAAGTGGAGGAGTGAGTCCTGAAATCTCAGGCACCCTCACTCACAAAGAAACTCAGGCGGAGCCTAAACGCGATTCGTCGGCAGCAGTAGAGGGGACTGCTGTGGAAGTTATGCCTCCGCCGGAGAACCGCTGGCGCGCCGACGACCGGGCTTGTCGCCAGCACGCACAGACCACGCTGTCCAGCTCCTATGGCGTGTACGCGGCCTGCATGCAAGAAAAAGGGTGGGCTAACGGCAAACCATGAGGGGCAAGGAGGTGTCTTTCCTTGCCCCACGGGATAATCCTACTGGTTCCCCTTCGATTTTCCGCCCATCATCTTATCGCTGCCGCTCTTATCGTGTTCCATGGGGGAGCCGCCCCCTTTCATGCCTTGCTGGCCTTGCGAGCCGGCTTGGGATGGCTCTCGCTGCATCTTCTGGCTGCTTTCCTGCGAGGCTTTCGTGCCTTGTTGTCCTCCCCCTTGACTTTGAGATTGGTCGCCGAGGATCTCTTTCATGCGCTCCTCATACATCTGCTCTTGCAGGATTTGCGATCCCGACGACCCACCATAATTTCTGTCTCCGCCCCCCGCGCCCATCTGGGCTCCCGCGGTCCCGGTCATGAGAACCAGGCCCACCCATCCCGACACGATCAACCCGGAGTGTCGCTGAAGATTCATAGCATCCCTCCTTATGGTAAAGACTCTCATAGCGTTCACCCTTCATCAGGCCACATGAAAGAACGTTAAGCAATGGCGGGCTGCTCCGAGTCAGTCCGTCAGTCCGCAAGTCCGAATGAGGGTCGGTCCGTTGAATGATTGTACGGCAGCGTGAAATAAAACCGGCTTCCTTTTCCCGGCGCGCTTTCCACGGCGATGGTGCCTCCATGCAGTTCGATGAGGCCTTTCGCAATAGCCAAGCCCAAGCCGGCGCCGCCGGTCCCGCTCGGATGGGACTGTACGCGATAAAATTTGTCGAAGATCTTCGATACATGTTCCTCCGGTATGCCGCAGCCGGTATCGGACACGCCGACGGTGATGCATTGGTGATCGAGGACCTGTGCCTCGATATGGACCCGCCCGCCTGATGGCGTATACTTAATGGCATTCTCCAGAAGGTTGGCGGCCACTTCGTACAATTTATCCCGATCGGCATGAATGGCTGGGATAAATTCCATACAGGTCATCTCCATGGTAATCGATTTTTGCTGGGCAAGGGGCTGGAACTCCTCCAGGAGATGAGCGAAGAGCTCGTGAAGCGATAGGATCGTCGGGGCCAGCTCCATTTTGCCCGCCTCGATCCGGGACAGGTTTAGCAGTTCATTCAACATGCGGGTCAGCCGGTCCGCATTGAATTTGACACGAGAGAGATAATATTGCTGCTTGTCGGTCAACGGCCCGGCCAATTCATCCAAGAGGTTCTCGACCAATCCCTTCATCGAGGTGAGCGGAGTCCGCAGCTCATGCGAGACGATCGTGACGAACGCGCTTTTCAGCCGGTCCAATTCCTGGAGTTGCTCCACGGCCCCTTGCAGCGTGCTCGTCCGTTCCACAATCCGTCGCTCCAACGTGCGATTGAGTTGATCGAGCTCCTCCTCCGCGCGCCTTCGTTCGGAAACGCCGACCGACAGCGCCAACGCGGTGACTGCGACTACCGCCGTGAAGGCCTGCAACAGAAGCAGGGTTTCATTGAGGTTGCCGCGAACAAAGGGGCCGGCTCCTTGCAAGGTGCTCCAGATGGCGATGGCGACGCACAGCAGGATGGCGGTAGCCGTTTCACGGGGGCCAAGCCGGACGGCGACCCAGATCAGAATCGAGAACGTGAGAAAGGCCAATGGATAATTCGGTGCGGTCATCGCCTGGCCGCTCTGGAAGACGACCAAGGCCACCAGGCAGAGCAAGGTCAGCAGCGCACCGACCTCGACGAGCCGCTCCCGAGTCCACGCGACGGTCGGGTGCGACGCCCACAGCACGATCACCGGCGTGACGATCAGCGCACCGACGGCATCGCCCAACCACCAGGTCATCCAAATCACTCCGTACGTCTTCCACTCGGCGTACTCGGTCAAGGCCAAACTCGTTACGCCCAATGTGGCGCTCACCGCCGTACTGAGGACTCCCGCCAGCACGACGAATTTCAATGTGTCGCGTTGCCGGGTGAAGACGTTCCGTCCCCCGGCGAATTGATTGACCAGAAAGCCGGCCAGGAGGCTTTCCAATGTATTGCCCGTGGCGATGCCGAGCGAGGAGGCCACCGAACCGGCCGTCGTGAGGTTGACGGCCAGCGCGCCCACAAACACCGCCGGCCACACCCAATAGCCCAAGAGAAGAATGGCCGCCAGGCTGAGGCCTGTCGGAGGCCAGACCGGCGTCGCGCTCGGATGAAATGCGGCCATCGTCAGGCCGAATTTGCCGGCAAGCACATACCAGGCGGCGAGGGCACACAGCACGGCAAAGCGGTAGCCAAGAGAGCGCGGCGGGCGTTGCTCGACTTCGACTGAAAACATCGGCCGGCCCCATGATTGTGTAGAAGGGAGCTACGTAGCAATCATAGGAAAAGAACCGGGTTTAAACAACTGGCCCGGGACGGGTGGATCGACAGGAAGCATCGGTTCGTTGGAGTCTCGGAGGGCAATGAGGCCATGAGCCGGGGCGCACGTCAATGAAGGAGAGGAAATGGCACCGGCTCGTCGGGGTGCATAGAGCGTGAACCTGCCCGTTGTGCGGGCGCTATATTATTGAGGAATCTGCTGCCGGATCGAAATGGCGTGCCCGTCGCGCGTCACCGTGGCCTCGATCTTGTCGCCGATCTTGATCACCCCGTCCTTTTTCGTCTCGGGACTCACGTGCACCCGTATCTCATGACCGGTGATGTCCTTGATGATTATGTCGTCGCCCTCCTTCAGAAGCACGTCACCCTTGACGACCTGCTCGGCTGCTCCTTGAGGAGCATTTTGTGCCATTCCTATTCCCGCCGTTCCCATGCTCAACAATACTTGGATGGTGACAATCAGCAAAAGCTTCATGATGCGAGGTCCTCCCTTCTGTTGGGGCCGCGCGTCACAACATGCCATCAAAATGTTGCGGCCGGTGAGTAACTGTACCAGAAAGCGCCGGTGGTTTTCAGCGGCGATTCTCGCGAATCAACCGTAGGGGTGCTTCTATGCCCAAGTCATCCAGCATGAATCTGTAATGGAAGCCGAACTCATGACCGGAACATAAGCTGCCGAGCCGGGCGACTTCCTCAGCATCCGCCCCTTCTCCATTTTCCCATTGCCTGCTCAAGGTCTTTTCCCTAGAATAATGTCTTCTTGCCTTTCGGAGGGTCTATGGCACGCAAGCTTGAGACCGCTCACATTTCCTTCGGCCTGGTCACCATTCCGGTCGGAATCTATTCGGCCATCGACGAGCAGGATATCCACTTCAATCAGTTGCACGGCCCCTGCGGCAGCCGCATCAAGCAGCAGCGGTTTTGCCCGGTCTGCAAGCGTGACGTGAGCTACGACGAGCTGGTGAAGGGATACGAAATCGCCAAAGACCAATATGTCCGCATCACGCAAGAGGAACTGGATGAATTGCAGGCGGCGGAGTCCGAGGCGATGGAAATCCTCGAGTTTCTGCCTCTCAGCGCGGTGGATCCGATCTATTTTGAAAGCACCTACTATCTGGGATCGGAACGGCAGGGAGAAAAGGCCTATCAACTCTTAGCTCAGGCGATGGACGAGATGCAGCGTGTCGCGCTCGCCAAGTATGTGTGGCGAGGCAAAGACAGCCTCTGTTTGATTCGCTCGTCTCAAGGCCGGCTCTTGCTGCACCGGATGCACTATCACGATGAAATCCGAGAATTTGATGTGCTGCCCAAAGACGGCCAGAAGGCGGGAGCCGCGGAGCTGAAACTGGCCACGCAGCTGATCGAATCGATCTCGAACAGCACGTTCGAGCCGCAAGGCTATCGTGACGAATATCGGGAACGGGTCATGGAGCTGATCGAAGAGAAGTCGAAAGGGAAGACGATCAAGCTGCAACCGAAAGCCGCCCCCGCCGCCACCGACGTGGTGGATCTCATGCAGCGACTCAAGGAAAGCGTCGCTCAGTCCGCTCAGAGAAAGGCCGGGAAGCCGAGGGCCCTCCCGGCGCAGGGAACCCGCGAGGCTGCCAAGAAGGCGAATGCCGGGAGACGATGATCGGCGACTATTCGGCAGCCGAGTTATGCCGGATTCTTCGCATCGACGATAAGGAACTGCGGTCCTGCTTACGGGCGGCTCTGCTGCCGGCCTCCACCCGAACCCGCCCTCGGGTGTATTCCTTCCAGAATCTGGTCGCCTTGCGTACGGCCAAGGGGTTGCGCGAGGCGGGCATCTCCACGAATCGTATTCGCAAAGTGCTCGACTCGCTCAAGCGGCAGCTTGGGGAAGGTCGGGCGATCTCCAGCATCAAAGTCTATGCGTCGGGTCAACGGGTGGTGGTCTGGGATGGCGCGCTGCGTTGGCAACCGGACTCGGGGCAGTTCTTGCTCAACTTTGACACGACCGACATCTTGCCGACCAAGCGTCTTGCGTCACGATCCCGATCCATGCCCCCCGGAGAGGACCATGCCGATTCGTGGTTCGCGCGCGCCGTCGAACTGCAATCTGATTCGCGCGAAGAAGCGGAACGTGCCTATCTCCACGCTATCCGATTGCGGCCGTCATTTTTCGAGGCGCATATCAATCTCGGCCTGCTCTACCATCACGCGGGAGACTTGGACCGGGCTGAGGCCTGTTATCGGCGGGCGCTCGAGTATCGGCCCGACCTGGCGTTGGCGCATTTCAACTTGGGCGTCATTCTGGAAGACCGGCAGGATGACGCCGGAGCAGTGACGGCGTACAAGGCAGCGATCGCGCAGGATCCCCGGTTCAAGGAGGCCCATTGCCACCTGGCCGAGCTGTACGAAAGGTTGGGGAAACAGAGAGACGCGCTGCGCCATTATGCCGCCGCCAAGCGTTTGAAATGAAAGCAGCCACCGCCGAATGCTGCTCGTTTTTTCCTGCGGCTTGCAGGTCGTATGGGAAAAGACTGCCTCACCGACTGCCTCGACTATCCGAAAAGATACTCTTCCGTATCGGAACCGATACAAATAAATCCTCTCAACCAAAGACCTGTGATCGACAGGACGCCTGTTCTCTCCGATAGTTGAACCACTTACATTCGATCTATGGGTGGTCCGAGCATGGCGCGGGACTTGCGACCTGCTCGCACCAATATGAGGGATGAGAGGCTCACGCCAAGCGAATGAGCAACGATCATTCCCTGCGAAACTCTGAACGATGATGCAACTGTCGGATGAGTATGGCGCCGAATATGGAGGTGGGTATGTGGAGTACTAACGGAAGGCCAGACGGACAACCGGTGTCGATGAGACCTTCGGTCCAATGGTTTAGTTGGATTGGCATCGCGGCCGTTGTCTTGATGATCGGTGTTACGCCGGTATGGGCCCAAAGTGGATTCGAGGACGACCGCGTGATGCTGCAAGGCTTTTATTGGGAATCGTATCGCCACGGCCATCCCGAGCGATTTCCTCAGTATGGAGATAAACAATGGTATGACATTGTGAAGGATCAGGCGGCCGCTATCCAGGACGGCCGTTTCGATTTGATATGGCTTCCGCCTCCGACCTATGCCGGACAGTTCAGCGCAGGATACAACCCCAAGGAATATTTTACATTCGAGAACAGCTATGGGAGCTTTCAACAGCAGCGATCAATGTTAGAGTCGCTCCTACAGCACGGTATTGAGCCGATTGCAGACATTGTCATTAACCATAGAGATGGGTCTCAGAAATGGGCTGATTTTAAGAACCCGGCGTGGGGAACATGGGCCATTACCAGGAATGACGAAGCCTTTAGCAATCAGGCGTCAGAAGTCGTCAATACGCCGGTGGAACAGCGCGGCGCGCCGGAGGAAGTCCCCTCTGAATATGCCGGGCAGCGGGGACCAACATACGCGTATGATAGCTTCCGGGACATTGACCATACCAACCGACAGGTCCGGCTCGACATCACGAAATATTTGCTGGCGCTGAAGTCTTTGGGCTATCGAGGCTGGCGATATGACATGGTCCATGGGTATCACGCTCGATGGATCGCCTTTTACAATAAGATGACCTCGCCCACATTTTCCGTCGGCGAATATGATTGGGGCGCCCATAACGAACAACGGGGGTGGATGTGGTACTCCGCGACGGATGCGAGCATTGGCGGTGAAGACCACCTGAAGACATCCAGTTCGGTTTTTGATTTCTCCACATTTTTCACGCTTAAAGATAATAAAGGCGCCGGTCGTTATTTCGTTTGGTATGGATTTGGGAACGGCATTGGCATGGTGGGGGATACGACGGACAATCTCAGATGGAAGAACCGCGCGGTCACATTCTTAGAGAATCACGATACGGGTTATCGAACCAATGAGGACGGAACTCCTCAAGAACATCATGTATTCGATAGCTTTGCCAATACATGGGAAGTGGAACAGGCCTATGCCCAAATCCTTACACATCCTGGTGTTCCTACCGTCTATTGGAAGCACTATTTTGATTGGGGTGGAGATCTTCGGAATAAGATTCGCGCACTTATTAATGCACGGAAAATTGCAGGGGTACATGCAGGAAGCGCGCTTTACCTGCAGGAGAATGCACGCGCTCACGGTGTGTATGCTGCACGAGTCGACGGCCATCATGGAGAACTGTATGTACGAATCGGTGGGAGCGATGACGATTGGCAGCCCAATTTATCCAATTACCAAAACTATAGAGAATATGCGCAGGGGGCGGGGTGGAAAGTGTGGGTCAAAATTCCCGGCAACCCTGAAGTCCGACAGGCGTCACTGAAAGACCCGCTGCCGGTGCCGGAATTTACGGATCCGGAGCACATTGAGCCATCCATTCCGCCGTAATAGCTTCGAAAAAGTATATCTTCGAAATATCGCATCACGGAAGAAGATCGTTCAGTTCCGTATCGCTTCCGATACGCGGGTATCTCATCCGATACAGTGCAACAGGTCTCCTCTCCACGTGAATCAAAGGTAACTGCTTGTGTTTCTTCATCATCCCTTTTCATGACGGCAAGGCATGGTGATTGCGTGGCCTTATCTGAGATGAGAAGCCGTCGAAGGTTTGAGCCGGACTCACATTTCACGAAAAGGCGAATCGGCATCGGCTTAAAGAAGGTTGTGACGCAATGAACGAGGAACAACTCATGCCGGAGGCTCTGATCGTCTTCAAGGAACCGCCGAGCCAACGAACGATGGCCGATCTCAAAGCGCGCTACCGCGTTACCGCGCTCATGCCTCCGCGGCTGGCGGCCCTTGATCTGCGGGAGGGGCAGTTGCCGGAACTGCAACGAATGGCCGGCGTGGAGGCAGTTCTGACCGGACCTGAGAGCCCGCTACCCGCGTCCCTGACGGAACAGGAACGCCTGTTCATCATGGGATGGCTCCAGCGCCGGCAAGGCGGCAAGCGACGAAAAGGTGAAGGGCTTCCCTGGGATGCGGAAGGCTATCTTCCCCCGGACAAGCCCCCGTCACGATGATCCGCAGCGTCACTCATTGCACTACACTTTCACAAGGGGGACCAGATGGCAGGCGACCTCAACACAACTGAATATGCGATGATTTTGGGAAAGCGGACCCGGGCCCTGGAAGCGGTTCCGGCCGAAACGATTCCTTGTGTCCATCGATATGGGGATCGTGTCCTCATCGGCCCGACTCCGCCGCCTGCTGCGTCGCGCGCACGGACAATGAATCCGGCGGTCGATGAGATTCCCGCGTCCTTACTCAACGAACTGAGTATGACTGAGCGTATGGGCTTGGAAGCGTTGCGGCAACGGGTGCGACCTGACTATATCCGGTCCAAGCAACACCGTCCCAAAGAAGGCCAAACTTGGAATATGGACAGGTGCGCGCATGGTCCTCAATCCGGGGCGAGCGAGGCGCTTCGAGGCGCACGGGCGGCCGCTCCGACCAGTTCCTACTTGGAAGGCAGTGTGGCGGTCGGTCTGGTCATGGTTGAAGGTCCGACCCCGGCGCTTCAATTCAGCGCCCAGGAGCGCACGAAGGTCACAGCGGAGGTGCAAAACGGTTTGAGCTGGCTCGCGTCGATGAATCCGTCGGCGGGCATTAGCTTCACGTATGACATTCGGGTCGTGACGCTTCAGACCCAGCCCGATCCCACCGCGCCGGATCTCGAAGCTCGTTGGCGTGACCCGGCCATGGCGGCGCTGGGTTATGAGGCGTCGCGGAACGGCGTTCTGCAATACGCGGAAGCGATCCGCCAGCAATTCGCCACGCAATGGACGTACTGTGCGTTCTTTACCAAGTACCCGCTGAGCTGGTTCGCCTATGCATTTATCGGCGGCCCATACCTTGTTATGGATTACAACAACGACGGGTGGGGGCCGGATAACATCGATCGCGTGTTCGCGCATGAGAGCGGCCACATTTTCGGTTGTCCCGATGAATATGCCTCCAGTGGATGTAATTGCGGCGGCTCTTGGGGACGGTTCGGACGTCCGAATACGAATTGTGAAAATTGCGCGCCCAATGGCGGCGTCGACTGCCTGATGCGAGCCAATACCTGGGCCTTGTGCGACCCGACGCGCGCGCACTTTGGCTGGGCCGATGTCGTCGCCGATATGAGAAACCCGGTCTTGATCCAGAGCCGGTTTGGAAAGAAGGGCAATTTTGAATTGACGGTGCCCGTCTCCTCCACCGGCGTGTCCTTCACCTGGCGCAACAACGACAATCCGGCGTTGCCTTGGTCGGCGCTGTCGGGATTCGGCAAGGCGATGGGCAAGGTAGAGGCGATTTCCATGATTCAAAGTAACTTCGGCTCGCCGGGCAATTTGGAATTGGTCGCGCGGGTCGGGCAGCAACTGCAGTTCATGTGGCGGGACTCCGGCCCGGCCTTTCAATGGAACGGGCCAACGCCGATCTTCACGGGGGCTCGCGGGAATCCGGTCTTACTTCAGAGCCGCTTCGGCACGAAGGGCAATTTCGAGTTGGTGGTGCCGGCGGCCACGGGTGGCGGGCTGTTCTTCCTCTGGCGCAACAATGATAACCCGTCGCTGCCTTGGTCGGCTCCAGTGCGATTCGGGCAGGCGTTGGGCACGGTGGACGAAGTGACCATGATTCAGAGCAACTTCGGCTCGCCGGGCAACTTGGAATTGATCGCGCGGGTCGGGCAGCAACTGCAGTTCATGTGGCGGGACTCCGGGCCGGCCTTTCAATGGAACGGGCCAACGCCGATCTTCACGGGGGCTCGCGGGAATCCGGTCTTACTTCAGAGCCGCTTCGGCACGAAGGGCAATTTCGAGTTGGTGGTGCCGGCGGCGACCGGTGGTGGATTGTTCTTCCTCTGGCGCAACAATGATAACCCGGCGCTGCCTTGGTCGGCCCCAGTGCGATTCGGGCAGGCGCTGGGCACGGTGGACGAAGTGACCATGATTCAGAGCAACTTCGGCTCGCCGGGCAACTTGGAATTGATCGCGCGGGTCGGACAAGAACTGCATTTCATGTGGCGGGACTCCGGGCCGGCCTTTCAATGGAACGGGCCAACGCTCTTGTTTACGATCCCGGCGGCCGCGCCGGCGCAGCCAGCAGGGATGCCGGAAACCCGGCGCGAATCGGAGATGCTGGTCGCGGCCGGCGCTGTCCACTCCTGAGCGAGGTCTCTTCAGGCTTTTCGAAAATGTCGGGAGACATGCCGGAAGTGAAAAGGAGTTTGGAGCGTTGTGTGATGAAGGGGGGCGCCGTCTACGAGTGACTCTCCCTTCTGGTATGTAGCTGAGTCCGCGGGAACGGTGATCGACGTTCACCGCACCCCGCGGGCTCATGCCGGTTGTCTTGCCGGAAGGAAGCTGCGTCATGGATCCATTTAGTGCCGTGGAAAACCAGAACCGTAGGTTTCGAAGGATGGCTTGGATCAGTTTAGTGGTCTCCGCCTGCGTCTTGTCCGTATATGTATTGCAGACGATGGGTCTCATCCCGGTGAACATGTTCTGAATGATTGAATTACGACCGGGAAGCCGGCAGCAATCAGCTCGCCACGGTCGTGGATGCCTTCCCCGGGGGACCCCAATTCACCTACGATTGCAAGGGCAACGTGCTGACGATTGAGGACCCGACACACACGACGACCTTATCTACCAAGCGAGCTACAACCGACTGGCGTATCGAATCATAGCACCCCCGTCTTATTGAAGTTTCATCCGTTCTTCGACAGATTTTCATGTTTTCCCCGTACCCTTCGCGCATGCACCCATAGGACGTGAATCGACAGGTTCCCGTCGTAACCATTTTCATTGCGTCGATGATGGCTTGACCGGCGAATCCGAAAGTCGGCTCAGGTATGTCGGCCATGGCATCCGCTCAGGACGAACATCGTAAGGAGAACGCTCGGTGTTTTCAGTGACGGGTCTGCTAGCTCGACGCGTAATAGGAAGGACAATTATGCGGATTGCCCACATCGGTTCGGTGTTTCATGAAGTATCATTTGAGAGCGAGAGCCAAGAGGGGCGGGAAATCGCTGTTCTGGCGGCGGGGTTGGTTCGTGCCGGCCATGACGTAACCGTGTTTGCAAGCGGGGACAGCAGGACCGTGGCCGCCCTGGTTCCCATGTCCCAGCGGGCGCTCCGGCACCACCCGGCCCCCAAGCGCAATTTATCCGAAGGTCTCATGTACCTCGCGTTGGAGAAGGCCTTTGCCGCATCGCCTGCGTTCGACATCATTCACGTCCATGCCGGTTTCACGGCCTTTCCCTTGATGCGCCGCAGCCCGGTTCCCGTTTTGGCGACGGTCTATGGATTGTTGGACACACCCGAAGTGGCTCAGGTGTATCGCCAATTTAAAGAACTGCCGCTGGTGGCGACGGCGATCGAGCAAATTCAACAATGTCCCGATTTGAATTGGCAGGCGATCATACCGTGGCATGTGTCGTCTCACCAACGGACCAGATTTGCGGCCCGAGTCGGAGCGGTTGAACAACTCGCAGGTGCGTACGGAGCCGTGTATGAACAAATGATACCGGCAGAAACTCCTCGCCGGCGATCGTCATGGCTGGCCCATTCACGATCCGGCACGGTTACTGCCGAACACACTGTGCTGTAACGAGGTCATTGCGCTGCCAACCCCTCTCTGAATGCATCCGGCCATGGCTCACCGCCTCGCGATGTACTATGATTGAAACAAGTGACGGCCTGTCCCCGGGCGCATCGATGATGCGCCCGGGTTCTTTCGGAGCGACGAACTTCCATGCGGATTCTCCTAGTCGAAGATGATACGGACCTTGCTCAATTTGTGGGTAAGGGGCTCAAGGAAGAGCGGTATGCGGTGGACGTCGCCGCCGACGGGGAGCAAGGGCTGCAGCTTGCCACGGAGCATCCTTACGGCCTGCTCATCCTCGATATCATGCTGCCCTTGCTTGACGGGCTCACGTTGTGCCGCCGGATGCGCGCCGAGGGCATTACGGCGCCGGTGCTCTTGCTCACGGCCCGCGATACGGTGGAGGACAAGGTTGCGGGGCTGGACAGTGGAGCGGACGATTATCTGACGAAACCGTTCGCCTTCGCCGAACTCCTGGCGCGCGTTCGGGCCTTGCTGCGCCGCGGCGGCCCGCAGCAACAGACCCGGCTCAAGGCGGGGGATCTGGAACTGGACCCGGCGACTCATCGGGTGTGGAGAGCTGCAAAAGAGATTGTACTGACCAATAAGGAATATGCTCTGCTGGATTTTCTCCTTCGCAACAAGAATCGGGTCCTGACCAGAACCGCCATCATCGAGCATGTCTGGGACATCAGCTACGATCCGATGACGAACATCGTGGATGCGCATATCCGCGCATTGCGGGCGAAGGTCGATCGGGATTTTTCCCCGCCGCTGATCACGACGGTGCGAGGGGCGGGCTACATGCTGGAGGACACGGAAGCGGCGGCCTGACAATTGTTGAATGCCGGTTCCATTGTGCGGATGTCAATTGACCCCTGTCGGGTCGGTTGTGTATAAAAGAATCGTTCGGTCGGTTCGGAACGAAAGATTATGATCATGGCTGCACGAGAATTTCATGACGGAGCGAAGGATGGGCTGGAAGCGCTGGAGCCCCTCGATCCGGAGAATATCCATAGCTTCGGAGAGTTGCTGAGCGCCATGCGGAAGACCGCCTTCGGTGGCCGTCGCGTCGGCGAAGCCTTCGAAACGCTGTCGGCCATGATCGAGGACCCCGAGTGCAAGGTGGTGCTCACACTTTCAGGTGCGATGACGATTGCCAAGATGGGCAAGATCATCAGCACGATGATCGATCGCGGCATGGTGCATGTCATCGTATCCACGGGAGCGCTGATTGCCCACGGCCTCACCGAATCGGTCGGAAAAGTGCATTACCGCCATCCGCACGGGACGCCGGACGAAGACTTGTTCCGAAAAGGCTATAACCGGGTGTATGACACGCTCGAAATGGAAGCCAACCTGAATTATGTCGAGCATGTCGTATCTCAAACCCTCAAGCGAGTCGATACCGACCAACCGCTCTCCTCTTCCCGATTGACGCGTGAACTCGGCAAAACGCTTGCGGAAGAATATGACGGGACCGGTATCCTGAAAAGCGCGTATTTGAAGAATGTCCCTGTTTATATTCCCGCGTTCACCGATTCCGAAGTGGGCTTGGATGTCGGCACCTGGGCCATGGGCCGCAACATCGATGCGGCTAGAACCGCGGCCAAAGGGGAAGGCGACCTCGGCGTCTTGAAAGCGCTCCACCGAACCTGTCCCACATTTAACCCCTATCTCGATCTCCATGCCTATACCGAGGACATTTTGGCGGCGAAGCGCCTGGGGATCTTCACGATTGGCGGCGGGGTCCCTCGCAACTGGGCGCAGCAAGTCGCTCCATACATCGAGATCGGCAATAGCCGATTGGGCCTAAACGTCAAACCGCCACGGTTTTACTACGGCGTGCGCATCTGCCCGGAACCGGACTATTGGGGAGGCCTGAGCGGCTGTACCTACCAGGAAGGGATCTCGTGGGGAAAATTCGTGTCGCCGGCGGAAGGCGGAAGATTCTCCGAAGTGTTGAGCGACGCCACGGTGGTGTGGCCGCTGCTGCTCATGGGTTTGCTTGAACGGGCCAAGGCGAAACATAACGCCACATGACGATCCTGCTTGCCGGTTACCTCCGTGCGCTCCTGTCTTGCAGCCTCCTGCTGGTCTTTGCGGGTCACGTCGCCGCCGCGAACACCTCCGTCACGATCGATCAACGCGTGCGGGGCCAACTCGATGCTCCGGTCACGATGATCGAATATTCGGATTTTACCTGCGGCTACTGCTTGAAGTTCTTCAAGGAAACGTGGCCGCGCATTCAATCCCGCTACGTCGAGACCGGCAAAGTGCGATTTCTCTATAAGGATTATCCGCGCGCCGATCAGGGACCAGGGTTGGATGCGGCGGTGGCCGCCCGATGCGCGGGCGATCAAGGGGCATACTGGCCGATGCATGACCGGCTCTTCGCGGAGCGTGCGCGGTTGGATCAGGAATTGTTTCTTCAGCATGCCAAGGCTATCGGGCTCGATCAGAAGGGCTTTTCTCAATGTCTTCGCGACGGCCGCCACGTCGGGGCGATTTTCCAAGATCGCCAAGAGGCGAATTCATGGGGATTTCGGGGCACGCCGGGATTCGTCATCATGCGATCTGCGCAGCAGCCCACGACTAAGGATCCGGCGATCGCGATTCCCGGCGCATTTCCCTTCGAGTCTTTCGCCGAAGAAATCGATCGCCTGCTGGAAGGTTCCGGGAGAAGCGCTACGAAACCGAAATGATAGGCCCCATACACGAGTCCACTCCAAGCAAGAGGTGCTACCGATGAGCGCTAAACAGGCTTTCTGGGATGTTTCGACGAAGCAAGGAGAGCCGGACCTTTGGGTATGCATGTCCTGTCTCAATGAAGTGTTCTTTCGCAAGGTCCCCATGCCCGACTGTCCCACATGCCATGGCGTTTCCACTTACGAAGCCTTTACCTTGGACGCGGTTCGCGACTGGGGAACGGACGAGTTGATCGCCAGAGCACAATCGGCTCAGCAATCGTCTGAATCTCCGCAACCGGCGACGGTTGTCGAGGCGCCCATCGAAAGCGCTACTTAGATTCCGACTGGAGACCCCTCCGTGGCAACGGCCCGACCATTTCTCAGCGCCGGCCGATGGCAGCACACCGCAACCACAGCGAAGATCTTCAATCCGTTTGACGGTCGCCTCCTGGCCGAGGTGTGCCAGGCTGGTTCCGGCGAGATAGAAGCCGCGATTCAATCAACCATCGAAGGCGCCCGGCTGATGCGGAATCAGCCAAGCCACGCCCGTTCGGCGCTGCTGCATAAGATTGCCGATCTGCTGCAGGCGCGCCGGGACGACTGTGCTCGGATCATGGCGGAGGAAGCGGGGAAGCCTATCACCGATGCCCGCCGAGAGGTGGGGCGTGCGGTCCAGACCTTTACCGTTGCGGCGGAAGAAGCCAAACGAATTGGCGGAGAAGTGGTGCCTCTCGATTGGACGCCGGGAACAGAGGCCTACTGGGGCGTCACACGCCGGTTTCCGCTTGGAGCCATCCTCGGGATTACGCCGTTTAATTTTCCGATCAATCTTGTCGCTCATAAGGTAGCCCCGGCGCTTGCGGCCGGGAACGCCATTCTGATCAAGCCGGCCCCCCAGACGCCGCTGACGGCGCTCTTCCTCGGCGAGCTGGCGTTGGAAGCCGGTCTTCCAGCCGGCGCCTTGAATATCATCCCCTGCGGGAACGACATGGCGGGGCGGCTGGTCGCCGATGCCCGCTTCAAGCTGTTAAGTTTCACCGGCAGCGCGCAAGTTGGGTGGATGCTGAAAGGCAAATCCGGAAAGAAAAAGGTCGTGCTCGAACTCGGCGGCAATGCCGGCGTCATCATAGAACCGGATGCGGATGTGGACTTGGCTGCGCAACGCTGCGCCACCGGCGGCTTTGCCTATGCGGGGCAAACGTGTATTTCGGTGCAGCGCATTCTCGTGCATGAATCGATTGTCGAGGCCTTCACCGCCAAGCTGTTGGCGCTGGTGTCCCAACTGAAGTCGGGGGACCCGTTCGATGAGGCGACCGTCGTCGGTCCGCTGATCAACCCCGGGGCGACGGAGCGGGTAGAAAGTTGGATCAAGGAAGCGGTGGCGCAGGGAGCCACGGTATTGGCGGGCGCAACCCGCACCGGTTCCGTGTTGGACGCGACCGTCTTGACTCATGTGAATGCGACGATGAAAGTATCCTGCGAGGAAATCTTCGGCCCGCTCGTCACCGTGACGCCCTATGCCAAGTTTGAGCAGGCGCTGGCTCTGCTCAATAATTCACCTTACGGCCTGCAGGCGGGAGTCTTTACTCAGGACATCAATCGGATTTTTTCGGCGTTTCGCGATCTGGAAGTCGGCGCCGTGCTGGCGAACGACATCCCCACATTTCGTGCCGACCATATGCCCTATGGCGGCGTGAAAGATTCCGGCATGGGGCGCGAAGGCGTTAAATATGCCATCGAAGAAATGACCGAACCCCGCCTGTTGGTGCTGAACCTTCGACGGCCATCTTCATAGCGGAACGGAAGAGTCGTCGTCACGGAAGCGCCTGCCAAAAAAATCCCGCGAGCATATTGCGGATGCGCCGTAAACTTGATACAACTGCGGCCCGTGTCAATTGGTTTTGTGTCGGCGCGCGCGCTTGTGTATCGGCGAAAGCGACGCATGTGGCGTTGGATTGTGGTGTTGAAGGGAGAATGGAACGATGGTGCCAACACATATGTTTCTCACGAGGGGCGTCGGTGTGCACAAAGAGAAGTTGGCGTCTTTCGAGCAGGCCCTGCGCAGCGCCGGTGTTGCGTACTGTAATCTCGTCAGCGTCTCATCCATCCTGCCGCCGAATTGCAAAATCATTCCTCGCAAGCGCGGGGAAGGCCTGCTCCATCCGGGAGAAATTACCTTTTGCGTCATGGCCCGCTCCGATACCAATGAGCGCAACCGGCTCATTTCCGCTTCGATCGGGCTGGCGATTCCCACCGACCGCCACACGTATGGGTATCTTTCCGAGCATCATGCCTACGGCGAAACCGACGAGGAATCCGGCGAATACACCGAGGATCTGGCCGCTCAGATGCTGGCCACGACTTTGGGTGTCGAATTCGATCCCAATGTGGCCTGGAAGGAACGCGAGCAGGTGTTCAAGATGGGCGGCAAAATCGTGCGCACGTTGAACATCACGCAATCTGCGATCGGCCGGCCCAATCGATGGACGACGGTGGTGGCGCTGGCCGTGTTCATTCCATCAGAAAATCTTCCGAAAAGCGCGCGCCGCCGTTCTTAATGTGCTCTATAATAATGCTATAGCTCAGTCTATCTATAATTCCTCACTCCGTACTTCTAACTTTTTACTTTTTACGTTTAGCCATGTCTCTTCCCGCCGGCTGGCTCGGCCAGGACGATAATTTCCTCGGCATCGACGAACCGTGGTGTGATCCGCAACAGGCCGGTGTATATGTCTTGCCGGCTCCATATGAGCACTCATCGAGCTATGTGTTAGGGTCTGATCACGGTCCGTCCGCTATCCTTGAGGCTTCCCACCAGGTCGAGCTCTACGACGAAACGCTGGGCACGGAACCCTATCGCGAGTGGGGCGGTGTGGCGACGGCGGACTCGCTCGACTTGCAGGGACGTGTCGATGCGGCCGCGGTCGAAGCGATTCATGAGTTCGTCCATCCCCATGTCGGCAACGGCCGATTCATTGTCACGCTCACCGGCGAACATACCGGCGCCTTGGGAGCGATCCGGGCTCATGCGGCCCGCTATCCAGGGATGTGCGTCGTACAAATCGATGCGCACGGAGATCTCCGCCACGCGTACCAAGGCAATCCCTATAGTCATGCGAGTGTCATGGCCCGGGTCGTGGACGACGGCCTCCGGCTTGTGCAAGTGGGCATACGATCGATCAGCGCGGAAGAGGTGGAACGGATTCAACGCGATAGCAGGATCGCGACCTTTTTTGCTGCGCGTATTCTCGATCCGTCCGGCCCTTATGAAGGCAAAGCCTCTCGATGGGTGCCGGAGGTCGTCGCGGCCTGCACCGGACCCGTGTATCTCACGTTCGATTGCGACGGCCTCGATGCGTCACTGGTTCCGGCGCTCGGCACGCCGGAACCCGGCGGGCTGGGATGGTACGATACGTTGGCGCTGGTGACGGCCCTGGCGCATGGACCCGGCATCGTCGGCATGGATATCAGCGAGATCGCCCCTATCGAAGGATTCGTGGCTCCGCAATTCAGTATCGCGCGATTGATTTATCGGATGTTGGGCCGGATTCGTATGGGCCGCCGGGTCCACTGAGGCGCGTCGAAGGGCGGCCGGCTGATTGCTCGTGATGTGACGCGTCAAAGTGCGAGTTGGTGATGTCGTCATTTGGTGAAGTGCCTACCTTGCGAAATCACTGCATCCCAGAATCCGACTTTCTTGGCCTGCCTCATTAGGAACGTTGTGCTGGTCTATTCGGTGCACAACAACCATGCGCATCAACAAATTTTTCACCCAGCAAGGCATTTGTTCCCGGCGTGAAGCAGACCGCCTGATCCAGGACGGCCGGGTCACCATCAACGGACGAACTGCGCAGCTGGGTGATCAGGTGGGCCGCCATGATGTCGTCGCCCGCGACGGGCAGATTATCGAATGGGGCAATACGCCGGTTTATATTAAGTACCACAAGCCTGTGGGGGTGACGACGACCAGCGAGTCCCATGTCCGCCGAAACATCATTGACGAGATTGGGCATCCGGCCCGCATCTTCCCGATCGGCCGGTTGGACAAGGATTCATCCGGGCTGATTCTCCTGACGAACGACGGCGATATCGTCAATGCCATCCTGCGTGTGGAGCACGGCCATGAGCGGGAATACCATGTCGAAACCGATCGTGATTTTGACCGGGCCTTTTTGGCGCAGATGGCGGCCGGCGTGTTGATTCTTGGGAAGAAGACACGCCCGTGCCGATTGCACCGGCTTGGCCCCAAGCGGTTCAGCATTGTGCTGACGGAAGGACGGAACCGGCAGATTAGGCGTATGTGCCGGAGTCTTGGCTATAGGGTGACGGCTCTCCATCGCGTCCGGATCATGCATGTGACCATAGAGGGGCTTGAACCGGGGAAGTGGAACGATTTGCGGGATGACGAGCGCAATGGGCTATTCGCCGCGTTGGGAAGGAAGGGGGAGCAAGTATGATGTGGTGATCGTACTACGATCTATTCGTTCGTCAGCCTGAGCGCGGGGGATGGACCCGCCGCGGCTCCCGCCGAACGCGGAGCCGGTTCGGCGCGAACCGGCTCCGAACGGATCATGCGCGGTTCCGAACCGGATTGAGAGGATTGGCGTGATAAAAACAGGTTCAGCAGGGCGATGAAGAAACTTCCTCCGACCAAGATCGCGCTGGTCGTTCGAATCGTCCTTGTCCCTTCATCCCGCATGTCCTTGGCGACTTCAGCCACCGTCTCCAATAAACGGTCCAACGCAAGGCTGATCTGAATGATCTTCGGGCCCGCATTGTCGGCTGCATGGATTTCGGCTTTGCGGCGCAGCTCGGCTCGCTCCGACGGGGATGTCGCGTTCCACTCCTGATTGAGCAATTGGATCGTCTTGCTCGCGGCGTGGAAGTATTGGTCGAGGCTCTCGCGAACGGCTTGGATATCCTTTTCCTCGCTGCGGCCGCTTCGGGATACGCGCAGGCTGGCGGCGGCATAGCGATCGACCGCATGTTGAATTCTGGCCCGCTGCGCGGGCAGTGACTCCGTGATCCGTTCGAACTCCTTCTTGCTTTCCGCTTCCAGCGACCGGATGATGATATTGCGATAGCGCATGGCGTCGGCGGAGATATGGGCGATGTCGGCCGCGCCGAGGGTATATTCGGTGTGGATGATTCGGAGGTCCTGATCGATCTGGCTCAATGCTTGGCCGCTGATCCAGCCGAGCCCCGCGATCAACAGGCTGATGATGAGTTGAGGCGTGCGCGGCCAGGTGAACCGAAATCGCGATGCGAGTTCCACGGAAAGTTCCTCAATGCTGCCCAACCGGGCGGATCCAGAGGCCCAATTAGTGTATCAGAATGGTACGGGAGAAAGAAATCGGCCTCAATCCAGAATAATCCGCCGGTCCACATGGGGAGAAAGGTTCGGATCATTGGAGACGAAAATCACCGACCAAGGCTCTTCCTTGCTGCAGACCCGTCTCAGGATCGTCTCGCGCATGGCGGGCTGCATGTTATGGAGGAAACCGTCAAAAATAAGCAATTGCGGGCGCCCCAGTATCGCGCGGGCTACGAGAATGCGGAGAATATGGGTCGGGGCAAAAACCTTTCCCGATGAACGCACGTCTGTCTTCAGACCTTGGGGCAGGGAGTCCACCTCTTCCTCCAGCTCGGCAAAGCGCAACGCCCATTGGACGTCGCTGTACGGGACATAGGAGCGGCCAAGGACGATATTTTCTTCCAGCGTACCTTCGAACAACGACAATTGGGTATCGAGGATGTACCCCCGATATCGGTTCAAGGCATCCAGATTGAGGTGCCGGAGATCGACGCCGTTGTAACGAATGACGCCGGAAGTCGGCGACTCAAGCCCGCCTAGCATCCGCGCCAGCGTGGTCTTCGCCATCGCAGAGCCTGCATAGATGGCGATTTTCTCCCCCGGAGTCACTTCCAGGTTGAAGTTCTCAAAGATAGGCGAAATCCCGGCCGGCGCAAATGTGAGGTCCTTGCATGTTACTCTGATCCCATGGACGGTCGGGTCCGGAAGAGACAAGGATAAGGTGGCTGCATCCTGATCTTTCGGCAGCGAGAAAAAAAAGTTCAGTTCGTTCAAGGCCGTCATGAAATAATAAATGTGTCCCATGCGTTTGACGATCCCGTCGAAGTTGATCAGGATGCCGCTGACCACGACCTCGGCCGCGACAAATTGACCGAGCGTCAACTGGCCGATGCCGAGCAGCCATCCCGCCGTCGCAATCAGTCCGCCGTGCGCGAGCGCCTGCCATCCAAGGGATCCGATGTATTGGCGGAGCAGCACCGCGAATCTCGATCGACGGGTCTCCAGATAGGTGTCGATCAGCTGGTCGGTCTTATTGATCAACAACGATTGGCTATCCGTCGATTTGAAGTGCAATAGGTTGTAGGAGATTTCTTGCAGCCAATGGAGCATGTCGTATTTGGCGTGGGACATGCTCAAATCCGCTTTTAACCCTCCCTGGTTCAAGAGAAAGAATACAATATTGAAGCCGGCCAGCAGCACCGCGTTATAGAGCAAGAAATACGGATGGTAGAACACGAGGATGGTCATGCCCACGAACCCGCCGACGATGACGTTGATGAAATCGATTAGGAGGACGGAGACGGCCCGCTGCATAAAGATGGTTTCGGCGAACAAATTGGCGTAGCGAGGTTTGAAGCCATGGAAACGCAGCCGCGGCAGCTGCTGCGTCATCGCAATGGCGACCCGGGCGAACAGCCGGCGCTGCAGCACATCGACGGCATAGTATTGAAGCGCGCGGAATGCGCCGACCAGTAACAGGGCCAAGATCATGATCACGGCGAGCGTGACGATCGTGATGGGCTGGATCGCGAAGGCGAACGTGTTGACCAGTTCTTGTACCGTCAAAGGAACGATGAGCGAAAATAACCCGATGGCAATCGAATAGGAAAAGATCAATCCCAGGACATGCCGTTCAAGCCGGAAAAGAAGGCCGACAAAGCCAAGGCCCGCCTGAAAAAGATTTGAAGGAGGACTATCGGGTGCCGTTTGTGCCATGTCTCATGCCAAGCGACGCTCGCGCCCGCTTCATTCGCGGGCTAAGCAAGGCCAAAAAAACGGGCAGGGCGAGTGGTCTGACCCGACCCATCAACCCTATCAGAGCGACATGGAAAATACCACTATTTGGACACGTTAGTGCCGATTCGATAATTCACCGGGACTGCGGCGGGCATGGCTTTGGCCCATGTTCCTCTTGCCCACTGGTACAAGGCCAGGGCTTTTTGATAGTCCGCTTTTGCGCGCACCAAATGGATTTCCGAATCGACGGAGTTTCGCTCGCGAAGATTGACGAACAACACACTCGTCGCGCCGAGCGAGAATCGGAATCGTTCGCCATCCTCCAAGGTCTTGGCCATTTTCAGTGACTCCGTGGCGACGGCGACCCGTTCCTTTGCCCGTTCGATGGCGGAAAAGGCATTATCGACATCCACCACGACCTGCTGTTCCCGGAATTTCTGCACCAAGACCAACCGATCGGCTTGGGCTTGGGCTTCCAGGACTTCGCCCCGGCTGCGGCGTTGGAGGATCGGGATCTTCAGTTCCAGCCCAAACCGATAGCCGAGGCCGAGGACGAACTTCTCGGGATTGCGGGCCGGAGCGGCTTCCGCATCCAAGCTCGGCAAGAGATTATTCTTGGCGAGTTCCAGATCGATATTGTTGACCTTGGCTTCAATGTCGATTTCCCGGATCTCTGGCCGGTCCATTTTAGCCTGGCGTTTGTCGGCCGACACCATCTCCGCATTGAGACTCGCCGACTGCGGAGGAAAGTCCGGTGCGCGTTCCAGTTGAGGCATGGTCGGCGCATGGTTTTCCCATAAAAACATCGAGAGCTTGTACTGCTCCTGCTCGACGGCCCGCTGGGCGGCGATGTAGACCTCGCGGCGTCGCTGGACTTCCTGTCCCGCTTCCACCACGTCCAAGGGTGCGACGGCGCCCGCTTTGGCGCGGCCTTCGACCTGCTTATACCGGTCATCGGCCACGGTCATGGCGCGCCGTTGCACATCGGCATACTTCACCGCGGCAACCCAATCCCAGAACTGCGTGGCCGCCGCAAGAAAGAGATCTTGGCGGGTCTGCGCGATTTTCACTTCCGCCCGCGGGTCCGCCAACTCGGATCGTTGCAGCTCGGCATTCTCGGGATTGATCATCAGGCCGCGGAGCAAGGGGAAGAATCCGCCCACCAGCACTTGATTGTTTCCGTTATTGAAACCCAAGTCGGGAATTCTGGCCGGGCCGTTGATGACTTCACGAATTCCCGCGCTGCCTCGGAAGCCCCAGGGGTGTCTGGCTTCGATCAGCGTATCGTTGAAACCGACCGATCTCGTTTCCTGTGTTCCGGTGCTGGGAATAAATCGCTCGATCTCCGTATCGTTGATTAAGATCGGCTCAAAGGCGCCCAGCGCTTTCAACATCTTGCCGCGGGCCGCTATCTTTTCCGTCCCCGCTCCTTTCAATAAGGGGTGCGAGCGGTCGATCCAGGCTAAGACTTCGTTCACGGAAAGGGGAATCGGCGGGAGGCCTCTGGTTCTCGATTCGTCTGCCGCGGCGGCATGAGCCGGTGCTCCTTGCCACAACATGAACGTGACGCCCATGCACAGGGCGAGACACACCATTCTCCTCATAGACACCATCCTTTCTGATTGCTGGAGATATGTTGGAACAGCGGGATACCCGTCGCCGACAGGCGATTACTTCGCCCCTCGCCCTGCTTTGGGCAAGAGCGTATCGATCAAGCTCGGCGGTCGTTCCTGGTAATCGGGCGGGAACAGGTTGAACCGTCGCCAGAGTTCGTACCAGAGCGGCACACGGTTGAGAATGACCCACCCCATGGCCTTGGTCCCCTGGCGAACATGTTCTTGCGGTGGCCAAGGGCGCTCCTCAGGATCCGGCACGACCCAGAAACGGAAGTTCCCCTTGCCGTCATCGACTTGGTCGATGACTTTAATGACACCGCCATAGGTCCCGGCCATGAGTTCCGGCCAGGCGGGCAGGGGAATGGCCGGAATCCCATAAAAGAGAATGCGCACTTTGCGACCCACGTTCAGCAACGGCGCATCCAGGCCGTCCGCCACCATTTCAATCGCTTTGTCCCCGCTGGTCGGCGAGATTCGGACGAGCTTTTCTCCGGGGCGAACCGTCTCGCCGACGCCGGCTTGAGACATGCGCACGACGGTGCCGTCGGTCGGGGCCAGAATCCGGCCGGCCATTCTCCGCTGGGTCGCGTTGGATTGGCGAAGCGACACATCCGCCAATTGATCCGCTGCGCGCGCGGCCTCGGCAAAGGCGCCTTCGCGGGCGGCTTCCGCGTCGAGCAGCCGTTGGAGCACTTCCGCGTTGACCTGCTCGCGTCCGAAGCTCAGGGACTTCATTGCCTGCTCGGCCCCCTTCAGATTCGCTTGAGCTGCGCTGAGATCTGCTTTGGTCGCGATTGCGCCCTGGATGCTGACCTCCAGTTCGCGTTGCGAGACCAGCCCCTGTTCGGCCAGCTGCCGGTGGCGGTCTACGTTGAGTTCGGCGGTCGCGACCGCGATTTGCGCCGCTTCAACCTTCTGGCGGGCTTCCCGGATCTTATTGTCCGCTTCCTGCACCTTGGCGCCTGCCGATGGAACCGCCGCCTTGACGAGGTTTTGCATTTCCTTGATACGTTTGTCCAACTGATCGGCGCGCGCGAGGGCGGCTTTGCGATTGTCTTCCAGCGCCTTTTTTCGTTGCTCGAGAAACGCCAGCAGATCGGGTGCCATGTAATTCGGATCATAGTCATCCAATTCGAGGATGATATCTCCCTGCTTGACGCGCACGCCTTCCAGAATGTGCCATTTCTTGATCCGCCCGGTGATCTGCGCTTCCACGTCCTGCGGGCGTTCATAAGGTGTGTAGGCGGACAGCTGGCCGGTGACCGTGATGGTCTGCGTCCAGGGCACAAAGGCGATGATCAAGGCGAACAGCAGAACGAGCTTAATGGCAAGACGCGAAGAAAAGCGCAGGCGTTCGGGGATTTGGACCGCTTCCCACGACCGGAGCTTGCTCGATGTGGCGAGATCGTCCACCGCGATCTCATCCAGCCCGGACGGCTGGCTGACGAGGGATTTCACTTTCGTCCTCAAACCGTCGCCAAGCCGTTGCACGCGCCCCTCCAGCAAAGTGTCTCGGCGAAGAAGCGAATCTATCATAGTCATTTCCGTGAGGGCGGTCAATTGAATGTCCGCTTGCGTCCGCAATCCCGCTTGACCCATGGGTGGAGAAGGTCTAAGTTCACCGCCACGTACAGTCTACAATGGGAGAGACATGACGGATACGAGCCGAATGGGACGGCCTTTGGTCGGCGTAGTAGGAGGGAGCAAATCCGACTTCCCTGTCCTGGAGAAGGCAGTCGGGTTACTAAATGAACTCGGAATCGCCAATGAATTACTGGTGGTGTCGGCCCATCGCACGCCCGATCGCTTGTTTGCCTATGCCGAACAGGCTCCGGATCGCGGCGTGCAGGTCATCATCGCCGGAGCGGGGGGCGCCGCCCATCTCCCCGGCATGCTGGCGGCGAAGACGCATGTGCCGATCATCGGCGTGCCCATTCCGACCGAGCAACTCCGCGGGCTCGACTCCTTGCTCTCGATCGTCCAGATGCCGCGCGGGATCCCGGTTGCCACGGTGGCGATCGGCGGAGCCGAGAACGCCGCGCTTTTGGCCGCCCAGATTCTGGCATTGAGCCATGAAGACATTCGCAAGCGTCTTGTCGTGTTCCGCGAAACGCAAACCCGGACGGTGCTCGAGCAGCAGGATGATTCCCGCCTGTCTCCCCCTTTCCTCTCTACCGGATCAGCGCGGAAGAGTCACAAGTTGTGATCGTTGCTCCTGAACAGGTCGTGGGAATGCTCGGCGGCGGGCAACTGGGGGCCATGTTCGCTGCGGCGGCTCGAAGGATGGGTTACCGAGTGGCGGTCTGGGATCCGGACCGCGATGCACCGGCCCATCGATGGGCCGATCATTCCTTTCCTTCCGCATTCGATGATGAGGTCACGTACGAGCGATTCACGAACCTGGTCAGCGTCGTGACATACGAATGGGAGAATATCCCGATCCGGCTCTGCGAGCGGTTGGAAGAACGGAAGCCGGTCCGACCGGCCGCGCGGATTCTGCGGGTAATCCAGGACCGCGTTGAACAGAAGAGCTTTCTCCAGGCTCATGGGTTCCCCGTCCCGGCCTTCAGGGTGATGACCTCACCGGAACAACTGGCCCAAACTGTCGGGAATCTGCACTATCCCTGCATCTGCAAAACCGCTACTTCCGGGTATGATGGCAAAGGACAATGGAAGATCGCCGACGAAAAGAACCTCCGTCTGGCTGAAGCCGAGTTGCGCGCGACCGCGCGTCCGGGCTCGCGATGGGTCGTTGAACAGTTTCTCGATTTCGAACGAGAGCTTTCGCTGCTGGTGGTTCGAGGCGCCGGCGGCGACATACGAGTCTATCCGCTGGTGGAGAATCGCCACGAGGACGGCATCCTGCGGCAAACAACGGTTCCAGCCGACCTGTCCCGCGGCGTGGCGGCGAGGGCGACGGCCCTGGCGGAGCGGCTCGTGTCGGCCCTGGAGGGTGTCGGCCTGTTTTGCCTGGAGCTGTTCCTGATGGGGGACGGCGGGCTCTTCATCAATGAAGTGGCGCCTCGACCTCATAACTCCGGTCATTACACGCTCGATGCTTGCACGGTGTCTCAATTCGAACAGCAGGTTCGAGCCGTGTGCGGATTGCCGCTGGGGGAGGTCCGTTTGTTGAGTCCCGCCGCGATGATCAATCTTATCGGAGATGAGGTGGAGAGAGTGCGGGCGGAGCCGGAGCTAAGGGAGCTTCTCGCTGTGCCGGGGGCGGTGCTGCACCTCTATGGGAAACGGACGGTCCGCGCGAGACGGAAAATGGGCCATCTCACCTTTCTCGCTTCCTCGCGAGAGATTGCCGTCGCTCAAGCCGATACGTTTTGTGCCCACTTGGCTCGCTCTGCGGCCCTCTCCTTGAAGCAGCCGTAAGACGTCCGTGTAAACATCAGCGCCAATGGGTATGCCGGGCCGGCGCAAAATAGCGGACATCCGGACGTTTGAAAAACCCGATCAAGGCCATCCCGGCGATGAATCCGCCCACATGCGCGAAGAATGCGACTCCGCCTCCTTGCGATCCCAAGCTTGCGCCGCCGCTTAAGACCTGCATGACAAACCAGAATCCCAGGACAAAACCGGCCGGCACATAGGCCGTCCCGATGAGCGGTGCCAGCAGGAGCACCCGCGCTCGGGGGAACAACAGGAGGTAGGCTCCTAAAATCCCCGAGATGGCGCCGCTTGCTCCCACCATCGGCATGGCGGAAGCGGGATCCGTCACCGCGTGGGTCAGCGCCGCAAGAATGCCGCATGCAATATAGAAGAGGATGAATTTGCCGTGTCCCATCACGTCTTCAATATTATTGCCGAATATCCACAGGTACAGCATATTGCCGAAGAGATGCATCCAACTGCCGTGCAAAAACATGCTCGTCAGCAACGTGGCGGCGGGAGGAGTCGGGGCCCATTCGCTCGGCGGAACCGCGTGGCCGAACAGCAGGGCTGGGATCGCTCCGTATTGGAAGACGAATAGTTCCCCGAGACGGGGCGGCAGCGAACTCTGGTAGAAAAAGATCACCACGCAGGCCACGATGAAACTGATCGTGACGACCGGGGTGATTTCGGTGGGGTTGTCGTCGTTCAGCGGCAGCATCGGGACATAGAGTGCAAGATGCCGGTGCAGTTATGTGACGAGGTGCGGGAGCCTCGGATTGTCCGGAAGAGACCCATCCGCCTGCAACGGAATTGAAAACCCGGCCGCGTGTGTGTGGCCGCCTCCACCGAACGACGAAGCAATCGCCCCCACATCCGTGCCGTCTTCCCGCGATCGCATGCTGTAATAACGCCGACCGTTGCGATCATGCCAGATGATGCAAAACGGATGAGTCGCGGACAGGCGTTCGCCGATCTGGCTCGTGAGAATCGCGCTCTGTACGGCAGGCACGACGGCGCCCTCGAAGCTGACAAGGCGCGAGTGGGCGGCGAGTTTGGTCACCAACTCGTTTTCGTAGCGGAGGATCGCGCGGCCTTCCCGCTCCAACTCACGCTCGTTGAACGAGTTCCACAGGTCAAAATCATACGGATAGGAGGCCAGCGCCGCGCTGATCTCCCGGCTGGCGGGCAGCTTCCAATGCCAGAGATCCTTGTCCTCGATATATTGCAGCAGCCAAGGGACCGGTTCGTCGTGCGCCCATTGCCAGGCCAGAACCGCCCCGGATCGTGTCTGATCGAAGTAGGCGTAGGGCAGATCGGACAGGGCTTGCTCGGCCGTGATGTGATGATCGAGAACCAGCAGGCTCGTCGCTTCTTTGGCGAGGCGTTCAAGCACCGAGCGCGGATAGCTGAAGTCAACGATGACGATTCGCTCTCCGCCTACGTCTACCGGCGGTGGTTCGCCGTGTTTGACCGCCACGAATCGAGAAGCCGGATACCGTTTCCAAATGGCCCAGGCTGCTCCGAACCCGTCGGCGCATTCGGCGTGGTAGAGCACGAGCGTGGGCGGGTCGGGGAAAATCCGGCGGCATCTTGCGGCGGTCATCGGCCCAGCATAGCACGAGCGACGGCGCGGACTAAAGGCGGAAGCGTGATGAAAAAGCCGCGGCGTGGGAAACAGCCGGACCGTCAGGCTGCGTCAGGAAGCTGATTCAAATGATCGATCAACTGCCGCAACCGTCCAGCGCTGCGCCGGTTGAACGAAAACACGACGCGCGACAGGTCTTTCAGCGCCGGTTCGTCGAGCTCCTCAGGAAGCGGTCCCCGCTGTTCGAAGGCGCCCTCCGTTAACAGATCCTTAAACTCGCTCTGCAAATTGTCCAGTTGCCGGTCAGAAAGCGGATGCTTGATCCGGATGGTCAGTTGCCGGCCCACGAAGCGGATCGAATGGTAGCGACTGTAAAAGGTCCGGATTTCTTCCACTGCTTCTTCAACGTCGCGCACGATCTTAAACAGGCTCAAGTCTTCCCGGTTGATCAAGCGACGCTCGAGCAATTGTTCCGTGATGAAGGAGTACCAATGATCCCAGTAATCGCAGGTCGGCGCCTGGAGGCACACGATGGGCTTAGGGTCGCTTTTGCCCGTCTGGACCAGCGTCAGGATCTCGAATCCTTCGTCATGGGTACCGAACCCGCCGGGAAAGAGAGCGATCGCATGGGATTCTTTTTGAAACATCAACTTCCGCGTAAAGAAGTATTTGAACGTGACGAGTTTCGGATCGTCGGCAATGATGGCATTGGCGCCCTGTTCGAACGGCAGCATGATATTGACCCCGAAGCTATGTTCGCGGCCCGCTCCCTCCTGTGCGGCGCGCATGATGCCGTCCGCGCCGCCCGTGATCATCATGTACCCTTCCTCGACCATCCGGCGGGCGAAGGTGAAGGCCATCTGATAATTAGCATCGTCCGGGCTGGTCCGCGCGGAGCCGAATACGCTGATTTTGGCGCGGTCCCGGTACCCGCGGAACACCCGAAACGCGTGGCGCAGTTCCTTCAGGGCCCGGTTGACGATCTTGAGGTCCAGCAAGTCCAACTGGGTATCCAACAGGCGGAGAATTCCGCTGAGCATTTCCTTGACGAGCGCGGCTTGCACGTCGTCATCGGGACGGTCCAGGAGGAGTTTCACTTGGCTGAGAAGTTCGTCTTTGGTAGGAGCGGGCCGATTGCGGGACGGCACGGTTTTCATACAGGTTCCCTCCAATGTGGGCGTTTCCGAGCTAAAATTCTACCAGTGAGGGAAAGTGAGGTCAAAACGGCTCTGCAACGATCAGCCCGCATGGGTCATACAGAAGCGGGCTAGGTGAGGTCGGTCGTCCGCGATGAATGCTGGAGTACCCAGGCTCGGATTTTGGCTTCTTCCGCGGACGGAAGCGGCGCGAACTGAATATCGAGAGCGGACGCCAGAGAGCCGGCCTCCCCGTCCACCAAGGGCTGCGGTTCGTATCCGCTGTTCACGATCGTGCCGCGCACAGAAAACGGCGTCGGAATACCGCCGAGAGAAAAATTCAGGATGACGCCGGTGCCGGGCAGCAATACCGTGCTGCTTTCCACCAAGGCGCCGATGGGGCTCAACTGTTTGATGACGGCTGCGTGTTTGGCGCCTTTCCCGTCCCCGTCGCCCACCCGAAGCGTGGCGTCCAGGCAGGTGTCGCAGCGCTTGGCCGCCAACATCACATCGCGGGCCGTGAGAATCCCTACGGGCTGATTCTGCTTGGTCACGATCAGGAGTGAAGCTCCGGTAGACGCCATCAGGCTGGTGGCCTCCTCCGTAGCCTGATCATATTCGATCGAATGGACCGGCTGGGACATGATGGAGCGCACGGCGGTATCGTGTGGCTCAAGCCCATGCGCGACGACTTTCGTCACAATGTCCGCGGAAGTCATAATGCCGAAACTGACGTCGCTGTCCTTGACGAGAAGGCAAGGGATATGCTCCCGTTCCATCACGAGTGCCGCCTCGCTGACCGACACATCACCCGGGATTTGAACGACGCCCGGCGTCATCATATGCGCCACCATAGAAAGTGAAGAATGAGGCATTGTGCCACGCGGCATGTAAGCGACCTTGCTCATGGCTCAGCGCTTGGCTCCGCCGCGAGAGAAGCTGCCGGTCTCGCTCACCAGCCAACGCATTGTAACGAAGTATACCAGATAGGACACGGCGCCTCCTTCAGCCCTACGGCCTTGTCAAACCTTAGCGCAGCCGAATAGACTACACAAGCAATCGACTCGTATGGTAGGTCAAAATTAGTCCAAGATGGCGGATGTGCAAAGTGAATTCGAAGAACGTGGCGGATTGATCGCGCCGCACGGCTTGGGCCTGTCGGTCGACGTGTATACTCCGGATCTCGTCGAACTCGATACGGCGCTGCGCCGCCGTGGCCTCGCAGCGGATTACTATGAGATCTTCCAAGCGGCGATCCCGGCCTTAGCGCTGATCCGGGATCGCCTCCCAGATCGCCGGCTGGCCTACCACGGTGAAGGCCTCTGGATTACCCAGCCGGACTTTTCTTCGAGAAAAGGCCCCGCGTCCTTGGTGCCGGAGGTCTGCGCTCAGCTTCGTACCATCCGGAGCGGCTGGCTCAATATCGAATGCGCGGCGAAACAGATGGCAGGCCGCTCGTTCGGGACTTATCTACCTCCTTTATATACCGAATCCGGCGCCCTGGTTGTCGCCGAGAATGCGGCGATATTGCAGCGGCAACTGGATCGTGATTTTTCAGGTTGCGGCCTTCAATCACCGCTCTTGCTCCTGGAAATGCCGCCGCTCACCTATTTCTCCTGCGGCGCTCTACCCATTCCTGAATTTTTTTCGAAAATTGTGGGCCGCACGGCCTGCGGCCTGGTCCTCGATATTGGCCATCTTTGGACCGTGTATCGTTACACGGGCGCCTGGAGATATCACTCAGTCGAACGCTATGTCGGCGAGTTTTTAGCCGGTTTCCCCTTGGAACGAGTCGTTGAAATCCATGTGGCAGGTTTGGCGCCGCATCCATGTGAATCGGACGTCGGCGACCACGAAAAACCGGCAGGCATGCTGCCGAGATGGATCGATGCTCATGGAGCCCCGATCCCGGCCTTGTTGTTTGATCTCTTGGAACAGGTATTGAGCACCGGGCGCTTTGTCAATTTGAAAGGAATCGCGCTTGAGGTTGATACCAAAGACATTTCGCTTGTCATATCCGAGTACCAAGACTTTCGTAGCCGGTTTGGATCGATCGCAGCCGGACTATTCTCGGAAACGTCCTCCACCGGAACTATGGCTCGTGCAGTCGATTCAAGAAGCGACGCGGCATATCAGTTGTTTGCCTCACAAGAGCGAAAGACCGCGCTCGCTCAAGACTATGCGCAGTATGCCGCGGTCGTGACCGGTCGGGAGGGGATTGAATCTCGGCGCCCAATTCTCGAGCCCGGGGATCAACAGGAAGGGTTGGCTTATTATCGGCAGGTCTACCTTCCCTATGAAATTCTGCACTGGGGCGGTGAGTTGCACGATATGTTTCCCCGGACTTTTGAGGTGATCTTTCAGAGCCATGTAGATATGAATGACTTTGTGGCCTTCTGGTTTAGCCGGCCTCGCCCCGCACCGGCTCCCTATGACTTCTTTTTATTAAAGGTCGAATACTTTGTGGAGTTCGTGGCGACCATCATGCCCGATGCCGTTGCCGTGGCTTCGAAAGAGGCGGAAGAGTTGCGGGCTGCCTATGACGCGGCGAATCGCCGGGCCGGCTTCGAGGAGATCACGACGTGAGTTTCTGGTCCACGCTTCCACGGCCGATCATTGGATTGGCGCCGATGGACGGAGTCACGGACGCCACGTTTCGGCGCATCGTCGCGACGCAAGGCCCTCCCGACGTGACGTTTACGGAATTTACCCATGTCAGCGATATCAGCCGCGGACCCGAGTATCTTTTGGGTTCTTTGGTCTACAGCGAAGTCGAACGGCCGATCGTCGCGCAGATCTACGGCAAGGAGCCGCTCCTGTTTTATCAAGCAGCTCATCTGGTGTGCGAGTTGGGCTTCGACGGATTGGATATTAATATGGGTTGCCCGTCGCGCAATGTCGCCTCGTCCGGTTCCGGGGCCGCATTGATCAAGACCCCGGAACTGGCCCAAGCCATTATTCGAGCGGTGAAGCAGGGGATTCAGGATTGGGCCGCGGGACAATCGCTGGAGTCCGCAGGGTTGAAACGATCGCGAAGCGAAGCCATACGGCGCATGAATGAAGAGCGAGGCAGCGTTCCGATGATCGGCCGCCGCCCGCTCCCCTGGTCGGTGAAGACGCGCCTTGGCTGCGATGCCGTAGTCATCGATCGATGGATCGGACACCTGCTGGAGGAACGGCCGGCAGCCATCACGATCCATGGCCGTACGCTGGCGCAGATGTATCGGGGTGAAGCCGACTGGAGCGCCATTGCGGCCGCCGCCGAACTCGCGCGGGGTACGGATACGGTGATCCTCGGCAACGGGGATGTGCGCAGCATGGAAGACGCAATCCGGCGCGTGCGTGAGAGCGGTGTGCAGGGCGTGCTGGTCGGACGTGCCACACTCGGCTCGCCCTGGTTCTTCCGACGGAAGGAATTGGTTCGTAAGGCTGCCGTAGAGCAGGCAGGCGGAGAAGCGGAGCCGACAAGGGACCTGGTTGATGAGCCGGATGTCCGCGAACGGTTCGCCGTCATGCTGGACCATGCCAGGCAATTCGAGAAACTCGGCGGGCCCGAGCAGTTCCAGCGGATGCGCAAGCATCTTGGATGGTACTGCAAAGGGTTTCCCCATGCCGCGGCCATGCGAGCCCGCATGTTCCGCGCCTCCAGTGTGCGTGATGTGGAAACGACGATGACGGAGTTCTTCGGCTGCGATTTCGTGGCCACTCTCACCGAGCGATCCTGTTCCGCCGGCCTTCCCGCCTGATCCCACGCATGCGACTCATTCTTGCCTCGACTTCTCCCCGTCGGAAAGAGTTGCTCGCCTTGCTCGGGCGTCCATTCGAAGTCTGCGCCCCGTCGTTCATCGAACGATTGGATGCCCGCCGTCCGGCGGAAGCGCAGGCCAAGGAATTCGCGTTGAATAAGGCCCTCTCATGCGGGCCGTCGTGTCCCGAAGATCTGATCGTCGGAAGCGACACGGTCATCGCACTGGGTGATGAAGTCATCGGGAAACCTCATGATCGCGCAGACGCCGAGGCAATCCTGCGTCGCCTGATGGGCAAGGAGCATCGGATTTGGACCGCGGTCGCGGTGGTATGCGAACGTCAGGGGATCCGAGATATCGCGGCGGACATGGTGCGCGTCCTCATGACACGATGGGACGACGAGCGGTTGGCGGCCTACTTGCAGACCGGGGAAAGTATGGGCAAGGCCGGCGCCTATTCCATTCAAGGCGCCGCCGGTGACTTGATCGAACGGATCGATGGTGATTTTACGGCGGCAGTCGGCCTGCCGCTGCGCCTCTTGGCTTCATTGCTCGCCGCTCGCGGACTTGGCCCGTTGGTCGATGTGGAGACGTTGTATCGCACGCGGCCTTATCCAAACTGGCACCGCTTCGGACCTTAACCACAACAGGCCGACATGATCGGCGCCCGGATTGCGCTCTGTCCGAACGTGGACGGTTGATCGCGATTGTCGCAATCCGAGACGCGGCATCGCGCAAGATTGAAAAGGGGTGGGTCATCCCTTACAATGCGGCCCATTATCCGGCGTAATGTCCGAGGAGGTCCTCATGCATGGTGTTGTCGGAGCAAACAAGCAAAGCCGGCTCATGCCGGTGAGCGTGGCATTGTGTCTGGTCGCGATGATCGTCGTATCACGGCAGCCTGCCGGGGCCATCGATGTCCAATTATCAATCGAAGAGGCCAAGAAGGCATTGGAAGCCGGCCGCGCGCCGATGGAAAAGGCGAGCACGCCGGAAGACGTGAAGAAAGTGTTGCAGCAGGCTTCGCTGGCCACCCGGGTGGGAGCCGATCCGGAGAAGGAACCATGCGGCGCGAGCGCGATCCTGCGGACCAAGCGCTACCGGCTGGAGGCGTTCGGCCGCCAGGAAGCGGCGGAATCCAAAAAGCAAAAAAAAGACATCCGCATGCCGGAAGAATTCATTCAAAAAGTCATCGATATGCCGAATATGGAAGTGGAAGTGCAGCTTTGCGGAGATGATGAATACTTCGCCGAAAAGGCGGACCTTGTGTTTCAGCAGAAGGGAAAAAACATCCGGCCGATCGACATCAGCCCGGCCGACCGGGGTAGAAAGAATGACGGCGAAGGCCCCGGCTATCGATCCCGATTCACCGCCCGTTTTGCGTACGATAGTTTCGATCCCAATGCGAAAACCGTCGTCGTAGTGACTCTTCAGGACGGGCAAGAGATCCGATTCGACGCCGACTTGTCCAAAGTCAGGTAACCCGACATGTGCCCCGGATTTGATTCGGCAGCCTGAGACGCAAGGCTTGGGGCTGCAGTCGCCTCTTGCAGGAACGGTCGCGATGCCGCGGCCTCTCACACAATTCAGATAGCCGGCCGCCGCGGCGATGTTTTCCCTTGGGTCAGTACAGGAAGCCGGGGCTTCGCCCGCTGGTACGATGGACATCAGATCCGCAACCGATATTTTGCGAGAGGTGGATCGCCCTGTCGTCCGTCTTGCTCACTTCCTCTCGGTTTCCTCCGGCATCCTGATCATCTTCTGGCTCGACCTCATCTCGGCGCTCGGTATTTCCGTCTGGGCGCTGTATATCGTTCCCATCTGGTATGTCTCCCGCCTCCGGGTTTCTTCCAAGGCCATCTTTACCATCGCCGCGGTCTGTACGGCGTTGACGATCCTCGGATGGTTCCTCTCGCCGCCTGGCATGGATCCCTGGATCGCCTCGTACAATCGTGTGATCGGGATCGCCCTCATGTGGACCCTTGCGGCGGTGCTGGCGCGAGCCTCGGCTTTTGACGAGCGATTGAGGGTCGCGCAGAAAGCGCAGGCGAGACTCGCGGCCATTGTGGAAAGTTCCGACGATGCGATTATCGGCAAATCGCTGGAAACAACGATAACGAGTTGGAATGGCGGCGCCGAGGCGATGTTCGGGTTTACGGCGGATGAAGCGGTCGGACGGTCCGTTACGCTCATCATCCCTCCCGATCGCTTAGATGAAGAGGCGCATATCATAGAACGGCTGAAACGAGGCGAGCGGATCGAACAGCACGAAACGATGCGCCGCCGAAAAGACGGAACCGATGTGCCGATTTCGCTGACCATGTCGCCGATCAAGGATGCCGGCGGAAGACTGATCGGGATTTCCAGTATTGCCCGGGATGTGACTGAAAAGCGGCGGGCGGATGAGATCCTCCGGCGGCAGACGGCCCAGCTTCAAGAGCAGGCCGAACATCTGCATGTCGCCAATGAGCAGCTCACGAAGCACGCCGTCGCGCTGGAAGAGGCGAATAAGGAGTTGGAAGGGTTCAGCTATTCCGTGTCGCATGATCTGCGCGCGCCGATCCGAACCATCCATTCGTTTGTCCGTATCATCGAGGAAGACCATGCGGCCCAACTGGACCCGGAATTGTTGCGCTGTCTCGGCATAATTGCGAAAGGAGCGAAACAAGCTGGCCAACTCATCGACGACCTGCTCGAATTTTCCCGGCTGGGCCGCCACGCGCTGCAACGGGGACCGGTCAACATGGTCGCGCTGGTCCAAGACGTGTTGGCGGATCTCCGCAAGGACCGAGACGATCATCGCACGAACATCGCGGTCGCCGATCTCCCGTCTTGTTTTGGGGACCGGCGTCTGTTGAAATTGGTCTGGACGAATCTGCTGTCCAATGCATTGAAGTACAGTCAGTATCGCGACGATGTACGGATCGAAGTGGGTTGGCGCCCGGACGACCGGTCAAATCGAATGTGCGTCTACTCCGTCAAGGACAACGGCGTCGGATTCGACATGAAATACGTGCACAAGTTGTTCGGCGTGTTCCAGCGGCTCCATGGAAAAGAGGAATTTGAGGGTACCGGAGTGGGGCTGGCCATCGTCCAGCGCATTGTCCATCGGCATGGAGGCAGGGTCTGGGCCGAAGGAGAGGTTAACGTGGGCGCAACATTTTATTTTACTGTGGAAAGGACCGCGGCATCATGATGAACGGAGTCGATATTCTGCTGGTCGAGGATAATCCTGAGGACGTGGAACTCACGCTGCGGGCGTTCAAAAAGAATAATCTCAGCAATAAGATCCATGTGGCGCGTGACGGGGAAGAGGCGTTGGAATGTCTCTTCGGCACCGGCCGGTATGCGGACCGCTCGCCCTGTACGGCGACCAGGATGATTTTGTTGGACCTGAAACTTCCCAAAGTCGATGGACTGGAAGTGTTGCAACGCTGCAAAAGTGATCCGCGCACGAGCATGATCCCGGTCATCGTCCTTACGTCGTCCCGCGAGGAGCGGGATATCGTCGACAGTTACAAGCTGGGCGTGAACAGTTACATCGTAAAGCCGGTGGATTTTCCGCAGTTTACCGAGGCGGTGCGCCAGCTGGGGTTGTATTGGATGGTGTTGAACGAAACGCCGAACAGTTAGCGCCATCGGGGAGATCGCATGGGAGAGTCGATTCGCATTCTGATCGTGGAGGACGAGCCGGCGGACGCCGAACTGCTTATTCGACAATTGCAGCGAGACGGGTACGAGCCGGACTGGCGTCGCGTCGATACTGAATCGGCATTCCTGGACGCTTTGGATAGCCCGTTGCATATGATCATTTCCGATAATGCCATGCCGTCGTTCAGCGCCGCCCGTGCCCTTGAACTGTTGAAACAGCGGGGGATGCGCGTTCCGTTCGTCGTGGTCTCCCGCGCCATCGGAGAGGAACAGGCGGTGGCCTTGATGCGGGAAGGCGCGGACGACTATGTCATGAAGGATCGGCTGGGCCGCATAGGATCAGCCGTGCGGCAGGTGCTGGGCCAAGCCCGCTTGCGCAAAGAGCATGCCGCCTCCCAGGAGGCGCTGGAACGACTCAATCGAGAGTTGGAACAGCGCATCGCGCAACGGACCAGCGAGCTGCAAATCGCGAACGAGTCGCTGGAGCGGGAACTGCGCGATCGCACCAGAGTGGAAGAAGAATTGCGCCGGATTACGAATGAGCTGGAGTCTCGCGTGATCACCAGGACCGCCGATCTGATCCATTCTCAGGCTCGATTGCGTGCGCTGGCCTCGGAATTGGTCTTGACGGAACAGCGCGAACGCCGGCGGCTTGCGACGGATCTGCACGACTATCTGGCGCAACTCCTCGTGCTGGCCCGTTTAAAATTGAGCCAGGCTCAGCCAAAAATGGCGGCTGGTCCGGCGAGCGACCTGTTGCTCCAGGCTCAAGACGCGCTGAAGCAGGCCTTGACCTACACGCGGACACTGGTGGCCGACCTCACGCCTCCGGTGCTGCGGGAGTTCGGTCTCCCCGCGGCGCTGATCTGGCTGGGGGACCATATGCGGCCGCACGGACTCTCGGTGACGGTCACCATTGAGGAAGACGCACTCCCATTGCCGGAAGATCAAGCGGTCTTGCTGTTTCAATCGGTGCGCGAGCTGCTGATGAACGTCTCCAAGCACGCAGGAACCGATCAGGCCACCGTCTCGCTGTGTATGGCGGAAGGGAAGGTGCTCCGCATTGTGGTCGAGGACCGAGGACAAGGTTTTGACGTGACCGCGGCCGACCGACCGACGGCGCAGTTCGGATTGTTCAGCATCCGGGAGCGGATGCAGGTGATGGGCGGAACGTTGGAAACGGATTCCGTGCCCGGCCGCGGCACCAAGGCCGTGCTCAGTCTACCGCTCACGCCGGAGGAGCCGGCAACCGCGGCGAATACTGAATTAAGAAGTTTGAGTGACGAATTATCTGCGAAAGCAGGGAGGATGAGCCCGGGAGGGCCCGGTGGGGACGACCAGGCTCTCTCCGATTCCAATGCTCTGCATTCAGAATTCAATATTCAGGAGTCAGCAATCCAAAAGCAGGTGCGCGTTCTGTTGGCGGATGACCATGCCATGGTCAGGCAAGGCCTGCGCAGCGTTCTCGAGGGTTATCATGATCTGCAAGTCGTCGGTGAGGCGCAAGATGGGATGGAAGCGGTGGAACTCGCCCATGTGCTGAAACCCGATGTCATTGTCATGGACGTGAACATGCCGAGGCTGGACGGCATCCAAGCCACATCCCGAGTGAAGCGCGAAGATCCGAATACCGTCGTCATCGGCCTCTCGGTCAACGGCGCGAAGCAAGTGGAAGACGCGATGCACCAAGCCGGCGCCTCGGCCTTTCTCACGAAAGAAAAGGTCGCAGACCAGCTCTATCAAGCCATTCAGAGGGCCAAAATACGAGACAGGATCTAATCTAAGCCTTTCCTGAGCGCTTCAGCACTCAACATAATCATTTCGATTTCCTCTGTGATCTCTTCTTGGCGCAGCCGGTTGCGCTTCAAGGTTAATTCTCCGATGTCTTTTTCCAGTCGTTGAATCGCTTGGTCCATGTGTTGGAATCGGACGAGATCTTCAGTCATGAGCGAGCTGAAAAACACCTCCTCAAGCGTGGAAAGCAAATAGTGTTCAAGCAATTCAGCGGCGAAGGCAAACGGGTCGAGCGTCAAGGTCGCGACAAAGGCTATTGGTCACCAGCTCGATCCACCTCTCGCGCATCCGGCAAACGGCGCCAAGTATTTCAGGCCGGGAAGCGCCGTGGCTTCCGCCGCCACCACGGTGGTGTAATCCAAGGCCCGCTGGAGCGCAGTGTGTCGACGGTATTCACCAGGCTCGCTCGTTTTGGCCGATCGCCACGTAGACGTAGAAGACTCCTTTCCCGCGCTGATTGATCACCGTATCGAGCGCAAGGGCGCGCTTCCCGACCCCATTGTCTCCGATGATCAATTGCCGCTGGCCTTTTGCAATCGGCACAAGCGTGTCAACGATTTTGCAACCGGTATAAAGCGGCCGATGCACGAAATCGCGAAGGAGAATAGGGGGGACGGAGCAAGCAATTGTGCTGGACCGGAGCAATCTGGCGGTGGGATCCCGTCCAATGAATCGCCCAGTGGAGTGATCACGCATCCGGGGAGCGATTCGCCGACGGGAACGCTCTGGCGCTGTCCGGAGAGGTATGCGGCGGAACCGGCGGCCAGGGACTGCGTTTGGGTCAGGAGAATTCCGCCCAGACGATCTTGTGCCAGGTGAAAGACAAGCGCGCGACCGCTTTTATAACGTGACCATGGCTCGCAATCGTGTTATGTCACCCCGAGAAAACGGAGCATTTGGCTACAACGTCATGCGTCTAGTGGGGCGAAACGATACAGCGAACGCGCTTGCAGGGGCCATTTCGAGCACTGCGCCGGCCGGAGGTGGTCCTGAACCGATTCACCAAGATGGGAGGAGGGCATGATTGAAACCTATCTCAGGCGATTTCTGGACCGGTCGTTCGAGTGGGTGTCCACGTCGGGATTGCGCGTCATTTTGATCACGGTCGGGATGATTCTTTTGTTCACGCTTCTCCAGCGGCTGGTGGAGCGGTTCCGACGTCTCTATCAGGGACGGCTACCCGGGCCTACGGAACTTAAGCGTGCCGATACGCTGACGCATGTCATCCGAGACGTCGCCAGAGTGGTGATCCTGGTCGTGGGCGGCATGATGATTCTGTCGGAAGTCGGCGTGGATTTGAAGCCGTTGCTGGCCGCGGCCGGGCTGGGCGGGTTGGCGATCGGGATTGGCGCCCAGAGTTTGGTGAAAGACGTCATTTCGGGATTCTTCATCATCTTGGAGGACTCCATTCGAGTCGGAGATGTCGTGGAAATCGCCGGTGTGGGCGGGTTGGTGGAAGAGGTTACGCTGCGAACGGTCGTCCTGCGCGATCAGGCGGGAAGCATCCACGTCATTCCAAACGGCCATATCGACAAGGTCAAAAATCTGACGCAGCTCTATTCCTATTATGTCTTTGATATCGGGGTGGCTTACCGGGAGAATGTGGATGAAATCATGGCGGTCTTGAAAGATATTGCCGAGGAACTACGGCTGGATCCGGATTTTGCCGACGACATTTTGGAACCGTTAGAAATGTTGGGTGTGGATCGATTTGCCGAGTCGGCGGTCATCATCAAATGCCGCATCAAAACGAAACCGATTCAACAATGGCGAATCGGCCGGGAAATGAACCGCCGGATTAAGAACACCTTCGACGCCAAAGGCATTGAGATGCCGTTCCCCCATCACACCATCTATTGGGGCGCGCCGAAGCAGGGGACGCCGCCGCCCCTCTATGTGGCCGGTCTGCGAGACGATCAACTTCCGGTTCAGCCGCTCCCTTGACCGGATGTAGAGGAACCTCTAGGCTTGGGCCTTCTTCGGCTTTGATTACTCGTTGCGGAAGGAAAGCGAGCGACGCTCTATGACGGACGAATCGGGTGCGGTCCTGATTGTGGATGATGATCCCGCGATGCGGGAACTGGTCTATGATGTGTTGAAAGACCGAGGTCACGACTGCACCGCGGTCGGAGGCGCCCAGGAAGCCTTGCAGCAATTGACCCAAAAAGACTATTCCGTGGTGCTGACCGATCTGCGCATGAAAGGGATGATGGGTACCGAACTGCTTACGGAGATCAAGCGGAGTTATCCGGATACCGGCGTCATCCTCATGACGGGATTCGGGTCGGTTGAAACCGCCGTGGAGGCGATGAAGCGAGGGGCCACCGATTACCTAACCAAGCCGGTGAAGACCGAGGATCTGGTTCGCGTGGTGGAACGCGCCATTCGGGAAACGTCTCTTCGACGCGAAGTCGGACGCCTGCGGAAGGAAGTTTGCAAGGAGTACAGCTTCCACCAAATCCTCGGCAAGAGTAAGTCGATGCAGGCCGTCTTCGATTTGATTCGTCGGGTGTCGGACAGCCCGACGAACGTGCTGATCACGGGGGAAAGCGGGACGGGGAAAGAACTGGTGGCCAAGGCGATCCATTACAACAGCGACCGGCGGGATGCCCCGTTTATCCCGGTCAACTGCGCGGCCATTCCCGAGCAACTGCTGGAAAGCGAATTGTTCGGCCATATGCGCGGGGCCTTCACGGACGCCAAGGCGGACAAGCGCGGCCTCTTCGAGGAAGCGCAGAAAGGCACCCTGTTCCTGGATGAGATCAGTGAATTGCCGCTCATGCTTCAAGCGAAACTGTTGCGGGCCATTCAGGAGAAGGAGATCCGGCGGGTCGGGGCCACCAGAGCCATCTCGGTCGACGTGCGGATCATCGCCGCGACCAATCTGAAGTTGGCGGAAGAGGTCCAGCAGAAACGCTTCCGCCAGGACTTCTATTATCGGCTCAACGTGATCGAAGTGAAGCTGCCGCCGTTGCGCGAACGCCGCGAGGACATTCCGCTCTTGGTCGAGGCGTTCCTCAAGAAATGCGGGGAATCGAGAGGGAAGCCCGTCAAAGCCGCGAGCGAGGCGGCTCTTGCCATGCTGATCGATTACGCCTGGCCCGGCAATGTCCGGGAATTGGAAAATGTGATCGAGCGTGCCGTCACATTGACGCGCGGCGACAAGATCGTGCCCGAGGATCTTCCGCCGGCTATCCAGGGATCGCGGGGCGACCGGCGGGTCCTGGACGAAGCGGCGGAACGGACGCTCCCGTTGCACGAAGTGGAGAAGGAATACATCGCCAAGATTCTGGAGAAGACCGGCGGCAACAAGTACCAGGCGGCGCAGGTGCTCGGGATCGACCGCAAGACGCTCTATCGCAAGCTGGCTGAGATGGAAGGCAAGTCGCCAACCGAACCGCGCAGCGGCTGACAAGACCGGATTTTCCAACCGTCGGGGACCGCATTGAGCGACAGGAGACATATCAGTGGCGTGGAAGCCGGCATTCTCTTGCTGCTTTCCGCCGGGATCTTTGTCCTTGATCTGCTGGCTCCGATCGGTGTCTCAGCTTGGCTCCTGTATCTGCTTCCTCTGGCCTTGACATTTTTGCTGCCGCACCACCGTGTCTCTTTCTACTATTGCCTCTTCGTGACGCTTTTCATATTCAGCGCCTATGTATTCAATCCCGCGACCGGGTCGTCGCGTTCCTCCAATCTGCTGAATCGCGTGATCGGACTGACCGCGATCTGGGTACTGGCGTTCGTCGTGAGCCGGAAGAGGGCTCGGACGGGAAGCAGCCCAGCCGAAGTCGACCGCGAGGCGCCCCTGCTCGATCGTTCGCGTGACGACGCCTCTTCCGTGCGCAGCCGGACCGCGGAGGTCCTGCTGGCCGGGCACTTGCGTTTGGAAAGCATCGTGCAGTCCGCCATGGACGCGATCATCACGATTGACGAACGCCAATCCATCGTCCTGTTCAATCACGCCGCCGAGCTCATGTTTGGATGCCCCGCCCAGGAAGCCATCGGGAAGCCGCTTGATCGGTTCATCCCCGATCGATTCCGGGCGGCGCACCGGGATCACATCGTCGCATTCGGCAAATCCGGGACGACCAGCCGCCGCATGGGGGCCTTGGGGCAGGTCCGCGCACTCACGGCCGGAGGCGAAGAATTTCCCGTGGAGGCGTCGATTTCCCAGATTTCGGTCGACGGGAGAAAATACTTCACCGTGATCCTGCGGGATACCAGAGAACGCGAGCGGCTGAAACGTGAGTTGGAGGAGCGCGAAGCCCTCTTGCGGACGATCATCGAAGCCGAGCCGGAATGCGTCAAAGTGCTGAGCGTGGACGGCACGATCCAGAGCATGAATGCAGCAGGCCTGGCCATGCTGGAAGCTGAACAGAGCGGGGAGGTCGTCGGGAAAGCTGCCTGTGATTTTGTCGTGGGAGAGCATCGCGCGGGCTTCACCAAGCTGCTGACCGATGCGGCGCAGGGGCATCCCGGTCTGCTGGAGTTTGAAGCCATAGGACTCCGTGGCAGCCGCAGGTGGCTGGAATGTCATGCGGTCCCGCTGCCAGGCGGGGAGGAAGGCATCAGCGGCATTCTGGCCGTCACCCGCGATGTGACGTCGCGAAAACAGGCGGAGGCGGAACTGAAACGCAGCGAGGAACGCCTCCGGAGCATTTTGGCGTCGATGGAAGAAGTGGTGTGGTCGAATTCGGTGGATGGCTCGGAGATTTTGTATGCCAGCCCGGCAGTCGATCGCGTATACGGACGGTCGGCGACCGACCTCATCGGTCGGCCGGCGCTCTGGCTCGACATGATTCATTCGGAAGACCGGTCGGCGGTGGAGCAGGCGATTCACGCGCTTCCACGTCTCGGACACTTCGACCTGGAGTATCGGATTCGACATCCGAACGGCGAGGTCCGATGCCTCCGTCATCGGGGACGGCTCATCACGGATGACCAGGGGCGGCCGATCCGCGTCGACGGTATGGTGTCCGACGTGACCAAAACCAAGACGGCGGAATCGGCCATGAGAAAGGCGCAGGAGCGGTTCGCGGATATCTTTGAATCCTCCAAGGACGCGATCGGATATGTCTCGCTGGACGAGAGCTTCGTGCTGGCCAATGAGGCCTTTGCCGCGCTGACCGGTTACTCCCGAGAGGAGCTCTTGAGCAAGACTCACGGGGATCTCACGCCGCCGGAATTCCGCATCGCTCAGGCCAAGAAAGTTGCGCGGGTGCTCCAGACCGGGGAGCCGGCTGAATATGAAAAAGAATATGTCCGGAAAGACGGGTCTCGCGTGCCGGTCGCCGTTACCTTGTTCCTCGTGAAGGGAGATGACGGCAAGCCCGACGGTGTGGCGGCCATTGTGCGCGATATCACAGAACGGCGGCGAGCCGAGCAGGCCTTGAGGGAAAGCGAAGAGCGATTCCGGGAAATGGCCGAGACCGTCCAAGAGGCGATTTGGATCAGGGCATTGTATCCCGACCAGGTGCTCTACGTGAGTCCGGCCTTCGGCCGCATCTGGGGTCTGTCGCCTGAGCACCTCTATCGAGATCCGGGGGCCTGGATGCAGGCGGTGCATGCCGGCGAACGGGACAAGGTCGCCGCTCGGTTTGCGCAATGGCTGGCGGATGAGGGCCGGGAGACGGAGTATGACGTCGAATACCGGATCGTACGGCCGGACGGGATCATTCGGTGGATCCATGATCGCGGGTCGTTGATCCGCAACAAGGAGGGCCGGATTTATCGCGCGACCGGCATCGCCGAAGACATCACCGATCGCAAGGCCACCGAAGTTCTTCTGTTGCAGAGCGAACAGCGATATCGCCAGCTCGTGGAAGTCTCCCCGGATGCGATCGTGATCACCCGCGGTGAGTTCATTGTGTTCATCAACCGGGAAGGGCTCGAGCTGCTGGGCGCGGCCGGGCCTGATCACGTCGTGGGACGGTCGCTGTTTGATTTTATTCACCCCGATTCTCATGACGAGGCGAAAGAACGCTTGGGGCAATTGAACCAGGGCTTTGATCAGGTTCCGCTGGTTGAACAGAAATTTGTCCGCATCAACGCCAGCATCGTGGATGTGGAGGTCACGGCCGCCCGGTATATGGACCAGGAAGGCCCGGCCATCCAATTCGTCCTGCGAGACATCACCCAGCGCAAACGCCTCCAGGAGCAACTGCGCCGGACCGAACGTGTGGCCGAACTCGGCACGCTCGCGTCGGGCATGGCGCACGAGATCGGGACTCCCATGAACGTGATCCTGGGACGCGCGGAATACCTGATGAATCGCACGAGCGATGAACCGATCAAGAAAGGCCTTCAAACAATCGTGAGTCAAGTCGAACGCATCACCAGGGTGATGAATCAGCTCTTGTCATTCGCCCGCCGCGAAACTCCGGAACGCCGAGCCGTTAACTTGAGCGAGATCGTCGAAAACAGCCTGGAGATGTTTCACGAGCGGTTCGCGCGCCATCACATCGAGATAGAAACGGAGTTTGAGCCGGCCTGTCCTCCGGTGCATGCGGACGCCGACCAGATGAGCCAGGTCCTGATCAATCTTCTGATGAACGCCATCCATGCGATGCCGGACGGAGGACGAATCCGCATTACCGTCCGGCAGGCCGATCGAAACATGGTCGAGCTGATCATCGCGGATACCGGGTCCGGCATGCCGCCCGAGGTGTCGGCGAAGATTTTCGATCCGTTCTTCACCACGAAGGAATTTGGGACGGGCACCGGTCTGGGCCTCACCGTGGTCAAGGGAATCATGGAAGAGCACGGCGGCACGATCGCGGTCACCAGTGAGCCGGGCCGTGGGACGATTTTTACGCTGGCGTTGCCGGTGAGTGAGGCGTAGTCAAGCTCCAGAAGGCAATGTATGGAAACGGCAAACCAATGATCAACGTGACCCGCCCCGGAACGGACCTGTCGTACGAAAAAAGTGTGGCATCCAGGGACATATCTCTCCGGTGGACTGGGGTCTTTCTCGCCATGGTTTCTTCCTTGTGCCGGTCCCGTAATCCGTTGCGTCAGAGATAAGTCCGCTGATTGTATCGACATTCGAGGGTGATGCAGCTGAATCCGCCATGGCATATGGCTTGCGTGAACCAGGCGTCCAAGGGACGTATGCTTGCGGAGGGATCGGTGACAGCTGAAGTAAAAAAGAGAGCGGTGCTGCTCGTGGTTGAAGATGACCGGGATATGCGGAGCTTGCTGTGCGATGAGCTCTGGGATGAAGGGTTCCAGCTTCGAGAGGCAGCGAACGGCGATGAGGCATTGACCGCCGTGATGGAAGCAATGCCAGATTTGATCATAACGGACTTAAAAATGCCGGCTGGAGGTATCGATTATGTCAATCGCCTCCGGACCTTTGCGCCCTATTGCCCGATTATCCTCATGACAGCGTTTGGAAATACGAGGACCAAGGAAGAAGCCCTGAAATCCGGCGCCACGGTTTATTTTGACAAACCCGTGCGTCTATCGGAACTGAAAGCCACCATCCATGAATTGCTCAAGTGAGGCGGTATAGCGCGATAACCTTTTCATCAAGGGAAACAGAGATGGCCGGATCTCATGAATGCAGTCCCTCCGTCGACTCGTGCGGCGACCCCATCATCAGGGCTCGCATCGAAGCCCTCAAGCAATTGGCGGATACCCTTCCAGAACGAATTGCAATTCTTGATCGTCAGCTCAATGTGATATACGCCAACGAGGCGGCTTGGCCCGCGGTATCCCGTCCTCAAAGCGTCTCCGAACCGGCGAAGTGTTATGAGAGTCTTGTCAGGTCCCAAGGACCCTGCAGGTACTGCCCCGCCACCGGCGTGTTCGAGACCAAAGAGGCCCGCTCATTGCCGTGCGCGGGATCTGAAGAGACGACCGTGTGCGGCATGAAGCGGGTTTTGCCGCTGATCTCCGGACAGGGAGACGTGGAATCGGTGCTGGTGCTGTTTCGAGATCAGCCGACTCCGGCTCCATCGAAGGCGGCCGCCTTCAATGTCGGGCTTCCCGTCGAATGTTCGACGATTCGGGACTCCTCCCGCCTGGGAAGTCTGATCGGACAGTCGCCCGCCATGCAGGAACTGTTTCACATGATTCGTCTTGTCATGGATAGTCAAGCGACGGTGCTGATACAGGGAGAAAGCGGAACAGGAAAAGAATTGGTAGCGCGAACCATCCATCAGATGAGCTATCGGCGGGTGAAACCGTTTGTTGTCGTCGATTGCGGATCGTTGCCCGAGACGCTCTTGGAAAGCGAGCTCTTCGGCCATGTCAAGGGGGCGTTCACCGGCGCCACCTGCGCAAAGCGCGGCCTTTTTGAAGAAGCGGACGGGGGCACGCTCTTTCTGGACGAGATTGCGGATACCACGCCGACCTTCCAAGCGAAGCTGTTGCGGATCCTGCAGGAAGGTGAGATCAAACGGGTCGGTGGCACCCAGCCGATCAAAATCGATGTCAGGGTTATCTCGGCTTCCAATAAGGACTTGTTCGAACTGGTGACGGCCAAGGCTTTTCGGCAGGACCTGTATTACCGCTTGGCCGTCTTGCCGCTCTATCTCCCGGCTTTGCGGGAGCGTCGAGAAGATATTCCGCTCTTGGTCGCACATTTCGTCGAAGCGTCCTGCCGGCGACACCGCCAGGCCGCGCGCAAGATCACGCAAGAAGTCATGCATGCACTGACGCAGGCCCCCTGGCCCGGGAATGTTCGCGAGCTTCAGCATTACATCGAGCGGGCGGTGGTCACCACCAGCGGGCCGGAACTCTGTTGCGTGGATATTTTCGCACTGGGGTCCGACCCTGAATCGTCCGATCTCCGAGAAGTGGTCCGCGGCGCGGCGCGGCAGATGGAGCGCGCCAGGATCATCCAAGCCCTTCGCCAAGCGTCCGGCAATCGTGTCCGCGCGGCCAAACTGCTCAACATCAGCCGGGCGAATCTCTACAATAAACTCCGCGCCTATGGGTTGGACGGAACGTGAACGAAAGGCTTCCGAGCCATCGTCGGATCACGAGTCTATCACCCGGGATGTCGTACAAGAGGTGTTGGTCGGGCCGTTTGGCGCCTCTTCCTGGAGATCTAAGCGCATCATTGATTGCCCATTGAGATGATTGTTAAGAATCGAACGCCGCGGTCAGCAGCCGGGGGCTCAGCGAGCTATCTATAGAACATCGTGGTTGTCACGTCCTTGTGCCCGAGGATCTCTTGCACGGTCCTGATGTCGTACTCAGAAAGACCTTCGGCAACAGAGGACTCTATGCACCGTCGACCCCCAGGTATGAGCCGATCCCGTACCGTTCGAAGAACGACGTCAGCAGCGTGAGGGAATCGCTGTAGATGACCACACCAAAGACGATGAGAAAGAGGCCGCTCGCGGCGGACACCGCCTTTTGATAGCGGCGGGCTCGCTTAAATGTAGAAAGAAACCGGTCCATTCCCATCGCGGCTGCAAACAGCGGCAAGCCTAGTCCCAGGGAATAGAAAGCCAGCAACGTCACTCCATCGGTAAGCGTATCGGTCGTGCTGGCATACATGAGCATGGTGCCGAGTACCGGACCAACGCAAGGCGTCCAACCAGCGGCAAAGGTCGCTCCGATCAGCGCTGAACTGGCATAGCCTGCCGGACGATGATGCAGGTGAATGCGTTTTTCGATCATCAAGAACCGGAGATTCAGCATCCCCATTAAATACAGTCCAAACAGGGCGATGAGGATGCCGCCGACTTTGCGAATCAAATGCTGATAGTCAGCCAGCAGTTGGCCGATCAGGCTGGCCGAGGCCCCAAAGGCAATAAACACGAGCGAAAAGCCCGCGATGAAAAGAAGCGCATTGGCCATGATGGTGTTTCGCAGTCGAGGTCGCTCTGCCGAATCCGACAGTTGATCGAACGAAAGACCCGTGATGTACATGAGATAGGAAGGAACGAGAGGCAAGACGCAGGGAGAAGTAAAGGACAGCAATCCCGCGAGGAACGCAGCCATGAGCGAGGTCTGAGGAAGAGAGTCGAGCATAGTCACCTTCGTAAGCAGACGGCCGGGAGGGACGGTTGTCCGCTCCCGGCCGTGGCCGTCATCTTCTCAGCGTGGACAAAAACTCGCGGAACTGAAAGTTCTGGAGGACACCTCCTCCGCGATGGACCAGCACGACGCTCCCCTGAGCGTCCAGCAGCACATAGGTCGGGGTGGCGTTGATCTTAAACGACTGCGCGACCCAACGGTCTTCGTCATACGCGCTTGGAAAGACGAATGTTCCGGACCGTTCCTTGACGAATTGCGCGACGTTCGTCCTTGTGTCGGCGAATCCGATCGAGACGACATGGAGCTGCGACGGTTTCTCATGCTGATAAAACTCGCCCAAGAGCGGTAAGTCCCGCTGACAAACCTTGCACCAGGGAGCCCAGAAGACCAGCAAGGCCGGGTGACCCTTCAGTGAGTCGTTGCTGTACGTCTCACCGGCGAAGGTGACCAGCTCGAACGCGGGCGCCGTCGAGACCGCCGGCGCCGCCGCCAGTTCAGGCGGGCTGAGATACACGGCGAGACAGATGAGCATGCTGGCACCGAACCAACGCATGGCGACCTCCATTTCACGGTTTGATGTAAAGATATCCTTCCTTCTGCAAATCGGCGATGCGCTTCACGGCTACCGGATGCAGCGTAGCGACGAAACCCTTTGCCAGATTGTCGACCGTTTTCCCGAAGGCCTTCATGGACACCTGGCACATCTCCGCCTTCGCGCCCTTCTCCATGATCTGGTCGAACCGCTTCGTCATCTCCGGATCCATCTTGTCTTTCTCAAACAATTCGAGCGCGGGTCCGTGGACGACGAGCTCGACGTCGATTTTGTCCGGCCCTCCTTCCGCATCGATGTGTTTATTGATGAGCGCGAGTGCGTATTTCGCCACCTCCGGATCTTTCCCATCGACATGATAAAGAACCTTGGTCTTCTCTTGTCCTCCCGCCGCTTGCGCGTGGTCGTGATTCAACGGAAGGACCAGCAGGGTCGCGATGATGAACAAGAAGCACAGCACCGGAGCGCGAGTCGGCAATGTCAACATGGCATCCTCCTCATGGTGAAAAGCGTGGATGGGCATCGAACATATGCCCACATCCTAAGCGAGGGAGGGGAAAGGCCGGCAGGGGAGATCAAGCCGTTACGGAAACAATTATTCCCCCATCGGCCAGGGGAGAATGCCCCTGGCCATGAATAATGAGGGCTAGTGTTTGGAGCGCTGCTTCGTGTAATAGACGGCGGCTTGGGATCGGCGGCTTACGTGAAGCTTCTGGAAGATGTTCTCAAGATAATGTCCGACGGTCTTGTCGCTCAACTGGAGGACGGCGGCGATTTCTTTGTTTGTGTTCCCTTCGGCGACAAGCGCCAAGACGCGCTCTTCTTGCGCCGAGAGCTCATCGCGTTTGTCGGCGGAGTCGCGGGACAATCCTTTCACGCGATCGAGCACCCGATTCGTCACGGCGGGATCGAGGATGGAGCGGCCCGCGGCGACGCACTTCATGGCTCGAATCAGTTCCTCGCTGCTGACTTCCTTGAGGAGAAACCCATACGCGCCTGCGAGAATCGTCGCCAGCACGGCGTCCTCATCGGCGTAAGAGGTCAGGAACAGGACCCTCGTTTCGGGTCGTGCCGCCCGGATGGCTCGACAGGCTTCCACCCCGTTTCCATCCGGCAGCCGCACGTCCATTAGCACGACATCCGGTTTCAGCTTGGCCGCTTCGGCGATCGCGTCGGCCATTGTGCCTGCCTCGCCCACCACCCGAAAGCCGCCTGATTCTGTAAACAGAGTACGTAGGCCGAGCCGCAACACCTCATGGTCATCGACCAACAGTAGCCGGACCAGCTTGGTTTCAGACTCCTGCATGCGCGACCTCCTTTACCGGCAGCTCCTTCGCCTCGAAACGAAGGATTACTCGGACAGGCTCCTCGGTAGATCGAAGATGATACGGGTGCCTTGGCCGGGCTGGGAGACTATCTCCAGCCGTCCATTGAGCCTGCGTGCGCGTGCCGCCATGTTTTTCAATCCGCGGCCGGGCGCTCGGGGAGCCAAGGCCGGAATCCCCTTCCCGTCGTCCTCGATGATCAGCCGTACGTAGCCGGCTTCAAGGCTTAGCTTCATTTTGCCGCTTTTTGCTGCGGAGTGACGAAAGCTATTGCTCATCGCTTCGCGGGCCACCGCGAGGACGTGCGATGCCTGCTCGCCGGTAAGGTAAGCTGCGGCACGTGGATCAATTTCCAAGCGATAGGGCGGTTGTGCCGGGCCGGTCATGTTTCGCACGAGTGATGGCAAAGCCTCTTCAAGGTCCCGCCCGTTTGAGATGAGCGGCTCCAGTCCTACAAGATACCCGCGCAGCTCACGGATCACCACCTTGAGGTCCGCGACGGCGGCTCCCAGCGGCGCCATGACGTCCTTCGCTCGATCAGAGAGGAGGCGCTGGCACCGTTCCAGGCCAAGGGCTACAGAATAAATGGACTGAATGACACTGTCGTGAAGATCGAGCGCGATGCGCTCGCGGTCCTCCAGGCTCCGGCGCAACGCCTCTTCCGCTCGTGACGTCCGTTCGAGCGAGGTCCTCAATTCCGCGATCATCTGCATATAGCCCTGAGCGATTTCCCGGAGAACGAGAAGATAGGCCGTCAGGCGCAAGCCATGCCAGAACCACCAACGACCGTCCCAGGGAACGGAATACATGAACACCAATTCAGCGAGGCCGAACATGAGCGCCAGAGAACCGAAGAGATAGTCCTCGGGACGGCGGGATTGCCGATACTCAAGAAACAATTTGGCGCCGGCTCCGAAGAAGAACATGCAGGCCAAGCTCTGCGGCGCCACAGCAGTCGGAGTGAACTGTCCGTCGCGGATCATGTCCGGAAGCCGGTCGGGGAAGCTCAGCACCCAGACGCCGAAGATCAGTGATCCGATGGAGATTCCCCATGGAAGCCATTTGCCCATGTGGTCCTTCCGACCCGGCTGCCGCCGGACCAGGATGAATCCTGCTCCACCAGCCAGACTGGCGACGTTGCGCAGGAACACAAAACCATCGCCAGGCTGCGCAGCGGCGTGAAACACTTCCAGGATTCCCATCGCCAGAAAGCCGCCGGCGGCCGGCTGCAATCGGTTGGTGCTCGCCTCATCGCGTCTCAGAAAGAGCACGGCAGCCATCGCGATCGACGCCAGCCCGCCGACGGTCTCCATTGCAGAGTGCAACGGAGCCTGATGCCAGCGCCAATCGGGCCATTGGGCCTGCAACAGGATGCTGAGAAGCAATGAACAGACAGTCACAAGGGCCAGAAGAGGGGATAAGAAGGAGGTCGATGTGGGCATGCCGCCTCGCGCTCAGGATGAATGCATACGCATGTTACCGAATTCAGGCGGCTCCCCTCCACCTTTTGCCCCATTGCTCCTCAATGTCTCTGTGTGAGTGTCTACGAGCGTAGACAATATAACCCTGTGATTTGTTTGAGATGGCGCCTTGCTTCAACGAATTGTTGTCCAAATTTATAGAAAAACGGCGAGCCCGCAACCACCAATGATGAGACGTACGCGAGCCATGTAAGGGCCCGATTGTGCGGCTCTTTCTTCACCATTCCAATATTGACGGTCCGATCGGCATATCAATTGCGCTAGAGGTCACCGCTGGTGAAGGGCGCGGGTGATTGTGGACCGGCCTCCGAATGACCTGCTCTCTCGGAAGGGAGAACCTTCACCAGCTCTAAATGCGGAAGCCGGTGACGTACGACTTGGTGACTTGATGATCTGGCGATTTGGTGAATGAACACTTCACCGGATCGCTAAGTCACCCAATCATACTTTGGCACAACAGCACGACGTACGACCCATGGACGACCTGGAGAAGTTCAATAACCAACCGCCGACGAAGGCGGAATCAGAAGGAGGCCGTTGTATGAGCTATATGGGATTTCAACCTCAACGCAGGCGCCGAAGCCGCAAGGCCACGCGAGGTCTGCAAGCTGCGCTGCTCTCAGGCAGCCTGCTGGCAACCCCGTGGCTCTTCGCAGCCGGGCCGGGAGACCAGGCCCATGACGGGCATGCCAGTCCGGTGTCGATGCCGGGGTGGACACAAACGTTGAAGGGCCAGACGGTCGTCGAGGATACGTTGGAAGGACGTGCCGACCGGTCGGAGAAGATCGAACTGCAACATCACCGGTTGATGCGGAAGATCGAGGAGCAGGCGCAGAAGGACGCGCAGGCGCAACCCACGTCCGGCATGTTCAACAACATGTCGATGATGCATCAGTACATGGGGCAAGACGGATCGAGCTTCCTCCTCATGACGGATGCCGCCAAGGGCGAGCCGGTGTCGATGAGCGGCGGCAAGTGTCCGGTCGGCGTGCCGACCAAACAGTTCGATGTGTCGATGATCAACATCGAAATCACCCTGAACCGCTGGCTCGATTACTACCCGGGCTACATGTATGTCCTGACACAGGACATCGACAAAGCGCGGGCGGAGGAAGCGAGGAACAAAGAGGCCCGCGAGAAGGAGGGCTTTGATCCGGGGGCCGTCAGCACCGGATTGCAGGGCGATGTCATCCAACCGCTTGTCCTGCGCGCGAATCAAGGTGATTGCGTGAAGATGACCTTGCGGAATCAGATGGAGGGGGAGGACGGCAGCTTGTTCATCCAAGCCTCCAGCATGGTCGTGAGCCCCACCGGCAGACCGGCTACGACGACCAATCCCGATTCTATTGTCGAGCCGGGCAAATCGCAGGACTTCGAATGGTACATCCATCCGCACATGCAGGAAGGTGTTCGCCAGTTCCATTCCTATAGTCATGACCGGGAATTGACGGTGCTGGGTCTCTTCGGCGGCTTCATTGTCGAACCGAAGGGATCGAAGTACCTGGACTCCTTGGGGAGCGGCCCCGACAGGGAAGTGACGAGCGGCTGGCAGGTCAACATCGACAACGGGTCCGGACCCGACTTTCGTGAGTTTGTTCTGTTCTATCACGAGATCGGAGACGAAGCCTTCAGGCCGCTGAACAAGAAGGGCGACTTCTTGCCGCAGCGCGATCCATTGACCGATGCCTACCGTCCGGGCGGGCGTGCGATCAACTATCGCAGCGAGCCGTTCGGCATCGATCAGATGCATTTGCAGCATGAGTATTTTGGATTTGAGGACGAATCACTGGCCTACAGCGCCTATACGTTCGGCGATACGCCGACCACCATTGCGCGCGGGTATTTGGGGGAGCCGGTCAAATGGCGGCTGGTCCACGGCGGCTCCGAGGTGTTTCATTCCCATCATCCGCACAGTGGATCGATCCGGTGGCAGCGGAGTCCCGGCACCGAACCCAATAATCTTTGGGCGATGGGACAGGACGGACCGGTGAAGTATCCGGTTGTCCGGACGAAGTCCGATCGCGTGGACGTGGAAGTCATCGGTCCGTCCGAAGCGCTGGACCTCGAGCCGGAATGCGGCGGCGGAGGGTGCCAGCACTTGGCCGGCGAATTTCTCTATCACTGCCACGTCGCGCACCATTATGTGGCGGGGATGTGGGGCTACGGACGATTCTATAACACCTTGCAAGTCGGCGCGGGTCACACCGACACGATGCCGGACCTACAGGAGTTGCCCGACCGAAAAGGTCGCATGAAGCTCGGCGTGAGCTCCGACAAACTGATCGGCACCACCGTCGATTGGTTCGGGAAGAGTTTTAAGATTGTCGATAAGAGCCAGAAGACCAATTGGAAATCCGATCCGGCGGTGGTGAATATCAAGGACTGGGTCGAGATGTATTTGCCGGCTCAAGGCAAGCCGGGCCACACAGACAAAGAAAAGGATCAGATTCTGGCCTATGACGCGACGGTATGGGATTGGAAGTGGGACGGCAATATCGCGAAGGGCGAACGTGAGAGCACGGCGCCGAATCCCAAGTATACCTGGGCGGCCAAGTGGGACGACAGCACGAGGCCCTCGATTCTCTTCGATCCGACGACCGGGCGCATGGCCTGGCCGTTGTTCAAGCCGCACTTCGGCAAGCGCGTGCCGTTCTCCGCGAACCACAACGGTGCGCCGTGGCTAGAACCGATCCACCAAGATGAGAACGGGGAGCGGACCTCCGAGCCGGCCAAGCCGGGCGAACAGGGCCGCTGGAGCCTGTGTCCCGACAATGCCAATCAGAAGGCCTACAACATCCACTTCATCCGGTTGCCGATCACTCTGGCCAGGAAGCAGGGGAAAGAGCCGCCGATCGTGGATAAGGACGGCCTGATCTACGTGCTCCACGAAGAGGAGAATCTGACTCGGGCCAATGATGATATGAAGTATCCGGCCGTAATCCGGGCCAACGTGTATGATTGCGTCGACCTGCTCCTGACCAGCGAGTGGGACGACGACGATTACACTAACTTCCAGTCGTCCAAGATCAACATTCATCCCCACTTTTTCCAGTTCGATACGGGGAACTCGGACGGCGTGATCTCGGGCTTCGAGTACGAAATGTCGGTCCGGCCGTTTACCATGTGGGGTAAGAAAACCAAGCATGGATTGCCGGCGCCGATGGTGGCCAAGGTGGTAGGAGGAGCGAAGGCCGGCGCGACATCCATCAAAATCCAGATGGCGCCCGGCGCCACGCCGCTCCATGTGAACACCGAAGTCATGGTCGGCATGGATTGTTTGCAGAAAGGCAGCGATCCGGCGGCATCCCTGCCGCGGGATAAGAGTTGTTCCGAAGTCGCCCGCATCAAGGAAATCAAGGGCGACAGCCTCACGTTCTTCAAGCCGCTGAAGCACAACCACCCGGCCAATGACCTCGTGTCGCCGGAGTTTGTCCGCTATCGGTGGTGGGTGGACGTGGATATGGGAACGGTGTTCTGGCATGACCATGCGTTCGGCGCGACGACCTGGCCGCACGGCGGATTCGGGGTGACCTTGGTCGAGCCGTACGGCAGCACCTATCATGACCCCAAGAACGGGAAGCTGGTGTACAGCGGGCCGGTGGCTGACATTCACAGCAACGAGCCGATCGGCGCCGGTGTCAGCGGCAGCTTCCGCGAATTGATGGTCTCCATTCACGACACGGTCCCGCATACCGTGAACGTCATTGAAGCCGGCAATCCTCCGGGACAGCCGATCGAAGTGGCGTTGGAAGCGGGCAAGACGGTGTCGTTCCAGATGCCGGAGAAAATCCTGAACGCGCCGAACCGGTACCTGAACGGCGGCACGCATACGACGGGCAGCGGCTTTAACTTCCGGGCCGAGCCGTTTGCGCAGCGCCTGTCGAATAACCCGGACACGTCCAAGCTGTTCAGCAGCGCCATCCATGGCGACCCGGATACGCCGCTCTTGCGCGCATATGTGGGCGACACGATGGTGTTCCGTCTGCTGCACCAGCTGATGAACGAATCCCATGTGTGGACCATCTCCGGTCACACTTTCCTGACCGAACGGTACGCGGCCGACGCCAATCGGAAGAACTCCATTCATGTAGGGATCGCCGAGCGGTACGATCTCGTGACCAAGGCGGGTGGGTTCCAAGGTATGCCGGGGGACTATATCCACTTCAACGGCCGGAGTTCCCACTTCGCCGAGGGTGGATGGGGCATCGTCCGGGTGTTGGACAAACCGGTGGAAGACCTCAAGCCTTTGCCGAAGGGAACCAATCCTCTCGGTATTGCGCCCGTGCCGGGCTCCGTATGTCCGGCTGACGCTCCGGTCAAGAACTTCAGCGTGGTGGCGTTGGATCGCCCGATGAAGCTGAATCCGAAGGCGCCGGAGGTGATCGAGGTGGATTTCGAGCGCAAGATCGAAATGACGATGCCGGAAGGCAAGATTTTCGCGCTGGAAGAGGAGATCACCAGGGTGGCGGGAGATGTGATGCCCAATCCGCTTACGCTGCGCGCCAACCTCGGTGACTGCATCAAGGTGACGCTGAAGAACCAAATGAAGAACAGCCGCGCGTCATTCTTCGCGCCGGGCCTGGCCTTCGATCCGAAGGACAGCCAGGGGTTGAACGTCGGGAATAACCCTGGCGATCAGACCGTCGCCCCGGGCGAAAGCCGCAAGTACACCTACTACGCTCATCCGGCCAATAAGGAGACGACGTCGTTGGTGTGGGACGGCGGGAATGTCGTGGTCAATCCGCGCAACGGATTATACGGCGCGATCATTGTCGGCCCGCGCGGATCGCAATATCGCGATCCCGTGACCGGCGCGGATCTCTCGCAGAAAAACGCGTGGAGAGCCGATGTGATCGTCGATACCAGCTTGCCGGAAAACGTCGGCAAGGCCAATTACCGTGATGTGGCCCTCTTCTTCCAAGATGAGGATAACATCATCGGCACTGCCTTCATGCCCTACGTGCAGAACGTGGCCGGCCTGACGTCGGTGAATTATCGGTCTGAACCGTACAAATTCCGCGAAGAAGAGGGATGTTCGCTGGGAAAAATATTCCAGCCGTGCAAAGTGGATAAACCGGAAGATCCTGTCACGCCGCTGATCGAAGCGCATGCAGGGGACCCGATCCGAATCCACGTCATCGGCGCGAACAGCGAGCAGAACGGCATGTTCGGCGTGGAAGGCCATGAATGGCCGATCGAGCCGTACATGCCCGGCGCGGACATGATCAGCGTGGTGGAGTATGCCGGGTCCGAGGTTCTGGATGTCTTCATCCGCGGTGGAGCGGGTGGGCCGTACCGCCAGGTGGGAGACTTCTTGTGGTCAAACCAGCGGCTGCCCTACACGCAGTCAGGGCAGTGGGGATATCTCCGGGTGTTGCCGACCAGTGACGCGCGGATCCAGCCGCTTGGCGCGGCCGGGCCGGCATCGAAGCAAGCGGAAGTGCAACCCGAGCCGAACGGAATTCCGACGGCCTTGCGCTGAAGAAGGAGAGTTCGACTGACGAAGGGCGGGCAGCTTCGGGTTCGCCCTGATGCGATGAAGTTAGACTGCTAGTGATCCGGTACAGTTGGCCGCTCGCCTCTTCGGAATAGAAGAACGGCGAGCGGCGCCGGGTTTGGTCAATTGCCCGGCAACAGACGCCAGGGCGATCCCCTCCGTGCCCATCCCTTCCAGTCGAATGGGATAGGGATGAGCAAAACAAAAATGTGAAGTAGGGAGCTGCATGCAATGTGTGGCTCCCCCGCTTTTTAGAGAAATGATGAATGTGGAGTGAGGAATTTTACCCTTTCCGCCTCACGAACGGGTTGTGTGTCGCCGTCCTGATTGCCGTGCTGTGTCTTATGGGCATGCCTGCCGTGGCGAGCCATGAGCAGTCGAAACAACCGTCGCTCTGGACCCCGCTGGACGAGGCGGAGCGGTTGGCCGGCCTCGAAGTGCCCGGCGGGATGGTTGTCGTCCCGGGCGGATGGTTTCTCATGGGGAGCGACCCCAAAGTGGACCGAGCGGCCGGACCGCAGGAGCAGCCTCAACGACGGGTATACATAGAGGCATTTCGAATCAACCGATTCGAAACGAGCAACGTGGATTATCTCCGCTATGTGCTGCACACCGGTGCCTCCTGGCCTCGATACTGGAAGGAGCAGCCGTTCCCGGAAAAAATGGCGAAGCATCCCGTGATCGGCGTCTCCTGGCGAGAAGCGGATGCCTATTGCCGGTGGGCGGGGACACGCCTTCCGACAGAGGCGGAATGGGAGAAAGCGGCGCGAGGAGAAGACGGACGGATATTCCCCTGGGGCAATGAGCCGGCGGGGTGGATGAAAAGCAACATCGCGCATCCCGGTTCGAAGCGAGGCTTCAAGTATCCGCCGCTGGCCAATGTCGATCGATACGACAAGGGCGTGAGTCCGTACGGAGTTCACCAAATGGCGGGGAACGTGAGTGAATGGGTCGCGGATTGGTTTGATCCCGAATACTACCGGACCAAGCAAGATCAGAATCCCACCGGCCCGCGACAGGGGCAGGACAAGGTATTTCGCGGCGGCTCGTGGAATGAAGACCCGGAAGTGGCGCGCTCGGCCGGTCGAAATGCCGGCGGGCTGGACCATTGGAGTTACTTGATCGGATTTCGCTGCGCGCAATGGGAACCGCCGCTATCCACCCGGCGTTAACTGTGAGCGCCGGGTGAAGTTTGATGTGGTGATTTCGTAATTTGGCGAAGGGCTCGCGGCAGTTTTTACTTCACCAAATTACCAAGTCATTTCCAGCGTCGAGATACGCTTTACGATGAACGTCTTTAAGGAGGAGGCCGAACGTGGACACCAAAGAGCTCGGTTCATGGACCAGAGTCGAATGGCTAGTCAACGCGCTGTTGGTGACAGCTACTTTGCTGATCCTGACGAATGTTGTCTGGGGCCTGGATACGCAAGACATCACGATCGAATGGACCGCTGAAGGGAAGCGGATTGCAATGGATCGGGTAAAGGCTTGGCCCGCGAAGAACGACATGGTGTCGGTCCCGGCCGGCCCGTTTTTGATGGGGAGTGATAAGAAGATCGACCGCAACGCCTATGTCACGGAACTGCCGCAGCGCACGGTGTATGTGGACGGATTCGACATCGATACGTACGAAGTCACCAATCTCCAGTACCTGAAGTTCGTCCTAGACACAAACCGGGCTCCACTCATTGATTGGCGGTACGATGGCGGAAACTTTCAAGACGCGATGGCTCACCACCCGGTCATGCACGTCACGTGGTACGACGCGGATGCGTATTGCCGGTGGGCCGGCAAGCGGTTGCCGACGGAAGCGGAGTGGGAAAAGGCGGCGCGCGGAACCGATGGCCGCCTCAACCCATGGGGCAACCAATCGGCCGGATTGACCCGCGCCAACTTCGGCCGAACCGGCCTGTCAGGGCCGGTCCGCGACCGTCCGGAACGGTTGCTGTTGTACCCGCCATTGATTGCAGTAGACCGGTATGACAACGCGGTCAGTCCCTACGGCGCCTATCAACTTAATGGTAATGTCGCCGAATGGGTGTCCGACTGGTACGAAAAGGAATACTACCGCTCCGCTCCGGACCGGAATCCGACGGGGCCGGAAAAGGGAACGCAGAAGGCGTTTCGCGGCGGCGGGTGGATGGACAGCACGACCACTATGCGGGCGGCCATGCGCAATGGGACGGACCCTGGAACCAAAATCAACTGGCTAGGGTTCCGGTGCGCGCGATCCATGCCTGAACCAGCCGGCGCGCAAGTGCCGCAGGCGAGGAGGACGCAGGATGAATGATAACTACATAGTCGTATAGCTGAGGTTTCTTCACAGACTGATGTCTCGGGCCGGCGAGAACGATGCAGTGAACCGACGGGAAGGGCCCGGAGGGCCCTCGCTGGCCAATCCAGAGAAAGGGACATCATGGCAAGGAAGAAGAGGAGGATCGATGGAGTCATCTCTGCCGTCATTGCGATCGTCGTGGCGCTCGGTGTTTGTGGTGCCGGGCCGGTTTCGGCTGAAGAAGGCACGGGAAACATGGTGTTCTTCAAGGGCGGGTTCATGGGGATGACCAGCGGCCGCGCCAACGGATTCTTTACCGACTGCGGGCTGGGTTCGACAACGTGCGGACAGAATGACAGCCACACTGGATGGTACGTAGGAGCCGGACTTGATCTCGTGCTTCCAAGAGCCTTTGGGACATGATGAGCAAGACATGGGCCGTCGGAGAGATCGGCCTGCAATTCAACCGCCTGAGTTCCGAAACCGTCGTCGGGGGCGTCAGCTCCGCAACCGGTGGACCGGCAAAAACGCAACTCACCATGGTGACAATCGACGTGGCCCCGAAGATCAAATTCATGGAAGACAGCCGTTTCCGGCCCTGGATCATTCCAGCCGGACTCGATATTCACGTGATCAGTCCACCGTCGAACCAAACGCAGTATCTGGATGTGGGGGTGCAGTTCGGATTGGGGTTCGAGTACGAAGTCTACAAGGCGTTCAAGGTGGGCGTGGACGGCCGCTATCACCTGACGGCGAACATGACAAACACCAACAATAGCTACGGACAAGTCGGACCCTATGTAGGAATTTCATTCTGATTGTTTCGCGGCAAGAAGCGTCAATTGGGCTGCCGCCGGTCCCTCTTAGCGCGCGACCGTTGCACCGGCTCGACGCGGCCAGCGCTTATTCGCCAGTTCGAGATGCAGGGCTGCTTGATGTTCACGGTCACGCGCTAAATTGTCATAAAACTTGGGCCAGAATCCTTGACCCGCTGATCCATTCAGAATCGGATCCAAAAATCTGCTCATAGGTGGCGACCCGGTCGCCCTGCCTCGAGGTCCGGCTTAAAGCAGGGTGACCGGATCCTCACGGCAAATGGACAGCCGTTTCGGTATTGGGTGGGAGGAAGCGAGGTTCCAACCGCTCTCACAATTGAACGAGACGGGATAACGCTCGACCTTAATGTTGTCCTCCGGCCTTACGCTGAACTGAATCGGAATGAAATCTCCAATTAGCCTCTCTCCTTCCTCTCATCACTCTTCAACTGATCGGTCGATGGCGCCGTTTCTTTTGTCGAGCCATTGCGAGTGACAACTGAGATGATTCATGATGCCCTTGCAAGTTCTCTCACAAAGTCGTGTATGACACCCATACGTGGAGGTGCCGAATGAAGAATCCAGTGTCTTGTGTCGGAAGCCAGCTGATCCTCATTGGTCTCATGTTGGCCTTGCTGGTCTGTCCATGGTTCGACAGGAGATCGTCGGCTGTAGAGCCTCAGGAGCAGCGCATCGAGATCACGATCCGGGACAGCACCTTCCTTGTGACCAAGACGGTGCCGATTCATCCCGGATTTCCCACGGTGATCGTCATCCGGAACGAAGACAATGTTCGACATGGGTTCATGTCGTCGATGCTAGCCGGACTTTCGGTCCACGGCGAAGGAGAAGGCATTGAATCCTATGGCAAAGGGATAGAGGGATTCTATGTCGGTCCTGGAAAGACCTTGATCGTTCGATTCATCACGCAGCATCAAGGTCAGTTCACATTTCAGTGCGATTTGCACACTGATCTCAAAGGCGAAATTTATCTTCTCGAGGTTCCGGTTGCCTGACTGAAAATCGCGGCATGAATACCTTTCTTGTGTGGCTTCATGTCCTTGCTGCCATGAGTTGGATCGGCGGGATGATATTCCTGTCCCTGGTCGTGGCTCCTCTTTTTCGCCGAGCCGGCTTGTCCGGGGAACGTCTTCAATTGTTCCGTGACATCGCGCGCCGATTTCGCGTGCTGGTGTGGGTTGCTGTGAGCCTGCTCATTACGACCGGTGTTGTCCTGATCGTGCAGCGGGGTCTGCCGATCGGCGATGTTGCCGCCTGGCCCCGCCCGTTACAGGTCAAGTTGACGTTGGTCGTTTGCCTGGTGGGCTTATCGCTTTGGCACGACCTGATGCTGGCCGCACGGACCCGGTCGATTCCACAGTCATCCGCCACAGGACCAGCGCCGGTTGATCGGCGGGCGGGAATGTTGGCCCGGTTCGTGCCCAGGCTTGCGCTCCTGTTCGCGTTGGCCGTGGTATACGCGGCGGTCGTCCTGGTTCGATCCTAGCCCGCATTATTCATCATCGGAAAAACTCTTTGGGATTCCCGCCGGATCGGCTTGCAAGTTTCGCCCGCCTCCCGTAGAAGACGGAGAGACATTTCTTTGCGTCGTATTTCTCGCAATGACATTGCCGATCATCATATTGCTGCCTTTTCTCGCGGGCGCCGCCGGCACGTTGATCGCCCAGCGCCGGGGTTTCTCCGCCGCAGCGTGGGCTGCCGCCGCGCCGGTGGCCATGAGCCTGGCCTTGCTGGCGGGCAAAATGCCGGACATTCTGACCGGGGAGCAATTCATTGTGAGCCGCCCATGGCTCCCGCAGGTCGGTCTGAATCTCTCGTTCAGGCTTGACGGCCTGACCCTCCTGTTCGGGCTTCTGATTCTCGGCATCGGGCTGCTCGTCATTCTCTATGCGCGCTACTACCTATCATCGGAGGACCGGATCGGCCGATTGTACGCGCTGCTCATGCTCTTCATGACAGCGATGTTGGGCATCGTCTTTTCTGAAAATGCGCTCCTGCTTCTGATGTTCTGGGAATTGACGAGCCTGTCGTCCTTCCTCTTGATCGGGTTTTGGACCCACAGCCCGCTCGCCCGCCAGGGAGCCCGTATGGCCTTTGCGGTGACGGGCGGCGGCGGCCTTGCGTTGCTCGGCGGCCTCCTGCTCGTGGGGAATATTGCCGGCAGCTTCGAATTTTCGGATTGGTTTGCGGCGCGCGAGGCCATCCGTAACCATCCCCATTTCAATGTCGCGCTGGCGTTGATCCTGCTGGGCGCGTTCACCAAATCGGCGCAGTTTCCGTTTCATTTCTGGCTGCCCGCGGCGATGGCTGCTCCGACACCGGTCTCAGCGTATCTTCACTCCGCCACCATGGTGAAAGCCGGCGTCTTTTTGCTCGCGAGACTCTATCCCTTGCTGGGAGGAAATCTCGTGTTCGAATACGTAACCACCACCGTCGGTTTGACCACGATGGTGTTCGGCGCCTACGTGGCGATGTTCAGGCACGATCTCAAGGGATTGCTCGCCTATTCGACCATCAGCCATCTGGGCCTGATTATGTTTCTGATGGGCCTCGACACCCCGATGTCGTCGTTGGCCGCCGTTTTTCACGTCGGCAACCATGCGACCTTCAAAGCGTCGCTCTTCATGGCCGCCGGCATCATCGATCATGAGTGCGGAACCCGCGACATGCGAAGGCTCGGTGGTCTGTGGCGCCAGATGCCGCAGACGGCGGCCCTCGCCATCGTCGCCGCGTCCGCAATGGCCGGCGTGCCGTTATTCAACGGGTTTTTGTCCAAGGAGATGTTTTTCGCCGAGGCACTCGATCTCCATGGCATCCCTCTGCTCGAAAGTATTGCTCCGGCCGCCGTCACGTTGGGATCGATGTTCAGTGTCGCCTATTCCGTGCGGTTCATTCATGATGTGTTCTTTGACGAACCGCACGACCTTCCGCATCAACCGCACAAGCCTCCCCGCTATATGAAGGTGCCGGCCGAGGTGCTGGCGGTCGTCTGCATCGCGGTCGGTGTCCTGCCCGGCTACACCGTCGCCCCGCTGGTTGATGTGGCGGCGCGGGCGGTCGTCGAAGACACGCTGCCGTTCTATCGCATCGCGTTGTGGCACGGCTTTTCCCTCCCGTTGGTCATGAGTGTCGTCGCCCTCGTCGGCGGCTCGGTGATCTACTGGTTGTTACGGCATCGCTATGATGTGCATCTCCATGTGCCGGTCCGCTATACCGGGCGGCTGCTGTTTCAACATGCGTATGACGGAGCCATTGCGGCGGCCGGCCGCCTGACGAACCGATTGCAGAACGGTTCGCTGCAGCGTTATCTGGCCTTCGCGGTGGCGGCCTTCATCGCACTCGGCGTGTGGCCCTTCATGCAGCATGGTTTTCAAGCAGGCGGCGCGACGCCGGTGCCGGCGGTGCCGTTCGGCTTCGTGGTGTGGGGCGTGGCGATGCTCGGTGCGTTGGGGGTCGTCCGGTCGCATCATACCCGCATTGTCGCCGTGATCCTGGCCGGTGTCGTCGGGCTTGTGGTCGCGATCACGTTCGCCTATTTCTCGGCGCCCGACCTTTCGCTGACCCAGCTCGCCGTGGAGGTGGTCACGACGGTGCTGCTGTTAACGGCCTTGGCGCGTTTGCCGTTGGCCACCCCGCGGGAATCGACGAGACGCCGTCTGGCATGTGATACCGCCTTGGCGGTGGCTGCCGGTGCCGGTGTGATGGGACTTTCGTGGGCTGTGTTGACACGAGGGCAGGAATCGATCGCCTGGTACTTTCTGGAGAACAGTGTGCCGCGCGGCGGCGGCGACAATGTCGTCAACGTGCTGCTGGTCGACTTCCGCGGCTTCGATACCTTTGGTGAAATTATTGTCCTGAGCATGGCCGCCATCGGGGTCGGACTTCTCATGGCGGACCTGCGGATCGAACGGCCTGCATTCATGCCCAAGCCGGAGAGAAACGGCATCATGTTCGCGGTGGCGGCGAGATTGGTGCTCCCGCTTGCGATGCTCGCGACGGTCTACATGTTCTTACGCGGCCATAACCTGCCGGGCGGGGGATTTATCGCCGGCCTCATCGCCTCGCTCGCTCTCGTCATGCAGTTCATGGGTGAGGGGTTGAGCCCGATCCTTGCCCGCGTGCGGATTGATTATAGGCTCGTGATCGGCGCCGGTGTGGGTGTGGCCGGGTTCACCGGTCTCGCCGGCATGTTTGCGGGCGCCCCGTTCCTTACCAGCGCCGCCGGCCATTTCCATGTCCCATTTCTAGGCGAGGTCCCGCTGGCCAGCGCAATGGCCTTTGACCTGGGGGTTTTCATGGCGGTGCTTGGAACCACGCTTCTGACGTTGACCGCTCTCGGGCAGGCTCGGCGCAAGCCCCCCGCGACAGAAGAGGAGCCCTCATGGAATTGATGCTCTCCACCGGAGTCGGGGTCGTCACGGCCTGCGCCGTCTATCTGTTGTTGCGTGGGCGGACCTTCCCCATGGTGCTCGGGTTGTCGTTGTTATCCTCGGCCGCCAACTTGTTTATTTTCTCGATGGGGCGGCTTCGCACGGGGGCGCCGCCTATCATACATTCGGAAGCGGCCGGTTATGCGGATCCGCTGCCGCAGGCGCTGGTCTTGACCGCCATTGTGATCGGGTTCGGCATGACCGGCTTTATCATGGCGCTCGCGGTACGCCTGCGGTATCAGACCGGCAGCGACCATGTGGACGGCATGGAACCGGCGCCAAGCCGCATGCCGGTGGATGGATCATGAACCATCTGCTCGTCGCTCCCATTGTCCTGCCCGCGCTCATGGCGGCCCTGCTCCTTATTCTGCAGCGCGCGCCGCTGGCAGCGGCGCGCGTCTTGAGCGTGGCCGTGACGGGCTGTCTCTTGGCCGTGGCGCTCGCCATCCTGGGGCTGGCCCGGCCCGGTTCGCCTCTGGTCTACGAACTCGGGAACTGGCCGGCGCCTTTCGGAATCGTCCTTGTCGCAGACCGCCTTTCGGCGCTTATGCTGTCGTTGACGGCGCTGCTTGGGCTCACGGTGGCCCTGTACGCGACGCAGGGATGGGATGCCCGTGGCCGTTTCTTCCACCCGCTGTTTTTGTTTCAATTGATGGGATTGAACGGAGCTTTTCTCACGGGCGACTTGTTCAATCTCTTCGTCTTTTTCGAAGTTCTCTTGATCGCGTCGTATTGTCTTGCGCTGCACGGATTGGGACGGGATCGCCTGCGGGCCACCTTGCACTATGCCGCGATCAATATCGCCGCCTCCAGCGTCTTCCTCATCGCGGTCAGCCTGCTTTATGGAGTCACCGGGACGCTCAATATGGCTCACCTCGCCGAGCGCGTGGCCCAGGTGCAAGCCGAGGACATTGCACTGGTTCGAGCCGCGGGGTTACTGCTGTTCGGCGTGTTCGGGGTCAAGGCTGCGCTGTTCCCCCTTCATTTCTGGCTGCCCCCGGCCTATGCGCATGCGCCCGCCCCGGTTGCCGCCCTGTTTTCGATCATGACCAAGGTCGGGATCTATGCGATCATTCGCGTGAAGACGCTGATCTACGGCCTGGACGCGGGCACGCTCATGGACCTGACTTCGCCGTGGCTGCTGCCCTGTGCGCTGGGCACGCTCACCCTCGCCACGGTGGGCGCGCTCGGTGCCGACCGGCTGGCAACCATGACCGCCTACTTGACGATGGCCTCGACCGGCACGATTCTGTCCGCTGTGGCAGTCGGGGGCGCTCCGGCGCTGTCCGCGGCGCTCTACTATCTGGCGCATTCCACCGTCGTCATTGCAGTGCTGTTCCTCAACGGCGACTTGCTTGGACGCAGCCGTGGTGACCTGGGGGATTCGCTTCATCCGGGCCCGGAGATTCGCAAGGCGGGATGGCTCGGTCTCGCCTTCCTATTCGGCGGCGCCACCGTGGCCGGCGTTCCTCCTTCCGCAGGATTCTTCGGGAAAGTGCTGGTCCTGCAAAGCACGCAGGACGGCGCGGCAGTCGCGGCCCTGTGGGGCGTCGTCCTGATGACGAGCGTGCTGACGTTAGTTGCCTGCGCGCGAGCTGGCAGCATCGTGCTCTGGAACGTGACGGAGCCGCTCCCAGCCGCACAAGCGCATGTGCCGCGCGGCGGCGAGTGGGCGGCCCTCATCACGCTGATCGTGGGCAGTCTGCTGCTGGTCGTATACGCGGCGCCGATTACGAGTTATCTCGATGAGACGGCGGCGGACCTCATTGCCCCGGCCCGGTATATCGATGCCGTGCTTGGTTCTCATGACGACAATCTTATTCGGCCTTTCGTGGATGGTGGCAGGTGAAGTCCCTTTGCCCGTTTCCGATATTATCACTCGCGCTGGCGGCGACCTGGCTCGCGTTGACCGGGATCTCGGCATCACAATCGGCATTGGCGCTCGTGCTGGCACTCGTGATCCCGGGTCTTGCCGCTCCGTTGCTGGCACCGCTGCCCGGCATCCGTTCCTTCGGCGGCGCGGTTCGGCTGATCGCGGTGGTCGCCTGGGATATCCTGCTCGCCAATATTGCGGTCGCGCGTCTCGTGCTCGGGCCGATGTCACATTTGCGTCCGGGATTCGTACAGGTGCCGCTTGCCCTGACGCATCCGCACGCCATCGCCCTCTTCGCGAGCATTGTGTCGATCGTGCCGGGCTCCATCCCGGTTGCGCTGGCGTCCGATGCGCGCACGTTATTGGTGCATGTCCTTCACGTGGAAGACGAAGACTCCTTCATCGCCCGAGTCAAGCAGCGATATGAGCGGCCCTTGATGGAAATACTGGAATGCTGATCAGTTCCATTTACATCGCCTATCTCGCCATCGCGCTCGCGGTGACGTGTTGCACGATGCGGCTTTTGAGAGGTCCTCATCCGGCCGATCGTATCCTGGCTTTCGATACGCTGTACGTCAACACCATTGCCTTGTTGATCGTCCTCGACATTCATCTTTCCACTTCCCTGTTTTTCGACGCGGCCCTGCTGATTGCGCTGACCGGGTTCGTCTCCACGGTGGCGCTGGCCCGCTATGTGGCTCGCGGTCGTGTCATGGAGTGAACCGATGCTGGACATCGCCGTCTCGCTGCTTCTGCTGATCGGCAGTTGTTTTCTCCTCGTCGGGTCGTTCGCTCTTCTCCGGCTGCCGGATTTTTTTATGCGGCTGCACGGCCCCACCAAAGCTACGACATTGGGCGTCGGGGGCATGCTGCTCGCGGCGATCGTGCATGTCTTCCATAGAACCCTCAGCCTGCGTGAGTTGTTGATCGTCGGGTTTCTGTTCATCACGGCGCCGGTGAGCGCATTCCTGCTCGGACAGGCCGGATTGCGGCGGCGTCTCGCGTCTCAGGCGCCGGTGCCGGAGGAGTTTTCGGGTGGTGAGGCCCTGCAGGAGGACGGACAAGAACGATGAGAGCCGCCCGCCACACAAACGGAGTCATTTTACTGGCGACTGATTTTTCGAAGCCGGCGCGACGGGCCTATGCCTACGCGCTCAAGTTGTCATTGCTCTTGAATACACGACTGGTTCTCCTCCATATCGTGAAAGCGATGCCCGACTTCGAGACCTGGTCTCCAGCGGCCCGCCGATCTGTCCATTCATTGCGAACCAAAGCCTTGCTTGAATTGGGCCGCATGGTTCGTGTCGCCAAAGACAACGGGATCGCGGCCGAGCATAAATTGATCGTCGGTATTCCCGAGGATTCGGTTGTGAAGGTCGCGGAGCAGATTCGCGCGGATTTCATTGCCATAGGTACGCACGGCCGGACCGGTTGGGATCGTCTCCAACTGGGGAATACTGCAGAGGCGCTGTTACGGCATGCTCGATGTCCCGTTCTGACGGTCCATGCCTCCGCTGTGGCCGATGCTCCCGTGAACCCGCGCCGCGTCAACTTGAAGACGATCCTGGTGGCGCTTGATTTCTCGGCTTCGTCCGACGCGGCGTTGCGCGCGGCGACGTTGCTTGCCGAGCGGGCCGATGCACGAATGATCCTGATCCATGCGGCGGGCTCGTCGGGCTTGGTGAGTCGTAAGCGGGGTCGCGCGGCTAAATCCGCCGACCATAGTGCGGATCGGCTGTTTCAACGCGCGGTTGAGGCAGCGCAGGCCGAGCGCAGCATCATCAGGAAAATTGTGGAACCGGGAAGCCCCGTGGAGGTCATCCTTGATCAGGCAAAACAGACGAAGGCTGATCTGATCGTGATGGGAACCAACGGACGGCGTGGCGTGGAGCGGCTCCTATTAGGAAGCGTGGCTGAATCCATCGTCCGCAGAGCGGGATGCCCGGTGCTGGTCGCCAAACCAAGACCGCAGGATACTCCAATACGTAGAGATGGGTGATAACGAAGCGATTGATTAGTCACCGGCCGGCCCCTAAGTTGGCGAGAGGGATGCGAAAGAGGAGACGGGATTGTGATCGCAGTCGTCTTCATATCGCTGAGTCTGCTGGTGACGCCCGCTACGGCCTTTGCCGAGGACTCCACCGACCGCTCATTGTCGCGCCGGCGCGCCGTCTTGCCGGCCGGACAAGTGGTGCAAGGCGACTACGTTACCTTCGGACCCAGGGTTGTGATTTCGGGCACCGTGCAGGGCGATGTCTATGTTGCCGGAGGCAGGGTCTTGGTGGATGGAGTCATTCATGGAGATCTGATAGCGGTCGGGGCGAAAGTAATCGTATCGGGCAACGTCGCGCAAGACGCCAGGATCACCGGCGGCCATGTCGTCCTGAGCGGCAAGATCGGCAAGAACGTGGCGGTCGGCGGGGCCGATGTGCAAATCACCGATGCCGCAAGCATTGACGGCAATCTGGTCGCCGCCGGCGGCGATGTGGAAATCGAGGGGCCGGTCGGTCGCGATGCCAAGATTGGGGCCAGAAACGTCGTCCTCTCGAATCGTATCGGCGGCGATCTCGCGGTGGCGGCGGGGGCGGTTCGGCTGACCTCGAAGGCGATCATCTCGGGAAGGCTCCGGTACTGGGCCGATGCGGAGCCGATCATTGAGGAAGGGGCGAGCGTTCGCGGGCCGGTGACGCATCGCCGGCTACCGGAGGGGTGGCAAGCGGAGGGATTCCGGCGGGGACTCGCCGGGCTCTGGGCGCTGACGTGGATCATGAGCATCGTCTCCACCTTGGTTCTGGGATTGGTCCTGTTGCGCATATATCCGATGTTCACGCGACGAGTCGCCTCGGCGATTCGTGACCTTCCATGGCGGTCCCTCGGCTGGGGAGCCATCGCCTTGGTCGGAATCCCAATTCTTGCGCTGGTGTTGGTCATCACACTACTCGGCGCACCGCTCGGAATGATCATAATGGGACTGTATGCGGCGACCGTCTATATTGCCCGCATCTATGCCGTGACCTGTTTCGGGCAGATATTGCTCCGGCGCACATCCGATTCGTCGCCCCTCGCGTGGAGTTTTGTGGCGGGATTAGGGGTCTATGCCCTCCTGACACTGGTTCCGATTGTGGGGGAGATCGTCACGACCGTCACGGTCCTGTTCGGTCTGGGAGCCTTGTTGATGACGAAGGCGAGCCTGGTGGTCGCTTTGCGGGGAGAAGAGTTGGTGTGAGAATGGGGGAATGAGGCATTCGCTCATTACCGGGCTGAGTTTCGGCCTGACGTCCGGCGTCATTACGACGCTGGGCTTGATGGTGGGGCTGTATTCCGGCACCCATTCGGAATCGGCGGTTTTGGGCGGCATCCTGACGATCGCGGTGGCTGACTCGCTGTCCGACGCCTTGGGCATTCACGTGGCGGAGGAATCGAAGCACCAGGGGTCGCATGCTCATGTCTGGGAAGCGACGCTCGCGACCTTTGTGGCGAAGTTTCTCATCGCCGCCTCCTTCGCGGTTCCGGTCCTGCTGCTGTCTCTGGACGTCGCCGTGCTGGTCAGCATAGGCTGGGGCCTGCTCTTGTTGGCGATTCTGAGTTTTTGGGTGGCTCGCATACAGAAGAACGCGCCTTGGCAAGTCGTCGGCGAGCATGTATTTATCGGGATCTGTGTCATTGCCGCCACTCATTTTCTTGGCGAATGGATCGGCCGCCGGTTTTCATGAAGCGACTAGCCCGCATTATCCATGATGGTTCGTGACCAAACTGCGGAGACGCCACGCGAGGTCCACGCCGCGCCGAATAAGGCGCGCCACGTTTGTGGGTAGAAAGATACGCGGTTGGATGAATGAGCAATGATTTATCAGCGCTGGGTGCCGCGGGAATGGAGCAAGAAATGGCAGAAGGCCTCAACGCCACCTACGGCCACTTATTGACGCTCTGGACGACGGGTGTCCGTGATTACCACACCATGCTCTCCGACTACCTCACCGCCAATTCAATCTTTGTTGCGGTCGTCGGTTTGCTGATCTCGAGGGAATCGCTAGCTTTAACCTTCACGGTGCTCATTCTCATGCTGGGCGTGATCGGGATTCTTCTGAGCCTGCAGATGGCGATTGTGCTCGGCCGTCTGTCCGGTCAAAATGCGCTGTGGGAATGGCAGCTCCGCGGTATCGAGCGCATGCCGGGTTGGACGCAGCCCAATCTGGTGAACCAGCTGTTTCGCCTGCGCGAACGGCAAGAGCCCATCGAGCAGCAGCATAATGAGCCGCCGGTGTTTCAGCCGAACTGGGCGTTTCGGCAACACCCGCAATGGTGGGCTCACCGTGCGGTGAGCTTCCCGTGGTTTTTCGGTTCGATCTATGGAATGTTTGTCGTCTGGAGCGCAACGCAGCTCTGGCATGTAATCATGCGGTCGCCCTAGCGGGCCCGTTGCGTCCTGAACCACCCATGCGCCTTCCGCGCTCATGGTCACGGAGACACCGCCCGACTACGGGCCGGTGCAATGAGCAGGATGATCGTCAGCATGACGACCAGCAGCCAGAGGGCGGGATATGCGATCATGACCAATAACAAGGGCATCCGGTCCTCCTTTCTCAAGTTCTTCCGTTCTATGCTGGTCGATTCCCAGATAAGTCGCCTTGATGAACGGCCGATAGAGTGTCGGTGAAGAATTGTTCATCCGAACGAGTATGCGAAAGAAGACGTTATCATAAGTTATGCGGATTCTCGTGATTGAAGACGACAAGGACTTGGCGCAGTTCATCCGCAAGGGATTGCAGGAGGAGCGCCATGCGGTGGACGTGGCGGAGGATGGCGAGGCGGGACTGGAATTGGCGAGCAGCGGCGGGTATGACTTGATGATCGTGGATGTGATGCTTCCCAAGCTCGATGGATTGAGCTTCTGTCGCCGCGTGCGGGGCTGGGGCGACCAGACGCCGATTTTGCTCCTGACCGCTCGGGATACCGTCGAAGACAAGGTGGCGGGCCTGGATACGGGTGCCGATGATTATTTGACGAAGCCCTTCGCGTTCGCGGAACTGGTTGCGCGCGTGCGCGCGCTGATCAGGCGGGGCGGGCCGGCGCCGGCAAGCGAATTAAAAGCCGCGGATCTGGTGGTCGATCCGGCGGCGCATCGGGTATGGCGGGGTGGAAAGGAAATCAACCTGACGAACAAGGAATATGCTCTGCTGGAATATCTGTTGCGAAACCGGAATCGCGTGCTGACGCGCACGGCGATCATCGAACATGTCTGGGGGTTGAATTACGATCCGATGACCAACATTGTGGACGTCCATATCAGGGCGCTGCGGGCGAAGATGGATAAGGATTTTTCACCGCCATTGATTACCACGGTCCGGGGAGTCGGATACATGTTGGAGGCGGAAGCATGACGTCGTTTCGGGGCCAGATCCGCTTGGCGGCGATCGTCTTTATCCTGGGCCTCCTGATGGTCTTCAATATGGTGGTGTATTGGGGATTCCAGACTCTTCTGACCAGGTATGTCGACGGGCGTTTGGTGGAGTTGGCCGATATCTTGGCTCATCTGGTGGCGGAGCGGCCGGAGTTGCTTCAAGCGAAGGACGGCGAGATTCTTCCCGAAGAAGAGGGTAGACAGCCGGTCGACGAACATAGTCAGGAATTGCGCGAGGTCTCGCATCGCATTCAGATTTTGGCTCCCAACGGGACCGTTGTGTTTAAAGGCGAGGACGTGATCCCGCTTCCGCCGGTATCGCAGAGTGCGCTGGAAGACGTGAGACGGGGACAGGCGGTCTACGACACGGTCGATGCTCCGAACGGCTCACCGGTTCGCCGCGTGCTGGTTCCCGTCAGACGGCATGGGGACGTGCGGTTCGTACTGCAAGCCGAAGCATCATTGGATCTCGTGCAGCGGACGCTTCGGAATCTCATGGGGCTGCTCATCCTTTGCTCCGTGGCGGCGATGGTCGCCGCCTGGGCCGGCAGCGCGTGGTTGGCACGAAGGGTCCTCGAACCGTTGGCGGTCTTGAGCCGGACGGCCGAAAAAATATCGGCCTCCAGCCTTCGGACCAGACTCAATCTGGATGCTCCATACGAGGAATTTCGGCAATTGGCGGAAGCGTTCAATGCCATGCTGGATCGACTCCAGAAGGCCAGCGAGAGCCAACGGTCGTTCGTAGACAGCGCGGCCCATGAACTGCAAACACCGCTTACCGTGTTGCGTGGAAATCTGGAAGTGTCGTTGCAAAAAATGCGGACCGCCGAAGAATATCGGGAGGCGCTCATCACCAATCTCGAGCAGGTGGAACGATTGATGGCCTTGACAAAATCCCTGCTGACGCTGGCCCGGTTCGCCGGTGACCGGCCTCCCATTCAACTGGCCCCGCTGGCGCTTGAACCGCTGCTCCGTGAGTTGATCGAGGATCTGGTGCCGCTGGCCGAGGATCGCATGATCCGCCTGACGCTCGAATGCGAACCGGTATTGCCGGTCCAGGCAGACGCGCAGAAGCTCAAGCAGCTGATCATCAATCTGCTGGATAACGCCCTGCGCTACACCGATCCGGGCGGGGCCGTATCGGTACGCCTGAGTGGGACTCCCGATGAGGTGTGCATTGCGGTACAGGATACGGGCCAGGGAATCGAGGCGGCGCATCTGCCGCATTTATTCGAGCGGTTTTATCGCGTTGATCATTCCAGAACCAGAGACGTCGGAGGAACCGGCCTCGGCCTTTCCATCGTCAAGGAGATTGCCGACTCCCACAAAGGCTCGATCAAAGTCGAGAGCGAGGTCGGCAAAGGTTCGACGTTTACGCTTGTCCTGCCTGCCATCAAGAGTTGAGCCGGCTCCCCCGCCACGCTTCGATTGACGGCCGTCCTATCGGACCAGCATTGGTTCTGTCCGCTATGAGGCCACGCGGCTCTGCTCCGGCCCCTTAGATCCGGCACCCGGTGGTTCGACGGCGACGCCGTGGACATACACCAACTCGCCTCCCAGCCATCCTGATATCCCCAGCAGGGTCACAGCGACGATCGATAAGATAACGGGGATGGCCTCCGCCTCCCAGACGATACGCATGAAACTATTCAGCGCAAACAGCACGACAATGGTGAGATTGGTCGTCATATGCCAGAAGCCGACTCGCTTGACTGCCGGGTCGGTGAGCGAGCGGTAATCGAGGTATCCAGGAATCGCCGCGATGAGCGCGCCGAGCAGGCCGCCGATCATCGTATACAGCGCCATGTCCTGCCAGATCGCATCTCCCAACCCCATCATGTAAACCACGTCGCAGACCAAAGAGAAAATCCAGAGCGCAATTGGAAACGGAATTAACATCGGATGGATCGGATGTTTCAGAATGCTCGCTGGAGTTGCCATAGTATGCTCCTCTCGCTTCAGTGATGAGAAAAGTCGGCCTTTCTTCAAGCCTACGCCGCCGTTCGGGACTAAAAAAGAGTCCATACACTCTGTTGCCCCTGGTACGTGGATATCGGTATTCTACGGCACCGGGAACTCGGAATCTGGTCGGCTGCTTGTTTTCCAGCCTCTCAGAGCCTCCCCTCCGCCCCGACCTAGCTGCACGCCGAGCGGGCCGGTTGGTGCTGGCTGAACTTTCTCGGTTAGTGAAGGAACGAAAGCATTTCGCCTTTGAAAGTACCTTGAGCGGTCGAATCTATCTGAGATTGCTCAATCGGTGGAAACAGAAGGGATATCAGATCGAAATCGTTTTTCTGAGATTGGCCTCCGTCGATATCGCGCTCCGTCGTATTGCAGCCCGTGTGCGGCAAGGAGGCCACGATGTTCCGCGAGGCGATGTCATCCGCCGCTTCAATCGCAGTTGGAGTAATTTTCTAACGGTCTATCGACCCATCGCCGATGCCTGGGCGGTCTATGATAATTCCGGGGATGCCCCGAGATTATTGGAGGGAAGTCGATGAAGCCAGCGAGGCGCAGTAAACGATCCAGGGATTTCATTGAAGGCGTCGGACGCGCGCTGCGAAGGGCCGCTAAAGCGGCTCGCAAAACCGCTCGCGCCCACGGCACGCCGATCTATGTGTGGGAGAACGGCAAAGTCGTCGCGAAGAAGCCATGAGGCTTGGTTGGCCGATAACGTAGGGAAGTCATGGCACTAAAGAAGTCCGAACTGTACTCCTCACTCTGGGCGAGCTGCGATGAACTGCGCGGCGGCATGGATGCTTCGCAGTACAAGGACTATGTCCTCGTCCTGTTGTTCGTGAAATATGTCTCCGATAAATACGCCGGTCAAAAGGATGCGCTGCTGGATGTGCCGAAAGGCGGCCGCTTCGCCGATATGGTAGCCCTCAAAGGGAATAAAGAGATCGGCGACAAGATGAACAAGATCATCGGCAAGCTGGCCGAAGCGAACGATCTCAAAGGCGTGATTGACGTCGCCGATTTCAACGATGTCGATAAGCTGGGCAAGGGCAAGGAAATGGTGGATCGGCTCTCCAACCTGGTCGCCATCTTCGACACCCCGGCTCTGGACTTCAGCGCGAACCGGATCGAGGGAGACGATCTGCTGGGCGACGCCTATGAATACCTCATGCGGCACTTCGCCACGGAGTCCGGCAAGAGCAAGGGACAGTTCTACACGCCGGCGGAAGTGTCACGGGTGATGGCGCAGGTCGTCGGCGTGGGCAGCGCCAAGAGCGGCAGTCAGACAATTTACGATCCGACCTGCGGGTCCGGATCCCTGCTGCTTAAGGCCCATGACGAAGCCAAAGGCCGGAGCGGCTTCGATCTCACGCTCTACGGTCAGGAAATGGACAATGCCACCGCCGCCTTGGCTCGCATGAACATGATCCTCCACGATTGCCCGACGGCGGAAATCTGGAAAGATAATGTCCTGGCCAGTCCGCATTTCAAGGAGAAGAACGGGGCGTTGAAGACCTTTGACTTCATCGTCGCCAATCCGCCCTTCTCGTTCAAGTCGTGGAGCAACGGATTCAACCCCGCGGCGGACGAGTTCAAGCGCTTTGAGTTCGGGATCCCGCCGAAGAAGAACGGCGACTTGGCCTTCCTGCTTCACATGCTGACGTCGCTCAAGAGCACCGGCAAAGCGGCGGTCAATCTCCCGCACGGCGTGTTGTTCCGCGGCGGATCGGAAGCCGCCATCCGTCGCGAGCTGGTGAAGCGCGGGTATATCAAAGGCATCATCGGCTTGCCGCCCAATCTCTTTTACGGCACCGGCATTCCCGCCTGCATCGTTGTGCTCGATAAGGAAAACGCCCATGCCCGGAAGGGCATCTTCATGATCGACGCCTCCAAGGGGTTCATCAAGGACGGCAACAAAAATCGCCTGCGCACGCAGGACATCCACAAGATCGTGGATGCCTATAATCGCCAGCTCAATATCCCGCGCTATTCGCGGATGGTACCGCTGTCTGAAATCAGCGATCCGAAGAACGACTTCAATCTCAATCTGCCGCGCTACATCGACAGCACAGAACCGGAAGATCTGCAGGACATCGACGGCCATTTACGGGGCGGGATTCCCGATCGTGACGTCGATGCGCTCCAGAACTATTGGCAGGTGTTTCCCAGCGTGCGAGCCAAACTGTTCGAAAAGGCCGATCGCGAGGGCTACAGCCGGCTGAAGATTGCAGTCGGCGACGTCAAGGCCACGATTTTCGACCATGAGGAGTTCACCGCCTTCAATGGCTCGATAACCAAGCTGTTCGAGAAATGGAAGCAGCGGCATCTGTCACGCCTCAAGGGTCTCACGACTAGAGACAAGCCCAAGGCACTGATCGAGACGCTCTCCGAAGATTTATTGGATACGTTTGAGAAAGCGCAACTCATTAATCCATACGACGTGTACCAACATCTCATGGATTATTGGGCGGAGACTATGCAGGACGACGTGTATATGATCGCCGGCGAGGGCTGGAAGGAAGCGGCCAAGCCCCGGTTGATCGTGGAGACGAAGGAGAACAAGACAAAGGAAAAGCCGGATTTCAAGGTGGGGAAACACAAGTTCAAAGCGGATCTGATTCCCGCCACCTTGTTGATCGCCGGCTACTTTGCCGAGGAGCAGGCAGCCATTGACGCGCTGGAAGCAGAGCTCAGTGCGCTGGAGCAGCAACTCGACGAAATGAAGGAAGAACAGGGCAGCGAGGGTGGCCTGCTGGAGGAAGTCGTGTCGGGAGAAGGCGAGAAGCGAAAGATTTCAGCGAAAGCTGTCACCGCCCGACTCAAGGAAATCGTTGGGGACAAGGACTTCGATGAAGAGCGCAAGGCACTGGAAGAATATGCTGGCTTGCTCGAGCGACAGGCTGACACGAAGAGTAGCATGAAAGAAGCGCAGGAATCACTCGAAACCAAGATCGCGGCGAAATACGGCAAACTATCCGAGGTCGAGATCAAGACCCTCGTTGTAGAAGACAAATGGCTGGCCCGGCTTGCTGCTGATGTACAGAGTGAGTTGGATCGGGTGTCGCAGTCACTCGCTGGTCGCATCAAAGAGCTAGCCGAACGCTACGCCACGCCGCTACCGCAGCTGACGAAAGAGGTCGATGTTCTCGCAGCCCGCGTAGATGAACACCTGAAGAAAATGGGGGCGCGGTGTAATTGAGGCCGGGGTATAAACAGACAGAGGTGGGTGTCATCCCGGAGGAGTGGGAGGCGAAACCGCTGCGTTCAGTTCTTTCCAAGGGAAGGCTAGGGGGGAATTACCGGAATCAAGAGACAGAATCCCAGTTTCCATTGATGAAAATGGGGAACATCGCTCGCGGCTACTTTGATACGTCCAAGGTTGAGTTCATCTGTATAACTCAAGACTTCATCTGACAGACAGCGAGTCCTCACCGGGTTTAGGCCGCTAACATTTTCTCCTTGGCCAGCGGCACACTGTCGATGAAGGTGTGCATGGGCGTCTTGCCATAGCACCAGCGGCCCTGATGAGGGCGCTGCTCGTTGTACTCCTGTATCCATGCATCCAGGTCGGCCTGGAGTTCCTCCAGCGTCCGATAGATCTTCTTCCGGAACGCCACGCGGTAGAACTCGTTCAACATCGTTTTGTGGAACCGCTCACAGATCCCGTTGGTCTGGGGATGCCGCGTCTTGGTGCGCGTGTGATCAATGTTCTCCACGGCAAGGTACAATTCGTACTCATGGCGCTCCGGCGCGCCACAGTATTCCGTGCCGCGATCGGTGAGCACACGGTTCAGCGGAATGTCGTGCTGCTCGAAAAACGGCAAGACTCGGTCATTGAGCAATTCCGCGGCCGTCACCGGCGTCTTTCGGTCGTATAGCTTGGCAAAGCCGACTTTGCTGTAGGTATCGATGAAGGTCTGTTGATAGATCCGGCCCACGCCCTTCAACGTCCCGACGTAGAACGTGTCCTGCGCGCCGCAGTAGCCGGGACATGCGCTCTCGAATTCCCCGTGCGCTTCTTTATCCGCGGTGGCCTTCTCGAGCGCCACCACTTGCGCATCGGTGAGCACCAGACCTTCTTGCGCCACCTTCGCTTCCAGCGCCTTCAATCGTTTCCGCATCGTTTCGAGATCATGGCGGAGCCAGATGCATCGCACGCCCGCCGGGGAAATCGTCAGGGCCTGCTTGCGCAGTTCATTGGCCACGCGGGCCTGCCCCCAAGCCGGCTGCTCAATGGCCATCTGCACAATCACCTGCTCCACTTCAGGCGCCACCCGATTCTTGAGGAGGGGTTTCTGTCGCGAAATCTCTTGGAGGGCGGCCTCGCCGCCCCTGTCGTAGAGTTCTTTGAACCGATAGAAACTATCTCGGCTATACCCCATCAGCTGACAGGCTTTGGAGACATTACCGAGCTGCTTCGCCAGTTCCAACACGCCGACTTTGGCCTTGATGATCTTCTGCTCCGTCGTCATTGTCCTCGCTCCTTTCGAAAGAAGGAGGACTCTACCTGACTGTCAGATTAAGTTCTAGCTTTCACAGTTCATCATTCCCTCCGTAATTCCTGATGATCAGCACCGCCTCGTTTATGGAGACGTACTGTTCAACACACGGAACACCCTCGAATTGGTCGGGAAAGTTGCTATCTGGCGGGACGAACTTCCGGCCGCCTACTACAATTCGAACCTCATGCGGTTGGAGTTCGACGCCAATGAAGTTTGTTCCAACGAATACGCCTGTTATGCACTGAATACCGCCAGCTCAGTTGCTCGTCTTAGGGCCCTTGCGACGGGAACCACTAGCGTCGCCGCCATTTACACACGGGACTTGATGGGGTTGCTATTTGTTGTCCCGCCCAAGCCCGAACAGCGCGCCATCGCGGCGGTGTTGAGCGACGTGGATGCGCTGATAGCCTCGTTGGATCAACTCGTCGCCAAGAAGCGCGACCTCAAACAGGCCGCCATGCAGCAGCTCCTCACCGGCCAAATTCGTATCCCTAGCTTCGATGGTCAATGGACGGGGAAGCGGTTCGGTGAATTAGCAAAACCTCGACAGGAGCGAATTGACCCTCGTCGAAGCCCCGTCCAGGAGTTCTGCATTGAGCTTGAGCACATCCAACCATGGACAGGAGAGTTGCTGGGAAGCACCACTGCAGGAGAAAACTCCTCGATCAAATCTGTGTTCCGTGAAGGCGATGTTCTCTTTGGAAAGCTTCGTGCGTACCTTAGAAAATACTGGCTGGCGGATCGACCGGGATTGTGTTCAACCGAGGTATGGGTATTCATACCCAATGAAGATCTCGTGACTAGCAGTTATCTTTTCCAGCTCATCAAGATGAATCGATTCATTGAGACGGCGAGCACAGCTTACGGAACTCACATGCCACGCTCCGACTGGAATCTCGTGAAGAACTACGAGATCAGACTTCCACCACTTCCTGAACAAACCGCCATCACCGCCGTCCTGTCCGACATGGATGCCGAGATCACGGCTCTTGAAGCCCGCCGGGACAAGACCCACGCTCTCAAGCAAGGCATGATGCAGGAACTGCTGACAGGACGTGTTCGCCTGGTGAAGCCTGAGCCCTCACATCAATCATGTTGAATTGGTTTGCCAAGGCCATTCTTGTTGCAACCGCACTATCGCCAATGTTGGGGGCAGTGGCAGTCAATCAGGTCGCCCATGGTAGACCGACCTCGGATTGGTTTCCGTGGTTAGTTTCTGCGGTTGGACTAGCTCTCATTTGCTGGCTACTCCTGCTCTATCTAGGGAATCATGGTGAAAAGCATATGTTCCAAATCAGGTGTTTTGAGGACAAGGACAAGGAAATTGTTGCATTTCTCCTTACCTATCTTCTGCCTTTCTTAGCGACAGACAAGCTCGAGTTTAAAGGTGAGTGGATGACAGGAGCATACATCATGGCCATCATCATCCTGGCAATCGTCCATGCAGGTGCCTTTCATTTCAATCCGGTCATGGGGCTGTTGTATCACTTTTACTCTGTCAAAGATGACAATGGCGTGTCTAATTTGCTCATTTCCCGCAAACCGTTAAGCAAGGTGGGGGTGGACGTTGAAACTGTCAGAGTGGCGCACAACATTTACCTAGCAAGGAGCTGAGAATCCATGTTGCGCAACTTCCACCTTGCAGCATTGACAAAACAACATGATCAGCAAGAACTGTTTCACATCCCTTTGCACCAGGCGCTGCAAGATTCGCTCGCGCAAACGTGGGAAAAGCAACTGGCCGTCTTTGCGGATGGCATTGAAGAGGTTGCTTTCAATCCGAGTTACACACCTGAAAACCACGAGCGATTCCGATTGTCTGACTTTGAACTTCCCGAGCCGTTACGCTCCATCAAAAGTGTGAATGTTCAAAATCAGTCGGCAATTAGCGAGCACGAAGAGACAATGGACTCAATCAGGGCCATAGTGGCATTTTGTCGTAATAATGCGGGTCAGGAACTTGTATTATTTCAGAATTTCAGCCGATCGCATGTCATAGCGCCAGGTCGCTTCCTTCTTTTGCAGAACAACACATATCAAACCGCTGATCGCCCTGGGATCCAATTGAACAATCGACTGAGTGCCGCTTACAACGCAACCGAAAAGAAACTCCTCTTTCACAATTTCCGTATCGCAAATACATTCCTGCCCCTTGCTGAATTTTACGAGGAGGCCTCCGAGGAAACGATTCGCAAAATTCTCGGCCACAAGTTACTTGCTCCTGAAGATGTTGACGCCCTTGCGATTGGTGCCAACCAATGGTTTCGGAAGCGCTTTGCCATGTTGAAGGATTCGGGCGTGCTTGAGCATTATTCTGTGCAACAGATCCAGAAGCGAGCGAAGAACTGCGATATCGACATTAAGCTTGCGAAGGGAAGAATTGTGTTCCCTGCTGAAAAGGGATCTGCAAAAAGGCTCTTACAATTTCTCAATGAAGAGATTTATCGGGGCGCGATAACGGACACGTTGTACGAGACCAATTCGAAGCGTGAGGCAGATTGATGAACATCGGCCAGCTCGAAAAGCGAACTCAGCGGCGCGTAGTGAAATTGTTCCGCGAGCACCTCGGCTATGACTACCTCGGCGACTGGACTGATCGTGCAGGCAACCGGAATATCGAAACTGACTATCTCCGAGCGTTTCTGAAGAAACAGCGTTATGACGAGGCGCTGATTACACGCGCGCTGCACGTGCTCGACAAGGCGGCTGGTGACACCAGCAAGAGTCTCTACGATCGGAACAAAGAGGTCTATGGCCTCCTGCGCTATGGTGTGAAAGTCAGGCCGGACGTGGGCGAGAATACCGAAACCGTCTGGCTGATCGATTGGAAGAACCCGGAAAATAATCATTTTGCCATCGCGGAAGAAGTCATCGTCGCGGCCGCAACCGATAAGGCCCACCCCAAACGCCCCGATGTGGTTCTGTATGTGAACGGCATCGCGCTGGGCGTGCTGGAACTCAAGCGCTCGACCGTCTCTGTGGCAGAGGGTATCCGCCAGAATCTCGATAATCAGAAGAGGATCTTCATCGAGCATTTCTTCTCCACCATCCAGTGGGTGATGGCGGGCAACGATACCGAAGGCCTGCGTTACGGCGCCATCGAGACGCCTGAAAAGTATTACCTCACCTGGAAGGAACAGAGTGACATCGAGAATCTGCTCGACCGGGCGTTGATTCAGCTCGGCGAGAAGGCACGGTTCCTGGAGCTGATCCACGACTTTGTCGTCTTTGACGCCGGGGTGAAGAAACTCTGCCGCCCGAACCAGTATTTTGGGGTGCGCGCCGCCCAACTACATGTGAGACGCCGTGAAGGCGGGATCATTTGGCATACGCAAGGATCGGGCAAGAGCCTGACAATGGTGTGGCTGGCGAAATGGATGCGCGAGCAGGTGAAGGATTGTCGCGTGCTGATCGTGACCGATCGGAAGGAGTTGGACGAGCAAATCGAGAAAGTCTTCATGGGCGTGTATGAGGACATCTACCGCACGAAAAGCGGCGCGGACCTGATTGCAACGCTGAATGCAACCAAACCGTGGCTGGTCTGTTCACTCATTCACAAATTTGGCGGCAAGGACGAGAGCGAGGAGGGCGGTGATATCCCTGGCTACATCGAAGAATTGAAGAAGGCACTGCCGCCGGGATTCCTGGCGAAAGGAAATCTCTTTGTCTTTGTGGATGAGTGTCACCGCACGCAGTCGGGTGATCTGCACGAAGCCATGAAGAGCATTCTGCCGAGCGCCATGTTTATCGGCTTCACCGGCACGCCACTTTTAAAGACAGAGAAGCAGAAGAGTATCGAAATCTTTGGCCCCTACATTCACACCTACAAGTTCGATGAAGCCGTGAGGGACGGGGTGGTGCTCGACCTTCGCTACGAGGCGCGAGACATCGACCAGCGCATCACCTCGCAAAAAAAGATCGATCAGTGGTTCGAGGCGAAGACGAAGGGCCTCACTCCTCTTGCGAAAGCTCAGCTGAAACAGCGCTGGGGCACGATGCAGAAGGTGTTGTCCAGCCAGTCGCGTCTGGAACAGATTGTCGCTGACATCCTGATGGATATGGCGACGCGCGATCGCTTGAAGAGTGGACGCGGCAACGCCATGCTGGTCTCAGGGAGTATCTATCAGGCCTGCAAACTCTATGACCTGTTTTCCAAGACGGACCTCAAGGGCAAGTGCGCCATCGTCACGTCTTACCAGCCCTCAACGGCGGACTTGAAGGGTGAAGAGAGTGGCGAGGGTGACACCGAGAAGCTGGAACAGTACGACACCTACCAGAAGATGCTGGCTGATTGGTTCAACGAACCGCCGGAGAAGGCGGTGAATCGAGTCGAGGAGTTCGAGAAAGCGGTCAAGAAGAAGTTCATCGACGAGCCGGGACAAATGAAGCTCTTGATCGTGGTGGACAAACTCCTGACCGGGTTCGATGCCCCGTCGGCGACCTACCTCTATATCGACAAGCAGATGCGGGACCATGGCCTGTTCCAGGCTATTTGTCGGGTGAACCGTCTTGACGGGGACGATAAGGAATACGGCTACATCATCGACTACAAGGACCTGTTCAAGAGCTTGGAAGGGGCCGTGCATGATTACACGAGCGGCGCGCTCGACGGCTACGATAAGCAGGACGTGGCCGGCCTCTTGAAGGATCGTCTAGAAAAGGCCCGAGAGCGGCTTGAGGAGATGCTTGAAGCGGTGCGCGCCCTCTGCGAGCCGGTCGAACCTCCTAAGGATCAACAGGCTTACTTCCGCTACTTCTCCTCGAAAGAGCACGGCAATCCCGAGCAGCTCAAAGCCAATGAGCCACAGCGACTTTCTCTCTACAAACTGGTGGCGGCACTGGTCCGAGCCTATGCGAACTTAGCCGGCGAGATGGCCGAAGCGGGCTTCACCGCCTCCGAAGCCGAGGCGATCAAGAAAGAAGTGACGTTTTACGAAAACCTCCGTAACGAAGTGAAATTACACAGTGGTGATGCGATCGACCTGAAGCAGTACGAACCTGCCATGCGGCACCTGATCGACACCTACATCCGGGCGGAAGAAAGCGAAAAGGTGTCGGCCTTCGACGATCTGTCGCTTGTGCAGTTGATTGTGGAGCGTGGGGCCGACGCGGTGAACTCCTTGCCTGAAGGTATCCGCAGGAACAAGGAGGCCATGGCGGAGACCATCGAAAACAATGTCCGGCGGCTCATCATCGACGAACAACCGATCAATCCCAAGTACTACGAGAAAATGTCGCAACTTCTCGATGCGCTCATCAAACAGCGCCGTCAGGAAGCAATGGACTATCAGAAGTATCTGCAGAAGATCGTAGAGCTGACGAAGAAAGTCACAAACCCTGAGGCGGGTGGGACCTATCCAAGTACGATGAACAGCCGCGGCAAACGGGCCCTCTATGACAATCTCGGTAAGAATGAAACCTTGGCAATAGTGGTGGATGAAGCGGTGCGCAGCAGCCGGCAGGACAATTGGCGGAGCAATCCGTTCAAGGTGAAGAAGGTTCGCAACGCGATCAAAGCGGCATTGGAGCGCTATTTGATCCACGGAAACACAAGCCCTGATCAAGCGATCGATATAGGTGGACAAGGGGTTGATGGCTATAAGACGCAATCAGGTGAATGGCTGGACGACCAGGCAGAACGAACTCTGACATTGGTGAAGAACCAAGATGAATACTGAAAGTCGAGAAATCCGTGTGAGCGGCCTCCCCGTGCATATTCTCAGGAAGCCGATTAAAAACCTCCATCTCGGTGTGTATCCGCCGCATGGTCGAGTGCGGGTCGCAGCCCCTTTAGGAATGTCGGATAATGCGGTGCGGCTTGCCGTCATTTCCCGGCTGGGATGGATCAAGAAGCAGCGAACTCGGTTCCAATCACAGGAACGACAGTCCGCGCGGGAATATGTGTCGCGGGAAAGCCATTATTACCTCGGACGGCGCTATCTGATGAATGTCGTTGAGCATGATGGCCCCCCGTACATCACGTTAAGAAATAAGGGAGTCCTTGAATTTCATGTCCCAAAAAGGACGACCGCAGCAAATCGTGAGCGACTCCTGCGTGATTGGTATCGGCAGCAGTTGAAGTGTCTGATTCCGAAGATCGTTGAGAAATGGGAAGGTGTAACAGGCGTCAAGGTTGCGGCGTGGGGTGTGAAAAAAATGAAAACCAAATGGGGCAGTTGCAATAGTTCAGAGCGCCGCATCTGGTTGAATCTGGAACTGGCGAAGAAGCCAATTCAGTGTCTTGAGTACATTGTCGTCCACGAGATGGTCCACTTGCTGGAACGCCGTCACAATGACCGGTTCACCGAGCTGCTCGATCAGGTCATGCCGACATGGCGCTTGCATCGGGATGAACTCAACCGCGCGCCGCTTGGTCATGAGAGTTGGAGTTACTGAGGGCAGGTTGATGGGACGGCCTCACAAAACCTGATCGAAGTGGAATGGCGAAATTTCCTTGTCCCTATCTGAATGCCGATGTGGAATTGACCGAGGAACGGGAAACCCATATCCGCGACAAGCACCCCGATCTCTTGCCGGCGCCTCAGGACTATGTGGCTCAGACCTTGCGTGATCCCGATGAAGTGCGGCGGGATGGCCGTTTCCCAAACAGCCAGCTATTTTCCCGCTGGTTTCCCAATGTTAAAGGCGGTAAATTCATTGTCGTTGTGGTGGTTGCCGATCCGGCCCCTGCCGACCGCTACTGGATCGTGACCGCGTATTTGGCTCGCCAGCTTTCCGGAGGAACTGTCGCATGGAAACGTCCTTGACGGTCGAATATGACAAAACCGGCGATATCCTGTATCTCGGGAAGACTAAATGCTACCCCGAGCAGGAATCAGAAGAACTGGATTACGGGATCATCGCTCGTCTCAATCCTCAGACCCGCGAACTGGAAAATCTCGAAATCCTCTTCTTCTCCTCTCGTGTCGCCAAAGGAGAGTCGGTTCAATTGCCCGTTACCGCGGAGTTTCGCCTGCCGAAGACTGGATAAGTCATCCTCCTCTCATAGAGGGCGAGGAAACGGTTTTCTACGTTCTTCTCCAGAACACTTCCATCTTCTAATTCAGCACTCAGCATTCCTCATTCTCCAATCGTTTTCCTTCCATGAAGCCTTCTTCATGCGGTGCTCATCGCCCGTTCATCTCGCCGCCTTACAGTATGAGCAAGCACAACGGAGAGCAGTGAACGCCGGTTGAGCCGTCTGCTGCGACAGTCGCCTTGCCCGATGATGCGCCTGCGACGTCGAAGTCGCGCACAAGGCAGTGCTTGCTGGGCGCATCAAGCGGGTGTCTCACCGAGAAGCTGGGGACAAAGTCGGATTGTCTATGGGCCGGGCCCTCAATGCCCGCCCACAATAAGGAGGTCGCGAAGTGAACATGCTGAATGGGATGATCCCTACCGCGTTGTTGTTCTTGCTGGTGTTCGTGGTGATGGGGGTCATGATCTTGTGGGGTGTGTCGCTGCTCGACTTGCCGGGATAGGCAGGATGTTGAAAACTCGCCGGCGTGCACACATCCCTGACGGTGCGTTCTGATAATCCATGGCTTCGAGTGACCATTCGAAGAGAAACGAAAGGAGGACCATCATGATCGATAAAGGAGGCATCCCGATGTATCCGGCGCTGGTGTTGGCCGGATTGACATTGTTGACATGGGCCGCGGCAATCGTCGCGTCCTATGTGGACGAGACACCGGCGGATCTGGACAGGTCCACCGGCATGAAGGAAAGGAAGGTGGCCTAAGCGTCCTATATAAGGACGCTGGCATAGAAAGGAGTGGTACACATGAACGATCGGCGCACCGGCAATGTGGAGAGAAAAGAATGGTTCGGCAAGAGCGCGGCTGAACTCCGGGCGGAAGAGCAAAAGGTGCTTGTGGCGCTGATCTTTTATGTGATGTTGATTCTCTCCGCTATTTGGGGTCTCAAGGTGCTTGATCGTCACATTGAGGCCCAGGAGAAGTCTTCCGCCGCCGGCATGCCCGCATAAGCTATGGAGACTGCGATTGCCGGCGTGGTATTTCGGAAACGGCGTTGAAGCTCGACTTTTTAACCCGCGTTATTCATGACGGTTCGTCACGAAATGGCGCAGTCGCGTAGCGAGACGGGCGTGCGGAGGTGCGAAGGCCAGAGGCATACTTGAAATAGTATGTTGAGGGCCTAAGCATCGAGCCCGCCCGCCTACACACCACGGAACCCTGTGTGCAGGCTTGTCGCAGTAACGAATCCGTCATTGCAGTAGAAGCGTTCATGAATAATGCGGGTTGGACCTAATGGCAGCAACGCAGAGGCCGGAAAGGAAAGGAGGGGAACAGCTCTACTGCGACGATGAGTTTGGGAGCAGGGATGATGCGATCAACCGGGCGAAGATGAATGCCTTGGATACCGTAAAGATGAAATTTCGGAGCGTGAGTGAGGACGACATTGACTGGGATGTCAGGGAGGAGCGCGCGCCTGTCTTTGCGGAAGTCTGACGCGTGATGCGAGGGCACACCGGCGCCCGCGCCGGTGTGCCTGAACAGGAGGAACTATGGTGGCCGGACGCTTGAGATGGACGATACAACGTTGGACGGCATTGGACCATGGGCTGATGGTACGACTGCTTTCGGGAGACGCTCAACGATGGCGACGACGCGCCCGGTTTTATGAACGCCATCGTGATTACTTTCCACGGCTGGCCTCCGGTCGTTTCGTCGCCCGTTGCCGTGAATTGGAGGCCATGTATCGGAATCTCGCCATAGCGGTGGAAAAACTCGCCGTTCGTGCCGGGCGGGCATGGAGAGCCTCCATTGGGAGCCGGCGGTTCGCGGTAGGTGTGCCGGAAGACGTTCTATTGCCGCTCCCTCTATCGAAGCCGGTGTTGCGTACGCGACGGATCAGGCGCTAAACATTCACGGCGGACATATTGCTCACAGTGGTGGATTGCCCCATGATGAGGAATGTCTTGCGGCAATTGGCGACAGTCCAGATCTATTACGCGCATGACGCGGCGGTTTGAGCCTGTATGGATGCTAGGGTTCCGGCGCGGATACCGCTATCCATGTAGTGCACTTGCACGAGCGGAAGATGGTATTCTTCTTGCTGATTCGCAGTATAGTACGAGATTGTTGTGGCGCCGCGCGCGCTGATGAAACCGATTACCAAGTATTGTGAAGGAGTGCCATGAACCCGCAATTGATGACGCGCATCCTTTTTGCCACGGATTTCTCTGATTGTTCGGGACGTGCGCAGGAGTACGCGATGTATTTCGCGACCGCGTGGGATGCCAAGGTCGATGTGCTGCATGTGGTTGAAGGCCCCGCGTGGCTGAAAGGCAACGCCGCCGAATTAGCCGCGGTTGAACAGGCCCGGACGGAGGCGGCTCAGCGGCTCGATGTCGTTCATGATCAGATGGCGCGCAGCGGTATCGGCGCATCGGTGAAACAGGTCATCGGGATCCCCAGTCAACAAATTAACTTGGCCGCGCGGGAGAGCGGTGTCGATTTGGTCGTGCTCGGCACGCAAGGCAGGACGAACCTCCTGTATGGGCTGGTCGGAAGCACGGCGGAGCGGGTTATCAAGGAGGGCCCTTGTCCGGTCCTCGCGGTGCCGAAGTTCGGTGATGAAGCGGCGAGGCCCATCGCGGAAACGGCGCCACCAATCCCGATTCGGCACATTCTGGCTCCCGTCGATTTCTCGAGCCCGTCGCTGGATTCGCTCGAGTACGCGATTCAATTGGCCAACGGCCTCGGAGCCAAAGTGACCCTCGTGCATGTGCTGGAGCCGGTCTATTATGACTTGGAACGGGGGCTGGGGCCGATCGAGCAGGAGACTCGAAAACGGGACCACTGGATGAAGCAACTCACGGACCTGACGGACCTGGTGAAATCCTTCGGACTGCCCGCCGCATTTGAAATTGCAGGCGGGATTCCGTCGGATGCCATTTTAAGCTGCGCCCTGCGATCTCACTGCGATCTCATCGTGATGGGAACCCATGGCCGGCGGGGGCTATCGAGAATCCGGTTCGGCAGTGTGGCGGAAGCCGTGCTGCGGCGCGCGGCATGTCCCGTCCTGACGGTAAAAACGCCGAAGTTTGCGCCGGGCCATCGTCGTGTAGTGCCGGAATCGATAGCGGAATCGTAACAAGTCGGGGCAATGGCCTCGATATTTCGGGGCGGGAGACGGCGTTCAACGCCCGCTCGGCGAAGGAGTGAAGCCATGGAGCAGCGGGATATCTACATTACGGAATTCGATTTGAGCCGATTGAAGGAACTCGTGAATGTCGGCATTTCGTTCAAAGAGCGCGATCGGGATTATCTGGAGAGCCTGCGCAATGAACTGGACCGTGCCCATGTGGTCGAGCCGACGGCCATTCCCCACGATGTCGTCACCATGAATTCGCAAGTCCGGATTGAAGACATGGACACGGGTGAGCAAAATATCTATACGCTGGTCTTCCCCTCCGATGCCAGAATCGCCGAACGCAAAGTCTCCATCCTGGCGCCGATCGGGACGGCGATGCTTGGGTGTCGCGTAGGCGATACGGTGGACTGGCCGGTCCCGGCCGGCACCCGGAAGGTCCGCATCAAAGAAATCCCCTACCAGCCTGAGGCCGCAGGACACTACGACTTGTAGACGGGGTCATATAGCTGATGGCTTATGGCTAACAGCACGAGCAAAGAGACCTCGCGTTGCTCGTGCCACACGCTATTTGCATCTGCTCTCGTCCGCCTGTGGTGTCCTGCGACAGCCGACCTGTGAGTTCTGGGGTTATTGTCCTCACTATCGTTTGATTTGCCTCCCGCAGAACTTCCTGAAATGACCGACTTATGGAGAGTTACCGCCGCCGGATGATTCGGTCCGGTTGGCACAGTAGTCGCATCTCATATAGGCGAAGCAATGTGTGACGCGGACCGGCGGAAAGCGAGCATGAGATGCGGCGCGATGGCGCATGAAATCCCAGAAGCTGTGCGTTGGAGTCGCCATCCTTTGGGTGGTGATCGTGGCCCTCATCGGATGGTTCTTTGTCAAAGGCTGGACGGCGCAGAGTACGGACGGTCGGACGGAAATTCTCTTGTCGCCCTCGGAGCGCGACCTCATTTTGGCCGAAATGCGGGACCTGTTGAAAGCGGTCAGCGGAGTCGTACAGGGGGTTGGTGATTCATCGGAGGGACAAGCCGGTGTTGCAGCCCGCGCGGCCGGGATGCAGATGGCGGCGGATGTGAACCCGGTTCTCATGGCCAAGTTGCCGCTCGCATTCAAGCAACTCGGCATGTCGGTGCATCGCGACATGGACAGATTGGCGGATGCCGCCGCCGCCGGTGAGTCATCGCAACAGATTCTGAAACGCCTGGCTGCTATTACGGCTCGTTGCACGACTTGCCACGATATGTACCGATTTAGGGCAGAAAAGAGCCGGTAGGATTTAGCAGAGGAGGTGCGCCATGACGTGCAATGTTGGAGGGATCGAACGTCCGATTCGTATTCTTCTGGGATTGGCTTTGGTCGCTGTCGGAGCATCGGCTGAATTGCCAGTGGCGGGAATGGCTCTTGTCTTGCTTGCCGGTGCGATTGCACTGATAACAGGAGTGATCGGCTTCTGCCCGGCTTGGGCATTGCTCGGCGTGAACACCTGTCCGGCTTCATTGCACAACGGCTCTGCCGGCTAGCCCGCGAACCGGGCCGCTTTCCCGCATAGGCGGCTATCATGACCGGATCGCCATGCGGTCCGGTTCTGTTGCTTTATGCGCTTCCTTCGGCAGCGCCTTCCAATCCCATGTCCGGGCGAAAACTTTCCTTGTTTACAACTTTAAACCAGAGTACCTTGGCGGAACGTGTTGCGATTACGTACCGGCTGAAATACGAACTAATCCACGGACCGCATCGTTCGGGAGCGCGACTCTATGCAAGACTGCAATTCGAAAATGCACACATGGCGCAAGACATAGTCACGGAATCTGTTGCTACGCCTTCCGGGACGAGGCGGAAATTTTTTGCATGGATCACTGCGGCCGCTTCGGGGCTGATCGGGCTGGGTCTGGGCATTCCACTGGTGGGATATGTCCTTGGGCCGGCATTCAAGCGGAAGGAGCAGACGTGGGTCGATGTCGGAGAGGCGCAACACCTCACGGTAGAAGCACCGACACAGCTTAATTATGTAGCGACGGCCAGGGATGGATGGATGGAATCCAAGGTCGAAAAGGCCGTGTGGGCGGTCAAACAGCCGGGTGGGGACGTGACGGTCTTTTCTCCTATGTGCACCCATCTGGGCTGCGGCTATCGCTGGGATACAGAGCAGAAAAAGTTTCTTTGCCCTTGCCACGGAAGTGTCTTTGGGATCACGGGCGAGGTTCTGGGCGGTCCGGCGCCCCGGCCGCTTGATACCTTGCCGGTTAAAGTCGAAAACGGCCGGCTGTTGGTCAAATATAAGGAGTTCCGATCAGGGCTCTCGAAGAAAGTGGAACTCTAACAAGTGAATCTCTCATTCCTAATTCCTCATTCATCATTGTGTAACTATGCCTTCCCGTATCTATCAATGGCTTGACAGCCGATTGAATCTGAAGCCGGTGGAACGCACCCTGCTGGACGAGCCGATCCCAGGCGGCGCGAGCTGGATCTATGTGTTCGGCTCGGCGACCCTCTTCTTGTTCGTGACGCAAGCCGTGACCGGCATGTTCCTGGCGATCTATTACGCCCCGACTCCCGATCATGCTCACGATAGTGTCCGCTTCATCATGGAGGAGGTTCTCTTCGGCTCCTTCGTGCGGGGGCTGCACCATTGGGGCGCCTCCGCCATGGTCATCATGATCGGCCTTCATATGCTGCAGACGTTTCTCTATGGGGCATACAAGCCGCCGCGTGAAGTCATGTGGATGGTCGGGGTCGTCCTCTTTCTGATCGTGATGGCCTTCGCCTTTACCGGGTATCTCCTGCCGTGGGATCAAACCGCCTACTGGGCGACGCAGGTCGGGATCAACATGGTCGGGACCGTTCCGCTCATTGGCGACGATCTGGCGCGCATCCTGAGAGGGGGCGAGATGCTCGGCGCGCTGACGCTCTCCCGATTTTTTGCCGTGCACGTGCTGTTTTTGCCGGCCATTCTGGTGATCGGGATTGTGCTGCATCTGTTCATTTTGCGGCGGGTCGGGCCGGCCGGGCCTTGGACCGATGACCGGTCCGCTTTGAAGAGCGAGGCATTCTATCCCCGGCAAGTTTATATGGATGCCGTTGTGATGCTCGGTATCTTTGTCGCGCTCGCCGGACTGGCTGCAGGGGTTCCGATTCTTCTGGCGGACAAAGCCAACCCCTCGGATACCACCTTCGTGCCCGTCCCCGAATGGTATTTCCTGTTCTATTATGAACTGTTAAAGTACGTACATGGTCCGCTGGAACCGCTGGCGACTTGGGTGTTGCCGGGAATCGTCGTGGCCATGCTCCTGTTCTGGCCGTTCATCGACCGCAATCCCGCGAGAAATCCCATCCGCCGTCCTGCCGCGATCATCAGCGGCGGGCTATTTCTGCTGGTCGTGTTCTCATTGCTGGGCATTTCCTTGAAGAATATCTATGCCGTCCCGCGGGTTGATCCGGCGATCGCGCATGGCAAAGCCGTCTATACCCAATTCGGCTGTGCCGGGTGCCATCGTATTCATGGCGAAGGAAGTGCGGTGGCTCCTGATTTGTCTTACGTGGGCGACGAACGTCCCGATCGGGACTGGCACATGCGGCATTTCCGCAATCCCCAATCGGTTTCGCCCGGCTCTTTCATGCCGAAGTTCCCGCTCAGTGAGCAGCAGTTGCACGATCTCACGTCATACATGTTGAGCCTCAAGAAGATGGACGGGCAAAAAACCTGAATCTTTTTTCCCGGTGCCGGCTCTTAATGTACGTGCCGATTCTCCACCCATTTCAGCACAGAAGGAGGCTGACTATGTTCAACATCGGACAGCTGATGAGTGCGGTCCTGGTATCGGGATTCATGTCTGTCGGAATCATGTCGGTGACGGCGGCTGGTGCGGAACCCACCTCGCCGGCGACCGGATACGATATCCATGTCCAGGCTCCGCACATGATGCCGGATGGTACCCCGGGCGGGCCTTACCATCACTATTGCAAGGGCATATCCGATCAGATCCTGCAATGCCTCCTCTTCGAGTCCACCGACCCCAAGGCCGCGTTGGTGGGGATCGAATATTTTGTCGCCAAAGACCTCACCAGAAAACTTCCTCCCATCCAGTGGCATCGATATTTCCATGATCATAAGGTCGAAATTGCCACCGGGCGGGTTCAAGTGCTCGATATGCCGGCGGAGCAGGCGAAAGCGGTGGCCGAGGCCGCTTCCAAGACCGACGGAGTGATCTATCACCTCTGGCAGAAGGGGTTGGAGTTTCCCGACGGAAGCGTGAGTTTCCCGCAGTCGCTCGGTCATAAGTTTCCCGGACACGACGAAAAATAACCTGCAATGATGAAATCGGTGACGCCGGCGGTTCTCTTGCTGCTGGTGATCGGGGCGGCCCCAACCCAGGCGAGCGACGCGGAAGTGCTGCGACCGAGGGTTCCGTCCGATCTGCTCGAGGCGGCGCGCCGATGGAATAATCCGGTGGAGCCCACGCCGGAAAACATTGAGAAGGGAAAAGCTCTTTTTCAGGGAAAAGCCTTTTGTGCTACCTGCCATGGGAGAGACGGCCGCGGGCTGAGCGACGTCGCCGGCCTGCGGGGAAAACTGCCGAGGAACTTTACCGATCAAGCGTGGCAGGCAGCCAGAGCCGATGGCGAGCTGTTCTGGATTCTCAAGAACGGAAGTCCAGGGACCGACATGGCGCCCTTCATTCCCTTGATCCTGACGGAAGAAGAAGCATGGCAGGTGTTGCTCTATGTCAGGTCGTTCGGCAAACAATGAGCGATGTCGCGATGGCCGGGCGGATATCATCATGCGTTGAACCCAGCCATCGCGGCCGTTGTCGCATTCGTGACAGTTTGGTCGGTTATCTGCCCGCCGGCGAGGGCGGAATGGTCTGCGATCGCGGAGCAACGGACCAGTTACACCACCGATGCGTTTCAGTTTTCATCCGCTCGCCGCCTGGTTTTGAGCGAAGATCCGTCTCAGCCGACCGTTGTCCCTCTTGAAAAACCCGAGGATGTCATCTGGGAGCCGGCCGTCGAAGTCATTCGCTCCGGTATCAATGGCTTCGGACGTAATGAACTGTCGGTGAAGGCGCATGGGTATTTCTACACCGACAAGTCGATCTTCAATCACGGGGACTTTCGGATTCAGGATCGCCAATGGCTGAATCCCATGACATCGATTCTCCTTCGGTATCGCTATGTGCCGAATCTGTTTCTCGGACCCAATTTCGAGCGGCGGAGCGGAGACCGGTCGATTCAAGATGAACGGGTTACCTCTCATACCTGGAGAACGGAATTCGAGCGGCGTCTGAATAACGAGGTAACCGCGGCTTTTGTAGGCCGCTATGGCTTACGGCTATACAATGAGGCATTTGCGGAGCGGGACACGCACTTCTATTCAGTTGGGCCCCGGCTGGCGTATCGAGCCGCCTCCTGGGTGACCTTCACACTCGGCTACCTCTATGAACGAGGCCTTGCCGACGGCAGGCAAGAACCGCAGTTCATGGACGATGTCTCCTACTATCTCCATTTCCTCTCGTTCGACAGCGAGCTTCGATTTACATCCCGTCTCGCGCTTTCTTTAACCTATGTCTACGTCCGGAAAACATTCACGAGCGATCTCGTTGGAGACACGCATATGGGGCGGGAAGATGTCACTCATCAAGGAAGGGCGCAGTTGCGCTATCAGTTCACTACGGTCGCGGCCGCTACCCTCGCGTACCAGCGAACGCAGCGTTCTTCCACCAACAGCTTGAGGGACTTCAACGACAATATCGTGTCGATCGGCGGGGAGTATCGCTTCTGATCGGTCAGGATAACTTTCTGCAGCAGCACCGTCAGGTTCCTGAGGTGCTCAAAATCAGCGGATTTCTGAAGGTACTCTTTCATGCTCTGTAGAAGAATGCGACAGCTCCATCCCGGCGTGGTGGGGTTATTTATCTCCATGCTGGACAGCGAGTCGCCTCGGAGCGGCGGTGAATCGGCGGGAATCAGCGGCGATCTTCAAGAGACTTCGCTCGAAGAATTGGCACACAACTGGCAAGAGCAACCTACCATGAATTATGCCGCCGCGGCAGTCATGTTCATGGTCATCGCGCCGGGTGCGGGCTGCTTTCATTCCCCGAGCAAGAGCCGCTGGTCTCTGACCTTCGCAGGGGCTTGGACGCCGTCTTCACCTCTCCTTCGCTCGCAAGCATCCGGGCCACCAGGGTGGTGAACAGATTCGCTTGGGGCCGCCATTCATCAAAGCCAACATGCCGCGCACCAGAGGGTGGGGCTTGTCGGATGGCGAGGCGTAGGATGTGGCCGAGTATATGAATGCCCAGCCGCGTCCCGACTTTCGCGACAATTGCCCCCGGCCTAGAGACTCAACACTCAAAACTCAGAATTGATTAATGGCCCTTTCCGTCTCATATCGGTGCGGCAGCCGGTTCGATATCACCGCCGGCAACCATACCATCATCACCGACCAGCCGGTCGAAGACGGCGGCGCCGATGCAGGCATGAGCCCCGTAGAGCTGTTTGTCGGATCCCTCGCGAGTTGCGTCGCCTATTTTGTCGGACGCTTCTGCGCACGTCATGGAATTCCCCGGGAAGGACTGGCGGTTGAGGCGGAATGGGAAATGGCCGAGAAACCGCATCGGGTCGGGCGGATCGCCTTAGCGATCCACCTTCCGCACCCAGTAACGGTGGAACAAAGAGAGCGATTGTTGAAGGTCGCGCATGGTTGTACCGTGCATCAGTCGATCGCCGTGCCGGCGAAGGTGATCATCGAATTGACACCGGTGAGTCAAGCGGCGGATCGGGTATGAATGAAAGGAATCGGATGCTGGTCTCGAGGCGGTCGTTGTTCAGGATGGTGCTTCAAGGTCTCGGCATCGGTGCGGCGGCGCATTGCCCGATACGATTCGTTGGAGCCGGCCAGGACGACGGAACCGGAACTCCAGCCGGTCCGCTCATCGCGCATGTCTCGCGCCCCTTCAATGCGGAAACGCCCGTTCGAGAGTTCACCTCCTGGCTCACACCCAACGAACGATTCTTCGTCCGGAGTCATTTCGGTCCTCCGAACCCTGAACTAGTAGATCCCGTCTCCTGGCGCCTGAACGTCGCAGGATTGGTCGACCGTCCGCTGACTCTGCAACTGGGCGACTTGAAACAATTCCAGGCGGTGACGATCACGGCGGTACTGCAATGCAGCGGCAACGGCCGTTCTTTCCATCATCCCAAGGTCCCGGGTGTCCAATGGCGGCGCGGGGCGGCCGGCAATGCGGAATGGACCGGTGTGCGTCTGCGCGACGTCTTGCAACAAGCCGGAGTGCGGGAGCCGTGCCGGCATGTGCAATTCGAAGGAGCCGATCGTCCGGTTCTCCCGACTGTCCCCTTATTCGTGCGCAGCATTCCACTCATGAAAGCGATGCATCCGGATACGATCCTGGCATACGAAATGAACGGCCGGCCGCTGCCGGTGTTGCATGGCGCGCCGGTCCGCGCCATCACCCCGGGATGGATGGGAGAGGCGTGCACCAAATGGCTGACCGATATCACGCTGCAAGAAGAAGAAGGGCCGGGGTACTACATGCAGCAGGCCTATCGCATGCCGGCCGTTCCGATAGAACCGGGCGCCTCCCCCTCGGGAGCCATGATGGTGCCGGTTGAAGCGATGGTGGTGAAGTCCTTGATTGCCGCTCCGTCTGAAGGCGAGACCGTCAGGAAGGGGCCAGTGATGATTCAAGGGGTCGCCTGGGCCGGCGAAGCGGAGGTGGTCAAAGTGGAGGTCTCCTGTGATGACGGGCACACGTGGGAAGAGGGCCGCTTTGTCGGGGAGACGCGACCCTATGCCTGGAGGCAGTGGCAGCATATCTGGAACGCAAAAGCGCCGGGGCCTGCGGTCATTCGTTCTCGCGCCACTGATGCAGAGGGGGCCGTGCAACCGCCCGTGAGCCCATGGAATCCCAGCGGCTTTCTATGGAACGGATGGGACCGGGTGCCGATCATGGTGAGCGCGTGAAGAATCGCAAGCGGTTGCGCTTCGCCGGCATTTGTCTAGGACTGGTCGGTCTTGCGGCGGTCTCGATAGCGCAGGAAGATGATCGCTTCACCGTCGATCCAGGGATCGCCCGCCGGGCCGATGCGCTGATTCTTGCTCGGTGCTCTGTGTGCCACGCGCCGGATCTTATCTATCAGCAGCGGCTATCCCGGGATCGATGGACCGTCACGGTGGACAAGATGGTGCAGTGGGGAGCCGAGGTATCGCCTGATGAGGCGGACCTGCTCGTGCAATACCTGACGGCGCGATACCACCCGGGTGCCGCCGATCAATTGCCGTCCCTCGACAGCGAACTGGGGACGTCGGAACCGCTCATGCACGAACCGGCGATCGAGAGACCCATCACCGGCGTGGCCGCTAGAGGTTCGGCAATTTATGCGCACAATTGCCAGGCCTGCCATGGAGAAGGAGCAACGGGCGGAATGGGGCCGAAATTGGCGCGAAACGCCGTTCTCAAGAATGAAGGTGCGTTCTGGGACACCGTGCTGCATGGCCGGGGGCCCATGCCGGCCTGGGACGGCGCCCTCAGCGATCAGGAGATTGCGGATGTTCACGCCTGGCTTTTGAGTCTTAGCGCTGAGTTTTAAGTGATGAGCTCTGAGATTGGAAAAATGAGGTGTGGCCATAGCTGGAAAGAGTCGGTTAGCTGAAAGAGGAGATCGGATGATGCGCGAACGCCACGTGATGGTGATTGGAACGGTTATGGTCTTAGCGGTAGCGGCGGGTGTCTTTCCGCGAATGTTGTTTGGGAGCGATCAGGAACGAGCGAAGCAGTTGATTGAAGGTTCTTGCGCTCAATGCCATCGCTTCGAGGGGCAACCGGAGTCGCGATTCAAGCTCAAGGCGCCTGATCTCATGTGGGCCGGCAGTAAGTACCGGCGCGCCTGGCTGATCGACTGGCTTACCGGAAAGGAAGCCCCGCTGTATGCTAAAGGCTATCGCTGGGATGAACAGGAAGCGCCGGCGAAACACGTGGTCTTGTCGGACAGCGAGGCTGAGGCCGTGGCCGATTATCTCGAACGGCATTTTAAAGATCCTCGGGTGACAGCCGGCGCGTTTGATCTCACCAAAGTGTCACGAATGGACGTCGAGTTTGGGCGCGGGGCCTATAAAGCGCATGCCTGTATCGGGTGCCATGTCATTGAAGACGATGGCAACATCATCGGCGGGCCTCAGAGCGCCTCGCTGGTTGCGGCAGGCCGGCGCTACAACATCGACTGGCTCTATCGATTCGGCCAGAATCCTCAGGACTTCACGCCCCATAGCGGCGAATTTCTTGCCGACGCGACCGATCCCCAGCTGCGCGCAGTCATCGGCTATCTCGCGGTTCAGGGAGTGCAGGATTTCCCATACTACGAACCCTGGACCAGCCCGGAGTTTGGGACGGCCAGCGTGGATCGCGGCAAGGTCCTCTACAAAGAATATTGTTCGCAATGTCACGGCGCAACTGGACGGGGCGACGGACCGGCCGCGTCGGGATTGAATCCGAAACCGGCAATTCATGCCAATATCCCGTTCGATAAGCTGCCGAGCGACTATCTCTATAACGTGGTCTACCACGGTGGGCGCGCAGTGGGAAAATCGAGCAATATGCCCTACTGGGGATTGACCATCGGCCAGCAGGGGGTGGCCGATGTGATCGCCTATTTGAAAGCCACCTTCAAAGGTGTTCCTCAAACAGCCCATGTTCCGGCGGATGGTCAAGGCGTGACCGGTGTCTGCCCGCAACCACGAAAGACCGGAAAAGCACCGGAAGACTTTCTGCAGAAGAACAACCCATTGCCGGCGACGGCCGATTCGGTCAATGCCGGAAAGGCATTATTCCAGCAATCAGCCCAACCTGTGGCCTGCGCCATGTGCCATGGGAATAAGGGCGATGGACAAGGATTCATGGGGGCGGCGTTGATTCCGCCGCCGAGAAATTTCACGTGCGGGCAAATGATGAAAGATATTCCGGATGGGCAGCTTTTCTGGATCATCAAGAACGGGTCGCCTGGAACCGGCATGATGTCCTTTGCGGGAATGCCGGATGAGCAGGTGTGGCAGTTGATTCACTATATCAGGAGTCTGGGACGTTGAGCGAGACCCGGGAAAGCGCACGTCCCCGGGCAATGGGCGAAGCACCGGGGGCTGTGGCGGGTGTAAAAACATGCGCGGGGCGGGCGGGTGAGATCAGGAAAGCGCACGTCTCGGCGTGCGCGGGGCGGGCGGGTGAAATGGTGAGCTGTGAAGTGTGAGGTGTGAAAGATTCTTGACGACATATGCTTCACAAACGACGAAATACGAGCGGTGAGATACCAATCACGAAGGAGGTTGCAGTGGCGACGATGATTATTTCCGGCAGTCGGGAGACGGACGATCCGACCATGGCGACGTTACCCTTCATGGCGGCCAAGACGGCGAAGGAGCAGGGGCATGACGTGATTCTGTGGTTATGGAATGAGTCCGTGACGTTGGGAAGAAAAGGCACGGCCGATCATGTGACCGGTGTGAATCTGACTCCGCTCAAGGAGTTGCTGGCTTCCGTGCAAGCGGCCAATATCCCCATTTGGGTCTGCGGTGCCTGCGCCGTGGCTCGGCAGATCGGGCAAGGCGATCTAGTCTCCGGCGCCACCATCAAGGGCATGCCGGATTACATTAAGGCCGTGACGGAGCGGGATCGCACCGTGGCGTTCTAGCAAATTGGATGAGGAAACCATGCGCCGGAAAATGATGACATTGATGCTCGGATTGTGCGCCTGTATGGTGTCCCCTGTGCAAGCCGCTGAACGGCATCTGATGCAGCCGCACGTACCTGAAGACAAATTAGCCGAGGCTCGGGCCATCCAGAATCCCCTTCCGGACTCTCCCGATGTTCTGGAGAAGGGAAAAGGTTTGTACCACGGCAAGGGCACGTGTTTTAACTGCCACGGGAAGAATGGCGCAGGCGACGGCGTCGCGGCAATGGGATTGAATCCGGCGCCGAGAAATTTCCGGCACCACGGGTTTTGACGGCATCGCACAGAGGGTGAAATTTTCTGGGTAATCAAGAACGGCTCTCCCGGAACCGGAATGGTCGGCTTCGGGGCCGTGCTCACGGATGAGGAGATCTGGAGCATCATTCAATACGAGCGAAGCTTTGCCAGCGATCATGGCCCGAGGCGCGGGATGGGGCGCGAGGGAGGAATGGGCCATATGGGCCTACGTCGCGGCATGGGACGGGAACACATGGGCGAACATGGTCCGCGAGGCGAAAACAGACCGCGCGAGGCGCCATGCTGTGAGAATGAGGCCGACCAGGCGCAGTGAACAATCCTATCCTCGCAGGCCGAACGACGAGCAAATGGCCGATGTCATCCATTACATTCGGGCCCTCGCTCCATCCAGGATCATTTCGTAAGGCGCACGAGCGCGGCGGCGATGCCTTATCTTTCCATCATTCGAAGAGGAGAACACTATGGGACGCGTATTCTCTATCGTTGCGGTGTCGCTGGCGGTCACTGTGGCGGGTGGCTGTGCCGGATACCATAAGGGTAAACGGGACGACACTCTTCGGGCTAAGGCCGATATTACAGGGCCCGGCATCAATGGAAAGGCCACACTGTACGAGGAATATGAGGGTCGTGTCCGGATCAAACTGAAGCTCGAGGGGACGCCGGACAGCAAGTTAAAGCCGGGACTTCATGCGATGCACATCCATGAGACAGGCAGCTGCGAGCCGTTCTCAGCGGCCAAGGGACACTATGACGGGAATGTTGATGCGACAATGAACCCGGAGGCGAATGTCACGCCAGGGCTCGGGAACCATCCCTACCACCTCGGCGATTTGCAGAACCTCGCCGTGAACGACGACCGAAAGGCTCGCTCTACACGATCACGAGCCGTGTGACCTTGTCCGAGGGACTGAATACTTTATTTGACAAGGACGGCAGCGCGTTCATCATTCATGAGTTTCCGGACAAGTATTTGCCCGAGCCGCCGAACAAGGATGCTCCCGGCGGAACGTGAATCGCCTGTGGCGTGATTGTGAAGGAATGACACGACATCAGTTCGGAATAAACCGCCGAGAGAGGCGTTCCATCTTCTCGAACTCGTCGATGATGAAGAGCCGTGATCGAGCGTGGGCGAGATCAATTTGTGCCAACAGCTTTTCAAAGCCCGCAACATTCACTCCATAGCGGCCGACGCGGCTAGGTCCTGTGCAGTCGATGTGTGACAACACCACCATGTGGCGCCCGCAGAGCATCACGACTTGGAATCCTTCTGGGTTTCCCGGCGGGTCCGAATCTCTTCTGTATAAAACCCTCGTGGGTTGTATTTCGCCAACCGGTTTGCCAATCCACGAAGCAGGGTGGTCTTGCCTGTTCCCGGGAGCCCGGTAATCAGAATGTGTGGCGCCTCGCCGGCATGCGGAAATTATTGGCCTTACGGAACATGGTGAATAGAGATGTAGATTTAGCAACGCCTGTCACGATGATTGTTCATACTTCCGGCTTCATGGGCCGGAGGCGGCCATTGTAGCGTTTCGCATCTCCGCGGCAAAATACCGTCGCGTTCTGCTACAGGCTTTCCTGATTCTCATGCTTCTGCCGACTGTATTCTCGCGACGATACTTTGATGAAGTGAGGGCCCGGCGTTTGCAGAGTATTTGCCAGGGAAGGATTGTGATGCCGAAGGCCTTTCTTGGTGTTGTATGGAATGGAGGACATTATGAACCCTCGTTTAGCGGTGGGCTCCGTGTTGGCTCTGGTATTGGCTTCTTCCTGGGCAGTGGCTCAAACGGTACCGGGCAATCCCAAGAAGGGAGAAAGCATCTATCAGAAGAATTGTCTCCGGTGTCATGGTCAGTCCGGTGACGGCTTAGGCCCGGATGCGCCGGATCTCATCGTCGCTCCGGCGAATTTCCATACAATGAAGTCCCGGTCAAAAACCGACATGGAAATGTTGGTTATCATCTCACATGGGATCATTTTCAGTCCCATGCATGGGTGGCGTGATCGTTTGGCCGATCAGGATATCGTCGACGTCCTGAGCTATATCCGCACGCTGGCGCCGTTCAATCCGAGCACCTAGCAGAAGGTAGGGCCATGTGAGTTGCCCACGATGCCTCAGTGGTCGCTGTCGTGAGTCGGATTCAATGGTGAACATTTTTCCACCCTGGTGTTAGCGTCCGCAAGAGTGCAAGCCTTCCCTCAGTGAGAATGGGTTTCGCCTCATCAGTGCCCAGTTACATCCTTCGCCTTTTGTAGTCCCAACCGTCTATGCAGGAGGGGCCGGTAGGTTGCGTAACAGAGATAACCATAATAGCAGAAGGCGCATTCGGCATAGCGAAAGGCGGATCTTACAGCAGGATCGCCGCGATCCGCCTCCGCACTTGCCCGGTGAACTCTCAACCTCCGCCGATTTCGCCTTTAGTTTCTACAACGAGGAACTCTCCTTTCATATGAGTGTGGATGTCACACCAAAACGGGACTTGCATAGTTTCGCTACCACCAGTCATGGGATCCATGCGGGACTCTTTCTTGAAGAGCAACGTCATTGTTTGCCCGGGCTCTAAGTGATACGCACGAAAGCCTTTTCCCTTGGGACCTCGAATCTCCACACCGCTGCCTTGTTTTTCCACCACCCCTTCCTTGAAAAGTGGCGAGCTTATTCCGTGGGTCGTGGAACCCTCGTTACGGACGACGATCGCCGTCAACGAGCCTGGATTTGTATGGCCCTTCACATCGTATCCTTTGTCCGTAATTGTCACCTCAATTTTCATATCTGGGTCAGTTGCTTGCGATATCAGCGGTGGCGATAAGGCCCACACGCCGACACATGCCGCCATCATCAACAGTAGCCTGACTGTCTTAAGCGAAGTCCTCGCCGCTACCATATGAGCCTCCTATCGTGAATATTGTCCCAAAATTTCCAGCCAACCCTGAAAAAGTGGCGGCCGCCACTCTACCTCTAGCTGCATCTGATATCTGCAATCCTGGTTCCTTACATGCGTGACAACTAGCTCACGTTTTTTAGTAAGCACTTTCACTCGTAATTTCAGACTTTTCATCACGCAAAGAGCTGATCTTGGTAAAGCCCCATGCCACCGAGCCATCGTGATGTATGGTCGATTTGTCCCCCTTCGCCTCACTCTCGACAATAGTTCTGTGTCAATGTGCCACAACAAACACGTGTGCTACGAAGTCAGTAGTGGACGACTAGGGTGACAGAATCTATTGGCTGGATACCTGCCCGGATTGACCGATAGTCGAGGCCCGTGGTAGCTTTCCGCACGATGCGCCTCAAGCCGGATACGACGAATGGCCTAGGGAGAATGGTGCGGCGCTCGCTTCCGGTCTGGCTGTCTTTTTGGATGCTCGCCGTCCCGTTGGTCCATGTGCATCCGGATGCCGATCATCGCCACGGGACATCGGACCACCTGCATGGCGGGACCGTCCATACGGTCTTCTCAAAAGATCTGACCTGTGAATTTGCGGCCGACGACCATAGCTCAGTCACCGGCGCCGAATCTCACCATCCATTTCACCTTGTCGCATATCCCCGCCACGGATTGGAACATCCCGAAATCGATGTGGTGCTCGCCGCCTCCACCGAATCGCACAGCGGCAAGGGCACGCTGCTCGAGATTGCTGCTCATGTATTCCGGCCCGACGACCGCCTAAGTGGTCCGGTTAACTGGCGGACAGAGCCGATTCCTTTCCCGACCATTCTACTGTTGGCGACTGTTCATCCGTCCCGCGCGCCTCCCATCGCCTGATCATACGCGCTTTTCTTCCAATGCTGTGATAGGGCCCGTCGACGAGCGGTTTCGGCACAGGTCTGTCTTCTTGTGACGAAAGCCGGCCGCGGTCGCCGGCGGGGGGAAGGATTACTATGAAGCCTGCGCTTGCCGATAACATTTCGGTTGTGTTCGGCCTGCAACTCATTATGTGGGGGGTGGTGACAATAGGCCACCCCCCTGGTTACGCCGCCGAGCCTCACCAATCGGAATACACACTACATCAAGTCATCGAACTTGCGTTCCGGCACAACCCTGTCATGAACGGCGCCGAGGCGCTCGTGGAGCAGAGCGAGGGACAGCGCATGACGGCCGGCGCATACCTGAATCCCACGATCACGGGATCGGCCGGCCGCGGGTCGATTCGAGATCCAAGCACCGGGGTCTCCATCAACGAACGGACGATTACCGTGGAGCAACCACTGGAATGGCCGGGTAAGCGCGCGGCTCGTCAACGGGCCGCAGAGGCGGGAGTGGCCGGCGCGCTCGCCGGCATGGAAGAGACCAAGGTGCTGGTCAGAACCGATGTCAAAGGGGCGTTCTTCCAATTGCTCTTCGCGCAACAGGACGCGCAGCTTGCAAGGGACAATCTCAAAACCGTCGAGGATCTGGTGAAGGTGGTGAGTGCCCGTGTGGGTACGCAAGAGGCGCCCAAGTTCGAGCTGGTGAAGGCCACAGTGGAACTCCAAAAATCGCGGAAGGATCTAGCCAGGGCGGATAATGCGCTGCTTGTGGCGCGCGCCAAGCTCAACACCGTATCCGGGAAGTCCTTAGGCGAGCATTTTACGATTCAAGGAACTTTTGAAAGAATCCGAACCGGTTTGGATCTCCCTTCATTGATGGAACAGGGGCTGAGTCGCCATCCGACCGTCCGGCGGCAGCAGAAGGCGATCGAACAAGCACAATTCACGATCGAGCAGGAACGCGCCTCGCGCATTCCGAATGTCGCGGTCATCGGCCAGTATCATCGAGAAGCCGGCGATGAATCCCTCACGGCCGGCCTGAGCGTGCCGCTGCCGATTTGGTATCGGCGGCAGGGCGAAATCGGCACCGCCATGGGAGCGCATCGGCGTGCGCAAGCGGAACGCGACCGGGTGCGGCAGGAGTTGGAGCAGACGATCACGCAGCATTTTCAGGAAATGGAGACCGCGCGCGTGCAGATTGAAGTCCTCGAACAGGGGCTCTTGTATCAGGCCAAAGAAGCGCTCGACATCGCTCGGTTCAGTTTGCGACATGGCGCGACGAGTCTGCTCGAAGTGATCGATGCGCAAAGGGTCTACCGCCAGACATTGCTGGAGTATGCGCAGGCGCGGGCCGATCATTCCATCGCGCTGGCCCGGCTGGAGCGGGCGGTGGGAGGGCTTCCATGAAGATGGGGGTGATAATGCCGACGGCGATGCGTTCTCTGCCGCTGATCCTGCCCTTGTTGAGTCTCCTTGGCGGCGGGTCTTGCCGGGACCAGCAGGAGGAGTCGAAACAGCCGCCACCGGTAGCCGCCTCCACTCAAGCCGGCGTGATCGAATTGCGAGAAGGAAGCCCTACGCTGGCTCACATCCGGACCGATCAGGTCGCAGTGAGGCCCATCCGTGTGGTCCTGAAAGCCCAGGCGGGAAAGATCTTGGCCAATGAAAATCGGCTGGCGCATCTGAGCGCCCGGGTCCCCGGCCGCATTGTCGCCGTGTACGCCGATCTCGGACATCGGGTGGCGGAAGGCGACCGGCTGCTCTTACTCGACAGCCCCGCGTTTGGCGAAGCTCAACTGGAATACCGCAAAGCGAAGACGATGCTGGGCGTGACCGAGAAGGCGCTCGAACGGGCCAAAGCGTTGGTTGATCGCGGAGCGATCGGCGCAGGCGAATATCAGCGGCGAGACGCCGAACATCAGAACGCTCGAGCCGATCTCCATGAAGCGGAAGAAAAACTGCATTTGCTCGGCATGACGGAACGGGAAATCCAGCGGCTGGGGGCCAAGAAATTGCCCCACGCGGAAGTCGCGCAAGTCTCGCTCCGAGCCCCTTTTACCGGCGAGGTGATCGAGCGCAACGCGACCATCGGCGAAGTCATCGATCCCAATAAGACGCTGTTCACGGTCGCGGACCTTTCGACCGTCTGGGTGCGCGCCGATTTCCCGGAGCAGCAGGCCGGCCGGCTGAAGGAGGGTTTGACCATCGATGTGCGGGTCTCGGCGTATCCGGACCAAGTGTTTCGAGGTGCCATCACCTATGTCGGGGCGGTGATCGATCCCGCCACCAGGACCGTGACGGCGCGTGCGGACGTGTCCAATCCCGACCGCCGGCTGAGGCCGGAGATGTTTGCGGACGTGACGGTGATGACGGACGAGCAGTCGATGTTAAGCGTGCCCCGCGCTGCGGTCCAGCAGGTCGGGAACCGTCTCGTTGTCTTTGCCGTGCGGGGGCCACGACGGTTCGAATCCCGCACACTGACCATCGGAGAATCATCGGACGACTATGTCCAAGTGGAGGCCGGCCTCGCCGAAGGCGAGGAGGTGGTGACGCAAGGTAGCTACGCCCTCAAGTCCGAAATGCTCCGGGGACAGATTCCGATCGGGGGGCCGCTATGATTGAACGGCTGATTCGCGCCGTCATCGAGCAGCGATTCATTGTCTTGCTGGTCGTGAGTCTTCTCATCGTCGCCGGAGTCGCCGCATTCTTGCATCTGCCCATCGATGCGTTTCCCGATGTCACTCCCGTCCAAGTTCAAGTCATCACGCGCACACCGTCCCTCGCTCCTCCGGAAATCGAACGCCTCGTGACGTTTCCCCTAGAGATTGAGTTGACGAACCTACCGGGCAAGACCGAGCTGCGATCGGTGTCGCGGTTTGGGATCTCGGTCATTACGGTGGTGTTTGAGGATGGGATGGATGTGTATTTCGCCAGGCAACTCGTCTTGGAACGAGTGCTTCAGGCACGGTCTCGGCTCCCGCAAGGCGCGGAGCCGGTGCTTGGGCCGGTCAGCACGGGTTTGAGCGAAGTGTTCATGTATGTCGTCGAGGGGTCGGGACAGAGTCTGATGGATCTGCGGACGCTCCAAGATTGGGTCATTCGTCCGATGTTGCGGGCCGTGCCGGGGCTCGCGGACGTCGATACATTGGGCGGCCTTGCGAAGCGCTATGAAGTCCTGGTCGATCCCAATCGACTGACGAGTCTAGGTCTCACCTTGAGCCAAGTGCAAAGAGCCGTGGCGGACAATAATCAGAACGCCGGCGGCAGCTATATCGAGCAGGGCGGAGACAAATTGGTCGTGTATGGCGTGGGGCTGGCGCGCAACGCGGCAGACTTGGAGCGAATCGTGGTCACAGCGCACAAAGGAACACCGATCTATCTCCGGGACGTCGCGCAGGTCAGGCAAGGAATCGAGATCCGTCTGGGAGGCGTCACCCGTGACGGGAAAGGGGAGGTGCTCGAAGGGATTGCTGTCATGTTGCGCGGCGGCAACAGCCGGGAGATTGTCTCCGCGGTGAAGGAGAAGGTCGAGCTGATCAATCGGGTCTTGCCGGCGGGCGTGACAATAGGCCCGTTTTATGACCGTATCGAGCTGGTGACCAGGGCGTTGGCGACGGTTGAACGGGCGTTGATGGAAGGGGCGGGAGCCGTGATCCTCGTCCTCTACCTGTTCCTCCGGAATCTCCGCGGTGCGCTCGTCGTGGCCCTGACGTTGCCGTTGGCGACTTTGGCCACGTTCCTGATCATGCAACAGGTCGGCCTCTCGGCGAATCTCATGTCGCTGGGCGGCTTGGCCATCTCGCTGGGCATGATCGTCGATGCGGCGATCGTGCAGGTCGAGAACGTGGAACGTCATCTGAGCGAGGACGTCAAAGGCCGTGGCCGCGCACTCGCGGAGCGAGTGCCGATCGTTCTGCGCGCCGTTTTGGAAGTACGCCGGCCGAGTCTCTTCGGAGAATTGATCATCGCGTTGACCTTCATTCCGCTTCTGACTCTGCAGGGAATCGAAGGGAAGATGTTCATTCCGCTGGCCATGACGGTGGTGATTGCACTGCTGAGTTCTCTCGTGCTCTCGATTACCGTGATCCCGGTGCTTGCGGCGATGCTGATGAAGCCTCGTGACGCCACTGAGAGCAGAGGCTGGTCGGAGCAGGGGCGGCGACTGTATCGCCGTCTGTTGGAACGAACCATCCAATATCAGGGGGTGGTCACGCTGACCGCCGCCGGCTTGCTTGCCGGCGGAGCGGCGGTGATTCCATTCATCGGCCGGGAATTTATGCCGATCATGGATGAAGGATCGATCGTCGTGAACCTGGTGCGTCTTCCGAGCATCGGGCTGACCGAATCCCTGAAGATCTCGGGAGAGGTCGAGCGCCTCCTGTTGGACGTTCCGGACGTACACTCCGTGGTGACCAGGACAGGGGCCAACGAACTGGGGACCGACCCGATGGGAATGGAACTCAGCGACATGTATGTGTTGCTCAAGCCTGAGACGGAACGGCAGGCACGCTCTAAAGCCGAGATCGAGGAGCAGGTTCGTCATCGCCTGACGCAAGTGCCCGGCATCGCCTTCGGATTGTCCCAGCCGATTGCTATGCGGGTCGATGAGCTGGTGTCGGGCGTCCGGTCACAAGTCGCGGTCAAACTATTCGGCGATGATCTCGAGACATTGCGGACGAAAGCGGAAGAGATCGCCATGGTGCTCAGGCAGGTGAAAGGCCTGTCCGACCTCCGGGTCGAGCAGGTCTCGGGGCTCTATTATTTGAAGCTCGACATCGACCGCGCCAGGATCGCACGGCACGGGATCAACGTGGCCGAGATCACGGAAGTGATCGAGGCGGTCGGCGGCGGGATTGCCGCCGGGGAGGTCTTTGAAGGACAGTGGCGGTTCCCGATCGTGGTGCGATTCCCGGATGAGCGGCGCACCGATGTGGCGACGATCGGGGCGCTGTGGGTCACCGCGCCGGATGGTGCCCGCATTCCGCTTCGCGAGCTGGCCGACATTCGAGTGGTGGAAGGGCCGGCCCAGATCAGCCGGGAGCATGCAAGTCGCAGAATCGTTATTGAGGCGAACGTGGTGGGACGCGATCTGGTCGGCGCAGTGGAAGAGGCGCAGGCGGGGGTGGCGCGTCTGATCCAACTTCCGACCGGGTACTATCTCACCTGGGGCGGCCAGTTTGAAAATCAACGGCAAGCCATGGCGCGCCTCGCCGTTGTCGTGCCGCTGGTGATCGGACTGATTTTTCTGCTTCTGTTCTTCACATTCGGCAACGTCCGGCAGGCCGCGCTCATTCTGCTGGCGATCCCGTTTGCAATGGTCGGCGGACTGCTGGCGCTCTTGCTCGGCGGGCTCTATCTGTCGGTTCCCGCCTCGGTCGGCTTCATCGCCTTGTTCGGCGTGGCGGTGCTCAACGGAGTCGTGAAAATTTCCTACATCAACCAACTCCGCCGTCACGGGATGCCGCTGGATGAAGCGGTGCTGACCGGCATGGTGCTGCGACTGCGCCCCGTTCTTATGACGGCGACGGTCGCGATGATGGGCCTCATTCCCTTGCTCCTGGCCACAGGACCAGGCTCTGAGATCCAACGGCCGCTCGCCACGGTCGTCATCGGCGGGCTCTTTTCCTCGACGGCCTTGACCTTGCTCGTCCTGCCGGTGTTGTATCGTTGGATGGAACATCGGGCAGGGGACAAACCGTGAAAACCCCTATTCCGCATAATGTCTGGGCCGTCGGCTGGGTCAGCTTTTTCATGGACGTCAGTTCGGAGATGGTCTATCCGCTCGTGCCGTTATTTTTATCCAACCAGCTTGGGGCCAGCAAGTCGGTGGTAGGGCTCATTGAAGGCATCGCGGAAGCTACGGCGAGCCTGCTCAAGCTCGGCTCCGGCGCATTGGCCGACCGGTTCGGCAAGGACAAACTGCTCATGGGACTCGGCTACGGACTCTCGACCGTTTCGCGGCCGGTGATGGCGCTCGCCTCCGGATGGGGTACGGTGCTCGCCTCCCGTTGGATAGATCGGACTGGGAAGGGGATCCGGACGGCGCCACGGGATGCGATCATCGCCGCCTCGACGACAGCCGACCGGCTCGGTCTGTCCTTCGGCTTGCATCGCGCCATGGATTCAGCCGGAGCGGTGATTGGCCCGGCCGTTGCGCTGCTGATTCTCGTCATCCGGCCGGCGGACTACCGGCTGGTCTTCTGGCTCTCGATCATTCCCGGCGTGCTGGCGGTGGCTCTGATCATCGGTCTTGTCAAGGCAGACGGCCGGCCGCGGTCATCTCGAAAAGATCGGGTGTGGTCATTCAGAGGATTCAATGCGGATTTCGGTCGGTTCTTACTCGTCATCGGGCTGTTCTCTCTCGGAAATTCCAGCAACGTGTTCTTGATCCTCCGGGCGGAGAATATCGGATTGGCGCCGGCGTGGATCTCCGGCTGTTACTTATTGTTCAACGCCGTGTACGCCGTGATATCGCTGCCGGCGGGAATGCTGGCGGATCGCATCGGTAGGCCCGTGACGCTCGTGGCCGGATTCGTCCTATTTTCGGCGATCTATCTGGGGTTCGCTGTGGTGACGGCGGCCTGGCTGATCCCGGTCCTGTTCGTCATGTACGGTCTCTATATGGGGGTCACTGACGGCGTGCAGCGGGCCCACCTCGCGACTCTTCTTCCGGCTGCTCTCTCGGCAACAGGCTATGGTCTCTATCATATGGTGATCGGTCTGGCGATTCTTCCGGCGAGCTTTCTGGCCGGGTTGTTGTGGGATCAACTCGGCCCTTCGGCTCCATTCTGGTTCGGAGCGGCAACGTCACTCTCGGCTGCCGCACTGTTTGCCTCATTTGCACTGAGCCGTCCGGGGCCTGAGTAACTCCGATGCCTTCATAGCTCAGGCCGCGGAGAAACAGGTGTCTGTCCCTGATGACCAGCCGGGATGGCTGAACCAGGCATGATGTTCAGATCAGACAATTCTGAATGACGGGGTGGGAAATGGCGGCATCGCATGTTCTGTCGATCGCTCTATTCATCTTGGCCGGCATCTGTGAAATCGGCGGTGGCTATCTCGTGTGGCTCTGGCTCCGAGAGGGAAGACCGATCGGCTACGCAGCCGCCGGCGCTATTGTCTTAGTCTTATACGGCATCATTCCAACGTTCCAGCCGGCCCACTTTGGCCGCGTCTACGCGGCGTACGGAGGCATGTTTATCGTGTTGTCGCTCCTGTGGGGATGGGGCTTCGACGGCACGAGGCCGGACAGGTTCGATGCGATCGGGTGCCTCCTGTGCCTGGTGGGCGTGGCGGTCATCATGTATTGGCCGCGAGGGTAAAGAGGCTATGAATGAGTCGGTGTAGGGATGGAATTCTTCTCGATCGAGCGGTATCCTGAGCACAGCCATGGCGAAAACTGACAGAAATAAGCCGCCGCAATTCTCAGGAGAGAGTGAGCCATCGACGCGACCGAGCTCGCTTCAGGGTGAGATCTTCAATCGGCTGCTTAACTATGGACCGGAGTTTCGCGCGTTTCTTCGCCGCCGATTGAACGACGACACCGTGGCGGAAGATCTGCTTCAGCAGAGTCTGCTGCGGGCGGTCGAACAACAGCATACCCTGCACAACAAGGAGAGTATCATCGCGTGGTTCTATCGCGTGCTGCGTAATGCGGTGGTCGATTATTATCGGGCACGGGCCGTGGAGACAAGAAAAGCCGAAGGGCTCCACCAGGAACTCAACGCGAGGGGCGAACAGGCCGTTCCATCACTCGATGAGATCAAACCCACCGTCTGTGCCTGCCTGGAGCGGTTGTTGCCCGGGATCAGACCCGCCTATGCGGAACTGCTGCGGCGCATCGACCTCCAAGGCGAGTCGCCCGATACCGTTGCCAAAGATCTACAACTCACCAAAAACAACCTCACCGTCCGGCTCCATCGGGCTCGCCAAGCATTGCGCTCCGCGCTCGAAGCCTCTTGCGGCGTCTGCACCAAACACGGCTGCCTCAACTGCACGTGTGAATAACGACACGGCGCCGTGAGAACCCGGATAGTCTGGAGGCTTGCGTGATCCATCGTTGAGACGGTGCTGACGGCGTTTCTTGGACTCTGTTGGGCGCCAATATCATTGACAATCCGCTTCACGAACTCCCCGTTCCTCATTCGGTTAGACCCCTCCTGTAATAATCCGTCGCCTGCTCCGTCTGAAGAGGTGACAGAGGCCTCGCCATCACGAACATCGAACGAGGCCCTTCATCCAACCAAGGAGGCGGACCATGGAAAGACTAATCCTCGCGATTGACGGAATGAGCTGCGGCCATTGTGTGCGGCAAGTGCGTAACGCATTAGGGCGGCTGGACGGAGTGCAGATAGACGACGTAAGGGTCGGCGAAGCCGTTGTGGCGTACGACCCGGTGTCCATATCAGAAAAGGAGATCGAGCAGGCAATTCATGATCTTGGGTATCGAACCAAGACTGTCGAGAGGGCGGCATGAGCGCGATGGATTGGACGGTCATAGCCGGAGGCCTGGCCGCCATTGTCTGGATCAACTGGTACTTCTTGCTGTCGCAACGTCGTGCGGTCACGGCGGACCACCATGACGGCCGGAATGGACGCGGTGGATCCCCGAACAGGAAAAGCACCGAATTTCTGCCTTGAGTCGAAAAGAAACCAGGTTTCACACGTACCGGCCCATGCTCCGGCATGGGCCGGCATCATGCTGAATGAGGAGACTGAAATAATGCCAACCGAACAAGTGATCAGCATCGATCCCGTAGCACCGAGGCCGAGAGATACGGTATCGCCCCCATCTGCCAAGCTCGAGAAAGTCACCATCGCTGTGTCCGGTATGACCTGCGCAGCTTGTCAGGGCCGGGTGCAGCGAGCGCTGGAGAAGGAGGACGGTGTGGCCGCCGCTTCTGTCAATCTCATGTTGAAGAACGCGGTGATCACGTATGATCCCGCCGCCACGTCGCCTGATCGATTGGTCAGCGCGATTCGCCGGACCGGGTATGATGCGGCACCGGCAGCTTCCGGCCGGAATGCGTTTGATGAGCAGACGGACCAGGATGCCGCACAAGAAGGCGAGTATCGGAATCTGCGACGCAAAGCTGTGGTCGCCGGGATGGCGGGTCTCGCCGCGATGGTTCTCTCCATGCCGTTGATGGTCGCGGGCGAAGCCGGCTCTCATGAGCTTGGTTCCTTCATGGCATGGGCGATGCCGGCCACATCATGGTTGGGCTTTGCTCCACCGGCCGTCTGGTCCTATGTGTTGTTGTTCCTGACGGCTCTCATCATGGGATGGACTGGACGGCATTTCTATATCCGAGCCTGGTCCGCGTTCCGGCACAGGTCTGCCGACATGAATACGCTCATTGCTGTAGGGACGGGCGCCGCCTTTCTGTATTCGGTGCCGGCTACGCTGGTTCCGGATTTCTATGTGCAGCATGGTCTGAAGCCGGATGTCTATTACGAGGCGGTGATCATGATTATCGCGCTGATCCTGACGGGTCATGCATTGGAGGCGAGGGCGAAACGGCAGACCTCGGCCGCCTTGCGCCGGTTGGCTGCACTTCAACCGCCAACGGCTTGCGTCGTGCGGGACGGTATGGAAGCCGAGGTGCCTATCGAGACAGTGCGAAGCGGGGATATCGTCATGGCCCGGCCGGGGGAACGGATTGCGGTGGACGGCGACGTCTTGTCCGGCGCCGGTGTCGTGGATGAATCGATGTTGACCGGTGAAGCGATGCCCGTTGAAAAGCAGCCGGGCGCTCGGGTCATCGGCGGGACGATCAATAAGACGGGCGCTTTTCGGTATCGGGCGACTACCGTGGGATCAGACAGCGTCCTGGCTCATATCGTCAAGCTCATGCGGGACGCGCAGGGCGCACGGGCGCCGATTCAGAAGTTGGCCGATCGGGTCAGCGCCGTATTCGTCCCGATCGTCCTGTCGCTCGCCGTGGCGACGTTCACGGTCTGGTTTGTTGCGGCGGACCAGGCGCCCCTCGCCGGCGCCTTTGCAGCGGCGGTCGCGGTACTGATTATCGCATGCCCCTGCGCGATGGGGCTTGCCGTGCCGACGGCCTTGATGGTTGCAACGGGAAAAGGCGCCGAGCATGGCATCTTGATCAAAGGCGGAGAGGCCTTGCAGCGGGCGGGTGCGATATCGACGGTCGTGCTCGACAAAACCGGCACGATCACCGAAGGGCGGCCGGTTGTCACCGATGTACTCAGGGTTGCCGGCGCGCCTTGGTCCGAAGACGATCTGCTACGATTGGCTGCCTCGCTCGAGATCTTATCGGAACATCCGGTGGCGGAGGCCATTGTGACTATGGCCAAGGAGCGATTGATCGGCCTCACGGCAGCCGAGTCGTTTCAATCTCTCATCGGCCGGGGAGCGGCCGGGGTCGTCGAGGGCAAGACCATTGCGGTTGGGAACGAGGCCTTGATGGCGGAATATGAGGCGGCGCCGGCCGTTCTGCGCCAGCAGGCTGACGCGCTGGCGGAAAAAGGAAAGACGGCGGTGTATGTCGCGATCAACGGCCGGCTTGCCGGCCTCATCGCGGTGGCCGATCGGATCAAGCCGTCGTCCCGCGAGGCCATTCGCAGCCTCAAGCAGATGGGGCTCAAGGTGGTCATGCTGACCGGCGATCAGGAGAGGACGGCGCAGGCGGTGGCCGAACAGGTTGGAGTGGATCAGGTGGCGGCCGGTCTTCTGCCGGACGGCAAGGTGGAGGAAATCGAGCGATTGCGGCGGCAGGGCGAGATTGTCGCGATGGTGGGAGACGGCATCAATGATGCGCCGGCCCTTGCGCGAGCCGATGTCGGCATGGCCATCGGCACCGGGACCGATATTGCCGTCGAGGCGAGCGATGTCACGCTCATGCGGGGCGACCTCCGCAGCATCGTGTCCGCCATCCGACTGTCCCGAGCAACGATGCGAACCATGAAACAAAACCTGTTCTGGGCCTTCATCTATAATGTGGTCGGGGTTCCTGTGGCAGCCGGCGCACTGTACCCGGTGGCGGGATTGCTGCTGAGTCCGGTTTTGGCAAGCGCCGCCATGGCGTTCAGTTCGGTCAGCGTCGTCATGAACAGCCTGCGACTGCGGCGGGTGCGGGTGGTGTAGGAAGGGGCGAAAGCGATTCACGACCCCGAGTCGCCTCACTTGACGGAATTGGTATATTGGTAGAAACTGGCATCCGGCACTACACAATAGGCCAGTGCGACCTTTGGAAAGATCAATGATTCCACGAATGAATGCGCAGTCCATCGGGCTCGTAATCTTTTTCGTCCTCTGTCAGGTCATCGGCACGATGTGCATCTTGCCCGACATTTCCATTGCGGAACAGATGGTATCGCTTGTAGAAGATGTCATGACCTGCCCGATGGACGGAACCATCATGTGTCCACCATTGGCCACCTCGTCTCCTGAACGTCAGGGCAAGCCTGGATCTGTCCCTGATGTGGATACGATGGCCCTGCAACATTCCCTCGATCTTGCGACCAATTTCGCCTCGGTTCTCTGTCCCCGGAGCATCGCCTTATCCATTGTCCCTCTCTCCATAAGTTCTTCCTCGGTCCTTCGGATCTGATACCAGACCTCTCGTTCACTCGCCGCTCGACCACATAGGCTGAGCGGGCAATACATCATTCTCCTTTCTTTCTATCGACTTCCTTGGAGGTGCCGTCGTGACACGAGTATTCGGCCGTCATCAGGGGTATCTTTTCTTTGGTGGGCTGCTCTTCCTCCTCACTGGAGCACCCGTTGCCCAGGCAGTGGAAAATCAGAATGGTTCTGTCCGCGTAGGGCATAGTCAGAACTCGGGCGATCCACGGATCAGTCTTCCGAGCCTCATTGAAGAACTCGAAGCAGCGAATCCGGAAATCAAAGCGGCGCGGCAGCGCTGGGAAGCCGCGAAAGCCGTCGTGCCGCAGGCCCAAACCTTGCCTGATCCAAGGCTTCAACTCGGCTATCAACGGATGCCGATGGTCCCGCCGGTCGTCGAAGGCGCCATGTATGGATTTGGACAAGAGATTCCGTTTCCCGGGAAACTGAGTCTCAAAGGCGAGGTGGCGCAGCGTGACGCCGATCGGATCGAGCAGGAGTTTCATGCCACCAGGTTGCGGCTCATCGCGGGTCTCAAGGAGGCGTACTTCAGTCTGCACTTCGTGCACAAGAGCATCGAAATCGTGGGCCGGAACAAAGCCCTGTTGATGCAATTCGAAAAGACCGCCAAGGCGCGCTACACGGTCGGCCAAGCGGCGCAGCAGGATATCTTTCGTGCGCAGGTCGAAATTTCGCGAGTCTTGGACCGGCTGGCGGTACTGGATCAGCAGAAGGAGAGTCTCCATGCCGCCATCAATCGACTCATCAATCGACCCCCGGCAATGTCGCTCGGCACACCGGAAGAGATTCAGACATCGATTCTGACCATTCCCTTGCAGGACCTCAGTCGGCGGGCAGAGGAATTCTCTCCCGCCCTATTGGCTACGGCAAAAGGCATTGATCGGTCCGAACGATCGGTCTCGCTGGCCAAGCGCCAATACTATCCGGATTTCGATGTGAGCGCTCTGGGGTTGCGGAACGACAAGATCAACGACAACGGCTACCAGGTCATCGTCGGCATTAAAATCCCCCTCTTCTACGAAACGAAGCAGAAACAAGGGGTGCGGGAAGCCTTGGCCGGCCTCGAAGGGGCTCGGGAGGACTACGTCGCGACCAAGCAAGACCTGTTGTTCCAGGTGAAAGACGGCTTTGTGCAGGCACAGCGGGCGGAGCGGCTCATTACGATTTTGCGGGATGCCATCATCCCGCAGGCGACGTTGGCGCTGCAAGCGGCACAGGCAGGCTATGCCGTCGGCAAAGTCGATTTTCTCACGCTGCTGAACAGTCTTCTGACGTTACAGGACAGTCAATTGGAATTGCATGGCGAAATGGTGAACCACGAGCGAGCCCTCGCGAGGCTCGAAGCCGTCACCGGTGGACCACTAAGTAGTACCAAGTCTGAAAGGAAGTCGGGATCATGAGTCGATGGCGCATCGTCGGTATAGGAGCCGGTCTCATTGCGGCGGGTGCCGCTCTGTTCTGGATGGTGTCCAGGTCGGCTATCTTCTTACCGGCCGACTCACGGCAAGACAGCATGGCAGATATGCCGGGCATGAACATGCCTGGTATGGACATAAAAAAAGGTCAACCTGCCACGCGGTCCGGAGGAACAGGAGAGACCGACATGTCTGTCGATGCCGAAGGAACCTCCGGTACGGTTACCATCCCACCCGACCGCCTGCAAACGATCGGTGTGAAATATCAAGAGGTGGCCAGACGGCCGCTCGACAAAGTGATCCGAACAGTCGGGCGGGTTGCGGTCGATGAGCGCCGGCTCGCGAAGGTCACGATCAAATTCCACGGCTGGATCGAGGAGCTGTTCGTCAGTGCGACCGGCGACCACGTGAACAAAGGTCAGAGGCTGTTCACCATCTATAGCCCTGACCTGGTGGCGACGCAGGAAGAATACCTGCTGGCGCTCCAGAGTCGAAAACAATTGGGGGAAAGCGAAATCCCGGAAGTGGCGGCCGGGTCCAAGGATCTGCTGGAAGCGACTCGCCATCGCCTTCATCTGTGGGACATCGGCGACGAGCACATTCGCGACCTCGAACGGACGAGGCAGGTGACGAAGACCCTGCCGATCCATTCTCCGATCAGCGGCACGGTCATCCGCAAAGAAGTCGTGCAAGGGACTCATGTGGAGCCGGGGGAGGAATTGTACACGATCGCCGATCTGTCCCATGTGTGGATCCTGGCGGATATCTACGAGTATGAACTGTCATTCGTGAAGATCGGACAGCAGGCTACGGTGATGCTTTCCTACAATCCGGGAATAGTCCTGGCCGGACAGGTGGGCTTCATCTATCCCACATTAGATGAAAAGACCCGTACTGCAAAAGTCCGTTTCGAGCTCGACAACCGCGATGAAACGCTCAAACCGGACATGTATGCCAACGTCGAACTACGAATCAGCCTGGGAAGTCGTCTTGCGATTCCACGGGAAGCCGTCATCGAATCCGGTCAGAAGCAAGTTGTCTTCCTCCACCACGGCGGGGGCCGGCTGGAACCGAGGACCATCAAGGTCGGTGTGAAGACCGGTGAGTGGTCTGAAGTGCTGGAGGGATTGGTAGAGGGAGAGCATGTCGTGACCTCGGCCAACTTTTTGATCGACAGCGAGAGCCGGCTCAAATCCGTCGTGGACAGCATGAGCGGCATGGCGGGGATGAAGTAATGCTGAATTATGAATGCTGAATCATGAGTTTGGATTTCAACTCAGAACTCCTAACTCATAACTCCTAACTCCCCACGGTGCCCATGGTCGAATGGATCATCGAATACAGCGCGAGAAATCGCTTCATTGTCTTCCTGCTCGTCTTCTCGTTCGCAGCGGTCGGCTTGTGGGCGATGCGGCAGACGCCCATTGATGCCCTGCCGGATATTTCGGACACACAGGTCATCGTCTACACCACCTGGCCCGGCCGGTCTCCCGATCTTGTCGAAGACCAGATCACCTATCCGATCGTCACCGCCTTGCTCTCCGCGCCAAACGTCACGGTTGTTCGTGGCGCCTCCGACTTCGGCTATTCCTACGTCTACATTCTCTTCAAAGACAGGACGGACATCTACTGGGCCCGCTCGCGCGTCCTGGAACGGTTGAATCAACTATCCGGCCGCATGCCGGATGGCGTGACGCCGCAGCTCGGACCGGACGCGACCGGCGTAGGGTGGGTGTTCCAATATGCTCTGGTGGATGAATCGGGGCAGCAAGATCTGGCTTCGCTACGGAGTTTTCAGGATTGGTATCTACGATATTGGCTGCGCGCGGTGGAAGGCGTGGCCGAGGTGGCCAGCATCGGCGGTTTCGTCCGGCAATATCAGGTGAATCTGGACCCGACCAAGGTTTTGGGCTATCGCCTGTCCCTTTCCGCGATTGTAGAAACCATTCGACAAAGCAACAACGACGTGGGGGGCCGCGTCGTGGAATTCTCCGGAATCGAATATGTGGTCCGCGGTCGCGGGTACATCAAGAATGCCGAAGATATCGAGAAGATCGCCGTTGGTGTCAACGACAACGGCACGCCGATTCTGTTGCGCGATGTGGCGACTGTCCGGCTGGGACCCGACATGCGGCGAGGCTTGGTTGAGCTGGACGGTCAAGGAGAGGTCGCCGGAGGGATTGTGGTCATGCGGTTCGGCGAGAGTGCGATGACCGTGATTGAGCGGGTCAAAGCCAAGCTCAAGGAGATCGAACCCTCCATGCCGACAGGAGTGAAGGTGATCGGCACCTATGACCGAAGCGATCTGATCCGCGAGTCGATCGCGACGGCCAATGAAAGCCTTCTGGAAGAACTGATTGTGACCGGCGTGCTGATCATCGCCTTCTTGCTGCATGTCCGGTCTGCGGTCGTGCCGATCCTGACCCTTCCCATCGCGGTGCTGATCGCATTCATTCCCATGTACCTCATGGAGATCGGCATCAATATTATGTCGTTGGGCGGCATCATCGTGGCCATCGGAGATATGGTGGACGCAGCCATTGTCATGGTGGACAACGCCCATAAGCGTCTGGAGGAATGGGAGCGCGATGGGAAGATCGGCGATCGGCTGCAAGTCCTGATCAATTCGGCCAAGGAAGTCGGCCCGCCGATTTTTGCGTCAGTCCTCGTCATCGCTATCTCCTTCATCCCGATCTTTGCTCTCGAAGGTCAGGAAGGGCGGATGTTCAAGCCGCTGGCATGGACCAACAATCTCGCCATCGCCATGTGCGCCGTGCTGGCCATTACTCTCGTACCCGCCTGTCTCCCCACGTTCATTCGTGGGAAAATCTTTCCGGAGCAACGGCATCCGGTAAGCCGGAGCCTTCAAAGCCTCTATGCGCCGCTGTTGAAGTGGGCGCTGCTCCATCGCGGCGCCGTAGTGGTTCTGGCCACCAGTCTTCTAGTGAGCATTGTGCCGGTCTATCAGCGCATGGGCTCGGAGTTCATGCCGCCGCTCTACGAAGGCACAATGCTCTACATGCCGACGACCCTTCCCGGACTGTCGGTGACGGAAGCCGGCCGGCTTCTCCAGATCATGGACCGGAAACTGCGCTCCTTTCCTGAAGTCGAACAGGTCTTCGGTAAGGCGGGGCGGGCGGAGACCTCTACCGACCCGGCGCCCTTCAGCATGATGGAGGTGGTGGTGTCTCTGAAATCCAGAGATCAGTGGCGGCCTGGTCTGAGTTATGAGGGACTGGTCGATGAGATGGATAGGGCGCTGCAATTTCCCGGGGTGACCAATGCCTGGACCATGCCGATCAAAAACCGAATCGATATGCTGACCACCGGCATTCGGACTCCAGTCGGAATCAAGATTTTTGGGCCGGACCTGAAGCAAATCGAGACCATCGGCATTCATTTGGAGACGGTGTTGAAAGACGTGCCGGGCACGCGGAGCGTGTATGCCGAACGGGTGTCGAGCGGCTACTTCCTGGACTTCGATATCAATCGTGAGGAAATTGCGCGCTATGGTCTCAAATTGGCGGATGTCGGGAAGGTGATTGAGTCCGCCATCGGTGGGGAGAATATTGCGACCACGATCGAAGGGCGAGAACGGTATCCGATCAACGTGCGGTATCTAAGAGAGTTGCGCGATGATCCCCAGAAGCTCCAACGCGTGCTCGTCGATACGCCGACAGGGGTACAGGTTCCTCTTGCCCAGCTCACGACGCTGCGATTTGTGAACGGCCCACCGATGATCCGGGACGAAAACGGCATGCTGGCCGGCTACGTCTTCCTGGATATGGCGGGGCGCGACGTGGGCGGCTATGTCGATGATTTGAAACGAGCGGTCAAAGAAAACATCCAGTTGCCCGCGGGCTATACCATCGTCTGGTCCGGTCAATATGAGTTCATGGAGCGGGTAAAAGAACGGTTGAAGCTCGTCGTGCCGTTGACCCTCATCATCATTTTCATCACGTTCTACTTCGTGTTTCAGTCGGTGGCTAAGACGCTCATGGTGATGGTGGGCGTGCCGCTCTCGCTTGTGGGGGCTATCTGGTATTTGTCGATCCTCGATTACAACATGAGCATCGCGGTCTGGGTAGGGCTGATCACGGTCGTCGGCACGGCCGCTGAGACCAGTGCGGTGATGCTCGCCTATCTGGACGAGGCTTGCGGACGGAAAAAAGCGGCAGGCGGGCTGAAGACGCTGGAAGAGCTCATCCACACCGTGCAGCGTGGGGCGGGGGAACGTATCCGGCCCATGGCGATGATCGGGTTCGTCGATGTCATCGGGTTGTTTCCCGTGATGTGGGCGAGCGGCACCGGAGCCGATGTGATGAAACGGATTGCGGCCCCTCAAGTCGGCGGAGTCTTCTCCGCCATGCTCCTCACGCTGTTTGTGATTCCTCCCATTTATGTCATGTGGCGGTGGGAGAAGGAACGACGAGAGGGCCGGATAGGATCATCAGAAACGGAACAACTCGATGTGCAGGTGAGCCGGGAACCGTAGCGCATACAGCGGTCTGCGAAAGGCACCGACGTCATCATGGCCAAGGGCAATGGCATCACCGAATGGCATTGGCAGCTTCATGATGCAGCTGTGCGAGCGTATCCGCTTCCGCCGCCGCCTTGGAATAGTACTCAATGAAGAGTTGACAATGACGTATCAGGTCTGCACGAGATTCCTTCGGCGACAAGTGATTGCGTATGCGGTTCATGCTCCTCCTCCGTTGTCTCATTTGACGAGTCGAGAGTGCGATCCGCACCGGTAAAGTCTATGCGAATGGGAATGTCTCGACAAGAGACGAATCGGCCTGTCGTTTTTTTGCCTCAAGGTCTCTCATCGAGCCGGGTTAGTCAGCATGAACGGGCCATTAATGTGAGTCAGCTCAAGGAGGGAGTATCGGCATAAGCCTTGCTGACTCATAAGTAAGATAGACCAGCAACGTCGGCGCAATCACCAATGCAGTGAACTTGTTCACTGGTAAACAAGGGAGGGCTGTCATGTTCAACGAACGATGGGTTTCGATGCTATCCACGATCGGTCTGGTCTTACTGCTATACGGCTGCGCGGAAAATTCCACGCAACGGATGATCAGTGCGAACGACCATAACGGCCTGGCAGCCTATTACACTCAGCAGGCGCAGGAACTCAGGCAGAAAGCCAAGCAGTGGGAATTTACGGCCGAGTATTACGATAAACATGTAGAGTCCCAAGACAAGGCGGACTCCGCACAGCATGCCGCACATTGCCGCGCGATTGCGCAAAATTATCTTAAGGCGGCAGACGAAGCGGATGCGTTGGCACGAGAACATCGCGCGATGCGGCCACATGGCATGATGCAGTGAATAATGCCTTTCGAAGGATGGCGATCGCGCTGGAATGGCTCGGGCTCATGACTTATGGCGGTGTACGCGGCCAGCTGAAGTTGCGCCACCGATCAATGTATTACCCTGTCCTGTCCGACCTATCAAGAACTGCCGCTGCGCTTCGGTCTTTGTATTCAGCCGATGATCGGCGGGATGGTCAGCTCGACCGCTCTTCTTCCCGCTGTACAATCTGTACCCCGAAGGACTCCTTGGTGATGGTGCCAGCAGGTTCAGACGTTCAACGCGCCGCCAGAGGAAATAGAGGACCGGAATGACGATCAGCGTGAGTATCGCGGCGGTTGCGATTCATCAAGGCGCGCAGGCGTTGCGCTTCACGCTGCGCGAGATCAAGGAGTTGCTCGACCTTCGCGTTATGTCAATGGTTCGCTGTGGTAACGTGCAAAAAATGCTCGGGTGAAACTAGTGCAGGTGGAATCAAAAGTGGAGGCCTTACAGGCGCTGTCCCACGCGTTGAACGCTCTGATACGGCCTGCAAAGCTGGTCAGCCCACCGGGCGTTGTCCGATTTTGATGAGCCTCGAAGAAGAACCAAGAGACTCGAAAAAGAAAGAAGAGCGGAGGAAGAGTGATGCCAGAACAGGGCAATCTATTCGGAACGGCTCCGTCTGAACCCAGAGGTAACCGGCGGCTTGTTGCGCATGCGGCAAGCCGCCTATCGGGATGCGACGGTCGCGGCCAAATACAAGCTGCTGACCGCTATGGCTATCTCATCGCATTGCGTTGCGAGCCCTGCATCCGCGCGGATGTACAGATGGCACATGAAAAGGGTGTCACGCAAGAGGAACTCATCGAGTTCCTTGATGTGGCGATCACCATGCAAGGCTGTCCTGGAGAGGAGTGGGCCCTCAAGGCGTTCGCGGCCTTCAAGCAATGTGCGAACGGGCAGGCATCCCCGGAGACCGTCTGTTGTACCCACTAATCAACCAATGTCCGACGAGCTGGGACGGAATCTACCATGACCGCTGACATTTTAGTCCGGCTATCGGCATTTGTCGGCGTGCTGGGGTTGATGGCGATGTGGGAGCTCAAGGCTCCTCGGCGTCCACTGACCACAGCGAAGGTCCAACGTTGGGTGACCAATCTCTCAATTGTGGTGCTGGATTCGATCATCTTACGCCTGCTGTTGGCCGCCGGCGCAGTCGGCGTCGCCACGCTGGCAGCCGGGCGCAATTGGGGCGTTCTGAATCATGTGGATTGGCCAATCTGGCTGGAGATCGTGTTTGCGGTGGTCCTGTTGGACTTTGTGCTTTACCTGCAGCACGTCATGTTCCACGCCGTTCCTCTGTTCTGGCGATTCCATATGATGCACCACGCCGACCTGGATTGCGATGTCACCACCGGAGTTCGATTCCATCCTGTGGAAGTGGTGATTTCCATGGCCATCAAACTGGCGGCAGTCACCTTCCTGGGTGCCGCGCCGGCCGCGGTCCTGATTTTTGAAGTCTTGTTGAACGCTACGTCGATGTTCAATCACAGTAACGTGTGGATTCCTGCGGCCGTGGAGCGAGTCCTGCGGCGGATTCTCGTCACGCCGGACATGCACCGTATCCACCATTCGATCGTGCCTCACGAAACGAACTCGAACTTTGGTTTCAATGTACCTTGGTGGGATTGGATGTTTGGGACTTATCGTGAGGAGCCGGGCCAAGGACAGGTTGGGATGACGATCGGGCTGGACCAGTTTCGCGACCCTCGCCGGTTGAGCTTGGCCGGTATCCTTGCGTTGCCTTTCCGGACAGCGCCGGGACCCTATCCGGTGAGGCAAAGGAAATAAGCTTCCATCAGATTATCTAGCTGCCGGCCTGAAGATGAAGCTTGGGTTCACCTGTCTCCGGAAATCCGGCAAGCCGGTGTAATGTTCCGATCCCTCCAACGTCTGTAGTAATGACGGGACATCGACGACATTCCATAAGGAGGATTGTTATGAATTATGGTGCACAGGCTGCTCATCACCGACACCACAGTCCACATAGTCATCAGACGGTGGTGCCGTCGCTGAACCGGCTCGCTGTGGCCGCCACGCTCCATTGCTTGACCGGCTGCGCGATCGGGGAAGTGCTCGGCCTCGTCATTGCGATGTCATTGGGGTGGGGAAATGCCGGCTCCATCACGCTGGCCGTCCTGCTGGCCTTTGTCTTTGGATATGCATTTACGCTGATTCCATTGATAAGCGGCGGCATGACATTCGCCGGCGCGGCCTCAATCGCGGTGGCGGCGGACACGGTTTCCATCATTGTGATGGAGATCATGGATAACGCGATGATGCTCGCTATTCCAGGCGCCATGGATGCCGGAGTCACCGACGGGCTGTTTTGGAGCAGTCTTGCGCTATCGTTCATCGCGGCGTTCGTGGTGACCGTGCCGGTCAATCGCTGGCTCATCGCGCGGGGGCGCGGCCACGCGGTCGTGCATGCGCATCATTGATGCCGAAAAGAAACTAGGCATGCTGGATTTGCGCAATGCGATGTTGTGTCGGTGAGCGAGGAGCAATGATGAGTGAACGTCTCCGTCTTGAAACCCTTTTGGCGCCGGATGGTCCGGATGAAGCCGGGCGATGGGCAAGCTGGGCCGCTGCCTTATATCGACGTTCGATTCAGGACGCGGCCAACTATGCATCGCAGCCGGACTTTAAACTCCTGTTCGAAGAAAGTAGTCGCCAACTTGAAAGCTTTGCCAAGAATGGAGTCCTCCCGTGATTTCCAGACGTCTTCTCCTGAAACGTGCCGCGGCATTGGGGCTGGCGGCGGCCGCTGAGCAATTCCTGCTTCCCTGGATTGTGACCGGCCGGGGTGCCGAGTCTCATTCATCGGCAGTGCTGAGCGGAGAGGTCATTGATCTGACCATCAGCGAGACGCCGTTCACCGTGGATGGTCGGACTGCGATCGCTATGGCGATCAACGGCATGATCCCAGGTCCGATCATTCGCTTGAAGGAGGGACAAGACGTCACCCTGCGTGTCGCCAATCAACTCAAAGAAATGTCTTCGATTCACTGGCATGGAATTCTATTGCCTCCCGAAATGGACGGCGTGCCTGGCGTGAGCTTTGGCGGCATCAACCCCGGGACGAGTTTCACCTATCGTTTCCCAATCAAGCAGAGCGGTACGTACTGGTTTCACAGTCATTCGGGAGGACAAGAGCTGCAAGGCATGTACGCCCCAATAATCATTGACCCTATTCAGCCGGAACCGTTTCAGTACGACCGCGACTATGTCGTAATGCTGTCCGATTGGAGCTTCGAATCGCCCCATACGTTGCTGTCCAATCTGAAAAAGGAAGCAGGTTACTACAACTTTCAGAAACGGACCGTAGGTGAATTTGTCGCCGACGTGCGACGCCAGGGCTGGTGGGCGACGGTGCAGAATTATCTGGCCTGGGATCAGATGCGCATGGACCCGACGGACTTTGCGGACGTCACCGGCTATACCTTCACCTATCTGATGAACGGCTTGTCGCCGGCCGGTAATTGGACCGGGCTGTTTCGTCCCGGCGAGAAGCTTCGACTCCGATTCATTGATGCGGCGGCCATGACGTTCTACGACGTTCGCATCCCGGGCCTCAAGATGACGGTTGTACAAGCGGACGGGCAGAATGTTCAGCCGGTTGCGGTCGATGAGTTTCGCATCGGGCCGGCCGAAACCTATGACGTCATCGTCGAGCCTCTCGAGAATCGTGCCTATACCGTCTTTGCCGAGACAATGGATCGTAGCGGATATGCGCGTGGGACGCTCGCCCCGCGTGCGGGCATGACGGCCGAGATTCCAGCGCGCCGCCCCAGGCGTCTCCGCACGATGGCCGATATGGGGATGAAGATGGATCATGGCGACAAGAAGAATATGGAGATGCCGGGGATGAAGAAGAACACTCATGGCGGCGTGATGTCATCCGAAGAGCAGCCGAGCAGGGAACATGGCCAGCACGGTACAGAAATGAAACCTATGCCGGGCATGCAGCACATACCCGGCATGGTCTATGGCAGCGGTCGGTTGAATGGGCACCGGCAGCCCGATCCGGAAAGTCGCGCTATGCCGCCCATGCAAGGTGCCGATCCACACCGCTCCGATATCCCCGGCGTCGCACCCGTCAGGCATGGTCCTGATCACCACGGAACCGGCAATCAAATGGTGGCCGAGTACTCCTATAGTCGGATGCAGGTACCGGGAGCAGGGCTGGATCAGTCTGAACGACGCGTGCTGCTCTATACGGATTTGAAAAGCCTGGAGCCGTATCCGGACCAGCGGGAACCGGCACGGGATATCGAACTGCATCTCACTGGCCATATGGAACGGTACATGTGGTCATTTGACGGCAAAAAATATTCCGATACTCAAAGTCCGATCCAGTTTCGGTACGGCGAGCGGGTGCGCCTGACGTTTGTGAACGATACGATGATGGAACATCCGCTCCATCTCCACGGCATGTGGATGCAGCTTGAGAACGGGGCCGGGCAATACCTGCCTCGGAAGCATACCGTCATTGTCAAACCTGCCGAGCGGCTCTCGGTCGCGATCAGCGCCGATGCTCCAGGTCGCTGGGCATTTCACTGCCATCTGTTGCTCCACATGGAAGCAGGGATGTTCCGCGTCGTCGATGTGTCGGAATGACAGCAGAGGATATGCGGTGAGATGGTCGATGTCGGCTTTTCTTGTGACAGGTTTGCTGTCCCTATGGGGTCACAGCAGTACTGCAGAAATTCTATCGGAGAACGCGCCATATCGTGGCCTGTCTTTCGATGACCCTGCCCGGAAGGCGGAAGGATTAATATTTCCTTCCATGATTCGGGAAACAACGTTGCCGAACTTATCCCCGCAATCAGGCTGGCCGTCACCTGTCGATGATGCAGAGAAGCGCACCATGGTGCTCGTCGACGTATTGGAGTACCGTCCCAAAACAGGAGGTAGCGAGGGCGGATCCGACTATCGGTGGGACATTGAGGGTTGGTATGGCGGTGACTACAATCGGATCTGGTTCAAGAGCGAAGGACAGCGGGACACAGCGTTCAAAGCCGACTATGATGTGGATTTTCAGTTGCTGTATGGGCGATTCATCCAGAAATATTATGATTTGCAGGTCGGTGGTCGCGTGGAAACTCAGTCATTTCGCGGGCGCAACGTCACGCGCGGGCTGGCGGCAATCGGGATTGAGGGCCTGGTGCCATACAGCTATCAAATTGAGCCGACTCTCTTTATCGATCAGAACGGAGCAGTATCGGCTCGTCTGGCGACGACAAAAGACCTCTTGATGATGCAACGGCTCATCCTTCAACTTCGGTTCGAAACCAATGTGGCCATCCAGCGTGTGGAAGAATTTACCACTGGTTCCGGCCTCAATAATCTCGAGTTCGGTGTTCGGCTGCGGTACGAGATCAGGCGAGGATTCGCGCCGTATATCGGCGTCTCGCTGGACAGGAGTTTTGGCGAGACCGCCACGCTGGTTCGCCAAGAGGGCGGTTCACCAAGTCAGGTACGGTTCACCATGGGTCTTAGGATGTGGTTCTGATCCGCCCCGCGACCTACTTCCCCTATCGGCCCACTTCACTGGTACCCTCGGCCCTGTCGGGCGGATTTCGAAGCCGGCTGTGGCCTTTTGGGACGGTCTCATGGCGCGGCGGTTCTGGAATGCCTCAATCCTTTCGCCTTCATTCATCCCTTCGCCGTGCGCTTGACCGAATCATTCGATAAATCATTAGATTAGCGAGGGATGAATCAGACACCTTTGGCATGGCCTCTGCTTCAACATGGCTCGGGACCGTGAAAAGCGGATAGATGGGCTTGGTGCGAATCAGCGGCGGCTACGAGAGAAAGGAGAAAATATGGGATTCAATAGCAGGAATGAGGCTTGCGGTTCTTTTACGGTCGCATTCATCAGCGGCGTCGTATTGGGCGCAGTGGCCGCGCTCTTTTTGGCCCCGCAATCGGGAGAAACGACTCGCCGGGCCATCAGAAGCCATGCACGGCGGACGGAGGAAGAAGTCTTGGAAAAGGCCGGTGAAATTCGTTCCCAGATGAGTGATACGATCGAGGAGGGCAAGCGGTTTCTGAACGAGACAAAGGGCACGATTGCCTCGGCGTTCGAGGCGGCAAAGACGGCATTCAAAAAGGAGATGGCGAACAGAGGAAATGAATAGAAGCGAGGGAGGAAACGATGCCGGAATCGACCATCAGTCAGTATTTTGCCCAAGATCATGACCGGCTGGATGCGTTGTTCGCGTCATTCCGAGCCGACAAATATTCGGAATATGGAAAGGCGAAGGAGGCCTTCAGGGAATTCAAGGCGGGGCTGGAGCGCCATATTGTCTGGGAAGAACAGCTGTTGTTTCCGCTGTGGGAAGAAAAAACCGGCATGGCGGACAGCGGGCCGACGTTCGTGATGCGAGGCGAGCACCGTCACATCGGCGAGCGGCTCGAAGCGATTCTTCAGAAGGTTCAAAATGAGGACCCGGATACCGGAGTCGAGGAACAGGCGCTGCTCGTGTTGTTGTCTGCGCACAACATGAAGGAGGAGCGGGTGCTCTATCCCTCCATTGATAAATTGGTTGCCGATGACGAGCGCGAGAAGCTGTACGACAAGATGAAGGCCATGCCGGAAGATCAGTACAAAGTCTGCTGCTGGCATGAGCATGACTAGTGGTTCGCGATGGATGGTCGTCGCCGGCGCAACATTTGCGGCGGCGATGATATGGTGCGGGCGGGGATCCGTCGGTATATCGCAACCGGCAAACGCGATGGCGGATTCATCGTCTCCATCTCGAGTCGAGCAGCCGTCTGACTATCCGGACATCCCCAATCCCCATAGTGATTTGATCTTTCGGGCGACCGAGGCCACGTCGTGTCTTGATTGTCACCGGGCGAACAAGGCCGGCAGACCGAGCGCGCAGGTGCAGGACAATAAATTGGTGCGGGGCCTCAAGGCAAAAGCGAAGGGGATTCATGGGCCGGGGCGATTCGCAGACTGTCTGCGTTGCCATGCCGGCGGCGACAAGGGAGTGGAAAAATACAGAAACCGGTGAATGCTGAATGAAGAATTGTGAAAGAGGAATATAAAGCGCCTCACAAATTCCTAATGTCTCAAGTGCCATGGCGGCAGGGAGAAATGAGGAATGAGGAATGAGGAATGAGGAATGAGGAATGAGGAATGTCCCGACTGTAGAATGCGGCGCCGAGTTAGGGAGGGCTGATTATGATGGAGGCTCGATCGGGACGGATGATCGGACTGCTAATCGCGGCTGCAGCCGGCATAGCTGGAATTGCAAGCTGTTCTCCCTCTCGGCCGTCCATTACAAGCGAAGCCGAGATACGGCAGAGTAGTAGTCGAGATGAAATGTTGCATCACGCGACTAATCCAACGAAGGGCAAGATTCTGTACGATGCAAGTTGCATTGTCTGTCACGGAACTGACGCGACCGGCGGGGTCGGTCCGCGCTTGGCCGGCAATCCGGTTCTGTCCAACGACAAGCTGTTCTGGGATCGTGTCCTGAAAGGACAACATATCATGCCGCCTCTGGCTGGTTCTCTCACAGCGCAGCAAATCGCAGATATTCAGGCATGGCTGAAGAGTCTGCGGTGAAGCTGCCATCCATTGTTGCCGTTCCTGCCTACGTAGGTCGATTCTTCAGTCGTCCGATATCTCATTACACACCGCGTAGCTGTATCTGTTGACCCTCACCCATAATTTTATTAAGGACAAACCATAGTAAAGGTGATACCATGCACCCTGTTAATCACCTTTAATGGAGCCCGAGCTGAATGCGAGGCCTCGTATCGGTCGTTCTCCCTTTCGCGGCGGGCATGGCCTTTGCTGTGCCGGACTTTCTCATCTTTTCCCTCTTCATCAATCGCGCTGTTTCCACAAGTCGTGAAGTGGTAGGCCTCGGTCTCTTTGTACAAAACACATCCCCGCAAACGCTCATTATCAACAAGCGCCGGGGTACCCAGAGCCGGATCTATGATCGAGATTATTGATCGGAGGGTAACGTATGGCCATGTCTTCACGCTCGTTCATCGCGCCCGTCGCGATATGTACGTGGCTTTCTGCCGCCAGTGCGTTCGCCATTATGATTCCGGATCTGGCGTTCGATATTCCGGCCGAGCGGATCCAGGGGATTTTGAGCACGGGCCTCAATCATGATATCAGCGCGATCATCTCGTATGACATCGGGTTTACGAAACCCGCCGGATATACCATCAGCGTGACTCTGCAGCTGACGGGATTTGATCCCGGCCTGCCGGTGAAGCAGCTCTGGGAAACCGATACCGAACGCATTCGGACGGGGCGCGACGGTGTTGCCAAGCCGATCCTCTTCGACCTGCTATTTTCAAACCAGAATCCCAACCACATGGAAAAGCCGGGACCGGGTCGGGGTGCCGTCAACAAGTGGTCTGTCGGATGGCCGAGTGGCATCGGCAACCACAACCCCTGGGCTGATGAAGTCGGGCATTTTCTGGGGAATTACGATGAATATCCCGCTCACGCGGACAGTACCACGGGGGCCGGCACGTCGGTCTATGATTGGTACCACGGTTCCGGGGCGGATTGGGCGGCGAGTCATTCCGCCCCGGAACCGGCATCATTCATCCTCGTCGCGCTCGGCATGATCACAATGCTTCCGCTGCTTGCACATATCAAACGCAGGCTCCCGCGATAATGGCCTGCACGCTGCCGTACGCGCGGCTCATGGTTGTCATCCCGACATGGCGCCGGTGACTCGAATCCTCGCGTCGACGATCCGGCAACCCTGGCCCTTCGGCAGGGCGAACACCGGATTGCAATCCAACTCGGTGATCGCCGGAACCTCTTCCGCCAAGCGCGAAACCCGCAACAACGCGTCTTCAAGCCCAGCAATATCCGCGACCGGCTGTCCCCGGTATCCCTCTAAGAGACGATAGCCTTTGATGCCGGCGACCATATCCTCCGCATCTTGCTCCGTCAGCGGTGCAATGCGGAACTGCACGTCGCCCAAAATTTCGACATAAATGCCGCCGAGTCCGAACGCCACCAACGGTCCGAATTGGGGGTCCTGCGTGACGCCGATCATGACCTCCACTCCTCCGCGCAGCATCGGTTGAATCAAAACTCCTTCCATTTCCTCCAGAAGCCCGGCGCGCTCCAAGCGTGTTTGGATCGCCTTGAACGCGTCACGCACGCCCGAGGCGTCAGCCACGTCGAGGATCACGCCCCCGACGTCAGTCTTATGGACGACGGTCCGGGAGGCAAGCTTGATCGCTACGGGAAATCCGGCTTGTTCGGCGACATGGACCGCCTCCTCAACAGACTTGGCCAGACCTCCGGCAAGGAGCGGCAAACGGATGGCGGTCAATACCTGTCTGGTTTCGTCTGCTGTCAGCCAGCCGTCACCTCGCTCCCGAGCCGCGCTCGCGCAAATCTTCTGTGCCACGGACAAATCCATGTCCGGAAAATCGGGGATTCTTCCGGCCGGCCTGGTCTTCCATTCCTGATACGTCGCAGCTTTGCTCAGCACCCGAGCGGGAGTTTCCGGCAACGCATAGGAGGGAATGGTTTCTCCGCCGCTCATAAAGGATCGATCGCGGTCCCCTTCCGCCATCCAGGTGACATACACCGGCTTCTCAGTCACCCCGGCCTGACGAGCCGATCGAATACCGGAGAGGATACCGTCGGCGATGCCTTCCGTATCGGTTGGAGTCAGAGAAATATAGAGGATAATCAGCGCGTCAATTTCATCGGCGGCCAACAGCGTCATGATAGCCCGTGCATATTGATCGGGCGTAGCGGACGCGATGAGATCCACGGGATTCTTCACCGCGGCGGCCGGTGGCAGGAATGAAGCGAGCTGTTCATACGTGCGCGGCGACAGCTCCGGGACCGTCAGACCCTCGGCTTCGCAGGCATCGGTACAGAGGATGGCCGGCCCGCCCGCATTCGTGAGAATGCCGACTCTCCGGCCTTTGGGGCAGGATTGATTCGAGAGGCCGGCGGCCAGCGCAAGCATGTCGTCGAGCGTGTCGGCGCGGAGGAGTCCCGTCTGGTGAAACAGAGCCTCGACCGCCACGTTACTTGCGGCCAATGCAGCGGTGTGGGAGCCGGCCGCACGATGGCCCGCGCCGGAGCGTCCGGCCTTCACGGCGATGATCGGCTTTTGGCGGCCCACGCGGCGAGCGATCCGCGCAAAACGACGTGGATTGCCGAATGATTCCACGTACAGCATGACTACCTGCGTCGCCGGATCTGTTTCCCAATACTGTAAGAGATCGTTGACGGAGACGTCCGCCTTATTGCCGACACTCACGAATGTCGAGACACCGAGCTGGAGCCGGCGGGCCGCACTCAGCACAGCAATGCCCAATGCGCCGCTTTGAGACGACATGGCGATATGCCCCGCAGGCGGGAAAAAAGGTGCGAAGGTTGCGTTTAGACGGACCGCCGGGTCTGCATTGAGCAAGCCGAAGCAATTCGGTCCGACCATGCGCATGCCATGCCGGCGTACCAGTTCCACCAGGCGTTGTTCCAGTCGGCGGCCCTCGTCGCCGACCTCGGCAAAGCCGGCGGTAATGACGATGAGACCCCGGACCTGCTTCTCCGCACATTGTTCGACGACGCCGAGTACTGAATCGCGGGGTACGGCGATCACGGCCAAATCGACAGGACCGGGGACTGTCGTAATTCGGGGATAGGCCGGTAGGCCGGCAATCGAGCCCGCGCGAAGGTTAATAGGGTAGACCGGACCGGGAAAGCCGCTCTGCGAGAGAGCATCGACGAGTCGATAGCCGATGCTGGCCGGATCGGCCGACGCTCCGATGATCGCGACCGCCTGCGGATGAAAAAATGGCCGGATCGATGCGACCGTCGCCACTCGGTCCCGCCATTCGACCCGGCTGACCGTCTGTTCGGTCGGTGTAAGGGATAACTCCACTTCGATGTCGCCGCCTTCGACGTACTCGTGCCAGGTGAACCCGGATTCACGAAACACGTCGCGCATCGCCACATTGTCAGCATGGGTCACCGCCCAAAGATGCGTAAACCCATGCCTGACAGCAAGCAGGGCCAAATGTTCCACCAGAATGGTGCCGATTCCTTTGCCGTGAAACCGATCGTCCACCGCGAGCGACACCTCCGCCGCGGCGGCGTCGCGAGCCGTATAGGTCCCCGCGGCGATGATGGTTGCCCGGCCTTGCGACAGACGCAACGCGATTAAGGTGATCTGTGTATGCGGGTCCGAAGAATCGCAGAGCGACTGAACGAGGTCGGCAGGCGGCACGGTTGCTGAAAAAAACCGATGCCGCTTGGACTCAGGGGATAAGCCGTCGATGAACAAGCGAAGCGCCTCGGTGTCCGACGGAGACGAGATGCGCAGTTCCGCCGCCGTCCCATCTTTTAAAATAATGCGGCCCGGCTGGCGCAGCAGATCGCTCGACGGTGGAATAAAGAGTGTGCGAATAGGACGAGGAGAGCCATTCTGCTTCATTGAAAACCTCACATAATGCAATTCGGTCCCAGATGCGCTTAGGACAGAAGCTCGGGTTTGACCAACAGCATGAGCCCCAGCGCCGTCATCACCGTTCCGCTGATAAGCTTCAGCCAGCGGCCTTCGACTTGCTGCATCTTGCGACCGGATAATGTGATGATCGCGGCGCCGACCATGAGACTATCATCAAAAATATACGCCACATTGTACAGCGCCAGATACCCATAATATTCCCACCAGGACAGCTGCTGAAGGGTCAGGATCTGTGTGTACAACGCGGGGAGGCCGGCGGTGCAGAGCAGTTCAACGAGGTTCACCAGCGCAGCCAACGTCACCACGGCCAACAATGTCGCCGGAAGATGTTCGGCCTCCAGGATACGCCGCATGCGGGCGTAGAGCCCTGGCTTTGCCGATTCAGGAATGCTGCATGAGGGTCCGACGCCAAAGGCAAAAAAATCTTTGATATGGACCCCTCCGATCAGGACCGCGGTCACGCCGAGCGCAATCTGCACCGCCCGGGATAACCCGATGAACAAGAAGGCGCTTAACCAGGCCGCCATGAAGGCAAAATAGACCAAGCCGCTCACGGATACGAACGCCCCGGCAACGAGCGCCATTTTGCGGCGATCCCGAAGACTCACCAGGAGGGACAGAAGGAACAGCAAGACCCACATGGCGCAGGGATTGAACCCATCCAACAGGCCGATGATGATGGTAAAGGCCGGAAGGCCGATCTGCCGCACGCTCAGAGGGCCGAGCCAGGGCAGCTCGATGTGATCATTGCCGGTTCGAGCCGCGGGGGCCGCCGCCTCGCCACAGTCTACTGTCGGCCAGCAGGCCTCAGATAAAGGCTGGTCCGTCACGTCGGCTTTAGCGCGATCCAACAGAGCGATGATTCTTGCTCCGGTGGTGTCCGAACCGGCGTACCCGACGATCAATTGTTCGCCTACATAAAAGGCTGGAACGCCGATCTGCCGGATATTGAACCGACCGGCAAGGTCGATGAGACGGGTGAGAGCGCCTGAGTCGGCTCCGACGTCGTGGACGGTGATTCGAAGAACCGGGCGGTTGGTTTGGAGATCCGCCAGAAACGCCTTCGCTGCCTTGCAGTGAGGGCAGCCTTCCCTCACGAAGACTTCGACATCCGGCGGACGGTCCTTCGCGTAAGTCAAGCCGATTGGGGAAGCAAGAAAGACGCAGAGCGCAATGGCCACCCAAACCCGGCCGAGCGGACATCCGATTCGGTCAGGAGGGAGCCGAATGCTGAATGTTTCAATGCTGGGGGATGAATGTGAGGAACGTTGAAACCGCACTTATAACGCCGCATCTATCCGGCGGAACGAATTCAAGACGATGATTCGATTTCTCCCGCACTGTCCACTCAAAATCTCTCCTCCATGTGATTCCATTCTCGTTCCCATGCGTAATTCGGAATTCATCGCACCACCAGGACCGAGCACCGCGCCTTGTGGAGCAATGCTTGAGAGACGCTGCCTAAAAGAAAACGATCCAGGCCGCTTCGCGCATGGGATCCGGCGACCAGCAGATCAAACGGCTCGGCCGATCGGGCGATCTCTTCCGTGGGATTACCGGTGAGAACTTTCGTGGTGATGGACGCGCAGGACCCGGACAACGACAGGGCCGCGTGGTGTACGAGTTCTTCGGCATGCTGCTCGGCGTTATCCTGCCACGCCTCGATCGGCAACATGCCGAATTCATCGGCGTTCGGAATCGGCTGTATGACATGTGCCACGGTGACGGCGGGCTGCTGTCGAAAAGGAAACCGGCTGAGCCAGCCGATTATGCGGCCGGCGTCTTCTTGCTCTTGTACGGCGACCAGGATCCTGGACATGGTTTTGGATGGACGTTTGACGACGAGCGTCGCACAAGGGGCATGCAGCACGATTCGATGAGAGACGCTGCCCAAAAGCCATTCTGCGACTCGTCCGTGGCCGTGCGCGCCGATCGCAATCACGTCGGCCGATAATTTGACTGCAGTATCCAGTACCAGCGTCGCCGGCTTGGCGAATTCGCAGACCTGAGTGACGGAGGAAATATCTTTGGGCAGGATTGCGGCGTTGCGGGCCATGAGCTGGCGACCCCATTCCTTCATGGCCCGCTTGTAGTCGTCATAGCCCTGGACATTCCCGGCTTCCGCGACGACCGGGTTTCGAAACCAACCCAAATCCACCGCATGAACTAAGGCGACTTCCTCCGGCCGGTACAGAGACGTCGCGACCTGAACGGCAGCGAACGCGTGCTCAGACCAATCGACTCCGATGACCATCCGCATGAATCGCCCCTTTTCTCCGATTGTCTCCGAGAGGACCGTTACAAACAAGGAAGGGCCCCGTGGCGCAGGCTCCTTCCGCGCGCCGCTCTACGCGGCGGGGATTTCGAGCAGGAAGACCTCTCCCTTCATTTCCGGATGCAGGTCGCAGTGAAATGCGAGTCTCCCGCTGTGTTCCACCATCAGGCGGATGACCAGCGTCTTGCCTGGCTCGATATACAATCCCTCAATGCCCTTTCCATACGAGCCGATGCCTTCTCCGTCGATGCGGAGAAAGAGCTGGGGCAACGCCGGCGACGTAAAGCCATGCCGGACGATGTCTTGATTCCGTAAGATAATGACCGTCTCGCCGCCCAAGGCCACGGGTGATCGATGGACGACTTCGAAGTCATAATTGCGGATCAATACTTCCAATCGTTGCTCATCGGGAATGCCGGCCAAGGCCGTCTCGCCTGCTGCGGGGTGCGTACTCGTCTGAACAATCACCGCAACAGCCAGCATGGCGCAGAGGGCGGGAATTCGGAAGGGCATCGGTCGGGTTCCTTTCATGTCATACATGAGTACGGACGACCTTCTTTGCGTAGTCCGTCCCTCTCGCAGTTAACGGACCCATGTGACCCGGACAAAGTCTTCATCTTGGTTATACTGAAGATCAAGCTCGCCGTGGTACGCATGGTGAAGTGCTTCGCCGATCCGGCGCGGCAAATGGGTATCCGTCGTAGACACGATCAGATCCTCCTGCTGGACTTCAATACCCATAATCCGGGAGAGGGGATGCTGTTGCTTTTCTTGCGCCTCCGTATTGTGAATGACGCCCATGACTTGTTCCTTCTGTTCGTCCTTGAACGAGCCCTTCAAAGTAATCAGACCTTTCGGATATTTATCACGCACCCTCATGCAGGCCGGACAGACGATTTCATAGGCGGCTTCCGGCTTCGCCCCCCAGGTCCATCGACCCTTGTGAAACAGCGCTCCACATTCTGTGCAGACCGTCGGTTCCTTGAGCTTTCCGCGAAGCTTGTACGTGTCATGCTGATATTCCTGCACCATCCGATCACGTCGAGTCCCCCATCCCCCGGCATTCTGAGAAGATGACATGATGCTCCTCACTCCAACTGAATAGTCGGTCCTCTGTCGGCGCCGTCCAGGCCGCCGGACTGTCTCGTCGCGAGCGCTTCATTGGCCAGTTGAAGATAACGAAGGACGTCGCGATCTTCCACTTGCGTGAAATCCTCGTAAAAATTGCCCACCGCGTAGAAGGGCTCCGGCGTCAGCAAAACGACGAGCTTGTCTACCTCATGGGTCATTTCTCGTATCGTATCCGGCGGGCCGACCGGAATAGCGCCGATGACCATCCGCGGCTTCAGTTGTCTGATCGCGGCAACGGACGCGAAGAACGTGGCGCCGGTGGCGAGCCCATCGTCAACCAGGATGACCGTTCGATCAGTGACGGATCGCAATGGATGTCCTTGCCGGTATAAGCTGATCCGCCGGGCGATCTCTTCCTTCACCGCCTGAGCGGCCCGCTCTAGATCTTGTTGAGTCAAAGAGAAGGAGGCCACCGCATGCTGATTCCAAAACAGCGCGCCTGTCTCGCTGAGGGCCCCCAGCGCGTACTCCGGATTCCCGGGCGCACCGATCTTGCGCGTAATCAGCACGTCCAGCGGCGCGTGAAGCTCCACGCTCAGACGATATCCGACCGCCACGCCGCCGCGAGGCAACGCAAGAATCAGTCTGGATGGGTCGTCCCGATAGTCAGATAATGTCGCTGCGAGAAGCTGCCCTGCCTCCTCGCGATTTCTGAACATGCGACTCTCTTTCAATCGGCCCGCAGCACGTCACATCGTGGCGGTCGCGCGCACGCCGATGACGAAGATGGCGGCAGCAAGCAACAGTGCAATGAGCCACCAATGATGATGAGTGATCTCCGGCGCCCAATGGGTAATCCGCGGCATTCTTTTTGCTCCCTTTCTAACTTCCCTCCGTCCTACGAGACCTTCACTTCGATGGACTTGGGCTTCGGTTTCTCTGCCTTGGGCAAATGCACGTGCAGTACCCCATCCTTGTATTCAGCCGAGATTTTGGACTCGTCCGCGTCTTCAGGCAAGGTAAAACTGCGCATGAAACTGCCGTAAGAACGTTCGACGCGGTGGTATTTCTTGCCCTTTTCTTCCTTCTCGTACTTCCGATCGCCCGATATCGACACGACGCCGTCTTGCACGGAGATCTTTACATTCTCCTTCTTGACGTCGGGGAGTTCCGCCTTGATGAGATACTCTTTCTCGTCTTCGCTGATGTCGACCAGCGGCGCCCACTCAGCTACCGTCATGGCTTCCTTTCCTCCTTCCTCCTTTGCCGGAGGACGTCCCCACATACTGGACAGGCGTTTTTCCACCTCTTGCAGCTCCTTCCACGGATTCCACTGGGCGCGAAATGGTTCCCACCGTGACAAGTTCGACATGGCCGTGCTCCTTTCTTCTCGCTAAATCGCTGAGAGTGATAATGGTTCGTGACCATCGATTGTCGTTGTGCTTGGCCGTTAGCCCATGTACCGGACGGCCGGTCTGGCTTCTCTGCGCCCCTGACTTTTGCATCGCCGGTGCCATGCTTCTTGAAGAATCGGTTGTTACTGAAGCGTGAAATCACGCGAACTTACATTGATAAGTCGCGGGTGAGGTCCGCGAAAGTCTTCTGCCGTGAGGCGTAACGGGACAATGAGCGAAAGCACCTGTAGCCTATTACCTCATTGATTTCGACGGCTCTATGGATATTTCGATGATTGAAAGGAGGTGTTTCCCGGATAAACTTTCGCACCCGCCTTTGTGCAGTAAGTGAGAAAGATGTCGCCCTCTGAGATCGATATCGACACAAAGGCGGGAATCGTCATTTCAGGAATGCCATTCGTAGAGCGACCAAATATTCATCCAGGGCCTCATAATTGGGTTTGTGCGAGCAGGATGTAAGACGGCGAGCAGCCTCTGCCATCCAGTACTCTCCCCAGTCGATCACTTCGCCCGTCCGATAGCGTCCTTCTTTGATGCTGCGCACGATATCCCCAATCGGGGATCCGGCGATATTCAGGCAGAACGTACCCCGTTCCAATAATTCGCAGAGATGAAAAAGGATGCGGACGTAGGTGGCGGCATACTTGGCCGGCCGGCCGTCTTTCTTATCAAGCATCTTCTTACGCTGGTTCTCGCCGTACTGCAGGAACGCATCGTAGGCGGTTCGCGGCGACCAGACCGAAGGAAAGAGGGCCAGCAGTTTTTCTCCCCATTCGTCCATCAGCTCCACCGGCGCGACGAAGGTTTCCAGTACGAGCGGCTGGCACTGAACCGCCAGTTGAAGGAAATGGGCGACTTCCCAGGAGGTCTCGTCGGCTTCCTCCTTCATCATCCTGGTGCCCTGATATTTGAAGCCGAGCCGGAACATCTCGATCGTGGGCATCGCAAACACGCTGCGGAAATCCTTGTCGCTCTCCGGCCCGGCCAGACCGTGGGCATGGGAGCCGACCAGGACGCGCAGGATCGTATGGTTCACGGAGATAATCGACGCGGGCATCTCAGATGGGCGATGAAAGGTGATCGATGCAGCCTTGCAAGCTGCTGTATTTCGGATAGTCGGTTTCGGGGATCTCAATGCCCAGTTCCCGATGCAGCGCGATGATGAAGTTGAGGAAGTCCATCGAATCGATGTCGAGCTGATCGCGGAAGCTCAGCTCCGGCTTGAGCGCCTGGAGATCCGCTTCCGGCGCAATGTCGCCGAGGATTCGAATAACGGCTTGTCTGATTTCGTTCGCGCTGCGCGTGGGGTTCATCGTGCTCTCCCAAGAAGCGCTCAAGTCAGCTCGCCCGTTTCAGGCTTCACCGACAATGAAGAAGACCCTGCTAAAAGAGCGGATGAGGCGCCATGCCGAACATCCTTGGGCGAGGTTGTCCATCCGTGCTGCCGACAATACGCCATCCTCCTTTTTCCTTCACGAGATGATGTACCTCCTGGTGCCAACTATCGATGGGGACCCGATCCTTCGTGTTCTTCGATGTCGCCCATAAAGCGCCGGTACAGGTGATCTCGGCTTTCATCTGGCCCTGCAATTCAATTTTTCTGATTGCCGAAAAGATATGGATATTGGAAATGAGGTCGTAGTGAGAGAATAGCTCCTCCCAGATCTTGCGGATATCAGGTTTTTTGAGCCCATGATAGCGATATTGCTCGGAGTATAGCGCCATCAGCGAATCCAAATCGCGGGAGCGAATCGATTCCTCGGCGCGGTCGAAGGTACTGGTCAGTTCGAGAATGGTCTGTTGATCCGCCTCGATCTTCGCGTCCGGAGGAATCTGCGTCATGCCGTCCACCGGCACCGGTGCGACAAGGCCGGTGAACCCTAAAATGGTTATGATACCGAGCAATAACACGTTCATAATTGCCTCGGCTCCTGAAGGAGACGGTCAACCGCGGCCAAAAACAACCCTCCGCGGTGGCCGTCCGTCACACGATGATCTGCAGACAAGGTAGCGGTTACTAGAGGCCGGGCTGCCAGCCGGCCGTCTACAATCCATGGGCGGTCCACCATTTTCCCGAAACCGACGAGAGCGACCTGAGGGGGATAAATGACGCCGAAGACAGTTTCCACTCCCTGGTCGCCGAGGCTCGTGACCGTAATCGTCGGGTCGGAGAGCTCCGAGCTGCGTAGCGTCCCGGCTCTTGCCCGTTTCACCAAGTCCTGAAATGCCGCCATGAGCTCGCTCAGGCTGCGTTGATCGGCATGGTGCAGTGCCGGGGCAATCAAGCCCCCGTTTCTCAATGAGATCGCCACGCCGATATGCACATCTGGGCTAGACACTGTTTCGCCATCTTTCCAGATGGCATTCAACTCCGGGACTTGACGTAATGCCAATGCCACCGCCTTGATCAGCAGTACGCCGTACAGCAGGCGATCGGTCACCGTACGGCGACGATTTTCTTCGCTGAGCCAGGCGATGCCCGCATACATGTCGATGGTCGTGCCGAGGTAGTAATGGGGAATTTCGCGTTTGGATCGGGCCATGGCGGCTGCAATCGTCTGGCGCATCCTGGATTGGCGATCGCCGGCTTCGATCGGCGCCGGCGCTGGTGTTGTGACCGCGCGAGCCCGGGGCAGATCTTCCAATGTGATCGCGCCGCCGGGACCCGTTCCCCGCACACTGGATAGGTCCAATCCCAGTTCAGCCGCGCGTTTCTTCGCCGCGGGTGAAACACGAAGGCGAGCCGATTCAACGACGTCGGCCCCGGCCGAAAACAAGGGCGGGGACGCCGCCGCCTGGTCGGCCCGGCTCGCATCCGTCGGGGCCGGCATCGATGCAGCCGAGGCAATCGAGACCGGCTCTCCCTCGGCCTGGATGACCGCCATCACGGCACCGACCCTAACCGTATCGCCGGGGCTGATCAAGAACCGCTCAATGATCCCGCTGGTGAAGGATTCAATCTCGATTGCGGCCTTTTCGGTATCGACCTCGGCGATGATTTCTCCCTTGGCGACATGGTCGCCTTCTCGTTTCCGCCAGGCGATCAGGGTGCCTTTGGTCATGTCGGCGCCGAGCGTCGGCATCACGAATTCAGTCATGTAAAGCTCTCCGTTCCTCCTCCGTGGCCGATGTTTTCTTGCAGGGAAGGTTTCCGCTCGCGGTATCAAAGATGCCGTGCTGTGCCGTGATGTCGCGGAAGACCTGGCGTTTATTGATTCGCTGGCGTTCTCGCGAGCCCAGCAGATCCGCCAAGATCCTCACCGCGTCGAGAACGAACCTTCCCTTATTCAACATCACGCACTCGGCCCGTTGTCCGGTCGCGGCATCGGTGATCTCAGCCCGAGCGGGCACCCCGCTCTTAGCGAGGCCCTCCAAGACCTGAGTAGCCCAGATGACCGGCACGTGGGCCGCCTCGCAGAGACAGAGAATATTTTCCTGCACCAACGCCAGGTGCTCGAATCCCACTTCCACCGCCAGATCGCCGCGCGCAATCATCACGCCGAACTTCGGTAATTGCAATCCCGCCAATAATAATTGGGCCAGCCGGTGAATGGCCTCCCCGCCTCTGCGCCGCCTTGCGTTGAACCGTCTGGAACAGGCGGGTGACCCTCTGCTTGAGAGAACCGGTTTGCGTCTTTTTGGTTGTGGAGACGGGGGTCATGTCCGTCATCTGATTCGCTGCCGGATGCATCATGTAGCCCGAAGCAGTTGAGTAACAGTCTGCACGATTGTGCTGACTTGTGGAAGCGCCGCCTCCTCGAGATGCTTGGCATAGGGAATGGGGACCTCGGCGCTGCACAGCCGTCCGACGGGGCTATCGAGATCGTAGAACGCTCCTTCGACGATCTGGGCGCTGATCTCCGCGGCGAAGCTTCCGGTCCGCCAAGCCTCATCGATGATCAGGGCGCGATGGGTCTTGCGCACCGAGGCAAGGACCGTGTCATTATCGAGCGGCCGCAGCACGCGAAGATCGATCACCTCCGCCTCGATGCCTTCCCGCGCCAATTGGGCTGCAGCGTCAAGTGTTTTCCACAGACAGCCACCGAACGTGATGAGACTGATGTCGGTTCCCGTCCGACGAACGGCGGCCCGGGAAATATCGACTGCCGGAGGCCCTTCCTCCAGTTCGCCTTCCAGCGGATAGAGATAGGCATGCTCGAAAATAAAGACCGGGTCCGGCTCTCGAACCGCTGCCAGCACCATCCCTCGCGCGTCGGTCACCGTGGCAGGGGTCAAGACTTTGATCCCTGGAATATGAGCGTACCAGCCTTCGAGGCTGTGAGAATGTTGGGCGGCGACCTGACGTCCTGCGCCGGTGGCCATCCGCACCACCAATGGGATGCTGAACTGGCCTCCCGACATGTGCCGGAGAGTGGCCGCATTGTTGACGATCTGATCGAGCGCGAGCAGGCTGAAATTCACCGTCATGATCTCGACAATCGGCCGCATCCCGCCCAAGGCGGCGCCGATGCCCGCTCCGACAAACGTGCTCTCGGAAAGCGGCGTGTCCCTGATGCGCTCGGGGCCGAATTGATCGAGAAAACCTTTGCTGCAGGCATAGGTGCCTCCGTACTTGCCCACATCTTCTCCCATCAGGAATACACGCGGATCGTGTTCAAGCGCCTCGTGTAGCCCCGCGCGCACCGCTTCTCTATACGTCACCTTGTCCATGCCGATATCAGTTCTGAATTCTGAGTTGTGAATTACTGTGTTGGGTTTTATTCGTCGTTTTCCACCTGAGACCTCACGACTCACGCCTCGGCGTTTCCGTGTATACGTCTTTTGTCAGGTCTTCGACCGCCTCCCAAGGGCCCGCCTCGGCGTAGGCCACGGCCTCATCGAGTTCCGTGGTGATATCAGTTTCCACCTTTGCCACATCAGGGTCTGACAGGAGCCCCGCTATGCGAAGGGTCTGTTGGAACGTCGCGATCGGATCGCGCTCTTTCCAGCGGGCCACTTCATCTTTAGATCGGTAGAGCTCCGCGTCATACATCGAATGGGCGCGGAAACGGTATGTCAGACATTCGAGCAGATAGGGTCCCCGGCCTTGTCTCGCTGAGTTGACGGCCCGCTCCGTGGCGGCTGCCACGGCCAGGACGTCCATGCCGTCCACCGCCTCGGAGCGGACGCCATAAGCGTGGCCCTTGTAGGCGATGTCAGTCTGCGATTGATGGCGCGCGAGCGCCGTCCCCATCGCATAGAGGTTGTTTTCGCAAAGAAAGACAACGGGCAAGGACCATAGCGCGGCGAGATTCAATGATTCGTGGAATTCTCCTTCGGCCACCGCTCCGTCGCCGAAATAGCAGGCGGTCACCCGAGAGCGTTGTTGCATCTTGTCGGCCAGGGCCAGCCCCACAGCCACCGGCAAGCCGCCGGCCACGATGGCCAGGCCACCGAAAAACCGGCGCGAGGCGTCGAAGAAGTGCATCGATCCTCCGCGACCTCGCGCGCAGCCGTTCGCCTTTCCGTACAGTTCCGCCATGAGCGTGCCCATGGGGGTGCCGCGGACGAGGGCATGGCCATGCTCCCGATAGGTGGCGACGATGGCATCTTCCGGACCGAGAAACGGAATGGAGCCGACCGCGACCGCCTCCTCGCCGATATACAAATGAAGAAACCCACGGATCTTTCCGTGCTGATACAACTCAGCGCATTTCTCCTCAAATCGACGGATCCGAAGCATCTGCCGCAGCAGTTCCAGGCCTCGGTCTCGAGTGACGTGAACGCGATCGAATTCGCCTTGACCCGTCATGCGCGTACTTCTCCGCCTGACCGTTTACGCCTCCAACGTCGAGGTGTCCCCTTCCGGTAGACCCAGTTCTCGCGCTTTCAGCAAGCGGCGCATGATTTTACCGCTTCGCGTCTTGGGGAGCGAAGGCAAGAACTCGATTTCTTTCGGGGCCACGACCGCACCGAGGCGTGACCGAGCAAAACCCAGGAGCTCCCGTTTGAGCGCCTCACCGGGCTGAAATCCGTCCTTGAGCGACACAAACGCCTTGACGACTTCCATGGCCACCGGATCCGGTTTGCCGATGACCCCGGCCTCCGCCACGGCCTTGTGCTCGATCAACACGTTTTCCACTTCGAACGGGCCGATGAGGTGTCCGGACGTTTTAATAACGTCGTCGGCTCGTCCCACGAACCAGTAGTAGCCGTCCTGATCTCGTTTTGCCAGATCGCCTGTGAGGTACCAGCCGCTGATAAAGCACTTCTTGTACCGCTCCGGCTCGTTCCAGTAACCGCGGAACATCGAGGGCCAACCGGGCTTCAAGGCCAACTCGCCTTGTACGCCGGGCTCGCGGATTTCTTCAATTTCCCCGCTCTCAGTCTTCTTGACGATTCCCGCTTCAATGCCGGGGAGGGGCCGGCCCATGGAGCCGGGACGAACATCCATCGCAGCATAATTCGCGATCATGATGCCCCCGGTTTCAGTCTGCCACCAGTTATCGTGAAACGGACGCCCGAAAACTCCCTGGCTCCACACGACCGCTTCCGAATTCAAGGGTTCTCCCACGCTGGCGAGGAAACGAAGCTGGCGTAAATCGTATTTCTTCACCGGGTCAGCCCCGATCTTCATCATCATCCGAATGGCGGTCGGGGCGGTGTACCAGACAGTGATCCGCTGGTCCTGCAGAATTCGATACCAGCGCTCCGCGTCAAATTCCGCTTCATCGACGATACTGGTGATACCGTTCGTGAGCGGGGCCATAATGCCGTAGGATGTTCCGGTTACCCAGCCAGGGTCGGCCGTACACCAAAAGATATCGTCTTTGTGAAAGTCGAGGGCCAGTTTGCCGGTGGCGTGGTGGGCCACCACTGCCTCATGAACATGAACGGCGCCCTTAGGGGTACCGGTCGTTCCGCTGGTGAAATGCAGAAGCGCCATGTCTTCTGGATTGGTGGCGGCAATGGAATAGCGCGGGCTGGCGTGATCCATCCCTTCATCGTAGTCGAGCGTCCCAGCGATGGAAGTGCGGCGGCCTGTATCACTGATCAGCAACACCTGTTTAAGATCCGGCAGCGAAGCACGGATTCCGGCGATCTTGCGTTGATAAAGAGTCTCGGTGGTGATCAGGACCTTCGCCTGTCCGATTGTCAAGCGCGAACGAATGGGTTCCGGTCCGAATGCGGAGAAGAGCGGGCAGAACACACTTCTGTTCTTCAGGGTGCCCAAAGCGGACACATACAGTTCGGGAATGCGCCCCGCGAGCATGAATACGCGGTCGCCCTTCGTCACGCCGAGGCCGTCCAACATATTCGCAAAGCGGTTAGTCAGCTCGCGTAACCGCTGGTAGGTGTAATCTTCGATCCTCCCATTTTTTCCTAGCCAGCGTATGGCGAGCTGTTGGCCCTTTGGGCCATTTGCATGGCGATCCACCGCTTCATGCCCGATGTTCAAGCCCTGTCCATTGGGTAGCCCATCCAAGTCTTTTCGCGCCTCATCCCACGAGAAGCGGGCACGGACGGCTGCATAATCATGGAGATTCGGGATCGTGTCCCAATCTCGTCGAGATTTGATGATCGGCGGCCAGGGCATGGCAGGTTCCTCCAGACAGTGGGTGCAAGGCATGGACCATAGGCCGGGCTGGAATTGAGAGGTGAAGCCTATTCAGAACGAGGCAATTCTACAAGGAACGTCGCCAGGCATGGCAGGTATCGGCTGTGGCAGAACTCGACAGAGGGGAGGCAGGACGAGGGGATTTTCGCGCCACGCCGGAGAATGAATCCTTTCTTTCGCCACAGACTCTCATGAACGATAACAAGAGGCGGCTGCAAATCCTCAACACTGAGGTTCATATGGTGCTCGATTTTGCGAACATGGTATGGACTCGGACAGGCGCGGCGAGGATGGCTGGAGAAAGACGATGTGCTCAATACACGGTCACTCGCGGTGTTACGTTCCCTTGTTGAGACGGACGATGGGCAGCGCATAAAGGAGATCCCACACACCACGCGGACGCTATGCTTCAAATCGACGGATCGCTGCATTCCGGAAGCGGCACGATTGTCAGGCAGGCCGTCGCATTTGCTGCGCTCACGGGCCGTCCCATCCATGTGACCAATGCGCGCGTCCGACGGCCCCAGCCTGGATTGAGACATCAGCATATCCGTGTAGTGGAAGCCGTTCGTGATCTGGTGAATGGAACGGCCGAAGGTCTGGCGCCGGGGTCGCGGGAATTCTGGTTCAAGCCCGGCACAATGAAAACCGGCCGCCGCTATGTCTGGGACATCGGCACGGCCGGGTCGACGACGATGCTTGGTATCGCGCTCCTGCCGGTGCTCGCGTTCGCCTCGGCGCCCATTCATATTGAACTTCACGGCGGACTCTTCCAGGATTTCGCTCCCTCGCTTTTCCATGTCGAATCGGTCCTGGTCCCGCTGCTGAGGCGCATGGGATTGAAGGTCGATCTGTCGATGAACCGTCCCGGCTATGTGCCGAAGGGCGAAGGATCGTTTTCTCTCTCGGTTCAACCCCTGCGAGGACCATTGCGCGCCCAGCAATTGGATCGGCGGGGCGAATTACGCCGTATCTGGGGCGTGGCGCTTTCCTCTCATCTCGAACAACGCCGTGTCAGCGAACGAATGCGGGAGGCGGCTCAAAAGGTCCTCGGCGAGCGCGGCTATCGAGCCGAGGTCGAGATTCGCCACGACCGCGAGTCTCTCCAGCCGGGAGCCGCGTTTGCCTTGTTTGCGGATTCTGACGAAGGGGTCAGGCTTGGCGCAGACAGGGCCGGTGCGGTGCGGCGATCGGCTGAATCGATCGGCCGGCATGTTGCCAAGCAGCTTCTGGCTGATTGGGACAGCGGCGCCACGCTCGATCGGTTTGCAACGGACCAGATTGTGCCCTTTGCGGCGCTGGCCGAGGGGCGAAGCCGGTTTCGCATTCCGGACGTCACCGATCATCTCATGACTTGCGCCTGGCTGGCGAAACTCTTTCTTGGCGCCGAGGTCACGATCGACGGTCGCATGCTTACCATCGACGGCGTGGGCTATCGAAACGAGATGCAGGGGCAGGAATAACCCGACGGTAACCGAAGGGACTTGCGGATTGGAGAGACTTTAGGCTTCCCGCTCGACTCGGCGGGCCTGCTCACCACCTCTGCGCTTGACCTCGATGTCTTGAAGTGTTCCTCTCACCGAGGTCTCCGCTCTCGCTTCTTAGATAAGGCTTTTGATCCGCATGTCAACTCATGCCGTTCGGTTCTTACCATGTGCGAGGCGCCGATTCTCTTTATCCGGAAAGTTGGTGCCGCTTGCTCTTCTGCTTTAGCTTCAAGAGACGTCCGGCCTGCTGCTATTTCCCGCTCTTTTCCTGATCGTTGCTGAGAGACCGTTCTTGCAGGCGGTGAACGAGTTCCGCATAGGATGAGGTGTGCATGACGTTGCTGAACTGGCTCCGGTAGTTCTTCACTAGGCTCACGCCGTCGATAATGATATCGTAAGCATACCATTTGTCTGATTTCTTGATCAGCCGGTAGTCCATCGGCACATCGACTTTCTTCGATGTCAGTTTGGTTCGGACCTCCGCGTACTGTCCTTCGATTCGCTCGCTGAGATAGTGGACCTGTTCTCCGGCATAGTCTTCAATCCTGGCCGCATAACGATCCGAGAGGAAGGCTTTGAATAAGTCCACGAATTCGTCCCGCTGCTCCGCGGTGAGAGAGGCCCATTGGGAGGCGAGCGAGCGCTTTGACATCTCTGCATAATCGAACCGATCCGCGATGATCGTTTCAAGCAGTTTTCGCCGCGCCTGGCGTTGGCTTGGCTGCTTGAGTTGCTTGTCCTCAAGCGTGTGGATAACCTGTGTAATCGTGCCGCGGACCGCCTCCGTCGGAGATTCCGTCTGCGCGGATGCCGGGCAGGCGAATATCCATGTCAACCCGACCCAGAGAAGCGCCGCGGAACCCACGAGGAGCCGAAGATGATAGGGTTTACGATGATAGTCTGTGTGTGGTCCAGTGGTGAACCGCCGGCCTGAAGAAATTCGACCTGCCAGAAAGATAGAGTCAAGCATGGTGAGGCCTCCGTTTCCCGCCGCTCAAGGGTGTTCCTTTGGATTGGATGTGTCCTCATGAATAAGGGGCACGAATCGTACCAATTCCAACGTGCGGCGTTCATAACCCGTCTTAGTGCGGCGATAAAGAACCAGACTTTGAACGGACGTGCCCACCGGCAGAATCATTCGTCCTCCGATTGCGAGTTGGTCCAGCAGCGGTTGGGGCACATGGTCCGGCGCGGCAGTAACGATGATGGCATCAAAGGGGGCTTCCTCCGGCCACCCGTTGTATCCATCCCCCGTGCGAATGACGACATTGTCGTACCCAAGATCTGCCAGGGTTGCGGCGGCTCGGTTGGCCAACGGCTCTACGATCTCGATCGTGTAGACCTTGGGCACGATCTCAGCGAGAATGGCGGCCTGGTAGCCTGATCCCGTACCGATCTCCAAGACCTTTTCCTTGCCCGTTAACTGCAATGATTCCGTCATGGAGGCGACCAGGACCGGCTGACTGATGGTTTGCCCGTGGCCGATGGAGAGGGCGCTGTCCGCGTACGCGTCCCCGGAATAGGCGGCGGGAACAAAGCGATGGCGGGGAACGAGACGCATAGCCGCGATGACATTGGTGTCTCTGACGCCGCCAGAAATGATCTGCTCCTCCACCATCCTGTTTCGTTCCGATCGCCTGTCGTGGTCCGGCGAGGAATGCAACAATCCTTTGTCACGGTCATCGCAGCCATTCATGAGCATCACCATAAGGATGGCAATCGAAAAGAGAGTCAAGATGGTCCTCTCTCACCGCGCTCCGTCGTCGGTCTACTCTTTACATTAACATCCATGCCGCCAAGATTGTGAGTGAGCGAGCCTCTCCGCTGTCTTCGTGAGAAGCAAGGAGGAGGCCGCTCTGGCATTCTACGTGCAACAGGTATGAGCCTCGCTCGTAGCAGTTTTTCAAGGCGTCGGCTTTCACTACAATAGGAACTGGGAATGGTATTTCACCGTGCATCTTCACACGGGAGAAAAGAACTCGATGAATGAACCCATTATCATGCAATCTTCACGGCAGCCGCTGGCCGACCAGGCGATCGAAATTGTCGAACGGAAAGGGCTGGGCCACCCTGATACCATTTGCGACGCCGTGATGGAGCAGGTTGCCGTGGAATTATCGCAGGCCTATCTCAAGGCGTTTCGCCACGTGCTGCATTTCAATGCAGACAAGGCGTTGCTGGTGGCGGGGCAGGCGGCGTGCCGGTTTGGCGGTGGATCCGTGATCAGTCCGATGAGGCTGGTGATGGGAGACCGCGCTACGTTTGAATGGGCTAACAAACCGATCCTCGTGGCTGAAATCGTCGAGCGAGCCGCCTACCGGTGGTTTCGAAGCCATCTGCCGCTCGTGAAACCGGTCAAGGACGTGATCTGCCAGGTGGAGTTGAAACCTGCGTCTCCCGAGTTGCGTTCGGTGGCCGAGCGGGCGGGGGAACCGGTCGCGAACGATACTTCCGCCGTCGTCGGATACGCGCCGCTGACTCCGACGGAGCGGCTGGTGTTTCAGACCGAGCAGTATCTCAACAGCCCTTCCTTCAAGAAAGAATGGCCCGATACCGGACAAGATGTCAAAGTGCTTGCCGTGCGAAGGGGCAGTGAGGTTGATATGACGGTCGCGATGCCGCTCCTGGCTTCGCGGATTCGCCGTGAATCGGAGTATTTTTCGCGAAAGGCCGGCATTGCCGATCGCCTGCAGCGCTTCGTGCGGCAGAAGGCGGGCAAGGACTTATCCGTACGAGTCGGCTTGAATAGGCTGGATAGCCCGGGTGCGGGCATCGACGGCGTGTACCTGACCCTTCTCGGCACTTCTGCTGAGTCGGGCGATTCCGGCCAGGTGGGCAGGGGCAATCGCGTCTCCGGGGTGATTTCGCTGCAACGGCCGGCCAGTGGAGAAGCGGCGGCGGGAAAGAATCCGATGGCGCATGTGGGGAAAATCTACAATGTGTTGGCTCAGATCATGGCTGAGCAGTTGCATCACAAGATCAAAGGGCTCAGGGAAGTCACCGTGTGGTTGACGAGCCGGATCGGCGAGCCTGTGTCGCAGCCGCATTCGATCGTGATCGAGGTCTTTCTGCCTGAGCACATTTCACTCTCGTCGGTCGAGGGAGCGATCCGCACTGAAGTGCGCCGGACGTTGCGATCGATCAAACCCTTTTGCCAAGCTCTGGCTCGTGGCGTCTATTCGGTTTGCTGATGAAAGTCGGGGCGAAGACGCCGAGTACTCGGGCAGTTGGATGTTTACACCATAGGCCGAAGGGTCATCGATTGACAGAGAGAAGACGGCCGGCAGCATCGCCGTAACTTATCTTGATATAATGACAATTGTGAATGCTCTCGTGCCGACTAAGTATTGGGTGGGACCTGATATCCCCTGACGGGAAACACATCGGCCGGAATTGAGCGGCGGCTCCGGAATCCATGACGCGCGTACATAGGAGAATCCAATGAACACACGGAAGAACATGTCGAAGACTCGCGAAGGCGAAGAGAGCCGCGTGGTCTCCAGCCCATTAGGTCGGAAGGCTTCTGCGGTGAGGCGCCAACACAAAAAAGACGCCATTACGGCGGCGATGGATCAGTCGCAACGCCGGGGTGCGGCTGAGTCCGCCCTGCGCATCCCACCCGCCTTGGGTCGAGCGGTCGAGGCTGCCAAGCGCGGAAGAAAAAAGCTGGCCATCACCGACGCCTTGGTGGAATCGCAGCGAGAAACTGAAGCTTCAAGAAGGCCGGCATCGAACTCCTTAGAACGAAAGGTGGCGGCGGCAGAACGTCTCCATAAGAAGGGAGTGGTCACAGCGGCCTTAAAGGAATCTCAGCGCCGGACTGCTCCGCGAGAATCGTGAACGGTGAAATCTATGGTCGAACCTCAGCAGGGCAAGCAGAAGGTCGCGTTCGCCTGAAGGCAAACTCGTCCTGCTTCGATTGACAGAGTAAGAACATCGGACACCTTCATATAGGTGTTGTGGCTGTTGTGGGACCCATTGGTTGTGTCGCCTGGATTACTGTAGGGGCTGCGAAAAGTCCTTAGTGCAAAACCTCCGCGGATTTGCTATCGTTTTGGCCGATCTCGCTAAGAAACAACCCTGGTTGATCGTCCACCGGGATTCTGGGAGGTACTCCATGCAGACTCCTCAGCTCGAACCCAAGACGACCGCTGCGCCCACATCCGCCTGTTTCCACCAACGACTTATCGAGCGGATCCGGTCGGAAGATAAGGATGAGCCTTCCCGATTTCGGTGTCTTGAGTGTGGAGGCATCGTCGACAATCTGCAGCGCGCAGACAGAACGACATAGTCGCCGGCCTTCCTCAACCCGTCGTCCTTGGCGCTTCCCTCACGGCCAATATGTCGCGCGGGCTTTCACATAGCCAAAAATCACATCTCGCCGCGCGACGATGCCGATGGGTTTGCTTCCCCTCACGACCGATACTCTGATCAGGTGGCGCTCCTGAAGTAGGTGAATCAGGTCCATAAGGGGCGTATTCTCTGTAGTGGTAACGACCTCACGAGTCATGATCTCCATTGCCACGCACTTCGCGGAGATCTCTGCCCTGCTCGACAGTTTTCAGGAGATCGAATTCCGTCACCAGCCCGCGTAGTGTGCCGTCTGCTTCCATACGCTTCCGAAATTGTGCTCGCTCAAGAGCTCGCGCTCGCCTTCGGATCGACCTTAATGAGGCATCCTGATCATTTGGCGTACGACTAACGTTTTCGGATCACAGGCGTTGGCGCGCCTCTTCCAGAGTCGCGACGAACCGTCATGAATAATGCGGGCTAAGATCAGTTGCCTTTGATCCATCAATAGACAGTTTAAGCATGGCGGATGCCCGGTGACCGCATGGGGGGGTGCTCAGTAGGCAGGCAAAGCCCTCCTGTACATGAAGACGTCGCGCTGTAGATATATGCACCACATCCGGCTGCGGGTGTTGCGCTGTTACAGCGCGGCGGCTTTGGAGGGGGCGACCATGATGAGGTAGTCGACCAGCTCGTCCATGGCGATGCAGGGTAGCTCGCACGATAACCGATAGAATTCCTGTCCCCGGTCTCCCGCCGTAAATTCAATTGTGGCTGTCTTTCTGGTTTCACCATCCATGACCGGTGAGGTGATCTCGGTGTCCTTTGCAGTCAAGGTAAATTTGTGGGCGTTATGATTGGCATCGGCGTAATTCAGCACAAGGCGAACCCGCGTGCCCCGCGGAATGGTCATTCGTTTCTCTTCCATCACGACACCTGACGCGAGCAGGCCCTGTGCCGTAACCTTCATCGTAATCGTTAACGGCGTGGCCGCAGGTGCAGGCGGCACATGTCCGATCACCATCAGAAAGCAGACGATCAAGAAGGCGGTCTTGCTTCGCGTCATGGTTCCATGCTCCTTGGTTCTGTTCTCGAGCTATCCGATCACTGTGCTGGGAAGGACCTTGGGATATGCCGAACGCAAGGAATGGATGCAGGCCTCGTGACAGCGCGCGCCGACAAAGGATTTTTGATCACAGGCTTCGATGGAAAGTCGTTGTTTCTCGACATCCCAGGAAAGTGAGACCTTCGCGTCATTACCGGACGCCGGGCATTCTGTGCAGGCTTCCTCCGAAGGAGGAGATTGTGCTTGGACGGCAAATGTACTGATGAACAACATGGAGAAGAACGTCGCGACGGTTCCAAGTCCGACTATATCCATTGAAGAGCCTCCTTGCCATGCTAAAGGGATAATTACCTAATCGCTGTCCTTCTCTGATTCGATGTCGAGCAACCTGCGATAGCATTCTGCAATCGCGATGCCGATCAAACAAGCGGATTGGCAAGAGGCGCGGTCGCCTAAGTCCTTGTGATTGCGGCATGTCGAGCTTCTGAAGGCGGGCCGGCGCGGCCAAAAATGAGCAACAGTGCCGCGGAATTGTGCCACCTGTCACAGCGGTTTGTTCAGAGAAGCTCCTTCTCTCACGCGGATCCCGGCGGGGCGGAGAGCAGCCAGCCAGGCGGAAAGAGCTTTCCGTCCTTCTTCGACAATGAGAAGTCCGGATGCGCTCCACAAGAGAAGCCCCCATACCCACAGAGGTAGGGACTGTGTGCCGAGGATCCAATGTCCGAAAGGCGTATAGACCATCAAGAAGAGCAAGGCCGCTTCGACCATGACGCCAAGAAGGACCAACGGATTGCTGAAGAGACCCAGCCGAAATATCGACGAGCGATCCGATCGGCAGGCGAACACATTGGCGATCTGGGCCATCACGATCGCGCTGAGTGTGACGGTGGTGGCTTCCTTATAGAGGGAGGAAGACCAATCGAGCGGAGCATTCCAACTCCAACCGCTCGCCGAAAGGTAGAGAAAGAATCCGCCCATGGCGATCACGGCTTCGATCGCTCCAAGAAACGCGTAGGCTCTGAGAAGCAGGCGCCAACCGAGCAGTGTCTCGCTGCGCGGCCTCGGCCGTTCATCCATGATCCCGGCATGCGGGCGTTCCGCGCCCAAAGCGAGCGCCGGCAACAGATCTGTTCCGAGATCAACCGCCAGGATTTGTGGAATCGTCAGCGCCAGGGGCGCCGAAAAGATCCCGTAGGCCAGATACGGCACGACCTCCGGAACATTGCTCGCGAGCACATACGTGACGAACTTCCGGATATTCGCATAGACGGCCCGTCCCTCCTCGATGGCATTGACGATGGTGGCAAAACTGTCGTCCAGCAAAATCATATCGGCCGTTTCCTTCGCCACGTCCGTACCGGCGACGCCCATAGCGATGCCGATATCCGCTTTCTTCAGAGCAGGCGCGTCGTTTACCCCATCGCCGGTGACAGCCACGATCTCATCCATCTCCCTCAAGATCGAGACGATCCGCATTTTATGCCGGGGCGCCATGCGCGCGAAAATGGGATCCGGCTCGCCCGGTCGCGTGGGCGTGAGCAGCCGGCGGAGCTGCTCGTCGGACAGCAAATCGACGCGGGCTCCTTCGATCACCGGCACGAATCCGGCCGGCAGCGGCTGGATAGGGAGCAATCCAATCTTCCGTGCAATGGCCGCTGCAGTCGCGGGATGGTCTCCGGTGATCATGATCGTGCGCACTCCGGCGCGTCGACATTTTGCGATGGCATCAGGAACGTCCCGATGAGGCGGATCCATCATGGCGACCAGGCCGAGAAAGGTCAGATCCTGCTCCGTCGTCTCGACGTCCAAGCGAGCCATGCCTCCGTCAATATTCCGCGTTGCAAGCGCCAGCACACGGTAGGCTTGTGCTGCGAAGAGCTCGCTTTGCAGGAGAATCCTCCGCCGCTCATCCGCGGTCATGGCGATGTCTCGGTCTCCCCGCCGCATTCGACTGCAGAGAGGAAGAACCGATTCCGGCGCACCTTTCGTGAAGGCCACCAGGCGTCCTTCGACCCAGTGCAGGGTGCTCATCCGTTTGCGATCTGCGTCAAACGGCAGTTCGCTCATGCGAGGGGGCGGCGAACCGTGAGACAACCCGTGAGCGACGGCAAATTCCACCAGCGCCGTCTCCGTCGGATCGCCCGTGACTGCCATGCGGCCGTCCGGCCGGCGGATACGTCTCGCGTTGTTACAGTGAATCATGGCATCGAACAGGGGACGCCAGCGTTCCGCTTCGATTGAGCCGATTAAACGGCCCCGCGCGAACAGGCACCCTTCCCTGGCTTCCACGATGAGATCGTTTACATACAAGCACTCGACCGCCATGCGATTTTCGGTAATCGTGCCCGTTTTATCCGTGCAAATCACCGTGGTGCAGCCGAGGGTTTCGACCGACGGCAAATGCTTGATGAGCGCTCCGCGTTTTGCCATCCGCTGGCTGCCCATGGCGAGGGCCAGCGTCACCGTCGGCAGAAGCCCTTCCGGCACATTGGCGACAATGACGCCGATGCCGAAGATCGCGCTGATCCAGAAGCCCAATCCCATTCCGATTCCGACCGTGAAGAATAGTCCGCCCATCGCCAGGGCAAGGAGGCCGACGACGTGGGTAACCCGGGTGATCTCTTTCTGAAGGGGGCTCAATCCCGACTGAACGGAAGTGGTGAGACGCGCGATCTTACCGAACTCGGTTTGCATGCCGGTGGCGAAGACGGCGGCTTGCCCATGGCCGGACAAAACCGTCGTGCCGGCAAATACGAAATTCGCAATGTCGTGGAGGCTGCTGTCTGCAACGGATTCGGCTGTGCGTCGCTGGGCTTGCGATTCTCCGGTCAGGGATGAATTGTCCACCCGCATCCCGACCGCTTCCACAAGCCGTGCGTCCGCGGGAATCTGTTCTCCTTCTTCAAGAAGGAGCAGGTCGCCCGGCACTATTTCGGCCCGAGGAATCTGTTGATGCCGGCCGGTGCGCAGGACCCAGGCATGGGGCGGAAGCAGTTCTCGTAATGCTTGGACGGCCCGTTCCGCTTTGTACTCTTGAATAAATGCAAATATGGCATTGACGAGGATGACGCCGAGAATCGCCCAGCCAAGTACCGCCATCCCTTCTCCGGGATGGAGATATTCGACCAGAAAAGCGAGAGCTGCTGCTACCCACAGCAGGAACGCCAGAAAGTGGGTGAATTGGCGGAGAAAGCGGCCGGTGAGCGACTCGGCCCCGGCCTCGAGATTGTTGCGGCCATAGCGCGCGAGCCGCCGAGCCGCTTCATCCGCTGTGAGGCCGGACGGCGATGTCGCCAGCACGGCAAAGACTTCGCTGGCCGGTAAATCATGAATCGGCCGGCGGATCGTGTCAGGCACGTGGTCCTCGAACGATGAGCACCGAGCAGGCGGCATATTTCAGCAATGTCTCCGAGACACTGCCCAGCTGGAGCCGCTCCGCCGTACTCAATCCGCGGGATCCGGCGACCAATAGATCGGTGTTATTGCGAGCCGCCTGTTTCAGAATGCTGCCGGAGATGTGGTCTGTCGCGATCTCTGCCGTCACGGCATAGCCTGATCGGAGGAACAGGTCGCGATATCGGCCGACCAACTGCCTGGCCTTCTCCCGTTTCGGCTTCATGAGGACTTCCAATTGGGAAGCCGCGATATACTGTGCGGCCAATTCCGTTACCATCGGATCCACAATGGTCAGAACCGTCACATGAGCCGATTCCGGAAGGAGCTTTTCGTTCAAAAAGTCGGCAGCTATGCGAGAATGTTTGGACCCATCCACTGCGACAAGGACCTGAGCAAGTTGAGTCAGGGGTTTTTTGGTAATGAGGACGGAGCAAGGGGCGAGTGCGGAAACTTTGCGGGAGACGCTTCCGAGAAGAAACCCGCGTACGTCACTCAAGCCCCGGCTACCGAGAAGGACGAGATCGGCTTTGCGCCGTCGCGCTTCACGCGCAATCGTCGCCGCGACCGGGCCGTGGCATAACTGAATGCGAATTCTTGTGTGAGGCTTCGTGACCGCTTGTGCCAGACTGATTTTTGCCATTCCGGCCATCCGTTGAAGCATCTGCGTGCCGGCCTTGTCTAGGGCCGTTCTGAGCCGTTTCGCGACTGCCGTTTTGCCGGTGACGCCTTGTTTCATCGAAGATGTATCGATAACATGGACTAATGTGACTGTTTCGGGCGCCCGGCCGGCCAGGGCCTCAAGAGATTGCACCGCCCATTGTGAAAATTCCGATCCGTCTACCGCGCAAATGATATGCATGGATGTGTCTCCGGGTTGGAGTGCTCCTGGAACAAGGTCTGCATCGGATATGCCTTGGGTCCTATGAGGCAAATGGCCATTAGGCCATGCGTTTTCGATGACTTAGCCTGATCGTTCTCTACAATTCGTCATGCGGCATTGCGGCTTTTTGCAGCAGGACGAGAGCGGAACTGTGGTGATTGTCATCACTGCCCGACTCCTTGTTGGGGCCGTGGTTCTACAGGACAGCGGGAGAACGCGTGCGGAAACCAAAAGGGAGCAACCACAGATGAGGCCTGACGTGAATGAATGGCGGTGGCGTGTAAGTCTGGGGTTGGGGATAGCTCTTTTGTCGAGTCTCGCCATACCGGCCGACGCGGGCCCCACGGCTCGGATATCAGAATCCGGTCAGGTGTTGGAACTTGAGTACGAAGGGGCGGGGAGAATCTATACAGATACGATTCCGCTGTACCGTAGCGACAAGCTCCGGTACTTCAGTGCCGGTGTCGGAATCGAAGAACGATCGGCAACCTATCCCTCCTTCCCGCTCAAAATGGTTTTTACCGCCGGGGGCAAGCCATACGTTGCCGGCGTTTCCGTGACCGTACAGCAGAGCAATGGAGCGACCATTGCCAGCATTCCGCAGGAACACGTGACGGGCCCCTGGCTCTTTCTGGATGCGCCGGACGGGTTGTATCAGATCTCGGCGACGATGGGGAATCAAATTGAGTATCTCAACAATGTCCGAATCGACCGGGGCACACAAAAGACACTGTACGTGCGATGGCGTGAGCCATGAATGATCGCGATAAGCCGGGCCCCGTCCGGTGCACGAGGTGGACGCGCATGTGAAACAGCGGTGCGCGGGCACGGAACGCAGGAAACAAAGAGCGGGCAGATCACGCAAGGGCAGAGTAAATGTGCGTTCGGCCACCGGACTATTTCCGATCCGAGGAGGCACTATGACGAGTGAATATCGTGCGGGGAGTCCAGCGGTGGGACGGAATTTCGTTGATATGACGGTCGGCGAGATTATGGAGAAGAAGGTGCAATCGGCTCATCCCGACACCGGCGCCGATGTGGTGGCCTCATCAATGGTCGAGGGATTCGGCTCGCTTCCTATCGTGGACGAGCAGCAACGACTGATCGGTGTGGTAAGCGAACATGATCTGTTGACTGTCTTGGAGGGAGGCCGGCGATGGTCGGATCTAAAGGCGCAGGACGTCATGAGCCGCAATCCCTATTCGGTCAGAATGGAAACGACTGTGGCGACGCTGATTCATGTGCTGAAGGCAAGCGATTTGATCCGTGTGCCGGTCGTGGACGCGCAGAATCGCTTGATCGGCATCGTCGCGCGGAGGGATGTCGTGCGTGCTTGCCTGAATGAGGAGTCCGGCGCGAAGGCCTGAGCAAGGAGGAACCATGAGGCAGACGGAGTTTTTGCGAAAGGCGTGCGACCCCAGGACATTGACGGTGGGACAGTTGATGCAGGATGCGGTCTTTACCTGCGGTCCCCATACGGATTGCCTCACGGTCAGCCGTCTTATGACCCAACATCACTTCGGCAGCCTGCCCGTCGTCGATGGAGATCGAAACCTGCTCGGCTTGGTGACCGAATATGATCTTCTTCAACTGATGAGCGAAGGGCGGGAGTTAGGGAAGGTCGCCGTGAACGACATCATGAGCGGCCCTGTTCTCACGGTGACGGAGGACAAATCGTTGGTCGAGGTCGCAGATCTGTTTCGAGACCGATATGTGACCAGAGTGCCGGTTGTGCGGGGGAAAGTCCTGGTCGGCATCGTGGCACGACGGGACCTGTTGTTCGGCTACCTGAATGCGTCAGCCTACTGGTCATGAAGACCCGGGCAGGGCGCGTCCGGTGCTTGTTTTTCTCTATAGGCACGGTGACGGTAACCGCAATTCTTCCGGGAGCCTGGTTGTCTTGTCCAGGCAGGCCTCGTCTATTTGGCCTTGAGTAAGGCCGATAACCCCGGCCAGGTTTGATCCTCGCAGGTTGGCGCCTCGAAGGTTGGCGTCCTCGAGTTTCGCGCCGGTCAGGTCGGCGGCACGGAGGTCGGCTTCTTGCAGATTGGCGTGGGAGAGATTTGTTTGCAGAAGATCCGTTGCAGTGAGCTGTGCGCCGACCAGATTCGCCCCTTCCAAGAACGCGCCACGTAATTGTGCGCGATGTAGATTCGCCTTGGGCGCATAGACCTCCGTCAGGTCGCTCCCTTGGAGATTGGTTTCGGCCATGATCGAGTTGATCAGGACGGCCCGATGCAGCTTAGCTTTATGGAGGTCGGCGCCTTTAAGATTGGCTTTGTGCAGCACCGCCATCGTGAGATTGGCCGATCCCAGCTTCGCGCTGGTCAGATTCATTCCTTCCAGGTTGGCATTCCCCAGATCGGTTCGATCCAGACCGGCCGACTGAGCGTCGGCGTAGCGCAGGTCCGCGCCTCGCAAGATCGCATCCTGCAGTTCGGCTTTGGACAGATTGGCTTCGTCAAAATAGGCGCCGTCCAATTCACATTGAACCAAGGACGCGCCTTCAAGGTTGGCTCCGTCAAAGAGGGCGCCTTGTAAGTCCGCCTGTCGTAAATTCGCCTTTCGCAAATCAGCTCGTCGCAAATCCGCCCCGACGAGGTCTGCGGCGACCAGCTTCGCGTGAGATAGGCGTGCTCCATACAAATAGGCGTCCATGAGCGTGGCTCCGCTAAGATCGGCTGCGCTGAGATCGGCGTCCTCGAAGTGTGCGCGCTCCATCGTGGCCTCCCGCAAGCGTGCGCCTCGGAGATTCGCGCCATAGAAGACCGCCTCGTTTCCGATAGACTCGCCCAGATTCGCCTGGATCAACTCGGCATGGCGAAGATCCGCTCCCACGAGATTAGTCTCCCGGAGATCGGCCTCGGACAGATCGGCCTCAGCCAAGCGAGCTTGGACAAGGCTGGCGCGTTGGAAGTTCGCCCGGCGCAATATCGCCCCCTGTAAATGGATCCGCTCCAGATTACCCCCCATAAATGAGGCGCCGCGGAGGTCGGCGAGGCAGAGATCGGCTCGCCGGCCATTGTGATCAGCCCGGTTGATGAGCCATCGTTCGTGAGAGCTGAGCAGGTCGTGCAACATGTTGGGCGTGGGACGCTTTCCCTTGTATGGGCCCACGCAAGGCACCGGCTGAGTTTGCTGCCGAGAACCCACCGGCAATCCAGTTGCAGCCTCCGGACCGGCTATCAGAAACCAGCTCAGAGCGACCACCACCCATCCCGCGATACGTTTCATGTCTACCCCCTTGGCTCCAATCATATGTCCCGGTCCACGAGTCCGGCGAGTTCCTCCAGCGCCGTTGAAATGCGCACGTCGAAGGGCCGGCAGCTTTCGAGCCGGCGGTGAGCCTCGGGGAGAGATCGGAGATTCATCTCAGTTCGCTTCCGAATGTCCTCAAGCGGCGGGGATTCAGCAATCCGTCGCCCCCCCCGCATCGCCGGAGCCAGCAATGGTTCGGCCGGTTGCACATCATCGGCCAGCGTGACGACATCATGCGTCAGGCCTCCTCCGCCGGGATCTCGATATCGATAGACCTGTTTGCGGCCCGGCCATGTGCGCTTCCCCTCCGAACGCTTGCGACAGGGCCGACCGTCATACTCTTGAAGCTTGTAGGCGCAATCCAACCAAGGCGCGTCGGCGGATGTCGCCATGGCGGTTCCAACGGCGAAGCTATCGATCGGCGCGCCGCAGGCCGTCAGCTCCTGCAGGCGATCCTCATCGAGATTGCCGCTTGCCAAAATAGACGTCTGCGTCAGGCCCCCCTCATCTAGAATTCGCCTGACCCGCCGGGCATGATCCGCCAGATCTCCGCTGTCCAGACGCACGCCGTTCACGTGAATGCCCCGGCTGATAAGTTGGGGTGCCAAGGCGACGACTTTGCGGGCGGCGGCTTCGGTATCGTAAGTATCGATGAGGAGCACGACATGATTCGGCTGGGATTCGGCAAAATGCCGGAATGCCGTGGTCTCGTCACGATGGGCTTGAACGTACGAGTGAGCCATTGTTCCGTACGTCGGGATGTCGAATCGAGCGCCGGCCAGGAGGTTCGACGTGCCGGTGAATCCCGCGAGGTAGGCGGCACGGGCGGCAAAAAGTCCGGCCTCGGCTCCCTGGGCGCGACGGAGTCCAAAATCGATGAGAGGTTTACCGCCCGCGACCAGAACGGATCGGACGGCTTTAGATGCCACCATGGTCTGGAAGTTCATGATATTAATGAGGCGCGTCTCGATAAGTTGCGCCTGGGGCAGCGGGGCCGTGACACGAAGCATAGGTTCCTGAGGAAAGACGACGGTGCCTTCCTGCACAGCGTCCAGATCGCCGGTGAAGCGGAGTCGTTGCAAATAGTCCAGCAGCGCCGGCTTAAAATTCCCGGTGTGTTCCAGCCAGCTCAGTTCCTGCTCAGTGACGGAAAGATCCGTCAAAAAGTTCAGCACCTGCTCGAGCCCGGCCGCGAGCAGGAAATTGCGCCGGGACGGAAGTTTCCGAACAAAAAATTCAAAGACCGCCGCTCCTTCCATGCCATAGTCCAGATAGGCCTGCGCCATGGTGAGTTGATAAAGATCGGTCAAGAGAAAGCCGGCGGTCTGGTTCATGTGGCGAGTGCTTCCAGCGTGAGTGGGGTGGCGCCCAATCGCAGCATGTCGTCGGTCGCGCGCCGGCCGTCGCCCGGTCGGACGTTTACAGCACGGACTCCGTCCATGAGCAAACACACCTGATAGCCCAACGTTCGGGCGTCCTTCACCGTATGGATCACGCAATAATCGGTGGCCAAGCCTCCGACAAAAAGGCGGAGAATGCCGGCAGCCCGGAGATGGCGATCAAGGGCGGTGCCTTGAAAGGCGGAATAGGCTTCCTCGTCCCGATCGATCGCTTTATAAATCAGCACGGCGGAAGGAGGAGCGGGAAACGAGGCAGGAGGAAGGGCGCCTGCCGTTCCGGCAATACAATGCGGCGGCCATGGACCGCCCCGCCGGTGAAAGGAGCAGTGATCCGGGGGATGCCAATCGCGTGTCAGAAAGATCGGTAGCCGGCGCGACTCGAATTGACGCACATAGCCGCTCAGCACAGGCAGCACCGCGTCGGCTCCTTCAATACCCAAAGCGCCGCCGGGAAGGAAATCATTTTGGATGTCGGTGACAAGCAGGGCGTCGCCGCGCTGGAGCCTCCCTCTGTTTCGTACCGACAAATCCCCCGGCGTTCCCATGATCCGAGTTCCATCACCTTCAGATCTCCTAACACGTCCTGACAAAAAACCGAGGTTCAAAAAACCTCTTCCAGCGAGGCCGCAACATCTTGTCAGCGTCCCTGCTGGGACAGGAGGCGAATATAGGCCAAGACGTCTTGGATTTCGTTTTCCGTCAACTCTCCCTGCCATGCGTGCATCGGGCTGAAGACGACTCCATACTCGATGGTCCGCTGCAGTTCCTCGTCCGATTTCAAATAGGAACGGAAGAGGTGAAAGTTTGTGGGACGCACGGTCAGCGACCCGGCGTCAGGGCCGTCGCCCCATCCGCCGGTGCCGTGGCAACTTAGACAATGTCGTTCGTAGACCATCTTGCCGCGATCCACATCGGCGGGGAATTCCTGCGCATCGGCAAGCCGGAGACCGGCCATTGCAGGTACGAGAAGAAGAAAAACGCTGATCCGAGGAAAACGCATCTAACTTTTCTTGGTGGTGTGAGCGATAAAGGGCGAATACAGTTGTTGGACTTTTCGGCTGCCGCAGGCGGGACACTTCACCTCGCCTCGTTCATGCTCTTTCAAGGTCAGTACGACGAGGGATTCCTTGCCGCAATCTTGGCACTTATAATCATACATCGGCATGGGGCACCGATCCTGCGGTTAGATTGTTACCTTGGCCACCACCGGAATCGCTGGCACGGGATGCACGGCCGTCGCTTGCGGACCCTTGACGCCCGGCTCCGTGTCGAATACGACTTCCAGGCCGTCTTCGAGTTCCTCGAACAGGAGCCCCTGAAGCGCGTTCTTGTGGAAATAGACCTCACCGCCTCCCTCTTGAAGGATGAATCCGTATCCTTTTCTCGGATAGAGCTTCACGATCACGCCGCGTAGCGGAGGAATCGGCGGGGTTCGAACCTGAGTGCGGGACCGTTTCTCACTCAGTTTCCGTAGCGCGATGTCTATGGCACTGAATGCGGCACGAATGGCCTCTTCGAACGTCTTGGCCTCCTTCCGTGCCGTGATGGTTCTTCGCCGGGGAAGTGTGACCACAATCACCGCTTCCGCGACGTTCTTCAGTTTCTTGTGGTGCCGGTTCTTCGTCAACGTAACACGTCCGTGGACGAGATCGTCGCACCGTTCTTGCAGTCCGGCCATCCGTTCTTCGATTTCGGTTCTCCAGCGGGGTGTCATCGCGATGTTGCGGCTTTCGACCTGAAGTTCCATTCACCCTCCTTGGCCCGGTGATGTTCTTTTGTTCGCTTTACTAGGGAGCAAACGATATGCCTCGCCGGAAGAGGAAGGAGATTGCCGAATTATCAGGCTCCTTTCATTCAGACTGGCGCATTTCTCCTCAGTCGCAAGGCTCGCGGTGGAGCCCAATGCACCAATCAGACGTCACAAGCATTAGAATTCCCCGATTCGCCGTTGGAACGTGACTTGCGTGCCCTGATCGCATGCCGAGCCTCATGAAGCGAGAATTGGAGGACTATATCCGGAACCGGTTCGGGCCCGAGGCAGAACTCGAAAGCTATGGTCCGATCGGAAAAGAAACAGGAGGACCGAAATACAAACAGTATGGCTATGGCGCACCGGTCCGGCTCAATATCCGAATAGGGCGGCGACTTGTTCGAGTGGTGTTGGAAACGATGAGTCCCGGCCCGTTCGGGCATGAGCATATGGCGGATCGGGCCCAAGCCATTCTCTGGGATTACGATTCCTATGGCCGGCTGCCGCGCCATGTGCCGGCCCTGGATGTCGGAGCGTTCACGGCCAAGGGACTCATGTCCGTTGCGCGGGCGCGGGAATTTTTTGTTCTGACGCAATGGTCCGAAGGAGACGGATATCAGAGAGATCTGGAACGCCTCTCAAAGAATGGAGCGAGCCGCTCAATGGATCGACGGCGGGCAGGGGCGATGGCCGAGTATCTGGCGTCGATCCATGGGGTCAAGCGGTGTGATCCTGATCTGTATCGGCGGAGGCTCAGGGAACTGATCGGCCATGGTGAATGCATCATGGGCCTGACCGACAGCTATCCTAGCCGGTACGCCTTCATCACGGAAGAGCTGCTTCGTGCGATCGAGGAAGCCTGCAATCAATGGCGGTGGCGGCTGCGCGGGCGCGCCGAGCGACTCTCGCAAGTGCACGGCGATTTTCATCCATGGAACGTTCTGTTCCGTCGAGGGACGGACTTTACCGTGCTGGATCGTTCCCGAGGTGAATGGGGTGAACCGGCCGATGATGTCACGGCGATGACGATCAACTATCTGTTCTTCTCGCTCTGCAGGTGGGGTACGTTGAGAGGCCCCTTCGAGTCACTCTTTCGGAGCTTCTGGGAGACCTATCTGGAAAAGAGCAAGGACGAGGAGGTCTTGGAGACCGCCGCGCCGTTTTTTGCCTTTCGTGGATTGGTCATTGCCAGTCCTCTATGGTATCCACGGTTGTCGGTGCAAGTGCGGAGGAAAATCTTTCGCTTCGTCGAAAATGTCCTCGACGTTCCGCGGTTCGATCCGGCGGACGTGAATCGGTATTGTGGTGAGTGATGAATTGGCGATTTCACAGTCGATCATTAAAGCATTGTGGATTGCCGAGGATCTTCCGGTGGTGCAATGATGCAATGATTCAACGGCTTCGCGACCAATGAACCAATCACCGATCAATAAGGCCGCCTTCGCGATCTGGGTTACCGGTTTGCCGGCCTCGGGCAAGAGTACAATCGTCGCGCAACTTCTGCCGAAGCTGAAGCAGATGGGATTGCCGGTCGAAGTATTGGAGTCCGATAAGGTGCGCCGGATCCTGACGCCCGACGCTTCGTATAGCAAGGAAGAACGAGACGTGTTTTACCGGGCGCTCGCATTCACCGGGTCTCGATTGATGGCTCACGGCGTCACGGTGATATTCGACGCCACCGCCAGCCGCCGCGGCTATCGCGATTTTGCGCGGCAGCTGATCCCCCGATTTGCCGAAGTGGCGGTCGAGTGCCCTCTGGAGGTCTGTATGCAGCGGGACAAAAAAGGCACCTACCAGAAAGGACAGCGCGGGGAGGCGTCGACCGTGCCGGGCCTCCAGGCTCCCTATGAAGCCCCAAGCAATCCGGAGGTGACGATAAATACAAGAACCACCGTGCCGGAACATGCCGCGCGGCAGATTCTCACGTTCATCGAGAAGCGATTTCTATAGCAATCTTCATCACTCGAAAACAAGGACGGGACAACGGGTTTGATGCAGCACGGCATGGGACACGCTGCCGAGCATAAAGCGCGTCACGCCGGAGCGCCCGCGTGATCCCATCAGGATGAGATTAGGCCGCCGTTTCTCCGTTTCTTCGAGAATCGTGGCGACGGGGGAGCCGAGCACCGCCGTGCCTTTCGCTTGGTATCCAAGCGCACGCAGCCGCTCTGACGTGTCGTCGATGAAATCCTGGGCGGACTGCAGGGCTCGCTGTTCGAGTTCCTCCACCGCCGTGGCGCCGGCCGGCCAGAGAGGCCTTGTGGGCGGCAGTATTGTCAGCAGTGCGAGATCCGCGGGCTCGCGGAACGGATTGAGAGTCAAAAAACGAATTGCGGCATCCGCATCCGCTTGGCCTTGGAGCGGCAATAGGATTTGCCGCATGAATTGCACCGGTCCGTTCACGATGAACTTGGCGCAGGGAGCCATCGTCACGACTCGATGCGAAACACTGCCGAACAGTCGTTCCTTGACCGGTCCGATACCTCGCGCTCCCATGACGACCAGATCCATCTGCTCCGATTCCACCGCCTTCACGATCATCTCCGCCGGAGAGCCGACCGCCAATTGCTTGGTGACCGGCCCGCTGTTCATCGGCAGCAACGAGCGAATTCGATCGAGCAGCCGTTCTCCTTCCTCTTTCATCGTCTGCTCCAAATCGACATAGAGTTGGCGAGCCACCTCGGGCATCATCATCGGGTAAGCGGGCTTCGGGACGTCGAGGACATGCAGGACGGTCAGAGCTTTGGCTCTGGCAAAGAATTGCAGCGCCCGCGCCGCTTCATAGGAATGATCCGATCCATCTACTGCCAGCAGAATATTCATGAAAGCGACTCCTTTAATGGCGGGCGACGCTCGCCGTCCGAACGGAGCGGAAGAGAAAGATAGTGTAGGAACCATTGCAAGGCCCGGTCGGCTACCTGTTCAAGGGCGCCAGGTTCTTCGAAGAGATGCCCTGCCCCTGGGATAATCATCAGGTCCTTCGCACAGGTCAAGCGTACCAGCGCAGCCTGGTTCATCTCAATGACCGGCGTGTCTTTTCCTCCGACCAGCAGCAAGGTCGGGGCGGTCACATCCGAGAGGTACGCCTCGGCCAAGTCCGGCCGCCCGCCGCGAGACACGACGGCCCGCACATTCACAGGATCTCTTGCCGCGGCCTCCAACGCCGCTCCGGCTCCCGTGCTGGCCCCGAAGTAGCCTATCGATAACGTTCGGGTGTCGGGACTGCGAGCCAGCCAATTCTTTGCGAGCAGCAAGCGGTCCGCGAGGAGATGAATATCAAAAATCTTCCGCCGGTCATCGGATTCTGCCGGCATCAATAGGTCAAGAAGCAGCGTCGCCAAACCACCTCGTTGAAGAACCCGCGCGACGACGTTGTTGCGGGGGCTGAACCGCCCGCTGCCGCTGCCATGCGCGAAGAGCACGATGCCGATCGGCCGGCCGGGCAGCCCGAGGAGGCCTTCAAGGAAAAGCGAGTCGGTTTGGATACCGATTGGGCGCTCTTCTGATGAAGTCCTATCAGTCACTGAAAGCTTCCTCTGCGGAACGCAACCGGTTTCCTCAATGACAGGCCGTCGGGCAGAAAAAGACCAGATACAGCGCGAGGGCGACTCCTAGCAAGATTGCGCCCAACAACAGCCACCGACTTCGAGACATGATTTGTCTTCTGTATTGTGACGAATCCGAGCTGAGCAAGAGGGATGCCATAGTCAAGCGTGGAGCAAGACTCTCCTTAGACTGCCTCGCGCCGGCTTTTCCTACGACATATTTGTTGTATCCCTGAAATATGCGCTTCACGAACGTCCAGAACCTTCACGGCTGAATGTGGTGTTCCGCTACAAAAGATCGGTCGGGACTGTAGCAGGACACCCCTGATAGGAAGGAGCAAGGAGCTTAGAGCGGATGGCAGAGCAGGTTTTCCACTAAGCCAGACGCGAAATCCGTATGGGTCATACGCCGTTTGCCATGGACTCTTCGATCCTCGGAATATGGCACTAGCCTTGCTGAGCTAGGTTATGGGAAAGTGCAAAGTTGTTGTGAGGAGGAGATATGGCGGGTGTGTTGTTCAAGAAAATTCTGGTCCCGATTGATTTCTCGCCTTGCTCTGAAGAGGCGTTTCGGATCGCCGTCTCCTTGGCGAGGCTCTTCCAGGCCGACGTGGTGATGCTGCACGTGATCGATACCAAAAGCCTCGCAACCCTCAATCGCCTAGGCATGGCGTCGGCGAGCGAAGAGAAAACGCAGAAGAAGCGGCTGGGTCATCATGCCAGGCTCAATGCCCGTCGCCTGCTGCTTTCGGACGAAGCGAAGGGCGTCAACATCAAACGGATCGTGGTCGAGGGAGCGCCCTTTGTCGAGATAGCCCGGCAGACCCGCCTGGAAAAGGCGGATCTGGTAGTCATGGGAAGTTATGGCGGGCAGGTGGGCAGCGTCGATAAGATTTTCTTCGGCAGCACCGCGGAAAAAGTGGTGAGGACGGCCGGCTGCCCCGTGCTTACGGTTCCTTTGCCGGTCAAACGACAAGCGCGCGCCGGATCATCCGAGTGAGGCCTCGAAAGAACAACTACGGAGGAGGATCGTATGAGTGTCACCGTGGTTTCTCGCAGGATTGGAGAAGTTCTCATGGCCGGATGTTTGGTCGTCGGCCTTTTTGCCCACACCGGCGCCCAGTCCGAGCAACGAATCGACGTGACGATCCAGGACTATACGTTTGTATTGACCAAACAGATCCCGCTCCGCCTGGGCGTCTCGACGGTCATTTCGATCCGAAATGTCGATCGGGAACGGCACGACTTCGGGTCCTCCATGTTCGGCGGCATCTCCACCAAGGTGGAGAGCGGAGGCATCACTTCCTACGGGCGGGGAATCGAAGGCGTTTTTTTGGATCCGAAACGCGACGTCATGATTCGCTTTACGTTGGATCGCCCCGGACGGTATGAATTTAGATGCTCCATTCATCCGACCATGAAGGGTGAATTGTTGCTGTTGAACGTCGAAGCGGTGTGAGCCTATGAAGCCGCTGATCGCGCGGGTGCTCCTGACCACGGATTTCTCTCGATGCGCCGGCTTGGCCTTCGACTATGCCGTGGCGGTCGCCTCTTGGTGGAAGGCCGAATTGGATCTGTTTCATGTGCTGGAATTTCTGCCGGGAATGAATCCCGAGTACCCGGTCAACAGGATGTATCTGGATGAACTTCGCAAGGAGGGAATTCAGCATTTGAATGATCTCGAAACGCGCGCCGCTTCGGCGGGCCTTTCTGTGCGCAGAACGATCGATCTCGGTATCCCAAGCCAGCGCATCGAGGCGGTGGCGGGTGATCTGAAAACGGACTTGATTGTCATGGGCACGCATGGCCGGACGGGGCTTGAGCATGTCCTAATCGGGAGCACGGCGGAAAGGGTGGTGCGTATTGCCCCATGCCCGGTCTTATCGGTGAAAGCGGGACGCGAGGAGTCGCCGCAAGCCGCGGTGCCGGCCGGCTCTCTCAGAATCGGGCGCCTTGTGATCCCGGTTGATTTCTCGACGTCATCGCTTGATGCGCTGGAGTACGGCGTGCAGTTTGCCAAGCAGCTCGGAGCGAGCGTGACGATCCTCCATGTCCTTGAACCGGTGGCCTATGGCTTGGATTTTACCTTGGGCCGTTCAGCGGATCGGCGGGAACAGAAAAATCATTGGAAGGGCAGATTGGAAGTGTTGTGCGCGCTGTGCACATCGAACGGCGTAAAGGCCGAACCGGTATTGAAAGCCGGTCTTCCGGCCGATTCGATACGGGAGTATGTCGAGCGGGAGAAGCCTGACCTTGTTATCATGGGGACCCATGGACGGCGCGGCATTTCGCGTTTCTTAAGCGGCAGCGTGGCCGAAGGGATGCTGCGGCTGGCTTCTTGCCCGGTGCTGACCGTCCGCATGCCGTCTTTCGATCCCGAGCATCAACGTATCATGCCGGTCGGAAACAATAGTCCTGCAAGCTAACGAACCATGAGGTGACTATGAAGTCTGCGTTCCGCAAAGAATCCACGAGCACGGTCCAAAAGCCGGCGACAATTGTTTCGCCGAAGCCCGTCCAGCTTCCGGACGCCATGCGGGAACGCATTGCCCAACGGGCCTATGAACTATGGGAATTGAGAGGCCGGCGTCACGGGCATGCCTTGCAAGATTGGCTGGATGCCGAAATCCTGGTGTTGGACGAAATCCATGAAGCTCGCCAATGAACGTAGCACCGGAGTCTCGACGCCGGCTCCGCCTCAGTTGGAGACCCTGATCGGGCGTCTGGAACGGTTGTCGTTCGCCCCGCAATTTTCCATGCAACGTGAGGTGGGATTGGGGCGCGCCTTGCAAACATATCTGTCCGCGACAGTTCCCTTGGCGCCCCTGGCGCAGGAAGTTCACCTTGCCGAATTGTTTCTCTATGCCGATTTTTATCCGGAGGACGGGCAGTTGACGCTGATTGAACAGTTGCGCGACGTCATCACCGAGCACATTCCCGAGGACGAACGGCGTTGGCTCGATCCGCTCAAACATTCCTATATGGATCTGGTCGAGATCCTGTCTTCTTCGGATAACGGCTCGGCGGTGGTACTCCGGTCGCTCGGCGACGGCCGAATCTATCGGGTGCACCTCGATCAGCCCGATTGGGCGCGGCCGGTCGGGCAGGTGCTACTCACGCGACTGGTTCGACTCCCTGGTGACCCGGACACCGAAGAGGCTTCCATCGCCGGAAGCGCCTTGGTCTTATCAGCGGAAGATGCCAAGACCTTATATGAAACGACGGGCGAATACCGGAGAGAAATGGAAATTACCGGCGGCTCCTTCGAATTGGGCGACTGGCCGGAATTCGCCAAACGGTTCGGCCATATCCTGCTCTGGAACTTCGGCCATCTGCGGGTGGCGGCGCTGGTCGATGCCGTGGTGAGTATTCACTATGTCACCGGCGACAGCCAGCCATATCTCTACGCGATCGCTTTATATGAGCATCGCGAGTTTCCCTCTCTGCGCGACAGCCTCTCCGATCTCAGCGGGTTTCGGGCCCGGCAAGCGACAAATCCGGCGGCAACCGGCAAAGCAGATGAATCGGCCTGGATCTGGACTATGCCCGCTTCAGGACAATCCGACGAATCCCGCATTGGGGCAAGACTCACGCTCACCGCGACGCAACTGATGGTGGAGTGCGACTCCCGCGAGCGGCTCAATACCGTGAAACATGCCCTCGCCGCCGCGTACGGATTTTCGCTGCACTTTCGAGGCGAGACCGTTGCGCCTCCGAAAAAGCAAGTGACCGCTGAAGAATTGGCGGCCGAGCAAGCGTTGACCATCAGGATCACCGCCGAAGAGGATCGAGCGCTGCTCACCAGTTTTCTCGAAACGACCTATTTGGAGTGGGCCGATCAGGAATCTCCCGCCTTGGGCGGCGAAACGCCGCGTCATGCTGCCGCGTCGGAAGCAGGTCGGAAAAAGGTTGCGGCTGTCATTACCGGGATGGAGCGGGAAGATCTTGGATTGCGCCGAACCGGCACACGGGCATTCGACTATAACAAACTGCGGGCTCATGTCGGTCTGGAGGAGGTGGCCGGTGGATAGAGGGACGCCCGGCTTGGCGACCGTGCTCGAACAACACAAGCCGGTAGGGGGCGAGCCGCCGAATATTCTCCGGACGCTGCTCGCAGTTCAACAGACCGTTGGCTCTGTCTCCTCCGAAGCGATTCGGAGTATTGCGCAGGTCTTGGAAGTGACCGAGGCAGATGTCGCTGGCGTCCTCTCCTACTATCCTGATTTGCGGCGCGAGGCGCCTTCGCGCCATGTCATTCGCATCTGCATGGGCGAATCCTGCATCGCCAATCATTGCGACCGTCTCTTGCGAGGGTTGCGCGAGCGGTTGCGCATCGAAGTCGGAGAGACGGAGCCCGGCCGGCGCTTCCGGCTCGAGCAGGTCTGCTGCATGGGAAATTGTGCGGTCGGTCCGACCCTCGCAATCGACGGGGATCTGTACGGACGTGTGGCTGTGTCCCGGCTGGATCATCTGCTTGATCGCTATCGGTGATCGGGAGGAACATCAGTCCCGATCGGGCGTGAAATCGGCGGCACAATTCGGAGAGCGTACATGAGGAGATACGCCCGATGACTCTTCCATCGAAAGCCAGCGAACGTCGGCACCGAAGCGGAGTAAATCTTTCCTCGGGATCGCCGGTCCGCTTATATCTCCCGAATGACACGTCCTCCCGTGCCGCCGGTACTGCTCACTTGGCGGAAGCCTGGACCGACGATCCCGATCTCCAGCTGATACGGACCTCTTCACGCGGCGCGTTTTTCCTTGAACCAATGGTTGAACGGGAGACTTCCAACGGGCGCACGGCCTGGTTCGGCGTGACTGTGGAGGATTTGCCTCGGATCAAGTTGGGAATCGGAGGCACGCCGGTTGATACTATTCCATTTCTCAGTCGCCAGACCCGTTGCACCTTCGAAAATTTCGGCCTGACACAGCCGCTGGCGCTCGACGAGTATCAATCGCGGGGCGGGTTTAAGGGGCTTGAAACAGCCCTAGCCATGGCGCCCGCAGCCATCATCGAGGAGATCAGGGTGTCCCAGCTGCGTGGCCGCGGTGGGGCGGCCTTTCCCTCGTGGAATAAATGGCACATCGCGCGTGAGACTGAGGCGGATTACAAATATATCGTCGTCAATGCCGACGAAGGAGATGCCGGTACCTATTGCGACCGGATGATCATGGAAGGCGACCCTTTCCGGTTGCTGGAAGGAATTCTGATATGCGCGCGTGCGATCGGGGCGGACCGAGCCTTTGTCTACTGCCGTCATGAATATCCTGCCGCCACCTGGGCCATCCGCGCCGCCATCCAAAAAGCCGACCAAGCCGGCCTGTTAGACCTGGACGGCGAGCAGTTCCCCATTGAGGTCGTGAGCGGCGCGGGCGCGTATGTGTGCGGAGAAGAGACGGCGTTGCTCGAGTCGATTGAAGGCCGGCGCGGCGATGTGCGGGCCAAGCCTCCTTATCCGGCCGTGTCAGGCCTGTATGGCAGTCCCACCGTCGTGAGCAATGTGTTGACGTTCGCCATTGTGCCCGCCGTTCTTTCGCGCGGCGGCGCCTGGCACGCCTCGATGGGCACGGAACATTCACGTGGCACGGTGGTCCTACAGCTTGGCGGCCGAGTGAAGCAGCCGGGGATCGTTGAAGTTCCGTTCGGGCTGACGCTCCGGGAGGTGCTGGAGCGATTCGGCGGCGGGATGGCTCCCGGTTCGCGATTGAAGGCCGTGCAGGTCGGCGGGCCGCTTGGTAGCCTGTTTCCGGAATCCAAACTGGATATCCCGATCTGTTACGAGGCGTTTTCTAAGGCCGGCGCAATCCTCGGCCATGGCGGTATCGTGGTCTATGACCATGAGACGGACATATTGGACTTGGCCCATCATTTTATGGCCTTCGCCGCGACCGAGTCTTGCGGGAAATGTACGCCCTGTCGAGTCGGATCATTGCGGAGTCGTGAGTTGCTCGAACGGATTCAGATCGGCCGAGGCACGTCCGAGGATATCGAATTGCTGTTCGATCTCGGCGAAACGATGAAGATGGCCAGCCTCTGTGCCTTCGGCGGTCGCGCGCCCTATCCCGTGCTGACCGCCATCGAGCACTTTCCTGCTGAGTTTCGAACGCGAGGCCGGTGAAGGAATGCCGAATGATGATGACTCAACGTCCAGTTCACTCAGAACTCATAACTCGAACTCATAGTTGATATGCGGCTCACCATCAACAATCGTTCCGTGGCTGCGTCACCGGGCGACACGGTCTATCAAGCGGCGAAGAGGGCCGGCATTGCCATCCCGAGCCTCTGTGCTTCGGATCACCTCGCGCCGTTCGGGTCCTGCCGCCTCTGTCTCTGTGAAGTGGAGGGGCAATCGGGAACACCGGCCTCCTGTACGACGCCGGCGCGGAACGGGATGGTCGTTCGAACCGAGAGCGGGCAGCTCCGCCGCCATCGGCGGAACATCATCGAACTGTATCTCTCCGAACAGGGCAAAGAAGCCGAGATGCCGGACGTGCTCCGGAAGCTGGCGCTGGCATATGGCGTCAGTACAGTCCGATATCATCAATCTGCCCACCGGACCGCCTTTCGTGATGCCTCGAATCCGTTTTTCATCTTTGATAATGCCATCTGTATTTCCTGTGCCAGGTGCGTCCGGGCCTGCAACGAAATTCAGGGTACCTTCGCCCTGACCATGATTGGGCGGGGCTTTGATACGAGGCCGATCGCCGGATCGCGACCATTGATCGACGGTGGTCCGGGATTTTTCCAGTCGAATTGTGTGTCGTGCGGAGCCTGCGTCAAGGAATGTCCGACTGGTGCGCTGACCGAGAAGACTGTTCTTGAACAGGGAAGACCGACCGAGACCATCCGTACGACCTGCGCCTATTGCGGCGTGGGATGCGTGATGAACGCAGGTGTGCGGGACGGGCGAGTCGTTAGTATGATACCGGCGGACGAAGGCCCGTCGAACCATGGGCATGCTTGCATGAAAGGCCGGTTCGGCTGGACCTATATTTATGCAGAGGATCGGTTACGCCGACCTCTAATTCGGAACGGACAAGAATGGGAAAAGGTCTCCTGGCACGCCGCGTTGGATCGGATCGCCCGTGAATTGACCCGCATCGTTGCAAACCACGGACCTGATGCAGTGGCTACCATTTCCTCCAGCCGCGGTACGAACGAGGAAAATTATCTGTTCGGCAAGTTCATGCGCTGTGTCGTGGGCACCAATCATATCGACAACTGCGCGCGCGTCTGCCACAGCGCCACCGTGACCGGCATGATGGAAACGCTGGGAGCATCAGCCGCCACCAATTCCATCGAGGACTACGATCTGGCCGAGCTCATCATGATCGTCGGCGCCAATCCGACCGAGTCGCATCCTGTAATCGGCGCCCATATCAAGCGGGCGGCGCGCCGCGGCGTGCCGCTCATTGTGATCGATCCGCGCCGGACCGAGCTGGCGCGTCTGGCGGATCTTCACTTGCAGTTACGGCCCGGAACGAATGTGGCGCTGTTGAACGGCTTGGGGCATGTGATCGCCAAAGAAGGATTACTGGATGGACGGTTCATCGATGAGCGGACGGAAGGCGTCCAGGACTGGCTGGCATCAGTCCAACCGTGCACTCCTGAAGTCACCGAAGAAATCACCGGCGTGCCGGTTCAACTAATCAAGCAAGCCGCTCGCCGATACGCGACAAGCGGCGCGTCACTCTGCATGCACGGCCTCGGCGTGACGGAGCATCGATGGGGTAGCCATGGCGTCATGGCGATCTGCAACCTGGCTCTGGCCACGGGGAATGTCGGCCGGCCCGGCACCGGTGTCAATCCGCTGCGCGGGCAGAACAACGTGCAAGGCGCGTCGGATGTCGGCTGTCTTCCCACGTATTTCACTGGATATCAGCCGTTCAACGATCCGGTGCTTGGCGAGCTGCATCATCGAATTACGGGACGGCCTTTGCCCACCACGCGAGGCATGAAAATCCCGGACATGTGGGATGCGGCCTTGGAAGGGCGGCTCAAAGGCTTATGGATCGTTGGGTACGACGTGGCGCAAACCGACCCGAACCTCAAGAAGGTTCATCACGCACTGCGAAGTCTCGACTTTCTGGTGGTCCAGGATCTCTTCATGAGCGAGACGGCCAAGCATGCGCATGTGGTGATTCCCGGCGCATCGTTTTTGGAAAAGGACGGAACATTCACGAACTTGGAACGGCGCATTCAGCGGATCAGGAAGGTTATGGAGCCGCCCGACGGCATCCTGCCGGATTGGCAAGTGGTGTGCGAAGTGGCCGCCAGGATGGGCTATCCAATGGCCTATGCGCATCCGGCCGACATCATGATGGAGATTGCCCGGCTGACTCCGATGTGGGCCGGTGTATCCTATGAGCGGCTTGAACAGGCCGGCGGGTTGCAGTGGCCGGTGCCGACGGCTCTGCATCCCGGTACCGCCTTGATGCATGGCGACAAGTTTCCCAAAGGCAAGGCACGGTTCGTCGGTGTCGAATATCTGCCGCCCGGGGAAGTACCGGACCAGCAGTACCCTTTTGTTCTCATCACGGGCCGGGTGCTTCAACATTACAATTGTGGAGCGCAAACCAGACGGACGGAGATCATGCGACTCGTGGACGGCGATGTGCTGGAAATGCATCCGAAAGATATCGAGACAGTGGGCTGTCGAGAAGGAGAAGTGGTCCGCCTCGTCAGCAGGCGATCCGATGCGCTCTTGCCCGTCGTCATCAGCGAGCGGGTTCGGCAGGGAGAGCTCTTCACGAGTTTTCATTTTCCCGGCAGCCAGGTCAACCGGCTGTTGTCGTCGAGCGCGGACGAGAGTTCCAAGTGTCCCGAGTACAAGGTCTCGGCGGTGAGAGTCGAACGAACAGCGGCCGAACCGGTCGCGGCCGCTGAATCGGCGGATACGCGGGCGGTGCACGCGCGATTGATTACGTAGCAAGGGAAAGCCTCGATTCATCGCCATGCATCGTCTACCTGTGAAGAACCTGCGGGCTGGTCACATGCTATTCGGACCTCAGAGAGTCACCGATCGGCACAGCATGGATGCCCCTTCTCCTGCGAGCCAGGTTCCTCTGTTCGACGCCTATGCTCCCACGGAAGTGGCCGTCCGTGTTCGGGATGTCGGTGTAGTCAAGGCCCATGCTCCGCTGACGACTCTAATCGCCCTCGCGGTGCTGGCTGGAGCTTTTATTTCGCTGGGGGCGCTCTTTTATACCGTCGCGATGACCAACGGGCCCGGCGCCGGTTCGATGCCTTTCGGGCTCAGCCGCATTGCGGGAGGGATGGCATTCAGCCTCGGCCTCGTGCTGGTCGTCGTCGGCGGCGCCGAATTATTCACGGGAAACAATCTGCTGGCGATGGCCTGGGCTGCGAACCGAGTGACGACAGGCCAGCTGGTCCGTAACTGGTGGTGGGTTTATCTGGGCAACCTCGCCGGCTCCATCGGCACCGCACTATTGGTCTTTATGGCCGGAATTCATACATTGGGAGATGGAGCGGTGGGCGACACGATCGTGCGCATCGCACGCGGAAAGGTGTCGCTGGATTCCAGTGCCGCTATCGCGCGCGGCATGCTTTGCAATGTGCTGGTCTGTCTCGCCGTCTGGCTCTGCATGGCGGCCCGCGGGGTGGCGGACAAGATCCTGGCGATTCTGCTCCCGATCAGCGCCTTCGTCGCCTGTGGGTTCGAGCATTCGGTTGCCAACATGTTCCTGTTGCCCATGGGTATGATGCTGACTGCGACCAGCGCCGCCCCGATCGGCATGAGCCAGGTATTCTCCAATCTCTTTTTTGTTACGGTTGGCAATATCGCGGGTGGCACCCTCTTGGTGGCGCTCGTCTATTGGTTCGTGTATCTTCGCGGACGCAAACCGTAAGCAGCGGGGCCGATGATCTATACCGTCACACTCAATCCGGCACTCGATCATTTCCTGGATGTGCAGGATTTGTGGATCCACGATGCGAATCGCGTGACGTCGGAATGCCTGTATGCCGGCGGCAAGGGCATCGATGTGTCGCGTGCCATCCGTCGTTTAGGCAGCGACAGCATGGCGCTGGGATTTATCGGCGGACACAACGGGCAAATCATGCTCGATTTACTGAAAAAGGAAGGCGTCACCTGTTACTTCACGCCGATTTCGCAGGAGACCCGGCGGAATATCATTATCGGGGCGCTCAGCCGCGGGACCCAGACTATGCTCAATGCGCGAGGCCCGACGGTCACAAAGGACGAGTGGAACGCGTTTCTGACCCACTTGCGCCTACTTGATCTGCGGGATTCCTACGTGGTGCTAAGCGGCAGCTTGCCGCGGGGTGTTCCGGTCGAGGCCTATCGGCAGGTTATCACTCTCGTTCAGAACCAGGGCGCCAGAGCGGTGCTCGATACGGACGGACCGGCTCTGAAAGTCGGCCTGACGGCCCAGCCGTTCGCGATGAAGCCGAATGTCAATGAACTGCGCCGGTTGACCGGCCTGGCGCTACGGTCGGAGCGCGCGATCCTGACCGCGGCCACGCAACTTCATCGGGACGGGATCGAGATCGTCCTCGTATCCATGGGACCTCGAGGTCTGCTGATGGTGACCGGCGGCTGCCGTTGCCGGGTGGTGCCGCCGGCGGTCCGCGTACGGAGTACGGTTGGAGCCGGAGACTCGGCTGTGGCGGGCTTTGTCTGCACCCATGCGGGAGGGAAATCGTTGGAGGACTGTCTGCGCTTCGCCGCCGCCGCCGGCACGGCGGCGACACTGGCGCCCGGTAATCAACTCTGTCGATTGCGCGATGTGCAACGATTGGCACCGCGCGTTCGGCTTGAACACATCCGTTCACATGGAAAGGGTAATGCATGAATATTCTGGTGGGGCATGACGGATCAAAATATGGCAAGTGGGCGATGGAATGGTTGGGGCAACTGCCCCTGGCTACTCCGTCGGCCGTCACGATTCTGCACGTGGTCGATGTGGCCTCATTGCGGGCGCCGTTCATGGCACAACCGGTTGTGTGGGCCAACGAGCGGATCGTGCAGGAGGAGATTAAGCAGCTTGAGGCGCGGGCAAAGACTACCATGGCGGAAGCCAAGCAATTTATGAGTGTGATGAAATTGAAAGGCAGGGTGGTGAGGGCGCAGGGGCCAATCGGTCCGACTATCTTGGATAAAACGCCCAAGCGCGATGGTCTGGTCATGGTGGGAAGTCGGGGGTTGGACGCGCTGGACCGCTTCATGCTGGGCAGCACCTCCACGCAGGTGACTCTGCACGCGCCTTGTTCGGTCATGGTGGTCAAGGAAGAACCGCGCCCTCTGAATCGAATCGTGTTCGCGACGGACGGGTCGAAGGCGGCCGACAAAGGCCTGCAGTTTCTGCTGACGAAATTGAGGCCCGACGTGGCAAATCAATCGGGAAAGAATCCCATTGAGATCGTCCTGGTGCACGCGGTGCCGTACCTCAATTATCCGGAACTGAAGGAATCGGGCGGTCATCTGGTGGAACAGAATGCGGAAAAACTGATTAAAGCGGGGTATGTGGTGGACGGCGTGGTGCGCCTCGGGAAACCGGCCGATGAAGTGCTCAAGATCGCGGCGAAGAAGAAAGCGGATCTGATCGTCACCGGCGCGAAAGGCTTGGGCGCGATCGCGCGGTTTCTCCTGGGCAGTGTCTCGACCAGAATCGTGCAGCACAGCAAATGCTCCGTGCTGGTCGTGCGTTGAAGCATGAACGGGTGAGACGCCGGTCGTCTAAACTTTTTCCACGGACACCGCTACGGCCACGGGGATGGCGATTGCGTCATAGACGGGTGAGAACTTCGTCACTTCTTCCAATTGTTCCTTGCCATCATCGCTTTTCACCGTGAAGGTGGCTCGGACCTGCCGAAATCCTTTTCGAACGTCATTGGATAGTCCCAAAAATCCTTGTAGATCGAGATCCCCTTCCAGGCGCAATTCCAGCGATTCGATGTGAATGCCGCGCGCCGCTGCATGGTATACGAGCGAGGTGGTGAGGCAGGCGGCCAGGGCATGTAAGACAAATTCCGCCGGATTGGGCGCTTGGTCATCACCGAGCAGGACCGGCGGTTCCGCCGTCTCGACCACGAAAGGCGCGGTGCGCCCCTGTCCTCCTTGGTTGTGCTGATGGCGAATAATGCTCCGCAACAGGAACCGGTCTGCTGATCGACACAGGTCCGCCCAGTTCATGTCAGTACCCTTCCGCTTCGTCTGGATCAGATTGCATGAGCGAGCCGGAGCAAGCGATCGCGGACCGTATTGAAAGAAAGGTCCTCCGCGCCAGCGCGACCGACAAGGGCTCGACGCGATTCCACGGCGCCAATGAGAGAGCCCGGGCCAGCAGACAATAGCCGATCAGGACACGCGCCGAGGTGCCGATTAGCTGCACCAGATGAATCCACTGCAGCGGAGACCAAAGTCCAAGAGCCAGCAACAGTATGTATGTCGTCCTCACCTGCACGGGGAACGAACTGAGGCTGCCGGTGTGCATTCTGAAATGCACGATCTGAGTCGCGCAGAGCGCCATCGCGAACGGGACTCCCCAGGACCATCCAGCGAGGCCGGCGGCGAGCAATGCAACCGTCACCACCCAGTACCACCAGACGAGATCGCTTGTTGTTGTGTTCATGATCGCCCCTCCTTGGTTCCCGTTCGAATCATCTGACAACCGCTGTCTCAGCACGATTGATGCCGGCCACCCGGCGGCAATGAATTCTTTGATTACTCAAGAAGATAGTGTGGATGCGGTTCCGGCGCCGCGGCGACGGGCTCTTGATGAACAATGAGTTCGGAGAGGTGTGAGCAGCGATGCAGTGAATAGCGGGTCGGGAGAGTGAATCTGAATGGAGCCGGACTGTGAATTAGGATTCAGCTTTGGTGGGTTTTAAAATTCCGAGCGCTTTCATCCGGCTGCTTAGCGTGGAGGCGTTCATACCCAACAAGCGCGCCGCACCCTTATCGCCGGAGACCTTCCAGGCCGCCGACTGGAGGGCGCGCAGGATGTTCGTTCGCTCCAACTCTTCCAACTCTTTCGCCGTGCGGATGGAGCCATCCGGGGTCGGGGAATCTTCCGAGGAGACGGTGCGGGACGATGGCATGTCGGGAAGCGCACGATCAAAGTTCAGCCGGCCATCCGATGCCGTGATGACGGCTCGTTCAATGACATTCTCTAATTCGCGCACGTTCCCCGGCCAAGGATAGGCTTTGAGCCGCCTGATACAGTCCGAGGTCAGCGGCGCGATCCTCCGCCCCATTTGCTTGGCGAACCGGTGAGCGAATGCGGATGCCAGCGTGGCGATATCGTCGCTTCGTTCCCGCAGCGGCGGCAGCAGAATGGGGAACACGTTCAATCGATAAAACAGATCCTGGCGGAAATGTCCCTGCTGCGTCGCCGCGAGCAGGTCGCGGTTCGTTGCGGCCAGGACGCGAACGGCCACCTTCCTGGTCCGCGAGCTGCCCACCGGCTCGAATTCCCCTTGCTGGAGCACTCGCAACAATTTCCCTTGGAGATCAAGCGGCAACTCGCCGATCTCATCGAGAAAGATCGTGCCTTGGTCGGCCAGTGCAAAACGCCCCTCGCGTTTCTTGGTGGCGCCGGTAAAGGCGCCCGCCTCATGGCCGAAGAACTCGCTTTCGATCAAGGCCGCCGGAATCGCGGCGCAGTTCACGGTAATGAGCGGCCGATCACTGCGCCGGCTGGTAGCATGGAGGGCGCGGGCGACCAACTCCTTGCCGGTTCCGGTTTCCCCCATGATCAGAACGGTGGCGTCGGTTTGCGCCACTTTGGCGATGTCGAGCAGAACATGGCGCAGCGCCGGGCTGTCTCCAAGGATGGCGCCGTCGCCGTGGACCGCCTCAAGCGCTTCGCGCAGCAACGCGGTTTCATCGGTGAGCGATTGAATGCGTTGCTCCGCCTCCACGCGGTCCCGCACATTGCGCAGAATGACCGTGTAGAATTTTGCTCGGTGCATGTCAAAGCGGGACAGAGTCGCTTCCGCCGGAAAGGATTGCCCGCCTTGGCAGTGAGCGGTGAGGCCGCCCGGGATCCAGAGCGACCGTTGGCCTTCCGGCCGCTCGTTCAGTTCTGTAACCAAGGGTAGGAGTCGTGCGCCGTCTTCCGGGCTTAAGAAGAAGCGAAGATCCCGTCCGACCATTTCGCCGGCGGGACAGCGGAAGACCTTTTCGGTCGCCGGATTGACCCGGCTGATCCGAAAGTGCGCGTCCAACTCAATGATCGCATCCATCGCGCTGTTGAGTAGACGGCCGACCTTTTCTTCCCGTTCGCGCACGGCGGTTTCGGCGCGCAGCCGCTGGAGTTCCCCGGCCGCTCGGGCGGCGAAGATCTGAAAAATCGCATGGAGACAGGGCTCGTCCGGCATCGGGCGCCGGTCGACCACGGCCAAATGACCCAGGATATTGCCGTCTACATCCAGCAATGGAGCACCCATATAGCTGACGGCGCCCAACGCCTTCACATCCGGCTCATCCGGAAAGATGTCGATTAATCGATCGGGGAAATGGACCAGTCCTTTGCTGTCGATGACTTGTTCACAGGGAGATCCGGCGATGTCGACTTCATAGTCTTTGATCCATTGGCCATCCATCCAGAAGGCCAGTGCCCGCAACGTTCGTCGTTCAGGGAAATATTCGGTTACCCATGCGCCGTGGGTGTGCAACGCCTTGGCTAGATTCTGCACGAGCGCGGAAAAAAAGCCTTCGCCTGTCTCCATGGCGGTGCCCTGGAGAATGGCGCGAAGCGCCGCGTCTGTTTCGAGGCCGCGAAGGGGCAGCGGGATGTCGGTCGGACCGCCTGACATAGTCGAACGGGCGATGTGAGATGGCCGCCATTATGCGGGTCCTATGTGGATTCCGCAAGGGGAGGCCTCCGTGCGGAGCGGTCCATTGATTAGTGTAGGACGTCCCCTTACGCTGAATCGAACTGTGACTTCCTACAGAAACAACCGGAAAGGGGCATCATGGACGATCAAAGACCGCCGCACGGATTTTGGTATGGCGAGATAAACCGCCGGTCCATGCTCAAGCGATTGGGCCTCTGGGGGTCGATCCTCGCACTGCATCCGGGCCCTTTCAGTCACGCCATGGCGGAACGAGCGGAACGGGCTTCGGACGCCCACGAGGCGCCCCCAGCCAATGTCCGACCGGGCGCAGGAACTATTCCGCGTCGCGTATTGGGAAAAACCGGCGTGGAAGTATCGGCCTTGTGCTTCGGCGGCGCTCACTTGGCGAGAATAGAATCGGTAACGGAAGCGATCCGGGTCTTACACGAAGCGATTGACGAAGGCGTGACCTTTATGGATAACGCGTGGGAATACCATCAAGGACGCTCGGAAGAATGGATGGGAAAGGCGCTGCAAGGACGGCGGCAGCAGGTGTTCCTCATGACCAAGGTCTGCTCCCACGGGCGAGACAAGAACGTGGCCCTGCGGCAACTCGAAGAGTCGCTGCGTCGCTTGCGGACGGACTATCTGGATCTCTGGCAGATCCATGAGGTGGTCTATGAAGACGACCCCGATCGGCATTTTATGGCTGGCGGGGCCGCCGAAGCGCTGTTGGAGGCAAAGGAACAAGGCAAGGTTCGGTTTATCGGTTTCACAGGCCACAAGGATCCCGCGATTCATCTCAAGATGCTGGCGCATGACTTTCCGTTCGACACGTGCCAGATGCCGCTGAACGTGTTCGATGGGACCTATCGCAGTTTCGAACAGGACGTGTTGCCGATTCTGAATCAGCGAGGCATCGCCCCGATCGGTATGAAGTCGTTGAGCGGGAACGCAGAAAGCATAGAACAGGGAATCGTCTCGGTCGAGGAGGCGCTCCGATATGTCTTAAGCTTGCCGATCGCGACATTGGTAAGCGGGATTGATTCCAGAACGGTGCTGCGGCAGAACCTCGATATTGTGCGGCGGTTCACGCCGATGACGGTCGCCGACATGGAGGCCTTGCGCAGCCGCGTGGCGCCTTACGCGAAAAGCGGGAAGTTTGAATTGTTCAAATCGTCCAACCGTTATGACGGTCCGGTCGGGCGTGAGCAGCACGGGATCTCGTAGCTCGGTACGGATATTCGGATTGGGAGTGCCGAACTGGCCGCGCTTGGTCCGCCGGAACTATCTCGACATTTTCTGTTTGGGGCTAGTTGTATAGTAATGGCTAACTTGGCGAGACGCGATGCCCAGATTTTTATGCTCCTTGCGTGTTGATTTCGGGTGGGCAATGTATGTCAAACTTTAGGATGGGTCTATCTTGAGGTGTTACAGAAGGGACAAGGACTTTCTATCGTGGTGGCTGGATTCAGTCCTGAGAAACGATGAGGTCGCATGGCGAAATTGATCGAACGGCCCACGCGAGTTGAGGCGGCAGGCAATAAGCCGAAACTCATCGATGAGTTCATTGGCCTGGTGAACTCACGTACCGCGGACGTCAGCCTGGCTCGAATGCAAAGTCCATCCGGATGGGTCGAGCCGGGACAAGCTCCCGAGTTTGATGAGTACACGCTGGTGCTGCGCGGCGTGCTTCATGTGGAAACGAAATCGGGAAGCCTCGATGTCCATGCGGGGCAGGCGGTCATCGCGCCGCGAGGCGTATGGGTTCGATACAGCACGCCGGGGCCGGAGGGGGCTGAATACATTGCCGTCTGCCTCCCGGCCTTTTCCCCCAAAACGGTCCACCGCGATTCCTCGTAATGCGGCTTGATCTCTTCCATCCTTCAAACGCCAGTGGCTGCCATAGGGCTGTGCCTTCCATTCCCTGGACAAAGTGTCCCTCGACAGACAGTCCCTCTTAGCCCGCGGGGCGCGGCGTGACAGATTTCGATTGAGGATCGTTTACTTTAGAGTCCGCCTGTATCGAGGCCCATTGATTGCATCATTCCTTTCGGGGTTCTTGCCTGAGGGTGGCAGCCGCCTGCCTGTTGGACGAATGGGAGACCTGTATGGCGAAGCGGGAGCGGCAGTCGGGACAACTGGCCGACTGGCGCGCATTGCTCAAAAATCGCAATGTAGCGTGGTTGTGGACCGGTCAACTGATCTCGCAAACGGGGGAGGGCCTAAGTAAGGTCGCTCTACTCTGGTTCGTCTACAACATGACCGGATCGGCGCTCAAAATGACGACGATCGGCATCCTGCAGACTATTCCACCGCTGCTGTTCGGGCCCTTCGCCGGCGTCCTGCTCGATCGGATCCATAAACGTACGGCCATGATCGTCATCGACGTCGCAAGAGCCTGCCTGCTCGCAGTCATTCCTCTCCTGTACATGTGGGATCTGCTGACATTGTATTCGCTGTACGCTCTGGTGTTCATCACGGCCATGTTTTCCATGGCGTTCGGCCCGGCGCTGAGCTCCTCCGAACCGCTCATTGTGAAAAAGGAGCAATTGACGCAGATCAATGCTTTGGATCAGAGCACGATGACGATCGGCCAGCTCATCGGCCCCGCCATCAGCGGCATGCTGATCGCGATCATGGGGGCGCAGAATGTGTTATTCGTCAATGCCGGAACGTTTCTGATCTCCGCCTTGTGCAAGATCCCCTTGCGCATTCCACACAAAGTGGTCCCCTCAAACTTCAAGCATCTCTACCGCCAAGCTCTACATGACTTGAAGGAGGGATTCACCTTTATCTTCGTGCGACACCGGCTGTTGGTGGTGTTGATGGCCATTTCTTCTGTCTATACGTTGGGAGCGACGGGGTTCATTTATCTGTTGCCGGTGATCGGCAGGGAGTTGTTACGGGCCAATGCGCTCGAGATCGGATGGTTGTGGGCATCATTGAGCGCGGGGATTCTGATCACGACGATGTGGCTGCTGGCCAGCAAACCAATCGGATTGTGTCGCCGTGTCTGGATGATCGGGATCGCGGCGGGGTTCGCGGGAGGCGCGGCGCTGCTGCTCGCTTCCATCCGGTCGATTCCCCTTGCCGCGCTGTTCATCGCGATTATCGGGGCGAGCTCCGGGTTGGTGAATCCCTTCGTCTCTGTTTCGCTTCAAGAACGCTCGCCGAAACAACTTCTCGCCCGCATATTCAGTGTCTTCAATACCGGCTATTTGGCATTCGCCATGCTCGGCATGACCGTCTTCGGCTGGCTTGCCGACGCCTACGAACCGGTGCTCAGTGTCTTGACGGTAGGAGGCGTCAGTTTAGCCGCCGGCGCCTTTACCTTCGCGATGCTTCCCTGGTGCTATCGCTATGCCCGCGCGGAATCCGGCAAGCAGGCGCTGGCTGCCACCGGATAGCGGATCTCTCACCGCTCGATGATCCCCAAAATGTGACGAATTCGATCCGAAGACGGATTCTGCTCCTGTGTCAAGTCATGGAAGTCTCCGCGGATGATTTTCAACGCATACCGTTCGGTCTCGATTTCACTCGCCGTGCGGAAACCCAGTCGCCGAAACAGCTCGACCGGCGGGCACCAACCTTGGACGGCATGTTGCAAGAGAAACCCCGCAACGATCCCCGGCAGAATAAACCACCGGCGGCCGGCACACCATCCAAGACCCAAGCCGATCAATGATGCACCGGCCGCATTCGCCTCAAGCACCCGCTCCATGTCCCATTCGTACTCCAGTTCCATGAGACGATCATCAAGACGGGATCGACCCTCTCCGGCATAATAGTGAATGCTCTGCTCCGTCCGGCGGCGGATTGCCTGATTGATTGTTTCATCCGTATGTTCTTGCACGCGCGAGGTTGTCGAGGGGATCATCCGAGCCTCCTTGATTGTGCTGGAACGGCCTGGTTATCGCACTTTCTCGGATAACATGAAGGATCGAGCCCGGACGGCCGATGTTCGACCGGGCTCTTCAGGCAAGCAACTCTGCACTGCTGTAGGCACTATTCCAGCAAAGGCCGGCTAGTTGGGCAACTGGTAAGATCTCTAGCAGTCAGACGGGGGTGGCGGTCGGGGTCACATCTTGTGGACCGCGCATGGCGTCATTTGAGTTCGTATCCGATGCCGAAGATGAAGGCTTCATCGAGTTTTTGGCGTCCGGGCGCCGGTTGCGTGTTGAGCCTGAGATCGTATTCCAGATTGAAATAAAAGTCCTTATACACAAACACCCGGAGACCGGTATCCGCGTTGATGCGCATGCCGTTTCCATGGCTCAAGTCATAAAAGCCGTCATGCTTGTGAAAAATGGTGAGGCGGTCCGGAATCAGTTTGTGCTGGAAACGCACACCCCACCGTGAAGACGGGGTCTGGGTCTGAGGAGTTGTCGTAAAATGCTCGCTGACATAGCCGAGTCCGACCGAAGTCGACAAAGAGGTGAGACCGGTATCGAAAAACTGATAGCCGATGCCGGCGCCTAATGTATTGCGGAATTGCAAGTTCTGAAAGGTATCCTTTTCCCAGAGTCCGAATGCATCGAGAAAAACCTTCTTGCTGATGAAATAGTCATACTTCGCCTGAGCCATGGAATTTCTGGCCGTCAGCCGTCCGTCGGCATCGCCGTAATTGTATTTGGCTTCGACAAATAAGCGATGTCGATCCGCGCGTACCGTGAGACGGGCCGCGCCATTGACTGCCTTGGTGCTGGTATTGCCGGAAGTGCTGTTGCCGCCCAAGGTGAAATTGCCCTGATACTGGACGTATCCGATGTTGATGCCTCTGATATTGGCAAGGGGCACGGGATTATCCGGCGACAGGTCGTTCACCTCGATAAAGTCATAGCCGCCGATCAGAAAATCGGATACGATCCCGTTCGACTTGCCCGGCACTTTCAGCGTGATGGGTTTGTCCGATTTGAGGTTCCGCACCTCTCCCCATGTAATTTTGATTTCGCCTCCATAGTTCGTGCGAAGCGTAAGGACATCATCTTCCATTTTCATGATTTGCCCGGATAGACGATCGCCGTTGGAGAGCAGCACTTCGTCTGCGCGGGCGCATGTCCACCACAAAGCCCCGACACAACAACCAAGCAGACATACTATGCGCCCCACGGTGGTGCTCATCCTCGATCCGAGATTGATGGGATGTGAAGTTGAACGGCTTGTGGTCAATACGGAAGCTGACTCATACCATCTAAAGCTCCGAAGGTAAACATCATAGAAAAAAGTTGCAAGAGACAATCGTCTCTGCACGCGAGACAATGAACGCAGCAGACACCAATGCTCACTGAACGAGAGGGCGGGGGTGGTATAGTGCTGCCTGCGCTCATGGCGTAGCGCGGCGCGCTGACGGAAAGACAAGCCTTATAGTCGTCGCCGGTAACGTGAGGACGGACGATGTCTCAATTGAATGATCCGAGGGTGTTCTTTGCCGCCGAACGAACCCTGCTGGCCTGGAATCGGACCAGTCTGACGTTGATGGCATTCGGCTTCGTCATCGAACGCTCGGGATTGCTGCTGCGCGCGCTCACACCTCAACCGGGAATGCCGGGCATCGGCGGCTTATCATTTTGGATCGGAATCGGGTTCATCGTGCTCGGCGCGGTAACTGCGGTCGCAGCGATTGTCCAGTATCGGGCGGTACTGCGCACGCTGAAGCCGGTGGAGATTCCCGAGGGCTATCGAGCCACGATCGGGATTTACGTCAATGCCCTGGTGGCCCTGCTCGGGGCCGCGCTCACGGGGTATCTGCTCTACGGAATAGATGCCCGGTAACGGCAGGAAAGTCAGGTGAGCGACGGGACGGCCGTCAGCAGTTTTTTGACTTGCGCGTGCGCGAGCACGACGTCGGGCATCCGCTGGAGCGCTTCGTAATAGCTCCGTTCGAATCCGTCGCCCATCTCGGACGGCCGTAGTAAAGTCCGTGCTTCGTCGAGCAGACCGGACGCCTTGGCGACGCTGGCCTCGGCTTCCTCTTCGAGCATCTGATCGATCCGAACCAACAGGTTGGATAACGGATGCAGCCAGGCGAACCACGGATCTTTCATGACTAATTGGAGCAATTGGCCGGTGGATTCGATGCGCCCGTATATTCGCTCATAGGTGAGCTGTTCAGCCACGATCAGCGTTCTGTGGAGCCGGAGCAATCCCTGGCGCAGATCCAAAATGCTGTTGCGTACATGGGCTGGTATCGGGTCAACCGGTGTGCCGGGAGACAATGCCATGCTCCTATTGTAGCAGGTTTCTTCCATCGCGCTCCGGTTTCCAGTCCAGGAAGCAGCCGTCACGACGGAAGTTCGGCCAGCCGCAGCGTGTACAGATAATGGTAGAGGCCTTTTCCTTCCATGAGCGACGCATGAGTTCCTTCCTCCACGAGCCGTCCCTTATTGATGACGAGAATTCGGTCGGCGCGTTGAATCGTGGGGAGTCGATGGGCGACGACGAACGTCGTCCGATCCACCATCAGCCGATCGAGCGCCTCCTGTACGAGACGTTCCGATTCGGTATCCAATGAGGAGGTCGCCTCGTCGAGCAACAGGAGACGCGGGTTCTTGAGAATGGCGCGGGCGATCGCCAAGCGCTGCCGCTGCCCCCCGGACAGATTGATGCCCTTTTCGCCGACGATAGTGTCGTATCCATCCGGGAAGGCCGTAATGAATTCATGGGCATGGGCCGCCTTGCTTGCCTCAAAGACTTCCTCTTCGGTCGCCTCTTCCCGGCCATAGCGGATATTTTCGAGAATCGTGCCGCCGAACAGAACGGTTTCCTGCGGGACCAGGGCGATCTGGCGATACAAACTTTCCAATGTGACATGTCTTAAATCGTACCCGTCGAGCGTGATGGCGCCTTCAGTCGGGTCGTAAAATCGGTGGAGGAGGTTCAAGATTGTTGTTTTGCCGGCGCCGGTGGGCCCGACAATCGCGATCAATTCTCCCGGAGCCGCTTCAAAAGAGAGATCGCTCAGAACGGGATGCCGAGAATCATAGAAAAATCCGACTCCTGTGACCTGGATGGCGCCGGAGACGGGGGGAAGCTCAACGGCCGCCGGCGCATCGGCCACCTCGGGCTGCGTATCGAGAATTTCGAATACCCGCTGCATGGCACCCTGGGCTTCCTTGATCTGAGCGAACACTCGAGCCGCAGACCCGAACGGCCCGATCAAGATTCCGGCAAAGAGCACGAAGGCGAACAGATCGCCCGGCGTGACGGCCCCTTCAATGACCTGCCGGCCGCCGTACCAGAGGACCGCCGCCGCCGCCGCAAAGGTAAGCAGGGTGATGACCGGCACAAACACGGCCATGACGGCCGCCCGGCGAAGGGCCAAGCTCAATGCCGTCCGAATCTGGCCGACGAATCGGCGTTCCTCGCGCGCCGTCTGAACGAACGACTTCACGACTCTGATCCCGGCGATGACCTCCTCGACCAGCGTGCTGATGGACGCGGTGCGGTCCTGAATCGACGTGGAGAGCGCTTTCAGCCGCCTGCCGAAAAATTTTGCGACGAGGACCAGCAGTGGCAACAGCAACAGGATGAGCAGGCACAGTCGCCAATTCATCACCAGCAGGAACGCCACTCCTCCGACAAATGTTACCGATTGTTTGGCCGACTCGATCGGCGCCTCGGTCACCACGTTTTGAATTACCGTTACGTCGTTCATGAGCCGGGACATCAGCTCGCCGGTCCGGCGTTTGGCGAAGAAACTAACCGACAGGGTTTGAAGGTGGGCGAAGAGGTGAGTGCGAAAATCGGCGACCACATGCTGGGAGACCCATGCCGTCAGATAACTATGGCCGATGGAACAGAGACCTTGGACGACGACCAGGCCTAGAAAGATGGCGATGAATTCGGTCATGCGCTGCTGGTCGTGTTGAACGGTAATCACATCCCAAAGTGAGCCGGCCAGACGAATCAATGCGAGATTGACGGCCGCCACGGCCATGACGAACAAGGCCGCCACGATCATCCGCGGGATGTAGGGTCGAAGAAAAGGCAAAAACCGCCGGTACGAGGACATCATGACAGCCGGATACAGTTAGGAACGATCGATGGTGAGCCGAGGCGCTGCGCGTCAGGCCGGCAGCCAGAATTATGCGACCGGCCGGCGAGAGGGCGGACTACAGTTGGGCGATCGATTCGATTAGGTTCTTGTTGATCGCGACGAAGTCGGACCGATCCTTCTCATTGATCACGACATCGGTCAGACTGATAAACAGCCGCTGCTCTTCATTGATGGCATCGGACACGCGGTTCCGCATCGGAGGAATCAAGAAATCTCCCACGTAGGTGCAATTCACCGTTCGAACGCGGATGCGAACTTTCTTTCCTTCGGGCACGGATGCCTCCGTCCGTTATGTTGACATCAATCAGCTCTTGCGGCGCAAGAACTTCTGACGCCGGCGCAACTTTTTGTACTTGTGCTTGCGCATTTTTTTCCGGCGCTTCTTCAGAACGCTCGACATACGACCTCTCTTGTACGCGCGGGAGTCTAGAGTCTTTTATCCCAAAATGCAAGAACCTCCTCTCGCCTTGACGTGCCGGAAAGCGGATTCCTATACTGCAGCATGTTTCAACGGACGACGTGGCGGGCGCGGTTTCTCTGCTCCCTCGCCTTGTTCCTCCTATCGGCCTCGGCGATCGGGTGTGCGACCAAGTCGATCCAGTATAAGGAGGATCATGATCGCATCATCCGCATCGATGCCGCCGTTGAGGCGCTGCGCCGCGCGTATGCCGAGCGAGACCGCGGCGGCTTCGAGAGCCTGCTGTTGCCGTCCGGTCGTCTCGATCCGCTCCAACGCGACGTGCTGAACGACTTTGACGCGTATCATGACATCGTGCTGGAATTCGCCATTGACCGTATGCTGATCGACGGCGATACGGTGGATGTGTTCGTTCATTGGCAGGGGCAATGGAAACGGGACTCTTCCGATGCCGGCATCCGGCAGCGGGGTCATGCCCGCCTGCAGTGGACCGGTGTCCAGTCGATCTTGTTGCGGGACGTGGAAGGCGATCTGCCGTTCGGCATGCAAAGCCGGACAGCCGGCATCGAACCCGGTTTCTCTTCCCCTCAAAAGTAACGGGACGGCCATGCGCCGGGCAATGAATAAGACTGAAACGGATTTTCTCGTGATCGGAAGCGGCGTGGCCGGCCTCCGTGCCGCCATCGAACTCAGCAAGGCCGGCCGTGTCCTCGTGCTGACCAAGGGGCATCCCTATGAGAGCAGCTCCATGTTCGCGCAAGGCGGTGTGGCCGTGGCGTTGAGCGAAGAAGATGATGTCAGCATCCATCTGACGGATACGCTGAAGGCCGGCCATGGACTCTGCCGCGAAGAGGCCGTCCGCGTGCTGGTGGAGGAGGGGCCGGAGCGGATTCAGGAACTCATCGCGTGGGGCGCGAAGTTCGACAAGACCGGGCGAAAATTCGCATTTACCCGTGAAGCCGCCCACAGCCGGAGCCGGATTCTGCGGGCGCGCGGGGACGCCACCGGCAACGAAATGGTCCGGGCGCTGATGGCGCATGCGGCGCGGCAGGCCCGGATTCAGCGGGTCGATCGACACTTCACCGTCGATCTCGTGACCGTAGACGGTCGCTGTCGGGGCGCCGTCGTCCTCAACGAGTTGTCGGGTGAACGCTCCATTCTACCGGCCGGCGCGGTGGTGCTCTCGACCGGCGGCGCCGGTCAGATCTATGCCCGCACCACCAATCCGCCGAGCGCGACGGGAGATGGGGTCGCCATGGCGCTGCGTGCTGGGGCTGTCCTCGCCGACATGGAATTCGTCCAATTCCATCCCACCTCGCTGTACCTGCCGTCCAGTCCACCGTTTTTGCTGTCCGAAGCCATTCGCGGCGAAGGTGGCCGGTTGCGCAATATCAAAGGCGAGCTCTTCATGCATCGCTATCATCCGGACGGCCCATTGGCGCCCCGCGATGTGGTGGCTCGGGCGATCTGGTCGGAGATGGCCGCCACGAGGGCGCGTCACGTCTATCTCGACGTCACTCATCTGGGCGCGGCGTTTGTGAAGCGGAGGTTCCCGACGATTTACGCGACCTGTCTGCGGTACGACATCGACATGACGGAAGAATGGATTCCGGTTTCTCCGAGCGCTCACTACATGATGGGCGGCGTATGGACCGATCTCAATGGAGCGACCACGCTTCCCGGTCTCTATGCCGCCGGAGAGGTGGCCTGCAGCGGCGTTCATGGAGCCAATCGGCTTGCCAGCAACTCGTTGCTCGAAGGATTGGTCTTCGGGACGAGAGCGGCTCGCGCCGCGATCGAGCAGGCGGAAATTCAGGAGGCGGCCGTTCGGATGCCCGACTTGGAAGAGCTTGAAGCCGGTGAGGCGGCTGAACTGGAGGACCCGGAAAAGTTGCGCAGCTCCTTGCGTCGTCTGATGTGGGGCAAGGTCGGCCTGGTGCGGTCCCGTGATTCGTTGATCAGTGCATCCGCGCAGTTATCGCGTTGGAGCCGCATGCTTTCCAGATCGTTTACGACCAGGGTGGCATTGGAAGTCAAAAACATGGTGCAGGTGGGACGGTGTATCGCAGATGCGGCGCTGTGGCGGGAAAACAGCATCGGCGCCCATTATCGCTCCGATGTTCCACCGGGGAAGCGGCCGGGCTGGAAGCAACACAGCCATATTTCCATGGCCGATTCGATTGTCAGCGGGAAGCCGCGGAAGGAGCGAGGATCGTTGATCGAATTCCGGCGGCGCGCGACCGGGCCGGGGGTAAGGGCGTGATTCGCTCGTTCAGGAGAAAGGCGCGGTAGTAATACAAGACTTTCTTGACGTAGCGGCGGGTTTCTTCGAATGGCGGAAGGCTTTGATACCGGTCCACGGCGGTTTCTCCGGCATTATACGCGGCCAAGGCGAGAGGCAAATTTCCGTTGAAGCGATCGAGCAACTGCCGCAGGTATTTGGTGCCGCCTCCGATGTTCTGATCAGGATTATACATATCCTGCACGTCTAATTGCATCGCCGTTTGGGGCATCAATTGCATCAATCCGACGGCGCCGGCCCGCGAGATAGCCATCGGATCGAAGTCCGATTCCGCTTTAATGACGGCACGAATCAACGCCGGATGAAGGCCATGTCTTCTCGAATGGCGCGCAATGACCGGCTCAAGCTCGTGTCTCGATATCAATGTTCGCGGTCGTGGGGCCTCGCTGATGATCCGTTTATAGCGCGGGTCGTTCGGCACGTTCGTCAACGTGATGGTGCCGCTGGCATCGATGTATTGATAGATATCGGCATGAGCGGGTTGGAAGCCGGCTAGAACGGCGGCGAAGCACGTCATGACCGGAAGGGCGCAAGACTTCGGCGTCATCGAAAGAACTCTTCATGCGACCGACCGGGACATGGCATGGTTCAAAACTACCACCGGCCTTACAGGCTGTCAAAATAATACGTCGGGATGGCGAAAGGGGCGGCGATGAGGACCTGTAAAATGCGTGCGCTACGGGGCTAATCTGCCGGCTCCAGAAAACGCTCCCGATTCTGCGAGAAAAGTGTCCGCAGTCGCCGGGTGTACGGGCCTGGAGCACCATCTCCGACCGGCGCGCCGCCAATCCAGGTGACCGGCATGATTTCCATGCTGGTGTTGGTCAGAAAACATTCATTGGCATGGGCGAGGTCGAGCGGCGTATAGCGGCCTTCCCGCCGCTCCAGCCCCGCTTCGGCAGCGAGGAGCAGCACGATCTGACGAGTAATCCCGTCCAGGATCCCACATTCCAACGCCGGGGTACAGAGGATCTCCCCGTTGACAAAGAATAAATTGCTCACCGTGCATTCGGTCACTTCGTCCCGCCAGTTCAACAAAATACTGTCGAACACGCCTGCGGCGATCGCCTCCCGCTTGGCCAGAATATTATTCAGGAAGTTTGTGGCTTTGATATGGGGCGACAAGGCTTCGGGCAGATTCCGTTTGGTGCGGGCGATAGTCAACGCGATCCCGGCTTCATACTGACTTTCCGGCGGCGGCGCCAATTCTTTGGTCATGATCACCACCGTCGGACGCTTGCACAATGCGGGATCCAGTCCGATGTCGCCTTCACCCCTGGAAATGGTAATGCGAAGATAGGCGTCCGCCCGCTCATGTCCCACGTTGTTGCGAGTCATGGCTTCATGTAGCAGCGCTGGCCACTCGTGGCGCGGGATGGGAATGTCCAATCCGATCGCTTCGGCGGATCGATAGAGGCGGCTGAGATGCTGATCGAGCATAAAGATTCGGGCGCCGTACGAGCGGATTGTTTCATACACGCCGTCGCCATAGAGAAATCCATGGTCGAATACCGAGATGAGCGCCTGTTCCTTGCGTAGGAATCGATCATGCAGAAACACCCACATCAGTTCGACCTCCCGAGCGCTTTGAACAATGCGCCCGCCTTGTGCAGCGTCTCGTCGTACTCGCTGTCCGGATCGGAATCGGCGACGATTCCGGCGCCGACCTGCACATAGCCGCGGTGCTTCGTGAGGACGAGAGTTCGAATGAGAATGTTGAAGTCGAGGTCCCCGTTCCAGCCGAGATAGCCCAATGCCCCGGTATAGGGTCCGCGGCGCGTCGGCTCCAACTCTTCGATAATTTCCATGCAGCGAATCTTCGGGACGCCGGTAATGGTGCCTCCCGGGAACACGGCCCGAAGTAGATCCAGGCCAGTGAACCCGCTCCCCAGTGTCCCGGAGACATTCGACACGATATGGTTGACATGTGAATATTGCTCGACCGTCATGAAGTCATCGACTTGCACGGATCCGTATTCGCACACACGCCCCAAGTCATTGCGTTCCAGATCCACCAGCATCACATGCTCGGCCCGTTCCTTTGAACTGGCCAGGAGTTCAGTGACGAGGCGCCGATCCTCTTCGTCGCTTTTGCCGCGCGGCCTGGTCCCGGCGATCGGACGCGTTTCGACCCGCCGCCCGCTGAGGCGGATCAACCGCTCGGGGGAAGAACAGACGAGCGCGAGGTCGTCAAAGCGCAGGCATGCGGAGAACGGAGAGGGGTTGACCCGTCGCAGGCGGCCGTACTGTGCGAACGGCAGCGGATCACGCAAAAGCGAGGAAGCCCGGTGCTCGGTTTCGATCGTGAAGCGGTGAGAAATATTGGCCTGATAAATATCTCCGGCGGCGATGTAATCCTGGCAACGGCGCACGCGGTCGGTATAGTCTCGACGTGACTGATCGGGAATAAAATTCACCGCGTCCTGTCCCTCCGGCCGGTCGATGGAACCGATGGAGGCGGCCAGTCTGGCTTCCCATTCAGCGAGCCGATCACAGCCTTCACGATAGAGCTTCTCCCGCGGTTCCGAGCGGAAACGCGACAGCGGCGGGCAGTACATGAGATAAAGCCGATGGTCCGTATGGTCCACCGCCGCGACGAGATCGACAAGCCCAAAGTGAAGGAGCGGCAGTCCAAGATCGTCCTGTGCGACAGAGGGAATCGACTCGATGGTTCGGATCCAGTCGTAGCTCACATAGCCGATTGCCCCTCCAAAAAACGGCGGAAGTCCGGGACCTGATGCGATGTGGGAATCATGGACCAGCCCGAAGAGATGTTCGAGGCCCGATTCATTCAAAGAACAGGTGCGGCCGTTCGATTCCAAGACGGCGCCTGCTTCGGTGCCGGTCACCAGGGCATAGGGCTCATTGCCGAAAAAGGAGTATCGCGCGCTCTGGGTGAGAGAGGCTCCGCTTTCCAGGAGAAACGACGGGGTACCGGATCTGGCGACACGCTGATGGAGCTCAAAGACATCCGCCGCCGGTTCCGGCAAAATGAGGGCGAGCGGTTGCGGAGAACCACGGAGGTAATCGGCTCGTGAAGGGACCAGCATGACCGTCACGATGGGTGAGTAATGGATGACTATACCGTATTTAAATCGGGCGCGCACCGCGCTTCTTGACAAGTCCATGGGGATTCTGCTTGAATTGCGCGCCCGCCTAGGTGAACCCAGGTTTGTGCCAGGGACGCCCATCAAGTGTGGGTGCGTCATGCCCCCCTCCACCGATCCATTCTATGCGGGGCTCGGACAGGCCGTCCGCATAGGGACGGAACTGCTTGCTGCGTTGATTGTGGGAGGTGGATTGGGATGGGCCGTTGATACGTACCTCCTCGATTCTGGTCCATGGGGTTTGGTTGCGGGAATGTTTTTTGGCGCGGCCGCCGGAGTACGGAATGCCTATCGCGCCGCTCAACGGTGGCCGGGATCGCCGGGTGGTCCTGAACGATAAAGGATAGACGTGGAAGAAAGTCCTCTCCATCCATTTGAACTGCATAATTTTGTGCCGATCTCGCTTGGCGGCCTCGATATTTCGGTGAACAAGGCCGTCATCATGATGTGGGTCGTGGTCGGTTTGGTGGCACTGTTGATGATTATGGCATCCTCCGCCAGGAAACTGGTTCCATCCAAGCTCCAAAACCTGGCCGAACTGCTCGTGGAGTTCATCCGCAATATCATTCTCGACACCATGGGCCATCAGGGTATGAAATTTTTTCCCCTGATCGCCACGCTTTTTCTGTTCATCCTATTCTGTAACCTGCTCGGATTGATTCCCGGCACCTATACCGTGACGAGCCAGATCATTGTCACGGCGGTCTTTGCCGTGGCGGTGTACGGGCTCAGCGTCGTGCTCGGATTCGTCCTTCATGGAGCGAAGTTCCTGGGGATCCTGGTGCCGCCGGGGACGCCGGCCTGGTTATTGCCGCTGATGATTCCGATTGAACTGGTGAGTCAGCTTGCAAGGCCGATTTCTTTGGCGGTGCGGTTGTTCGCCAACATGACCGCCGGTCATACCATCCTCGGCGTCTTATTCGGCCTTGCCATCAGCGGTGGGTTGTTGATTGGATGGCTTCCATTCGCCTTTACGATCGCCATGAACGGATTGGAACTCGGCATCGCGTTTATTCAAGCCTATATCTTTACCGTGTTGAGTTGCGTCTATTTGGGAGACGCGATCACCCTGCACGGTCACAGTGAGCACGCGCATTAAGCGTGACTGTCTACTAAGGGAGGAAAGACAAACAATGGACGCAGCAGCAGCAGCATTGGTGGGAATGGGATTGGCGGCCGCCGGCTTTGCCGGAGCCGGCGTGGGGATCGGCTATATCTTCGGTAAGATGATCGAAGCCGTCGCTCGCCAGCCTGAAGCGGAGGGACGGGTCGGGAAGTACATGTGGATCGGATTCGCGTTGGTCGAAGCCATCGCCTTGTACGGGCTCGTGATCGCGTTCATCATCATGGGACTGCGCAAATAAGAGTTCTGGGTTCTGGGTTCTGAATTATGGGTACTGAGTTTAACAACTCAGAACTTCCAACTCAGAACTTCTAACTCCACGAAGGTGATTCATGCCTCAATTTGAGTCTCATTTCTTTTCGTCGTTGATCTTTTGGGAGATCCTGTCCTTCGGAATTCTCCTGTTCTTGCTTTACAAATATGCCTTTCCGGGTATCCTCGGGATTCTGGAGGAGCGGGAAAAGAAGATCAAAGACAGCTTGGACCAAGCAGAACGGCACCGCTCGGAAGCGGAGCGAAAGCTTAAGGAATATGAGGCCAAGCTCAATGCGGTCGCGAAAGAGGCGGACGCGATTCTGGGACAGGCGAAAGAGCGCGCGCAGCGTTTGTGGGACGAGAACGAGCAACGGATGAGCGCGGAGGCCGACCGGATCAAAGGCGACGTGACTCGGGAAATCGACCACGAACGGCGGAAGGCTGTCCAGGAGATTCGCAATCAGACCACTGAACTGGCTCTATTGGTAGCGGAAAAGGTGGTGGGGCGGGCGCTGACCGACGCGGACAACCGGCGGCTGGCCGATGAAGCCTTGGATGCGCTGGCAAAAACCCACACAAATTAGTTCTGAGGTATGAATGAGAAGTTCTGAGTTGATTCAAAAACCTTAACCCTAAACCGCAACTCAGAACTCAGAATTCCATTTATAACTCCTCACTTCTTATCAAGGTGACTCCTCCGAGCCGGTAGCCCTCCAAATCCAGTGTCACAAATCGATAGCCTAGCAGCTTCAGCCCGCGGCTCACTCGTTCGCCTCGGCCTTCCGTAAAGAGAAGCGGAAAATCTTCTGGCGTCAGCTCGATGCGCGCGATGTCGCCATGGTCTCGCACCCGCACATGCCGGAAGCCCTCGTCGGCCAATACCGCCTCGGCACGGTCGATTCGGTGGAGGGTTTCCTTCGTGATTGCCGTCCCGCGCGGGATGCGTGATGACAAGCAGGCTGCTGCCGGCTTGTCCCAGTTCGATAAATCCAACGCTTTGGCCAACTCCCGGATGTCCGCTTTCGTGAAGGCGGCCTCAAGCAGGGGACTTCGGACTCCCCACTCTCGCGCGGCGGCGATGCCGGGCCGATCATCACCCTGATCTTCGAGGTGTACCCCGTCTACGATCGCGCTACCCGCGTATTCTTCCCGGATGCGTCCCAAAGCAGAATACAGATCGGTTTTGCAATGGTAGCAGCGGCTGGCGTCATTGCGGACGAAATCCGGGATCTGGAGTTGATCGGTTTCGAGAATTCGATGAGCCGCGCCGATTTCCATCGCGACGCTGCGGGCTAGTTCCAGTTCTCGCTCAGGCAGTGTGGCCGACACCGCCGTGACGGCGATGGCCCGATCTCCCAGTTCGCCATGTGCGACCTTTAGAACCAAGGAGCTGTCGATGCCTCCGGAAAAAGCCACGACCACCGATTCCATGTCGCGGATGATCTGCCGCATGGTCCGTTGTTTTGATTCGAGCCTGGGATGGAGTTGGAGCATTGGTAAACCCTGCATGGGGCTGTGCAGCGAGGTTAAGGTTGTGGTTATTGTTTGACCTTGGCCTTCGCGATGGCGCCCACCACCACGAGCGCATAATGTTGGGGATCGAGATACTGCTTCGCAACGCGCAAGACGTCATCTTTCGTGACTTTCTCGATCGCCTTGGGGTACTGGGTGAAGTAGTCCAGTCCCAGATTGTAAAACTCCACTTGCGCCAACACCTGCGCCAATTTGGCGCTCGTGTCGATGCGCAATGGAAAGCTGCCCATGATGAACGACTTGGCATCGTTGAGTTCTTGGTCGGAGACGGGACTCTCGCGCATGCCTTTCATTTCTTGCAGGACGCCGGTAATCGCCTGGTTGGTGGCTTCGGTTCTGGTTTGGAGATTGACCATGAATGCGCCCGGCATCAATCTCGTGTCGAAATGGCTCATGACGCCATAGGCCAGTCCTTGCTTGTCCCGAATGCTGTCCATCAAGCGGGAAGAAAATCCTCCGGCTCCGAGGATGTAGTTCATCACGGTGATGGGATAGTAATCGGGACTGGTTCGGCTGATGCCCGCATGGCCGAGAATGATCGTCGACTGGGTCAGGTCCTTGTCGATCAACTGGACCATCTTGCGGTCAACCGGCGCGGGCTTCTTCTGGGAGAAAGTCGGCGGGGTCCCTTTCTTCCATGATCCGAAATGGGTCTGTATGAGGGCGGAGGCTTGATCCTGCGTCAAGTCGCCGACAACGGCCATGATGGTCTGGTTGGGAAGATATTCCCGCGCATGAAACTGCTGGACATCCGCCAGCGTAATCTTGTTGAGCGATTCTTCGCTGCCGTTGGCCGGCCAGCGATATGGATGTCCATGGAAGACCAGCTGATTGAAGGCCTTCAATGCGACATGGCCGGGATCGTCTTCGTCGCTCGCAATCTCGCCCACGATTTGGGCGCGAACCCGGTCGAACTCCTGCTTGTGAAACGCCGGATGCATCAGCACATCCGCCAGCAGCGAAATCCCGAGATCGGCATCCTTCTTGAGCACCCGGACGGACGCGGTAGTGAAGTCTTCCGAGGCCTTTGCCGCCAGCGCCCCTCCGACAAAATCGATTTCTTCGGCAATCTGCTTTGAACTACGCGTTGCCGTCCCCTCATCGAGCAGGCTGGCGACGAGATTCGCAAGTCCTGCTTTGTCGGAAGGATCCTGAGCCGATCCGACTTTGACGAGGGCATGCACTTCCACGGTCGGCAGATAGTGTTGTTCCAAGAACAGCACCGTGATCCCGTTCGGGGTCACGAAGCGGATCGGATTGATATCGGCGGCCGAGCTTGGCCCCGCCGGCGCCGCGAGCAGCCCGAGGAGCAGGACCGCAGCCGCACAGGCCTGGCCTACATGACGCAACAGAATGATCATTGACCGGCAAAAAGAGTCGCGAAAGGGTGAGCCATGCTGATTCATAGGTCGACCTTCCTAGTGCGGCGAGGTCGCATCCGGTGTGTTGGCGCGCGGAGGTTGCGGAATCAGCATCCCGATCGTCCTCGTGTCGTCGATGAGATATTTGTTCGCCACTCGTTGAACGTCTTGCGCCGTCACGGCATGGGTCCGCTCGATGAATTGGCTCACTTTCCGCCATCCGGCTCCGACCGTCTCCGCTTCGCCGAGCAGCATCGCGTGTCGAAAATTTGAATCCTGCTCGAAGATCCGCCCGGCTTCAATTTGATTCTTCGCCCGCTGCAGCTCAAGCTCGGTCGGCGGCTCGTTCTGCAGGCGCCGAATCTCCTTCACGAGGTTTTCCTCAACCGATTCGATTTTTTCGCCGGGCCGGACCAGCGCGTAAAAGTAAAACAAGCCGGGATCCGCCTGCATCAAGCTGTATTCCGCGCCGACTGCCAAGCCCAATTTTTGCTCGTATACCAGGCTCTGGTACAGGCGTGAGCTTTTCCCGTGCGACAGAATCGACTCCAGAATGTTGAGCGCGTACGAATCCTCGCTCGTGTAGTTCGGCACGCGGTAGCCCATCATGACGAACGGCACCTGGGCTTCCCGTTTCAAAAGAAATCGGCGCTCGCCGCGTTGTTCCGGCTCCATGGCGACCGTGGGCTTCGGCGTCGGCCCTTTGGGAATCGGTTCGAATAACTTGGTGATGGTCTGAATCAATGTGTCGGCCTTGATGTCGCCCACAATGACCAACGTGGCATTGTTCGGCGAGTAGTAGGTGTCGTAGTGCCGTTGCAAATCTTCCAAGGTCATGGCGTCCAAGTCCGCAAACCAGCCAATGACCGGCCAATGGTAAGGATGGCTGACATAGGCCTGCGCGAAAAGGGCTTCGACGAGCGCTCCCTGGGGATCGTCTTCGGAGCGGAGGCGACGCTCTTCCTTTACGACTTCTCGTTCGGTCTTGAACTCATTGCCGTCCAGGATAAGGCCCTGCATCCGGTCCGACTCAAGCTCCAATGCGAGGGTCACTCGATCGGCCGCCAAATTCTCGAAATAGGCGGTGAAATCCTGGCTGGTGAACGCATTGTCCATCCCGCCGTTTTTTCGGATCAGGCGGGAGAACGACCCCTTCGGGAACCGATTGGTGCCCTTGAACATCATGTGTTCCAGCATATGAGAGAGGCCGGCCCTGCCCATCACTTCATTTCTGGAGCCGACCTTGTACCAGACCTGGACGGTCGCGACCGGTGCTTTGGGGACCTCGACCAACAACACCCTCATGTCGTTGGAGAGCACGAATTCTTTAGGTTCAACGGCGTGGGACACCGGTAGGGCCGCCGCCGATATCGTGAACAGTGTTCCGAGGATTGTGGATATGATGCGGCCGGATGTGGGGCGGAGAAATAAGATCATGAGTTCATGACGGAAATCCATCTCATGCTAGCAACGGCTTTGAATCTGTGTCAAGGTAATCGCAGCATCGCCCGCGACATTGCCGAGCTGCCCGCAGGCGCCGAGGACATCGCGCCCGCGGCTTTTTCTCACGAAGGTGTCGAGGCCGTGGCGGCGAAGGATCTCCTGGAAGGCATTCACCGCCTCATCCGACGGGCGGCGAAAGAAACTGCCGGGAAACGGGTTAAACGGAATCAAGTTCACCTTGCTGCGTAGTCCCCGCAGCAATGAAACTAAGCGGCGGGCGTCGTCCAAGCCGTCATTGACGCCACCCAATAACACATATTCGAACGTCAGACGGCGGTGTGAGGGAAGCGGATAGGCGCGGCAGGCCGCTAGGAGACTTTGAAGAGAATGAAGCCGATTGGCGGCGGGCATGAGTCGTTGCCTCATGTGATCCGTTGTCGCATTGAGTGAAATGGCGAGGTTCACCCCGAGCGGGGCCATTTCTCTGAGGCGAGTCGCCAGGCCGGCCGTCGAAATAGTAATGCGTCGGGGAGAAAATCCGAACCCCCACACATTGTTCGTCAGCCGCCCGATCGCATCGACAAGGGCGTCAAGATTGGCCAGCGGCTCCCCCATGCCCATGAAGACGAGATTTGTAATCGGTGTCTCTTCCGGGGTGTGATGCTGCGCCGCCAGGACCTGCGTCAGGATTTCAGCAACTCGTAAGTTCCGCCGAAGGCCCATGGTACCGGTGAGACAAAAACCGCAATCCAACGTGCATCCGACCTGGGTGGACAGGCACAAGGTCAATCGGTCGTCCTCGGGAATCAATACGCTCTCCACCGCCAGGCCGTCGGACAAGGTAAATACCAATTTTTTCGTCCCGTCCTTCGATGTATGGATCCGGCAATCCCGAGGCCTCGAGATGACGGCGCAATTCGAGAGCCGATTCCGGTCGTCCCTGGACAGGTCACTCATTCGCGCGATATCCGTCTCCCGGCGGCGATATAGCCATCGCAGTACTTGCTTGGCGCGATAAGACGGCCATCCGAGTCCCCGGACGAGTTGCACCATGCCGAATTCATCCAGGCTGAGAAGGTCCACTGGTTCTGTAAGCTGCTGCGCCGGCGTCGCCATGTGGCAAAAGCCTAACACACCAAAAAAAGTGCTGACAACCGAAGGCCCACGTCGAATCGACGGCAGGCTGTTCTCGCCGCGTCGAAGCCACTATAATGAGTCTCAGTTGTCATGATATTCGCATCCTCAACAGGTCCTATCCCTTCGGTACTTAAGCGGATGCAGGGATGGTTGGTTCTCTGTGCTCTGCTGGGGCTTACTTGCCTGATGCTGCCCACCGTGTCAGGCCAGTCTCCGCCTCAGCAGCTGGGGCCTCAGTGGTCCTGTGATTCGCCTGAAGATTGTTTTAGGTCGGTCGCCGCCATCCGTGACAATCGCACAACGGTGGAACGGCGGGATGAGGTACTTTCAACGAAGATCGAGCGGCTCCGTACCATCATGGAGCGCTATCCCGCATCTCTCTGGGCCAAGCGAGCCGGGGTACTCTTGGGCATTCTTCTGATTGATCGGGAGCCCGCCGAAGCGATCCGGTATCTCAAGAGCGCCCAACGCGATTTTCCTCTACTGGAAGACTATTTCCGCCTATGGATCGGTGATTCACTGGTGAAATTGAATGACGGGGCGGAGGCTGCAAAGTCTTTCGAATCGATCCGCGACGCCGTGCCCGATTCAAGTCTGGTGGTGCGAAGCGCCTATCGAACGGGAGAGACGTACTATGTGCTCAATGATTGTTCTGCCGCCATAGAATGGCTCAGCCGGGCTCTGGCACTGAATGACAAGGACCGGGCGGCTCCGCCGGCTTTGGTTCATTTGGCGGATTGCCATGATCGCGCGGGCCGGATCACGGAAGCCCGCACGGCGTTCAAACAGGCGTGGATTCGATTCCCCCACACGGCCGAAGCGCGGGAGGCAAAAGCGCGCCTTGATGCCAATGGGGGCGGAGAAGCGTGGACCCCGTCGGCGGACGACCATTATCAACGCGCACAAGCGTTTCTCGGCCTCGCCATGCAAGCCGAAGCGATCGAGGAACTGCGGCGCGTTCTCTCGCTGGAGCCGCAGCACCCTCGTCGATACGAGGCGAGGCTGAAACTCGGCATCGCTCAGACGAGACTGAAGCAGTATGACCTGGCGCGGGAGACCTTCCGCAACCTATCGATGGAACGTGCTCCGGAGGCGAACGAAGCGCAGGTATGGCTCTCTCGGGTGTATTTGCGCCAGGGATTGGGTGACAAGTTGCTGGAATTGGCTCGCCTGTCATTACATTCCACGCTGACCAATGATCAAAAAGCGATGGTGCAGTTGTTTGCCGGTGTCTGGCTCGAAGATCAAAACCGCTTTGATGACGCAGTCGGCGCTTTCCGCCAGGTGGCAAAATACGGAGAGTCGGCCTCGCAGCGCGCGGAGGGATTATGGAGAGTGGGATGGGTGCAATATCGCACGGCTCGGTATGCGGAGGCCGTCGAAACATTCAAAACGTTGGCGGACGCCCAAGTCAGCGCATTCGAGCCGCAGGCGCTTTATTGGTTGGCGCGAGCCTCGGATCATGACAAAAACGGCAAGGCGCATGACTATTACAGTCGTGTGTGCCAGCGCCAGCTGTATAGCTACTACTGCCAGTTGGCTATGCGGCAAGCCGATGTGCGGCTTGAGCCCATCCCGCAAGTCGTCCCTGTCAGCACCGGAGTCGAGGATCCGCCCCTGCCGGAAAACAGGCGGCTTGAAATTGAGCGACATCCGGCCTACCGGCGGGCGGTCGAACTGAAAATTCTGGGTCTCACCCAGGATGCCGCCCGTGAGCTCGCAACACTCACGGAGCAGTACAGTCGGGACGAAGAAGTCCTGCTCGCGTTTTCGGCTCTCTTGAATGAAGTGGGCGCCTACTATCCCGCGTTGCGTTTGGCCAAAACTCATTTTCGTGACAAGCTCGAGCGGGGCGGAGCCCCGGCTTCCTCTGTGCTCTGGACGGTGGCGTACCCGACCGGGCTTGTTCCGACCATCCAGTCTCAAGGCGTCACACAGGTCAATCCGTATCTTGCCGCCGCCATTATCCGCGAAGAAAGTCAATACGATGAAAAAGCGGTGTCGATGGTCGGGGCGGTAGGTCTGATGCAACTGATGCCTGCGACGGCAAATCAGGTGGCGCAACGATTTGGGTTGTCGGCAGTGGAGCGGGAAGATCTCTTCGATCAAAGCACCAATATCGGTCTGGGTGTACGATACCTGGGCCAATTGCTGGATCAGTTTTCCGGCAATATCGCTTACGCGGTCGCCGCCTATAATGCCGGTCCAACCGCCGTCACCGGCTGGATTTCCACCCACCGGGGGCGCGAGCAGGACGAATTTATTGAATTAATCCCGTATCAAGAGACTCGTCTCTACGTCAAACGGGTGCTTCGCAGCTACGGCGAGTATTTGCGCCTTCACCGGCTCTCCTCCTAGTCTTCCTTTCTTGACAAGGTATTGTGAACTTTCTATAGTGCCCGCCCATATAGGGTATTTTTTACTTTTGGATGATGAGGATGGCGCCATGACGATGGATCGGCTTGATGCGTTGGAAGTTCGAATCCGAGAGCTTGTCAAACTGGTACAGGATCTGAAACGGAAAAACACCGCCCTGGAAGAAGAACTTCGTCTTGCCCGGGAACGGCTGGTCTCGCAGGATGACAACAATCGGCGGTGGGAGCGCGAACGTATGGATATCCGGGCGCGTATCGAACGTGTATTGGGAGAAATCGAAGTACTCGAATGTCTGGACCCTTCCAAGGAGGTGGCTCTTGATTAAGACCATCGAGGTGGAGATTCACGGTCATCGGTTCGGTATTAATGGTGATGCCGATGATTCCTACGTGTACCAGCTTGCGGAAATAGTTGATAAACAAATGAAACATGTTGCGCAGGGCATGAAAACCGCCACGCCTCACAAGTTGGCCGTCCTTGCCGCGCTCAACCTCGCGCACCAGTTATTGGAGTGCGAAAAGAAGATGCAGCGTATCGAAACGGACATGGAGCGGCGGATGCTCTTGCTGATGGAGTCCATCGAAGAGCAAGTGCCTTCCGGGCCGCCGGCTCAATAGGTGGTCGCCTTGCAATCATGTAGCCCCTTTGCTATTGTGGGTCACCGGAAGATGAAGTGAACAGCGGATCGAAGAAAGGAACTTGGAATCGGTCAGGCGCTTGTACGAGCTCATGTACCCAATGAATATGGAATCGCTGGTCTGTCTTGCAGTTATCAGTGTCCTCGCTGGATGGGCGACAAAGCCGATAGCCCGTTTAATGCAGTGGAATGAAGGGTTAACGGACAATCTGGTGTCTATGATGAGGGATTTCCTGCTCAATGGGCCTCATGCCGGAGCACGTCCCTCATATGCGGCCGTTCGGTCTAGGCGGGGAAAATGTAACGATAGCGGCAGCTTGCCCGCAGGAGAACGGCAATCAGATAGACCTATTCAGTTCCGGCGATCCGACGGCGCTCCCTGGCTGACTGCCTAATCCGTAGGCGCGCTCAATCGTGCCTTCTTCGTTCCTCCCCTTTCGCTTCTGATTCCCTTTTTTGATCCGGTGAATCATTACCGCTCGGCCTGACCATTAGGTTCGGCATCGACTTTAAGGGAGGTGGGTCCCATTTCTCTCAGCATCTTTGCATACATTGTCACTGCGCTCCTAGGCGCCGGAATCGGCGTCGGAGTGTATGAGTTCTTGCGCCGAAACTCGGCCTTGGCACGGCGTACCGAAGCCGAAGAGCAAGCCCGCCATATTATCCAGGGCGCTCAACGCGAAGCCGAAACGGTGATGAAAGAAGCCAAACTGGAAGCCAAGGACTTGGTATTTCAATCCAAAACTGAGATTGAAAAAGAACAGAAGATGAAGTTGGCCGAATTGCTCAATATTGAAAAGCGCATCGCCCAGCGCGAAGAGAACTTCGAGAAAAAGCTGTTCGGGGTGGAGAAACGCGAAAGCGACCTTGCGAAGCGCGATCAAGAGTTGGCCAAGCGGGAAGACGGCCTGGGCCAAAAGGAAGCCCTATGCGTCGAGGCGTTGAAGCAGCACCGCGAGGCGTTGGAACGGGCGGCGAGCATGACTGCCGAGGAGGCCAAAAGGCAACTCATTGCTGAAATGGAGAGTCAGGCCCGTCTTGAAGCCGCGGGACTGGCCAAGCGGACGCTCGAAGAAGCCAAAGAGAATGCGGAGCGCGAAGCGCGTGAAATTATCGCCCGATCGATTCAGCGCGTGACACGCGATTATGTCAACGAAGCTACCATCTCCGTCGTCCCGATTCCCAATGATGCCATGAAGGGGCGAATTATCGGACGAGAAGGCAGGAATATCCGCGCGATCGAGGCCGCCACGGGCATTGATCTCATCATTGATGAAACGCCGGAAGCCGTCATTATCTCAGGGTTCGATCCGCTTCGCCGGGAGATCGCCAAGGTCTCGCTCGAACGCCTCATGCACGACGGGCGGATTCACCCTACTCGAATCGAAGAAATCGTGGAAAAGGTGAAGACGGACATCGAGAAGCTCATGATCGAAGAGGCGGAAAAAATCATCTTCGAACTGGGCCTGTCGGATTTCCATCCTGAATTGGTCAAGGTCCTGGGGCGTCTCAAATATCGGACCAGTTACGGTCAGAATAATCTGTACCATGCGCGGGAAGCCTCGTACATTTGCGGCATTATGGCGTCCGAACTTGGACTGGATGTCAAATTGGCGAGGCGCGGCGCGTTGCTGCACGATATCGGAAAGGCGGTCAGCCACGAAGAAGAGGGGCCGCATGCCATGCTGGGAGCGGAGATCGCTAAGAAATATGGAGAGGATCCGAAGGTCGTGAATGCCATTGCGGCGCACCACGAGCAGGTGGAGCCGATTTGCCCGGAAACGGTATTGGTTGCCTCAGCGGAAGCCTTGTCGGCGGCCCGGCCAGGGGCTCGGAGGGAAGCGCTGGAATCGTATGTCAAACGGCTTGAGAAGCTCGAGTCGTTGGCGACCGGCCAGAAGGGGGTCCAGAAGGCCTATGCCATCCAAGCCGGCCGCGAGATCCGCGTCATTGTCAAACAGGACGATCTCTCGGATCCCGAGTGCTTTCAGCTCTCACGGGATCTCGCCAAAAAAATCGAGCACGAATTGACCTATCCGGGACAAATTAAGGTAACGGTCATTCGAGAGAGTCGTTTCGTGGATTACGCGAAATAAGGAGGACGGCGTGAAGGTTCTCTTTATCGGCGATATCATGGGCGAGCCGGGACGCAAAGCCCTCGCTCGCCTCCTTCCCAAGCTGGTGGTACAGCGCCACATTGATGTCGTCATAGGGAATGGAGAAAATGTTGCGGGCGGATTCGGGATTACTCCCGATCTTGTCGATGAATTGTTTGACCTTGGCCTCTCCGTTATCACCACGGGCAATCATGCCTGGGATAAGAAGGAGATCGTCGACTTTTTCCCGCGTGAACCGCGGTTGCTTCGCCCGGCCAATTACCCGGAGGGCGTGCCGGGGAAAGGCGGTTACGTGCTGACCTGCCCGAACGGAGAGTCATTGGCCGTGTTGCACCTGATGGGACGTGCCTTCATGCCGACGATCGACTGTCCCTTTCAAGTTGCGAAACGAGAGCTGGAGCGGCTGAAGAGCCAAACGCCCGCGATTGTCGTCGATATGCATGCCGAAGCGACGTCCGAAAAGATGGCGATGGGGCATTTTTTGGACGGATCGGTCACGGCGGTCGTCGGCACTCATACTCATGTCCAGACCGCGGACGAGCAAATCTTGCCAAAAGGCACCGCCTATATCACGGATATTGGGATGACGGGCCCCCTGCACTCGGTTATCGGGATCAAGAAAGAACTCGCCATCGAAAAGTTTCTGACCGGGATGCCTCGTCGATTTGAGGTCGCATCAGGGCCGGTCGTATTTTGTGCCGTGCTTGTTGAGCTTGATGCCAGGCTGGGCAAAGCACTCTCAATCGAACGCATTCGCGTCGTTGACTGATCGCTCCTCCGTTTGACCGTTCAATCCTCACCGGTCTCCGATCTCATGGTTTGACGCCACATGGCCTCACGACGTATCTGGACCGTTTCTGATCTGACTAGCTTGATCCGGGAATCTCTGGAAGGGGATTTTCGCGATGTTTGGATTGAAGGAGAAGTATCGAATATCAGATGGCCCGGCTCGGGACATGTCTACTTCACCTTGAAAGACGAGCGGAGTCAAATCCGCATGGTGCTGTTCCGGGCCGGGGCTCAAAACCTCCGATTCGAACTTAAGGAAGGTCTTCATGTGCTGGTCCGAGGTCGCGTGTCCGTCTACGAGCCGCGGGGAGAGTATCAAGTGGTGGTCGAATATGCCGAGCCCCTCGGCATGGGGTCCTTGCAGTTGGCGTTTGAGCAGCTGAAAGAGCGGTTGGCCCGAGAAGGATTGTTTACTGAGAATCGAAAGCGTCCCCTTCCTCGCTTTCCGCGTGCCGTCGGCATTGTGACGTCCCCGGCCGGAGCGGCTGTCCGGGACATGGTGACCGTGCTACGCCGGCGATGGCCGGCCATCAATATTGTGCTTGCTCCCGCCCCGGTGCAAGGTGTCGGGGCCGCCGAGCGCATTGCCTCGGCAATCGGGGACTTGAGCGCCGCGGGCTTGGTCGATGTCATCATTGTGGGGCGGGGCGGAGGTTCTTGGGAGGATTTATGGTCTTTCAATGAAGAGATCGTGGTGCGCGCCATCGTCGCCTCGCGAGTTCCCATCGTGACCGGCGTGGGGCATGAGATCGACGTCACGCTGGCCGATTTTGCCGCCGATTATCGGGCGGCGACTCCTTCGGCTGCGGCGGAAGCGGTCGTGCCCGTATTTGATGAAGTGATGGAACGAGTCACCCAGTCGTCCGGACGGATAATCCGGTGCATGCGCACTCACTGCCTCTCGCAGCATCATCGGGTTGAGAACGGCCTCCGCCTGTTCGACGTCATGCGCCGGCGGCTGCAAGCCGAGGCTCAGCGGGTCGATGACGTGGTTGCCGGCGTGGTGGAGCATACGCGCCATCGTCTCGGATTTGCTCAACGCACCGTGCATGCGCTGCAGCACGACTTGCTTATAGCCGGTCCCGTGACTACGATGCGGGAATTTCGAATTCTGCTCCCTCAATTGGTCAATCGCCTGGGACGGGAAATGCGAACCCTGCTTTCGTGCAGGCGCCAAGGGCTTCATCGCCACATTATGGGGCTGGACGCCCTCGGTCCGCTGGCCATTCTGGCGCGCGGGTACAGCCTGGTTCATCGGCTTTCCGACGGTCGATTGGTCAGGGATGCGACGGATGTCGCCGAAGGAGATCTTGTCCGGGTGCGGCTCGCCGCGGGTCGGCTTTTGTGCGTGGTGCAACAATCGCTGCCTGATTCTTCACCTTGACCTCTCAAAGATCTCCGGCAATAATGTGTTCCTCTTCACATGTGCGTGAGTTTTCTTGTGATGAAACGGAGTCGCCGTGGCGGCCGTGAAATTTGAGCAAGCGATGGCCAGGCTCGAGGCCATTGTGACCGAATTGGAAAAGGGGGATCTTCCCCTCGATGATTCTCTGCGGATTTTTGAAGAGGGGATCCGACTATCCAAAACCTGTCTGAAAATGTTGGAAGATGCGGAGCGAAAGGTGGAAATTCTGGTTCAAGAGAAGGACGGTAGAAGGCGACTCCAGGCATTCTCGCTTACCGACCAAGATCCCGATGTTCCCTCGCCCAGCACATAATATCAATCATTCGGCCATCAAACTGATTGTTTATTACGGCTATTGTGATGCCTTCCCGGCTTCCCGCCATGCGCGATCGTCTTGATCGCTCTCTCGTTACCCGCGGACTGGTCTCCGGTCGAGACGAGGCCGGCCGGTTGATTCTTGCCGGCTTGGTCCGGGTCGATGGGTGTTTGGTCGACAAACCGGCTAAGCTCGTGCCTGTAGATTCCGATGTCCAGGTTCTGTCGCCCCCCTCACAGTATGTCAGCCGCGGCGGGGACAAATTAAGCCCGGCCCTCGATTATTTTGGAGTGAATGTTCGCGGGTGCATTACGTTCGATGTGGGATGTTCGACGGGAGGCTTCACCGATTGCCTTCTCCAACGCGGCGCCCAGCTCGTGTACGCCGTCGATGTCGGTTACGGTCAATTCGACTGGCGCCTGCGGCAGGATTCCCGCGTGGTTCTCCTGGAGCGCACGAATATTCGTTATCTCTCTCCTTCCGCCATAGCGAATCCTATTGAAGTGGCTGCCATCGATGTTTCATTTATTTCGTTGTCCATTGTGCTACCCTGCGTGATGCGCTTCCTCGCGACGCCTGCCACCGTGGTCGCGCTCGTCAAACCGCAATTTGAAGTCGGGAAGGGACGCGTGGGAAGGGGAGGCGTGGTGCGCGACGACGCCTTGCGGTTGGAAGTCAAAGAAAACATGATCGAATTAGCCCAAGACCTTGGATTGTCGGTGATCGGCAGTATGGATTCACCGATTCACGGTCGGAAAGGAAATCGCGAAATTTTGATGTGTTTCTATCGACCTGTGCCTGGTTCATCCTCTCGTTCAAGTCTGGCGGTCGCGCAAGGCTGAAAAATATTTGCAGCAGGGCTGAGAGGGTGTAGGCTTCAATTCCGATTCCGTGGAATGGGCTGTCGCTGGTTCGAATCGTAATCGAGGAAAATTATGAAGGTATTGGTAACTGGGGGTGCGGGATTCATCGGGTCTCATGTGGTCGATCGGTTGGTGCAGGAAGGCCACGATGTGACGGTCGTCGACAATCTGTGTTCCGGGAAGCGCAAGAACGTGCCGCGCGCGGCCCAGTTTTACAAGGTGGATATCGAAAGTTCGAGACTCGAACGTGTCTTTCGAAATGAGCGTCCTTCCATCGTGGTTCATCTCGCGGCGCAGATGAACGTGCGCAAATCGGTGGAGGATCCGCTTTTTGATGCGCGGGTCAACGTGCTGGGCACGCTCAATGTGCTCGAGCAGGCGGCAAAACATGGCGCGCGCAAGGTCATTTTTTCCTCATCCGGAGGGGCGATCTATGGGGAACAGGATGCCTTTCCCGCTACCGAATCTCACGCCACGCATCCGCTTTCGCCCTATGGAATCAGTAAATTATGCGGCGAGCATTATTTGTCCTATTACACCCGGATGAGCGGAATACAAGTGGTGAGCCTGCGATACGCGAATGTCTATGGTCCAAGACAGGATCCTGAAGGTGAAGCAGGGGTGGTCGCGATTTTCATACAGAAGCTGCTCAATCACGAGCAACCGGTCATTTACGGCAATGGGCGGCAGACACGCGACTTTGTATACGTTGAGGATGTGGTCGAAGCCAATCTCATTGCGATGGGGCAGGAAGCTCACGGTGTGTTCAATGTCGGCACAGGAATCGAAACCACAATCAATGATCTATTCTCTCTGGTTGTCGAATTGACGAAGTCGGACTGCAAAGAAGTGCATGGTCCGGCAAAAAAAGGCGAGCAGGCACGCAGCGTCATTGATGCGACGAAGTTAAGGCACGAACTGGGGTGGGAAGCGAAGGTGGATCTTCGGGAAGGACTCCGGCGAACAGTCGCCTATTTTCGCGAACGTTCTTAGCAGTCGTCTGATGTCGGTCGTTCAATAACGCGGTACGGAAGGGTCCACCTGCGCCGACCAGGCATCAATGCCGCCGATGAGGTTCTTCACGTTGGGGAAACCCTGTTGGAGAAGAAACCCCGTGGCGTCGGCGCTTCTCATACCATGATGGCAGTAAGCGATGATTTCAGTCTGCCGGTCCAGTTTGTCGAGTGCTTGCGGTAGCGTCCCGAGCGGAATCAGGATAGATCCTTCAAGTTTGGCCAACGCATATTCCCATTGCTCGCGAACGTCCACCAACACGAGTTTGTCGCCTTTATCGAGCCGCGTTTTTAATTCTTTTGGAGTGATGGTATAGCTCATGCCGGTACCCTCCATATTTCAAAGGGATCATAAGATAGGGTCAAAAGAGCTGTCAACTCGTGATCGGGCGGCCGGTTTACCGGCTGCCCTCGGCTGTGCGACTCTGACGGCCGCAGCCCTGAGACAAAATTTGTCGGTTTCTGTTCACGATTCGTACAGAGTTTCCATCTGAAATTCCGCTCGGAGTAGGAAGGTTCTCCTAAGAGGTTGGAAATCCGGAGCCATTGGGCCGTTGATCTTTGTGAGGGTATGGAATTTGCCTCCATCTAAACGCATGGGTGCCTGACCGTGACCGGAGAAAATCTTGTCGTGTTGGTCACGACCGCTTCTGTTGAAGAAGCCAAAACTATCGCGCAGATTGTTGTTGAAGAGAGATTGGCTGCATGCGCCTCCATTGTCGATCGTGTTCAATCAATCTTTAGGTGGGAAGAAGCGGTACAGTCTGAACAGGAGTCGTTGCTGATTATAAAGACGACTGCCGCGCGCTTCCCGGAACTTGAGGCACGCATTAAGGCGGTACACAGCTATTGCGTGCCGGAAATCATTGCTGTCCCGATCCAGATGGGCGCAGAGTCCTATTTGACTTGGTTGAACCGAGAAACGCAGAAGTAGAGGAATTTGTTCGAAAGGGAATTTTCAAGGGAAGGGTTGACCTACTAAGGAGAGATCAGTAAACTGCCTCCACATAGACGAATGTGATCATCCTTCCTGTATCGTGAGGGGGGAAGGGAGTTGCCATCATGAGCCAGCCAGCAAACGAAACAAGCGACGCTTATACAGTAGTCGTCTTCAGAGGGTCCTCCTCTAAACCTCTGCGCTTCAGCTTTCCGAGGAAGTTTATTAGAAAACTACTGATTCTCGTTGCTGCGTTTGTCGTCGCCGATTTACTTGTTGTTTCCCATTATGTGATACGGACCGGAGAAGTATGGCAATTGTCGGCGTTTCGAGCGGAAGCCATGAGCGCACGCGAGCAGACGGCAGCATTCTCTTCCGCCATCGATGATCTTAAAAGGCGGATCTCCGCCATGAATGAAGTCAACCAGCGGTTGCGGGTCATGCTGGGCATCGAACCCTCGAAGCAGCCCGGCGACTTATCCAATGGACGTGGAGGCGAGGAGACGCCTTTGCCCGATGGAAAAGGCACCATCGGTTCGACGCCTGCCGGTACCGGTTCGGACAACCGCCAGTCATCTGTGGACATGAACGATGCCGTACGTGCAGACAGTAATATTACCGCTGAGAATGCGGAAATAATCGCTCAGCAAGTTCGTGAAGAGATTCAATCACTTGCAGTAGCGGCCTCAAATCAGGAACAGTCGCTTGAAGAGTTGAGCCAGGCTGCTGAGCAGCGTTCCACCCAGTGGTCTTCCACGCCGTCCATTTGGCCTGTACGGGGTTGGGTGACGTCCGGCTTCGGTCCTCGGGTATCCCCATTCACAGAGAAGCCGGCTTGGCATGATGGTCTCGATATCGGAGCTTCTCCCAACGCTCCGGTTCAGGCTCCGGCTCAGGGCCGTATCATTTCGGTCGGCTTCGATCCCAAAATGGGAAACAATGTCAAGATTGACCACGGTTATGGGATCGAAACGGTCTACGGGCACCTTGCGAAAGCCTTGGTCAAGGAAGGCCAGCGTGTCAAGCGGGGCGATGTGGTGGCCTTGGTCGGGACGACCGGTTTATCGACCGGCCCTCATCTGCACTATATGGTAAAAAAGAACGGTCAAGCACTCGATCCCACTAGGTTTATTCTCGACTGATCAGTCGATTTCTCTTCGATAGCATCTCCCGCGCATCCCCGGTTCTTGTCCCGCCTTCAGCTCTGTCGCTCATCAGTAATGGATCAAACTCTCCGGCGGTCGAATTGCAGAATTGTTGAAGGAAGGACTTGGACATGTCTCCCTCCCGGGCTCCCCGCCACATTTTTGAAGTTGGACAGGCGCTGGGCATCCACTCTGATGACCTCATGCCGTTTGGCCGGTACAAGGCCAAAGTGGGCCTCGATGTGCTGGAGCGGCTTCAAGCTCGACCCAGCGGCCGATACATTCTTGTCAGCGCAATCAATCCCACCCCTTTAGGGGAAGGGAAAACGACCACGGCGATAGGTCTGGGCATGGGGCTCAGTCGCCTGGGACACCGCGCTATTGTCACATTGCGACAACCGTCGCTTGGCCCGGTATTCGGCATTAAGGGAGGGGGAGCGGGGGGCGGAAAAGCTCAGGTGTACCCGATGGAAGACATCAATCTCCATTTGACGGGTGACGCCCATGCGGTTGCTTCGAGCCATAACTTATTGTCGGCTTTCATAGACAATCATATCTTTCACGGCAACTCTCTAGCGCTGGACCCGCAACGGATCACCTGGCCTCGTGTGACCGGCATCAGTGATCGCGCGTTACGCGAGATTATCCTGAAAAATGGAGCCGCCGAAAAGACCGGCCGCTTTGTCATTACCGAGGCATCCGAAGTCATGGCGATATTGGCCTTGGCTCGCAATGCAGAAGATTTGCGCCGCCGCCTCGGACACATCGTCATCGGCCTCACATCTGACGGGAGACCGGTCAAGGCGGACGAGTTGGGCTGTGTCGGGTCCATGACCGTGTTGCTGAAGGAGGCTTTACTGCCGAACTTGGTTCAGACTCTCGAAGGGACGCCGGCATTCGTGCACACGGGACCGTTCGGCAATATTGCGCACGGCAATTGTTCGATCGTATCCGATGCGATTGCGTTGCGTTGCGCCGACTACGTCATCACGGAAGCCGGATTCGGGAGCGACTTGGGCGCCGAGAAATTCTTCAATATCAAATGCCGGCTGTCCGGTTTCCGCCCGTCCGCCGCCGTGGTGGTGGCGACACTCAGGGCGCTGAAGCTGCACGGAGGCGGAGGGCCTGCCAAATCGGGTGCGCCGTTACCCGAGACCTTGACCGGTCCCAACGAAGAGGCGCTCGCCAAGGGGTTTGCCAATCTCGAACAGCATATTGCGAACCTCCGCGCCTACGGGATTCCTGTCGTGGTGGCGGTGAATGCCTTTACGAGCGACTCGACCGCGGAACTGGAATGGGTCCGCGAACAATCCTGTAAAGCCGGAGCGTTTGATGCCGCGATAGCGACCCATTGGGCCGACGGAGGAAAGGGAGCGGAGCAACTGGCGGACGCCGTCCTTAGGGCCGCGAGGCATGGCAGCACCTTCACATATTTATATGATCCCGAGTGGCCTATCCGAAAGAAGATCGAGACCATCGCGATGAGGATGTACGGGGCGGCCGGAGTGTCGTTTGAGCCGGACGCCGAGCAACAAATGGAAACCGCCGGTCGCTTGGGTTATGGAAATCTCCCGATTTGCATGGCGAAGACCCCCCTTTCTTTGTCGCATGATCCCGCCCTGAAAGGGCGGCCTTCCGGATTTATCCTTCCGATTAAGGAGCTTCGTATCTTGGCAGGGGCCGGTTTCCTGACGGCGGTGTGTTCCGGGATGCAATTGCTGCCGGGCCTTCCGAAAAAACCCGCGGGGGAGCGAATCGATCTGAACGTCGAGAGCGGCGAAATCACCGGCTTGGCGTAGCGGCTACCGCTGTTTCAAGAACCGGAAGAATTCCGAGTCGGGGTTCATGATGAGAGTGGATTTGTCCCGAAACGTTTTCTTGTAGGCTTCCATTGAACGGGTAAATTCGAAGAAGCGCGGATCTTGACGATACGCGTCCGCATAGATCTTGAACGCTTTGGCATCTCCGCCCCCGCGTAGCTCTTCAGATTCCTTGTAGGCCTCCGCCAGGATAATCTCCCGGTCCTTCTCGGCGTCCGATCTGATTTTTTGAGCCTCTTCGGCCCCTTCCGCTCGGTATTGCTTCGCTTGCCGTTCGCGCTCGGCCTGCATGCGGGCGAAGACGGCCTTCTCATTCTGCTCCGGCAAGTCGGCCCGCTTGATGCGGACGTCCAAGATCTCGATGCCGTACCCTGAGGCCTTTTCATTGGCTCGCTGGGTGACCACTTTCATCAGTTCGGCCCGGGCCGTCGAGACGATTTCCGCCAATTCATGCCGTCCCAATTCGACGCGCAGCTCGCTATAGATGATGTCATGCAGGCGTTGTAAGGCTCCCCGCTGAGTCTGGAAGGCTTGATAGACCTTCAGCGGGTCGGTAATCCGCCATTTGGCGAAATTGTCCAAGAGCAAGGTCTTCTTATCCTGGGTGATGACGTCTTGCGCGTCTGATTCGTAGTCCAAGAGACGTTTGTCGAAGTAGGTGACCTCTTCGATGAAGGGTACCTTCATGTACAGGCCGGCTTCCGTCACATTGCGAACGGGCTTGCCGAGTTGGACGACGATGGCCGTTTGCGTCACATCCAAAATAAAGAACGGCGATGCCCCCAAGACGACCAAGCCGATGAGCACGGCCAGCACGCCGATGATGATTCCTTGCTTGCTCATTGAGTTCGCTCCGCAGCGGCGGATGAAGGCGCGGGTTTGGTCAACCGTTCGAGAGGGAGATACGGTACGACGCGGTCGCCGGCTTTCCCGTCCAGGATAATCTTGTCGACGTTCGGGAGGATCTCTTCCATCGTCTCGATATAGATTCGTTTGCTGATGATGTCCTTGGCCTGATTGTATTCCTTCAGCGTGGCCAAGAAACGGTTGGCTTCGCCTTGCGCGCGGTTGACTCGTGCCTGTGCATAGCCTTTCGCCTGGTTGACGACCTGCGCCGCTTCGCCTTTGGCCCTCGGGATGATGTCGTTCCGATATCCCTGCGATTGATTGATCAACTTTTCCCGGTCTTCCTTGGCATTCGTCACATCCTTGAATGCGGCGGCGACCGCTTCAGGCGGGTCGACGTCTTGCAACTGGATCGCGGCGACTTGTACGCCGGTTGCGTATTGATCCAGGATCGCTTGCAACAGCTCCTGGGTATCCTGCTGGATAATCGCTTTCCCGGTCGTGAGGGCCTCGTCGATCTTGCTCTTACCGATGACTTCCCGCATCGCGGCTTCGGCGGCCTTCACGATTGTTTCGTCGATATAGGCGACGTTGAACAAATATTCGCTCGAGTTCTTGATCTTGTACTGCACGATGAACTCGATGGCCAGGATGTTCATGTCACCGGTCAGCATCAGGGCTTCCTGCGGAATCATCTGCTGGCGGCCCTGGCGATCCTTTCTGAAACCCACTTCGACGCGGTGCAACTTGGCCACTTTCGGCTGGAGCACGCTTTCCAGAAGCGGAATCTTGAGATGAGGACCGGGAGAAACGGTGCGGACGGGAACACCGAAGCGCTTGACGACGCCTTCTTCATCCGGCGCGACAATGAACGCGCTCTGCCAAATCAAGAAGATGACCGCGACAACCAGAATGATGTTCTTGAGACCTCCGGAGGGAAGCAGTTCACGCAGCTGTCCCTGTGCCTGCTTGAAGGCGTCATCAAGCTTGTCGCCTTTGCTCCAAGGATCTTTCGGGTCCCAGACCATAACAAGTATGTCCCTGAACGTTAAGTAAGGCCCCCAACCATAACAAAGTGAGGTGTCGCGAGCAATAAAGAAAGAGACGAGCCGGCGCGACACGTAGGCGCCCGTTCAATACAACGGAACGAGTGTCGCAGCGAAGCGGGGAACCGGTCAGGGAGTCACGGCGCCGCCGCACGAAGAGCCGGACCCCGCGGTGCACCCGTAGCAATGATTGCCGGTGACGATGCGCCTGGTTTGCAGCCGGGTCAGGTCGAAGTCACGGAGGTGAGAAGGAGCGCCATGTTTCAGCGAAAGATCGAGCATCTGGTTAAAGTCACAATCATACAAGGTACCGTCCCAACCGACGGATAGCGTATGCCGGCACATGACACCGGCGGCGGCAGAGGGGTTGAACGCGTTGGCAAGCCGTTCCATGTAGGCTGCGTAATTACCGCTGTCGAGCAGGAATTCCAGAAAGCGGCTGATGGGCATATTGGTGATGGTGTAGAGCCGGTTGAAGCTCACCTGATAGCGACCGGCGAGTTCCCGGCGAAAATGCGCTTCAATGCTCTCTTGCTTCGGCGGCAGAAACGCCCCGACGGGATTGTACACTAAATTTAACGTGAGTCCGCTGCCGTCCCGTCCATAACCCAGATCATTCAACAGCCGTAACGCCTGGATGGATTTATCGAACACACCCTCTCCTCGTTGTGCGTCTGTTTGACCGGCCCGATAGTAAGGCAGGGAGGCCACGATCTCTACTTCATGACGGGCTAGAAAATCGGCCAAGTCCGATTGTGATGGCAACAGGAGGACGGACAAATTGCATCGGTCCATCACACGGCGTCCGAGGGCACGCGCCTGTTCGATGAGCCGGCGAAAATTGGGGTTCAATTCCGGGGCGCCACCGGTAATATCCACGGTGGGAATATCGGTTTTCGCCAGGACGTTCAAGCACAGCTCAGCTGTTTCCCGCGACATGACCTCGCGGCGGTCGGGCCCGGCGTCCACATGACAATGCCGGCAGGTCTGATTGCAGAGCTTGCCAACGTTGATTTGTAAAACGCTGATCCCCGTTGCCCGCAGGGGATACAGGCCGGCCTTTTCAAGACGGGACTCAAACGATGGACAGCCGGCCGGTTTGCCGAGTATACGCAGCTGCTCGCTCGCCGAGGCCAAGGGATTCTGTCGTCCCAGAAGCGTCAGAGGCATGATGAGTGGGTCCTCATGATGACTGTGGATAAAGGTCCTATCGCAAGGCTCTTCACTTTCCTTATACCATTCCCTGACAGAATGCTTCTTTCCCACCGATCCCCTTGACAGCAATGTGTCAAAAATAAACACCTAGCAGCCGCGACCGGTGTTATGCAATTGTCTTCCTCATCGGGGGGTGACAATGGATATTCCTTCCTCCTCTGTGACACCAATCATCCTGCATTGTATCTCAGGCCCAGATCTGGGAAAACGCCTGGCTGTCCGCGAAGACGACCTGACATTAGGCCGTTCACCGCTGTGCAATCTCCTGAGCGACGATCATGACGTCGGCGAATGCCACGTCACCTTCAATGTGAAAGAGAACAGGCCGACATGCAGGGCCATGGGAGAGGCCACGTTTCTGGTGGACGGCCATCGGGTGCGCGAGGCGGCATTGTCTCATGGACAACAAATTAGAATCGGCCGATCATTGTGGGAGGTCGGGTTTGGCGCGCCGGATACAGGATTGGATGGATGGATCGATCACATCAACACGAAGATCAGCGATGTCGCGGGGGTCGAACGTCTTGAAGGCTTTAGCGCCCGCGAGATGTTTTCCCAGGTTCTTAAATCACGCAAGGATGATGATGTTGAGGAATACTTCACGGTCGGCACCGCCTCGACGACCCCGCCTTTGTCGGCAGTCGAGACTAGCTGGCCGAAGCCATGGGCGTTCTTCAAAACCTTCACGCTGGCCGTCGGGGTGTACCTCTGTTTTGTCCTGGCGGTAGAGCAATTTCGGAATCCGAAGCTGGTGCCGGGATTGATTATTACCGGCGCCTTTCTCATTCCGATGTCCTTGCTGATCTTCTTCTTTGAGATGAATGTGGTACGCAATGTCTCTCTCTATCAAGTCGTGAAATTGGTTCTCCTCGGCGGCATCCTTTCACTTCTACTCTCGCTTTTTCTGTTCGAATGGACTTCGTTAGGGACCTGGCTGGGCGCCATGAGCGCCGGCATCATCGAAGAGATCGGGAAAACAGCCGCACTCTTTTTGGTCGTGTATAAGAAGAAATATCGGTGGACCTTGAACGGCTTGCTATTTGGAGCCGCGGTCGGAACCGGGTTCTCAGCCTTTGAATCGGCCGGCTATGCCTTGGTGCAAGGATTGAGCTACGGGCAGGAGGCGATGCTGGAGATCATCAGCCTCCGCGGGCTTCTCAGTATGCTGGGGTTGCATGTGATTTGGACGTCAATGGTCGGGGCGGCCTTGTGGCGCGTGCGCGGCGATCGCGACTTCAGTCTCGACATGCTGAAAGATCCGCGATTTCTCCGCATTCTCGGCCTGGCAATGGCCCTGCATATGGTCTGGAACGCGCCCTTTGATCTGCCGCTGCACTTCAAGCACATCGTGCTGGGCTTTATCGCCTGGACCGTGAATCTAAGCTTGGTTCAGGCCGGTCTGAAGGAGGTCCGCCGCGCCCAGCAGGAGCTGCGCGCGGCTGCATCGTAGCTTCGCTTCGTGACGATACGTGAGACATTTGCCACGATGCGAAACGGCTTTCCTGCCGCGCCCTTCTCTACATTGTTCTTCAGGCCGAAAACCGGCTTCGTGTTCTCTGTCGCCAATTGGCAAGCACCCACGCATACATGGCGACGTTGGCGACAACCACCAGCAGGCCTAGCACGATCTGCCCGTTCCGAGTCAGTCCTTCCGGATAGAGAATCGGCAGCAGATAATGCGCGATGAAGTCCCCCTCATAGCCTTCCCCGGCGCTTTGGAGCAGAAAGTGATTTTCGAGCGGCGTCAAGGGACAGGTCCAACCCAGAAACTCGATCATCGCTCCCCATAGTGCAGCAGGGATATGCAGCCACGCGACCGCTGGCCATTTCAGGACCAGCAATCCTCCGCCGGTGACGAACAGGACGAAGGCAAGATGGATCAGCATGACCAGGTCGGCGAGAGGGCCGTACAACATACTCACCGAGTTAGAACAATGATGATTGGCCGGTCGCTGACGGGTATAGCAGTTTGTCGCCTGAGACTGTCGCAAAGGACGTCAACGTGTGGGTGTCAGTGCGGTTTGCAGAGATGATGTGAAGCACGCGCCATCCTCTCGTTACCAGCGCATCCGCAATCAAATTCCGATGACAACGCCAAGGCACCGCCTCAGCGCACATGATAACCATGGGGGATGGGCGCATCTCGGTGCGCCCAGGGCGGGTGGGTGAGATTGTGGATGGGCGCATCTCGGTGCGCCCAGGGCAGGTGGGTGAGATTGTGGATGGGCGCGTCTCGGTGCGCCCGGGGCGGGTGGGTAAGATTGTGGATGGGCGCGTCTCGGCACTTGCCATTAATTCTTCCAGCGCTTCCCAGAACTCATCCGTTTCCATGTAATCCGCGTAGCCCCGAAATCCGGCGTTGCGCCATCCGATGTTCGGCGAGTCTCGTCTAGCTGGACGGCGGCCTCCGAGCGCAGGCATGTGATGATATTGAATGCCTGCATCTTTCAGGGATTGCGCCAGCAAAGTGCCGTTAAAGTGCGGATAGCGCCGTGAGGCAGGGAACCGGCGGACATCGACCAGCGATCGAATGCCGGGTTCCTTCAGCAGATCGATGAATTCCTCGATGGAGCGAGTGGAATGGCCGATAGTCCAGATCGTCAGCGGGACACTTGCTTTATCCATCGATCTTGTACTGGCCATAACTTAAGAGAAGATGACAGATAGTGACTGGCGGAATTAGTTTTCTCAAACGCGCCGGATAGTGTCTCTTGTAAATACCAATATTATCCGAACAGATACTACTTCCATGCTGGTGTGAAATAGGATGGCCGCCCATACGGAGTTGTTCACACAGAGGTCTATGGAATTCAGTAATTTACATTGGCTTCCAAGGGCTTTTTGGGTTTGCCTAAGTCTGGTATCAAGATTGCTTATCTTGTTGCTCTAGAGACACATGCCAATTAGACCACGATTGATAGTACTCAATCTTAGAACTTGGATCAAACCTGTGAATGGGCCTCGACTCTTCCTAACCAAACTACTCCGTACAGCACCGCTCGGTCAGTTACAGCAGGATGCGCAATCATCCAAGTTAAAACGAGCATTGGGCCGAATGGATGTGATGGCGTTAGGCATAGGGGGCATAATAGGAAGCGCGATTTTTACATTAGTCGGTTCCGTCATTGCAGTGGGGAAGAATGGGCAAGGGGCAGGTCCATCAGTCGCCCTCGCTTTCCTACTCACCGCAATTGCCTGTGGGTTTTGTGCATTGTGCTATGCAGAATTTGCTTCTCGTATCCCCGTTGCTGGAAGCGCATATACGTATGCCTATGCTACGCTGGGCGAATTGATAGCATGGATCATCGGATGGGACTTGTTGCTTGAATATGCCATCAGCAATTCAGTAGTGGCCATGAGTTGGTCCTCACATATCTATGTCCTCTTCACTGATTTTGGAATTCACATTCCTGAATGGGCCGCAGTCAACTACCATACGGCGATAGAAAGTGAAACGGAATTGGCGCAGCTCGCGTTGAAAAACCACCCGAGTATTTTAGGCCTTCCTGTTATATTCGATTTCCTAGGCCTGTTTATCGTTATGAGCATAACGTTGTTGCTTTTAATCGGTGTAGAGGAATCGGTTGCGACGAACAAGTGGATCGTGAGCCTGAAGCTCATGACATTAGTCATATTTATCGTGATAGGGTTGGTATATGTGAACCCGGAAAATTGGAGTGTGTTTATGCCCAATGGTCCGGGCGCCACCTGGTATGCGGCTAGCAATCTGTTTTTTGCGTACATCGGCTTTGACGCGGTTTCGACAGCCGCTGAGGAGTGCAAGAATCCACGCCGGGATTTGATAGTAGGTATACTTGGCTCCCTTGGAATTTGTATGCTGCTCTATATTTGTGTCGTGGCTGTCCTCACAGGAATAGTGTGGTGGGAAGATGTAAAGATAGAGCGGCCCTTGGTCGAGGCGCTTCGTTCGGTCGGTTCTCGCGCGGCTGGTATTGTGGCGATAGGGGCAGTTTTAGCCACGACGACGACCTTGCTCGTATTTCAGTATGGCCAGACACGTATTTTCTTTCGCATGTCTCAAGACGGGCTGCTGCCGCCCATATTTGGGAAGGTTCATACAAAATATCGGACGCCGTACGTTGCGACTTTCTTTTCTGGGATTCTGGTCGCCCTGGTGAGCGCGATATACACCAAGAAAGAGATTGTAGATCTTACAGTAATCGGTACCTTAGTCGCCTTCATCTTAGTCTGTGGCGGAATCATGGTGCTACGCTGGAGGTTCCCGAATGGCACCGCGTCGTTCAGGACGCCGTTCGTCCCGTTGGTCCCCTTACTTGGCATCGCTTCATGCCTTGCCCTGATGTGGAGTTTAAGCCCGGACGCTTGGGTACGCTTTCGTAACTGGTTCTTGCTGGGATTAGTGATCTATTTCGTGTACGGTTTCAGGCGCAGCCGGCTTAATTTGCCTTCGCAGCCCGGTGCCGACTATTAGGCGGGGATTACCATTAGCCAGAGAACTCTTCAACACATGGTGCTGAGAAGAAATCGTAATTAGCGTGTAGCGGCGGCGCCGGTCGTGCGGTACCAGTCTAACGTCGGCGGTTTGAAGGAAGTAGCAAGACCAGTAAGATATGGAAGGATTCTAATCACAGGGGCGGCAAGTTCGAAGATCTCCTCATTATTCTGTAAATCAATCGGACCATTGACTCGCTCGCAAGCCGATATGGCTTGATCGAATCCTATACATGGCATTAACTGATGGGAAATCTCCAAAAATGCCAATAATTCTTTTCGTTCCGGCACGGGAAGCCCGGTCTGAGTGGGACGCTGTTCGCCACGGATGGTGACCACGGCAATTTCCGAGTAAAGATACGCCAGCCGACCCAAATGCCCGGGTCCCAGTTCTTCCAGTCGGCTCACTCCCGAGAACTCTGCCACATCCGTACTCAAATGGGCTTCTTGAGCGAACAGTGGAATTGGTGCGAAAGCAGCATGCGCTGATTCGTGCCCAATATCTGAATCAAAGTCCCATTCACGTCCTTCTTTTCTAGCAGTAGCCAACCAAATCTTCAGGCCATCATCATCCTCGAATTTCCACGCGACGCCGTGGTTCCTGACTGCTGAGCATGGAATTACACCATGAGTAACCATTCCGAAGTCTTCACTTAAGGCTCCCAGCCCGCCGCTTTTTGAATAATAAATCGCCCATGGTTGTGCATAGCAACGAGCTCTTAAAAAATACTCCATCTGCTCAAATGTGAATAAGCCCAGTTTGAGCAACTTGTCGCGACGGATGGTTCTGCGACGAATTTCCTGGAGAAGAAATTCAGTTGTCGTTGAGAGAAACTTCATTATTGCTGTGTCATCTACCTCTGGGTCCGAAAACAAGGTAATAGAAGCCGGCAAGTATTGAGTTACTGCACTAGGCAGCTCAGTAGCGAAATAAGTTTCAAGATGAGCGTACATCCGAACAAGCTTTGCGTTCCAAGGCAATAAAGTGTCCTTGGAAACTAGCGGCTTCTCCATGGATATATTACGTTGCCAAGCCATATTGAATACTCACGCAGGAAACGCGGCCAGTATCTTATCATATAGCGCCATAAATTCGGCAGTCCTCGCAGACTTCGAAGTCCTTGGTATGTGAAGTGTTGACTCGAAGATATCCAGGACTCTCGATGGGCGCCGAGACAACACGACAATTCGATCGCTCAGTAAAATCGCCTCACGTATTCCATGGGTGACGAAGAGCACCGTACAGCGGGTCTGCGCTACGACGTGAAGCAGTAAGTCTTGCATGGCATTGCGTGTAGGTTCATCCAGAGCGCCGAATGGTTCATCCAACAGGAGTAACCGCGGCTCAATGATCATTGTGCGAGCGAGTGCCAATCTTTGGCGCATTCCACCAGACAACACCTTGGGGTAGGAGTCAGCAAATTCAGCTAAACCAGTCAGTTCTAACCAGCGAGTGACTTTCTCGGCCAGAAAAACGGATGATTGATAACGAAGCCCGAACGCCACGTTCTCTCGAACTGTGAGCCAAGGGAAAGCATTATATGCCTGAAAGACAATGCCTCGTTGGCGGTCTGGGCCTGCTATCGGACTTCCTTCAAAAAGAATAAGGCCGGAGCTTGGCTTTTCAAGGCCGGCCGCCATCCGAAGAAGTGTGGTTTTGCCGCAACCTGAAGGTCCTAATAGTGAGACGAACTGCCCGGAGCGTACCGAGAACGTGATATCGTCGAGCACATGTAGAGTACGGTCCTTGTTGGCGGAGAATATTTTTGACGCGCTATTAAATTCAAGGAGCGCCGCATTAGAAGTTATGCCCATTTGAATAGTCTGATAGCAGAGTAGCGGAAACCGAGATCTGTAAGGAATCCCAATATCCCAATGAGTATGATTCCTGCAAACGCTTTGTCCGTATCAAGAAATCGTTGGGATTGGACAATGAAATACCCGATTCCCCTATTACCCGCTACTAATTCTGCGAGGACCAAATACGACCAGGCCCATCCGGCTGAGATGCGAAGGTCATCCCAAATCGCCGGCATAGACCACGGTATCACGATGTGAAACAGTATTTGGCAACGCGATAGACCAAGCGTTAAGCCAGCCTCAACGTGCTCAGTGGGAACGGAGGCTGTGTTGCTCGCAATGAGCAATACAAGCTGAAAAATAACTCCAACAACTATGACGGCGACCTTCTGCCCGTCATGAATGCCGAACCAAAGAATGCAAAGCGGGACCAAGGCAGCCACCGGAAGATAACGCGCTGCTCCGCACACTGGTTGGACAACCATGGCTACTAAGGGCATCTGACCAGCCAATACTCCAAGAGGAAAGGCAACAAGTACGGACAATGCGAAACCGGTTGCCACCCGAGCCAAGCTTGGTAACAGATACTGCAAGACAAACTCGCGGGTGAGAAGTGTTCCAAGTCCTTCAAACGTCTTAGCCGGTGATGGCAGAAAGATAGGATCAATAAGACCGTTTCGAGTGACGAAATACCAGATGCAGAAGAGTGATAAAAACACACTAATCGTTATAAGCTGAGACGGGACGATCACACCAAACTTGACCCTACCCGCCAAAACACACCTCTTCCATGACTTGATGGAAAGATGGGTCGAATAGTTCACGAAGCTTTTCCCGAAGCTCTATTCTAACTCCTGGCGATCCGAGATCATTATCTAATGATTCTGCGAATATGGGCCGCTTGTCCGGAGGGGTAGGATTTACTTGCATGAGATCTTTGGCAATCTCGAAAGCTGATTGTCCTGCTGAACATTTTACAAATGTTCCATTCGGAAGTCCCAAGTAACAAATAGCATGGATCTTACTCGAAGCGTTGTGTACGCAGAATTCCAATGGGACCATATCCGTCATCAGGTCGATGGTAAGACTTTTTCTCATATTTTCTAGGTTATTTCTAACCTTCTCCCCATCGCGCTTCATGGTGTCCCTTCTTTCCCGCGGCAGTTGTCCTTCAAGCCCAGCGGCTGCAACTATCTGCACAAGCGATGGTATTAGGTAAGGATTATCCGGGTTATGTTGGAAAAAGTAGCGATATTTGACAGAAGCTTCGAGATTCCTCTGGATTTGAGGGGCAAAATTGTAATTTAAGTTCAACTCTAATGGTTCCGCTCTCTTGACAGTAACCATTGAAGGAGGCTTCAAATTTCCCTGGTAAATATCCAACTTTTCAAGCTGCATTAAGGTTCTAGAAGGTATTTCCAGCCTCAAGAGACATCTTGGTTCATGTCCCTGGAAGTTATTCGCTATTTCAATAACCTGGTTTCTGATAGCTTCGTCCAGGTCGTCATCAGAAGCAACCTCCAGGTTCAGTGGCTCTTCAAATGGGATGTATTTTATTCCTTCGATATCAGTGGGCAAGGCGGATTTTTCGACAGATGCAAGGATGGCACAACGAGTTTGCTGAAACATTAGTCCGCCCAAAAACAAGCCAAGTTCAAAAATACAGTTGTCTCGGGGAGTCATAGTCGCCGTACCTCTTTTCTTTGTCTCGTCATCCTTAGTCAAGCAAACAATAGCGAAATCGAAAGACCCACACTTATCTTTAAGCGTCTCAAATAGATATTGGCCTGTCGGAAATGAATCTGCGCACCATACGTGGCATCCAAATCCCTTGGTAGTCTTGCATAACTCGGTGAGTTGATACTGCACCCGTTTTGCCAGGCGTTGGGCACGGCCGCTTGATGCGATAAAGATCCTCATATGGTCACCTCGCATTATTGATGAAGGCTGAAGAAAGTATGGAGGCTGGTATGACGTCCGACTCGATCTCCCCAGCTTTAAGCCAGATAGTGGATGCGCGCTGCACCACCCTAAAAATAGGATCTTCAATTTCGTCGCGGGAAAAATAGTCGCGATTCCTGGTGAGATCACAGAAGCTAAGGCCCTGTAAGATCTGTGCATACTTCTCTGCATCGATCTGAAAATGCCGCGCCATCAATTCATTTGCCTCGTCCGGGTGAGCCTTCCAGAATTCAATAGCCTTGACTAATGCGTCCACTATGGATTGAACGTCGTTCGGAGCGCGAGAGACAAGGTCTTTGTTAAATGCGAGAACATCCACGATGAGATTCCTATGCTCTCTTGTGGATGCGAGAAGGTTGGCATCGGTTTGTTCGCGCACCCTTGTGAGCCAGGGCTCCCACAATGCAGCTGCATCCAGTTGATTCACGATGAATGCCGCGCCTGCTTGCGTCGTTTCCATTTCAACAGCATCCACATCTTCCAACGTCATGCCGTGCTGGGTTAGCATGACGCGCAAGAAAAACTCGCTCGGTAGCCCTCTTTGAAACGCGACTCGCTTACCGCGCAGGTCTTCAATCTTTTGAATAGCGCGCTTTGCGATAATGCCATCGCCCCCAACGGATTCATCGACGGCCATCACAATAATGGATTCGATACCATTACCGGCTAATAGGACGAAATAATCGACCGGCGCGGCGATGGCATCGATCCGTCCCGACCTTAGCGCACTGTTTCGTTCGGCAAGTCCAGTCAGGACAATAGTTTGCACCCTCACCCCGGCTTCCTTGAAGAATCCCATTTCTTGAGCAAGGTAGAATGGTCCGAACCCAATCCATGGACCTATGCCTATCCGATATGTTGGCGTTCCAGATCTCTCTCCGCATCCGATTGTTAACGGAGCGATCGCAAAAATACATGCCAGTACGCAAAATCGTGGCATATAGGCCGGCGAAGCTTTAAAGAAAACCTGAAGTCTTCGAATTCTCATATGAACAACAAAGAGCATTAAAGCAACAATGGTGCCGTAAGGGCAGGTTTTTGATTATGGTTCTCTAGTAAAGAGATGGCATTGATTTGCAAGCATTTTGGACGCTTCCCACCGTAGAATTAGTACGCGCCGCTATGTAAGGGATAAAATCGAGTATCTTAAGAGATAAACGGTGAGTATCTGATTTGATACAGGGAAGCAGAGGAAGCTGTGTAGTGCGTCCAACGCTTCTTTACATTTGGCGACCTGGGCCACAATGCTTTCCGCGGACGCCGTCCAGGTGAACACGCGAGGATTTTGGTTGTGATTGTTGATGTACTCCTGGATCGCCGCGATGAGGTCGCGCACGTGGCGGAAACTGCCACGGCGAATGCGCTTGTCCGTCAACTCGCGGAACCACCGCTCAACCATGTTCAGCCACGACCTCGATGTCGGAATGAAGTGGAGATGGAAGCGTGGATGCCGCCGGAGCCAGGACTGGACACGTGGGTTGCTTATGGGTCCCGTAGTTGTCCACGATCAGGTGCGGGTCGAGATGGGGTAACGTCTCCGCCTCGATCTTCTTGAGGAATCGGATGAAATCCTGGTGTTGTGCCGCGGCATGCAATCGTCGATGACGGTCCCATCGAGGAGGCTCAGCGCCGCGAACAACGTGGTGGTGCCATGACGTTTGTAGTCATGCGGTATCGTTGCCGCAGCGGCCTCTCTTCAGCAGCAGGCCCGGTTGTGTGCGATCGAGAGCCCGAACCTGGCTTTTCTCGTCTACGGCAAGCACCAAGGACCTATCCGGGGGATCGAGATAGAGTCCGACCACGTCGTAGAGCTTCTCGATGAACTGTTTGTCGCGACTGATCTTGAACGTCCGAACAAGATGGGGCTTGAGGCCATGCTGCTTCCAGATGCGGCGCACTGTGAATTCGCTGACTCCATGCGCGTCGGCCATGGTCCGAGTACTCCAATGAGTCGCAGCGGGCGGCTTCGTGTGTAGGGTCGCTTCCATAATGGCGCGGACCTTATTGGCCGGAATGTAGGGGATGCGGCCAGGGCGGGGGGCATCCTGCTTGAGTCCCACGACCCGCAGGGCCAGAAACCGCTCGCGGTCGGCCCCGTCAGCCGCCATGGTGACGATCCGGGCGCGGTGCACCACACGCAGGGGCAGGCTTCTCGCGTGAGCCCATGCGATCAACGTCGATCGCTCCTCTGGGGACAAGACAATGAGGGGAGCAACGTTCACGATGCAGAAGTTGCCTCTCGTTGTAGCCAATTGTCAAATTATTAATGACGCATTACACTAGGGCGAGTCTTGGGATTACCTGGATAGTAGGTAAAACTCCAGCATTGAGAGGGGCGTGCAGCAGGTATTGTTTAGGAATGGACGCCGCGGTCTTTGCCCACGGAACGGACGGCTCTCCTATCCTCGATAATTCCACCGGTATTTCGTAATAGTACCTGAGTCGATGTTTCCGGTTGGACTGGAGGTCTTCATGCCCGAGCGAGATGGTCTTGAGAACGGCTTCATCGATTTTGAAATAGAGCCGTCCTGGACGAAATGATTCCGAAGAAGATGCCGCTTTGGTACAGCACATACCATACCTGCCGAACATCGCCTTGGACCTAGTGCCAGGCAGGATGAATTTTTGAGTCCATCGCTTCTGTCGCCCCATCCGGATCTCTACCCCGGCTTCCGTACCGTGACGAAGCGGACGGCGATCGGCAGCGCGACCGTGCCGCCTTGTCGATACGAGTCGGCGGCCGCAATGATTCCTTGCTCTGCTTCCCGCTTTTGATCCGTCGACAATTTTGCAAAGAGGTTCTGAATGGGCGCGGCGATATCCATGACGCTGTCATAGTAATCGCGCGGTGAGGAGAAGCCCATCTCCGCCGTAAATTCCTCCTCGCTCACGGACAGCAGACCGGCATCCCGAGCTGATGCTGCCAGGTCGCCCGGCTTGGCCAGGCGGAAGATGCCCGGCGCCTCCGGATCGGGAGGCGGCAGCTCGATGAACTGTCTAATCGTGTCGATCGGAATCTGGAGATAGGGATTGCCGGCCGGCGCTGACCAGACCGCGGCTGCCAGATACCCACCCGCCTTGAGCACGCGTGAAATTTCACCGAGCGCCTTGGGCAATTCCGGGAGAAACATCAGGCAGAAACGGCTGATGCAGGCGTCGAAGCAGCCGCCCTCGAACGGCAGTTGCGTGACATCGCCGGTCTTGAATTCAACATTGGCCAGTGCCAGTTTCTTCGCCTTCCGTTCCGCGGCCGCCAACATTTGATCGGCCAGATCAATCCCGATGACGCGTCCTGCGGGACCGACGGTCTGTGCCGCCAGCAACGACGGATAGCCGGTTCCGGACCCGAGATCCAACACGCGCAGCCCGGGACGCAATCTGGCGTCGGCCACCAGGCGGTGGTTCAGGTACGTCATGTTTTCATCGAAAACCTGGTCCCATTTCTCCCATCCCGATGCGACACGATTCCAATCCTGGCGTTGCGTTTCAATGATCTGGGCCGGTGCTTGTTGCGGCATCTCTGACCTCTTGAGCTAATTGTTGTTCCCGTTGGCGACAGCGGAAAATCTGATTGATGTGGAACGCGCGTCTACCGCGTGAATAAGAGCCGGATGTATAGATTCCGTGAACCAGCGGCAACCAGTCAATCATGTTCATCTCCGTCAGTTCAAGCTTTTCCCGCCGCCCACACTGCATATCCGATTCTCGTGTCTTATGGGGGAAGCCCTAGGTCTCCGATCCATCGAAGCAGGATATAAAGTCCCCATTATAAAGGGCGCCAATCTCCAACCGGGAGGACTCCTATGCCGAACACCAATGCCTCATTTACACCGGAAACGCGAAGCCATCGGATCAAGACCCAACTGGAGAAGTTGGAAAAACTCGGTCATCAATCTGTTCCAGCCCCGACGGTCAATGCCTTTGATGCCGAGACGGAAGATCTGCTGGGCTCTCTCTACGGCAAGACCCACAAATATATCGAAGAATATAAGTATGCCTCATTGGGTGAGGCGGAGGCGATGGTCAATTTGCCGGAATCGGCACAGGAACCCCAAACCAGGGACATTCCCAAAAAAGCGTTGCAGCAGCGCCGGCAGGTTCTGCTGGGCATTCTGTCGGAACTGGAAGGTATGGAAGGCAAGGAAGAGCAGGCTCTCACAGGAGAGGACCACGAGGATCCGCCGGGAATGAGTTGATCGGCCCCACTCTGAAACAAGGCGCATCCAAACCAGTCCGAGGGCCGGCTTGCAGGACGCGGCATCCCGTTTGTAGAGTAATGGTGCATTCCGGCAGCAGCTCCATTGCTCTGCTCCAGTCACACTAAGGAGGCAACGGTGATCCGTAGTAAATCTGTCTTACTGGGCCTATTGATCTGGTACGTCGTGATGTCTTTGTGGGCGGCCTATGAGCCGGCCGATCGCCAATTTTGGATGTTGGCCAGCATTCTGCCGGCCGTCCTCGTGTTGTTTTTGATCGCCACCCACCGGGTCCTTCCGTTGTCGCTCGCGTCCTATCTCTCGATTACGTTGTTTCTGACCCTCCACATGGTCGGGGTCCGGTACACCTATGCGGAGGTGCCGGCCGGCCAGTGGTTGGACCAAGCGCTGCATTTCGACCGTAATCACTTCGACCGAGTGGTCCATTTCAGCTTCGGATTCTTGATGGCCTATCCGCTGGAAGAAGCATTCCGCCTGCTGGCTTCCGTACGCGGCTGGGTACTGTACTATCTGCCGGTCATGACCATCCTCGGATTGAGTGGCCTCTGGGAAATCATTGAGTCATGGGTCGCGCAATCCATCCATCCCGAATTAGGCTTGACGTATCTGGGATCCCAGGGCGATGTCTGGGATGCGCAGAAGGACATGGCTGCGGCCTTGTATGGGGCGCTCCTCTGCATGGTCCTGGTCTTTGTGAGCCGGAAACTCCGGCGAGCGCGGCCGCCGGACCATGTCCTCGATCCGCTGCAGACTCCGTCGTAAAATGACGACCAAACAGGCGCCATGGGCCGGAACCCCCCTCAGGCAGAATCGCTTGGTGCAGGGATTACTCGCCTGGTACCTGTTGTTCTGGGCTTGGATGGCAATTTCGCCGGTGGATCGAGGCGACTGGTTGCTGGAAAATATGCTGGCGATCACCGCCGTGATCGTGTTGATCGTGACGGGGCGTCGATTTCAGTTTTCCGATCTGTCCTATCTCTTGATCACCTTGTTCCTGACCGTGCACGCCGTCGGTGCCCACTATACCTATGCCAAGGTGCCCTTCGGATTCTGGCTGCAGGATCTGATGAATGCCGAACGGAATCCATTCGATCGACTCGTCCATTTTGCCTACGGTTTGCTGTTGGCCTATCCTATCCGCGAGGTGCTCATCCGTTTGGCCGGGGTGCGGGGGGCCTGGTCCTACTTCCTTCCCGTCAGCGCTACCCTGGCACAAAGCGGTCTGTTTGAGCTCATCGAGGCGGTCGCGGCGACCATTGCCAGCCCGGAACTCGGGGCCGCCTATCTCGGCACGCAGGGCGACGAATGGGACGCTCAAAAGGACATGGCGTCTGCACTGGCCGGCGCCATTCTGATCATGTCGATCACGCTCGCCGCATCGAGACGGGCGCGGGTGCCCTCATCCCTGCCAGAGCCGCAATGAAGGCGGCATCGGATGCAACTACGTAGCTTGACGGCGGTGGTCGAGGCGGTTCGCGCCGTCTCAAAAAAAACCGAAAAGACCACCTTGCTGGCCGACTATCTGAGCCTCACCCGGGGACGGGAGACCGAGTTGGCGGCGCTGTATCTTTCGGGTCTGTTGCCGCAAGGGAAAATCGGGGTCGGCTGGCGGTTGATTCAGGATGCCATGGTTGAAGGGGAGCCTATGGGGCAGGCGCTCACCTTGATCGAATTGGATGAGGCACTCGAATCGATTGCGACCGACCAAGGGGCGGGATCGACGGACCGGAAAGTCCGAGCGCTGCGCCGGCTATTCGAACGGGCGACCGCGGCCGAACGCCGGTTCCTCGCTTCATTGCTCGTCGGCGAATTCCGTCAAGGCGCGCTCGAAGGCCTCGTGGTCGATGCCATTGCCAAGGCGTCCCATCTTCCATCGCAGCAAGTGCGGCAGGCGTTCATGTTTTCCGAGCATATCGGCGCATTGGCTCGCAGAGCATTGGAGGAAGGTGCGGCGGGTCTGGCGCGCTACTCGCTTGATCTTTTCAAACCGGTTTCTCCCATGTTGGCCAACCGCGCCGAAGACATCGTGGAAGCGCTGGGGCGATTGGGGGAGGGCGCCTGGGAGTACAAACTCGACGGCGCGCGGATTCAGGTTCATAAAGGCGACGGGGATGTCAAAGTCTTCACGCGTCAATTGCAAGATGTGACCGATCGGCTGCCCGAAGTCGTGGAGTCGGTCAGAGCTTTGCCGGTCCGCGGGGTAATCCTCGAAGGAGAAGCGATTGCTCTGCGCGCCGATGGACGGCCACAGCCGTTTCAGACGACGATGCGGCGGCTCGGGCGAAAGAAGGACGTAGCATCATTGCAGCAGGACATTCCCCTCTCGTCCTTCTATTTTGATTGCCTCTATCTCGCGGAAGAAGGTTCCTTGCTTGCCTTGCCCTATCGCGAGCGAGCGGCGCTGTTATCCAGACTCGTCCCATCCGGTTCCCTCATTCCCAGCATCATTACCGGAGATCCGGCACAGGCCGAGCGCTTTCTCACGCAAGCGCTCGAGGCCGGCCATGAGGGATTGATGGCGAAAGCATTAACCGCGCCCTATACGGCGGGTCAGCGCGGCTCGCAGTGGCTGAAGCTCAAGGCGGCCGTCACGCTGGATCTGGTGATTCTCGCCGCGGAATGGGGCCACGGGCGGCGCACCGGCCTGCTCTCGAATTTGCATCTCGCTGCCCGCGATGTCGAAAGCGGGCAGTTCGTCATGCTCGGCAAGACCTTCAAAGGGCTGACCGACGACATGCTGGCGTGGCAAACAGAGCGGTTACTACAACTCGAAACCCATCGGGATGACTGGGTCGTGTATGTCCGTCCGGAACTCGTGGTGGAGATTGCTTTCAGCGGCGTGCAGGAATCGCCTCGTTATCCGGCCGGCATGGCCTTGCGGTTCGCCCGCGTCAAACGGTACCGGCCGGATAAATCGCCGCTGGAAGCCGATACGCTGCAAACCGTCAAGGCGCACTTCGAGCAAGGCCGCCTGTAGAAGACCGGCGCGCACTCTAGCCCGCTTATTCATGAACGTTTCTACTGCAACTGCGTATACGCTGCTACGACAAGCCTGGCCGTGCATTTTACACGGCCAGGCGGGCGGGCTCGCCACTCGGCCCCTCAACATACTGTTTCAAGTATGCTTCGGGCCCTCGCGTCTCCACGCGCCCGTCTCGCCCGGCGTCTCCGCAGTTTCGTCACGAACCGTCATGAATAATGGGGCTAGGGGTTCCGCCAGTGGCCTTCTTTCGGATCCGGCGGTACAAAGCTTTCATACATTTTTCAACGGAGGAATGTCATGAAAGTTGTCACGAATGCTCCAGGGACTCCGGCGGGCGGCTATAGGATGGTCAGCGATATCCTGGCGACGAACAGCCGGCAATTCAAACCGACAGAGAGCGCGATGGACGTGGCCATCGACATGGTCAGCAGCGGAGCGGGCGGAGGGCCGGTTGTCGGCGACGAGTTCGAATTTCTGGGTTTCATCAATGAAGGCGATGTGATCCGGGCGATCGATTCGGGCATTGACCTGAACAAAGCGTCGGCGCGCGACATCATGAATACCGCCTTTGTCGGCGTGAAAGAAGACACCTCTCTCGCCTGCGTGTCACGCATGTTCGAGATGGGATTTCAAATTCTGCCGGTGATCCAAGACGGCAAAGTGACACGATCCATTACCAGGCATGATCTACTGCGGGCACGCCTCGGCCTTGGGCCCTCTGTCGATGAGTAAGATCTATTGATCAAACAAATGGTGGGAAGAACGGGCCGGTCCGTATAGGCGATTGAATACAGGCGAGCCGGTGGAGGAGCCGGCTCGCCACAGCGGCCGGCGTTACCAGCGCCCCCGGTGGTGACCGAAATGCCGCGGACCGTAAAAGCGCGGGCCGATAAAGATCCGGGGACCGAAGTAGGGCCGATAGAAATAGGGGGAGCCGTACCCCAAGCCATATCCGTACCAAGGGCTGCCGAGGTAGAGTCCCAAGCCGACGGGCGGATAGGCATAAGAATAAGGATAGGCTGCCGGTGGGGCGGTATACGATTGTGAGGAGCGGTCGGACAACTGACGTTCCAAGTCGGCGGACGCGGCTCGTTGCCGCTCCACGCGGTCTCTCAATTCATTCATGGAACTTTGTTGGCTCCGCAATTCGCCCTCGAGTTTTGATATCTTTTCCTGCTGAACCTCGATGAGGGCGCGAAGACACCTGGCGTGCGCGTCACCGCTGTAACCCGAACATTCCCACGGGCCGGCGGACTCGTTTGCCGAGCCGGAAGGTTCGGCTGCCAAGAGCGGACCGGCTGCCCACCATAATGTAATCGCCATTACGGCGCCTGCCGTCAATCCGGCTGACTTCATCGTTAGCCCGGTCCGAGAGCGAGTCCGACAATGACATGATGTCCTCATGGTCTCCTCCTCCACACGTCTTGGCCGTTCAGCCGGCTGCCCTTTTCTATTGAAGCGCACCATTTGAAGCTGACCACTTATAGCCTACCACGAGTGGAGGGCGTGAAACATGGACACTTTCCCATTATCGATAACGATTCTGTCGATCCGCGGTTGACCGGCTGAACGGGGACTCCGCTTGTCTTGTATTTTCAGGGCGTTCATTTCGATAATAAACGTTTGCAAATGGCGGCGGTAGCGACCGGGAACAATACGACCTTGGGGGCAAGGTATGGCCGATCAAAAAATTATCGCGGTTATCGGAGCGACCGGTATGCAGGGCGGAGGATTGGCGCGGGCACTGGCGCGAGACAGCCAGGGGCCGTTCAAGGCCAGAGCGGTGACCCGCTCCGTCAATTCCGACAAGGCCGGGGCTCTCATGGCTTTTGGTGTCGAAGCGGTCACGGCGGATCTCGATGATATCGAGAGTTTGAAGCGGGCATTCTCAGACGCGCATGGCGCGTTCTGCGTCACGAATTTCTGGGAGCATTTTTCTCCGGAGAACGAATATGCGCAGGCCAAGAATGGCGACCGCGGCCAAGCAGGCCGGACTCGAACATGTCATCTGGTCGACCCTGGAGGATACGAGGCGCTGGGTGCCTTTGAGTGACAGCCGGATGCCGACCTTGATGAGAAAATATAAGGTGCCCCACTTCGATGCGAAGGGTGAAGCGGACAAGTTGTTCAGCGAACTTGGGGTGCCGACCACCTTTCTCCTGATGTCCTTCTATTGGGACAATTTCATTTATTTTGGAATGGGACCAAAGGAAGATCAAACGGGAACATTGGCAATCACGTTTCCGATGAAGGACAAAAACTGCCGGGGATCGCGGCCGAGGACATCGGAGGTTGCGCATTGACGATTTTCAAGCGAGGCCGCGAGTTGATTGGAAAGACCGTCGGAATTGCCGGTGAACACCTGACCGGCGCACAGATGGCCTCTTCCTTGACCAAAGCGTTGGGTCGCGAGGTTCGCTATCAAGACGTCGCGCCCGACGTCTATCGCTCGTTTGGATTTCCCGGCGCGGATGATGTGGGCAATATGTTTCAGTTCAAACGCGACTTCAATAAGGAGTTTTGCGAGGCCCGCGATCCGGCGGTCGCTCGCTCTTTGTACCCATCCCTGCAGACCTTCGATCAATGGCTGGCCAGACACAAGGACCGCATTCCGATTACCTAACCGAAAAGGAAAAACGTTGGGACGATTGTGGCACCCTTGATTAGGGATGGAGCCAGAGCCAGAATACGTATGTAATGGGGCCTAAATTGGCCCTCTCTAGCAACCTTTAACAGAGGATGGTGACGGTATGATCCGCAACGGGATGCTGATGGCAGCGGCGACGATCTTCGCCTTCACGGGCTTTGTATTTGTTTCTTACGCCGGTGAAACGAAGGCCAAGGTCGAAGAGATGAAAGGGGAAATGAAAGGTGCGGTGGAAGAGGGCAAGGGCCAGGTCAAAGGCGCGGTCGAGGATATGAAGGGCAATGACATGAAGGCGGCCGGCGAGCGGGCGAAAGGCAAAGCCAAGGGCGGAACAGAGCGGGCCAAAGGCAAAATGAAGGGCGCCAAAGAGCGCGTGACGGAGTAGCCGGGTGCCGTGTGCGACACAGGCCGGTGGATCGAACGATTCACCGGCTTTTTATCCTTACCTGGTGGGTTCTGTCCCGCTCACTCGGTTCGTTGTACAATCCAGTGAATATTTGAGGGAGCTGGTGCATGCATAAGAGGCTCATCCAGTGTGGAATCTCGCCTCGGAATGTCTTCTTCATTGTCCCATTCATTGTCCTGGTGTCTCAAACGTCACAGGCATGGGCCTATGGCGATTTAGGTCATCAGACAATAGGAGCGATCGCCGATGCTCAACTGACTCCGGAAGCGCGGGCTGCCATTCGCTCGCTGCTTCGTCCCGCCGAAACCTTGGCCACCATCGCGACATGGCCGGATGATCTGAAGCGCGCAAAGAAGAATGCCGGTCCATTGGTGCATGATCCGGAGGCCGAGCATTTCAACCAAGCCTTTCCCGACAATCGAGAATGGCATTATGTCGATCTTCCATTGGGTACCGCCGCTTACACAAATAAGACGGTCGGTAGCCGGTTCAATGACATCGTGCATAGCATCAGGCGCTGCGCCACCGTCCTCGAGGCAAAGACTGTTTCTCCTTCCGAGATAACCAGGACACAGGCGCTGCGATGGCTGGTCCACTTGCTTGGAGATCTTCACCAGCCCCTCCACGTCGGAAGCGGATATTACCGGTTCGACGATCACCGTCAGGCCGACCTGATTACCGATCCCCTTCAGGCTGCCGGAAAAGAACTCGATCATGGGGGCAATCTCTTGTTTTATGAAGCGGAAGAAGAGCTGCATGCATTTTGGGATCATCGTCTGGTGGCCGCCGTGGCCAAGGGCCGGGCATATCAAGAGCTGGCTACTGATCTCCTGAAGCATGGCCATCAACCGGCTTGGGATGGCAGCGGCTCGTATCACCGGTGGGTTGATCAGTGGGCGATCGAAGCTGTTCGGGAAGGCAAGGCGGCGTATGAACGCCTCACGTTCGGCGCGGGAGAGTTCGGGGGACCCCATGACGAATTGCAGAAGATCACGATCACCTTGGCTCCCGGCTATGAGGAGGACGAGGCCCGTTTCGTAGAGCAACAACTCGCCAAAGCCGGCTATCGGCTGGCCGCCCTTTTAAACGCCATACGGTGGCCTGCGGCCGAGCCATCGCATTGAGCGACGAGACGACGATGTGATGACAGTTCGCTGGCGACCGCTAGGCCCTTGTCCTCGAACCCGCCTTACGCGAGGTTCAGGACCAGCAGCTATGTCGGCGTCGGCTGAGATTTCATTAATCCATTGCCTGTCGCCGTTCTCCTCGTTACAATCCGCGCGTTCCAACTCATCTAGCTTGCCGCACGCATGATCCTGTCTTTTGTCGTTCTCTACCTGTTCGTTTCGGTCGGGATCGGTCTCTATGCCGCAACCCGCGTGCACAACACGAAAGATTTTGCCGTAGCGGGACGCCGGCTGCCGCTGCCGGTCGTGACGGCCACCGTCTTTGCCACCTGGTTCGGGGCGGAAACCGTGCTGGGGATCTCCGCCACCTTCGTGAAGGATGGGTTACGCGGAGTCGTGGCGGATCCCTTCGGATCGAGCCTCTGCCTTATTCTGGCGGGGCTATTCTTTGCCCGGCGCTTCTACCGGCTCAATCTCTTGACGATCGGTGATTATTACCGGCTGCGATACAACCGCTCCGTCGAAGTCTTGTGCACGCTCTGCATCGTCGCGTCCTATTTGGGATGGGTGTCGGCACAGATCAAAGCGATGGGCCTGATCTTCGACGTGGTGACCGACGGGGTCGTGGCCCAACCGGTCGGCATGGTCATCGGCGCCGCCATTGTCCTGACCTATACGGTGTTCGGCGGCATGTTCTCCGTCGCCATCCTGGACTTCGTGCAGATTACAATCATCATGGGCGGGATGCTCTATATCGGAGCCATCGTCAGCGGGCTTGCCGGCGGTGTCGGCGCGGTCCTAGACCATGCGGCCTCGGCGGGGAAATTAGCGTTCTTCCCTACGGGTGGGTTCGCGACCTGGCTGCCCTTTGTCGGTGCCTGGATTACCATGATGCTTGGCTCCATTCCCCAACAGGATGTCTTCCAACGAATCACCTCGGCCAAGGACGAGGTAACCGCCGTGCGGGGGTCGGTGTTGGGCGGTTCGCTCTATTTCGTCTTTGCCTTCGTGCCGATGTTTTTGGCCTATGCGGCGATGTTGATCGAACCGGCGCTCTTCGGCTCATTGCTGGCGCAGGATTCGCAATTGGTGCTGCCGACCCTCATTCTGCAGCACACGCCGGTTGCGGCGCAGATTATTTTCTTCGGCGCGGTACTCTCGGCGATTATGAGCTGTTCAAGTGCGACCTTGCTCGCACCTTCCATCGCATTCAGCGAGAACATTCTCAAAGGATTGATCCCGGGTATGGACGAGCGCGCCTTCTTGCGCACCATGCGGGCGGCGCTCGTCTGCTTCACCGGGATGGTCCTGGTGTTTGCGCTCAATTCCGAGGCCAGTATCTTTAAGATGGTCGAGAGCGCCTATAAGGTCACGTTGGTGGCGGCTTTTATCCCGCTGGTGGCCGGGCTCTATTGGACGCGCGCCACCAGCCAAGGCGCGCTGGCCGCCATCGGGGCCGGTCTCGGGACTTGGATTTGGCTCGAACTGTTCGGTCGCCACAATGATGTCTGGCCTCCCCAGTTAGTCGGATTTCTCATGGCCGGCGCCGGGATGCTCGCCGGGTCGTTGCTTCCGCCTCTGCGCCGAATCTTGCCGGTGTCGCGCCGTGCTCCGGCCTCTGTCCCGGACCTACCTTAAAGAAAAGTTCCGACTGGAATAAGCTACCGGTCTCCCTCAAAATGAGTCTATGGATAATCGTCCAATAGCACAACGGCAAGGCGTGCGCGTTCATATCCCGGCGATAGTTTTCATCGCTTGGTATACGGTGTTCGGTCTCCTGCCCCTCGCCCACGCGGCGCCTCCCTTATCCTTGCCCGCTCCGGATGTGGCCGGAGCCGACACCCCGGGCCCGGCCTTGAAGTACGAGACCGACCAGCGGGTGTACAAGAGGGGTGAGGTGGTCCGGATTACCGTCACCAACGTCTCCGATGTGGCCACCCCGATCGTCGATCGTGCCGCCGTAGATGGAGAATTCGCAGTGCTGGAAACGAAGACCGAGGGCGGTGAATGGAAACCGGTCGAGCTGCGCGCGACGGGCAATCTCGTTTCGTTCCGTGATCTGCCGCCGGGTGATCATCATGAATACCTGTGGCCGACATCCGGCGGCGATGGATCGATGCAACCGCCCAACCCCGGTACCTACCGTATTGGATTCGGACGACCCTTCTATACCAATTCCTTTGAGATCGACGAGAAATAGTCAGGCTTACCCGATCTGTCCTGATTGTATACGCTCCGGTTTAGTAGCCGCGCCCGCCCAACCATTCTCTTCGCAAGCATATTCCACATCAGTATGTAACCTTTCAGCCGCCGGCCACGACTAAGAAATAGGAAGAAACAATTTATCCATTTGGGAGGAGGTTGTCATGACAAGAGTTGGGACCATAGCGTTTGGGATGCTCATGGGTCTGGCTACGCTGGCCTTCACTGCCGCCCCCGGCTGGGCAAATGGCTGGTTCTCGTACAAAAGCGCGTATGGGGCTGGAGCGGGCAGCCACGCCATGTCGGGGCATGGCGGCAAGGCCCATGGATTTGCCAACCATCTGTTGCGGCATCGGCAAGACCTGGGATTGACTGACGAGCAGGTCCAAAAACTGAAAAGCATCGCGCTGCAACAGGATCTGGCGGCGATCCGGGCCCACGCCGATGTGATGGTGGCGGCGCGGGAATTGCGGGCCCTCGTCTCGGATGAAAAAACGGATCTCTCGGTGATTGAAGCGAAGGTGAATGAACAGGAGGGATTGGAAGGCAAGCTGCGTATGATCGGCATCAAATCCAAGCGTGAAGCCTCCGCCGTCCTGACGTCCGAGCAACGAGAGAAGCATCAGGCGCTGCGCCGGCAGATGTGGCATGGCTATCGATCGCGCATGATCCAAGCTGATGCCGACGGACCGGCAAACGAAAGTGCCTCTTCCGAGAAGGCCGCCGACAGGGACTCCGGTAGTCAGGAAGCGAACCAGGCGGGTTAAAGCGGCCGACCTTTGTCCCGATGATCCATGAGGTTCATTGCCCGTTAGGGTATGATGCGGGCCGGCAGGCCGCGGGCGGCGACCTGTTCTCATGGAGCATAGGCGCCGGTGCCGGATGATTTGGACATTATCGAGCGGGTCTTGCATGGCGACGTTGACCGCTTCGGGGAGTTGCTGGCGCGCTATCGCACGCATGTGGCGAGAATCGTCAGCCGGCATGTGCCGTCCGACAGAGTGAGCGAGGTGGCCCATGATGTCTTTGTCCGAGCCTACGCTGGATTGGGCGGGTATTCGACCGATGTGCCGTTCGCCCATTGGTTGTCCGGCATTGCCGTCCGCGCCTGCTATGATTTCTGGCGGGACACGAAGCGCGGCGCAACACCGGTCAGCGCATTGACGGAGGAGCATGACGCATGGATCGAACGGGTGTTGACGGCCGACTCGGAGGCGCGTTTTCACGAGGAGGCCGGACGGCGGGAAGCGAAAGAGGTTCTGGAATGGGCCTTGAGCCGGCTTTCACCGGAACATCGGCTCGTCCTCACCCTCGTGCACCTGGAAGGACATTCGGTCCGCGAGGCGGCCAAACTGCTGGGCTGGAGCACGGTCAATGTGAAGGTCAGAGCGTATCGAGCCAGGCAGGCACTTCGGCAAGTATTTGTGGCACAGGAGCGGCGTCATGACGAAACGAAGCCGTAAGGATATGGCTCATCTGGAGCGGACCCTCGCGAAGGTCCATCGGGATCGCGAAGCTCCTCCGCTCGATACCGGCTGGGCTCAGGCAGTGATGCGGGATATCCGGCGGGAAAGCGTTCACTCTCCGGGGGAAGCTGGCGCGTGGATAGAACTTTGCGTCTGGCGATCGGCGGCGGCGGCGGCCGCCTTCGCCGCTCTCCTTGCCGGATCCGCCTTGTTCTATGCCGGAACCGATCAAGGGGAACTGACCGCGTTGCTATCCGAGGATTTGGAGCCGGGTCCGGCGCTGATTGAATAGAATTGAAACGAGGAAAAAAGGCCGTCATGACACGACAGAAGCTCTGGATCGGCCTGGTCGTCTTGTTCCTCGCCGGCGTCCTGACCGGCATCGTCGGCGCCGCCCTCTATTGGCAATATGAGGGAGACCATCGGGGAGACCGAGGACCGGCGGCTAGGCAGGAACGGCTGATGAAAAAGTTGACCCGCGACCTCGCGTTGGATTCGGCGCAACAAGCGGCCATGAAACCGATAGTGGATCGGACTCACAAGCAGCTCTTGCAGTTGCGCTTCGAACATCAGCCGGAAGTGGAGAAGATCCTCGCACAAGCAATGGCGGATATGAAGGCGACGTTGTCGCCGGACCAGCAGCAGAAGTTGGACGGTCTCTATGCCGGTCTGCGGGGTCGATGGACCAAATCACGGGAATTTGTGTCCGAAGCGGAGCGAGGTCCGCGATCCGCCGGACAGCCGTGATCGGAGACATGTATGGTGAGCCGGATTGGACGTCTTTTGTCGGCCGTGGTGATCGGGACAATTTCGGGATTCGCCCTTTACCTCATTCCGGCCATGTTGATCGATGCCGCCTCGATTTCCCCAAAATTTACGGCGACGCTGTTTCTCGGAGGGCTGATCGGCACCGGTGTATTCGTGTCGCGGCGCGCCCCCACGATCCGTGCCGTTTGGGGACGGAGCTGTCTGGTGTGGAGCGTCGAATGCCTGCTGGCCTCGGTAATTCCACTCTATGTTCCGTGGCTGGCGTTGGCGGAATCAGGTATCCTGAACCCTGGACCGTCTCAGCTCAGGGATGCCATGATGTGGGAGGCAAGATTGTATTCTGTTGCGGGCATCGGCCTCTGTTTCCTGCTCGGCGCCGTCCTGTTCGCTCTGTATATCCGTACAAAACGACCCATGGAGCGCCATGTTTGAGTTACACTCTGATGACAGCGTTTCCTCGGCTACGGAATCCACGAGTCGGAACGGTGGAAGGATGGCTGGGGCTCACGATTTCATCAAGACCGACAGTCCGACAGCGACAGCACGGCCGCGACAACTGACGCGCTTGCTGCTCGTTCTCCTCGTGATCAGCCTGCTCGCCATTGGAGCCTATGCGCTCGTCTCAAGATCCGGCGAGGAGCAATCCCGTGCCGTCGGACCGGCCGGCCATGGCGCGTCCCGGTCTGTGCCGGTCGTGACGGCATCGGCAAGGGCCGGCGACATCGGCATCTACCTCAGCGGGCTCGGCTCTGTCGTACCGTTCAACACGGTTACCGTGCGAAGCCGCGTGGACGGCCAACTCATGCAGATCCTGTTCAAGGAAGGACAACTCGTGCGCAAGGGCGATCTGTTGGCCCAGATCGATCCGCGTCCGTTCGAGGTGCAGTTGACCCAGGCGGAGGGACAGATGGCGCGGGACCTGGCCCAGCTCAAGAATGCGCAGTTGGATCTGGAGCGGTACCGCGGGCTGTATGAACAGGGATTCGTCCCGAAACAACAGCTGGATACCCAGGAAGCGTTGGTTCGCCAGAACGAGGGGATCGTCAAGGCCGATCAGGGCCAAATCGATAACGCCAAACTGCAACTTCTCTATAGTCGTATCACGGCGCCGATTGACGGCCGTGTGGGCCTACGGCTCGTGGACCAAGGCAACATGGTGCGAGCCAATGATCCCAACGGGCTCCTGGTGATTACGCAACTTCAGCCCATTACCGTCATCTTTACCATCCCTGAAGACCGGTTGCCCGCCCTGATGAGCAAACTCGCGACCGGCGAGCGACTGCCCGTCGAGGCCTTCGACCGCGAACATAAGCGGCTGCTGGCGAGCGGCACCTTGTTGACCGTTGATAACCAAATCGATCCGAACACCGGGACGGTCAGGCTCAAGGCCATTTTCCAGAACGACAACAATGAGCTGTTTCCGAATCAATTCGTGAACGCCCAATTATTGCTAGACACGAAGCGCGGGGCGACGATCGTGCCGTCGGCCGCCGTTCAGCGCGGGCCGCAGGGCGCCTTCGTCTATGTTCTGAAAGAAGACCAGACGGTCGGCGTACGGCCGGTCGAGGTGGGTATCAGCCACGGAGAGGACAGCGCCATTGAGGCGGGCCTGGCGCCCAATGACGTGGTGGTCGTGGACGGCACCGAAAAACTTCGTGACGGCACCAAAGTCGAGGTGCGGCAACCGGGTCAGTCGCCTGTTCAGAAACCGGCGGCCGAATCACCGGACGGACAGGCGCCTCAAGGGCCGCGCACGTGAACCCGTCCCGTCTTTTCATCCTCCGGCCGGTGGCGACCGCGCTCACGATGGTTGCCATCCTGCTCGCCGGTCTCGTCGCCTACAGGCAGCTCCCCGTCTCGGCGCTGCCGCAAGTCGATTATCCGACCATCCAAGTCCTGACTTTCTATCCAGGCGCGAGCCCGTCCGTGATGGCCTCGTCCGTCACGGCGCCTTTGGAACGCCAGTTCGGGCAGATGCCCGGCTTGAATCAGATGACCTCCGCCAGTTCCGGCGGCAGTTCGGTCATCACCCTGCAGTTCAGTCTCGATTTGGATTTGGACGTCGCCGAACAGCAGGTTCAAGCCGCCATCAATGCAGCCGGGTCCTTTCTGCCGCGCGATCTGCCGGCTCCGCCGATTTATAGCAAGGTCAATCCCGCCGATGCGCCGATTCTGACCTTGGCTCTGACCTCTGAGACATTGCCGCTGCCTCAGGTGGAAGATCTCGCCGAGACCCGCTTCGCGCAAAAGATTTCTCAGTTATCCGGCGTGGGCCTGGTCAGCATCAGCGGCGGACAACGGCCGGCGGTGCGAATCCAGGCCAATCCTCGGGCCCTCTCGGCCTATGGCATGACGTTGGAGGATATCCGATTCGCCGTGGCGGCCGCCAATGTGAACCAAGCGAAAGGGACGTTCGACGGGCCTCGCCGCGCGTCGATCATCAACGCGACCGACCAGCTCCTTTCGAGCCGTGAATATCGTCCGTTGATTGTCTCCTATCGGAACGGTGCCCCGGTGCATCTGTCCGACGTGGCCGATGTCATCGACGACGTGGAAAACGTGCGGCAGGCCGCGTGGATGAATGAGACGCCGGCCGTGATCGTCAATATTCAACGGCAGCCGGGCGCCAACGTCATTGAGGTGGTGGATCGGGTCAAGAATCTCCTCCCGCAGCTGCAAAGCGCGCTCCCGTCGTCGGTGCATGTGGCCGTCTTGACCGATCGCACGATGTCGATCCGGGCCTCGGTGCGGGACGTGCAGTTCGAGTTGGTGCTTGCCGTCGCGCTCGTCGTGATGGTGATCTTTCTCTTTCTGCGGACGCTTTCCGCCACGGTCATTCCGGCGGCGGCGGTGCCGCTCAGCCTCGTGGGGACGTTCGGCGCGATGTATCTGCTGGGGTTCAGCCTCAACAATCTCACATTAATGGCTCTGACCATCTCGACCGGGTTCGTGGTGGACGATGCAATCGTCATGATCGAGAACATCGCCCGGTACATCGAACGGGGCGACCAACCTCTGCAGGCTGCGCTCAAAGGTTCTCAGCAGATCGGCTTTACGATTCTGTCGCTGACGCTGTCGCTCATCGCGGTCTTGATTCCACTCTTGCTGATGGGTGATGTCGTGGGGCAGTTGTTCCGGGAATTCGCCGTCACGCTGAGCGTCACGATTCTGATCTCGGCGATGGTCTCCCTGACGTTGACGCCGATGATGTGCGCCCGACTGTTGCGCTATCGGCCCGTGGCCAAGCAGGGCCGGTTTTACCGCGCCTCTCAAGCCTTCTTCGATCGCACCATCGCGGCCTATGGCAAGAGCCTGCGATGGGTCTTGGCGCATCAGCCGGCCACCTTGGTCGTGGCCGTCGGAACGCTGCTCCTGACGGTCTTCCTCTATATCGTGATCCCGAAAGGTTTCTTTCCCGTTCAGGACACCGGCGTCATCCTGGGTATTTCCGAATCGGCCCAATCGGTTTCGTTTCCTGCGATGGCCGAGCGCCAACAGGCGCTGGCCAAGATCATCCTGGAAGATCCGGCGGTCGCCGGTCTTTCTTCGTTCATCGGAGTGGACGGCATCAACACCACGCTCAATAGCGGACGTATGCAGATCAATCTAAAACCGCTCGCCCAGCGGTCCGAGCGGGCGCCGGATGTCATCAAGCGATTGCACTCCCGCCTGGCGGGCGCGCAGGGGATCACGCTGTATATGCAGCCGGTGCAGGACCTCACGGTGGAAGATCGGGTGAGTCGCACGCAATATCAATACACCCTGGAAGACGCCGATCCGGAAGAACTGCAACGCTGGGCTCCCGCGTTGCTCGATGCGCTTCGGGCGCTTCCTGAATTGCGCGATGTAAGCAGCGACCAGCAGGATCAGGGTCTGGCGGCTATGATCGATATCGATCGGAACACGGCCGCCCGGTTGGGGATCAGCCCGCAGCTGATCACCGATACGCTGTACGACGCCTTCGGGCAGCGGCAGGTGTCCACCATGTTCACGCAACTGAATCAGTATCGCGTCGTTCTCGAGGTGATGCCCGAATTTCAAAAGGGCCCGCAGGCCTTGCAGTTTCTCGACGTGCGCTCCGCCGGCGGCGGGCAGGTTCCTCTCAGCGTTTTCACCCGAGTGACGGAAACCACCGCGCCGCTGGTCATCAATCGCCAGGGACAGTTTCCCGCCGTCACGCTGTCGTTCAATTTAGCGCCGGGCGAATCGCTCGGCCGCGCGGTTCGCGCGATCGAACGGGCGACGGAGCAAATCGGCCTGCCTCCCAGCATCAGAGGCAGCTTCCAAGGCACGGCGCAGGCGTTTCAAAAATCCTTGGTCAATACTCCGATTCTGATTCTGGCGGCGCTGGTGACGGTGTATATCGTGCTGGGGATTCTCTACGAAAGCTACATCCATCCGCTGACGATCCTTTCCACCTTGCCCTCCGCCGGGGTGGGCGCTCTGCTCGCCTTGATGCTGGTCGGGACGGAATTCAGCGTGATGGCGTTGATCGGCCTCATCCTGTTGATCGGCATCGTGAAGAAGAACGCCATTATGATGATCGACTTCGCGTTGGAAGCGGAGCGCAAGGACGGAAAACAGCCGGCGGATGCGATCTATGAAGCCTGCCTCCTGCGGTTCCGGCCGATCATGATGACGACCATGGCTGCGCTCCTGGCCGCCCTGCCGCTCGCGGTCAGCACCGGCGTGGGGGCCGAACTGCGGCGCCCGCTGGGCATCGCGATCGTCGGCGGCCTGATTGTCAGCCAAGCGCTGACCCTGTACACCACCCCCGTCGTGTATCTGGCGTTTGATCGAATGGCCCGCCGCCTGTCCGATCGCCGGGCGTCGGCCGCGAGGGGCGAGGCTCTGACCGCCGATCCGATATGAATATCTCGGCGCCGTTTATTCAACGACCGGTCGCCACGACGCTGTTGACCTTGGGGGTGACGCTCCTTGGAGTCATCGCGTTCCAGTTCCTGCCCGTGGCGGCCTTGCCGCAAATCGAATTCCCGACGATTTATGTGTCCGCGAATCTTCCCGGCGCCAGCCCCGAGACCATGGCGACGTCGGTGGCGGCTCCGCTCGAGCGGCAATTTTCGCGGATCGCCGGCGTCACGGAAATGACCTCGACCAGCACGCTGGGATCCAGCGGCATCGTTCTCCAGTTTGAATTAAACCGGAATATCGACGGAGCGGCTAGAGATGTGCAGGCGGCTATTACTGCCGCCCGCGGCGATCTGCCGAGTACGCTGCCCATGAATCCGCAGTATCGAAAGATCAATCCGGCCGATGCGCCGATCATCCTTCTGGCGCTGACGTCCGAGATGGTCAGCCGCGGCAAGATGTACGACGTCGCCTCCAGCATCCTGCAGCAAAAACTTTCGCAGGTGGAGGGTGTCGGCCAAGTGGTGGTCGGGGGCGGTTCCTTGCCGGCGGTGCGTGTGGAGCTGAATCCGACCGCGCTGAACAAGTACGGGATCGGGCTCGGTGATGTGCGCCGCATGTTGAACGACACCAACGTGAATCGCCCCAAGGGCCAGCTCTCCGACGAGACGAGGTCCTGGGAAATCAAGACCAACGACCAACTCCATACGGCCGAAGATTATTTGCCTTTGATTGTGGCGTACCGCGAGGGCCGAGCGGTGCGGCTCTCGGATGTGGCGACGGTGGACAATTCGGTAGAAGACGTCCGGACACTGGGATTGGCGAACGGCAAGCCGGCCGTCATCATCATCATCTATCGGCAAACGGGCGCCAACTTAATCGAAACGGTGGATCGGGTGCGCGCGCTCCTGCCGCAGTTGGAGGCGTCGATTCCGGGCAGTATGACCTTGTCCGTGGTGAGCGACCGCTCGCCCGTCATTCGGGCGTCGCTGCATGAAGTCGAACGGACCTTGGCTATTTCGGTGCTGTTGGTCATTCTGGTGGTATTCGTCTTCATCCGGGATCTGCGGGCGACTCTGATTCCGAGTGTCGCCGTGCCCGTGTCGTTGGTCAGCACCTTCGGCGTCATGTACCTCTTCGGCTACAGTCTCGACAATCTGTCTTTGATGGCATTGACCATCGCCACCGGTTTTGTCGTGGATGATGCGATTGTTGTCCTCGAAAACATCAGCCGGTATCGCGAGCAGGGGATGCCGCCGCTCCAAGCCGCCTTGCGCGGCGGGAAGGAAATCGCCTTTACCGTGCTTTCGATGACGGTGTCGCTGGTGGCCGTCTTCATCCCGATTCTCTTATTGGGCGGCATGATCGGAAGATTATTCCGCGAGTTTGCCGTCACCCTGTCGGTCGCCATTCTGATTTCGTTGGTGGTCTCGCTGACCACAACCCCGATGATGTGCGCGAGGTTTTTGCCGTCTCATCACAGGCGGCGTCACGGCCGCCTCTATCGGGTGAGCGAGGGCCTGTTCGAAGCGATGCGCGGGGGATACGCGTCAAGTCTCGGGTGGGTGCTGCGGCATCCCCGCAGCATGTTGGCCGTCACCTTGATGACCATGGGCCTCAGTATCTATCTTTACGTCATCATCCCCAAAGGTTTCTTTCCGCAGCAGGATACGGGGCGCATGTTCGGAAATATTCAGGCTGCGCAGGATATCTCGTACCAAGCCATGCGGCAGAAGTTGACGGAGGTCGTGGACATCGTTCAACAGGATCCGGCCGTGGACAACGTGACAGGATTTTTAGGAGGAGGATACGGCGGGTCGATGAATTCCGGCCGCATGTGGGTCGCGTTGAAGCCGCTTGAGGAACGCGGGATCGATGTGGACCAGGTCATCGCACGTTTGCGCGGCAAACTGGCGAAGATTCCGGGCGCGCCGACATACCTCCAAGCCGTCCAGGATCTGCGCATCGGCGGCCGATCGAGCAGCGCGCAATATCAATATACCCTGCAGAGCGTGGATCTGGCCGAGCTCAATACCTGGGTGCCGGAGGTCGAACGCCGACTGCGCACACTGCCGGAGATTGCCGATGTCAACAGCGACCAGCAGGACAAGGGTCATCAGTCGCTGGTGGTGTTTGATCGGAACACGGCGTCAAGGCTGGGCGTGACGCCGCAGTTGATCGACGATACACTCTACGATGCCTTCGGGCAGCGGCAGGTCTCCATCATGTATACGCCGCTCAACCAGTATCACGTCGTGATGGGAGTCGCTCCCAGGTATTGGCAGGACCCCTCGGCTCTGCATGACATCTATGTCCGATCGATGACCGGCGCACAGGTCCCGCTGAGCGCCGTGGCCCGTTATGAGCCGGCCTCTTCGTTGCTGTCCGTGAACCATCAGGGCCAGTTTCCCGGCGTGACCTTGTCCTTCAACATGGCGCCCGGCGTCTCGCTGGGAGAAGCGGTGGAGACGATCGAAGAGGCGTTGGGCCAGATGGGATTGCCGGCCGGCATCAAAGGCAGTTTCCAAGGGGCGGCGAAGGCGTTTCAATCGTCGCTCGATACGGCGCCGTATCTCATCCTCGCGGCGATCGTCGTCGTCTATATCGTGCTGGGCATTCTCTATGAAAGTTATGTTCATCCGCTTACTATTCTCTCGACCCTGCCCTCGGCCGGAGTCGGCGCCCTGCTCGCGCTATTGCTCTTCAAGACGGAATTGACTCTGATCGCCCTCATCGGGATCGTGCTCTTGATCGGCATCGTGAAGAAGAACGCGATCATGATGATCGATTTTGCCTTGGAGGCCGAGCGCAAGGAAGGCAAGGGACCGGCGGAGGCGATTTACGAAGCCTGCTTGCTGCGCTTTCGTCCGATCATGATGACCACCATGGCGGCCTTGTTCGGGGCCTTGCCCTTGGCGCTGGGCACCGGCGTGGGGTCCGAATTGCGGCGGCCTCTCGGCATCGCGATCGTCGGAGGGTTGCTCGTGAGCCAATTATTGACGCTATATACCACGCCGGTCGTCTATCTCTACCTCGACCGCCTGCGCTGGTGGGTGCTGCGCCAGCGGGCGAGGGTGGTGCAACCGACGGGATGATGCCACAGCCGATCTTGCCGGAACTGGTCTGTATCCTTCCATGAATCCCCGTGGTGATGTCATACTTCTCGGCTATCGCCGCAAGCCGGTGTGAGTCGAAAAGCCCGCTTGCCTCGTCTTTCATACCGGCGTAAGATCGCTTCCCTGCCACCCGGACAGGAGGTTTCTATGAAAACGCTCAGTCCGCCGCCGAGACGGAGACTCTCTCTTGATCGCAACATTGGTCGCCTGCGGGAACAGCTTGCCCAGCTGCGTTCGTATTTTGATCGGAGCAAGGCTGCACGCTCTCTGGAAGAGTTCGATTTGGAGACCGAGCGCTTGATCAGCGATATCCTGGGAGAGAGTTCCGATCTCTTGGGCGCGTACGAGTACGCGCAAGTGGGAGAAGCGGCCGGCCTGGTGAATATGACCGATGAGGCGCCTGAGAGTGTCGGCTTGGATACCGAGCGTCAAACCTTATTGCAGCGCAGTCGCGTGCTGGAGAGCTGCATCGCGGAGCTCGAAGCGCGCCGAGCGGCCGGAACGAAGAGACAGAACCGAAATGAGCACGTGTTGATCGGCCCGCAGGTCGCGGAGCATTTGTCGCCGGACATCAGAACCATTTCACAAGATGCGAGTTTGAGAGAGGCGGGGCAGCTCATGGAGAAGTGGAAGACCGGCTCGTTGCTCGTCACGAACAATCAGTCTTATGCGGGCGTCATCACGGATTCCATTCTGGCGCGTGAGGTGGTCGCCAAAGGCCTCGACCCGGCTCGCACGGCGGTGAAAGTCTGCATGCGCTCCCCGCTTGTCGCCATCGAAAGTCACCGTCCTATTATCGAGGCGGTCCGTTTGATGAAGGACCAGGCCACTCGCCATTTGGCGGTGACGCAAGATGCGGAAATCATCGGAGTCATCTCAGTTTCGAATATTCTGCGGTATTACTCAGGAGTCGCGTAGCACGCATGGTTCGTCGTTTGTGAAGCGTCGTTCGGCTCTCGCTCTCACAAAAAACTAGAGGAGAGTCGCGGGATATATTCCACGAGTCAGGCTTAAGGCATTGCGAGTGAGGCCGGAGACCGTTTCAACATCCTGATGGCACAAGGAGGTGGGGGATGGGTCCAACCAAGGCGATCGTGAAAGATAACGGACTCTATGAGGCGTCGAGCGGAAAATTAATTAAAGGCGGTTTTGCCAATCAAGCGGAAATCGAACAGTACGTCAACCGCCATTATATCGTGCTGCCAGTGGCCGACAATAAGGGTAATCCATGGTTATTCGACGGAAAACCGGTTTATTGCACACGCGGTACCCAATATGAGACGCTCAATGACATCAAAGTTCATCTGGCCCGTTGTCCCGACTGCGGAGGGATGGGAATCAGGTCCGATGAGTTCACGGTTGAGTCCGATTGTATCCGCTGCCTGAGTTGCGGACATGAATTTGATGCGAGGCTGGAGATGATGGAAACATAGGGGATGGTGGCCTGCTTCCGGCTCCATGCTACGGCTTTACCGCACTAAGCCTCATGTCCGCTCGTCTGCGCAACTTGGTTCATTCGCTGCTTCGCACGAATGAACCTTCGAACAGTGATCGCCGTCGCTAAAGCGATCGCATTCAATCGGCAAGTGCGGGGCCAAAGCCTCCGCACGAGTCGCCGCGAACAGGCCACCATCCCTGACGCAATGAGGGTCGGAAGTTAGGAAGCGGATGACGGATCTTAGAGGAGGCGCGGCTGATGCTTCTGATGATATTCTCTTGCTCGGTCCGCGTGCTCCTATGAGGCTGCGCCGAAGCGGCACAATGTCGTCGCACGCTTCTTGCTGCTGTCACTGTTCTTCAGTTGCCGCTATGTCGGCCACCTCCGTGCCCATCCTTTCCACCCGCTAGTGAGAAGCTACGACTCCATCCGCCAATGGTGGAACGAGGGAGAGAGTTGCCCTCTGCATTAGGGCATTATGTCAGCCACTGAACCAGGACAATGGAAGAAGAATCTCATCGAAGACTCGGATGGCGTGAGGCAGCTCATCGCGACGACTAAACGCGTTGCCGTGCTCGGCATTCGAAGCGAAAAGCGCGGATCACGACCGGCCTTCTATGTGCCCCAGTATCTGGTTTCAGCCGGGGTAGAGGTGATTCCGGTTCCCGTCTACGAGCCGAACGTACAGGAAATTCTCGGTAAAAAGGTCTTTCGCCGGCTCGTGGACATTCCCGGCGAGGTTGATTTGATTAACGTATTTCGCCGCGTCCAAGACATCCCGGCGCATATTGATGACATTCTCGCCAAAGCGCCGAAGGCCGTCTGGTTCCAGTCGGGTATACGGAACGATGAGGCAGCGGAGCGCCTTGCTCGTGCCGGCATCAAGGTCGTGCAAGATAGATGTCTGATGGTCGATCACCGCCGCTGCCGTGCAGGATGGTAATCCTTTCCGGGCACGAGAAGTACAAGCGTTTCGAAACCCTCATGTTTCACTCCCGACGGCATGAGGCAAAGTGCCTCCTGATCGACAAGGTCTTGGAGTTCAGCGTGTGAGACTTGTAGCCATCAAGATTGTCATGAACCGAGCCAACGAGGACAGTTGCCCATGAACGTGTTATATGAATCGTGTTTGTCCTCTGTCATCCCCCGCTGGGGCTGGCTGCTTATCGTCCTATCATTCAGCAATGTCGATCCGGCCAAGGTCTGGCCGGAAGAGCCTTCGGGTCCCGAGGCCATGCTGCGGCTCATCGTGAAAGCCAATGCCGATCGAGATCTCGCTACTTTATCCAAATACATGTCACACGATGCCGATGCGATCGGATACGCCATGGACGGACATAAATATGTGGGATGGCCCGCTCACGAGGCCGAGATGCGTACTGAGTTCGAGGCCGTCCACAAGCTGGAGATCCCGATCACGGACCTCCAGGTGTGGCAGAAGGGCGATGTCGCTTGGTTCGCGATGGAACTGGACTATATCCGATACCTCAGTGCGGAGGATGACAGTGACCGGATGGTGCTTCCCATGCGAGAAACCGGTGTGTTGGAGCGGCGAGACGGCCGCTGGGTTCTCGTGACCTGGCACGAATCTAGAAGGCAGTCGGATACCGGCGGTGGGAGTGTCCTCCCAAATCCGACGACATTGAGCCATCGCACGGATGGCGATCAGGCGAACGCGACCGATCGCATCGATTTGGGCGGCAAGTGGGAAATTACAGAGATCGAAGACAATAAGAAATATTATGCGATGCTGGATATTCACGGCAATGGCCCCTACACCTGGCAAGGGGGGCAGATCGCGACCACCGACTTTCGCGATCGTCGCTGGCAGGGAACCTGGAAGCAACCCGGGAACGACCGCGAAGGAGGATTTGAGGTCGTGTTATCGGAAGACGGGACGGAGGCGAAGGGCATATGGTGGTATGGGCGTGTCGGGACGAGAGACACTATCCCGCCTCGGCAGCATGGAGGCACATATCTCTGGCGGCGCGTCCTGCAGTAGATCGGCTTCCAGGTCGATGATTCTGTTCATTAGCGGCGAAACCGAGGGTGGATCCGGCCGTTACAAAATTCTCCCAAATCGATCTTGATCAGCGGCCCTTTCCGTTCGCTTTGCCGAATGAGGAAGGGAGAGCAGGAGAAAAGTTAAGGAACTTCGTTATTCCGCGTGTCGCGGACCCAAAGACTCCGTGTAAACCCCTGGGAACAACCCATCAGCTCCAAAGCGATAATAAGCAGCGTCGGGCAAACATTGAAGGGCGGCTGACAAACGGTTGGAGCGGGTGACGAAAGGCGGGCAGCTCCGGTGGCGACATAATGCGATGGTCCTCTTATTGCTAATGACACTCTCTTGCTCAATCCGCGTGCTCCTATGAGGCTGTGCCGAAGCGGCACAATGCCGTCGCACGCTTACCGTAGTTGCCCTTGACCTGTAATTACCGCTATGTCGGCCACCTCCGTACCCATCCTTTCCACCCGCCTCTGAGAAGACGATCAAAAGCCTCACCGCGCATCCGTTCCGAATGCCTAAGTTGGGGCGGGAATATGGGATAACGAGCAGGCTAGTTGAAAAGGTTAAGTGGCGGCTGACGCACGTCTCGGCGTGCGTGGGTGGAAGGTCGAGATAGGGCGCGGTTCGGTCGCGCCATGATGCGCTGTGTTGCAATTCCTCCTCAGACGGTTTCTTTATCCGATGGACGACTCTGAAGCTGCGCTGAAGCATCGCAAAGCCGTCGCCCATCGATGTTGTTCCCGCCGCTGAGCCGTTACTACCGCCATGGCGACGAGCCTTACCGCGCATCCGTTCCAGCCTCTATCCCTCCTCCTTCTCGAGTCCCTGGATGAATTTGTCGGCCTCTGCGATGGAGCGATTCATGTCCTTGACGAGCTGATTCACCTGCGCGTCCACCTTGACCACCTCGCCCTTGAGTGACGATAGCGCAGTAGCGTTCAGATTGTGTTTGAGATAGAGCACCTGGTCCCGCAGCGGCCGCAGTACGGGATCGATGCGTTGCTCGGCCTTCTTCATCGCGGCGAGCATCTCGCTGTATCGCGTCTTGGTCTGGGTGTATTTCGCCTCGCTCTTGCGGCGCAGGTCTTTGCTGGAGTACTGATCGAGTTCCTTTTTCCATTCCTGGAACAGGGCGTCGGCCACGGATTCGACGTCGCCGATCCGTTTGCGGACCGTTTCGGCCTGCTCTTCGCTCGACTCTAATTTGCCGTTCAACTTTTTATAGGTGGATTCCAGATCGCCTCCTGAGAAGTTCACGACTTTGCCGAATTCATCAAGCGCGCTCTGGATTTCCTGCTTCGTCTCTTCCTGGGCGTCACGCGCCGCCTTGACGCGGCTGCTCAGGATGTCGCGCTTCGCATAGCCTATCTTCTCCATCGCGCCCATGTAGAGGGTGTCGCAGGCGGACAGCGTCACAGCGATGGTGCCACCGAACAACAAACAAGGCAGAAACCGAGCGAGGAGGATCTGAATTCGCATAAAGCCTCGATATGCTTGTTGTATGAATAGACGTACCGGACCCACCCATAGTCCAATGGCCGATTGTCCAAGTCAAGATGTAAGGGATGCCGTTGGCGCGTGGTGCGCGCTTCCTAGCCTTACGACTCTAGTCCGATCACCCGGCGGACGAGCCAATCATGAACACGATCAGGAAGCACTTTGACGAGAATGGCGCGGATTTTGGCATCGCGACCCACCAGATATCGGGTCCTCGGAAATCGCGAGCGCAGGGCATGAAGAACGGCATCCACCACGATGCCGGGCGGAGGCGCTTGCGCGCCGATCTTGGACACTTCTTCTTTGGCCTTCGTGAATGAAGTCCCGTACAGGGCTTTCATCTCTCGCGTCCATCCCGATTCCGCCGCATCCACTTCTTTTCTTGTCTTTCCCCAAATCGGTGTGGCGATGACGCCGGGCTCGATTAAGGCGACATGGATTCCCCGGGGTTGGAGCTCGATCCGAAGGGAGGTCGTCAGCCCCAATAAGGCATGCTTGGAAGCGGAGTAGGGGGCCATGTAAGGCATGGCGGTACGACCGGACATCGATCCCATGTTGATGACCCGGCCATATCCTTGTCGCAAGAGGGGCAAAAAAGCCTGGGTCACTGCGACCAGACCAAAAATATTCACCTCGAATTGCCGCCGCCATTCCGAGAGCGGCAAAACTTCCACCGGACCGGCGACTGCAATTCCGGCATTATTAATGAGGCCGGCCAATCCCTGTTCGCCGACCATGGCCTTCACCGTGTGGACCGCTGCCGCGATCGAGGGCGGGTCGGTTACGTCAAGGCCGAGTGGCATCAGGCGAGGGCTGGCTGAGGCGGTCAGCCTGGCTCCGTCAGCTTTGTTTCGTATTCCCGCAAAAACCCGGTACCCCAACTTATCCAGCGCCAGTGCGCAGGCCGCGCCGATTCCGGTGGAGGCGCCGGTGATGATCACAGCCGTGGATTTAGTATGCGTTGTACCAAGTGGAAACATGGCGACCAAGATGTTGCCGTGAGCCACGCGTCGATCCGACGCCTACCCTATCACAACCGGTGTCGCAGCCCCAATGGGATCTCTCTCATCCTGAAAGGTCATGATAGGATAGGCCTTCTTGCTTTCGGCGCCGGCTCCTGTAGGGCGTTGTTTGCGGCGGAAGGGCAAATGATTTATGTTGGATCCGTTCGTAGCTTCGCACGTGCACATGTGACTTGAACTCTTTGCCTCGTGGACCGCCGTATTGCCATAATCGGATTCCTGCTTGTTGGTCTCGCCGGCTGCACGAGCCATGCCGATCGGTATCGTGCCGAATCAACGGCCAGGGCCCAGTCCCATGAAGTGCAGTCGGGAATCGCGGCCTTTCAAAAATTTCTCACCGCCTCCGATATCATCGTATCTCATGATCCCGACATCCGTGATCGCGTGCTCCGCGTGTTTGTTCGTCTCGTCGAGGCCGCCAAGCGGTCGCAGTTCGGGGATCTCGCTGAAGACCTTCCATGGGAGCACGTGGTAATCAAGAATGATCAGAAAGTAACCGGGCTGGCCTTTCCGGGTGGAAAGGTCGTCCTGTATACGGGGCTGATTACGGCTGCGGAAACCGATGACGAGTTGGCTGCAGCCATGGGACATCTGGTGGCGAAGGTCTTGACACGTCACCAAGCCGAGGGAATCAGCCGAAATTTCATGAAGGACGCGGGGGGAACGGGACCTGATTTGGGAATCGGCAAGCCGCCGAAATCTGAAGATTTGGCGAAGGCATGGCGGAAAGCCCAGCGGGAGGAGGCGGACTCTGTCGGCATGCTGCTGAGCGCGGAGGCCGGCTACGATCCGCGAGGCGCGATCGCCTTATACAAACGTCTGGAAGGCCATGGCAGTCCGAGGGCCAAACACTTGGAGGAACGCCTTCCCGACGCGATGGCGCGGTTTAAGGCATACCAGCCTGCTTCGGACGGTACGATAAGTGCTCCATGACTACCGGCTGCGGTCTACCGATTCAACTGGTTCGCGATGATCTCATAGGCGGATCGGAAAGAGTGCGAGATAGGCTTTCAAGAGGTCTCTCCAACTGATGATACCCTCGGCTGTTCCATCCTCCGTAACAACAGGAAGACATGACACGCCTTTCTCGATCAACAGCTCCGTTGCCGTCTGAATGCAGGTGCCGCTGTGTACGGTGATCAATCTTCGGCTCATGATCTGATGGATGCGCTTGTGGAGCGTCGCGATATCGCGATCCATTTCGTTCAGCGTGCCGGTAAAGGGGCTGCTCGCCTTCAAGACGTCGCGATCAGAGATCACTCCGACGAGCCGACGGCCTTCGACGACGAGCAGATGATGGAAATGGAATTCAGTGAACAGCGCCTGAGCCTTGGCGAGGGTGTCATCCATCGAGACGGTCACAGGCTTTCGAGACATGATCCGGCCGATGGTGACGGTTGCCGACGGAGCTGCCGAGTCTCGTGAGGCTGAGTGGTGTTCAGGGAGATGGGGCATACGGTGCTCGCTGGGTTTTCCGGAAAAACGGCTCGCTCCGTATACGTGTATCGGTAGAACATGCCGGATTCTTGAATGGGGGCGGCGTAGATGACATTGCACATTTTCTTGTTTGGCAGTAGGATGCGCGCCCTACGTATTGCAGAGAGAGGCGACGCGGATATATCACAGCGATGATCCGATCTGAAAGGAGCAGTGGGGTGAACCAAACGGGCCGAACATACCGGGTGTGGTATGGACCTGCGGTGCTTCTATTGGCATGGAGCATTGGAAGCATGGCCGGGTGCGGTGCTGTGCCTTGGAGCTATCTCAATCAGGCCGAGCGCGGCGTCACCTTGACGGATCTAACCGCGCATCCCACCGAGTATCAAGGAAAGGTGGTGATCCTGGGAGGCACCAGGCTCGGCGAGGAAGAGCATGACGGGCATGTGTGGCTGCATCTCAGGAACCGTCCGCTGGACAACGAATATAAGCCGCATCTGCCCCGCGACCCCGCGAGCCAGGAAGGCAGTACCTATTGGGTCGCTGTGACGGATCGTTCCGAATTTCCGCCGCAGTATCAACATTGGGCGCGCATGACGGTTGTCGGCCGCGTGATTGGTTGGAAACATGAGTCGTTTGGAGGCCCCCGCGAACCAGTGCTGGGACTGATGTACGTCAGGGGGTGGGGATTGAGCTCCCGTCAGGACGGAGCGTGGGAGAACCGAATCGACCCGCGTTATCTGCTCACTACTCCGCGTGGGCTCCTCTACCCGAGACAGCAGACTAATTAGGCGAGGGTTGAAATTAACCTGCTCTTCTCCTGCCGCTGACCCGTCCGTAACCGGATAGGGATATCCTAAAGGTGAATGACCGGTTCCTCTTCATGCACAGACCATTCTGTCAGCAGCCGGACAGAAGTGAACAACCTCATCTTCATACGGCCGACGCATATACGTGAAATTCTTGTCAAATCACAGATGCCACTGTATAAGGGCCATGGCGCAAAGTTTGCCAACATCGACCGGACCCCTATGAGAATGGCCTCTCGTAACAGGCGACTCTGTCATGTCGGATAGAATCGGATTCGATGGGCCGGAATCGCCTCCACTGCTCGGTCGCGCGAGACTCTCGAGCGGCTGCTGTGTCACGAGATCCTTTCCCTTGGGGCAGTGAGGGCGGGGAAAGGGACGCTTGTGGGTGAGACGCCTCTCGGCCGACCATCGACGAAATCTAGAATTCTGAATGATGAATTAGGAGGGCTGCATTCTCAAGGCTGGATGCGGATTGTTCAACGATGAATCTTGTAGCGAGGTATCGTGCACTCGAAGAAGAAAGGATAATGATGATGAAGGAGATGTTGGCCGGGCTGCGCGACATGATCCGATCCAGCTCGTGGTTGTGGTTTCATGTCATGGTCATTATGCTCAGCACCGGCATCGCCTGGTCCTTGCCGACGATCGCAAAAGCGTTTTTGGTCCAATGGTCAAAGCTCGAACATGACCATATGTTCCTTCTTTCCATGGAAGTGACGGTCGCGGTGACGCTGATCCTGGTGCTCAACTTCATCGGCCGGAGTATCAGCGACCGCCGACTCACTCGCATTGCGATGGAAGCCGGCCTCGTGTCCTTCTTTCCTTATCACAATCGTCAGGCAGAGAAGAAAATTCGGGAATTGCGGGAACGACATGGATTAGGCCGGACGATTCTCTCAATCGGATCCACCGGCTACGGCACCTTTGTCGACAACGAAGGAGAATTACACGCGATCCTCGAAAAAGCGCTGCAGGTCAATATCATGTTGATGAATCCCTATAGCGAAGAGGCCGGGCTGCGCGCCCGCTCGCTGGTGCAGGCCGGAGCGCCACCGCCGCGCTTTCAGGAAGAGCTGGTTGAGACCGTGCGGCTATTCAGAAGACTCAAAGCGGCGGGCAAGGTGCTGAAACTCAAGTTGTATTCCGACCGCCCGCACGTGAAGATGGTGATCCTGGGCGATTATCTCTGGCTGCAGCACTACCATACCGGCATCGACGTGAAGAGCGTGCCGGAGTATGTGTTTCAAAATAATCTCAAGAACCATGGGCTTTACACCTTGTTTTCCCAGTACTTTATGAAGCGCTGGGAAAATCCCGACATTCCGGAATATGATTTCGACACGGGAGAGCTGGTCTATCGCACAAAAAGCGGTAAGGAAATCAGACGAGAAGGTTTTCCTCTTGAAAACGTCGGCGAGCCGCGCGAAGTGATTCAGAAGGTGGCGCCCGAGCTTGCACTGCAGGCCGGCTCTCTCGCCGGCATCTGATGAAACCGGTCATCCAGGAAGAGAAAACCGGCTGCGGGATCGCAGCGGTGGCGACATTGGCCGGCGTGACGTACCGGCAGGCCCGCCGGGCCGCACAAGCATTGAATATCTCCGCGGCAGACCCGCGGCTGTGGTCAAACAGTGTGTATATCCGCCGACTGCTCGCCCACTACGGCATTCACGCGGTCCCCGGCGACGCGAAGTTCGTCACGTGGGACCGTCTGCCTTCCAAAGCGGTGCTCGCCATCAAATGGCATCGGGACAAGGGACGAGCGTCCTGGCATTGGGTGGTGTTCTGGCGCGGGCCTCACGGCGAGGTCGTTCTCGACTCCAAACGCTCGCTTCGCACCAATCGGCGAACGGATTTCGGCCGTATGAAACCCAAGTGGTTTATCGGGATCGAGGAGCCCATTGCTCCCGGCTGACGCGGGTCCTTCTCTCACTCAGTCCAGCGTTTGGCGATAGCGCATGATGCCGATGGTCAGGACCACCACGGTGAAGAGACCGATCTGCCACATTTGCAGCAGGACATCTTCGATGCCGTTGCCTTTCAAGAGAATGCCTCGGACAATCCGCACGTAATGAGTGAGCGGAAAGATCTCGCCGATCACCTGGGCCCAGCCGGGCATTCCGCGGAAGGGAAACATGAATCCCGATAACAGGAGCGAAGGCAGGAAGAAAAAAAAGGACATCTGCATGGCCTGGAGCTGATTTTGGGCGACGGTCGAGAAGGTCAACCCCACCGCAAGATTCGCCGCAATGAACAGCAGCGACACCGCAAGCAGAAGCCCAATGCTGCCGATCATCGGCACATGGAATAGGCCCCAAGCGGCCAAGAGGATCAGCGCGAGTTGAATATAGCCGACGAGAATATAGGGAACGATCTTGCCGATCATGACCTCGATGGGGCGGGTGGGCATCGACAGCAAATTTTCCATGGTTCCCCGCTCCCGTTCCCGCGTGATGGCCAAGCCGGTAATAACCACCATCGTCATGGTCAACACCACGCCCATCAATCCCGGCACGATGTTGTACTGCGTGATCGCTTCAGGATTGTAGAGGGGATGGATGCGTAGGTCGATCGGAGCTGGAGCGGCCGCAAGAAAGCCCAGCGGGCCTTTCAGATCATTGAGCAACGACATGTTGATCACCGCGGTCAGCGATCCGATCGCGTTGCTGGTGGCAGCCGGATCCGTGGCGTCGGCTTCCACCAACACCTCCGGCCGATCGCCGCGCAGCAAATCACGTGTGAAGTTAACAGGAATGTTGACGACGAATTGGACCTGCCCACGCGCGAGCAAGTCGTGGCCCTCAGATTCCGTACCGACCAGCCGGGCTAGACTGAAATACCCGCTGTTTTGAATTCCATAGAGCAAGGTCCGCCCTTGCATCCCGCGGTCGGCGAGCACGACGGCGGTCGGCAAATGCTTGGGGTCCGAATTGATGACCAGGCCGAAGAGGATCAGCTGGATCAGCGGGATACCGATCATCATACCGAAGGTCAGCCGGTCCCGGCGCATTTGAACGAACTCTTTGACCACGATCGCCCAGAAGCGGTTGAGGGAGAAGAGGGATCGGCTCCTCATGAGGCGACTTGGTCCTCCGCCCGTTCCATCAAATGAATAAAGGCTTCTTCCAGGCCTACTTCGGATCTGCTCCACTGGTAGGGTGGCTTGTGAAAGGGAGCGAGAGATCGCTCGAGCGACGCGGCATCGTCTCCGCTGACATGGAGTGTATTGCCGAAGGCCACGGCCTGGGTCACGCCGGGAAGGCGCCGGAGCTGCTCGGCCAGCGACGCCAAACCGGGACCCCTGACCGCCCAGGTCGTGAGGTGCGTTTGCCGGACGACCTCTTCGACCGTCCCATGGATCAGCAACCTGCCCTTCAAAATGAACGCGAGCCGGTGGCAGCGTTCGGCTTCGTCCATATAATGGGTGGCGATTAAAAACGTGAGACCTCGTGCGGACAATTGGTGAATCTCTTCCCAGAATTCACGGCGCGCATGGGGATCGACTCCGGCGGTCGGTTCATCCAGCAACAGCAGTTTCGGTTGGTGGAGCATGCAGGCCGCCAGGGCAAGGCGCTGTTTCCATCCGCCCGATAGCTCGCCGGCCAGCTGGTCCCTGCGCTCCGCTAGCCCCAAACGCTCCAGCGTGTCATTCACGGTTTGGCGGCGATTCGGCATGGAATACATCCGTGCGACGAAGTCCAGATTTTCGTTGATGCTCAAATCCTCGTAAAAGCTGAACCGTTGGGTCATATAACCCACTTGCCGCTTGATCGCTTCACTCTCGGTGATGACGTCATGCCCCAAGCAGGTGCCGCTTCCCACGTCCGCTTTCAAAAGGCCGCAGAGCATTCGGATAAAGGTCGTCTTGCCGCTTCCGTTCGGTCCGAGAAATCCGCAGATCTCGCCCGTGCGGACCTGCAGATCCACATGATCGACCGCCGTGCGGCTCCCAAATCGCTTCGTCATGCCGCGAACATCGATGGCGAATTCACCGGGCATGGTTCATTCCCAAATGCACATCCACCGGCTGGCCGGGATGAAGAATCGTAGAAGTATCGTGATCAAACACCGCTTCGATCATGAAGACCAATTTGCTGCGGGCCTCCTGACTGTAGATAACCGGCGGCGTGTATTCCGCCCTGGGCGAGATGAAGCTCACCGTTCCGGTCAAGGGTTGAGTCAATCCATCGACCGTGACCTGAATGGAATCACCATGCTGGACTGTGCCGAGGCGGGGTTGCGAGACGAAGGCTCGGACTTTGACGTTGCCCGGAGGTAAAAGGACGACGACCGGTCTGCCGGCCGGCACCCATTCCCCTTCTCGATACAGGGTGTCGAAGACCAACGCGTCCTGCGGGGCCGCCTGGCGTTTTTGGGACAGGTCCCACTGCGCCTTCTGAAGCGCCGCCTCCAGCGCCCGCACGTTGTTCTCTGCGGCGGTGATCTGATCGCTTCGTGAGCCCAGCCGTGCCGTTTTCAAATCGGCGTCCAATTGCGCGACACGCTGTCGATTCTGATCCCGGACTGATTGCGCCCGCAGATATTCCAGTTCAGCGGTCGCCCCCGGCGTGCGCATGAGCGTGTTCTGGCGCGCCAATTCCTTTTCGGACAGAGCGAGCGCCACGCGGGCTTGCCTGAGCTGGGCTTCAATCGACGCGATCTCCGACGGCCGTTTGCCTTTCTTCACGTCTTCCAGATTGGCCTGGGCTTCCGCCAGCTTGCGTTCGGCTTCATCCCGTGCGGCGGTTTCGGGGATGCTGTCCAGTTCGAAGAGCGGCACGCCGGCCTGTACCTGCATGCCCCGGCGGACAGTCAACGATCGAAGCGCGCCGGCCAATGGAGACGCCACATAGACAAATTCTCCTTCCACGTAACCTTGAACCACATCGGGCTCGGGACGATCACAGCCGGCGAAGAGAATCAGGGACGCGAGCAGGCCGATCATCCGGCGCACCTCGAACCGAGCCAATAAGGTCGAGACGTTCATAGACGGGACCTGCCTGTGCCGGTGAGGACCCCTTGAAGAATCACGGCGATGATGGCCGAGAAGCCTGTCTTTGGAGTGAGGCCCAAGTCCGCCATCTTGGCCGGATTCAGAATCGCCTGGACTCCGGCCAATAAGAGTTCCGTAATCAGCGCCGCCGGAATATCCTCTCGTATCAAGCCCGCCTTGCGCGCATCGTCAAAACATCGCCCGAAATAGCGGCGAATGAGCCGGCTGCGGCGGGTCTCGATCAGCGCGAACAATTCCGGCGCCTCCCGCCGGATATCGCGTACGAATGCCGGTTGAATCTCTCCGGTGTGTCGTTGGACGCAGGCCAGCAGGTCATGCAGTACTTCGGACATGTTAGAACGGTCGGATGCCACCCGCTGAAGATCCGCGTCGACCTCGCGAAACTTATCGACCAGAACCGCCTCCAGCAACGCCGATTTGCCGGGGAAGCACCCATAGAGCGTCTTCTTGCTCATCCCCAGTTCATGGGCCAGGTCATCCATCGTGACCGTGCGAAACCCGTGAAGAAAAAAATGGCGCCTCGCCGCGGCGATGAGACGTTGAGTCGCGGAACGGTTCTTGGATCGGCCATGAATGTGTGATGTGTCGCGTTTCACGGCGGTGGTCTTCGAATCCACTATGGAAACTAGTATAGTGTTATCAGTTTCCTGTATGTTTCTACAAGTCCGGTAAGGGCCGAAGCCGTCTGCCCTTCGGCTGGTTCGGAAAGGGAGGCAGCGGCAACGATGAAACGGAGCGCCGGGATACTGCTCTATCGGAAGCGCGATAACGTATTGGAAGTGTTTCTGGTTCACCCGGGTGGTCCCTTTTGGAAGAATAAGGACGACGGCGCCTGGTCCATTCCCAAAGGTGAATGCGACAAGGAAGTGGACCTGTTGTCGGAAGCGAAGCGGGAGTTCTTCGAGGAGACCGGCGCAGAACTTCGGGGAGGGTTTCAGCCGCTGACACCCGTGAGACAAGCGGGGCGCAAGGTTGTCTATGCCTGGGCGGTCCGGGGCGATCTGGAACCCGGCAAGTTGAGAAGCAATACCTTCACGATGGAATGGCCGCCCCGGTCGGGAAAGCGCCAAGAATTCGTCGAGGTGGATCGAGGCGACTGGTTCACGCTCTCCAGGGCTCGGGTTAAAATTCTGACGGGCCAGCGTCCGCTGTTGGATGAATTGTCGAGACTGATCGGGGCCGACTAGAACACGAATATCATGGTGACGCATGGATTACTGCCAAGGGAAGGACCACAATCATCATGACAGGGAACGAACGGACCGGCCTTTGTATAATATGAAAGGTGTCGTGCCGTTGCTCCGTCGAAAGTCAGCATGATTGAAGTCGTCGTGATAGTGATCTGCCTTCTCTGCAACGCCTTGTTGGCGGCGGCGGAAATGGCCTTCGTGGCGGTAAGTCGGCCCGTGCTCCGCCAACTTGCTCGGCAGGGCCATAAGAAGGCGGTTCTTCTCCTCTCCTTGCGGGAAGTTCCGGAACGCACCTTGTCGGTGATTCAAATCGGAATCACGGTCGTGGGCGCGCTCGCCGGTGCGGTGGGTGGAGCGGGAGCGGAGGAACTGCTGAGCCCGATTCTCGAAACAAGACTCGGCATGAGCGCCAGCGCCGCCGATACGATCTCGATTGCGCTCGTCGTGGTCCCCCTCGTTTATTTCACCGTAGTTGTCGGCGAATTGATGCCGAAGTCCTTGGCTTTGCGGAATAGTCTCAAGCTTGCTCTGTTCGCGGCGCCGTGGCTGTCGGCCTTTGATAAGCTGCTGGGACCGATTGTGACTCTGCTCGAATGGTCCACCAAGCGGCTACTTCAATTGCTTCGCGCGCTTCGCGTGTGGGACAGCGGGCAGACTCAAGAAATCAAAGCCGGTGATCAGGCGGATACTACCGTCTCACTCGATGCCCTGTCTTCCCATCACCGCCAGTACGTCCTCAATTTGGTCGATTTGGAAAGCAAAACGGTGAAGGAAATCTTTGTTCCTTGGGCAAGTGTCGTGACCATCGAATTGACACAATCCCCGAACGAGGTGGAACGCGTTATCTTGACATCGGGCCACACCCGCCTGCCCGTCATGGGAGCAGGACGGGTGACCGGCATTCTCAACTCCAAAGAGTTCATGGCGTTGCGCGCGTCGGGCGGAGAGGATTGGGCATCGCTCGTGCGGCCGCCCGTCGTGTTACAGGCCGGCACTCCGTTGCTGACCGGGCTCAGGTTGCTACAAGAACGGCGCATGCATATGGGCGTGGTGTATGCCGATCGCCTCCTCCTGGGCATCGTCACGCTCGAGGATATCCTCGAAGAGGTGATCGGAGAAATTTATGATGAAGACGACGACGGCAAGCTGAAGAGACTGTTGAGTACGACGCCGAGAACGTTACGATTGGGTCGTGCATTGGAGCCTCGTTGATGCTGTAACGGTGTTCCGGTTCACAAGCCTCATGCTTCCCTAGGTTTGAAAATGACGCCATCTGCTCTGTCCCCCTCTGTGGCATTTCACCCCTCTCGAAAAATACCAGCCGGTGGCAAAAGGCCCCTTTCCCGCTGAAGAAGCGGATAATTCCTGTATTTCGCAGTAGTATGACAGGCTCGGAGCTAAGAAAAGAACTTGCATAGATCCGCTACAGGCTATGATATTGCACGCTTACCGCATGTACCGGACCGACGGGCCGTCCACCAGTCGTCTCTACGCCGGAAGATGGATCGTTTTGGCCTGCCTCTGTATATCGTTAGCGCTATCCCACGGATGTCAGCGAGATCCTGCCTACCAAGAGGAAAAACAACTGAACGGTTCAGACGTGGATGGCGACAAATGGATTCGTCTCACCGCGGCTGAGGTGGCGCAAGCCGGCATTGAAACCATTACCGTCACCCGCGGGGTATTCCGCGTGCATCGACAGTTTCCCGCCACCGTTCAGCCGAATGAAAATGAGTTGGCAGAGGTAACCACACTTATCGGCGGCCGCATCGTGGACGTTCCTGTGGACTTCGGCCAGGACGTGCAAAAGGGAACAACGCTCGCGCTCCTCCATAGCACGGACTTGGGCTTGGCGGAAGCAGCCTTTCTCAAGGGGGCGGCGAAACTGCATGAGGCGGATCTGGCTTACCGGCGGGCAAAGAACCTCCTGGACAACAAGGCGATTAGCCAGGCGGAATTCTATCGCCGGGAAGCGGAAATGAAAAGCGTACGGGCGGAAGCCCGGGAAGCCAAGCAGCGACTGGAATTACTTGGCGTGGCGGACCAGGAAATTCGACGGCTGGAACGGGAACAGACCATTCGTTCCGATGTAGCCATCACCGCCCCGTTCGCGGGAAGGGTCATCAGCCGTAACGTGACCAGAGGGGAAATAGTCGACCAGCATAAAAGTCTGTTCACGGTGGCCGATCTCTCGGATGTATGGGTAGTCGGGAGCGTCCCGGAGAAAGACGTCCAATTCATCCACAAGGACCAACAGGTCGAGGTGGTGGCCGCGGCCTATCCCCATGCGATTTTTCCGGGGAAGATCACCTATGTGTCCGATGTGCTGGATCCCGCTACGCGAAGCATGCGGCTGCGGGTTACCGTGCCGAATCCCGATAAGGTCTTGAAGTCGGAGATGTTCGCGCTGGTTCTCGTGTATGGGGCGGCCATGCCGGATGTCGTGAGCGTCCCGCTCGCCGCCGTTCAAAACGGCGGAACCGATCCCGTGGTCTTCGTTCGACGGGACGGGCTGGAGTTCGAAGTGCGCGCAGTGAAGGTTGGGGAAGAAAGCGGCGAAGTCGTGATGATTCGCGACGGGCTGCAAGCAGGGGAGCAAATCGTCATCAAAGGCGCGTTCGTGCTCAAATCCGAAGTGGAAAAACTCAGCATCGACCCCACGCAATGATCGCCGCGCTGTCGGAATTCTCTTTGCGCCAGCGTGTCCTCGTCTTGGGGCTTGCCGGGGTGCTCGTTTTCCTTGGCTTCAACGCCTTCAGATCTATTCCTATCGACGCGTATCCGGATGTCACGAATATTCAGGTCCAGGTGCTGGCCGAAGCGCCGGGGCTCTCGCCGGTCGAGGTGGAACGGTTCATCACCTATCCGATCGAGCTGCAGATGACGGGGCTGCCGGGCTTGTCCCAGATCCGGTCGCTGTCGAAATTCGCCCTTTCACAGATCACCGTGGTCTTTCATGACGACGTGGATGTGTATTTTGCCCGGCAATTAGTCCTGGAGCGGATGCTTGCGGCCAAAGACCGATTGCCGGCGCACGTCGAACCGATCATGGCCCCGGTGACGACGGGATTAGGCGAAATCTATCAATATTATTTTGAGAGCCGGCGCGCGCAATCCGGTGACCCGGCCGTCTTGCAGGCGGAATTGATGAATCAGCGGACCCTGCAGGACTGGGTGTTGCGGCCGTTGCTCAAGCAGGTGCCGGGCGTCATCGACGTGAACGCGCTGGGCGGCTTCGTCAAACAGTATCAAGTGCTGGTCGATCCGCACAAGTTGCGAAAATATGATTTGACGATTCACGAGGTCTTCCAGGCGGTGGAACGAAATAACATCAATGCCGGCGGAAACGTGCTGGAACGCCATGCTGAGCGGGCGATCGTGCGCGGCGTGGGATTGATCAAGTCACTACAGGATATAGAGCGAATCATCGTCAAGGAAGCGGGCGGGACGCCGGTTTTCGTCCGGGATGTCGCCGACGTGCAGATCGGGCACGCAGTCCGCCATGGCGCCGCCATTCTGAACGGCGAACGAGAAGTCGTCGCGGGCACGGTGTTGATGCTGCGCGGCGGGAACGCGCGGGAGGTCGTCGAATCGGTGAAGGCCAAGGTCGCCCACTTGCATCAGGACGGAATTCTGCCGGCCGGGGTATCGATCGTGCCGTTCTACGACCGTATCGAGCTGGTGACCGCCGCGGTCAATACGGTGCGCGATGCCCTCGTCGAGGGCATTGTCCTGGTCGCCTTCGTCTTTCTGTTATTTCTCGGAAATATCCGTAGCGCGATCGTCGTGACGTCGGCGTTGATTGTCACGCCCTTGATCACGTTTATCGTCATGGAACGGGTGGGACTCTCGGCAAATCTCATGACGCTCGGAGGGCTCGCCATTGCGGTGGGAGAGATCGCAGATGGGTCGGTGGTCGTCGTCGAGAAGGTGTACCGGCATCTGACCGAGAGCCGGAAGACGATGCTGGGCCGGATCGAAGTGATCTTTCGAGCATCCAAGGAGGTCGCCCGTTCGATTCTGTTCGGCATTCTCATCATCAGCGTGGTGTTCCTTCCCATCATGACGCTCGAAGGAATGGAGGGGAAGATGTTCGCGCCGCTGGCCCATACGCTGGTGATCGCCTTGCTGGCCTCGGTGCTCGTCACGTTGACCCTGACACCTGTCCTGGCCTCGCTGCTGTTACATGGCGGCCGTCTCGACGAGACTCCATTTTCCGCCTGGATGAAGCGGCGGTATTCCCCGGTCTTGACGTGGGCGCTGGAACATCGCTCGCTGGTGCTGCTGAGTTCCGGCATGGTCGTGCTGCTGGGCCTCGCTCTGCTGCCTTTCATCGGCCGTGAGTTCATTCCCCAGTTGGAGGAAGGCGCCCTGACGCCCCAGATCATCCGTTTGCCCAGTGTGTCTCTTGCGGAAGCGATTGAGATGGAGAAGACGGCTCAGAAGGCGATGCTGGAGTTTCCCGAAGTCCGGCTTGCCGTGAGCAAGATTGGCCGGCCGGAAATCGCGATCGGCCCCGAAGACCCGAACGAGAGCGATCCGGTCGTCGCGTTGACCCGTCGCGGCACATGGACTACCGCTCATACACAACCGGCGCTGACCGACTTGATTCGCCGGCGTCTGGCCGAAATCCCGGGTATTTCCGTTCTCATGAGCCAGCCGATCCAGGAGCGGGTGGATGAGCTGATCAGCGGGATTCGGACCGAGTGCGCGATCAAATTGTTCGGGGACGATCTTGACCTCTTGAAAGCGAAGGCCGACCATATCGCGGGCATCATGCAGACGATTCAGGGAGTGAAGGACGTGAGGGTGGAGCAGGTGGCGGGCCAGCCCTATCTGACCGTCGATATTGATCGGGAAAGAATCGCTCGATTCGGAATTAATGTCTCGGATGTGCAGGACATCGTCACCAGCGCGGTGGGCGGCAAAGCAGCGACACAGATCTATGAAGGGGAGCGGCGATTTCAGCTCGTACTGCGATTTCCCGAAACTTATCGCAACAGCGTCGGGTCGATCGGAGATATTCGCGTCCGGTCCATATCCGGCGCTCCGATCCCGCTCAGTGATCTCGCCAAGGTCGAGATGCGGGAAGGCCCGGCCCGCATCAGCCGCGAGCAAGTACGCCGCCGCATCTACATCGGTTTCAACGTCGTCGGTCGCGACATCGGAAGCGTGATCGACGAGGGACGGAAGAAACTGGATGAGTCGGTGTTCCTGCCTCAAGGATACGGGATCAGCTGGGGCGGTGCATTTGAGAATATGGAGCGGGCCAATGCCCGCCTGTCGGTCGTGGTGCCGGTGACGATCGCGTTGATTTTCTTCCTGCTGTTTTGGGCGTTCCATTCCATGCGCTATGCCACCCTGATTATTCTGAACCTTCCGTTTGCGCTGGTCGGTGGCGTGGTTTCGCTGTGGCTCAGCGGCCAGTACCTGAGTGTGCCGGCCACTATCGGCTTCATCGAGTTGTTCGGTCTCGCCGTCGGCAACGGCATTGTGCTGGTGTCCTATATCAACCAGCTCCGCAATGAAGGATTGACAACCGACCAGGCCATCGCATCCGGCTGCCTTTTGCGGCTCCGTCCCGTCTTGATGACCATGCTGACGACGCTGTTCGGGCTGTTTCCGCTCGTCGTCTCGCAGGGCATCGGCGCCGAGGTGCAGCGGCCTTTGGCATCGGTAGTGATCGGAGGACTGTTCAGTTCCACGCTCCTCACGCTGGTAGTGTTGCCGGTGCTCTATCGCGTGTTAGGTGAAAAGGACCGGAAGAAGGAGTATGCGCCGGAATGGGTATGATAAATGGCTTTATAGCTGCGGGATCGGCGGCCGGGTCGGCGGGACCGGGGACGGTTCCGGCGGCGGCAACGGCGGCTGTGGCGATGGGAAGGGATCCGGATCGGGCGGCATCGGACTTGGGTCGGGATCAGGATTGGGCCTGCGGGTAAGGAGGCCGTGCCGTTTCTCCCGTGGAGAGGGTCCGCAGGCTCCACTTCGAACAGATGCCTTCGTTCCAACGCCGATGAATTGTGAACCCACCATATCCGCCGCCTTCCCGTCTCCCCGTCAAGTCCCGCTCATCACTATCATTATGTATAGACGTCCATAGAGCAACCGGAAAGAATCCTAGTTATCGGACTAGGGAGCTTCCGAGGGGCGAGAAACCGCGTCCTCTCTTATAACTCTATAGAGCGGCTGACAGCCACGAGCGCAGAAGGCTTCTTTGTTTGTGAGAATGAGGAGGACATGCAATGATCATGAGGGAAGCGGCTCTTCGATTAACGACCGCTCTGGGAGTCAGCATCTGCCTCATCGGCCTTGCGCACGCGTTGGATTACGACCGAGCGGCCGGTATGATGCCCTCGGCGCCGCCCCACTTGCGAAGCGGGCAACAAGAAATCGGCCATACCGTCGAAGGAGAGGTCGTGCGCATCGACGGCGAACATTACTTTGTCGAGGATCCGAATGGAAACGAGGTGCGGTTGGTCGTCAATCAGTCTACACTACGGATGGGACCCATCAAGGAAGGGGAGAGGATTGAAGCGAGGGTCAATAGTGACGACCATGCGCTCTCTATCCGATCCGTCCGAAGCCAGGAGCATGATGCGATGCCGGGCGGCACTTCAAGTCGGGATGGGCGCTGAACCCTACGCTGCATGTTGAGAAGAGTATGCTCCCTTCTCAAGGTTTGTCGAAACACCGCGGATCTGAATAATTGCTCCACCAGTCCCTGGCTGCCGGTCATACTTAGCCTCTGCCTCTGGGTTCCCATTGAAATCGCGTGGGGGTATGAAGCAACACCAGTCGAAGAACCGACCCCCGAGGCAGGACAGGAGTTCCGCACGAGGCTGTTCGGTGAGGACGTCTATGTGCCGCCTCGAGACCGGCGTAATGTCACGGCGGCCAGCTTCGGCATTCAATGGATTCCGAACGGTCCAAGCCAGCTCGAAGTCCTCCCGTTCGGCGCGCTCTATCTATGGCGAAACTGGGACAATGATAACCGGCGACTCCGAGGCGCCTTTTCCATCGCCGTCAATGATGTGGATTACACCATCGGTCTCCGCACCTATCCCAATTGGTCCCTGATCTTTTCCCTGGACAATTTCATCGTTCCGCTCGGCCGGTCCGAATACGTCGAGGGACAGCGTATCAGACAGTCCGAAATCGAGTGGAATTATGTCTTCGGCGGAGTAGGCCTGGGCTATCGATTACCCATTCATCCGTTCAGTCAGGACAGCGCCGTCAACGTCTTCCTGACTTATGAGCCGGGCTACCGCTGGTTCAAGGGAACGGATCATACATCGCCCCAATACATTGTGCCGAAAGATACCTATGAAGGCCGCATTCATCTTCGGATCCGCGTGGATTCGCTGACCCGGAACTTGATGGAGCTGCCTCATCGAGGATTTACCATGGGCGGTGATTTCATGCATGGCCATCGTGCCAAGTGGAGCCAATGGGGCGGCCCTCCGTTTGATACGCCGGATTACAAGAACGAGCGGACCTATTTGACCGCGACCGCCTATGCCCTGGTCGCGAGCGGGGTGCCGTTCGTAGACAGCGACAAGCATCGTCTCATTACGAGCCTGCACGGCGGTATCGGGAAGGATCAGGACCGGTTCTCGGCCTTTCGCCTGCCTGGGCGTCCGACCGGGTATGAATGGGAAGCGGTCTCGCTTCCGATGATACATGGAGTCGCGTTCAATGAATTATTTCCACGGCGCTATGCGGTGGCCAATTTGCAATATCGGTATGAGGCGCTCTTCTTCCTCTATCCCTATATCGAAGGGACGTGGGGACTGGTCGAGCGCCCGCTGTTCACAGGGGATGGCGGAATTAAGAATGTCACGGATTCAATGCCGGCTCTCGGCGGGGGGATCGTCTCCGGCGCGCCTTGGCGGTCCCAAATCGAGCTCAATTATACGTACAACTTCGGTATCTTCCGAGATCCGGGCGGAGGACCGCCGACGAAGGGCGGCCACGGCATGTTTATTTTCTGGTCGAAAGAACTGGGAAGTTCCGGTTCATAGGCGCGGCTGCCATTTGATGATTGAAGCGGCGCGCGACAGGAATTGATCATCACAGGACCGATCAAGGAAAGCGATGGACGTGAAGGACACATTGCGGGTCTTGACCGAGGCAGCGGAACGGTTCGTCAATAAGGCGCCCAACCAAAAACGTCTCGCAGAGGAACGGACCGCCTTACTGGATGCCATTATGCAGGCACAGCTCCTCTTATCGATCTCCGCAACAGGACACAGGCATCCCACCTCTCCGCCGATCTCCCCGAAACCTCCGAAGCGCCGGAGGCTCCGTCTGGCAAAGTAAGCGGCCGCTAAATTTCGAGCACCAGCCCGATTTCCACGACCTGCTCGGCCGGCAGGTGAAAATAGGAGCTGGCACGCTGGGTGTTTCGCGACAGGAAGACGAAGATCCGTTCCCGCCATATCGCCATACCCGGTTTCGGCGTGGCCAAAAACCCCAGCCGGCTGAGAAAGAAACTCGTGTCCTGAAGCGGAATCTCGCAGCCCTGTGCGGCGCACCGTTCAAGAATGCGCCGAATATCGGGTGACTCCATAAAACCGCACCGCGCGATGATCCGGACGATATTGCCGTCGAGCGCCGTGATCTCAATGTCGGTGCCAGGGGCCACGAACGGCACTTTTTCAGTGACGACAGTCAGGAAATACACCTCGTGATCGATCACCTTGTTGTGGCGGACGTTTTGAAGGAAGGCCGGCGGCGTCACATCCGAAGATTGGGTCATGAAGACGGCCCGTCCCGGCACGCGACATTGGACGGTTGAGGTCATCTCGCTGAGGAACCGTTCCAGCGGAGGAAACTGATCGCGAATATGTTTGGCTACGATCGCCCGGCCTCGCGCCCATGTGCTCATGATGGTGAAAATACCGAGGCTGAGGACGACCGGCACCCAACCGCCGTGGGGAAGCTTGCGGACGTTTGCAAGAAAAAATGCCATGTCGAGAAGGAGAAATGCGCCGATGACCAATCCGGACAGCAGCCTGTGCCATTTCCAGCGCCGGCGGATGACGTGGTACATCAGCAGCGTCGTGATCACCATGGAGCCGGAGACTGCCAATCCATATGCGGCCGCCAGGTTGCTCGATGAGCCGAAGGCCAGCACCAACCCCACGGTTCCCGCAAACATCACCCAATTCAGCATGCCTACGTAAGTCTGTCCTCGTTGCGCCGCGGAAGTATGGGTGATGCGGAGCGGAGGCAGATAGCCCAATTGCACCGCTTGGAGACTGATCGAGAAGGCTCCGGAAAGCATCGCCTGGGACGCTATGACGGTGGCCATGGTCGCCAACCCGATCAAAGGATACAGCAACCAGTCCGGGGCCAGATGGTAGAACGGATTGGCCAGTGCCCCGGCGTCACGGAGCAACAGCGCGCCTTGTCCGAAATACTGGAGCAGTAGCGCCGGCAGGGCGACAGAGAACCAGCTGAATTGGATCGGCCCCCGTCCGAAATGACCCATGTCGGCATACAACGCCTCCGCGCCGGTAAGGACCAGGAACACGCTGCCGAGCACCATGAATCCGAGTTTCGCATGGTGAGCCAGAAAGGCAATCCCATACAGCGGATTGACGGCATGGAGAATCTGCGGGGTACGTACGAGGCTCACCGATCCCAACAGGCCCATGGTGACGAACCAGAGCAGCATGATGGGGCCGAACAGCGAGCCGATGCTGCCGGAGCCACGGCGTTGGATGATGAACAGCCCGGTCAGGATGACAACCGTGATGGGCTGAATGTACGGATCGAAGAAATTGGTCGCGATCGAGAGACCCTCGACCGCACTCAACACCGAGATTGCCGGCGTAATCATGCCGTCGCTATAGAGGAATGCGACACCGGTCAGGCCTAAGATTACGAGCAGACCGAGTCCCCGGCGGGGGTGGACGGCATGGGAACGCTGAGTGAGCGCCATCAAAGCCAGCACTCCGCCTTCGCCTTCGTTATCGGCGCGCAGCACGAACAGGAGATATTTGACCGTGACGACGATAAACAGCGACCAAAAAATCAGCGACACAATGCCCAGGACATTATCGGTCGTGACGGCCAACCCATGTGTCTCATGAAAGCATTCACGCAGGGCATACAGCGGGCTGGTGCCAATATCGCCATAGACGACCCCGAGCGCGCCAAGAAGCAGTGATATGCGGGGAGAATGGGAGGAATTCTGTGACATGAGCCGATCACTGCGTCGTGGCGGCAAGCGGAGGACTCTTCGCTATCCAGCTCATTTGATAAGGAGTTCGCTTTGCTGATCCTGGAATTCATCTTGATAGATGCGGAACAGTTCCAACACGACGGCCAGGAGAATAGGGCCGACGAAGAGGCCGATCAAGCCGAATGAAGCCAGGCCGCCCAGCGATGCAAAGAAGAGAAACAGCATCGGCAATTGCGCCCTGGTACCGATAAGCAACGGCTGTAGAACATTATCCATTAGACCGACGAGACCCGCGCCCACCACGACCATAACAAGGCCTTTCACGATTGATCCGCTGAAAAACAGATAGATCGCGATCGGGATCCAGACGACGGCGGTGCCTCCGAAGGGGAGGAGCGACAAGACGGCCGACAGCGCTCCAAAAAATATAGAAAAGGGCACGCCGAGCGCCCAGTACGTGATCCCGGCCGCCGTTCCCTGCGCCAAGGCGGTCACCAGGGTGCCCTGCACCACCGCCTTGATCGTGCCGTCCATGCGCTCAAAAATCTTGGCCTTATGATCGGGATCGAGCGGGATGGCGCCATACAGGCCTTTGTAAAGACGATCGCCGTCGCGGAAGAGAAAAAAGAGGGTGAACATCATCACGAAAAAATCGGTGAGGAATAGGAGCGCGTTCTTTGCCAAATCGGCTCCCTGCGAAAGCAGAAAGGTGCTGACGACCTTGCCGCCTTCCAGAAAGGACGACTCCAGATTCCCGCTGTTAGACAGAATGAGGCGGCCGAACAATTCCTGGCTCCACCTTCCCACTACCGGCAACTGGGAAATGGCGACACCGACATCGCGCAAGCGTCCCTCGCGAAACCACTGCGTCGCCGTCTCATAGGCCTGGACTGCCTCATTGATCCCCAGAAATATTAAATAGACGGCCGGCAGCACGGCGATCGCCATCACCATCGAGGTCATGAGTACGGCCGCGATGTGTCGCCGGCCGTTGAGGCGATTGAGCACTGTCGCGTGAAGCGGATAGAACGTGGCGGCCAGGATGACGGCCCACAGAATCGGATAGAAAAAAGGGCTGAGAATCACCCCCAATTGCCAGATAAGGACAACGAGGATGCTAAAGAAGGTGACGGAAAATATTTGCTTACGGCTCACCGATCATCCGTTTTGAGTCAGTCTACCGGCGCGGCCGGGCCGTTTCCGAGCGGGTATGGACAGCCCGCACTATATCATCTTTGGGTGGGTGGAATCCGTTCATGCCTCGGCTGCCTAAAACATTACCCGGCACGTGCATTCGAATGGAGGAGGGCGGGAAGACTGTGCCGTCAATCAGGCGGAACGGACGGTGTGGTGGAGTCTAAGGGAAGGGTTTCGCCGCCGCCTTTTTCGCCGAGCCATTGGGCGTAATAGCGAACGATCTCCACCTCCTCATCCGTCAGGCTCTCCATCGATGCAAGGCTTAAGACTGTTTCGCTGGAACGCATGAAGTCCCGTATTTCCTTCCGGATGCCGGCGAACGCCCGATGATCTAACCGCATGAATTCCTCCTTGACTCGACCATGCAATGTGCAGATGATACCGGACGCGAAGCGGCAATTCTGTAGGCTGGCCGACAATGGCGCAAGAAAGTCACGATCCTTCCCGTAATCTTCTGTTGGCCGCCCTCCCATCGAGTGAACGGCAGGCCCTTCTTTCACGTGGGCAATTCGTTGAACTGAAAGACAAGCAAATCATTTATGAGCAGGAGGCGCGCGTCGACAGCGTGTATTTCCCCCTGACCGGAGCGATTTCGCTGCTGACTCGCATGGGCGACGGAAATGCCGTGGAAGCGGCGGTGGTGGGCAAACAAGGATTCGTCGGGTCTCCGGTCTTGTTCAATGCAGACACTTCATTTGCGGAGGCGCTGGTGCAAGTGCCCGGATGCGCGCTTAAACTGAGCGCGGCGGCATTTATGGATGCCGCCGCGCCTCTCTTGTCTAAACTGGTGTTGCGCTATGCGCAATTCTTATTGAAAGAAGTGTTCGTCTCGAACGGATGCAATCGTTTCCACACGGTCGAGCAGCGAATCGGCCGCTGGCTTCTGGCCCATCGTGTCCGCACATATAAACAGACATTTCCCTTTACGCATGAATTCCTGGCGTATCTTCTAGGCGCGCAGCGAAGCACCGTCACGGAAATAACCGGCGAGCTACAGAAAAAGGGATTGATTCGGTATACCTACGGCGAGATGACGATCGTGAATCAGGCCGGCCTCGAGGCGGTGTCATGTGAATGTTTTGGGAAAGTGCGGCAGGAATTGGATGCGCTCTCGGCCTATGTCGAACGGGTACGCCGCACCGCATAACCAGGCGCGTCTACCGTCATGCGGCGCGCCCCTTCCGGTTGCTTTATTCGTTGTGTAGATCGGCATTGAGCTAATCGGCCGGATTCCTGGTGATGATGGGACCCCTCGCCGGGTGGGCGGCGTTCATGTGCGGCGCGATGCCTCGCGCCCAACGTGAAATGCGGTTTCCGACGGCGGCCGGCTCGGGCTTCCATACCGCGTGCGAGTCGGGTACGATGGAGAAGGTGCTGGGAACAAGGATCACACAGGTACACCGCCGATGGTGCGGGGTCGCGCTCGGCATTGCCACCGGCCTCTTTGTCGCCGAGGACTGCCTCGTGTGGGGTGGAGATCCGTATCGGCGCCCGGCGAGCGGCCTGCATTTCTTGGCGGGAGGCGGTGACAGCAGTCCGCCATCCTTTCGAAAACGGCCCGTCGCCGAAGGCGTGGTGGCTCGCTATCTGCTTGATCCCCGAGGCGAGGTCGAAGGCCTGTTGCTCAAGGACGGCAGCCAGATGTACATCACGTCACGAGCGTCGGATAAGCTGCTGCAGGCGATCAAGCCCGGCCAACACGTTCGCGTACACGGACACCGATTAGACGGTGCGCCGTTGGTCCAGGCCGATGTGATTCTCAACACCTCGACCGGCACGATTTTCACCGTTCCGTTTCGCCTGGATTTTCCGATTCCCGACCAAGAACAGCGTCTCTCCATGACTGAAATGAAAGCGGAAGGGACGATTGAAGTCCTGCTCTTTCACGTGAAGGGCATTGTGCAGGGAATGCTGCTCTCGGACGGCACGCAGGTTCGCCTGCCGCCGGATATCAACGATGAACTGCGCGGTTCTTTCCGAATCGGCGAACATATCATGGCGGAAGGAAACGGGACGTCGAATGAACATGGGCGATGCTTGGAAGCCTTGATGATGAGCGCCGATGGAGGCCGGATGGTTCCCCTCGACGGAACCGTCACCAGACTGCGATAATCTTCAGCGATTTCTCCTCACCCGTGATGCGCTACATTTAATACTCCACAGTTCGTTTTTGCGCCGAGCGCCGTTCATATTCCCTGCTGCTTGTCGCGCAACACTTGTATGAGGAACTACTTGCTCACGCATCGAACAGCGCGCACTGTGCGAAAGCACTCTTTGCCCGTAATCCCTTCCACCAGAGATCTGCGATTTCGCACTTATGCAAGTCAGATCCTCATGGCATTGACATTGCTCCTTCCTCGAACATAAGCGACGGCACCAGGATCCATCGGACGCACCCGAGAGAATGTAGGCTGAGACTGACAAGGGCGGGCTGAGAGAATCTGACATGGAAATTGGTCAATGTTCCGGCATGTTGGACTCCGGATCGGAACTAGGCTGATCCCTATCCATCAAACGCTCACACTCACCGAAAGGAGACGTCATGATGACGTTACACAGTGCTCGCGGGCTGATACTCTCTGTCTTCTTGGTCGGGACGGTCGTAAGCGCCGGCGTGAATCGATCAGAGGCCTATGTCGCGCAGCCGTGGATCGATAAGATTGCACTGGAACTGATGGTTCAGAAAAATATGTCGAAAAGCGGGAACTTTGATCCATATTTCAAACAACTGGAGGTGGTGAATGAAGCGGCCGCGAAGGGGGACTTCGGCGGCAAACGAAAGGGAATGAATCGATTCCTGGAGATGCTCGAAACCAAGGAGGGTGGCATCACTGAGGAATCGGCGCACAAGATTTTCGCCACCGTCGTGAAGGTGACGCCCTATGCCGTCCTTCTTCCTCTCAAGAGCGAGGACAAGCTTGATGCCGATGAGAAAGCGCTTATCGGTCGATTGAAAAAATTCGCGGCTGCGATCAGGGATCAGGACGAGCGAGCCGCTCTTTCCTTTTGAAGATCAGGTTGTGTTCCAGATTTCGGGCTGGGCATAGCTTCATTGGGTGCTGGAACAGCGAAGATGGAGCGCAATGGAGTGAAGTTGTGCATGGTACAGATCAAACGGGTGTATCTCGATCCAAGCCCGGGTGACGGTCTACGGATTCTGGTTGATCGTGTCTGGCCGCGCGGGCTGACGAAGGAGAAAGCAAAGGTCGATGAATGGCGCAAGGAATGGGCTCCGAGCACTGCGCTTCGCAAATGGTTTGCCCACGATGTCGCCAAATGGAAAACCTTCCGGGAACGGTATCGCACCGAGCTCAAAAAAACAGTTGATCAGTCCGGCCTTCAGGATCTCGCTCGGCGAGCAAAAGGGAGCACGGTCACATTGGTCTATAGCGCGCGGGATCAGGCGCATAACCAGGCCGTGGTGTTGAAAGAATGGATCGAAGAATTGCGCGCATAGTTCCATGACGCGAAGCCGCATCACAGCGCCATAACGATCGAGATTGCTTGTGGTGCCATGTATGTGTGTGAGACCGCTTCTAATGACCGGGAATGGCGGTATGAGCTTCGCCGCATGGTCGGCCTACGCGGGATGTCTTGCGCTCACAATGGCGTGTACTTTGACGCCCCCATTGCCCGAGGACGAGTCCATGACCGAGGGGCAAAAAAACCTGGCGGCCATTCGGGCCATATTGTCCAACCGTCCATTTTCGCATTCCGAGGGACTGCGGCAAGAGCGCTCTCCGACCAGCACAGCGGCTGTCTGGCCTCCTGATTGGCTGGCGGCTCTTGCTCCCTTCGCCTATGCCGATCAAGACCTTCCCGATCAAAGTGTGCCATATGTAGGCCGCCCGTCCGCTCGTATGTCGCCCGGTCTATCCAGCGCGCGAGACTTCAGGGTGACCATTCCATGGAAACCGCCCGTTCCCGCGCCCCCTTTGGCGGATGAACCATTCAGGCCGGTTCCACCCTATTTCCATCCAAGCCCGGCCGTATCGACTTATCCAGGGGTGCCGCGTTGCGTGCCGGATTTTTCCGGCGGCCAACGGTGCCGCTGAATGGTCCGCAGCCGGTGCGCGGCGGAAGCGGTGGGCTAACGCTCGTCTGGATGGTTGAGGAGGTCTCTCACCTCGTATCAGTTCTTCCGGCAAGAACGGTTTTGGAGGAAGACGAACGGGCTTTGGCCGTCTTGCTGCGCCGAAGGCAGTTTGTCACTGTACCCTGAGACATAGAGAACCCGCAGGTCCTTCAAGGTTGTCCACAGGCGGCGCGCGAGTTCTCGCCCGTCGATGCCGGGCATGACGATATCGGTGATCAACAGATCAATATGCATGGCTCTCCGGCGCACAAGATCAAGGGCCTCCATGCCGTTATGCGTCTCATGCACGGTGTAGCCGTGCACTCTGAGGATATGCTGAGTCAGGCCCCTCGCGGCGGGATCATCCTGAACCAGAAGAATCTGTTCGGAATCTGGTCGCCGTCCGACTGCGTGGGAGGCCGCAGCAATGGAGAAACGGCGGGGACGACCTCGGGTAAGTAAATGATGCTGCTGCTGGTGGCTCATCCAGGCGCGCTGTCTACGTCGATGGAGCCTCCGGTTTGATGCACAATGCCATACACGGTAGCGAGTCCCACACCCGTGCCCCGGTCTTGCTGTTCGTGGTAAAGAAAGGATCAAAGATGCGGCTTTCGTGTCGGTGTCCATTCCGGTGCCGGTATCGTGAACTTGGTCAGGATGGCGGCGTTGATGGCGGTCACAATGATCGCGGTAGGGGCGTCCCCGTAAAGGACCGCGACCCGTGCCGTCCTCAGATCGAGAGATGGGGCGCCTGTGTGACGTGGTTCCATGGTCGCCAGGAAACCATGTCCTCGACTGGTCGCCAGTAAATGAACGACACGAGTTGCCTCATGTATGGAGCCCGGTTCAGATATGGAACCCGTTCAGAAAACGACTCGAACGTTGACAGAACCGACGTGCAAGGTGGTGCTATACACGCCGTTCACCGTCGGGTTGAGATTGCCGCTGATAGTTCGGTTCTCGTAGAGCACGGCCTTGTAAGCCAGATCCAAACCGATGCCCTTCGGGCGTAAAGCTCGATCCGATCCACCACAAGGAATCACCCCGGCGAATCGCCCGTTGCCTTGACAGAAGAGTCCCAGCCCCCCAGAAATCGCATGGCTGTCACTGTCCGGGATGGCGGGATTGAACGTGGCGTCCGGAATCGCCTTTTGCGCATTCCAGTAGCCGGCTCGGGCCGCGATATCCCATTCGGGCAAGATTTCCGGCTTGAGCCATTTATATTCCGTCCCCACCATGATCGTGTAGGAACTGGTCCAATTGAGCGGCACCGGCAGCGTGAGGCCGTTGGAGAGGGAGGTATCGAGGTTCCGGACCGATTTCCACCCCGTGTAGTCAACGTCCAGCTCCAATTTCCACTCGCGGGCCGTATCGCGGACCGGCCAGACCGCGATGCCGCCGGTGATGATCTGCGGAACGACGAAGGTGGATTTCGCATCGGCGACTCGTGCCCCGTTGGCCAGCAATTGCCCGTCGAGATGCATCGTGGCCTGGCTGCGATAGATCAGACCGATGTTCACGAGCGGCAGCCCCTCGGCATTCCGCAGCGCGGTATAGAGCATGCTGACATTGAATCCGGCGGCGGTGTCCTTGCCGTTCAATTCCATGCCGGCGCCGGCCGGAATCCCAAGTCCTCCCGGCCAAAGAAACTTTCGCTCGGAATGGCCCTCTCCAAACAATCCGGTGAACGTATAGATGTCCGCTCCGACGCCGAGCGCCAGGTCGCGAAACGGCTTGAAGGCCAAGGACGGTCTGATATCCACCAATTCAAACGCCGCCGTGGTCGTGGCTGTGGCAAAAGGGCCGTTCTCGGGCCACCGGGTCAGGGTCCCGAACGGATTAAAGACGGCCAAGCCCAGGACCGTCGTGTCGAAGAATTTGAGGCCCAAATCTTTGAGATTGGCCGTCACATAAAAATTGGAAGGCGGCGGGATCGCGACGGCTCCCATGAGATCGCCGTGCGCGGTCTGGCCGGCTGCATTGCGGAAGTCGAATCCTCCGCCGATGAGAGTCGTCCCGACCGAGAACTGCATGCCTCGGAGTTGCGTCATCCCGGCGGGATTGTAGTAGCCTGCCGAGGGATCATCGGCTTGAGCGGTGAAGGCCGATGCTTGACCCGCGGCGGATGCGCTTTGGTCGTAGATCCGGAAACTTCCTGCGCGACCGTCCGGGGGGAGCGAGAGCAGAACGGCGACGAGCAGAGCGGCCGCTGTTGCCGCGATACCGCTCAACCGGCCGCACTTGAGGAAACGATGAGCCGGCTCCATGAAGGGTGTATGGTTATCCCTACATTTTGGAAGATTGGCCACTACGTGGATATCCTGATCCAACAATCCGCGGCTGGCGCACATGTAAGGCACCGGCTCGGAATTGTCAAGCGACGAAATATGGCCGTGATAGAAATAGTGAGCGGTCGAGCTGCAGCCGCGCACATGTTAATAGGGCGCCGTTCGATTTCACCGGCTCGATAGCGTATTCTGTGGCTCGGAGGTGTTGCGAGTGAGGCTGATCCGTCGATGGATGCGACGTGCGGTGGTCATGATTGCGGCCGGGTTCATCCTCATCTTGATCGCGGCTGTCTCCTATGGGTTGTATTTAAGCAGTTCTATTAGGCTGCCGAAAGGAGACGAGCACCCGCCGCTGCTTCTGTATGGCGCTCCGTTTCTGCTCAAACCCGATCTGGCGCTCGCCGAATCCCACCTGATCGAGCGTCTGACTCGACTGGGATATCGGGAAGTGACCGTTCCGGTTCATGCCCCTGGAGAATTTCGCCTGGAGGCGGACGCCATCGACATTTACCTCCACGGGTTTCCGGACATGCATATGAGTCCTGCTCCGATTCGGCTGCGGCATGCCCAGGGCCTGGTGCGGGATGTCGTGTCGATTGAACACGGCGATGCGGTATTCCCGGCGTATTTGGAGCCTCAGTTGATCAGCGGGATGCGCGGGGATTCACGCCAGGTGCGAGAGTGGCTGCCGCTCGCCGACATTCCCGCGCGGTTCGTCGACGTATTACTCTCGATCGAAGATCGCCGTTTCTACGGCCATATCGGAATCGACCCGGTGGCGATCCTGCGCGCGTTGTGGACGAATTACGGACGCGGCACGGTCGTCCAGGGAGGCAGCACGATCACGCAGCAATTAGCGAAGAATCTGTTTTACTCGCCCCATCGCACCTGGACCAGAAAGTTGAAGGAATCGGTCGCGGCGATGGTGATGGAAACGATGTATTCGAAGACGGACATTCTCGAAAGCTATCTCAACGAGATCTATCTCGGGCAAGTGGGATCGGTCTCGGTCTACGGCGTGCGTGAAGCGGCCCACCGCTATTTCGGGAAGCGGCTCGACGAGCTGGCGATCGAGGACATTGCCTTGCTGGTCGGTATGATTAAAGGTCCGAATACCTATTCGCCGCTCAAGAACCTTCCGCTCGCGAAGCAACGCCGCGATGTCGTTCTGACCCGGCTGCGTAACCTTGGAGCCCTCTCGGACGCGGACTGGGACAAGGCGGTGCGCGCGCCGGTGCAGGTGGCGCCGCCTCAAGACACGTTGGCGGACGCGCCGTTTTTTGTGGATTATCTCCTGCGACAGACGGAAGAACTCACCGGAACCCCGCTGCCCGATGGGGTCAAAGTGTATACGACGCTCGATCCGGTGTTGCAGCATATTGCCAGCCAGGCGTTGGTCACCGGACTGGAGAAACTCGAGGCCGCCCATCCGTTTTTGACGGAGGGGCCGTCCCGGCTTCAGTCGGCGCTGGTTGCAATCGATCCGGCGACGGGCGGCATCCTCGCCATGGTCGGTGGGCGAGACTATCGAGCCAGTCAATTCAATCGCGCGGTGCAGGCGAAGCGCCAGCCGGGATCTCTATTCAAACCAATCGTCTATCTGGCCGCCTTTGAGGCCCGCCGCGATATTGCCAAAGGGCAGCCGGTGACGCCGTCCAGTTTCGTCATTGACGAACCGGTGACGTTTGACTCCGGGGGCGGGTCGTGGGCGCCGCAAAACTATGATCGCCAATTTCACGGCACGGTAACCGTACGGAAGGCGCTGGAACAGTCGTTCAATATTCCCGCCGTGAGGCTGGCGCAGACGGTCGGAATGAAGCGGATTCACAAGCTGGCTCGCGACCTGGGCATCAAAAGTCCTCTGGCGGACAATCTCTCAACCGCTCTCGGCAGCTCGGTCGTGTCCCTGCTCGACATCACGTCGGTGTTCGGGACGTTGGCGAACGGGGGGCTCGCGATTCCTCCCGGACCGCTGCAGAGCGTCGCGAACTCGGAAGGAGATCCCATGTGGCATACGACTCCGGAGCGGCGCCAGGCGGTGTCCCCACAGGCCGCCTATCTCACCACCTCACTGCTGAAGGGGGTGATCAACCGCGGCACGGCGGCAAAGGCCCCGTTGCTAGGGCTGCGGGGAGTCGTGGCGGGCAAGACGGGGACGACCGACAGTTATCGCGATGCCTGGTTCATCGGATATACCCCTGACATCGTCATTGGCCTGTGGGTTGGGTTTGACGACGAGCAACCGATTCGACTGACCGGAGCTCAGGCCGCGTTACCGATCTGGGTCGAGGTCGCACGACGAGTGATCCCGGCCGAATCCCGGGAATTTCCCGTGCCGCAGGGAATTGTGCGGCGAGACATCGACCCACAGACCGGACAGCTCGCCACTTCCAAGTGCCCGGAACGGGTCACGGAAGTTTTCATCGAGGGAACTGAACCCTCGGTCTATTGTGAAGTCCACGGCAGCAGTTTGTGGGAGCGGTTCAAACACACTTTTGGAATTTCCTAGGTGGCCTCGCGGCGGTAGTGTAGGCTTGCTTCATGTTTATGTGGGGCCATGCTCATACCAATGCCGAGAGGGAATCAACAATGATGAAGAAGACGGGATTTGTCGAAGAGGAAAATATCACCTTGTTGGCTAAGGGCGTTCTGATCAAAGGAGAGATCCGCGTCGAAGGAACCGTCCGTATCGACGGACGACTCGAAGGTGAAATTCATACCAAAGGCACCGTCGTCATTGGGGAAGACGGAGTCGTGCAGGGAACCGTCAGCGCCGGCATTTTAGTCAACAGCGGCAAGGTGAAGGCTACTGTCACGGCCAGTGAACGAGTGCAACTATTGAAGACCGGTGTGCTCATTGGCGAGATCCACACCCCGAGCTTTTCGATGGAAGACGGCTCTAAATTTCAAGGGCTGTCCGATATGGGGATTTCTTCATTCGGTGAGGAAGCCGCCAAGCTGCCGAGCAATGTGCGGGAACTCTCCACCCAGCGAGGGAAGGCGATGGCGCTGGCCGCCGAGAATCCATGATTCGCTGTGTGCACCACCCGTGACGCCGTCCCGCTGATTCCGTACCGCCGCCCCTACGATCTGAACCCGCACGAGTGACGGAGGCGTCCTTTCCGTCTGTCTGCTCGGACCTGTCTTTCCGGACGCCGCCTGCTTCAATCCAACGGAATCGTGATCGCCATGCCGCCCATGACGTCATTGCTCCGGAAATCCCGCTTAGGACTCAAGGGATGGTTGTTGTGGCAGGCGACGCAGGCCGAAGACACCGCACGATCGGCATAGATGGCCTGAAAATACTGTTTCCGGCCGCTGGTCACGACTCCGGTAAACGGGCGATCTGGATGTTGCGTCAGCGTTTCGAGCGCTTTTCGCTCGAACTCCGTGGCCGGCGCATTGCGTTGGTAAATGGGCCAAAGGCTGATCAGTCGATAGCGGATGCCTCGACCACCCTCGGCGACCAACTTTCCGGAATGTTGCAAAAATTGGGCGGGCAGCGGCAAGGCGTTTTCATTTTCCCAATGTTCGGCGGCCGAAACGATCCCTTTGGCCTGCATCCGGTTGACGACATGATTCGTATAGATGGTGCGGTCCGCCTCAAGGACGGCATGGACATATTCGGCGACCTTCTCCGGCGGGATGCCGGGCGCAGCCGGCGGATCCTTGGCCTGGAGCGAATAGCTCCAGCCCAAAGCGAACAGCATCATGAACCAGAACGCGGCGTGGCCGCTTGACCTGAGGATGGGAGACATGATTCCTCCTTCCGAGCCGGCGCGCTGGCGGTGGGAAGCGTGATAATGCAGGTCGTACCCTGGTTTTCCGTGCTTTCAAGGCGAATATCCCCGCCGAACTTCTTCACGATCCGTTGCGCCACCGTCAAGCCCAACCCCGACCCTTGTCCCTGGCCTCTAGTGGTAAAGAAGGGATCGAAGACCTTGCTCAAATGATGCTTGGGAATCCCCGGTCCCGTGTCGCTGATCTTGATGGTCAGGGTCCCGCCATGCTCTTCGGTGCTGAGCAGCAATTGGCCTTGTCCGCGCAACGCCTGCACGGCATTGGCCAAGACATTGGTGAAGGCTTGACGCAACTGGTCGGGGAGGGCATTGACCATGGAGGCGGACACATAGCGCTTCTGCACATCCACGCCCAGCGCGTCATACGACGTTTGCACAATAGTCCAGGCCTGATCCAATTCCGCATTGACATCGACCGGCACGCGTTGGCCCTTGGCTTCGCGCGAGGCAATGCCGGCGAAGTCGCGAATGATCGCCGCCATTCGCCGGCCATGTACGACGATGTCGCGGGCATAGGATTTGACTCGAAGTAAATCGACTTCCTCCTGGATGGCTTCACCCAGACCGAGAATTCCGAACAACGGATTGTTCAGTTCATGCCCGATTCCGGCGGTCAGTACGCCTAAGCTGCCGGATTTCTCCGCTTGCACCAGTTGATCCTGGAGGCGGCTCTCGTCCGTCGTATCTCGCAGCACCAGCCCGATTCGCTTTCCTTCACCATGCCGGCTGTCCATCTGAAACCATTGATACCGGTACAATCGTGATCCGATCTGAAGCTCGTGCCGCTCGTCCCGAAAGTCTTGTCCAAGTCGCGGAGAGAGGGGGTCGCGAGGCTCAACCGCAGCCAGGCGGCTCGGATCGCCGTGGCCTCGGGACGTCAAGACTCCTCCATCCGGTTGTCCGAGTTCTCGTCTGAGCTTGTCCTGCATCGCCTGATCCAGATGGAGCAGATCAAACAGAGTCATGCTGGACAGATGTTGGCCATTGATCGAGAGGGCGTCCTTCGATGCTTTATTCACATACTGAATATGCTCGTTCTGATCGATCATGATGATCGGTGTGGGGACGGCGTCCAGAACCTGGTCGGTCGATTTCTGAAGATACTGCACCTCTTCGGTTTTTAATTGGACCTGGCTCGTCAAGCCGGCGAAGGCGGCTTCCAATTGCGCGTTCATGCGATTGAATTCGACCGCCAACTCCTCGAGTTCATCTCCGGTCTTGATCTGAATGGGTTCGCGCAGCTCCCCTTTCCCAATCGACCGGGCCGCTTCCTGGAGTCGGCGAACAGGCGTGACGATGCGGCTGGCCGCGAGATACCCCAACGTCGCCAGCAATCCCACCGCCACCGCGGCAAAGATCGACATCCAGGTGAAGAGATGTTTGACTGGGGCAAAGAGTTCGGCGGACGATTGCCACACGAACGTATGCCAGGCGCCTTGATCCAGTGAGCCGTTGGTGGCCCGGCTGGTTTCAGGGAGAGGGGCGAACCCGATGATGGCAGTGCCGGTGCCGCCGTGCCCATCGCTCGATGCGCTGACCCATCCCGGTTCACGGGGAATGACCAGTGGAATCAAGGCGGGATCGGAAAGGCGGACGCCGGTAGGAAGGATCGGGCAACTCAAGACGATCCCACGACTGTCGATCAGCATCACATGCCCGGTCTTACCGAACCGGATCGGATGCGTCGATGGAGAGAAAAACTCCTTGGCATCGATCAGCCGATGCAGCACCCCGACCACTTCATAGCGGAGATTATCCATGATCGGCAGTGAGATGCTGAATACATAAGCTTTGGCCTTATCGTCAAAATAAACATCTTCGATATACAGTTGGCCGATACCCTTGTTGAATGCGCCCTTCCACCATGCCGTTCGGTCATGCGAAAAGTCGGGCAGGCTCGTCAGCGCCGCGACTAAATCACCTCGGACATCGGTAATGAAGAGCATTTTGGTCGCGGCCCGTACCACCTGAGGAAGCAACTGATCTTGCTCAACATGAGAGCCGGCATAATATTCTTTTAACAGGCGCCCCAAGCGGCTGTCGGTGATGGCCCTGACCGCGGCCGGATCCCGAGCGTCCCATTTGGCTTTCAATTGCGACCGGCCGGGGGCCTTATCGGTTTCCGTGACGGGCTGAAGCGCATCGCGCCGCCTTTCCAATTCATTGATGATGAGTGGGTCCGCCGCGATTCGAGACGTTCGAGCCACCTCCTCCGCCACGAGCAGATCCAGTTTTCTCGCCGCTTCGGTCGCAAGCGCCTTAAAGCTTTCACCGCTGACCTCTCGGATTTCTTTCGATCCCTGGAAGAACGCCATGGTCAAGCCGAGGATAAGCGGCAACACGCCGACCAGCAGCATGGAGACGATCAGCTTCCGTTTGAGTCCCCAGCCGTGCCGGGCCGGGACGGTGGAAGCGGGAGAATCGGATGGAATCGTCATGGGGTCACGGGGCCGTAAATTGTATGGGCTGGGACGCAGGAGAAAATTCAATGTTGAACGCCGTGCCTTTTCCCACGGTACTGTCCACCGCGATATGGCCGTTCATCTTCGAGACAACGGACATGACATTATAGAGTCCCAAGCCCGTGCCCTTGCCGGCCGGCTTGGTGGTGAAAAGTGGGTCGAAAATCCTTGGAAGGAATTCCTTCGGAATGCCGCAGCCGGTGTCCTTCACTGTGGCGATCACCGAGCCGTTCACGGCGTCCGTGGTCAAGGTCAGCGTGCCGCGCTCGGCCATCGCCTGCACGGCGTTGGTGATCAGGTTGACGAATACATGAAGCAGTTCGTCGGGATTGCCTTTCACGACCGCCCGTGGATCATAATGTTTGACGATCGCAATGTCTTGGAGTGTCACCGCATACCGCGCGATTTTGAGCGCTTCGTCGATTTTTTGATTCACATTGACCGGCACATCGTCATGCGCGGTATTGCGCCTCGCGTACCGAGTCAGATCACGGCAAATGGCGCTGGTCCGCTTGACGGCTTCAATGATCTCCCTTGCCTGCTCCTGCACGGCATGGATATCTTTTTCTTGGGCCAGATTCTCTGCAAGCCCGAGAATGAGCTGGAGCGGATTGTTGATGTCATGGGCAATGCCCGCCGCAAACGATCCAAGCCCTGCCAACTTTTCGGCATGGAAGAGTTCGGTCTCGAGCTTGGATTCATGTTGGATCAGATTCCACAATAGCTTGGCCGTGGACCCGTTCAGGACCTCGGCTCCCGGATTCTTGTGCGTAAGAATCGTGTCTCGCATGGCCGGATCGCCCGTCACGTCGAGAATGAGATTAACGCCGTGATTGCCGATGAGATCCGGGGCTTCGTCCGTCACGTGAATGCTCAGATCCCGCGCCCGTTGCAGGCCCGGCGCACCGGGGTCTTTGTCGGTAATCCCCACGATATCGACATCAGGAATCTGGTGCAGGAGTTCAAGGAGCGCGACGCCGCCTTTGCCGGCTCCGACAATCGCCACCTTGGTCTGTGACCTGTCCATTACGATGCCAATTCTCCTTGCAACCTCGTCTGCGCTAGGCCTAGCGCGCTGTCACGAATCGGTCCGGGGGACAAACGAGTCCCCCGGGTACCAACGAATCTTCAAGATCAGCTCCCAAGCTACAACCGGGCCAATTCCCGCTGTTCCATGGCGCGAGCCACGGCTGCTTTCAGCTTTTCGCCTTCAACCGGTTTCACGAGATAGTCAATTACGCCGCCGCGCAAGAATGAGGTCGCCATGTCTGTGTCCGGAAATCCGGTGAGCACGATGATCGGCACGCGCGGCCATTCTTGCTGAAAATACGCGATTGCTTCAACACCGTTGATTTTCGGCATCCGGATATCACAGACAATGACGTCCAGGAGCAGGCGGTTTTCGCCCGTATTGATCGTTTGAATAGCCTTCTCGCCGTCCTCGGCCTCCAGCACTTCGTATCCGGCTTTCTGCAACGTCATTTTGACAACCTTTCGGATGTCGGGTTCGTCATCCACGACCAGTACTCGTCCATTACAAGCGGTATCACTCATGAAAAAGCCGGATCTGAATTCGTCCATGGAATCCTCCTTATGGTTAAGTCCGGACCTGCTGAGTTGCAGGCCTTCTGGTTTCGATAGGCATAATGGCAATGGACGTGCCAAACGTGGCGCCAAGAATTCTATGTCATTTCAATTGGTTGCTAGACGGACAGGAAAGCGACAATCAAACGGGCATGGTTGAGAACAACCAGATCGCATCAAATGCACCACCATAGAATAGTATGATTGCTGGATTCGTGATTTCGTGAAGGTGAGACTTCGCCAAATCACCAAATCGTCAATTACACTCACTTCAGCGGCCCCCCCCCCGTCCGAATTGCGTTCGCGTCGGGGGATGCGCTATTCTGAAGCGGAGTTATGATCAGCGACGACACCGTCACGACCTATATACGCCAGCTGTTGCCGGATGCCACGGTGACGGTGTTCGATAAAACCGGCACTCGGGATCATTTGATGGTGCGGGTGACATCGGATTTGTTCAAAGAGAAGACGCTTTTGGATCGCCACCGCACGATTTACCAAGCCTTGGCAGTCCCCCTGCGCGATGGACGTATCCACGCGCTTGAAATTACAGCAACAACGCCGGATGAGACATAAGGAGGGCCCGATGGCGGATCCTATTGAACAGGAAATTCAGAAGGAAATCACCGAACACAAGATCTTGATCTACGGCAAAGGCACCAAGACCATGCCGATGTGCGGCTTTACCCGTGAGACCATGCAGTTCTTCGATAAATACGGATACCCCTACGAGGTCATCGACGTGTTGGCGCAGCCGGCGAAGCGAGAGACCCTGACTCGGATGACCAGTTGGCCCACTCTTCCCAAGGTTTTTATTGACGGTCAGTTCTTTGGAGACACGGATGTCCTGGACCCGATGGAGGCGAAAGGGGAAGTCGAGCCGCTGCTGAAAAAGGCGTTCGGGAGGTAATCCCCGGAATCATTCCCTTCTCCCTGCGATCGCATGACGCAAGGCCCAAGGTTGAGCACGGCCTTCTTCTTCCAACCGTACGTATTTCTCGATCTCGCGTGACTCATGCGGGGGCCCCCTGGTATCCTACCTCTGCCTGGGATCCCCCGGCACCGGCCGATCAGGACGCCGGCCGTTGATTTGCAAGTCAGCGCGCTGTAAGTCGATTCTCGAAGGAAATCCGGAAGGAGTGATCGGGTGTCCTCCGCCCCCCATCCCGCGACAAGGCCGACTGTCCTGGCTCCATGCCAGGTGCCGTTGTGTGTGGATTTGGACGGCACCCTGATCAAGACCGACCTTTTCTAGGAATCTCTGCTGCTCCTCCTCAAGCGCTCTCCGTTGCTGATTTTCATGGCGCCGTTGTGGCTGTGGCACGGTAAGGCATATCTGAAGCGTGAAATCAGCCGAAGGGTGCGACTCGATGTAACCGCGTTGCCCTATAACGACGATGTTGTGGAATATCTCCGCAATGAGCGCCGGGGCGGCCGCACATTGGTATTGGCGACCGCCAGTCGCCTTGAGCTTGCCGCGGACGTCGCAGCGCATTTGGGGCTGTTCGAGCAGGTTCTCGGTACGGAGACGGTGAATTTGAAAGGAGCGGCCAAACGCCAAGCGCTCGACGAGCGGTTCGGCCGTCGCGGATACGACTATATCGGTAATTCCAATGCCGACCTGCCGGTGTGGGGCCATGCCAACGAAGCTCTGATCGTAGCCCGTTCGCCGTCTTTTGTGGCGCGGGTCCGAAAGGCCGGTGTAACGGTAGGCCGCGTGTTTGAAGAGCAGCGCAGCCTGGTTCCCGTCCTGTTGAAGGCTCTTCGTGTGCACCAGTGGGCCAAAAATCTGTTGGTGTTCGTGCCTCTGATTTCTTCACACCAGGTGCTGCAGGGCTCGCGGGTGCTCGCTGCCCTCATCGCGTTCTTCTCCTTCAGCTTGTGCGCGTCCGGGGTCTACATCCTGAACGATTGCCTGGATTTGGAAGCGGATCGGCACCATCCGAAGAAGAAGCGGCGTCCGTTTGCCGCGGGCAGTCTTTCCATTCCGGCCGGCCTGGCATTGTCGATGGGATGTTTGATTCTGAGTTTCGCATCGGCCGCGGTGCTTCCGACGCCGTTTTTCTTCGTCTTGGCCGTCTATTTTATTCTGACGACCAGCTATTCTTTGTACGTCAAACAGTTCGTCCTCATTGATGTCATCGTGCTGGCGCAACTCTATACGGTTCGTGTCTATGCCGGCGGGGCCGCGGCCGGTATCGTACCGTCCCACTGGCTGCTGACGTTTTCACTGTTCATCTTTCTCAGTCTGGCGCTGATGAAGCGCTTCACGGAAATCAAGTTGGTGAGCCACATGGATCACGCGAGCCAGCTTGATCAGAGGGATCTACGGGGCAGGGGATACCGGACGACGGACGCCGAGCATATCGCCAGTATCGGATCATCCAGCGGATTGGTCGCGGTGCTCGTGTTGGCGCTCTATATCAGCAGCAAAGAGGTGTTGGCGCTCTACTCGCACCCGGAAGTCTTGTGGCTGGTTTGTCCCGTCATGCTGTATTGGATCACGCGGGCTTGGATGTTGACGTATCGGGATCGCATGGATGATGACCCCGTCGTCTTTGCGGTTCGCGATCAGAAGAGTTATATCGTGGCCCTCCTGATCGGTGTCATCCTCGTGCTCGCGAAATAGTCTGTCCTCATTTCTCATTCCTCATTTCTTCCTAGATTCCCCACCCTCCGCTGATTTGGATATTCGCTCCGTTCACATAGCGGGCTTCCGGAGAAAGTAGATAACGGACCGCGCCGACCGTATCATCCACCGTGCCGACGTAACCGGCGGGGATGCGTTTGACGACGGCAGCCAGTTCTCCCGGCGGCGCGCTGCCGGAATCGATAAAGCCGGGCGAAATGGCGTTCACCGTAATGCCGTGGGGAGCGAGCAGCTTGGCCAATGTGCGGGTCAAGATCAGCACGCCCGCTTTTGCGATGTAATGAGCGGTCACGTCAGGTTGCGCTTCCATCTGGTCGGCATTGGCCATGCTGAAATTAATGATCCGGCCGTGTTTCCGCGCCTTCATGCCCGGCGCGGCTGCTTGGACCAAATAAAAAATCGGATGCAGATTGCCGTCGAACATCTCGCGCCATCCTGCGATGGTCTCATCGAAAAGATTCACCCGGTGGTACGGCCCTGCCCCGTTGATCAGCGCATCGAGACCGCCCCACTCGCGTTCCACTTCGCGCACGAGCTGCTGCGCCGATTCAGGAATCGATACGTCGCACTGCACGGCAAGGGCCCGCCCGCCACGGTCTTCAATTCCCGCCGCCGTGTCCTTGGCGGCCTCCGCACTCGTTCGATAACAGATCGCAATGCGCCAGCCTTGCGCGGCCAAGTCGAAGGCCACGGCCCGACCGATTCCTTTGGCGCCGCCGGTGATGAGCGCGATAGGCTGTGTCATAGGAGTGCCTCTTTCGATTATGACCGAGTCCGCAGTCGTTTGCCGATGAGACTGAGTGCGCCGGCCGTCCTCATTGAAAAGTTTCGTTCCGCTTGCGGCCGTTCCGAGTCCGCCGCGCTGTCTTGGATGACCGCAAGGAGGTCGTCGAGCGTATCGACATCTCTCCATGCAGGCAACAAGGCCGTTGTGAGCCCCCGGGCGGCGGCTCGTTCACGGGTCGTTGCAAGCGCGTGATCGGTGGACCAAGGGATATCGTCAAATAATTCGCCTACCGGCCGGGTGAGCCCGATGAGATAGTAGCCCCCATCCTGCGCAGGACCGAGGACGAGATCATGCGTCGCAAGCAAATCGAAGGCCTCCCGGTAATGTGTCAGGGGAACGGAAGGCACATCAGTGCCGATCACCACGACCCGCTTGAAGCCGTCCGCAAACAGGCTCACGAAGCTCGCATGCATGCGGGCGCCCAGATCATCCCCTTCCTGGTCCAGCAACCGGACTGCCTGTCTCTCCGCCATGATCTTGAAAAACACATGCGCCGATGACGGGGCGCACGCCAGAATGCGCTCGACCGGCAGACGAAATTTCGTGATCGCCGCCTTGGTACGCTCGAGCTGATCAAGAACAAAGCTGCCATGAAGGGTGGCGGCTTCATCCGGCGTCAGCGGCGGGCAAAGCCTTGTCTTGACTTGCCCCGGGATCGGGGCCTTGGCAAAGATGACCAACGCGGCATCCGCCTGCACCGCCTGCGGCCTCGCCACCGAACTTCGCCGCTCGTCTCTCCTCTCTCGCCTTCTCATCTCGGCGATCCTATGTCTATTTCCTCATTCCTAATTTCTCATTCCTCATTCACAGTTTATTCCCGCACCGCGGCATAGAATCGTGACAGAGTCCATGGACTGACGCCAAGCCAATAGAGAAAGCGGATCATCCACATCAGGAGAATCGTCCGGACCGGGCCCTGCTGTTCCCACCGTCGATAGGAAGTCGTGACCGTATCCCGGAGCGCAGCGACATGTCCCTCCTTCTTCAATCGCCGGGTAAAATCGAGATCTTCCATCAACGGGATGGGACTATACCCCCGCATGCGCTCGAAGACCTTCCGCCGTACGAAAATCGCCTGGTCCCCCGTCGCGATGCCGCTCATTCGAGAACGGATATTCATCATGGTACTGACGAGCCGGCCGAGGTTGGTACGCCGGTCGAATTCAACGTCGAAGCGCCCGCCCACGCAGCGCGGATCTTGCAGTGAATCAGCGATGCTGCGCCTGGCATGGTCCGGCAGAATCGTATCCGCATGGAGGAACAACAAGACATCACTCAGGCTCAACTCGGCCGCCGTATTCATTTGAAGTCCACGCCCCGGCGGGGTGGTAATCGACAGCACGGGACAATCTCTAATCGCGTCTCGCTCCTGTGACAATGCAAATTGCACCACGATGTCTCGCGTATGATCAATGCTTCCGCCGTCGGCTACGATAATGTCGTCAAAGCCGAGCCGAAACGTACGTTCCAAAGTGGTCGGGAGGGCCGATTCTTCATTGAGAGTGGGAATGATGACAGAAATGGTCATGCCGGCTGTACTCGTAGCTCGCATCTCGTCGATCGTCTCTCGCACGGCGGAGGTATCGGACGAGATACGCTTCACGAGCAACCAGCGACGGCTCTGTTAAGCCGGCTTTTTCGGCTCGTTGAACATGAAATACATGACGATCACCACGGTCGCCCAGAATACGACCTGCTTGTGCCAAAAATGGATCTCGCCGTAATGGTAGAAGCCAAGCGCCAGAAGAATGGCGACGGCCATGATCGAATAGCGCCATGTCGGATTCTCAACTACGGAATTGGCCCACACGGCCAGGCCGGCGAAATAAATCAAGAGCGGGACGACATCGATCTCGAACCCTCCGCTGATCGACAGAAAGATGTTTAGGAATCCGATAAACATCAGCGCCGTGCCGACCATCATGCCGGCAACATTGGACTGGCGCTCGCCTCCCTCCTCATCATGGTCATGGCGGGGCGACTTCGAAGCCGGCGGGTCCGGGAGATTATTGTGTGACGCAGGTGACATCGTTACGCCTTGAAATGTTTGCTGAGGGTCAAGCCTTGTCGCTGATAGGAGGATCCCAGCGCAGCGCCGTACAATTGCGACGGCAGCCGGCTCATGCGGTCGTAGACCACCTTGAAGAACGTTTGCCCGTCATGAATCAGAAACGGCACATCGTGCGGGCGCACTTCCAGCACGACCTGGGTGCCGTGCAATTCGCCCTGCCCGTATCCGAACCCGGGATCGAAAAAGCCCGCGTAATGAGTGCGAAGTTCGCCGCAGGCCGCTTCATACGCAACCATCTCCGCGGCGTAGCCGGGCGGCACCCGGATACGTTCTTTGGATGCCAGAATGTAGAACTCCTCCGGTTCCAAGAGAAGACTATCCTGGCGATGGCGCATGAGCGGTTCCCAGAAATCCAGCGCGGCATAGTAGCCGGTCTTCGACCAGTCGATCACATGACTATTCTTCTTGGCTCGATAGCCGATCACCGGACGTTCGCCACGATCCTGCCCCTTGAGATCAATCCGGAGAAATAGCCCCCGATCGGTCCGCACATCACGGGCGGCGAGCGGCTTGGATCCCCCGGCGTTGTGATACAGCAACGGCTCCGCCTGATGAAGGCGCTTCAACTGCGTGTCCGGCACCATCGCCGCACCTTGGATAAATCGGATCTGATTCAGCGAATATCCGGTCTTGACCTTGATCGTAAAAGACCGGGGAACGATCTCCAGGAACAAAGGCCCTTGATAGCCGGGCCGGATCTCGTCGAACCCGGCGTTCATGTCGGTGACGACGCGCGTGAAGACATCCAGCCGGCCGGTCGTGCTCTTCGGGTTGGCCCTGGCTCGAACCGTCGCAGGGAGCCGCAGGCTTTCCATGAGCGGGACCAGATACACGTGGCCTTTTTCGAGGATGGCGCCCTCCGTGAGGTCCATCTCATACATCACCAGATCCGACTGATAAAAATCCAGCACGTTGAGCCGGCTGCTGATTTCCGACAGTTCCGGAAGGAAGCTACTGATCAGGCGATAGGCCTTCCGTCCCAGCCGTAGATCCAAACTGGCCGGTTGAACCTGGCGCTCCTCGATGGGAAACTCCGCGCGGATCACCTGTCGCGCAATGAGCGCTTTGATGTGCTGGTACGGCAGGATGCCGCCCCGGCTCCCGGGCGCCTTCACAGGTCGTCCAATCCTCCGTCGCATCCGTTCGGCGAGCCGTTGCACGGCCGGCCGGCTCCGACCATCGGCAGTTGGCGACTCGATCCGTTCTTGGGCTGCGGATAATGAAACGTTTTGCGCTCATAGTTGCGCAGGATGGCGCCGTCCTCGTCCATATGCACCACATAGTCTCCCGGCAGCAAGGGGATCTTCCCGCCGCCCCCCGGCGCATCGATAACAAAATGCGGCACCGCCATTCCGCTGGTGTGACCTTGCAGCGCCTTGATGATATTCAAGCCGACCTCGACCGACGTGCGGAAATGATTGGTGCCTTTGGTCAAATCCGCCTGATAGAGATAATATGGTTTCACGCGGGCCAACAGAAGCTGATGAACCAGCTGTTTCATGACCTCCGGATCATCATTGACTCCCTTCAGTAGCACAGTCTGCGCTCCAAGGGGAATCCCGGCGTCGGCCAGCATCCCGCAGGCCGCCTTGACCTCCGGCGTCAATTCGTCGGGATGGTTGAAATGCAGGTTCATATAGACCGGGTGATAACGCTTCACGATCTCGCAGAGCTTCGGCGTAATGCGCTGCGGCAGGCTGCCCGGAACGCGCGACCCGATTCTGATCAGCTCTAGATGAGGAATCGTGCGCAATGCCTTGAGAATTCGTTCGAGCAGCGGGTCCGGCAGCAGCAGCGGATCGCCGCCCGACAGAATGACGTCCCGGACTTCGGTATGCTCGCGCAGATAGCCGATGGCGCGGTCCAGTTCTCCCTTTTTCAGAAACCCGGGCTTTCCGACTAGTCGCTTTCTTGTGCAGAAGCGGCAATAAATGGGGCATTGATTCGTCACCATGAGAAGCACCCGGTCCGGATAGCGGTGCACCAAATGGGGAACCGGGCTCATGAGATCTTCTTCCAGTGGATCGTCCTCGGCGTCGGCATCCACCATTTCTGCAACATCGGGAACGACCTGTTTCCATATGGCATCGCCCTTGGCCTTGATCGTGGCCAGCACCGTCGGCGTAATGCGCATCGGATAGTCGCCGACGATCGATTCGATTTCCTTCTCATCCACGCCCAACCGGTGAGCCAGGTCTCTGGGCTTGACGATGCTCTCGGCCAGCACGCGCTTCCAATCCTCCACGTGTTTATCCTTTCTCCCGCCGTTCTGCGGCGCCGCGGCAGGCGACATCGGTCAGCCGGCCGGACAACAAGCCGTCATTCATGCTTCGCGACATAGTGGGTGTCGAGGTGAGACAGGATCTCGTGCGTCTCGGTGAGAATGCGGTCACCGTCCCGGAGCACCGGAACGTAATATTGTCCGGAGACCTCATACACTTGCTTGCGGAGGGGCCGAAAATCCGGGACGATGACATCCTCGTAGGAGAGGCCTAGTTCGGTCAGCTTCTTTCGCACCAATTCGCATTCCGGGCACCAGTGCACATGATAGAGTGTTAACGCCATGGTTATACCAAATTATGAATTAATAATGGTGAACGTTTGAGTTTTGGGTTATGGGTTGTGAGTTCTGAATTAGGAATTGTGAATTCTGAATTAAGCCGAGTTGGTGTCAGAGGCTTCGGCACAGGGCGCCATAATGGCGTCTTCCATGCCGTGAATGATCTTTTTGTCGGCGGAACAGACGGTGGCCAGGATTCCGCCCAACTGGATCTTGTCCTCCGCCACGAAATAATAGGGCGAGAGACGGGCGCGCCCGGACATGGGGACCACCCGATCGCTCTCATCGGCGTAGGTGCAGTCGAAGAGGCGGCCTTTGTGAAACTCCTGTAGGACGTGCGGTGTGGCGGGAAACGCCGCGAGCGCCTGCGTCAGGGCGGCCGACCATTCCGTCTGCGCGACATCATGTCCGATGACCACGCCGCGGCTGCCCCACGCCAGCTCGGAAAATCCCGACGGTTTCACGACCCAGCGCCGTTCCTTTTGCGAGGCGGTTCCCAACTCGCGGTAATCGGAAATGGGATGTCCGTTCATCACAAGATCGGGGATGACGGCAGTGGGCGGGACCGGTTGGGGATCGAGAATCCATGTCCGGGGCATCACATTGGACAGCCTGCTCTGAACCGGTTCCCCCAACTCGCGCAGCCAGAAGTCCTGCAACGCCGGGTGATGGAACAGGCCGAAGGCAAGTTTTTCCTCCAACGCCGGTTTATACGGAGGCGTGACGGCGACACGGGCCTTCTTCGCGGCATACATGACTAATTCGGCCTTGGGAACATTCTTGAGATCGAACAGTTCGAAGAATCGATAGACAAGGCCGACAGGCCGGTTTCGACCTTCAACAAAGAGGAAAAGGCCTTCCTCGGTGAACCGGATTTCTCGCGGTTCCACGCAATAGGTTTCGAGACCGATGTCGGTGAGACGACCGGCCAACCACCGCATTTCAGGTCGATAGTCGCTCGCCTCCTCGGACACGATGATTGCGGCACAGCCTGTGTGCTTTCCGCGCGCCGATCGCAACATGGCTGCGAACCCATGGATCATGCCGTCCTGCCCGCCGATAAGCCGTCCGGCTTCTTCATTGAGATCCGCGTAGGCTTGCGCCAGGCAGGCGGTGAGGCCGATTCCTCCCGGCACGGAATCCAGCTCGGTGATGACCATGCCGGTTGAAGTAGGAAGCACATCGGGTCGGATGACCGCGGGAAGCGCGTGGCGAAATCGGTTCATACGGCCGAAGGCGATGAGAGCGTCGGGTTTTCCTTGATCCAGGTATCCTGCCGCCCAGGAGGGCCGTATTCCACGCGCGCTTTCAATATAGAGACGGTTGAGGGCGCGGTAGAAGGCCAACAGGTCCGGACCGAGCTCCTGAAAAAACCTCACCTGTTCCGCCGACAGGCGAAAAGGAACGGGGGAAATGCGCCAGCGAGCCGCACGCCCGGTGGAGCTGTGCTCTGCCGCCGCCTCATTCAATGGAGGCGTGAAGAGACCCGCTCGAGTCAGGGAGTCACGAATGGCGGTGCAGCGTCGGCGGGCTGATTCGGAACCGACGGAGTCAGACAGATTCTGTGTCAGTGCCAATGATCATGTCCTCGAGGCGGTGAGACCGGCGCGACGCGCTGGTCGCCCGTCTCTGGTTCGAGGCTGGAGGAATCGTAACATGGCCCCTCGCACCCGTACAAGAGCGACGGGCCGGTTCAACTCAGGAGTCTGAGCGATATTTACGCCGCCGGAGTCGGTCAACCGATCCGCCACATCTCGATTGGAACCTGTCACTTTCTTGCCTCGCACGGTATCCCATCGTATGATGCGCTCATGACTCTACCCCTCGATGTGCCGAAGATGCGCCCGCTTCCGATGGTCCCGCAGATCGTCCCAAGCCGGACCTGTTTGACCTGCGAGGTCTGCTGCCGTTTCCCGGAGGCGGACAGTTTTTTGCGGCCTTATTTTACGGCTGAAGAGATTGCGCAGGCCGTTGCGCTGGGTCTTGACCGGTCTTTCTTTCCCAATCCGGCCGGAGGCCAGATCGACTTGGTTCCCCATCCGTCCGGAGAAGGATTTACCTGTCCGGCGTTCAACGTCGATACCTCCCGCTGCCGCATCTATGACGGCCGGCCGCTGGATTGCCGGCTCTACCCCTATGCGATCATGTGGGACTCGGCAACGAAAGATGTCGTGCTCGGATGGGACAACAAGTGCCCGTTTATGGACGGCGCTCCTTCTCAAGATATCGCCGGCACGGCCGATCGAACGGCTGCCCTATTGGAATCGGACATGGTCGCGCCGACCTTGTCGCAACATCCCCGCCTCATCGGGCGGTTTCAGGAGGACGTCGCGATTATCCGGCCGCTTCCGCGGGTCAGTGAGGCGTTGCAACGGGCTGCGAGCGCCCATGCCATGCGGCCGTTGACGCCGCAGGATCGTCCCCGCGTTGAAGCGGCCCTGGCGGCAACCAGGCCGAATGTGCCGATGCCGCTGGCGGCTTTCTCGTTTGCCGGCCACTATGTATGGCATTCCTCGCTGAACTACTTCTGGAGCGAGATCGAGCGGCATCTGTGTATTTTTGCCGGCTCGCCCGATGGAATCTTCATGGCACTGCCTCCGCTGGGACCCGGTCCGCTGCTGCCGTCGCTGACAGAAGCGTTTCGATACATGCGGATCAGAAATCGTGGAGCCCACACCACACGAGTTGAAAACGTGCCCGCCGAATATCTGCCCGAGATCGCGGCGCTCGGCTTCCGCCACGTGCCGAAGGAACCGGATTATCTCTACCGAGCCTCCGATCTGGCGGGTTTGCCCGGTGATCGGTATAAATCTCAGCGTGCCGCCTGCAATCGGTTTGAACGCGACCACCAGAGTCAATGCGAACCGTATCAAGCGGCCCACCGAACCGCTTGTCTGGAACTGTTCCGGACGTGGCGGGCGCAGAAGGAAGAAGCCGATCGACATGAATGGGGCGGGCTCTTGTTGGCCGATGCCGTGTCGGCGCATGAGGTTGCATTGAACGACCCTCAATCTGCCGGATTGATTGGTGCGGTCGTCAAAGTCGACGGCGCGGTGCGGGCCTACACGTTCGGCATGTGGCTGACACCGTCGATCTTTTGTGTCGCGATCGAAGTGGCCGATCGTACCATTCCCGGGCTCGCGCAGTTCATTTTTCGAGAATGTTGCCGGGCGGTTCAAAGCCGGGGTGCCGAATATATCAATACCATGGACGATTCCAACCTGCCGAACCTGGCCCGGAGCAAAGGTTCGTATCATCCCATGACGATGCTGTCCAATTTCATCGTGGTGGAACGGTGACCGTGTTTTCGGAGACGAACCCGGTTGCGGAACGGCCTCCCTACACCTGGCTTCCGGTCCTCATTCTCGGCATGACCATCGTCGCCGCGGTCATTGGAACGGTCATGGGGCGGTCCATCGAAACCAGCCTGGTGGAAGCAGCCGGACAAAATCTGACTTTGGGTGCCGCTGAGATCGCGGGGAAGCTCGACCGGCTGCTCTTTGAGCGCCACGGCGATGCCCAAATGATGGCGCATGCCTTTGCGGGGCGGATGGCCGACCGGAAATATCTCACGGACTATTTGCAGTGGATGAAAGAGTCGCATGAGCCCGTCTATCTGTGGCTCGCTGTGACGGACCCTCAGGGCCGTATCGTCGCATCGACGGACAATGCAGTCTCAAAGCTTGATGCGGGACAAACATCGTGGTTCCAGACCGTGCAACGGACGCACAAAATGTATATCGAGGAGTTGGAAACGTCCGCTTCCGGCGGCCGGCTGGAGGCGGTCGGGATTACAGCTCCGATATTCGGAACGAGGGGCGAATTTCTCGGCGCCGTCACGACCAGGGTCGGCTTGGGCACGCTCGAGGAAGTGCTCATTGAAACGATCCGGGACATTCAACGAACCGAACCCTCGACCGGTCCGTTCGACTATCTCTTCCTCACCAATGCGGGATACGGCTTTGTTGACTCGATCACCGACGAGACAGCCGGGCTGAATTTCAAGACGCTCCAGCTTCCGTCCGCCGTGTTGAGTGAATCCGGCAAACCGGGATACGTAGAGGAGGAGCATTTACGCCGTCGTACGCGGGTGGTCACCGGCTACGCCCAAACGAAGGGATATGGCGACCATGCCGGGCTTCGATGGACAATTCTCTTGCGTAGGGATCGGGACATCATCCTGCGTCCGATCCGAGCGATGACCTGGAGACTGGGTACGGCGGGTGTGGTCATATGGCTGCCGATGATGGGGTTGCTTCTGTGGGCCACCGGCCGCTTGCGCACGCAGTATCAGCAGGCTCATCAGGAAAGCGAATGGGCTCGCGCCGCGGAAGCCGCGCTGCTGCAAAGCCAGGAACGGAACCGGGTGATCGTGGACACCGCTTTGGATGCAGTGGTGTCCATGGATGCTGCCGGCGTCATCACGGACTGGAACGCGCAAGCGGCCAATATGTTCGGCTGGAAGCGCGAGGAAGCCTTGGGACGCCGCGTGTCTGAAACCGTCATTCCCGTTCGGGACCGAGCGGCTCATGATCAGGGGCTTGACCATTTCTTGAAGACTGGCGAGGGGCGCATCCTCAATCGGCGTATCGAAATGATGGCTTTGCATCGAAAAGGCCATGAGTTTCCCGTTGAAATCGCGATCTCGCCGGCTCGTCTCGGTGACGCCTATATCTTCAGCGCCTTTGTGCGCGATATCACGGCACGGCGGCGAGCCGAGCGGCGGCTGACCTCGCAGTATGAAGTCACGCGGGTCCTGTCCGAGTCCCGCACGTTGGAGGAAGCAGGCCCCAAGATCCTGCAAGCGATTTGTGAAAGCCTCGAATGGGAAATGGGCGCGTTCTGGCGATTGGATCGGCAAAGTCAGGCGCTCCGCTGTCTAGATCTGTGGCAGGCCCCGGCCTTGAAAGCGGAAGAATTTGTGCTGGCCACGTGGCACCATACCTTTGCCGTCGGGGACGGACTTCCCGGCCGAGTCTGGAAAACGGGCAAGCCTACCTGGATCTCCGATGTGCTGCGGGAAGCGAATTTTCCCCGCGCCGAAGCTGCGGCCAAGGTCGGGTTCCATGGGGCGTTCGGGTTTCCGATCAAGGTCGGGTCGGAAGTGGAAGGCGTCATCGAACTATACAGCCGCGAAATCGAGCAGCCCGACGAAGAACTGTTGAAAATGGTGACCGATGTCGGGCTAAAGATCGGGCAATTCGGCGAGCGCGCGCGTGCCGAGGAGGCGCTCCGGCGGACGGAAGCCTTGCTCCAGCAATCTCAGAAAATGGAGGCGGTGGGCCGGCTGGCCGGAGGGGTCGCGCACGATTTCAACAACATGCTGACGGTCATTCGCGGCTACAGCGAGCTGGTGTTGAGCCGGCTGGGACCGGGCGATCCGCTGCGTAAGGAGATTGAAGAAGTCAAGAAAGCGGCCGACCGCGCCTCCGGATTGACGGGGCAACTGCTCGCCTTCAGCCGCAGGCAATTCATCGCGCCGAAGATGCTCGATCTCAACTCCATCATCCATAATGTGGAGGGGATGCTGAAGCGTCTCCTAGGCGAAGATATCATCGAACTCTGTACCGTACTTGAGCCGGAGGCCGGCCAGCTCAAAGCCGATCCGGGGCAGATCGAACAAGTCATCATGAATCTCGCCGTGAACGCCAGGGATGCAATGCCGAGTGGAGGCCGTCTGACGATCGAGACCGGGAATGTCGAATTCGGCAATTATGGGTACCGCGCGCCCATGGGAATTGAACCGGGAGAGTATGTCTCGCTCATCATACGGGATACGGGGCATGGCATGGATGAGGAAACCCAATCCCATATTTTTGAACCGTTCTTTACGACGAAAGAAAAGGGCAAGGGAACCGGCTTGGGGTTGTCCACCGTGTACGGCATCGTGCGGCAGAGCGGTGGCTACATTGAAGTGGAGAGCAAGCCGGGGCGGGGTGCCACGTTCAAAATCTACTTCCCCCGTGTGGACGGGACCGTCGAAGAAACCGGCGGCGAGACGGTCGCCGCCGACTCCATCCGAGGAAGGGAAACCGTGTTGCTGGTCGAAGATGAGCCCGGTGTGCGACGATTGGTCAATGAAACATTGCGGCTCCACGGTTATACCGTGTTGGAGGCCCGGCATGGCATCGAAGCGTTGCTGACCGGAGCCAAACATATGGGGCCGATTCATCTCTTGCTAACGGATGTCGTGATGCCGCAGATGAGCGGGCCGGAGGTCGCGGAAAAGCTGGTCGTCGTCAGGCCGGAGGTGAAAGTGCTTTATATGTCGGGGTATCCCGACCATCCGGTCTTCTCCAAAGGCGGCGTGGAAACCGAACGATGCTTCCTGCAGAAGCCGTTCACACCGAGCGCGCTCGCGCAGAAGGTTCGGGAAGTGCTCGATAGCGCCAAGGTTTCGTGACGGCGTCTCGCGTTAGTGCCGATCGGCCCCGGCCGCACAGTCCGGCCTGATCCGATCTTGATCTTCCGTGTCATTCCGTTTATCGTGACGATTGAATCATCCTTCTACGCCCACGTTAGTTCATAGTTGCCTGAACCGCATGGACTCGTCCCAACCGCATAAGGGTCAAGAAGTCGGGATCGATCGATATCGCATTGCATGCGAACCGTTCTATGCGGAGGTCCGAGGAGAAATCGGCCTGTTTTCGATTGCCGCGCAAACCCGGATGCCCGTGATGCTGAAGGGGCCGACGGGCTGCGGCAAGACGCGCTTTGTGCAGCACATGGCCCACCGGCTCGGCCGTCCCCTAATCACCGTTGCTTGTCACGAAGATCTCACAGCGTCCGATCTGGTCGGCCGGTATCTCTTGAAGGGGCAGGAAACCGTCTGGATCGACGGGCCTCTGACAACGGGAGTCAAGCACGGCGGTATCGTGTATCTTGACGAGATTGTGGAGGCGCGTAAAGACACCACGGTCATTATCCATCCCCTCACGGACGACCGCCGGCTTCTCCCGCTTGAAAAGAAGGGACAGGTCGTTGAAGCGGTCGATGAATTCATGCTCGTCATCTCCTACAACCCCGGCTATCAGAGCGTGCTGAAGGATTTGAAGCAGAGTACCAAGCAACGGTTCATGGCGATGGAATTCGATTATCCGACGCCGGAGGTCGAGACCAAAGTGGTCGCGCATGAAGCAAAGCTCAGCGGGGACGTGGCCGAGCGGCTCGTGAAAGTCGGCCAAAAAATACGCAATTTGAAGAACCACGGGCTTGAAGAGGGGGTCAGCACGCGCCTGTTGATCTATGCCGGGATGTTGATGAACCGCGGAGTCGCACCGGATCGGGCCTGTGATGTCGCGCTGGCGCGGCCGATTACCGATGATCCCGACATGCAACGGACCATCATGGATCTGGTGAAGGCCGTCTTCTGAAGAGGTAAGAAGGCGAAGGCAACAATTAAAAGTGAAAGCTAGGGAGTGTATGAAATCACCGGTAATGCGAGTCCGTATGGCCCCCTTTTTTACTTTTACCTTTTTTCTTTTAGTGCTTACCCAGAGCGGCTGCAGTTATCTCTTCTATCCCAAAGCGAGCACCTACCTCGATCAAGCCAAAGGCACCACCGGAACCGAGACCATCACGAATCTGGTCGGCATGCTAGAGACAAGCACCAAGGAGGCCCGTTCCCCGCAGGCGTACCAGCGCGGCATGGACGATTTGCACAATCAGCTCCATGCACTGGACGATGCCTTTTGCCAGGTCACCAAGCAACAGGCGGAGACACCGGCCTATAGGAAAGCCGCGACGCTTCGCAAGGAGCTGTGGACGATTTTCAAGCCGCTCTGGCGCCATCGCGACGATCAGGCTGTGCGCGACGCACACCTGGACTTGTTCAGCGCTCGCTTGCAGGATCTGCGTGACGCCGTGCAGGGCATCAAAGGATAGCGATCTGGCACCGCACCGGCTGGTCTACGAAACCGATCGAGGGACCGTCCTGTTGATTCACGCCCAACCCAAGGCTTCGCTCACTGAACTTACCGGACAACATGGTGACTCGCTGAAAATACGTCTGGCTGCCCCGCCCGTGCAAGGTGCGGCCAATGACGAGCTGCGCCGCTTCCTAGCGGAGCGCTTCCATCTTCCGGTCGCCGATGTGCAGGTGCTGTCCGGACAGACTTCCCGGCTCAAACGCGTGTTGCTGAAAGGCCTTTCGGTGGAACAGGTCTGCGACGTGCTTGCTCTCCCCGTCCCGGTGAAACAGGCATGACGACGTCTTTGACCTTGTGCCGGCTGCGATTGTCACAGCCGCTCCTTGCAATGGTCATCGCCTGGATATTCTTCATCCTTGGCGGCTGCTCCGGGCCGGCGCCTGTTCTCTATCCGAACGAGCATTTTCAGTCTAAGGGCAAGGATGCGGCCGAGGATGACATTGATGCGTGCCGTGACATGGCGGAGGCGGCCGGCGCCAAGGAGGCTACCGGCCAGGCCGGGCAAGTCGCGACGAATACCGCGGTCGGAGCCGGGGTCGGGGCCGCGAGCGGCGCCGTCGGCGGCGCTATTTCAGGAGCGGCGGGCCAGGGCTCCCTGATCGGTGCGGCATCCGGCGCCGTATGGGGCCTTCTCACCGGGTTGTTCCGCGGCGGCAGTGCGCAGCCGAGCCAGGCCTATGTCAGCTTCGTCAATCGATGTCTGCAGGACAGAGGGTACGAAGTTTCGGGATGGCAGTAAAAGGGACGCCGCGATTCCTCCAACAGCCGATCAGCCTGGTGGCTGTTGCACTCATTTTCTTTACCGGGGTCGCGGCCTGTGCGGGGCCGGAGCCGATCCTTCGTTCCAACAATCGGCTACTTCTGTATGGGAAAGACGCCGCAGAACGTGAAGTGGATGCGTGCCGGGAGAAGAGCCAGCGCGCGGGCCTGAAGGATGGGACGGACCGGAGCGGCAATGCCGCCGCCGGAGGAACCATCGGTTTGGTCGGAGGAGCCGCTGTCGGAGCCGCCACCGGGCTGGTTGGAGGGCCCACGGGCGTCGCAATCGGCGCCGGCGCGGGGGCAGTCATCGGAGGCCTGTTGGGACTGATCGGGGGGGCGTATAAGCCGCTCCAACCGGATGCGCGCTTCACCGCTTCTATGGAGCGTTGCCTTAAAGAGAAGGGTTATGAGGTAAGCGGTTGGCAATAGTGAGCAGCTCAAAAAGGAGTGTGCTGTATCAGATTGACACATGACGAATCGGAGAAATTCCGATACCACCTATGATTATCCACTTGGATACACAATGGTTTGGTTAGATACAGTTCCAGTGGTCCTGCCTTTATTCTGTTCGTCCCATGTCTTTGAAATTCTGTTGGGAATACGCATTGCGGCATCCAGGCAGAATGCTTGCTTTCTCGCACTGAATTAAATGAGTCGGAAGAGCCCGCTCTACAGGGTTCCGTTCCGTGCCATGACATATCAGGTCGCTGATTGAGATCCACGGCATGACGAGTTTCTTTTCGGGGACGCCGTGCTTCGTACGCCGGGATTCATGCATACGACATCAACAGGGTGAATTCTGCTGAAAGAGGGAGGGACCATGAAATCTGTCATGATTGCCGTCGGCGTCATCCTGGGGATCGGGTTGGTTGGGATTGTCAGTGGTAAAGAAAAGGCCGGATCGTCCGCCGTATCCCCGAAGCTGGAAAACCAATCCGGCTTTCGCTATGGCGGGGGAGATCTCAACGATTCCGAGCGGGCGGGGGCAGAAATCTGGTTCAAAGCCACAGCGGGGAACGAACGATTTTTTACCTATGTCTATCCCCAGCGTTTCGGCGTCATGGTGGATTGGTACCGTGTGCTGGGGAGCAATAACCGTGAACAGCGGTTTACCCGCTGGGGGCTGATCAATGATCCGGATTGCTGCAAACCCGGCGATCCCAATTGCCCCGCAAAGAACGAAGAGGAGACGTATGGGTTCGATTATTGTCCGGGCGACGAGATCTTGTTGAGCTATGTCGGCAAGGAGGGATATCAAGACCCGGCCTGCCAGTTCAAGGATGCTGCGCTGGCCGCAAATGATCCACATGGTCCCAAGGATCAACGGCAGTCCCCCTGCGACCTGCGATTCGGTACCTCGACCGGAGCGATGGGCATCCGAAAATTTCCCAACCCGCGGTTCGACAAAGAACAATGGCGTCATGCCAACAAAGGCAGGCCGGGGACCTGGGCCGGCTATAACGAACGGGTCAAACCGGCGGATGAGACCCAGCCGATGCGGAGCCGGATCACGGATGGGTCGATCGAACCGCCGTTCCTAGTCGGAATTTCTTGCGGTTCCTGTCACATCGCCTTCAATCCGCTGAATCCGCCAAAGAACCCCGCGCATCCGAAGCATGAAAACATTTCCGGCACGGTAGGAAATCAGTATTCACGGTTCTCGCAGATCTTGGGGTCCGGCATGGATCCGCGATCGATCGAATATCAGGTCTTCGGTCATGCGAGACCTGGCATTGTCGATACGTCGGCGATTCCCAACGACCAGATCAATAATCCGGGAACGATCAATGCCTTGATCAATCTCACCAAGCGGCCGACGCACCCTCAGGTCATCATCAAATGGCGGAAGGCGAATCAATGTTCGGCGGGCGGAGACGAGCGGCAATGTTGGTGCGAGGCCGGTCGGTCGGGTAAATGTTGGGAACGAGGGCGGCAGGAAGAAAAAGTTAATCAGATCCTCAAGGGAGGAGAAGACAGCATCGGCCCTCTCGAGGCGGTTCAACGCGTCTACTTCAACATCGGGAGTTGTTCGGAAGAATCATGGGTCAACCACCTTACCGACATGCGGCAATTGGATCCAACGCAGCGGGGCTTCGGACAAACCCCGTTCGAGATTGGACAAGCGCGACGTGACTGCCCGCAATTCCGCGCAATTGAGGACCGGCTCGTCAATATCTTCGAATTTCTCGCGTCGGCCGGGCCGTCGGATTTATACAAGGCACGAGGACTGAAAGATAACCGTGATTTGGTCGAGCAGTTGAACAAGGAATTCGGCTCGGGCGCCGTCGAGCGAGGACAACAGGTCTTCGCGAAGAACTGCGCGCGCTGCCACTCCAGTCAGTCAGAACCGTTCGAGTCTCGCAATTTTCGCCAGGTCTCTCCGGATCCCAAGGACAAGGGAATCCGGATCGATTGGATGGGCAACGACAATCTCACGGCCGTGACGGAAGTAGGGACCCATCGGGGCCGTGCGCTGCATTCCAACCATATGGCCGGGCATATCTGGGCGGAATATGGATCCGAAACCCTGCGCGCCAAGCCGCCGGACCCGAATATCCATGAACCATCGGACGGCGGCCGCGGTTATTATCGCAACATTTCCCTTCTCAGCCTGTGGGCCCATGCGCCGTTCATGCATAACAATGCCATCGGCCCCGAACTTTGCGGCGGGCCGGAAGACGAGCATTACAATGCGCCCTATGTCGATGAAAAGAGCCTGACGCGCTTGTCCGATCCGCCCGCTTGCTGGCCCTTCGATCCGAGCGTGGAAGGGCGATTCAAGCTCTATAAGGCGTCCATGAACGATCTGCTCAACCCCGGGACGCGGGTCCCGAAGATCACCTTATTCAATCGGGACGTCATCATTAAACTACTTCCGAAATTGTCCGACGGCGACGTCGAACGGTATGTCGATGCGACCATCGTGTTCCCCGAGGGCACGCCGTCCTCGCGAATCGGAAACTTCCGCCATAAGGAATTTGCCGGCGACCTGGTCCTCTCAAAGGTCGATTTCGGCAAACTGGAAGCAAAGTATGTCGCCCGGTACGGTCCGGAGAAAGGCCAAACCGTGGCCGCCACGATTCGAGACCGGGCCAAGGACCTCGTGATGAATCCCAAGAATCTGCTGACAATCGGCGCGGAGCTGCGCGAGGTCTACAGCAATAGCTTGATGCTGCGGGAAGATGACGGACACCGATTTGGTGAGGATTTGCCGGATAAAGATAAACAGGCCCTCATCGCATTTCTGGCGACGCTATGAAGCGGATGTACCGCTCTTCTCTCTGAGGAGGCAGGTGATGAGACGATATGACTCGCTGGTACTGGTATATGGGACATTGTTCCTTGTGTTGCTGGCCGCTTGCGACCGCGGCGCGCCGCCGCCGGTGAAATTCGGGGAAAGCGGGGAGGGGTATGCCGCCAAAATCGACTTTGCTCGCCTCGAGCATGACGTGCCGCTGACCCCCGCCGATCTCATGAAGATCACCCCGGTCAATCTGGAAGCCGCGACCCAAGAACAAGTGGATCAAATCTACGCGCGCTTGACTGCCGGTCCTATTCCGGACGGACCATACGAAGGCCAAGCCTTCTTTCCGGCAGGCAGCAGCGGCCGCGCGCGCTTTGCCGAGATTGTGGGCGGGGGCCTGAAAGGACTGATCGTCGATGTAAAAACCACCAAGCTCGAATATGTGGCGGAAGCGGTGTGGAAAGGAAAAGTGTTCGAGCGATCCCACCGCATCTTGCGGAACCGGATCAACGACCTGGCTATTCTGAAACCGTTGGTGGGGCCTGATGTCGGGTCTATCCAGAAGCTCGATGTGGATGCAAAGGATACCTGGTTGCTTTTTCCGGCGAAACTCTATTGTGGGCAAAGCCTGTTGGACGGGCGCCGGGAATCTATCATCATCGACTATGCGTTTACCGATAATCTTCCGGGATATCGAGAGAAGCCGGATGCGCTGGCCGGGCGGGACGGTTTTGAAATTCGTGACGAGATTCGCATGATCCGGCCTGGCTTTTACTTGGGGCGCGCGTACATGAAGAGACTATTCGTCCTGAACTTTACGCTCTATAACCGGGACGTGGCCGAAAAAGATTCGGGCGCATTTCAGGCCGGCGGCCTGATTCAGGAAAACTGTTGGGTGGGGCCGCAACGGGCGACGGCAATGGCGAAGTAGCGGCGTTTTGTGAAACGCTATGGGAAAGGCTAGCCAGGCGATGAAGGTCCCGTGGCCGATGATCCTGCTCGTCATCGGCCTCGTGATGATCGTGATGGCGACTGCCTATGGGCGCAAGAATGGCGAACCATCCGTCTTCTCAGAGATCCAGGGGGATCAGGTCGCCCGAGCACAGGGACCGGAAGCGCAGTGGGTCATCAACCCGGACGATCCGGGGCAGGATGTGCCGGCGGTGGGGCGTTCCCTATTCGACTATGTTGTGACCGAACGGCAAGGGGGGCGGATGGTCTACCGGGTGCCGTTTCCATTCACGGCACTGGTTCAGAGGATTGAATATGAACTGGGTTCGGAGGATCGAAGGTCGCCTCTCAAACGCGTGTTGATTCCGCTGAATCGCTCGCTGCAGAGGCATGCAGCCAAGCCGGAATACTTCACATATCCGCGGGCCGTTGTCGCGGTCGATACCGAGCCGTCGATGCGGGCCGGCTCCTCCGGCCTGTTTCTCAAAGATCGCTTATTTCTCGGCTATCAGGAAAAAGCCGAGATCCTGGAAGTCATCAGCTACAACGAGACGGCGGGGCGATTCGAATTTCAGGTCGTGCGGGACTATGGCCCCGGCAAAACGCCGAAGGTCCTATATGCCAATCGGGCCCTCTGCACGGCCTGTCATCAGAACCAGAGCCCGATCTTCTCGCGGCCCCTGTGGGAGGAAACCAACGGGAATCCGACCATCGCCACATTACTCGAACAGCAGCGCGCAGACTTTTACCGCTTTCCACTCCATCAAGGCATCGATATTCCCAATGCGATCGATGAGGCCACGGACCGAGCCAACGAATTATCGGCCTATCAGCTGGTCTGGCGGGAAGGATGCGAACAGGTTCGCTCGTCCGAAGACTCCGTTCGCTGTCGGGCGGATCTATTCCGGTTCCTCCTGCAATCCCGTCTCACCGGCGTACCGCCGGCTCTCAATCAATCGACGCGCTACCGGGAGCACTTCCTTCCGCGCATGGTCACGCAGTGGAAAGAAAATTGGCCGCACGGTCTTCGGATTCCCAACCCCGATTTGCTGAATCGTAACCCGCTGGACGGCACGGCGGGCGAACGGGCAAAGATTCGGTCTATGTTTGAGCCGACCATCCCAAGAGAACCGTCGGCGGTCTGGTCGATCTCGACGGCAGCGCTGGAGCCGGTGGACCGGGTCATCGCCGGTCTGTCCGGATTTCTCGCGGACATTGATGTTGAGCGGCTGGATCGGTTTCTTTCCCGGCAGGTCGCCGGATTCGCTGTTCCGGTTCGTCGATACGACAGCCGGTGCGAGGCCGATGTGAGAACCAGAAGTCGGGCCGTGGATCGGGTCGTCTTTCGCTGTCGAGAACCGGAAAGCGGAGAAGCCGGAGGCGGCTTCTCGATGGAAGGCGTTCTGTACATGAAGGGGGGGGCGGTGATCAACGGCTCGATCGACCGCCTCTCGGCTGGCCATGGCAATGAGGTGCTTGGCCTGAAGGTAGCCGGCGGGACGCTCATCTCCAAGGCGGGCCGGCACAGCGGAAGAATGAGCATCGTGCAGCAGAAGCCGAGCTTGAGTGCACGGCTTGCGGATGGCCGTGGGATCAAGGAATTGACGTTCGAAGTCGGCGGATTGGGGCATGGCCGACAAGCCGGTCAAACAGAGGCTGAGCTTACCGGCTCCGCCGTGATGGCGGTTGTGGAGGATTATGCCGCCGTCGACTATGCGATTGACAGGATGGCGCGCGAGACCCTGACCGGCAAATCCGATGTATTCGCACGGAAGCCGTTTCGGCGAGCCGGCGTGATGAAGGCCTTGTGGAGTGAGCTCGGGATGCCGTCTCTGAGGTGGTGTTGCGAACACACAGACGACATGCCGCCGGCCGTCGCCATGACCGATCAGGGGCGACACGATCGCGATAGTGTCGATCACGACCGGGATCTTCCGCCGGTCCTCAAGGTCTTCCACCGCTATTGTGCGCAATGCCATCACGAAGACCTGCCCTTCCCGCCGAATTTTCTCCATGGAACTCCTGAGCGGGTTCAGGCCCATATCCAGGACTGTGCCGAGCGCATTCTCTTTCGATTGGAAATGTGGAGCCTGGAGCCCCATGAACGACCGGAGGCGCCGATGCCGCCGGCCGCGGCATTGCGGCGGCTGAATCTCTCCCCGCAGCAGTGGACCGCACATCCTGATCTCGCATTGCTGAAGTCGTACAGCGCCGGTCTGGTGGGTTCGCCGGATGGAAAGCGGGTTCGATTTGAGACGCTTGCGGCGAATGGCTATGACAATCTCCGGGCTTGTCTTTCGTCGGGAGGCCCGACCGTGGCGGCGGCCGGCGCGAAACGGCCATAGCAGGCTGTTGAAGAACGATGTTGCACCATGGGAGTTCGCTTTGCCAGATGTTTCCAGGTGATTAGAAAATACCATGCAGGATGTTCAAAAACGCCTTCCAGCGAAGCGAGAACAAAGCTGGAGGGCTTTTTCAACATCCTGATAGAGGAGCGCCTCGCATGAGGGAGTCCGACGACAGGGATGACGCCGGGTCCGTGAAGAAAAAATGTGCGGTCGTGTTTCTCACTCTCTTCCTCATGGTCGGCGGCGTGGTGATCGCGCTGGCAGTCAGATTCGGCGCCGATACCCCCGTGGACTATGCCGACATCGAAGAGCATTTCAAGTACGGTTCGACCGGAGGAGAACGGGCGTCCGGATTTCCCTATTGGATCTGGAAGTCGCTTCCACAGATCTGTGGAGACAAGCTCCCGGAAGGCAAACAGTTTCCCGGGCAAGAACTCAAGGCGGTGGGGTTTCTCTATGAGGGAGACAAGGATCTTCCGATCGGGATGTCGAAACGCCGGCATATGGGGGTGGATCGCGTCTTTCTCAATTGCGCCGTTTGCCATACCAGCACGGTGCGGGACAGCCCTGACGGCAGCCCGACCATCATCACGGGCATGCCGGCCAATACCGTCGATCTGATGGCGTTCGAAAAGTTCCTGTTCGCCTGCGCCAAGGATGCGAAGTTTTCTCCCGAGTACATCATCCCCGAGATTCACCGCCTATCCGGTGAACATTTGAAAGCGCTCGATCGGTATCTGGTCTATCCGTTCGCGATTTATATGATGAGGGACCGGCTGCTGATGTTGGAGGACCGATTCTCGTCCATGCTGCAGCGGCCGGCATGGGGGCCTGGACGGGTTGATACTTTTGGTTCGGCCAAGGCGCTGTTTAACTTTCCCATGGACAAGGCCCCGGCATCCGAACTGATCGGCGTCACCGATTTTCCCTCCATCTGGTTGCAAGGACCCCGCAAGGACAAAGAGATGCAGCTCCACTGGGACGGCAACAATGCGAAAGTCGAGGAACGGAATCGCAGCGCGGCCTTCGGAGCCGGCGCCACGCCGGCGACGCTCGATCGACATCGAATCAAGCGCATTGAGGCCTGGCTGCTCACGCGCGAGCCGCCGGCCTATCCCTATCCGGTCAATGAAGCCCTCTCACTCAAGGGCGCTGCCGTGTACAAGCAGTATTGTGCCGGCTGTCACGGCTTGAACGGACGCAGTTTTGAAGGCCAGGATGTCGGCAAGGTCACGCCGATTCAGCAGATCAATACGGACCCGCACCGCTTGAATTCGTATACCTATGATCTGGCCGTCAATCAGAATCTGTTGTACGCCGAGACTAATGATCCTACGGAGCGCTTTTCTCATTTCAGGAAGACCTTCGGTTACGCCAACATGCCGTTGGATGGCCTATGGCTTCGGGCGCCGTATTTGCACAACGGCTCCGTGCCCACCCTGCGAGATTTGCTCGAGCCCAGCTCCCGCCGACCGAAGACCTTTTATCGCGGCTACGACGTCTACGATCAGGCCAAGGTCGGGTTTGTGTCCACGCGCGAGAACGAGAACGGCCGAGCGTTTTTCAAATTCGATACGGCCGTTGCCGGCAATTCCAACAGCGGCCATGAAGGCAAGCGGTATGGCACGGAGCTGCCGGCGGACGAAAAAACGGCGTTGATCGAATATTTGAAAACATTTTGACAAGCCAACTCGCATGATGCGGCGGGCCGGGAATTCCGGCTGAAACCGGAGCAGTCCTATGGACGAACACCGTCATCCTTACGAACGAAGAGCAGTTTCAATGCGGCCGGCCTCATCGCGTGGCTGGCACAAGCTCACGATGGTGGTCCTCATCCTCATCGTCTTGGGAGGCGCGGGCGCGTTCGTCGGGTGGTACAAATTTTTCCGGGATGAACCCCAGCCTGATTGGGTCACCGCGACGCCGGACATGCGTTTCATGTATGGCTCGATTGGAGCCGAGCACGACGCCGGCATCCCCTACTGGATCTGGTACGTCTTGCCGCGCATGTTTCCGGAGAAGCTGCCGGGCCCCGGTGGCTATGCGTCATTGGGTGTGCTGTGGGAACAGGGTCGGGAAATGCCGATCGGCTTCACGAAGAAAACCATCGGCTTTGCCCGGGTGGCCAACACTTGCGCCTCTTGCCACACGGCCAGCTACCGCTCCAAGCCCGGCGAGAATCCAATATTTGTCCCGACCGGGCCGAACCATACGTTGAACCTCGAAGCCTTCTTTCGTTTCATGATCGACTGCGCGAAAGACCCGCGCTTCAACGCCGACAATATGATGCGTGAAATCAACCTCGCAGCCGATCTCTCCCTCCTCGACCGCATGATCTATCGCTTCATTCTCATTCCGATCACGAAGAAACGCCTGCTGGAGCGCGAGCGGCAGTTCGCCTGGATCTATCGACAGGATTTCCCCGAGTGGGGGAGGGGCCGAGACGATGCGATGAATCTGACGAAGTATTTCATGATCAAATTTCCCACGGACAATAGCATCGGGCCGACCGATATGCCGTCCTTCTGGAATCTGAACAAGTACAAGCCGGAGAAGGGCCATCTCATGAATTTCGCCGGCGACAGCCATGATGCGCGTTCAGTCATTATTGATTCGGCGCTGGGGGTGCTCGGGGCTGCGCCGCACAATAAGGAAGAGTTTCTTGAGCAGGTGAAATGGTTCGAGGACTACCTGGGCTCCTATCCGCCGCCCAAGTATCCGTTCCCGATCGACCTTCAGAAGGCCGCCGCCGGGAAATCGGCCTTCGACAAGGGTTGCGCGCGTTGCCACGCGAGTGAACGTACCGGCAGGCGGGTTCCGGTGGAGGAGGTGGGCACGGATCGAGGCCGGCTCGATACCTGGAGCAAGAAGGCGGCGGTCGAAGCGAACAAGGTCGTTACGGGCATGGGCATCGAGCGGCGCGGCTTGGTTGAAGATAATCCGAGCGGCTATATCGCGGCGTTCCTCGACGGCATTTGGCTGCGGGCGCCGTATCTGCACAACGGTTCCGTGCCGACTTTGCGTGATTTGTTGGAACCGGTCGACAAACGGCCGAAGCTGTTTTATCGGGGCTACGACGTGTACAACCAGGTGAAAGTGGGCTTCATCACGAGTCCCGCTGAAGCGAGCCAGGTCGGGATGCCGTGCGAGATGGTGCAGGACAAGAAGGTCTGCGAAGTCGAACGGATCGGCACGTTGTACGATGTGAGCCAGCGCGGAAGCGGAAACCAGGGCCATGTGTATGGCACCGAGCTGCCGGCCAAAGACAAAGAGGCGCTGGTGGAATATTTGAAGACGTTGTGAATTCGCACTATGGTCACGGGATCTCGTAAGCTGTTCCACACGGGTATTGGCGGCTTTCCCTGATAGTTGGTTGTGTAGACAGACCTCGTTGTAGCAAGAGAGCATTTTACGAGTGGGACTTTCTTTGCCGCTGCCTTTGCAACGGGGGTAGTCGCGAGCGCCATCATCCGACAAGGAATCTTTAATTACCAGTATACGTCTCTGTTGAGCACCCTTCTGCAGAATGCTGACAAGCAATTCCCGCATCACACCAACACAGAGTACGGCCATGGTATCGTGCGAGCTTGATTTAGTGGATAGACTGGAGGATTTCAACGGAAACACTTTCGTGTAATGCGTCAACAAGCACTGAAAGTCCGATTGAGGTTGCTCCAATCTTCCCAGATCGGCATCTGTCTCTCGTCCCATCCACGCACTGTTCCAAAGGGTCAGTCATGAGGTGCATGGAATTAGTGTCTCGTCATTCAGAGTGGCTTGTGATTGGCAAAAGGCACCTATTTAATCCTTCCATTCAATCCGGTCCGATTAAACATAATCTGCTGCTAATCGGTAGAGTGATCAGTGGACTGTGGTCGTATGCCTATTGACAATGTGGTCATATTGTATAGATAATGTGACTAGATTGGAGTGATTATATGCGAACGGTGAACATTGCAAAACTCAAAGCTAGGCTGAGTGAATATATCCGTGCCGCGCGGGCTGGAGAGACCATCCGTATTCTTGATCGTCGTCAGGAAGTCGCCAGGCTCTCAGGTGCCCATACTCGAGAGGGCATGCGTGCCGCCCAAACACTGGTCGACAGAGGCATTGCGGAGTGGCGCGGCAGCAAACCCACGATCAAACCCTTGAAACCTCGCAAGGGGCCGGCGCATGTGGCTGATGCGGTGGTAGAGGATCGAGGATGATCCTTTACCTTGATACGTCGAGCATGCTGAAATTGTATGTTGAAGAGTTAGGAACGAAGGAGGTTCAGGAAAAATCAGAGCAGTCCGAAGTGGTCGCCTCTTCGGTTATTGCCTATCCTGAGGCGCACGCAGCGCTGGCCAGGCGACATCGTGAAGGGGCACTCTCGAAAGCTGAATTGAAAACCATTTTAGAGCAGCTCCAAGAAACGTGGATCGACTTTCTCACCGTCTTCGTGTCTGCATCGGTCTATCTTCGGGCCGGAACGCTTGCTCTCAAGTACGGCCTGCGGGGAATGGATGCGATTCACCTGGCTTCCTGGGCTGAACTTCTCAAAGACGGCGATCGTGTCGAATTCCTCTCTCATGATGAAAAGCTCATGAAAGCTGCCGCAAGAGAATTCAGGGGATAAAGATGACAAAGACGTGAACCTCGGCTTGTCCGCCCCATGTCAGAACATGAAGCAGCCCGAATAGTCCGCCAGCAGACACTGAAAGCGAATTGAAATCCGCTCCAATCGTTCCAGATCCGCCGCAGCCGGTGAGGCGCCATCCACTCCGTTGAGCCATGCTGCGTCCTGGCGAAGCTTTCGGAGGCTCAAGCGCGAGGTGCCGGGGATCAAGGTGTCTTGGTTCACGGCGTAGCCGGTCACGCGGCGAAACGTTTCAATCTCGTCCGACCATTCAATGCGCTCCGGATCGAATTCATACTTTTGATGATCGGTGTCCATCAGGTGCAGAAGGGCATCGAGCCACTGAACCGTCGCTCCCATGCGTTCGTAATGCAGTGTCCCCGCCCGATCGTCAGGCGTATGGTAACGCGGCGTCCGAGCCGACGACAAAAACAGGTACGGCACGCCGCGATTTCGAAAGCCATCGTAGTCGCTGACCGGGTGATGCCCGCGTTCCGGGATTTCTTCAATCAAATGCATGCCGACCGGCAGAACCGTAAGGCGCGCTGCATCAGACGTCATTTCTCGATCTTTACGAGTCAAGTCCTTCAACTCATGACTCAGGACTCCAAACTCAGAACTTGAGAGCGGCGGTTGATGATTGATCGCCTGCTTTACCCGTCGATAGAGCCCGGCGCTTTTCTCCGCTCCCGCCGCAAAGACAACATCCTTAATCGGCTGCCATTGGACTCCGCCGATCAGGTCCATGATGATGACCGCTTGAAATGCATCGAGGGTGCCGATCTCAGGAGGAAGATGGGCAATAAAAAATTCTGAGCCCATATGAGGCGTCCCGAAATAGGGCTGCTCCTCGGTATTGAATGCGGCGAAGACGACGGAGTAATGGGAAAGAGGCGGAAGGCGACGAGCCAGTTCCATAACAATCGCGATGGCGGAGGCGTTGTCATCGGCCCCGACGTACTGCCCTCCCAAGTGGTCGTAATGGGCCCCTACAAGAATCCATCCCAATGGTGTGCCGGTCGCCAGCCTGTAGCCGATGATGTTGTCCCCGTGGGCGGATGAAATGGCTTGCCGGAAGTTCGGCGTCGAGACGAACGGCAATAACGCCGCTTGACGAAACGCGTTCTCAATCCGTTCGGCGGCACGGCGATTCCCGGCCGTGCCGGGGAACCGCCCCTGTAATTGATGGCTTGCCAGGAACTCCACGTCCGCCCTGAGCCTGGTTGCCGTCTCGGTGAAAAGTGGCAGCGTCGCGGGATCGATGGGCTGCATCCGGAGGCAGCCGGCCAGGAGGAAGACAACGCTGAGCATTATTCCGGAGAACAGGGCCGACCGGACCCGGCGGGATACCGGCTGATGCACCATGCCGCTACTTGTCCGATGAAGGATTGATTGATCTATCTGGAGCGGCGCCGGGCTGTTCGACATCTTGCAGCGATGAAGTGGCTTTGTGTTTGAGGGCGCGCCCTTTATCCGGTGTGGGGTCCGTGATGATGCCGTAGGCTTCCCTGCCCTCGTGATTCTCCGGCAGATACTCCGTAATCGGCATCCCGTCCTCTCGGACGAACAGCAGGCAGTGGCAATACTTGTAGATTTGCATTTCGTCGCAGGCGCAAATCCACCGGCGCAGCTTTGCTTCCGCAGTCTTATCCGGATAGAAGTTGCAGGGGCAGAGCGGCTTACCGAGTTCGTCCGCATTCGCCGCCAGGCCGTTGACGACCGCTTCAGTGACGGCATGGTTGGGATGAAACGCCGTGCCGCTTTTCTCCGCATAGCCCTTGGCAAATTTCCACATTTTGGCCAAATTCTTTTCGCTGGGATCTGACATCGACTCCACCTAAAAATAAGAAGTTCTATGTTATGAGTGTATTCACGTCCGCCTCACACGCTGGTAGTGGGCCAGCGTTGCCATCACATGCATTGAGTGGATGCCCGCCCTTCGCATGACTGAAAAGTAAACTGACCCACTACGCGCGCACTCGTCACAGTTTACAAGGCCCATCGGCTCCTTTACAATCCACGAGTTTCACCAATCCGAGCAGATGAGCAATCCGGCGTGATGAAAGAAAAATTACTGGCGATGCTATCGCCGGCGCTTGGGCAAGCGGCGGCAGCGCAGATCCTCGATGATTTGTTCCGGTCGCTTGACCGGGCGGACGGGCCGCAGGCGGTGGTCGTGTTACTCGGCGAGCTGGCCGATCTCTCTCCCAAAGCCGCCCAGGCAGCCATCGAAGCGTTGCCGGAACTTCATCGGCGAGGGGGAGTGAGCGAGATCGTACAGTGGCTCGATCTCGCGCTGGCCTTCGCCCAGGCATCCGGCGCCGCGACCCTTCGATATATCCGCGAAAGCCCGCTGTTGATCAGCCTCATCGAGCCTTCCTCCGCTCGGCGCAGGGTACTTGCTTCGACATTGGAATTGGCCGAAGAGGACCACGCGGTCGCCCTGGAATTCCTGCGCGCGGCTCCCGAATTGACCCCGCGCGTGGAAGCGGACCAACTGGACCAATGGGCCGGCATCGGGACAGACGTTTCTCAAAAAGATCCTATCGCCGGGATCGAGTTTATCCGCCAGTCCCCTGCGATTGCCCAGGTCCTTGCCTTGAGCGATGTAAGGCCATGGATCGATTTTGGTCTGAAATTAGTCACGACGAACAGTTTGGGGAAGATCGATTATCTGGGGACAATAGAGTTCTTCCGCACAAGCCCCGCTGCGCTGGCCGGGATTCATCCGCCCGCCGCCCGCTCGTTCACCATCGCGCTCGGCGCTCGCGTGGCCGATAGCGAGTTGGAATTGGGAACAGCATGCCTGGCTGAAGCGCCGCTCCTGTTGAGCCGGCTGCCGTCCGATGACTGGCGAATGAATGTGCTGCAATACGGGTTGCTTCTGGCGGATCGTGACGCACAGGCGGCCCTTGCCTATTTCCGGCGGGCTCCGGAGATTCTCTCTCTTCTCGGCACGGGAGCGGAGGCACGACCACGCTTTGAGCAATGGTTCAAGGCCGGCATGGAGATTCTCGACTACGGCATCGAGGCAGGCCGCGCATATTTTGCCGTTGAAAGCCATCAGGCGCTTGCGGCCCTCGAGCAGGCGGCGAGCGGGGTGCCGTTGCGGCGTGTTGTCCGCTCATTGACGCTGTTCGCGCAAGCGCTTTGCGGAAGACCGGTCCGCGTTCAAGCGATTCCAGAAGGGAAGGAGCAGCATCCGCGCTCGACTGTCGGGGCCGAAGGCCTGGGTATCCATCTGCCGTCGCTCGTCAGGCGGTATGGGACCTACGAAGAGAATGTACGGTTCTATCAGGTCATGGCGGCGCATGAGGCCGGGCATGTGGAATTCGGCACCTATGATCTCCCCTTGTCGCGATTGGCCGATCTTCGCGCGGATCTTCAGGCAGATGGCAAGGAAGTCACCGGCGAGGGGCCGAGGACATTGGCGGAACTATTTGCCTTGTATCCGCAGCCTGGCCTCATTCGCGACCTCTGGACGATTTTAGAGGATGCGCGGGTTGAATATCTGTTGCAACGCGAGTATCCCGGGCTGCGGCGCGATCTGGCGCTCCTTGCGGCGGAGGCGGTCAATACGAGGACGTTGTCGCACGGCCTGACAGTCCGTGAACTCATTGTCGATCAGCTCTTGTTGCGTTCAACCGCGGCGGACGCGAAGTCGGTGCCGGCCCCTGATGCGGTGGCCGATATCGTAGCCGAATTATGGGAACTTTGCCGAGCGGTACTTACACCTGCCGCCACGGCCGAACAGGCTCTGCGGACGGCCCATCAGGTCTATCTTCGTCTGGACGAACTGGTCGCGCAGCGATCCGAGCCGATTGCCGGAGACAACGAGCCATCTGCCCAACCTCCGGCCGCAACGGTCCCGAGGGCCTCCGAAGACATGTCGTCCGAATATTATCCTGTCTCGAACTGGGATTATCGCGGCACGATGGATCCGAACCTAGTAAAGCAGCAGGCGGAGGAAACATCCGGCGCGCAAGGAGCCGAACAGGGGGATGCCGGGGAAGTCGGGATCGCCGGTTCCTCCGGGTCCGGGGGACAGGGAGCAGGGACGGCCCGCGGTCATCAGGCCGGTCTTGAAGGGTTGGCTCCGGGAAGGGGCGCGCCCTCTCTCGTCGAAAAGGTGCTCGCATTGGAGGGTGAAGCAGAGTTCTCGAAAGAGACGGGACATGAAGAGGGACGGCTCGTGCGCTATCCGGAATGGGATGCGGCCATTCAGGATTATCGCAGCCATTGGTGCTGGTTGTTTGAACGGGAAGCCGAAGAAGGCTCATCCGAATTTGTTGAACAGACTTTGGCTGCTCAACGAGGACCGATCAAACTGCTGCGCCGGTATTTCGAGAGTTTCCGTCCGTCCGGTTTCACACGGCTCGCGGGTCAGATCGATGGGGAGGAGATAGACCTTGATGCGGTGGTGCGTCGGCTGGCAGACATCCGGGCCGGGGCCGAGCCGTCTGATCATATCTACATAAGAGGAGACCGGCAGGAACGAGCTGTGGCGGCGGCGGTGCTGGTCGATGTCAGCGGTTCCACGAGCCGCCAGGTGACGGCGGGCCGGCGGATCATCGATATTGAAAAGGAAGGGCTGGTCATGCTTTGCGAGGCGTTGGACGCGATCGGTGACCAATTTGCCCTGTACGGATATTCCGGCGCGGGACGGAAACAGGTCGATTTTATCGTGATCAAGGATTTCGATGATCCGGTGAGCGGGCGGGCGGCGCGCAAACTCGGCGGCATCGTACCGCTGCACCAGAACCGTGACGGCGCCGCCATCCGGCATGCGACACGCAAACTATTGGCGCGGGAGGCCAAAACTCGACTCCTGATTCTGATCAGCGATGGGCGGCCGCTCGACGACGGATATAAAGACGACTATTCGTTGGAAGACACCAAGATGGCGTTGCGCGAAGCCCGCATGAAGGGGATCGAGCCGTTCTGCATTACGATCGATCGGGAGGCAGACCGGTACCTCCGCCGCATGTATGGAGATGTCCGATATATCGTAATTGATGACGTGGAGGGGTTGCCGGACAAGCTGCCGAAGATTTACCATCGCCTCACGCGCTGAACGAGCCAGGGGCGTAAGTTTTAAGTTTAGAGTGATGAGTGGTCGGTCGAGACATCGAGAGGCTGATAAGGTGTTCCGTAGGAAAACTCAGAACTCACAACTCACAACTCAGAACTTGGAGCAGCATGACCGACGAGCGTGAAAAACAGCCCGTTCCGCCCTGGCTCTACAAGCTGTTTACCGGGCATCAATACCCGTACGTCAGGCGACAGGCGAAATTCGCCAATAGGGATATCAAGCCGGGCGAAGAGCGGCCGGAACCGACCAAGCAGGAGATCGATGCGAAATTCTGGGAGATTTATCCCCGCTGTTCCGCCAAAATCCTCCAAGAGGTCAAATCGGGGATGATCGTGACCTTCGTGGAGCTGGGTGAATATGGACCAGGTTCCTATCAAGCTCTGGTCGACAAGCCGGAAGAGTTTCTCGCCGAGCGTTACGGGAAGAAAAAGATCAAAGTGAATTTTTATGACGGGGATAATTTCGTCTGCACGCAGAATTTCAAGGTCGGCGGCTGGACGGAACATGAACACTAGCTAGGAATGAGAAATGAGCAATGAGGAATGTGGAATGGTTGAAAGAAATATTCTAAGGTCCGGCTATTCACTCCTCATTCCTAATTCCTCATTTCTAATTTTTGAATCTTAGCGGGGGCAACATGGCAAGGCCGAAAATTACGGTGGTGGGTGCGGGGAATGTGGGTGGAACGGCCGCGCAGCGGCTGGCAGAGAAGGATTGCTACGAGGTCGTGCTCGTGGATATTGTGCCCGGGATTCCGCAGGGCAAAGCGCTCGACCTGACGCAAGCCGGGCCGGTCTGCGGGTACAGCACCAAGGTGGTGGGAACGAACGGGTATGAAGAGACAGCCGGATCCGCGCTCGCGATCATTACCTCGGGCATTCCGCGTAAGCCGGGCATGAGCCGCGATGAATTGCTCGCCACGAACGCCAAGATCGTATCGGGCGTCGTAAAGGAACTCATTTCACGGTCGCCGGACATCATCCTGCTGCTCGTGACGAATCCGCTCGACGCCATGGTGCACGTTGCATTGCAAGTGAGCAAGTTCCCCAAGTCCAGAGTGATCGGCATGGCCGGCGTGTTGGACACGGCGCGGCTGCGGGCCTTCATTGCCGAGGAACTCGGCGTGTCCGGGCCCAGCGTGGATGCGATGGTCTTGGGAGGTCACGGCGACACGATGGTGCCGTTGCTGCGCCATGCGACGGTGGGCGGCGTGCCGATCATGGAGCGGCTGTCCAGCGATCGAATGGATGCGCTCGTCAAACGGACCAGGGAAGGCGGCGCTGAAATCGTGGGTCTTCTGAAGTCGGGAAGCGCCTTTTATGCACCCTCGGCTTCGGCCGTCGATATGGTCGAGGCGATTGTGAAAGATCAAAAGCGCGTCCTGCCTTCCGCGGTGTTATGCGAAGGCGAGTACGGACTGCACAACGTCATCGTCGGCGTGCCGACTCGGCTTGGTCGCGGGGGCGCCGAAGCGGTCGTGGAGTACGACCTCACAGCCGAGGAAGGCGCGGCCCTTCAAGCATCCGCTGCGGCGGTTCGGGAATTGTGCGGGGTCGTCGATCGTCTCCTTCCAAATTAGCTGCTGCGCGCAGCCGCCCTTGCTTGACAAAATTGCAACGCCTACAGTAGACCATTTCACTTAGCAATCAACCGGAGAAGGTGAGGGACCTATGAAATTTCTTGAAGATCCGTATCAGACAATGGGTGTCGGCTTTGCACTCGCTGTCGTGTTGATATTGTTGTATTTGGGAATGGCGGGAATCGGAGCCGGAGACGCCGATTGGTTTGGACTCGTCTTTCGATGGATCCATTTCCTGGCGGGCATTACGTGGATCGGGTTGCTGTATTTCTTCAATCTGATCAATGCCGCATTCATGAAAACGCTGGATGGGCCGACGAAGAATATCGTGATTCCGAAACTGATGCCGTCGGCCTTGAATTGGTTTCGCCATGGCGCGACCGTCACGGTGTTGGCCGGGCTCGTTCTCTATTTCTATCTCTATTCCAAGGGTGGTACCGGCGCGATCGCGTTGGGGATTGGCGGGTTATTGGGCATCATCATGATGGTGAACGTGCATGCCATTATCTGGCCCAATCAGAAAAAGATCATTGCGGCCGTCTCACAGGCTGCGGCCGGTGGGCCTCCGCCGCCTGCCGAAATGGCGCAATGGGGAAAGACCGCACTGCTGGCGTCCCGCGTTAACTTCTTGTTATCCATCCCAATGCTGTTGTTCATGGGAGCGGGAAGCCATTTCAAATAGATTGCCGGGTTGACGAGGCCGGCCGTGGAGAGCGGCCGGCCTCCAGCCGGTTCCCACATGGCGTGTTTCAATATTTTTTTATCGCCGCTGGTCATTCAGGGCTATCGTTTTCTAGGTCCATGGGGCCGGAAGAGTCGGAAATTCAGGCCTAATCTCGCGCGGTTGGCTTGACGATCGCATGGGGCGGTCTTATAGTACTCCTTTGGCGATCGCGTTGAATCCATTACCAAGGACATTATGGGTACATCAGCCGAGCCGAGAGTCTTACAAAAAGTAGACGGGGCGCCCTGGGAAATCGATCCCTATATTCAGTCCGGGGGATACGAGGCTTGGCGGAAGTGCGTGAAAGAATTAAGCCCCGATGACATCGTCGGCGAAATCAAACGCTCAGGCCTCCGCGGTCGCGGAGGAGCGGGATTTCCTACCGGTACGAAGTGGGACAAGGTTTTACATCACCGCGTAAAGGAACGGTATTTCGTTTGTAATGCGGGAGAGCATGAGCCGGGGACGTTTAAGGACAGGCATTTACTGAAACAGATTCCCCATCAATTGATCGAGGGCTGCCTGATCGCTTCCTATACCGTGGGAGCCAAGGCCTCCTTTATCTATGTCAATCACGAGTATACGGAAGAAGAAGCCAACTTGAAAAAGGCGATCGCGCAGGCGAAGGAACGAGGCCTCCTTGGCAAAAACGTGCTGGGTACCGGTAAGGATCTCGAGTTGGAGGTGTTCTCCGGACACGGCAGTTATGTCGCAGGGGAAGAGACCGCGATGTTGGAATCCATGCAGGGCCGACCGGCCATGCCGAGACAAAAGCCACCGTTCTATCCGACGGACTTCGGGCTGTACGGCAAGCCGACGCTGGTCAACAACGTGGAAACGTTATGCAACATTCCGAAAATTCTCCGAAACGGAGCTGCGTGGTTTACCGAAGTCGGGACGGAAAAGTGCCCGGGCACGATGCTGTTCTCACTAAGCGGCGCAGTGAACCGGCCCGGTGTGTATGAAATGCCGATGGGCATCACGATTCGCGATCTCGTTGAGAAATGCGGCGGCGGCGTGCCCAACGGTCGCCGGATTAAGGCGGTCTTCCCCGGCGGTCCGGCTTTCGCGATGGTGACCGAAGATCAACTCGATCTTCCCATGGATTTCGACTCTCTAAAGAAAGCCGGCACCGGGTTAGGTTCAGCCGGCGTTATTGTCGTGGACGATGCCACCTGCATGGTGGCCCAGACGCTGAAGTTTTCCAGTTTCTTCAAAAACGAAAGTTGCGGGCAATGCCCACCTTGCCGGATGGGCACGATCAATCTGTCGATGCTGATCGAGAAAATCGAGCAAGGGGACGGAACGCCGAAAGATTTGGATACGCTGCTGCAGCTGTGTGGGTTCGTGAAAGGGACCGGGTATTGCACGCTGGTCACCGGCGCTGCTGTGCTCGTCCAGAGTAGCTTGCGCCTATTCCGGCATGAGTTTGAAGAGCATCTCCGCCTGCAGCGATGCCCGTACAAGCCGGTGCCGGAAGGAGCAGCGGCTACCGCTTAAGGAGTATCCGACGTGCCTCGGGTGACTTTTCTGCATTCTCAAGGTCGAACGGGCGAAGTGGAAGCCGATGTGACATTGCTGGAGGCTTCCAAGGCATTGGGATTTCCGCTGAATCATGATTGCGGCGGCAATGCCTCATGCACCACCTGCCGGGTCGAAGTGCAAATGGGCGGGGAGAATCTGTCCGAAATTGACTTTGAGGAGCAGGATTTACTCGACCGCGAAGCGTTGTCGGAACCATGGCATCGTCTGGGCTGCCAGGCGCGGGTGCAGGGAGATGTGGTGGTTCTTGTGCCGGAGACCAAATGGGCGGCGCCGACAACCGGCGGAAGAAATTCTGAGAGGGATTCTGAGTCGATAAATAACGGCGCCGGCCTTCCGTAAGGCGCCGAAGTGGTGGTAAACTGAGAGAAGCTGCACCAGCATCGCTGGATGCAGGCGGACTAAATGGAGGGAGATCTACTATGGTTACGATTACGCAGATCGCGGAACAGAAGATACGAGAGTTGATGGCGGAAGAGAAGGATGTCGTCGGACTCCGGATCTATGTCCGCGGGGGCGGATGTCACGGCTATCAATACGGAATGGCGTTCGAGTCGAAAATGGCCGAAGACGACACCGTAATCGAAAAAGGCGACGTGAAGGTCATCATGGACTCTCAGAGCGCGCCGTTGCTGCAGGGCGCCGAGGTCGATTATGTGGATAGTTTGCAGGGTTCAGGATTTTCAATCAAGAATCCGCAGGCCAAGACGACATGCGGATGCGGCAGTTCGTTCAGCGCCTAAGTCGCGCCGTTGCTCGCCTGGCGAGTCTCCTGACGATCGATTCTAATACGGTAGCCGGGGTCACCTTCAGAGTGGTCCCGGCTCATTTATTCTTTGGGACTAGGATGACGCAATGGGCTTCACGAGCGTGACCCGCCGGTACAGGTTTTGTGCGGCGCATCGTCTTCACACCGACTGTCTCTCAGCGGAGGAGAACCGGGCGGCATTTGGCAAGTGCAACAATCCGAATGGGCATGGCCACAACTATGTGGTGTTCGTCACTGTCGCCGCCGGTGAGGAATCAACGCCCTCCGACGTGAACAAGTTCGATGAAGTGGTGAGAGACACGATCGTGAAGCGGTTCGACCATCGGGATCTCAACCAGGATCCCCTGTTTGCGGACCGAACCACAACGGGTGAGAATCTGGTGGTCTTGATCTGGGACCTGTTGGAGAACCGATTGCCTGCAGGACAACTGACGAAAGTTGGAGTCATAGAAACCCGGGATAATTACTTTGAGTACTCCCGGCCGGCTGGTTCGGCAAGCGCGTATGAATGAGGTGGGACGTGGCTAAGGGGACAAGGCGATCACGGTTTGTGCAGGCTGGGTCGGTATCCAACAATGGAAGTCCCAAAGGGATCGACAAGGTTCCGGCGCTCGTGACGAAACTCTTACTCGACTTGGGAGAAGATCCCAGCCGGAACGGGCTGCTCAAGACGCCGGAGCGTGTCGCAAATGCGCTGCGTTTCATGACGCGGGGATATCACCAGGATATCGATCAGTTGCTCAATGGGGCGTTGTTCCCCATCGAATACGACGAAATGGTGATTGTGAAGGACATCGATTTCTTCAGCATGTGCGAACATCATCTGTTGCCGTTTTTCGGCAAATGCCACGTCGGGTATCTGCCGAACAAGAAGGTGGTGGGATTGAGTAAGATTCCGCGCGTCGTGGACACGTTCAGCCGCCGGCTCCAAGTTCAGGAACGGCTGACGACCCAGATTGCCGATACGCTGCAGCAGAAACTGAACGCCCATGGGGTCGCCGTAGTCATGGAGGCGAGACACCTCTGCATGATGATGCGGGGGGTGGAAAAGCAGAACACCATCGCGGTGAGCAGCTCAATGTTGGGCGCTTTCCGAACCCAACAGCAGACTCGGGAAGAATTCCTGAAGTTGATCCGTGGCAGCAGCATTCGGGACGGGGTGTGAGTGTGGCTCTAGCGCGCTGATCGGTCCTCGCCTAACCCATCCAGAAATTTCCCAACGACTTCATTGAACTGCTCCGGCTGTTCGGCGTTGCTCAGGTGCCCGGCGCCGGGAATGAGGGCCAACGTCGCGCCCGGAATGGCTTGCGCCATGAGCTGGGCTTCCGCAGGCGGGGTAGGCTGGTCCTCCTCGCCGACGATGACCAATGTCGGGCAGGTGATTTGGGCCAACAGGAAAGTGGAGTCCGGCCGGTCCGCCATGGCCATAGAATCGACAATGATCCCGCTCGGGTCATTGCTCTCAATGATGCCTCTGATCCGCGTCGCCAGCTCCGGTTTTGTCTTGACGGACGTGGCTCCCAAGAGCTTCGGGATCATGATGTCGGCCACCGCCCCGGGTCCTCGTCTGTACGCGGTTTGGGCCATCGCGAATCGGCCGGCGCGGCCTTCTTCACCGTCGGCTTGCGCTCGCGTGTCCGCCAACACCAGGGCTCGCACCCGGTCTGCGTATTTTCTATAGAAGGCGAAGCTCACATACCCTCCCATCGAGAGACCGATCAGTACTGCCTGCCTGACAGCCAAATGGTCGAGAAGGCCGGCCACATCATCGGCATATTGCTCCAGCGAGTACCGCCAGAGCGGTGCGTCCGATTCACCGTGGCCGCGGAAGTCGATGGTGATGGTGCGAAACCTCCTGGACAGGGCATCTTCCTGGGGTTCCCACATGGTGCGGTTCAGGGGAAAGGCGTGCAGGAATACCAGCGGCATGCCGGCGCCTCGATCGTTGTAGCCGATCGTCATTCCGTGAATCTGCGTCTTCATATTTCCTTACATCCTTCAATGGCCGGTCGCTTAGAAACGTCCCAGGCTAGGTACCATCGCCCGCGGTAGGCGGTCAAGGACTTATCGGGCTTGCTCGACCTTAGCCCGGTTTGCGAGCGTTCGGTATCGCCGTATACAATGGCTTCGGAGCCTATCTCATATGTCGAGTAGTCGCCGCCCTCATTCCCCTGGTCTGTTCAATCAAGGCAATCAGCCGGGCCAGCCTTCTATTGAAGCTCCGCTGGCGGACCGGCTGCGGCCGCGGCGCTTTGATGATTTTGTCGGACAGGAAGATATCGTCGGGAAAGACCGGCCCCTTCGGAAGGCGATCGAATCCGACCGGTTATCGTCCGTCATTTTCTGGGGACCTCCGGGATGCGGAAAGACCACGCTTGCCTATCTCATTGCAGAACATACGAAGTCTCACTTTGTGCCGTTTTCGGCGGTGACCGGCGGGATTCCCGAACTGCGCGAGATCATCAAACTGGCCGAACACCGAAAGGCCATGGGACAGCGCACCATTCTCTTCGTCGATGAGATCCACCGGTTCAACAAGGCGCAACAAGATGCGTTTCTCCCGCATGTTGAGCGGGGCACGATCATCCTGGTTGGCGCGACGACAGAAAACCCGTCCTTTGAAGTGATCTCGCCCTTGCTGTCCCGGTCGCTGGTCGTGGTCCTCGGGGCTCTTTCCGACGAGGCGCTGGGTCGGATTCTCGATCGTGCCCTTGTGGACAGCGAGCGGGGGATTGGGACCAGAAATGTGACGCTCGATGATGGAGCCAAACGAGGCCTGATCGGCTATGCAAACGGGGATGCCCGCTCGTTGCTCACCGCGCTCGAGTTCGTTGCCGGACAAGTCCAGCCCGGCTCCGACGGGAGGCGGGTCATTGACGGCAGGACACTGAAGACGGCGCTCCTCAATAAGTCCCTGCGGTACGATAAGTCTGGCGAGGAACATTACAATCTGATCTCCGCGTTCATCAAAAGCCTCCGGGATTCCGATCCAGATGGAGCCTTGTACTGGCTGGCCAGGATGCTGGAAGGTGGGGAAAATCCCCGGTTCATTGCGCGGCGCATGGTAATTTTCGCCTCGGAAGATGTGGGGAATGCCGACCCGATGGCTCTGGTTGTGGCCAATGCCGTGGCTCAGGCGGTTGAATTTGTCGGCCTGCCGGAAGCGCAGATCAATCTGGCGCAAGGCACGACCTATCTCGCCTCGCGCCCGAAGGATAATGCCTCCTATGTCGGCCTGCTGGAAGCTTTGCAAGATGCCAAGGAGGCAGGCAATCTTGGCGTGCCGCTGCATTTACGCAATGCCGTGACGTCCCTCCTACGCGATTTGGGGTATGGAAAGGGGTACCGGTATGTCCATAGCGACCCTTCGGCGCGGTCCAACCAGGAACACCTGCCTGAACCGCTCAAGGGAAGGCGATATTATCGGCCCAAGCCCTCATAACGAGATGAAAAAGGATATGGACAAAGTCGTGTAAACCGTTATACTGAGCGCAAAAGGGGACGGGATGGGCAAACAAAGCTCTGTCGAAAACCCCAACGAACGCCGCAAGTATGTCCGCGCGACCTTGGTTGGCTCAGCACTCGTATCGCCTAAGAGCGGTGGGAAGGCCTTCACGGCCGTTCTGGATAACGTCAATCGAATCGGCGCCGGGCTGCACGCCAAAGAAAATCCGCCGGCTCAGGAACGAGTCACCGTCTCCCTCGCGTTTCTCGATCCGGACCGGGTGGAACAACAGGAAAAATTGTCGGGAACGGTCGCCTGGGTCAAGCCTTGGGAAAAGGGCTATCTGATCGGCGTGGTGTGGGATGAATTGGTCACGAAGGAAAAAAACCGCTGGCTCTACTACTACCTCGAAGAGACCCTCAAATCGACAGTCTAGATCCTGAAAGTCTGTTCAGGGCGACGCGCTGCGGAGAGGCGCGTCTTGGCGCGCCGGGGCTGGGTTGCGTGAGAATACCGGCCTTTTGAGCATCCCTGCAAAAGTAGCTAGCTCGGCACGGCCAGCTTCTGCCTGATCTCCTCCAACTCTCCTGAGAGCGATTCCCAACGGGCGGTCATTCGGTCCAACTCCCGTTTCCATTGATCATGTTCCAGGTGTAATTCATTCCAGCGGGAAAAATCCTGATACAACTGCGGATCCGCCAATTCCTGATCCCGTGATTTGATGCGCGTCTCCAATCCCGCAATCTCACTCTCCGCCCGCGCCACCTGCTTTTCGAGGCGTGCCTGAGTTTTGCTCAGCTCCCGCCGGTCCCCTCCGGAAGACTTGGGTTGGACTTGCGAGGCCATGGCCTTCGTGGGAGCCGAGGATTTCGTTGCCATTTTAGGAGACAAATCTTCGCTGCTTTCCTTGATGGATTCGAATTCCTGCGCCTTCTTCCACAGAAAGTACTCATAGTCCCCGAAATAATTACGGGCTTGCCCCTCATCGATCTCCACGACGCGGGTCGCAATGCGCGTCAAGAACGTTGGATCGTGGGAAATAAAAATGATCGTGCCGGGAAAATCGGTGAGGGCATCGGTCAGCATGTCGACGGAGGCGGGATCGAGATGGTTGGTCGGCTCATCGAGCAGCAGGGTATTGGCCGGCTCGACCAGCATGCGGGCCAACGCTACGCGGTTACGCTCGCCGCCGCTCAGGGCCTTGATCGGCTTCTTCTGGTCCTGTCCCGAAAAGAGAAAGGCGCCCGCGATGCCGCGCAGAAAATTCATTTCAGCCTGCACCGACACTTCGGATAACGATTCGAGAATGGAATGTTCCGGATTGAGCGACTCGGCCTGGTGTTGCGCGAAATAATGGAGCGTGACGCCATGCCCGACGGTCCTGTTGCCTTTCTCAAAGGGAAGAACGCCGGCCAACATTTTCAGCAAGGTACTCTTTCCCGCGCCATTTTCTCCGACCAACGCGATTCGCTGGCCCCGCTCGACCGCGAAGTCCAACGATCGATAGATCACCTTGTCCCCATAGCTCTTTGCGACGCCCCGCAATTCCAGCACATGGCGGCCGCTGGCAGAAGGAACCGGGAACTTGAACCGGACCCGTTTGGCATCCCGTTGCCGTTCGATGACTTTGACTTTCTCCAGTTGCTTGATGCGGGACTGGACTTGGCTGGCTTTATTCGCCTGGTACCGAAAGCGATCGATGAATTTCTGAACCCGCGCCACCTCTTTGGCTTGGCGGGTGGCGGCGGCTTCCAATTGGGCGTCCCGGGCGGCCCGCATCTCGCGAAACTTTGTATAATTGCCGCGAAATTCCTGGATGCTCCGATCGCGGATTTCCCAGATGTGCGTGGCGATGCGGTCCAGGAAGCGCGTGTCATGACTGATCACGAGGAGCGTCAACTTCGAGTTCAGAAGAAAATTCTCAAACCATGCTTGCGTCGGCTTGTCGAGGTGGTTGGTCGGCTCATCGAGCATGAGCACATCCGGCTCGGACAGCAGCAGATGAGCCAGGGCCACCCGCATGCGATATCCGCCCGACAGGTTTTCGATCGGCCTGGTAAAGTCGGTCTCGGTAAACCCAAGACCCATGAGAATGCGCTCTGCCTCGTGCTCGGGATACAAATCCCGATGGGCCGCATCAAGGACAGTCTTGCCCGTGATGGTTTCCAGCTCCTGGGGCAAATAGCCGATTCTGAGGCGGGGACGCTTCCGGATGGAGCCTTCGTCCGGCGATTCTTCGCCCAAAATCATTCGGAATAAGGTGGTTTTTCCTACCCCATTGGGCCCGACCAGCCCGACTCGGGTGTTCGGCCGCAGGTGTGCCGTCGCACCGTCCAAAAGGACCTTTGTCGCAAATTGCTTATGAACCGATTCGAGTTGAAGCATGGAGTTGAATCCGTGAGGCGTGAAGCGTTAGGCGAAAACCACCGAGGATGTAACGCAACCTGAAGACTCTATCCGATCGCATCCATGACGATAAGGCTTAAAATAGCGACCGGCTCTAGCGAAGCTTGGTTTGGTGGAGCTGGCCGGGATTGAACCGGCGACCTCGTGAATGCCATTCACGCGCGCTCCCAACTGCGCTACAGCCCCACATTTAGGAGTCTTGAATTCTGAATGTTGAGTTTTGAGCTAAAAGCCGTCTTGTAGAGGGCAGACTCTAAACCCAGACAACGTAAGGACACATGCTATCATGCAGTCTTTTGGGCAGTCAAGAAATGCAATGGTACAAAACGTGCTTGACAAACCCTCGAGCGGACCCTACCATGATGCGCTCGTGGCTCTGGTCTCTCGATGAGATCAGGGCTATTTTTTCGACCGAGATGCAATAGAGAGTGGCATGGGAAATCTGGTGATCATCGGCGCCCAGTGGGGCGATGAAGGGAAGGGAAAGATCGTCGATATCCTGGCGCGCGACGCCGATGTGGTGGTGCGCTATCAGGGCGGCTCCAATGCCGGCCATACCGTTATCAACTCGCGGGATACGTTCGTTTTTCACCTGATTCCCTCCGGCATTCTGTATCGAGGCACATTGTGTATCATCGGGAACGGGGTGGTCGTCGATCCTGGCGCCTTGATTGAGGAAATGGATCATTTGCATGGCAAGGGCGTGAAGATCGGGAAGAACTTCACGGTCAGCGATCGGGCCCACCTGATCCTTCCCTATCATAAGGCCATCGATAAGGCGTCGGAGCAGTCGAGAGGGGTGCGCCGCATCGGGACGACCGGTCGCGGCATCGGCCCTTCCTATGTAGATAAGATGGCGCGCATCGGCATTCGCATGGGTGATCTGCTGAATCCGCCGCTGTTCAAGCAAAAGCTCGAAGAGAATCTCGGCGACATCAACTGGCTGCTCGAGCAACTACACAAAGTGGAAGTCTTTGAGCTGGAAAAGGTCTTCGATCAGTACATGGGCTATGCCGAGCGGGTGAAGAGCTACATTTGCGATACGACCAGCCTATTGAACAAGGCCATCGCCAATGGGAAAACGGTGCTCTTTGAAGGAGCGCAAGGCACCCATCTTGATGTCGATTTTGGAACTTATCCCTATGTCACCTCCTCCAGCGCGGCGGCCGGAGGCGCGTGCACGGGAACCGGCGTCGGGCCGACCAAGATCGACGGGGTCATGGGCATCGCCAAGGCCTATACGACCAGGGTCGGCAGCGGACCCTTTCCAACGGAATTGACGGACGAAGTCGGCTGCGGACTGCAAGAAAGGGGAAAGGAGTTCGGGGCGACAACGGGGAGGCCTCGCCGCTGCGGATGGTTCGACGGGGTGTTAGTTCGTCATGCCTCGCGTGTGAACGGCTTGACCTCGCTTACGGTGACGAAGCTCGATGTGCTCGATGGATGCAAGGTCCTGAAGCTGTGCCGCGGGTATCGTTACAACGGAAAGATCTATCGCGACATGCCGTCGGATCTCGAAGTCTTGAGCGGTTGTGAGCCGATATATGAAACATTGCGGGGATGGCATCAACCGACCACCGGTGTGACCAGCTATAAAAAGCTGCCGGCGGAGGCGAAGCGGTATCTGGCCCGGATTGAAGAATTGTCGGAATGTCCGATCGATATGATTTCCACCGGATCAAAGCGCGACGAGACGATCATTCTCCGCAATCCGCTGACGCAAGCTTGCCGCGGTCGGGGCAAATAAATCCTCCATGGCCAATCGTCATCCGGCGGTGTTAAGATGCGCGCGCAGCTGACTCTCCCCGGAAGACATCGTGATCAGGTGAGCCGGTAGCTCAGTCGGTAGAGCATCGCCCTTTTAAGGCGAGGGTCCTGGGTTCGAGTCCCAGCCGGCTCACCAGTTTTATGAAATACTTGTCCTGATCCCGCCACGGCCACTTTTCCCTTCATAGGACAATCCATAGGACAACGGATAGGCCTTTTCGAGGGTTTCTACGGCATGTCGAAGTTTGCGGTCCCATTCCGGCCCACCATGGGAATAATCAGCCGCCATTCCCGGCATTCGATGTCCGAGTAAGGCTTGTCGGACTTCATAATCAACGCCGAGCCTTTGGAGTCTAGTAGCAAATGTGCTCCATTTACTCGTTCGGTATCCTGGCGCTGTTCTACAGCCGTACTTGGGGGCCGGATGAGCAGAAATGTATGCCGAATCTTCTGACATCTCGGTTTCTGGAGCAGGACAAGTTGAAGGAGGATCGGACACAAACTTTGCGTTTTCAGGCGTAGCGGGCTTCCGCCTGCTCGTATCGGAACACGTGGATTTTTGGCGACTATAAGCATGTCCGCTCTACGCTAGAGTTGATTCCCTGGAAGGCAATGCCGTCGTGCAAGGAGCCGTCGGCGGCATCAACTTCATATTCTGATTCGATGGGAGGCTACTCAGGAAGGAATTATGTTCACCACCAGAATAAGGGTTCATTACGGTACTTCGCCAAGCGACAAGAGGTCCTTGTTTGGGCATTACAGTTGCCGCATCCCCTGCAAATCAGGGAAGGTAGGCAGTCTAACTGTGGACTCTTACGACAAACTGCTCATAGCCGAAGGTTTTGCAAAGCGATTCTCCAGGCATGGTGTTCCCGCGTGTAAAAAGAGCAACATCCTAACCGCGAATGAAGAATACACCGTGTATACCATGACTGAATGGGACGACGTTAGATCGTGAATTGGACATGAAGCGGCTCATGCTGGATCTGAACGAATCGCGACATCACGATCGTTCAGGATCCGAATTGGAATGACGAAGCTCGGATCAGTTGCGACTTCAGATTCAGGTGCGCTAAGGTCTACAAGCCACCGCCGTATAAGGAGTCCACCATTGTTCTGGATGCAATCAGTATGTCGTTCTTGTACTCTGCGGAGAAGATCTCCAACGACATGCGAAGGCGGGGCATTGCGTCGCGGTCCCAGTGAAGGTGAGGACATGACCAGGAACCCTCGTCCGGCGTGGAGGGTTAAACCAGCAGGTGGGGTCGCCATTCACTCCGTGCAAGGGGCACCGTCAAAATATGGTTTTTAAATGGGAGCCGTATGATGCGTATATTATCGCCTACCTTGGTCAGTAGATATAAGGTTCTTGCGATCATTTCTATCATGTCCGCCGTATGGGTGTTAGGGACGGCGGCTTACTCGGGGGCGAATGAGGGAGAAGTACGGGTCCGGCAAATCGGCCACCTCAATAGCGTCATCGCCGACAAAATCCAGGGACAGGTGAACGTCGTCCCGTTGACCCTGAAGCCAGACTCAGCGATCCTTCTTCAAGGCGAGGCGCTGCCCGGGCTGAAGCATGAACACAAGCAAGAACTAAGAGTGACGTATCGGGCTGGATATACCATCGTGCTGCTTGACGCCACTATGGAGCATATTAACGCCTTACACGAGATCATCGGAGCAGGCGTGAACTACAGTTCGCGTTCGAAAGATGGGGAGGGGATATTGGCGTATACCTTCCGACAAGAGAACCACGTTCCCATAGCCTCCTTGGCGAATGTGCATCCTAGCCCCCTGCAAACCCTAAGTGGCGATCCAGACCCCACTGGCGTTCAGGACCATAACCTGGCACTTATGCGGACTGCAGATCTCGTGGTAGCCGAATTAAGGCATATTCCGAATGTCAGTATGCCGGCCTCGCCCCAGGATCCAAATAAGCCAACAGACTGGCAATCCAGCCCACTGCAAAAAACGGTTTTCCAGCAAAATGGACCCGCAGGGGTCTACAACACCAGTGTGACTGTCTACGCCCTGCATAGCTGCCAAGCAGACACAAGAACGGGCCTCACATCGGACTACTACATGGTGACGGCGTTGGCTGACTGGACACCGACAAACGCCAAATTCCAGAGCGCCGCGACTGAGCTGGGTGACACATCCATGTATTACGACGCCACGAACAATACATACGTGGTGGCCAATTGGCGGGATGATCCCCAACGGACCTACTGCAGCTCACCTTCTTACTTTTCGAGTAACGCAGATATCTGTCGATACATTAATTACCCGCTTCAGTACGACGTCACAATGGTACCGATCAGTAACGGTTCCGTTGTCCAGATTGATGCAAAACCACCTGCTAGCCAGGGTCAGGCAACAACCTACACATCCGGTTTTATGTTCAATCTGGGGGGTACGGTGAATGTGTCAGGAAAGGGTCCGCAAGCGGGAATCTCTGCGGGTGTGACATGGAACAATATGACAGCTACCACCGTCCCCCCCCTTGAGCTGGACCTTAGCCAAACGGATAATGAGGGTGCCCATTGGACCTTCAAGTACTGCACCGGCGGCGAGGAACCGGACCCTGGCGCGAATTGCACCAGTCACGTGCAAATGGCAAAAGATGTGTGCCGGGCCCAGCTCGGGGACGACTCTGGTACCAATCCACAACAAGGCCAAACGCCTAAGGGCGCATTTACCGATGCGGTTCAGACAGCACTGTGGCAGGCAGGACCGGATACGCGCACGGGGAGAACGACTTTTGATATTGAAGTTGCTGTCACACCAAACATCGGATACACCACCGCCAATCTTTGGGCATTCGGTGATAGGGCTTCGAGCAGTGCCGGTTGTGATCCCAGTAGTTGCGACTGCGTCTCGAAAACAACCACTAATCAGTTACCCGGAGGCACCTATACGTTCCACATTCCATTGCCTTCGCTCCAATGTCAATAAGGACGTTGTAAGAGCGTTGGGTTTTGTCCCCGCAACTGGCTGCGGGGGACATCGTGTGTAATGGGTATAGGTTCGCTCTCTTAGACAACAAGCTGGGGATGCCGCCCAACGAAATCGTCAACCAAATCCAGGCGATGTCCAGAGAACTCGGACTAGATCTCAGCATCAGTTCCCAGTAATGGATCTTTCACCAACCGGTCCTGCTTCAGACCTCTTCCGGGCAGTCCCGCGTACTACGCGGCGAGTTGATGAAGCGCCATCCCGGCAAGGGTATTTAGAAAGAACCATCTCGCGATAAAGCAACCAATATCCAAATCGACACAGATATCGCTATTTCGATACGCAAGGCTGAGGTCTCTACAAACTGCTCGGTTCAGAACATGTCGATTATTCGGCCCTGTCCAATGTCCGGCCCAAAAGAGGGGCACGGTACTTTCTTTGCTTAACCAGCTCATGTACCACCTCGGCAGATGCTCTTGCTTAATATTCCGCGGTGGGCTCTGAATACGGTCGCTCAGCAAGGAGGCGAAGAAGGATCGGCCACCGGATAGCGCCCACGGTCTCTTCGCACCGCCGGGGTCATCGGAGCATGTACGGATCGTGTCGCTCGCAGGAGAAATGTGCTGTTGAAGGAGTGAAAAGAAGCGAATTGAAAAGGAGACCAGCATGGATCGGCGCAATGGGCTCTTTGCGGGGTGGTTGCTGATGGCTGTACTCTTTCTTGGAGCTTGTGTCCCGGATGTCTACCGGGCTGTGCCGCCGGTCGGCATGCCAGAGCACGACCAGCGGCGCGTCACTGCCTACTGTGCACGGTACTCTGACCCGGAGCCCTGCTATCTCGCGGCGGGCTATATTTTAGAGCCGGTCCAGAAACCGGACACGCGGATGGCACGGGTCGATTGGCAGACGACCTTTTGAGGCCGCCGGCAGTCCTAATCAAGTAAGTGTCGTACCCTTACGAGATGGTCCGGCGAAATCTTGTATCGTTCGATATAACTCTTCTGTGGCCTGCTCTTTACTCAGCAGAGCGGCTCCTCCCGCTTGGGCCAAGGCCTCGACGGTTTGAGGGGAACTTTGTACCGACAATCCGATGACTACAATGTGCGGCCAAGCTTGCTTTATTCGCCGCGCCGCTTCGATACCATTGAGGCGGGGGAGATTGATGTCCATTACTACCACATCAGGCTGGAGCCGGTGGGCCAGTGACACGGCCGCCTCGCCGTCCACCGCTTCGGCGATAATTTCCAAGTCCTCATACGTCTCAAGGATGCTCCGAAGTCCTTGTCGGACCATGGCATGGTCATCTACCAGCAAGACCCGTGAGCGCCTACCGCCGGTGTTTTCATTTTTCACGTCCATTCCGCTTGGCCGGAGAATCACGTTTTCGCGGGATGGGGCTTCTAACTCACTGCCCACAGTCAAACCCAATTCAATGCGGGTTCCTTGTCCCGGAATCGAATGGACGTAACACCAACCTGAAATGGCGTCCATTCGCTCCTGGATGCTAAACAGCCCGAATTGGTCGTCTGCGGTCCGATGCCGCATCACATTGGGATCAAATCCAATTCCATGATCCTCGACCGTAATCAGCCATTTATCGGCATCACGCATCTCGACCGAAATGACGGCTTCGGACACGCGGGCATGCTTGAGCACATTGAGCAGCAACTCTCGAGTGGCCTGAAAAAGAATATCCGCCGCATTATCCGGTAAGCGCGGCATGTTCGGCGTGAGGACCTGTACAGTAACAGTGAGTCCTTGCTGCCTCATCTGTTCTGCCAGCCATTGAATCGCCGGTACAAACCCAAGGTCATGCAATACGGAGGGGCTTAACTGAGCGATCAGCGTGCGGGTATAGCGGAGACAGTCCTGAAGTACCTTATCGATGTCGGTGAGAATTGCTTTATAGTCGGCTTCGACGCCAGCAGTTCCCTGTTTCGCTTGGCCAATTTTAATGCGTGCCAAGGCAAGAAGTTGAGCCAGATAGTCGTGGAGGTTTGTCGCGAGTCGACGCCGCTCACGTTGCTCTGTCCGACTGAGCTGGACGGCCAATGCCCGGAGCCGGTCTTGATAGCGAACCAATTGCTCAGTGCGCTCGGCCACTCTTGTTTCCAACTCCGCACTCCACCGAGCAAGTTCCCTCTCAGTGCTTTTTCGTTCCGTAATGTCTCGAAAGACCAGGACTACCCCCAGCAGATGCCCCGTCGCGTCTCGGATCGGTGCGGCACTATCGTCAATGGGCACCTCGGTGCCGTCCGGGCGTACCAAGACCGTGTGGTTGGCTAAGCCCATCACAATACCCTCCCGTATGACTCGGTCCACGGGATTTGCGGCCGGCCGACGTGTTTCCTCATTTACGATGTGAAAATAATCTACTAGTGGCTTGCCGACGATTTCATCCGAGGCTCTTCCCAGCAGTTGCAACGCTACCGGATTGGCAAACATGATTCGGGCTTGCGCATCGGTTGCGATCACGGCATCGCCAATGCTGGCTAACGTGACCAGCCATCGTTCTTGCGCTTCATGGATGGCTCGCTGGGCGCGTTTCTGCGCGGTAATGTCCCGCGCGATTTTCGACGCCCCGATAATTCGTCCGTCCTCGTCTTTCATGGGAGAAATGGTGAGCGAGATGTCACACAGAGTGCCGTCTTTCTTTTGTCGCACGGTTTCATAATGGTCAATGTGCTCGCCTCGTGCCAGCCGAGTAAGAATGTCCTCTTCTTCCGACAGTCGGTCGGCCGGGATAATGGTGGTAATCGATTTGCCGATCATTTCATTGGCAGCGTAGCCGAAGATTCGTTCGGCTCCGCGATTCCATGTCAACACGATCCCGTGGAGGTCCTTACTGATGACGGCATCGTCTGAAGACGCGACGATTGCCGACAACCGTGCCGCCATGCGGTTCGCTTGGCGACGTTCTGTGACATCCCGGAAGACCAATACCACGCCCACTAACCGCCCCGCTGAATCCAGAATGGGCGCGGCACTGTCGTCTATTGGACGTTCCGAGCCGTCGGGACGCACCAAAATCGTGTGGTTCGCAAGGCCGGCCGTCTGGCGACTCTGTAAGACGGCATCCACTGGACTAGGGATGGATTGGCGTGTGTCTTCATGGACGATGATAAAGACATTTGACAGCGGCCGGCCAATGATCTCATGTTCGGGCCGACCCAGTAATCTCACAGCGACCTGGTTGACGAACGTCACGCGGGCCTCTGCGTCCGTGGCGAGTACTGCGTCGCCAATACTTTGCAACGTGACGGTCAGTCGCCGCTGTATTTCCTCCAATCGGATACGACCCGCCTTTTCCTCTGTAATATCGCGCGCTATTTTAGAGGCCCCTATAATTTGGCCTTCGGTATTGCGGATGGGGGAAATAGTGAGTGAAATCTCGATTCGCTTTCCGTCTTTTCGGCGACGAATCGTTTCAAAATGGTCAACGCGTTCTCCTCTACGTAACCGATCTAGAATGTAGGTTTCTTCGGGGTGCAACTCCGGCGGGATAATTAGAAGAATGGATTGCCCGACGGCTTCTTCAGCCGTGTATCCAAAAATACGCTGCGCGGCTGGGTTCCAGCTCTGAATGACACCCGACAAATTCTTACTAATGATGGCGTCATCGGTTGAATCAACAATTGCTGCTAAGTACACCGCGGCTTGGATGTGGTCATCCGAAGGTCCGGACATCGACATCACGTATCAATCCCTGATAAATAGTGAAATTGAGCGGTTTGGATCGCAGAATCCCGACTGGGAATATTGCATCTAAACTGAAAGATTCTCCCATCCTAACACGGATAAATCCAGCTTCAAACCGGTGGATCTGGGGGGTAATCGTCTAGCAGACTCGTAAACTTATCGGTCTATGGTTTTATGCTTTGCGCGTTGATCGCCGCTGCCCTTGGAGATGCAGCCGCGGTGACCCGCAAAGATATCCGGGCAGGCGTTCCGGGAATGCTTTTAACTCGGCGGCCTCAGCGGCCTCGATGGCACAGACATTCAGCGTGCGGACCGGTCGTTGCACAGGCGAGTGATCACGGTATCGAGATCCGCATTTGATGGCAGGTGCGCCGCTGAAGATTTGCGAGAAAAATAGTGGGCGTTGAGCTGGGAAAGTGTCTCATTAATAAAGATAGTCTGATGAGTCATCAGGCCTGTCTTCATAACTTCAGGTGGTAACGTATCGGCGTGATATTGACAGATGCCGGAAAGCGCCGGTTGTGCGTGAAATAATTCTTCAAGCCTCCATTCGTATTCCATGAGTTTGGAAAAACCCTTCTCCGGTCCAAACTCCCAGCTCATATCACCTGTCACCCACAGACCCTGGTACCCGTCTTTCAACGCCTGAGCCACTGCTTCATTCAGTAGTGTAAGCATCCGATCAATGTCGAAGCTTCCATTGTTCAGATGCCCTCGGTCGGAGGACAGAACCAGCCTGCCTTCTATCACCGCCTTCGGGACATCCACTCCGGCCGCATACAGATAAGATCGCATTCCCGCCACCATGGGAGGGCTATTGAGGTACAGGCATCGGTAATTCTTGTTGAGGTTTTGTCGGATCAATGCGGTGAGTGCCGTCAAATGCCGGGCAGGAGAGCCCTCATAAATTAAGCATTGGTGTCGTGGGTCGTGTGGCATACGCTTCAAAGAGATCTGCACATATACGCGGTGGTTCAGTCCTGTTGAACACGGGCTCCAAATAATGACCCATATTACAGGAAAAGCTGTATGACATAAATAGAAATAAGGAGCATGTACCTATGAAGGTCCCAATGGAATACCTTATGCCGGTCCGGAAGCCGAACACGCGGATGGCGCGGGTGAGATTGGCAAACGACCTTGCGAGGCAAGCATTCAGCTCAAAGGCAAGTATCGATCGTTACCACATAGTTTGGATCCTGAAAGGAGCTGACTGGACACCTTGACGTCAAGGGGTTCACCGCCAGCAGTGGATTTGTCATACAGTGCCCAATGATCGCCCGTCGACTTGTATAACACGGGTGCCTGGGCTCTCGATATTTTAGTTGATGGGACGGATCACTTAGTCTCAGTGAGAGCTTTATCGATGAGGAATGTGAATTCCTCAAAGGATCTCGCACCGACAAGTGGGCGTCCGTTGATAAAGAAGGTGGGTGTGCTCGAGACGCCGAGCTTAAGCGCATCCTGTAGGTCGCCATTAACCTCCGCTGCGAAATCATGCGCGTTGAGGCATCGAGAGAACGCTGTCACATCCAGCGAAGCTTGCCGAGCCAGCAATTCGAAGTCCCATCCTGATCCGGGATATTGCTGCTCGAAGAGAAGATCGTGATACTCCCAGAATTTGTTCTGCGCCGCGGCGCATTGAGCCCCCTCCGCCGCTTGTTCGGCATGGACATGATTGGGGGCGGGATAGTCTCGATAGACCAGCCTGACCTTGTTCCCGTATTCTCGCAGCACTTCTTTCAGCACTGATGTCAGGGGTCATCCAATAATCCCCAGGTGTGGTCATTGAATTCTCCCCACCCATCCTAACGAAGGAGGAGAGAGATGGGACTTGACGAGACGGGAGCGTCGACGATCATGCGCGTCCAGGACCAACTTGGGGAGGCGTGCATGGTGGATCAGGAGCGGTGGGCGGAGATCCGACGGTTGTTTCATGAGGAACGGGTATCCATTTCGGAGATCGGGCGGCGGTTGGACCTGGATCGCAAGACCGTGCGTCGCAGTGTCCGGCAGACGACGTGGCAGCCCTATCGCCGGGTGGCGGTCGCCGAGACACTCTTGACCGCCCATGCCGACTTTGTGCGGGCCCGCGCCCCGCAGGTCAATTACTCCGCACGGATTCTCTACCAGGAGCTGCGGGCGAGCCGGAGCTACACCGGCAGTTACGAGACGGTCAAGCGGTGTGTGGCACCACTGCGTGAGGTGCAGATGCAAGCGGAGCGGGCCCTGCTGCGCTTTGAGACGCCGCCAGGGCAGCAAAGTCAGATTGATTGGGGGCAAGCGTTGGTCCCCTTTCGCGCCGGCGCCTCGGTCGTGCACGTGTTCGTGCTCACCTTAGGCTTCAGCCGACGCGGGTTCTATTACGCCTGTGCTGACGAGCGACTCGCGCAGTTTCTCGAGGCCCACGAGCGGGCCTTTGCCCATTTCGGCGGGCATACCCGTGAGCATCTGTATGACCGGCCGCGGACAGTCTGCTATGCGGATGACACCGGACGGCGCCTCTGGAATCCGACCTTCAAAGCGTTTGCCGACTACTGGGGCTTCGAGCCGCGGGTGTGTCGGCCCTACCGCGCACAGACCAAGGGCAAAGTCGAATCGGGCGTGAAGTATGTGAAGCGGAACTTCCTGCCGGGGCGGACGTTCGTCGATGTCGTCGACTTCCAAGCCCAGCTCGACGAATGGAATGCGACGATTGCCGACCGTCGCTTGCATGGGACCACACATGAGCCGCCGATCACGCGGTTCGAGCGGGAGCGCGGGCAATTGGTGCCGTTGGCAGGGCAGCGCAGCTTCCAGCAGGAAGCGCGCGTCTCGCCATCGTGGCCGAAGACTATCTCGTCAGCCTGGACACGAACCGCTACTCCGTGCCCTTCCGGCTCATCGGCCAGCGAGTCGAGGTACAGCGACGGGGCGAGATGGTGCACATCTTCCATCGCGACCGCGAGGTCGCCAGCCATCCCGTCCTCGCTGGCACCCACCAATTCCGCATCCTGCCAGAACACGGCCCTGGGGCCATCGCGCGCATCGCACGCCAGCGCCGGTCGACACGAGGCGAGTCGGCCCCATGGGCGGCGGTCCTGCCGGAGGTCGAGATCCGGGATTTGGCCTGCTACGAGACGCTGTGCGGACGCGTGAACGCGCACGAGGTGCAGCCATGAACCCCGCCCAGCTCGAACGACTCCGCGAACAGTTGACGCGCTTGCGGCTTTTCACAAGCCGCGAACGACTCGACGCGCTCTTACAGGAGGCCGCGGCGAAGGACCTCTCGTATGCGGACTTCCTCGACCAGGTGCTCAGTGAAGAAGTCGCCGCCAAGGCCGAAAAGAACATTACCATGCGCACCAGTCTCGCGCGGTTTCCGTTTGTGAAGAGTCTGGACGCCTTCGACTTCGCGTACCAACCCTCCTTGGATAAGAAGCAGATTCAGCAGGTGGCGACCTGTCATTTCATCGAACACGGCGAGAATCTCGTGATCCTGGGACCGCCCGGCGTGGGCAAAAGCCACCTGGCCATTGGGCTAGGACTCAAAGCCATTGCGCAGGGCTACCGGGTCTTGTTCACGACGGCGGCCGCCATGATTGCCACGCTCACCCGGGCGCTCACGGAGAATCGGCTGGAGGACAAGTTGAAGCTCTACACCATCCCGCGGTTACTGATTATTGATGAAATCGGCTATCTGCCGATTGACCGCACTGGAGCCAACTTGTTTTTCCAGCTCATCTCGCGCCGCTACGAGAAAGGGCCGATGATTCTCACCAGCAATCAGAGCTTCGGCGCCTGGGGGGAGGTGTTTGGCGATCGGGTGCTGGCCACCGCCATCCTGGATCGGGTCCTGCACCACGCCATCACGATCAATATCCGCGGCCATTCCTACCGCCTGAAGGAGAAGCTCAAAGCCGGCTTGGTGCGACCCGAAGAAGCCACAACCACAACCTAACTGGGTGGGGACTTTTCGATGACCATAACTGGGGAAATTTGGGTGACCCTTGACACACTGACACACTTTCCCTGCAATACGGACATTGAAAGTCTGAAAATTCTATAATAGTCACCGGCGCCGTAGCTGATCCTATTGAAGGATCATCGTCGGCCGAGACCGGGACAACGGGTTCAGTAACCGGATGCAGTAGGACCTCAATTGAAGTGCTGCGCCGCAATGCTACGATAAGTGCTTGCTGCCGTTGGTCTGATGTCCGTGCATCGGCGGTGCTCTCCAACAGTTCCTCGACGGTTTTCCGCGTCCGCTTTGCTTCAATGCGCAACAACTCGGCATCGATAAGCTGCTGCACTGAATACTGGAGCAGTTGCAACCGTCGCTGATCCAATTGGTAGAGTGGTAGGGCTATGTGGCGCTCTGCTTCTTCAAGCGTAATCGAATGACCATCTACCCTGGCAATCACACGCGAGTCTGTTGAATCGGAAGGCTTTGATGGCAGAGGCGTACCGGAAAGGATAAACCATGCTGCAATGATGCAGAAAAACATGACGAGGCTTGAGTGCCAAAGGAATGCCTTCACGATAGCCGATCCTTTCGCTGACGGATCACTAAAGATCGCCCGCAATCGCGACGGTCGGGCTGTATCGAACATCCGAGCGTGATTGTCGTCTGGTGAGATGGCGGTAGCTATCCCCCCACCGGAGAGGACCAACACCTACTAGTGACGAATATTCCATGACGCGGAGGCGGCCTATCCTCTGAGGCGCAAGGGCCGCGTGAGGCTGGAACTCCGCGGTAGTCTGGAAGGAAGCGCCAGCAAGGATTCTTCACCGAAGTCTGAGGAGGTTTTAATGCACAACGTCGACAAAACGTTGATTGGAACCAGCAGGCCCTTTCTTAAGGCGACGGGGATGATCCCGTTATTGAGCGCTACGAAGTCAACCGTATTGATATCAGGAGAGACAGGCACCGGCAAAGAGCTCTTTGCAAGAGCAATTCACTATACGGGCGAACGAAGAGGGAAACCGTTTGTGCCGGTGAACTGCGCCGCGCTGCCGGATCACCTGATTGAGAATGAACTCTTTGGTCATAGTAAAGGCGCTTTCACCGGAGCGGTTAGCGACAAACATGGCTTGTTCCATGAAGCGGACGGCGGCACGTTGTTTCTCGATGAGGTTAATTCACTTGATCTAACCGTACAGAGTAAGCTGCTGAGGGTCTTGCAGGATCAGGAGTTCAGGCCATTAGGTTCAACCAAGAGCCGAAAAGTTGATGTGAAAGTAGTTGCCGCGACGAATACGGATCTGCGTTACTTGGTGGAAACACGCCAGTTCCGCGAAGATCTTTTCCACCGCTTAAACGTCCTCTCCGTCGTACTCCCCCCGTTGCGTGATCGCAGGGAAGATATCCTTCTTCTGGCGACACATTTTCTGAAGGTCTATGCGAAGGAATTTTCCAGAGGGGCAATTACGATGGGCCATTCCTGCAAGGCGAAGCTGCTGGGGTATGCGTGGCCCGGCAATGTGAGAGAACTGGAGGGCGTGATGCAGCGTGCGGTGGCCATGGCGGCCGGCGAAGTCCTTGAAGAGTACGATCTTGATTTGCCCAGTTGTGACTGCCAAGAATTCCGGACGCCGACCATGGATGTAGTATCCAGGACAGGTATCATCGATGATGCCGGTTTTCAAAAGATGAAAATGAAGGTGATCGAGGAATTCGAACGGACCTATCTTTGTGAACTCCTCTCGGCCCACCAAGGGAACATTTCAAAAGCCGCTCGAGCGGCGAAGAAGGAGCGCCGAGCGTTTCAACGTCTCTTACATAAGCACGGGCTGGATCGGAGGGTGTTTTGCGCAGCGTAGCCGGGTCTGGATTTCCTGAGGAATAAGCGTCGCAGGAGTCATCGACGAGATGGGCTCATCTTAAGATTTGCACGTACTTGCGTCCTGGAACCATCCGGTATTGAAATTGCTCCATCCCATCGATCATGGATAGGTCGGATGTTCCAGAGGAGAATAATGTCGTAGCATGGCTTATTCTGGGCTACCTGTGTTCGCACCCGGAAGCTAAGGATACGGCAGTGGGGATAGGGAAATGGTGGCTTAGAAGGGAAGGGATTGACGCCGACATGGACCGGGTGCAGACCGCGCTGGAGTTCCTGGTTCGATGGGGATGGCTTACTGCGACAGGAAACTACTCAGGGCGCACAGTTTATGGACTGAACAAAGAACGTCAGCCTTTTCTTCAGCACTTTCTGCAAGGCTGGTCCATTCCTGAGTAAATATCAAGGACAGGAGCTTGCACCGTTATTGTCGGAATCATGGTTCAGAGAAGAGCTTTCGACAACGGCCCGCTGCGCGGCCTGTAAGTTTTCAGCTGCAGCCACGTAGTACCGTGGGGCCTGCTCAAGGGCCTTCTCAAAACAAATGACAGCCTGCCGATTTTTGCCCAAATCCATATAAACAGTTCCGAGATTGTTGTACGCCTGCGCTTCGTCTCCGGCCCGTTTGAAGGCATTCCACGCATCGGCGAAGCGTCCCGCCTTGCCATAGGCCATCGCAAGATTATTATGGACCTTTGCTAGGGTTGCTCCGTTCCGAACTGCTTCCTCGAAAGCTCGTATAGCTCGGTCATACTCGCCCGTGAAATAGTAGGCTAGGCCTAGGTTGTTATGCACCGCTGATTCCTGCGGTCGTAGGGCCAGGGCAGCTTGATATTCAGCAATCGCCTCTTGATGTCGTTTCTTACGATCAAGCAGCATACCCAACCAATTGTGCGTTTGCCACCGGGAGGGCTCCAACTCGATCCCGTGACGAAATGAGCCTTCGGCCAAATCGTAATTCCCTGATTGCCAATAGGCCTGACCAAGTCCCTCATGTGCCAGGGAGAACTTAGGGGCAAGCTTGACCGCTTCCTGAAGCCTTGCTAGCGCCTCCTGGCCCAGGCCTTGTTTGAGCGACACGAGCCCTAGCTTGTAGTGGATTGTCGCTGGAGCAGTATGACCTTCAAGGGCCTTACTGTACTCCACCACAGCCAATGCCCAATTTCCGTTCTGAAAATGGCTGTCGCCGAGCCGCTCATAATCAGCAGATCCCATGTTCGGCAGTGGCGTCGGTTCTTCTTCCTTAATCGCTAAACCAGCCTTCTGCCGTTCCAGAGTTTCTTTATATATCCCCTGCTCATATTTCATACCGTCCTCTTTTGCAGATGTGCAGTCGGAGAGAAGAATACTAAGGCCAAGTAAAAGAACTCTATTTATTAAGCGATACTTCATCGGTCGAGTCCTCCGGCTCATTGGAGTGACGCAAAGGGAACGCAGGATAGTCCTGGCCGACATATACCTAAGACTGCTTGTACCGGACTCCTTCTGAACCGTCAAAATAAAACGGGCTTCTAACTGAAGCAATTAGGTGCGGGTGATGTGCGGCCGGACGACCGCAGAGGCGGGTCATTTTCGATTCGCGGGACCGCGGTTAGGTCACCGCAGTTTGGATTTGCAGAACTCAAAAGATCACATAGAACCATGACTTAAGAAGCTCGCAATCCTGGTCTTCCGTTTGCAAACTCCCCCTGGCACACCCGGTTGGCACTCTACGCAATTAGGAGGAAGGGAGGTGGAGATAGGTAGCAATCAGGCGGGTTCCAGCTTGACGGGTGAAGAGTTATCAACGATAGAGACCGATTAAGACGAGAAAGGAGAGATTTATGTTGAAGCATATTCTTGGTTTTGTGAAGCGGGATGAAGGCGCGACCGCCCCTGAGTATGGGCTGATGGTGGCGCTCATCGCGGCGGTCATCATCGGCGCCGTGACCACGCTCGGACTAAACATCCAGGCGGTGTTTAATACTGTCGCGGGTTCGATTGCTGGAGCGAGCTAAGCGCACCTCTGTGAAGGATGCTTAGCCGGCCGGGCCATCAGCCCGGCCGGCTATTTGAATAGTCGGCCGCCACGGTTCTGAGAGGACAATCAATGAGGTTACGAATACTCGAAGAAAACGGCGCGACGTCCGCGGAGTATGCGTTGATGATCGGCCTGATTACAGCCGTTATTTTCGGTGCGGTCCAAGCCATCGGCAATAGCCTTATACCCGTTTTCACAACGGCTGCCGGGTGGTTTGCCGGAAGTTGACCAGGCGTCTTGCGTCGAGGGGAGAATGATGGGGCAGATTATGTTCCTGACATTGGTCGCCGTGCTGCTTGCCGCAGTTGTAACCGATATCCGATCGTGTCGAATCCCCAATTTCTTGACAATTCCGGCCATGGCCACTGGGCTCCTATTACATGCCTTGCGTGACGGGCAGACGGGGCTGGTGACGAGTCTGGAGGGGTTGGGAATTGGACTTGGCTTGTTTCTCATTCCTTATCTCAGAGGGGGCATGGGCGCAGGTGATGTCAAACTCATGGCCGCCGTCGGCAGCTTCCTGGGACCTCAAGGCGTCTTATTTGCGGGTTTGATAACGATGCTTCTGGGCGGGGTCTATGCGGTTGCCGTTATGGTTGGCCACTGGGGGTTGCGAAATAGTGTAGATCGGATCAAGTCCATGTTTTTATCTCGGCCCGAAAAGACGGCCTTGCTGACTGCATTGAACGCGCAACTTCAGCTACGTTACGCCCTCGTCATCGGATTAGGCACGCTACTCTCGGAGTTAGTTATCGTCCCCTAAGGAGGAAAGTAAATGAACCGTTATCGGGCTTTACTGTTTTTGGGTTTGGCGGTGGTCGTGGCGTTGATCACCAGCGTCATGCTCTGGTCATGGCTGCGCGATGTCGAAAGCCGTCGCAGCGCGCCCTCCGCACCGGCCATTCAGACAAACGGCTTAGCGGTTGCTGCAGCCGATCTCACTTGGGGCACTAAGTTGACGCGTGAAATGTTTCAGTTGGTTGACTACCCTGCTGCCAGTCTGCCGGACGGCCACTTTACCAACCTTGATAATCTCAAAGACCGGGTCCTCCTTGTCAATCTTAAGAAGAACGAGCCAATCCTCGAATCTAAGCTGGCTCCGGTAGGGGCCACGACAGGAGGCGTCGCTGCCGTGACCGATCCCAACAAGCGGGCCATGTCCGTAAAAGTAGATGAAGTGATCGGTGTGGCGGGGTTCATCAAACCCGCGGATCGAGTGGATGTCATGGTGACCATAGAGCCAACGTCAGGATCATCTGGAGCAGCAAAGACCGTTGCGAAGGTCATCCTTGAGAACGTGAAAGTACTGGCGGCCGGCACACAGATGGAGCGCAAGGGTAAAGATGAAGAACCGAAACCGGTTCAGGTCATCACTGTGGAGGTCGATGTCGTGGAAGCTGAGAAATTGGCTTTGGCTTCTACCCAGGGCCGACTACGCTTGGCGTTACGGAATCCGCTCAATTCCGAACCGATTCTGACGAAGGGAGCGACTGTCGGATCGTTGCTGGGTTCCTATCGCCCGCCGAAGGAGAAAGAGGAGCAATCAGATGTTGCATACAAGGTGGAAGTTATCAGTGGGAAAAATCGTACCCAGATCAAATTCTAGAGGAGGTCCATGAATGGAAACCTATCGACGGTTAGAGAAACAGGGACAGCTATTAAGACACTGGATTGGTGGAGGCATTGTCGGGGGACTGGTCGGGTTGGCGCTGGTTGGTGGAGGCTGGAGCCAGATGGCTCTAGCGGCTACGTCGCACAAAGAAACACAACACCTCAGCTTGGTTTTAGGGAAATCTACGATCGTGGATGTGTCGGTTCCAATTAAGCGCGCCTCACTCGCGAACCCCGACATTGCGGATGCGATTGTATTGAGTCCCAAACAGATCTATTTGACGGGGAAAGGATACGGAACCACCAATCTCACCCTGTGGGCGAAGGACGATCAGGTCTTGAGCATTTATGATCTGGAAGTGGGTATTGATCTGAGCCGGGTAGAAAGCCAATTGGCAGAATTGTTACCGGAAGAAAATCATATTCAGCTTTCAGCGGCCCACGATCACGTCACTCTGGCAGGCACCGTATCCAGCCAGGCCAAATTGACTCAAGCTCTCGCCGTGGTCGAGGCCTATGCTCCCAAAAAGGTTCTGAATTTCCTTCGAGTGTATCCGGAGCCGGCCGGGCAAAATCCTCCGGAGATTCAACCCGTGACTGTGGATGTGATTAGAGGAACCACCATCAATTCGCAAAAATTCTAGACATCGGCACATCCATAACCGGTGTCACCATGCCTACTCAACCGGGAGGAAATGACGCAATGAAACAGATCTCGTGGACATGTTGTGGCGCTCTCGTCCTCGCGCTCCTCGACGCAGCAATCGGGCACGCACAAAAGGCGCCACAACTATCGGTTGAGAGTCTTACGGCGCAACGACTGGAACTAACAGTGGGCAAATCAAAAGTAATCGACACGCCATCCCAATTTAAGCGGGCCTCGCTCGCGAATCCTGATATTGCCGATACGGTCGTTCTGTCGCCTATGCAGATCTATCTCACCGGGAAAACCGTTGGCGTCACGACCCTCACGCTTTGGGGAGAAAACGATAAGGTATCCACGGTGTTTGATCTCGTCGTCAGTCCGGATCTTACGAGGCTCAAGGAAAACCTGTATCGCGTTCTGCCGCACGAGCAGAGTATTAACGTGACGGCTAACCACGAGCATGTGACCATATCGGGCACAGTATCCAACGCCGCCAATCTGACAAGGGTGTTAGGGATGGCGGAAGCCTACGCGCCGAAAAAGGTCATCAACCTTTTACAGGTAGGCGGAGTCCAGCAGGTCATGCTGGAAGTGCGGGTCGCGGAAATGAACCGGGAATTGATCCGCAGACTTGGTATCAATCTGGCTGCAGTCGCCGCTAATGCCTTTGGGGTGACTGCATTAAACAATTTGACGTCGCTGATCGGGCCTGGAATCGTATCTAGCTCTCCAACTCTCGGCCAAGATGTCACATCGTCGATTAACGCCGTGGCCAATTTCCGAACCGGCAGTGTCAGTTGGACGGGGTACATCGATGCCTTGAAGCAGCAGAATCTGGTCAAGGTCCTGGCCAAGCCGACGTTGGTGGCGATTAGCGGGCAGGAGGCGGCTTTCCTCGCGGGCGGCGAATTCCCGATTCCGGTCCCCCAGGCGTTTGGCGTTGTGACCATCCAATTCAAAAAGTTCGGAGTCGGCCTGACCTTCACGCCGAACGTACTGAGCGATAAGCACATCGGTATTACGGTCGCGCCCGAGGTGTCTGAGCTTGATTTTTCCAATGCTCTCAGACTGCAAGGCTTTACTATTCCGGCGATCACGACAAGGAGGGCCTCGACCGTCATCGAATTGGCCGACGGCCAAAGCTTCGCGATCGGTGGTTTGTTACGCGACAACCTTCGCGAAAGCGTCAGTAAGTTCCCGATCTTAGGCGAGATTCCCATACTCGGGGCACTCTTCAGAAGTTCATCCTTCCAGAAGAGCGAAACCGAACTGCTCATCATAGTGACGCCGCATTTGGTGAAGCCGTTGGACCTCGCCGGACAAACATTGCCCACAGACTATTATGTCGAACCGAACGACTTTGAATTCTTCCTACTTGGGTTGGCGGAGAAGGGTGGGTTCGGAGGTTCAGTCGGAAGAGTTTCCCCTGCGGCTGAAACACTGTCGAACCGCGTGGGAACGACGCGGCGTCGTATTGATGGCCAATTCGGGCACATGGTGCCTTGAGTCGGAGAGGCTCTATCTGTGGTCACACTGAGCGTAACGTGAGGAGGAAGATGATGCGTATGTTGTATGCCACGGCGAGTGTCATGAGTTTCTTGGTGGTTACCATGATTGGATGTGCGCCGACACAATTGGGAGAGAACTGGGGAACTGCCTATCAAACCGCCAAGCAAAACCAGACCTTGAATCCGGATGCTGGAGAAAGCCTCGATCCTGTAGTCGGTATGGAGGGCCTTGCCGCTGCCACAGCAATGGAAACCTATCGACAAACCTTCGAGAAGCCTGATGCGCAAATGCAGAAATCTCTCGTCACGACCGGGGTTCAGACCAGGTGAAGAGGGGACTCATTATGAAACGGCTTGATGAACGTGGCGCCGCCGCCGTCGAATTTGCAATTCTATTGCCGGTACTCATGCTCATTCTGTTTGGGATCATCGAATTCGGGATGATCATGTACTCTCGGGAAATCATTACCAATGCCAGCCGGGAAGGAGCCAGGTCGGGTATCGTGCAGGCGACCGTCAAACCGACCGAGGCGCAAATTCAGGCTGTTGTCACCAATTATCTCAACGGGACCGGAGTTGATCCCAATGTCACGCAAATCGATGTTGTCGGGGAAGGTCTGACTGCGCCCAATACCCTCACTGTCACGGTCACGTATCCGTACAACTTTTTTGTGCCGGCCATTCTAGGGCTGGGGAATTCTATCAACCTGACCGGCCAAACTGTGATGAGACATGAATAACAAAAGGTGGGGATCCATGATGCGATCGTCTCTACTTCATGACGAACGAGGAGCCACGGCTGTCACTGTGGCAGTGACCCTGGTTGTTCTGTTGTCAATGGGCGCCTTGAGCCTCGACATTGGCCATTCATTAGTCGCGAGAAATGAACTGCAGAATGTTTCCGATGCGGCGGCTCTCGCTGGGGCGCGGGAACTCGGTCTCATCTATGAAGGGTTGCCGCCCTTTCAGCAATATGGATATCAACTCACCAATCCCGCGCCCGTTCATAATGCCGTGCAGAATATCGCGGCTCAAAATCAGGCCGCAGGGGTAGCGGTTAGCATCAACACAGCCGATATTCAAATCGGTCAGTGGAACGACCCAGCGAAGACTTTCACCGTGACGAATATCTTTCCGAACGCGGTACGGGTGACGGCCCGGCGAGATGCCTCGGCTAACGGCCCGGTCAGTACGTTCCTTGCGAACGTCATGGGGATAAACTCTGTCAGCGTTCGGGGTTCCGCCACGGCCGCAATGACCTTTATCAGTCAGACACTCCCGGGCGAACTCGATGTGCCGTTCGCCATTTCCAGCCAATGGTTCGTCAATAATCAGTGTAATCAACCGATTAAGTTCTATCCCACGAATACCATAGTCGGATGTGCCGGCTGGCACACCTTCCTCCAATCGCCGTCCAACGCGAATACACTCAGGAATATCATTGATGGGATGGCAAATGGGAGCTATACCAGCCCTGCAACTACAGCCGGCGCGACCTCTCTGGAATTCATCGGCGGAAATGTTGCCAGCGCCTTCCCCAATCTCATTAACCTCTTCAATATCAAGAAACCCGAAGGTGATCCCAGCGTTTGGGAGGTGTTCGTTCCCGTGTACCAGGATACTTCATGCGCAAATCCAAGCGGTCCCATGATGATCGTCGGATACGCGACCGCCAACATTACCAATGTCCAAGGACCCCCCACCATGACCATTGATGGGATTGTCACCTGTAACAGCGTCCAAGGCGGGCAGGGCGGAGGCGCGAATTTCGGGACATTTGCGAGCATCCCAGGCCTAGTACAGTAAATCCTAAATGGCGGGAGGAATCGGCGTATGGCCCGTTTCTTGACAGTCTCGTTGGAATGCAAAAATGACCAGGTCCGAAGTATCTTTACTGAAATCCTTGGCAATCGTCGCAGCATTATCTTGACTCAAAGCAAGGGAGCTGCCGCAGACATGGTTGTCCTAGAACTGGACGAAAACAGTCCGCAGCGCACCTTCGGAACGATTCGAACAATGCTGGCCGCTGCGCCCCAGACAGAGATTTTCCTGACAGCTAATCGAACTGATCCGCAGGTAATGCTGGAAGCATTCCGAATCGGCGCAAAGGAGTTCATCCCTCAACCCATCAACAGGCAGGAAGTCGAAGCGGCTCTCACGCGATTTGAGCAGCGCGCGAAAGAAAGGACTGTCACGAACGAGAATAGGGCCGGTATAGTCATCGGTCTGATCGGAGCGAAGGGAGGTGTGGGGGCCACCACGGTGGCGACGAATTTAGCCATGAGCCTAAAGCAGGTGACACCTCAGAGGTCCATCGCGCTTGTAGACCTCAACCGCCATGATAGCGATATCCCGCTCTTTTTGGACTTGCCCGCTCCGCGAGGTCTTCGCGATCTGTCTGACGATATCAGCCGGCTGGACGAGACCATCCTCCGCAGTGTGCTGGTCGAACACGAGTCCGGCATCGATGTCCTGCAATCAGGCTACGATGGATTAGACGGGCTTCACCCGGTTCACGGATGTGTCCTGCGCACTTTAGATCTCATGCGGTCTATTTACGATTATGTCTTTGTCGATTGTGGGCACGTACTAGAGGATAGCACGAAGGAGGCGTTGGATTATTGTTCGAAGGTCATCGTTGTCATGACGCTTGGTTTGCCGGCCATTCGGCGTACGAAGCGGCTGCTGGAGCTGTTGCAGTCCGCGAATTACGGACCAGACAAGCTATCGGTAGTCGTGAACCGTTACAGTCCACGTGAGCAAGATATTCTTCGTCACACTGAAGACACGCTTCTGTGCAAGGTGACGGGAACCATTCCAAACGATTTCTTGATGGTCAATGAAGCCATCAGTCACGGCAAGCCGCTGAAGGCAGTAGCGCCTAAGTCTCCGGTCACTCAATGGTATGTCCAGCATGCCACTGCGATTGCAAAGCGACACAAGGACAGCGGCGGTGGGGACGTTAAAGCTGAGACGGAAAGGAAAGGCTCATTTCTGGCGCGATATCTGCCTAGCCTGGGATTTGACGCTAAAACAAGAATGGTCTGAAAAGGTGACCCGGGAGACCGTTCATCGGAGGTTTAGACGATGCTAAGTGCGAAGCAGGGGACTTTATCCGAGCTAAGCTCCACGTATCAGGATCTCAAAGAGAGGGTTCACCAGCGGGTCATTGAGCTGCTCGACCTCCCGGCGGTGAGCGTAATGAACCAGGAGACGCTGACGCCTCAATTGACCAAAGTGATCGAGCAAGTACTGCAACAGGAACCGGTACCGCTGAACTTGCGAGAGCGTGCTCAATTGACCCAGGAGGTTCTGTATGAGGTACTGGGATTGGGACCGTTGGAGCCGCTTCTGGCGGATCATACCGTAGCGGACATTTTGGTAAACACTTATAAGCAGGTCTTCGTCGAACGATTCGGGCGGCTGGAGCTGACTCCGATTCGGTTCCGTGATGACGGCCACTTGCGGAAGATCATCGACAAAATCGTCGCTCGCGTAGGTCGTCGCATCGACGAATCCTCTCCCATGGTTGATGCTCGTCTCGTCGACGGTTCTCGCGTCAATGCAATCATCCCTCCGCTTGCACTCGATGGGCCCGCACTCTCGATCAGAAAGTTCAGCAAGGACCCTCTCCAGCTAAATAATCTGATTGAAAAGAAATCGGTGACACCCGAAATGGGAGATCTCTTGCGGGGTATCGTTCAAGCCCGTCTCAATGTGTTGATATCGGGCGGAACCGGATGCGGGAAGACCACGATTCTCAATGTTCTGTCCGGATTCATACCCGGTCACGAACGGATCGTCACGATTGAGGACGCAGCCGAACTTCAGCTTCGTCAGGAACATGTCGTGCGATTGGAGACAAGGCCGGCCAATATCGAGGGCAAGGGCGAAGTCACCCAACGTGATCTAGTCCGGAACGCACTGCGTATGAGACCAGACCGGATAATCGTCGGCGAGGTGAGAGGAGCCGAGAGCCTCGACATGCTACAAGCTATGAATACCGGCCATGATGGATCGCTGACTACCCTGCACGCCAACTCACCGCGCGACGCGCTAACGAGACTTGAAACGCTTGTAGCCATGGCGGGGCTGAACCTCAGTACCAAGGCTCTCCGCCATTACATCTCCTCAGCGTTGGACGTGGTGATCCAATTGACCCGTCTGTCCGACGGCAGTAGGAAGGTGACTAGCATTCAGGAAGTGACGGGCATGGAAGGGGAGGTTGTGACCACGCAGGATATTTTTACCTTCCAACAGACCGGGATGGATCAACAAGGACATGTTAAGGGCCGGTTTAAGGCGAGTGGAGTGCGCCCTAAATTCATCGAACGGTTTCAAGCCTTTGGTATTCCCCTGTCAGAGGAACTTTTCAATGCCACAAAGGTGTACGAATGCTAACCAGCTTTATCGCGCTCGGCATCTTCGTGACCATGGTGCTACTGCTGGAAGGAAGCTACTACGTCTATCGTACATTTGCCTGCCAGAAAACGGAGCGCGTGATCGAACGTTTGCAGGAATGGTCCTCAAAGCGACAATCAGCCGACGTGGCTCCCGCGGGCATTCTCAGAAAAGATGTTATGAGTGACATCCCTTGGCTCAACGATCTGCTCCTGAGCATTAGAAGGTTGAACGCTCTTCGCACATTGCATGGCAAGGCCAAGGCCAGTCTACCGGTCGGAGCATTTCTCATCCTGTCTGGGCTTTTGGCCGCCATGGCGTGCCTGTTCTCGGTGCGATTAGGTGGTCATGTCTCGATGACAATCAGTGCGACCGGAGTGGGGGCAGCTGTTCCCTTCCTCTATCTATGGCGAAAGAAAGCCAAACGCATGGCGGAATTTCATCGCCAATTGCCTGAAGCCCTGGAATTGGTGGCGAGGGCGCTGCACTCGGGCCATGCGTTTTTCGTGGGTATGAAGCTGGTCGGTGAGGAATTTGCGGACCCAATCGGAACCGAGTTCAAGCAAGCGTTTGACGAGGTGTCGATGGGATTTTCGGTGCCCCAGGCTCTTCAGAAGCTGGCTCACCGGGTAGACTGTGTGGACATGAAGTTTTTTGTGACTTCCGTCAATCTACAACGCGAGACTGGCGGTAATCTTGCGGAGATGATTGAATCACTCGGACAGCTCATCCGCAAACGGTTTGAACTCCATATGAAAGTCAAGGTGCTGTCCGCCGAAGGTCGGTTTTCAGCGATTATTCTCTTTGCGTTGCCGTTTGCTCTCGGTGCGGTCCTCTACAAACTGAATCCTGATTACATCTCATTGTTGTTTACGGACCCCTTAGGACATCAGATGTTGATGCTTGGCGCGCTGTTGCTCGTAATCGGGGCACTCATCACCATGCGCATGATTGCCATCAAGGTGTAGGGGAGAAGCGTACATGGAAACTCCAATTGTTATCGCTCTTCTCGCTTTTCTCGTGTGTCTGCTGGGCAGTTTCGCCCTGTATGTGTACTTGAACTCTCGTGAGGCAGTACAAGTCTGGAAGAGGCGGGTTGAGGACCGGTTGGATGCGGCGGAACCGGTGCTCGATCAAGATTGGATGGATTCTTTGAAGGCGCGCTTCGCGCACCTCATTAAGAGCCTCGGCACGATGGTACAACCGAGCAATGAAACAGACGTTAAGACTATCCGGCACTCCTTGATCACAGCGGGTTATCGGCATCCTCATGCCCCCCTTCTCTTTCTGGGCTCTAAGCTTTTCATGGCAATCGCGCTGCTCCTCAGCACGACGCTGATTCCTGCAAAGGCATTGGGATTTCCCGGCTTCAGTACTCTGCTTATTTATTATGTCCTGGCCGCTTTTGTGGGCTATTACGTGCCGGATTACTGGTTGCGCTGGACAATCAGTGTGCGACAACAGCGGATCCTTCACGCCCTGCCTGATGCTTTGGATCTTTTGGTGGTGTGTGTTGAGGCTGGGTTGGGCCTGGATCAGGCGATTAACCGTGTCGGAGAGGAGATCAAGTTCGCGCATCGAGATTTGAGTGATGAATTCGGATTGCTCGCATTGGAGTTGAGGACTGGGGTGACCCGTACCGCGGCCTTGCGAAATCTCAGTCATCGGATAGACTTGGAAGAGTTCAAGAATCTCGTGGCTCTGCTGATCCAGACCGACAGATTTGGGACGAGTATCGGACAGGCCCTTCGAGTTCACTCGGATTCGATGAAGGTTGCGCGTCGCATGAAAGCCGAAGAACTTGCGGCAAAATTACCGGTCAAATTACTGTTTCCCTTGCTGTTCTTCATTTTTCCCAACCTGTTCATCGTTGTGCTGGGGCCGGCCGCCATCCGAGTGATTCGAACGTTACTCCCTGCACTATCCCATCAATGAACAGAACAGCGAGCCACATAGACCTCAAGCCGTTGTTGCATGAAATAATTCAGCGGGCTGTCACCGGTGGGGGATTCAGCGATCGGGCCGGAGGTTCGTACCGATCGGATGCCACGGCTTGGGCCATCCTCGCATTGGATCTCAGTAAGGTTGACGAACGACTGCTGAATCGCGCGCAGTCACGACTCGCGAGCGAGCAGCAGGAGGATGGACGCGTCTCGATCTCCCCACATCACGTTGAAGCTTCTTGGCCGACTTCCTTAGCTATTCTTGCCTGGCAAGACTCTTCCACCCATGACGAGTCCTCCAGGCGGGCGGTTCGGTTTTTGTTGGAACACGAGGGACACCATTGGAAAAAGAGCTCCGACGATCCGCTCGGTCATGACACGGCTCTAAAGGGATGGCCTTGGATTGAAGGAACCCATTCCTGGGTCGAACCAACGGCCTTGTCTGTCTTGGCTCTTGTCGCGAGCGGTCACACTGATCACGTACGGGTTCAGGGAGCCATTCGGTTGATCTTGGACCGTCAATTACCGCGAGGAGGATGGAACTATGGCAATACCACCGTGTTCGGCCAAGAACTGCACCCGGCTCCGGAGAGCACCGGTGCCGCGCTGACAGCGTTAGCCCAACAGGTACCCGTGTCTGCCATTCAACGAAGTCTCGATTATCTGAATCAACAGATCAATCAGCTCCGGACGCCGATTGCCGTTGGATGGGCTCTCCTGGGCTTACAGGCGTGGGGCCTGTGGCCACCAAACGGCTATCTTCTCGTTGAGCGATGCTTGCAAATGCAAGTACGCTATGGGCCTTACGATACCGCGTCGCTGAGTCTGGTCCTATTGCCCGCACTAAAAGCGCGTCGTTTCTCTTAACAGAACCAGGAGTGCTCGGCTCAACATCAGTCTTTGCTGAAGCACGGCAGCTCAATGTCCGATTCACCTGAAATTGTGACACCAGCTGGCTGGACACGCCGCGATTTCATCAAGGCGATTGGGGCCGGTGTGATTCTGGCTTCCGGTGTGCTGACGGTCGAGCGCCTCATGCGGCCCCGTCTCCATGCCGAAACCTTTATCGCCAAGGTACAAGGGTACGAAAGAGAAATCGGATCAGTGATAAATCAAGGTCTTCATGAACTCGGCGTGAAACCTGAAGAGATCAAGGGCAAGCGGGTTCTCTTAAAACCGAATCTTGTGGAAACCAGTATCGGGGCCGTCCACATCAATACCCATCCATTAGTCGTCAGGGGCGCCGTGGAAGCGTTCTTGCGGCTGGGAGCGGCGAAGGTGTTCGTCGCGGAGGGACCTGGGCACCGTCGGGACACGTTGGCCGTCCTGGAAGAATCCGGTCTTGCCGATGTGCTGCACGAAGACCGTATCGCCTTCTCCGATCTGAACTACATGACCGGCTATACCATTCAGAATGCTGGACGGCGGTCTCGTCTACGGACCCTGACGTTGCCGGGTCTCTTTCAAGAAGTGGATTGGATTGTGTCGCTGGCCAAGATGAAAACCCATCACTGGACCGGCGTGACGCTGTCGATGAAGAATCTCTTCGGAGTCATGCCAGGAATCTACTACGGCTGGCCCAAGAACGTTCTCCACCATGCCGGTATCGAGAACTCAATCCTTGATATCAACGCCACTGTGCGGCCGCACTTCGCCATTGTGGACGGTATCATCGGTATGGAAGGCGACGGTCCCATCATGGGCATACCGCGGCCTGCCGGTGTATTGGTGATGGGCAGAAATCTTCCGGCTGTAGACGCAACCTGCGCACGGATTATGGATATCGACCCGCACCGGATCTCCTACTTGGCACGAAGTGATGATTGGCTGGGCCCGATTTCGGATTCTTATATTGAGCAGCGGGGTGAATCGGTGAAGTCCGTGAGGACGAGTTTTATGCTTGTGGATAAGATTCCTGCCCATCGTGGCATCCGGCTTACCTCATGAACCGCTGCTGTAAATGCGGAGCATTGGAGGTGATTTGGCGATGGAATCGAACGGTACCACGTGTGAAAAGGTTTCCGCCATTTGAGCGCTCAAACAATACAATCGGACGTCGACTGTAGATCTCAAGATCGGCTGGCAGCCGTAGCTTTAATTGAGCATATCCCCGCGATCGATGGACTGCGGGGAGTCGCGATTCTGTTAGTTGCCTGGTATCACGCGCCGTTTCTCTTCCGCGATAACAATGGCTTTCCCCAGGAGATCTCTCAGAGTATCGTTCAGAAAGTATTCTGGGGGATGAGCACAGCGGGATGGATTGGGGTCGATCTGTTCTTTGTCATCAGCGGCTTCCTTATCACGTCCATTCTGATCCGGGGACGCGCAACCAAAGGTTCGCTGCGTGTATTCTGGTATCGAAGAGCCCTTCGTATTCTCCCACTGGCGGTTCTCTACCTCTCGGTGTTGAAGCTGAATGTAACTCTAGGCGACCCTTTGGGAATGCTTAGCAGTTTTGATGCATGGCCGGCCTACCTTTTCTACATGGGGAACTTTCATATCGCTATAAACGGCTGGCAGCCGGTCGTTGTCATGATTCTTTGGAGCCTTGCGGTCGAGGAACAGTTTTATATGGTCTGGCCGTTCTTGGTGCACCACGTCGGCTCCAAGAAGCTCATTCTGACCTGCTTGATTATCCTTGCACTTTCTCCTATTGCCAGAGCGATCGTCTACTGGACACTCGATTATCCTGCCGTTTATGTGTTGACGGTCTGCCGCTTGGACGGCCTTGCCGTCGGAACTGTACTGGCATTATTGGTCCGTGCCGAGAGGTGGAGGATTCAAACGCTGGCCTCCTGCCGGAAGTTCGTGCCGCTTGCCCTGCTTTCGGCCTTTACCGTATTGCTGGGCCCCTTTAGTCCTTCATTTCCACAGACCAGGCCGCTGCTGTTCACGCTCTTCGGCTATACGTGGATAGCAATTTCGTTCGGACTCCTGGTAGGGGCGAGCCTCCAGTGTACAGGCTGGGTTCAGTCTTTACTCGGAGGGCGCGTACTAATGTTTGTGGGTAAAAGATGCTATGGATTCTATCTTTGGCACGCTTTGGTAGCGGCGATGGTGAAGAAGGTCGTCGATTCCTTACAGTTGGATGTGGGTCTTTATGGGTTGCTGTGTCTGTGGGTGATCGGTCTGATAGTTGTTACGACAGCATCATGGTGTTTTTTCGAAAAACCTATTCTCAGTCTGAAGCGGCTTGTTCCTTCCACGGCCGTCTCGAAGCCTTGCGCCGTTGTCTTGGTCCGGTAGAGACTCGTAAGTCCTTTAGTGAATTGAAAAGCAGCTCCGGATGGGGCTGAACGTGTCAGTCTGCTCCAGAAGGGGTTGCGTCTAACATGAGTGATATATACATGAAAATGGCCTTCGCGTTGTTCTTGTCCTTAATGTTCTCAGCTGCCGCCGTTTCGGCGGAAAGCGAACAGCCGATTGCGGAGCAACCGCGACTCTACGACGATTATATGGCCCTACAACAAATGCAGCGGAGCTTCTTCCAACGGTCTCCTGAGGATCAGGCTCGGCTTCAGCCGCAGATGCATGGCGCGGAACGGCAGGCCTGTCAACGACTCAGTCAGGAGCGTCAACAACAAGTGTCGAAAGAAGACTATCGCAGGCAGGGTGGGGAGCAGTTTGTTGCGTTCGTTGAGCAGTTTGAGCAGTATTGCCAGACCCTCCAGTAAATCACTTCCACATGTACGACTCGCAGGGATTTTGGTCTCTAGGCCTACCGTGTAACCTTTTCACAACCTATTTAAGTACCGTCCAAGCTTACAGGACCATCGCGATCTGCCATCTAGCTTAGGCCTGTCCAGTACATCGCGAAGCGCCCAGCCAAACTCTCGGTCAAACCTGCTGGTCGGCTAGCAACCAGTCTTTCCGGCGGCCGAATTTTCCAGTGGATCAAACTTAGAAAAGGGCGCAAGCTTCTAACTGGGCCTGGTATCCAGGCAATACCGCCGATTGAAAGCTATTGCCCTCTCACAATAGGTTGAGGAAGGACCTGTGGACGTGTTTGCCGGCGAAAGACGTTGTCCTCGACGAATTTGGCGCTCGTCTTACGTGACGTTGTCGTTACTCCTCTGTCTCGGCGTGGTCCTCGCCGGCATGAATGCTGCCCAAGAACACGCATGGGCAAGGGCACGCGATCTCGTGGCGACTCCTATCCTGATGGGATCTCCACTGCAGGTGATTGAGAGTCGGATGCGGACGGGTGAGATTCAATGGTTCGAGAGCCAAATGCTTGATTCACCCCTTCAGCTCATCGGCAGTCCTTTTGGACCCTACCGATTTGCGACGTTGCCAAACCTTCAAGACCTCCGGGCTACCCGCCGGTCTATTTCTCTGCTACCAGCTATGTACCACATGCCGCCAGGTATGCTGCTCATGCTGCCTCCTTATGTCCTTCCTTTCACTAACAGCTATACTGTCTATTCCGATCAGCCGACTGAGGAAACGATCATTCTTTCTGTTCCCGTGCGGCCGGCTGCTCCTCCCAAGTTCTTCAGCTCGCGCTGTGGCCAATTTGAGGAGATTGCGGTACCGCCGGGTGGGATTCTGGCAGATGAAGAGAACAAACCCTGTTAAACAATTGGTGCAGGGCCGAAACAAATAGGCGGGGATCAGCCTTTCATCGGCACAGCATCAAAACCGTACTTGAGCAGGAGTTTTTGTATCCGGGGACTCGCGATAAAATCGAAAAACTCCTCGGCAACGTCACGGGCCTCATCCCGGCAGGTCCACACGACAGCTTGCCCGAATTGGACCCGCGTATAGGTTCCGGCCGGTGTTTCATCAATGATCCGCACCTTCCCGCTGTTCTGAATCGCATCCACGCGGTACACGATGCCTACATCGGCCTGACCCGTGTGAATTACATCGACGACCTCTTCATTGTCTTCCGCAAGAACCAGGCGGAAACGGTCGCGATACGCGGGGTCGAGCTTCCTGAGCACCCGGGCGCTGGCTACACCCAGGGTGGAGGTCTCATGATCGCCCAGAGCAATGCGGGTCCCTCGATTCGAGAGCGCGTCATGAAAGGCGATCGGCGTCGCATGTGAAGTGGTTGACATGACGAGCACGAGAGAGGTCTGAGCGAACACCCGAAGCCCCCCGTTGAGCGTCAGTCCTTTCTTTTGCAACTTCTGGATTTCCTCGCCCGCAGACAGAAACACATCGATCTGGGCTCCCTTTTCGATCTCACGGCGCAGCGTCTGCGACGGTCCATACACGACGCGGACCGTGGCTCCATATTCTCGTTCGAACATCGGCAGGATTTCCTGGAAGGCTCCTTTTAAGCTGTGGGCTGCGCCAATGGTGAGACTTTTCACCTGGGGCGAATCTTCTGCCCAGGCCGGCTGTCCTGTTGCGATGGTCCCTGCGACCCCACCCATGATAGCCAGTGCCATCCCGAATATTCGAAGTCCCGTCATCGGTGCTCCTGTTTCCTCGTCTTTGGCCGCAATCGCCGGGTATGACTTGCGATAGAGGCCCTACCGCCAGCCTCACAACCACGACTCGTCGATCTGGGATCATCGCAAGATCAATACCAGTTGAAGCCGGAATGCGGCGCGCCGACTAAACCCAGTCAGGAGGCACATTTCCGGCGAATTCAGTAAGATTTTCGGCTCACCCCGTGTAGGTGTGCAAGACTGGATTGTGGGGTTCCGCACGATGCGGGAGGTGCGCAAATGCACGATCCAAATGCTTCATGTGGTGGCGTTTGGGACGTTCGACGGAGCCGGCCGGCCACGGCCCCGATAATGTCCCAACAAATCGCGATATCCCGGCTATACCTCTCGATATGTAGAATGACTACGATGAGTCGGTAAGCCTCTTGCTACACCTACGGAGCGTCGCTGACAGGAGCCTTGGCACAGGCCGATTTCGTGCGACCACGTTTGCCCAAGTTTCCACTCGAATAATTCATCATTCATCTAATGTGGATGGGACCGGAATTCCAGTGATTTTGAACCGGCCGGTATGGAGGCGAGAAAGCCGGCGGCATTGTCCGACGATTGACACAGGGAAGCGTTTAAGGTAAGGAGTGCCCACGAGTGCCGAAAACCCACCCTGCCTGTGACGGACTTCGCGCATGAATCAGATCGTCCTCATTGCTCTGCGAAGGCCGTACACCTTTGTCGTCATGTCCATCCTGATCGTGGTGATGGGAAGCCTGACGGTGCACGAAATGCCCACCGACGTCTTCCCGAATATCACGATTCCCGTCACCTCGGTGGTATGGATCTACACCGGGCTGCTGCCGCAACAGGTCGAAGGGCGCATCACGTATTTGTTCGAACGGTTTCTGACCTCGACGGTGGAGGGCATCAAGTATATCCATAGTCATTCCTACTACGGCAGCAGTATCACGAACATTTTTCTCCAGGACGGCGTCGACGTGGGTAGGGCCGAAGCGGATATCGTGGGTATTGCCCAGAACGTCGTCAAGGCGCTGCCGCCTGATATCTCACCGCCCATGGTCATGCGTCTCGCGCCATCCTCCATTCCGGTGGCCATGCTTCAAATCAGCTCCGAGCACATGACACCCGCCGAGCTCTATAACCTCGCCTACATGCGGATCCGCCCCCTCCTCGTGACGGTGCCGGGGATCGTCTTGCCGCACCCATACGGGGGGCAGGACATGCAGGTCATGGTCAACCTCGATCAACAGAAATTGCTCGCGCGCCATCTGACCCCGGCGGACATTCACGATATCCTCATGAAGCAATACCTCGTGCTGCCGTCCGGCGACATCAAAATCAAGCAAACAGACTGGATCGTGCAGACGAATGCCTCGCCGTTACACATCGACCATTTCGGCGATATCCCGATCAAACGGGAAGGCAACGCCTTCGTCTACTTGCGCGATGTTGCCACGGTGCAGCTCATGGGACGAGTGCAGCAAAACGCGGTGCTGGTGAAGGGGAAACAGACCGTCATCATCGTCGCGATGAAAAGCACGGAGGCTTCAACCCTGGACGTGGTCGACGGGATCAAGAAGATGATTCCGCGTGCCGAGCAAATCTCGCCCGAAGGCGTAGAAATCAAGCTCCTTGACGACGCCTCGACGTTCGTAAAGGATTCGATTTCCGATGTCGTGCATGAAATGGCGACCGCCGGGGCCCTGGTCGGCCTCATCGTCCTCCTGCTGCTCGGCTCATGGCGAGCGACCGTCATCGTCTGGACGTCGATCCCGCTGTCCATTTTGACCGCCATCATCGGCCTGCATTGGCTCGGAGAGACGATCAACGTCATGACCTTGGGCGGATTGGCGCTGGCCGTCGGCATTCTGGTCGATGACGCGACCGTGATGATCGAAAATATCGACCGCCATATCGAAATGGGTAAGGAGCTGGAACAGGCTATAATCGATGCGGCCAATCAGATCGTCGTTCCGACGCTCGTCGCGACCCTGTGCATCGCGATCGTCTGGTTCCCGCTCTTCAAGCTCGGCGGCGTCGCCGGTTATCTGTTCAAACCCATGGCGGAGGCGGTCATCATCGCAATGCTGGCCTCTTTCATTCTGTCGCGCACCCTGGTGCCGACCATGGCGAAATATATGATGAAGAGCCATCATGTCGCAGCCGCCTGACCATAATAGTGAAGCAGCCGCGAAACCGTCACGGAATCCATTCGTTCGGTTTCAGCAGGGGTTCGAGCGCCGCTTCAATCAGTTCCGCGATCGCTACGGTGCGCTCCTCGAACACGCAATAAACCACCGCAACGTCTTCGTGACGATTTCGCTGATCATCGCAGTGCTCTCCTCCTCCCTCTTTTTCTTCCTCGGGCGCGATTACTTCCCCGAAATCAGGTCAGGAGTCATCCAGATGCATATGCGGGCCCCGCTCGGCACGCGCATCGAGGTGTCGGGACGCATTGCCACCCTCGTCTCCAACAGTATCGAGGAATTGCTGCCCGGGCATGTGGAAAACATCGTCAGTAACTGCGGCCTGCCGGTCGGGCCGCACAATCTTGCCTTCATCCCGACGCCGACGATTGGTTCCCAAGATTGTGACTTGACGATCCTCCTGAAGGACGAAAAGTCGCCGGTGTGGGAGTACCGGCAGATTCTTCGCCGGGGGTTGAATGAGCGTTATCCGGGCACGGAATTTACCTTCCAGCCGTCTGATTTGACGGCCAAGATTCTTAACTTCGGCGCCCCCGCGCCGATCGACGTCCAAGTCAACGGCCCAGACATGTATCCCAACTACGAGTTCGCCCTCAAATTGGCAGGCAAGTTTCGCGAGATCCCCGGCGCCACCGACGTGGTGATCCAGCAGACGATGCGCACACCCACGCTCATGGTCGAAGGCAACCGCACGTTCGGGCTCGGTGTCAACAGGACCCTGAAGGACATGGCCGACAATCTGCTCATGACGACGGCCGGGAGCCAGCAGGTCGATCAGATCTATTGGCTCGATCCCAGCACCGGCATGTCCTACCTGATCAATGTCTATACACCGCAGCCGCAGATCAACAGCGTCAATAGTCTCAAGACCGTTCCGGTCGATGCCTCGAGCTATGCGTCAAACGATCATGACGTGCAGTTGCTCGGTAATTTAGCCGACCTGTCGGCGGAGGGAACGCCGGGCGTCATCACGCACGGAAATATTATGCCGCTGTTCGATATCTATGTCTCCGCGGAAGGCCGGGACCTCGGAGGAGTGTTGGCGGACGTCGAAAGGGTCACCAATAACATGGAGAAAGAATTGCCCCGCAGCGCGAAGGTCGAAATCCATGGCCAGGCCTCATTGATGTACGAAGCCTATGCCGAGCTGATCTTCGGACTGCTCGCCGCGATCGTACTGGTCTATCTGTTGATCGTGGTGAACTTCCAATCCTGGCTGGATCCGTTCATCATCATTACGGCGTTGCCGGGCGCCTTGGCGGGTATCGCGTGGGCCCTGTTCCTGACTCATACCCGGCTCTCGGAGCCCGCGCTGACGGGTGCCATCATGACGATGGGTACGGGGACCGCCAACTCGATTCTCGTCGTATCCTACGCGCGCGAGCGGCTGCAAGAGCACGGCGATGCGCTCAAGGCTGCGATCGAAGCCGGGAAAACCCGCTTCCGCCCGGTGCTCATGACGGCTTCGGCCATGATCTTCGGCATGGTCCCCATGGCGACGGGTTATTCCCAGAATGCCCCGCTGGGCCGCGCCGTCATCGGCGGCCTGCTCGTGGCCACCCTCTTTACCCTCTTTTTCGTACCCTGCGTGTATGCGATGATCTATAGCCGGCGAACGGCTCCGGAAAAAGGACCCGCCTCATGATGAAGATGCTCAGTGCCAAAGGCATTGCTGTCGCCGCCGTCCTGCTCTTTTTCGTCTATGTCGGGTATCGCGTGTATGAGAGCCGAAGCGATGCCGCGCTGCTGCGCGAGAAGACGATCGAAGACGCCATCCCCACTGTGGCCGTCGTCAATCCAAAGGCCGGCGCACCCACCGAGACCATCATCCTTCCCGGCAACATCGCCGCCTGGTTCGAGGCGCCGATCTACGCGCAGGTCTCCGGGTATGTAAAGATGTGGTACAAGGACTACGGAGACCAGGTGAGGACGGGCGATATCCTCGCTGAAATCAACGCGCCGGCGATTGACGCGCAATACGCGCAAGCCAAGGCGGATCTGGAAGCGGAACGCGCGAAGTATGCGCTCGCCGAAGTCACCGCCAAACGCTGGGTGGCGCTACGTAAGAACCACGCGGTCTCCGAGCAGTCCATCACGGTGCAAGAACAGAATCTGAAGGCCGAAGCGGCGAAGGTCAAGGCCGCGGAACAGAACGTCAGGAACAACGAGGCGTTCATTCGGTTCAAAACGATTGTCGCCCCCTTTGACGGCGTGGTGACCCAGCGCAATATCAACGTCGGGGACTACGTCAATAAAGAAGGCAATATCAGTACTCCGAACGCGATCGGCAACCTCTTTACGGTGGCCGACGTCCATATGATGCGGCTCTTTGTCTCTGTGCCGGAGTCCTTCGGGCCGTTCCTCCATGTCGGGCTGACGGCCGACGTGACCGTGCCGCAGTTGCCCAACCGCCACTTCACGGCCAAATTCCTCACCGTCGCCCGTGGATTTGACGTGAGCACGCGTACCGCGGTCACCGTCTTCACGATCGACAACGAGGACCATGTGCTCTGGCCCGGTTCCTACGCCAAAGTCGAGCTCACGGCGCCGGTCGATCGAAACGTTCTCACGATTCCGTCCACCGCGCTGGTGTTTCAGGAGCACGGTACGCAAGTGGCCGTGGTCACGGAGGACGACCGAGTGCATTTGAAACCCATCACCGTAAGCAGACTGCTCGACAACGCCGTCGAAGTGGAAGAAGGAATTTCCACGAGCGATCGCGTCATTAACAACCCCAGTGCTGCATTGCTCGACGGCGATAAGGTGCGGATCGTCACGCCGGCGCCCGGGTATGACCTCATCAATAATAAAGAACCGACGGATTCAAAACAGAAGCCGAAAGAATCTCCACAACAAGCGCCGAAGGAAGCGTCAAAGGAATCGTGACTGTGATCACATCACGCATTCCTCGATCTTCTGCATGGCGAGGCGCCTTCCTCCTGCTGGCGCTCAACTTGCCGGCGTGCAGCTCATTCCCGGCCGTCGATCTGTCGCCTTCGTATAAGCCGCCTGAATATGTCGTCCCCGCCTCATGGCGCGGGTCGAGTCCGTTTGTCGAGGCGAAGCCCTCGGACGACGAGCTGCGACAGGATTGGTGGAGGATGTTTGACGATCCGGTCCTGAACCAGCTGGTCGAGCAGGCCATGGCCGCCAATCCGGATTTGCAGGCCGCCGCCGAACGGTTCGTGCAGGCGCGCGATGTGATGATGCAGGCTCGGTCGCTGTATCTCCCTCGCGTCGGCTTGGGCTTTGATGCGTCCAACAATAGACAGTCCGTCAATCGTCTCTTTCGTGCTCCCGACGAACCTCTCGAAGAATCAAGCGTATGGGCAGGGGGGCTCGCCTCCTGGGAGCCTGATTTCTGGTCGCAACTCCGCAATCGCATGCGCCTGGAGCTGTACCGCGCCGAACAACGCGCCGCGGACTTCGGGCTCGCCCGCCTCAGCTTACAGGCGGAGATCGCCAGCAACTATTTCATCCTGCGGGGTCTCGACGCGCAGGATGCGATCTACAGACAATCGATTGATCTCTACAGAGAGTCGTTGGACCTGGTGAACGCTCAGTTCATCGGCAACATTGCGTCGGCCCTTGACGTCGCCCGGGTCGAATCCCTGCTGTTCAGCACCGAGACCAGAAGAGCGCAAATCCAAGGTCATCGCCAGGTAACGGAACAAGCGATCGCCATCCTCCTCAACATGGCGCCGGCGAGCTTCAAGATCGCGCCGGTCGACACTCTTCGCATGGCGAGTTTTAGGATTCCGCAGACCATCCCGTCCACCTTGTTGGAGCGTCGCCCCGATATCGCCGGCATGGAGCGCCGGATGGCGCAGGCGAACCGCGCCATCGGCATCGCCCGCGCGGCATTTTATCCCAATGTCTCGTTCCGACTTGGCGGCGGATTCGAAGACGACGCCTTCAGCCTGTTCAAGCTGGCCAACAGCTTCTGGTCCTACGGGTCCGCCGTGTCGCTGCCGGTCTTTCAGGGCGGGTATCGCCGCGCGCAGTTGCAGCAGTCCTGGTCGGCCTATCGCGAGACGGAAGACCGATACCGCTCGACCGTGCTCAACGCCTTCCGCGAAGTCGAGAACAATTTGAGCCTCACCAACCGGTTGACCCTGGCGGCCGACCGCCAGGACGCGGCGGTCGGAGCTACGCGCAAAACGCAGGACCTGACCACGGAACTTTATCAGGGCGGTCTGGCGTCCAGCCTTGAGCTGATTTACGCGCAGGTCGCCACGCTTCAGGCACGTATCGATTCCGTCGTCATCAAAGCCGAACTGCTGCGGTCCTCGGTGGAACTCATCCGCGCGCTCGGCGGAGGATGGAACCGCAACCAAATGCCGGCCGACGAAGAAATCCAGCCGTTCGGCACGTTCCAATATACGAATCTCGACAAGCCGCCGCCGGCGGGCGGAATCGATGTCAACGCGGAGAACAACCACGTGAATAATGATCTGACCAAGCCGGCGGCCCGATGACGACCATGCGACGGTCCGCTTCGCCTTCGCTGCCCCTGCCCGATCCCCGTCCGGTGAACTGAACACAGTCGACTCACGGCACTATTCTGCGATAGCGCACAGTACGATCAGTGCGCCCGCCTGCCCCTATCCCTTCTAAATACGGATGAGCCCGGCTTAAACGCCGTACTGTGTAAGCCTCGGACTACATAGATTCACCTCAGCGGCTCAAAAAGGCCAGGGCGCCTGCGGTATTCGGCTTGCAACATAGCGTCGGAGATAGTGCCATGGCGTCGAGCGCCTGCCTCCAATTTTTCTCGGCCTTCGCATATGAACCAAGTCGTCCTCATCGCGCTGCGCAGGCCATACACCTTCGTCGTCATGTCCATCCTGATCGTGGCGATGGGAAGCCTGACGGTGCTCGAAATGCCCACCGACGTCTTCCCGAATATCACGATTCCCGTTACCTCCGTAGTCTGGGTCTACTCCGGCCTCCTGCCGCAGCAAGTGGAAGGGCGCATCACCTATCTATTCGAACGCTTTCTGACATCGACGGTGGAGGGGATCAAGTATATCCATAGCCATTCCTACTTCGGCAGCAGCATCACGAATATTTATCTCCAGGACGGCGTCGACGTGGGCCGGGCCGAAGCGGATATCGTGGGTATCGCGCAGAACGTCGTGAAGGCGCTGCCGCCGGATATTTCACCGCCCATGGTCATGCGTCTCGCGCCATCGTCCATCCCTGTGGCCATGCTTGAAATCAGCTCCGACACGATGACGCCCGCGGACCTTTTCAACCTGGCTTACATGCGAATCCGGCCTTTGCTCGTGACCGTCAACGGAGCGATCTTGCCCCAGCCATATGGCGGTCAGGCCATGCAGGTCATGGTCAATCTCGATCAGCAGAAACTGCTCGCGCGTCACCTGACGCCGGTGGACATCCACGATATCCTCATGAAGCAATACCTCGTGCTGCCGTCCGGCGACATCAAGATCAAGCAGACCGACTGGATCGTCCTGACGAATGCCTCGCCGTTGGAGATTGAGCATTTCGGCGATATTCCGATCAAGCGGCAGGGGAACTCCTTCGTCTACTTGCGCGACGTCGCCACGGTAAAACTCATGGGCCGGGTGCAGCAGAACGCCGTGCTGGTGAAGGGCAAGCAGACCGTCATCATCGTCGTGATGAAAAGCACGGAAGCCTCGACGCTCGACGTGGTCGAGGGGATCAAGAAGATGATCCCGCGCGCAGAGCAGATCTCTCCTGAAGGGGTGAGGATTCGGCTCCTTGACGACGCCTCGACCTTCGTGAAGGATGCCATCTCGGACGTCCTGCATGAAATGGCGATTGCCGGCGCGCTGGTCGGCTTGATTGTGCTGTTGTTGCTTGGGTCATGGCGGGCCACGGTCATTGTCTGGACCTCGATTCCGCTCTCCATTCTGACCGCCATCATGGGCCTGCATTGGCTCGGCGAGACGGTCAATATTATGACCCTGAGCGGGTTGGCGCTGGCCGTCGGCATTCTGGTCGATGACGCGACCGTGATGATTGAAAATATCGACCGCCATATCGAAATGGGCAAGCCGTTGGAGACGGCGATCATCGACGCCGCCAATCAAATCGTTGTCCCGACGCTCGTCGCCACTCTGTGCATCGCGATTGTCTGGTTCCCCCTCTTCAAGCTCGGCGGCGTCGCCGGCTACCTATTCAAGCCCATGGCGGAGGCGGTCATCATCGCGATGCTCGCCTCCTTCATCCTGTCGCGCACCCTGGTGCCGACCATGGCGAAGTACATGCTGTCGGCGCATCATGCCCCTGATGAGATGAAGAACGGCCATGAGGCCGGAGCGGCTGTGCCGCAGAACGTCTTCGTCCGGTTTCAGCAGGGGTTCGAGCGCCGCTTCGACCGGTTCCGTGAGGGATATGGAACACTGCTCGAACGGGTCATCGCCCATCGCCGAACCTTCGTGACGGTTTCTCTCACCATCGCGGTCTGCTCCCTGTCTCTTTTCTTCTTCCTCGGGCGCGATTACTTCCCCGAGATCAGGTCGGGCGTCATTCAGATGCATATGCGGGCGCCGCTTGGGACACGCATCGAGGTATCGGGACGCATTGCGACGCTCGTGTCCAACAGCATCGAGGAGTTGCTGCCTGGGCACGTGGAAAACATCGTCAGTAATTGCGGCCTGCCGGTCGGCCCGCACAATCTCGCCTTCATCCCGACGCCGACGATCGGCTCCCAGGATTGCGACTTGACGATCCTGTTGAAGGACGAAAAGTCCCCCGTGTGGGAGTATCGGCAGATTCTTCGCCGGGGTTTGAATGAGCGTTATCCGGGCACCGAGTTCACGTTCCAGCCGTCCGATCTGACCGCCAAGATTCTCAATTTCGGCGCGCCGACGCCGATCGACGTGCAGGTCAACGGCCCGGACATGTATCCCAACTACGAATTTGCGCGCAAGCTGGTGGGCAAATTTCGCGAGGTTCCCGGCGCCACGGATGTGGTGATCCAGCAGACGATGCGCACGCCGACCCTCATGGTGGAAGGCAACCGCACGTTCGGCTTCGGCGTCAACCGAACCTTGAAGGACATGGCCGACAATCTGCTCATGACGACGGCCGGGAGCCAACAGGTGGATCAGATCTACTGGCTCGATCCCAGCACCGGGATGTCGTATCCCATCAATGTCTATACGCCGCAGCCGCAGATCAACAGCCTCAACAGTCTCAAGACCGTTCCGGTCGATGCCTCGAGCAATTCACCGAATCATCATGATGTGCAGTTGCTCGGCAATTTGGCCAACCTGTCGGCGACCGGGACGCCGGGTGTGATCACCCACGGGAACATCATGCCGCTGTTCAATATCTATGTGTCCGCCGAAGGGCGCGATCTTGGCGGGGTGCTGGCGGATGTCCAGAAAATCGCCAAAAGTATGGAACACGAGAAGCCGCGGAGCGCCGAAATTCAAATCCATGGCCAGGCTGCGCTGATGAGCGACGCCTATTTCGAGCTGATCTTCGGGCTGCTCACCGCGGTCGTGCTGGTCTATCTGCTGATCGTCGTCAATTTCCAATCCTGGCTGGATCCGTTCATCATCATTACGGCCTTGCCGGGTGCCTTGGCGGGCATCGCATGGTTGTTGTTCCTGACCTATACGCGCCTTTCGGAGCCGGCGCTGACTGGGGCCATTATGGCCATGGGTACAGCGACGGCCAATTCGATTCTCGTCGTGTCCTATGCGCGCGAGCGGCTCCAAGAGCATGGCGACGCGCTATGGGCGGCGATTGAAGCCGGAACGACACGCTTCCGTCCCGTGCTCATGACGGCCTCGGCCATGATCATCGGCATGGTCCCCATGGCGACGGGTTATTCTCAGAATGCGCCGCTGGGCCGCGCGGTTATCGGCGGTTTGTTCGTGGCGACTCTCTTCACGTTGTTTTTTGTGCCCTGCGTGTACGCGATGATCTATCAGGGGCGAGCCGGCCGGCTAAAGAAGAGAGCGCAACCGGAGCCCGACTATGATGAGGTCCTTGCGTAAGCGCTTGTTGGCATCCCAACGAATCATGCCCTGCCGGTGCTGTCTCCACTCTCCGATTCACCCGTTTCTCCATATAGGACGGCCCCGCCAGCCGGAAGTGTTCTCGCAGGCGAATCAAAGCACGCAACGCGTGATGCGTCTGTGGATCTCGGCAGTCGAGATCATGGGCTATCCGGGCCGGGCTCAGCGCCCGGCATTCGATACAGCGCAAAATGCCGACCCAGAAAAATCGGAGCAATGCCGGCCGGCATGGGGGGGCGAAATCGTTCGTCTTGCCGCGCCAACAGATAGTCGTACTGCTGTTGAACCGCGTCCCAATTCATGACATAGGAACGCGCCATCAATTCTCCGGTGGAAAAGAACCGGCGGTACGGCTGCGCCAGCCGGAGCGGCTGCTGGTTCGGGGCCGCGAAAATGATCGACACGAGCGAAGATTTGGAAATGACTGCCCAGCAGGCGAGATTTTCCACCGGGATGGAAGTGGGAATGCGAAAGTCCACAAGTCCGTATCCGCGTTTCACGATTGCACTGAAGATGCGGCTGCCCGGCGGCAGGCGTTCGATGGCGTCGAAAAACTCGGCATATTGCCGGTTGGCCTCCTGCCAATGGACGGTAATGGCGCTCATTCGAACTGCGAAGAGGCTGCAGAGGATCAATGCAAGCGCGGCGATCTTGCGGCGGTCCTGCACTAAGAAATCCGTGCCGGCGATGGCGAGCAGGATCAGCGCGACAGGCAATCGGATTTCGACATAGGCGCCGGTTACGATGCTGGCCGGCATGAGCCACGTTGCAAGCGCGACCAGCCCCAACGGGCCGATCATCGCGGGCGCGATGGACAAGCGCCGTGTCCAGACGCCGCCGAGCACGAGCGCTATCAAAGCCAAGACGGTCAGACGGTCCAGCGTCAGGTGCTCGGTGCGCAGCGTTCCCTTGAAGGCCTCCAGCACCGCAGCCGGGTGGGCGAACGCAATCCCATGGGGATTCGCTTCGAGCTGGATCCATGGCGGCACGTTCTCCTTGTTCGTATCGAACAGAGGCGAAGCGAGCAACAGCAGGCAAGGAAGCAGAAACGGTGTAAACGCTTTGACCCAATAACCGAGGTGCCGCCGCATGGTCCCGGTCCACCACTGTCCCACCTCGAATCCCGCGATCAGTAAGCCATAGACGCCCAGCGCAAAGATGTGCGCAAAAAACAGCGCGGTGGCGAGGACAGAAAAAAACGGAATGATGCGTGCCGCTGAGCGGTCTCGCCATGCCACCCAAGCGGCGAAGCTCCAGAACGCCAGACCCAAGCCGAACAGGTAGTTGAGAAATCCCCACAGGAACACGCTGTTGTACAGGAACAGGAACGACAACATGGGCCAGAGCGACCAGCGACGATGCACCACGGCATGCAGCGCAACCGTGCCGGACGCCAGGAGACCAAGGACCAGACTGAGAAACACACGGCCCGCCGTTTCCAACGGCATGACACGAGCCAGATTTGGAACCACGAGATCCATCGCGAGATTGGGAAGCACCGCCCAATGGATTTCATAATACTGGTTCAGCGGCGGGGATTGGTTGTCGGACCCCAGAATGTGCATCCGCGCCAGATGATTGGGATAGTCCACGAGCGGCGGCAGGCGCACGAGCCAGATTGGGACGATGGTGACGGCAAGTAAGGCGGCGAAGAGGCCAAACATGAAGGGCTTGGGCGCGCGCAGAGCGCGATCGGCGGCGGCAGAATGTGTGAGAGCGCTCATGAGTCCTTCTAGGAGTAGCTGAGGGCCGGACATTAGGCAAGCGGGCCATGGTGCAAAATCTTCGGTTGATTAAACGTGCGGAATGTTTTTATGCTGAGTTCAAACGACGACAGACGTTGACCTATTCGAGAGCACGCGCATCGGTGCTTCCGTGACGCGCGCTTTTTTTCAATTTCCACTTCTTTGCCGATTCGAGCACATGGCTTCCCCCCTCGATCTTCAGCGAATGCGTCCGGGACAGGCACCCGCCAGGCCTCCCGACGCACCGATCCACGGCCCGGAATTCGCGGTTGTTGTTCCGACGTTCAACGAAAAGGACAATGTGCCCCGGCTCGTGGACCTGCTTGCCCGCTGCCTGCAGGACGTGCATTGGGAAGTCGTGTTCGTGGACGACGATTCGCCGGACGGCACGGCTCGCGCGGTGAGACAACTTGCCCGGCAGGATCGCCGGGTCCGCTGTGTGCAGCGGCTTGGCCGCCGCGGATTGGCCTCGGCGTGCCTGGAAGGCATGCTGGCGACGTCCGCTCCATATTTGGCCGTGATGGACGGAGATCTTCAGCATGATGAGCGACTCTTGCCCGAGATGTTGAAGGAATTGGAGCAAGGGCGCGTGGATATCGTCGTCGGAAGCCGGTATGTGGAAGGTGCCGGTGTGGGACAGTGGGATAAAACCAGGCTGGCGGTCAGCCGGATCGCGACGCGCTTGAGCCGGTCGCTTGTGCCGCCCGGATTGGCGGATCCCATGAGCGGATTTTTCGCGGTGCGGCGCGACGCCTTTGAAGAAGTGATGCGCCGCACGTCCGGCCTGGGCTTTAAGCTGTTGCTGGACATTTTCGCGTCCGCGCCACGGCCGCTCCGATTCAAAGAACTGCCGTATGTGTTCCGAACCAGGCAAGCAGGGCGCAGCAAGGCCGACTCCCACGTGGCATGGGAATATCTCATGCTGTTGCTGGACAAGCATGTGGGGCGATTCATGCCGGTGCGCCTGCTGGCGTTTGCTCTGGTAGGTGCGCTCGGCGTCGTGGTTCATTTCGCGGCGCTGTTCGTTCTCTTTTTCCTGACGGATTGGCCGTTCGCCGCGGCTCAGGCCGGCGCCGCGCTAGTCGCCATGACGAGCAATTTCATGCTGAACAATATCTTCACGTACCGCGACGACCGATTGCGCGGGTGGCATTGGCTGCGGGGGTGGGCTTCGTTCGTGCTGGCCTGCAGCATCGGCGCATTGGCGAACGTCGGTGTAGCCTCGTATTTCTTTGCTCAGGATTACTTCTGGGGTCTCTCCGCTGTTGCCGGCATCCTCGTCGGGATGGTGTGGAACTACGCCGTTACGGCGACCTATACGTGGAGACGTGCCGGTTGAGGGGCGACTGCCGTCCCAAACCACCACCATTGAGAAGCCCTTGATCTGCCGACTGCTTGTCTACCTGCCCACGCACCGCTCGCGTCGCCGCTTGCCGTGATATCGGGTTCTCCTGCGCTTCTCCTGCACTTTGCACTGATCTACGGATGTGCTACTGACCGACGTACCGGAAGAAAGTACAATGGTCTCTCCATGCGTATTCTGCGCCGGATCACATGCTGTCTCTTAGGCATCGCTCCTGTGCTATTGATCGCGGCCGGCATCCGGATTGTCAGCATGGCTGTGCAAGCCCGTGATCCGGCGACGTACTCGATTCACTACCAGTATCTCGGCGACGCGCTATTCATATTATTCGCCGGTCTCATCGGTCTGTTCGGCTGTTATCGGCTGTGGCGGGCCGATACCCGCGGCACGTGGTCGCTCGTGCCCCTTGCGGCTGCCATCTTCGCGGTGTTGTTTCCCGTAGTTCAGTATGGGCGCCAGGGAAGCCCGTTACAACGATCCTATCGCAGTACGGCGTTACAGCTCGGGTCCGTCGCCCAGCGATTGACCGAGGCGGCCAACGAAAAGGGTCAATTCACCTGCACTCCCTTTTCCGATGATCCCCCCTCCATGTATGTGCAGCAAGGCCAAGTCCTGCCCTATGTGGTGCAATGTGTCGCCGATGCGACCGGCCCGGCCACCGGCGACCCCCCGGAAAGACCGGGCACGATCGTCGTCGCCACGAGTGCCGATCGGAAGCAGGCATGGTTTACCGCGACGGTTTTGCCCGAGGACGTCGGCCGCCACGCTGCATGGTTGCAACGGGCAGGGGAGCGGCTCATCATTGCGCAACAGGTGAATCCCAAACCCTAGCGCCGCCTCCGCACTGTTCTTGAGGATTCATGTCGCCGCAGCAAAGCGGGTGCCTTTTCTAGGCCGCCCATCTTTGCTGCGCCACACCGCCTGGACTGAGAAGCTCGTAATGGCGCTTCGATGTCAGCACCATGAAGTGACGGTTGAGTTCGAACACCTTCTCCAGCAACACCAAGACTTGGCCGCTATTCCGGCTCTGGATTGATTCAAACAGCTGCTGTTGAATCGGATACCAACGTGCGAACATCTCAGCAATGGCGTTCCGATCTTCATTGGTATCGAACGCTTCCATGACCACTTCTTGAGCCAGGTATCCTGCCTCTGCGGCTTCCCCGAGCACTTTGTCTATCGCCGATCGAAGATTGTCGAGCGTCTCGACAACGAGTTTCTCATTCCATCCGCCGCTGCCCTGGCGCAACTTGTTGATGTATGGAATTAAGACTCCCCATCGAAAACGAATGGCCATCATCAACAACATGCCGATCGTGCCGGTGTTACTCGTGGGCCGCGGGTCGTCTTCACCCGATTCTTCCACGAATACCAGCGTGAACTTTCTCTTATTATTGTTCAGTAGCTGATATTGGTCGAACACCGGCACATATTTCCGATTGTCAAAGGGCGAGGCGAACACAGGAAGCACTTTGGCAAAGCCGACTCTGCTCTCGGCGGCGCGCATGGCTCTTCCGAAGCATTCGACCCATTTGGGAGGTTCGAGTTGAAATTGGCTGAGGACCTCGCGCCATTTCCACGACTGGCCGACTTTCACGTCTAAACCCAGAAGGTTGAGCGCGCTATCCGACATCTCCACCTCCGCGTCATTCGGTATGGTGCCGGTTTCTCGAAGCGATTCGACCATGCCGTGAGTCAAGGTCAACGTGGCATGGCTCAAGTAGCGATGAACCAAGATTGATCCGGGTCCCGGTCCAATGACGTCAGACAAGCCCTTCGCAATGGTGCGGAGCTTCTCATCGTTCGTGGCGCGTTTGGCGGCAATGGGAGGCTCTCCTATACTGGGAGAAGACTTGTACAAATCTTTCAAGAAATCGATCAAGTGGTGGTCCTGGTCTCCACTGGGATCCGAAGCAGGCACGAATTGCCAACCCTGCAACGGGCTTGGAGCATCGATGTCCGGCGGAAAGAGGCAGATGAGCCGGCGCGTCTTATCTTGATTTTCATGGGCCGCAAAAAATCCTGCTTCATACAGGCACCAATCCCATTCGTGATTGGGATCGGTGTACAAGAGAATGAGCCACTTGGCGTCCCTTAGCTCATCGTACACCCGCGGCAGCCACTCGCTGCCTCGCTCAATCTGTTGCGAGACGAAGATTTCCAGGTTCTCGACATCTTCTTCGATCAATCGCTTAATCCCGCTGGCCTTGTGCCGGTCCGTATGTTTATGGCTAAGAAATATTTTGAGTTTCGATGACATAGTAACCTCCGATAATGGCGCGCTAGGACAGGACCATCCGCATGGCGTTATGGAGCTGATGACTGTCCAGTGGCCGGATTCGTCAACAGACCACTGGACAGCCGGGAACAAGCGTTTCGTGGAGCCTGGTTCTCAACCCATGCGGGCCACGGACCTACCGGGTGACAGCCACGGCCGGCCCAGCAGCGCCGGCGGCATGCGCCGGCGTATCGCAAATAGGATTCGGATGGTAGATGGTCGGCTCAGTTTTCCACATGGCTCCAGTAGCACCCCAATCGATCAGCAGCATTGAGACGACGCCCCCATCAATGAGAATACCGAGTAGGGACACCGCGTCAAAAGCCGTCTGCGTCTGTACCAGATTATCCGTACAGCCTTCTTTCTTCGCGACAATCGTATGTTGGGTATTGCGTTTGACTGACGCCATCGCGGTTCCCTTCCCAATGAGCATGGTGTCTAAATAGATTTTGGCTTCCGGGTCGGGACTCTGAATCGTGATTTGATCCGATGTGCCGTGGAACATCGCGGCACATCCATACAACTGAAACGCAAAGGCAACGACCATCATGCCGACAATAGCTCTCATGATGCACCTCCTCGGGGCGGATGTTTGTATTTGCCGATCGTGAGTCTCTCTTGTCATTGCAGCGCTGCCGGTGGAAGAAGGATGAAGCAATAAGTGAGCCGAGAGTGATCATGGCGACGATGCGCCTACGTATTCGCCTGTTTGCGCGGCAGATCGGGGCTCGTTCTACACGCAAAACCGCGGGCTACGTAGTCGTGTGGAACACAGAATGAAAATGGTGGCGTATTAGATTGGATACTAGGATGTATCCAACCGTGAGGCCGCTCATACTGCGCCGGCGGCTGAAGAACACACCGATCGGGAGGATTTCAATCCTGTTCCATCATGGCAATGCACGCATTTAACAATGGGGAGATGCCCATTTAGGCCGCTACGGCTCGCCGTTCTCGCTGGACTCGATGAACAATCCCTACGGCAACGGCAGCCCGTTTAAACCCAATTCACCGAACAATCAGTACGGCAAACCCCTCGGCGTAACAACGGCGCCGACAAAGCGCCTGCGCGAGACCAGGTGGATCGAGTGACTTCATAGTATGGCAGGGCGGTGAGGCCGTCGGGGAGTATATTCCGTTCCGATTCTGTTCGACAGCCCTGCAGCAACTCAGCCGATACCACGCCGACCAGAGCGACTTCGTCGGTCCTCTCCCGCGTCAGTTGCCCGCTCGACGGCATCACGACCTTCGGCCGTCCCTTGACGACAATACGCCGGCCGGCTCATTCTATTGTGCACGTGTCGAGTCGTGGAGACACGATGAGCTGAGATGCACCTCCCACCGCTTATGCATCCGCTGCTGCTGGTCGGTCTCGTGGCGGTAGCGCTGCTGTCCGGCCTGCTCACTATTCCTTTCCTGTTGCCGCACTACGTCTGGGTGTACCTCCCGCTCCATTCGACGCTGGAAGCCTTGGGCGGCTTGGCGGCGGTCCTGACCGGCCTGGTATTGCTCGCGCGAAAAGCCGAGTGGGACGATACGCGGCTTCAGGGCATCGCGAGCGGCTTGCTGGGAATGGGGATTCTCGAAGGGTTTCACGCCGTCTCCTCTCCCGATCACGGGTTCGTGTTGTTGCGCAGTGCCGCCAGCCTGCTTGGGGGCGTGGCGTTCTCGTTTGTGTGGCATCCACCGGGCATGATCGGCAAGCGGACCAGAGCGCTGATGCCCTACCTCGTTACCGGCGGGACGGTTGCCTTCGGGATGCTCGTCGTCACCATGCCCCTCCACTTACCTCGCTTCACCGAGCAGGCGCAATTCGCGCCGGCGGCGCTCGCGGTGAACGGGCTCGCCGCCGTCTTGTTCTTCGCCGGCGCAGCCGGGTTCTGGATCGAGTCCGGACGGACCAACAGGCCGGAGCATCAGCTCCTGGGGACGCTGGCGATTCTCTTCGGATTGGCCGAAACGATGTTTCTCTTCTCGGCCCCGTGGCAGAGCGAATGGTGGGTCTGGCACGGCGTGCGATTTGCCGGCTACGTGATTGCGCTCACGTATGTGAGCCGCGGCTACGTGCGGATGGTCGGTGAGACCAGAGACGCGCTGGCCGAGGCCCAGCGATCGGGACGGCGTCTGGCATCGGACTATGCCGTGACCAGAGTGCTGGCCGAGTCGATGACGCTCAAAGACGTCGGCCATGCCGTGCTGCAGGCGATCGGCGAAACGCTCGAATGGGAATTAGGCATGTTCTGGACGCTGGATGAGCAGGCCCAAGCCCTCCGGTTCGTGGATCTGTGGCATGTCCCGGAGATGGACGTGGAGGAGTTTGTGCAGGATAGTCGAGACCGGACATTCCGGGCCGGCGAAGGACTCGTCGGGCGGACCTGGGCGGCCGGCAAGCCGATCTGGGTTCCCGACGTGCTGATGGATCCGGCGTTCCGGCGTGCCAAGATGGCCGAAAAGGTCGGCTTGCACGGCGCGTTTGCCTTTCCGCTGCAGAAGGGCAATTACACCTATGGCGCCATGGAGTTTTTCTTCCGCGCGATCCGCGAGCCGGATCAGGACGTCCTCGACATGGTGGCCAATCTCGGAATCAGGCTCGGCCTGTACATCGACCGCAGGCGGACCGAAGAAGAGCTGCGCCGGACCGAAGCCCGATTGGTGGAGGAGAAGCGCCTGTCGGAAGTGGCCAAGATGTTGGGCGACATCGGCCATGATCTGAAGAACCTCCTCATGCCCATCATGAGTGGTGCCCAGCTGCTGGAGGGAGAAGTCCGGGAGTGTTTTGAAAAACTCCCGGAGCCGGCTCTGCGCGCAGTGAAGCCGAGCCATGACGTGGCACAGGAGCTCATTGAGATGATCCGGCGATCGTCCGGCCGCATCCACGAACGGGTCAAGGAAATTGCCGATTCCGTGAAGGGCCTGACCCGCCCGATCCAGTTTGCGCCCTGTCGGGTGGCCGAGGTCGCCGCCGGTGTTATGGACACGCTGCGGGTTCTCGCCGATGAACGGCAGGTGACGCTCCGGACCGATGGGCTCGACCAGCTCCCGCTCATTCGAGCCGACGAAAATCGGCTCTTCAATGCGCTCTATAATCTCGTCAACAATGCCATTCCCGAAGTCCCGCCGGGCGGCTCGGTCACGGTGCGAGGCCGCACCGAGCCAGGGGGAACCAGGATCGTGCTCTCCGTCATCGATACGGGCAAAGGCATGTCGCCGGAAGTCCGCAATAGTCTCTTCACCGTTCAGGCGATCAGCCGCAAAGCGGGTGGAACCGGACTGGGCACAAAGATCGTCAAAGACGTGGTGGATGCGCACGGTGGCACGATCAGCGTCGAAAGCCGGGAAGGCGCAGGCACGGTCTTCCACATCACGCTCCTCGTGGATGGTCCGGTCTCTGGCCCGCCGACCGTTTGACAAATGGCGCGCGACGTGTTCTGAGGGCCTGCCGATCCCGCCTCCGCCCCTCGCAGTCTCGCCGGTCAGATAGGCATTGATTGACGGCACGCTGGGGCATTGAGCCAAAACTCAGGACTGTTCCCGAAAAGGCGAGAGAGTCGCAATGCCATTTCAGGGATGAGCGAGCGCCTCTCCTGAAGGAGCTCGTTCACCGTCTGGCGAGAAACCCGGATGGCTTGGGCAAAGCCGGATACAGTTAAGGCATAGATATTCCGATCCTTCCAGATTCCCGGCTGACGGGTTTCAATCAGCCGATATATAACCTTGCAATCAGCCGAACCATGAAGTTACGATCAGCCGCCATGACCGCCCCGGCCTTCTAGCCCCGTTTTGTCGAGTCCAGTCTCACCGAGGCCCTGGCGGACACGCCGGTCGTCTTGATTCATGGGCCGCGTCAGTGCGGCAAGACTACATTGGCGCGGAAGATCGGCGAAGCGCGAGGGCACACCTACTTTAGCTTCGATGATGATGTCGCCTTGGCGGCGGCACAGGCCGATCCGGTCGGCTTTGTCATCGATCTGCCTGAAAAATCCATTCTCGATGAGATCCAACGCGCGCCGGGACTCTTCACTGCCATCAAGACTGCAGTGGACCGCCGGCGTACGCCGGGGCGCTTCATTTTGACCGGGTCGGCTAACGTGCTGCTGCTTCCAAGACTTGCCGATTCCCTCGCCGGACGCATGGAGATCGTACGGCTGCACCCGCTCGCGCAAACAGAACTCGCCGGCAGGGCAGTGCACTTTCTTGACACCCTTTTTACTGGAAAATTCAAAACCCGAACATACGAGCGTCTGGGGGCCGGCTTGGCTGAACGAGTGGTCGCCGGAGGCTACCCTGCCGCCTTGGCGCGCGCTACGCCGCGCCGTCGCACGGCCTGGTACCGCGACTACATCGAGACACTTGTCCAGCGTGATGTGCGGGATCTGACGCGGATCAGCGCGCTCGACACACTGACACGTCTCCTTACGCTGGCGGCAGGCCAGACGGCCCGTCTCCTCAATGTAAGCGACCTGGCTGGACCCTTCCAGTTGAGCCGCCCGACGATCCGCGACTACATCACACTGCTTGAGCGCGTGTTCCTACTTGAGCCGCTTTCGCCGTGGTACAGCAACCGGTTGAGCCGGCTGATAAAGACGCCGAAGCTGCATCTCGGAGACAGCGGGGTGGCTTGCGCGCTACTGGGACTCGACGCTGCGGCGCTGGCGCGGGATCGTTCGACGCTCGGACAACTACTGGAGACTTTCGTCTATCAAGAGCTGCGCCGGCAGGCAAGTTGGCACGAAACGTCGATCACGTTTCATCATTTCCGCGACAAAGACGGGGTCGAGGCGGACATCGTGCTGGAGCGCGGCGCGCGGGAGTTGGCGGGGATCGAAGTAAAAGCCAGAGCTACCGTCACCAGCGCTGATTTCAGAGGACTTCGCAAGCTCAAGGAGGCGGCCGGGACTAAGTTCGCAGCGGGGGTGGTGCTCTATGACGGCGAGGCCAGCGCCAGCTTCGGAGAAGGGTTCTATGCGGTGCCGATCCGGCTGTTGTGGGAAATGACATAAGGGGTGTCCCACCAGAGCAACTGATTCCTCGGCCCGATCGCCGATAGCGGCCGCCTGGCGTGTCGAGCAGTGGGTTGTGACCTCCGATGTCACAGCCGTCCGTTAGAATGGCGACCAGTTGGTCATCCACACAAAGGAGATCACGGCCATGTACCGGCACGGAAGGGGCAGCCGTTAACATGGCGAGCATGATGGAGCCATTTGACCGATCGAACGGCACGAACTGCGGTCACAGGCACCGGCGGAAGGAGGCTAACCAATGCGACAGTTCATCTTGGGTTGTTTGGTCGGTGTGATTCTGACGGCAAGCATGAATGCCCTGGCGGGGAAGGACAGCCTCGGCCGCTCACCGCAACAGCAGCAATACGACTATTTCCGGCAGCGCCAAATGTGGCTGGACATCGGGCAAATGCGGCAACAAATGGACCGGCAGGAATTGGATCGGCACCTTGGCAAAAGGCCCTGCTGAAGGGACGGGAGGAAGCGACTCCTATCATTGAGACAGTGGGCGTGTGCGGGTTCGCTCAAAGCAGTTTTTGCACGACATATGGGCTCTCTACCGTTACTCTGCCGCATAAGGAGAGACACAAGTTAGATGCTCTATTTCGCCTATGGGTCGAATCTTGATTGGCAACAAATGAGGGAAAGGCCCGCTCATGATCTCTCTATACCTCGCGGTATCGATACCAAATTCCTATTTCCTTCCGCATCCCGACTATAAACGATTGATCGTTGATGGAGCGAGATATTGGCGCTTGCCAGGAGAATATCTCGAAGAACTTGAGCGAATCCAAACAGGTCAGTGAAGTAATAGACGGCTATCTTCTCTATCATTTTAGTTTGGTAGATCGTTTATAAATGTCGATCTAAGGAGCAGGTAAAAGATTGCAATCTGGTTATCCCTACATCCCTTGCCTCCGACAAACTGGTGCAGAGCTGTTTACGCTCGGTGATCAGAAACTCTCAGTGGACCTGCTGAGTTTCTGGCAGTGGTCGGCATCTGACCTCATTGGCAATACGATGCGTGGCTGCCTGGCCGAGTACATCGTCGCGATGGCGCTAGGGCTGACATCGGGAATTCGAAACGATTGGGAAGCGTACGACCTGAAATTTAATGGATATAGGATTGAAGTGAAGACCTCAGGATACCTCCAGACTTGGCCGCAACAACGCCTCTCACGACCCATCTTCGGCATACGTCCGGCTCGAGCTTGGGATCCCACAACTGGCCAAATGGGCCCAGAAATTCGCAGACAATCTGACCTGTACGTCTTCTGTCTGCACGACCATAAAGAGAAGGCCACTCTTAATCCATTGAACTTATCGCAGTGGACTTTTTATGTGCTGCTTACTGATCAGATAGAGAAGTCAAGATTCAAACAATGTAAGAATCTCTCACTTGCTAGCCTTCTCACGCTGAACCCGATTAGAACGGCATTCGAGGATTTGAGGAGTTCTATTCTTACCGCTGGCGATAAAACGATCGGGTCGCCTATTTCGGACGGTCCTGTTACGGGGGGATAGGAGTTTTTCCGTTCCGGCGCAAACAAAGGTGTCGCCTTCTCGAAGGCGCCACATAGAAAGCTGCCGAAAGTTACCTTGACTCCATTGGGTGGAAGAAAATCTAGACTAACTTATCCATAAGCGTTTGGTGAACGAGGAAGGGATCTATGGAGACCCAGGTGTTAACGCCACAAAAAGTATTCTTTCTTCCTCAGCGGCTAGTTGTCCCTCTATTTCAACGACCATACGTATGGAACCAGGAAAGCCAATGGGAGCCGTTGTGGGACGATGTGACGCGTGTGGCGGAAAGGGTTCTCAAACGGCCATCTGAACGGCATCATGCTCATTTTCTGGGGGCCGTCGTGTTACAGCAAGTTCAGAAACCAGCAGGACTTATGCAGGAGCGAACAATAATTGATGGACAGCAGCGGCTTACAACGTTGCAACTCCTATTAGATGCGCTCCATGCCGAGCTTCAATCAGTAAAGGCACTGGCCCCTGCCTTGCGCATTGAACCTCTTGTTGAAAATGCTGCGCCGTTTTGTTCGAGACCCGAGGATCGTTTTAAGGTATGGCCGACCAATCGTGACCGACCGGCATTTAACGCCGTTATGGGAGCAAAACCGCCGGTGAGCTATGATGCCGTGGACTTTCCCGGCGAACGCATGGTCCAAGCTCATCAGTTTTTCAGCGAAAGTGCTCGGGATTGGTTGGATCAGACAGGGGAGGAGCAGATAGCAATAAGGGCAGCAGCAATCGAAACTACCGTTCGTGAGCTTCTGCAACTGGTCGTTATAGATCTTGCTCCGGATGAAAACGCGCAGGAGATCTTCGAGACACTTAATGCCCGTGGGGCTCAACTCACGGCTGCAGATCTTATTAAGAACTTCATCTTTCAGCGTCTCCTTGAGACAGGGAGCAATGTTGAGGAGGCGTACCAAGCTCGATGGAAAGACTTTGAAACTGGTTTCTGGGAAGCTGAGGTTAGTGTCGGGCGGCTCCGCTATCCACGCTCATCGGTCTTCTTCAATCACTGGCTCACGGCACGGACAGGGGAAGAGGTCGTTGCACGAGAGGTCTTCGATCGTTTTAAGCGATTTGCCGACCACGACAGCAATGTACCGATGTCCGACCTTCTCAGACAAGTCCATGGCTCATCGCAAGTGTACAAGCAATTCATCGCGAAATCCGAGACCTATAACGGGACAATCGACCAGTTAGGGCTTTTTGGATATCGGACCAGCGTACAGGAAAGCGAAGTCGTTAAGCCGCTCATACTCAGTCTCCTTGACCCAGACCAGGAGGAGATCCCTTACGCCCAGATCCAAAAAGTGCTACACGTCGTGGAAGGCTGGATGGTGCGGCGAATGCTGGTGCGCGCCACGACAAAGAACTACAACCAAGTCATCGCAGACCTTATCGCGCAGATAAAAGGCGACAATCGGCGGAGAGCAGGTGATGTCATTGAGGAGTTCTTGGCGAAACAGTCGAGTGGGAGTCGGTACTGGCCGGATGATAATGAGCTACGGGAGGAGCTGACAGTCCTCCTGGCGTACAAACGTCTGCGGCGTGGTCGTCTTCGGATGGTGCTAGAGGCGATTGAAGACCATTTGCGTGGATGGAAAGATGGGCAACAGGCGCTGGGCGGTGAGCGCGTCGCCCGAGGACAATTCGTTATCGAGCACGTCATGCCCAGAAAATGGCAGTCCCGCTGGCCGCTTGAGAATGGCGTTCAGGAGGATAGCGAGCGGGATGCATTAGTGCACACGCTTGGTAACCTTACGCTTCTCACTGGCCGTCTGAATTCAAAGGTTTCCAATGGCCCGTGGATAGGAGATGAGGGGAAAAGTCATGCCATAAAGGGCCATGATGTCCTTTTCCTAAACCGCAGGATACTGAACATTGCCGGGAGATGTGGACAATGGAACGATGATGCAATCCGCCAGCGGACACAGCAGCTGATTGAAACCATTATTGAAATATGGCCTGTCCCATTAGGCCACCGTTCCGGCTTCAGTGGCGAACACATTATGCATCGACGAAAGAAGAAGATTAAGCTTGCCGATCTGATCAGCGCAGGTGTTCTTTCGGCAGGCATGCCGCTATTCCCCAGAAAGAAAAAGCATAATGATAAGGTGGCGACACTTCTTTCCGACGGACGCTTAGAAATCGATGGCGTTGTCTATGAAAGTCCGTCGCCCGCTGCAAGGAATATTGTAGGGCATCAGATGAACGGTTGGTGGTTTTTCCTGGTCGACCAAGCGTCGCGACGGTCACTTAGAATGGTGCGGCGTGACTATATAAACAGCATGGCGGTGGAGACCGAAGACGACGAGCCAGATGAGGAGGAAGATGACGAGGAATGAGGTAATGGTTTGGGTGGGAACAAAACAAAGGGTCTGGAATGATTTCTGACTTGAGGCTGTGAAGCTTCGAACAGGTGCCTGACTCAGATGCACCCCCCAGTGGGCACCGCGGTCTTGGCTATGTACGCAAAGATAGTGAGGCAGAACCTCTTCTCGACGCGATGCGCTTAGCTGTGCCAATAAGCGCGGCTCACTACGGAGAAGCACATGGTTCACAGTTTAACCAGGACAGGGACAGGCAGCGTACAAGAGGAAATGGTCCGGCGTATTGTGTCGCCAGAGAAAAGCATTCTCTTCGGCTCTCATGCCCGCGGCGAGGCAGGCCCGGACAGCGATGTCGATTTGCTGGTCGTCATGCAGCCTCGTGAGTCCAAGCGCGAATGAATCGTCGAGGTGTACGGGCTTCTTGCCGGGATGGGTGCCCCAAAGGATGTGGTCATCGTGACTCCTGAGGAGTTCGAGCTCTATCGCGACGCGCCGGGAACTGTAATTCGGACAGCCTGTCGTGAAGGAGAGGTCCTATATGACCGAGCGGCCTAGGATCGAGAATATCAATGATTTTCTCGCTCGGAAGAGCTGCAAAGATTTGAAAGGTGCAGAGCCCTGAGCCGGACAGTGGCCTGTTCGTTTCCTCCCTCGCACTTCCAACCTGCGGCAATCGATATTTCCTGATCCCTTCAAACCAGGTAAAATGCCTCGCGTTCGAAACTGAGTTGGAGGATCACGTATGAACAAACACCGGGTCTTGTCATTGTTGGCCAACCGGCGGGAAGACATCCTCGTCAGATTTCGGGTGAAGAAGCTTGGGGTCTTCGGGTCGGCTGCGCGGGATGATATGCGAAGTGACAGCGATGTGGACATTCTGGTGGAATTTCAGGAGGCTGCCACATTCGACCGATACATGGATCTGAAGGTTTATTTAGAAGCCGTCCTCGGAACCTCGGTTGATCTAGTTACCGAGGATGCCGTGAAGCCGCGCATGCGCCCTATCATTGAGAAGGATATGGTTCGTGTCGCGTAATTGGCCGTTCTATCTTGAGGACGTCGTGGAGAGTGCACGAAAAATCGGACGTTACACCGAAGGGCTGACATTTGATCAGTTCCGCTCAGAGGACATGGTAATTGATGCGGTCGTCCGCAACTTGGAGATTATTGGCGAAGCGGCAAAGCATCTGCCCGCTGAAGCCAAGGCTCTTATGCCACAAGTAGACTGGTCAAAGGCGGCTGCGTTTCGTGACGTCATTGCTCACGGATATTTTGGGCTCGATCTGCATATCATCTGGGATGTCGTCCAGACCAAAATTCCGCCCCTCAATCAATCGGTCGAGAAGGTGCTTCGAGAGTTAAAGAATCGGCTTTGACTCTAATGGCAGACAGGGCGAGGGCGGCAGACAATGAAGATCGCGGATATCCAGGATTATTTGAAACTAATTCCAGCCGTTCATCGAGCGCCGCAGCATGCGGTGTGGCTCACCTATGATGCGGAAGCGGACACGCTCTATGTGAACTTTAAAAAGCCCAGCCACGCGACCGACAGCGAGATGACGGATGACGACGTTATTGTCCGCTACGAGGGCGAAGAAGTGATCGGCTTTACGGTCTTGCATGCGGGCAAGCGACTGAAGAAGGCGGCGTAGAGCTATAGTGAAGCACGCCATTACCATGTACCATTGCTGATGATCGCCAACTATTCCTCAGAATGAAACATTCCTTGCACGTCGAGGAACTTACCGTTGCAATGCCTTGATGGCGCGCATGCCGGAGGCTACTGCAGTCTCCCGCCGAAGCGCTCGCTCCTTGTCGTCGTTCTCGCGCTCATCGCGCTGTGTCTGGAAATCCGGCCCGGTCAGGCGTGAGGGGACGAACCTGCAGAACCAACCCGGTCCTCGTTATCACGATGGACCCACGGCTTGGGGACGGTCCCCTCGGCACACTGCCGGACGCCGATGTGCTCTTCGCCGGGGACACGATCATCGCAGTCCAGAGTAGACTCGCCGCGCCGGCTGACATCCTGCATCGCATACTTGGTACTCCAGAGATAGTGAGGCAGAACCTCGTCTCGATGCGATGCGCTTAGCTGTGTGAAAATAAGCGCCACTCACTACGGAGAAGCGCACGCCCTCACAGCTTAGGGGTCCAAGCATTCATTCTCCCGCGCTCTCGCGGCGCGCATGCCGCTTGGCGGCATGTGCGTGCGCCATACTCCTGACAATAAGGAAAGTCACATCGGTTGTTTCCTGAAGACCTTCAGCCCATAATGAGAGCAACGGATCTGCTGGCGATGTCATTGGAGGTTCGTCATGACGGAAAAGTCCCAAGTCGTGTTGAAAGAAGCGCTCAAATTGACCGCCGACGAGCGTGCGGAAGTGGCTGAGCAATTGATAGCGAGCCTGGATGAAGCTCCGGATACCGACGTGGAGCAGGCTTGGCAAGAAGAAGTGCAGAGGCGGCTACAGCAAGTCGAACGCGGCGAAGTGAAAACGATCCCGTGGGAGGAGATCCAGAAGCGGCTGCGACATGGGAGGTGAACAGTCGGTCGCGCTTCATCCCGAAGCACTCGACGAACTGGAACGAGTCAAGGCATGGTAGGACGGACAACGGGTCGGTCTAGGAGAGTCATTCTTTCAGGAAGTCACAAACGCTATCCGTCGGATACGAGAATCACCCGACACCTGACCTGCATATCAGCGAGGAACGAGACGCTTCCTCGTCCATCGCTTCCCTTTTGCAGTCATTTATAGTCAACGCTCGGCCGGTCTTCTCATCGTAGCGGTCATGCATTTAAAACGACGGCCGGGTTACTGGACATCACGCCTCTGACAGCCACAATGGCTGTAGGAATCATTCGCCGGTGGAAATCATGTCGCTGATTGAGGCGGGGGTGCGACAATCGGGTGGTTCTTCTGGTGTTTCCACATGGAAACATGTGCGTCCCTGTTCAAATCTCCAGTCTGCGAAGCGCGGCCCCGTAATGGTTACTGACCTCCCCATTCGACACGATGAACTTTTCACATCGATGGCCAGCTGCAACAAAGGAAGAGAATTGATGAGAGTCAGGACAGAGAACTTCATGGAGATACCTTTGAGATTTTCTTTGAGCAGGAAGCTGAGGATGTTGGCTGTATGGCTTACAGTCCGACATTGCCTGGTTGCTTCAGCGATGGAAAAACAATTGAAGAAGCGAAGCGGAATGTTCGCGATGCCGTCCAGCAGCATCTGCAGTCTCTTCTTCTCCACAACCATCCTATTCCTCAGAATGAAAGGCTTGTACACGTCGAGGAACTTACCGTTGCGATGCCTTGATGACGCGCATGCCATCGCTTACTGCAGTCTCCCACCGAAGCGCTCTCTCCTTGTCGCCTTCCTCGTATTCGTCGCGTCGGGGCTGGGAATGTGGCCTGGTCCGGCGCGAGGTGACGAACCGGTCGGCCCAACCGGCGCTCGTACCCTGATCCAGAACGCCGCGCTCGCTATCACGATGGACCCCACGCTTGGGGGCGGCCCGCTTGGCACACTGGCGGACGCCGATGTGCTCATGGCCGGGGATACGATCGTTGCGGTCGGAAAAGGACTTGCCGCACCCGGCGCGGCCGTCGTGGATGCGACGGGCGCCATCGTGCTGCCGGGGTTCGTGGATCTCCATAACCACCTGGTTCAGTCCGTGATCCGGGGCGGCTGCTCCGACCGGGATCTCAATGGGTGGCTCCGTGACTGTACCTTCCCGGTTTACGAAATACTCACACCTGAGGATGTCTACGCTGCTGTCAGGCTAAGTACGCTGGGTCTGATCGCGACCGGCGTCACGACGGTCGTGGACTCGGCCGGCGGGCTGAAGCTCGAGACCTCGCGCGAGCACCTCCGCGCTCTGACGGAATCGGGCTTGCGGTTCATGTATGCGCCGACGCCGCGGAAGCAGGAGCACGACGCGCTCAAATCCCTTCACGAGGAACTCATCAAACCAAACTCTCTTGCGACGCTGCAGCTCGCCGGGCGTCCCGGAATGGAGCATCTCAAGGCGCTCACCGACGCGGTGCAGTTCGCGCACGAGTGGGACGTGAAGCTCAACGTACACTTGCTGGAACACATTACGCAACGGGACAGTGAACCGATCCGGTCGCTGGAGGAATCCGGCGCCTTGGCCCTGCGGGGGAATCTGCTGGTGAACCACGCGATTCACCTCACGGATCAAGAGATTACCCTGCTTGCCCGGCACGACGTGCGGGTTACGCACAACCCGCTGAGTAATATGAGGCTGGCGTCGGGGATCATGCGCCTGCCCGAATTGCACGCGGCCGGCCTTAATCTGGGACTGGGCCTGGACGGGGGCACCAACGATACCAGCGACATGTTCAGCAACATGCGGGCGGCGGTGGGGCTTCAACGGGCGAAATCCCTGCGGACTGACCTCTATCCGACCGTGGCGGACGTGCTCCGCATGGCGACCCTCGGCGGTGCGGAGGCTCTCGACTTGGCCGACCAGATCGGTTCGCTTACGCCCGGCAAGAAGGCGGATCTTATCATCGTCGACCCGAGCGGCGTGAATTTCGCGCCGCGTTTTGACTGGCTGGGCCAGCTCGTGTTCAACACGCAACCGTCCAACGTCACATTCGTCTTCGTAAACGGCCGGGCGCTAAAAGCCAAGGGGCAGTTTACCGGCGTCGCGCCGGCGGCGGTCGTCAAGGCGGCGGAAGAATCGGCGGCTCGCGTGCGGAAGGCCCTCCAGGAGAAGGATCATGCGGTATCCCATCGGTGATGATGACAGGAAAAGCAAAGGGGGCCTAGCTCGAATCGAAAACACAGGATCGGCGTTGAAAACAAAGAGGTCGGAATGTAGACGAGTTCCTTCAGCTGTTGTAGAAATCCAGCGTTTGTTTTGCATGGACCGCGACGCCTCGCACTACTTCGGAACCGATTGTGTCCCGCTACCTCGACCCCTCCGCCGGCGCGTTCAGGCGGCCGTAGGAGAACCGCTTCGCGGCAAGCAGTCCCGATACGGGAAGCTTCATGAACTCGCGTGCCGACTGAGGCCACAGGTCCTGGGCATCGTCGACGGGCCTCGCTGATTCCTTCCGGCTGATCGGCCGCTGAATTTGTTGTTGCATGGCGCCACCTCCTTGATAAAGAGACCGTAATCTATGTTGTAGTCGCTGAGGTTGCGTGGGACGCTAGCTGAATCCCTGGAGCCTTTCAGCCATCACCCTGGACATCAGACGGTAAAAGATGGATGGCTAGCGTGTGACGGCTGATGCTCGTTACCGGCGGGCGGCCCAAGACCGGCCGACCACGGAAGAGATGAACATGGCGAGGGCAGTGAGATAGACGCGCATTCCTAAGGGCTGAGGCATGGCTGGCTCCTCCGGCGGTATGGTTAGCGGCCCTGAGTTGATGTGTCCGACTGCTACACATTGGTAAAGCAACCCCTGTGCCCACTTCTGTTATCGGTAAAAACGGCGGCATTCGTGAGGACGGCGATGGACAGTCGGGTCTGTCCCTAAGGAGTCCTGTGAAGACGGGCATGGTCCTCTGTGCCACTGTGGCTCAATTTGCCCGGTAAACAATGGTGCGATCGCGCGTTCTTGGCTGACTCTACGATGCTTTTATGAGATTACAAAAAGAGGGTGAGGCGAGACGCGGCCGGCTAACTCGCTCTCCGCCCGCCGGCGCGAAGTTCCCAGCCCGTTTCCTCGCGCTTGAACAGGTTCATGGATCGTATCTTAATGGCAGATGGCGAGGCGGCTCAGTATGCCAAGGGAAACCATGAACGATCATGCCTCGGCCTATCCGGCCAAAGAGAATGTGGCGTGGTGGGCTGCCGCGTGGTCGTTGGCGAAAAAGACGGCGGAGAAGTGGGGCGGTGATCCGGGTCCGCGGTTTGCGGCGGCGCTGGCCTATTACACGGCCTTCGCGATTGTGCCGCTCGTCGTGCTCGTCGTGATGGTCTCCGCTGCGCTGATGGGTGAGGAAGCGGCGCGGGATACCTTGCATCGGCAAGTGGTGGACCTCATCGGCCATCCTTCCGGTGATGCGTTGTTCAATCTCATCGATCATTGGCGACGCGCGGGGGCCCCCATGCATAGTGTGCTGGTCGCCGTCCTGGTCTTCGTGATCGCCGCGGCTCGCGTCATGGATCAGCTGCAAGATGCGCTGGATTGTATCTGGGGGCTCGCATCAAAGCGGGAGCCGAGCCTGCTGCAGCGCATCAAGCATCGGTTTTTCTCCAGACTGGGACTCTTGGGCATCGCGTTCATGTTGCTCGTGTCGCTCATCGCCAGCGCCGTGTTCACCATTGGGGCGCAAGCGCTCATGGGAGAGGAGGCGCGACCGGTGCTCCGGGTCGCCAGTGCCGCCACATCCTATCTGGTGCTGGCCCTGCTGTTTGCGTTGCTCTACAAATGGGTGCCCCAGGCGAAGTTGGCATGGACCGACGTCTGGATGGGAGCCTTGATCACGACGGTGTTGTATGTGGCGGGGAGCATGGTAATCGTGGTGTACCTGGGGCACAGCGCGCTGGTGACGTTCTACGGCGGCGCCGGCTCGTTGGTTCTGATCCTGCTGTGGGCCTATTATGCTTCACAGATCTTCTTGTTCGGCGCCTCCTTCATTGCCGTCTATGCCAGCGAATATGGCTCTCAAGTCGTTCCGGCAGAGGAAGCCGTCGCCGTCCGCCCCGCCGCGGAAAGTGATGAGGGCGAGGTGTCTAAGCGGTGAAACCTCCAAGCGGCGCTCATGAACGAATCATAAGGGAAGTGCTGCCGGTCGAGATGAAGAAGTCGCTCACAAGTTGAGACGAACACATGCGCGCATGGTTGATGGAGTCCTATGAGGGAGTCGAGCGGCTGCGGATCGGCGACGTCGCCGATCCGCAGCCGGGTCCGGCAGAGGTGCTCTTGAAAATTAAGTTCGCCGCGTTGAACCCGGCGGATGCTTTCCTCGCGAAAGGCATGTATCCGGCCAAACCGCCGCTGCCCCATGTTCTCGGGCGGGACGGCGTGGGTGATGTGCTGTCCATAGGCCCCGGAGTGAGCAGCGTACGGATAGGAGAGACGGTGGGCATCCTCCGTTGCGATGTCGGAGTTACGGCATGGGGAACTCTGGCCGAGAAAGTGGTGGTGCCGGCGGACAGCGTGGCCCCGGTGCCCCGGGGCTGGTCTCTTGAAGAAATGGCCGGCGCGCCACTGGTTTTTCTGACTGCCTGGCAAGCCTTGACGCAGTGGACCGATCCTCCCGCGCCCCCGCGTGCGGGATCTATCCTCCTCGTGACCGGCGCTTCGGGCGGGGTCGGCGTCGCGTCGGTCTTGCTGGGGAAGTCGATGGATCTCACGGTCGTGGCCCTGTCGCGCAGCCCGGACAAGGGGGCCAGACTCAAGACCCTCGGCGCCGATTTCGTTTTTGATCCGGCGGACAAGACCTTGGTGAAGGCTGTGGCAGCGGCAATCGGTCCAAAAAAAATCGATCTAGCCGTGGATAATGTCGGCGGTCCGCTGCTGAATCGAGTGATCGCCATGCTCGGGTATGGCGGCCGGATCAGCATCGTCGGCAGGAGTGGAGGCGTGGTACCCGAGTTCAATACGGCAAGCCTATTGTTCCGCCGAAATCGAATGGGTGGCGTCGCGGTGGGAGACTATACGGCGCACGACGCACAGAGGGCATGGACGGAGATCGTGGCTCGGTTGGATGTCCTGGGACGGCGGCCACAGGTAGATACCGTCGTCCCATTTGAAGAGGCGAAGCAAGGGTTCGCTCGACTGGCTCAAGGGCCTATGGGAAAAGTATTGGTGCGGATCTGATATGTGACGCGTTGCTTCGACAAGCAGGCGTTGGGAGACACGCCATCGGAGCAAGGATGTCACGTCATTCGAGTCATTTCCCGCGCAATTCCCAGGTTCTCCATTTGAACAGCTGCGGCTGGTGGCGGGACAGAGATGAGAAGGCGAAGAGAGCGGCATGCTTAGGCTGCGGCATCATCCTGCCGCGTCTCATCAGGTGTTTTTACCCATTTCCCGAGCGCGGTGCGTAACTGTTCGATCCCGATGGGTTTGCTGATGTAGTCATCCATACCCGCAAGGAGGCACCGGTCGCGATCTCCCTGCATCGCATTGGCCGTGACGGCAATGATGGGCGTATAAGCTCGCAGGTCCCCTCGTCCTTCCATCTCGCGTATTCGTTGGCTTGCTTCAAAGCCGTCCAGTTCCGGCATGTGACAGTCCATCAGGACCGCCTCATAAGGGAATCGGAGAAGCGCATCGATCGCTTCGAGCCCGTTGGCAACCACATCGGCCTTATAGCCTAATTTATCGAGCATGCGAGCCGCGACTTTCTGGTTCACCGGATTGTCTTCGGCTATCAACAATCGGATATTGGTCCGTGCTTTAACGCCCGGCGTCCGGTGCTCGGTAACGAGGCGGCTTGGTGACGTATGTATCTCGAGATCGCCGGCCGGCGATCTCGTCGCTGCGTGACCCATCACCATCCTGAGACAAGCATAGAGTTGGGTCCGACGGACGGGTTTCGTCAGATATCCAGCGATCCCGGCCTCGTGCGCCGACTTGGCCTCTCCGCGTCGTGTTATAGAAGTTAGCAATACCAGTTTCAGCGATGAAAGGCGATCGTCTGCTTTGATCCTTGCCGCCAGCTCGATCTCGTCCATGCCCGGCATCTGCATATCCAGAATCAGCAGATCGAAGGGGTGCCCGTCCCGAGCAGCCTCGCGCAGCATCGACAGGACCTCGGAGGCCTGGTCCGTTTCGGCATAGACCATTCCCCAAGCTTTAGCATAGTGACGAAGAACCATGCGGCTGGTTGCGGTATCGTCCACCACGCACAGGCGAAGACCGCGAAGCTCCGACATATCGATCAAGGGCACACGTCCAGACGGGCTCGAGCGACCGAGGCGGACCATGAACCAAAAGCGGCTTCCGCGTCCTGCTGTTGACGCGACGCCGATCTGTCCGCCCATCAGTTCCGTGAGCCGTTTGCAGATGGCGAGGCCTAAGCCGGTTCCTCCGTACTTTCTGGTGGTTGAACTGTCCGCCTGGCTGAAGGATTGGAAAAGCTTTCCGATGTGGTCAGGGCTGATCCCGATGCCTGTATCAACCACCTCAAATCGGATCATCACATCATCCGCCACTGTCCCCGCCAGGCTTGCCTGTACGACGACTTCGCCGCGCTCGCTGAACTTGACCGCGTTGCTGAGGAGATTGCTCAGAATTTGACGTATCCGACCCGGATCTCCGTGCACATCCGACGGTACTTCGGCATCCATCAAGCCCACGAGCTCGAGGCCCTTCCGTTGCGCGGCTTCCGCCATCATCTCCAACGTATCTTCCATCATGGTCCGCAAATCAAAATCGATGTGTTCGATTGCCAGCTTTCCGGCGTCGATCTTCGAGAAATCGAGAATGTCATTGATAATGGTAAGTAGAGCGTCGCCTGATCGCCGAACCGTCTCGGCAAGCTCCCGTTGATCCGGTGACAAGTCGCTGTCCAGCAGCAGCCCCGTCACGCCGATGATCCCGTTCATCGGCGTGCGGATCTCGTGACTCATGGTGGCCAAAAATTCGGCTTTCGCGTGGGCGCTGGCTTCTGCAGCTTCCCTGGCACGGAGCGCGCTTCGCTCGGCTCTCAAACGTTCGAGGAACAGGCCGATCTGAACGCCGATGAGGTGAAGTGTCACCAGCAAGCGATCATCGCGGTCCCGCTGGCTCGGCCAAAAGAATTCCATCGCGCCGACGCTCTTCCCTGCACCCACTATGGGAAATGCGGCGGCCGAACGCAAGCCACAGCGGCTCGCGACGTCGCGGCGTGGAAAATTGTCATCGGCGGCCAGGTCCGCCACCCACACGGGGTTGCTGTTCGACAGGACCCGACCCGGGATGCCCTTTCCACGATCCAAAGAAAGCAGTCGCGACACGGTGTCTAATTCCTCATAACGCTGAGGCGATGCGCTCCAGAAAGAGACGCAGCACAGGCTGTCGGTAGTGTCTTTTGGGAGCCATAATCCAGCTGAGCTTGCCGACAGGGCTATGCCGATTTCCTCAAGGATGCGCGTGAGGCCGATATCCTGGTCTCTCGCCTCGCTCATGACGCGAGCGGCGGCATACTGCACCGCCAGACGCTCTTCCATATTCTTGTGATCGGTCACATCTTCGTTCGTTCCCACGTGACCGGTGACCGTGCCGTCCCTCTTGTACAGCGGACGGGAACGACCCCGCACCCACCGTACGTGGCCGTTGTGATGCTGCATGCGGAATTCGCCGTCATACGGCTGTGCGTTCCCCGTACATTTGCTCCACTCGGCAAGGACCGCCCCACGATCCTCAGGATGGACCGCCCGGCTCCATCCTGTATCGAGACTCTCCTCAAGAGAAAGCCCGGCGATTTCCTGCCACCGCTCATTGGTATACAGGCAGCGCCCTTTCTCATCCGTCAAGAAAATGCCGACGGGGGACATAGCGCACACGGATCGAAACCGAGTCTCGCTTTCCCGCAGCTGCGCATTAGCGGACTCATTTAGACGCCAGTACATTAGGATGGCGCCGCACTCGGCCAGCACAAAGGCGCCGTGAATGAGGGCCCAATGCCAGGGATGGGCCCAGGCCGCTGGATGGTTGTAGACCGATGCCGGGAACACCCAGCCGGTGAACCCATGTTGAAGGACGACCAGTGTCAGATTAATGAGAAAAGGAATCCAGTCCTGATAGAGCGCAATGGCTGCAATCATCACGAAGAAGTGAAAATGCGCTTCAATGAATCCACCGGAAAGGTGGACCAGCACGGCGGAACAGGCAAAAGAGGCGATCGAAACCATAATGGTACGCCACCGCCGACCCATGGATTCCATGGAAGAGAGGATGGCGAACAGACTGATACCGGCTGCGCCAAGGACGGCGTGCACCAAGGCGGATGGTTCCCACATCCCATAGGATAAGTAGCCGGCAATGTGGAACCAAATGATCAGGACCAGCATTCGATGCCGCTGATTCCAATGTGCACTATCCAGCGGCTGACCGCGGGGGATGGCCGTGCGAACTGTAGCTAGGAATTCACTCACCTGCATCGCTACCTCATCGAAAATGGAATCTCGTCATTTCTACTTCGGCAGATGATATCGAAAAATAAAGAGCGAGAACCGGCTCTGAGGCAATTCGTAGACCCGACGGGACAGTTTACATGGGGAATGAGCGATTCTGCACGGGGCGCTCGCAGGTATTTTCTCATAAGAGGTTCTGTATCCAGAAAATGGGCGAACCGTTGGTCGCACCAGCCAAGCGTATTTTGCTCTAACCTTCCGTTTTATAGGCCTCATCATGCCGTGATTCGCGCCATCATTCGGGGTGATCGTTCCAGGCAAGAACATTGCTATAGGCTTGTACCATCAACTTCCGGCTTGCCGGAACGTGGCTTCACGATGTCGTGGATATTGCCAGTCGGAGGGAAGATTTTGCTGAAGAGAATTCTTCAAGAAGAAACTGGTCGTTATGACTGAAGTCCATCGCCGTTACCGCGCCTTGCTGGAAGTCTCGAATGTCCTCCACTCGCAGCGCGAGATGGACAGCCTCTGGGAAGCCTGTACCGAGCGTATCAAAGAGGTCGTACCGTGGGAACGGGCCGGTGTCCTGTTGTATGTGCCCGATCAAGACGCCTTTCGATTCCATGCCCTTGAGACCGCCTTGCCGAAGCGGGTGCTTCAGCGCGGCGCCATGATTCCCAGAGCGGGCAGCGCCGTCGGGTGGGTCTATGACCATCGTGAGATCCACGTCAGGCCGCATCTCCAGCAGGCGCAGGTGTTTTTCGAAGATCAGTATTATGCGGAAGAGGGACTGGGCCGGATGGTGAACCTGCCGCTGCTGGCTCGGAGGAGCTGCCTCGGCACGTTGAATATCGGGAGTGTGGAGTCGGGCGAGCCGGATCCCGACGCGTTGGAATTCCTGCGCCAGATTGCGATCCAGGTAGCGCTCGCCATCGAGAATGTCCAGGCCTACGCTCAATTGACCAAATTGAGCCGCGAGCTGGCGAAGCAGAACGCCTATCTGACGGAAGAGATCAAGCAGGAATGCAACTTCGGTCTGTTGGTCGGGAAGAGCGAGAGTCTTCGCAAAGTCTTGGCACAGATTGAGGCGGTAGCCACGACCGCCACGACGGTCTTGATCACGGGGGAAACGGGTACGGGTAAAGAATTGGTGGCGCGCGCGGTCCATGAGAGCAGCCGCCGACGGAACAAACCGTTCGTGAAGCTCAATTGCGCAGCGCTGCCGAGCGGCCTTGTGGAAAGCGAGCTGTTCGGCCATGAGCGGGGCGCCTTCACGGGAGCGGTCCAGCGGCATCAGGGCCGGTTTGAACTGGCTGATGGGGGAACTCTCTTTCTCGATGAAATCGGCGAGATGCCGTTGGCGGTGCAGGCGAAGCTGCTCCGAGTCTTGGAGGATCGTCAGGTCGATCGGGTGGGGGGTGCGCAGTCGGTGCCGGTGGACGTGCGTCTCATCGCGGCGACGAACGTGGATCTGGCTCAAGCGGTCGCGGAAAAACGGTTTCGGGCGGACCTGTATTACCGGCTCAGGGTCTTTCCGATCGCGCTGCCGCCCTTGCGTGAACGGAGCGAGGATGTGCCGCTCCTAGCCAAGCATTTCCTCGATCTCTGCCGGGTGAAACTCAATCGCGGCAATCTGGTCTTCGACGACTCGGCAGTGGCGCGGCTGGCAGAGTATGATTGGCCGGGCAATATCCGTGAATTGCAGAATATCATTGAGCGGGCCGCCATTCTTGCTCAGACTCCGGTGGTCGAAATCGACGACCGCGTCATGTTGCCCTGTCCCAAACCGTCCGCGATCGCTGAGGCGCAGCCCCCCACAACACTCTTCGACTCGGAACGGCTGCACATTCTTCAGGCCCTTGAGCGCGGCGGATGGCGGATTTACGGCCCGCTCGGTGCGGCGAATCGATTGGGAATCAATCCCAGTACCCTTCGCAGTCGAATGAAAAAGTTGGGACTGTCGCGACCTTCTTCTCTGGCTCCGCTCGATCCTTTCAACCCATCCTATTCTTCTTCTGGCGTCGCGGAAAATCGTGAGCTCGTGTGAGAGCACGGCCGGTCGTGACTCCTCATGTTGATCGAACGCCGGCTGAACGATCCCTCGTCCATTTTGGCCTGTGGAGCTGGAGAGCCGCCGGTATTGGGTACGATTCGCTCGTAATTCCTCACGCAATAATCTGGAACGGGATTTGCTGTGCAATCTTTAAGAGAAAGGATTGTTCCGCCGGTTGAGTAAAGGAGGTGCACTATGACGGACCACGATGTCGTCTTTCTCGTCGATGTAGATAACACGCTGCTTGATACGGATCGGGTGACCGTCGATCTGAGATGCTTCCTGGAGCGGGAGATCGGGCACGATGGGCAGCAACGGTATTGGAGCCTGTTCAAGCAACTGCGGGATGAACTCGGGTATGCCGATTACCTGGGGGCGTTGCAACGGTATCGAAGCGAATATCCGCACGATCTGCACAGCCTCGTCGTGTCGCGGTTTCTGCTCAACTATCCGTTCGGGGATTGTCTTTTTCCCGGCGCCCTTGATGTCGTGAAGCATTTGAGACGGCGCGGAGAGGTGGTCTTGCTCTCGGACGGAGATGCGGTCTTCCAGCCGTACAAGATCGAGCGGGCCGGCCTTCTCGATGCCGTGAACGGCCACGTGTTGATCTATGTGCACAAGGAGCGAGAGCTGGACGACATTGAAGAGCGGTATCCGGCCGACCACTATGTGCTCATCGACGATAAGCCGCGTATTCTGTCGGCGGTCAAGAACGCCTGGGGATCGCGCGTGACCACCGTGTTTTTACAACAAGGCCACTATGCGCGAATCTGGAACCAGCGGGGCGGTTGTCCGGCGCCGGACGGCAGCCTTGAATGCATCAGCGATCTGTTGCGCCATGATCTGGATGGTCTCTTGACCGCTTCGCCTGCCGCCACATCCGTCTGATCCGGCAGATTCAGAATCGATCGTACCTCCGTTACACGCCTCTCCGAGACGGACGCCATTCCTTCACTGCGAATCATGCCGCCGGTGAGTAGCGCGGCATCCTCTCGCAGCCGTGTCGACTTCATGAGAAAACGCGAACCGTCACGGTGAACGATCTGGTTGCAGCTGGTTCACTCCTGCGTTTGATCAGGCGCAGGCGAAGTAAGTCTTTGTAATTGCTTGCCTCTTTTCTAGCTTGGCACCCGCGCCGCTCCTTGGCATCCGGCTTGCTGATGCCCCGGTAACGAATACGTAGTGATGTATGGCAGGTAGGGCAGTGTCGAAGCAGAGAGAGGATGAAGGAATTGCTCCCCAGTGGGAACGGCATGGACGGCGATATGCAGGCGGCAACCAATGCAGCCACGGAGAAGAAGGCCATCGCCTATCGACAGCGCGCGCCTCGATGGGCCGTGCCGCTTTTCCTGATGAGCCTCATGAGCGTGGGCGGGTGTCACGCCCCATGGCTCTTTGAGACGTACGACCCGATCGTGGACGATACCCGGTTCATGAACATCTGGGAAACGTACCGCCATTGCAGCTCCAGTTCCGAGCCTGACGAGATTCGGACGGATCTGCAAGAGTTGAACAGCGTGGCCCGCGTGGTAAGGGCGCAGAGTCAGCCCTCGGTGCATCTCCCTGCCGCAATACGCTCGTGGATGGAGGCGCTTCCCTCCAGGTTGGCCGTCGATCCGAGCGCAATGGCGGCTGCCTGCGCAGTGCATGGCGCCCGCGTCGCGCAAACAGCGGGACGGTCTGATCTCAGTATGGAATTGTTCGCTGCAGCCGGCGCCGTACAGGAGGGACGGCCATATGTGCGGTATGCAGCGGGGACGAATCGAATGCTGAAGTTCAAGTAATGGGGTGTGGATTGGACCTAATAGGCGACAAAGTAATGAAGGGGGCCGGTTGTTGTGGAAGGAGATGACCTGCATGGAGGCTTGTTATGACTTCGATATGGTGTGTATCGGGAGCGGTCCGGCCGGTCAGAGCGCTGCGATTCAGGCGGCCAAACTCGGGAAACGAGTGGCCATCGTGGAGAAGCGTTCCTCTGTCGGAGGTGTCTGCCTGGAAGTAGGAACCATCCCGAGCAAGACCTTTCGGGAAGCGGTCTGGTCTCACGCCTCCCTCACCGGTAGTTTCGAGCGCGGTCCGGCGTTTCGGCTCAAGGTCGAACGAACGCACCGTCCCTCCATGGACGAACTGCTGCATCGAGTGGGAATGGTCGGCCAACGCGAGTCTCTGGTGATTGAGCAGCAATTGAGCCGTAATGAGGTTGAGTTGATTCAGGGAGAAGCGGCATTCACCGATGATCATACCCTGATCGTCACGTCCGCCGAGGGGCAACGGACCGTGACGGCGGCCAACATTGTGATAGCCGTGGGGACGTATCCCGCCCCGCCTCCCGGCGTGCCGGCCGATGGAGAGAACATCCTCACGAGCGATGATGTGGTGCGGTTGCGCCGGTTGCCGAAGAAGCTGATCGTCGTCGGCGGCGGCATCATCGGAATCGAATATGCGTCGATGTTTGCCGCTCTTCAGATCGAAGTGATCATCGTGGACAAGCGCGACCGGATTTTGGAGTTCTTGGACAAGGAAAGCGTCGATGAACTCATGCACCAAATGAGAGGCCGTCGCGTCACATTTCGCTTGGGAGAAGCGGTTGAAAAGCTGGAATTGACATCGGGCACGTCGAAGCAAGCTATCGTTCGGCTGGAGTCGGGGAAATGGCTCGTCGCCGATCAAGTCTTTTTTTCAGTCGGGCGTATCGGCGCAACCCGACCGCTGAAGCTTGAAGCCGTGGGTGTCATACCGGATGATCGAGGGCGATTGGCGGTCGACAAGCAGTTTCGAACAGCGGTGCCGCACATCTATGCGGTGGGGGATGTCATCGGTTATCCGAGCCTGGCTTCGACCTCGTTCCTCCAGGGGCGGCTGGCGGCCTGTTATGCATTTGGCGTGGAAGAGGGACCGATGATCGACCACCTGCCGATCGGCATCTATGCCGTGCCCGAGGTCTCGGCGATCGGGGAAACGGAACATGAGTTGACTGCGAAGCGGATTCCCTATGAGACCGGCATCGCCCGATACCGGGAGATCGCGCGAGGGCACATTCTTTCGGATGACAGCGGATTCCTGAAGTTGCTCTTCCATCGCGAGGACCACCGCCTGCTGGGTGTCCATGCGGTGGGAACCGGGGCGACTGAACTCATCCATATCGGCCAAGCGGTCTTGGAGTTGGGGGGCGGGCTCCGGTACTTCCTGCGGACCGTGTTCAACTATCCCACGCTGGCCGAATGTTACAAGGTCGCCGCCCTGAATGCCTTTAACAAGCTGTCCACTGAACGCGCCGGGCGCACTCAACAGGGAAAGGAGTCGAGATGAATTACGGTATGCCGAGCGCATTCATATTGATCTTACTGGTGCCGTATTCTGTCTTCGCGGAAGACCGGGTTTCCGATTCGGATCGCATGCCTCAAACGACACAGTTAGAAGCATCCGTCACCCTGCGCACGCCCGGGAGTTCCTGGGAGAGTTGGCTTCGCCACGAAGAACGTCCGTCGCCCGCGGCGTCCCAAGGACCAGCACCGAATCCGAGGCCAATGGCGCCGGCTGCCTCACGCTCATCTTCAAAAGGGGCGGGGCCGGGATTTATCGGACCGGAGCCGGGCGGCAATCTTTCGCGCCTGCGATTTAATGGGGAGTGAGGCGGCGGCAGGGAAATCTATGGCCACGAACGACAGGACACGACAATTCTCAAGGAGGTTGCTGTGATGAAAGTGTCACATGCCAACACGATGAATCCCGTTCTTGCCCTTCGAATATTCGGTCAATCCATCTGGTTGGACTATGTCGGGCGAAGTTTTATCGCCGGCGGGGCGTTACAGCGGATGATTCATGAAGATGGATTGTGCGGGGTGACGTCAAACCCCGCTATTTTTGAGAAGGCGATTACCGGCAGTTCGGATTATGCCGAAGCCCTCCATATGCTCGATCGGGAAAGCGGCCTTGACGCGAAGGCGCGCTACGAACGATTGATTATCGAGGATATCCAAGCCGCCGCCGACGTTTTGCAGCCGGTCTACGAGCGCACGAAGCGGCGCGACGGCTATGTGAGTTTGGAGGTTTCGCCCTATCTGGCTCGAGATACGCGCGGTACGCTCGATGAGGCGCGGCGGCTGTGGGATACGGTCGCGCGCGACAACCTGATGATCAAGATTCCGGCGACTCAGGAAGGGATTCCGGCGATTGTCCAACTCCTCAGTAGGGGAATCAATGTCAACGTCACCCTTATTTTTTCCCAGGAGGTCTATGAGCGAGTGGTCGAAGCCTACCTTATGGGATTGGAACAGTTGGCGTCGCGGGGCGGCGACGTCGGAAGCGTGGCGAGTGTGGCGAGTCTGTTCGTGAGCCGTATCGATACGGCGGCGGACGCCGCAATCGCGGCGCGTCTCAAGATTTCCGCGAAAGAGACGGAACGGGCTGTACTCAGGGGACTCCGAGGGAACATTGCCGTTGCGAATGCGAAGTTGACCTATCAACGGTATCGGGCGTTGTTTTCCGGGCCGCGGTGGGATGCGCTTGCCAGACGAGGGGCGATGACCCAGCGGCTGCTCTGGGCCAGCACCGGCACGAAGAATCCCGACTATCGGGATGTGATGTATGTGGAAGAACTGGTTGGGCCGGAGACGGTCAACACAGTGCCTCCGGCGACATTCAGGGCCTTCCGCGATCACGGACGTCCCGAGAGCCGGCTGAATGAGGGAATCCATAACGCCGCGGTAATCCTGCGCGCGCTCGCGCAGCTGGGGATTGACCTGAAGGACATCACGGATCGGCTGCTCGAGGAGGGCCTGGGACACTTTAGAGAATCTTTCGACAAAGTCCTTGCCGCCGTTGAACAGCGGCCGGGTGTCGGCGTGGCAGGACGGGAGCGAGCCGTGGCTCACTTCACCTCGGTTCTGTCTTGATTCGCCGTGCGGAGCGGACCGGCGTTTCCTCACGAACCGGCTGCCGCCGCCAGTAAGGGACGAGTTTCCGTTTGCGTCACGCCCGCCAAGGCGGGCATCTGCTCCTTGATCAAGACCAAATGCTGAGGAGAAGGCCTTGACTGGATCCGGCTTCGCCGCTTCCACGAGGACAAGCCCGCGGGATGACAAGACTTCAGTGCTTCTGATCGCAAACTGGCCCACCACCGCCGCCGACGGAGCGGAGTATCTCGCCGGATACTCATAGTATCGTATTCGATACAATTTCAAAAAAAGCCGCCGGCTCGGACTGCCGACAATCCAGGCGGCCTGTGACCGTGATCGCTGGTTCATCACTAGAAGCATGTCAACGTTTTCGCGACAGCGGATCTGGAATCTGTCCTATGGTTAAGAACGACAAGTCGTTTTATTGTACCTCCTGCCATTGAATGGCCTTCTGGCTTTGGTGACAGGATGGGTGTCTCATTGAACGTGTCGCCGGCCGTTGAAGCTCCCCAACCCAGTTGGTTCTTCAGCACAGCACAGGACAGAGCCGGTCTCCATTTCTTTGACATAGGTATTCTATCCGGGCTGGCGGCTCTAGCCGGCCTTCTGTCGTACCGAGCCAGCGCCCTGATCGCGTTCAATGTCTGGGACGTCTGGTTTGAAGCGAGCTTGCCGCGCATCTATTCCAACATGGTGCTGATGAATAGCGATCAATCCCGAAGCAATCTCCACCCTCTCTTTTCGCTGCTGGTCTACCCCCCGACGACCTTTCTCCGGAAAGGCCTCGGCCTCGATCCGGTTGTCGCAGTCAGACTGATGTTGGCGTTCGCGGCCGGTTTCTGGGTCAGCCTCATGTATCTTCTCTTCCGCACGCTTGGTTGTCGCCGGTTGGATGCAGTGTTGTTCAGTATACTGGCTTTACTGAGCGCGGCGGCCATATTTTGGTTACCGATCCCGGAGACCTATCCGTTCGGCTCCTGCTCGCTCTTGCTGGCTCTGCTACTTATGAATACCGTGCCCCGGACGTCTTTCTGGTGGTACGTGCTGATTAACGTCGTCAGTATCAGCATGACGGTAACGAATTGGATGGCAGGTCTTGCCGCCACGCTTGTAAATCAAGGGTTGAAACGAAGCCTGCAGGTCGGCGCAGCGGCAATAGTCGTGGTTGTTCTCCTGAGCGGTATGCAAAAGGTCGTATTTCCCTCCGTCAAGGTCGCCTTCGGAGAAGTCGAAAACGAGACGAAGTATCTCTTCAGGCCGGAGGCGGGCGGGCCGGTCACTATTCTCAGGTCTCTCTTGTTCCATTCCATGGTCATGCCCGAGATCGCAATGGTGAATAATAATGACAGCCTCATGGAGATGGGGAGGGAGCTTGGGGCAGCCACTGTGGATCTGGGAAAGAAAATGACCACTCAGCCTTCTCCGCTGGGATCCGGCACGTCATGGGCCTGGATCGCGGTGGTAATCTGGGGCTCTTTATTATGTTTGGGGCTCTGGGCTTTGCTGGCTCTGCCGGGGCAGAGTCATTTCCGCTTGGTGTTGGGACTGTTGATATGCGGGCAATTGCTCCTGCATCTGGTGTACGGCGAGGAAACGTTTATGTATGCCATTCATGTTGCGCCATTACTGGTACTGACCGTAGGTTTGGCAACGTTGACCGCGGCCAGGCCGATTGTGCTTGGATTGGTTGTCATCCTGATCGTGACGATGGGCGTAAATAATCTGCATCAGTTCAAACAGGCCGTCGAATGGCAGGATGATTTGCGACAGCGGTACCGTCAGGCCATAGCGACCAAAGCGCTCGAAATTGTTCCGGCACGCTGATTGCTGTTCTGAATCGATTGAAATTGCACTGTGCGCGCTGTGCGAAACAGCACGCAGCTGGGTTTCCGGTATGACGGTGGAGCGGCCGAAAACCATCACAATCAACACCATCGTGATGCGTGATTTATCGGTTATGGCTGACATGAAGCAGTTCACCTCTGATGTTGCAAACGGGTGATCAGGTCGTGCGGGAGTCCATTGTGCATTAGATCAAGCCGGGTAGATTACTCAGCAGCGATGCACCGTGGAATACTTACTGCACATCACGAATTCGACTATCGAATGGGTTCCCTCCGATTGCATTCTCATAGGCTGATCCGATGAATGATGCCGAGGCATTCTCCGGATTGGGAAACAGGCGGGACCGTCAAATAGGGCACGGAGATGAGAAAGAAGGTAGGAATATGAACGATCAGACCGGCGCCGGCACTCCTCATCCGATGACGGTCTATGTCTCACCCCGCTGGTTCGCCCTCGCCCTTATGTGCATCGTCTTGGGCCTCGAAACGGCGCATCTCATGACGAGTGTGCTGCGGTACGAATATGGCCATGAGGTGCAATTCGGATTGGTGCGCCAGTTCAATCTGGACGAAGAGGCGAATCTTCCCACCTGGTATTCTGCTTCGGCCATACTCATTGCCTCGCTCCTGCTTGGGGTGATCGGGCTCGTGAAACACCGGTTGCGCGAACCGTACGCGCGTCATTGGTTATGGCTGGCCGCTATTTTCTTCTACCTGTCCGCGGATGAGGCGGCCAGGATCCATGAGATGTCGGAGCCGTTTACGTTGAGACTGCACTTTACGGGATTTTTCTTCTATCCCTGGATCATCGGCGGCGCGTTGATCGTGCTCGTTGTCGGCCTGTCATATTTGCGTTTCTTGTTTCATCTTCCGGCGGATATTCGGGCACTCGTCGTGGTTGCCGGTTCGCTCTATGTCGGAGGCGCGCTGGGCGTGGAATCGATCGGGGCCAGGCTGGACGAACTGTACGGATTCAAGAACTTGAAATACAGCTTAGTGGTCGGCATTGAAGAGTTGTGTGAAATGGCCGGTATCCTCGTATTTATCTACGCTTTGATGCGGTACGCCGGCCGGACAATTGAGGCGGTCGCCTTTTCTTTTCGTGATACCGCGCTGGAAGAGTCGGGCCCTCTGCAAGGAGAAATGCTGAAATTGAGGCGAACCAGCTCAGGCAGGGTGGCATGATTAGTTTCGCGCACGTCCGACGGACAGGGTTTGCGATTGATTGTGGTGTGCGGTGAGGCCATGTCCGGTCCCGCTATAACCAGCCGCTCCTCGGTGACGGTGAACATCCCCCCGAAGCGGGTCGCGATTGCCCTTGCGTGCATCGTGGTGTGCCTGGGCTTGGTGCACCTCGTGATCAATATTCTGCATTATCGGTTCGGTCATGATTATTTGTGGGGCTTCCTTCGCCAGTTTCATCTGAACCAGGAGGCCAATATTCCAACCTGGTATTCGGTCTCCACGCTTCTGTTCGCGTCGCTGTTATTGTTGCTGATCGGACTGACCAAATACCGGCTTCGCGATTCGTATACGGCACAGTGGCTTTGCCTCGCGGCTATTTTTCTCTATCTCTCCGCGGACGAAGGATCCCGGCTCCATGAGATGTCGGAGGTGCTGTACCCCCGCTCGCACTATTCCGGACTGTTCTATTATCCGTGGGTCATCGGCGGGGTGATTGTGGTGTGCGTGATCGGATTGTCCTATATCAGATTTGTGCTGCGACTTCCGGCGGGAATCAGGGGCCTTGTCATCCTGGGAGGATCGCTCTATGTCGGCGGCGCGTTGGGAATGGAAGCGGTGCAAGCGGCCTTTGAGGAGGGACACGGATACAAAAATTTGTCATACGACCTGATGACCGGGGTGGAGGAAGTGTGCGAGATGACGGGGATTGCCGTGTTTATTTACGCGTTAATGCGGTATGCGGGCTCGATGCCGTACACCGTCGCGATTTCTTTTAATCCTCCGGCGAAGACTCCTCCTCCGAGGCGGGGACCGAGAAGTCCGTTCGCTGTAGGTTCAAGTCGGATGACGTAACATCTTCACCGCTTTGGGAGGCTTGGTCTCATCTTTGTCCTCTTGCCGCCGCGCCTGCCGCAGCCAATCCGGCAGTTGAGTTTCCAGCCGAGATGCTTCCCGCCGATAGTACGTCGCATTGGTCAACCTTGCCGCCGCCTTTCTGTCGAGCACGAAGATCACGGTTGGGTGCAGCTGAATAGCGGAGGCCGGGACCGAGGCAGTGAGCGGCCCTTCGACGGCCTGAGCGATAGCCGCCGCTTTTTCCATTCCGAAGGCCAACAGCAGCAGGACGCGGGCTTCCAGAATGGTGCCCAAGCCCATGGTCACGGCCCATTGGGGAACAGGTGTGTTCCTGAAGAGCCGGGCATGGGCCCGCCTGGTCTGTGCGCTTAACAGAGTGGGTCTTGTTCGTGAATGCAGGCTCGATCCCGGTTCGTTGAACCCGAGATGGCCGTTTCGCCCGATTCCCAAAAGTTGCAGGTCGATGCCGCCGTGGGCGCGAATCAGGTCCTCATAGGCGGAACAATAGGCGAGTGGGTCTTCGTTCGGCTGCCTGTTCAAGAGATGCACGTGAGCCGGATCGATGTTGAGATGGCTGAGAAGACGCGCTTGGTAGAACGAGCGAAAACTACGCGGGCTTTCGCTGGGCAGGTCCATCCATTCATCGAGGCTGAAGATTCTGATTTCGGAACAGTCGAGAGCGCCCAATCGATGGAGCCGCACCAACTGCCGGTACAGCCCCGTGGGTGTAGTGCCCGCGGCTAATCCGAGCCGCAAGGCCGGGCGATTCTGAATCGCCCGGCTGACAAGCCGGGCTGCCGTCCGGCCGCCTTCTTGCGCGCTCTCGGTAATCAGGATCGGCATCAGCCACGCTGTAGAAACGTCTCTTTCACCGCCTTTTCCTGCACGAGCTCCTCGTACAATTGCACGTACTCTTTGGTCATTCGTTCGGCGGTAAAGCGCTCCTCGAACGCGCGGCGACATTGGCGGCGATCGATCTCGCCGAGGCGCAGGACGGCTTCGACCATCTCTTCCTCGTCCCGACAAAGAAAACCGGTCGTTTCATGATCGATCAATTCCGGAAACGACCCATGGCGATAAGTGATGACGGGCGTGCCGCAGGCCAGCGCCTCGATCACGACCAGGCCGAATGATTCAGGTTGATACGGGCAGAGGGCGGCGCAGGCGTTCCCAAGGAATTCATCTTTTTCCTTGTCCGTGATTTCTCCGATGAACTCGATCAGTGGATCCTCCAGAAGAGGCGCGATCAGGGTATCGAAGTACTCCCGATCGACGGGATCGACCTTGGCGGCCATGCGAAGGGGGATGCGGAGCCGTTGCGCGATTCTGATGGCCGCGTCCGGCGACTTTTCCGGAGACATGCGTCCTAAAAACGCGAGATAGCGCTCTGACGCGGAATGGAAGCGGTGCAAGTCGACAGGGAGGCCATGGTACACGTTCGCCTTCCAATTGTTCGACGGAAACGGAGTCCGTTGTGAACACGAGATCGAGACAATGGGTACTTCCCAAAATTCTCGATAGACGGACGCAAGCTCGGGCACGCCAAGATGGCCGTGGAGCGTCGTGATAATCGGTACCTCGGACCGCCGGGCGAGAGGAAATCCGATGAAGTCGAGATGGGAATGAATCATGTCGAATTCATGAGACATGTTCCAGACGTGTTCCAGCATCGAAGTCAAGACGGCGTCCCGATTGATGAACGGCGTATGGACGAGGGCCCGGTCGCACCCCGGTATCAGCTTCGCGCTCGTGACGGAGTCGCCGCTGGCGAACAGGGTGACATCATGCCCGAGCCGGACCAATTCTTCGGTGAGGTAGGACACAATACGTTCCGTACCCCCGTATTTTTCGGGAGGAACACTGACGCCGAGATGAACCACTTGGGCGATTTTCATGCGGCTCCCCGCTGATCAAGGCCTATATGATTAAGCAACATCGATTTTCACTATCTTCCTTATCGCGAGGGCTTGTCCGAGGCCTGGCGAAATCGAGCGAGCACATTCCGCGTAATCTGCTGGGCGCCGGCATTGATACTGGATACCCGGAGGTCCGGCGCGTTGAAATCATCCAGTCCCCAGCTCCATTGGATCGTGCCGGCTGCGAAAACCGTCGTTCCGTTCGAAAGCTGGTAGCTCGTCATATGGGCCAGATGAAGCCTTCCTTCAAATTCATAAGGGGACTGGGCCAGGATCGTCGTGCCGGGCGGCGCTGCTCCAACTATCCGATCCGCCTCATAGCCCAGAAGCCGGGGGAATCGGTCGCCTTCACGAAGATTAGTGCCGGCCATGGTCCAGTGCTCCGGTGTGGTGATGATGATGTCCCCGTCAACGGGATTGCCGTCATACATGACACCGATGAGTGATTCTTCCGGGCGGTTCACGGGCAGGTCCCGCCAGCGCACTGTCAGCCGGTCGCGACGGCCGGCGTCGCCGAGCGCATAGGGATCGCGCTGGAGTGCGTCGTCCTTGTAGGACACAATGGTACGATGGGAATCTCCCGTCAGGAGGCTCGGTTCCAACCGGATCTGCCAATAGCAGACATTCCCAGAAAAAAACGCCAGGTTGACTCCCCGATCCCGCGCGGCCTCGACATGCGCGCGCATTTCCCAGGTCCAATATTCATCATGTCCGACGGAGAGCCAGCCCTTATACCGCTCGAGGAGCCGGGCGTCCGCGTGGGTATCGATGTTCGTACTGTAGCTCACATCATACCCCTCGCGTTCCAGCCATCGCACCATATTGTATTCCCAGCCGGAGGGTGAAGAGCGATCGGTGGGCGGGACCGCATTGTTCGTCACAAAATCCCCGGCGCCGTTGCCATAGGCGGCGGCCGGATTGCTGCTGCGGGCATAGGGCCGATTGAACGAGACGAGATGCGCCCGCCCGCCTGCGCTGTTGAAGTCGTAGAGCGATTTCCCGCCCCAGTTGTTGTAGGCTTGATACGTCGTCACGCTGGACTGGAACAGAAAGTCGGATGGACGGCCGTCATCACGGACGACAAAAATAATATAGGCCTGCGCCCCGCTCGGTTCTGCCGTCAACTTTGCCAGATAGACGCCGCTGGCCCAATCTCCCTGATCGGCCTCGCTTCCGACCGTCAGAACATAGGGATCGGTCCACGAACACTCGATGAAGCCGGTGCGAGAATCCATCGACGGCATCGGTTGGGACACCGAATCACGGATGGCGGGGCCGGATACCAGCCGTGCCCCCATTCCTCCATACCATCCCATGCGGTACACCTCGATCTTGTAAGTGGAATCGGTCGTATGGACAAAGAGACTGATGGTCTCGCCCCGGTTAACGCTGGTGCGCGACGCATACCCTTCGATCTCTCGATTCATGGCCGGCTTTGTCAGTCGCCACTCCTGCGTCCCGGGTCGCGCGTTCTCCCGCTGGATCGGATTCAGTTCGGCCATCCCTCGTGAAGGCATGCCAGAGTCCGCCATCATGATCAAGCACAGGCATCCGATTCGTAACAAGTGGATGAGTCCGTCCATTGGGCTTTTATGGAGGATTACCGGGCTTCGGTCAAGCGGTCAAATTTCGCAGACCGATGAGAGCGCACAAACCATTCGTGTAGTGCGGGCTATCGGTTCGGCGCGTTGGCGGACGAATCAGCGCTCGGGCGCGTCTCGGCGGAATGTTGCTCTTTCGGCTTCGTCGAGTCTTCGGGGAGTACCACCGGCCGATCCTCGATCATTTGTCGAAAATCGCACGCGTGGAGAAATGTCAGCATGAACAGCAGGCAGGGTGCTGCAATTCGTAGTAGATCACAGCGCATCGCTACAGTCTCCGCGAGGTGAACGGATCGGTCCGACAGTTGCCCAGCCATTAGGGCATAGGGTGGCACATTAAGCAACTGCTTCCCGCCGCTGGAGTCCATTTGGCGTGGCTGAAATGCCGAATGTGACCGATCCGTCGAAAACCCATGGATCGGCCTTCTCGCTGTAGGAGAAGTCCTACACTGTTTCAGCGATGAATCGATAGCCTCTGCATGATTGAAATCTGTACAATAGCCTCCGCTGCATCTGAGAGCCGCATTTCTTGGCGGGCCGTCCATGATCCACAGCAATCGCTGCCGGCGCATTGTTGACACGGCTGAATCTTCCCCCTGTTCTGCCGCGGCGGTACTCTCCCTCGTCGGCATTCCATCCCATCATCCACCGTTCCCGAGAATGTGACGCGAACCATAGGAGGCGCCGCCCATGGCCTATGAAATGGTGGTGTTCGGAATCATCCTGACGCTCAGCATCGGGCTGGCGATCGCGGTCGGCTATCGTCGCGGCCTCGATGTGCGCCGGCAGGCGGAGGCGGACCTGCAGGCCAGCCGATTGAAGCATCGGCTGATTGTCGAGGCCTTGCCGATGGTCACCTATTCCGCCTCGGCTTCCGGGGACTTCGGCGCACTCTGGGTAAGTGAGAATATCGAAGCGGTCAGCGGTTTTCCCGCCTCGGCATTCTTAAGCGATTCAGGATTATGGGCCGCAAGAATTCATCCCGAGGACAAGGAACGAGCCTTTCGCGAGTTTGAGCGGCTGCACCAAACCGGAACGCTAAGCTCGGAGTATCGCTGGCAGACGGCTGATGGGACCTATCACTGGTTCCAAGATCGTGCGGTACTCTATCGTGGTCGGGATACGAGCATCCCCACCATCATGGGCTTGTGGTTCGATATCACCGAACGAAAGGAAATGGAGGAGCGGCTGCGCGTCGCCAACGAGCGCCTCACGGCGGTCATTCAGAGCTCACCGGTCGGGATCGTCATTCTGGATGCCGACGGAATCTGCGAGCTCTGGAATGCGGCGTCGGAATCCATCTTTGGCTGGCGGGAATCGGAAGTGCTTGGTCGGCCGCTGCCGACCGTGCCGCTCTCCAGCATCGACGAACACCGGACGTTGCGGGAGCGCGTCATGAAGGATGAGGCCTTTACGGACCTCGAAGTGGTGCGGCAGCGAAAAGACGGGTCCCCGGTGCGCATCAGTCTATCGACGGCTCCTCTTCGGAATTCCAGCGGCGTGATCACCGGCTTGCTGGGGCTCATGGTTGACATCACCCAGCGCAAGCAGGCGCAGGAGGAACTCAGGCGGTCGCGGGATGGATTGCGGGCCTTGGCGAAACGGCTTCATACGATACGGGAAGAGGAGCGAATCAGGATCGCCCGGGAGGTCCACGATGAGCTGGGGCAATCGTTGACCAGCATGAAGATGGACCTGTCGTGGGTGATGAAACGCCTGGTCAATCCGGCTGCGGCGGACAGTCAACCACTGATGCGCGTACGGCTGGAACAGGCCATGCAACAGATCGATCACACGATCAAGTCGGTGCGCGAGATCGCGACGGCGTTGCGCCCGAGCGTGCTGGACGAACTGGGTTTGGCCGCGGCGGTCGATTGGCAAACCCGTGACTTTGAAAAACGCACCGGCATCCACTGCGATTGGTCGATGCCGGCTGTCCCAATCCCTGTCGGTCCCGACGAGGCGACGGCGGTGTTTCGCATTTTTCAGGAAATGCTCACGAATGTCGCCCGCCATGCTCACGCCACCGCTATTCGGGTGCGATTGTCGATTGCGAAAGGAGGGCTCACGCTGGAAGTGCGGGATAACGGCTGTGGGATTTCGGAATCGGCGCTGGCCGGGATGGATTCGTTGGGTCTCCTTGGAATGAGGGAACGGGCGGCCCAATGCGGCGGCAGCGTCATAGTCCGGCGGGACGAAGAGGGGGGGACGGTGGCAAAAGTGCGTATCCCGCTCTTCATCGGGGAAACATGACGCGAATCCTGATCGCAGACGACCATCCGTTTGTGCGCTATGGAGTGAAACATGTCCTGGAGGACGAGTTCCCGGGAATCGAAATCGGGGAGGCGGCCAGCGCGCCGGAGTTGCTGGAGCAGGCGGGCAAGAAGTCTTGGGACATGGTGGTCTTGGATCTGACCATGCCGGGACGAAGCGGTCTGGACGCCCTGCATGAATTGAAGGCGTTGCGCCCGGATATTCGGGTCTTGGTTTTGAGCATGCACCCGGAAGACCAGTTTGCGGTCCGTGTGCTCCGGGCGGGCGCCGTCGGATATTTGACCAAAGAAAGCATCCCCGACGAATTGGTGCAGGCCGTTCGAAAAATTCTGGCCGGAGGAAAGTATATCCGCTCGTCGGTCGCCGACCTTCTCGCGGCCCAAATTCAGCAAAGGGATATGGACCAGCCGCCGCACGCCAGGCTCTCGGACCGGGAATTTCAAGTGTTGGCCATGATCGCCAGGGGAAAAACCGTGACCACGATCGCCGATGAGCTGTCACTGAGCGTCAAGAGCATCAGCACCTATCGATCGCGCATCCTCGAGAAGTTGAATCTCAAGACCACGGCGGACCTGGCCCGCTATGCCGTTCACCACAACCTCGTGGAATGAACTGATCGAGCTCCTGTGCCTGCCGGTCTGCGCACGGAAGTTCGAGGTCGCACAGGCCACTCGTGCGATTTCGCTCCTTCCTCCGCCCACGACCTGATTAGAGCCCAAAGCCGTTGGATTTCCAAATGCCCCGTGTGGCATCTGCATTGCTCTCTTTTTAAGCGACCCGTCCCCAGCCTTGTAACAATCGTCCTGGTCAGCTCCGCATCAACCTCGGAATCATGTGTTACGATGTCTGGGTGTCCATGTCGAATGGATGAAGTTCGAATGATGGAAGCATGAAAGGAGACGTATCATGCGAGCTCCATTTCGAAGACAGGTCCACACGGGCATGTTGGTGGTGACCTGTTTGGCATCCGGCTGGTTCATCCCACCGGCCGTGCTTGCCGATACAACGGGGGCGGGCTCTGACGAAAACCGCATCGTGGCTCTCTACGAACAGCTCGCTCCGGCCACGGTTTCTCTTTCGGTCACCTATCCATCCGGAGGTCCCGGCGCCGGCCCGACGTCCATGGGAGTGGGAGCGGGATTTATTGTCGACGACCGAGGCACGATCCTCACCAATGCGCACGTGGTGGAGGGCGCGAGCGGCATCACCGCGGCCTTGTTCAACGGCGCCCGCGTGAATCTCATGCTCCTCGCGATCGACCCCACGACGGATATCGCGATCCTTCGCCTACCCCCCGCTCATGCTCCGGTTCCCTTTGTCAAACTCGGCGATTCGGATGCAGTCCGTGTCGGGCAACAGACATTGGTGGTAGGCAGTCCTTTCGGACTCGGCTTTACCTTGTCGAACGGTATCATCAGCGGATTTCAACCGGACCCTGCGGGTGGTGCGGCGGGTTCGCACCGATTCATTCAAACGACGGCGCCGATCAATCCCGGGAACAGCGGAGGGCCACTGGTCGATTCACGCGGCCGGGTCATCGGCATGTCGAAAGCGGTGGTATTGGGAGCGCAAAACATCGGATTCGCCATCCCGATCAACGTGGCGAAGCGGGTCCTCATAGAATTCAACGAAAAGGGTAAAATCGTCCGGCCTTGGTTCGGAGTCAGCGGGAAATTTGTGACGGAGGATCTGCGGAGATTATTCGCGTTGCCTCTCACCAGCGGATTGCTGGTCGAGCATGTGGATGAGGCGAGCCCGGCATCTGAGGCGGGCCTTCGTTCGGGCAACCTCAACGTGACGGTGGACGACGTCGCCTGGAATTTGGGCGGAGATATTCTGACCAACCTTCAAGGCCGCTCGCTTCGGACACCGAAGGACTTCGCCGAGGCATTGCAGACCGTCCAGGCCGGAGATCAGGTCCAGATCGAAATTTTCAGAGATCATGAATATATGCAGCTGTCCGTCCGGTTGCACGAGCGCCCGACGAAGTCCCGAGTCCATAACAGTGCGCCGCCGCAGAACGTCGTGGGCATGATGCCGGACTGCCATGCCAAGCCGTCGCCCTGTATTATCACGCCGTTTTGAGCGCGCGGTCGGACGCCGCGGTCGATAGCAAGTCTCGCTAGTGACAAGCCCTTAAGGGTGCAAAGTTTGCGCGCCGGCCGGATGTACAGCCCTGCCCTTGCGTGGTAGCATAGCCGTATTCAATGTCCTCCTCGGCTCTGGTGAATGTTTAGGCCTGTTCCTACGACAGGATTCCTCCCCAGCATCTCTCATCGGCTCATTGCTTCCGTCATTGTGAGCCTTGTAGTCGCTATCCTTGTTGTCTTGTTCCTTGGATTGGAGCGGGACGACCCGCTGTTTCGGCAGTCCGGGGTGGATTTCGTCGTGTTTGCCGTACTCCTCTTCGTGATGGGTGGGCTCGGGATTGCGGCGGTCATCGCCTTTCTCCATCATGACATGACAAGGCGGACTCTAGAAGAAGTCAAAGGATTGGCACGGAACATTCTTCAAAGCATTCCCACCGGCGTGCTCACGATCAATCCGGGCGGCGTCATCACCGCAGTGAATCCGGCGGCGGAGTCCGTCTTTCAACGATCATCCGCCGACTTGCTGGGCAATGCCTACGAATCGGTATTTCCCGCCGATGATACGATTCGCCGGGTCTTGGATGAGGCGCTTCGGGACCACCGGCATGTCAGCCATCAGGACTTGCCGTACGTGAGCCGGGAAGGAAGCCCCCGCACCATTCGCGTGAGCACGGCCGACCTCTCCGGAGATGAAGGAGCATCGGCCGGTGTCATCCTGCAGGCGCAAGACGTGACGGACTGGCTCGGCCTCGAACAGCGGGTTCGTGTGGCGGAAAAGCTGGCCGCCTTGCATACGTTATCCGCCGGCATGGCTCATGAGCTGCGGAATCCGCTCAGCGCGATGGACCTCAATCTTCACCTGTTGGAAGAAGAACTCATGGAACGGCGTGCCCTGACCGAACAGGGCCTGCGATACATTCAGGTGGTGAACGCGGAGTGCCGCCGCCTCTCCGTGATTCTGGACAACTTCATGAAATTTGCCCGCCCGACTTCCGTCGGCTTGCACCCGGTAGATATGGAGCCGCTGATTTCGCACATCCTGGCGTTGATGCGGTTTGAGGCGGAAGAACGGAAGATTCGACTTGAAGCGGCGGTCGGCTGTTCTTTGGCCCCGGTGTCGGGTGACGAGACGGCTATCAGCCAAGTTTTAATCAACATCATCGTCAATGCCTTTCACGCCATGCCCGACGGAGGCCTGTGTCGTCTGACCGCGGGGGAACGCACCGTGGACGGCAAGCGATGGATCGCAGTTACAGTCACCGATACCGGAGTCGGCATCGCCAGGGACGATCTCCGCAGGATTTTTGAACCATTTTTCACCACCAAATCGACGGGCACCGGCCTGGGCCTCCCCATTGCGTACCGCATCATGGAAGACCATGGTGGTACGATCCATGTCACGAGTATGCCGGGGGCCGGGACGACCGTCGAAATACTGTTTCCTGCGGCGGTCGAACGCCATCGCCTCGTCTCATGTCTGTCATGAATTCAAATATTCAAATCTTGATTGTCGACGACGAGGTCAATATCCGCGGGGCCTTGATCACGATGCTGGAAAAAAGAGGGTATGGGGTCCGGGGCGCAGGATCGGTCGGGGAGGCGATGGAGAGGCTCGGCGAGGCACCAGTGGATTTGGTGATCACGGATCTGAAAATGCCGGGAGCCGGGGGGATGGAATTGCTGCAACGAATTAAAGAGCGATGGCCTGATACTCAGGTGGTGGTGATGACGGCGTACGGCTCGATTGATACGGCGGTCGAAGCGATGCGGCTCGGGGCCTATGACTATCTCATGAAGCCGCTCGATCGCAACCGGTTCCCGCTCGTTGTTGAAAAGGCGCTGGAGCGCCATGCTTTGGCGAGTGAAAACAAGCAGCTGCGTGACCGCCTCGAAACCAGAACGCGGTTTGAGCAAATGGTGGGGCAAAGCGAACCCATGCAGCGTGTGTACAATCTGGTCGAGATGGTGGCCGGCAGCGATGTGACCGTGCTTCTGACCGGAGCGAGCGGAACCGGCAAGGAATTGGTGGCCCGCGCCATCCACCACAAGAGCACGAGAGCGGACGGTCCGTTTGTCACCCTCAACTGCGGCGCGCTTCCGGAAAACCTGTTCGAAAGTGAGTTGTTCGGGTATGAGAAGGGCGCGTATACCGGCGCCATGGCCACGAAGGCGGGGCGATTTGAATTGGCGCATGAGGGGACGTTGCTGTTGGATGAAGTGGGAGAACTGTCCTTAAAGTCCCAAGTCGATTTCCTTCGCGTGCTGGAAACGAAGGAATTCCGGCGCCTGGGGGGCACCAAGCTCATCAAAGTGGATACGCGGATCATCGCGGCCACCAACCGCAATTTGGAAGAAGCGGTCAAAGACGGAGATTTTCGGGAAGACCTCTATTACCGCCTCAATGTGGTGCCGATCCGGCTGCCGGCTTTGCGCGAGCGGGCGGAGGACATTCCGCTGTTGGTCGAGACGTTTCTCGAGGAATTTGCGGCGCACCATCACCGTGTGCGCCAATCGGCCTCGCCGGAGGCCATGCAGTTGCTGCGCCTGTATGCCTGGCCCGGCAACATTCGCCAACTCCGGAATCTCATGGAGCGGCTGGTGGTCACCGTGAAAGAAGCGGTGATTCAGCCGGACCATCTGCCCGAAGAAATTCAGACCAGCAAGCAGGACCGGCGGACGATGGAAATCTCACTGGGACGATCGCTGGAAGATATTGAGCGCGAGGTCATTAGGCGCACCTTGACTGAAATCACCTCTCATCGCGAGAAGGCGGCCAAACTGTTAGGAATCAGCTTGCGGACCCTCCAGTACAAGATCAAGGAATATGGGATCGGAGAATGACGAGCATGAATCGCGACCCGCAAAAAGTGCGGTCTGTTATGCGGGCGATTCGAGCTGCATGTGCAGAATTTGCAGAATCTTGATGAACGAATAGGGCGCCGCCGCCTTGTTTCCTGCCTCTGAAAAGCTAACCCGGCAATTTATCTGCTCTCTATCGGTCCAGCCCCTTCACTCAACACTGTGGCATTGAGTCTGCAGTGCCCCAACGAGACAAGCGATCGCAAGGTGGACCGCCAGGGAGCAGACTCGCGATGAATGCGCGCGACACTGACGACCGAATCGAACATATCAATCGTTTGCGTGGGTCGCTGGCCGTCTGTCCGACTGATATCCTGGCCCGGTGCGAGCTGGCGGCGCTCTTGGAAGAAATCGGGCGGCATGAAGACGCCCTTTTTAACTGGAAAATGGCACTGACGTGCGACCCTAACAGCCTGGTGGCCCGCGAAGGTTTCGCCCGTTGCCGGCGTTGTGCCGGCTTCTAAGACAATAGTCTTTCGAAGGAGGAGACGGACAGGATGCGCTATGTGATTGCGGCGATATTAGCCTTCTGCAGTGGATGGGGATGGTCTGTATGGGCCTACGAAGAGACGGTCATCGAGAACGGCGGCCGGCTCATCGGCGCCGTGGTTCTGGACGGGAAGGTCCCGCGTCCGAAGGGATATAACCTCACGACTCTTCCGGATCAGATCTATTGCGGTCGTATTTCGGACGGCCGGGGCTGGCGCCTGCTGCAACCTTTTCAAGTCGGTCAGGGCGGCGCCTTCCAAGAGGTCGTCGTGTTTCTTGAAGGAGTGGAGAAGGGAAAATCTTTTTCTTCATTCACGCCGCCCCACATCGAGGCGATCGATTGCCGCTTTCTTCCCTTTACCACCGTCGTCCGTGATGAGCGGGACGTAACGGTCGTCAATATGGATCCGGTCATGCACGACATTCAAGCCTACGAAACGAGCCATTTGGGTCCGCGCGTGCTCTTTAACGTGCCGTTGCCGATGAATCCGCTCCATCCTCGCGACATCAAGGACGGGAGCGACGCGGCGAAGTATCATCGGCATCTGGCCGGTGAACCGATGAAACAGCTCGTCAAGATGACGAAGGGCCGGCGGGTTTTCGTCATGCAGTGCGGCTTCCATGCCTATATGGAGAGTTGGGCGCTTGCCGTCGAGAATCCGTATTACGCGGTGACGGATGAACAGGGCCGGTTTGAGATCGCCGACATCCCCGCCGGCACCTACAAAATGATGGTGTGGCATCCGTACCTCGGTGGCGTGAAAGAACAGACTGTGACCATCGAACCCAACAAGCAGACGAAGGCGGATGTGGTCGTGCCTGCTCCGACGGGACGGCTCTATGCCAACCAGATGGTCGACCGTCCCTACACCCGTTATGGGATGACGGATGATATGCAGAATGAGATCGTGCCGACCTTGATCCGCCAGGAGCCGTAAGCCGCCCGCAACAGATGTGGCAATTCTTTCTTCTGCTCTTCATCGGTCATGCGGCTGGAATGCTTCTTCCGCTTTGTGCCTCCCATAAGCCGGATTTCGTTAATAAACTCGCGCATGGGTCGGCCTGCATCGCCGGCGGGGGTGGTGTCCTGCTGGGATTGGCGGGCCTGCTGGCGCCGGAACCATGGACCGTTTCCGTCCAGTCCAGTATTCCACTTCTGACCTTCGCCGTCCGGCTCGATCCACTGGCGGCTTTCTTTGTCCTGATGATTTCGCTCGCCGGATTGGCCGCCTCTCTATTTGCGTTCGGCTATGTGACGGAATTCTACGGACGATCCTCCATGGCCGCGATGGGGTCGCTCTACAACGCGTTTCTGCTTTCCATGACGCTCGTCGTGATGGCGGACAACGGCTTGCTGTTTTTGATCGTCTGGGAATCGATGTCGCTGGTCTCTTATTTTTTGGTGGTCACGGAACATGAAAAGGCTGAGGTTCGGTACGCCGGGCTGTTCTATCTCATCATGGCGCATGTGGGGACCGCCTTTATCGCCCTGTCGTTCCTCATTTGTTTTCAGGAATCCGGGTCGTTTTCTTTTGAGACCTTTCGCAGGCCGGAGCCTCCTCTGCCGGAGGGCATGAGGGCCCTGGCATATCTCACGGCCCTCATCGGATTCGGGGCGAAAGCCGGCATTGTGCCACTTCATGTCTGGCTGCCCTATGCGCATCCGGCAGCGCCGTCTCATGTCTCGGCCTTAATGTCCGGTGTCATGATCAAGACCGCCGTCTACGGTCTGATCCGGGTCTTCTTTGATTTCCTGGGCGGCCACTTTCCCTGGTGGTGGGGCTTTACGGTCCTGATGATCGGTTCCGTGTCGGCGCTGTTAGGCGTGATGTACGCGCTGATGGAACATGACCTCAAGCGGCTGCTTGCCTTTCACAGCGTGGAGAATATCGGCATCATTCTGCTGGGCATCGGAGCCGGGATGATCTTTCACACCTATGGATTGAAAGAGTTCGCGGCGTTGGGACTGCTGGCCGGGCTCTATCACACGATCAATCACGCCATGTTCAAGACGCTTCTGTTCCTTGGCGCGGGCTCGCTGGCCTACGCGACCCACACGCGCAACATGGAGGAATATGGAGGTCTGCTCCGCCGCATGCCTTGGACCGGGTTGTTGTTTTTGATCGGCGCCGCGTCGATTTCCGCCCTGCCGCCGACCAACGGTTTCGTCAGCGAATGGCTCGTCTTTCAGACACTCTTTCTGAGCCTGCCCCTTCCCACCATCTTGTTGAAGCTCTTGCTGCCGCTGGCGGCCGCCATGCTGGCATTGACCGGGGTATTGGCCCTCGCCTGCTTTGCGAAGGCATTCGGCATTGCGTTCCTCGCCTTGCCGCGGAGTTCCCATGCGCGCCGGGCCGAAGAAGTGCCGCTCTCCATGAGAATCGGGATGGGGCTGCCGGCTGTTCTCTGCCTGTTGCTGGGACTCCTGCCGATGGTGATGGTTCCGATGCTGGATCGAGTTGTCCGGCCCTTCACCACGTCGATTGCAGAGCGAATGGTGGCGGTCGACGGATGGGCCTTGGCGCCGGTGAATGTCGACTTTTCAAGTCTCTCGACACCGGCGATTGCGCTGGGTTTGGCCGGATTGTCGTTGCTCGGCCTTCTAGTGGTGAAGATGTCGGGCGGCATGGTTCGGGCGCGCTACGGCAAGACCTGGGCTTGCGGGATCAACATCAGCCCGCGCACCGAGTACACGGCCACCGGGTTTGCCCAGCCGATCAAACGGGTCTTCAGCATGGTCTATCAACCGACGGTCAAACTCGAAACGGAATTACTCGAGGAATCCCGTTATTTCGCCAGGCGCCGGCGGTTTGACCTGCATATCGAACCGGTCTTCCAAAAGTATCTATATGATCCGGTCGTCACGTTCTTTGCGACAGCGGCAGACCGGATGCGGGTGATCCAGACCGGGAGCCTCCACCTCTATCTCACCTATATCTTTGTGACGCTCGTGGTGCTGTTGCTGATGGCGGGCTAAGGATTGATCGTGACATCCATACTGCAGGCTGTCGTTCTTATCGCGGTCCAGACGGTGATCATGCTGGCGGTTGCGCCCTTCATCGTGGGACTGATCCGCAAGGTGAAAGCCCGCCTTCAATTGCGGCGGGGCGCCGGTGTCCTCCAGCCCTACGCCGATCTGACAAAGTTGTTTCACAAACAGCCGATCGTTTCGACCACGACGTCATGGATCTTCACGGCAACCCCGTACATCTTGTTTGCTTCGATTCTGCTGGCCGGATTGCTGGTGCCGATGTTCACGTCACGGATCCCGCTCAGTTTTGCAGGGAATATCATCGCGTTGGTCTATCTGTTCGCCCTCGGTACGTTCTTCCTGATCTTGGCCGGTCTTGATGCAGGCTCGGCTTTCGGTGGAATGGGAAGCAGCCGCGAGGCCATCGTGGCGTCGCTGACCGAGCCGGCCATGATCATGTCGATCTTCGCGATTGCACTGACCGCTGGGTCGACGAATCTGAGCACCATCGTCCATAAAACCGCCCTACTCGACGGGATTGTCCTCGATCCCTCTCCGCATTTGATGGCGCTGGCGGCGTTGATGATCGTGGTGCTTGCGGAAACCGGCCGCGTGCCGGTGGATAATCCGGCCACCCACCTTGAACTGACCATGATCCACGAAGCGATGGTGTTGGAATATTCGGGACGGTACCTCGCGTTGGTGGAATGGGCGGCGGCGCTGAAACTGCTGGTCTTTCTGACGCTGATTGCCAATGTCTTCGCTCCATGGGGCATTGCGACCAGTCTGGAACCGGTCGCGCTGGCCGTCGGCGTGGCGGCCTATGTGGCAAAGGTGTCGGGGTTGGCACTGGTGATCGGCGTCATCGAGTCCATGTTCGCCAAGCTGCGCCTGTTCCGGCTGCCGGACTTTCTGGGACTCGCATTCATCTTGGCGCTGCTGGCCGTGATTTTCTTCTACGTGCTGCGGGGATGATGCCATGACGCTGCCGGCCTTCGACATCGGATCCCAGCTGGTCAACCTTGGGTCGGCGCTGCTGCTCTTGAGTTGCTTTGCCATCGTCGCGCAGCGCAGGCTCTCGGCCTGCGTCGATCTCTTCGCGTTGCAATCGGTCTTCCTCGCGTCGACCGCGGCGCTCGTCGCGTTTCTGACCGGGATTCACCATATTTATGCAGCCGCGGGGCTCACCATCCTCATCAAGGCCGTCGTGATTCCGAATATCTTGAAACAGGTGATTGAACGCCTGAATGTGAACCGCGAGGTGGACATGAACGTGAACGTCCCGACAGGTCTGTTGATCTGCGGCGGGCTCGTCATGTTGGCCTTCTTCATCACCCAGCCCATCATTCCGTTGGGCGCCTTATTGACCCGGGACTCGCTCGCCATTGCGCTCGCGATCGTCCTGATCGGCTTCTTTACGATGATTGCGCGCAATAAAGCCGTCACGCAGATCATCGGATTTCTCGTGATGGAAAACGGCTTGTTCCTGGGCGCCACCGCCGCCGCGTACGGGATGCCGCTCATCGTCGAGTTGGGCGTGTTTTTCGACGTGCTCGTTGGGACTTTGATTATCGGCGTGTACACGCATCGGCTCCAGGATACGTTTGATACGGTGGATACCAGCCGGCTCACCGCATTGAAGGAGTAGACCGGTTGATGAACGAGATCGCCCTTGCTCCCGTTGCGGTGTTGCTCGTCGCTCCGCTGCTCGCGGCGCTGCTGAGTGCGGCAACGAATCATCCGCTTGTTCTTCGCGCATTCAATCTGGGGACCATGACCGCGTTGGTCCTGTCCGAAGCCGTCATTGTGCGCGACCTGTCCACTCGCGGCACGATCACCACTCTGTGGGGGCTGGCCTACCTGGACGGCCTGTCGGCTTTTATTCTGCTCATCATCATCGCGATCGGATGTACCGCCTCGCTTTACTCATGGGGCTATCTGGCCGACCATGTCGCGCGCGGGACCATTGCTCCCGGCCGCATGCGGCTCTTTTTCTGCCTGTTTCATCTCTTTCTGTTCGCCATGATTGTGGCCACGCTGGCCAACAGCTTAGGCGTACTCTGGGTGGCGATGGAGGGCACGACGCTGGCGACGGCATTTCTCATTTCTTTTTTTCGCACGCGCGATGGGCTTGAAGCGGGATGGAAGTATCTCATTCTCTGTTCGGTCGGCATCGCGCTGGCCCTCTTCGGGACGGTGTTGATGTATTACTCGTCGGTCCGGGTGTTGGGAGACGTCAGCGCGGCGCTCAATGTGACGACCCTCCAGCAGGTGGCGTCGCAGCTGGACCCCCAGGTGCTGAAACTCGCCTTCATTTTTGTCCTGGTCGGATATGGCACGAAGATCGGGCTGGCGCCCATGCATAGTTGGGTTCCGGAGGCGTATGGCGAAGCGCCGGCCCCGGTGGTCGCGATGTTGGCCGGGGTCCTGGAAACGGTGGCCGTCTATGCGCTCTTGCGAACCAAGAGCATTGTCGATCAGGCGGTGCCGGAACATTATACCGGCAATCTTTTGCTTCTCCTTGGGCTCCTGTCCTTCGTGGTGGCGGCGCTGTTTATCTTGATTCAACGTGACTACAAACGGATGTTCGCCTATTCCAGCATCGAGCACATGGGCATCGCGATCGCGGGGTTTGGGGTGGGAGGACCGGCCGGGACGTTCGGAGGACTGTTTCATCTCCTGAACCATGCGCTGGCCAAGTCGTTGGCGTTCTTTTCGGCGGGTAACATCCACCGGCGATTCGGCACGAGGGAGATCGATCAAGTACGCGGGATGGCCTCGGTGCAGCCGATTACGGCGCTCGCCGTCCTGATCGCCGGCTTGGCGCTGACGGGGATGCCGCCGTTCTCCATGTTCCTCAGCGAGATGCTGGTGTTGTCCTCGCTGGCGACGCAAAGCTTTGCGTCCGATACGCTGCATCTGGGGCGATTCGTCACGGTGATTATTGCCCACGATGTCCGCAACCTGGCCGTTGTGCTGGTGTTTCTCTTGTTCGCGGTGGCCTTGTTCGGCGGCTTTACTTACCGAGTGGTCTCGATGGTCTGGGGCATGGCGCCGCGGGACGTGCAGTCCGGCGAACGGTGGACTGTGAGCCATATCCCGCTTGCCGCGACGGCCATCGCGTTGGTTGGGCTGGGATGGGCGATCCCGGAGCCGGTGAAGGGACTCATGGATCAGGCGGTCGTCATCCTGTTGCGGAGGTAAGAGATGGCAGAAGCTATGGCGGTCGCGGCGCTGCTTCACGCGGAATTTCCGGCGGCCGTCCGTGAGCGCACGGCGGTGCAGGGTGTCCCGGCGCTGCGCGTTTCCAAGGAGCAGATTCCTCTTCTGGCCCATTACCTCCATACCAAGCCGGATATGCGGGCCAGCCTCTCGCTCTTGTGGGCGGTGGACCATCGCCCGCGCGAACCTCGTGACGAATTGTGGTATCTCTTCACGCTGGAGGAGCGGAAAGACTGGCTGCTGCTCTGTACCGATGTCCAAGACGGCGACCGGCTGTTTCGGTCGATCACGCCTCATATCCATGCCGCGAAATGGTACGAGCGGGAGATTCGCGATCTGTTCGGGCTTATCCCGGTCGGCCATCCGGATATGCGCCGGCTGGTACGGCATGAGCATTGGCCGAAGGGCGCCCATCCGCTCAAAAAAGACTTTCGGTGGGATACCGTCCTGCATCGCGCCAACGGCCACTATGCCTATCGGCACATTGAAGGAGAAGGGGTGTTCGAGGTGCCGGTGGGTCCTATCCATGCGGGAATCATCGAGCCGGGTCATTTTCGCTTTTCCGTGGCGGGCGAGCCGATCATGCAGCTCGAAGTGCGCCATTTTTGGAAACATCGGGGCGTGGAAAAGGTGTTTGAACGGAGATCGCTGACGGACGCCGTGGCGCTCGCCGAACGGGTGTCGGGGGATACGGCGGTCGGCCATAGTTTGGCCTATTCCCAGGCGGTGGAATCGCTTATGGCGATCGAGGTCCCGCCTCGGGCACGTTACCTGAGGAGTCTCTTTCTGGAACTCGAACGGCTGCACAACCATCTCGGCGACATCGGCGCGATGTGCAACGATACGGCCTATGTTCTGCCGCATGCCCATTGTAGCCGGATGAAGGAGCGCCTCATGCAACTCAATGATCGCCTCACCGGGTCGCGATTTCTTCGCGGCGTCAATCGTGTCGGCGGCGTCGGCTTTGATGTGAGTCCCTCACAATGGAACGATCTTCTGGCCGAGATCGATGCTGTCGAGCCGGACTTTTCGGATCTCGAAGGAATTCTCTTTGCCAATGCATCGCTTACCGATCGATTGGAAACGACCGGAGTCCTTTCCGAGCAAATCGCCTGGGACCATGCGGTGGTCGGTGTGGTGGGGCGCGCGTCCGGCATTGATCGCGACCTTCGCCGGGATCGCCCCTTTGCCGCCTATGCCGATCTGAAGCCGTGCGTCTCCCTATACCGCTACGGGGACGTCAGGGCTCGGATGCGGGTGCGAATGGATGAGATCCATGAATCATGTCGTCTTATCAGAGCGATTCACCGGAATCTCCCCGGCGGACCGATTGCCGGTGAGACGATCTCGGAGCCCGCGCAGGGCGCCTGGGCCTTGTCCGGGGTCGAAGGGTGGCGGGGGGAGATCCTGTACATGGTCATGGCCGGCGAAGCCGGCGGCATTCATCGGTGCAAGGTGCGAGACCCGTCCTTCGTAAACTGGCCGGCCATCCAATGGGCGGCCGTCGGCAATATCATCCCCGACTTTCCGTTGATCAATAAGAGCTTCAACCTGTCGTATGCAGGCAACGATCTATGAATCATTGAATCACTGCATCATTGGAACACTGACTCACTAGAGCACTGACGCACTGAATAATTGGCCGGAGGAGTCCTATGTTCCGTATTCTTAAAAAAAGCCTGAAGACCGGAATAGTCACCGGGGCGTATCCAAGGGTTGAGGCGCCGTCCGAGCCGGTCCGGCCCGCGGCAAGAGAGAAGGCTGCGCTATTCCGGCGGTCATTGACCATTCGTGAAGTGGACACCGGATCCTGTAATGCCTGCGAGATGGAGATGAACGCGCTGGCGAATCCCGTCTACGACGCGGAACAGTTCGGTCTCCATATTGCGGCATCGCCCCGCCATGCGGACGCCTTGATCGTTACGGGCGCGGTGACCATCAATATGGAGAGGGCGCTGCAGGACACGTACAAGCAGACACCCGATCCAAAAATCGTGATCGCGCTCGGTGACTGCGCCATCGATTGCGGCCTCTTCAAAGGAAGCTACGCCGTCACCGGCCCGGTGGACCGCCATATCCCGGTCGATGTCAGAATCCCCGGGTGCCCGCCTCGTCCGGCGGAAATCCTGGCGGCGCTGGCGGTTCTGCGTGAAAAGGAGACGGGGCGCGGCCATGAGGAAAAGGGCGGCAGGACGCCGGACAGCCTGTGCATAACTAAGGATGGTTCCGAGGAAGAGAATGATCCAGGCAATGGTACGTAGACCGAAGGGACGTTCTTCAGGAAAACGGGCGTCCGGCGTATTTGTAGAAATTCACAATAGTCAAGCCGCAAGATATGGGGGTGTCATCGTGTCCGGGGTCAATGCTTAACAATTGGGCAATGTGAAAGGCTTCTGCCGGTACAGCCTGTTTTGACGCGTCAGCCAGAGGTTGTCCACAGACTTATCCCCAAAAATTGTGGAAGGTCATCGAGGGCGAACGGTCAGCCGAATAGTCCCTTACGGGAAATCGAGTCTTGTAGTTGTTCGGGAGCTTTCATTATCTTGCCGGATGCCATGTTCAACGGCGGGATGAGATTCCAGTGAAAATGATTCCGTGGAATGCGAAGCTGCGCGATTGGCAGGCCCGCGCGGTGGCGGCGGTCTTGACTCACAAGAGCCGCGATTTCTTAGCGACCGCAACGCCGGCGGCCGGCAAGACGCGATTTGCACTCCGCATCGCTCACCAGTACCTATCCGACCGAGCGGTCAGCCGCGTGTTGGTCGTCTGTCCGACCAATCATTTGCGCACGCAATGGTCTGCGGCGGCCGGTCCAATGGGCATTCAACTCGACCCGGCGCTGTCCAATGACCAGGCATGTGAAGCCCGTGACTACCACGGGGCGGTCGTCACCTATCAACAAGTCTGTCTGGCGCCGGCGGTCTTTCAGCGCGCCTGCCGGAGCCGCCGCACGCTGCTCATTTTCGATGAGTTGCACCATGCGGGCGACGGAAAAGACTGGGGCCTGGCGCTGCGGGAAGCCTTCGGCGAGGCGGTCTTTCGCCTGGCGCTGTCGGGGACGCCGTTTCGCTCTGACAATAATCCCATTCCGTTTGTCCGATATGAACAGGGGGAGAGCCAGGCGGACTTCGCCTATGGCTATGCCGACGCCATCCGCGAAGGAGTCTGCCGGCCGATTCTCTTTCCGAGCTACGAAGGCGAATTGAGCTGGCTGTCGGACGGCCGCGAACATCGCGCGACGTTTGAGGACGGGCTGACCTTCGAGCGCGGGCGGGAACGGCTCAAGACGGCGCTGCTCCAGGAAAACTGGCTGGGGTCGGTGATCGGCGACGCCCACGCGGAATTGAATCGACTGCGCAGACAGGAGCAGCCGGATGCGGGCGGCTTGATCGTGGCGATGAATCAAGACCATGCCCGGCAAGTGGCGGACTTGGTTGCTCGCGTCACGGGTAGCCGAGCACAGGTTGCGGTGTCCGATGATCCGGCCGCGTCGGATACCATTGCGGCGTTCACGCAGCACCCGAAACAACAGTGGCTCGTCGCGGTCAACATGGTGAGCGAAGGCGTCGATATCCCACGGCTGCGTATGGGGGTGTATGCGACGAACGTCTTGACGGAGATGTATTTCCGTCAGGTCGTCGGCCGGTTCGTCCGGATGCAGGACGGCATTCCAAAACCGCAGCGAGCCTGGCTGTATGTGCCGAAGGACGCGACGCTCGTTCATTATGCTACGCGCATCAAAGCCGAGCGGGACCACGTACTCGAGGACGTGATGCCGTCGGTGCAGCGGACCTTGTTCGGCACCGCGGCGACCTCGTTGAAAGAGTATGTTCCGTTGAACGGGGTGGCCCGGATCGATGCCCTAATCGGAGCGGACGAAGCAGAATCGGAAGCCGGGGACAAGGGCGGATCGGACCGTCCTGTGCCGCTGCACGAGCAGAAGACCGCGCTTCGAGACAAGCATCGCACCCTCGTCGGAGCCGTGGCCAGAAAAACCGGCGTGGACCATCGCCGGCTCAACGCGGAGCTAATCAGGCGGACGGGAGGACGGGTCGATCAAGCAACTGTGCAGCAGTTGGAGCGGCGGATTACTCTATTGGAACGATGGCGTGATTCCGGATTTGAGACCGGCCGTCCCTAATGGCCGGCTAGGGCTATTCCTAGTCAAGTTTTAGCCTCTCGATAGACTACACTGTTTCTTCTCGGCCAACCAAGACATCCGCACATCCGCCGCCGGCTACGAGAGCCGATGGAGAGACATGCGCGTGAACAGCGCGGCTATGTTCCGACAATGGGTTCTGCGATACGGCGTCGCCATTCTGGCCGTCATTATCGCATTAGGATTACGCCTGCTCCTCAATCCCTTCCTCGGCGGGGTCACTGTTCCGTTCATCACGTTCTTTTTCGCCGTCATGGTGGCTTCCTGGTATGGAGGAATCGGCACCGGCATCTTCGCGGCGCTGGCATCGACGGTCGTCGCCGACCATTTCTTCATCGCGCCGGTTGGGAGCTTCTCTCTCAGTTCGGCCAATCTGGTGGCTCTTTCCGTCTTCGTAATGGAAGCGATCGGCATCTCGATCTTGAGCGAAGGGTTGCATCGAGCCAGGGAGACTGCGGAAGCCGGGAAATCGAAGATGGAACATCTCCTGAATTCGATCAGCGACGCATTCATGGCCGTCGACGCCGACGGCAAATACACGGTCGCCAACCAACGAGCCACCGAGATTCTCGGAAAGCCCAGGGAGGACCTGCGGGGGCGCGAGCTGACCGAGGTGTTCCTGGAAGGGACCGGCGCGGACCTCCGGGCGGCAATCGAGGAAGCTATGGAGCGCCACCGGCCCGGTCGCTTGGAATCGTTCCATGAGCCGTCCCAGCGATGGTTCGAGCATCGCCTGTATCCCTACGGCGGCGGCGTGTCGATCTTTTTCAGCGACATGACGGATCAGAAGCGGGCTGAACAGCGGCTCACGCAATGGAATGCCGAGTTGGAGCAGCGGGTGCATGAGCGGACGGAGAACCTCATCACCTCGCAAGCAAGATTGCGGGCGATGGCATCGCAGCTAAGTCTGGCGGAGCAGCGCGAGCGGCGCCGGTTGGCGACGGAGATTCACGACTCGCTCGCCCAAATGCTGGCCCTGGCCAAAATCAAATTATCGCAAATTCGACGGCGAGGCGGACTGTCGTCGGGACAGGAACGGCTGACCCAGGAATCGGAAGAGATTGTGGGCGAGGCGCTGGCCTATACCCGCACGATGATCGCCGAATTGAGCCCGCCGGTGTTGCATCAGTTCGGACTGGTCATGGGAATCAGGTGGTTGGCCGAGCAGATGCCCCGTCATGGTCTCAATGTCGATGTGCAGGCCGAGCCGGACATCCCGCCGCTCGCCGAAGAGCGGCTGATCGTTACGTTTCAATCCGTTCGAGAACTTCTGCTGAATGTCGTCAAACATGCGGCAGTGAATCAGGCCGTCGTGAAGATCGCCGTGAGCGCCGACCGGCACCTTCAGATCAGGGTGGAGGATCAGGGCCGTGGCTTTGATCCTGCGACGATCAGCGGAGCGGATCGATTCGGGTTGTATAGCCTGAGGGAGCGAATCGAAGCGATAGGAGGGCGGCTGGACCTGCTTTCGGCGAAGGGACAGGGTACCACCGCGACCTTGGCCATTCCGTCCGACCAGATTATGACGGAGGCAGTGAAGGACCCGGCGGCAGGAGACCGGCTGAGTTATGAGCGGACGCCTCACATCGAAACGGTCATGCCGGTGTCCCGAGCAACGAAGGCGCTCAGCATCCTGCTGGTCGATGATCATGCACTGGTTCGCCAAGGGCTTGAAAGCGCCTTAAAAGGCTATCAGGATTTGCGGATCATCGGCGAGGCCGCCAACGGCCGTGAGGCGGTCGAACGGGCCCGCCGGCTGCATCCCGATGTCGTGTTGATGGACGTGAACATGCCGGTCATGGATGGGGTCGAGGCGACACGCCTCATCAAGCAGGAGTTGCCGGAGACGACGGTGATCGGCCTCTCGGTGAATATCAATCGACACATCGAACGGGCGATGCGCGATGCCGGAGCCGCGGCCTATCTCACCAAAGAAACGGCAGTAGATGAACTGCATGCGCTTCTGCACAATATGCCCATGCGACACCCCGATGAACCGAGGTCTCACCAACTCAGTTGATTCTCCGCTCATAATCGGTGTGGAGTCTTCCTTCCGCCGGCCGATGACCGAAACCACTAATGAACGGGCTCGATTCAGCTGACCTATGATACGCCATCTCATCGGATGGTCCGCCTCCTTTGTCCTGCTCTGTACGATTCTGTCCCAGATTTATCGGCAATGGGAGGCACGGTCCAGCAAGGGGGTGTCGGCATGGCTCTTTATCGGTCAATGTGTCGCCTCGGCCGGCTTTCTGATCTATAGCTGGTTGGTGCAGGATGTGGTCTTCATCGTGACCAACGCGCTCCTGTTGGTCAGCGCAGCCGTCGGTCTCGGTATCCTGCTGCGACACCGGCAGATCAATCCGGACGAAGGCGAAGGCGCCGAGCCGACCCTTGAATGACGCGCGACGAGGGGAGGATAATATTGATTCGTGAACCAGCTTCTTCGCATCAGCTTGGTCGTCTGCCTGGCGGTCGGACTGTTATGGCTCGATGTGTCGATCCCGCTCGGCGTGGCGATCGGCGTGCTCTACGCCGCCGTGGTGTTTTTAGCTTCGACGGTCCGATATCGCCTGATGCCGGTGCTGATCGCCGGCCTTTCGACCCTGCTTATCGCGGTTGGGACTGTCATCAGTCCCACCATGGAGAACGTGCCCGGGTGGATGATTTTGGCGAATCGCGTCTTAAGCTTGGTGGTCATCTGGATCTCGGTCTTCTTTATCCTGCAGCGGCGCCGGGATGTGGAGTCCCTCAGGCAAGCTCACGCCGAGTTGGAACTGCGGGTGCGGGATCGGACCGCGGAGTTGGCCAAAGTCAACCAGGCGTTGGTGGCGGAGATTACTGAACGGATGGAGACCGAGCATTCGCTGCGGGTCAGTGAAGCCGCCCTGAGCAACAACCGGCTGGCCCTGCAACGAAGCGAAGAGGATCTTCGGGGCTTGACCGCGCGGCTCCTGACGGTCCAGGAAGAAGAACGGCGGCGCATCTCGCGCGATCTCCATGACGACATCAACCAGCGCTTGGCCATGATCGTGGTAGAGCTTGAAACGCTCGAGCAGGCGTTGCCTCAAGGTTCGAATACCATCGGAGTCAGGCTTCGCTCGTTGCAGGATAATGCATCCGAATTGTGCGAGGATCTTCGCCATCTGGCGTACCAATTTCACCCCTCCGTGCTGGATGATCTCGGATTGACCGTCGCGCTGCGGCGGTTGGTGGATGACGTTGCGGCACGAACCGGGCTCAAAGGATCTTTTCGCTCGGACGCCGGCAAAGGATCGATCCCGCAGCCGGCTGCGACCTGCCTCTACCGCATCGCGCAGGAGGGATTGAGCAATGTCGCCAAACATGCCGGCGCGACCGGATTCGAGGTGGAATTGAAGCGGGATGATGGCGTTGTCACCCTCTCGATCACCGATGATGGAGCCGGGTTCAATCCCGGGGAGCGCAAGACCGATCGCGCGACCCTGGGGTTGGTCAGTATGAAAGAGCGGGCTCACCTGGTTCACGGCGGACTTGAGGTCCAATCGCAGCTGGGACGAGGCACCAGCGTGCGAGCGCGGATTCCTCTGGCCGATAAGGGATCATGAAAAGACCGAAAGTATTGCTAGCCGACGACCATTCGCTGGTGCTGGAGGGGTTCCGGCGGATTCTGGAGGATGAGTGCGACATTGTCGGGACGGCCGAGGATGGACGGGCGCTGCTGGATGCGGCGGCGCGTCTCAAGCCCCATGTGGTGTTGCTCGACATCTCGATGCCGTTGCTGAACGGCATCGATGCCACACGCCAGCTCAAAAAGACCCTGCCCGACGTCAAAATTATTTTTGTCACGATGCATGCGGACCCCGCGTATCTGAATGAAGCGTTCAAGGCGGGCGGCTCGGGATATCTGCTGAAGCGGTCGGCCGGCTCCGAATTGATTCAAGCGATCCATTCCGTGCTTGGCGGGAATTATTTCGTCACGCCTCTGCTCACCAAGGGACTCGTCAACACGGCCATCGGCGGTGCGCCGATGCCGGCCACACGCCGGAATGTGCTCACACCGAGGCAGCGAGAAGTGTTGCAGTTGGTGGCTGAAGGCAAGGCCGTCAAAGAAATTGCCCAGCTACTGAACATTTCCCCGAAGACGGTTGAGTTTCATAAGGCGCAAATTATGGAACAATTGGATTTGCGAACTACCGCAGAATTGACGAAATACGCCATGGCCCACGGCCTTACAACGCCGTAGCCTGCCATCGCCGTGGGCTCGTGAAGCGTATCGATATCATAAGACACTGGGGCTCACCGTCTCGCGCCCGTCCGCAAGCGTGGCGCTCATTATTCTTCGCGTCGCGGACCTCGTATCTTGCCAAGATTTTTTAAATTTACGCGCGCCTCTCCTGTATCGCGCACGAATCGAGCCTGGGGGTTTTCTCTGTTGAACCTAGGCAAGCGCCGGGTTATTCCGTTCAATCGGTTCCGGTACACATGCACGGCATGGAATGCCGCCGTTGCCATAGTGCTATGGTGCGCGAAGTCTTTACGGACCGGCAGTATGATGCCGGTCCGAGCGTATTCATCGGATGGCGGTGCATCATTTGCGGAGCCATCCTTGATCCGCTTATTTTGAAGCACCAGGAGGCTCATCCCCAACCCATGGCGAAACGCGCACGGTTGCGCGTGGGGGGCGTGCCTGTCCACTCGGTCTCGGCACGGCGGTGACTCTTCCTGGAACCGATCGGCACGATCGGTCGAACCTTCCGGTTCATGCACGACAAGACATATGGATTCTGCACAGGGCGGTGGTCGGCGTATTCTTGTCGTGGACAAAGATCAACGTATCCGTGCATTTATCCGGGACCAACTCAGCGCCTGGGGTTTCGAAGTCCTGGAAGCCGAAACCGGACAGGATGCGCTCGCGCCGGCCCTCAATAACCGCGTCCCGCAAATCGACGGGATATTGCTCGATGTCCCTAAACCGGAGCCGGAGGGGTTGGCGCCGCTCCGCGCCGTACAACGCCTGCATCCCGGCATTCCGGTGATTGTCATGTCGGATGCCTCCAATATTCAGACCGCCCGGGAAGCCGTCAATCAAGGTGCGCAGGAATACGTGCTGAAGCCCTTCGATCACGAACTACTCAAAATGAAATGTTTGCGGGTATTTTGATGAAGCCGCGCTTCCTTCGGCGGCTTCTAGGGAAATCCCCAGGAAGGGCCGCTGTGCAGCCCGGGATCCATCATGCCAGTTGGATGTCGCGGCGTTCTGTTCACATTTCGCTTGCAGCGGGCGAGGACAATGAGTAAAAGCAGTGTGAGTGGAACCCCTATGCCGGCCGGCGGTAGACGTGATGCCGGTGAGAGCCGGCAAGCCCGGCGATTACTCAGTGAGCCCGTTCTTACACGAAATGAATCAGGCGCCGAACCGAACGGAGCAGATTGGTTCGTGGCGGTGCGGTTCCTCTGCGATCAAGCGGATTGTCTCCACACTTGGAGGCAGCATACTGTTCCTGAGTCTTGTCACCTGGCAGGTTGCGTCAGGCGCCGGGCTGTTGGGCGGCATCGTCATCGCGGTCGATCTGGAAACCCGCGAGCTTACGCTTCAGATGCCGGAGGGACATGCCGCGCTGTTTCCAGCTGCTGCGGCCGATGTGTTGAAGGACGTCAAAGTGGGAGATAGGGTCAGCATTGAACTCGATCAGGACGGCAAGATCGTCAAGCTGTTCAAGCTGCCGGTCGATCCCGGCAATTAGGTCCAAGCGGTTTCCGAGACCAAGGTCTCTTGCGCATTGTAGGCCGCTCTCGTAGAGTAATAGCAGGAAAGATGATGGTCATACGTCGTCAGAGTCGATCAGGATGGTTCATCGGACTTCTCGTTCTTGTCGGGGTTCAATTGATTTTCGGGATGGCTCAGGATGGTGAAGCGATTGTTCGCGTGTCCCACGAATCCGGTCCTTCTCATGACCGGTCCCTTGCAGACGCCGGCCCATCGGCAGACCTTGTGGATGAGACGCAAGAACAGGAGGACAACGTGGCGGGTCCGGGCGATGGGGATAGCCGGACGCTGCGATATCCTGCCGGGCTGCGGATGTACCAACCTCTCATGCAGGCCCAGTTGCAACTCATGCCAGGTCCTTTCCGCCCGCCGAGACTGTTCTAAGAATCGCGATTTACAAGAGTTGCGTCGGAACGAACGTCTGATAAATGCGTTCGTGTCCGCCGTCCGAGGTGAGTCTTGTGAGAATTTTGAGCACGGAGGTATGACATGCGCCTGGGAAGTTGGACAGTGTCGTTTTGCATGAGCGCGGTACTCGTGGCGCTGCACGCGTGGACCGGTGATCTCGCGATAGCCGCCTCCAAGCCGGACCAGTTGACGTATCAAATCGATGATGTCATCGACCTGGCTCTGGAGCGCAATCCCGCTGTGAAGGGTGCGATGGGCTTGATTGAACAGAGCAAAGGCATCCAAATCAGGGCGGGCGCCTATCCCAATCCGATTATTTCCGGCAACAGCGGGTACGGGATACTGCGGGATGCAAATACACTAATCCCCAATGTTGAGGCCTCGAAAGCCAGGGAACATCTCACGGAGGTGAATGGCACGATCGGGCAGCCCTTCGAATGGCCGGCCAAAAGAAGCGCGCGCAAGAACGCCGCAGCCGCGGGATTGGCCGGCGCCAACGCCGGATTTCAGGAAACACAGCTCAATTTGGTCTCGGATGTCAAAATCGCATTCTTCGATCTGCTCCTTGCCCAGCGCGATCTGGAATTAGCCCGGCAGAATCTCGTGATCGTGGAGGACGTGCGCCGCATCGTCAAATCACGCGTCCGGTTGGGCGAAGCTCCGCAATTCGAAGCGATCAAGGCTGAGGTGGAGGTGCTCAAGGCGAACCAGGTGGTGACGCGGGCAGAAAATACGGTGCGGGTGAATCGCGTTATTTTGGACACCATCACGGCTGGCGCGCTGGGCGTCAATTACATGGTAACGGGTGATTTCCAGCGGTTTCCCCGGGAGTTGAGCCTTGTCACGTTGATCAAGCGCATGCTCGAGGGACACCCGGCGATTCAGCGCGGGGTCAAATTAGTGGAGCAGGCGGACCGTACGGTGGAATTCGAACGCCAGGCTCGCGTGCCGGACATCACGGTCAACGGAAGTTATTTTCGGGAAATCGGCCGGGAAGCGTATTGGGCGGGATTTTCCGTGCCGACCCCGGTGTGGTATCAGCGGCAGGGCGAGATTCAGTCTGCGTTCGGCGACAAGCGCAGGGGAGAGGCGGAATTGCTGCGGATCCGGAATGAGCTGTTGAAAGCCGTGAATCAACATTATCAGGAGGCGAGCACCACTGCCACGCTGATCGAAGTGTTTGAACAGGGCTTGATGAAGCAATCCGAGGAGGCGCTGCGCATCGCGCAATTCAGTTTCCAACAGGGCGCCTCCAGCCTGTTGGAAGTGCTGGATGCGCAACGCGTGCAACGGCAAATTTTACTCGACTACACGCAGGCGAAATTCGAGCTTTCCGTTGCCTTGGCGCGATTGGAGCGGGCGGTGGGAGGCTCGCTGTGAGCGGGGGTTTGAAACATCCATCATGCCTATGAGAGACCGTACACGTGTTGCGTTGAGTCTGTCGTTGAATCTGTTGGGCGCGGCGACTATTGCGTGGCTCGGCGGCTGCGGTCCTTCCGAAGACCATGCGGCCGATGTCGCACCGCCGGTGCAGAAACCCACCGCCGGCCTCGTCCGGCTCACCTCGGATGAAGCCTCGAGCGCCGGGCTCGTGGTGCAAACGGCCGCTCGTATCGACTATCGCTCGCACCGGGATTTCCCCGGCACGGTCACTCCAAATCAGCATGCGCTGGCCGACATTACGGCCCTCGTTCGAGGACGGGTGATCGACGTGTACGCGGATTTGGGGCAGGAGGTCAAAGCGGGGTCGCTGCTTGCTCTCCTCTATAGCGGGGAGCTCGGTATGGCCCAGTCGGCCTACCTCAAGGCGGGCGCCAAGCTGTATGTCGCGGAGCGCGCCTACCGGCGCGCCGAGGTGCTGCTCAAGGAGAAAGTCATCGGCTTGGCCGAAGCTCAGCGCCGGGAAGGCGAAATGATCAGCGCCAGGGCGGAAAAACGGGAGAGTCAGGATCGGTTGCTGCTCCTTGGCATGACGGAAGAAGAAATCCGTAAGATGGATCGTGATCAGACCATTCGTTCGTACGTCCCGATCCTCGCCCCTTTCGACGGACGGGTCATCAATCGGAATCTCACCAAGGGGGAAGTCGTCGAAACGACCGAGAAACTCTTTGCCGTCGCGGATCTGTCGGAAGTCTGGGTGCTCGGCAATATTCCCGAGAAGGATATCCCGTTTATCCGGCAAGAAGGCTCCGGCCCGGCTCAGAAGATCGAGATCCTGTTGAACGCGTATCCCAATGAGGTCTTCCACGGAACCATCACCTATGTCGGTGATGTGCTCGAGGCGAGGACGCGGACGATGAACCTGCGCATCGAGGTGAAGAACCCCGATCGCAAGCTTAAACCGGAAATGTATGCGACGATTCGCGTGTACTCGGAACCCGAAAAGAATGTGCTGGCCGTGCCCGAACAAGCTATTCAGCGGGAGCGCGATCGGAAGTTCGTCTTTGTGCAGCGCGAGCAGGACACCTTCGAAGTTCGGGACGTCTCGCTCGGGGACTCCAACGGCGAGGTCGTGAAGGTGCTCGACGGATTGCGCGAAGGCGAGCGGGTGGTCACAGCCGGGGCCTTTATTCTCAAGTCGGAACTCCTCGGCGAGCAAATGTGACCGGATGCTGACGACGCTGCTTCAGTTCTCTCTTCGCCAGCGGGTCTTGATCATTATCTTCACCTGCGCGCTGGTGGCGGCAGGCATCTATACCTTTCGGATCATTTCGATCGATGCCTTTCCGGACGTGACCAACGTCCTGGTGCAGGTCGTCACCAAAGTGCAGGGTCTCTCGCCGGAAGAAGTCGAACGCTTCGTCACCTTCCCTATTGAACTCCAATTGATGGGCGCCCCCGGTCTGACCGATATCCGATCCTTCTCCAAAGTGGGCCTGTCAATGATCACGGTGGTCTTCGAGGATAATGTCGACATTTATCTGGCGCGCCAAGTGGTACTTGAACGGGTCCTGGAGGTGCAGGAACTGCTGCCGCCGGGGGCGGTGTCCCAACTGGTGCCGAATACGACGGGACTGGGCGAGGTCTTTCAGTTCTACCTCAAAGGCCCGCAGGACGATGACCCCTCCTATGAGGTGACGCAGGATGAATTGATGGAGCGACGGACGCTGCAGGATTGGGTCATCCGTCCGATGCTCAAAGGCCTCAAGGATGTCGTCGACGTCAATTCCATGGGCGGCTTCGTCAAACAGTATCAGGTCATGGTGGAACCGGGATTATTGCGGAAGTATGACCTCGCGCTGCATGACGTGTTCGACGCCGTGGCCAAGAACAACGCGAACGCCGGCGGCAATATTCTCGAGAAAGGCGCGGAAAAATATATCGTGCGCGGCATCGGGCTGATCAAGACCGTGGAGGACATCGAGAATATCGTGGTCAAGGAAGTCCGCGGGATTCCCGTGTATGTCCGTGACGTAGCGGATGTGGTGATCGGCCCGGCGGTGCGTCATGGGGCCGCCGTGGCCGATGGAAAACGGGAAGTGGTCGCGGCCATCGTCTTGATGTTACGAGGCGGCAATGCGCGGGACGTCGTCGAGGCGATCAAGAACCAGATCGCAGAGATTCGTGACAAAGGCGTCCTGCCGGGCGGGCTTCGCATCGTGCCGTTCTACGACCGCATCGAGTTGATCCAGGCGGCGCTGCATACGGTCTATAAGGCGCTGGCAGAAGGCGTGTTGTTCGTCGTTCTCATTTTGCTCTTCTTTCTGGGGAATGTCCGAAGCGCGCTGGCCGTGACCATTGTGCTGGTGGTCGCGCCCGTGACGACGTTCATCGTCATGTATTTTTACGGGCTGACAGCGAATCTCATGTCGCTCGGCGGTCTGGCGATTTCGCTCGGGATGATTACCGATGCCGCGATCATTCAGGTCGAGAATGTCGAACGCCATCTGGCCTCCGCGGGGCAAGAGGTGCTGGGGTCAATCGAAAAGCGGCTGCCGATCGTGCTGAAAGGAGTGCAGGAAGTCAGAGGGCCGAGCCTATTCGGAGAATTGATCATTGCGCTGACCTTCCTGCCGATTCTGGGCCTGGTCGGGATGGAAGGGAAGATGTTCCATCCTCTCGCGCTCACGATCATGATGGCGCTGTTCATTTCGTTGATCCTGTCGTTCACATTGTCCCCTGCCTTGTGCCTGTTCCTGCTCAAGACCGCCCACCATGGCGATACCTTTCCCGTCCGGTGGGCGAAACGGCTGTATCTGCCTATGCTGAAATGGGCGCTGGGCCATCGGCTCATCGTCGTTTCCGCTGCGCTCGCCCTATTCATCGCCAGTCTCGCCCTGTTTCCGTTTCTCGGCGGAGAATTTATCCCGATTCTCAACGAGGCAGCCATCAGCCCGCAAACGATCCGACATCCGAGCATCTCGCTGGAAGAATCGATCGAAATTGAAAAAGAGATGCAACGGGCGGTCCTCGAATTTCCGGAAGTTCGGTCGGTCGTCTCCAAGATCGGGCGATCGGAACTCGGGAACGATCCGCAGGAGCCGAATGCGAGCGATCCGGTCGTATCGCTAAAACCAATGGACGAATGGACGACCGCCTCCACCAAGCCGGAACTGGATAACGCCATCAGAAAGCGGATTGAAAAGGTGCCTGGCGCCAATTATCTCCTGAGCCAGCCGATTCAACAGCGGGTCGATGAGCTGGTGTCTGGGGTGCGGGCCGAGGCGACCGTGAAAGTGCTCGGCGACGACTTGAGCATGCTCAGGAAAATCGCGGAAGACATTCAGGCGGTCATGCACAAGATACGAGGCGTGCAGGATATCCGGGTGGAACAATTATTCGGACAGGTCTATCTGACCGTGGATATCGATCGCGGAAAAATCGCCCGCCACGGCATCAATGTCGCTCACATCCGGGAAATCATCAGCACGGCGATCGGGGCAGAGGCGGCCACCCGCGTATACGAGGGTCAAAAACGGTTCGACCTCATTCTTCGATATCCGGAACAATATCGGAACAGTGTGGAAACCATCCGCAACATTCTGTTGACGACGCCGACCGGCGCCTTGATCCCGTTAGGAGACCTGGCCAAGGTGGAATTGGTCGAGGGGCCTGCCTTGATCAGCCGGGAAAATCTACATCGCCGTATCTATATCGGGTTCAACACTCTCGGGCGCGACATCGAAAGCATCGTGGCGGAGGCGCAAAAAAAGATCGCGGAGCAAGTCAGGGTGCCGCAGGGTTATCAAATCATTTGGGGCGGATCATTCGAAAACATGGAGCGCGCCATGGGCCGCCTGAAAATCATCGTGCCGCTCACGATCGGATTGATTTTTATGCTGCTCTATACGTCCTTCAACTCATTCCGTTATGCCGGATTGATCATTCTCAACCTGCCCTTGGCCTTGATCGGAGGGATTTTCGCCTTGTGGATCACCGGCGAATATCTCAGCGTGCCGGCCTCCGTCGGATTCATCAATCTCTTCGGTGTCGCGGTCTTGAACGGGATTGTGTTGATCTCGTACATCAATACATTGCGGGAGCAGGGTAAGCCGCTGGAAGAAGCGATCGTGGACGGCTGCCTGTTGCGCCTCCGACCCATTCTGATGACCGCAGCGGTGGCCCTGCTGGCGCTGTTGCCATTGGCCTTTGCTACGGGAATTGGATCGGAAGTGCAGCGGCCGCTGGCGGTCGTGGTGATCGGCGGGTTGGTCAGCTCGACCGGACTGACTTTAATCGTGCTGCCGGCATTGTACGGCTGGTTCGCTTCGAAAACCGTCCCGCATGAGGGAAAAGAGTCAGCGTCGGAACCGGCCTTGCCTCACCCGGGGCTGGTGCCGGCTTCGGCCCACCGGGTAGAACACACGTGACCCGGGAAAGCGCACGTCTCGGCGTGCGCGGGGTGGGGCGGGTGAAATGAGGAAAGCGCACGTCCCGGCGTGCGCGGGATGGGCGGGTGAAATGGGGAAAGCGCACGTCTCGGCGAGTGAGGGGAGTGTGAACAAGTACGATTTGGTGATTGCCGGAGTTCGTACGATGAAGACTGCACCACAGCGCCACATCGCCATAGCACCACTTCACCTGCTCGCCTGATGTCTTCACTCACCGTCGCGATCCTCATATTCGGAATTGCCTACCTGCTGATCGTCACCGAGCGCATTCATAAAACCATTGTCGCCCTGTTCGGCGCCGCCCTGATGATCACGTTCGGCGTGCTATCTCAAGAGGAGGCGTTTCACTCGCACGAGTATGGGGTTGACTATAATGTCGTGTTTCTCCTGATCGGGATGATGGTGATCATCAACATTACCCGTGAGACGGGGCTGTTCGAGGTCCTTGCCATCTGGTCCGCCAAACGAGCGAACGCTCGCCCTTTTCCCATGCTGGTGCTGCTGTGCATCATCACCGCCGTTCTGTCCGCCCTGCTCGACAATGTGACGACCGTGCTGCTTATGGCTCCGGTGACATTGGAGATCACGAGGCGATTGGACCTCCAACCGGTTCCGTTTTTGGTCACCCAGGCGATGGCTTCCAACATTGGCGGCACCGCGACCTTGGTTGGAGATCCGCCGAACATCATGATCGCGAGCAAGGCCGACTTGGGCTACCTGGATTTTTTGGCCATGCTGGCTCCGATTGCGCTGCTCGTGCTCGCCGTGTTTCTCGCGTCCCTCTGGCTGGTGTTCGGCCGATCCATGCGGGTCGCGCCTCATTTGCAGGAAGGTATGCTGACGCTCAAAGCTTTGGACGCGGTGCGGGACCCTGCGCTACTCAAGCAATCCATCTGGTTACTGGTCTCCATCAATGTAGCGTTCTGCTTCCATGGGCTGCTGCGCCTGGAGCCTGCGACGATCGCGCTGCTGGGCGCCAGTTTGTTTATGTATCTGGGACATCGCCGTAAAAAACAACGGAACGAAGATGCGGGCGAACTGGAATATTTGACGGACGTGGAGTGGAAGACGATTTTTTTCTTTATTGGTCTCTTCATTTTGGTCGGTGGTCTAGTCAAAGTCGGCGCGATCGCGGCCCTGGCGGATCAGCTCGTTCACTTAACCCAAGGCAACCTTGCCGCGACCACGTTTCTAGTTCTGTGGGGCTCCGCCGTGTTGTCCGCCATTGTCGATAACATTCCCTATGTGGCCGCGATGAATCCGCTGATCGTGGATCTGGCCCGCTCGCTCCATCCGGATGTCTCGGACTATACGAGCCTGGTTCATATGCCAGACATTATCCCGCTCTGGTGGGCCTTGGCGCTGGGAGCCTGCCTTGGAGGAAACGGCACTCTGATCGGGGCAACCGCGAATGTGGTCGTGGTCGACATTGCGCGGCGAGCCGGCTATACGATCTCGTTCACTCGGTTCCTGGCGCTTGGGTTGCCGGTCATGTTCGGCTCCATCTTGCTGAGTCATCTCTATCTCTGGATTCGATTCTTTGCGAGCTGATGGGTAGACCATTCGCCTTGAGGGATAAGCCGGTCACCTAGTGATTTGCCCAGGGCCAAACTGGGGAGATGCCCGATTGTGTCTACTTCAGCGGAGGCATAGATACGTGAGCATATCGAGTGCGGTTCCAATCAGCTCTGGGAAGGCTTTGACTCGAAACCGTTATCCCGAACAAGCTGTACTCCCTTCCCGTAAGAAATAGGCTCGTTCTATACATGTAGCGCGGGCGCCGAGTGATCCGGCCGGTATGGCGGCTGCATCAGCGCGCGTCGAAAGGAGTGGATATTGCCATGATTCTCTGTAAGAAACTGGTGGTGATTTGCTCCGTGTGTTGGCGAGCCCGTTACGAGGATTCGGTGGCGGAGCGTCATCGGGACGCTTGGCGGGAATTGGACGCCGTAATCGCCGAGGAACATCTGGACGGCGATGATTATGCGCTCTCCCACGGATATTGTCCGACGTGTCTGGAGGCATTCCTTCAGGAACTCCATGCGCGGCAAATGACGCCGGGCCAATCGCATGGTGTCATGCCACGGCAGGCCGTTCAATAAGCACCGAACGCCATTTCCTGACTTCGCCAGCGGCTCCCACGCCGAATCAGGCGGCTAGCACGCGTCGGCAACCGCGGATGGTACGGCCGGTCTCGGAGACCCTGGTGTTGACGAGCGCCGTGACAGCCCCCTTTGCGGCATCTCTACCTTGATTCACGCCATCAGTCGATGACCTCTCAATTCATCGCCGTTCCGTCTTTGTATTTCGCGCAATAGACGACAATACAATGAGCAGCTTTGGCCATCAGGTTGACCTGTATGGCGGGGGCCGTTCAGTCCTGATTCTCTGTCTCAGCCGACCGTGGCGGTATGACTCTGCTGTTGACTCGTATGGTCATGAGCATTGAGATAAGCAAAGCGCTTGGGTATGCTGGCGGCATGACAGCGGAGATGGCGGCGGCCTCATCGGTCGGCGAACAGTACCATACACTACTGGAAGTCTCGGAATCGATCGCGGCACATCGGGATTTGCCGGCCTTGTTCCGCGATCTCGCCATGCGCCTGCCCCGTGTCGCGCCGTTTGATTTTATCGGGCTGGTTCTCCACAACCCGGACAGTGGGAAGATGAAAGTCCATGTGATCGAAACATCGGCGGCGCAGGGATTGGCCGGCAGGCTCGACGGCCTCGAATTGCCGATGGAGGAATCAGCGAGCGGCTGGGTGTGGACGCATCAGGAACCGCTCGTCATCCCGCAACTCTCGCAGGAGCGGCGTTTTTCCATAGGTATGGCGGCGTTGCGGGAAATTGCCGTGGAATCCGTATGTTTGTTTCCGCTTACGACTCCAGCTCGCCGGCTGGGAGTCATCGGTTTGGGCAGCTTCAAACCTGAGGCGTATGGCGCGCGCGAGTTGGACTTCCTCAAATTGATGGCGCGTCAGGTCGCCGTGGCGGTTGAAAACGTATTGAATTACGACGAGGCCCGGGCCGCGCAGGAACAATTGCGGTACGAGCGCGACCGACTCCAATTGCTGCTCGAAGTCAATAACGCCGTGGTCTCTCATCTGGATCTAGAGCATGTATTTACCGCTGTCAGCGCCTGCCTCCGCAGGGTCATTCAGCACGACGGGTCAAGCCTGTTGCTGTCCGATGCGGAAACAAACCAATGGCGCATCCATGTGCTGGATTTCGCCCGGAATGAGAGCTTCATCGAGGAAGGGCGGGAAGACGTGCCGGTCCGGTCGCCTTGCTCCGCCGCCATCGCGAAGCGGGAGCCGGCCTTGTTCCGGGAAGCGGACTTGAACGCCTTGTCCGCCGACTCGGAAATCGCGCGGCGGTTGTTGGCGTGCGGGGTGAAGTCGTTTTGCAGCCTGCCGCTCCTATCTCATAATCGCACCTTGGGAGCCTTGAATATCGGGCGTCGGCGGGACGACGGTTTCACGGCGGAAGATGTCGAGTTGTTGAGCCGAGTGGCCCAGCAAGTCGCCATCGCCGTCGAGAACGCGTTGGCCTACAAGGAGATCGCGCAGCTCAAGAATAAGTTGGCCGAGGAGAAGTTGTATCTCGAAAGAGAGATCCAAACCGACTACAACTTTGAAGAAATCGTCGGAGAGAGCCGGACCCTCCGCCGGGTGCTGAAACAGGTGCAGACCGTGGCGCCCACGGATTCGACCGTGCTCATCCTGGGAGAAACGGGCAGCGGCAAGGAATTGGTCGCACGGGCGTTGCATAATTTGAGCGACCGGCGCGCGCGCACGTTCGTCAAGCTCAATTGCGCCGCCATTCCGACCGGCCTATTGGAAAGCGAATTATTCGGGCACGAACGGGGGGCTTTCACCGGCGCGATCAGCACGAAAGTCGGACGGTTCGAGCTGGCCGATCATGGGACCATCTTTCTGGATGAAGTCGGAGAAATCCCGTTGGAGCTGCAAGTCAAGTTGCTGCGGGTGCTGCAAGAGCACGAGTTTGAGCGGTTGGGCGGCACCAAGACGATTCGCGTCGATGTCCGCGTTGTGGCTGCAACCCATCGGGATCTGCCGCGGATGATCGAGGACCAGACATTCCGAAGCGATCTCTATTATCGATTGAACGTGTTTCCGCTCACCGTGCCGCCCTTGCGGGATCGTGTGGAAGACATCCCGCTGCTCGTCCGCCATTTCACGCAGAAATTCGCGCTGCGCATGAAGAAGCCGATCGAATCGATTCCCGCGGAGGCCATGAAGGCGCTGCAGGCGTACCCTTGGCCGGGAAACGTCCGTGAGCTTGAAAACTTCATCGAACGAGCGGTCATCCTCACACAGGGGCATGCTTTGTTTGTGCCGGCGGCCGAGTTGAAGCGGCCGGCGAACGGTACCAACGGGACCGGTACCAGCCTCGTGCAGGCGGAGCGAGAACATATTATCAAGGCACTCCATGAATCCAATTGGGTCATCGGCGGCCGGCACGGCGCAGCGGCCAGGCTGGATATGAAGCGGACGACTCTGCAGTCCAAAATGCAAAAACTCGGCATCTCGCGTCCGCATTGAATAGAAATGAACTAAAGCGGACGTTCCCACCTACCCGCTTTCGTCATCATGTTGAGGAGGGATGACAGGGACCAGTATGCCCATTGAATACGTGTTACTCGGCGCCTCGATCCTTCTCCTGCTGAGCGTTGTGGGAAGCTTGGCGTCGGCACGCATCGGGGTTCCGGCGCTGATTCTGTTTTTGGTAATCGGCATGACGGCCGGCTCGGACGGGCCGGGCGGGATTCAATTTGATTATCCGTGGGTCGCGCAGTCACTCGGCGTGCTGGCGCTGTCCTTTATCCTCTTTGCGGGGGGCTACGATACCGATTGGCATCGCGCCCGTCCGATTATATGGAAGGCCGTGCCGCTTTCCACGCTGGGCGTGGTCATTACGGCGCTCTTGGTCGGATGGTTCGCCAACCTGGTTCTGGGATTCAGCTGGCTGGAAGGCATGTTGCTGGGATCCATCGTCTCCTCGACCGATGCCGCGGCGGTCTTTGCCGTCTTACGCTCCAGAGGCATCAGGCTGCGCGGTCACCTGAAGGAACTGCTGGAGGTTGAATCCGGCAGCAACGATCCTATGGCCGTGTTTCTGACAATCGGAATGATCGGGCTGCTGCAAGATGCGAGTCGATCCTGGGGAGACCTGGTCGTGATCTTCCTGGTCCAGATGTCTGTGGGGACAATAATGGGATATGGACTTGGCCGAATCATGGTCACCATCGTCGATCGTATCCGGCTCGATTACGGGGGGCTGTACGCCGTGCTGTCACTCTCGCTGGTCCTGTTCGCGTATGGCATCACCGCCTCGGTCGGCGGAAATGGATTCTTGGCGGTGTATCTGGCCGGTATCCATATGGGCAACAGCAAGTTCCGGCACAAGCGCTCCTTGAAAGGATTCCACGAAGGACTGGCCTGGCTGATGCAGATCCTCATGTTCCTCACGCTGGGGCTTCAGGTGTTTCCGTCTCACTTGGTGCCGGTGCTGGGCGCGGGTCTGCTGTTGTCGGTCTTCCTGATGGTGATCGCGCGTCCGGTGGCGATACTCAGCCTGTTGTGGTGGACCGGCATGCCCGTGAGCGAGCAGATGTTAGTGGCATGGGTCGGTCTGCGTGGCGCCGTCCCGATCATTCTGGCGACATTTCCGTTGGTCGCGGGCTTATCGCAAGCGGACCTCATCTTTCATCTCGTCTTCTTTATCGTACTGACCTCGGTATTGCTCCAAGGCACGTCGATTCCATTGGTCGCGCGCTGGCTGGGGGTGGACGCGAAGGTGGCCGATCAGCCGGCACCCGAATCGTATCGAAAAGTGAGTGTGTTAGGACATTGAGAGGAGAAGACACGAATGGCATGGGTGTATTTGATTGTGGCGGGGCTCTTTGAAATCGGATGGGCGACGGGGCTCAAGTATACGGAGGGGTTTACGCGGCTCTGGCCGAGCCTTTGGACCGCGGCATCGATGGCGCTCAGCGTGTGGCTGCTGGCGGTGGCGCTGAAGTCTATCCCCATTGGGACCGGCTATGCTGTGTGGACCGGCATCGGCGCGGCCGGAACGGCACTCGCGGGCATGGTGTTGTTTGACGAGTCCCGAGAGATGATTAGAATCATAAGCATCGTCGTGATCATGGCAGGCATCCTCGGCTTAAAACTATCTACTCCGTAACGAATCCGTCACACCGCGATATCGTTCCACATCTCTGCGAGTCAGCCGTTGACCGGCCGGATTTCCGGCACCCCGATTGTTGCCAGTATTCAGGAAGGCTTCAAATCAATAGACCACAGGAGATCGTATGAAGGAAAATCTGGAACAAGTAAGGTCATTGGCCCGCGATTTGCGGGACGATAAGGAGTCGCCGCGGAGTCCTCGCGTCAAATTAGGCGGCTATGCCTTGGCGGCGCGCGCGCTCGACAAATGCCGGGCGACGCTGGTGGGATGGCAGGGCGAATATTTCTCGAACTGCCCGCTCGATCAACGATGGCTGACATTTGCGGGCATCGACTACAACCGGTTCAAGGCGTTTGTCGCCAGCGGCGCGAGCGATCGCGAGGTCGCCGACTGGATCGGCCGGCATGCCAAGGAACGGTCGCAAGCGGAGATTGACGAGTGGAATGAGCGTGAGGGCGCCGTACGCCTGAGTTAAGCTTGCACAAGCTTCTCTGCTTTCGCAATATGAAGAAAGCCAAAGGAGTGAACGGCATGGCGGTAAACACGGTGCGTTTCGCTTGCTCATGCGCTCGAGCTGCCGAACAAGATCAACCTCCCGCGCAACGAATATCTGACCGTTCAGCAGATTTATCGGGGCTGGAGGTTACTCGGTTTTGTCGTGGCGGGCGCCGTGTTATCAACATTGGCCTTGACCATTCTGATACGAAGCGACCCGATCGTGTTTGCCTGGAGCTTGACGGCGTTGTTGTGCATTGTCGGCACGCAGATAGTCTTTTGGACGTTCACGTACCCGGTGAATCAGCGGACGGATAATTGGACACAGCTTCCCGACGATTGGATGGCGCTTCGCGCGCAATGGGAATATTCGCATGCGGCAAGCGCGGCGTTGAATCTGTTCGCTCTTATCGCGCTGATCCTGTCCACGCTGACGATATAAAGAGTCATGGATAAAAAGGAGTGCAACATGGCAACCCAGGTCAGACCCATTCCCGAGGGCTATCACACCCTCACCCCTCATTTGATCGTACAGGGGGCATCCAAATTGATCGAGTTCTTGAAAGAGGCTTTCGATGCGACGGAGAAATTCCGGTTGCCTGGTCCGGCTGGAACGGTGGTTCATGCGGAAGTCAAAATCGGCGACTCCATGGTCATGATCGGTGAAGCGACCGGGGAGTGGAAGGCAATGCCGGCCTCGATCGCGTTGTATACGGATAATGCGGATGCTTTGTACAAGCGTGCGGTCGAAGCAGGCGCGACCTCCATCAGAGAGCCGGCCGATCAATTCTATGGAGATCGGAGCGGAGGAGTGAAAGATCCCGCCGGCAATCATTGGTGGATTGCGACCCACATCGAAGATGTGCCGCCTGAGGAGTTGAGGAAACGGGCAGAGGAATGGATGAAACAGCCGCCGCGCCGCTGATCATTGAGAAACCGCACCGTGCATAGGCGTTGGACTTGCTCTATATCGCGCAGAATTCACGCTGAAGCTATGTCTGTCAGGAAGGAGGCATCGATGCGTTTCGCACGTTTGGCGTTCACCGGTTTGTGTTTGCTCGCGCCCGCGTCTCTGGGAATCGCCAAAGAGAAGACACCGGACAAACAAATGGACCCTCAGGCGATCATGGACACCTATACGAAATTGGCGGCACCCGGAGGGCCGCACAAGCAGATGGCGCGCCTGGCGGGGAGCTGGAACACGACCACCAAAGCTTGGATGGATCCTCACGAGCCGCCCATGGAGTCCAAAGGTTCCTGCGAACAGACCATGTTGCTGGGCGGACGGTTTTTGCGGCAGGAATGTACCGGCGACATGATGGGGCAGTCATTCACCGGCATCGGGTTGAACGGGTATGACAATCATACCAAGAAATACGTGTCGACCTGGATGGATTCCATGGGGACGGCGATCTATTTTATGGAAGGCACAGCAAGCGCCGACGGCAAGACCATCACTCAGAACGGACACTATGACGATCCCGTTGAAGGGCCCGTGAAGCTTCGGTCTGTGACCAAGATCGTAGACGACAATCATGAAGTGTTTGAAATGTATGGTAGCGGCAAGGACGGTAAAGAAAGGAAGATGATGGAGATCACCTATACTCGCAAGCCATGACAATCGAGCCCGGGCAGTTCGTATGATAAAACCGGACTGGCCGGAACGACGCATGCCATCACGAAGTTCGGCCGCTGTGTCCATCTACCGGGCGGATGAGTGGGACGAGTGCAGGAGCGAACGGCCCAGGGCTACCGAATTCGTGTCGACGCAAGACCAGCGGGACGCATGCGCTTATTGTCATTGCCACCAAACTCGAATTCGTCTCCTGTCCACAAGGCTGGAGTAGCCCTTAATCTCAAAGCCCCTGACGAAATGCGTAAGAGACCGGTCGCCACGAGGAAAACAAGCGACATCACCGAATGAAGCCGCTGCCGGTATTTCGGCACATGCCGATTGTCCGGCATGGCCCGCATCGGCACCAGACCGATCACGCGGACATCCCGCTGCGCTGTTTACGTAAAAACTTGTGAGATGACAAGAGGTTGTCTTTACGCCATTTCCTTGTGCGCTGCTGGAACAGCGATTGCTGTGTCCTCACAGCGGAAGATGATGAGGGTCACATGGATGACATTCTTACCTTTTTAAAAGAGCAGGGAGTGCTGGTCGTCTTCGCGGTGGTCTTTGTCGAGCAGATCGGCGTCCCCTTGCCCGCTGTCCCGATTTTGATCGCGGCCGGCGTGCTGGCGGGGAGCGGGTATTTGAGTGGAGCGGTGGTCGTCGCTGCGGCGATCGCCGCCGCACTCGCTGCGGATTGGATCTGGTATGAACTCGGTCGGCGGCGGGGACAGAGAGTGCTTGAGTTTCTCTGCCGCATCGCCCTTGAACCCCGGTCCTGTATCATGCGGACCGAAGCCTTGTTCAAGAAACACGGAGTGCGGTCGCTGCTGGCGGCGAAGTTTGTTCCCGGCCTCAGCACTGTCGCACCGCCGCTCGCCGGGATCGCGGGACTGTCGCTTCCTCGATTTCTTTTCTACAATGGGCTGGGAGTCGTCCTGTGGGTCGCGTCAAGCGTGGGATTGGGCTATGCCTTCAGTGATCATATTGATGTGGCCATGGAGTATGCGGCGGTCATAACACCGGCGACGATTTCCGTTTTCGGGGCGGCATTGTCCTTGTACCTGGGAGGCAAAGCGTTGCGGCGGCGAGCAGAGTTGCGACGAGTGGTCTCTATCGAGGTCGATGAACTTCGGGAGCGATTGGCGGAGCTCAATGCCCCGCTGATGGTCGATGTTCGGGCAGGGTCGGTCTCGGCCCGCGACGGTGTGATCCCCGGCGCTGTGATTATGCCGGCTGACCAGCTCTCAAGACGATACGTGGAACTGCCCGCGGACCGCGACATCGTCGTCTACTGCGCCTGTCCCGGCGATGTGGCCAGCGCGGATGCAGTCCGGTTTCTCCATAGAAAGGGACTGGTTCGAGCGCGAGTGTTGAAAGGCGGGATCGAGGCGTGGCGAGCGGCGCAGGCCGTTCCGTTGCAGGTTCGTTCCGCCTCGGCGAATGAATTGGGGCAGGATAAGCGATTGCAGGCTGCTATGGCGGGCTATGGACGCCCGGAACCAGAAATCCATTTCATGAATGTCGGGATGCCGCCGATCTCGGGCGCCGAAAATGTGCAGAACATTGACGCACCGCGCAGAACCATGACAGAAGAAATGGATGCTGCCGCGATAAAGGATGCCGAAGAAATACCATGTTGAGAATCACCGTTCATAAGGAAAACACAAAGGCGACACTCGAATTGGAAGGGCGGCTTGCCGGCGCATGGGTAGAGGAATTACAGCGAGCCTGGCAGGAAGCCAAGGCCGGAAAATCCTCCATTGTCGTGAATTTGGCCGCCGTCTCGTACGTTGACGCAGATGGGAAAAGATTGCTAAGCGATATGTGCCGTGCTGGGACCGCGTTCGAAGCATCCGGCTGTCTGATGCGGTGCTTGGTTGAGGAAATGACGCGAGCCTGCCATGGAAAGGCGGCGGTGGAATCGGGAACCCGAGATGAAGGACATTATGGAGGCACATAACGCCACGACGGAATCAACGTTCGAGACCGGCACGTCGTCGCGGTTTCTCATTTCGGTTATCTGTCTTCTGCTGGCGGTTACTGGCTGCAAGCAAGAGACCGCGTCCATGCCGCCTCCGGGTCCGCCGGAAGTCGAAATCGTGACCGTGTCCACACAGTCGGTGGCCGATGAGCCTGAGTTCATCGGCCAGGCCGAGTCGTCACGCCCTGCGGAGATTCGGTCGCAGGTCACCGGGATTCTGAAAGAGTTCTATTTTCAAGAGGGGCGTGACGTCAAGAAGGGGGACCGCTTGTATCGCATCGATCCCGTCCCCTTTGAGGCGGCTTACGCCAGCGCCAAGGCCAAAGTCGCGCAAGCCGAAGCCCGGCTGGTTCAGGCGAAGCAAAATCTGGCGCGTGTGAAGCCACTGCTGGTGGAGCAAGCGGTCAGCCAAAAAGACGTGGATGACGCGATCGCCGAGGACTTGGCGGCCAAGGCGGCGCTCCAAGGGGCCAAGGCGGACTTGATCAAGGCCAAATTCGATTTCGATAACACGTTGATCACTGCACCGATCAGCGGGATGATCGAACGGAGCAAGATCTACGAAGGCCGCCTCGTATCGGCGCAAACGGATCTGCTGAATGTCATCCATCGGTTGGACCCAATTTATGTGATTGTCAGCGCCCCGGAAAATTATTTGCTCCAGCGGCAGAGAGATCTGGCGGAAAAGAGGGTGGAAAGCCTCGATACGTACCAACTTAAGGGCGTCATCACCTTCGCCAACGGCAGCACGTATCCTCAAGAAGGCACGTTGGATCTGCTCGATGTCGGCCTCCGCACGGAAACAGGAGCGAGGCAGCTGCGATTTGTCTTCCCCAATCCGGGTCGCGTCCTCCTCCCCGGACAATTCGTGAGGGTCCGCGTCAAAGGGTACACCAAGCCGGCGGCGATTCTGGTGCCGCAGCGGGCGGTCCAGCAAGGGCCCAAGGGACCGATGGTCTTCGTGGTCGGTCAGGACGACAAGGTCGAGATGCGGCCGGTTCAAGCATCCGGTTGGCAAGGCAATCAATGGCTCATTGACGAGGGTTTGCAGGCCGGTGAGCGCATCATCGTGGAAGGCATCCATAAGGTCGCTCCCGGCGCGCCGGTGAAGCCGGTGCAGGCGCACCGGCAGCCGGGAGGGGAAATGTCCGCGCGCAAGACCGATGCGGGGAAGGCGGGTGTTGTCCAGTGACCTCGCATTTCTTTATCGACCGCCCGATCTTCGCGTCCGTTCTTTCGATCATTTTGGTCGTGGTAGGGCTGGTGGCCTTGCATGATTTGCCGATCGCACAATTCCCCGAGATCACGCCGCCGGTCGTGCAGATCGAGACCGACTATCCCGGCGCCAGCGCGGAAGTCATCGCCGATTCGGTAGCGCGTCCCATTGAAGTGCAGCTGCCTGGCATCGACAATCTGCTGTACTACGATTCGACGAGCACCAACGACGGCCACATGAGCATCCGATTGACGTTCGAAATCGGGACGAATGTCGATATCGCCCAGGTGCAGACTCAGAACAGGGTCAAACTAGCGGAACCGCAGCTTCCTCCGGAGGTCGTGCGGCAGGGAATCAACATCAATAAGGTTTCGCCCGACCTTCTTGCCGTGGTGGCGCTCAGCTCCACCGATCCCACACACGATACGGTCTACTTGTCGAATTACGCGATCCTCCGCGTCATCGATAATCTCAAGCGCTTGCCCGGCGTGGGGAACGCCATGGTCTTCGGCGCCCAGAATTATTCGATGCGACTAATCTTGGACCCGATTAGAATGGCGCAACTCAATCTCACGCCGACCGATATCGCCAACGTCGTGCGGGAGCAGAATCGAGATTTCCCGGCCGGCACCATTGGACGAGAACCGGCGCCCAAAGGCACTGAACTGACGATCCCGATCATCACCCAGGGGCGTTTGACGGAAGCGAAGGACTTTGAGGAAATGATTGTTCGCGCCTTGCCGAACGGCTCGATGATCCGCCTCAAAGATGTCGCGCGGGTGGAGTTGGGGGCGCAATCCTACGCCATTGAAGGACGATGGAACGGCAAGCCGAACGTCTTTCTCGGGACATTTCTATCGCCCGGTGCAAACGCACTTGACACGGTCAAGCACGTACGAAGCGAGATGACAAAGGTATCGAAGAGTTTTCCGACCGGAGTGTCGTATGACGTTCCGTATGACACCACCAGGTTTATCGAGGTATCCATTCAGGAGGTAGTGAAGACGCTGGGAGAAGCGATGGTCCTCGTTATCCTGGTCGTCTACCTATTCCTGCAGACGTGGAGGGCCACGCTGATTCCAGCGGTGGCGGTTCCGGTGTCGCTGATCGGCGCGTTCATCGGCCTCCAGGCGCTCGGCTTTTCAATCAATACGCTGACGCTCTTCGGCATGGTGCTGGTCATCGGTATTGTGGTCGATGACGCAATCGTGGTGGTCGAGAATGTCGAACGCCATATGACGCAAGGCAGGCTCTCGCCGAAGGCTGCGGCCAAAAAAGCCATGACGGAGGTAACCGGGCCCGTGGTTGCGATCGTGCTCGTTCTCTGCGCGGTGTTCGTCCCGGTTGCATTCCTGGGCGGCATCACCGGTGAGTTGTACAAACAGTTTGCCATTACCATCGCGATTGCCGTCATCATTTCCGGATTCGTGGCGTTGACGCTGAGTCCGGCCTTGTGCGCGCTGGTCCTCAAGCCTGGGCACCATCAAAGTCGAGGGTTCTTCGGAAGATTCAACCGTTTTTTCGAATGGACCAGGATGCGCTATTCGGCGGTTGTCGCCGGTATCATGAACCGGTCCGTTCTGGCGATCGTGGTGTTCGCGGTCCTCGTTCTGGCCGCCCTCGGATTGTTTCGTATCATTCCGAACAGCTTTCTTCCCGAAGAGGATCAAGGCTATTTCATCTCGGTGGTCCAGCTTCCGGACGGTGCATCCAAACAGAGAACGGATGCCGTGTTGAGCAAGGTGGAGAATTACTTCCTCTCGAACCCGTCCATCCATTCGACCGATGCAATTTCAGGCATGAATTTCGTCTTCAATACGCGCGGTCCGAATTCCGCCACCATGTTCGTGCCGTTGCACCATTGGGATCAGCGAACGGCCCCCGACCAGCATGTCAACGCGCTCATCGGGGCGGCTTATGGAGAGTTTGCGAAAATCCCGGAGGCCTTGATCCTGGCCTTCAATGCGCCGCCGATCCGTGGACTGGGCGCGACGGGCGGGTTCTCCTTGCAGGTTCAGGACCCCGCCGGCGGTGATTTCAATCAATTCTCGGCGGTGACGCAGGACTTCATTGCCAGGGCCCGGCAGGATCCGGCGATAGGAGCGATGGGAACGACCTTTCGGGTGAGCGCCCCTCGTCTGTATGCTCACATCAACCGAGAGCGGGCCAAATCACTCGGGGTGCCCATTTCCGAAGTTTTCGACACGCTGCAGGCCTATTTTGGAAATCTCTATGTGAACGATTTTGTGAAATTCGGCCGCGTCTATCGGGTGCAGACGGAGGCGGAGGCTCAGTACCGCGCCTCGCCCGACGATATTTCAAAAGTGTACGTGCGTGCCAGGAGCTCGCAAGGCGAAAGTATGATCCCACTGGATACGGTCGTCACGACCGAATACACAAGCGGTCCTGATCCGGTCACTCATTTTAACGGTTTCAATACGGCGCTCGTGCTCGGGGCGGCAGCCCCCGGATATAGTTCCGGCCAGGCGTTGGCCGCATTGGATCGGGCGGCGCAGGAGGTCTTGGCTCCTCAGGGCTATGAGATCGATTGGAGCGGGATTTCATACCAAGAACACCAAGCCGGGTCTCAATCCGTCTTCGCGTTCGCGTTCGGCCTGTTGATGGTGTTTCTTGTGCTGGCGGCTCAATATGAGAGCTGGTCGGTGCCGTTTGCCGTCATTCTCGCCGTCCCCTTCGGCGTGTTCGGTGCCATGGCGGCGGTCTGGATTACAGGGCTGGCCAATGATATTTATTTCCAGATCGGCCTGGTCACCTTGATCGGACTCTCCGCCAAGAACGCCATTCTGATTGTGGAGTTTGCGAACAAGCGGGTGGAAGCCGGGATGGCGCCGGTCGAGGCGGCGTTCGAAGCCGCGAAATTGCGGTTCAGGCCGATCATCATGACCTCCATGGCCTTTATTCTGGGCGTCGTGCCCCTTGTATTCGCCGGCGGCGCCGGCGCAGCCAGCCGGCATTCGATCGGGACCGGCGTGTTTGGCGGGATGCTGGCTGCCACGTTTCTCGCCATTTTTTTCGTCCCGCTATTTTTCGTACTGATTACGAAATTGAGTCATCACCTATTCGGCAAGCGGCACCCGGAACAGCCCCTGACGGATCGCGAAATTGACCGAGAAGAAGAGTATCAACATGCATAATCTATGGCTGGTTTTATTTTCCTTCCTCCTGAGCGCGTGCGCAGTCGGGCCTGATTATTCCCGGCCGCAAGCCACGACGCCGGAGGCTTTTCGCATGGACCAACAAGCGGGATCCGGTACGTCCATCGCGAATTTGCCCTGGTGGGAATTGCTGCGAGACGAAGAACTCCAGCGCCTGATCGCCGTCTCCCTGGAGGAGAATAAAGATCTGAAGCGCGCCGTGGCGACGATTGAAGAATTCCAGGCACGGGTCTTTGTCGCCCGCATGGATTATTCTCCGCAATTGAGCGGTGCGATAAATGTTCCGGCGTTCGGCCGCAATACGCGATTCTTGTTTCCCGGTTTCGCTAGTCCGTTCAACTACTACCTGCTGGGCAATCTATCATGGGAGCTCGATATTTGGGGGCGCATCCGGCGTTCGAATGAAGCCGCCATGGCCGATCTTCTGCGGCAGGAGGAAAACCGGCGGGCCGTTATTCTGGAGCTGGTCAGCAGTGTCGCACAAGCCTATTTCGAGCTGCTGCAATTCGACATGCAGCTGGATATCGCTAGGCGCACTCTAAAATCCTGGGATGAATCGGTGAAGATCGCCCAAGCTCGGTTGAAAGGCGGCGTCATCGCTAAGCTGGATGCCGATCAATTTGAGGCGGAGCGGGCCAATGCCGCGGCCCGGGCGGCCGAATTGGAACGGCAGATGGTGCAGAAAGAGAATCAATTGAGCGTGCTGCTCGGCCGAAATCCCGGGACCATCGCCCGGGGACGCTCATTGACGGAACAGGTGATGCCGCCTGACGTGCCCCCGGGTCTTCCCTCCGAGCTGCTCCAGCGGCGCCCCGATATCCTGCGCGCCGAGGAAGAGTTGGCCGCCGCCACGGCGAGGATCGGCATGGCAAAGGCGGATCGTTTCCCGAAATTGTCGTTGACGGGAATCGCGGGTTTGGCGAACCCGAGGTTGGCGAGAATCTTTAAGAATGAGGGCGAATTTGAGGTGCTCGGCCCGAGTCTCGTGGGGCCACTGCTCAATGCCCAAATCCTCGGGTTTCAGCAGAAAGCCGCTGAAGCCCAGTCTCGGCAGGTGCTGGCGCAGTATGAACAATCGGTGCTCGTCGCCTTCAAGGAGGTGGAAGATTCACTGGTGGCCGTCCGCACCGCGCGTGAGCAGCGGGAAGCGCAGGCCGAGCAGGTGGGGGCGTTACGGTCGGCGCTCAGGCTTGCCAATTTACGATATAAGGGCGGCTTGGCGAACTATCTCGATGTCCTTATCGCGCAGCGCAATTTGTTCGAAGCGGAATTGGCGCTCACCGGGACACACCGCCTCCACCTAGTCTCGATTGTCCAGTTGTACAAAGCCCTTGGAGGGGGCTGGGCTCCCGTTGAAGGCGCTCCGGCTGCCGCGGTTCCCGTCGTGTCTCAAAACAGCGGCCGGTAGACCTCTCCCTTAGGTAAAGTCTGCAACGAAGTGTGCTAGTCAAGATAACCTCTCCGCTGAAGCCGTCCGTCCTTCGGAGCCCGGCTCGGGCTATCCCATTCTCTCGAAATTGTTCCCCCACCTTTTGTTAGAGCCATACCCAGCTTCGGGTGAATTGCGACACAACCGCTGATGGCGGCATATGCCACTGCCGTCCATTATTATTGGTTGTTGCCGGTCTGCTGATTCACCATATGAAGAAGATCTTTGTGCTGGAGAGAACTCCTGGGAAATCAGACCCTTCTAAACGAATACAGTGGGCAATTCGCATTCTTGCCTCTGTCCTGATTGTTCTATCCCTACAGCTGGCATGGAAGGCTTACACTCAGACCGGTCTCTTTATTCCGCTGGCATCGGACTATGGTTTATATCTTTCACAAGCCATGGCGCTGCAGGAGGGCGATCCTCGAAGAATTTATGATCGAAACGCCATCGATCGTCATTACAAAGCTCTGTTGGATTCGTACGGTCATGATCCGAGCTATCAACCTAGTAGCCCGGATCTATGGGGGACGCATGTTCCTTATCCGCCGATATTCGCCTGGGCAATGCAGCCTTTTACTCGATTGCCAATTGTGTCGAGTGTCGCCGCCTGGACGGTTGTGAACCTCGTGCTGATCCTTTGCATCTGTCTTCGACTGGCACGGCATTGTCCCGGATGGGATCGGATGACGATGTTTCTCTGCCTTCTCGCTTCCTATCCCATAGTGTTGACCATGGCAATCGGCCAACTCCAAATCGTGATGGCCTGGGCTCTGATGGAATGCATGCTGGCGTTGCGAACTGGAAACGATTGGCAGGCCGGATTATGGCTGGGCCTCTTATTGTTGAAACCACAGTATGGATTGTTGCTGGGGCCGATACTTATTTGGAAGCAGCGATGGAAGGCCGTCCTCGGCGTGGCAGTGACGGGATTGGTTCTTCTTGGTGGATCGGTTGCCACAGTAGGACTTCCTACCTTGTTGATGTATCCCCAGTCATTCTCCGTCATGGCGCATTTCCGAGGAGATGACCCGTACGTCATGATTAATTGGCGTTCTCTGGTGCTTGACCTCAAACCGGAAATTACAGATCGAAGCGGCGCATTGCTGACTATGACTCTGGGCGGCATGACTGTGGCGTGCATCCTGTGGATATGGCGTGGCGTCTGGCGGCCGGGTTCTTATGAGTTTGTCCAACAAGTTTCGCTGACCGTGTTGGCCACGCTTTTCGTGAGTTATCACAGTCACCCTTATGGCGCTGTCTTGCTTGCTGCGCCTGTTTGCCTTCTTCTCGCGGATCGGCGGACCAGCGCAATATCAATAAGCGTCGCGTGCGTGGCCTTATTTCTGCCGACGGCGGTGTTGACGATTGGTTATGAAGGATCTGTATCGAACCGGGAGTTCTACCAGCATCTTCTGTGGGCGTCTCGGATGCTGAAACTCATGCTCTTTCTGTTGTTTGCAACCCTGTTCGTTGAGTGGTTACTGGGAACAGTCCGATTAGGCCGGTCGATACTGATTCTGCGCTCGCGGACCTGGCGCGAAACCCAGCTATCGGCGAATGCACGACCGGCGAGATGGGCGAATCCTCGCTCGTTCAGTCGACGGTCCGTTTCAAGGCGAGGCTAGAAGTCCATGCGCATCTATTTAGGCTTCTATGGCATGCTTACCGCGGCAACGCTGCTCTCGATCGGCCTGTTTCGATCCTATGGCCATAGACGGGAGATGCCGTGTTTCTTGGCCGCCCTCGTGTCCGCGATGGGACTCTTGATGTGGCACTGGTCGGACCCACCGATTCAGTTTATCGATTTTACGCAGGCCTACTACCCGGCAGGCCGTGCAATACTGCAGGATGTTTCGCGCTTGTACGAACGCATCAGTGCGTGCGAAGCCACGGCGATTTGCGGATTTGTGAATATCCCGATTATAGCTCTTCTTTTCTCCCCCCTCTCGGTGCTCTCCCTAAACTCGGCCCACGTCTTGTTTGCTCTACTATCGTTGATAGGCGTCATGGCGACCATCTGTATGATTTGGTTCATCTCAGATGCCCGGCCCCCAAACAAATATGTAATCGTGTTGTTGTTCGTGATCAATGGGCCGCTCTTCTACAGTCTAAAGGAAGGGAACCTCACTCATTTTGTCCTTCTCTTACTCGTGGCCGGCGTACTCTGCCTCGATAAAAAGCGGGATGGCTGGGCAGGATTCTTCTTTGCCATGGCGGCCATCATTAAACTGCCGTTGTTGCTATTTGCCGGTTATTTCTTGACCAGGGGGCGTTGGGAGGTAGTTCGAGGATATTGCTCCACATTGGTCGGAGTTTGTTCCGTGTCCCTCCTGTACGCGGGATGGAGCAGTCATGTTGAATGGTACCGTGAAGCGATACTTCCTTTCGTCAATAAAGGTCTGAGCGCTTTCAATGTCCAATCCATAGACGCTTTTCTGCTTCGTTTAGGCGACGATGCGCGATTGTACGACTGGAGACCGTCTGCGGTGGACTGGGAATTTCGGCTACTGCGCCATTCTGTGGCCGCGGCGTTGCTTGGTATATCGTGGCTGCTTTGTAAAAACAGTCCCGGTAGGGATGACATGCCGACTGTTTCTCTCGAGCTATCGATGGTGCTGTGCGTGGCGCTCATTATCAGTCCTGTCTCATGGACCCACTATTACCTGCTTTTGCTTCTACCGTTGTCGTTGTACGCAGGACAGAAATTGGCAATACCATCTCATGGAGGCTGGCTGGTCGCGATCATAGTGTGCGTGCTATTGATTTCCCCACCCGTGACGTTCGTGAGTCCGACTAGTTGGTTGAGCGCGCAAATTGTGAACAAATTTCTTGTGTCACATTATTTGGGCGGGGCGATGTTGTTGTGGTTTCTTTTGGGATATGCGCGGCTGCGAGAGTACGAAGCCCAGGACAGCCGAGTAGCTTGGCTGCCCGATGAGGAAAAGGCTGCGTAATGGCGCGGATCATCATTGAGGTTCCTTCTCCGCGATAAGACCGATCTCACTGTTCTCCCGTCCTCGTCTCGTCACCACATGCCTAAGCTGTTCGGGTCCAAGACCTTATCGTGTGTAGCGTTCCAATAACCGCGACCGGTCCGCTTCGATTTGAGCCAAAAGGCTGTCCAAGGCTTGGCTGGTGGCGGATTGGATCGGGTTTCGGTCGGATGCCGTGACCCATCGTACGATTGATCCTTTGGCCTGAGAACTGGCCACATAGGAGCCTATCGGCGGCTCATTACGTTTCGCGAGCTCCGCTTCGAGATGGAGATGATAGACATAATGGTCCGGAGCGCGGAGAGTGAGCCATGTTTTTACGGTGAGGATGAATGGGCCGGCCTCGCTTCCGACCGAGGCAAAGGTGCCTCGCTTCTCGATATAGCTGATGATGCCGTCCCGCAGATCCTCCGGGGGCCACTCTAAAAGTACAATGCCCGGCATGTGGTCCGCCCCCTCTAAGGCCACGAAGGGAACCTCCACGCTCACATGAAAAGGAAGGGAGCGAGAGGCGGTCGTGTCCGGAACGGGCGTCACGTGAATGCGATGGACACACCCCGTTAAGAGGAGGAAGACCGCCAGAAGATTGATAGAGATTAACTGAACAATTCGGACTGCAACAACATCCACTCGGTCGGCCCCAGCTTAGTTAGGTTGTACCGGGGCGCTGAGAATGTCGAGATCGCGCAGGGCCCGCTCGGCTTGGTCCCGGTAGGTGCGCTCCGCATCACCGGTGTAAGTATCCACGACCCGCTGATATGTGGCTCGTGCTTGAGGATACTGCTTCTTGATGGAAAGGTATTGACCAAGCGCCAGCCAGTTCTGCGCGGCCGTCTCATTCGCGGTTTTGAGGTCCGTCCATTCTCTGTCGATTTGATTGGCGCCGGGCTGATTCACGCGCCGCTTGATAGTCGCTCCCATTCGACCGGCCATGGCTTCAATTTCCTCATTTTCCTTGATGGCCGCCGCGACTCGATCATGCGTCAGGTGGTCATAGAAGGCCTCGACATGGTCTTTGATAGTAGCGGCGCGCTCTTGATGGATATCGTGCGAACAACTGATGCCGGCCATCAGGATCACGAAAAGAAGACCGGCTGAAGTTAATATCTGGCGCGGCATAAGGTCCATGCCTCCATTGGTGAAGAACTGTCGCCGCTCAAGAGCTCCCCATCCTACTCCTTCGCGAGCCGAAAAGGCGAGAGCCCACGCGCCCATTCATCCCGCCTAAGCTCCGGCCGATTGCGAAGGGTGGAAGCCATCCATATGTTCAGATGACATGCATCCGCATTGCGAGCGCGCTGTCCTAAACAGCTCTATGATTGTTGTTTTCCATTCACGTATGCTGCTCTCAGCAGGCCTCCGACCGCGTTGACCGTCTTGATATCGTCCTCATACCCGGCGTAGATCTTTTCCGCAACATCCTTATGCTTCTTAATGTACTCGAGCGCCGCGTCCAGGACGCGGACTTCTTCTAATGTTAATTCTAACTTCATTGAACATCCCTCCCATAACGCCGGAGCTGTTCTTTAAACGGCGCCATCCGAAAAACAATTCTATTTTGACCGCTGTAGCCATGCAAGCGGTCGCCCACTGTGGAAGGTCGTTCGTGCGGAACTTAGTGGCTGCGTCTACTTTTCAGGAGCGCCGTAGTGACAGGTCGGTTCCGATTATGGTAAGAGTGACCGATTCACCTTGCGTCCCCATCGTCTAGCCTGGCCTAGGACGCCGGCCTTTCAAGCCGGCAACACGGGTTCGAATCCCGTTGGGGACGCCACTTCCTTTCAAACCCCGCCCGATCGTAGCGTTTCAGCGTTTCTCTGTGTGGGCCATTTCCAGTGGAAGCGTAGGTGTCCACTGTTTCTATCCGAATTGGTTGTAATCTCGTCCCGCATCATCAAATTTCAAGAAATCGCTCTTGAAATTTCGTGAGTCGGGAGATTTCGCCACGCTTCCGATCTCCGGCATCCATATAACCCACGGTTTTTCTTAACCTGTCTGAATGAAATGGCCATGGCATTAGGCGTGCACAAGCGGTCCTGCACGGTTGGTGACATCCGAAAAAAAAGAACACCCGGTGTCGACGGCAACCGAGTAGCAGTGGAGGTGCCAACCAGAGATCATTGCTATGCACATAATTTCGGATGATGCGCGACAGAGCATCGCCGGAACAATCGTTAGGACGGAGCTATGATCAAGCGAATTCCATCATTCATCTACCGGTCAGTCTGCTACGGGATGGCTCGACTCATCATCACCATCCAGCGGTCCAACCAATTGCATTTCGCGTTCGGAAGGAGGCACGCCATGATATCTACCCATATCATCGGATTGGCGGCGGCTGTTCTGCTCACGAGTACCGTTTCCAGTTGGGGCATAGAGCCGGCGACGGAGCCTGCGACGCCCAAGCGCATTTCTGAAACGGTCCCCCTTTACACAAACCTCGGTTCCCACCACAAACCCATTTCCACTCGAGTCCCGGCCGCACAACAGTACTTCGACCAGGGCTTGCGATTCGTCTACGGATTCAATCACACGGAAGCGATCCGCTCCTTCACGCGCGCTGCAGAGCTCGATTCCACCTGTGCCATGTGCTATTGGGGGATCGCACTGGCCTATGGCCCGCACGTCAACGCTCCAATGGACCAGGCGAGCGGAGTCGCCGCGTACGCCGCGGCGCAGAAATCGCTGGCACTCAAGTCCCAGGCCACGGCACCTGAGCGTGCCTATATCGAGGCCGTCGCGCAGCGCTACGAGGCGGTCCCGCCGACCGATCGTGTCCGGTTGGACAAGTTGTACTCGCGCGCGATGGAACGGATCGCCGACACTTATCCAGAAGACCTCGACGCCGCGACCCTGTACGCCGAATCGCTGATGGACCTCCGCCCGTGGAATTACTGGCAACCGGACGGTACTCCCTACCCCGGCACCGATGAAATCGTAGGCCGGCTCCAGAGAGTCATCTCGCGCAACCCGAACCACCCCGGGGCGTGTCATTACTACATCCATGCGGTCGAAGCGGTGAACCCCCAGGCCGCGCTGCCATGCGCCGAGCGGCTCGCTCAACTCATGCCGGGCGAAGGACACATGGTCCACATGCCCGCACACATCTACATCCGCGTCGGACGGTGGAACGATGCCGTGCAGGCCAATCAACACGCGATCCACACCGACGAGGTATTCATCGAAGGGCAGCACCCGATGGGCGTCTATCCGCTCGCGTACTATCCGCACAACATCCACTTCCTCGCGTTCGCGTCCACGATGGCCGGCCGCGGTGCACAGGCGATCGAGGCGGCCAATACACTCACCTCCAAGGTAAACGTCGATGCCGCGCGACAGGTCGGGTTGCTGCAGGAGATGCTGCCGTACCACGCGCTCACGCTCACGACGTTCGGAAAATGGGACGATGTGCTTGCCGAGCCGCTCCCACCGGCAGACATCCGTTTCTCGTACGCCATGGCGCATTACGCTCGCGGCGTGGCACACGCCGCGAAGGGACAGTGGGCGGAGGCGCAAGCCGAACTCGACATGGTGACGGCGATCAACGACGCGACGCCTGAAGGAGCCGACGGCAAGACGGCACTCTCAATCGCCGTGCACGCGCTGTCCGGCGAAATCACCACCCGCCGCGGCGACCTCGACGCGGGCACCATCCATTTCCGCGAGGCCGCCAAGATCGAAGATGCGGGACTCTACTTCGAACCGCCCAAGTGGTACTACCCGATCCGCCACTCGCTTGGCGCCGCGCTGTTGAAGGCAGGAAAAAATGCCGAGGCTGAGAAGGTGTACCGCGAGGATCTAGCGCGCTTCCCCGACAACGGTTGGTCTCTGTTTGGGCTCGCACAGGCGCTTCGGGCTCAGGCCAAGAATATCGAAGCGGCCGAAGCCGACGCGCGCTTCCGCCGTGCATGGGCAAATACGGACGTGACGCTGACAGCATCGAGATTCTAGCGTATCGAGAGATTCACTCCCTAACGGCGCTCGTGCGCGATAACCTACGATAAGAAAGAGAAACCTACGATGACACCGCGCGAAGGTTTTGACCATCAACCGGAGACTCAGCACGCCGTCTCCGTCGTTTCACGACGCGATTTCTTGATTCATGGAAGCTCTATGCTCGCGGCAGCGGCCTTGTCGGATTCTGCGTCGTTCGCGCAAATCTGGCGTACCGGCGAGGGCGAAAAGGTGATCCCTTTTCTGGATCAAGCTCCCGCGCCTCCAGATGAGGCCGTTCGGCAATACGGCGAGTTGAACACGCGCAATTGGGAACAATTGAGTTCCTGGGTTACGCCCAACGAGCAGTTTTTCGCCGTCAGCCACTACAACCGGCCGGTTCTCAAACCGGAAGAATGGCGGTTGGACATCGACGGATTGGTGGAGAGGCCGATCTTGCTCACCTTTGAAGAGATCAAAGCACGGCCGCGGCAAGAGGTCACCTTTACGCTGGAGTGCGCCGGCAATCACGGCTTCAACTGGTTTACCGGCGGCATCGGGAATGCGAGATGGGCGGGGACGCCACTCGCGCCAATTTTACAGGAGGCCGGCATCAAGAAGAACGGGATTGACGTGGTGTTCTTCGGCAGCGACGAAGGCGAGGAAGTGGTTCGAGACATCAAGATGAAGCAAACCTTCAGTCGAAGCATGTCGGTGGAGGAGGCGTTGGCTCCTGAGAATCTCCTCTGTTATGAGATGAACGGCGAGCCCCTGCCTCAGCTCCACGGATTTCCTCTGCGGCTCATTGCGCCCGGATGGTATGGAGTCGCCAATGTCAAATGGTTGAAACGCATTGAGATTATTGATAAGCGCTGGGCCGGCCGGTTCATGGCGAAGGACTATGTCACGATTCGTCAGGAGGCGCGCGAAAATGGGGAAGTTATTTGGACGCAGGAGGTGGTCGGCCCGGCCTTGCTCAAGTCGCTGGCGGCGAAGGTCACCATGAAGGACGGAAAGCACAGAGTTTATGGGGCGGCCTGGGGGAGGCCGATTGAACGCGTGGAAGTCCGCATCAATAACGGACCATGGCGTGCGGCGACAATTGATCGCGGGCAGGAGCAAAAGTTCGCGTGGAAATTCTGGCGCTTGGATTGGGAGGATGCCGCGGCGGGCGAGCATACCATCACATCGCGGGCCATCGACAGAGCCGGGCATGTTCAACCGGCCACGAGTGATCCTGTGATCGCGAACAAGCGTACCTACTGGGAGAGCAATGGACAGATCACGCGGCGAATCCGAATTGCGTAAAAGAACCCCGCCTTTTCTCTTGACGCTCAGGGCTGATGAACGGAAGCTTGCTCGGTATTGGCTTGATCTCGGCATGTATAATTTCATTTTTAGCCCGCTGGACCCAGCCAGGTTCTTGAATCGGTTCAGCAAGCGCTTCTGTCGTCAAAACGGGGCGCCTTGATCGCGCACAGGAAAAATCTTGGCCTATCTGAGCCGGCGTTAAGTGTTGTATCACACGACTAGTACTGAGACGCCGCTGCTAAGCGGACTTGCCAACAATGAACTGCACGCACGGCAACGAGCGTTAAACCGGCTCAGGCGATCTTGCCCGATAGTATGCCAATGTCGGCGAAACGTCTTCCATAGCCTTCATCCGTCCCACGCTTTAAACGCAACGCTCCAAAACCATCCGGCTGTATCTCACAGTTGGTCACGCACCACTCCAACAATTGTCGTCCAGCACAATGAGGCTGATGCTAGGGCCGTTTATTGCGACAACCAGGGACATGGAAAGACAGGTGGATATGGCCGGCAAGCTAAAATGTCCGATATGCGAGCGACTGCTGATACAAGTCTTCGATGAAGCCCCCCGGGGAATGGCGCTGTCCTGAGTCTACCTGCGGCGTCAAAGTAATGCTCCCGCTTCATGTTTTATGGGACGGCGAGATAGGGCGGATCCGGGTTGACAGGTGTCACTCATCCGGTGGTGTCGCGAAAAATGATTCAACACTATTCTGCCGATGCCGGTTGCCACACCAAGAGTATGCCCACGATGCGGCAGTCCGTTTCGACGTGGAGCGGTGTATCCCACTCCCGGTCAGTACACGACGGCACAAAACCTGCGTTGCATGAGGCGCGGAAACGTCACGACCATTATTCGTGAAGAGGTATCCGAGGAAACCAGGGACGATCCGTCGCAGTAGAGAATTCACCGTGCTCCACCCCATTTCCTTCTCGATTCAAGGCCCCGCACTACGTGTCGATGCCGCCTGTCTTGCATTTGGCATGCACCTGGTTATTCCTGAAGCAGCGTGAATGGATCCGATACATCCGATACAATGGCTCGGTCACGAGCAGGCGGCCCGGGTCTGTTGAGGCATGGGACGGCGAGGGATGTCGGGACATTCGAAAGACTATGGACCACTATCTCAGTGCACAATATGCGGCGCGAGTAAAGGCGGTTGATTGGGCACGGGTTACTTTCGACCTCGACGCGCGGGGAAGCGCGATCATTAGTCGCCTGTTGAATCCGGAAGAATGTGGGTTATTGGCGTCGCTGTATTCTTCCGATGAACTGTTCCGGAGCCGGGTTGTCATGGAGCGGCATGGCTTCGGGCGCGGAGAGTACAAATACTTTACGTATCCACTGCCCGAGCTGGTGGAAGGGTTTCGATCGGCTCTGTATCCGCATCTCGTCCCGGTGGCGAATCGCTGGAATGAGGCTATGGGCGTGGCCGTCCGCTATCCCGACCGGCATGCCGACTTCCTCCAACGTTGTCACCGGGCTGGGCAAGCGAACCCGACGGCGCTCCTGCTTCAATACGGCGTCGGTGATTACAATTGCCTGCACCAAGATCTGTATGGTGAGCATGTGTTTCCGCTTCAATTGACCGCGTTGTTGTCCGAGCCGGGGACAGACTTTAGCGGCGGCGAGTTCGTGATGACTGAACAGCGACCACGCATGCAGTCACGGCCTGAAGTCGTGTCCCTGCGGCAGGGCGATGCCGTCATTTTCGCGGTCAACCAGCGTCCGGTGCAGGGTGTTCACAGCTGCTATCGCGTGAAGCTCAAGCACGGCGTCAGCCTGGTGCGATCAGGTCATCGCCGGACGCTCGGAATTATTTTTCACGACGCTCGGTAGCGGTTCAGTCCGGCATGCGAAGAAATGCATCGTTGCAATCCAGCACCTCCCGCACTTTTTTTGTCAACGTTTCCGGCGTGTAGGGCTTCTGGAGAAACGCCGCCTGCGATCCTAAGGATCCGATAAACTCCTGGCCGCGCCCGGCGTAGCCGGAGGTCACAATCACTTTGATTCCGGGCCGCAATTGTCGCATGCGCTCGGCAAGGACCGATCCTCCCATGCCGGGCATGACCATATCGGTCATGACCAGATCGATCACTCCTCCATGATCTTGTGCCAGCTCAATGGCCTCCTCCGCATTACGCGCCGGCATCACGGTATATCGGTGGGATTCCAATATAGTCTGTGCCAGTCCGCGGACCATCTCATCATCCTCTACCAGCAACACCGTTTCGGACCCTCGAAGGACGGGGGAGCGAGACGGCGAGGTCTGCGAGGCCGCTTGCAGTCCGCTCAATTGCGGAAGATAAATATCGAACGTGGTGCCGCTGCCCGGCTCGCTATGGACCGCGATACTTCCGCCGCTTTGCTTGACAATGCCGTACACCGTCGCCAGCCCGAGTCCGGTGCCTTTGCCGCGTTCCTTTGTCGTAAAAAAGGGTTCAAAAATATGGGCGATCGTCTCCGCGGTCATCCCGCAGCCGCTGTCCCGGACGGTGAGGACGGCATAGGAGCCGGCTCGAAGGTCGTCGTGGCAGGTATTGTCCGTGTGCTCGATATGCACGGTTCTTGTCTGGAGTTCCAACCGGCCGCCCTGGGGCATCGCGTCTCGGGCATTGACGACCAGGTTCATGATGACTTGCTCGATTTGGCCTGTGTCGGCCTTCACCCGACCAAGCTCAGGATCGAGCGCGACCGTCAAATTGATATCCTCTCCGATGACTCGCTGCATCAACTCGACGATGCTCATAACCCGTTCGTTCAAGTTCATGATTTGCTGTTCCACTACTTGATGACGGGTGAATGCCAGCAACTGTCGGGTCAGGGCGGCGGCCTTATCGCCGGCCTCTTTAATTTGGGTGAGCCCCCTTCGCACCTTTCCCTCCGGAGGACAATCGTCGAGCAACAGTTCGCTCCAGCTGTTGATGACGGTCAATAGATTGTTGAAGTCATGGGCGATTCCGCCGGCCATCCGCCCCAAGGCCTCCATTTTTTGGGCCTGGTTGAGTTGCCGTTCCAAATCTTTCCGATGGAGAAACTGGCTAATTTTCTCTCCCAATTCAGACAGCATTTGAACATTCCCATCGTCCGGCCGTAGCGCGTCGCTGGTGTAGAACTCCAATACGCCGGTAATGTCTCGCCCTCGATGGATCGGGAACGCGCAGGCGCCGTGCAACCCCGCATGCTGGGCGACGTACGTGGTGGGAAAAGTCGTATCTCGCGCGATATCCGCGACGATCAACGGAATTCCCGCTGTCCAGGTGCGGCCGGCCAGTCCGATCCCCGGGCGGACGCTCAACGAATGGTAGACGGCCGTCAGGTCTTCGGCATTGACGGCCGAACTATGCCAGGTCGCGTCGGCGCGTAGGATTTTCTGATGGCTATCCACCAGCCAAAGCGATCCGAATGCCCACCCATTCAGTTCGCCGATCACACGAAGAATCGTCGGTATGGCTTCCCCCAGCGAAACCGATTCGTTGAGGGCGATGGTCACGGCGAGCTGGGCGGCTCGTTGCCGATCGGCTTGCCGTCGATCGGTCATGTCGATCATGGCTCCGATCATGCGCCGGGGCGATCCATCGCCGTTGCGGACCACGTAGCCGCGATTGAGCGCGTGGGCATAGCTGCCGTCCGTCCGGAGGAAGCGATACTCCGCGGTCCATAGAATGTCGGCTGACCGCAGCACCGCATTGAGATTCGCTATGACGGCGGAGCGTTCCTCCGCATGGATGCGTTCGGACCATGTCGCCAGCCCGTTCCGGTTATCGGACCGGTCCTGGCCGAAGACGACCTGGTATGTGTCGTTCCATGTGAGGGTGTCGGTTTCGATGTCCCAATCCCAGATGGCGTCTCTCGTGGCGCGACAGGCCAATTGAAACCGTTCTTCGCTTTTGCGAAGGGCCTGCTCCACATGGTTCCGTCCCACGGCGTAACGGAGGGCTCGTCTCAGGGCGTCCCCGGTCAATCGTCCTTTCACCAGGTAGTCTTGAGCCCCGCGCCACAGCGCCCGTTCGGCAACGGTTTCATCATCCAGTCCCGTCAAGACCACCACCGCAGCGTCATGCCGTTCCTTACGCACTTCGTCCACGATTTCCAAACCCTGGCTGTCAGGCAGGGAGAGATCGACCAGGACAGCGTCCACGCGGGCGGAAGCCAGCTGCGCCAGGCCGGTTTGGAGTCGATCCGCCCAATCGACCGTAAACAATTCGCCGTCCTGCTGAGATAGGGCGTCACGAATTAAGAGGGCGTCATCCTCATTGTCCTCGATCAGCAACACATGCATGCATCACCTGTTGAGCGGCGGAATGCGGGAAATCAGGCTCCAGTACAATTCAAATTCTTTCACGACCGCGATGAAGCGGGTTAGCGTGACGGGTTTTCGGATATAGGAACAGGCGCCCTGATCGAACGATCTGACGATATCTTCTTCACGGTCGCTGACGGTAAGCATGACGACCGGTAGCGGCCGCAGCCGCGCGTCCGCCTTAATCTCGGTCAGCACTTCAAACCCGTCTTTCTTCGGCATGTTGATGTCGAGCAAGACTATGCCGGGCAGAGCCGTCGCGGCATAGGGGCCCTGCCGGTGAAGGTAGACCATGGCCTCCTCGCCGTCGCGCACGACGGCGATTCGATTGACCATCTTGCCTTCGGAGAACGCTTCTTGAATCAACACGACATCGTCATCGTTGTCTTCGACGACAAGAATATCAATCGGCTTCATGGTCATGAGGAATGTTGACCTCCCAGGGATGTGGACATTCAAACGTCATCACGAACTCAGATCCCCCGCCGGGTCGCGCCTCGACCCACGCGCGGCCGCCGTGGCGTTCGGCGACTTGGCGGACGATCGCCAAGCCGGCACCGGTTCCCTCCACGTCGCGTCCGACCGCCCGCTGAAACAATTGAAAGATTCGGTCGGCATGTCGGGCCGGCACGCCAGGCCCACGGTCCCTCACAACGAGGCCGACTTTCGACGGTCCTCCACCTGCCCCTTCGTACGCCGCGACTTCAACATCCGGCGGGTATCCATCACGGGTAAACTTCAGCGCGTTGGCCAGCAAATTGTACAGGCCTTGCGTGACCCAGGTACGATTGACACGCAGCCGGGGCAGGGGGGCGAGCAGTTTCACCTGCGCGCCGGTCTCTTTGATCCGAGTGTCCAATTGTCTCAGCGCCTCCTTGACCAGGATTTCCGCTTCCACGTCCTCCATTGGCGGTACCATGCGCTGCGCGCATGACAGTTCCAATATATCGGTCAGCAGGCGATCCAGCCGCCGCGTGGCCCGCACGACCCGCCGGAGATAATCGGAGCCTTTTTCATCGAGCCGGTCGGCATAGCGTTCCTGCAGGAGGTGCGAGAAGCTTTCGATGGTTCGGAGCGGTTCCTTCAAGTCATGGGACGTCACGTAGAGGAGTGTCTCGAGGTCCTTGTTCTTCGTCATGAGCGCCAGGTCGGCTTTCTTGCGTTCGGTGATATCGCGTAGAATTTTTGCCGCGCCGACCGGTCTGCCGTCCGGGCCTGTTATTGGAGAGACGGTGAGAGAGACGTCGAGTGAGGCGCCGTTCTTTCTGAGGCGGACCGTCTCATATTCGTGAATGCGCTCGCCCTTCTTCACCTGCGTGAGGATTGTTTCTTCCTCTGCGAAGCGATCCCGAGGAATCAGCATAAAAATAGATCGGCCGATCGCCTCGTCGGCGCTGTAGCCGAACATGCGTTGCGCGCCGTCATTCCACGTCAGTACCATTCCGTCCAGGGCGACGCTGACAATTGCATCCGACGACGACTCCACGATCGCCGCCAGCCGGGCCTGAAGCTCCTCCGAGCGTTTGCGATCATCGATATCGGTGCAGGATCCTATGTAGCCGGCGAACGAGCCGTCCGTTTCATAACGCGGGATGCCGTGGTCAAGGATCCATCGCCAGACGCCGTCGTGTCGCCGCAGCCGATATTCCATCGTGAATTCGCGCCGAGTGTCGAACGAATCGGCGTAGATCGCGAGGCATCGCGCGTGATCATCAGGATGGACATTCTCCGTCCAGCCATCGCCGATCTCCTGATTCATGTGCCGGCCGACAAAATCGAGCCAGGGTTTGTTGAACCAAGTGCAGGCTTTGGTCGTGTCGCTGATCCAGATCAGGATGGGAGCGTGATCAGCCATGAGGCGGAATCGGCCCTCGCTGGCCCGCAGGGCCAGTTCCGTTTTCCGGCTGTCTTCGAGTTGCGCTTCAAGGCGTCGATTGGCCACGGCCAGTTGGGCTGTCCGGTCACGGACCTGTAGTTCGAGCGCCTCGTGGGCTCGGTGCAGGGCCTCTTCCGTTCGCCGGCGCTTGGTAATATCGACAATGGTGGCGCGGCTGGATAGATACTGGCCTCGTTCATCCCGAATGGCGGTTGCGCTCAACGAGACGGGCAGGATTGATCCGTCCTTGCGCATGAGATCGAGTTCGAGGTCCAGCGTGGGCTCTTGTGCGACAAAGTGCGTGAAGTTTTCGTCAAAACGCTGCGTGCCGTGCGGGATCACCAAGTCGGCAAACCGCATCTGACCGACGATCTCTTCGCGCGTATATCCCAGCCATTGAAGCGCCGTATCGTTGATCTCGATAAACCGGCCGGTGATGTCCAATGAATGATAGCCGCAGGGGGCGCGGTTGTAGAGATCACGTATTTCATCCGCCTGTCTCCGTATCGAGTGCTCTTTCATGAGATGGGCTTTATGTTCCGCTTCGAGAGCGGCCATGTGGATGAGATGGTCGGCCGTATCCTGTTGTCGCTGAACCACTACCGCACTGAGCCAGAAGAGACCTATCCCGGTCGCATGGTTGAAGATCGGCAGCCAAGTGGGAACCCCGGCGAGTGGAGCGCTCAAAAAGTAACCGAGCAGAGCGGCGAACGACGCGACACCTGCCAGCCAGTATGGAGCGTCACGGCGGCGCATCCAGGATGTGAGCGCAATGGGAAGGACATACAGAACAAAGAGCGGAACTCCTTGAGGAGTGAGGATATCGAAGATGAAAATAACCGCGCAGAGCAGACTAATGATCGTAGTGACCATGGTCATGCCTTGTTTCGACATATACCTCTTCTCTCTGATCGATGCCGCGATCAAGCACTTGTCATCGAACCATGCGATATTATGCAGAAAGAGGCGGTCCGAGATGCAGAGGCGTTCAGCCCTGATAGACGGCCGCGGCCATCCAGGATCTTTCAGTCCTAGTAGGAGTACGGGATACGGTTCGGTCTGATCCAATGAGCCGGTTCACCGGCCCGGCGGACCGATTGACCCCGTAGGGATCGGCGAAGAGGTAGAGCGGTTGAGTTTCATGCCCTCCATCGCTACACTTTGAGCCGCTGTTATTGATGCACGTCATTCTTTTATCGAAATCATAGGAGGTCGCAATGTATGGATGGTGTATACTCGGCTGCATCCTTGCATTCCAATTCGGCGTCGGCGTGATACCGGCTGCGATCGGAGCGGAAGCCGAGGCGGGGAAGGACGGTCAAAAAGCATCTTTTGAGGTGATGAAAGGCAAAGACGGCGCTTCGATGGTCTTGGTTCCCGCCGGCCCTTTTACGATGGGCAGCAACGATGGATTGCCGAATGAGCGGCCGGAGCATCGGGTGACCTTGGATGCCTATTGGATCGATCTGTATGAGGTCACCCTGAGCGCCTATCAGAAATTCCTCGAAGCGGCCAATCACAATGCTCCGCCGACGTGGGATGACGAATCGGCTTCGACGGTGGGTGACAGGCCGGCGATTGGAATGGGCTGGAAAGATGCCAAGGCCTATTGCCAGTGGGCCGAGAAGCGGCTGCCGACCGAAGCGGAATGGGAAAAGGCGGCGCGGGGAACCGACGGCCGCCGATTTCCCTGGGGGCAGATGCAGCCGTTTGTCGACATTGCCAATTACAATCGCGGCGTGTGGGTCAGTGAAGCGGTCACGTTGGTGGGGGTCGCCACCGGGTTAGAAGGCATGAGCGTCCGGCATGGATTGAAGGAGGGGGGAAAAAGCCCTTATGGACTCAACCATATGGCCGGCAATGCCGCCGAGTGGGTCGCAGATTGGTATGACCGCGAGTATTATCAGAAAAGTCCGGATCAGAACCCTCAGGGGCCGGCGAGCGGAGAAAAGAAAGTCGTTCGCGGAGGGTCATGGGTGGACCTGCCGGCAGCGCTTCGAGTTACGGCGCGTGTGTCCGCCGAGCCCGATTTCCAGGACCGCACCGTCGGATTTCGCTGCGCGAAGAGCGCGGACAAGTGAATGAGAAAGCCTGGATCGCCTTCATTGCCGCCTGTATTCTCTTGATCGCCGCCCTGTCGATCCGGCGCGACGATTCACGATCCATGTCTCCGCCGAGCGGGAAGAAGACTGCTGTTCCCACGGTCGAACCGTCCGCCGTTCCGCTGGTGACCGGAGAAGAACCCATCGCGGATCAGTTCATCCGAGCCGGATGTCCCGTCTGCCATACTATTCCCGGGATTGCGGGCGCGAACGGCCAGGTTGGACCGCCGCTTCTGCTGGGAAAGACCGGCCGTGCCCGCCTGGCGGATCCCCATTACGCGGGCCGTGCGAAGACAGTGCGGGAATACATCGTGGAATCAATCGTCGCGCCCCAGGAGTATATCGTGCCGGGATATCCCGAACGGACGATGCCGCCATGGTACGGAAGCAAGCTCAGTGCTGCGGCGTTGGATCAGATGGCGGCCTATCTAGAAGGCATTACCGACATGGCGGAGCCGGTGCCGTAAAGATAGCGGAAAGCTTGCGAAAAGCAGCTATCGTTTGCGCAGACCGACCTGTCCTGGCTGTTGACCCTGGATCTGAAATCCTCTCTCGTCTCTTTTGTCCTTGTCGAGCAGCGCGTTGACGGCATCGTCTCCCTTGAGGCCTTCCAGCTTAATCTTCAGACGTAGATTGTTGGCGCTGTCCGCGTTGATCAGCGCCTGTTCGATGGTGATCCGTTGCGACTTGTAGAGATGGAACAAGACGTGATCGAAAGTTTGGCAGCCTTCTTCGATGCCTTGCTCCATAGCTTCCTTCAGGGTATCGACCTCGGCTTTCTTGATCAGGTCTTTGATCCGGGGCGTATCGAGCATGATTTCCAGCGCGGGCACCCGCCGTCCATCGACGGACGGAATTAGGCGCTGTGAAATGATGGCTCTCAAATTGAGGCTCAACTGGAGATAAATCTGGGCATGGCGTTCGACGGGAAAGAAATTCATGATGCGCTCAATCGCCTGGTTGGCGTTGTTCGAGTGCAACGTCCCCAGGCAAAGATGGCCGGTCTCGGCAAACGTGATGGCCGCCTCCATTGTCTCGGTGTCACGGATTTCACCGATCAAGATGACGTCCGGCGCCTGACGGAGCGTATTTCGGAGCGCGCTGCCGAACGAGTGGGTATCGAAGCCGACTTCCCGCTGGGTGATGATGGATTTCTTGTGGTGATGCACGAATTCGATGGGATCTTCCACGCTGATAATATGGCCGGCATGCACACTGTTCCGGTGATCGATCATGGCGGCAAGCGTCGTGGATTTACCTGAGCCGGTGGCGCCGACCACGAGGACAAGGCCGCGCTTCGTCATGGCGATATCTTTGGTGATCGGCGGCAATTCAAGTTGCTCAATGGTCATGATGTCGGCTTTGATGTGGCGAAACACCAATCCGACGTTGCCTTTTTGCCTGAACACGTTTACGCGGAAACGCCCGAGATCCTTGTAGTACAGGGCCAGGTTCATTTCCATCTTCTCTTCGAATTCTCCCCGCTGCTGCCCGCGCATCATTGCCAGCGCGAGCGACTCCAGCTGTTCGTTGGTAAAGGGCGGGGCATCGGTGCGGTGCGTCGAGCCGTGAATGCGGTAGACGGGCGGCGCATCCACCGTCAGATACAGATCGGATGCTTCTTGTTTAACCATCACTTCCAACAGGGTCCGAACGTCCATGATCGCCTCTCTGCCTCCAACGAATGGTCTTATGCCGCGCCGGCCGCAAGGCCGAAGAGATTCGGATTCATGCTCCGCGACTGCGCCTCGGCTTTGGTCACGAGGCCGCGATTGGCCAACTCGAGGAGCGCCATGTCCATGGTTTGCATGCCGTCTTTTTGACTGGCCTGCATTACGCCCGGAATCTGGTGCAGCTTCGCTTCGCGGATCAGGTTGCGGACCGCCGTCGTGCCCATCATGATCTCCACGGCCGCCACCCGGCCGCCGGATTTCTTTTTGAGCAGGGTTTGGGTCAACACCGCTTCCAGTGTTTCGGACAGCTGGGCCCGGACTTGGGCTTGTTGGTTAGGGGGAAAGGCGTCGATGATGCGGTCTACCGTCTTGGGCGCGCTCGATGTATGCAGGGTGGCGAAGACCAAGTGTCCCGTTTCCGCTGCCGTCAACGCCAGTTGAATGGTTTCGAGGTCCCGCATTTCGCCGACGAGGATGATGTCCGGGTCCTCACGCAAAGCGGCCCGCAAGGCATTGGCGAAAGACAAGGTGTGGACGCCGAGTTCCCGCTGGTTGACCAGGCACTTCTTGGACTTGTGGACGAATTCGACCGGATCTTCGATCGTCAGAATGTGGCCCTCGTAGGTGTTGTTCAAATAATCGATCATGGCGGCCAGCGTGGTGGATTTTCCGGAGCCGGTCGGGCCGGTGACCAGGATCAGGCCTTTTTCGCGGTCGCATAGTTGGCGAAGAATGGGCGGCATGCCGAGTTTCTCGAGCGGCAGGATTTCGGTGGGAATGGTTCGAAACACCGCGCCCAGGCCGCGGCCTTGGACGAAGACATTTACGCGGAAGCGGGCGATATCGCCGAGATCGAATGAAAAATCGCACTCACGATGCTCTTCAAAATTCTTCCGCTGCACATCGCTCATCATGTCATAGATCAAGGCGTGGGTCTCATCCTGACTCAAGGTCGGATGATCCAATTTCTTGAGATCACCGTGCAGCCGGACCATCGGCGGCTCGCCGGCGCTGATATGACAATCGGACGCGCCTTGTTGGACGGCAAAGGTCAGCAGTTTTGAAATATCAATCATGCGATGACTCCCTGCGGATAAGATGGATTGGAAGAAAAATGCGGTCTCTCGACCGCCGACAAACGCGTTGCGGAATCTTTTTGGATGATGCCATACAGCGGTCAGAAAGCAATTAAATTTCCAGAAGCCTTCCGGGGGCTTTCGAGACCGAGAGCCGATATAGGGCGCTGTCAGATCACGCGCACCGCACGACCGGCACGCTCGAAGGCGGCGAGCGCTTCATCCAGGTGCTCGGTCGTATGGTCGGCTGTCACGGTGACGCGAATACGGCTGGTGGAGTCGGGGACGGTGGGCGGCCGGATGGCCGGGGCATAGACGCCGCTTTCAAGCAGATGCTGCGAGAGGAGCAAGGCGCGTTCAGCATCACCGATGAGCAGCGGCATGATGGGACTGACGGTCGCGGTGGTGCGGAAGCCGAAGCCCCGCAAACCGGTGAGGAGATGCTCCCGGTTCTTCCAGAGGCGGGCGCGCCGGTCCGGTTCCGCTTCAATCACATGCAAGGCGGCCTGAGCCGCCGCCGCCACTCCCGGTGGCGGCGCCGTCGTATAGAGAAAACTCCGGCTCGTGTTGATAAGCCATTGGATAAACTCGCCGGGGCCGACCACATACCCCCCGGCACAGCCTAAGGCTTTGCTGAGGGTGCCCATGTGGAAGGGAATGCGCGCCTCGACATCGCAGTGTTCAAGTGATCCGCGACCCGTGGAGCCCATAACCCCGGTGCCGTGCGCATCATCGACGAAGGTAAGCGCGTCGTACTGTTCGGCCAGGGCGGCAATGTCTGTCAGTGGAGCGATATCACCGTCCATGCTAAACAGGCCATCGGTCACCACCAATGTCGGCTGTTTGGTCGTGCGACGCTTGAGCAATTCTGCCAGATGATTCGCATCCCCATGGCGAAAAATTCGAAGTCTCGCGCGGCTGAGTCGGCAGGCGTCGATGAGGCTGGCATGGCAGAGGCGATCGGCGAGGATGAGGCCCCCAGCTCCCACCAGGGATGGAATCACACCGATATTAGTCAAATAGCCCGCGGCAAAGGTCAGGGCCGCTTCCGTCCTCTTGAATCGCGCCAGCGTTTCTTCGAGCTGTCTGTGCGGAAGCAGGGTGCCGCTGACCAGGCGCGAGGCGCCGGATCCGACACCATAGGCCCGCGTGGCGGTCATCGCCGCGTCAATCAACAACGGATGAGTCGATAATCCCAGATAATTGTTCGACGCCAAGAGGATGACGCGGCGGCCGTTAAGATTGATGGTCGGTCCTATTGCCGATTCAACTGTCTGAAGCCGCCGGAGCATGTGCCGGCGATCGAGAGCCTGTAATTGTTCTTTGAACATGAGCGTTGATATCCTATCTTTCAGGCGCCGAGGGCGGGGCTCATAATTGACAAGGTTGACCCGCCCCTAGTATAAGGCGCGGTGCGCGGAGACGCGACTCCTGCTTCCTTCCGCTGCTGAGAATTGGACGACTTCGTGGGATACCGTATTAAAGCGACCTCCGGACATGACGCGCTCGATGAGACGGAACTGCTCAGTGGCATGGAGCGGTTCGGCCTGTTTCTGCAGGAGCAGCGGCGCGCGCTTCTGGTCGGACTGGGCGTGCTGCTGATCGCGATCGCGGTCGTCGGCGGCGTGTTGTGGTATGACTTTCAAGCGGCGCAGAAGGCGACAGACCTGTTTCAGGAAGCGACCAAGCACTATCTCAATCGACCCGCGGATGACCTCAAAAAGGCGGATGAACAACTCCGGCAGGCGATTACCGGTTATCGGCAAGTGGTCGAGCAGTACCCGAGGACGCCGAGCGGTCCTCTGGCGTTGTTCCACTTGGCGAATGCGCAGGTGTTGGCTAATGAACTGGACGCCGGAATAGAAAGCTACAAACGATTCATGCTGCTCTATGGGTCGAATCCGGCCTTGCTGGGGTTGGTTCGACAGCGATTGGGGTATGCCTATCTGGTGAAGGGCGATCGGGACCAAGCGGTCAAGGCCTTCTCAGCTGTGCTTGATATGCCCGGTGCGCTCAACAAGGATCAAGTCCTGTTTGAGTTGGCGAAACTTGAAGAGGCGCAGTCGCGTCCAGAAGGGGCGTTGGCTCATTACCAGGAGCTCATGAAAACCTTCCCCAATTCTCCGTTTACCAGCGAAGCGGCGGTCCGCGTCAAGGCACTTGAAACTAAGCCGTCGCCTGACGAACCGGCGGCGCCGGCTGAATCCTCCGCTCCCGCTCCAGCCGACAATGCTCAGAAAAAGAGCAAGCCCTCGGGTTCTGTCCCGGCTGGATCCAAGAAGAAGTAGACCGGCAAAATCTTAGCGAAAGACTAGCGGGAAATAACCAGGAAGTCGCCCGCCTTGATGAGGGGACCGGACAGATTATTTCTCGCCTTGAGGGTCTTCACCGAGATGCCGAAGCGCTTGGCAATCTTGTCCAGCGAATCGCCAACCCGAACTTGGTACCGCTTTCCTGAATCAAGCGTAGATTTCTTCGTGGAACCGGTAGCCTTCACCCGCTCGACTTTGGTCGTCACGGACGGAAACTTATAGCTTGGGATCCGATCCATATGCTTTTCGACCGTCTCCTTGGTCCCCATCGGCACTTTCAGCAAATATTGATTGCCGTCCGGCGGGGTCGCGTCACGCTTTAGTTCCGGATTGAGCAGGCGCAATTCCTGATAGGGGATGCCCGTGACGTTGGCAATGGATTTGAGGTGTATGGGGCGGCGGACGGCCACTTCTTCAAATTGATGGGGCGTCACGTCCTCATTTGGAAATCCATACCGATCAGGATTTCTCGCGATAATGGTGGCGGCCATGAACCGGGGGACGTATTCCCGCGTCTCTCGGCGGATAAGCCTGGTCTTGGCAATATCCGTGAAACTATCGGCTTGAGCCTTTTGCAAGGCACGCATCACTTTGCCTTCCCCAGCATTGTAAGCCGCCATGGCCAGTGGCCAGGTCCCAAAGAGATCGTAGAGATCGCGCAGGTAGCGGGCGGCTGCGACGGTTGACTTAATCGGGTCGCGGCGCTCGTCCACGTAGTTATCCACCCGGAGCCCGTAAACTTTGGCCGTACCCTTCATGAACTGCCACGGCCCGGTCGCCCGCGCCCGGGAATAGGCGTAGGGATTGAAGCCGCTTTCGACGAGGGACAGATAAATGAGATCGCTAGGAAGGTCGAATTCGGAAAAAATACTATGCACGAGCGGCCGATAGCGACTCAACCGGACCAGCCATTGTTCAAAGCGATTGCGAATGGAGGTATTGAAATAATGGATATGCCCTTGCACCGAAGGATCCATTACGACCGGAACGTTATAGACGATATTCTGATGACCGTCCTCGGCCTGGGTCACGACGTCTTCTGTGGCCTCCGCGGGCGGCGTCAGAAGATCAGAGAATCGAGCGGTCGACCCGGTTAACGGCGTGAGTTGGAGCAATTCTTCCGCCGGGGGCACCTCCGTCGATGATTCAGTCGGCGGCGGCAGCGCCGCTTCAAGAGAGTCGGGCGTCTCCGCTGCGTCGGCCGTTTCGGCGGCATCAGTCGATCTACCGGCCTCTGCGTCTTCCTCCTCGACGAGTGTGTCCGGTTCAGCAGAGGAGGATCCCAGTTCGAGGCTTTGTGCTGGCACAGAGGGTTCATCGCCGTCGTCGGTTGCGGCAAAGGAGAGGTCAGTCGTCGCCACCGAAAGACTGAGAAACAGCAGAGCGTTCAGGAGATTGGTAGCTTTGCGCTGATATAGAAGCTTCATACACATACTCCGGCGGTGGAATGAAAGGTAGACTAGCCGGGGGACATTTTGTTGTCAAGGATTTGCATGAAGGTGACGATTGACTCCCTCTAGGGCCTATGGTAGCGTACGCCCCTTTCCGTCACGTCCTTTGAGCACTCCAGGAGGTTATCGCAATGCTGAAACGATATCTCTTGGCTCCTGGTCCGACACCCGTTCCTCCGGAGGTGTTGTTGGCCATGGCCAAGCCCATGACCCATCATCGCGCGCCTGAGTTCGACAAGTTATTTGGTGAAGTGCGCGAGGATTTGAAATGGTTGTTTCAGACCAGAAACGATGTGCTGATTCTAGCCTCCTCCGGTACCGGGGGGATGGAAGGAGCCGTGTCCAACTTTCTCTCCCCGGGCGACAAGGCCATCTCCATCAACGGAGGGAAGTTCGGTGAGCGGTGGACGAAGCTGTGCAAAACCTTCGGCGCCCAGGTCCACGAAATCAAAGTGGAGTGGGGGCGAGCTGTCGATCCTCAGGCGGTGGCTGACCAACTGAAAAAGGATCCTGGAATCAAGGCCGTCTATGTCCAGGCCAGCGAAACATCCACCGGAGTCGCCCATGATGTGAAGGCGCTGGCCGAGATCGTCAAGCGCTACGAGGAAACGATTCTTGTGGTCGACGCGATCACGGCCTTGGGTGTCCTGGATCTGAAGACTGACGCATGGGGTCTCGATGTCGTTGTCACGGGTTCCCAAAAGGCCCTCATGCTTCCGCCGGGATTGGCGTTTGTGAGCGCCAGTGAAAAGGCCTGGAGGCTCGCCGAAAAGGCGAAGAATGCATCCTTTTATTTCAATCTCAAGAAGGAGCGCGACTCCCAACAGAAAAACCAGACGGCCTATACGCCGGCTGTCTCCCTGATATTGGGCTTGAAAGAGGTCCTGACTATCCTCAAAGGAGAGGGATTGGAGGCAATTTTCGCCCGGCATGCTTCCTTGGCGAGGGCGATGCGGGAAGGGGCACAGGCCGCCGGGCTTTCCTTGTTCCCGAAAGAACGACCCAGCGATGCGCTCACGGCGATTGCAGCGCCCGACGGTGTGGACGGCCAGGCCGTGTATAAGAACCTCCGTACCCAATATGGGATGACGGCGGCGGGCGGGCAGGACCATCTCAAAGGAAAGATCTTCCGTATTTCGCATATGGGATATGTCGACAGCTTCGACGTCATTACAGCCTTGGCGGCGGTCGAGATGGTCGTCAAAGGGCTTGGATTCCCGGTGAAGCTCGGAAGCGGTGTGGCGAAGGCCCAGGAAATCTTCATGGAGAAGGCGTAAATTCTGCGAATGTAAGGGCGACAACATGAAAATGCTGGTGAGCGATAGTCTGTCAAAGCAAGGCGTGGAACTGCTGGAACGCGCGGGCTTTACCGTGGTGGTGAAGACGAAGCTGCCGAAGGAAGAATTGCTGAAGGAAGTGAAGGACGCGGACGGGCTCATTGTCCGATCGGGCACGAAAGTCACTGCCGAGGTCATTGGCGCGGCGGAGCGGTTGAAGGTCATCGGTCGGGCGGGCTCGGGATTGGACAATGTCGATACGGCTGCAGCCACCAGGCGGGGCATTGTCGTGATGAATACACCCGGCGGCAACACTGTCACGACCGCCGAGCATACGATGGCGATGATCTTTGCGATGACACGCCGAATCCCTCAGGCGACCGCCTCCGCGAAGTCCGGCAAATGGGAAAAAGAAAAGTTCATGGGCGTCGAGCTCTACAACAAAATCCTTGGAATCGTCGGCGTGGGGCAGATCGGCGGTTATCTGACGAAGCTGGCGCAAGGCGTCGGGATGCAGGTCATCGCATTCGACCCCTACCTCGCCGAAGAACGGGCGCAAAAGATGGGCGTGGCCATGGTGGAATTGGACGAATTGTTCAGGCGCGCCGACATCATCTCCGTCCATACTCCTCTGACCTCCGAGACGAAGTCTCTGATCAACGCCCAGGCCATGGCAAAAATGAAGCCGGGCGTCATGATCGCGAATTGCGCGCGGGGCGGAATCGTGGACGAGCAGGATCTCTTCGCGGCCTTGAAGGAGAAGCGGGTCGCAGCGGCTGCCTTTGATGTCTTTGAGCAGGAGCCGGTCAAGCCGGATCATCCCTTGTTGTCGCTCGACAACTTCATTTGTTCCCCGCATATCGGAGCTTCAACCACCGAGGCCCAAGAAAACGTGGCAGTGGGCATCGCCGAACAGATCGTCGATTATTTCACCAAGGGAATTGCCCGCGGGGCGGTCAATATTCCGTCCGTTCCGCCCGAACTGTTGCCGAGGCTTCAGCCGTACCTGGCATTGGCCGAGCGTGCGGGTTTGCTTCAGGCTCAATTGCTGGAAGGGGCTTTGGAACGCGTCACGGTTGAGTATAGCGGTGAGGTCGCTGGCTTGACGGTCGCGCCATTGACCATCGCGGTCTTGCGCGGATTGCTCACGCCGATCCTTGAAGACACCGTCAATTATGTCAACGCGCCGATTGTGGCGAAGGAACGCGGCATCGAAGTCAAGGAAGTAAAGAGCAGCGATGCCGGCGATTTCATGAGCGTGATCAGAGTTCGAGTCGAGGCAGGAAAGAAATCCCACCAGGTGGCCGGAACACTCTACAACCGAAAGGATCCGCGCATTATCGAAATTGACCGGTTCAAGGTCGAGGTGGTGCCGGAAGGGCACCTGCTACTGATCTTGAACGAGGATCGTCCCGGTGTGATCGGGACGGTGGGGCATGTCCTGGGCGACCACAATCTCAACATTGCCCGCATGCAGTGTTCGCGCGAGGAACGAGGCGGCAATGCGCTGCTCATTTTCGGGCTGGATGCTCCCTTGCCGGGGACGGTGCTCGACCAAATCAAATCGAGCAAGCATATTCTTTCCGTCAAGGTCGCTGATTTGTCCAAAGGGCTTTAGAATGCCCGGCAGCCGACCATGCCCTCCACTCCGCTAAAGTCCAGTCTTCCTGCTGCGCGGATGATGTCGGGCCAGGAGCGGTCGTTGATCCCTGTCGGGATGACCACGATCCTGCCGCCGGCGGCCCAGCATATTCGTGCCCTTCAACAAACTCTCCTGAACCAGCTGTCTCGATGGGGTTATCAGGAGATCATTCTACCGACGTTCGAATATCTCGATGTGCTGGCTCCCGGACTGGAAACGGATCTCTTGGAAAAATGCTATCAGTTTGCGGACCGCACGACGGGTCGCATCCTGGTGTTGCGGCCGGACGCAACGGCACAAATCGCACGGACTGTCGGAATGGGCATGTTGGGATCGAAGTTTCCGCTGCGGTTATCGTATTCCGCATCCGTCTTTCGTTATGAGCCGGAGCATGCGGGACGGGATCGGGAAATTTTTCAGGTAGGGGTCGAATTCATCGGCCGCGATGATGCCGAGAGCGATAGCGAAATCATTGCCCTCATGATCGAAAGCCTGCAGCAGGCCGGGTTATCATCATTTACCGTCTCAGTCGGTCATGTGGGATTTTTTAGGGGCCTGCTGGCCCAGTCCGGGATGTCCGAAGAGGGGCAAAAGCGGGCGGAGCACGCCGCCGCCAGAAAAGATCTGCCTCGACTCGAGGAAGTCTTGCACCAGGAACGGGTAGGAAAACGGGCGGCCAATATCATCTTACAGACTCCCGGACTGTATGGGCGAGAGGAAGTGTTGGAACAGGGCCGCCGGCTCGCGGGGCGCACCCGCGCTCTCACGGCCCCCCTGGAACGGTTGGCCCAAGTCTATGAGCGACTGGTGTCTCTCGATGGAGGAAGTCAATTGCTGCTGGACCTCGGCGAATTCCGCGGGTTCGAATATTATGATGGGATCGTGTTTGAAGTCTTTGCGGAAGGAATCGGCGTCGAGTTGGGGGGCGGCGGTCGATATGACCATCTCATCGGGCGATTCGGCGCTCCGAACCCCTCGACTGGATTTGCCGTGGACCTCGATCGCCTGTTTCGCGCTGCCGACAGCCGCTCGAAACGTCCCGACCCGGCTTCGATGGACTCTCTTGTGGGCATCGAGGAGACCTCCAAAGGATCGATACGATGAAATCCATGCCGGCGATCGATCTCTCGCAGCCGCGTCTGCCGCCGCAAAACCTGGAAGCCGAGCAATCGGTCCTGGGCGCGATTCTACTCGATAACACCGCCATGGCGAAGGCGATGGAGATCATCGTTGACGAGGATTTCTACCGTGCCGCTCATCGCAAAGTGTACCAAGGCATGCTGGCATTGTCGGACCGCGGCGAAGTGATCGACCAGATCACGTTGACCGAATGTCTCAAGAGCCGATCGGAACTGGAGGCCGTCGGCGGGGCGGCCTATCTTGCGGAATTGGTACAGGTGGTGCCGAGCGCCGCGAATATCCGATATCACTGCAAGATTGTCAGGGAAAAGGCGCTGCTGCGGGGACTGATCCACACCTCCACGGAAGTCATCACACGAGGTTATGAGGGCACCACCGCCGTGGATGATCTGCTGGATTTTGCCGAGCGTTCCGTCTTCGGCATTGCGCAGGGCAAACTCGACCGCTCATTCACCCCGGTCAATCAGATCATCAAAGAGAGCCTGGACGTCGTCGATCGATTGTCGAAACGAAAAGAACGAGTGACCGGTGTGCCGACCGGTTATTATGATCTGGACGATTTGACTGCGGGCTTGCAGGCCTCCGATCTGATCGTGATCGCCGGCCGCCCCAGCATGGGCAAGACCAGTCTGGCGCTCGGGATGGCGCAACATGCCTCCTTGCATGCGGGCGCCACCGTCGGCATCTTCAGTTTGGAAATGTCCAAGCCACAACTCGTGTTGCGGATGCTGAGTTCCGAAGCTCGTGTGGACTCCCACGCGCTGCGAACAGGTCGCCTGCAGAAGGAAGATTGGTGGCGGCTGGCTGAAGCTGCCGGCCGATTGGAACAAGCCCCAATCTTTATTGATGATTCCGGCGCGCTGACTGTTCAGCAAATGCGCGGCAAGGCCAGACGCTTGAAGGCCGAGCGGGGTCTGGATCTGCTCATTGTGGATTATCTCCAGTTGATGCAAGGGCGCAGCGACGCCGAATCTCGACAACAAGAAATCTCCGATATTTCGCGATCGCTCAAGAGCCTGGCGAAAGAGCTCAACGTGCCGCTCATCGCCCTGTCCCAGTTAAGCCGTGCCGTCGAAAATCGAAAGCCGCCCATTCCGATGCTGGCCGACCTTCGTGAAAGCGGCGCCATCGAACAGGACGCGGACGTGGTCATGTTTATCTATCGTGAAGAAGTCTACGAACCGGCATCCGAGCGTAAGGGCATCGCCGATATTTTGGTGAGCAAGCATCGAAACGGCCCGATCGGCAAAAAAGAACTGTTCTTCCACGATCGCTTCGCCAAGTTTGAGAGCTTGGAAAACCGAGAGGTCGTTTGACGCTCCATTTCTGCCCTCTGTATAATCTCTTTGAAGGAAGTTCGTTCACCATCCCGATTGCACGCCGTTGAGCTGCTACTGTGCAACGATTCATCATGCAGGAAAAGTCGGCCTCATGGAGGCGTGAAAAGGTTCGCCACATGGTGACTGTGCTGAACATCATCGCCTGTGTCGTGCTTCTTCAGGCCTGCGGCACGCCACCGCGTTCCAGTCCTCCACCGGCCGTCGCCTCCGTGGTTGCGTCTCCTCCCGTCAAACCGGCGTTGCCGCAAAGTGATTCGCGCGCCTCCTACCATTTCATGCTGGGCTATCAAGCTGAAATGGATCAAGATACGGAACGGGCCGTCAAGGAATATCAGACGGCATTGCAGCACGATCCTGCGTCGGATTTTCTCAAAGCACGGCTTGCAGTTCTCTACTTTGCAACCGGCGACGTGACCTCGGCCATCCGCTATGCGGACCAGGTGGCGGATGCGCCGGGCCAGGACGCCCAGTTGCTAGGTCAGATCGGCGGCATGTATGCGGCGGCCGGAAAGCCCGATAAGGCGTTGATTCTGTTTGACCGTGCGATTGAGAAAGAGCCTCAGAAGAGCGATCATTATTTCGCCAAAGGGCTGCTCTTGGCCAACCAGAAGCGATTTGCGGAGGCGGAAGAGACGATCCAGTTGGGGATCAAATCGGCTCCCGAGTCCGCCGTCGGGCATTATTATCTGGGACGAATTGGAATCGAAGGAAAAGACCTGGATAAGGCCGTCACCAATTTTGAGAAGGCGCTGGCGCTGAATCCCACATTCGAGCCTGCCTATGTGGCGCTTGGCTCGATCTATGAAGCCAACCAGCAACGCGATAAGGCGATCGCCGTGTACCGGCGGTATCTCCAAGGCATCAACCCCAAAAATCGAGAGATCCGGCACCATCTTATTCGTCTGCAGATCGGCGCGAAAAATTACCAAGAGGCGCTGCAGGAATTGGAACACATGTTGGCGGAGGATCCAGGTGATCTGGATGCGCAGCTTCGAATCGGGTTGATCTACGGCGAGCAGAAAAATTACCCGAAGGCCATCGAACGCTTAACCAATATCCTTGCCGCTCGTCCAGCCGAGTTGAAGGTTCGTGACTATCTCGGGTATCTCTATGAAGAGTCGAAAGATTTCCCGAAGGCGATCGACGCCTACGCGATGAATGTCAAGCTCGAGCCGACGTACTTCGAGGGGCATCTCCATTTAGGCGTCTTGGAATACCGATTAAAGCATTTTCCGGAAGCGATCGAGCATTTGCAGCTTGCGACCAAGCTCAATCCGAAACAGCCTGAGTCCCACATCGTATTGGGATTGGCACATTTTCAACTGGAGCAATACGAGCAGGCCTTGCGCGCGTTTGACGAGGGCTTACGCCACAACCCCGACAATGCCGATCTCCATTTCAATGCGGGAACCGCATACGACAAGCTGAATCGGTTTGAAGACGTCGTGCGGTCCATGGAAGCCGCCCTGAAACTGGATCCCCACCATGCGGATGCGTTGAACTACCTCGGGTATAGTTATGCCGAGCGTGGTGTCAAGATCGAAGAGGCTATCAGTCTGACCCAGCAGGCCGTCGCCCTTCGGCCAAGCAATGGATACTATGTCGACAGCCTCGGTTGGGCCTTCTTCAAGAAGGGCCTGTTGATGGAAGCACTCGCTGAAATCAAGCGTGCCGCGACATTGGTCGGCGACGACCCGGTCATCTACGAGCATCTGGGCGAAATCTATTTGAAGCAGCGCCAGATGCCGGAGGCTCGCGAAGCGCTTCTGCGCTCACTCGAATTGGATCCGTCCAATTCCAAGCTCATTGAGCGATTCAGAGAAGCCGGCCTGGGCGATCCCACGATGGAAGAGCGGATTCGCCAAGCCATGCGACGGGTGTCCGACCCCAAGGGCGCGATGCCAAACTCTCCATAATCGCCTTCTGAGTTCTCCTCCTTCTGCTATCTTTAGATTTGTACTGCATCGCATGTATGCAATGGCTCCATTGCGTCATGTTATGGAGCCTTAGAGCATGGCGGGGCGTGAAACAACGATGCATAGCTCATTGACCGCTTATCCTGTAACCACCCGCGGATTCACGATCATCGAAGTCATGGTAGTTGTGTTAATCCTTTCATTGCTGGCCATGCTGGCCTCGACGGCATTTGGCCGTTATCGAACTCGAAGCCAGCAGGCTGAGGCGGCGATGAATCTCAGAGGCATCTTTGTTACGGAGATCGCATACTTTGCCGATCATAAACGGTTCAGCGATTTTAGCGCCATAGGCTTCAAGATCGAAGGCGCCACGAACCGCTATACGTATCGCGCGGAAGAGACGAGCGCGGCTGGGGCAGGCACAGGGTTCATTGAAACAATTCCCGCCCAAATCGGCCCCGTGACACGAGACAATGCCCTGGCCGCCGCTTCATCAGGCGCAGTGAGTTTTACCGCAACGGCGACAGCCAACATTGACAGCGATGGCACGCTCGACGAGTGGCATGTCACGGAAACGCCGCCCCAGACAGGGTCTCTTGATGTGAATGACGTCACTCACTGAGCGCTCGGCTGGCGCCTCTGTCAAAAATTGCTCCTGAGAGTGACAAGAATTTTGCGACGGCGATCACAAAGTACGCTGTAGAAGGGGCATGGGGCGATTGGAATCGACAAGCATTTCAGTGAGTTGGATGTGGCCGCTTTCAATAACGTAGATGGCACGACATGTGCTTTCTACCTAGGTGCCGCAGATATTTTCCATGGAGCTTAGATGAACAGTTCCCGGAAAGATGCCGGCTTCACGCTTGTCGAGTTGATGATCGTGGTAGCAATCCTTGGGATTGTCTCGGCACTTGCCATTCCGAATTTTCTTCGGTACCAGGCTCAATCGCGGCAAAGCGAAGCCAGGACAAGCCTGTCGGCGATTTTTGTGAGCGAAACGGCCTATTACGGCGAGCAGTCGGTATTCGGGACATTCGATCAAATCGGCTATGCAATCGCTGGAACGACCAATCGGTATGCCTACAGAGTCGGACCCGGCACCACCGTGAATGTAGATCTTCTGCCTCCTGGGGTAGGTTTCGATCCAGGACCGAACCTAATTGTCGCGTCAGGCATTACCGCGGCGCCGGTGCCGGGATTCACCGCGACCGCGACCGCCAATCTAGACGGTGATATTTTTATCGACATGTGGCACGTGAATGATATTAAACGAGATCTGCAGAATGCTGACCAAAATGATGCCAGATAAGCGGCAATACGCCGCCGATTCCCCCCGTACTTTCTTGTATCCGATGGAAATCTTCGCCGTTTCGTATTAGCTTTCCTCAAAGCGGTACTCCACGCAATTTCGCTCCTCTACCCCGCACCTTCCGAATTTGAGTTCGGGGACAATCATCGGCAATCATTCCGTTCTGATATGCGATCATCTCAGTCCGCAGGATTGTAGCGATGAGCATCGGTGTTCGACGTCGCAGTGTCAATCTTTGCTCCTTGCGAACAGAAATCGGAGGCTTCGGAAAAGTAACCGACTGCCAGCCGGCGCTTCCTGTAACGCAACCCATTGATAGTACAAGAACAGATTCACGAATCGTTCACCGGGTCCCTATGGCATGGAACCTGCTGACCTACCTGGACAGGGAGACACAATTCCCATGGCAGTCCGGGTCAGAGAGGTTACTAAACAAGGGAGGATGTACCATGAAGGTGTGTAAGGGGCAAAAGGGTTTCACCTTGATCGAGTTGATGATCGTGGTGGCCATCATCGGTATTTTGGCGGCCATTGCGATTCCCAACTTCCTTCGGTATCAAGCGAAATCGCGGCAGGCAGAGGCGAAGACCAACTTAGGAGGCGTGTTCGTCGCACAGACATCCTATTACGGCGAACAATCGCGGTATGGCGACTTCGCTCAAATTGGTTATGCCCTTGCCGGAGCCGGTAACCGCTATACCTATCGCAGTGGGTTGGCGACCACGCCGACCGGTGGCGGCGGTCAAGGTGGTGCGACGGTCAATGCCGACCAGCTTCCTGCGGGCGTCGGTATCGTTGCGAACGACGGTCAAGGTCCTGCGGCGCTTCGGTCCGGAAACCAGGCAGGCAACTCGGCTACGCCTGGCTTTACTGCAACGGCGGTGGCTAATCTGGACAATGACGGTACGATTGACCAGTGGCACGTGAACGACATCAAGCAGAATTTGCAAATTGCTGATCTTGATGACGTGACCAGCTAAGTCGTCGCTTCTGTGAGCCATGTCCGGGTGGGGTAGGACGCTGTCCGCCCATCCGGATTGTGGTTTTAATTGACAGACCGCAGGCAGATGGTACGCTTCTGATCAGAAGAGATCGCTTCAGTAGAATCCAGCCGATCTTAATCCTGTCTTCTTCGAGATGTAGCGTCTAGGCAACTGCGTGAAAGAATCCGCTTTCACGACTCATGAGCGCATGGGACCTGGCATCAAGCTCTGCAAATCCGATGCTCATATGAGCGCCGGCATGTGGATTGTCGGCTTAATCCTGATCTTTGCGCCCCTCCTTGAAGGCGGGACGACTCATGTGGCCGCAATGGTTATCCGTCTACTGGTGCTAGTGCTGGCCGCACTGTACTTCACACAAAACATTCGGGCCGGGGTAATGACTGTACCTCGCTTGCCTTTGGACCTCTCAATTACGGTCTTTCTGATGCTTGCGGGCAGCTCTGCCATCGGCTCCGACTATCCGCATCAGAGTTTTCAATGGCTCATGGTTCTCGGCGTATATGCAGCCTTGCTCTATTTCATTGTCTTTTTCATCAACGGATGGAAGGATGTGATTCGGTTGGTGGCTGTGCTCATTGCTGTCGCCGTCGGCGAGTCGACGCTGTCTCTGGTTCAGTTCTTCATGCTTGGACTGCCGCGTCCCAACGGGACCTTTTTTAATCCCAATTTCCTGGCTGGATATCTTGGAGCCGTGTTCGCAATCGTTTTGGGCGCCGGCATGTGTTTGCGGTGGCCGCAATATGCCAGGTTGAATGCTCCAGGGTTGTTTCAGCCGATCGGGGTAAGTAATGCAATACCCGCGCGATGCTTGAAGGTGCTGTTGCCGGGGATCTGGGTCGCCCTGTTGAGTCTCTTAGCCGTAGCCATTCTTATCACCGGGTCCCGTGGCGGCTTATCGGCGGCGATCATCGCAGCGATGTGTGTTCTGATCTTGCAACTTCGAAAGTGGGGTATTGTGGTGATCGCCATTGTCGTCGTTGCAGTGCTGGTCATTCCGAATCCGCTGTCCTCTCGGATCGAGGCGGAGCACAAAATAAATCCGGAATCCTATGCACGCTGGCGCATATGGCAACAATCGGGACAAGCGGTTTTACAGAATCCGCTCGGGTATGGGTTGGGTCTATACCAATATATTTATCCGCGGTATGCGTTTCCAATCGAGGGTCAGATCGTGCGCTATGGAAAAGTCGCTCAAACTGCGCACAATGAATACATTCAGATCGGAGTCGAACTCGGGCTCTTTGGGCTCACGGTCTTCCTTTTCGGCATGCTTCAATTGCTGAAAGAAATTCGGTTGGTGTTGCGCGTCCGTTTGCGGCGTTGGCAGCGAGGGATGATAGTCGGCGCTTGCGGAGCCGTTACCGGAGTACTTGCACAAGCCGCCTTTGATTCAAATCTACACGAACCCGGCATCGTTGTTGTTTTGATCGTTGCCGTCGCCGTGCTGTGCTCGGTTCGGCGCATGGCCGGGGCCATAAGCAGGCCGGCCGTCGAATGGATGGCTCGTCCCCGTTGGGTGTGGGCCGGATGCAGCCTGATCGTGCTGCTTGTTATTGGAACGATCGTATTGAAAGACGGGGTCGGGTGGCTTTTCTTCGAGTCCGGTACACATGCACAAGCGAACAGAGACGTCGACAAGGCGATTGCGGCTTATCAAACCGCCGTATTCCTGGATCCGGGCAAGGCCCTCTATCATAGTTCCCTTGCCGCGGTACAGTTTCAGCGGTTTCAGCAAACATCTCAGGCAGCTGCCGCCCAGGCTGCGATTGACGAACTATTGGCGGCCATGGAGCGTAACTCGGTCGACGGCCGACTGCCGGGTATCCTCGGATATGTCTACGGGAGGGTCGCTGCTGCGGCTTCGAATGACCTGGCGGGTGGAGCGACGCGCGAAGCATTAGAGGTGAAAGCCATCCTCGCGTATGAGCGGGCCAAAGAACTCGAGCCATTTTCAGTCTTACATCGCCTTGAACTGGCCCGGCTTCGTCTTGCCCGTGGCGAACGTGAGAAAGCCTTCAACGAAGCGGATGAAGCGCTAGAGCTGGAACCCAATTGCCTTATCCTGCGGGAATGGTTGGCTCACGTCTATCTGAATTCCGGTACGCCGGATCATATTGCTCGGGCCAGGCATCAGATTCGTGAAATACTCGACCGCCAAAAACGCTATGCTGAGCAGCCGAAGAATGCCCTCGAACTGAAATTCATGACGGTCCATGCCGCCAATCTAATGGCAGAACTTAATCGGATGGCACAACTCAAGGGAGCATGAGAACCCCGGTATGACGACGCGATCCGGAGCCATTTCGACCGTCTGGATTACCGCGGGGATACTGATTCTCCTTGGCGGGACGTCGGGATTTCTCTTTGAAATCGAACGTCAACGACCGGCGTCCCATCGTGCGCTTGAACTCCAATATCTGCCGAAAGGCGACTATTTGCGAGTTGCGGTTTTGGGATATCGTGAGCTTACGGCGGATTTAATTTGGCTCAAGGTCGTTCAGCATTTTGGAGAGCGAAAACCGGTCCAGGCAGGTCTCAAATGGGCCTATCATGCTGTGGAGGTGGTCACCGATCTTGATCCCCGGTTCGTGATGGCCTATCGCGCAGCCGGGACCGTTTTGGGTGTATGGGGCGGCCAGGTACGGGACAGCATCGCTCTTTTGACGAAGGGCATACGCTATAACCCTGAGGTATGGGAATTGCCGTTCCTCATCGGCTATGACTATTTTTATGAACTTTGCGACCCGGCTGCAGCCGCACAGTATTTTCGCCAAGCTTCGGTATTGCCTGGAGCCCCGGAATACCTTCCACGCCTGGCAGCCAGGATGACGGTCGAAGGCGGTGATCCGGATGCCGCGATCGAGTTCCTCGTGCGATTCTTGCAGCGGACGCCGGATGAACGGCTTCGGGAGGCGCTCCGTCAGCGCATCAAGGAGGTCATTGCCGAGCGAGATCTTCGTATCCTGGAAGACGCGGTCGGCCGATACACTGCTTTTTTCAAGGCCCCCCCGGCCTCGCTTGCCGATCTTGTGACCGCCGGTATTGTGAGCGAGATTCCGCAATCTCCGTTTGAAGATAATCGATATGAATGGAGTCCCCGTGACGGCCGAGTCATCAACAGCGGACTGCGGGAGCGGCTGCAAGTTCATCGCCGGGTTACCTGCCGCGTTCCGAACCGTATTGAATGACTACGATGTCTGCCGCATCAGCGGATCGCTCAATACATTAAGAAGGAAGAACCATGGTTGTGATTCGAATTCAGGAACTCAAGAAATCATTCAAATCCGGGTGGCCAGGCCGTCCCGCCGTGACCGCTTTGGATGGTCTCTCCCTGGCGGTGTCCGCCGGGGAAATCTACGGATTCCTCGGGCCAAACGGGGCCGGGAAGACGACGACGCTCAAGATCCTTATGGGCTTGATGAAATCCGACAGTGGAATCGTCGACATATTCGGCCAGGCTGCAGGGACCGTCGACATCCGAAAGCGAATAGGGTTTTTGCCCGAGTCGCCCTATTTTTACGATTATCTGACCGCGAGGGAATTCCTCTTCTTCTACGGCGAGTTGGCGGGGCTCGACCGGATGAAGTTGGACGCGCGGGTGCCGCAACTGTTGGATCTCGTCGGACTTGGCCATGCGGAACACAGGCAACTGCGTAAATTTTCGAAGGGAATGTTGCAGCGAGTCGGGCTGGCTCAAGCGATTATCCATGATCCCGAATTGGTAGTGCTGGATGAGCCGATGTCCGGCCTCGATCCCGTTGGGCGCAAGCAGGTGCGTGATCTGATCTTGCGCCTGAAGGAGCAGGGTAAAACGGTATTCTTCAGCAGTCATATCATTCCCGATGTGGAGATGATCTGCGACCGAGTCGGCGTCGTGATGAAGGGAAAGCTCCTGGCTGCCGGCCGTGTCGATGAATTGGTCAGCCATGCTCATACACAATCCGTTGAAATAGTATGCGATGGTCTCGTCCCGCAGCGGCTGCACACGATCCGGCGGATGGCGACGGACATCATACAGCGCGGAAAACATTCGTTGATCGTGTTGCCCGGACCGGATTCCGTCGATGACGTGGTGAAAGCGATCCATGCGCAGGGAGGCCGGTTACTGGCGGTCACTCCGCAAAAAGGTTCTTTGGAAGAGCTGTTCTTCCAGCCACCGGCCGGGCGATCGACCGTGAAAGCCGCGGTGGGGGAGTGAGATGCGGCCGATTGTTGTCATTGCGTTGAACACCTTTCGGGAGAATCTTCGCGACAAAATTCTGTACAACCTCCTGCTGTTTGCCGCGTTGTTGATGGGCGCCTCGGTGTTGCTGGCGGATTTGACGATCATGGAGCATCACAAGATTGTGACCGATATGGGCCTAGCGGCGATCAATTTGGCCGGCGTCATGATCGCCATCTTCGTGGGCATCGGCTTGGTCAGCAAGGAGATCGAGCGGCGCACCGTGTATACAATCATGGCCCGCCCGATCACTCGCGCGCAATTCATCATGGGAAAATATTCAGGCCTTGTGATCACTCTCTCCATCAATGTGTCGGTCATGTCGGCGATTCTGTTCATCACCATGTCGGCCTATCGAGTGCCGATTCATGCCTCATTATTTCAGGCGATCGAGCTGATTTTCATCGAACTTCTGTTGGTCACGGCGATCGCATTGTGCTTTTCTACCTTCTCCTCCTCCACGCTGAGCGCCATCATGACCATTGGATTATATGTGATCGGGCATCTGACGGCCGACATGAAGGCCATTGCGGAAAAGAGTCACAACGAAGCGATCAAGCTCATCATGACCGCGCTGTATTACATATGTCCCAACCTGGAAGTTCTGAACATCAAGGGACAGGCCGCGACCGGGATTCCGGTGACCGCGACGTACCAAGCCCTGGCTACCGGCTATGGAATGCTGTACGCGACGCTCTTAGTGTTTACGGCCTGCGCCGTATTCCAGCGGCGGGACTTTTGATGGGGGTGAATTCTTCCCGAGACGGTGCCGTGACCGCGCTCACTGTGATCGGAGCCCGGCCGCAGTTCATTAAGGCAGGTATAGTGTCCCATGCCATTGTCACCATGAACGAGGAAACAACTCCAAGACGCCGGATTCGGGAAATTCTCGTACATACCGGCCAGCATTACGATAAGGAAATGTCCGAGGTCTTTTTTCGAGAATTGAAGATTCCGGCGCCGACCCATCAACTCGGCATCGGCTCTGGCTCGCATGGAGAACAAACCGGGCGGATGCTGGAGGCGTTGGAACACATTATGACTGACACCCATCCGGATTGCGTAATCGTATACGGGGATACGAACTCAACCTTGGCCGGAGCGCTTGCGGCAAGTAAGCTGCGCATTCCCATCGCCCATGTGGAAGCCGGTCTTCGCAGCTTCAATAGGGCCATGCCTGAAGAAATCAATCGCGTCCTCGCCGATCATATGGCCTGCTGGTTATTTTGTCCGACCGATCAAGCGGTCAAGAATTTGAGTTGTGAAGGAATCATCAGGGGAGTGCACCTGGTTGGAGACGTTATGGCCCAGGCGGTCCGCGCGGGCTTACCGATTGCGGAGCGGGAAAGTCGAATTCTTCATCGCCTTGACCTGACTCCGAAGCAGTACATTCTCGCCACGGTGCATCGAGCGGAGAATACGGATGACAAAGAGCGGTTGACGGCAATCGTCCAAGCGTTGGCGCTGCTCGAGAGACCGGTGGTCGTGCCATGTCATCCGCGGACCAAAAAAATGCTGGCTCGCTTTGGCCTCGAGCGATTCATAACCCCATCGCAGGTTCGCCTCATTGATCCCGTAGGGTATCTGGATATGTTGAAGCTCGAATCGCGGGCGGGGATGATTTTGACTGATTCAGGCGGCGTCCAAAAAGAGGCCTCTTGGCTGGGTGTTCCATGCGTGACGCTTCGGGATGAAACGGAATGGAACGAAACCGTAGATGCCGGCTGGAATCGTCTTGCCGGGACATGTACGGAGCACATTGTCTCGACCGCCAAAGCAGCACTCGACACGAAGCTCCCCGAACACAGTCCACACAGGGGGTCGGATGCGGCGGAAACAATCTTGAAGATTCTTGTTGACTCGATTCGAGCTAAATCATGACGCACCAGCCTGCCTTGTTTCGATATGCGCGCTTGATCGTCGGTCTTACCGCTCTCGATCTGAAAATACGGTTCGCCGGCTCAAAGCTGGGGCTGGCATGGCTTGTTCTTGCTCCGGCACTTACTGTCTGTGCCTACGTGCTCCTATTCGGCGCAATCCTCAAGGTGGAAATGTGCGCGGACTGTGATCGTCTCAGCTACGGCTTGCTAATGGTGACGGGGCTGTTGCCGTGGATCGGTTTCGCTGAGAGCGTTTCTCGCGGTACCGCCTCGGTGTTGGCACACCGAAATCTCATGAAAAGTCGTGTGTTCCCCATGGAATTGATTCCCGTTACAGCGGTATGCACCGGTGTAACGGGACAACTAGCGGGGACGATTGTGTTGATTTGTGTTCTATGTGTCTTCGGAAAGCTCAGTGTCACCATTCTGTTCTTTCCGGTACTGATTATGCTGCAAGCTTTATTGACGGTAGGCCTGGTGTGGTTTTTGTCTTGCGTGAATATCATCTACCGCGACACGTCTCAGATGGTCTCCCTCGGCCTTCTTCTACTAATGTTTCTCTCACCGATTGCCTATACACCGGACATGATGCCCAAAGAACTGGCGTTTCTTCTTGCGGCCAATCCACTGGCGTTACTCATCGAGGGATATCGCGATATTTTTCTGTTCGGCCGGTTGCCCGCGTTGAATACCATGGGTGTCTTCGCAGGTCTTGCCGTGCTCGCCAGCGTCGCGGGACATCTATATTTCATGCGGTTAAGGCGCCTTTTGCCGGATTGCGTGTAATGGCTCAGGATGCGATCGTTACCAAGGGACTCTCCAAACGGTACAAATTGTACGAGGGCCGATCAGGTCAATTATTGGATTTTCTTGGAATGCCCGTCGGGAAGGAGAGTCAACGTTACAAGGAATTTTGGGCGATACGGGATGTGACGCTCAACATTGCGAAGGGCACGACGCTGGGAATCATCGGACGTAATGGAGCAGGAAAGAGCACACTCTTGCGGTTATTAGCCGGAGTCAGTACGGCAACCAATGGCGAACTCGTCGTGAACGGGCGTACCGGCGCTCTTTTGGAGTTGGGTACCGGATTCCATCCCGATTTGACCGGTCATGAGAACATCTTCGCTTGCGGTCTCTACCTGGGGCTGGACCGCCGCTGTATGGAATCCCTGTACGACGATATTGTCTCATTCGCCGAGCTCGGACCGTTTCTGCACCAGCCGGTTCGAACCTATTCGGCGGGAATGCATATGCGTCTGGCATTTTCAGTCGCAACGGCCCAGGCGGCGGACATACAGGTAATCGACGAAGTATTGGGAGTCGGGGACGCCTATTTCTTCGGCAAGTGCCTTCAACGCTTTCGAAAGTTTCAAGAGGCTGGTGGGACGACGATCCTTGTCTCGCATGATCATGCGGCGCTTCTTCGTGTCTGCAATCGGTGCGTGTGGGTCGAACAGGGAAAGGTCGTGGCTGACGGGCCACCGCTGGAGATCGTGTCTGCTTACACCCAGGCCGTATACGAAGAGCAGGATCGCTTGCGGCGCCCTGAACCGAGTGTGTCCGGCCATGATTTGACGGTCGCGCATGCCCTGCGAACCTCTAAAGCCGTTAGAATCGACGATGTGCAGTTCTTGGGCGGTGACCGGCGGACAAAGGGTCGATTCGAAATGGGCGACAGTCTGGTATTGCGCGTGGCGTATTCCTCGCTTGTCATCTTGGAGGATGCGGTGGTCTCGGTGGTTGTATCGCGAGCGGACGGCTTGATCGTGTGCAACGCGATCTCTGCGATGGATGGCGCCGGTCTCATGATCCCGGATGGTCATGGGTCAATCGAGCTGATCTTCAATCCGCTGAATATCGGTCCGGGAGAGTATATGGTATCGGTTGGCATCTATCCTTCGTTGGATCTTCGCGATTCCACCAGCCTGCAGCATGCCGTCATCTGGCATCGCCCCGTCACATTTAACATTTGTGCACCGGCCGGAATCGCCGTTGATCTCGGGGTGTGCCGGCAATCGGTCCAATGGCAGGTAGCCAGGCGCAACTGACTGCAAAGACCGACATGGTTCCCGCGTATACGGCTTATTGTGTCTGTCCAGCCTGCCGCGCTGATCTCATATCAGAAAAGACCGCTCTGCGCTGCGTGGCATGCGATGAAAAATATCCGGTCCGAAACGGGATCCCGATTCTGCTGCCCGCCTATGGCAATCAACGCCAGATCCAGTATGAACGCTGCTATCGAGCCATTGCGGAGGATGACCTGCGTGCGCCCATCGAGCCCCAACGCGACTCGCGTCACCGCATGCTTGTTCAATTTATCGGCGATGTGAGGGGAAAGAGCGTATTGGATATCGGATCGAGCCATGCCCGGTACCTCATGGAACTTGAGGCGGATGTTAAAGTCGCATTGGATATCGCAACGCCGTATCTCGAGGCAGCGTCCCGGGACGGCATCGTAAGAATCTGCGGCGACGCAGAATACTTGCCGGTCAAGGCCGGCTGTTTCGACGTCATTATTATCTCCGACATTCTCGAACATTTACTCAACCCGCAGAAGCTGGTCGATGTCCTGCGTACGGCCTGTCGATCTTCGACACGGATTATCGTCCACATACCGTGGGAAGAGCGGTTGGAATCCTATCAAAGCGCCAAATATGAATTCACACACCTGCGGAGCTTTACTGCCTATCGGTTCGCCGAATTGTGGCGCGGGTTCCAGGTGAAGCGCGTCAAAGAAACAGGGCCATGCTTGGAGGATCCAATCATCTTTGCTTTGGAGCCGAGGCTGCCGCGATCGCTCTACAACGTGCTCGTACATGCGTATTATGAGACGAACTTATCCAAGTGGGACTATGAGACCCGCACGCGCTGGATCAGTGAACTCCCACGGCGGGAGTGGTGGCTGCTCCGTTTATACAAGCCTATGTTCCGCATCTATGAATTGAAGGTGTTACGAGGTGCGCTCTGGCCGGCCGTGTTTTGGAAACTGCAGAAGCTCAGCCGGAGGCTGTTTTAAGGAAGATGCGGCTCCCCGGCGCGTCCTCAAAGGACTATCCCAAACGCATTTTGATGCTGGTCCCACATGAGCCCGACGCGGACCCCCGGGTGCGTTGGGTGATGCAACTGTGCAAAGAGATCGGCCCCACGGAGGTCATCGGTCTGTCGGCATGGAATGGAACCGAGGTCGGTTCCAATAAACCTCTTCGTGAAGCGGAGGGCAACATTTATGTGGAACGTATTGATCCGCATGAATATGCGTCCGCGCGTCGGAAGCTATGGGCGATGGTCGCATCTTTCCTTTCAGTCGGTGGGACGATCCGACGATATCTGGAACGCAAGCGAAATACGCCGACACCGGATGCAGTAAACGCGGACGGCGAAGAAAAATGTCTGTCATGGGTGCGAAGGGTCGATCACCGGGTCGGGTCGTGGTGCCGGTTTCATTCCGTGTGGGCCGCCTATTATTTGATCATTGAGGCCCTCTATCGCCGGTCTCGATCATCTTCCGTGATCCCACGGGTGATTATTTGCCACGATGTGTTTGCGCTGGCTGCGGCAATCCGGCTGAAACAGCTCTTCCGATGTTCGGTGCTCTATGACGCACATGAACTCTGGCCTGAAGCCGATCTACTGGCCCAACGATGGGAAAGAAATGCGATGGCAGCCTATGAGGGAAGGCTTATTCGTCAGGCGGACGCGGTCGTGACGGTGACCCCTCAGATTGCGCGGCATCTGGAACGGCAATACCGGATCTCCAATGTCATCGTCGCCCCTAACGCGACGCCGACCGAGTCGGATCACGCCTCTGATGAACTGCGACCGGCAGCCTTGCCCGTGAAATGCCTGTTCCAAGGACAGGTGACCTGGCGGCGAGGGTTGGAGGAGCTGTTAACCGCTTGGCAATGCATCAGTCCGAGCCGGGCGGTGCTGTATCTCAGGTGTCCGGAAAATGAATATTTGTCGTACTTGAAGACAAAGTTTGATCAAATAATTAGGGAAGGCCGGATCGTTCTATTGCAGCCGGTACGAGAAGAAGAGTTGGTAGCCGCCGCCCGGGCAGCTGATGTCGGCGTGATTCCATATGTCGGTCCGAACTTGAACCATGTGTACTGCTGTCCAAACAAGCTTTCGCAATATATGCAGGCGGGATTGGCCATTCTGAGCAATAGACTGGCGTTCGTGAGCGATGTCATCACGCGGCATCAATGTGGACTGACATATGACGCCGACAAGCCGGCGACCCTGGTTGAAGCGGTTCAATTGCTGGCCGATAATCCGGCGGCCCTTCTTGCCATGAGACGCAGCGCCGCCGAAGCCGCCCGAATGGATTTCAACTGGGAACACCAGTCTGCGGCTTACAAACAAGCAATTGCGGCTCTCTACGCACGGTAATCCACGCTCTTTGATCACGTATGAATGTGACTCCAAAGGCCAAACGAATCCTGGTGCTGTATTGGCATCCGGGCCCCGGGAGTCTTCGGCTCGCGATCAGCCGGCATCTCCATGTGATGGACTGGAGCCCAGCCGGGCATCAAGTGTTGTATTTCAATGCCGTGAACGGCATACCGCGTTGGGTGCGCCATTTCAGATGGGACGTCGTCATCTTCCACACCACGTTCCTCTGTCTCCGATGGAGCCATCTGTTTCATAAATGGAAGTGGCACATTCGATGGCTTAACGACGTGAACTGCCTCAAGGTGGCGTTTCCGCAAGATGAATACGATCATGCTCACATTTTGGACGAATGGCTGTTCGAGCTGGGCGTCCATCTGATCTTTACGAATTTTGACGAGACGCATCGCCGAACACTCTATCCTCTCATGTGCGATCGCGCCATCTTCCAGCGATGCCTGACTGGATACATTGATGAAGCGGATGCGCAAGAAATTCAGCAGCGGTTGTGTGATCCGGATTCGCGACCGATCGATATTGTGTACCGGGCGTCACACTTGCCCTACTGGTTTGGCTCTCATGGCCAGTTGAAGCACCGGATTGCCGAACAGGTTCTCGCCGGAGCCGGGACTCACGGGCTCCGGATGGATATCAGCACAAAGCATGAGGACACGATCGTGGGCCCCGCATGGCTGGAGTTTCTAGGCTCCGGCCGTGCGGTGATAGGCTGCGAAAGCGGGTCCAGCGTCCTGGATCGCCGAGGAGCGATCAAGGCAAAAATCCAACAGGTGATGCTCGCCGATCCCGACCTGACGTTTGAGCAGATAGGTTCGTTCCTCCCGTCGGATTGGGATGGGTATCAGTTCTTCGCCATCAGTCCACGCCATCTCGAAGCCGCGATGACGAGAACATGCCAGGTATTGATTGAAGGCGCTTATGACGGAGTACTGCATCCTCACATACATTATCTGCCCTTGCGGCGAGATTTCTCCAACCTTGATGAGGTCTTGGAGACGATCAGGAATCGTGCTCTTGTCCGCGATCTTTCCCAGCGGGCCTATCGGGACATTTGCGAAAGCGGGCGGCACACCTATCGGCGTTTTGCCGTCGAAATAGAAGAAGCCATGCAGGCAGCCGCGGATCATCATGGAGCCTGTGCCGGGGGGTCCTTTAGTACGTGGGCGCGAATCGCATGGCCCGCGATGCGCCGGATCGCACGCGCCTCGGAAGTCAGTCGCCTTGCGCGTTACAGAGTAGGCATGACGGTTGTCACATCCCCATTCTACTGGTGCTTGCTGCGACACCCGCTTGTCTGCGTAGCCAAAGCACAACTCGCTCTGCGATTGATTGTAAGCAGTCCGCAGGTCCGGCGATTAGTAAAGATCGTTGCCGGGGATAAGACGCTCAGGGGGAAATTACGTGTGCGGGATCTCTTGTTGGATTGTTTCATGTTGCGAATCCTGCAGCAGCTCAACGATGGACGGGTCAAAGGACTCAGCGGCGTGCGCCTGACCGTCGATTGGCAAGGGGCGAGAGGCGCAGTGATCTTCAAGAGCCGGTCCATGGATAACGCAACACAAGAAGATCGCGCGGTCCTACGGTGTCCTTTGGATACGTGGGCGGAACAGATTAGGTCCCCGGACCGGATCGTTTGGGACCATTCCGCCATAGGGCGGGAAGTGCTGTATCCCGTATTTCGATCAAAGCGGGTTACGCTTCCGATCGGAGAGAACGGCATCTATCGGTTTCGGACATTGCCGCTCCTCGCACGACAGTACCGCGGCGAATTGGTCGGGGCTCTGGCCACCGGGATATGAGGCGCCCGTCGGTCACCGGTCATGTTGGGCATCAAGCTATTTACACAGGGAATAGCGCTAGCTGGGCTGTGGCTTGCGATGACTCATGCCACCTTACGCGGTGGAACTCATGAGGTGGCAACCATGGATCATCTGACCCTGGCTCCGCATACCGCGCTGAAGTTTGCGAATAATTCTGATGAGCGGATAGGAGGCCTGAATGTTCCGACCATTGCACCCTACAATGAAGAACTGTTCTTCATCGCCAACTTTCAAACTATCGCACTCCTCGATACACGAGAAGGAATCATCACACCGTTTGAGCTAGCCGGTGCCTCGGACAAACCCGCCCGTGAAGCGGGATTTCAGCCGACCGGCTTATTCTACGATGCGCAGAGGAACCATCTGTTCGTCGCGAACTACCTGCGAAACAACGTCATGGTCTTTCGTGTCTTATATGACACCGCTCAGTTGCAGCTGTTACAGGTGCTGAAGCATGAGTCGCTCGTGTCCCCGGAGGCGGTCTGGTTGGATCAGGAAAGCGGCATGCTGGTAACGGCCAATTTCGACGGTCACAATGTGAGCGCGTTTCGAATACACGCGGACCTTTCATTCGAATTTGTCTGGCGGTCAGGCCTGCGGTTCGCCCACGGAGTGGCCGTGGTGGAGGGGAAAGTCTTTGCGACGGGTCTGCAAGATCGAGTGTTGGTCGAATTGGATCTCTTGACGGGACGTTCCCTGCGCAAAATCGGAACGTTGGGGTGGGACACTCACGAGGGGCAATTCCTTTGGCCGACCTCGGTCTATCCGGATGGACACGGGAATCTCATTATCTCCGATGCCGACACCGGCTTCATCAGCGTCATCGAGACAGCCACCTTTTCGGTCAAGCGAGTGATCGGGGGTAACGGTCCAGGGCGTGGCTTTTTCAATCAACCATATTTTACGGCCGTCAGCAACAACCGGTTCCTCACCGTTTCTACCAAACAGCAGCGATTCGTGTATGGGGAGTATCCGGCGCTTCGAGCAATGAAAGCCTTCACTAAGTCAAAGGAATTTTGGGAGTACTTTTCACCGACCGACCCGCAGAGTCGTCTCGGGTACATCGGGTGGAATGATTATTGGTGGACGGACGGGCCTCGCGTCAACCTCATGGGCTGCGACTACACCGTCTACAGCAATACTCTGCGTCCATCTGTCCGCTCACCGTTGGTGAAATTCTTTGCCGGTGCCGGGCAACGTTGTCCGGATATCCGCTTAGGCTATGTGGAAACGCCGTTCGGGATGAACATGTTTAAACAAATCCAAGTGTTGGAGCGGCGGGGGTGGTACATCTTTCTGTCTCCTCAGTCCCATAGCGGCCCATTGCTGGCAAAAGAAGCCGATGGAAGGCTGTATGCCTTCTATCATTCCGAGGGTCGCAACGATTGTTGGGTGGTATCCAAGGCGATCTATTGCGATAACGGTGTGCGTAATCCCGATGTGATGATCAGGCAGGTGGAAGAGCTTGTTGCGAGCCTTGACCACAAGCGATGCGCTTCAGGGGCGAGTCTGAACAAAGACTATGTAGAGACGCTGTCACATTGGTATGGGAGCATTGGAACAGACAAAGCCTATCTTGCTCGTATCGATATCCCCTCCTTGGTCCGGGAAGCTTATCGCTCAGGCAAGAGTATACCGGCCCCGGGACATGGCGGTGACAATGAGCTCGGACGCTTTTATGTCGCCTGGGAAAATATGAAGACATGCGACGATGTTCCGGGCTTCGTGCGGTTGCAGGCAGCGGCGGGCCGTACGAGCCTGGAATATTTCAATGTCGCTAACATCACGCAATTATCGATGCACAGCCTTGTGGCGGCGCAAGCGCCTCATCAGTCCGACCGGCCGCTCGACAATACCCGTCACCAATAGGTATGAGCGCTGCAGATCGCCGGATGGAATCGGGCCTAGGATATGAAGCACGCGCTCGTATCGGAACGGGGGGCAGATGGCGGCGGCATCTGCTCACATTCAGGGCTATGCGTCATTCGAGCAGCGGATATTTTCCCAAAAGTCTGGTGCCCCTCTCTTATATCACTTTGCTGTGGCTGCTGTTGATGGTGGGGATCGATTCAAGCCCGCAGTTGGCGCCGGACACCAAGATGGTAATACTTGGTCTCAACCACTTTGAATGGGTGGATAAGAATTTAAGCGCTCCCGCCTATTACCCATGGCGGATATTCGATGCCGGGCAGCCGGCTGTTGTCCTGCCCACATTGCAAACCATCGCGCGAAACACGGCAACCGACGGAGAGTTGTTGACGCGCGTCGTTTCATACTACAGAGATCATGAAGGGGCGTTCCAAGAGCACTGGCATGAAAAAAATATTCACCGCGTGCAGGCTCTCTATGCCATGAATCTCATTCATCTTTCGCATCCGTATGGGGTCGATCGATTACCAGAGACATTTCTGGAATATGTGAATCAGGTCGCGGCGTCTTCGTGCCGAAATTTTGCAATCTACCAAAGCCGGATTCTCGACGCGTTCGGCCTGCCCTGGCGGTATGTCGCCCTTTCCTCGGGATTTCACGGCTGGATTGAAGTCAAAATCGGGCCTCGTTGGGAAATCTTTGATGCAACTGCGAACGTGTGGATTGACCATTCGGCCTTCGAGCTGGTGGAAGGGCAGACGCGGCGATACCGGCTGTTTTATAGCCCCTGGTCGGATATCGCTCGTCCGGATGCGCGCCGGTTTGTAGAGCCATATGAGCCCCATTATTACCAGTCCGGCGCCTTACGCATGAACATGCCGGGCCTGGGCATCTATTTTCTCACTCCATCGTATCTTCGGGATAAGGGACTCCGCATCGAAGTGTGGCCGAAGTTCTGTCCGGGAACATTTCGCGGGATGAAGTGCGTAGACGCATGACGGCGGATTAAGACCGTCCGGCCGTGACATGACCTTTAGTCGTAAGGAGTAAAGACGTACATGTGTGGAATCGCTGCGGTTATGGACTTGGAAGGCCTCGCGATGCCGCATCTCGCCCATATGCTGCTGGCGATGAACGGACTGCAACGCCATCGGGGACCGGACGGGGAAGGAACGTGGCTCCATCAGGACGGGATAGTCGGTTTTGGGCATCGGCGATTGAGCATCATTGATCCGGCGGGCGGACGGCAGCCAATGCGGGACGGGCACGCCAATTGGGTGACGTTCAACGGCGAGATCTACAATTATCGCGAGCTGCGGACTGAACTGGGGGAGGACCAGTTCCGCACCGAATCGGACACGGAAGTAATTCTGCACGCGTACCGTAAATGGGGAGCCGATTGCGTCAACCATCTGCGCGGGATGTTCGCGTTTGCTTTGTGGGACGAGGACCGCCGCCGGCTGTTCTGCGCGCGCGACCGGTTCGGGATTAAGCCCCTCTACTATACGGTGGTGGAGAATACCCTGTATGTGGCCTCCGAGATCAAGGCATTGCTGCCGTTCATCGACGAAATCGAGACGAACCTCGAAGCGTTCAAAGAATATCTGACGTTCCAATTCTGTTTGTCCGGCAAGACCCTGTTTCAAGGCATTCATGAATTGGTTCCGGGCCATGTGCTGTTCGCCGGTCAAAGGCTGCTCGAAACAAGACGATATTGGGAAGTCTATTATGATCTTGACTGGGACCACACCGGGAAATACTTCGAGGAGCGGATCCGCGCGCTGGTCAAAGAATCGGTTGCATTGCATTTGCGGAGCGATGTGCCGATCGGCGCCTATATCAGCGGAGGACTGGATTCGAGCATCGTCTCCTCGCTGGCAAGCGCCGAGGCTGGGCCGGACTTCGTAGGCTTTACCGGCAAGTTTGCCCTCGGCCCCGCCTATGATGAAAGCCGCTATGCGCGGGCCCTTGCGGAATGGCGGGGTTTTCCGTTGCACGAATTGGAGATGACCGGCCAGGATTTTGTCGCGCACATCGAAAAGATCCTGTACCACCTTGATCAACCGGTCGCCGGCCCCGGGTCCTTTCCACAATACATGATCTCGTCACTGGCAGGCCGCCATCGCAAAGTCGTGTTGGGCGGTCAGGGCGGGGATGAAATCTTCGGCGGATATGCGCGGTATCTGATCGCGTACTTCGAACAATGCATCAAGGCGGCCATAGACGGCACGATGCAGAACGGCAACTTTATCGTCACCTATGACTCGATCATCCCGAATTTATCCTCGCTTCGGGAATACAAGCCGCTGCTCCAGGAGTTCTGGCGAAAGGGATTATTCGAGGATTTGGATCGCCGGTATTTTCGGCTTGTCAATCGAGCCCGCGATCTGGACGAGGAAATCAATTGGCCCGCTCTCGAGCGCTACTCGCCGTTCGACGCGTTCAATGAAATATTCCGCGGAAGCAATGTTCGCAAGGAATCCTATTTCGACTGCATGACGCACTTCGATTTCAAGACGCTACTTCCGGCGCTCCTGCACGTCGAGGATCGAATGAGTATGGCCCATGGGGTCGAATCACGCGTGCCGTTTCTTGACCATCCGTTGGTGGAGGTTGCCGCCACCATTCCGTCGAACGTGAAATTCATGAATGGACGGATGAAGCACGTACTCAAGAACGCAATGGCCGATGTGATGCCGCCCGTGATTGTGAACCGGACGGACAAGATGGGCTTTCCGGTCCCGTTGCACGAGTGGCTGACCCGTCCCGGCCTTGTCCAAGAATTTGTGCGGGATGTGTTCGCGTCGCGGAAGGCACTGAGCCGCGATCTCATCAACAACGCGAAAGTCCTTGATGGATTGACAAAGGAATCGCGGTATGGGCGCAAGATTTGGGGATTGTTGTCACTGGAGTTGTGGCAACAGGCGTTCCACGACCGGGGGCCGTCGTTTCGAAAACTAGCCAATGTGGAGGTATTGCGATGAGAGTCGTCATTACTGGAGGCGCCGGATTCATCGGGTCGCATCTTGCCGACCGCTTGATCGCGCGCGGGGATGCCGTGTGGGTCATCGACAATTACGCGACGGGACGCCGTGAAAATTTAGCATCCCATCGCCTGTTGACCGTCGTGGAAGGCACGATTGTTGATGACACATTGGTGGGCAAAGTCTTTGGGGAGTCCAGGCCTGATCTGGTGGTGCATGCGGCGGCTTCATACAAGGATCCCGATAACTGGGTCGAGGACGCCCGGACCAACGTGCTGGGGACGGCCAACGTCGTGCAAGCCAGCCGTCGCCTCCAGGTGAAACGCCTCATCTATTTTCAGACCGCGCTCTGTTACGGGCTCAAGCCGCTGGAGCAGCCGATCACCCTTCGACATCCGGTTCGTCCGGAAGGCAGCAGCTACGCCGTGAGTAAAACGGCAGGGGAACAGTACGTCATGTTAAGCGGCCTCGAGTGGATTTCATTTCGGTTGGCCAACGCCTACGGGCCGCGGAATCTGAGCGGACCGTTGCCGACCTTCTATCACCGCCTGACGTCCAAGAAGCCCTGCTTTGTCATGGATACACGTCGAGATTTTATTTATATCGACGACTTGATTGCGGTGGTTCTGGCGGCGATCGACGGCAAGGGAGGATCCGGAGTCTATCACATCTCCTCGGGCGGGGACTTTTCCGTTAAAGAGCTGTTCGATGCGACGACCCAGGCGCTCGATATTCACCTGGATCGACCGGTGGAGGTACGCCCCAGAAGTGCCGATGATGTCTACACGATCCTCTTGGATCCCTCGAAAACAGAAAGAGACTTCCACTGGAAGGCCCACACGCCGCTCCAAAAGGGAGTGGCCGCGGCGATTGACTGGTATAAGAAGGCCAACATTCAGCAAACGTTCACCCATCTCAAACCGGTCGAAACAGCACGATAATGTCCTCTCAACCCTCTGCCGCCGGGCCGATTGACAATTATCATTTGCGAAACAGACGCCTATTGGTCGTCGGGGGGGCGGGCTTTGTAGGCGGCAACCTTGTTCGACACGTATTGCGGCTGGGATGCCGGTCCGTCGTCGTTGTCGATAATCTGCTGTCGGCGGAACGGGACAATGTGCCGGATGATCCGCACGTGTCTTTTCTGCAAGGATCCATCGGCGAGTCGCGTGTGTTGAATGCGATCCGAGACGACTTCGACTACGTGTTCCATTTGGCCACTTTTCACGGCAATCAAAACTCCATCGCCGATCCCTTGGCGGATCATGACAACAATCTCTGGCCCACCTTGCGGCTCTATGAGCATATCAAGGCTTTTCGCCGAATTAAGAAGGTGGTGTACGCGGCATCCGGATGCACGCTCGCCCCGCACACCTTTGAGCAGTCTGAGCCGGTCAGGGAAGAAGGGCCGGTTCCCCTGGAGTTGGATAGTCCCTATCAGATCTCGAAAGTGGTCGGAGAATTTTACTCTGTCTATTACGCCAAACAGCACGGCCTCCCGACGGTGCGGGCTCGGTTTCAGAACGTGTATGGACCCGGTGAGATACTCGGCGCGGGACAATGGCGGGGCACGGCTGCGACTGTGTGGCGCAATGTGGTACCCACTTTTGTGTACCGGGCGGTCAAACATTTGCCTCTGCGAGTCGAGAATGAAGGTCGTGCCAGCCGCGACTTTATTTATGTCGATGATATCGTCCGGGGGCTGCTCTTGTGTGCGACCGAGGGGCGTCCCGGAGATGTCTATAATCTAGCGAGCGGGATCGAGACGACCATCATCGATTTGGCGGCGACCATCAATTGCATGACGGGGAATCCCGCCCCGATCGAACATCTGCCGCGCCGAGCGTGGGATCATGCCGGCAGGCGGGTGGGCAACGCCATGAAAGCTCGCGAGGAGCTCGGCTTTTCGGCGTCAGTCCATCTCGATCTTGGGTTGAAGAAGACCATCGCCTGGACGGAGGAGAATCTGTCGCTTATCGAGCGATGTATTCATCAACACGGCAGTCGGATCGCCGCCTGACAGTACGGAGCGCCTGAAGGATGCCAGTGACTTCTTCACGATTCTTAGACCATGTATGTCGGACCGTCACGCACGAGCAAAAGACCGACATCCTGACGAAGCACTACAACACCATTGCCCGGGAGATGCGGCGGATCGGCACATGGCGTGGAGACGCGAGGCTGCTGGATGTGGGATGCGGGATCGGACTGTATTCGGAATTCTGGTATGGGCGCGGGATGGAAGTGACCGCCGTCGATCTCGATGCCGAGCAGGTCGCGATCGCCGTTCGGCGTGCGAAAGAACGGAATTGGGATATCCGGTATCGAGTAGCCAGCGGAGACCGATTGCCCTTCAAGGCCGGCTCCTTCGATATTGTGTATGCCAATTCGCTGCTTGAGCATGTCGGGGAATGGGAACAATGCCTCACGGAATGGGTCCGCGTCTTGGCTCCCGGCGGACTCCTCTGGGTCGAGACCACTAATGCTTTATGTCCCAGGCAAGGAGAGTTTCGATGGCTTCCCTTGTACAGTTGGTGGCCTTCGGCAGCGAAGCGTCTCATTGTGCGTGCGGCGCGCGGGCCGTTTCCCGCGCTGGTGAACTATAGTTCCTGCCCGGCTCTCCATTGGTTTTCCTTTTTTCAACTCGAACGATGGTTCAAGGCGCACGGGCTGGTCATTCGCGATCGGTTTGATTGCCTGGATACGGCCGCTGTTGGCCCGATCAAACGCGGGATCCGGACCATCGCCCTATCCAGCCGAGTTGGCCGATACCTGGCCTATCTGCTCATTTCACCTCTTGTCGTTGTTGTTACGCGTCGCGCCTGAGGTGGCCGCCATGAAAGACCGTATCCGCGCCGTCGGGTTCTATGCCAGAGGTGAAACTCATTGGAAGGCGATTCTTCGGGACACCCTGGCGGGAAGCCTGGGACTGGGACCGCACCATATCCCGGCAGGATGCCGGAATCTTCCGGGCTTTCGCTCAATTGTGCAGGAAGAATTTCAGGTCTTGTCCTACGTAATGGACTGGAAGGATGCGTTTACGGGATGTCCATTGCTGGAGGTGGAATGGTGCAATATCCATAATCTGATGGAGTTCTCGGCCGGCCTGCGAAAATTAAAGGAGTATCCGTTGAGCATCATCCTGCATTCGGCGGCGTGGGATGATCTCCGATTGCTGCGCATGGCAGAGCGACGGTTTCAGTCGCGTAAGGGACGGATGCTCCTCTTCTATGGAAATGAATACCACAACATGAGCGAGAAGATCGCCTTTGCGCGGACGGTGCAGGCCGACTACATCGCATCGCAACTTCCGCTGTCTTCTGCGGAATGGTTGTATGACGATTGCGGGTCGTCGGTGGTCCTGCCGGCTCCCGCGGCGCTGAATCCACGCATCTATAAACCGGGGAAATCATCACGCTCCATCGATATCGGCTTCCGCGGCGATCTCTATGCCAGCGCCTTCGCGCTCGGAGATACGGAACGCACAAATATTCTGGAATACTTCAATCGCCACGCGGCCGACTTAGGGCTCACCAAGGATATCCGTTTCGTGCGCCATCCGAGAGAGCAATGGAACAGTTTCCTGAATCAATGCAAAGGCATCATGGGGGCTGAATCCGGCACATATTTTCTGGAGAAAGACGATCGCACGCGCCGCGCGGTCATTGCATTTCTCAAGCAAGAGCCGCACGCCACCTTCGATCAAGTGTATGATCGCTTCTTCAAGTCTTTTACCGACCCTGTCTCCGGGAAAGCTATCTCTTCTCGGCACTTCGAACCGATCGGAAGCCAGACCTGCCAACTTCTATTGGAAGGAAGCTACAACGGCATTCTGAAAGCCGACGAACATTACATCAGCGTAAAGAAGGATTTCTCCAATATCGAAGAGGCCGTTCGTCGATTCAAAGACGAGGGTTATCGAGCCGCGATGGTCCGGCGCACCCATGAGTATGTATTGGACGAGCATACCTACGACCGGCGAGTGCAAGGGCTGGTCCGGGCGGCGCTGGAAGGAAAGGCGTGTCGTCCACAATCGAGGAGTGTGGCATGACCCGCCTCCTGGTTCATCCCGAGGCGCGGATCACGATAGAGCCGTTGTGGAACGGCCGCCGTCGCGTGACCGTTGAGCCGAATGAGGCGGTCATGTTCGTGCCCCGGCGCTCCACGGATACAGAGTACCCGGATGAACTCATCCAGGCGATCCTGGAAGCCAAAGGGCCGGCCTATCTGTGCGATGAGATTTTACGCGATGAGAGTCCGACGTATGTCCAAGCGTTTTTAGAACGGGATCTCTTTGCCTATCGTTCGCCGGAATGGTTTATCGGAAGGCGACTGCTGGACTTTGGCTGCGGCGCCGGCGCCTCTACTCTTTGCCTGGCAAAGTTGTTTCCAAGATCCGAGATCGTGGGGGTGGAACTGGATCCCTCGCTTGTTGAGTTGGCGCGCCGGCGGTCCCGACATTACGGCTATACCCACGCGCGTATAGTCCGCTCGCCCTCCGCGCTGGAATTGCCGGTCGGTCTCGGCGTCTTCGACGCCGTCATTCTCAGCGCTGTGTACGAACATCTATTGCCGGAAGAGCGTGCGCACCTGCTTCCCCAACTGTGGAATCTCGTCAAGCCGGGCGGAGTCCTATTTCTCAATCAGACTCCTCATCGATACTTTCCAATCGAGACTCATACGACCGGCTTGCCGTTCATTAATTATCTGCCTGACCGGCTAGCGCTTGGCATGGCTCGACTATTGTCGGGACGAATCAAGCGAGAGGAATCGTGGGACAATCTCCTTCGTTATGGAATCAGGGGAGCGACGGAAGGAGAGATTTGTTCGCTGCTTGCGGACACCACAGCCACGCCGTTGTTGTTGGAACCGGCGGGCTACGGCATCCGCGATCGTATTGATCTCTGGTTCACGGCTCTGTCCTCCGATCGTCATCGATTTGCCAAGCGAGCCATCAAGACGGGACTCAAGGTACTGAAGCAGGTTACCGGCGTGACGCTCGTGCCGATGCTGTCCCTAATGTTCCAGAAGCGCGAAGAACGGTCGATCTCGGCCAATGATCGAACGCTCAAGATCTGCTTCGTCTCACCGCTGGGTGAGGGCTTGTATCGTCCCGACAGCCGACAGCCGTTCGGGGGCGCGGAAGTTCAATTGTATCTGTCCGCCAATGAATTGGCCCGCGACCCGGCCTATGCGGTGACGGCGCTGTTGAGCGTGCGTGAACAGGCGGGAATCGAACGGCATCATTCTCTCACCGTAGTTCGGCGGCAGGCGAAGGGCCGTCTTGCGATCGAGGTGTCCCGGTTCCGACAGCTATGCGCGGCGGCAATGTCATTTGGGGAAATGCTCATGACATTTCGCCGTGTCGATGCGGATGTGTTCCTACATGCGGGCGCGGGGATCGAAGTAGGGGCCTACGCGCTGATCTGCCGAATGATGCGGCGTAAATTTATCTTCATGGTTGCTTCGACCGCGGATCTCTCTGGTCCGTACGGCGCGGTCAGCGGTCCGTTGAAATGGCTCTATCCTGCAGGCGTTCGGCTTGCCCATGCCATTGTCTGCCGCACCGAGGACCAGCAGGCCGCACTTCGTAAGCGATATGGCCGTGCCGGCCATCTCATCCGCACGGCGCATCCGATTCCTCCCGAAACGGACCGTCAGCGAACCACGATCCTATGGGCCGGAAGAATCCATCCTCTCAAGCAGCCGCAATTGTTTCTCGATGCGGCGGAACAGCTCTCCGACCGCCGATGCGTGATGGCCGGCATGCGTGATGAGGCGCATCCTGACTTGTGGGATGCGGTGCGCCGCCGCGCAGCCGGCTTACGCAATGTGTCTTTCCATGCCGATCTGCCGCTCCATTGTATGCATGAATTATTTGGCTCGGCGAAGGTCTTCGTGAACACTTCCACCCATGAGGGCTTCCCGAACACATTTGTGCAGGCGGTCCTGAATGGAGTGCCGATCGTGTCGTGGATTGTGAATCCGGATCTGGTCCTCTCGCGTCATCAAATTGGTTTCTGCGCGGAAGGAGCCTTCGATGACATGGTCTCCTTCATCAGTTATCTGTGCAGCGAGGAGCCCTTCTACGAGGAATGCCGGCGCCGCGCGCGCGTGTACGGAGCGGCCAATCATGGTCTCGAGCAGTCGGTTGCTCAATTGAAGCGATTGCTGGTGTCCGTGGTGTCTCCCCCGGCGTATCTGACGTCCGACGAACCGAAGAGATGAATCGGCTCAATTTGTGCTTTGTCGGTCCTGCGGCCTCAGTCAATGTGCGGCGGTGGGTGAATTGGTTCGTCCGGCGGGGTCATACCTGCACCGTGATGACCGTCGAGCCGTTTGCGGATCCCGGGGCGGCGGGCTTTCAGCAGCTTGATCTGACCTGCACCAATGTTGGAAGAAAATTGGGCCGTCTTCTTTCGGCGATACATCTCGCGCGGGCGGTGATCAGAACGAATCCGGATGTGGTCCATGCTCACTATGTTCGTGGACTCGCATGGGGACTTCTTGGTGCGCCGATGCGCCCGCTGGTAGCGACGCCGTGGGGAAGCGACGTGCTGGCCGAACAGGGAGCGTTCCGGGAGCGGTACAGCCGCGAGTTGACCTGGCGCCTGCTGAAGCGAGCGGCGCTGGTCACGACCCATTCGGCCTATATGGAATTCCGTGTCCGGCGTCTGGTTCCCGAACAACAGGCGATCGCCCGAGTGGGGTGGGGAGTGAACCTCGGACGATTCAGGCCGGGACTTGATGTCACGATGATCCGGCGACAATGGAAAATTGATGATCAGCAGCCGGTGATTTTCAGCCCTAGGCTGGTGCAGCCGCTCTACAACCACGACCTCGTGATCAAAGCCCTGCCGGCCGTACGGCGAAATGTGCCCAATGTGTTGCTGGTCGTTACGGAACACTTTGCCGATCCGGAGTATCTTCGCCTTCTTCAACGCCTGGCCGCTCGATTGGACGTCGCCGACCATGTGCGCTTCATCGGTGAAGCCAACTATGAGGAGATGCCGTACTGGTTCAATGTCGCGACGGCGGTCGTAATGGTGCCGTCATCGGACGGCATGCCCAACTCCCTGCTGGAAACCATCGCATGCGGCGCCGTGCCGGTCTTAAATCGGCTCCCTCAGTACGAAGAACTGATCCGTGACGAGATCAACGGACGGTATGTCGGGCTTCATGAAGATCAGTTGGCCCCGGTGCTGACCGATGTGCTGCTGAACGCTCGATATCGAACAACATGCGGTCTTGCCAATCGGGCGCTCGCCGAATCGACGGCGGACCAAGAAAAAGAAATGACGCGGATGGAGTCCTTGTATTACGAATTGGCGGGCCGATAGAGGCGGTATTCCAGGACTGATATGTGCGCGATTGCGGGAATAGTGACGGCGGCCGAACGGTCGATCAATCCCCATGCATTGGCTGCCATGACGGAGACCCAGGCACATAGGGGACCGGATGGAGAGGGGTATGTGTTCTTATCCCATGGCAGGCGTTCTCTCCCACGCGCCGTCAGCGGACCGTTGCCCGAGGGTTACGATTCACCCCAATCACGGTATTCCGTCGGACTGAGCCATCGCCGCTTGGCGATTCTGGATTTGTCCGCAGCCGGTCATCAGCCGATGAGCTCGCCGGATCATCGTTGCTGGATTACGTACAACGGGGAACTCTATAACTATCGAGAGCTGCGGGATGAACTGCGGTCCTATGGCCATATATTTCGCTCACAATCCGATACGGAAGTGCTGTTGACCGCGTATTGCCAATGGGGAACGGCATGCCTCCACCGGTTCAACGGCATGTTTGCCTTCGCCCTCTGGGATGCGGAACGGCGGACTTTATTTTGTGCCCGCGACCGGATGGGAGAAAAGCCGCTGTACTATGCCTGGGATGGAATCACCTTTACGTTTGCCTCGGAGCTTAAAGCACTCCTTCGGGTCATGGAGCAGCCGACGCCGAACCAACGGGTGATCCATGCCTACTTGGACGGCGCCCGCCTCGATTTTTCGCAGGAGACATTTATCGAGCAGGCCCGCCAACTGGAACCGGGCCACTACCTTCTTGTCAAGGACGGGACATTGTACCATGAGCGCTACTGGGAACTCCCTGCCGGCCCACCGGTAAAGCGGTTGAGCGCTGCCGGTGTGGTGGAAGAATTCCGGCATCTCATAGAAGATGCCGTTCGATTGCGGCTCCGCAGTGATGTCCCGATAGGCAGTTGTCTAAGCGGTGGACTGGACAGTTCAGCCATCGTATGCCTTGCCGATCGCCTTCTTTCTCATGCCTGCACATCGCGGGATCTGACACAAACTGCCGAATTCAAGACCTTCTCCGCCTGTTTTGAGGATCCACGATACGACGAACGTCCGTTCATTCGGCAAGTCGTGGAAGCGACCGCGGTTGCATCTCAGCGAACATTCCCCACGGCCAAGGAATTACTCGACTGCCTGGAACGCCTGGTATGGCAGCAAGACGAACCGTTTGGATCCACGAGTATTTTTGCGCAGTGGACGGTCATGCGATCGGCGGCGGAAAACGGCGTGAAGGTCTTGCTGGATGGTCAGGGCGCCGATGAATTGATGGCCGGCTACCATGGCTGCTTCGGCGCATTCTATGCGGATTTGTTCCGTCAGGGCCGATGGAGACAGTTGTGGCATGAATGGTCGGCCTATCGCGGACGCTATGCTTGTGTGGCTCCTCAGTTACCCGCCAATTTGGCGCGCGGGTTGTTCTCTCCGTCGTGGGTCGGGATTGTGCGCCGGTTCTATACCGGCACACCTCGCTGGATGGCCCCCGATTTTGCGCGCGCCTGGCATTCCACTGAAGAGCCCGACCGTTGTGGCGACTCGATTTTACGAGGCATGCAACATCGGCTCTTGACGCGCCATGGACTCCGAGCGCTTCTCCGGTACGAAGATCGCAATTCCATGGCGTTCGGTATTGAGGCCAGGTTGCCGTTTCTCGATGTTCGCTTGGTCGAATTCTTGTTTTGCCTGCAGAGCGACTGGAAACTGCGGGACGGATGGACCAAGGTCATCCTCCGACAGTCGTTACAGGGACTCCTGCCGGACGGAATTCGGCAGCGGGTCGATAAGATGGGATTTGCCACGCCGGAAGACGACTGGTTTCGCGGTGATCTGGCGGCCTACGCGCGAGACGTCTTACTGGATTCCAGATCGCGAGCCAGAGGGTACCTTCATATCCCCGGAATTGAACAAGAATTGACCTCGCATCTGTCGGGACAGCGGTCCATCGGAGCCACCATCTGGCGTTGGGTCAATCTTGAACTTTGGTGTCGTCTCTTCTTGGACGGCCGCGCATGCGTCGCATCCTTGTCCTGATCAACAACAGCGGGGTTGGCGGAACCGAGCGACGACTTGGTCGACTGTTTGCCTGCATGGCAAGCGGGAGAAAAGACACAGTTTTCGTGCTGAATCGGGACCTTTGGGCTAGACTTGTAGCCGGAGGAATCATTCCGGCCGGGGCACCCCGCATTATGCCTCTTCCGGCGCCATTCACCGCGATGGGTCGGCGGCTGGCGTTCCTGGGACGGGCGGGGTTCTGGCTGCGGAAAACTGATTATGTGTTGTTTGCCTGTTGGTTTCTCCTCCGGTACGGGGTTGGTGAACCAAGCCTGTTTCATGTCGTCCTTGGCGGGGGCTATGTCATGCTGCCGTTGATGATGCTGCGCCCGTCTCATCGTGTGGTGATGTCGGTGACCGATCCAAATCTTGCCGGCCACGTGGGATCGAAGTGGGCGATACCGTGCTTTGTCGGGGCGCTTAGGCGTTGCCGCTATGTCGATGTGTTGACGGAAGACATCCGGTCGTCTCTTATGGCCAGGGCTATCGAACCGGCTCGCATCATCCTCTCGCCCGGCAGTGTGGTCGATCTGACTCGCTTTCGTCCTGATTCCATCAAGGAATGTTGGGTCGTCTTCGCGGGGCGCCTGGTGGAGGAAAAGAATCCGCGCTTGTTTCTTGAATCCATCCCGCTGATTCATGCCGCCATGCCAGAGGCCCGGTTTTTTTTACTGGGAGACGGTCCTCTCAAAGCAGCGATTGCAGCCTCCGTCGTTGACCTCGGATTGAACGATCTCGTGACAGCCGAATTCCGTGACGATATCGCCCCACTTCTGGCCCGCGGCATGGTCTTCGTGTCGCTGCAGCGGCGGGACAATTACCCCTCGCAGGTTCTATTGGAGGCCATGGCGTCGGGGATGGCTTCGGTGGCGACGAATGTCGGACAAACGGGTCGTTTAATCGATGAGCAGACGGGGATACGGGTCGCTCCGAACGCGCAGGAAGTTGCCCAAGCCGTCGTGAGCCTGCTTGCCGATCCCGAACGATGCGCGCGTTTGGGAGCAACGGCGCGGGGCCGTGTTGCGGCGCTGCATTCGGACGATCGATACCGGCGGTATCTGGAGAATCTGCACCGGCGGGCTGCGGGATCATTTGATGAGGCGGCGTCGACTGGTGCGGGGGTGTCAAAACCGTGATTCTGCTCGGCTTGACCCTGCTGCTGGCGTTGGCTCTCTCGCTGTACGGCGTGCCCATGGCGCGGCGCGCGGCGCTGAAGTTCGGCATCGTCGATTGTCCCGACGGGCGGTTGAAGCGGCAATGTGCGCCGGTGCCGTATCTGGGCGGCTTGGCCATTTATCTCGCGTTTCTGATCAGTCTCATCTTTACGTTCGAGTTCCGCCATGATGTGTTGGGCATCGTCCTGGCCGGCACGCTCGTCATGATGCTCGGATTGATCGATGATTTCGGGGTGCTGACGCCCGGAATCAAACTGACCGGACAGCTTTTGGCGGTTTTTATTCTGATCAAGAGCGGCATACGGATCGAGATCGCGACGTTGCCGGAGTGGATCGATATCGCCCTGACCGTGGTATGGATGGTGGGCATTATCAACGCATTCAACCTGCTGGACATCATGGACGGCTTGGCGGCCGGCATCGGTGTGATCAGCGCGGCGTTGCTGTGCATCGTGGCAGTTCTGAACGGCGATCACACGATCGCATTCATGCTCGCGGCGCTCATCGGGAGCCTGCTCGGGTTTCTGCGCTACAATTGGAGTCCGGCGTTGATTTATATGGGCGATGCCGGAGCCATGTTCATCGGTCTGATGCTGGGCTCCCTGTCGATGATCGGCAGGTACACGGAAGGGCATTCGATCTCTTTGCTCACGCCCGTTCTGATTCTGGGCATGCCGATTTTCGACACATTGTTCGTCATGTACATTCGCTTCCTTCGCGGCCTCCCTATTTTTCTGGGCAGCCCGGATCATATGGCGATTCGCTTGCGTCATTGGGGGCTCTCGGTACAACAGGTCGTCCTCCTTAGCTACAGCGGGTCGGCATGCTTGGGCGGGGTCGGGTTGCTCGTCATGTCTGTCCCCGAACCACTGGCGTTGGTGTTAAGCGCCGCGACCATTGTGGTCTTGGGTAGCCTGGCGGTCTGGCTCACTAGAGTCAGAATGCAGAGAGGTGAGGCCGCCATATCGAGCCCTGCTCTGGGAAGCAGCCCGGTCGAGAGGACGCTCTTGTCATGATTGTTATCGTAGGGGCTGGACTGGCAGGACTGAGCACCGCGCATCATTTGCAGGGCCTTTCCTACCGGATTTTGGAAAAGGAGGAAGAGGCCGGCGGCCTCTGCCGCTCTTATCAGAAAGACGGATTTACATTCGACTACACCGGACATCTGCTGCATTTCCGGCAGCCGGCCATTAAAGCGTTGGTCGAAAGCCTCTTGCCGTCACGTTTGCAACAACACACACGCCGTTCCTATATCTACTCGCATCAGACCTATACCGAGTATCCGTTCCAAGTGAATACGCATGGCCTCCCCCCTGAGGTGGTGCGGGAATGCCTGCTCGGCTTTATCGAGACGCTGACGAAGGCTGCGGGGACGGAGCCCATCCAATCGCTGACGTTCAAAGAATGGATCGTGGCGAGCTTGGGTGAGGGCATCGCGAAACATTTCATGGTGCCCTTCAATGAAAAACTCTGGCAGGTGCCGCTCGATGAATTGACCGCCGATTGGGTCTCGTGGCTCGTCCCGAAGCCGGAGCTCAAAGATGTCGTCAATGGAGCATTGGGAATCAAAGATAAGGCCTTCGGTTATAATCCGTCGTTCCTCTATCCGGCTCAGGGCGGCATTCAAGTCTTGCCTCAGGCTTTTCTAACTTCCGTGCGGGGTATTCACTATGGCGCGGAACTCATGGAAGTGGATACAGAGCGGCGGCGCGCCCTGTTCCGCCACAGGGGGCATGGGGAATGTAGCGAGCAATACAGCGCCCTGGTTTCCACAATTCCCTTACCCGAATTGGTACGTCGCTGTACGAACTTACCCCGGACCGTTCATGAGGCGGCGGAGAAGTTGCGATGGGTATCCGTCTATAGCGTCAACCTCGGCATTGGGCGCGAACGAATCTCCGACAAACACTGGATTTATTTCCCGGAACGAACCTATCCGTTCTATCGCGCCGGCTTCCCCATGAATTTTTCGCCCAGCCTGGGACCGCCGGGCTGCAGTTCATTATATGTGGAGATGTCGCATCTTCCGCATGTGACCGAACCGCCGTCGGACGTGATCAGGCTGGCGCGGCAGGGCTTGGAGCATGCCGGCATCCTGCGAAGCAAAGACGGGATTGTGGCGGTCGACGTGAAGAACATTCCGTATGCCTATGTCTTGTTTGACCGGCACCGCGTGCACGCGGTCCCGTACATCCTATCCGAGTTGAAACGACGCGGGATTTATTCAATCGGACGCTATGGGCTCTGGGAGCACACCTCGATGGAAGACGCCATCGGGCAGGGCCGCTCCATGGCGGAAAGTCTGCGGTCCCTTCAAATCGCGGCGTGAGGAGCATCGCGCGGGGTGACAATCCCTTCCGTCTGCCATATCATCACCAAATTGGAGTTGGGCGGGGCGCAGCGGAACACGCTCTTTACCGTCTCCCATCTCGACAAGAGCCGCTTTCGGACATTTCTCATCACCGGGGAGGCGGGTATCCTGGATGAGGAGGCCCACGTCCTCATGGGCGACGCGTTGTTCCATGTGCCCCGGTTGGGTCGGCATATTCGCCCGCTCAAGGATGCGCTGGCCTTCATCTCGCTGGTGAGACTGCTCAGACGGATCAAGCCGACCATCGTCCATACACATAGTTCGAAGGCCGGTATCATCGGGAGGCTTGCCGCGTGGGCGGCAGGCGTGCCGGTGGTCGTTCACTCGATCCATGGGTTCGGATTTACGCGATACCAGCATCCCTTCCGTCGCCTGCTGCTTATTGGAGCCGAGCGACTGGCGGCTCGTGTCACGACGGGTTTCTTTGCGGTATCCGAGGCCAATCGCGGCGAGGGCGTCGCGCGCCGGCTGTTTGCGGGGAAGAACTGCACCGTGATTCGCAGCGGGATCGATATCGAAGCAATCCGGAAGACCGCCGTGAATACGGACGTCAAAAAGCGGGAGCTGGGATTGGATCCGGCGCAGCCGCTCATCGGCATGGTCGCTCCTATGAAGCCTCAGAAAGCCCCGTTGGATTTTATCCGGGCTGCGGCGCTGGTGCGTGCGTCGCATCCCAATCTGGGGATCGTCCTGGTCGGTGATGGGGAGTTGCGCCCGGCCGTTGAAGCGGAGATCGATTGCCAAGGCCTGAGGGAACATGTGAAACTTCTCGGCTGGCGTCATGACGTGCCGGAGATACTGCGATGCCTGGACGTTTTCATTCTGACCTCCTTATGGGAGGGGTTGCCGCGTGTGTATTTGGAGGCCCTGACGGCCGGCGTGCCGATTGTCGGGACGCGCGTGGATGGAGCGGATGAAGTCATCAAAGACGGTGCCAACGGATATCTGGTTGAACCGGGCGATGTGATCGGCGTCGCCAAGCGAGTGCAGCGCTTGCTGGACGACCGCGACCTACGGGCCGCCATGGGCCGGCGGGCGGCAGCGGGTCTGCCCGTTGAATTCGATATCTATGAGATGCTCCGGCGCCTCGAGTCGGAGTATGATCGGCTTATCGCGGGGCTGGGCGGACGGAGCATGTCCGGGCGCGCCGATCAGACTCATGGAATCATCGGTCATCACAAATTCTGACATCTCAACCATGGAGCGCAATTATGATGAATATTCCTCTGCTTGACCTGAAGACGCAATATCAAGCGATCCGCAGAGAGATTCTGGCGGCGATCGAGGCGACGTGTGATGAACAAGGCTTTATCCTGGGGCCGCGTGTCGTCGCCTTGGAACAAGCCGTCTCGGCCTATGCCGGAAGTAGTTCAGCAGTCGGCGTGGCTTCGGGGAGCGATGCCTTGCTGCTCTCGCTGATGGCTTTAGGTGTGAAGGCGGGGGATGAGGTGATCACCGTTCCCTTTACGTTCTTTGCCACGGCCGGCGCGATTTCGCGGCTGGGCGCCAAGCCGGTCTTCGTCGATATCCGGCCCGGTACCTTCAATATGGATCCAAGTCTGATTGAGCCGGCGATCACATCCCGGACCAAGGCCGTGATCCCGGTGCATTTGTTCGGACAGTGCGCCGAGATGGAGCGGATCATGGGGATTGCGAAACGCCGCACAATCGGTGTGATCGAGGACGCCTGTCAGGCCATCGGCGCCGCCCGCAACGGCGCCCGCGCCGGAGTCTTGGGAGACGCGGCTTGTTTCAGTTTTTTTCCGTCGAAGAATCTCGGCGGCTTCGGTGACGGCGGCATGGTCACGACCAACAATAAGGCGCTGGCCGACGAGATTGCCATGTTACGAGTGCATGGCAGTCGTGTCCGGTACGTGCACGAAGCCGTCGGCATTAACAGCCGGCTGGACGCCATTCAGGCGGCCGTGCTTTTGGTCAAGTTGAAGCATTTGGATGAATGGGCGGAAGGGCGCCGCCGGAATGCCCTACGGTATGGACAATTGTTTGCGGAGGCAAACCTGCTGGACCGAGTCACGCTGCCGACGGTGGATCCGCCCAATCACCATGTATTCAATCAGTACACGGTCCGCGTGGCCAAACGAGATGAATTGCGTGCATACCTCAAGGAGAAGGGGGTCGGGACGGAAGTGTACTACCCGCTTCCGATGCATTTGCAGAACTGTTATCGGGGTCTAGGCTATCGCAAGGGGGCATTCCCGGTCTCCGAGCAGGCGGCGGCGGAAGTCTTATCACTGCCCATCTATGCCGAATTGAAAGATGATCAGTTGGCTTACGTGGTTCACTGCATAGGCGAGTTCTATCGTCGATAGCACCCAACCTAGTCTTGTTCTCGCCGAAGTTCTCTGTGGACTAGGCAGATCTTGCCCCTGGACAAAATTGTCCTTATGCGGGTGAGATTGCACCGGTTCTATTTTTTCTTTCCGGCCGCACATAGTTTTCTTCTCTCAGGTCGCGCGTTCCGGCCCGGGTCTGTGCCGGTCTAGAGAAGGAATGTTCTAAACCGCCCCCCAGCGTCAGGCATCGCGCTTTCAACAGAGTTCGGACTGTGCTGAAGTGCTTGATGAATTTGATCGGGCGACGTGTCGTGAAGCTCGTTCAAGTATGAACGGGATTGAATGAAGAGATGTACAGCGTCGGCTTGGTCCTGTTCTCGTCCGTAATGGCGAGTATGGAATCAGACGAACGAATCAAATGCTATCCAGAGGCCGTGACCATAGCGCTCTTTCAAATCTCGTATGAGCGAGCACCCTAGGGTTTCCACGAGGCATGACCCTTGCTCATCTTCTACATAGGATCAAGATATGCCGTCAAAATGATGACAATGCCTCCATCAAGAACATCGTTGTTGTCGATCCGTCGAACATACTATCCGGTGCTCGGCATCGCGCTCGCCGTCATCGCCGGGGTCTTTGCCATTGATTGGTGGTTGCCTCTGGGTCTGACGATCACGACCCTCTATGTCGTTCCGGTGCTCATTGCTTCCCGGATTCCCCACCCCCGGCTCACCCCGTTCATCGCCGCGATCGCCTCCCTTTCGACGATTCTGGATCTGTTTCATGGGCCCTTGGCCACGATCAGCTGGGTGGCGGTCGGCAATCGCGCCTTTGCACTCATGGTGATTTGGGTCACGACGTTCCTCTGTATGCGACGGCAAAGCGACGAGGCCGAACTGCGGCGGGTGAATGAGGATATCGAGCAGCAGGTGCATGAGCGGACTGCGGATTTGGAAAAAGCCAATCGCGAGTTGGAGGATCTACGAGCCGAGGCAGTATCTCAACTCGCCGCTATCGTGAAATCATCCGATGACGCCATTGTCGGCATGACGCTGAACGGCATCATCCAGAGTTGGAATATCGGAGCGGAGCGCGTTTACGGCTATGCCGCCGATGAGGTTCTCGGGCGGTCGATTTCGCTTCTCTGTCCGCCGAATAGACTCGACGAAGTGCCAGCCATGCTGGATCGGATCGCGCGCGGCGAACATGTCCGCAACGTCGAAACCGTGCAGCGCCGAAAGAGCGGCGATCGCATCGATGTCTCGCTGACGATTTCTCCGGTGAAGGAAGCCGACGGCAGCGTGATGGGTGCGTCGGCCATTGCCAGAGACGTCACGGAACGTAAGCGGATCGAAGCGGCGTTGCGGGAAAGCGAAGCGCGATTCCGCATGATGGCCGACACCGCTCCCGTCATGGTGTGGATGGCGGGCCCCGATACGCATATTACGTTCGTCAATAAGCGGTGGCTGGAATTTACCGGCCGCACGCAGCAAGAGGAAATCGGGGACAACTGGTTTACCGGCATCCACCCTCATGATCTAGAACGCTGCCGGGAGTCCTATCTGGCGGCCTTCCGATCCCAACAGCCGTTTACGATGGAATATCGCCTGCGCCGGCTCGACGGTGAATATCGATGGGTCATCGATACCGGCATTCCGTTGTTTGAATCAGACGGTCGTTCGGGAGGGTATATCGGAACCTGCATGGACTTGACGGAGCGCAAGGACATGGAAGATCAATTGCGCCGGACGTTGAAAGAGAAGGAAAGCCTGCTGCGCGAAGTACACCATCGGGTGAAGAACAACCTTCAAGTCATTTCCAGCCTGCTCAACCTCCAGTCGGCCTCGATCAAGGATCCGGTGGTCAATCAGCTGTTCCGAGAGTGCCAAGTGCGGATTACGTCGATCGCCCTGCTGCACGAAACGCTGCATCGCTCGAACGATCTGTCGCGGATCAAAATGGGCGATTACATCAGAACGTTGACCGGGCATTTGTTCCGCTCCTACGGCGTCGACCCAAACGTCACCATCCTGGAATTGAATATCGATGACGTGGAATTCGATATCGACACCGGCTTGACCTGTGGTCTGATCATCGACGAACTGGTCTCGAATTGTCTGAAACACGCGTTTGTCGACGATACCGGCGGCCGCGTCCATATCGACTTGCACGATCATCTGGACGGGACCTTCACATTGCGGGTGAGCGATGATGGGATCGGCCTGCCGAAGGACGGGGTGCTCAATAATCCCGATTCATTGGGATTGGAGTTGGTGAGCCTGCTCGCCGAGAAACTCGATGGGAAAACAGAGCTGCTCAGCGGGCAAGGAACCGAATGGCTGATCCGGTTTCAACAACTTCAATATTCTGAAAGGGTCTGATCAACATGCCACAAGCCAATATCCTCATCGTGGAAGACGAACCGATCGTCGCGAAAGATATTCAAGTGAGCTTACAGCGTCTTGGTTACCGTGTGCCGGCTACTGCAACATCGGGAGAAGAAGCCATCCGGAAGACCAGAGAGTCACAGCCGGATCTGATACTCATGGATATCGTACTCAAGGGAAAAATGGACGGGGTGGAGACCGTCAAGCAGATTCGCAAGCAGTATGACGTGCCGGTCATCTATCTGACGGCCTATGCGGACGATCATACGCTGGAACGAGCCAAGGTCACCTCGCCGGCCGGATATATGCTCAAGCCTTATCAACCGACCGAACTGCGGACCACGATTGAACTGGCCTTGCATCGAGCCGGTCAAGCTTGCCATAGGAATGAAGGCCTGCAGTGGCTGGCGACGACGGTCCGGTGTCTCGGCGACGGAGTCATGACGACCGACCGGGATGCCCGTGTGACATATCTCAATCCTGCCGCCGAGGCCTTGACCGGGTGGACGCAGGCGGAGGCGGCGGGGGTCAGCGTGACGACGGTGGCCGGACTAGAACCGAACGCGACGGTCGATTGTGCAGACAATCCTTCGTTGAAAGCCATGACCGATATGCGGGTCATCGGATTGGAAGACAGGGTCCTATTGACCAAGAGCGGAGCAAGGCGATCGATCGGTGGAAGCGCCGCGCCGGTCGTCAATGAACTCGGAGCGGTGATCGGATCGGTGCTGGTGTTCCATGCCGTAATCTCATCGCCCAACCGGCACATTTCGGCAACGACCCTGCTGGAAATGGCACGCGATCTGGGACAGCCACAAGGGATGATTAATCTCTGCGCCTGGTGTAAACGTGTGCCGGATGCTTCCGGCGAGTGGTATGATTTGTCCGCTTTCATCGCCGAGCGGTCGCCCATCGAGTTCAACGGCGGCTTGTGCCCGGACTGTATGGCCCGGTGCTTCCCCCAGACCTAGCAGACCGTTCCCCGATCTGAGTCTTCGTCTCTCCGCCGGCCCTTCCGTCAATCTCCTCACGTAAAGGTCCCGAATCATTCAATTAATAAATATCCTGCGAAAAGAGTTGATTTGCATGGGCCATGAGGAGTTAACTGGTGGCTGCGTGCTCGGGTGCGGTAGACTGCCTGCGAGCGCTTCAACAATCATTCACCCCGCGCAAATAGGGATTACCATGAACGTGCGACACCGTTGGGTTGGTGCAGTGATGACATATGGGCTGGTGGCGGTCATGACCGGTTGCGCAGCGGATGAGGGATGGCGCCGGGCGATGGAGCGGGGAAACGACGCCTTGCGGGCGGGGGAATATACCCAGGCGCAGGAACAATTCACCATTGCGCGCAATGAAGCGAAGAAAATAGATCCCAAGGGCCGGCGGTTGGCGGAGAGCGTGAGCCAACTCGGCGAGGTCAACCGGGACCTGGGTAACTTTGCGAAGTCGGAAGTCTTATTCCAAGAAGCCCTCTCTATCCGTGAATCGATCTATGGCCCCAATCATGGCGACACGGCATCGAGCTTGACCGATCTCGGCGAACTTTATCGAATGCAAGGGCTCTATGCCCAGGCCGAGGCGCTCCATCAGCGCGCGCGTGAGATTCGGGAAAAAGTCTATGGACCGGAAGATGCCAAAACGGCGGAGAGCCTGAACAATATCGCGGTCGTGTACCAGGACCAGGGACGGTACGCCGATGCAGAACCTATTCTGCAGCGGGCCTTGGGAATTTTGGAAAGGACTATGGGTCCTGAACATAGCCAGGCCGCCATTACGCGGGACAATTTAGCCCAGCTTTACCAAGCGCAAGGACAATATGCGAGGGCCATGCCGCTGTATCAACGCGCGTTGGCCATTCATGAAAAGGCATTTGGTCCCGAACATCCGATTGTCGCCAGAAATCTCATCAATCTGGGCGCGATGTATCAGATTCAGAATCAATATCAACAGGCGGAAGTCCTCTACCAGAGAGCCGTCTATATTTTTAAACGGTCTCTGGGCGGGGATCATCTCGATACGGCTGATGCGTTGAGTCATCTGGCGCAGCTCTACGAGACGCAGGGGCTGTATTCACAGGCGGAGCCGCTCTACCAGCAGTCGCTCGCCATTCGGGAAAAGCGCTTGGGGGCGGAACATCCGCAATTGGCGATGGAATTGAACAATCTGGCCATTCTCTATCAGTCGCAGAACCGCCTGGATCAATCAGAAGAACTCTACCGGCGGGCGCTGGGCATTTTTGAGAAGGCCGCCGGGCAGGAGCGAAAAGCTTACGTCAAAGCGCTAAAGAGTTATGCCTCGCTTCTGCGACGGAAACAACGGGTCGCCGAAGCCGAGCGGCTGGAGGAACGTGCCAAGTCGGTGCTCAAGCGGCTCTCGCTGGAAAACCAGCATCGAGGCAGCACCGCCGGAGATCTCGTCCCGGTTCCCACCCCCTAGCCCGCATTGTTCATGACGGTTCGTCACGAACCCGGAAAGAGGTACGCCTCGGCGCGCCCGACGAGGGCGGGTGTCATTCCCGGTCGCGTGGCAGGCATTGAAGTCTCATAGAACAAATTCATACACTGGCACATAGCCCGCCGCGGCGTCATCAAAGAGGAGAAAGGCATGCATCGTTGGGTTGTGTTGGTCCTCGTTCTGGGGTTCTTGGGGTCGATGGGATGTACCGGCAAGCGGCCGCCGAAACCCTTTCAACTCTTGGCCAATGAATTCGTTCCGTCCGTGCGCATCACGAAGCCGATTGAGGCGAACAGCGCCGCCATCGGCCTGTCGATCAAATCGCGCAAGTGGGTGTCCGGAACGGAGAATCGAGTGTATTTGGTCCGCATCGAACGTGAGGATGACCTGTATCACGGCGCGAAAGTGATTCCGACCAGCGTCGTCGCCCCGCAGGTGGGGGAAGGAGGAGGAGGGACGGTCTATGTGCAGAATGTGCCGCCCGGCCGGTACGCCGCCGTCGGCTACAGTGAATCGGTCAAAGGGTATGGAAAGACCAGAGAACTCACGGTGTATTTGTTTGGAAAGGATATGATCAAACGCACCGACACCACGGTGCCCGCGGGGGGCATCGGATTTATGGGAGCGTACGAGCTGGGTCCGGACACCATGATTCTGAACGATCACGCGATCGATCCCGCGCAAGAGCATTATTTTGACGTCTTTTGGGGCAAGTCGTTGCTGCAGGTAATGGAAGATATGAGGGTTATTGGGACACCCGCTTATTTTCCGGTGCACACGGTCACGGCGGTGAAGGCCAGTCGTGACGCCGCGGCGGAGGCGGAATTCCTCAACCAGGCCCGTCGAGAATTCGATTCCGGATGGGCCCCCGTCATCGATCGGCGCCAAACCTCGCTCAGGTAATGCCCGTCGCCAGCTCTCGAAGCAATATCTCCTGGGCGATCCGCGGTTTCCGTCCACGCGGGCGGCAGCGCGCATACGTGCCGTCTTCTCGAAGCGTCCAGGCGAGAATATTGTCCCTCAAATACATCAGCAGGCCTTCTTGAATAACCCGCTGCTTGAGCTCCTTGTCCAAGATCGGGAAGGCGACTTCAATCCGCCGGAAGAAATTCCTTTCCATCCAGTCGGCGCTCGACAGATACACCAATTCATCCCCGCCGTGAAAAAAATAAAAAATGCGGCTGTGCTCCAAAAACCGTCCCACGATCGACCGTACTTGGATGTGGTCCGATACGCCGCGAACCTGCGGGCGCAGGGCGCACGCTCCTCTGACGATGAGATCGATTTTGACTCCCGCCTGGGAGGCGGCGTACAGCGATTGAATGATTTGGGGTTCCAGCAGCGCGTTCATCTTCGCGATGATCCTGGCCGGCCTGCCTTTGCGGGCATGCGCCGCTTCCCGTTCGATCTGTTTGATCAAGCTCTTATGCAGAGTGAAGGGTGATTGTAATAACCGTTTCAGTTTTCCCGGCTGCCCAAGGGATGTCAGCTGATGAAAAATCTTATGCACATCCTCCCCGATCTGCGCATCGCAGGTCAGCAACCCGAAGTCGGTATACAGTCGCGCATTACGCGCGTGGTAATTGCCGGTGCCGAGGTGACAGTATCGCCGAAGCTGTTTGCCCTCGCGCCGTACGACGAGAATCATCTTGGCGTGCGTTTTGTGCCCCACCACTCCATAGACCACATGAGCCCCTGCTTCCTCCAGGTCGTGCGCGAGTTCAATATTGGCTTCTTCATCGAACCGCGCGCGTAGCTCGATGACCACCGTTACTTCCTTGCCGGCTTGCGCGGCCTGCACGAGCGATTTGACGATATCGGAATCAGTTCCCGTCCGATAGAGGGTCTGTTTGATGGCCAAGACCTGGGGATCTTCGGATGCCTGGCGGATGAATTCCAACACCGGCGTGAATGATTGGAAGGGATGGTGCAGCAGCACGTCGCCGGCGCGAATGGTATCGAACATGTTGTCCGGCTGCGGCAGCGGTTTCGGAAGCGCGGAGGTGAACGGCCGATACTTGAGATCGGGGCGATCGACCAGATCCGGAATCGTGATCAGGCGGTGCAGGTTGACCGGCCCGTTGCACTGGTAGACATCCTGCCGGGACAGTTGGAATTCCTCCATGAGAAATTGCTCCATGTCCCCCGGGCAATTGTCCGCCACTTCGAGTCGGACCTCGTCGCCGAAACGCCGCGACGGCAGCTCGCCTTCCATGGCGTGACGCAAATCCTCCACCGCTTCCTCATCGACAAAGAGATTGCTGTTGCGGGTCACCCGAAACTGATAACAGCCGCTGACCTCCATGCCGGGAAAGAGATCACGGACGTATGCGTGAATGATCGACGAGAGGAAGACAAAATCATGCGGGCGCTTCGTGACCTGAGGCGGCACATGAATGACACGCGGAAGCAGCCGGGGCACCTGCACCACCGCAGTGCCGTTCACGCGTCCAAAGGCATCGGATCCTTCCAACGACACCACGAAATTCAGGCTCTTGTTCAACACCTTGGGAAAGGGGTGGGCCGGGTCGAGTCCCTGAGGGCTGAGGAGCGGCAGCAGTTCCTGAGTGAAGAAGCGGCGAATCCATCGGGACTGCGCGGGCGTCCAGTCTGCGCGTCGAAGAAAGCGGATCTGTTCTTCGGCAAGCTCGGGAATCAGCTGATCATTCAGAATGACGTATTGCTGGTGCACGAGACGATGCGCCGTTTCCGCAATGCGGTGCAATTGTTCGTTCGGCGTGAGGCCGTCCGGTCCCGGATGATCGGCGGTGTGGGCGGATTGTTCCTGCAACGCCGCCACACGAATTTCAAAAAACTCATCGAGATTCGAGCTGACGATGCAGAGAAACTTCAGCCGTTCGAGCAGCGGCACGGATGCAGCTTGCGCCCGCTCGAGAACTCGGCGGTTGAATTCGAGTATGCTGAGTTCGCGATTGAGGTAGAGCTCCGGACGGGCCAGGTTCAAGCGGACGACGCGATGGGTCGTCCGAGGGATTGGACTAGATTGTCCCTCAGCGGAGTGCATGGAAAGCCGAGCGTGATGGCGCAAACATATGTATCCCGGCGGACGATCCGATCATTGTGTCGATGGACCGACCTCGTCCGTCGAGCATAGAACGAACCGGTTCCTCGAACAAGTCTCGGTATTTCGAGAAAACGGCTGGACGTTACGTCGTGATCGCTCCTTCGGATGCGGAAGAGACATGCCGGGCGTATTTACCCATCACGCCGGAGGTGTAGCGTGGAACGGGATGCTTGACCTTGCGCAACCGCGTCGAAATTTCCTTCTGGCTCAATTCAACGTCGAGGCGCCGTTTGGGGATATCGAACGTGATGACGTCGCCGTTTTTGACCGCGGCGATCGGGCCGCCTTTGACGGCTTCCGGCGCCACATGTCCGGCCATGAGCCCATGCGTGGCTCCCGAGAATCGGCCGTCGGTGAGGAGCGCGACCGAGTCTCCCAGTCCTGCGCCGACGATTGCGGCGGTCACGCCGAGCATTTCCCGCATCCCCGGCCCGCCGGACGGGCCTTCGTAGCGAATGACTACCACGTCCCCGGCCTTGATCTGGCCTCCCTTGACGGCGGCGAAGGCGTCCTCTTCACGATCATAAACCTTCGCGGCCCCACGAAATGTCAGGATCGAATGGCCCGCGACCTTCACGACACAGCCCTCCGGCGCCAGATTGCCCTTGAGGATGACCAAGCCACCCGTCGGTTTGATCGGCGTAGCGAGCGGGCGCAACACTTGTTGACCTGCGGTCTCCGTCGCGTTTTTCGCCTCTTGGCCGATGGTGCGGCCGGACACGGTGATTTGGTCGGGGTGGAGTAGTTTGGCATCAAGTAGCCGCTTGGCGACCAAGGTCGTCCCTCCGGCCGCATAGAGATCCGCGGCTGTGAACCGCCCGCCGGGCTTCAGATCGGCCAAGAGCGGGACCTTACGATTGATCTTGTCGAAATCATCGATCGTGAGCCGCACGCCGGCTTCGCGCGCAATGGCCAGCAGATGCAGCACGGCGTTAGTCGAACCTCCCGTGGTGGCGACGGCGGCGATGGCGTTTTCGATCGATTTTCTCGTAATGATCTGGCGCGGCCGGATGTCGTCCTTCAACAGGTCCATAACCAATTGTCCGCACTCGAACGCCACGTCGTCCTTCCGCTGATCCATCGCGGGCACGCCGTTTCGCCCCATCGGGGAAATGCCGAGAAACTCGAACGCGATCGCCATGGTGTTCGCCGTGAACTGGCCGCCGCAGGCCCCGGGGCCGGGACAGGCATGGTCCTCCAAATCCTTGAGTTCGGCGTTCGTCATTTTGCCTGACGCATGTTTGCCTACCGCCTCGAACACGTCCTGGATCGTCACATCGTGCCCTTGAAACGTGCCCGGCATGATCGAGCCCCCATAGAGCATGAGCGACGGAACATTGAGCCGGGCCAACGCCATTACGGTGCCGGGAATCGTCTTATCGCAACCGGAGAGCGCCACGACCGCGTCGAAGAGATGGCCGCGCGCCACCAATTCGATGGAATCGGCGATCACTTCACGGCTGATCAACGAGGCCTTCATGCCTTCCGTTCCCATCGAAATGCCGTCCGAGACCGCGATCGTGTTGTATTCGATCGGCGTGCCGCCCGCCGCGCGGATGCCGGCTTTGACCCGTTCCGATAAGCGACGCAGGTGATAATTGCACGGCATGACCTCGATCCAGGTGTTGGCGACGCCCACCAGCGGACGTTCGAGATCCGCGTCGGTAAAGCCCACCGCCTTCAACATCGCGCGCGCCGGCGCGCGTCCCGGACCATCCAACAACTCGTGACTCGTGAGCCTGATATTCCTTGCCATGATTGCACGCCTCCACAATACGACGACGCCGATAGGGTGCCGGAAGTCCGGCCCTTCAAACCGCGCAAGGGCTGCACTGTCGCATACCGGGAATCAACCGGTCAATCCTACTGGTATCGGCTTCGATCTCTCTCGCGCAAGAAGGAGCGAACGGCTGGTCAAGGAATCTGAAAGATGATCCGGACCGGGCCCTGGCCCGATCCGGACGGGAAGGGCTAGTGTTTTTTCTTGCCGCGCTTGGCGTGCTTCTCTTCGGTGTCGATGACTTCTCCAGTGCCCGCGTCGATGTGGATTTCGGTGATCTTGCCGTCGCTGTCGAGCACTTCGACTTCCCAGACGGTCTTTCCGTGTTTCTTTTCCAACTCGGCCTGAACGACGGTGCCTGGTACCTTCTCGGCCCCGGTTTTGATGGCCTGATCGATCGTGATCTTGGCATCCTTTGCCAGTTCGGCGACGCTGACTCTCTTTCCTTTCTTGCCCTTGTCACTCCAAGCCGGCGTGCTCAGCAAGGCAAGCGAGGCCAACAGGACAAGCGGGAGCAGGTATTTCATGGCCATAGGATACCTCCGCAAAAAATTTAGTTGGAACTCTGATGAGGATTCGCCGGCGCCGCGCCATGCGGATTTCCATGGCCCTTGCCGGAGCCCATGCCCCGCTCCGATCCCATGCTCTTGTGTTGCTGCATCGCCTTGTCATGCTCCGCCTGCTGCTTGGTCCGCTGCTCGGGCGTCAACAGCGCAAGGACTTCCCGCCTGGCCTTGATCGAGGCGAGCCGCAGGCCGATCTGGCTCTCCTGGCTCTGTTTCAATTTGGATTCAATCGCTCCGAGGTCGGATTTCTCGTCTTCGATCAGCGCCTTGAGTTCCCGCTCGGTGACTTGAATATCCGCTTCCATTTTAATGCGGGTCTTATCCATGTTGAGCTGCATCTCTTTCAGCTTCGTCACCTGATCGGCGCTCAGTCCGATATCTTTCTCATGTTTAAGAAGATGGCGGATGAGATGGCCGGTACCGCCGTGCATCATCATTTCCATCATCGCCGCGCCCGCGCCATGGCCGCCCCGCCCGTATCCGTCGCCATGGCCGCCGTAGCTCTTTTCGCCATGCCCGCCATAGCTTCTGTCGGGGTCGGCCCAGGCCGGCGCGACAGCCAGTGCACAGCTCAACAGAGACGCTCCCGCCATCATGACTACCTTGTTCATCGCCATTCCATCCTCCTTGTGATAGATCCGTTACTGTCCTAGCAAACGACCGAGCACATTATTGTCGGACTTAAGCGCATTGAGCATGAACTGGATCGCCAATGCGGCAAGCAAGAGGCCCATGAGCCGAGAAAAAATCTTTTCCGCGATCGGGTTCAACCATTTCGCGCCGGTGGCGCCGACCGCCAATATAATGTAACTCGCGAGACCGACGAGTACAAGGCATCCCAACAGCACGGCCCGCTGCAACAGCGTGCGCGCCTGGGCTTCCAAGAGAATAACCGTCGAGATGGCGGCCGGGCCGGCCAACATGGGGACGGCCAACGGCGTGATGGCGATATCATTCTTACTCTGGCCCGCGGCGGTTTCGGCGGCGGTCTCTTGTACAGTAGACCGTTGGGCTCGCAGCATATCGAGCGCGACGAGCAACAGCACGATTCCGCCGGCGATTTGCATGGCCGGCAGCGTGATGCCGAGCAGCTTAAAGATGGTCTGACCGAAAAAGGCGAAGCCTGCCAGGAAGCCGACCACGACGAAACAGGCCATCCTCGCCGTACGAAGGCGTTGCGCCACGGAGTCCCGCGGAGTCATGGCGAGAAAGGCGGGCACCGCCGCAATCGGATCCACAATGACAAAGAGCGAGCTGAAGGCGAGAAGACCGTATTCGAGAAGGTCCATGCTTCACTGGGATGCGGTCACCGGGTGGACGTCATGCGCGACGCGCGGCTGCCAGAATGTCGGCCCGGGGATCGGCATGGCGGGCGCGTCCCAACTGTTCGTACAGCGCCCGATCTTCCTGGGAAATCGCCGAGGGCATCACAATTTTCAGCCGAAGAAAGAGGTCGCCATGTCCACCGGATGCGGTCGGCAGACCTTTGCCTTTGAGCCGGAGCCGGCTGTCCGCTTTGCTCCCGGGAGGAATTTTCACCCGAACCGGCTCTGTCAAGGTCGGCGCCATGACATCCGCACCCAAGGCTGCTTCCCATGGCCAAATGGGGAGTGTCACGCTCAAATCCTGCCCATGCAGGCGAAATATGCCGCCGGCAACGATATGGACCTTGAGATACAAATCGCCCGGTTTCCCGCCGTTGAAGCCGGCGTGTCCTTTCCCCGCCACTCGCACCCGCGTGCCGTCTTGCACGCCCGCGGGGATGCGGACTTCGATCGAACGTTTTTCAACTTGGACGCCTGAGCCGCCACACACGATACAAGGGCGCCCGCGCACCATGCCGCCGCCGCCACAGGCCTTGCAGGCCACTTGCTCGGACAGGTCAATCCGTCTGGTGATCCCGGTGAGGACCTCGTGAAGAGTCAACTCGACATCGGTTTCGAGGTCTTCGCCCTGGATCGCAAATCCCTGCGCGCCGGTTCCACGGCTGCGGCCGCGTCCGCCAAAAAACGTTTCAAAAATATCGCTGAAGTCGGCTCCGGTTTCCGGGCCGGCGCCTTGCCCGGCCTGCTGTCTCGCCTTTTCGTAGGCTTCGGCCTGCTCCCAGTTATGGCCGTATTGATCGTACTTTTTCCGCTTCTCCGGGTCTGAGAGGACCTCATGGGCTTGATTTAATTCCTTAAACTTCTTTTCCATCTCCGATTTGCGGGAGCCGGTATGCAGATCGGGATGGTATTGGCGTGCGAGACGTCGATAGGCCTTTTTGATGTCGTCCACTGTGGCTGAACGAGAAAGGCCTAAGATGTCGTAGAGGTCCCGTTGCTGGGTCGCCATAGCTGAAAGGATATCGTGCCCGGACCGTCGCTGTCGTTCAAAAACTAAAAATTCATCTGGTTGCAGCTTACGGGGTCGTGGGGAGCTTTTCAAGAGGTGGAGCGGGACGCCGGGGTCCCGTGCTTCCCTCCGTCACGCCGGTCTGCTCCAGAGCATCCAGGATCCGGCGTTTTTGTTGTATGTCGAAGGGACGCCCGCGTGCTTAATTCACACGCCTATTCTCATGAAAGAGATGCCACTTCTCCGGAAGAATATAGAGAGACAGCCGGCGGCCCGAGGGAATAGGAGGCTGCTGGGACACGCGCACGATCATCGGCTCACCCATGACCGAACAATGCAGAATCTGATCCGCACCCAAATCCTCGCTTACGTCAATAGTGGCCTCGAGGTGAACCGACGCCTCGGCGGTCGGCTCGATTCGAATGTCTTCCGGTCTCACTCCTAGAATCACGTCGGCGCCCGTGTGCTGCGGCACGTCGGTCTGGTGCGACGGGACTACAACTTCCAGGCTGCCGCGGCGAAAGATCCATGCGTCGGCCTGCCGATCAAGCCTGCCGGACCACACATTCATGGGCGGCGTGCCGATAAATCCCGCGACAAAAGGGTCTGCGGGCCGGAGGTATGTCTCATGCGGCGGATCTGCCTGCCGGATCCGGCCTTGTTCCATCACGACGATGACATCGCCGAGCGTCATGGCCTCCACTTGGTCGTGCGTCACATACACCATCGTCACGCCCAGCCGCTGTTGCAATTTCTTGAGCTCGATCCTGGTGTTGGTGCGAAGCTGCGCGTCGAGGTTCGAGAGGGGTTCATCAAAGAGAAAAAGCTTCGGTTTTCTCACCATGGCCCGGCCCATGGCGACCCGTTGCCGCTGGCCCCCCGACAAATCTTTCGGCTTGCGATCCAGCAGCGGCCGGATATCCAGCAATTGCGCCGTTTCCGCGATCCGTTCGTCGATCACGCTGCGCGGGGTGTTGCGCATCGCCAATCCAAACGCCAGATTCTCGCGGACCGACAGGTGCGGGTAGAGGGCATAGTGCTGAAAGACCATGGCGATGTCGCGGTCCGCGGGCGAGAGCGCGTCCACCGAGCGTCCGCCGATGAAGACTTCCCCGGCGGTTTGCGGCTCCAAGCCAGCGATGACTCGAAGGAGCGTCGATTTCCCGCAGCCGGATGGGCCCAGCAGAATGGTGAACGCGCCGTCGGCCACTTTGAGCGAGATGTCGTGGAGCACCGTGTGGCCGTCGAATCGTTTTGAGATCGCGCGCAGTTCAAGATCGGCCATTCATCATCCCTTCACGGCGCCGGCGGACAAGCCGCTGATGATCCAGCGTTGGAAGAGCAGGACCATCAGCACGAGCGGCAGGGTGGCCAATACCGACGCGGCAGCCAATTCTCCCCACGGAATTGTAAATTCTCCCTGAAACAGCGCAATCCCGAGCGGCAAGGTTTGCTTGCCGGGCTGAGTCAGAATCAAGAGGGCGAAGAAAAATTCATTCCAGGCATAGATGAACGTCAAGATGGCGGCCGTGAAGATGCCGGGCGCGGCGAGCGGCAGCATGATCTTGGTCAGTGTCTGCCAGGTCGTACAGCCGTCCACGCGCGCGGCTTCCTCCAGTTCTGCCGGGAGCTCTCGAAAAAACGACGCGAGAATCCAGACGACGATCGGCAAGCTGAACGTGACGTAGGGCAGTACCAGTCCCCAGTGGGTATTGAGCCCTCGCACATCGGCGAGCAAGCGCCACACCGGCCCCGCGATCGCCATCTGTGGAAACATCGAGACGGTCAAGAGTCCGCCCAGGATCCAGGATTTGCCTGGCAATTTTACCCGCGCCAGCACATACGCGGCGGGAATTCCAATCGTCAAGGCAAGAATCGTGGTGCTTCCCGCGACGATCAGGCTGTTGCCGACATAGGCCAGTAAATGATGATCGAACAGGGCGACCCGGTAGAAGTGCCACCCGCCGGACGGCCACCAGAGCGGAGGCACCGCTTCCACTTCCGCTTGCGTCTTGAATGAAGTCAGCGCAAACCAGAGAAACGGCGCGAGGCTCCCGGCCACCGTCAAGACAATGCCGCAGGCAAGCAAGAGCCGTTGCGCCATCAGGCGGTCCTCTCCAGAAGGCGTGATCCGATCGCCCGGATATACAGCAGTGAGAGACAGAAGATGGCCAGAAACACGGAGACGGAGACCGCGCTGCCATAGCCCATGCGGCCCTCCGTGAACATGGCCTTGTACCCATAAAGCTGCAAGACCTGTGTTGCGTCGCCCGGTCCGCCCTGCGTCATGACGAAGGCGAGGTCGAACACCCGGAAGGCGTCCATGGTGCGGAACAGCAAGGCCAAGAGCAGCGCAGGACGCAGCAGGGGAAGGGTGATATGCCAAAACCTTTGCCAGAGCCCGGCGCCGTCGATCCGGGCCGCCTCGTACAGCTCATCGGGAATCAATTGGAGTCCGGCCAAAATCAGCAGCGCGGCAAACGAAGCGGTTTTCCACACGTCCGCCAGCACCATGATCAGAAACGCAACGCCGGGGGAGGCGAACCAGGGTATGTACTCGGCGACCCGGTCGCCGAATAAGAGCAAATTGGCCAATCCGTATTGATCGTTGAAAATATTGCGCCACATCTGCGATGCCACCGCGGTCGGGATTACCCACGGTATCAACGCGGCGGCCCGGACCCATCCGCGGCCGGGAAATTGGGCGTGGATGACCAGGGCGATACAGAGCCCGAGAATGAGTTCCAGTATGGTGGAGAGTGCGACGAATCCCGCGGTCACGAGAAAGGCTTGGCGGGCCGTGGGATCGCGGAGGAGCTCGCCGTAGTTCTCCAATCCCACAAACGGTTCTCCCGAGGCCGGCATGCTCAGAATAATGCGATAGAGACTTAGGACGAATGAGGCGATGACCGGATAGACGGCAAGGGTGAGCGTAAAGGCGAGGGCGGGCGCCAGCATCCACCAGGCGGCGGCTCGGTCAGCGGACATTGCTTTCACGGCTGACTTAATCATCGAACCATCGAATCATAGAGCTCTTGTCTCAGCGGGCGCTCCGGCCCACCTCCAACAGGCGATTGATTTGGGCATCGGCCCGTTTTGCTTCAGCGGGCAGGTCCACGTCGCGATAGGCCAAAGCACGGCTGAAATAGCGTTGGAGAATGTTCGAGACGGCCGGATAGAGCGGTGTGCGCGGCCGCGCCGTCGCGCGATCAAACATGGCGAGCTGCGCGCGAAAATGAGGATTCGCCTCCAAAACCTGCTCGTCCTGCAGCACGGCCGCGCGCGACGGCGCGATCCCGGCGGCGAGCGCAAAATGCCGTTGGAGCGGCGCGCTGGATATGAAGCGGATGAAGTCCCACGCTTCACGCGGGTGCCGGGAAAATGGGCTGATCGCATACAGCCATCCGCCGAGGGCTGTCGTCGGCGGGTGATCGGCGGCCATGCGCGGCAACGGTACGACTCCCACCTTGCCAGCGATCTTCGAGCGGCGGGGATCATTGGCGACTTCCCATGTGTACGGCCAGTTCCGATGAAAGACCGCATTGCCTTGAATGAAGGGCACGACGGATTCCGGTTCCTGATAGGTCAGGACGGCGCGCGAGGCGATGCGGCCCACAATCTGGTCCCGTACAAATTCCACCGCTGCGAGGGTAGCCGGCGTCGAAAGCATGGAATTCCGCAGATCGGGCGTCATGAGGCGCCCGCCGTAGCCGCCGACAAATTCGATCATGCTGCAGACCAAACCCTCGTACTGCTTGAATTGTCCGGAGTAGCCTCGAAGCGCGGGGTGCATCGCCCGTTCGCCGCCGGTAATGACTTCCGCTTGGGTGATGAGTTCAGGCCAAGTGCGAGGCGGGGTGAATCCATATTTGGCCAAGAGATCGGCGCGATAAAACAACATGCCGCTATCGATTCGGCTCGGAACTCCGTAGACATGTCCACCGTAGCGCCCGGTCTCCATGGCAGCGGGGAGAAAGTGTTCTTGCTCTTCGGACGAGAACAAATCATCGAGCGGCTGGGCCCATCCGGCCGATGCGAATTCCGGCACCCAGATAATATCCATGAAAAACAGATCCACCGTCGCATCCCGGTTTTTCAGTTTCTGTGTCAGGAGATCATGATAGGCGGTGGAGGAATGGGGCGCGAGTTCACGGACAATCGAAATATGCGGATGGCTGTCCGCGAATCGTGCAAGGGCCTCATCCCAGGCACGGGGATGATCGGCTTTCCATGAGACGAAGCGGAGCGTGACGGGTTTGAGTGGTTCCCCGGTTTGATCGGCCCGGTCGCCGGCGATCGCGCCGGTATCGAGCGCCAACGCGCCGATCAGCACCGCCGCCATGGGAACAAGGCCGGCCACACGAGTGAAATATCGATACCGCCACGTCATGGCACATGAGGGTATACCAGCCGCCGTCCGTATGCAAAATCTGGCAGCCGCTCCGGCTGCGGCTCGTTGCGCCGGCCGCTTTTTTTCACGAATTGATCTGCCGATTTTCATTGGTCATTCATCCGCCCTTCATCTCTCCGCGATATCCTATGGTCGTCTTTGCTTCGGAAGGCTATTGTCGCGTGCGTCGTCCGTCCATACGTCGCGACACGCGATTGATTGAACGATCAGATCGTCGCGCGCGATTCCGGTTTGAGGTGCGGCTCACACAAACTCGGTCTGTTCGTGGCAAAATCACCGTGTATTCCGTTGTAAAGCACGGTGTGAGCCGTGCAATGCCGCACCATCTACCCTGTGCGGTTCGATAGAACGGCCATGCGTGACAGCCGCAACCCATTATGTGCCGCGGCTTCACCGGTGGAGCAGTACTTGCACGTATAGTGAGTCTCTAGCGGCCGACGGGCCGGTATTCGGGCGTCTTATATGGAGCAGCGATGCAAGTCTCTCGGTCATCGTTCAATCCTGACACATTCTCATTTCATGAAGACCCGGTGCTGGTCATCGAAAACTTTTGGACCTCGCCGGAGCGGAAGCAATTTCGCGATGCTATGGAGCGATCGTCGTGGCAATCTTTGCAAGACATGCCCGGCGTCCAGGCCGCGTTCCCCAATTGCGGAAATTGGCGGAAGGGACGCATCGCGTTTCCCGACGCCAACCGACTGCTCGAACGGCTGGCGTATCCCTGCATTGAAAGTTACATGGAGTCCTTCCCCGGGATTACGGGCCGGAGCCTCAGCTTCAGTTATTATTCCTACGGCTCCGGCGATTGTCTGTTGACACATGACGACACGGCCCAAGAGGCCTCTCCAACGCTCTTGGGCCCGCTCCGCCGGCTGGCCTTGGTTACGTATGTGCATGAAGAGTGGGAGGCGGATTGGGGTGGAGAACTGATCGTCTATTCGGCGAAGCCACGGGCGGAGTCAAAGCGGCCCAAGCTGACCATAACCCATTGCATCGCGCCTGAACCCGGATCGCTGGTGCTCTTCACTGTTCCCCGATTTCATCGGGTTTGCCGCGTGGACCCGGTGATCGGCGCCAATAAGCGACTCTCGATCGCCGGCTGGTTCTTGACGGACCATGCACGATCACATCAGGGCATGTCGCACATGCGAGTCGCGGCCATGCGAGCATCGTGATGTGGGATCAGGCCGATGTCGGATGCCTCCGATTCGAGGATTTGGCTTTCGCCATCATCTTACAGTACGAGCAGATGTCGCTGCTGGTGGGTTGCCCGCATGATTGACAGGGATGTAACGTACCCCTGTCCTTGGCTTCCATAGAAACGGCCGTGGGCTGCCCGTCGGGTCCTTCACGGGCCTCCTTCTCCAGGAAGCCCCAATAGAACCGCTGCTTGGTACCCGGTGATTCGGTCTCCAGCCGGTTCAAGACCTCCTTGTACAGCAGCATCTTGGAGCCCTTCGCCATCGGACATTCCTCGACGATGTAGTCGATCTTGTTGAGCACGGCGTAGGCGGCGATTTCCCGCTCCGACAATCGATACAGGGGCTTGACCTTCTTCGCAAACCCTTCTACCGAGGCAGGCAGCGTCGGGCCTTGCTTGTCGAGATACTCCTGTTGCCAATGGAGCACATTGCCCAGCAGGCGGGCGGCTTCATCATCAAGATTATGCCCGGTGGCCATCACGTCGTAATTCTGTTCCACGGCCGCGCGGTTGAACTGATAGCGCTTGATGGTGCCGCACGTGGAGCAGGTGGGGCGATGCAGAACGTTGGCGAGTTCCCTGATACCGGCTCCCTCTTCTTGTTCGACGGCATGGACGAGGAGCTTTGCGCCCTGTGCCGCGGCCACGGTGTCGGCATATCGCTGGACCTTTTGATGAGACAGTTCCGAATAGCTGCCGATGCCGAGGTTGACGTAGAGGGCGTCCGCCCGGTACCCGAGTTGGAGCAGAATATGCCAGAGAGCCAGACTGTCTTTCCCGCCCGATACCGCTACTAGAATACGATCGTCCTTCGAAAACATCCGCTGAGATTTGATCGCGCGAGCGACCTGTTCATGCACGAAGCCGGTAAAGCAGCCTTTGCAAAAGGCGGCATTGTGCCGGGGCAGGCCGATGACCGCTTTTACGCCGGAAGGACACCTGGTGCAGTTCATAGGTCTTAAAATGAGAAATGAGAAATGTGGAATAGGGAATGGAAGTCGACGCCATTTGTTCCTTTGTCTCCCATTGCTAATTCCTTACTCCTCATTCCTCATTTTGACTTCCACCGGAGATTACCGGCCGGATTTCTAAGTGATCACTGTCCAGCGCCAATTCGTCCTCGGTCATCAAGTCGTCCCCGCGGATGACGAGATGAGCTTCGACGATGAGATTCAAGTCCCGTAACACTTCCTTGACGCGTTTGGGACCTTTAATTTCGACTTGGCGCTGTGGGTGACTAAGGTGCACGATCATAGAGGCGATCATAAGACCGGCGGAATGTGTAATGCAAATGGGACGTTCCGTACTCGGTTCTTGCCGATGATCGGTTGCTGGCGAAGCGGCTGATGTGCCAAATCTGATGAACCGAATCGGATGGGTGGGGTTCCAGCCGCTCCTTCGCCTCGCAACAAAGGATGACTCGGACAGACTCCTAGCGCCATTGTCACAGGGGTGGTTCCGGGTCCGAATCAACCATCAGAAGCCTGTTTCAAAAGGGAGAAAGCGCGCTGGAATCGGATGCCATCCGACCGCCGCGGTGTCAGAGTGATCCAGAATGGAGGACTACTACTTGATGATGCCGACGAGTTCGAGAATCAGCACGGTGAGGACGCCGAGCAAAAGAAAGGCGGCGGCCCAGGCGATCCGTCTGTATTTCTGATTTTTTAATTCGAGGTCGCTGAAGGTCTGTGTGGTAAACGAGAGATGTTGGGCTCTCATTCGCTCTTCTTCTTGATCGCGCGGCGTCTTCGTCCCTTGCATAGGAATAGGGCCACCCGGACCTATGGACATAGGTTGTACTGCCGAAGGCCGGTGAGTTGCAAGGGGGACGATTCCGATAAGTCGGCAGTTGGTCTGGTATTCCGGTCATTTAACCTAAATCCTTTAAAAGTCCAAATTTATAGCCCCTTAGCCTCCGGCGCTCTCGAATAAATGCTTGGTTTAAAGCTCCGCCTCTCGCAACGCCTTGGCCGATTCTTCGGGGGACACAGGGTTGATGTAGAGCCCGGTGCCCCATTCAAACCCGGCCACTTGGGTCAGTTTGGGAATGATCTCCAGGTGCCAATGGTAATAGTCCCCGGTCTTCTCGTGAAGCGGCGAGCTGTGTAAGACAAAATTATAGGAGGGGCGCGCGAGGGTCTTTTCCAAGCGGCGAAGCGCCTCGGACAAGATCAGTGCCAGAAACTCGAATTGAGTGCGCTGGCATTCTTCAAAGTAGCCGGCATGTCGCTTGGGTAAGATCCACATCTCAAAGGGAAAACGGGGCGCGTAGGGGGTAATGCAGAGGAACTCCGGATTTTCGGCCACGATGCGAACGCCGTCGACCGCTTCCTGCCGCATGATATCGCAGTAGATACAGCGCTCTTTTTGCTCGTAATGCGTGCGGCAACCGTCCACCTCCTCGGAGACACTGGTGGGCACGATCGGCAGTGCGATAAGCTGCGAATGGCTGTGTTCCAGGGTTGCGCCGGCGGCGGCACCGTGGTTCTTGAAGATCAAGATATAGCGCAACCGCAGATCTTGTTTCAGATCGAGAATCCGATCGCGAAACGCCCAGAGCAGGTCTTCGATCCGTTTGCTCGGCATTTCGGCCAGCCGTTCCTTATGATTCGGTGTTTCGATGATGACTTCGTGAGCGCCGACCCCGTTCATCCGGTCATAAATCCCGATCCCTTCGCGCCCCATGTCGCCCTCGACATGCAGGGCGGGGAATTTATTCGGCACGACGCGAATCGACCAGTCGGGACTGTTGGTGTCGGTGGTCTGCGGGCGATAGGCCAGAATTTCCTTCGGCGTGAGTCGCTCCTGGCCGGGACAGAAAGGGCACAATGCGACGATCGGCGAATGAGATGACGAGGGCTGAAGATCGCGAGGCCGGCCGCCCCGTTCCGTTGAAATAATCACCCATCGCCCGACAATCGGGTCCCTGCGCAATTCAGGCATTCGTCCTCCTCAGAAAAGTATGATTTTGTGATGTGGTGATTTCAAAAATAACGGGACGAACAATCAATGACTCACTCGACGAATCAAACTCCCTTCTACATTTCACGAAATCACCAAATCACCAAATTGCCAAATCTCACTTTTCTACACTCTCCACATGGTGGCTTCGAAATCATCACCGGGTCGCGCGATAACGACAGGATTGTGATAGGGATACCGGGCTACTTCGAGATTGTGTTCCAGCACGACCACGGTGACGCGCATGGCTTGCCCGACTTCCACCGGCACGTCTTTGTAAGGAACCGCTATCTCGATAATCGCGCGGCGGCGCATGGTGCCGGAGAAATGCGCATTCTCCGGCTCTTCCGAAAGCGTAGGGCGCGAGACGTTGACGACCGGTGGTCGCGACGAGTCGAGCAAGAAACTGAGCTTGAAAGTCCGGTCCCCCGCGGCCAGATGAATATCGACGCTCAAGTGAGCTTGGCGGGGCGCCACCCGGTCATCCGGGTCTAAGCGGAGATAAAACGTATCCCGGCTGGACCCGAAGAGTATAGCCGCGAAAATACTTTCCGATTTCCACATGGCTCCCAGCGGCGGATTGGGATTGATCGAGCCGGCGCCGCGCCATTCGAAGAAATCGGTTTCTACTCCGTCGATCTGCGGAGAAAGCAGCGCCACGGGAAAGCGCACGACGTCCAATTGCGGCGGCGTGCGATATTCGATCAACGTCTGATTCAGTATTTCCGGCGGCACGAGACCGGCGCGGGTCCACACATTCCGCAGATGAGTCCGAAATAGGCGGTCGAACTCCTGTTTATAGTCGGTGTCAAAATCATCACCGTACCACCAAAACCAATCGCTGCCTTCCGCGGCATAGAGTTCTTCCCAGGCGCCGGCTGCTTGCTGCGGCGTAAGTGTTGAAGCGGCTTCGACCAATCGGCCGCGGGTGTGCTGCAGCAGATCCCATCCGCGATTGTCTTCCGAATGGCCGATCCAGATTTTAAAATCCTGATTGATCCACGACCCGGAATGGAGTTGGTTCAGACGATGGGTGGCCGGCATCGCATCCAACGCGGCCTGTATCGTCGACATGCCGACGCGAATTCCTTCTCCGGCGAGGAAGCCCTTGCCGCTGAGCGCCCGATAGAGCAGGGATAGGAAACGCTCGCCGCCGTCATGGTAGTGTTCCCATGGATTCTCGCCGTCCAGAATTATCGGCAGGATCGCCTGGTCTCCTCCGATCTCCATGGCGATGCTTCGAACTCGGCGCAAGACGTCGTCGGCGGCCGAGTCGGGCGTGGTCTTGTGGTAAACGAAGCCGAAATTGTCGGATAACTCCCGGTCACGAAAGACCATGGTGATCGCCTGATCGCCGTACTCCACCACATAAGGCCGATAGAGATCCTGACTCCGGTTCCAGTGGCGGCCGGAGAGATGAAACGAGCGCGCAAGAATCCCTTCGTCGGTGGCGCACCAGCGCACGCCCGCCTTTCGAAGGAGCGGAATCATTTCCGCGCAGACCGACCCTTCCGCCGGCCACAGCCCGTCCGGAGGCCTGCCGAATGTCTTGGTGTGATAGGCGACGGCCCGCGTGATCTGGGCTTCCGCATCGGCCGGCGCCCGAAATCGTGCCGGCAGCGGCAAATCAGGCCGCGCCCGGCGGGTGAACTCCGTATCGATCAGGAGCGGCAGGATGGGATGAAAAAACGGCGTGGTCGTTAATTCGATCTGATCGCGTTCCGCCAACCGGCGGTACATCGGGATAATCTCTTGAACAGTGGCGCGCTGCAAATCCAGCACTTCCCGCTTTTCGTCCTCGGTGAAGTGGCGGTTCTTCTGCCGCAAGGCCGCGAGGCGGGGATAGCGAGAGAGGGCGCCGAAGCCGAACCAGGCCAAATTATGCCAGACCTGGAGATCGAGAAGCTCTTGCGAAGAAAACTGGCGGGCCAGTTTATCGAGATCATGGCCATGGATATCGGCGCCGCGTTTTACCAACAATTCATGATAGCGGGAAAAGGGCCGCACCATCGTAGCCCAGTTGGCCGAAAAGAAATGGCGGATGAGAAACGCCTTTTCCGGCGGGGTGAGATCGGTGGCCGGCCGCGCCGCATGCTCCCAGAAGAGATCCACCACGCTCCCGGAGCCGAGCTCTTCCAGTTGCAACAAGAGCGAGGGCGTAAAGTTGAATGTGGCGCGGGCCTCGGGAAATTTCTCCATGAGAAACGCCATGTCGAAGTAGGCTTTGGTCGCGTGCAGCCGCACCCAGGGCATGCTCGCGCTTCCCAAGACCGGGTCCGTGTAGTACGGTTGGTGCATATGCCAAAGAAAACAGAGCCGGATATCTTTCATGGAGAAGTTTCTTGCAGACCGGTCGGCAGTATGTCATAGGGGTAGGAGCGTTTCAAGAAACAGTGCCGCGACGACGGGCATTGTGCCACGCAGCGAGGCCGGCGTGAGCGGCCAAAAGCCTAGTAGGTTTTGAAGACGATTTTGAAGTCTGTTGAAAAAAAACATCATGCAGGATGTTCAATACGGCATTTTTCCTCACCCGCCCATCCCCGGTGCGCCGAGGTGCACCGTTCCGGGGTTCGGCCGCACCGAGGTGCACGGCGCAAGAATAAATGAGGTGCGCGGGACGATAAGTAAGTCGTCCCATGTCTGCGCATGGGCGCGAGTCGGTGAGCGCCCAGTGTCGTCCGAGAACAAGGGATTGCGATGAACGACCAAATCACGACCGCCGATCGCCGTCGATCTCACGATGGTGAAATCGGGACCGCACAGCCCGTTCTCGTTCCCTGTATGGAATCCATTGAAAGAAGGGTGGACCCCGGCCCCGCTTGGTTGAGCGCGCTTGGATATTGGGGACCGGTGGGACTCTATGCCGGCTTTATCTTCTATCTCTCCTCCCAATCATCCTTCCCCGATACGCTGCCGACGTTTGTCGAGAAGCTGGGCGATAAAGCCCATCACATGATGGCCTACGGGCTCTTTGGGGTGTTGTGGTATCGCGCGTTCCGATGGTCTGCCGGGCCATGGGCCGCGTCACGAGCTGTCGTGTTCGCCATTCTCGCGTCTGCGCTCTACGGCGTCACGGACGAGCTGCATCAGTGGTTCGTGCCGTTGCGTGAATCCGATCTCTGGGACGTGGTGGCCGACACGGTAGGCGCGGCCATAGCCGTTATGGGCTGGAACTGGTGGGTGGCACGCCGATAACGACTTTGTCGGCCTTCGCGCGACATTCTTCTCGATAGCGTTTTCTGCGCCGATGATGCTGTCACGCAACATTTGATATCCCGTTTCCTCTCAACGCCGCTTCGAGAGCAAATTTCTTCACGAAGACTGTGTCGCGCTCGACAGATTCCCCACATGTCTCCAGTCATCGAGCCTCATACGTAGGGCCGTAATAGAGCTTGCGGCGGCGTCAGGGGCGAGGTACAAGCAATGCTGTGATCGCTACGTAGCACACCATTGCATCGCAGAGACACGCTCCCTCAAGGAGGTGCTGATTGCGAACGAGGCTTCTCCCGCCGGTACCCGCGCTCTTCCTGTTCCGCGTTTTCGTCGTGTTCCATGTCCTCGGCATGCCGGCGGCCATCGGCTGCCTCGCTCCCGATCTCCTCCGTGCCGATGAACGGGACACCGGCACGTCCGGCCGAGCCGTCAGCGGCCGAGTGCTAAGAAGTCCAGGAAGACCTGAATACTCCTCAGAGGTGATGATCTACTTCTGGGACTCAATAGCCTTGGGTGAAGGACGACACGACCTGGCTGATGTAATCGAATTCCACGCCGTGGAGCAGGGAAAGCCTACTGCTTCAATGGAAGAGATTGAAGTATGGATTGGGTCTGCCCTGCAGGATGTTTGTGATCGAAGACGAGCCGGATAAAGTAACTAAAAGAAGATTTGGCATGTACATTTCCTTACCTCTTAGAAATATACATGTGGTGGCTGAATGAATAATCGTTAATGGCGAGAGATGAAAAAATCACTCTGATAAGAATGTTGCTGAAGCGAAGCTTGGAACAAGGTGACACGGTGACGTTTAAACATGACGAAATCGGGCGGCGGCTCAAGCTCTCGGCAATAGGTCAGACGCCGACCACGATTGAAGCACTTACCTATCAGAACGACGCAGCTGGAAATCGCATCAAGCTGACCCGCGCGAGCGCCGCGGCGTCACTCATCCCGCAAGCGGTGACAAACACCGCCTTCGATGCGGCAAATGAACAGACGCAATTCAACAGTGCCTCGACCAACCTGGTCTACGACAACAACGGCAATCTGACTTCCTTCACGGATGCGTCCGGCACGACAACCTATACCTGGAATGCCCGCAACCAGCTCACCGCGATTAGCGGGCCGAGTTTGTCCGCAAGTTTCGTGTATGACGGGCTGGGACGCAGAACCAGTAAGGCGATCAACAGTACGACCACCGGCTTTTGGTATGACGGAACTGATGTGCTGGCAGAACTAAGTGGAAGCACACCGACGGCCACCTATATCAGGAGCTTGAGTATCGACGAGCCGTTTATTCGGAAACAATCCGGCGGGGATGAGTTTTATCAGACGGATGCGTTAAGGACCACGTTGACGTTGAGTGATGGCAGTGGAGCGTCGAACACGACATACACCCAAGAACCGTTCGGGAAGACGACCAAGACGGGTACCTCGGCCAACAGCTTCCAATTTACCGGTAGAGAGAATGATGGAACAGGACTCTATTACTACAGGGCCCGGTATTATTCGACAAGTCTCAATAGGTTTGTAGGCGAAGATCTCTTTGCAGGGTATATCTTGGTCCCTGAAACGCTAAACCGATATTCGTATGTTCTTAACGATCCCTTATATTTCCGCGATCCATCCCGCTCACCAATTTCCAGCAAGCGGCGGACTTGACCGGATGGGTGTAACGGTTCATTGGTGCACAAAGTTGCGGTGTCGAGCAACAGGCGAGTTATGCTCACTATTCGTGGACCAACTTACCTCGCGCGGCTGTTCATAATGACACAATGTGTTGCCGTCCACTGCGGTGCAGGCTATTGGGAGAAATCCCCCGCCAGGGCAATGTAGGGAACGATGTCGCACCGGCAGCCTTCTCCTTTTGGATCGATCCACATGGAAAAGACACCGTTCTCGTTCTCGTCATACCAATAGAACAATGGATTCGGAGTCGCTTCGACGACCGTATCACCGTAGTCATTGTACTCGCTGCGAATGATCTGCCGCGCGGTGCGGTAGTCGATGATCCCGTCTCCATGCAGCGAGTATTCACGCGTGTAGAGACCGTTAACGATGTTGACATCCTCGTTCACGAGATATTCTTCGTTCGGTTCGGCGGGGAGTGTTTCGGCAGCGCTGTAAAGCGGGACACTCAGAGTGAGCGCTACAACGAGCCCGACGGATCGACAGATGAGGGTAAACATATTCGTACCTCGCAGTTAAGCCGGCCATGAAGGCCGGAACGATTTGAACTGACGAGGTGCGCGCGCCTCTGTTGTAAGAATGAACAAGCAAATCAGATGCCGGGGAAATTGATTGAATGTCCAATTGTGTTCGCATGAAAAACTCTCTAGTAAGCGAACTGGGACGGAAGTGTACGCGCCGACGCTGTCTCACGATGAGACATCTTTGCCTGTATCGGACGAAATGTTCAGAGAGATATGAGGAACGGCAAGGGTTTCCCTTAGGAGGGGTCTCAGGAACCCTAGCTCACCAGGCGTAGGCTTCAGGTGCGGGGCCGCCGGGGCCGGGAAACAAGTCGTCAAGTTTCTTCAAGGTTTCTTTTGACAGGATCAATCCCACGCTTCGCATCGACCCGTTCAGCTGGTCCAACGTACGGGGGCCGATGATCGGGGCCGTGACAACCGGCTGATGAAGGAGCCACGCAATGGCCACATCCGCCGGCCGTTCGCCGAGGTCACGGCACAAGGCCTCATAGCCTTCAAGGCGGGACCGATACGTCGCGATGTCTTTTTGGACGTCTTCGCTGGAGCGCCGGCCTGTCGTCGCAGACTTGAGTGCACCGGCCAAGAGTCCCCGGGCCAGAGGACTCCAGGGAATGAGTCCGACTCCGTAGGCTTCGCATGCCGGAATGACCTCGAGTTCCACTGTCCGCTCATTCAGATTGTAGAGACTTTGTTCGGACACGAGTCCCATGAAATGGCGCGCCTGTGCCAGTTCTTGTGCCTGCGCGATGTGCCAGCCGGCAAAATTGCTGCTCCCGATATAGAGCACCTTTCCTTCGCGATATAGTTGTTCCATCGCCAGCCAGATTTCTTCCCATGGTGAGTTTCTATCCACATGATGCATTTGGTAGAGGTCGATGTGGTCGGTCTGCAGACGTCGCAGGCTGGCCTCGCAGGCCCGTTTGATGTGGAGAGCCGAGAGGCGCGATTCATTCGGCCCATCGCCCATGCGGCCGAAGACCTTCGTCGCCAGGACCAGCTGCTCGCGCCGGTTGCCGCCTTGGGCAAGCCAGCGCCCAATGATCTGTTCCGTGACACCTTCGCCGACCTTCCAGCCATAGACGTTCGCCGTATCAAAAAAATTGATGCCGAGCTCCACCGCCCGGTCCATGATCGCATAGCTGTCCGGTTCCGTCGTCTGCGGCCCGAAATTCATCGTGCCGAGGCAGAGACGGCTGACTTTCAATGCGGAGCGGCCGAGATGGACGTACTGCATCACGCTATCCTACTGATCTGCACGGCAGAATGGAACCGTGATTGATGGTGGGATGCTTGACACCCCCTGGACAAAGAGCTACATAGCTCACATGGAGCGGTCGCACCCACATACGCCCGACTTTGCGGAAGTCGCGCGCCGCTACGCCATTCAATTGATACTTCAGTTCGGCTCGACCGTGGACGGTCCCGTCCATCCTCGAAGCGACCTGGATCTGGCGATTCTCTTGAAAGACGCGGATCTGTCGCTGGAGCAATTTGGAGACATACAGCAAAGCTTGCAGCCCTGTTTCCCCGGACGCGATGTGGATCTGGCCATAATCAATCGTGCCGATCCCTTGTTTCTGAAACAGATCTTGGACCGGTGCCGGCTCCTCTACGGACCGATTCGAACTTTTCAACGCCTGCGTCTCTACGCCTTCAAGCGATATCAAGACCATCGCCGATTCCTCGATCTCGAGCGTCGATTCGTGAACCAAACTCTGGATCGGCTGGCGGCGAGACAATGATTGATTCCGAGCTGGTGACACGCAAGCTGACCTTGATCCTCCAAGACTTGCCGGCTCTGACCGATCTCGCCAGAAAGAGCCCGGCCGAATATCTGGATGATCCCACCCATCAGGTGCTGACGGAGCGCTATCTAGAACGTACCATCGGCCGGATGATCGATGTGAATTATCATCTGATCACCGAACTGGGTCATCCGCCGCCGAAAGACTATCATGAGTCGTTCGTGACGCTTGGCACGCTCAAGATTCTGCCCGCCGAATTCGCGCGAGTCTTGGCGGTTGCGGCGGGCCTGCGCAATCGGATCGTGCACGAGTACGACGAATCGATCCCGGCAAGTTGCATGACGCCTTGCAGATTGCGGTCAAGCAGATCCCCGTTTATCTCGACGCGATCAGGCAGAGCGTTCCCCCCTGAATGAACCGGCTCCATCATTTTTGCAGCAAAGTCTTTGAATCGGGAACGTTTCCGCTATAATGCGGACCGTATGGCCACCACCAATCCCGCAGCGCCCGCAAAGCCGCTCGCCGCGCCTGATCCGATTCGCATCGCACAGTCCGTCCGCAGCAGCCTTCCCTTTCCGGCCGAATTGGTCTCACTGACTCCGCTCGCCGGCGATGCTTCCAATCGCCGCTATTTTCGGATCGAGCTGAAAGGCGGCGGTCCTGGGTCGGTTATTTTGATGCAGCTCGCCGAGCCCGAGGGCTTCAAACAGTCCGAAGAGGCGGTGAGCGGGGCTTCCGTTCAGATCAACGAATTGCCCTTCGTCAATGTCTTGTCCCACCTTGCGAAAACCGGTGTCTGCGTTCCGTCGCTTTACTGGTACGATCGAGAGCGGGGCCTTCTGTATCTCGAGGATTTCGGCGATCTGACGTTGGCCGAAGCCTGCCGTCATGCAGGCCGGACCCGCATTGAAGAGTTGTATCGCCAGGCCATCGACGGATTGGTTCTGCTCCAGGCCAAGGGGACGGCGCGGCGCGATCCCGCTTGCATCGCTTTTCACCGCAGTTTCGACGTGCCGCTCCTCATGTGGGAATTCGAGCATTTTCTCGAATACGGGGTGGCGGCCCGGCAGGGCCAGCCGATGAAGCCGGAGGATCAGACGGCGGTTCGGGAATCCTTTGAACGCATCGCGCGCATGTTGGCCGAGGCGCCGCAGGTGTTCGTCCACCGCGACTACCATTCGCGTAATCTGATGGTTGACGGCCGGCGACTGGGGGTGATCGATTTTCAGGACGCGTTATTGGGGCCGGCGAGCTATGACCTGGCCTCGCTGCTCCGGGACGCCTACATTCAGTTGGACGAAGAGGTGATCGACGGATTGATCGAGTGGTTTCTGGACGGCATGGCCGCGGAAGGGCGGGATTGTGATCGTGCGGCGTTCCGCCGGCTGTTCGACTTGACCAGCATTCAGCGCAATCTCAAGGCGGCCGGCCGGTTCGTTTACATCGACCGGGTTAAAGGTAATCCCAAGTTCCTGGCCGATATTCCGCGCGTCCTCGGGTATGTCAAACGGAACCTGCTCAAGTACCCCGAACTTGCCTTCTTGAAAAGGCATCTCACGCCGTACGTGCCAGAACTGCAATGAGTTCTGAGTTTTGAGTCGTGAGTTCTGAGTTACCGGGGGAAATCAGGGCATTCCGTCAATTCTAACGCTCCCTAATTCATAACTCTCAACTCAGAAGTCAGAACTATTTATGAAGGCCATGATTCTTGCAGCGGGGTTTGGAACCAGGCTGAGGCCCTTGACCAATGTCATGCCCAAGCCGCTCCTGCCGGTCTGCGGCACGCCGCTGATCGTGTGGAATCTGCTGCTGCTCAAGCGGCACCGCTTCCAGGACGTGATCATCAACCTCCATCATCTCGGCCCCATGATCCAACAAACGCTCGGAGACGGCGCGCGATTCGGTCTTCGCATTGAGTATTCCCATGAGGCGGTCATCCTGGGCACGGGTGGCGGGATCAAGCAGGTGGAGTCCTTCTTTAACGGAGAGCCGTTTCTCGTGCTGAACGGAGATACACTCTTCGAGTTAGACCTCGACGCCCTCATCGCGTTCCACCGGGAACGGGACGCCGCGGCGACGCTGGTGCTGCGGCAAGATCCCGATGCGGCTCGGTGGGGCTTGGTCGAGATCGGGCCGGACCGGCAGGTCATGACCATTACCGGGCGCGGGCTTCCGGCGAAGGGAGCCGTCGAGCCGCGCATGTTCGCCGGCATCCATATCCTGCATCCTCGATTGCTGCGCTCGGTGCCTCACGGTCAGGAATCGTCGATTATCGACGCCTACGTACGGGGTCTGCAGGAAGGGGAGCGGATTGTCGGCTATGATTTGGACGGCTATTGGTCCGATGTCGGCACCCCGGAGCGCTACGCGCAGGTGGAACATGATGCGGCGGCGGGCTTGGTGGACGTGGCGTCCCGCAAATCCCTGTGCACGACCTAGCCAGGTATAGGCTGCCGCCACATTCCTGAAAAGCGTTCTGTTAAAGGATGCTCACAAAGTTCGTCCAGCGCGGCCGCAGCAAGGTGCACGGCGCGATGAGTAGAGAGCGCCGTGCTCGTGCACGCCGGCGAGACGGTGAGCCGGCAGCTGCGTACTCCATTCTTACCCGCCCGCCCCGAGCCCGCCGAGACGGGCTCTTTTCCCGTGTACATCGAGTTTCCGAGCGTCGCGAGAGCAAAGCCTGGTGAAGGTGCGGCTCAGCGCACCAGGGGCGGGCGGGTGAGCAGGCGATTTCTTCAGCATCCTCAATACTCACCCGGCGGTTTTCGCTGCTTGATCAGCCGGGCAAGATACGTGCGCTGCAGACCGAGCAGTTCCGCCGCCTTCGTTTGATTTCCTGCCGCCTTCTCCAGCGCCATATCAATGATATAGGAGCTGTGCTCCTCCATCGACTGATGGTACGGCAGATTGATGTACGGCAGGCTCGCAGGTTGTCCGGCTTGGACCGCCGCATCGGCCGGTGAAAGACCCAGCACATCCGGTTCAATGACATCGCCGGGGCTCAAAACCACGGTGCGGGCGATGACATTCTCCAATTCGCGAATATTGCCCGGCCAGGGATATCGAGAGAGCGCGTCGAGGGAGTCGGGACTCAGCGACATCCCCGGGCGTTTCTGTTCCCGCGTGTGTCGCTCGAGGAAAAAATTCGCGAGCGGCGCAATGTCCTCGGTACGCTCGCGCAGCGGCGGAAGGGTTAAGCTGACGACATTGAGACGAAAGAAGAGATCTTCACGAAACTGGCCGCTCTTGACGGCCTGCTTGAGATCTTTATTGGTGGCGGCAATAAACCGGATGCTGACCGACACGGGCCTCGTGCCTCCCACCCGGTGGAATTCGCGGTCCTGCAAGACCCGCAGCAGCTTTGCTTGAAGCGGCAGCGACATGTCGCCGATCTCATCGAGAAAGACGGTGCCTCCGTCGGCCATTTCCAGCTTGCCCTTTTGAAGCCGATCGGCGCCGGTGAACGCGCCACGCTCGTGGCCGAACAATTCGTTTTCCAGCAGGCTTTCCGTAAGCGCCACACAATTGATCACCACCATTGGCATGCTTTGACGCGGGCTCCACTGGTGGATCGATCGCGCGAATAGTTCTTTACCGGTGCCGCTTTCTCCCAACAACAGCACCCCGGCATCGGATTTGGCCGCCCGTTGAGCCGATTCGATGATCGCCTGAATCTTGGCGCTGCCCCCTACAATGGTGGCGTACCGGTTCTGGACGTCCGATTTCAGCACGGCGACTTGGCGTTTGAGCGAGTCACGCTCGAGCGCCTTCTGAATCACCATCAACAAATGGTCCTTGTCCAGGGGTTTCAAAAGAAAATCATAGGCGCCTTGCCGCATGGCTTCCACCGCGTCTGGGATCGTGCCGGCCGCCGTCATCACGATGACGGGCAGATCATCCATGTTGCGGGTTTGAGCCAGGCGCTTGAGCACATCCATGCCTTTGAGGCGGGGAAGATATAGATCCAGCAGCAGGAGATTCGGGGATTCTTGCTCCACCAGTTCAAGACCGCGCTGGCCGTCGCCGGCCGTGACGGCACGATAGCCGCTGGCTTCGAGACGGTCCTGCAGCATCGTGACGATATCTTGATCGTCGTCGACTATGAGAACCTTGCCCTTCATGCCAGTCACCGGAAATGACGAGTGAGGAATCCGAAATGTGCAATGGAAACGCAGTTCCTCAACTGCTCATCCCTCACCAAACTTCTCATTTCTCATTCCTCATTTCTCATTCCTCATTCCTCATTCCTCATTCCTCATTTCCCTTCACTCCTCCATCACATTGATCACCAAGCCCGTGAGGGGTTTCGGGAAGAAATAGGTCGATTTATGCGGCATCCGCTCCCCCGCTGATGCGACGGCCTGGACTTCGCTGACTTTTGTCGGGTTCAGCAGCAATGCGGCCGTCCCCGTGCCGTCCAGCACCCAGTTCAAGGCTTCGTGATCGTCCTTGGTGTACAGCATGGCTTCCTGTTCTTTCGCGGTGGGGCACAGTTTGCCGACCACCCGTTCCTGAAGGATGGAGACGTCGAGCCGATTTCTCGGAGACTGGGTTGCCGCCGGTTGATGCGTTGGTCGGAGCTGGAGCAGATAGTAATGGGAGTCATGGCGGACGGCGAGCCCAAATACATGACCCGCTTGCCCCTTCGTGCGAAGCGCTTCAAGAAATTCCTGCCGAACCTTGGTTTCCTGAGCCTGCTGGAAGGGAAAGTCGATGAACTCGAACGAGGCGGCCAGCGCCTGTTTGATATCGGCCACCGAGGGAACGGCGGTCGTCAGGACCCGGTGGGTGGGTAGTACGGTCAGACCCGGGTCTTCGAGGCTTGCGAACAACATCATCACCGAATCATACGGTTGCAGCGTGCCCTGCACGCCGGCTCCTGCCTGCTCGCGTCGCAGCCGCCGATAATTGAGCGCGGTCTCGTACCGGTGGTGCCCATCCGCGATGAAGAGCGGCTTATTTTTCATTGCCTCGGCCGCCTGTTGCAGCACCAAGGTATTGGTGATCGACCAGAGGCGCTGGCGAAATCCCGCGTCATCCTGAAAATCGATACGGGGCTTTTCCGCGGTCACGGCTCGTTCGAGCGAAGCGAGAATGTCGCCCGAGGGATCGGAATATAACGAGAAGATCGGGCTGAAGTTCGCCCCACAGGCTTGCATGAGATTCAATCGATCGGACTTCGCAGCGGCGCGTGTATTTTCATGCGGATAGATCTGACCCGTGCCGAATTCTTCCAATACGACCGTGGCGAGGAATCCCTTCAGCAGCCGGCTCGCCGTGCCGGGCGATGCATAAGGCGGGACATAGTCGATCGTATGGTAATAGAGCGCCGGCTCCGTGTCCCGGCGCAACACTCCCGTACGCAGCCACTCTTTCAGCGACGCCGCGGCCCGCTGATACTTGTTCGAGGCGGGGCCGTCATCCGGCCGGTCGTAGCCCAGTTCCAAACGGACGATGTTCTGGGGATGGCGTTCGTGCAGTGACTGCTGCATCGCGGCGTCGATAATATCGTACGGAGGCGCCACGACCCGTCGGACATCGCCGACGGCGGACGGATCATAGAGCGTGCCACGAAACGGAATTACTTGGGCCATGGACAGTCCTCGATGACAAGAAGGTTGATGGACAAACGTCGGATGTCAAACAGCGGCGATGGCGGATGCGTATATGGAGCAGGCATTGGGCTGATTAAATGCGGAATGGCGGGCCGTAACGCAGCAGCCTGAAGTTACCGATCGCGCGTCACCATATAGTCGGCGGCGATTGTGAGTGCCCGCTTGTGATTGCCATCCTCGAACGAGTCGAGATCCCGTTTGGCCGCTGCAACAAAGGCCTGCGCCCGATCCATCGAATAGGCGATAGAGCCATACTCCTGCATCAGCATCAGAATGCGGCGAAGATCCTCTTCGCTCAATGTCCGGGTCTCCATCCGATCCTTGATCATCTGCCGGTCCTGCTCGGGACAGTGCTGAAGGAGGTGCAACAAGGGCAAGGTCGCCTTGCCTTGGCGAAGGTCTTGGCCCAACGCTTTCCCGAATTGATCGCCGTTGGCCGCATAATCGAGGGTATCGTCAGCCAGTTGAAATGCGATACCCAGATGTTGGCCGAATCGAAAGAGAGCATCCTGCTGATCGTCGGTGGCGCCACCGATGATCGATCCGATCTTGCACGCGGCTGCGATCAGGCCCGCCGTCTTGTGTTCAATGATCCGCAAGTACTCGGGTTCCGGCATCAGCGGGTTGCCGTTGTAGTAAAGCTGCAACACCTCTCCTTCCGCCATTTTCCGGCAGGCTTCGGCCATCGCTTCGTTGATCGATTGGTTGCGAAAATCGACGATCTGACAGATGGCCCGGGAATAGAGATAGTCGCCGACCAGGATGCTGATCTGGTTGCCCCATACTTTTCTCGCGGCCCGGCGGCCGCGCCGGACATCCGCATCGTCCACGACATCGTCGTGTAACAATGTCGCGGTATGGATGAACTCGACCAAGCTGCCGAGCAACAGGTGATCGTGGCCGGGATAGCCGCAGAGTCTGGCGCAGAGCAGTACGAAGAGCGGGCGGATACGTTTCCCGCCGCTGCTCAGAATGTGGGCGGCGACGGTATTGACCAGCGCAACGCTGGAATCCAAATTTTTCCGGATCTGTTCTTCAACGCCCAACAGCTCATCGCGATAAGCCTCCCACACGTCGGCCATCGTGTGCAGCGTGAGGGTGCTCGGTCCGTTCGGCATGCGGCGGATAGTAGGGCAGGGTGCGCTAGTAAGTCAAGTAAAACGAGGGCATAGCGACGCCGAATCTTGACAGTTTCACGGCGCATCCAGTAAGGTGAGCCTTCATTCAATCTACTCCGGCAATATTCAGAGCGACGGTGCTTCCAAGCGGCCCGCGTCCTCGATAATAAGGTTCATCCTGTAACCGACTAACCTGCCTTTCGCGAGTGGCACATCATGAACGTACCCGGATTTCCCGCACAGCAAGGACTCTACGATCCGCGGTTTGAAAAAGACGCCTGCGGAATCGGATTCGTGGTCAATATCAAGGGCCAACGCTCCCACGGCATCGTTCAAAACGCCCTTCGGGTTCTGGAGAACCTGTCGCACCGCGGCGCGCAAGGATGCGACCCCTGCACCGGCGACGGATCCGGCATTCTGCTCCAGGTGCCGCATGAGTTTTTCAAGCGGGCCGCTAAAGATCTTGGTCTCAAATTGCCCAACGCCGGCGAATACGGCGTCGGCATGTTGTTCATGCCGCCGGATGCCGACGCGCGCAAGCAGTGCGAGACATTGATCAGCGGCATCGTGAAGGAGGAAGGGGCGAAGCTGATCGGGTGGCGAGACGTGCCGGTCAAGAGTGATGCGATCGGCAGGCAGGCGCACAAGACCGAGCCCTTTATGCGGCAAGTCTTCATTGCACGAGGCATCTTCAATGAGGAGCAATTCGAGCGCAAACTGTATATCATCCGCAAGCGAATTGAGAAAGCCGTGCGGGAATCAGCCATCGAAGGCCGCGAGTACTTCTACATTCCCAGCTTATCGAGCAGCACGATCGTCTATAAGGGGCTCCTGCTGCCCGATCAAATGGCGGCGTATTACCAGGATCTGAACGATGCGAGCGTCACGAGTGCCCTGGGGCTCGTCCATTCCCGCTTCAGCACGAATACGTTTCCCACCTGGCCTCTGGCCCATCCCTATCGCTATGTCTGCCACAACGGCGAGATCAATACCTTAAAGGGCAACGTGAATTGGATGCGGGCTCGCCAGGGCCGCCTCAATTCTGATCTCATCGGCGCGGACATGGATAAATTGTTTCCAATTGTCTCGGAAGACCAGAGTGATTCCGCCTGTTTAGATAACGCGCTGGAATTCCTTGTCATGGGCGGCCGCTCGCTGCCCCACGCGATGATGATGCTGATCCCGGAGCCCTGGGTGGCCAATCCACAGATGGACCTGGATCGGCGCGGCTTCTATCAATATCACGCGGCCATGATGGAACCGTGGGACGGTCCGGCGGCGGTCTGTTTCACGGACGGCAAGCTGATCGGTGCCACGTTGGATCGGAACGGATTGCGGCCGTGCCGTTATCAAGTGACGACCGACGACGTGGTCGTACTGGCCTCCGAAGCCGGCGTACTGCCCGCCGAACCGAAAGATGTGCGTTTAAAGGGTCGGCTGATGCCGGGCCGGATGTTCCTGGTCGATACGGTGCAAGGGCGGATCATCGACGATGAAGAGATCAAAGCCGATATCGTGGGCCGCAAGCCCTATCGCAGCTGGGTGACGCAATACGGGATCTCGTTGGACGAATTGCCCGAGCCGCTGAATGTGCCGCAGCCGGACCATCCGACCATTCGCCAGCGCCAGCAGGCGTTCGGCTACACGGTCGAAGAGCTGAAGATGGTCATCACGCCTATGGTGGTGGCGGGCGAGGAGGCGGTGTCTTCGATGGGCACGGATACGCCGCTCGCGGTCCTTTCCGAACGGCCGCAGTTGTTGTTCAAATACTTCAAGCAGCTCTTTGCGCAGGTGACGAATCCACCGATCGATCCGATCCGGGAGCAATTGGTCATGTCCCTGGTGACGAACATCGGACCCAAGCCCAATTTGATGGACGAATCGCCGGAATCCTGCCGTCGCATCAAGGTGCAGCAGCCGATTCTGACCAATGCCGATTTGCAGAAAATCCGCGAGATCGCGGACCCGCATTTCAGGAGCAAGACACTCCGCATGCTGTTTCGCGTGGCGGAGGGACCGGAGGGGCTGGGCGCGGCGGTCGATGATCTGTGCAAGCAGGCCTCCTTGGCCATCAAGGAAGGCTATACTTTCCTGATTCTGAGCGACCGGGGCGTGAACGAGGAATGGGCGCCGATTCCGAGCCTGCTCGGCATTTCGGCCGTGCATCATCATCTGGTCCGGGAATGTACGAGGACCGAGGTCGGGCTGATCCTGGAAACCGGGGAGCCGCGCGATGTGCATCAATTCGCCTGTCTGCTCGGCTATGGGGCGGGCACCGTGAATCCCTACCTGATTTTTGAAACGCTCGTGGACCTCGAACGGGACGGATTTCTCCCGGAAGGCTTGGATGCCCAGACGGCCGAAGGCAAGTTCATCAAGGCCATTAATAAGGGCCTGCTCAAAATCTTCTCGAAGATGGGCATCTCCACCGTGCAGTCGTACTGTGGCGCGCAAATCTTTGAAGCGATCGGGCTCAACCGCGAACTGGTCGACCGGTATTTCACCGGAACGCCGTCCAGAATCGAGGGGATCGGGATTCGCGAAATCGGCGAAGAAAGCCTGCGGCGGCATCGCATCGCCTATGAGCCGGCGCCGATTCGGCAATTGGATTTCGGCGGCGAGATTCATTACCGCGTGCAGGGCGAACACCATAACTGGAGCCCCGAGACCATTTATAAGCTCCAGCATTCGACCCAGGCTAACGACCCCCAGACCTATGCGGAGTTCGCCGCACTGGTGAACGACGAGAGCAAGCGCCGGTCGAACCTCCGCGGCCTGCTTGAATTCAAGTTTGCGGCGGAACCGGTTCCCATCGAGGAAGTGGAGCCGGTGTCAGCCATTATGAAACGGTTCAATACCGGCGCGATGTCGTTCGGATCAATCAGCAAGGAAGCGCATGAGACGCTTGCCATCGCGATGAATCGAATCGGCGGGAAGAGCAATACGGGTGAAGGTGGCGAAGATCCGGAGCGGTTTATCCCGGCACCCAACGGCGATTCGCGAAATTCCTACATCAAACAGGTGGCGTCGGCTCGGTTCGGCGTCACGGCGCACTATCTGGTCAATGCGCGTGAGCTTCAGATCAAAATGGCGCAAGGTGCCAAGCCAGGCGAAGGCGGGCAGCTGCCGGGGCATAAGGTCGATGAAAACATCGCGAGGTTGCGGTATGCGACACCGGGTGTCCAACTAATTTCACCGCCGCCCCACCATGATATCTACTCGATCGAAGATCTGGCTCAATTGATCTTCGATTTGAAGAATTCCAATCCGGATGCCGATGTCTCAGTCAAACTGGTGGCCGAAGTCGGAGTGGGAACCGTGGCGGCCGGAGTGGCGAAGGCCCATGCCGATAAGGTGCTCATCAGCGGAGATTCCGGCGGGACCGGCGCCTCGCCGCTGGCCTCCATTAAATATGCCGGCATTCCGTGGGAGTTGGGCCTCGCCGAAACGCATCAGACGCTCGTGCTCAATGATTTGCGCGGCCGTATCAGGGTCGAGACCGACGGTCAGTTGAAAACGGGCCGAGATGTGGTGATCGCGGCGCTCCTCGGCGCGGAAGAATATGGATTTGCCACGGCGCCGTTGATCGTCGAAGGCTGCATCATGATGCGGAAGTGCCATTTGAATACGTGCCCGGTCGGCATCGCCACCCAGGATCCGGTCCTTCGCAAGCGGTTTGCCGGGCAGCCGGATCATATCGTCAATTACTTCTATTTCGTGGCGGAAGAAGCGCGGCAACTGATGGCCAAGCTGGGTTTCCGCACGATCAATGAGATGATCGGCCGGGTGGATAAACTGAAGGCGCAAAAGGCCATTGATCACTGGAAAGCAAAAGGGCTCGATCTCACGCCGCTGCTGACAGCGCCGGATGTGGGGCCGGAAGTGGCGCGCTATTGCGTGCAGAAGCAAGATCATGGACTGGCCTGTATTCTCGACAACCAATTAATGGAACTCTGCCGCCCGGCTATCGATAAGGGCAAGAAAGTGACGCTCGATTTATCCATTAAGAACGTCAACCGAACCGTCGGCACGATGCTGTCCAGCACGATTGCAAAGAAGTACGGGTTAGAGGGATTGCCGCCGGACACCATCACGATCAAGTTCACCGGGTCTGCCGGCCAATCCTTCGGTGCATTTCTGTCGCGCGGGATCACGTTGATGCTCGAAGGGGAATCCAACGATTATCTCGGGAAGGGGTTGTCGGGCGGAAAGATCGTGGTGTTTCCTCCGAAAGCCTCGCTTTTTGTTCCCGAAGAGACAATTCTCATCGGCAATACCTCTCTGTATGGGGCGACACAAGGCGAAGCCTATTTCTATGGGATGGCGGGTGAGCGGTTTGCTGTGCGGAACAGCGGCGCGCGCGCAGTCATCGAAGGTACCGGGGATCACGGCTGCGAATATATGACCGGCGGCGTCGTGGTCGTCTTGGGTCGCACCGGGCGGAACTTTGCGGCCGGAATGTCGGGCGGCGTGGCCTTCGTGTTGAACGAGTTGGGGAAATTCGAATCCCGCTGCAACCTCGGAATGGTCGAACTCGAAAAGGTCACGACCACGGAAGACAAGCAATTGCTGCATGACATGATCACCAAACACTTCATGTACACGGGAAGCCGGAAGGCCAAGGAAGTGTTGGATGGGTGGGAAGCGATGCTGCAGAAATTCGTGAAGGTCATGCCGGTCGATTATAAGCGCGTGCTCGCCGAACGGAAGGCGGCCGCGGCGGCCAAGAGCGCGAAGGGCTAGCGCGCAATGAAGTACAGATCGCCAAATCACCAATCGTACTTTTGCAGGGAAGATACGAGATACGGACGACGAGTAACGAACGACGCTTCACCAGATTCGAAATACGAGCGACGATTAAATCATGGGTGACATCAAAGGATTTTTGAAATATCCCCGCGAGGGGCCGAAACGCCGGCCGGTGGAGCTACGGGTGCTCGACTGGAAGGAAATGTACGAGCCGATCGCCGAAGAGAAGCTTCAAGCGCAAGGGGCCCGCTGCATGGATTGCGGGGTGCCGTTTTGCCAGAGTACGAACGGCTGTCCGGTTGTGAACCTGATCCCGGAGTGGAACGATCTGGTCTATCGCGGTCGCTGGCGGGATGCGCTGAAAGCGTTGCATACGACAAATAATTTTCCTGAATTCACCGGCCGCCTCTGTCCGGCCCCCTGCGAATCAGCCTGCGTGCTCGGCATCAATAGCGACCCCGTGTCTATCCGCGTGATCGAATGGAATATTATTGACCGCGGCTTCAACGAAGGCCTGGTAGACCCGATCCTGCCCGTGGTGAGAACCGGGAAGACGGTGGCAATCATCGGCTCTGGTCCGGCCGGCTTGGCGGCGGCGCAGCAGTTGGCCCGCGCCGGGCACACGGTGACGTTGTTTGAGAAAGCCGATCGCATCGGTGGCCTGTTGCGGTATGGCATTCCCGATTTCAAGATGGAGAAATGGGTCATCGACCGGCGGCTCGAACAAATGAAGGCGGAGGGAGTGCAGTTCAGGACCGGCGTGCTGGTTGGGAAAGATATCACGGTGGAACAGTTGCGGAATCAGTTCGACGCGATCGGTTTGACCATGGGCGCCGAACAGCCGAGAGATCTGCCGGTACCGGGCCGCGAACTGAAGGGTGTCCATTTCGCTATGGATTATCTGACTCAACAAAACAAGCGCAACGCGGGCATCCCATTGACCGATGAACCGATCACGGCCAAGGGCAAGCGCGTCATTATTATCGGCGGCGGCGATACAGGATCCGATTGCCTTGGAACCACTCATCGCCAGGGCTGCACCGAAGTCCATCAGTTCGAACTGCTTCCGGAACCGCCGTCTCAGCGGGCCTCTTCTACCCCATGGCCGCTCTGGCCGATGCAGTTGCGCACCTCGCATGCGCACGAAGAAGGCTGTAACCGGCAATGGAGCATCTCCACGACGAAGTTTACCGGCCACAACGGCCATGTCACGAAACTGCACGGTCATCTGGTTACGTTCGAGCAAGGCAAGTTCATCCCGGTCCCGAACAGCGACTTCGATATGGACGCTGATCTGGTGTTGTTGGCGATGGGGTTCACCGGCCCGGTAAAAAACGGCTTGCTCGACAGTCTGGGCGTCAAGTACGACGCGCGGGGCGCCGTCTCCGTGGATGAGAATTTCATGACGAATCTCGATGGAGTGTTTGCCGGCGGCGACACGAAGCGCGGCGCGTCCTTGATCGTCTGGGCCATCGCCGAAGGGCGAAAGATGGCGGCCGGCGTCGATAAGTATCTCCGCGCGGGCAAGTCGGCGAAGAAGTCGGGTTCGTAATCTCTCCATCAGCTCCTATCCTGACATGCTCGGCCGACGACCGGGCGGGCACTCCGGTTCGCCATAACTTGATGGATGGTAAGTCGTGACTGCTCAGCGGTGCGGCCCGACTGCACATAAGCTGACGGCCGCTGTCACGCGTGCGCTGTTCCTCACCTCTCAGAACGACCCTTCCGGGCTTAGCTGAGCGGAATATCCTGCCGACTCACCGACTCGCCGGCGTCCGCAAGCGTGACGCTCATTATTCTTCGCGTCGCGGACCCTTCTGGAATTCCTGTAGCTGCGATCATGTGATCGCAGTGGTTCAGTCAGTTCCAGCTTTCCTCCTCGGCAAGCCTCGGTGGGTCCCCGTTCCTCCGGTGAAGGTCGCACGCCGCACGACAGCGGCCTGCGCGAGTAAAGAAGTGCCGCCCTTGCCTCCGCGCGATTCGCGCCGCACTCTTACCACGTCTAAGTACGAGGCTGGAACGGATGGGCACGGAGGTTGTCGACAGAGTGTTATGGTGGGTGGAACGGCACAGAACAGCGAGCGCGCGACGGCTTTGCGCCGCTTCGGTGCAGCCTCATAGTCGCGTGCGAGGAAAAGTACCAGAATCAGTGGCAGTGCCAGCCCATCGCATTATGGCGATACCGAAGCTGCCCGCCGTTCGTCAGCCGACCAATCACGGTTTCTGCCTTGATTCCCATGATGGCCTATGCATAAGATTTCGCGGTACCACTAGCGTTTCAGGAGCCAAGCGCGTGCGCGTGGTCATTAATGATGAGCTTGTGAAGGAAGTCGTGAGCACCACGGGCCTTGCCATCGAGCGTGTGGTTGAAGAATGGCTTCGTCTACTCATTAAGCTGAACAAGCAGCAGGGCATTCGCCGCCTTAAAGGCAAGACTGCATGGCAGGGTATCTTAATGAAATGCGTGATAGCCGCATAAAGAACCAGCCATGACCAAACACCAATATCCCCGCAGCCCCAAGATCCTGCTCGGCGGGATCGCGCATCTCGCCCGGTTCATCGACAAGATTCGCATGCGGCATGCCGGGCTGATTCAGGATTACAACTACATCACGGTGGGATTCGATAAGTATCTGATCGACTTTTTGCAGATCGACCCGCAGGTGTTCGAGCGGCGAGTGCTGGCCGGCGAGACGGATGAGAAACTATTGGAGTGGATACGGCATCATGGGCGTCAGGTGACCGAGCTGGAGATCAGAGAATGGTCGGAAGCTCTCTTGGCGAGGAGTCCCAACGACGAAGCTGCCCGACGGCGATTTCAGGGACGACTCGACGAAATTGCCAAGAACCGCGGAGTGCAACCGGATAATCTGCCTCGCGTGACGACATGGGCGGATGTCATTGAAGTAGATGAAGGAAGGTTATAGCTGCGACTCTTCGCGTCAGGCGCGGACTGTGCATGAGAGAAAGCCGATTCGGATGATCAGTACCGGCGCAGTCTATGGCAAAGCTATTGATCGGCACATCGGGCTGGACTTATGCGAGCTGGAAAGGTCCCTTTTATCCGAAGGATATGCCCAGCCGGAAGTATCTCGAGTTTTACGCCGCCGAGTTTCCGACGACTGAAGTCAATTACTCCTTTTACCATCTTCCAAAAATTTCGACGTATGAACGATGGAGGGTTTTGGTACCCGATGAATTTCTGTTTGCGGTCAAGGCGAGCCGTTTTATCACGCACATCAAACGGCTCCATGAGGCACAGGCGGCCTGGCAAACGTTCGTGCAAAATGCCTCAACCCTCGGAACGCATCTCGGCCCGATTCTCTTCCAATTTCCGCCGTCGTTTCGGGCCGATCACGCCCGCCTAGGCCGCTTTTTGGAAACGGCGCAGGAACCTGCTGCGCAAACGGGTCCCCTTCGATTGGTCTGTGAATTCCGGCATGATTCCTGGTTCACGGACGAGACGTACCGCCTGCTGAATCAACAAGGCGCGGCACTCTGTATTGCAGATGGATCAAAATATGCCAGGCGGGATGTCATCACGGCGGATTTTACCTACATCCGCTATCACGGACGCAGCCGTATGTTTGCATCGGATTATAGCGATGCTGAGCTTGCCGAGGAGGCGACTCGGATCAGACGGTACCGGCGCGAAGGCCTTGACGTGTTTGTCTATTTCAACAACGACGCGATGGGCTACGCGGTGAAGAATGCGCGAGCGCTACGCGCCCTGCTCGAGGACCAGGTTGCGCGTCACCGGCCACGCCGGACGGGATAGGATGACGCATCCGGGCGCACTGGCTGTCTTCCACACACCCATCCACTCGAAAGGACGTCACACGTTTCGCTTCTCCATTGAACCGCTGAATCGCGCCGTCTGAATTGCTGAATCGCGCCGTCTGAATTGCTGAATCGCGCCGCCGGGCTTATGCTTTCGGTCTTACGCTGAGTACGTGCACGTCCAGCACAATATGTTTGCCGGCCAGGGGATGATTAAAGTCGATCACGGCCTGATTATCAGACAAGGATACGACGGTGAACGGCTGTCCTTCGGCCGTCGTAGTGATGTCACCTACCTGAATTTTTTCCGGCAGCTGATTGCGCTGGACAGATACCTTCTTCGTAGCATCATACGGACCGAATGCCCGGTTCGCGTCCAGTTCAACATGCTTCTTTTCGCCGGCCCGCATGCCGACCAGCGCATCTTCCAAGCCGGGAATTAGTTGTCGCGATCCATGTGTGTACTGACTTTTATGGTTGGGGATCACGAGATGTTCATCCGGTACCGTAATGGTCATTTCCAACGTGACATTCGATCCTTCCGTGATCGGCTCCGATGCGGATTGGGCGTTCACCGTTCCACCGATAACCTGGCTGACCAAGAGAGCAGCCGCAAAGGTCATTGCGAGTACAGTTTTCATAGCATCCTCATGATTGTGGGTGGTATGCCCCAGCCTAGGCCAGGCTCGATACCATACGCAAGCGCCAAACAACTCACTTACTGGCTGCCGGCTTTCACGATTTTGGTGACCCGGTCTTCCGAATCAATTTCCAAACTGCATATATCGCCGGTATTTAAACCATTCAAGAGATCCGGCGAGGCCGCGATCAATGTCCATGTCTGACCGGTCGTCGTCCGGAACGTCAAGCTGCGTGCGCTGGGATCCACCGCTTGTACCGAGACTTTCGTAAACGTGGTCGATCCGGCAGCCGGTTCGGGTGAAACGATTAAGCCCGTGGAACTCAGGACGAACAGAAAAACGACTGTAAGAATAGATGATTTGACCATACGGGCCTCCTTATGGAATGCCTCTGTGATATGTAGAGGGTGGAGATCACAGGGTTCAAAGGATGCGCCTAAAAAAGCAGACCGGGACGGGTTGTGACGTTTCAAATAATCTCAGTAGGTTAGGATCCGCATGTCGCAGTATCAGTCAACGGGCGGCGGACGTGTCCGGACAATGTGCCCGTTTCATTGCGGGACATTGTACAGAATTTCATCAACTTACGTGCTTGCGCAACTTGTCCGGAATTGACATCTTGTCTGGTCATTCCGGGTGGTTTATTCGGATGTCTGTTTCTGATGCACCGATTCCAGCGGCGCTGGTTCCAAAAATGATTTCGATGGATTCGAAAGACAAGAAAGAGACGGATTTCATACACATGGACTGAATGAAATGACCGCAAGCCGATGGTTCATAGCCTTGCTGAGCTTTACCGCCGTCGTGGTCCTCCCGTTGTGTGGTGTGCTGCTGGCGGGCCATTCGGTGGGACCTTATCTCGAGTTCCCACCGAGACCAGGATCGGTGACGCATGAACCGTTTTCATGGCCGGTGTTCATTGGATTGGCCGCTTGCGTCGTCGCTGCCGTTGCTCCCTTTGTCTCTCGTGTCGTCCAATCGCAGCTTGCTAGCGGTTGCTTCGCAACCGCTTCCCGGCAACGTGCGCTTTCTCGGGTCACCTTTCCCTGGTGGGGATGGGCAGGGCTCGCGTGGACCGGGCTGGCTTGGATTGTGGCATGGCATCGTTGGGACTGGGTGGGTGAATGGCAACTCCATACCTTTACTCCGCTGTGGCTCGGATATATCGTGGTAATCAATGCGCTCACGGCCAGCCGGATCGGCTCGTGTGTGATGCAACGCGACACCGTTCGCTTTCTCTCTCTTTTTCCGATCAGTGCCGTCTTTTGGTGGTCCTTTGAATACCTCAATCGATTTGTGGAGAATTGGTATTACGTCGGTGGCCGTGAATTGACTGCCGGAGAATATATGGTACTGGCCACAGTTCCCTTTTCGATTGTATTGCCGGCCGTGATCAGCACAGCCGAATGGTTGAGAACCTATCCCGGATTAAGCCAAGGATTGGAACAGGCGTGGCGCATGCCTGTTGCGCGAGACAGACGAGCCGGATGGATATTACTGACCGGCGCCGGGGGCGGGCTGATTGGAATTTCCCTATGGCCGGATTTTCTTTTTCCCCTCGTATGGGTGGCCCCGCTGTTACTGGTGACCGGGCTGCAGTTGGTAATGAAACAGGCCACCGTATTCGATCCGACCGCCCGAGGTGACTGGAGGTTGCTGTGGATCTCGGCATTGGCGTCGCTGATGTGCGGGCTGTTTTGGGAAATGTGGAACTCCGGGAGTCTTGCTCATTGGGAATACAGCATTCCTTTCACGCACCGCTTCCAACTGTTTGAGATGCCGCTCTTGGGGTACGCCGGATATCTGCCGTTTGGCTTGGAATGTGTGGCAGTTATCCAGCTGTTCTTCCCTGCATTCTGTACTTCACTGCGGCAGCCGCCGGTCGCTGAAGTCGCGGCCCACGGGCCACTCTATCCTGAGGAGGGACCGGTGGATCTTTCGAGCGCCTCTTCCAGTTTCTCCGCGAGAAATACGATGTCTTGAGGAGCGGTTGCGAGGGACCAAGAAACGCGGAGTAGTGGCGGGAGGTCACGATATTGAACCGGCTTCAGGACGATCTCATAACGCTGCGATAGATAGGATGCAATGCCGGCCGGGCTGAACCCTGCTCGTTGGACGCGAAACGACAAAAACCCCGGGGCGTGGGCACCATTCCATCCAACAATCTCCACATCACGGATTCGTCTCAGACTCTCACTGAATAATCGGTGAAGCTCCGCCAGACGGCCCATGGGCCATGTTTGCTGTCGCAACGCGCAGGCGGTTCCGAGGCCTGCAATGAGACCGATGTTCTGCGTGCCGAGATTGAGTGAGGAGGTGTCCGGATCATCTCCTTTCAAAGGATCGACGGGCTGGTTCGAGCGGCCTTTCTTGAATGGCTCCCCAATGAGCAACGCGCCGGACCCCATCGGACCCGCGCACCATTTATGACCGGAAAAGTAATAGAAATCAGCCGAAAGCTTTCCGATATGGACGGGGATGTGGCCGACTGCCTGGGCGCCATCTATTGCGACCGGGATAGCCCGCTTCCTGGCGATCTGACAGACCTGTTCGACAGGAAAGATTCTTCCATCCGAATGGGTCACGTGACTGAGCAGAATCAGCGCGACCGGTTTCGTGTTGCAGGCACTCTCCAACTGACTGAGGAATTGCTCTTCCGTCGCCGCTTGAACAATATGATGCGCGGCAATCCCACGCTGCTTCAGACGGGACAAGGCTTGCAGCGTGGAGAGATGTTCCTGGTCCGACGTGATGACGACATCGCCCGGTTGCAGTCCGATCAGCGATAGGATGATTCTCAGCGAAGACGTGGCATTCGGACACAAGAGTACCGAATGTCCATCTTGGTCCAGGTCGGTGTGCAACAGTCCTGCGATCCGGTTTCCGCAATCTTTGACTTGCTTACGGTACCAAGCAATGCCAGACTCGGAATACAACATCGTGCCGAAGCTGTCGGCTGCGGTATTCATCGCACGGAGAACTTCCGGCCCTGCCGGGCTGAGACCGGCATGATTGAAATACAACATCGTCGCCAACTCCTGACCGGATTGTGCCAGGACAGTGAGAAGGAAGAAAGCAGAGAAACTGGAGGCCGCCTATGCCGAAAGCCACCTGGCACGGGGCGACGCTGGCGGAAAGCAACGAGGGGATCGTGGTCGAAGGCAATTACTATTTCCCGCCGCAGTCGATCCGGCGAGCGCACTTCAGAGCCAGTACGACCCATACGACCTGCCCTTGGAAAGGCGAGGCGAGTTATTACGACATCGACGTGAAGGGAGAGATCAATAAGGACGCGGCCTGGTACTACCCCGCGCCGAAGGACGCCGCCAAATCTATTGCCGGGTATGTCGCCTTTTGGAAGGGAGTGCAGGTCGGTGAGTGAGGCCGGCTTTCTCCTGCGAAGGGCGGTGGCCGATGCTCGCGCCGGGACGGATGCCTTGTTCGCGTTGATTCGGCCGGATGCATGGCACGACCGGCCGGTCGCGGAGCGACACCGGCTGATTTTCTATCTCGGACATCTCGATGCATTTGATTGGAATTTGTTCCGAGAGGCGGCCGGGCTTGCATCCTTTCATCCTTCGTTCGACCGGCTGTTCGCGTTCGGAATTGATCCCGAGCCGGGACAACTGCCTCAGGATCAGCGTTGCGACTGGCCGGAAGTGGACGAAGTCCGTCGCTATAACCGAGACCTACGAAGAGCGCTCGATGCCCTATTGGGTGAGGTTCCTGAAGAATTGCTCTCCGTCGCGCTCGAGCATCGATTGATGCATGCCGAGACATTCTCCTATCTGCTCCATCACCTGCCGAGCGACCGGAAAATGATACCGGTGCTGGACTCCGTACCACCGCAAGCGGTTCCTGCCCCCCACTTCATTGAGGTCCCCGGCGGGGTGGCGACCATGGGACAGCAGCGCAACGGGAGCGATAATGCGTTTCGGTTTGGATGGGATAATGAGTTCGACGGGCACCAGATCTTTGTTCCGACCTTTGCCATGAGCCGATACAAGGTCACCAATGGTGACTATCTCGAGTTTGTTCGGGAGGGGGCTCGGCCGCCGCACTTTTGGACGAGCCGCGATGGGCAGTGGTGGTGGAGAACCATGTCGGGCGAAGTGCCCTTGCCGCTGGATTGGCCGGTCTATGCAACGCATGACGAAGCGCAGGCCTATGCGGCCTGGAAGGGGAAGAGGCTGCCGACCGAAGCCGAGTTTCAGCGGGCCGCATACGGCACGCCGAATGGCCTCGAACGGCCGTATCCCTGGGGTGATGAGCCGCCCGACAGCCGGCGAGGCAACTTCGACGAGCGCCGATGGGACCCGCTTTCCGTGACCGCCACGATGGGCGGGGACAGCGCATTCGGGATTGCACAACTTGTCGGTAATGGATGGGAATGGACCTCAACACCCTTTGAGCCGTATCCCGGCTTCCAACCCTTTCCCTTTTATCCCGGCTATTCGGCTCGCTTTTTCGACGGGCAACACTATGTGCTGAAAGGGGCGTCCCCGCGAACGCGCGCCGCGCTGTTGCGCCGATCATTCCGAAATTGGTTCCGGCCGAATTATCCGTATGTCTATGCCGGATTTCGCTGCGTTGAGAAGTAAGGATGTTGTCGGCGCACTTTTCACCAGGCTTTGTTCTCGCAAGGCGATGTTTAAATCGTAAGGCATGAAGCTGAGCGACTGCGCCCGGAGAGGCGCGACAACGGCGACTGGGTGGCTTGGGTGAAAAGATGGATTTTTTGAACATCCTTGAGCTTAAGAATTGAGCCATCAATGCCGTCACCGTTTACTCAGAGTGATGCAGTCCAGAAATTTGCGAGCGCCGTGGCCGGGAGCCTCGGCAAGCCGGGCCAACGTGAATTGCCCTCGATGTACCTGTACGACCAACTCGGCACGGCTCTCTTCGAGGCGATCACGCTGCTGCCCGAATATGGACTCACCAGAGCGGAGGAGCGCCTGCTCCGGCGCCATTCCATCGACATGCTTACCCATCTCCCGCCCCCCGTGGCGGTCGTGGAACTCGGAAGCGGAAGCGGGAGAAAGACCCGGTGGATTCTCGAAGCGTTGGCCGAGCGAGAACCGATTGCCTATTTCCCAATCGATATTTCCGCGACCGCGCTTGTCAAATGCCATCAAGAGTTGGGGCATTTGAACGCCATCAGCATGGTCGGGCTTGAAAAGTCTTATCTAGAAGGCTTGGCTGATGTGGCGGCTCGACGCCGTTCGGGACAAACGCTGCTCGTGTTGTTCCTTGGGAGCACGATTGGAAATTTTGACCCGCCGGCGGCGGACAGATTTCTGCGCGACATCCGCCGGCTATTGCAACCTGGCGATGCCCTCTTGCTTGGGACAGATCTCGTGAAAGGGGTGGACGAGATGCTGCTGGCGTACAACGATCCTGCCGGGGTGACGGCCGCTTTCAATCTCAACCTACTGTCCCGAATCAACCGCGAGCTTGAGGGTAATTTCTTCCTTCGTCATTTCCAGCATCATGTCCGGTACCAGCCCAACGAGCAACGTATCGAGATGCATTTACGTTCGAAACGACAGCAGACTGTGTCGATCAACGCCGCGGAGTTGTCCTGCACTTTTAAAAAAGGAGAGACGATCTGGACGGAGGCCTGTCACAAATTTCTCGCCGACGCGATTCCCGGCATTGCGCATCGGGCGCGCTTCACTTGTGAAGCACAATGGGTCGATCGTGAATGGGCGTTCGCCGAAAATCTCCTCCTTGCTTGCTAGGGATTCAATTTGGCGTCCTGTAAAAATTCCTGCGCCACATCCTGCACCGGACGGTGCTCACCGTCAACCGCGTAGTTCAACTTTTGCATAACAACGTCCCCGAACAATCCGGCCAGCTCGGTCAACGCGTCCTGCACGGCGGGATCGCGCTTCAACAGATCCGATCGCACGGCCAGGGCGCAATCGTACGGAGGAAAGTAGTGCTTGTCGTCGCCCAGCACGATCACGTCCAGCGCCGATATGCGGCCGTCGGTGGCATTCGCGGCCACCATGTTCACTTGCCGCTGTTCAAGCGCCTTATACAACAATCCCAGGTCCATGGTCTTGGGCGAGCCGTTGACGGGCAAGTGATAGGTCTTCAATAATCCATCGAGGCCGTCCGCTCGCTGCTGGAATTCATAGCCCACCCCCAAGGTCCAGCCCGCGGCATAGCCGGCCGCATCGCTTAAGGTTTTCAGCAGGTGTCGCCGCGCATCCTCCCCACGAATCACCATGGCGAACGTGTTGTTGAAGCCCAACGGATCAAGCCATTCCACGTCAAACCGTTTAAGATATTCATCACGGACGGAGCCGAGCGCGGCGGCCGGGTCCCGGACAGGCGGCAGCTTCAAAACGGCCGTCAACGCAGTGCCCGTGTACTCCGGATAGACATCGATGTCGCCCTTCACCAGCGCTTGGTGCACCAGCAGGGTGCCGCCGAGATTTAGTTTGCGATCCACTCGCTGGCCAAGCCGATGCTCCAGATGCTGCGCCACGATCTCGCCAAGAATCACTTGTTCGGTGAAATTCTTCGAGCCGACCGTGATCGGGCGCTCATTGCCGCATCCGAGGATGCATATGAACCACAGGCCGGTGATTAGACCGGGGATAATTTGTCTTCCAGCCATTCAAGCCCTCGATCGGCCGCCAATGCCATGCAGGCTGCCGGCACGGCGCCGGCCAACAACAGCGTCGTATCGACGGACGCCAACCCGCGGAAAATGAAGACGCCCAAGCCGCCTCCGCCGATCGCGGCGGCGATCGTCGCCGTTCCGATGGTCGTCACCGTCGCGATCCGCAGGCCAGCCAGGATCGTCCTCGTCGCCAGCGGCAGCTCGACTTCCAAGAGAAGTTGTCGCCCGGTCATGCCCATGGCGAGCGCGGACTCCCGCACGGACGGATCGACGTTAAGAATCCCCGTCAGGGTGTTCCTCAGGATGGGCAGAAGCGCATACAGCACCAACGCGACGATCGCCGTGGTTGTGCCGATGCCGCCCAGAAAGGGAAGCGGGATCAAAAATCCGAACAGCGCCAGACTCGGGACGGTTTGCATGATATTGGCGAATCCCACCACCCATCGCCGGAGGAAGCGGCGTCGCGTCAGGAGAACCCCGGCTGGGATCGCGATCACGGTGGCAATAGCCATGGAAACGAGCACCAGGTATAGATGTTCGAGCGTCAAATCCAAGATGTCACCCGCCAAGCCGGACGGCGTCACAGTATCCCCGTTATTGTATGGTCATCGAGGCAGCTATGGAATGCCCGGACTTCCGGATCTTGCGCCTTGAGGAACTCCGCTCGTCCGCCGAGGAATACCAAACGGCCCTGCTGAAGCACGCCGATGCGGGCGGCAAGGAGCAGCGCTTCGCGGACATCGTGCGTGACGAGCAGCGCGGTTTTGTCGAGTGGCCGGAGCAGGTCTAGAAATTGCCGTTGGATCTCAACGCGTGTGACCGGATCAAGGGCCCCGAACGGTTCATCCATTAACAGGAGAGGAGGATCGGCGGCGAGCGCACGGGCCACGCCGACACGTTGGCGTTGTCCTCCCGACAATTCACGCGGGTAGCGTTCCGCGAATTGCTCCGGTGGAAGTCCCACTTGCGCCAAAAGATCGCGGACACGGGCATGGATCACATCCGGCTTCCATCCTTCCAGCCTGGGCACGAGCGCGACATTGGCGGCCACGGTGAAATGCGGAAACAACCCGGCGTCTTGGATGACATAGCCGATTCTCCGGCGCAGGCGGATCACATCCCAGTCGCTGGTCGGCGTTCCCTCAATCAAGACCTCTCCGGCGCTCGGCAGGAGCAAGCCGTTCACCATCTTCAGGGCCGTGGTCTTGCCGGAACCGCTGCGCCCAAGGAGCGCCACCGTTTCACCGGCTTGGATCTCAAAATTAAGCTCGTGAAGAATATCTTTCCGGCCGATGCGGGCGGAGACCTGTTGAAACGACACGAGAGAAGTCATGAGCGCCTCGATACTCTACGCTTTCGAGGAAGCTGTTTCCAGCCGAAGAGCGGGCGCGAGAGGGAGAAAGGAAGATCAGATCGCTCTGGCGATGGCGAAAGACTACTCGATCAGATGGTTTTCGATGGCGTATCTGGCCAGCTCGGCATTGCTTTTGACATGGAGCTTGTCCAGCACGCGGGTGCGGTAGGTGCTCACGGTGTTGGGGCTGACGCATAACTCGTCGGCAATGGCTTTCAGCGGCTTTCCTGTCACCAATAACTGCAAGATCTGAAACTCCCTGTTAGAAAGCAATTCGTGCGGGGGCTTCAAAGTCCTCATCTGGATGCTCATGGCGAGGCATTCACCAACCTCCGGGCCGATATACTTGTGGCCTGATAAGACAGTCTTAACGGCGTTGACCAAGACGTCCGGGGTGCTCGATTTTGTGAGATAGGCGCTGGCGCCGGAGCGGATCATACGTACGGCATATGCCTGTTCTGAATGGATGCTGAGAGCTATCACAGGTGTGGAGGGGCGGATTCGTAGGAGATCTTCCAGGAGCTCCGTCCCGGATTTCCCCGGCATCCTAGCGTCCATGATGAAAAGATCCCAGTCTCTCTTCTGAGCCAGAGATGCCATTTCTGGACCTGATGCAGCTTCTTCGATGTCGATCGGCGTGAAATACTCGCAGAGCAGGTCTCGAATGCCGCGCCGGAAGACCGGTTGATCATCTCCGATCAGGATGTGCAATAGCCTAAGCGTAGCGGACATAGAGAACAAATGTCTTCGTTCGCTCAGTGAGGCAGTGAGTTGTTTGGTCGAGTTAGTTTATAAAACACTCCCGGTATGTTCCAGAGCCACCGCGTAGTTCTTTCGCTACAGGCGTAGTAAAAAGATTGACGGCATACCGTGCGGTGCGATCGACATTCCGCAGACTTAACAGTCCAATCCTCATTCGTCCCCTTTCGACCCTCGGGGTTGAAGCCGATGACGTCATGATTTTGCGACTTTCGTTTCAAGGTCGAACGACTTCACTGTTCGATAGCCGGCGTTCTACCGTTATCAGTGGCTCCGAAAGGGCGAGGCATCGTTTCATTCGCTGAAGCCAAGATGCGAGATGTATCGCTTACGTACTAGACTTGCTCTAAGGCACGCACAGTCGATTGGAAAGGAGGTGATGCGGCGCCTATGAACCGAGGGTAGGAGCGAAGGTTCTGGCAGAAACCCTCATCAAGCAGGAGGTGTTCGCAATGCAGGTATCACGTCGGCAATTTCTCAAAATTACAGCAGGGACCGTGGCGGTGGCGACGTTGGCCGATAGAGCCTTGGCGTTGACGGCGCTGCAGCCGGTGGTCGAGGTCGGCAATCCACTCGGCGAATATCCGGATCGGTCCTGGGAGCGGGTCTATCACGATCAATATCGGTATGACTCTTCCTTTACCTGGTGTTGCTCCCCAAACGATACGCACGGTTGCCGTGTGCGCGCCTTCGTCCGAAACGGCGTGGTGATGCGGGTTGAGCAGAACTACGACCACCAAACCTACGAAGATCTGTATGGCAACCGCGGGACATTCGGCCATAACCCGCGTATGTGCTTGAAAGGCTATACATTCCACCGCCGCGTGTACGGCCCCTATCGCTTGAAAGGGCCGTTGATGCGGAAAGGCTGGAAAGAATGGATGGATGCCGGCTCCCCGGAGCTGACACCGGACGTGAAACGGAAATACAAATTTGACAGCCGGTTTTTGGACGACATGATCCGCGTCTCCTGGGATACCGCGTTCACCTATGCGGCGAAGGGCTGCCTCATCATTGCGACTCGGTATAGCGGCGAGGCGGGCGCCCGCCGTCTGCGGGAGCAGGGGTATGCGCCGGAAATGATCGAGATGATGAAGGGCGCCGGGGTGCGCTGCTTCAAGCATCGCGCCGGGATGCCGGTCTTGGGCATCGTCGGCAAGATGATGAACACCCGCTTCAACGGCGGCGTGCTGCCGCTCTTGGACAGCTGGATCCGGAAGGTCGATCCGGATCGGGCGCAGGGTGGGAAGTACTATTCGAACTATACCTGGCACGGCGATCAGGATCCCAGCCATCCCTGGTGGAACGGCACGCAGAATACCGACGTCGACTTGGCAGATATGCGGTTCTCGAAGCTCAACACGAGCTGGGGCAAGAACTTCGTCGAGAACAAGATGCCGGAAGCGCACTGGAAGTTGGAGTGTATCGAGCGCGGGGCCCGCGTCGTCGTCATCACGCCCGAGTACAACCCGACCGCCTATCGCGCCGACTATTGGATTCCGCTGCGGCCACAAACGGATGCAGCCCTATTTTTGGGAGCCTGCAAGATCATTGTTGACGAAAACTTGCAGGACATCGATTACTGTAAGCAGTTTGCCGACTTCCCGATTCTGGTTCGTACGGACACGTTGCAGTATTTGGATCCGCGGGACGTGATCGCGGAGTACAAGCTTCCCGATTTCTCGAAGAGCTATTCGGGGCGGGTGCAGGCGCTGAAATCAGATCAGGTCGACCGGCTGGGCGGCATGATGGTGTGGGACATCAACAAGAAAGCGCCGGTGCCTCTGCATCGGGAGCAGGTCGGGTTCCATTTCGTCGAGAGCGGCATCGATCCGGCGCTGACCGGGACGTACCGCGTGAAGTTGCTCAATGGCCGCGAAGTGGATGTGGCGTCGATCTATCAACTGTACCTTGTTCACCTCCAGGATTACGACCTGGATACGATCCATCAGATTACGCGGGCGCCGAAGGATCTCATTGTGCGGTGGGGCCGGGACAGCGGAACGATCAAGCCCGCAGCCATGCACAACGGCGAAGGCGTCTGCCACTTTTTCCACATGACGGAAATGGGACGGGCGGCTGCTCTCGTGTTGATGTATACAGGGAACATGGGCAAGTTCGGGACGGGTTGCCATACCTGGTCCGGCAACTACAAGGCCGGCATTTGGAATGCGACGCCCTGGTCCGGCGCCGGCTTGGCGGTGCATACGGGCGAGGATCCGTTCAATCTGACCCTCGATCCGAATGCGCACGGCAAGGAGGTCAAGACCAAATCCTACTACTACGGCGAAGAAGTCGGCTATTGGAACCATGGCGACACCGCCTTGATCGTCAATACGCCGAAGTACGGCCGCAAGGTGTTCACGGGCAAGACCCACATGCCGAGCCCGAGCAAGGTGCGCTGGGTCACGAACGTGAACATTTTGAACAACGCGAAGCACCACTATGACATGGTGAAGAACGTCGATCCGAACATCGAGATGATCGTGACCCAGGACATCGAGATGACGTCGGACGTGAACCATGCCGATATCGCCTTTGCGTGCAACAGCTGGATGGAGTTCACCTATCCGGAGATGACGGCCACGGTGTCGAATCCGTGGGTGCAGATCTGGAAGGGCGGGATCCGGCCGCTGTACGACACGCGAAACGATGCCGACACGTTCGCGGGCGTAGCGGCGAAGTTGGCCGAGATGACGGGCGATGCCCGCATTCGGGGCGTGTTCCACTTTGTGTACATGAACCGGGTGGACGTGTATCCGCAGCGGATGCTGGATGCCAGCGCCACGATGTACGGGTACAGCGCCGACGTCATGCTGAAATCGGAAAAGGGCTGGATGGTGATGACGCGGACCTACCCGCGCATGCCCTTGTGGGAAGAGACGAACGAGTCGAAGCCGCAATGGACGCGGTCGGGCCGGCTGGAGACCTATCGCATCGAGCCGGAAGCGATTGAATATGGGGAGAACTTCATCGTACACCGGGAAGGCCCGGAAGCCACTCCTTATCTACCGAACGCGATCTTCTCGAACAACCCGTACATCCGGCCGGATGACTACGGGATTCCGATCACGGCGCAGCACCATGATGACAAGCACGTGCGGAACATCAAGCTGCCGTGGAACGAGATCAAGCGAAACTCCAACCCGTTGTGGGAGAAGGGCTACCAGTTCTACTGCGTGACGCCCAAGACCCGGCATCGGGTGCACAGCCAGTGGTCGGTGAACGACTGGGTCCAGATTTGGGAATCGAATTTCGGGGATCCGTACCGGATGGACAAACGGACGCCGGGGGTCGGCGAGCACCAGTTGCACATCAACCCGCAGGCGGCGAAAGACCGCGGCATCAACGACGGCGACTACGTTTATGTGGACGGCAACCCGGTGGACCGGCCGTATCGCGGCTGGAAACCGTCGGATCCTTACTACAAGGTGAGCCGGTTGATGGTTCGCTGCAAGTACAACCCATCCTATCCGTACCACGTGACGATGGCGAAGCACGCCCCGTACGTGTCGACGCCGAAGTCGGTAAAGGGACACGAGACGCGACCGGACGGCCGCGCGATTGCCGTCGATACCGGGTATCAGTCGAACTTCCGGTACGGCGCCCAGCAGTCGTTTACGCGGAGCTGGTTGATGCCGATGCACCAGACCGACAGCTTACCGGGCAAACACGCGATTGCGTGGAAGTTCAAGTGGGGGTATGCGATCGACCACCATGCGGTCAATACGACGCCGAAGGAATGCTTGATCCGTATCACCAAGGCGGAAGACGGCGGCATCGGCGCGCGGGGCCCATGGGAGCCGGTCCGGACCGGGTTTACGCCGGGTCAGGAGAACGAGTTCATGATCAAGTGGCTCAAAGGCGAGCACATTAAGATCAAGGTGTAGCGTCTAACGGAGGAACTCACCATGCCTGAAGTCTATAACTGGCAACTGGGCCGGAAGATGCTGTACCCCTATGAGGAGCGGCATCCGAAGTGGCAGTTCACGTTCGTCTTCAACATCAATCGGTGTTTGGCCTGTCAGACCTGTTCGATGGCGGACAAGTCGACCTGGCTGTTCTCGAAGGGCCAGGAGTACATGTGGTGGAACAACGTGGAAACCAAGCCCTACGGCGGGTATCCCCAGTTCTACGACGTGAAGATCACGCAGTTGATCGAGCAAGTGAACCCGGGCGGGCAGGTGTGGAACGTACGGGTGGGCCGCAAGCACCATGCGCCCTACGGGGTGTTCGAAGGGATGACGATTTTCGACGCGGGGGCCAAAGTGGGCCAGGCGGCGATCGGCTACATCCCGACGGACCAGGAATGGCGGTTCGTCAACATCTATGAAGACACGGCGACTTCGATGCGGGCCTTGGTGGAAGGCATCGACAAGTCGGGCTTCAGCCGGGACGAACCGTGGCGGCTGTCCGGGAGCAGCTTGCCGGAGCACGAGACATTCTTCTTCTATCTGCAGCGGATCTGCAATCACTGCACGTATCCGGGCTGTTTGGCGGCCTGTCCGCGGAAGGCGATCTACAAGCGGCCGGAAGACGGGATCGTGTTGATCGACCAGAACCGCTGCCGCGGGTACAAGAAGTGCGTGGAGCAATGTCCCTATAAGAAGCCGATGTACCGGGGGACGACCCGGGTATCGGAGAAGTGCATTGCCTGCTATCCGCGGATCGAAGGGAAGGATCCGTTGACGGGCGGGGAGCCGATGGAAACGCGCTGCATGGCGGCCTGCGTCGGGAAGATCCGGATGCAGAGCCTCAATCGCATCGGGGAAGACGGCCTGTGGGCTGAAGATCGGTGGCACCCGCTCTACTATGCCGTCCGGGTGGAGCAAGTGGCGCTCCCCTTGTATCCGCAGTGGGGGACCGAGCCGAACGGCTTTTACATTCCGCCGCGGCACAGCCCGCGGGGGTACGCGCGGCAGATGTTCGGGCCGGGCGTGGACAATGCGATCGAGAAGTACCTGGTGCCGAGCCGGGAGTTGTTGGCCGTGCTGCAACTCTGGAGAGCGAGCCAGCAGATTATCTTCCGGTACGACGTCATTCCGGGCCCGAAGGTGTTCGAGACTCAGATTCACGGGAAGCGGTTCGAGATGTTCAACGATACCGTGCTGGGTTTCAACAAGTCGGGGAAGGAAGTGGCGCGCATCCAGGTCGAAGAGCCGATCTACATCCGGCCCGCCGAGCGGGTGCAGTGGCTCTAAAGACCTGGCGGTCTTAGCCCGGCGCGCCTAGTTCTATAGCGCGCCGGGAGAAGCACGGCTCGGTAAGACCAAGCCGAACGGGTGCAGAGCTATAACTGTGTCCCAGTGGAGTGTGGGAGGGAATGAGACCTTCCCACAGTCCGCCTCATGTTTCACGAACGCCTGATTAGGCCCGTGCCATCGCGATCGATTCGCGCGGCGTCGGGTTATCTTGCCTATCGCCAACCCTGCCGGTAGCCCATTCTTCAATTCATTCGCGCTTGCTTGAGATCTCAATTTTCAGTACCGTGGCACAACAACCTTGCTTGGACCACTGTCGCCGAGGAGTCAACCGTGAATCTCAAGCGCTTGATTTATCGAGAATTGGGGGAAGGACTCACCGAAAAAGATTTGGCCTTGGCGATCGGTGTCACTCCGCGCACGATCGTCAATATTCTCGGCGACAGAGTTCCGAAGGATCCGGCCGTCTGGAGGAAGTTTGCGAAATATTTTCGGATGGATGTCGATTTCCTTCGGACCGGCCGCGTGTTGAGTCTCACGGAACCGACCGATAAGCAGGGGCGCGCGCTGGCTCTACAGATGAGGCGAGTGCCTCTGCTCACCTGGGCCCACATCGGTCGAGTGGTCGGGAGCGGGGAACAGGACAAGACGGTGGATCCCGAAACCTTGCTCGAAACGGAGCTGTCGGGCGATCGCACGTTCGCCTTGCGCGTCAGAGATGATTCGATGAACCCGCTGTTCAGCGAAGGTGAAATCATCTTCGTTGATCCTGATTTGCCGGGTGACGTGGATCATTACGTGGTGGCGGGCGATGAAGCTGTTCCGGAGGCGGCGATGCTACGAGAACTCAGAGAAATCGGCGGTCGGCTGGTCCTCCATCCATTGAATCGGCGCTATCCGGATCTTGCTCTTGGAGCAGGACAGCGCATCTGGGGCCGCGTCGTGCGGCTGCGAAAGAATCTCTAGCGGCTAGAGTTTCCTGGCCACAATAAACACATGATTCTCGGGGTATTGGTCGTATTCAATATGTTGAATGCCGCACCCAAATCGCCAGAGTAGGCGAACAAATCCGGGAACTCCTACTGAGCTATATTCGAATCGCTTGCCGCCAAACTCCCCTTGCGCTACTCCTGGTCCTTCCCCGCCGCCGCAGGTAAAGAGAAGCACTCCATTCTTGGACAGCCCGTCACACAATTTCAAAAGGACCGGTTCATGACTTTCAAGCGGAAGATGGAAGGTGCTGTCCCAAGCCGTGATCAAATCGTATTTCCGCGGAAGCCGCCATGCGCACATATCGGCTACCGTGAATTCAACATTCGGATAGCGTTGACGAGCCACCGCCACCATTTCTCCGGAAATATCCAACCCGGTGCAGTGAAACCCGCGCTCTAATAGAATTTTGAGAAACCGCCCTTCACACGCGCAGCCGACATCAAGCGCATACCGGCGATTCTCCAGGAACCTGAGGGCACACTCCAGAGCGGCAATACCATAAGTCGAATCCTTCATTTGCTTGAGCCACCACGACGCCACTGCATCGTAGTTCGTTCCGGTTTCTTTCGGATCCATCGATCGAGCGATCTCTATGGCCGGCCCTTCCCCGGCCGAGCGGGGCGGCTGTTGGATTCGGCGGACAGCGGTTTCGCGCAACGGAAGCCGATCGTCGGCTGGCGCTGATCCGGAGGGGAGCCGCCGCGTGTGGCGGTACGCAGCATATTGGGCCTGCTCTTCCACGATCCGCCCCGCACGCCTTTGTAGCGTCCGCTCGTGGGGCCTGGAGGATTTCGATTGGGCAAGTAGGCGTAATAATCGAATCCGAACCAGTCATTGACCCATTCGGCGATATTGCCCGCCATGTGATGTAAGCCGTACGGGCTTTTTCCGTCGTCGCCGGTCTCCACGGCGGCCAGGATCGGAATCTCGTGGACATGATGCTGGCCGAACATGGCGAGCTTCGCATCCGGTGGCGCGTCGCCCCAAGGAAAATTCCAGCCGTCCGGCCCGCGCGCCGCCTTTTCCCACTGGGCTTCACTCGGCAATCGTTTTCCGCGTGACCGGCACATGGCGTCGGCTTCGTTCCAGGTCACATACAGCGCCGGCCATCGGCTCAAGGTCTGATCGGTCACGGAATGCACGGTAATGACGTGCCAGATTAATTTTTGCAGCGCTTCCGCCGGATGGCGTTTTTTCTGGCGCAGAAAAACGAGGTATTCGCCGAGGCTCATTTCGTCCCGGTCAATCTCATAGGCATCGAGCCAGACCTGTTGCTGGGGGAGCTCGGTGTCGTCAAACTGAGTTTTTAGCCCGTAGGGATCATCGTCGATCCGGATGCTGCCCATGAGAAAAAGACCTTCAGGAATGGTGATGGCCGGTGAGGAGGACGCCAACTTGGCAATGGCATCGAGATGCCGGGCCAGCTCGGGCGCAGGCGGTGGCCCGGCGATAACTGTGCAGGGGAGTGCCGAGACTGCACAGAGGGCAAAGAGTATCGCCAGGCGGCAAGCCAGCAGGCGGAATACTCGGGAACCGATCGGTGAGCCGCCGCTCACAACTTGCTCGGCGCAGCGACCGCCTTATTGATCTCGGCAATCAGCCGGCGTTCGATCTCGGCGGTCTCTTCCGCGTTGACCGAGAGGACACGGCCGCCTTGGATGAGTTTCTCGAAATCCGCCTTGACGGCCAGGCGGGTCACGTTGGTGGGGAGGGCCTGCAGCGACAGCACATACTGGTTTCGGAAACCGGACATTTCCAGCGAAGCCGGCGTTGAGACTTTGCGTTCGGTGACGAAGACGGCTCGCTGATCGGTCTTCACGCTGACGCGCACCTGATACCCGTTGCGGGCCAGCGCTTCCTCCGCGGCCTTCACTACCGCTGCGATGGGCCGAGGCAAATCTTCTATCTGAGCTCCTTTCTCTTCCACCCGCACATTGCTGGCAATCTGCGCCACGCGAGCGGCCGTTCGTTGCACTTCGGAGGTCAACTTTTTTGTCTCCGCCAGCTGCGACTCCAGCTTGCCGTTGAGCGCCTTGGTTTCCGCCTGAAACGCCTTGGCGTCGGCCGCCGCTCTTTCGGCCTCCCGCTTGGCATCGCGGAGTTCCTGATTCAAGAGATTGATTTGGTCCTGCATGACTTTGTTGCCGTCCGCCAGCGAGGTCACCACCGATTCCTGCTTCACGAGCTGCTTCCGCAGGTTCTCATTCTCCGCGCGAAACGGAGAATCGTCCGGCTTGCAGCCCGGCGTCAGCGCGATCAGGGACAGGCCGAACACGACAAGGAGGGATCGGGGAGGGTCGTTGATCATAGTCTGGAGGATCCAGGCAGATGACGATTACCAGAGTCCGGGCCGATTGTCCATCCCGAACATGGCTCTGGGGTTTGACCCGATTCGATCGGACGGGCTATTCTCAAGCGCATGGTCTGGCGAATCGCAATCGCGCTGGCGCTGCTGAGCGGGATCGTAGGGACACAGTGCCGGCCGGCTGCGGCGGCGGATTCCGGCATCCCGAGCGCGCGCGCCGTTCCGGTTCAAGATTATCCGATTTATGACGCGGTCGTGCGCGGCAAATTTCTGACGAGCGGCACAACGCTCGTCATGATCGAACGGATGACCGTGACGCGTCTGCTGCCCGATTCACCGGTACTGCCGACCGTCGCCTTCTTCGAAGAACAGGGCTTTTTCGATGGCCGCCTGCCGCGGGATTTGATCCTGGATTTTCTCTTCAAGAACCAACAGCCTTCCAGGCTGGGCAGCCTGTTCAAGTTCGGCGTGCCGTATCAGTTCATCGCGGGTGAGGGCGAACCGGAATCGGAGGCGAGGCGGTCTGCTCCCTCGTCACGGAGGCGGCCGGTGCGTCTGATGCAGGACGCTCGGACCATCGATCGCTTGGCCTTTTCACGGGTCGGATTTTCGTCACGCCAGGATCAAGCCCTGGTCTACGCGGCCAACGATCGGCCGGACGGAAGCGGGGCGGGATTTCTCCTATGGCTGGAAGCTCGCGGCGAGCATTGGGAGATCGCCGACACTGAAGTCGTGTGGACTGCGCGATCGCAACCGGAATGATTCCTCAATCGGTCATGTGTTGCGCAACGATGGGCAAGACGCTAGCATCATTCCAAGTATGACAGAGACCGTCGCATGATCAGGAAAACGTTTTCGGTTCCGCCGCTCGGATGCAATTGTTCGATTCTGGGTGATCCGGTGACCAAACAGGCCGTGGTAGTGGACCCCGGTGGCGCGCATGAGCGTATTTTGCGCGAAGCCAAGGATCTCGATCTGACCGTGGTGAGCATTCTCCATACCCATGCGCATTTCGATCATTTTCTTGCGTCCGGTGAGATGAAGCACGCGACCGGGGCCACCTTATGCCTGCATCATGACGACCTACGGCTGTGGAATATGCTCGAAGTGCAGTGCCGCATGTTCGGAGTGCCCTATACGCCGGTCCCTTCGCCGGATTATTGGTTGGCAGATGACGAGAAGCTCGTGATCGGCTCGCTGGAAGGACGCGCCTTCCATACGCCCGGCCATACGCCGGGGTCGATGTGTTTTCACTTTCCGACCGCCCAATTGGTATTGGCGGGCGATACCCTGTTCCGTGGCGGCATCGGACGGACCGATTTGTGGGGCGGCGATTTCCATGCGATTGAACGATCCATCCGCGAACGCCTCTACACGCTGACGGAGAACACCGCGGTAGTGACCGGCCATGGACCGGAAACTCAGATTGGATGGGAACGTGAGGAGAATCCCTTTGTGCGGGCCTAATTAACGCCGCAGGTTGTTTTTCCGGGATATGCGCCCCGGAGGAGGACATGATGAAAGGCACGAACCCTCGGATGGTTGCGGCCCTGCTGGTGTCGGCATTCTTTGTGTTCTCGGACTCCGCTTGTCAGGTGCAGGCCGATGAGGCGGCCGACGGAGCCTCCCTGGTAACGATTGCGGATGTGCAGGTGCGGCTCTCGGACCATGGGCCTGTCGTGCTACTCAAGGCCGAGGGAAAGGTGATTCCTATTTTTGTCGATCATACCGTCGCCGGGTCCATTCAAAGCGTGCTGATGGGACAAAAGCTCCCACGTCCGCTCTCGCATGACTTGATGCATACGATCCTTGAATCATTCGGCGGGAAGGTCACCAAAACGGTGATCACCTTGAAGGACGGAACGTACTACGGTGCGCTGACGGTGGCATTCAAGGATCAGGAAAAGATTTTTGATAGCCGGTCATCCGATTCGATCGCGCTTGCGATCCATTTCAAGGCTCCCATCATCGTGGCCAGGGATTTGTTGGAGTCCGCCGGGAAAACGCTGTCGGAGCCGAAACCGCAAACGTTATAGCCGCTGTTTCCTTCGAAAAAGCGAAGTCCGGCCGGCATGGCCATCCTGACCGCCGGCCGGCGCATTCCCGCTGTTTGCTCGCCTTTTCGCGGCTTTTATCCTATGCTCCGAAATCAGGCCTGGATAGGAGAGCATTTTCACGACAAGCGGGTGAGCTATGCAGCCGGCGGCAAACAAGCGCAAGCACGTGCGCGTTCGCGTCCAGTTCCGCAGCCACTTTTCAGTCAAGGGGAAAAAGGTTCAAGGAGACGGAGAGCTGTTGGACCTGTCCCCGGATGGATGCCGGGTGAGGAGCGCGGTGCCCATCCAAGTCGGGCTGGAATTGGAACTCTGCATTTTCACCGGCAATGAGTCCAATCCCATTACCGTTGATGGGGCGATTGTACGGTGGGCTCAGGCATCGGAGTTCGGCGTCACGTTCATCAACGTGCGCGCGCCCGTTCAGCGCCGGCTGACTGAAGTGTGGCGCAAGCTCGCCACGCCATTTTAATATCATCGGATCTTCATCGCGTCTTGGACTTCTTCCAATGTCCGGTGCGCGACCGCGGCTGCCCGGCGGCTTCCATCTTCGATCACTTCCTCCAGATGCGTCGGATCTTTCGTGAGCGAGGCGCGGGCTTCCCACATGGGCGCCATGCGCTCCACGATCCGATCGGCGACCAGTTTCTTGCAGTCGATACAGCCGATTTCGGCGGTCCGGCATTCTCGGTTGACCTGTTCAATGATCGGCAGCGGTGAGAAGATCTTGTGGAAGTCGAAGACCGGACAGATATCCGGGTTGCCGGGATCGTGACGCCGCACTCTTGCCGGGTCGGTGACCATGGTCTTGAGCTTCTGGCGGACAACCGGTTCGGGATCCGAGAGATTGATCGTATTGCCGTAGCTCTTGCTCATCTTGCGCCCGTCCGTGCCGAGCACTTTGGGGAACTTGGTCAACAGCTCCTGGGGCTCCGGGAGGACCGGCCGGTACAGACTGTTGAACCGCCGCGCGAGTTCCCGGGTCAGCTCCAGATGCGGAAGCTGATCCTTGCCGACCGGCACGTAGTCCGGCTTGTAAATCAAGATATCCGCCGCTTGGAGCACGGGGTAACCGAGAAAGCCGTAGGTGGCGAGATCGCGTTCCTTGATCTCCTCCTGCTTTTCCTTGTAGGTCGGGTTCCGTTCGAGCCAGGAGATGGGAATGATCATCGAGAACAGCAGATGTAGGACCGCATGGTCCGGCACGCGCGACTGGATGAACACGGTCGACCGCGCCGGATCAATGCCGGCGGCGAGCCAGTCGATCAACATTTCGTGCACGAAGTCACGGATGCGGCTGGTGTTGGCATAATTGGTGGAGAGGGCATGCCAATCGGCGACGAAAAAAAAGCACTCATACTGCTCCTGGAGCGTGTTCCAATTATCGAGCGCTCCCAGCCAGTTGCCGAGATGGAGCAATCCGCTCGGCTGCATCCCGCTGAGCACTCGTTTGCGTGCGGTCGTCATTGGGGAATTCCTGCGCCGAAAAAAGTCGCGGTCGCCAGCACTTCGCCGGCGATGCGATCCACCAAGGTATGGGTGATCGTCGTGATCACCATGATCTGCGGATCCAGAACGATGAGGGCGACGATGATCAACATGCCGTAGGCTTCCAGGCGGGCCAGCGCAAGCGCCGGCCTCACGGGGAGCAGGCACGTCATAATGCGGCCGCCGTCCAGCGGTGGAATCGGAATCAGATTGAACAGCATCAAAAGCAGGTTGATCAGCACGGAATATACGCACATGACGGCGATCGGCAGCAAGAGTTTTCCCACCCAGTCCTGCCGGAGTTCCGAAGAAGCATCCCCCCAGTAGCCCAACAGCGACGGCTCGATTTTGAGGAGGCCTGCAAACAGGGCGGCGCTGGCGAGCGCCAGCAGGAGATTCATGCCCGGTCCTGCGGCGGCGATTACGGCCATGTTGCGACGCGGGTCGCGTAGTTGCCGGGGATCGATTGGGACCGGTTTGGCCCATCCGATGAAAAACCCGCCGGGCATCAAGAGGCACATGAGCGGCAGAATGACCGTCCCGAATGGGTCGATGTGCGCCAAGGGATTCAGAGTCAAACGTCCCCCCAACCGGGCCGTCTGGTCACCGTAGTAATTCGCCGTCCATCCATGGGCATACTCATGGAGTACCACGGCGAGCAGCAACGGCAGGCCCATGTAAGACAGAGTATGCAGCGCTTGGGATAAGGTATTCATGGCGTCGATTCAACCTGGATCATCTTACCCTGCTTGACCTGAATGACGAACACCTGCCGGTTCAACGTACCTTCCGGACTGAAATCCGCCGGTCCTGCTAATGTCGGCAGATCGTGATGGAGCAATAGATAATCCCGCACGCCCTCGCCCGTTGTCGCGCCCTTCCGTAACGCCTCCAAGACGACGCGCGCCGCGTCGTATCCCTGCGCGGCAAAAAGCGTGGGCGCGGATTGGTACCGGCGGCGATAGCGTTCGACAAACTCCTGCACGATCGGATTCGGGCTGTCAACAAAGAAGCCGTCCACGAAGACGCCGCCCTCAATGGATCGATCGGCGACCCGGGCGAAGTCCGGGCTGTTCCACCCGTTGGCGCCGAGAATCGGGACAATGATGTCATGAAACGCCAGCTGGGCGGCAAGGAGCCCGACATCCAACGAGCGGCCGGGGAGAAAAATGGCATCGAATCCCGGCGAATAGAGCATTCGCTTATTCTTCTTGCCGGCCGGCGGCTTGGTCTGAGCTTTTGACAGGTCCGGCTCGATCGGGACCTCGACGCCGTATTTTTTCAGGTCTTCGGCCTTGAGCCTCAAAATCGGGGCGCGAAAGTCGGTGTCACCCTCCTTATAACTGTCGATCGCGACAATTTCTCCATCATACTGCCGGACTTCCTGGCTGAACAGACGCGCGAGTTCGCGCCCGTACGCCGTATCCGGGTGCAGGATGGCGAACCGGCGGTATTTTTGTTCCCGCGCGCCGTAATCGGCGATCCGTTTGGCTTGATGGGCGTAGGTCAGCGAGGTGCTGAACACATAGTTGCCCAGGCGGCGGAGATTAGGCATGACGGCGCTGGGCGTAATCAATGGAATTCGCGCGCGGTCGGCGAGTTCGGCCATGACCGGCAGATTTTTGGACAGGAGCGGGCCGATCACCGCCATGGGCCGATCATTGGACAGCAGCTCCGAGAACTCATCGAGAAAGGCGCCGCGGTCCGATTCCGTGTCCTTGACGATCAGCCCGACCGACGGCCCATCCGGATGGTCCTTCGTCCGCTCCAGCGCCAGCTGGATTCCGTTCAAGACCTCGGTGCCGTAGGGAGCCAATTTGCCGGAGAGCGGGAAGACGGCGGCGATGCTGTAGGGATGGGATTTCATCCTGGCGCGGACGGCCGCCTGCTGTTCCGAAGCCTTTTCGGCATACGGGTGATATGGGAAGCGACTCAAAAAGAGCCTGACGTTGCGCTCCACCAGATGGTCCTCGCCGGCCGCCTGCTGCAGCTCGATGAGTTTGATCAGGGCCACATCACCGGGAAACGATTTGGGATAGGCGTCACGAATGCGGATCAGCGCGGGTCTGTCCAATTGGGTTTGCACCAATTCTCGGATGCGGGGCTCGGCTTCATGCTGGTGATCTTCCGCCTCGAGACTCATTTCGTCCAGCCAAGCTTGGATTGCGCGAACAAAGTCTTTTCGCTGTACCTGGAGTTCGCCGGTGAGACGCAAGGCCTCCCGCTTGGTGCCGGCATCGGTGGAAAGGCTTCGAACTTCGGACAGAAGCGGCAACGCCAGATCGATGTTTCCGGCCTTGGCGTGCGTCTTGGCTAGCAGCAATTTGCCGCGATCGATGAGCTCGGAGGAGGGAAATTCTCCGAACAATTGAGTCAGATACTTCGTCGCCTCGCCGTATTCTTTCATGCCGTACATCGAGGCGGCCATCAAGAGATAGGCGTCATCGAGAAAATCAGGATTGGGCGAAGCATCGAGAAATTTTCGTAGAATCGTCGCGGCTGCTTCCGGTTGCTCGGTGTCGATCAGGCGTTTCGCTTGATCGAGCGTCTTTTGGGCCTGGACCGAAGGAGATTTGGCTTGAGGGGTTCGCTGCGGCGCAGCACTCTTCGCCGCCGCCGGCTCCGCGCCATGGCTGAACCCGACGAACGAAACGAGAAGGAAGCCGATGGAAAGGAGGGCGCGTAAACGGAAATTTGCTAGAGGGACCATTGTCTCCTGATCATAGCGGCCGCTCGTGGGATCTTTCAGGATAGTACGTTATGCACCTGAGTCAAGGATGTGTCGTTTCAGGGGCCGGCGCTTCACCGGACATGCCGGGCGAGCTTTACGGACACGAGCACGGTCTGCAGAACGGAACTCCAGACACTCCGGACGGGGTGGGTGAACGCACAGGCTTGTTCCAACATCCTTATCGGGCTGCGCTACAGACGCACTATAGGAGACGGCCGGAAAGGTGTCAAGAAAGACGCCAATTGACGTTGTCTTGCCGCTGACGCTTGGCTATAGTCACGTCGCAGATCGGATGGCTTGGTTATGAACTCCCGCAATATTGTGCCGGCCGAGAAAACAGAGCGGCGTCCCTTCGACGACCTGTGCGAGCGATTCTGCATGTCCCTTCGATTGGAGGGCGGGTTTTCATCCAATACGCTGGCCGCTTATCGGACGGATCTGGATAAATTGCAGTCCTTCCTGATCCTCAAGGGGATCCGAGAACCGATGGAGGTCACGCCGCCGCTGCTCGCGCAATTTCTCGAAGCCCTTCATCGCAGCGGCCTCGCGGCCGCATCCTGCGCGCGATGCATCGCCGCCGTTCGCAGCTTTTTCAGATTTTTGGTCGAGGATCGGGTGCTCAAGGAGAATCCGACTGCCGGCGTGCGAAGCCTGCGGCGAGGGCGGCGATTGCCGAGAACGCTCGGCATGGACGATGTGACTCGTTTGCTCGATATGCCCGCGAGGCGAACTCCGGAAGACGCTCGCGACGGCGCCATGCTGGAAGTCTTGTATGCCACGGGATTGCGTGTCTCCGAACTGGTCCGGTTGCGGGTGGCGGAAGTCAATCTTGACGTGGGCGTCGTCGTTCTGTCCGGGAAGGGCAACAAGGAACGCCTCGTTCCCATCGGAAGCATCGCCGCCCAGAAATTGTCTCAGTACCTGATGGGGACCCGTCCGATGCTGCTGAAACATCGGACGTCACCCTACGTCTTCATCACCAGGCGCGGCACCGCCATGAGCCGCCAGGGGTTCTGGAAGTTGCTGCGGACCCGAGCGAGGCGAGCCGGCCTCGCGGCTGTGCCGTCTCCGCACATGCTGCGCCATGCGTTCGCGACTCATCTGCTCGAGGGGGGTGCCGATTTGCGATCGGTGCAGGCGATGCTGGGCCATGCCAATATCGCGACGACACAGATCTATACACATGTGGAGCGGGGACGATTGAAAAAAATACACACCACGTGTTTCCCGCGCAACAGGGTTTCGAAGCCCCCGCGCGTAGGTCGCGAGAGGAAATAGGGCAGGATTCGTGTGGTCAGGATCGTTGTTTTGAGATTCTGCAAGAACAATGCGCCATTATCATTGACAAGGTAGAGGAGAGTTGATAGCATCCCAAAAATCTTTTGAGACCTTTGAAAATCAGGCGGATAGCTCAGTTGGGAGAGCGCTGCCCTTACAAGGCAGAAGTCGCAGGTTCGATCCCTGTTCCGCCTACCAAATAACAGTCGTAACGAATTACGGTAGGGCATTGCCGAAGCCATTACATGTGGTGTACAAAGAGACGCTCTACTGTATCTTGATCGAGTCGTTTCAATTATCGATTGCAGGAAAGCTCTTCCGCCGTCATTGATTGCGCGGGGCCGTCGTTCAGCTTGGTTTAGGACGCCAGATTGTCAATCTGGAGGTCGCGGGTTCAAATCCCGTCGGCCCCGCCATTTCCCCAGCACTTGGTACAATCCATGCTAACTCGCGACATGGTCTCTTACCTGAAGGGAAAGGTCTAAGCTGATGTTCCAGTCGGGACCCATGCTGTTCGGATCGCTGGGCGCCGTGTCGAAGATCGTCCTGCTGTTCTTGTTCCTTTTTTCGGTCATTTCCTGGGCGGTCATTCTTTACAAGTGGCGTGTGTTCAGAACGGCCGACCGCGAAGACCAGCGTTTCTTCACCGCGTTCACGAAGATCCGTGACCTTGAGGAGTTATATCGCCAGTCCAAACGTGTCGAGGGCAGTCCCAGCGCTCGGGTCTTCCAGGGAATCATGGATCGGCTCTGGACGACGCAGAACGACGGTGCAGGCCTGCCGTACGGGCACGGAGCTTCAGGGCGAGACCACCTCGCTGTCCCCGTCGATCAGCACTATGTCGACAAAACGGTCAGCTATTTGGTGCAGAACCAGATCTCGTATTTGGAGTCGTATCTTCCTGTATTGGCGACCACAGGGAATATCACCCCTTTTATCGGTCTTCTCGGCACGGTGTTGGGTATCATCGATTCGTTCCGGGAGATCGGCCTTCAAGGCACGGCCAGCATCGCGGCGGTCGCTCCCGGCGTGTCCGAAGCCCTGGTCGCGACCGCTGCCGGGTTGTTTACCGCGATCCCGGCGGTGATCGCCTATAATTATTACCTGAGCCGGATCAGGAAGACGGTCTTTCGCATTGAGTCTTTTACCGTTGAAGTGATGCACTCGATGCAGGCGCGGCAGAAGCAGACTCCCGTCGGAGTGCAGTGATGACGACGCTCGAAACCAGACATCGCCGGTTTATGGCGGAAATCAACGTCATTCCGCTCGTCGATGTCGTGTTGGTGCTGCTGGTTATTTTCATGGTGACGGCGCCGATGCTGTATCGTGGAATCGATATCAATCTTCCGAAATCCGCAACCAACACCATCAAACCTGAAACCCGGGCGGTGCTTTCGATCGAGCGGGACCGGCGTCTGTTTCTTGACAAGGACCCGATCAGTCCCGTGCAATTGGAACGAAAGCTCCGGGCATTGAAAGATCAGAGTTCCGAGGTGTCGGTGTATCTTCGAGCAGATCAAGACGTGCCGTATGGAATTGTGGTTGAGGTCATGGATAGCGTGAAGAAAGCGGGAATCGAAAAGCTCGGCATGGTTACCGATCCGACCGCCGGCGCCGAGCGAATGAGTGAACAGAACATGGCGCCTGTCCAACCGCGAAAGAAATAGTGCTTCGCAACATGTGCTTCAACGAAGCACGTATTCGCACGAGATGACGTCTCAAGTTTTATCCAAGCAACATGCATTGTTTCTCACCGGTGGAGGCCGAAGAAAGGATCGCCTTCAAAAGACCCTGATCGTGTCGCTGGTTCTGCATGTCTGCGTGCTGGCGCTGATCGCGGGTTTTCGTTTCAAGAAAGTAGAGCGGCCGCTTTCCGCCGTCCAGGTGTCTCTAGTTACGGCGCCTACGCCCGAAATAAAACCCGAACCGCCCGTGGAAAAGGCCAAGCCGGTTGCCAAGCCGGTGCAGCCTGCGCCCATTGCCGTTCCTCCCAAACCGGTGCAGACGCCGCCGCCCCCGGTCCACACTAAACCGGCTCCCATGCAGGCCAGGCCGGTCCCGAGCCAGCCGCCGGCCCCGAGCTCGCAGCGATCGGTTGCTCCGCCTTCCGTACCGCTTCAGGCCGCACCTCCAAAGCCGGCACCCGCATTGGTGCAGCCCGTTCCTCCGGCTCCGACGCTGACGATGCCGCAGCCGATCCCGCAAACGGTGAAGCCGTCGCCGGCCGCTCCGGTTCGAAGCCGGAGAGATGTCATGGAAGATCTTCTCAAGGATATTGAGTTGCCGCCCAACGCGCCGAAATTCGGCGACATGAGCCCGATGAAACCGGCGGAATCGAGAAAACCTTTGCCGGCGAAGTTGGAGCGCGCTCAGGAGAAACCGCAGAACGATCTCGATTTTCTGAAAAAGCTGAAGGTGCCGGAGATGGCCGCCGCTCCGATAGAAGTGCCGAAGGAATCGTCCAGGCCCATGCCGGTGCCGCCCAAGTTGCGGTCTCTGTCCGAAGAGCTGGATCCAGAATTGAAAGAACTGAAGCCAATCCAAGCACCCCCAACGGTGAAGTTGCCGGAAGCAGTCCGGGAAACAAAGCCGATGTTTCGGGAGCCGCCGGTCCGGCAAACGCCGGTCCAGCAACAACCGCCTCCGGTGAGCGCGAGCCTGCCGAAAGTTAACAAGACGCCCGTCACGAAAATGAATGTGCCCGGATCTTCCGGGTCCAACCCCTATCTGGCGTTGGTGCAGCGGGCCATCAACGAGAAGTGGACGGCTCCGCCGGTGGATATCTCAGGCTCCGCGCTGACGGTCGTGATTAAGTTTCGCTTGTCGCGCAATGGGGTGATAAGCGGCGTTGCAATTACCCAGCAGTCCGGAAATGATTATTACGATCTGGCCGGTCGCCGGGCGGTATTGAGTGTGGATCGATTGCCGCCGTTTCCGCCCGATATTACTGAACCATCCTATGACATTTTCTATACCTTTGCTGTTGGTGAGGGCTCTGGATGACACGCACGAGTTGCATAATTATTGTGGGTTTCTCGCTTCTGGTCGGGGCCGGGTTGATAGGGACCTTTGATTTACCGGCCACCGATGTCTTTCTCGAAGCCACCCGTCCGGACTTTCAGAAAATTCCCATCGGCGTCTTCGGATTCCAGAACGGCGGGGGCCCTGAATGGCTCGGCGGGCGAATCGAAGAGGTCCTCCGCGCCGATCTGAAGCGTTCACTGGTCTTCAACCTCGTCGATCTGCCCAGTGTCGGCGTGAAGGTGCGCGAAGTCAGCAGCGGCGATAAGGCGGTATTCAAACAGGCAGCGGACAACGGCGTGTCCGTGCTGGTCTGGGGAAAGGCCGGTGGGAAGAACGGGGACAAAGAAAACGATCTCTTGATGGACGGGTATGTCTACGACAGCGGCAGCGATGAAATCGTTGGAGGAAAACGGTACGTCGGGTCGAGTTCGGTCGTGCGTCTGATGGCCCACCGTTTTGCCGATGAACTCGTGTTTCGGTATACGGGGGAACCGGGGATTGCCCGGACGAAAATCGCCTATGTGTCGGAACATGGCAATGCCCGCGAGCTGTACGTCATGGATTATGACGGATACGAGCCGAAGCAGATCACCGCGGACGGGTTTCTCAATTTGATGCCGCGCTGGTCGCCGGATCGCCGCTTTATCGTGTTCACCGCGTATCGAACGCGCAATACGCAGGATATCGACATCATTGAATTGGCGACGGGGAAGAGATGGACACTGGTGTCGATGGGAGGGTTGAACATTACGCCCACGCTGTCGCCGGACGGAAATTACTTGGCATTTGCCACGAGTCAGGACGGCAACTCGGAAATTTATAAACTAGACACGCGGTCGAAGGTGTCGCAGCGATTAACGGTCAATCCAGGTGCGGATCTGTCACCGTCTTGGTCGCCGACAGGGCGGGAACTGGCTTTTACCTCAGACCGGGGCGGAGGCCCGCAGATCTTCGTCATGAGCAGCGATGGGTCGAATGTCAGGCGACTGACCTATGAAGGCGACTATAACGCGGCGCCCGCCTGGTCACCGCGCGGCAATTGGATTGCCTATGTCTGCAGAACCGCTCAGCGCCAGTATAAACTCTGTCTGATCTCCCCCGATGGCCAGAAGCGCGTGCAGGTTACGAACGGGAATGGCATCGATGACTCTCCGTCCTGGTCGCCGGACGGGCGCCATTTGGTTTTCAGCTCCACGGTGGACGGCAAGAGCCATATCTATATGATCAATACGGACGGCAAGGACATGGAGCGCATCACGTTCGGCGGCAGCCACAACAGCGCTCCATCATGGTCACCCGCTCTATGAGAAGCAAGGGCGTTATGCGAAGAGCAGAATTCTTCTTCTTTCGGATTCCGGAATCGGCAACCCTCAACCCACAGGAGTACACTCTATGAGTAAACGGATCACTACAGTAGGCCTGGTCATTTTGGCCGGCGTGTTCTTGATCAGTCAAGGCTGTTCCAAGAAGTCGATCCAATCCGGCGGAGACACACAGGCGTCCGAACGGGGCATGGCCAAGTCCGGAGCATCAAGCGGGTCCCATTCGCCGATGGCGCCCAGCACCGGCGGGTTCGCGCCGAGTGCGCCGACCATGCCCGGCGGGTCAGGCTCGTCCGGCACGCCTAACACATCAAACGACATGGGTTCTTCCTTCCCCGATTTGTCGCTGTCGAGTCAGGGTCAAGACCCGCTATCGACGCAAGCGCAGGATCCTGAAACGAGCGGTCTCAAGGGATTCGACTCGGTCGCCGGGGGCAAGCCCCCGTCAGAAGAGCGTCTGGGCGGAGGCGGAACGATGCTGGCTAAGGTGGAGCCATCCGAGAGTTCCGAGCGGCAGGTCGAGGAAATCCGGCAGGAGCAAGCTCAAGAGCAGGCGGCGTCTGCGCAGGCGGGCCTGAACGATGTCTTTTTTGGCTACGACAGCTGGACCATTTCCGAAGAAGGCCGCCAAGCCCTGATGCAGGATGCGCAATGGATCAAGGCGAATGGAAGCGCCCTGGTGAAGATTGAAGGTCATTGCGATGAACGAGGCACCTTGGCCTACAATCTTGTGCTCGGGGAAAAGAGGGCCAAGGCCGTGCGAAACTATCTCGTCGAATTGGGCATCAGCGCGAACCGCCTGTCCGTGGTCTCCTATGGCAAGGAGCGGCCGTTCTGCAACGAGCACAATGAGACCTGTTACCAACTGAATCGTCGGGGACATGTCGTCGTGCGTTCGAAATAGCTTTGTCGATGGTGTGACCTGTGACATGATCCTCCAACCGATTTTCATATAGGGAGACTTGTCATGACAAATGTAGGGCTTCACATGACAGATAAGACGGCGGTGCCCGTATGGATTGAATCGGGCCGGGCGGGGGAAGCGCGCATGAGCCGCTTCCGATACGTCGGGATCGCGTTCTGTCTCTTGTGGGGAAGCTCGCTGTTGTCCGGATGCGTGGCCCAGCAGGCCGACCTGAAACAGGTTGATCGCGACCTTCAGAAACGGATCAAACAATCGACTGAAGAGTTGGCTCAAACCAGAGCTCGGCAGAATCAGGAAATCGTGACGCTGAAGGAACAGGAACTCCCGGCTCTCCGAGGCGAGCTTGATCGAGCCCAGCACCGGGCGCAGATGCTGGAGACGCGACAGGAGGACCTCCAGGCCAAATTGGATTCTCGCTTGGCGACGCAAGATTCAAAACTGGACAAGCGAATCGCCGAGAGCGAGAAGCGGGCCGCGGAGCGGGCGGCCGAGGAGACGCGCCGGCTGGGGTGGGCCGAGCAACAATTGGTCAACCAGGAACGGCAGATGAAGAGCGATCGCGAACAAGCCAAATCGGAAATCGCTGCGCTGTCCGCCGGCATTGATCAGCTTCGAGGGCACATCGACGCGGTGCAGAAAAACATTCTGGAAGCCGTCCAGAAGACGAACGCCGCCCTGGTTCAGAAGGTGGACGGCCGGCTCGATGAGCAAAACAAGGCGATCGCCGCCGTCGAGCATCGCCAAGCCTCCATCGGCCAACTGGATGCTCAGAACAAGGCTCTCACCGATCAAGTCGGCAAGCTGAGCCAAGCGCTGGCGGAGTTCAACCAGGCATTGAACAAGGTGGGGGAGCGGGTCGTTCAACAGGAGCAGGCAAACAAGCAGCTGTCGGGGACCATCGAGCAAGAAACGACCGCCGCCGCCAAGCGGACGGACGCGCTGGCGAGCCGGATCGACGCCGACAACAAGGCGACCACGGAATACCTCAATAAGGTGAATCGCAGTGTCGAATCCATGCATAAGGCGCTTGAACAGGCCGGCGGGAAGTTTGTCAGCCGTGGCGATGATCAGGAACGGCGCCTTGATGACCTCTCGAAGGATCTGTCGCATATGCACGCGCAAATGCAAACGTTCGACAAAAATATGGAGAATCAGCATAACTTTCTCAAGCAAGTGGAGCAGCATCTTCAGTCCTTGGACAAGAATGCCGAGAATCAGCACACGTTTCTCAAACAGGTGGAGCAGCATCTTCAGTCCTTGGATAAGAACTATGAAAACCACCAGGTGTTTCTCAAACAGGTCGAACAGCATCTGGCGGCGAGGCCGGCCTCCGCTCAGCGAAGTGAGTCGGGCGTGGCGCTGGCGGAAGCCGCAACCCCACCGGCTCCGTCGGTTCCTCCCGTTTCGGTGGTTGAGCCGGTTCATCAGTCCGCTTCCGCCGCCAATGGGGGGAATCCATCCAGTGGCAATACCAGGGTGGCCGCGGCCGGCGATCGGGAGGCATACGAGCGGATCCTCAACCGATTCAAAGAAGGGGATCTGGACAGCGCCCGTCAGGGATTCGCGGAGTTTTTGGTCCAGCACCCCCATTCGGATTTTGCGCCGAACGCGAGGTTCTGGTTGGGGGAATCCTATTACGGCAAAAAAGATTATCCAAAAGCGATCGACGCCTACGATCAAGTGCAGCTAAACTATCCCACCAGCGACAAAGTGCCGGCGGCGCTCCTGAAGAAGGGGTATGCCTATTTGGCCTTGAAAGACCGGAAGCGAGCGGCCTCGACGCTGAAGCAAGTGATCGATTTGTACCCGCGCTCGCCGGAGGCCAATAAAGCGGTCGATAAACTGAATCAATTGAAGGAGCTGCATTGACATGAGAGGTCGGTCTTTCCGCTGCGCTGCACTGATTGTCGGGACTGTCGCGGGATTGTTCCTGACGGGGTGCGCCAAGCATGCCGATTTCTTGGAGGTGCGTGATCATCTCGCCACGATTACCAAAACACAGGATCAGGAACAGAAGCGCATGGAAGCATTGCAGCGCCGCTTGGAGTCGCTCGAGCGGGTCAAGGAGCCCGAGCCAGCCAAGCCGGCGCGCAGCGATGAAATGCAGGCCCGCCTGCAGAGACTTGAGGCGCGACTGGCGAGGATTGAAGACGCCCAGGCGGCCCAAGCCGCGGCCCTGAAGTCGGACCTGGCTTCCGCGGACGCCCTGCGGCAGAGTAGGGCGACGAAATCGCCTGTTCCGAGCGAACCGGCTCCGATTGTGCCGGGTGTTCCCTCCATTACGCCCACCTCCGCGTTCAACCTCGCCTATAACGATTACTTGAACGGAAAATATGACCTGGCGGTCACGGGATTCCAACGTTTCATCAAGGATTTCCCGTCCACGTCCCTGACGCCGAATGCTCATTATTGGCTGGGCGAGTCCTTCTATGGACAAAAGGATTACGTGCGTGCCATGCAGGCGTTCGAACATGTCGCCAGTGAGTATCCGGGCAACGAAAAGGTCCCGGCGGCCTTGTTCAAACTCGGCCTGTCGGCGGCCGAAACCGGGGACTCGGCCAAGTCGCGAAAATATCTCAAGCGCGTGATCGAAGAATACTCGACATCTGAAGAGGCGAAACTGGCCAAAGCGAAGATGGCCGAAATTCGATGACCCCGTCATTCTCCGCACCGCGCCACTCTCGCCGCGGGCCGCGCGTTTCAACAAGGATCGAAACGGTATGATGCTCGTCGGCGGGCCGAGCAAGATTCATGTCTTGCCTTCAGAGACCATCGGCCGGATTGCGGCCGGTGAAGTCGTCGAACGCCCCGCCGCGGTGGTCAAGGAATTGATCGAGAACAGCTTAGACGCCGGCAGCACCAGTATTGCGGTGGAAATTCAAGACGGCGGGCTCGGCCTCATTCGGGTCACCGACAACGGGGAAGGGATGAGCCGGCAGGATGCGGAGCTGGCGTTCGAGCGTCATGCCACCAGCAAATTACGGTCGGACGCCGATTTGGAGACCGTGCAGACCTTGGGATTCCGGGGCGAAGCCTTGCCGAGCATTGCCGCGGTCTCGCGTGTGAAAATCACGACGGCCGCTCCGGGCCAACAGGTGGGCACGAGGATGTCGATTGTCGGCGGTCGGGTGGAGGCGGTCGACGATGTGGCCGGCGTTCCCGGCACGCGTATCGACGTGCAGGCGCTGTTTTTCAATACCCCCGCGCGCAAGAAATTTCTCAAAACGGCCGCGACGGAATTCTCCCACATCAGTCAAGCCGTGCAACAGGCGTCGCTTGCGTGGCCCCAGGTGCATTTCAAGCTCATCCACAACGGATATGAAGTGCTGAACTGCCCGGCGGTGTCGCGCCATCGCGATCGTGTTTCTCAAATCTACCGCGAAGCCTTCGTGGATCGGACGTTAGAGATTGACGCCGAGCAACAGGGATTCGGCATCAAAGGCTACATTGTGGATCCCGTGCGGGCCCGCGCGACGAAAGCGCCTCAGGATTTATTTGTGAACCGGCGGCCCATCAGGAATCCGACCGTATTGCACGCGCTTTCGGACGGCTATAGCGCGTTTTTGGCGAAGGGCCATTACCCCGTGTTTGTGTTGTTCATGGACGTGGACAGCCGGCGCGTCGACGTCAATGTGCATCCGATGAAACGCGAAGTCCGCTTTGTCGATGCCGAGACCGTCCATCGCGTAGTCCGCTCGGCCGTGCGGGAGACGCTCGGAAGCCGGGGGACCGCGATATCGTCCCGCTCGTTCGATGTTCCGTTGGACGCCGGGAGCTTGCCGCAGGCCGGACGGCGGCCGGGCGGTGAACTCACGTCTGGGCTCGTCGATGTTGCGACCGAACGCCATGAGCGCCCCTCCATGCATGTTCCCGAAGGGGCCGATCTTCCTCGAATCCAACCCTCGTTGATTGCGGAAGCGTCCCCTGCTTATCAGCAATCTCACGATGCCGTTCTTCCCCTGGGACAAATGGCTCGGACGTTCCTCGTGGCGCAGGTCGGAGAGGAATTGCATGTTGTGGACCAGCACACCGCCCACGAGCGGGTTCTCTTCGAACGGTTGCGAAGGCAGTGGCGCGATCGATTGCTCGTCTCACAGCCGTTGCTATTGCCGCAACCTATTGAGGTCACGGCGCAGCAGGCGGAAATCATTCGGGCGCACGCGGCCGATCTTGATCAGCTGGGACTGTCCATCGAGCCCTTCGGTTCCGGAGCTTGCCTTGTCCGGGCGCTGCCCGCGATCCTCGCCCATGCGGATGCCGAAGCCCTGGTACATGATTTGGTCGAAGATTTGGCGCAATGGGATTCGCTGTCGTCCCTGGAACAGCGGGTGACGCCGATCATGGCGTCGCTTGCCTGCCATGGCGCCGTGCGAGCCGGCCGGTCGATGGCTCTTCCCGAGATCAAACGCCTGGTGGGAGAATGGGTCGAGGAAGGACGGATCATGACGTGCCCACATGGCCGGCGTGTGGCCTTCCGACTTTCAATGGATGAATTGGCTCGTATGTTCAACCGGACCTGACCGCCTTCCTCGTATAAACGCTATGCTGCGTCTTACAGATTATCATCTTGTCCATAGGCCGCTGGTGGCGTTGGTCGGACCGACCGCGGTAGGAAAAAGCGAGGTCGGCGTCATCCTTGCGCAGGCGCTTGGCACCGAGGTCTTGGCGGCCGACTCCCGACAGGTCTACCGGGGGATGGATATTGCCACCGACAAGCCGACGGTTGAACAGCGGCGGGCGGTGCCCCATCGGCTCATCGACCTGGTCGAGCCGGATCAGCGATTCAATGCGGGGATGTATCGAGAGGCCGCTTTGCGGGAGTTCGAACGCCTGTATGGAGAACGCAAGGTGCCTCTCGTGGTAGGAGGGACCGGACTGTATGTGCGGGCACTGGTCAGGGGATTGTGTGACGCACCGCCGAGCGACCCGGCCGTGCGCGCGGAACTGATCGATCACGCGCGCCGGTATGAGAAAGGGTTTCTGCATCGGGAGCTTGCCAAGGTGGATCCGGAACTGGCCCGGCTTCTTCATCCGCATGACGAAGTGAAGATCATCCGTGCGCTGGAGGTACAGCGCTTGTCGGGACGGCCGCTTTCCGACGTGCACCGGCGGCACCGGTCCGCCGCTCCGGCCCACTCACCATTGATCCTGGGGCTCATGCGAGATCGCCACGAGCTCTATAGGCGGATTGAACAACGAGTCGACACATTCTTCATGAACGGCCTGGTGGAGGAAACCATCGCGCTTCTTGCCCGGGGCTACGACCGGGAGTCTGCATCGATGAAGGGGCTTGGATATCGCCAAGTGACCGGATTTCTAGCCGGTGACTACGACCGGGCCGAGGCTGTCCGGCGTCTCAAGCGGGATACGCGGCATTTCGCGAAACGGCAGCTTACTTGGTTTCGGCGAGAGCCGGCGATTGTCTGGGTGGCCGTGCATGATGAAGAGCGACCGGAGACTGTGGCGGAGAAGCTTGGAGCACTCATTGAATCATTTCTTACCGAGTTGGCGGACCGACCGGTGCATGGGTCGGACGCAGCTTCAATTGAGGCTGGAAGGGGAGAGGTGACCGTCGGATGAGAAAGCAGCACCAAGCCGGGAAGCCCATGTTGGGCATCATCGGCGGAAGCGGCCTCTATGATATCGAAGGCATGGCGCAGATGCGCGAGACCGTGGTGCGAACGCCGTTCGGCCGGCCCTCGGATGCCGTCATCACCGGTATGGTGGGCGGGGTGCCGGTGGCATTTCTCTCACGGCACGGGCGCGGCCATCGTGTGAATCCGACCTCGATCAATTATCGGGCCAACTTATACGCCTTGAAATCTCTTGGCGTTCAGCGGGTGATTTCGGTCAGCGCGGTCGGCAGCATGAGAGAGGCGATCAAGCCGGGTGACGTGGTGTTGCCGGATCAATTCATCGATTTGACCAAACGCCGGGCTGCCACGTTTTTCGACGAAGGGATCGTGGCGCATGTGGCGTTTGCGGAACCGGTCTGCCGATCGCTCTCGGACTCGCTGGCCCAAGCCGCGCAGACGGTCGGGGCGACGTTGCATCGAGGGGGTACCTATATTTGTATCGAAGGCCCCCAATTCTCCACCAGAGCAGAGTCCCTGCTGTATCGCACGTGGGGAGTCGACGTCATCGGGATGACGAATATGCCGGAAGCGAAATTAGCGCGCGAGGCGGAACTCTGTTATGCCACGCTGGCCCTGGTCACCGATTATGACTGTTGGCATGAGACGGAAGGATGCGTCACGGTTGAGGCGATACTGGAAACTCTGCACCGAAACGTGACACTGGCCAAGCAGCTGTTGCGTAAGGTTATCCCGGAACTGGGAGAGCCGAGTCCCTGCGGCTGCAACGAAGCTTTGCGGAATGCGATGGTCACCCCGCCTAACCTGGTTTCCTCAACGGTCAGGAAGCGCGTCGGCCTGCTCATCGAGCGATATATCGCTAAACCTAAAAGGAGACGATGAACGTTATGGGCAAGTTATTGGTCGTGGGATCGGTCGCGCTAGATACGGTGAAAACTCCCTTCGGGGAGGTGGAGGAAGTGCTGGGCGGGTCCGCTACATATTTTTCCACGGCCGCCAGCTACTTTACGAGCGTCGATTTGATCGCGGTCGTCGGAGAGGATTTTCCGGACCGGCATGTGAAATTTCTCCAGAGCCGCGGAGTCGATCTGACGGGGCTCGAACGCCGTCCCGGGGCGACCTTTCGGTGGAAAGGCGAGTATTCGCATCAGCTCAATGAAGCGCGCACGCTGGACACCAGACTGAACGTATTTGAGACATTCCGGCCGAGCATTCCCGAGCAGTATCGCGCGCCGGAAGTGTTGTTTCTCGGCAATATCGATCCTGAGTTACAGTTGGACGTGCTCAACCAGGTGAAACGGCCGGCGCTTGTCGCCTGCGATACCATGAATTTCTGGATCAACGGCAAGCAAGACGCATTGTGGAAGGTGCTGGAACGAATCGATGTGTTGTTGATCAACGACGGCGAAGCGCGGGCATTGGGCGGTGATCCGAATCTCGTCAAGGTGGCCCGCACAATCCTTGCTCGGGGCCCGAAACATCTGATCATCAAACGCGGAGAATACGGCGTCTTGTTGTTCAACGACAAACAGGTGTTCGGCGCGCCCGCCTATCCGCTGGAGGAAGTCAGAGATCCGACCGGAGCCGGCGATACCTTTGCAGGAGGGTTTCTCGGGTATCTGGCGGCCACGGGCAATCGATCGCCGGAGGCGATTCGCCAGGCCATCATCTTCGGCAGCGTCATGGCGTCCTTTACCGTTGAAGCCTTTAGTCTTGACCGTTTGAAGATCCTGGATTACAAAGAAATAGAAGAGCGATTCCGCTCATTTAAGCAATTGACCCACTTTGAAGACATCAGCGGGCGCGAGTAACCTGACAGGCGGCGGCCGGAGCATGCTGGGGCGAGCGACCATACTCTCCCCAGTCTTTTGGGGTCTCGTGCCGGTCCTTATGCTGGCGGTTGGTTGCGCCAGCGAGGAAAATGTCCGCAAGTCCAAAGGCTATTATCAAGAGGGATTGGCACGGCTCGGGACGGATCAGCAACAGGCGTATGTTTCCTTTCAGAAGGCCGTCAAGCTGAACCCGGACAATAAAGAGGCGCACTACGGGCTCGGGCATGTGTATGCGACCCAGGGCAAATTCAAGCAGGCCGAAGACGAATTCCGGCAGGCTATTCGAATTGATCCTGATTATTCCGAAGCCCATACCTATCTTGGACAGGTCCTTGCCAACCAGGAAGAGTGGAAGGACGCGATTGCGTCGTTTCGTCGCGCGCTCAACAATCCGCTGTACGCGACGCCGGATTTAGCGCGATTTCATTTGGGCCGCGCCTTGCTTCACGAAGGGGATCCGCAAGAAGCCATGGAAGTCTTGGAAGATGCGCTGACGGTGAATCCTCCCAATATTCCCCAGGCCCGGCTTCAACTGGAACTGGGGCGCGTGTATCATCAGCTCGGCTTCGACGTGCGGGCTCGCGAGGCGCTCATGAAGGTGTCAACGCTCGATAAAGACGGCGAGTATGCAGCCGCGGCCAAAGAATTGCTCGCTCGAATCAAACCTTAGGCAGGATGTATGGAATCAGTCGGCGAATTTTTTCGACAAGTGCGGGAGACCAAGGGGCTGACGATCGACGAGGTTGCGTCGAAGACGAGGATCCGGTCCGATTTTGTTAAAGCGCTCGAAGACGGGAATTTTGCCAAACTCCCTGATCAGGTGTTTGCGCGCGGCTTTGTCCGCTCCTATGCGCGGTCGCTCGGATTGGATGAGGACGATGCCATTCATCGATTCGCAGAGTCGGCCGGCTCTTTCTACGACAAGCAGGGGGAGCGGGAACGGCTACGGCAACGGCAGATGGAGGAGGACCGGCGGCGCCGCGCTAATCGCAAAGCGGTGACGATCGCCATTATGGTCGCCGTGCTGACGTTGATCTTTCTCTTGAGCCGCGAACAGTCTTCTGTCGTCGTCCGCCGATCCGCACCGGACACGCCTTCGGCGAGTAAAAGGACCCAGCCGATAAAGGAAAGCCAAGGTCTCCAGCCGCGGTCCGAGCCGGAGAATCCACAAACGTCGGCCACAAGCAAACTGCCGGACCCGCCTCCGATCGCGATGAAGCCACCGGCCGAGAAGGCGCCGCCGGTCCCCACCCCGCAAGCGCCCCGTCCCGCTGACTCGACATCTGCTCCGGCTATTCCTGCCGCCGGCTTATCAGAGGGTCCCCTGGCGGGATTGTCCGTCGATGGGCCGGTCAATTCCGATGAGCCGCTCGTGCTTGACTTGGAAGCCACTGAATTGAGCTGGGTCGTCGTGCAAATCGATGCAGGCAGCCCACAAGAGACCCTTTTGCGACCGGGACAACGAGCGCAGTGGAAAGCTCAGGACCAGTTCATGGTGACGTTGGGCAATGCGGGCGGAGTCCGTGCGGAGCTCAACGGCAAGCCGCAACGACCCTTCGGCCCGAGCGGCAAGGTGGTGCGAGATGTGGTGCTGAAGCGCTGACCTTTTCTCTAGCTTTCCCGCCGTTCATTCTCCTCATCCTCATCAGCCGGTCCCTCGGTTCCTACGGCATTGTTCTTCTTGTGGCGAGTATGGAAAGATTGGGGCGCAAAGGTGTCGCTGTTTATCGGTCGGTGACATGTGAAGACATCATCAGCGTCGGTAACTATTTGGAAAATAAAAATGAGAGAGACTCGAGGCCGCTGGCACGAGGTTTGAGAGAAGCAGTTGTAGAAGAGAGCATTACGAGTCGGCTTCGCAGGATATTCCGGAGCGTCTACAGCAGTGAAGTGAGCGTGTTCCCTTGACAAAGTTGAAAAGTGATTGCTATAGTTCGCGCGTTTTGTTCGCTCTGTTCGGAAATTTTTTTGGCCATCGGACATCCGTCAGCCGTCATATTTTTTGTTCACGCAGTGGGTTCAACACAAAGGAGGAGTGGTGATGGGGTATCTTTCTAAGTCTTTGGGAGTTGCAGCGGCCCTCATGTTGTTGTCTGCGACGGTGGTTGGAGCCGAAGAGCGCGACCCGCTCAAGCCTCGCGTTGCTCCCGACCAGATTTCAGATGCCAAGGCGATGAAAAATCCGGTAGCTTCGACCCCGGAGAGTATTGCCAAAGGCAAGGCCTTGTACGAGGGCAAAGGCACCTGCTTTAACTGTCACGGAAAAGAGGGCAAAGGCGACGGACCTGCCGGCGCAATTCTAAATCCGAGCCCGCGCAACTTCACCAATTGCAAGTTCCACAAGAAGCGGAAAGACGGGGAACTGTTCTGGGTCATCAAGAACGGCAGCCCTGGCACGGGTATGGTGTCCTTGATTCCCGCCGCAATCACGGAAGAGGAAGCTTGGACCATCATCAATTATGAGCGGAGCTTCTGCAAGGGCGGGGAGGAATAGACCACTTCCCATCTGAGGGTCAGTAACGCGAAGGGGCGGAGAGGAAATCCTCTCCGCCCCTTCTTTTTTGCGCCGCGTCGGGAATGAGCACGGCTCGCCGTGCGCGGGGTGGATGGGTGAGATTGGGAAAAGGCAGCGTCTCGGCGCTGCCGGGGTGGGTGGGTGAGATTGGAAAAGGCAGCGTCTCGGCGCTGCCGGGGTGGGTGGGTGAGATTGGAAAAGGCAGCGTCTCGGCGCTGCCGCGGTGGGCGGGTGAGATTGGAAAAGGCGGCGTCTCGGGTAATCGGCTGCGGAGCAGCCGGTGCGCTGTGGAGGGTAAAAAAAGCTGCGCGGGTGAAATAACCCTCTCAATATCTATGGAAGGCTCGTTGCGGCACGGATCGGCGGCTTGGTCAGCACCGTGTCGGCGGATCGATCGCCGGCGCGCAGCGCAGGAATGACTTGAGGACGTTGGTCTTGATGAAACGAGGCACGTGCGGCGGGAAGGACCTTATCGTTCACATAGAGGGTCAACTCCCTGATCGTGACCTCCCCGTTGCGGTCGGTATCCGCTTCACCTCGGAGTCCCCGCAGGAGATAGTAGGTGTAGATGCCATGGCGCAGTTTGTCGGACTCAAAACTCTTGCCCGTTCCGGTTGTCCCGATCAGGCGGATAAGCGATCCGTTTGAGACCTGCCACTGCGGGGACGGACTTTTACCTTGACGGTCCGCCTCTGGTTTGAGCACCGATCCATCGAAAATAAACAATGTCTGTCTGACCTTGAGTCGCGTGAGGGCAGCCTCCAGATCTTTTAGTGAATACAATCGGGTCGTTGCGGTCAGACTGCCTTCATAGGGAATGAGAAATGTGTCTCCCGTCGGTGTGACTAACGCCTGTCCTGCAAAATAAAACATCACGGTGGAATCCCTGGTGACACGCGACGGCAGCCAATCGAGCAACGCTTCCTCGATGTCCGGTCGCAGCGCTTTCGAATCCTGCAGGACCCGGATGTTCGACGCCGGGACGCCTCCTAACGACTTAAAGTAAGTCGCCATCATCTCCGCATCCTGGGACGCGTACTTCCGCGCCGGCAGCCCCTGATCCCGGTAGGCGCTCAGGCCGACCGAGATCACATAATTGTGAGGTTGCCGGAATGCGGACGCCGCGGGAACGTCGTCGACGTCGCCCAGGACAAGGCCGGTTGAGCGTAATGTGACCGGCAGATTCTGTTCCGGCGATGCCGCTCGGGTCGTCCCGTCTACGACGGTCACCTTTAACTCGGCTTGTTGCGCCCGGATCGACTGCGGCAGGGTGGCGACAAAATCCAATGATTTGGACTCTCCCGGCTCGAGCCTGCCGACCGGCAATGTGGTGGCGGGAAATTGGGCGAGGAGCATCTCATGTCCCGTGAGAGACGCCGACACGTTGGAAAAAGCCTGGGTGCCACCGTTCACGATATCCAGATGGACACGCAGTCGCTCGCCGCCCTCGAACACCAGATCGCTGTTTTCATCAAGCACTGTTGCCTTGAAAGATAATCCGCTCGGCAGAGGCGACCTGTCGGCCGTCGTCGCCGGAGCGGGAACGGGGCTCGCCGCCGACACTGGTGGAGCGGCCTGAGCCGGAGACACGGCCTGATCCGACGGAACCAATGTGCTTCGTGTCTCAGCCGCGAACCGCAGTGCAAACTCCGTCATGGCGTTCGGCAGGAACGGATCCAAAATGTACTCGCAATTCCTCTGCATCGGCTCAATCCGCACCCGTTCCCGCCGGCTCACTTGAATTTCAGGTTCGCGCAGCAGTTTTCCTGTGGCATCGTAAATTTTTTCGACCCCGCTGAACCGCACCTCAGCCGGGGGCCGATCGTACTGGTTATCCATATGAATCTGAAAGGCCGAGTCGACAAGGTCAATACGGATCACCAGATCGGTCGGCGGCCCCTGTGTTACCGCGGTGCCGATATCGACCCTGGTGAATAATCGATGCGCGGCTTCGATTAGGACTTCTTCGAGATCCGCACCTACCCGGATAGGGCGGAAATGCCCGCAGTTGTCCATGTACTCGAACTTGGCGTCGGTCACGGACGGAGCCAGTTCGAGCTTTACGCTGTAGGGCAATGGCTGGCCCATATCCGGCAGGTCTACCCGCTTGGTGCATCCAACGGCAACCGTCGCTGCCAAGAGCCCGGCCAAGAGTAAGAAGGAGAGCGAGGTTTCGGCTGATCGGGTCATGCGGTGGTTCGTTCAGATGGATCGAATGCGGGTCGGCACTTGGGGAAGGCACCGTACCGGAATCAGGATGAGAATGCAACCGGCGCCGGCAATCTTGCCAGCCGGCGGAAGCTCATCTATTCTACGCCGCATGTTAGTGCTCGGTCTTTCCAACATGCGGGATGCTGCCGCGGCGCTCATGGAAAACGGCCGCATAGTCGCCGCAGCGGAAGAAGAGCGATTCGTCCGCCAGCGGCACGTGACGGCGTTGCCGGTCCAGGCCATGCGTTATTGTCTACGCCAGGCCGGTGTCTCCTTGGATCAGGTGCACGCGCTCGCGGTTCCTTGGAAATATTGGGTTGTCGGTAGGCGCGCGAGACTGGCGGTCGGGTCGATGGTTCGCTCGCCGCGCCTCTGCCTCGTGAAAGGCCGCCGGAGCGTGGAGCGGCTCGGGCAGGAGTGGAAGGAGCTGCTGTTCCTGCGCCGAGAGATTCGGCGCCGCATGGACAGCGCCGGCCCGCGGCCGGTTTTTCTCGATCATCATCTCTGCCACGCCGCCAGCGCGTTCTTGGTCTCGCCGTTCGAGCGGGCCGCGATCCTGGTGGTGGACGGCGCGTCCGAAGCCGATACCACGATGATGGCCATGGGCCACGATCAGGAATTGACGGTGCTCCAGCGCACGCCGCTCCCGCATTCGTTGGGGCAGTTCTACGCCTCGATCACGGCCTTTCTTGGTTTCAAGCCTGATCACGATGAATATATCGTCATGGGGTTGGCGGCGTACGGAAAGCCGGTCTATGCCGATCTTCTTCGGCGGCATGTGCTTCGGTTGATGCCGGCGGGGCGGTTTGAACTCAACACCACGCTGTGCGATTTCCATCTTGCCAGGGTCGGATTCTTTCCACGCGAATTCATCGGCTTGTTCGGCGGGCGCCGCGCTCCGGCCGATGAACTGACGCAGCGGCATCGTGACGTGGCGGCGAGCGCCCAGCTGGTGCTGGAAGAGACCCTGCTTCATCTAGGCCGCCATTTGCGGACGCTGACCGACGCGGATTCCCTTTGTTTGGCGGGCGGGGTAGCGTACAACTGCGTGGCCAATCGTCGGTTGCGTGATGAGCTTGGATTTCGGCATGTATTCATTCAGCCGGCGGCCGGCGATTCCGGCGCCGCGCTGGGCGCCGCCTTGCTGCTTGCGTCGCGCCGAGGGGATTTGCCGGAGCGCCGAGTGATGCGCCATGCCTATTGGGGTCCGGAGTTCAGCGAAGCGGATTGTCGCCGGGCCGTTGACCGTGCCGGGCTGACGGCCCGCAGGCTGGAGGACGCGGCGCTGTGCGAACAGGTCGCAGAAGAATTGGCCGCCGGCCGGCTCGTGTTCTGGTTCCAAGGCCGCATGGAATGGGGGCCGCGCGCGTTGGGTAACAGGAGTCTGCTCGCGGACCCGCGGAGGGAAGACATGCGGGCGATCATCAACACCAAGGTCAAACTGCGGGAACCCTTTCGCCCCTTTGCGCCGTCCGTAACCGAGGAACGGGCACAGGAATACTTCGACCTCACGGCGGAATCGCCGTTCATGGCATGCACGGCCTCGGTGCGCGCTTCGGCCAAAGGACTTCTTCCCGCCGTGACCCATATTGACGGCACCGCTCGAGTGCAAACGGTTGCGCAGGCGGTCAATCCGAAATTTCATCGATTATTGAACGCCTTTGGGGCTAGAACCGGGGCACCGGTGCTGTTGAATACCTCGTTCAATGTTCAGGAGCCGATCGTCTGTTCACCCGACGAGGCGGTGCGGTGTTTCCTCCGCACCCAAGTCGATTGGTTGGTGCTGGGTAATTTGCTTGTCTCGAGGCCGCAAGAGGGACAGAGCCATGAGTGATGCGCGCTGACGCTGCCGACATATCGGTTCCCCGCCGGGAAACCGATTCTCCTTCTGCTCTCGACCTTCTGTTGATCATTTTCATCGTCAATCTCACGCTGCAGCCGTTGGTGGAACCGGACTTCGGATGGCACTTGCGGGCCGGACTGGATTTTGTCGATCGCGGCGGCACCCTTCCGGCACAGGACCCCTATTCCCATACCATGCCGGACTGGCGGTGGGTCGAGCACGCATGGCTGACCGATGCGATTCTTGCCCTCGTCTACCGAGGCCTCGGAACGATCGGTGCGTTGGGAATCATGATGTTCTTTGCCGGACTGGCGATCGCGGCGTTTGTGATCAGCGCCGCCCGCGCGGAGGCGCCGCGGACCTCGCGGTTAGCGGCGATCATGGTGAGTCTCTGGGTTGCCCTGCCGTACTTGGGGGCGCGGACCCAACTGGTCAGTCTGGCGGGGATTGCCATCGTACTGTTGCTCTATCATCATATTGTGCGGGGGAAGGAAGCGTTTATCTGGTTCTATCCGCCGTTGTTCCTCATATGGGCGAACTTACACGGCGGATTTACCGCCGGATTGTTTCTTTTGGGTCTGATCCTGGGCGGCAACGCGATCCTGCGCGTCGTCGGCCGGCGATGGCCCAGGTTCTGTCGGTCGGATGAACCGCTCCTGTCCGGAAACCGGATTGCATCGCTCGCCTGCTCCTTTGTCCTGTCCTGCGCGGTGACTCTGATCAATCCTTATGGATGGCTGTTGCACCGGGAGATTTACGAGTCACTGACCGATCGGCTCATGCTGGAGCAGTTGCGAGAGTGGCAGGCCGTGTCGTTTGAAGGATGGGCGGGAACGGCGTTTTTGATTTATCTCATCACCGTCGCCGGTCTGGTGATGGCCTGGTATCGTCGAATCGAACCGATTCAATGGGCTCTGCTCGCCGTTACGCTGGTGTGGTCACTGTGGCACTGGCGGAACGTGACGATTTTCCTGATCGTGGCCGTCCCGTTGATAGCGGATATGTTTCAACGTTGCCGCCTATGGATTTTCCGGCTCTTGCCGCCTGGCCGGAGGGCCATGATGGCCTTTGGAATGACCGTGACCGTCGCATGCCTTCTTGTCTCACTCGATGGAGGTCATCTCCAACACCTGGTTTCAGCGGGGACGGAGCCGGCAGAGTACTTCAGACGGACAGAATATCCGATTGAAGCTGTGGAATGGATCAAGGCCCATCGGGATGAAGCTGGACGGCGGCTCTACAACGATTACGGTTACGGCGGATTTCTCCTTTGGTGGCTACCGGACGAGAAAATCTTCATCGACGGCCGTATGCCGGCTTGGCGGATCGGCGACCGCGCCATCTTCCACGACTATTTGATCATCAATAGGGGGGGACGCCCGGCGCTCGAACTCTTGGAGAAGTACGGCGTCGATTGGGGACTGGTCCAACGGGATTCGATCCTCGCGAGGAGCCTCGCCGAAGCATCAGCTTGGCAAGAAATCTACGCGGACGGCAAAGTCGTAATCATGCGGTGGCGTCCTTGATGCGGTTGGGTGAGACTATTGGAGCGAGGTCCGCTCGATCGGATTGAGGATCGGCTCCTGGAGAACGGTGAGAGGACCCGTAGAGGCCACGGCCGTGGCGCCGCCGGATCGATAGGAGACTACAGAGCATGGCTATCCCGTCGCGAAAAGGGTGGACTTTCGAACCGGGCTGGTCGAACCAGTTGATCGGCACCTCGGCGATGCGATAGCCCCGACGTGTCGCGAGGTAGAGCAGTTCCAGATCAAGCCCATATCCGTTTACAGTCGCCAAGGAGAACAGGTCCTGAGCCACCGGCTTTCGAAAGAGCTTAAACCCGCATTGGGTGTCCTGAATCCCGCGCAGCCCCATCCGTTGGACCACCGCGTTGAACAGGTAGCCGAGGATACTGCGGTGAAGGCGAGCATGCACAGTGTACCGGCTGTCCCGCGACGCCAAGGTACGCGAGCCGATCGCAATGTCGGCTCCTTGGGTCATTGCCTGTTCCAGCCGTTCGAACTCCTCAATCGGGGTGGCGCCATCCGCATCGGCAAACAATTGCAGGCGGCCTTGTGCCGCCTGCATGCCCAGCCGGATTGCCGCCCCCTTCCCGGCATTGCGGGCGGATCGGATCAATCGGAGGTGAGGCAGTTTGCAGGCCAGCGCCCCGACGAGTTCAGCCGTGTTATCCCGGCTGCCGTCATCCACCACGATGATCTCGTACGGCAGGCGACGGCCGACCAGATAGGCGACGGAAGATTGGAGAAAAGAGGGAAGGCGAAGGACTTCATTATATGCGGGAATGATAACGGAAAGATCGGGCCAGCTATGACTGAACCGTTTCACGGATGGCGACTCCGGTTGGACGCAGTCAACTCGTTTCGTCCGGTCCATTGTCTCTGGAGGCTCCGAGCGGAACCTAGCCCACTTTCAATTGGAAAGCAAGTTCTGATCGCAGGTCTTGACAGCTTTACAGTACGGAGGCGATCGTATGCTGTGATGATCCGATGGTTCCTTCATTTCCTTTCGGAGAAGTCACCTCATGTCGTTGTTCTTTCACCGTGCCACTTGCTTCAACACCGGTCAGGTCAGTTGCCAAAGATTTGACGGTCCTTCTCGAGGAAACTCCGTCGGATGGCAGGCGATCGCAGGGAGGTGTGCCATGAACTGGATGGGACTCTTTCTCAGTCTGGCCGCGTCGTTCGGATTGTTGTCCGGTTGCGCATCCAACCACCCGCCCAATCGGCTGGAGCAGTATCTGGGGCGGTCAGCAGTCACGTCATCGCCGCTTCCGCTTCCCGCGGAGCGTCCGATACGCGCTTCACTGATTGTGATTGAAGATAGATCCGGGCCGGATGCGGTTCCGGCCTTGCCCGACGAGGCGCATGTCCGCATTGCGGAGCAGATCAGGAACGAGATCAATGGCAGGTACCCGCTTGTCATCGACAAAGTCATCCCGTCCGCCCAGTTGACGCCCGGCAGCGGTCTGCCGGATTTGATTGCGTTCGGCAAACAACAGGGGGTGCAGTACCTATTGATTACCATTCTCTCGAGTGAGGAACAGCAATATCCGGTTTCCCTCTTTCTTGGGTGGACCACACACCGGCAACCAGGCTTCCGGCTGGACAATTGGTCTCTGGCCGAAGCCGCGCTTTTGGACGTGGCCACGGGACAAGTCGTGTTGCAGGCGGAGGGACGCGCCTGGGCCACGTTGGACAGCCCCACCGCTCCCGGCATCAATCAATGGTATCCCGTCATATATTTGCGGCCTCAAGATCCGGAACGGCGCATCTGGCCGCCGACCTATGAGGGGGCGCCGATTACATTGCGGCTGGTCTCTATGAGGGAAGCCGCGAAACGTCTGGTGTTGAACGTGCAGCAAGTCTGGATTGACAAACGGCAGCTCGAGATCGCCGGCATGCAACCATGACCGTATGTCCATTTTTCCTCTTTGAAGGGTATTCGATGATTAGTGTAGAATGACGTGTTCAACGGACGAAGATCTTCGGGAATCTTCAATTTTCAGCTTCCGGAGGAGAGAACATGCACAGACGTCAGCGCGGTATCCTTGCCCTTGCAGCCATCTTTCTTGCCACGGCGACGGTCCTCGGGGTGACGTTGTCGGTCGGGCCGAGCGTTGAAGCAGCGGGAGTTCCTCCCTCTCTGGCGCAAGGGTTTTCTGAAATTGTCAAAGCCGTCAATCCGGCTGTCGTGAACATTGCCGTGACCGGCGGAGGCGAGGGACGCCGGGAGGGCCGGCGGCCGCTTCCGCCGGGACCATTCGGAGCGCCTCCCGGAGGACCTCCCGGTGAAGAACCGCCCGGCATGGAGCCGCCTGGACCTCCAGGCGCACCTGGTCCACCCGGAGGCGGTCCGCATCGTCCCGAACAGAGCGCCGGGTCGGGTGTGATCCTTGATCCAAGTGGCTATATTGTCACCAACAATCACGTTGTGGAGGGTGCGTCGCAGATTACCGTCACCCTGTCCGATCGCCGGGAATTTTCCGCCAAAGTGATTGGAGCCGATCCCAAGACCGATTTGGCGGTCATTAAAATTGAAGCGAAGGATTTGACCGCCCTCAAGTGGGCCGACTATGACGAACTCCAGGTTGGGGATATGGTGCTGGCGGTGGGCAGCCCATTCGGACTCAGTTCAACGGTGACGCTCGGCATTATCAGCGCGTTAGGTCGCGGCAATGTCGGGATCGCCGACTATGAAGATTTTATCCAGACCGATGCAGCGATCAATCCGGGCAACTCCGGCGGTGCGCTGGTCAATATGCAAGGCAAGCTGATCGGCATCAATACCGCCATTTTCTCGAGAACCGGAGGCTCAGAGGGAATCGGCTTTGCGATCCCCAGCAGCATCGCCCTGGATATCGTGGAAAGCCTGACTAAGACCGGAAAGGTCGTCCGGGGTTGGATGGGAGTGGCGATCCAGGAAATCACGCCGGCGCTCGCCAAATCGTTCAAGTTGCCCGAGCAGCGGAAGGGTGTGTTAATCAGCGATGTCAATGAAAACGGCCCGTCGTATGCCGCCGGTATGAAGCGCGGTGATGTCGTGGTGGCGTTCAACGGTAAAGAGGTTCAAAGCGTGAGCCAGCTCCGAAACCTCGTCGCGCGGACTACCGTCGGGAAAGAAGCCGATATCAAGATCCTCCGGGACGGCAAGGAGCAGAGCCTGAAGATTAAAGTAGCGGAACGGCCGTCGGACGAAGTCTTGGCTAAGCGGGAGCCGGCGCCAAGCGGGCCGACCGAAACCGTCAAGCCGCCGGACAACGTCCTCGCGTCGCTCCGTGTCCAGACCTTGGACGCAGCGATGATGAGCCAGCTCAATCTTCCCGCTAAGACGACCGGAGTGGTGGTGAGTTCGGTGGAATCGGGAAGTTCGGCCGAGTCGGCGGGTCTCCAACGTGGAGATGTCATTCAGGAAATCAATCACGAGGTGGTCAAGAGTCTGGAGGATTATCAGAAGGCGTCAGCCAAGGTGAAAAAGGACGAAATGGTTGTGCTTCTGTTGAGCCGGCAGGGGAACAACCTCTTCGTGGCCGTGAATCCGAAGTAACAACTACTGTCTGATTTGAGGATTGGATCATTGTAGCAATGGTTCAATCCCAAATCATGACATGAAACAATTCCGGTAGTTCATGGCTGACGGGTTCAAACTGCAAGAGTGGCTGCAAGACACGATCTTCAAGCCGCTCGAAGATAAAAAAATGCCGGTCATGGAGCACCTGGTGGAGCTCCAGGTCCGGCTGACACGCGCGGTAATCGTGACGGCCATCGTGTTCGTCGGCACGTTTTTTTATGCCGACCTGTTGGTCAAATGGATCCGTGTTCCGCTTCAGAATATGTTCGTGCCGGGTTCCCTCACATGGGTCCCGACGGATCTGCCGACCGTTCCCTTCGTCTTTCTCGCCCCGGCTGAAGCCCTCTGGCAGAACGTCAAGGTCGCCGGTCTCTTTGCCCTGGTGTTCGCGACTCCGTACATCCTATGGGAAACTTGGCAGTTCGTCGTGCCCGGCCTGCATTCGCAGGAACGGCGTTTCGTGGGCCCGTTTGTGATCCTGAGCACGCTCGCATTTTATTTGGGCCTGTCGTTTTCTTTCTTTTTCGTGCTGCCGTTCGCGCTGAATTTTTTGATCTCGTACGGCGTCAACGCGGGGTTCATTCCGCAACTGTCAATCGCGCAATACGTCGGATTTGCCCTGTGGTTTCTCTTGGTTTTCGGCCTGATTTTCGAAGTTCCCCTGGCCATCACGCTGTTGGCCAAACTGGGCTGGGTGGACGCTCCCTTACTGAAGCGCTATCGGAAATGGGCCTTTCTCACGGCATTCATCTTTGCCGCGATCCTGACGCCGACGCCGGATCCGTTCAATCAATGTCTGATGGCTCTGCCGATGTACGTTTTTTATGAGGTCGGCATCATCAGCGCCGGAATCTTCAACAAAAAGGCGAAGGAGTCGAAAGAGAAGGCGGAAGACCTCAAGGCGGACGGCGGTAAAGCTTCTCCGTCGCCTGTGGGACCCACTGTTCCTCAGACGGCGCTGGCCGGCGAAAGCGAGTATGTGGGGATTACCGGGTCGTCCGGCCGCCGGCGGTAAACGCGGCGTATTATGGTGGACGTGGCGGTGCTCGTGGTCAGCAGCAAGATCGTATCGGGGCGTGAACCGGACGCGGGCCGTGCGGGCCTGGAGCAGGCGGTGAAGGAATTGCCGGGGAGAATCGTCGGGTATGTCTGTGTGCCGGATGACCGGGCTGCGATTCGGAGCGGGTTGGAGCAACTCTGTGATGCACAGGGGCCTGATATGGTGTTAACTGTCGGAGGGACCGGCGTCAGGCCCACCGACTGGACACCGGAAGCGACCAGGGAAGTCATCGAAAAGGAAATTCCCGGGATCGGGGAAGCGATGCGCCAGGAGAGCCTCAAGAAAATGCGGACCGCCATGTTGTCCCGCGGGACGGCGGGGATCAGAGGGAAGACATTGATCGTGAATTTGCCGGGCAGCCCGCGCGGGGTAAAGGATAATTTGGCCGTGCTGGCGCCGATTCTCGACCATACCATTGAAAAAATCAGCGGACGCATGAGCGCCGCCCGTGACCTTCAGCCATAGGAGTACCCAAATGCCTCGCGAACTCAACGTCATTTCTCATCCCGGTTCCGGACAGGGCGACAGCTGCACCTACATGTGGGCCTGCGCGATCTGTGACGAGAACGAGACCTGCCAGAAGGACAAAGAAGGCCATAGCCGGTGGCTCGTCGCCAAGCGGATGGAGCGGATCGAGTACAAGGTGCTCATCATGAGCAACAAGGGTGGCGTGGGGAAAAGCACCTGCACGACCAATTTGGCCGTAAGCCTTGCCTTGAAAGGCTGGCATGTCGGAATTTGCGACATGGATATCCATGGGCCCAATATTCCGAAGATGGTGGGGGCAGAAGGGCAGAAGCTCAAGATCAGTACCTCGGGAGGCATCATTCCTCATCAGGCATACAATCTCAAGATCGCCTCGATGTCGTTCTTACTCCAGAATTCGGACGATCCCATCATTTGGCGCGACGCCTATAAATATGAATTCATCAATCAATTGCTCGGCGGCGTGGAGTGGCAGGATTTGAATTTTCTTCTGGTGGATTTGCCTCCGGGGACCGGCAATGAATCCGTGACGACGATCGACTTGTTGGGACAAGTCAGCGGGGCCGTCATTATCACCACGCCGCAGGAAGTGGCTCTGCTCGATTCCCGCAAGTCGGTGACATTTTGCAAGGACAGCGAAGTGCCCATCGTGGGCATCGTTGAAAATATGAGCGGCTTGGAATGCCCGCATTGCCATCAACATGTGGACGTATTCCGCAAGGGCGGAGGCGAAGCCTCGGCCGCGGATATGGGCGTGCCCTTTTTAGGAAGAATTCCATTGGATCCCGAAGTGGTCACGCAGAGCGATGCGGGCGAGCCGTATGCGCTGTTCAATTCAGATACGGCGACGGCACAGGCGTATCACGACATTGCGAATCAGCTTGAGGCCTTTTGCAAGAAGAGCGGGTCACTGCTGAAAGTCGGGCCGCGCCATCAGCATTGAAGGGAGACGGACGGTGAAGGCGGCAGATGCGACAACCGGCTTGACTCCGCTCCAAGAGGCTCAACGCGTCGTCCTCGATGCCGCGAATCCGCTTGGCTTGGAGAAGATTTCCATCCTGGACACGCTGGGCCGCGTGTTGGGTGAAGATATTATTGCGGAGCGGGATAATCCGCCTTGGGATAATAGCGCGATGGACGGCTTTGCGGTCCGCTGGGAGGACATCAAACAGGAACAGGCAATCGCCAAGCCCGTGACGTTGAAAATCGTCGAAGACGTGCCGGCCGGCAAAATGCCGACGCGAAGTGTCGGACCGGGAGAGGCGATCCGCATTATGACCGGCGCGCCCATCCCAAACGGCGCCGATACCGTGCTGAAGGTCGAAGATACGGAGCACCAGCCCGATTCAGTCCGGGTGTTCAAGGCCGAACCGCGATCGTCCAATATCAGGCCACAAGGAGAAGACGTCAAGAAAGGCGATTGCATCATCGCCAAGGGGACCCAGATTCGCCCGGGCGAAGCCGGCATGTTGGCGATTCTGGCGAAGTCTTTTGTCCTGGTGTACCAACGCCCGCGGGTCGCCATTCTTTCGACCGGTGATGAATTGGCCGATCTCGATGAACGCTTCAGCGAGGAGAAGATCATCAATTCCAACAGCTATGGAATCGCCGCGGCCGTTCAGGAAGCGGGCGGCATTCCGATTCTGCTCGGGATCGCTCGGGACAATCTCACGGCCTTGAAGGAAAAAATCTCGCATGGGCTGAACGCCGATATTCTGGTGTTGTCCGGCGGTGTCTCGATGGGAGACTATGACTTCACCAAGGCGGTGTTCAAGGATCTCGGGGCCGACATGAATTTTTGGAAACTCGCCATCCGCCCGGGACAGCCCCTGGCATTCGGGAAAATCCACGACAAATTGGCCTTTGGCTTACCCGGCAACCCGGTTTCTTCGATGGTGACGTTCGAGCAACTCGTGCGTCCGGCTATGCTGAAGATGGGCGGATACCGCAGTTACGGGCGCCCGCTGGTTCAAGCCCAATTTCAAGAGAATTTTTCCAAACGCACCGATCGCCGGCATTTTCTCCGAGGTATCCTGTGGGCGGAAGACGGCGTGTTCAAAGTTCGCACGACGGGTGACCAAGGCTCGGGAATCCTCACGTCGATGGTGAAGGCCAACTGCTTGATCGACATTCCGGTCGAAACAGCCAAGGTGCATGAAGGGGACACGGTCACCGTGCAACTCCTCAGCGGATCTGCTTGGACCGGTCATCCGGACCACCGACCCTCCTCCGGGCATCGCCAATCTTGTTGCTGAGCAAGGATGTCACCTATGCCAGTGCCCATTCTTTCTTTTGTCGGGCGATCCAATAGCGGTAAGACCACCCTCATTGAACGGGTCATTCCTGAATTGGTCCGAGCCGGATACAAAGTGGCGACCGTCAAGCATGCGGGGCACGGGTTTGATCTGGATACCGAAGGGAAAGACAGTTGGCGGCATAAACAGGCCGGCGCCAGCAGCGTCATCATCGTGTCGAAAAGCAGCCTGGCGATGTTTGCGGACGTGCCGGACCATATGAATGTGGAAGATGTCCGCGATCGTTTTGTGGACTGGTCCTATGATTTGATCATCGCCGAGGGCTGGCGCAGCGAGGGATATCCGAAAATCGTGGTCGTACGGGATCAAATCGGCGAGGTCCCCGTCACAACGGAGGGATTACTGGGCATCGTCTCCAATAAGCCGGTCGAGGCTAAGGTTCCCTTGCTCGATCCGGACGATATTCCGGCCGTGGCCGCCTTAATCATGCGGCATTTCCCCCGTCGTTCCCGAGATGATGCGTAGGTCTCAGGCCATTGCGATCGGAGCGATTATCGCCGGCGCAGTGGCTCTGGGAGGGGCGGCGCTTCCGCTCACAAACCATCCGAAATTTTGCGCCAGCTGTCATACCATCAGACCCTCATACGAGAGCTGGGTTCAATCTACGCACAAAGAGGTGGAGTGCGTCAGTTGCCATGTGCGGCCGGGCGTCGAGGGGTGGCTGCATGATAAGGCGTGGAACGGTACGAAGGACCTTGCTATCTCACTGTTCGGCACGCCGACTCCGTCCCATGATCTCCAAGCCCATGTCGATTCTGCGGTTTGTCTAAGTTGTCACCGGAATATTCTGCGGGTCTCGGAAATCGCCGTGCGGGATCTGCCGCCGCCCGTCAAGGATGTCGGATTGATCATGAGCCATCGCAAGCATATGGAGGCTTTCGGCGAGCGGGGCAAAGGCGAAGGGTGCACCACATGTCATGCCGGCGTGGTGCACGATCAGCCCATCAAAGGATATCCAATCGTGATTCCCAGGGGGCATGTATCGGCGGACAGCAAATCCTGGGCGCCCGAGTATCCGGAAGGCTCGGTTTTGCGGGCGAGGGCGATGGCGGATTGTTTTCGCTGTCACGACAATAAGGCTGAACACAAGGGGATGGCCCTCAGCCGGAAATGCGAGACCTGTCACCTTCCCGAGAAATTGAAAGATTTTCTGTCCTTTTGATTCGGTATCGTCATGGCTTTTCCCGTCGTACAGGTTCGCAATCTGACCAAACGGTTCGGCGAATTTACCGCCGTCAACGGCGTGTCATTTGAAATACGTTCCGGGGAAATCCTGGGTTTGCTCGGCCCAAACGGCGCGGGGAAAACGACGACCATCCAGATGCTCCTGGGATTGGTCACTCCGACATCCGGATCCATCCATATGTTCGGCCGCGATCTGGCGACTCATCGCGAGGAAATCCTCCAGCAGGTCAATTTTTCCTCCACCTATATTTCGATGCCCTATGCGCTGACCGCCGAGGAGAACCTCAAGGTTGTGGGAGGACTCTACGGATTGACGTCCGTCCAGCAGCGCATCGATGATGTCGTGAAAAAGCTTGAAATGGAGGACATCCGGCACAAGCTCACGAGGAAGCTGTCTTCGGGACAGATGACCAGGCTGACCTTGGCAAAAGCCTTTCTTACCGAGCCGAAGATTTTATTCCTGGATGAACCGACGGCCAGTCTGGACCCGGACATCGCCTACAAAATTAGGGCGCTCCTTAAAGAAGAACGGCGCGCAAGCGGCGTGGCGATGCTCTACACGTCGCACAATATGCGCGAGATGGAAGAAATGTCGGATCGCATCATCTTTTTGCAGAAGGGCCGGATCGTGGCCGAGGGCACGGCGCAGGAGATTGTGACGCGGTTCGGACAGGCTGATTTGGAGGAAGTGTTTTTGAAGCTGGCCAGAGAACAATGAATGTGATGTTGGCGTCCAGTTCCCATGCCCTTCTGGTTGAATGGAGGGTAAAACGTAAAGAATGAAGCTGCATCGAATCAACGCTCTTGTGACGCGACATCTCTATCTATACCGGCGGAGCCTGCCCCGCATGATGGAGATTTTCTACTGGCCGTTCCTTGACCTGGTTATTTGGGGTTTCATCACCATGTATTTGATGAAATTCCAAGATTCGATCCCCGGCGCGGTGACCTTCTTCCTGGGAGCCTTGATCCTCTGGGACGTGCTCTTTCGTTCGCAGCAGGGGATCACGATTTCGTTTCTGGAGGAGATATGGGCGCGCAATCTGATGAACCTCTTCGCCAGTCCGCTAAAACCGAGCGAATTCTTGGCGGCTACCATGGCGATGAGTCTCTTCAAGGTGACGGCGGTCTCAATCGTCATGTCGGTCTGTGCACTGGTGTTCTATTCCTATAATGTCTTTACGATCGGTATGTGGCTCGTGCCGTTCGTGATTAACCTGGTCCTGACGGGTTGGATCATCGGGGTGCTGACGACCTCCTTAATCATGCGGTTCGGCCAGGAAGCCGAGGTGCTGGCTTGGAGCATGGTCTTTCTCTTTCAGCCGATTTCCTGCGTCTTCTATCCGATGGATGTCCTGCCGGCCTGGCTGAAGGTGATCGCCTGGATCAATCCGGCGGCGCATATCTTTGAAGGGATGCGGACGGTCCTAACGACTCACGCGGTCCCTGCGACCAATCTGGCTTTCGCTTCAGGCCTTAATCTGCTCTATCTCGCCGCCGTCGTCGGCTGGTTCCACTATACGTACAATGTGTGCAAGGAGCGGGGATCGCTGGTGCGGGTGGGGGAATAGAGGAGCTTACGAATAGACCGTATTGATTTCGATGACGGTGCCGGAACTATCATGGCCATCGTATTGCATTTCCCATCGGCTCCTTACCGTCATGCGAGAACCGTCGCGACGGATGTGCAATAACTCGCCCTCCCAATAGCCCTTGTGGACCAGTTCCTCCTCGATACTCTCCAGTGGCTGAGGAAAGATCGTTTGGAATAAGTTGTGCGAGCGTTTCCCCAGCGTATCCTGTGACTGCCATCCATAAAGATGCTCGGCGCCCTTGTTCCAGAATCGAATGGTCCCGTCTAAGCCGCGGACTAACAGCGCGTCGTGTTCGATGTCTACAAGGATATCCCGCTCATGCACGCCCCGCCGCTTGAGAATGCGCGCCGGATTGCCGGCTGCTATTGTGCCGGGCGGCACCGGTTTCACCACGACCGACCCCGCGCCAATGACCGCGCCCTTTCCGATCCGTACACCGCTCAGAATGATGGCCCCGGTTCCCAACCAGACGTCGTCTTCAATAACAATGGACCCTTTGGTCTTGAGTTGCTGTTCTTGCATGATGACATCGGGCTCCATTCCATGATCGTAGGAAAAAAAACGGCAATTGGAGGCGATCATGACATGCGAGCCGATCTGGATATCGGCCACATAGGCCGTCAATTCGCAACGGACTCCGACCGACGTCAGAGAGCCGATGGTGATGGCGCCGCCCTGTCCTGTCCTAATCAAACTTTCGGAACCGATCCATACGCGATTACCGAGCTTGATCCGGCCGCCGCCGGTATCCTGTTGGAATTCCACGTCACGGTCGATAAAGACATTGGACCCTAATTTCACATCGTCATGGTGAATGGTGACGGCCGGATCGACATATCCAAAGGCCGATAGAGCCGCTAGGCCTTGCTTCTCATAATATTCCTGATAGGGAAGCGGAAAGAAAACGGCCAGCCGGGTCGCTATCCGGCCGAACCACGTCAAACCGGCGTGCTGCATCCACCAGCGAGCCCACATCTCGTAAAGGCGAGTGACATATCGGGATCGGACCAGAGTCCACGCGCCTCTCAAGCCCGCCTCTTTCCACGCCTGACTCATTCTTGAGATGAATAACCCTATTCGATTCATCATTGCATCATCCGCTGGCCATAAGGGGCTTTACCGCCTCGCTATTGTAATCCTTAGACTCTTTCCAATCCACTAAAGCCCCTTAATCGTTCCGACATTAGCATATCAGGCATCGTAATTTCCCCAGTGCTAGGCGAACCCCTAGTCCTCGTGGCCAAAATATTAATCTTGAAGCGGGCGATCCTTCGTTTCAGGCGCCAGGGGGATGATCAGGAGGCCGGCGACATAGACGATGGCGACAGCTGAGGCGGCGCGTCCGAAGCTGCCGAAGGTCGCGACCAGTGTTCCGGTAATGAATGGGCTCACCGACGCCACAATCCGCCCCGCGTTATAACAAAATCCCGCTCCGGTTGATCGCAGCCTGGTCGGGAAGAGTTCCGGTAGGTACAGCGGGAATCCCCCGAATACGCCTTTGCTAAAAAATCCCAATATCGGAAGCAATCCCAGCACCGTGAGGTAGCTATGTGGAAAGTAAAACGTCAGCGGCATCATGGCGAGGCTCCCCGCGTTCATGAAGGCAAAGACGGGTTTGCGGCCGAACCGCTCGGCTAGGATTCCGAAAGTGAAGTATCCGAGTAATGCGCCGGCATTGAGCAGCATGACCGCAATGCTGACGCGTGCGGCCATCGCCGGCGGATCGAAGGCTCCCAATTCCGGCAAGGACTGGACCAGACTCGGAGTCCAATTCGTGGCGCCCCATAGGCCGAAAACGGCCACAAAGGCCAATCCGGTGCCGGTCCATGTCGATCGACGGAGGCCTTTTTGAAACAAGAGAGCGACATTTGAAGCGGCCCGGCCGGTGTCGGCCTGTTCTCCTGCATGGACCTGCCGCCATTGCGAGGAGTCGCGTAGATGCCGGGAGATGAGCCAGGTTGACCCTGCCGTAAGCAGGCCGATTGCGAACGAGGCGCGCCATCCGAAGTCTTTGAGGGCCAAGGTCACCGCAGCGGCAAGGAAGAATCCGAAACCCCATGCCGATTGAAGAAATCCCGCCGCCCTGGCGCGATCCCGATCCGCCCAGATTTCGGCTATTAATGCAGCCCCGGCTGCCCAGAGCCCTCCGATTCCAATTCCGGTAAGGAGACGAAGACATGCGAGATGCCACCATTGTTGCGAAAAAGCCGCCAATCCAGTGGAAAAGGCTATGAGTGTCGCCGCGATCATGAGGACTTTCGTCCGGCTGATTGTATCGGCCAATGCTCCGAGCGCGACCCCGCCGAAAGCCCAGCCGATCAGGAAGATAGAAAAAATGATTCCGCCGTACCAACCGACGAGGGATGTTGTCACCGACGCGCCGGGCATGTCGGGGCTGAGCAATTCTTGCAACGCAGGAATCAAAACCAAGGAGTAGAGCATGACGTTCATGGCGCCCAAGACCCAGACGATCCAAGTGATGATCAGGGCTTGTATCTGGTAGGCCGCGGCTCCTCGCCGGCCCGACCACCCTGCCGCTGCGGTGAGGAGTCGGTGAGGGAGTCGTAATTCATCGGGGGTAAGGCTCATGAAGTGGATGAAGGAAGGGGCGAGGCGATCATGATCCATCCAGAAGGCGGAGTTGCACATCATCAAAGTATGTCACGGCATCGGACTTTGTCCAGAGGCCGATGCGCCCTTGATCGAATGTCTGCTCACACAGCTGGAAGATCGGTTCGTCGTCGTATCGGATCTGCATCTCACAGCCGTGCTGAATGACTCTGAGGCTATGCCAAGCAGCCGGTCCGATCGGATGGTTGTGATTCTTGACCAAGTGGCGGACTCCTTTCACCACGCGATAGAGTCGAATATTTTGCTCAACGGCGCTGGCTCGCAATAAATAGTAGTTGCGATCGTCCCGTGCTCTCCAGATCAAGCCACCGCCGAGATCAGCCTTACCCGAGACGGCCAAGAACGATACCTCGAGATCCACATTCGAGCTGGTCGTGCCTTCGAACAACACAAGCTTATAGGCTTGGTCGGAACCTTTTGCTCCAATTTGGGCCAGCACTTGGGAAGCGCTCTTGGCTCGGCCCGTAATCAAAATTTTCCATTCTCCTGCCGGACGCCCGTCGAACAAGGTGCCGATCTTCAGTGATTCAGGCAGGGCGCCGGGCGGCGACTCATCGAAGGTCCACACCTTATCTTGAGAGAAACCTTCAGCAGCGGGCCGGCCTGTTTCGCCGTCTAGCAGAAAAGACAGAAGGAGGGCAACTAAACTTGAAACGATCGGGTGAACGGCGCGGAATCGCGACATTTTCTCCGGTGACGGACGAATGGACTCATTGCGCATGGCCTGCATCTGGGCTTGAGGACCCGCCCTGAGGCGGCCTCTCTCCGTGAGGTAGTATAGCGAGAACTACGGCGTGATTAAACTCTTGTAATCAACGGCCGGCTCGGCCCAGCCCGCATTATTCATGAACGCCTCTACTGCAACCGCCGTTTTGAGTATGCCTCGTTCTCTCACGGCTCCGCGCGCCTTTCTCGTCTGGCGTCTCGGCGGTTTCGTCGCGAACTGTCATGAATATTGTGGGCTAAGGCGGGAATCCGGCTCCCAAAACAATTACTGGCTCTCCAATTCGCGCAATTTGGCTTCCGCCTGCTCGATCCACTGCCGGGTCGCCGGTGTATCACGTTCAAGGCGTAAATACTGCTGGAATTCCTGGGCCGCCTCCACCCGTTTTCCGACTTTGGCCAAGGCCATGCCGAGGTTGAAGCGAATACCGCCGTCATTGGGGCGTAAGTGAAGGGCAGTACGGAATTCGGCCACGGCGGCCTCCATCTTATTCGTCTCCATCATGGCCAGCCCAAGATTGAAGTGCGCATTCACGTCGTTGGGTTGAAGCCCAATAGCTGTTTTGTATTCCGCGATTGCTCCATCGATATCCCCCATGGCCTTCAAGGTCGCTCCCAGATTGTTGTGCGCATGCACGTCGCCGGGGCGCAAGGCTAGCACGGTCCGGAATTCGGCGACGGCGCCCGGGAGGTCTCCCATGGATTTCAATGCCACACCGAGATCATTGTGCGCCTTGGCATCGGCGGGTTTCAGGCGGAGGGCTTCGCGAAACTCGGCGATGGCTTCACTATGCTGACTATGATCGAGCAACGTATTGGCAAGGTTCAGATGGGCGGCAAAATAATTCGGCTCGAGCCTCAAGGCGTGTTTGAATTCATCGATAGCCTCTTTTCTGTTGCCCTTGAAGACAAAAGCGACGCCGAGATCGTTATGTTGCATCGCTTCCGCGGCGCTGTCGCCGACGGGTTGAGTCTTGTCAAAGGGCGCGATAATTTCCATGTCCTCAGCTTGCGGCGCCACCGGTTCACTGGAACCATCCAACGCGCTGATTGACTGGGCCGATTGCGCGACAGAGCCGACGGGCGGCCCCAAGATTATGGAAAGGACAACGACCCGCAATCCGATGCGAAAGCTCATATGTCGTTTGAGGACACGAATAAAGGTGATTGACGATGCGAAGGAGTCACTTACCGCTAACGGTATAGAAATTCAAGCCAAAACCTTCCATGCCGGTACGGAGCAGAACGGAGCGGCATCGCAAATCCTTAAGTCCGTACAGCGACTATGTCCGTTAGCGTAATGCCGATCGAGAAGGAGGTGCGCGCAACCTGATCACACGCAAACTGTGTTCCTCGTAAAGACCCATGATGGGTAATCCGATCATTGTGCGGGAGTGATCTGTGCGGCCTGCGCGATGTTCTAGCTGTGGGCAATGCCTGTGATGTGGAAGGGCCTAAGGGCCTATTGTACGTCGGCCCGTCGCTTGCAAGGGAAAGGCATGCTGATGAGTTCTTGATAAATCTCTTCAAGGAGGAAGTCGTATGGATGACCTCGGCTTTCCCTTTTGGCTTCGCGCAGCGCACTTCATCAACCTGTTTTGCATGTTCCTATTGATCAGAAGCGGCATTCAGATTCTGGCCGATCACCCCAAACTGTACTGGAACGACGATGCAAGACCGGGAAGTGAATGGATCAAATTCGGTAAAAAAGTCATGCCGAAGGATCGGCTCTGGACGTCGATGGACGAGGCCGAAACGGTCAATTCGATTATCGCATTGCCGGGTGGTCATCATAATCTGGGCGCCGGACGGCGGTGGCATTTCTTGACCATTCTCGTGTGGGTGATCAACGGGCTCGTCTATGTGAGTCTGCTCTTTGCGACCGGTCAATGGCGGCGACTGATTCCCACGAGCTGGGATATCGTGCCGGCCGCATGGGACAGTGCTGTGACCTTCGCGACATTTGAGATCCCTCCCGAGACCGCCTTTCATCCTTACGATCCGCTCCAGCAACTCACCTACGCGGCAATCGTGTTTTTCGTGGCGCCGATGATGATACTCACCGGGCTCTGCATGTCGCCGGCTTTCATTGCTCGGTTTCCCTGGTATCCCAAGTTGTTCGGCGGGCGCCAGGTGGCCCGCAGCCTCCACTTTCTCGGGCTGGTCGTCCTCTTGAGCTATATCGTTGTCCATGTGACGCTCGTGCTGGTGGTGCATTTCTTCAACAATATCGGAAACATGGTGTTTGGCGACCCGCGTTTCCATCCCGAAATAGCCGCCGCCATCGCGGCCCTCGGCCTCATGGGTATTTTGCTGTTCCATATCGTGGCTACGCGGTGGACACTTGGTCACCAGCGGACATTCCAAGTTATGGGCGACCGCATTCTCGAACCGGTGTTGCGCTTCCTGTTCGGGCGGCTCCGCTCCCGCCAGCACTATGCCGTATCGGCTATTACGCCTCATCATCGAGTGAATGGCTATCCGCCGGTCAGTCCGGAATACCGCGATTTGGCCGAGCGAGGGTTTGACGGCTGGACACTCAAGATCTGCGGATTGGTCGAACGCCCCCTCAGTCTATCTCTGGACGACCTGAGACAGTTGCCGAAGCAGGAACAGATTACCAAGCACAACTGCATTCAAGGGTGGTCGGGTGTGGCGGAATGGGGGGGTGTGCCGATGCATGCGGTGATGAGCCTCTGCCGCCCTCTTCCTCGTGTTCGCTATGTCGCCTTTCACGCCTTTATGCAGGAGGAGTACGCTCCGAATTGTTACTACGAAGTGCTCACGCTTGACGAGGTGCTGGATCCTCAAACGATTCTTGCGTACGAGATGAACTGGAAGTCCTTACCTACACAACATGGCGCCCCCTGTCGGCTGCGAATCGAGACCAAGACCGGGTACAAGATGGTGAAGTACTTGACAGCCGTAGAATTCATCGATGACGTAAGCCGAGTTGGACAAGGCTATGGCGGATACCGCGAAGATCACCAATTTTATGACAAGGTGGCATCGATTTAGAACCAATTCGTTCGGAAAGGTTGTCTTCAATCGGACACAATGTCACTACGTTTCGAACGATCGGTGGATCGTCCGCAGCCACATCAGGCGATCCAAGAAATTGGGTGATGCGGCTATCTGAATAGTTCGTCGGGTAGGCCTGTGGGCGATTCCATGCGCATCGAAGACTATGCACTGATAGGCGATACGCACACGGCGGCCTTGGTAGGAGGCAATGGCTCCATCGATTGGTTATGTCTCCCGCGATTCGATTCGGCTGCATGCTTTGCTTCGCTCCTGGGCCACGAAAAGCATGGACATTGGCTTCTAAGTCCCGTCGAACCAGCTCACCGGACGAATCGCCGCTATCGAGACAACACGCTCATACTGGAGACCGATTTCGAAACCGATGGCGGAGCTGTACGCCTCATTGAGTGTATGCCTATTCGTCAAGATTACCCCGCTGTCGTGCGGGTGATCGAAGGGCTTCACGGAACTGTCCGCATGCGCATGCAGCTCATTATTCGCTTTGATTACGGCTCAGTGCTCCCCTGGGCGCAGAGGCACCCCGGCGGACTTCACTTTATCGCAGGTCCGGATGCAGTCTGTTTATCCACGCCGGTTGCAACCTATGGGAAGGAGTTCACCACTTTGGCCGACTTTCCCGTGCGGAAGGGGGATCGAGTGCCGTTTGTGCTGATCTGGCATCCCTCTCATGACCCTAAACCATCTGTGCCCGATGCCGACCAAGCTATTAAAGAGACGACAGCTTGGTGGTGCCAGTGGATATCCCAATGTAGTCCCGATGGAGAATGGCGGGATGCGGTAGTGCGCTCGCTGATCACACTCAAGGCACTCATCTACCAGCCGACCGGTGGTGTTGTTGCGGCTCCGACCACCTCTCTCCCGGAACGTCTGGGCGGTGTCCGGAACTGGGACTACCGGTATTGCTGGCTCCGCGACGCCACGTACACGCTCTATGCTCTCTTAACCGCCGGATACAAAGAGGAAGCGGCGGCATGGAGAGATTGGCTCATTAGAGCGGTCGCGGGAGACCCTGCACAATTGCAGATCATGTACGGTGTGGCGGGTGAACGCCGTCTGACTGAACTAGAACTCACGTGGCTTCCGGGGTATGAAGGATCGTCTCCCGTGCGTACGGGAAATGCAGCCTGGCATCAACTTCAACTCGATGTCTTCGGGGAGGTGATGGATACACTCCATCAAGCTCGCCGAGCCGGTATGGAAACGAATGAACGTGGCTGGGCCATTCAAACCAGCATCATCGAACATTTGGAAACGAAGTGGAAAGAACCGGACGAAGGCATTTGGGAAGTCCGTGGCCCTCGCAGACATTTTACGCATTCCAAGGTGATGGCCTGGGTGGCGATGGATCGGATGGTCCGAGACATTGAGACATTCCATTTGCCGGGCGATCTCGGTCGATGGAGGGAGATCCGGGCGGCCATTCATAAAGAAGTTTGCGAAAAGGGATTCGATGCATCGAGAAATACTTTTACTCAGTATTATGGGTCACGACAACTCGACGCAAGCTTGTTGATGATTCCTCTGGTGGGGTTTCTCACCCCGGACGATGCACGCGTCGCGGGGACGGTGAAGGCCATAGAGCAGCATCTTCTACACGATGGGTTGGTGCTGAGATATTCTGGAGAGGAGTCGGATGACGTCGATGGTCTTCCGGCCGGAGAAGGCACATTTCTCGCTTGCTCATTTTGGCTCGCAGACACCTATGCCATCCAAGGGCGTCGCAAGGAGGCGGAGACCCTTTTCCGGCGACTTCTGACCCTTCGAAACGATGTGGGCCTACTTGCCGAACAGTATGATCCCATCGAGAAGCGGCTCCTGGGGAACTTCCCGCAGGCTTTGTCCCACCTTGCCTTGGTCAATACCGCCTACAGTTTGTCGAAGGCGAAAGGGCCGGCGCAGCATCGACAGAGTACATAAATTGAATCGTGACTCGAGAGAACTCGCTCTCGGGCCCCCCGGTGTGGGTTCCCTCCGTTTCATAACTGCTCTACTTCCGCCTGAGATGATCGCTTGATTGACATTCGGGCCGGTCTCTCGGCCCAGCGTGATTGCATCTGCTTTCCATTCGGATGGGGCTGCGGACGCTGTATACTCACCAGATATCTCAGCTAACTGTGCCTAAGCAGTGTCCGCCAATCAGGGGAACTTCAAATCGCGATCCTTTAGCGGGTAGTTATAGACAATATCACTGACCTGGGGTACTTTGCGGGCAGGATATCGAAGGATTTCCGGAAAGCCGGAGACGGCTGTTACCGGTTCGGCGATATGAGGTCCATGGACGAGTCCAAGCCGTTCAAGAATAACGTGATCGAGCTGCGGCGACATCCGAGGTTTCGGATGTCGCCGCCCGTGGTCCTTTCATTTGCGCGGAGCGAGTTGTCGGTCTCTTTCGATGGAGATCACCAAGGGGAAGGTACGGTGGTGAATCTGTCCGCCAAGGGATGTAAGGTGCTCAGTCACGCCCAAGTCCGCGCCGGGGATCGGCTGTCTTTATCGTTGCATATCGCACAAAGGCCGGCCCCATTAGCCATCAATCCGGCTTATGTCCGCTGGGTTGATGTCGATTCATTCGGCTTGGAATGGACGGCTCTGCCGAGCGATGTCGAGCGAACGTTGCTGCGGCTGATTGCATCCAATCCTTAGCCCCGGGTCGCGGATCGATGCTTTAATGCATCCAGGCGGGCTTGGTCCAGGCGAATGAAGAGCGATTTTTCCTGCGTGACGGTCACGCTTCCCGCTGCTGCGCCCTTGGCTTTCCGTACCCACTTGCGTCTGGTGTAAATTACGTCTCCCTGTCCCGCCTTCTTGATGTCGCTGTATAACAGAGCGAGTGTCGCCGCATCCCGAAGTGTCTCGATCGGCGGGTCCAGCCCCTTCTCCAGACGGACGACGACGTGCGAGCCGGGCACCCCCTGGGCATGAAGCCAGAGATCCTCGCTCTTGGCGATGGCAAAGGTCAATTCATCATTTTCTCGTGCATTCCGACCGACATAGATTGGCAGGCCGTCGGCGGAGGTGAACCGCCGAAAGGGGCCCCGCCGGTCCGGCCGACTTTCGCGTTTCTGCAACCGGGCGAAAGAGCCTGGCCTTTCAGGTTGGGGCGACCCGGGGAGTACCCAGCTTCCTTGCCTGATTTGCTCAAGTTCCCCCTCCGCCTCATGGAGGGCATGTTGAATCGATTCGATTCGCGGGACGATCGCCTTCCTGGCCGTGAGAAATTTGCGATGCTTGGCGAAGTAGTCATCCATGTTGGCCTGCGGGGTTTTGGCCGGATCAAGCGGAATGCTCAGCTCCGGAAGCGTCTCGTCAAAATAATCCACGACTGTGGTTCTCGTCTGGCCCTTATGAAGACGGCCGAGGACGCTTTTCAGCAGTTCGCCATAGCGGGCGTACCGTTCGTATTGAGCCGCTTTTGCCAGGTCGCCGCCGAGCGCGGTGATGAGCCGGCGCTGCTTCTTGATCGCTTTGCGCAGGAATGTCTCGCGCGCAGCGGTGAGGCGGTGGGTCGCCAGTTCGCGTTCACGACGATCGTAGCGGTCCTCCAGCTTGGCGGAGACGGGGAATGGCGCGTCTGGGTCCTCCGCTATGGATGAGGATCGCGGTGGGGCAGTCCGAGGTGCGGCGGGTGCTTGAGTTGGCGCATAGGCCTGCCCCAACCGGTGTTCAGCGCCGCGATAGGTGATAAGTACCTGCTCCTTTCCGTCGATCACCAGGAGATCAGCCTGTCTGCCGAGGAGTTCAGCGACGAGGCCCCATGTTCCCGTCGCCGCCGTGAGATCCAGGCGGACGATGCGGTCATCGTTGATCTGCCGGATCCGGTCAATGCGTGCCCCCGCCAAACGGGCCCGCAGAAATCGGCAGAACGTCGGAGGAACGGAGGGATTGGGATGCGGTTTGGTGACTAGGTGGAGACCGGCCTGGTCGGGATCAATCGACATCAGCAGCCGCATCGTAGCGCCGGGAACTCTGATATCGAGCACAACGGTGTCGGCTCTTGGTTCCCCGATCTTTTGAATCCAGCCGCCTGTCACGGCGGGCGCCAGTTCACGGAGGACTGCGGCAAGTTCGTACGTCGTTATCGCCATATCGCGAGCGGTTCCCGTTCAATCCGATCCGTGCTCGACCGGCTTCGACCGGCTATGGTAAGTTTCATTCTTCCCGTTTCTGCGCACAGTTCACGCGAAATGCCGTCGCCTGCGGGTGTCCATGTGCACCCAGGACCGCGTGCTCGCGGCCGATTGCGCAGACAGATTTTACCGGGGATTCTGCTCACTCGGAAGCGAGTGCGTACTTCACGTATTATGACCCGCCTGAAGCTTTTTGATGACGCCTTTCTGCTTGCCCTCATGAAAGAATTCCAGCGGTCAATGAAGGGACTTCTCTCGGATCTCTGCGATGACCTGGAACAACAATATCCAGAAGCTGCTGCGCGATTACGGTTGCCGGTCGAATTGATCCAGCTGGTGGACAATGCCATAAGCCTCGACTGCTATTCTCACTGGCGGATCGTCGGATGGATCGAAACATTAAATGATCTCGTGTATCTCATTGATTTGCATGAGCAAGCAAAGCGGCACGGACGGGACATCGAATTTCTCGAACAATTGTATGCCGAATGCCGGCAGAGTTGGTATGAGCATGGTTATGCCGAGGAACTCTTTCCCGGCGGGGCTGTCGATGATGGTCGATTGGCCGAACGAATCGGGCGCCTCTGCCGGCGTCTGGCCGAAGATGTAACCAGACAAGCGTTATTGTGGGATCCGGCACTGACGTGCGAATGGGTCCGAAAGACGAGACGACGAAGTTGGGGAGCGGGCTGCGATCTCGCCGCCGACTTCGACCGGGCGGAACTTCCCTATACGCTCACAGTTGGGGCCGACGGCCCTGTATACCACGCGCCGCGATCTTTGCGCGAGGCCCTTCGAGGGGTTGCGCCAAGGTGCCGTTTCATCGTGACCGGCAGGCGAATGGAACTCAGGAGCGGCAGCCGTCGATTTCCCTTCTACACCGCCGGCGCAGAGGCACGTTGGCATTGGAGGCGGCAGGATCCCGTCGTCTTGTTGAGAAATGCCGGTAGGACTCTGACTTTAGGTCCCACTTTGGTGTACGGCCGAAATCGTGCCCCGGCACGCGTTTGTGCCACGCCGCCTCGGGTGGCCGTCCGCATGCGCCGCGCTTTATCGGTGCTCGAACAGGCATGGCCCGCCGGAAACGAGTGCTTGTCGATATTGACCTCGCGGATCATCCCGCTCAAGGCCAAGGGCGTGGTCAGCTTCAGCTATCGGCACCAGCCGGGGTTATCGTTTCTCAACTGCTTTGATCGAGATCGCCTCGACCTGATCGACGATCTTATTCACGAAAACAGCCATCATCATCTCAACCTCTTGCTGCGCAAGCATGTACTGTACCGGAATGATCGCAATCGCGAGATGTTTTATTCACCTTGGCGCCGGACGTTGCGTCCGGTTCGAGGCATTTTGCACGCAACTTTTACATTTACCATGGGCGCCCTCTTGTTTGAACGGCTCTCGACCTGGGGGGCCGGAGCTGAAGGATCCCGGAGATGGCGGCGTTCTGGCTTGTCGATGAATGATCTGAAGCGAGCGCGGTTTCGCTGTGCGGAGGAAATTGAGTCGGTCCGTTATTCATTACGAGACCTGCGTCAAGCCGAACGGCGCTTGGGGTGGATCACCAAAATCGGCGGTGTGTTGACCCGGCTGCTTGCCCGCACATTGACGGGGGTGCAGGGGCGGATGGAGCCAAAGATGGCTGCGCTATTGCAATCTCCGTACGGGGCGGAACTGGTACGCCATCGGCGCGAGCTACAGGCTGCCCGCAAGCGGTTTGGAACGGGTCTTCCTCCGGTTCGCGAAGGATAAGTTAAGAGCGCTCGATGTGAATGACGGCCGTCCTGGTAATGCCTCCCTTCGCATCCTTCGGATCCATCCAGATGTTGTATCGAACCAGGCCGGGCCGGACGAAGCAGAGGCTCACATAGTCCCGAGGCTTAATCGTCACGAAATCTTCCATGATGCCGAAGCTCTTGAATCCTTTCTCGCAGGTAGTCTTTTCAAGATCGACGCCGGGAAGCAGTCCGATTTTGACCGGTTCGCCGCGTAGATTTTGCCACCGCACCTGATCGCCGACCGATACATAGAGGTCCATGGGGGTGATGGTGTCCCTAATCTGGACGTAATGCACGTGCGAATCGGGTCGTTCTCTTTGTGTGGCGCAGCCGGTAACAATGATCGGGGTCACAAAAAACAGGACCGCGATCATTGATCGAACAAGGTGGTGCATCAGGTTCTCTCCTTCATCGTAGGGATGCGCTCTCGCCGCCGGTTGTCGGATTGTCGTGTGAGACCCAAATCAATCACGGACGGCAATTGGAATCGGTCAGAGCATGGCGAAGCTGCACGATCAGGCGGGAAAATGGAACTCGTGGATGTACTAAACGGCGCGGAAAAAATTACGGGGTCATCTTATTTCTTCGTTCACGGTTCAACGGTGACGTCCACGAACGAGGGGAGGCTGTCCGCTCCTTTTTTGTCTGTGACCCGCAATTTGAATCGAAATAACCTGGTCTCCGAGACGTGGGGCGCGATAAAGGAAGGCTCGGGCATGTTCACGTCGAGCAGCGCCACCTTACTGCCGCGGACCTGACTCCAACTATAATAAAGCGCTTCTCCCTCAGGGTCGGTGCTTTTCAAGCCGCTCAACCGCACCTTGGATCCGGCTTTTGCCGTTCGAGCCGGGCCGGCATCCGCGATCGGCGGGAGGTTCGGCTCTTCATTCACCTCGACCGTTACCTCGAGAGATGCCCGCTGGCCCCGGTTTTCCACTTCCAGCACAGTGGCGCCATTGCCGATAATCTGGAGCAGGCCCTTCTGCAGCACTTTGATGACCTGTTCGTTCGAGGAACGGTACGTCGTGCCGGCGCTTGGAGAAACCAATGAACGGGCGACACCATCCGCGAACTCGCCGACGACGGGAAGTTCAAAAATTTTGCCCATGGAATCGACGTGACCAAACGCCGAGGACTGGCCGGCTCGACCGAGCCGGAGGGGCTTATCCGTTTCAAATTCAATCGAGAGCAGGTCCGCCTTCGGTTGGACGTTTAGAAGGATCTCATCGAAAACTGATCGCGTACCGAGCCGGCCCTGAGAAATCTCTGCAACTGCGAGCAGCCTGGCGTTTCCGATGGCGCCGGCCGGCACCTTTAGCGGGCCGCCGAACGGAGGATTTCCGTCCGAGGTGGAAGTGAGCGGCGGGAGGGCGACGACCGGAGCGTCGGTGACACTGTCCCGCTGCCAATATTTTTCGTCCGCCAGTTTGTCCTGGGATGCCTTGCCGCTCGGTTCTTCATCCTGTTCGACCAGCGTATCGGCGGCTTCGGGATACCAGTAATAGCGCACCTTAACGATACCGGTATCGGACCCCACGTCGACTCGAGCGGTCACCGTCCCTCCGGATTCCACCGTGCCGCCGTCGGCTGGCTCCACGATTTTGAAGCCATAGCTCGGCATGGCGGTGCAGAGGATGAAGACAAGCGCCCAAGATTTGACGACGACAAATGTCCGGCGGGAATAAGTCATAGCGCCATGTCCTCCATGTTTATCGGCTGAGATGAAACGGCACGTCTGTCAGGATGACCCGCTCGCGAAAAAGCAGCGCGGCTTTCAGCATGAGCGCGCGTTGGTTATGCAGGATATTCTGCCACCAGCGAGCCGGCAGGATCTCAGGGATCACCACGGTGACCCATCCGTCCGGGTTTTTCTGCAGCAGTTCCTCGATGTAATCGAGCAGTGAGCCGAGGATCGATCGGTAGGGAGAAGGCAGCACGATCAACGGAACACCGCACCCCCACTGGGCCCACTGAATTTCAACTTTGGCCGTTTCTTCTTTATCGACATCGACCAGTACCGCTCGAATCTCACCGGCCCGGCTGCGCGCATAATCGACGGCCCGGACGACAGCCCGGTTCACGCCTCCAATGGGAATAAGCACGATATTGCGCCTCGGCAGGGGGGGGCGGTGATCGCGGGACAGCGACACTTGCTCCGCGACGGCTTTGTAGTGGGAAAAAATCGATAGAAAAAGAATGATGAATAGCGCGATGAGGAGGAACACGATCCAGGCGCCTTGAAGGAACTTGGTGCTGGCGATGATAACGGTCGCGACTCCGGTTGTGATCGCGCCCATACCATTGACGATAAGCTTTTTCCGCCAGTGCGGTCCCTTCTTGGTCAGCCAGCGGCGGACCATGCCGGCCTGCGAGAGAGTGAAGGAAACGAACACACCCACGGCGTAAAGCGGAATCAAGGCATGAGTATCGCCACGGAACAATATGATGAGCAAGCCGGCAAGCACCCCCAGGATGACCACGCCGTTTGAAAAGACCAGCCGGTCACCGAAGCTCGCCATTTGGTGGGGCATATAGCCGTCACGGGCGAGGATCGAAGCCAGAAGCGGAAAGCCGTTGAACGCGCTGTTTGCGGCGAGGATCAAGAGAAGCATCGTTCCGCCTTGGACCGAATAATAAAGGGGACCGGTCCCAAAGATGATCCGGGCCAATTGGGACACCACCGTCTCGTCCGCTCTGGGAACGACGCCGTAGTGATAGGCTAACACCGTGATTCCGCTAAAGAGCGCGGCGAGGATAAGAGACATGATCAACATAGTCGCAGCGGCATTCTTGGATTCCGGCCGGCGGAACGATTTGACGGCGTTTGAAATCACTTCCATTCCGGTCACGGCGGTGCAGCCGGCGGCGAATGAGCGCAGGAGCAGGAAGATGGTAAGGCTTTCAATGGCCACTCCCCCGACCGGGGGCGGAACAGTGGGGGCGTCGCGGCCCATCATGATCTGTAGGCCGCCGATGAGGACGGTGAGGCCCAATGCCCCTATCGCGATGTAGGTGGGGACGGCGAAGAAGCGGCCCGATTCGCGCACGCCGCGCAGGTTCATCACGACAATAAACAGGACGGCCACGAGTCCAATGGTTTCCCGATGAGGAAATAAATCGGGCACGGCGGACGTAAGAGCGGCGACGCCGGCGGCCACGCTGACGGCGACGGTCAGGACATAGTCGATCATCAAGGCTGCGGCTGCCGTCAGGGCCGGAATATCTCCGAGATTCGACCGGGCGACGGTGTAGGCACCGCCCCCTTCCGGGTACTCATAAATAATCTGGCGATAGGAGACGGTCAGCACGGAGACCAGAAATAAAATCGCCAGGCTTACCGGTATGGACCAGGCCATGGCGGCTGTCCCGGCCAGAACCAGGACAAGGAGGATTTCTTCCGTGGCATAGGCCACGGATGAAATGGCATTGGAGGAGAAGACCGCGAGAGCAACCGTTTTGGAAAGACGTTCATCGGCGGCTTGCGCCGTTTTAAGCGGCAGGCCGACGAGCCAGCGTTTAAGGTACATACCGGGGCATTATCGCACAAACGCACCCGCGATCAGGAAGATCCTTGTTTGGGAAATGAAAGCAGGCGCACTTTCTGCGCCACGGCAATGCGATCCTGACGGTTGATCCGATCGCGGAAGGGGTTGACATACAAAATCAAGTTGAGTATTGTGCCGTTCTCTTTAGGACTTTTTCTAATGTCATGGGCTTGCCCAATCGATCAAAGGAGTACATAAAAGAAGACACGAATCAAATATCTGCCACGGATTCCCTATCAACTTAAGATCCATTTCGATTTGTTCCCTAAATCATTCAAGGAGGCCGATCCATGAATAGTTGGGTAACTCATCTCACATCACGCAGTCTCAGCGTGATTGCCGGTGGAGCGCTCTTATGCATTCCACTAGCTGCGTCGGCTGAGACTTCCCCCCACGCTGAGCATCAGCCTCAGCATACCGCCATGTCTCACCAACTGCCGGCATGGGCCGAGCAATTGAAGGGGCAAACGATCATAGAGGACACGATGGAAGGCCGCGGAGACCGTGCGGCCAAGGTCGACCAGCACCACCAGCGCGTCATGGATCAGTTGAGCCGTGACCCGCAAGTGCAGCAGGTCAACACCGGGATGTTCAATACCGCTTCCATGTTGCACCAATATGGAGCGGGTGGTCAGGACATGTTGCTCATGTCCGATCCTCGTGTGGAGCCGGTTGCCGCCGCAAACGGGGGCCGCTGCCCCGCCTCGGCTCCAGTCAAACAGTACAACGTTTCAGCTATCAATGTTGAGATCACGTTGAATCAATGGCTCGATTTCTATCCTGGCTATATGTACGCCCTGGACGAAGACATCGACAAGATTCGGGCCGAAGAAGAAACGAACCGGGCCGCCCGCGATAAGGAAGGATATGACCCCGGCGCGGTGATTCCCGGTGTGCAGGCACAGTGGATCCAACCGCTTGCCATTCGGGCCAACCAAGGCGACTGTGTGAAAATGAAGCTGAGCAACAAGCTCGAGGGCGGGGAAGAAGTGAGCTTGCACATTCATGGCTCCAGCATGATCGTCAGCGCCAGCGGCGCGGCCGCCACCACGACCAATCCGGATTCGATCGTGGGCGAAGGCAAGAGCCAGGATTTTGAATGGTATATCCATCCAAGCACCCAGGAAGGGGCGCGCCAGTTCCATACTTTCAGCAACGATCGTGAATTGACCGTGATGGGGCTGTTCGGCACTTTCGTGGTCGAGCCTCGCGGCTCCGAGTATCTGGAGCCGCTCGGCAGCGGCGATCCGACGCCTGCCCGGAGCGGTTGGCAGGTGATCATCAAGAATGGAACCGGTCCGGACTTCCGTGAATTTGTACTCATGTACCATGAAGTCGGCGACGAAGCCTTTCGCCCGGTCAATAAGAAAGGCGACTTCCTGCCTCAGCGCGATCCGTTGACCGATGTCTATCGTCCCGGTGGACGGGCGATCAACTATCGCAGCGAGCCGTTCGGCATCAACAATATGCACGTGCAGCATGAGTATTTTGGATTCGAGGATGAGTCGATGGGGTACAGTTCCTACACCTTTGGCGATCCCTCCCCCACGATTCCCCGTTCCTATCTCGGCGACCCGGCGAAATTCCGCTTGGTCCATGGCGGCTCGGAAGTGTTCCATTCCCACCATCCGCACGGCGGCACGATTCGTTGGCCGCGCAGCCCGCGCGCCATCGACGACATGAATCTTTGGGCCACCGCGGTCAATGGTCCCGTGAAATATCCGGTCATTCGTCACAAGACCGACCGGGTTGACGTTGAAGTCATTGGTCCTTCCGAAGCGCTCGATCTCGAAACGGAGTGCGGATCCGGCCTCTGCCAGCAATTGGCCGGTGACTTTTTGTTCCATTGCCACGTGGCGCACCATTATGTGGCGGGAATGTGGGGGTATTGGCGGGTATACAACACCCTCCAGCAGGGCGACATGCGTAACGACGTGATGCCGGATCTGCGCGAACTTCCGGATCGGAAGGGTCGGATCAATGCCCCTGTGTCTTCGGACAAGCTGGTCGGAAAGACGGTGGATTGGTTCGGCAAGACCTTCCAAATTACCGACAAGGGGAAGAGCAATTGGAAGGGTAACCCGGCGGTCATCAATATCAAGGATTGGGTGGCCATGCAGTTGCCGACTCCGGGCAAGCCTGGTCATAAGGAGGACGAAAAGGGCCAGATTGTATCGTACGACGCGACCGTGCTCGACTGGACCTGGGAAGGCACTCGTGCCATGAGCGAAAAGGAAAGCACGATCGACAACCCGAAGTACAAGTCGACGCATCCGGGTAAACGCCACCCGATCACCTTTGAGCCGCTCACCGGTAAGGTGGCGTGGCCGCATCTCACACCTCATTTCGGCAAACGCGTCATGTTCTCGCCGAACCACGTGGGCGCACCCTGGTTGGAAATGATCCGCAGGGACGCGAACGGCGAGGAGAGCGAAGACCAGGCGATGCCTGGTGAAAACGGGATCTGGAGTCTCTGTCCGGAGAACGCGGGACGGAAGCACTACAACGTCCACTTCATCAAGCTTCCGATCAAGATCGCCAAGGCGCAGGGCAAGGAGCCGGCGGTCGTCGATCCGACGGGCCTGATTTACGTCTTGCACGAGGAAGAGGCGGCCATTCGCGCCAACGATGATTTGAAGTATCCATTGGTTGTGCGCGGCAATATCTACGATTGCGTCGATTGGACTTTGACCAGCGAGTGGGATGACGACGACTACACGAATTTCCAGGCGTCGAAGATCAATACTCACTGGCATTTCCTGCAGTTTGACAATCAGGCGTCGGATGGCGTGATCACCGGCTTCTCCTACGAGCAATCGGTTCGGCCGTTCACGATGCTGGAGAAGAAAAATAAGAAGGGACTGCCGGTTCCGATGAACACGGTGATGACCGCGGCCGCCAAAAAGGGTGCGAAAGACATCACTGTGAAGAATGCCAAACAGTACCATGTCGGCACCCTCATTCTCGTCGGCGCCGACAACGTGAAAGGAAATGAGATTGCTCGGATCAAAGAAATTAAGGGCAATACCATTACGCTGGCCAAGGGATTGAAGAACGATCATCCGGCCAACGACATCGTGACCGTGGAATTCGTTCGCCAACGGTTCTGGGTCGATGCGGATGTGGGCACCGTGTTTTGGCACGACCATGCATTCGGCGCGACCACGTGGCCGCACGGCGGGTTCGGGACATTTATCGCCGAACCGGTGGGATCAACCTATCATGACCCAAAAACCGGGAAGCAGATCCGGAGCGGGCCGGTCGCGGACATTCGCACAATCGAGCCGGTTGGGCATGGGGTGAACGGCAGTTTCCGTGAATTGATGGTGCAGGTGCATGACACGGTGCCGCATACGGTCAATATCGTCACGGCCGGCAATCCGCCGGGACAACCGATCGAAGTGGCTCTCGAAGCAGGCAAGACCGTGTCATTTATGATGCCGGAAAAGATCTATATGACGCCGATGCCGTTCTTGAATGGCGGCACTCATACGACCGGCAGCGGGCTGAATTTCAGGGCGGCTCCTATCGCACAGCGACTGGCGACCAATCCTGATGCCTCGCAGATCTTTAACAGCCAGATCCACGGTGAACCCTATACGCCGCTGCTGCGCGCGTATGCCGGCGACACCATGGTGTTCCGGCTGTTGCATACCTTAATGAATGAATCGATGGTGTGGACAGTGTCCGGACATACGTTCCTCAGTGAACGCTATGCCGGGGACGCAAACCGAAAGAACTCCATCCATATCGGCATCGCCGAGCGGTATGATCTGGTCGTGCCGCAGGCAGGTGGCCCGCGCTTGCAGGCCGGAGACTATATCCACTTCAATGGCCGCTCTTCCAAGTTTTCGGAAGGGGGATGGGGAATCATTCGGGTCTATGACAAGCCGCAGGCCGATCTTCAGCGCCTCCCTGTCGGCTTCTCCGGCCGTAGTGAGCTTCCTGCTCCCCGACCGGTCTGCCCGGCGGAAGCGCCTGTGAAGAGCTTCAATGTGGTAGCCATGGATTATCCGGGCATGAAGTTTAATTCGAAGGCGCCGGAGTCCATCGAAGTCGACTTCGAACGGAAGATCCTCATGGCGAATTCGGATGCGAAGATTTACGCTCTGGAAGAGGAAGTATCGAAGGTTGCCGGCGGCGCTCAACCAATGCCGCTGACGCTCCGGATCAACACTGGGGATTGTGTGAAGGTTCATTTGAAGAACAAGATGAAGGAAGGCAAGGCGTCGTTCTCTGCCATTGGCTTGGCCTTTGATCCGAAGGATTCTCTCGGCGCAAACGTCGGGAACAACCCTGGAGATCAGACCATCGCGCCCGGCGGCGAGCGCACCTATACCTACTATGCCGATCCATTCCTCGGTGAAACCACCTCGTTGGTGTGGGACTGGGGAAATGTGATGATGAATCCTCGGAACGGCTTATTCGGCGCGGTCGTCGTCGGACCGAAGGGCGCGAAGTATCGCGATCCCAAGACCGGCGCGGACCTGACGAATAAGAATGCCTGGGTGGCCGATGTGATCATCGACCGCTCGATTCCGGGAAACGAATCGCGTCCGAACTATCGTGACGTGGCGTTGTTCTTCCAGGACGAGGACAACATCATCGGGACCAGCTTCATGCCGTACGTGCAAAACGTGGCCGGACTGACCGGCGTCAATTATCGGTCGGAGCCGTACAAGTATCGTGAAGAATTGGGTTGCTCGCTGGGCAAGGTGTTCCAGCCTTGTGTGGCCGACAAGCCGGAAGATCCGGCGACGCCGATCATTGAGGCCCATGCCGGTGATCCGGTGAGAATCCATGTGATCGGCGCCAGCAGCGAGCAGAACGGCATGTTCAGCGTTGAGCAACATGAATGGCCGATCGAACCATTCATGCGTGGGGCGGATACGATCAGCGTCGTGGAATATTCCGGTTCTGAAGTGCTGGACGCGTTCATTCCGTCCGCCGGCGGTTTGTACCGCCTGGTCGGTGACTATGTATACAGCAACCAACGGTTGCCGTATTCCCAGTCCGGCCAGTGGGGTTATATGCGCGTGTTGCCAGCCGGAGATCAGCGGCTTCTTCCGCTGACCGGCGCAACGGCTGGTATGAAGAGCGCGGAACTGGAACGGCGTGATGTTCAGGCCGTTCCTGTTGCAGTGAAGTAATTTTTCGGTCTCAGTCCGGAGTGTCTTGGACGGAAGGGGGAACCTCTCGGGGTTCCCCCTTTTGCTTTCAGCGGAATCTTGTGTAAGATGTCCAAAGCTACGCGGATTGGTCCTTGAACTTCCCGGAGGAGTCGAATGCAAGTCATGAAGGTGAAATTCATTGCGACAGTGATCATGGCCGCTTTTCTGCACGCCGGGTCCGGATGGGCGTACGAAGAAATCCCCGTGACGGACGGAGGAATCATCACCGGCAAGGTGACCTTGACCGGCGGGAAGCCTACGCCGAAGGGATTCAATCTCATCACATTTCCGGACCCCGTGTATTGCGGGCGTATTTCTACAGGAACGGGATGGCGGGTTCTGGAGGAATTCACCGTGGGCCGGGACAGGGGCCTTAAGGACGTGGTCGTCTTGTTGACGGACGTCAAGAAAGGGAAGCCGTTCAAATTTGAACCGCCGACCATCGAAGCGAGGGACTGCCGGTTTCTGCCTTTCGTCACGGTGGTGAAAGACCAAGCCGAAGTGACGGTCATGAACATGGACCCGGTGATGCATGATATTCAGGCCTATGAAACATCCCATCTGGGCCCGCGTGTCTTGTTCAACACGCCGCTTCCGATGAACCCGCACCACAAGCGAAATGTCGATGCCGACACGCATGAACATCTAGCCGGCCAGCCGATGATCCAACAGATTCACATGACCAAAGGCAGGCGTTTCTTTGTCATGCAGTGCGGATTCCACGCGTACATGGAGAGCTGGGGCATGGCGGTCGATAATCCGTACTATGCGCTGACTGCTGCAGATGGAACGTTTTCGTTGCCGGACGTGCCGCCGGGCGAGTACACCTTGATGGCATGGCATCCCAGTGTCGGCACCACGATGGAATCCAGAGTGACGGTCTCGGCCGGACAATCGGTTCAAAAAGATTTTGCATTTATCGCTCCAATCGGGCGACGGAGCGCGCATGAGATCCAGGAGAATCCGCATTACGGCATGGAAGCGCTCGGCAAGACCGTGGACATCCGACCTACTCTCGAAGTACAGCAACCCTAATCCGAGGACAGAGGAGCTTCAATGAAGAACCGGCATGCTACGCACTCGTCATGGTGTGCATATTACCCGGCGGCGCTTGTCGCGGCTCTCGTCATGTGTGCGTCATTGATTATCGCGCCGGCAGCAGCCTATGAGGTCATCGAGGTGGAACAGGGCGGGACGATCGAGGGCCGCGTTACGTTGAACGGCGCGGTTCCTGAACCGAAAGGATTTAATCTCGTGACGTTTCCGGACCCGACCTATTGCGGCCGGATTTCTAACGGTAAGGGGTGGAGATTGTTGCGCGATTTCGTAGTGGGCCAGGATCATGGACTAAAAGACACGATCGTATTGTTGGAGGGGGTGCAGGCTGGAAAGCCGTTTGAGATGTCCGTGCCTCTGATTGAAGCGCGAGACTGCATGTTCTCGCCTTTCGTAACCGTTGTGAGAAACGGCCATGCGGTAGAAGTCGTCAATATGGACCCGGTCATGCATGACATTCAGGGCTATGAAACCTCGATTGCGGCGGGGGCTCGGGTTCTCTTCAATACGCCGCTGGTCATGAATCATCAACACCGCCGTGGCGACATTATGGCGACGCACAATCATGCGCCGGGGAACTCATTGGTCGGTCCGATTTATCTCAACAAGGGACGCCGGACTTTCTATATGCAGTGTGGATTTCACGCCTACATGGAAAGTTGGGCTATGACTGTCAATAATCCCTACTATGCCGTGACCGACTCGTCCGGTTCATTCCGTATCGATAATATTCCACCCGGTACCTATCAAATGGTGGTGTGGCATCCTCAATCCGGGCCGGGGTTGACCCGGATGGTGACGGTCACTCGGAACGGGAGCTTGGTGGAAGATTTTGCTATTTCCGCGCCTAAAGGAAACCGGAGCGCTCATAGGGTAATAGACAACCCGCGTTTCGGAATTGAGTCTCTTGGGTATCCGCTCGATATTCAGCCACTGGTGGAGCACCAGCACTAAGTCTTGGCGGACATGCGGCCGGGCGGTCGGTGTGTCGCGGCTCAGCGCGCACGTGCTCGTGATGGCCGCGATAGCAACCGCCGCCGGTGGAATGGAACCGTCGCTTTCGCCGGCTGCAAGAGAGCCGGCGGAGTTTTCCGGGTTGCTGGTCAAGCGTGTTGATGGACGTCGTTCGGAAGCCTATGTCTATGCGAAAGCGGATCGCATTAGAATCGAATACAAGTACGCGGTCCGGACGGAATTGGGGCTGTCCAGTATCGAAATCATCCGTCACGACAAACACGAATCTTGGTTTTTGCTCGCCCGTCTAAGGCAGATCTTGCCCGTCGCTATTCGGTCTCAGGACAGTCTGCCCCTCAAGGCCGCTCTTCCGGGGGAGCTGGAGCGGAAATTGCTGGGTGATGCAATCGTGGTAGGCAGGCCGGCCTCGCTCTATGAGGTGTGGACCGACTACAACGGGCGCCGCGAGCGGTACTACGAATGGGTGGATCGATCGACAGAGGTCGTGTTGAGGCTTGTCAGCCAGGATCGCGATTGGTCTATTGAATATCAACGGATTCACTTTTCTCCGCAGCCCGATGAATATTTTGAAGAGCCGGCCGGCTATATCCGCCAACCGGCCCCGTCCTCCAAAGGTGATTGAGGCTGATAAGGCATGAGACGGCATTGCTTTCCACAGTGGGGCCTATTGGCCATCGTCACCGGGGTACTGCTTGTTTTAAGCATGCGGTATCCCGATGCCGGCTATGCGGCCGTCAATGCCATTGCCTTTCCTGTCGCCGACACCGGCGCCTCCCTGTTGAAAGAGGCCCAAGCGGCCTTTAAGAAACACACATACCAAGAAGCCCTTGATCTCCTGGATCGGGCGGGCAAAGCGGGGCCCTTGCCCGCTGATGCCCTTCGGATGAAGGTGAGGGCTCAGCTCTATGTGGGCAAACCGAAAGAGGCTCTTCTCGACTACGAACGACTGGAGCAGGTATTGACTCACGATGACGCCGTTCTCCTTAAAGAGGTGGGGTTGGGATTCGTCGTCGTCCTGATCAAGGATATGCGCGAACAGATGAGAGGAGCGGCATACACCGCTCTTAAGGATTTCGAATCGGCTGAAACTGTGCCGTACCTGGAGGATGGGTTGAGCGACGGATCCGGGTTGGTACGGGCGCTGGCCGTCGAAGGTTTAGGAAAAACCGGCCAGGGACGTCGATCGGTCAAATTACGAAAAGCTCTGGACGATCAGGCCGGACTGGTAAAAGCCGCCGTCCTCAAGGTCCTGGGGCAGAGCCAAGATCGAACCGTGGTGCCATTGCTCGAGCAAGCCTTGAAGGACGATCAACCGGTCGTCCGGCTGGCTGCCGCCGGCGCACTCTATCATATGGGACGAAAGACCATGTGGGATCAAGTGCGGACAGCGACCTCCGCGGCCAATCCGGAAGAACGCGCCACGGCGTTGCGTTTGTTGGGAAATCTCAAGGATGACCGCAGTCTCGCCGTGTTGCTGGAGGCCATCACTGATCCTCAGCCTTCCGTCCGCGGCGCGGCGGCTTCGGCGCTCGGAGATCTTGGCAAGGTCGAGGGAATTGTGGCCGTGGAACAGGCATTGAAGGATAAGATTCCTGCTGTACGGACATCGGCTGCGATCAGCCTCGGCGAGCTAGGAGTAAAGACCTCAGGCTCGGTGCTGAAGCAGGCCCTGTCCGATCCGAATCCGGTCGTGCGAGCGGCGGTGGTCTCGGCATTGCTTCGAATCGGCGAGCCGGTGGAAGAGGTCATGTCCGCGGTGGATGGTCTTCTTCAGCAATCCGACCCGGGGACCAGGTCCGCTGCTGCGAAAGCGCTGGGGCGCGCTCAGGGCAAAAGCGGCGAGGCGGTGATTGGCATTCTAAGCGATTTACTGGCCGACCCGATTCCCCGGCCGCGCATTGCAGCAGTCAGATCGTTGGGACAGATAGGCGGGGAGAGCGCCATTCCAATCTTGAAGCGGGCGCTTCACGATGAAGACGATGCCGTGCGTGCGGCGGCCGGCGGGGCGTTGGGCCGGGTTTTGAATAGCGGGGCGAAATCAATGAAGGCCCCCAAAATATAAGGGATTTTGGCTGTGGATTTGCTGTTGACTCTCACTATATGATGCAGTATACAGTTAGCTTCGCTTACCTGAAATTCGGGTACGAATACCACCACACCAAGCTTTTATTTTCATGAGGGGGCAGGTCACCGGTCCTCTTCGCCCGAATCCGGTTGGTGACATGCAGCAATGTTCGTTAATGTTTATCACAAGGAGGCAGTGACATGAAGAAGGGTGCCACGACAGTTCTATTCGGTGTAGCAGCCGCGGCGTTGCTCGCTGCGCCTCTCACCTCGTTCGCGGGCGGGACGATCGCCGGGAAGGTGACGTACGCCGGGAAGTCGGACCAGAAAGAGTTCATGTTTTCCAAATTCCCCAATCCGAAATTCTGCCCCAAGATTCCGAACAAGGAGCTGATGGACGGAGACAAGCGCTTCTTGAAAACCATCGAAGTCAGTAAGGACGGTGGGCTCAAGAATGCCGTCGTTGCCGTGCTGGATATCGAAGATAAGGCGTTTGTCGATGGCTATAAGGGCACAGAAGTCGTTGCCGAGTTCTGCCAGTTCTTGCCGTTCAGCGGCGTCGTCGTTGCTCAGAAGAGTTTCAAGGTCGAAAATCATGACGCCGACCCGGATGATCCCAAGTCGACTGCCGGCGTGCTTCATAACCCGCATAGCTTTTTCGTCAAGGGATCCACGTCTTCGACCGATTTCAATATCGGATTGGCGAAGAAGGGCGACAAACTCGACAAGCCGGTGAAGTTCAAGGGCGGTGCGGAGAAGAAGGGAACGACCTATAGATTGCAGTGCGACCAGCATGAATTCATGCAGTCCTTCTTCCTACCTGTCTGGAATGCCCATTATGCAGTGGCGAAGGAAGACGGCACGTTCGAGATCAAGGATGTTCCGGCCGGGAAGCATCAAATTATCGCCTGGCATCCGTTCGCCGGCAAAATTGAGATGGAAGTGGATGTTCCCGAGGGTGGAAAGGCCGACGTGAAGGCGGAAGTGAAGAAGTAGTTTTTCTTTCAAGCCGAGCGGTTGTGAAGAGGGCAGCGGTGTGACAGCCGCTGCCCTCTTTATTTTTTGAGCGAGGCGGCGGTCCCAATTGTCTGCTTTTTTACGCGTCGTAGTTCATGCCGGATCACCACGGGAGACTCGAACTCGGCATTGTGCTGCGCGGCGCCGGCTCCTTGCGTTTCTCTTTCCGAACTGAGTAAGATGCCCACAATTCCGCAGGCTTGATCGAAGGAGATCGTGTGTCGCGAGAGTTGTCGCTCGCTGAGATTTTTCAGCTGGGCTATTACTGGGAAACCAAAATACTGCTGACCGCGGTGAAGTTGGACCTATTTTCCGCATTGGACCATCGGCCGAAGACGGCCGCAGAAGTGGCGGAAAAGATTGGCGCCGACAAGAGAGCGCTGACTCTATTGCTGAACGCTCTGGTGGCAGTCGGGCTACTTCGACACGAAGAGAGCGGGTATGTCAATTCCACCGCGGCCCGCGAGCATTTGGTCAAGCAGTCATCCCAGTATATCGGTCATTTATTGCTGTTGCACGATGCCGAATGGAGCAACTGGGGCCGGCTGGAGGAAGCTGTCAGGACCGGGCAATCGCCGGTGAAGCAACATGTCTTTGAGACCGATCCCAGTCTGGGCGCCAACGTGCTGACGGTGTTGCATCGGATCGGCCGGCAGAGTGGGCCGGAATTAGCCAAACGCTTGGCGCTCGACCAGGCTCGGACAATGTTGGATTTGGGCGGAGGCGCCGGCACGAATGCGATTGCCTTCTGCCAAGTGTATCCCGTGTTGAAGGCGACGGTCTTTGATCTGCCTGCCACGCTCGCATTGACAGAGCATACCGTGAAGCAGGCCGGGATGGAAGATCGAATCAGGCTTGTCCCCGGTAATTTCAATCAGGATGATTTAGGCGGATCATACGACGTTGTTCTCATGTCCGATGTGCTGCACTACCAGAATTACGAAGCGAATGCCCGCTTGGTCCGGAAGACGTTCGCCCATCTGACTCCGGGCGGACGCCTGGTGATAAAGGATCGATATCTTGATGCGTCAGGCACCAGTCCGGCTTGGACCACGGCGTTTGCGGTTCATATTTTCGTCAATACGGAACAGGGCGCCTGTTATCGGGTTGCCGAAGCCATGGACTGGATGCGGGCGGCCGGATTTGAGCGAATCGTCGAATTGGAACGGACTGCCGTCGTGGAAGGCATCAAGCCTTTCATGGCCTGAGGCAAGTGCGATGAATCGACGGACGGAGACACCGGCGGTAAGCGATAAAGGATATGACGATGGACTGGTTACGCGATCCCGGCTTCTTTGGAACCCATGCAACTTTGGGAGCCGATCTCAGCCAAGTAATGGCGACCTTGTTCACGGGCCTCTTCATCATCGGGTGGGTGCAGGCCAAGCGTCATCAAGGCCATGCGCATCATTGGTTGATGCTCGGCGGCATGGTGGCGATGGTGGGATTCTTCACCAGTTATTACTTGTTCCGCCAGCTTGGTGTGCTGGCTTTCGAAGGCAAGGAAGGATTCGGAGGGTCTCAAACTCTCTATGACTATGTCTTCATTCCGATCCTGACCATTCATATCATCCTGGTGATTATCGGTTTGGTCATGGCGATCTATATGATCGTGCTGGGCTTTCGTTCGCAGGCCGTGATTCAAGGGGCGCGCGTCCTTCGCGATTCGGTGCTCCAGACGACATGGCGGAAGGTGGGGTTTATATTTGGCGTCCTTACCGCTCTGGTCGCGGTGTTATTTCTTTCCCGCGTCATGTCGGCCGGTTTTTCCCTGCGAAAGATGGAGGTGTATGTCGGCCTCCTCGTAATCGCGGCGATCGTGTTCGCCGTTGAAATGGCCATCCAGCGTATCTGGCCCAACGGGGCGGACCGCCACCGGGCGCTCGGGCGATTTACCATGGTCATCTACTGCATCCTTTTTGTTACCGGCACGACGACCTATGCCATGCTGTACATTTTGTATCCGGGAAAAATCGGATAGGGCTGGTCTGGATCTAGCGAATGCAGGCGCTGGTTCATCCGGGCAACTTAGAATTTGTAGCTTAGAACTCATAACTCAGAACTCACCACTGGTTGCAGCATGCTGGTTTGCGGGTGCGGTCGATGGATGCACACGGAGGGCGTTGAGGAGCGCTCGCACGATGGAGGCGACGCCGTATGGCTTGTTCGCTCAGAATGTCGGGGGTGCGGGTTTCACGTCGGGGCCGAAGGCTCCGCTGTTCAAGTCGAATCACTCGTGGATCGAATGATGTGGACGGATGAAGCCATGCATCGACTGGAACGTATTCCGCCGTACGCCGCTCCGCTGGTTCGCAACCAGGTCGAAATGTATGCGCGGCGAAACGCGTGGCGGACCGTCACCTATGACCGTTTCATGCAGGCCGGGACGGGAGAAGTTGTCATATGGGATGCCGAGGCGGAGCGACGATTGGCCAACGTGCCGGCGCCGGTGCGCGCGATGGCCCGCGTGGAACTTGAGCGGACCGCCGCCGAACGCGGTGATTCGCGCGTGACCGTGGGGCTCATGGAAGAAGTCAAAGCGCGTTACTTTGGAATGGGACAGAAGCCAGAATTTTGAATGCTGAACTCGTGATGTTGAATTGGACCGAAAAAGTTCGCTCGCCGATCGGTCGACGCTGACGATCTTCAATTCACCAGTCCTCATTCAAAATTCAGAGTTGGGGTCGTATGTTACATCGCTTATCTCTTCGCGTATTGCCCAGTCTCACGCTGGCCGTGACGGAGGACGCGGTTCGCAAACAAAAGCGAATCGTCATGTTCGTGCCCGGGCTTGTGGCGTTCCTCCTGTACCGCGCGGCCAAATATATTGTTCCGCTGGCCGAGCCGATAAATCTGCTGCTCCTTAGCGGGTTGATCTCAGCCGTGACGGCGGCCTGCGCCTATCGAATCGGACGCCGGCTTCCATTCGGACATCTTCTCGGAGCGGACGGCATGTCCCGTATGCTGTGGCTAGTGGGATGGGTCGGATGCGTATACGGCGTCCAGCTTTCGCTCCTCGTGTTGGCCCTCTTGTGGCTCGTGGGCTATGACTACAGCCAACATCCTGATGGACCGGCCATGATGGCGATCATCATTTCGTGCACCGCCGTGGCGAGGGATGCCTTTGAGATCGGATATGTCCGATTTTTACAGGCGGCCGGCAGACCATTCACGACGTTTCCAGACGGCGCCGCACTCCGGGTGCTTCTTCGGGAATCCGGCCCAGTATCGATCAAGTGGACATTCGCGGGACTCGGCATCTCTGGCGGGCTCGCAGCGACCATGGTTCACCTATCCCCTTCGCAGCTTCAGATAATTGCTCAACTCCTTGTGGTGACATTGACGGCCGGCGCAGTGACGCTGTTCGCCTACTTTGATGGGCGGCAGAGGAACGGCGGATGGATGCTTGCCGTGATGGCCGTGCGTTGGGGGGAACTGCTGAAATTTTTGTGGTGGCCGGGATTTGCATTTGCCGCTACGTACTATCTCGTCCTGATCGGAGCGCTCCTCTTCCCACTCCGGCAGCCAGAGCCGTCCGGAAGCGCCCTCCTCCTATCGGCGGCCGGCGTAGGAGCGTTGATGGCCTTGTACGGGTATTACCTCGGATATCGCCGCGACGTAGAGGATCGAATCAGGCAGGAGGTTCCGGTATCCTTGTTGCGATGCCCCTTTGTCATGGGGATTCTTGGCCGGTCCGGCAATAAAGCGGCGACGGCCGGCGGGTCACCGGCAGAGACGACCTTGAAAAATTCCGGGCAAGAGGTGTGATGCTGTGAACAGAACGGTTGATTGTATGCGTATTGTTCGTGTCTGGGCCGCTCTCATGATGGTGGCGACCGCCCTCTCACTATCCGGCCCGGTCGGGAACCTGGCTCATGCAGACCAATCGAGCGATGTCTATTTCTCGACGCCCGGCCTGATCGCCGGTCCTGCCGCCCCGAGTCCCGCCGAGATTCATTATCCTCGCTACGGCTCTTTGGACAACCGTCTTCTCATTTGGTTTGTGACGCAGCAACATACGTACTTTGCTGGTTTCGTGCTGGCTCTCCCCATTTTCTGCGTGCTGTTGGAATTCATTGGTCTGATCACGAGGAATCCGGCGCTTGCGGCACGGTATGACGGATTAGCGCGGGATCTGATCCAGGTCGCCCTGTTGGCGCTTTCCGTGACCGCCGTTGTCGGAAGCTTCATGCTGGGCCTCTTCATTGCCTTGTATCCGAGCTTCATGAGCTACATGGGTTCCACGTTCAAGGTCATGATGCCGGTTTATGCCTGTGTCTTTCTCGGCGAAACGCTTCTCATGATCTTGTACTACTACAGTTGGGGTCGGATGGCGACACCGGCCCTCAAATGGGGCCACGCCACGATCGGAATTGTGTGCAACGTCTTCGGGACGGTATTGCTCTTGCTGGCCAATTCCTGGGCTGCGTTTATGATGGCGCCGGCCGGCGTGGACGCTCAGGGCCATTATTTGGGCAATGCCTGGCACCTTCTCCATTCGGCGCTCTGGAATCCGCTCAATGTTCATCGATTTCTCGCGGACATTATGTCTGGCGGCGCAGTCGTGCTCGCGTATGCCTGCTATCGTTTTTTCACCGGTAAAAGTCATGAAGAAAGAGCCTATTACGATTGGGTCGGCTATCTTTTTCTGTTTGTGACCGTGTGCGCCCTCTTGCCGATGCCGTTTGCCGGCTATTGGTTGATGCGGTCCGTATATGCGTATCGACAAAGCATGGGCGTGACGATGATGGGAGGGTTGTTGACCTGGCTCTTCGTCGTCCAGGCGTTATTGATCGGGGCGCTGTTTCTCGGCGTGAATTACTACCTCTGGCAAAGTATGGGGCGTATCAACGGAGGGGAACGCTACCAGGTTTATTTCCAGTATCTCGTCTTTGCCCTCATGGGATGTCTTTTCATCTGGCTCACTCCGCACACGGTTATCATGACGGGCAGCGAAGTGAAAGCGATGGGAGGCGCGCAGCATCCTGTGGTTGGAAATTACGGGGTCATGTCGTCCAAGAACGGCGCGGTGAATGTCATGATCTGCATTACAGCAGTGAGCTATATCCTCTACCGGCGCGCCAACCGAACGATGACTATTCCTTGGGTCAAAACCGGCAATGTGCTGCTCGGAGCTGTTTTTGGGCTGGGCGTCGCCTACATCATTTGGCTTTCGGTGTACGGGTTTTATCTTCCGGCAAGCGTCCGGGTCGGACTGTCAACTCCGCAAGCCGCCACCACATTGGGCGTCGTGATTTTCGGCATCGCGCTCAACCGTGCGATGCTGCGAGGCGCCGTATCGCATGGACCGATACAATGGGGCAAGATGCCGATGAGGGGAATGGTCGTGCTGTTCGGTCTGGCCGGGGCCTTCACGTGGGTGATGGGACTGATGGGTTATATCCGATCTTCCGGTCGTTTGGCCTGGCATGTCAACGAAGTGATGGCCGACGTGTCGCCTTGGTCCTTTACTCCCTCATTAGGCTTTGCGGCAAAAATGGTGACGGTGAACATGGTGGTATTCTGGGCGGCCGTCTTTGTTCTGTTTTGGGTGTGCCAGCGAGGACGGCAACCGGTCATGCGGGACGAAAGGGAAGAGATCCATGACGGGAAGGAAGGGGTATTCCTGCCCACTCCTTCGCAAGAGGCTTGATTTGGATGAAAGGATAATGATGAGATCGTACATGGCAGTCGGTCTTGTGGTGGCTCTTGTGCCTTTTTCTCTGATTGCACAGAATGCGGGATGGGTGGGCGCGGCTGAGCCGGCGAAATTGATGCTCGAAAATTTTCAATCCAAGGATCATGAAGGATTTCCCGTGGATTGGCAGCATGAGAGCCAGCGGAGTCATGCAAAGGGTCGCGAGGCGTACAGGATTCAATCGGAGAACGGGAGCAATTTCTTAGCCGCCAAGGATGCGGGACAGCGCATCAAGAACCGGAAAATCGATTGGGATCCAAAGGCCTACCCAGTCTTGACATGGAAGTGGAGGCTCCACAAGGCGCCCGCCGATTCAGAGCCTATTGCTGTGATTTATGCTTCGCTGGATACGGATCTTCTCTTCATTCCGGTGTTTACGAAGTATGTCTGGAGCGCGACCAAAGCCGAAGGCACGCTGACCGAGGGCGGGATGTTCAGCGGGTCGGAACTTGTCGTGCAGGGTGGCTTGACGCCGCTTAACGAATGGGTTGAAGAACGGGTCAACGTGTACGAGGATTTCAAGCGCATCCACCAGCATGAGCCGGCCGCCAAGGCCTGGGGTATTTCCATTTTTGCCGGCCCCGGCGTTGAGATCGATATCGGTCCGATAACGGCTGTCTCCGCTCATTGATCCTGGACGCCGGCCTCGTTTACTGAACCCATTTAGTTATGGCATCACTCCCTCTCAGCAGGATCGCGGATATCGTATTTGGCGTTGCGGTGATGGGTACCGTCGGTACTCTGATCGGCATGATCATGGGCGAGGCTTCAACCCCATTGACCGGTGGTCTTGGGGCTTTATTGGGGGCGGTCGTCGGATTTCTGGGCGGCCGGCGTTTCCTGATCAGTATTTTAATCGGGGCCGCGTCGGGTGGTCTGCTGGCATGGTTCGTCGCCGGGTTCGAAAAGATTTCCGTCGGCGCAGGGGCCGGGGCCGCAATGGGGGGATTCCTTGGCGTGCAAATTTCCATGCTGCTCGATATGCGTGCTGCACGCAAGGCCGAGGCGAATTCGTCCGGCCCGCATCCCGAACAACAACGTCTGACGTAAGGGTGAGGTTGCCAGATCATGGAGAATCGTGCGGTCTTGATCGGGTCTATCGTGTTTGTTTTCGCGTCATTCATCCTGATGATAGCCGGATTGGTGTATGAATCGTACAAGGCCAAGCAGATGCGTGAACTCGCCCTGTCCATCAAAACTGAAACGACCGTGCAGACGGCGGCTGCCACGCAGGATTTCTCCATGTACAAGACACTGGTGGGAGATGATGGGCGAGAAATGGTGCAGATCCCCGAAGGGCCCTTTGTGATGGGCAGTCGTGATGATGACAGCGATCCGGACGAAAAGCCCGAGCATCAGGTGTATCTCAAACCCTACTTCATTGATCTCAAGGAGGTGACGCAGGCTGAGTATGAACGATTTGCCAAGATGACACGTCGCGCCAAAGCGCGAATCGAGGTGTTTGAGGACGATCCTGCCAAACTGCTCAAACCGGAGTTGCCGGCCATCGCCGTGACTTGGAGTGATGCCGAAGCTTACTGCAAATGGGCCGGCAAGCGGTTGCCGTCCGAGGCGGAGTGGGAAAAGGCGGCGCGAGGCGAGGGCAAGCGAAGATACCCATGGGGAGGTGAATTCCTACCCGGTTATGCCAACATCGATGGCCACGAAGATGGATTCCGGTATTTGGCGCCCCCCGGTTCCTTTGAATCGGGACGCAGCCCGTATGGCTTGTACGATATGGCCGGCAATGTGGGTGAATGGGTAGCCGACTCTTACGAGGAAAAGTTTTACCAGAAATCTCCTTATCGGGATCCCAAAGGACCGGAACAGGGTGAACAGAAGGTGATTCGCGGGGGTTCCTGGCGCGAAACGAAAAAGAACGTGCGCCCCTCAAAACGTTTTCAAGCGAAACCATGGCGGCACGATATTACAGTCGGATTTCGTTGCGCCAAAGACCTTGAGACTGATGCCCCAGCCAAATAGTCAGCTTAGGCCATGCTCGAAACCAAATTTAAAGTGGCGTTGCTTGTGGCTGTACTCGCCGCTGCGAGTCTGCCGATCATTGGCATACTCAGGGGGACGGTGTTCACTCCCTATGAACAGGATACCGAGCATTTAGTGGCTTCAAATCAACCGGTTACTGAAGGTGTCCCTGACGAGAAGCCAGTTCGCGAGGAGATGGTATCCATCCCGGCAGGTCCATTCATCCGAGGAACCGACAAGGGAGGGTTCGACGAACAGCCGCAGCAAACGTTGTATTTGAGCGGCTTTCTTATTGATAAATATGAAGTTACAAATTTTCAGTATGCCGCGTTCGTCCAAGCCACCGGACATAGGAAATCCGGTCCGCCGTCGCGATATGCCAAGAACATGGACCGTATGCGCGGCGTGAATCAGCCGGTTGTGTATGTGTCATGGGATGATGCCGTGGCTTATTGCGCGTGGAAGGGCAAGAGATTGCCGACCGAGGCGGAATGGGAAAAGGCGATGCGAGGGACCGATGGCCGACTATGGCCCTGGGGCACCGTTGAAATTCCTCATGGCGCGAATTGGGCTCGTGTCGATGATGGGCATGAAGTATCGGCTGCTGTTGGTGCGGTGAAGAGTGATGTCAGTCCTTTTGGAGTCATGGACGGAGCAGGCAATGTCATGGAATGGGTCGAGGACTGGTATCAGGAAAATGCCTATCGAGAGGCCTCGAAATCCGATCCGCGGAGCCCGGATCATGGCACTTTTAGGGTCATCCGTGGGGCTGGTTATGCCAGTTCCGGCTCCGACTTAAGGATCACGAGTCGGAACAAAATGGTGCCTGATTTCCGGGATGAAACCATCGGTTTTCGCTGCGCTCAGGATATGAAAATGGGGGGTGAGTCACGAGCAGCGGCGGAGCGATAAAATCATAAGAAATCAAAGTAGTAAAGGATGAGGAACACAGCCAAAATGATATTGACAACCATTCCAGCCAAAACTATAATGTCGAACACTTTTGAGCTTTTATTCATCGATCTTTCCGTTTTGAAATGATGAAGCGAGACGAATTGATTAGCACAGGGCTGATGGTGTGTCAATTTAAAATACGGCATTAAAACCTTTGGGGGAATTGCAATGGAAGCTGCTCAGAGCGACATCACAGTCAAGATTGGGAAGATGATTTTTTACATTACCTGCGCCGTGAGCATCTGGTTCTTTTACTGGTTCGCAGGTGTTCAATGTCCGTGCTGAGCTGCCATAACTGATCTGAACTCTTTTTGGGAAATTCAGAATTAAGGGGGCTGAGATGGGCCAAACAATCTTGTATTTCTTGATCTCTTTCGTTATCTGCCTGGCATACTTCACCGCGGTCGATCACTTCCTGATGGATATGCAAGGTTTGGATTACTGGTATTTGTTCCGCCAATAACAGGCGAGTTCAGTTCTATCTCTGTTTGGTCACTGTTGCGATGTATTTATGGAGGTAACCATGGGTCACATAACCCGAAAGAAGTGTTTGGCAATCATGGCGCTCGGCGCGATGGTTGGCCTCCTCCTTATGCCCATCTTCGTCTCTCTTCCCGCATTGGCAAGTGGTGGCGGCGAGGCTCCTGCTGGAGCGCCGGCCGATGCTGCGAAGAAGGAAGGCGAAGCGGAAAAGAAGGTGGAGAAGGCGCGAGATGTCTATTACAAGGTTGAGGGTATCGTCAGCAGTGCGCCAGCGCCAAAGACGACCGATAGCGAAAAAGATTACCCTCGGTACAATTTCGAGAGCCGCGTTCTTTTGTGGTTCGCCAATCAGCAGCATCTCTACTATGGAAGTTTCGTTCTTGCGGTTCCGATTTTCTGTATGGTCATTGAATTCATGGGAGTCGTGGCCAAAGACAAGGCGATGGCTAAAAAGTATGACCAGCTGGCCTATGACTTCATCAAGATCAGTCTGACCGCCTATTCGCTTACCGCTATCCTGGGCGGTATTCTCATTTTCACCTTCCTGACATTGTATCCGGCCTTCTTTCAATATCTGTCCAGCATTTTTAGGCCGGTCATGCACATCTATGCTTTGATGTTCGTGGCTGAGAGTGGGACCCTCTACATCTATTATTACGGCTGGGACAAGATGAAGGAGGGATTCCTGAAGTGGATTCACCTTAGCATGTCGGTCATTCTGAACGTCATTGGAACGGTTCTGATGTTCTTGGCTAATTCGTGGATTGGGTTCATGATGTCGCCGGCCGGGGTTGATGAACAGGGGCGCTTCCTTGGGAACATTTGGCACGTGTTGCACACCGCCTTGTGGAACCCGCTTAATCTTCATCGAATTCTCGGAAACATGGCGTTCGGCGGCGGCGTAGTGGCTGCCTATGCGGCGTACCGCTTCTTATCGGCCAAGAACGATGAAGAGCGGGCGCACTATGACTGGATGGGCTATATCGCCATGGCCCTCGGCGTAGCATTTTTGATTCCCTTGCCTTTTGCCGGCTATTGGTTGATGCGAGAGGTGTATGCCTATCGCCAGCAGATGGGTATCACTTTGATGGGTGGATTGCTTGCCTGGCTGTTCATTATCCAGGCCACGATGATCGGGATTCTTTTCCTTAGCACCAACTATTACTTGTGGCAGGCCCTGGGCCGTATGAGAGGTGCTGAAAAGTATCAGCGTTACATTAAGTACCTCGTATTCCTGCTCGTGTGCGGATTCTTGGTATTCATCACGCCGCATACAATAGTGATGACTCCTGCCGAGCTGAAGGCAATGGGAGGCCAGCAGCATCCGGTTCTCGGGAATTATGGCGTGATGTCGGCCAAGAATGGCGGGATCAATGTCATCATTACTACGACGGTTTTAAGTTTCGTCTGGTATATGCGGGGTAATAAGGTTTCCACCGTTTCGTGGGCGAAGTTCGGAAATATCTTTATGGGTGTATTCTTCGCCCTTGCGTACATCAATATTATCTGGTTGGCCATCTATGGTTATTACATTCCAGCCAACGTACGCGTCGGACTATCCGTTCCCCAGGTTGCGACAACTCTGTCCTGTCTATTCTTCATGTTCGCTCTGAATAGCGTCATGATGAAGGGTGCGAAGCAGATGGGGCCGATTGAATGGGGGAAGATATCCGCCCGATCTCAGTATGCGTTGATCATGCTAGCCACGGCGTTCACCTGGATGATGGGCTTGATGGGGTATATCCGCTCATCGGTCCGTCTTTTCTGGCACGTCAATGAAATCATGCGCGACAATTCCCCGTGGGCTTATACTCATACCGTCGGATTCGCCGCGAATATGATTTCGTTTAATGTCTTGTTCTTCTGGATCAGTATCATGTTCGTTTTCTGGCTCGGCACGCTCGGTGCGAAAAAAGCTCCTGTGGAGGCCAAGGCGCCGGTTCCTGGAAGAGCGCCGGAGCCCGCAGTTGGTCACTAACCTAGATTAAGCCAAATGAACGTCATGGGGGGGAGCCTCATTGGTCAGCCGATGAGGTCCTCCCCTCCTGCAGGAGGTTTGAGCTGTGATTGATCTCATAAAAGAGTCGCTCTCTATCGGCTGGCCGGCGCTCATTATTTTGGTCGGCTTGCTCTTCTACTTCAAGGCTACCATTCCCGATCCAGTCGCCAATAAGCGCACTGTGTTCAAAACCTTTATCGGTATTTTAGCTGCGATTCTCTTGTTTATGGCGGTGGCCAATTACAAGATGAATTTCTTCGGTGAATCACGATTGTTGCCTGTTTCCCTGGTCCTCATTACGGCTCTGACGTTTATGATGGCGCTGTATTTCACCAACATCAGCGCCCTACTGAAAATCGGTGGCTTCATGTTCCTAATTGCCGCGGCCTTGTCCGGCTATGGAAACTGGCTGCCGCAGGTCGAAGGTGGATTTCCTCCCAAAGAAGAGAAAAAAGATTTCAGCAATATGCCTCAAAGCGAATTGGCCGATGAGGGCGAAAAGATTATCTTCGGCGGCGTCGGGCAAAATAAGGTTCAGGGTGCAATTGGAAAAGGTCAGTGCCCGCTCTGTCATGCATTTCACAAAGGGATGCTTGGTGAACGGGCTCCTAACCTCGACGGCTTGCCGGAACGATCAGAAAAACAACTGTCGGATCCGAAATATCATAAGGGAAACCCGGCGGGTCGAGATACGGTCCAAAAAGAGGCGTTCCCTGGGTCTGGAACGGCCGAGAACGGACAGGAGTATATCGCTGAGTCCCATGCCTGCCCGAGTTGCTTTGTTGTGTCCGGATACGGTGTGAAGGGGACCAATGACAAGGAGAGCCCGATGCCGGCGATCCATAAGCCACCAATCTCATTGTCTTTGCCGGAGCTGGCGGCTGTAGACACCTGGCTTTACGTTCGCGAGGGAAGAGAGGCGCCGAGCTTCGACGATATCGTGAAGTCATACGAAAAGTTTATACCAGAGGCAGATCGGCCAAAGATGTCAGAGGATAAGCCGGCTGCTGGTGGTGGGACTACGCTGATGGCCGATGGCACCGAACCGGTGGATCAGATCTTTACAAAAGCGACGTGTGTTGCGTGCCATACGATCCCCGGCATCCCTGGCGCGGTCGGCACGGTGGGGCCTAAGCTCGACGAGGGGACTAACGCTCCATTGCGGCTGAAGGACAAGGATTATAAAGGAACGGCCAAATCGACTTCTGAGTACATTATGGAGTCGATTATCGATCCGAGTAAGTATGTGGTGAAGGGTTTCCCCGACAATCAGATGCCGAAGGTGTTCGGACAGAAACTAAGCGCGGGTGCCTTGAAAAAGATTGTAGACTATTTGTCGCAAATTCAAGCGGGCAAAGAGCCGCCAAAGATTTCGTAGCTAGGGGCATTCACCTTAGCATACTTAAGGAGTTCAACGATGAAAGCGATTATGTCCATTGGGGCGTTAATTGGGGTGGTGGCATCGCTTATCCTGATCGGTATGATTTTCGGGATAATACCATCAACCACCGTTCGCCTGGTCGAGGGCTACATGCCCATGCAGTTGTTGAGTGAGCTGGCCATTTTTGTGGCGGGATTTGCCGGCATCAGTTATATGTTGAGCTCATTGGGGATCTCCTTCCCTCGTTTCTGGCAGGGGATCCTTTTTTGGGTATTCATTCTTTTGTATCTAAAGTATCGCGTCTATCCGCCGATTCCGTTCAGTGTCCGTGCCATGTACGGTACAGTATCTCTCATCGCGGTCTTCATGTGGATGTCCAGTAATGAAGAAGACTGGAAAAAGTTCAAGCAGCCGATCATCAACGTTTTGGATGCTCAGACCGGGTTCCATAAGGCGCTTCGGACCTTGTATCTGGTCCTATTGCCGATCCTGATCGGTGGGTTCTCATATAATGCCATGAAGCCGAGCAGTGAAGAGCCGATTGAGCTGCGTACCGTACATCCTGCCCCGCCGGCCAGCACAAAGGTTCATGGAAAGACGTATACATTGCAGACGTCTCAGAACCCGTATCGGGTGAATCCTGAGGGAAAGTACGATCAAGAATATAGCAATGGTCTGATCGTGGAACAGGGCATGGGGCGACTGATGAAACCCAATGCCAATCCGTGGGACGAGAATGCACAAGGTTATTTGAAATATGTAAGGGAAGGCGGCGAAATCTTTTTCCAGAATTGCCATTTCTGTCACGGCGATAATCTTAACGGTCGAGGGCTTCACGCTTTCGCATTCAACCCCATCCCGGCCAATTTTACCGATCCGGGTACTATTGCCCAGCTGCAAGAAACCTTTATCTTCTGGCGGGTGGCTAAGGGTGGAATCGGTCTCCCCAATGAAGGATTCCCCTGGGCCTCCGTTATGCCGCCTTGGGAACAGCATCTGACGACAGATGAAATCTGGAAGGTCATCCTGTTCGAATATTGGCACACCGGGTATTATCCTCGGACATGGGATTAATCGACTTCTATTTTGATAAACAGGTCGAGAGGTTAACAATGAGCAATGTGTACGAGCTAGCAAAACCGAGGCTGATCGTGGCAGCGGCCTTAGGTATGGTTCTTCTATCCGGAGGCGTTGGTCAGATTGCGCTTGCGGACGAGGCACTGCCGGAAGGATTTAAGAAAGCTGAGTTGGCTCCAGGCCCGCCGGCCGACATGATTGAGGCAGGGAAGCGGGTCTATTTTACGAAATGCGTCTGGTGTCATGGTGTTGACGGCGCCGGGGATGGGCCGGGTGCCGATCGATTGTGGCCGCGCCCTCGGAATTTCAACCAGGGTACCTTCAAGATCCGCCATACCGCCAGCGGTGAATTGCCATTGTATAACTACAATGAAAGAACTCCTGGGTCCGGGAAGAATGACCTACTCGATACGGTGACCCATGGATTGCCGGGGTCCGCTATGCCGCCGTGGGAAGGAATTCTGACGGAGGAACAGCGTATCCAGGTCCTTGCGTTTGTCACGACGCAATTGGTGAAGGACCGAAAATTCACGGACAAGGAATCCGAGACTCAGACAGTTTTGCAACTCAGCAGCATCAATCCCATTCCGCCGAGCGAAGAGAGCATTAAAAAGGGATCTGAGTTGGTTGTCGAGAGAAAGTGTATTGAGTGCCACGGCGTCGAGGGAAGGGGTGACGGCAACGCTTTCAATCTGAAGGACGACTGGGGGTTCTCAATCCAGCCTGCCGATTGGCACAAGTGTTGGAACTTCCGCGGCAGCCGCCAGGATCCTTATAACGTGAAGAACATCTTCCGAACCTTCTCGACCGGTATCAACGGGACACCGATGCCTTCGTTTGCGGATAATACGAGTGTGGAGGAGCGGTGGCACATCGCGAACTTTGTGAATTCGCTTTGCGAGCGCGATGGAGAAGGAAATCCGCTTCCAATTGATCCTTTGACTGATAAGCCGAAGATCAACTTCGTGATCCCCTCGGCGCTCATCGAAGGAGAAATTTCGGACGATCCCGAGCATGAGATGTGGCAAAAAATGGGTCGTCGGATCGTCGCCATGGGTGGACAGATCACTCATAAGCCCAGAAACTTTGTCAATCGAATTGACGATCTATGGGTCAAGTCGCTCTACAACGATAAAAATGTTGTGTACTTGCTCCAATGGGATGATCGGACAAAAAGCATCGCAGAAGGCAAATTGAAGTGGGCTCCCACGCAGGTCAATGTTGAAAATTTCGGTGTAAAGGAGCAGGCTCCAAAGACCGGTGAGGAAGGTTCGATTGCGGCAGCACAGAACAATTATTCCGTCTATAACGACGCAGTCGCTATGCAATTCCCGATCAAATGGCAGGAGATTCCCGCTCCGTTTAAGCCACGGTACTTGTTCGGGGATTCTAAATTCAATGCCGACATTGTGAAGTGGGAAGCCGATGGTTCCCTCCGGTCGTTCCTGGGGACGGGATGGGATCAGGATTTTGAAGAACGGGATGACTTCGAAGAGCGGATGAAGCTCATGAAAGCCGAGTGGAAGAATGGACGGTGGACAGTCATGATCTCGCGGCCGCTCGGCCATGGTAAAGACGATTATGATGAATTCACCAAGTTCGACGTGGGTCGATACATTCCCACCGTTTTCTTTGCCTGGGACGGCCATAATGGGGATGCCGGGCGCAAGATGGCCGTATCGGCGTTCTATTACACATTCCTAGAGCCGCCGATTCCGCAAGAAGTGTATATTTATCCAGTGTTGATCGCGGTCGGCGTGGTCGTTCTCGAGGGCTGGATCTTGACCCGCCGGGCCAATAAGAAAAAAGGTAAGGCTTAAGAAGGGGCATAGGAAGAGAGGAAGCAGTATGGCGAGGGGGTGGGAGATCCCACCCCCTCGTTGTTTTTGAACAGGAAACGCTCTTGATCTCTAGTGTAGGCCGATATGGAAAAGGATGTGACGGCTTGCCTAATCGCCGGTGGTAGAAGTCGTCGAATGGGACGCGACAAACGACTGCTCTGCTTGGAAGGTGCTACGTTAATAGATCGTACGCTCCGAACCCTGGAAACTTTGTTCGAAGAAGTCGTCATCGTCTTGGCGACTCCGGTGGAGGGGTGGAGTAGTGAAGGGCACCGGGTGGTGTACGATGCGATGCCGAATTGTGGTAGTTTGGGCGGGTTATATACCGGCTTGATTGAATCCGGCGCTTCGCGAACGTTCGCTGTGGCCTGTGACATGCCGTTTCTCAATAGCGACGTCATTCGGTATCTGCTTGATGTCGACCCAGATGCCGACGTCGTCGGGGCAAAATTGGACGATCGGTTTCAGCCCATGCACGCCGTGTATTCCAAGCGCTGTGCTCTCCCTCTCGAGGAAATGGCAAAATCCGGGAACCTCAAGATTCAAGGGCTTTTCGAGAATCCTCTGCTCAAAATAAAGATCGTCACAGCAGCAGAACTGATCAACCTGGATCCTGCTCTTCGTTCTTTTCGAAACATCAATACGCCCGGTGATTTTGAAGCGGCGCAGGCCTTCTTCTCTCAGCGACCGTGAACGCTCGCCACTTCATGTCGATTCGTTAGGATGCGTCTGCTGATTGTCCATCCGGGCGGGATTGGCGACGTCCTTCTTGCCCTGCCCGCTATCCGAAGTCTTCGCTACCGGCACCGTGCGGACGAGATGGGATTGCTCGCCGCCAGACAAGTCGGGCGGTTGTTGCGGGATTGTCGCGAGGTCGATACGGTATTCTCTCTTGAATCAGGAGCGTTGACTGATTTGTTATCCGCGGGAGCCCCGCGAGCGACTCTATTTTTCACCTGGCTGGAAGGATGCGAGGTGGTTCAATGCTGGATGGCCGACTGGGATGGACGACTTGCCTTGAAGTTGTCCGGGCAAGGTAGGCGGCGAAGTATCATTTGTTCTGCGAGCACCGTTGCGTCGCATAATCGTCATCAAAGCGACAGCTACTTGGAAGCTGCCGAATGTTCCGGCTTGGAACCGGGGGAAGAAGAGCCGTTAGCTCTTCAAGAAGGCCTGGAGGCAGCAGGGCGAGCGGCGTTAATCCGAGCTGGCATGCCGCTCAATCAACCCTATGTCGTGCTCCATCCGGGAAGCGGCAGCCTCCATAAATGTTGCGATCCCGCATTGTTCGGCTCCATTTTATCCTGGCTGAGGCAGCGGGGGCTTGCTCTCCTTATTGTTCAGGGACCGGCGGATGAAGCACAGATTAAGAGCATCCAGGCCGAATTAAGACAGCCATTTCATCTCCTCGATTATTGTGATCTCTCGACGATAGCCTGGATTATCAAAAATGCCGTGCTCTATGTGGGACATGACTCCGGGATCACGCATCTTGCCGCGGGCCTCGCCGTTCCAACCGTGGCCTGTTTTGGCCCGACTGATGAAGCGCGTTGGGGCCCTAGAGGAAAACGGGTGTCTATTATGAGAGGCGCTGCATGCCACTGCGCCGACTGGGATGCGGTGCAACAGTGCCGAGATAAACCTTGTCTGAGAATTTCGTCCGCATCATTGATTCAGGCCTGCGAAGCTATGTTGAAGGCACAGAACTGAATGTGAACGCCTCATGTTCTCCTTGTCTCGGTCTTTCAGGCTGTGCTAGATTGACTGGTTGATTTCCTCTGTTTGAACGCAGACTTAGAGGGTATGTGAGCCAGGGTGTTATCCAAGAACAGGTGCACAGCGCCGTCGTTCAGGCCATTCTGCAAGCCAGACACAAAGGACAGCTGAAGGCACAGGGCGAGCCGGTAGTGCAGCTGGACCCTCCGAAAAAAGCTGAGTGGGGTGATTTGGCCACGACCGTTGCCATGTCCATGGCGTCCGTCGAAGGCCGAGCTCCAATCGATATCGCGCAGATCATTATCGACAATATCGCTGCGTCTGCTGTTCTTTTTGAGCGAGTGCAGATCGCACGACCCGGTTTCATTAATTTTACCCTTCATCGTTCGTTATGGGGAAAAGTTCTTCTCGACATTGAACGACGTGGAAACCGTTATGCCCATGACACGATCGGGAACGGGAAGCGCGTTCTGATCGAGTATGTCAGCGCGAATCCGACCGGGCCCTTGCACGTCGGACACGGGCGGGGTGCGGCGGTGGGCCAAGCCGTTGCAAACTTGCTAAGCGCGATGGGCTATGACGTCACGAGTGAATATTACATCAACGACGCGGGGCGGCAAATGAAGTTGCTCGGCGCGTCGGTCTACGGGCGATATCTCGAATTATCAGGGCGTTCCGCCTCGTTTCCCGAAGACGGATATCATGGGGCGTACATTCAGACGATCGCCGAGCGTCTGAAAAGGCAGGTTGGAGCCGAACTGCTAGCGCTATCGCCGAAAAAAGCGGAAGAGGAATGTAAGGGTTTTGCCTATCAAGAACTTTTAGCGGATATCCGGCAAGACCTTGAAGTCTTCGGAGTGGCGTTTCAGTCCTGGTTCAGCGAGGCGTCTCTTCTTGCCAGCGGGACCGTAGAGCAGGTATTGAACGACCTCCGATCCAAGGACCTGTTATTTGAGGAAGACGGAGCCTGGTGGTTCCGCTCTTCGCGGTTCGGGGACGAAAAGGATCGTGTCGTGCGAAAGAAGGAGGGCGACTATACCTATCTCGCGTCGGACATCGCTTACCATTGGGATAAGCTGCAACGCGGCTATGATTCGCTCATTGATGTCTGGGGAGCGGACCACCATGGCTACATCCCGCGGATGCGAGCCGCCGTACAGGCTTACGGGTCTGCTCCGGGCACATTACGGGTGGTTCTCGTGCAAATGGTTCATCTGCTTCGCGGCGCGTCTAAGGTGGAGATGTCGAAGCGGTCTGGAGAATTTGTGACGCTTCGCGAGGTGATCAACGAAGTGGGCGCCGATGCCGCCAAGTTCTTTTTCCTGATGCGCGATTCCTCGACACACCTCGATTTCGATCTCCAGCTCGCCGCACAACAATCCCGTGAGAACCCCGTGTACTACGTGCAATACGCGCATGCCCGCATTGCGAGCCTATGGCGAGTCGCCGCCGCCCGCGGTATTGAATGCCCGCGCCCAAGCGAAGCGGATTTGGACTCTTTGCGGGACGCAGATGAGGTGGCCCTCATTCGAAAGCTGTCCGGTTATCCGGCGGTTCTTCAGGCGTCCGCCGACACATTAGCTCCTCATCGGGTGGCTCATTACCTTCAAGAACTGGCCGGCCTCCTTCACCCTTTTTATTTCAAGCATCGCATCTTGCCGCCGGCAGCCGATGAGGATTTGCGGGACGCCGCCCGGAATAATTTGACGGCCCAAGCGGACTCCTGTTCCAGCCGGCAGCATGAGGTCCTGACTCCGGCGCTCACCGGGGCGAGACTGGCACTGATGTGGGCCGTGCAGCAGGTGATCAAGAACGGTTTACGGATCCTCGGCGTATCCGCTCCGGATCAGATGTAGGAGAATCGGTTCATGATCTCGTTTGAAATCCTCGGTGGCGATTCCCTGTCCCGCGCGCGGCTCGGTAAATTAATCACTGATCGAGCCGAAGTCGAGACTCCCGCTTTCATGCCGGTCGGCTCACTGGGCAATGTCCGAAGTTTGGACGGGGATGATTTGCAAAGGATGGGATATGGCCTGATGCTCAACAATGCCTATCACCTGTATTTGCGGCCCGGGCACAAGGTGATCGAGGAATTGGGCGGATTGCACTCGTTCTCGACATGGCCCGGAGCCATCCTGACCGACAGCGGAGGATTTCAAGTCTTCAGTTTGGCGAAATTCTGCAAAGTGACGGACGACGGAGCGACGTTTCAATCACATATCGATGGATCAGCGCATTTTATCAGTCCCGAACGCGCGATCGAAATTCAAGAAGCGTTGGGAGCCGATATCATCATGGCCTTCGATCAGTGTATTGCCTTGCCTTCGAATAAGGAGCAGGTGAAGGATGCCGCCAGACGAACATTACTCTGGGCGCATCGCTGCCTGGCCGCCCATCGCAAGCCCGGACAGGCGCTCTTCGGGATTGTGCAAGGCGGGCTGGAACCAGAGCTTCGTGTGCAAGCGGCGCGCGATCTGGTTCCATTGGGGTTCGACGGGTTTGCGGTCGGCGGACTGTCGGTCGGGGAAGACAAATCTGACATGTACCGGATGCTCGATGTCACCGTGCCCGAGCTTCCGTCCTCCAAGCCCCGGTATCTGATGGGTGTGGGCATGCCCGAAGATCTGGTGGAGGGAGCCGCGCGGGGCATCGATCTGTTTGATTGCGTCGTGCCGTCCCGACATGGCCGGACGGGATGGCTCTTTACCGCCACCGGTCGGGTTCTGATTAAACAGGCGCGCTATGCTCAAGACGAGTCGCCCGTGGATGCTGGTTGCCGGTGTCCGGTTTGTGCGCGGTATTCGCGCGCCTATCTGCACCATTTATTCAGCGTAAAGGAAATGCTCGGGGCAAGGTTGAACACGATTCATAATCTCTGGTTTTTTGCGGAACTCATGCGGCAAATTCGTGAATCCATCCAGCGAGGTTCGTTCGGAACGTTCCGCCGTCGATTTCATGATCGTTATCAGCCATACGAGGCAAACGCGAGCGAGGACTTTAAGACGGGGGTGTCCGAGCCGGTGAGGAATGCGGGAGGGAGAGCATGATGTGGCAGTCAGTAGCATGGGCGGAGGGAACGTCAGGCGGAGCCGGGGCGGCGGGCGGATTACTTAGCCTCGTTCCCTTTGTGTTGATTTTCGTCATTTTCTATTTTCTTCTGATCTTGCCGCAGCAAAAAAAACAGAAGCAGCTGAAGCTCATGCTCGAAGCGCTCAAAAAGGGCGACAAAGTCGTGACTGCGTCCGGTATTTGGGGAACGGTGACGAACCTCGGAAAAGAAACGGTGACCCTGCAGATCGCGGATAACACCAAGATCAAGATCCAGAGGGAACATATTGCGCGTATACGCGCCGATGAAGAAGACTGATTGTTGGGACAATAGGGGACTGCTGATCCATGAAAAAAGTCGGGGGACGATTGTTGGCGTTGACCGTGGTGGTGCTGGGGTCCATCGCATTTTTTCTTCCATCCTACCAACCGCTGTACAAGGAAATGCCGAGATGGTTGCGGGCCATTCTTCCCGACAAGGGAATCACGCTCGGCCTGGATCTTCAGGGCGGCATCCATTTGGTTTTGGAAGTCGAAGAAGAGCGTGCCGTCGAAATCGCCGTGGACCGGGCGGTGGTGTCGGCGCAAGATCTTCTCGTAGAGAAGAAAATCCCTGCTGAATCGGTCAAACGGGTCGGGTCCTCGCAAATTCTCATCTCGTTCCAGAAGGCGGATCTCAAAGAGCAAGTTCAAAAACTCCTGGACGACTTCCCGACGTATATGGAGGTCGAGGCCTCGGGAACGCCGAACAGCGTGTTATGGGCGCTGCGGGAGGCGGAAATCAAGCGCATCAAGGATTCGGCCATCAATCAAGCGTTGGAAACCATTCGGAACCGGATTGATCAATTCGGCGTGGCGGAGCCGTTGATCCAACGGCAGGGCTTGAAGCAAATTGTCGTGCAACTGCCCGGCATCAAGGATCCCAAGCTGGCGAAAGATCTCATCAAGCAAACCGCGCTGCTTGAGTTCAAAATGCTGGACGACGAGGGCCAGCGGAAGGTCGAACTTCCGGGACGAATCCAGAAAGGCAAAGACCGCGAGGACGCGTTGCAGAAGCAGTTCGAGGGCAAGATTCCGGAAGAAGATCAGATTCTGTTCGAGCGGGTGGTCGACAAGGACGGATCTCAAGAGTATTTGATTCCATATCTGGTGAAAAAACGGGTCATGCTGGCGGGCGACGTGCTCAGCGACGCCAGAGTGTCGATCGGCCAATTCAATGAGCCCTATGTTTCGGTCACGTTCGACGCAAAAGGGGCTCGGGAATTCGACCGGATCACGGGCGAAAACGTGAAGAAGCGGATGGCCATTGTCCTCGACAACACGATCTATTCCGCCCCTGTGATTCAAGAACGTATTACCGGCGGGCGCGCGCAAATCACCGGCACTTTTTCGATGGAGGAGGCCAACAATCTGGCCATCGTGCTTCGGGCCGGGGCCCTGCCCGCGCCGCTCAAAATTATTCAGGACTTGACGGTCGGGCCGTCCCTGGGCCGGGATTCCATCGAGAAGGGAATCAAAGCGACCTTGGTCGCCGGCATTCTGGTCGTCGTATTCATGGCGGTCTACTATCGGTTATCCGGAGTGATCGCCGATTTTGCCCTGGTACTGAATCTGGTGTGCCTCATCGGCGCGCTCGCGGCGCTCAACGCCACGCTGACCTTGCCCGGCATTGCCGGGATTATTCTGACAATCGGAATGGGGGTAGACTCCAACGTCCTGATCTTTGAACGTATCCGGGAAGAACTGCGCCAAGGCAAGCCAGTGCGCCTTGCCATCGATGCGGGATATGACAAGGCGTTCCTGACTATAGTGGACTCGCACGTCACGACGTTGATCACCGGGTTCGCGCTGTTTCTGTTCGGAACCGGTCCGATCAAAGGGTTTGCTGTGACCCTCTGCCTCGGGATCGCCATCAATCTCTTTACCGCTTTGGTCGGCACCAAAGTGATTTTTGATGTGATTAATCAACGGCGAAAGTTGGAGCAATTGAGCATTTAGCATTCAGCATTCCGGTAGGAAGGGGAGCGGGCATGTTTGAGATCCTGGGGAAGACGAATATCGATTTCATGGGCAAGCGCAAGTATTCATTTATTTTTTCCGGCATCATGGCCCTGCTTGGCGTGATTGCCTTGATACAGATCGCCAGGGGGGCCGCCAACATGGGCATTGATTTTGCCGGCGGTACGGCCGTCCAACTGAAATTCGAGCAGCCGGTCCGTATCGACGAGGCCAGGCGGGCGTTGGAATCGAACGGGCTCGCGCATGCGGAATTGCAGGAGTTTGCGCAGGAAAACAAGCTGCTGGTGCGCGTCAAGGCCTCGACGTCGATCGAAGAGAAAACCGCCGACCGCGTCATGGCGGTGTTCCGAAAAGAATTTCCCGCGAATACGTTCGTCGTTGATTCCAGCACCGAAATAGGTCCGACCATCGGCAAGAAGCTACAGGAAGATGCCCTTATTGCCGTATTGATTTCCTTCGCCGGCATCATTGCGTATATCGCCGTGCGGTTCGAACTTCGTTTCGGCGTGGCAGCCGCCCTTGCCACCTTTCATGATGTGCTGGCGGTGCTCGGAGCCTTTTACTTGCTCGATAAGGAGATTACGCTCCTGGTGGTGACGGCTCTGTTGACGCTCGCGGGATACTCGCTGACCGATACCGTGGTCATCTTCGATCGTATCCGGGAAAATCTCCGCATGCGGCGTCGTGAACACGAGGAGACGATTCTCAACACTGCCATCAACCAAGTCTTGAGCCGGACGATAGTGACGAGCTTGACGGTTGTGGTGGTGCTGATTCCGCTGGCGGTGGCGGGCGGCGAAGTCTTGCATGATTTCTCCTTGGCGTTGCTCTGGGGAGTCATCTTTGGGACCTACTCCTCGGTATTTGTCGCGACACCCTTGCTGGTCGTTTTGCCGGGCACGGCCGGCCGCCTGCTGAAGCGAGCGTAGGTACCGCAGCGAGCGTCGAAACCGCCCCTTCTGCCGTGTTACAGTGAGGGGCGTCCTGTGGGGCGTACTCGCACACGATGAGATTCTGGAGCCGGTCTCACAGCCTCCAGCGGAAGATCATCACGGCCATTGTGATGGTCGGCCTCCTCCCTTTGCTGCTTTCCCTGGGTTTGACCTACGTCGAAGAGCGTCGCGCGCTGCGCGAGACCATCGGCGCCAGCTTTAAAGAAGTGGCGATCGAGGCCGCCCGTCGCATTGAGATGCAGGTCACGCGTGGCGTAAACGAAGCGCAACAACTGGCCACGACGCCGTTCCTCAGGACGGCTGTGACCGAGTCAAACCGTTCCTATGTGGATAAAGATGAGCGAACGGTCCAGTCGATGATCCGCGATTGGCAGCAGCGTTGGCGGCAGCGTGACCGTAAGAGCGAATTTCCGCTGTTCATCAATCGGATTGTGACGAATTATCTGATCCGTTGGCATGACATCCGGAAGGCCGACTATGTCGGCATCTTCATCACCGACAACCGCGGGGCATTGGTGGTCAGCTCGATTCCCCAGGTCGAGTACTATCACGGGAAAATGACCTGGTGGCAATCGGTCGTGAAGAAGGGCGAAGGAAAGGTCTTCGTCAGCGATATCTTTTTTGATCCGTCCTTCGGCACCCATGTGGTCAACGTCTCGGCTCCCATTACGGATGATGAACAACATACGACAATCGGGGCCGTCACGGTGTTGCTGCGGCGGGACACACTGTTCCATTCCATATCGGAAGTCAGCGTGGGAAAGACCGGCCACGCCATGCTGTTCAACTCGGACGGAGCGCCGATTATGTGTCCGATTCTCGCTCCGGAAGAGCACAGCGTGACGCCGGAATTGGTGAATGCTATCAATTCAACACATGCCGGGTGGGTAACGGCGTCGAATGATTCACACGGAGGGAAGGACGCGCTTGTAGGATATGCGCCTGTCCGATTGGGAGACAGCCTGACGAAGGACAGTCTGGAGGGGAAACGCTGGATCACTTTCGTGCGGCAGGATCCGGAAGAATCCTTCGCGCCCTTATCCCGTCTGGTGCTGCGGGTCACCCTGTACGGCCTCTGTGTGTTGGCTGCTCTGTGGATCACGGGGTTGGTGGTCGCCAGGCGGATCGCTCGGCCAATCGGCTTGTTGCACGAGGGAGTGCGTGAGATTGGAAGCGGTCGATTGGATCAGCAGCTGAATCTGAAAACCGGCGATGAAATCGAGCACCTCGCCGACGCGTTCAATAAGATGGCATCAAATCTCAAGCATTCGTTCGGCCAAATCGAACAACGTATGGATGAAGTCAGGCGTCTCGAAGAAAAATATCGCGACTTGATTGAGAACTCGCCGGAAATGATCTGCACCCTTAACAACGCGGGACAGTTCGTGCATATGAACAAGACAGGGCTGGAAAAGTTAGGCTATGGGCTGGAGGACATGCTGGCCATGCGCCTGTGGGAGATCGTGCCCAAAGGTCGTGAACGCCAGGTATTAGCCTATCTTGAACAGTTGGTGTCTCACGGGCGCAGCACCATGGAAACCGTGTTCCTTGCCCGCGACGGCCGCACGATCGACGTAGAGATCCATGCGACCTCTCTATTTGAGCATGGAGGCGGTAAACTTATTCACTCTAGAGCGTTCGTGCGGGACGTGAGCGAGCGGCGCAGGCTGGAGGAGCAGATTCAGCGGTACACGACGCAATTGGAACAGGCCGTCAACGAGCGGACTCGCCAGCTCGTCGCCTCCCAGGAACGATATAAGGCGCTGTTCGATTTGGTGGCGGATTCAGTATTCATGATCGATGCGCAAGGGAGTGTCGTCGCGGTCAATAAACGTGAGGAGCAGGCATTGGGCTATACGGAGCAACGAGTTGTCGGCTGCAATATTCTGGACGTGGTGTTGCCTATCCATCATGCGGACATGACGGCGTTGCTCCAGACGGTCGCCGGGGGACAGCGCCAAATCTCCACGCAGGAGATCTCAGTGAGAGACGCGTTCGGCAAAGAGACGCCAGTCGAGATGGATCTGATCCTTGTGCGCGACAGCGAGCAATTGCTCATTATGGTGCAGTTGCGTGATATCACGGACCGCAAGCGTCTTGAGCGGCAAATGCAGACATACCAGCAGGAATTGGAAGTGAAAGTGCGGGAGCGGACGCGGGAGATCGAGGAGACGAAGCAGTATCTGGAGAACCTTCTGGAGAATGCCAACGACGTGATTTACACGCTGGATTCCGAACAATGCTTTACCTACGTGAACAGCAAGATTGAAGCGTGGGGATACAAGAAGGAGTCTTTGTTGGGACGGCCGTATCTTTCCTTGTTATCGAAACGCCATCGCGGGCGCCGCTTGAAATCGACATTGGATATCGGGATGAAGCAAGTGTACGAAGTCGAAGTGTTGACCCGAAGCGGAGAACCGCGTTTGGTGATGGTCAGTGTCTCGCCGCTTCACGGCGTGGACGGCGAAATTCTCGGTGTCCTGGGGATTGCCCGCGATATGACCGAGACCAAAAAACTTGAGCAACAGATCAGAAATTCCGAGAAATTGGCATCGGTCGGCAAACTCGCGGCCGGCGTCGCCCATGAGATCAATAATCCGCTCGGCGGGATTTTGAACTGTCTGTATAACCTTCGCAAAGGAACTCTGTCCGCCGCCAGGCAGGAGGAGTACGCCGCCTCGATGGAAGATGGACTGCGCAGGGTTCAGAAGATCGTCCGGCAGCTCTTGGACTTTTCTCAGCAATATGATCCGGAATTGGCGCTCTCCGATATCAATCAGGTCATTGAGCGAGTCTTGGTGCTCACGGATCATCTGTTCGTCCCTTCCCGCGTCGTCTTGGAAACGCAGTTATGTCGAGACATCCCCGGTTTGCTGATCGACCGGCATATGATGGAGCAAGTGTTGATGAATCTGATTCTGAATGCGGTTCAGGCCATGAAAGCCGGCGGCGTCCTGACGATCAAGACGTGGGTCAAAGAAGGATGCTGCTTGGTGGAGGTCAAGGATACCGGATGTGGCATCCCGGTGTCCGTGCTCCCGCGTATCTTTGACCCGTTTTTTACGACCAAGAACGAAGGAGAGGGCACCGGCTTGGGTCTTTCCGTCAGCCTGGGGATTATCGAACGCCATGGAGGAAAAATCTCGGTCGATAGCGAAGTCGGGCGGGGAACGAGGTTTATGCTTTCTCTGCCGTTGGCCAAAGACCGGTACACCATCGGAAAACTCTCATGAAGGGATTGCACGTTCTTATTATCGACGACGAACCTCTCATGCGCCTGTCCATGGTGGACGCCTTGGAAGGCGTCGGGTGTAAAGTTGTGGCCGCCGCCACCGGCACGGAGGGGATACGTGCGCTGAACAAGCGGGCATTGGACCTCGTAATTACCGACCTTCGATTGCCTGGAGCGGACGGCTTGGCGGTGTTGAAAGCGTGCAAGGAGCGTGATCCCAATATCGAAGTGATCCTCATCACCGCGCATGGCTCGGTGGATACGGCGGTGGGAGCCATCAAACTCGGCGCGTTCGATTATATTACGAAGCCGTTTCAGATGGATGAACTCCTTCTCATCGTGGAACGAGTGGGAAAAACGTTCGAGCTCCGCCGCGACAATGTCCGGCTCGATGAGGCGCTTGGAGAGGGATTCAGTTTCGGCGGCATCATCGGGCGCGACAAACGGATGCGGGCTATCCTGGACGACATCAAGCTCATCGCGGCCGCCGACTCGACCGTCCTGATTACGGGGGAAACCGGAACCGGCAAGGAGTTGGCGGCGAATGCTATTCATTTGAATAGCGCCAGAAAAGACAATGCGTTCGTCAAAGTAAGCTGCGGCGCATTATCGGAAGATCGATTGGAAGGCGAATTATTCGGGCATGAAAAGGGCGCCTTTCCCGGCGCCATGAGGCAACGGCGTGGTCGATTTGAACTGGCCGATAAGGGCACGGTCTTTCTGGATGAAATTGCCGAGGTCTCGGCCCGCCTGCAAGACAAATTGCTGGGTCTTCTCCAGGGGCGCCGGTTTATACGGGTCGGCGGGCTTGATCCGGTGGAAGTCGATGTTCGGATGATCTGTTCGACGCGAAAGGACCTCAAAGCGGAAGTATCCGCCGGCCGATTCAACGAGGATTTCTTTTCCCGGCTCCAGGCGGCGCAGATTATTATGCCGGCGCTGAGAGAACGACCGGACGACATTGTCGTGATCGCGCAAGCGGTGTCGCAGGATCGGTGCGCCCAATTGGGTAAAAGCCTGCACGGCTTTGCTCCGGCGGCCAAAGAGTTGTTGGACCGGTATTCTTTTCCCGGCAACGTGTGGGAATTAGAAACAATGGTGCGGCAGGCCGTCGAACGGGCGCAAGACGGTGAGGCGATTGAACCATGGGACTTATGCGGGCAGCGGCGCTGTCCATATCTCGGCGGGCCGATCCAGGAGGCCTGCGGATTTTGCCGTGAGAGACTGACGGGGGCAGCGCGACAGGGCGCGACCGGCTCATTCACGTCGTTAGTTGAGGCGCGAGATCGATTTGAGCATGACTATATCCAGGCGGCGATCGATAAGGCCGAAGGGAACCGCAGCAAGGCCGCTCAATTGCTGGGTCTATCCGAGGAAGCGTTGGACGAGAAATGCAGACGCTATAACGTCACGCCTGTTGGACAATCGTTCGACGGCGAAGGCCCGTAGGTCACTCCGCCGGCTCCGGTCCGCCTTCCCACAATTTCACGGTCCGGTCCCATGAAGCGGTAGCGAGCCTGCGTCCATTCGGCGAGAACGCCAAGCCACGGACGGGCCCGTCATGTCCCTTGAGGACGCGGATAGTCCTGCCGGTGGCGATTTCCCAAAATCTGACGGCATGGTCGTCACCGGCGCTCACCAGCACTTTGCCGTCGGGCGAGACGGCAAGTGCGCGGACCCAACCGGTATGGCCTTTGAGCACGCGCAGTTCCGTTGCGTCGGGCATCTGGAAGAACTTGATGGTCGTGTCGCGGCTGCCCGTAATGAGCAGCTTTGCGTCGGGCGTGAACGTCATTGCGCCGATCCAGAACTCCATCGGCTTTTGAAAGCCTCCGTCGTCCTCGATGAAATAACCCCTGGTTTCCGTAGAGTCCTCGGCGGATTCTTCCCAATGGCCGTTGTGCAGGACCTTCTCTTCGCCACTGGGAAGGACTTCCCAGATCTTGATTTTGCCGATATCGCTGCCGCTGGCCAAATGAATGCCGTCCGGCGAAAAGGCAACGCAGACGGACCAATGATGGTCATATTGGTCTTTGCCCAGAAGGGTCATGAGTTCCGTCCCGGTCGTCACTTCCCAGATCTTGATGTCCTTGTTGTGGCTTCCTCTGGCCAGCATCAAACCATCGGGTGAGAGGGAAAGACTGCACACATTGTGATCATAGCGGGTGAAGAGCAATTTCAATGGTTCGCCCGTCCTTGGATTCCAGAGTCGAATCGTCCGGTCTTCACTGCCGGTCGCCAGATGTTGGCCGTCGGGGGTGAAGGCAATGGCCCTGATATCATGGGTATGTCCACGAAGAGATCGGAGCAAGCGTCCGGTTTCGATGTCCCACATCCTCACATATCGATCGACCCCGCCGCTTGCGAGGGTCAGCCCGTCCGGCGCATAGGCCACAGTCCAGACACCGTGCGAGTGTCCGCGGAAGGTCTTGACCTCTCGTATGCCGGATTTCCAATGTTCGAGAAAATCTACGGCCGGCTGGTCTGAGCCGGGTGCCGCTCCATGAAGTCCGGGCATCGCAGCAGGTTGCGGTGTCGTCATTTGGTCAGCCATGTCGTCAATGTCCTCTCTTGCCTTACCGACCGGGAAAAGCTCCCGTCTGTTTGCAAATCAGATTTACAGGTTTGTATAATCCTCAGTCGCATCGAAGATCGTAAGAGAAGAAAAGCGATCAAGTCAAGGTCGCCTCGTCAGCGGTTGTTCCGATCTTTTCGCAAGAACCGGAGCGAGGATTCTTACCCACCCGATTGGCAATCCAGAGGTTAGACATGGAAATCCGTTTTCAACCTGCTCTGCTTCAAGAGGTCATCGACTCGTTTATCGAAAAGACAGAGCGGGAAGGCGATCCGACCTATTACAAAGAGTTTCATGAGCTCGCCGATCCGATTTACGAAAAGTACACGTTGGATGACCGGGAAGCCGAGTTTAAAAAGCTCTATCAGTATCTATTTGGCACATGGGGATTTTCCGATATCATTCGGGATGCGTTTAATGAATTTCCGGATTTAAAAGAGAAAGTCGGCATCGTGCTGGTCAAGGGTGTCCTGAAAGAGGACCAGGAGGGAGTCGATATCCTTCGGAAATGGGGTTCCGTCGAGCACGACTTGGCCAAGGAGTTTGAAGAAAAGGGGTTGAAGGGCGTCGGTATTAAGCTCATCCCGCGGCGATTTTACGATCCCGCCCTGACCCGATACTGCCGCCATGAATTGATGCATATCCACGATATGCTCGACCCTATATTCGCGTATGATCCCGATACCAAGGTGGGGCAGAACCCCGGCGAAGAAACGCTGATCCTGCATCGGTACAGGATTTTGTGGAACCTCAGTGTGGACAGCCGGCTCATCGGAGACGGCAAAGAGCCCATGCTGTCCAAGGAAGACCGGTTTAAAGAATTCCGGTCCTGGTATCGAAAAATCCCGCCTCCTCAACTGAAATCGGTATTCGAAGGTCTTTGGCAGACCGGATTCTTCACCCACTCCGAGCTGGTGGAAATGGCCACCGACACTCTGCGGGTGATGGACCGGGCCGTTGATGTGGAAGGCGGGGAAGTGCCCGAGACGACCAATAAGGTCATGTTGATGCCGGGGTTTCCCTGTCCCCTGTGCCGCTTCCCGACCTATACCTGGGTGGAAGATTTGGGAAACACGGTTGAAACCTATGTGCTGGACTTTATCCGCGAAAACCATCCGGGGTGGGATACGGAATTCGGAGCCTGCGACCGGTGTGTCGAAGTCTATAAACTTCGCGCCGACGGTGTCATGTAAGCGGAGTCTCGATGGCTGCTGATCCTACATATGGCCGGCGCGATTTCTTCAAGGATTCAGTCATTTCAGTGGCCAAGGCCGCCCATGAGTTTGTTAAACATAAAGACGCGCCGCGCGAGCAGGCTCCGCCGCCGGTTCGGACTGATTGGCTCAGGCCCCCGGGGGCAGTTGCGGAGTCTCTTTTTCTCGAACGCTGTACCCGATGCAGCGATTGTGCCAAGGCCTGTCCCCATGGAGCCATTATGTTTGATAAGCGGGACGGTTCGCCGGTAATTTTCCCAGATGTCGTCGCCTGTCAGTTGTGCGAGGATTTGCCTTGTATTGCCGCCTGTGAGACGGAAGCCCTTGTGGCTGTTGCGGATCGCCGCGACGTTCGCATGGGTCTGGCTCTGGTTTCTGAGCGTTCGTGCACGGCGGGACAGGGTTGCCATGCCTGCGTATCGCGGTGTCCGACCGATGCCTTATCGATGAATTTCGAGGACATGCGACTTGTCGTCGCCTCGGAGCGTTGTGTCGGGTGTGGCATATGTGAACAGATCTGCAAGACGGTGAATGATCGGCTCGCCATCAAAGTGACTCCAGTGCGTTGGTTGGCATCCGAGAGAAGGGCTTTGAGCGATCAGTAAGCCGCTGGAAAGGAGTTCATCATTGGAGAGTGCCGCAGCTAGGTGTAATCAATGTTTGTGACATTGTAAGTCGGAGGGACGAGTTCGTGCTTGACAAGACTTTTCCCTTTACCTATCATACGCGAACCTGTGCGAAGGTGCGGTGTGTTGCGCGGTTGTAGAAGAATGTGAAAACAGCGCCGGCGTAACCCATCGAGCGAGGAGCAAAATATACGTATGACACCGAAACATACAGTACAGGGTACCTCCCAGACCGCCAGTGCAGTGATTCCTCCCCAAGCAGTCGCCGTTAAAGATTCGCCCGCCGTAGAGCGAGCACTCAACCGCAGTAAAATGTATCTCTTGTTTTCCTGGAGTCTTCTCTACCCGGAGGACGAGGAATTTTTGGACTATTTGCAGTGCGGTGAGTTCGTCGAGGACGGCCGAGCGGCCCTTGAAGGGATGAAGGCGGCTCTTGATGGGCTAGGCGGAGAGCGTGCAAAGCAGAAAATCGCCAGTCTTCAAAAGCAGTTTGATCAGATTGAAAAGCTTGTGTCGGCTGAGTGCGTGAACTGGCAGTTAACCGATCTGCAATCCGAGCACCGCCGGGTATTCACCAACGTCATCACGCTTGATTGTCCGCCGTACGAAACCCTTTTCGGGAATGACCACGTCTTTGCCCAGTCCCACGTGATGGGTGATATCGCGGGGTTCTACAAGGCGTTTGGCGTCGAGCTTTCCAAAGACATCCATGAGCGACTCGATCACCTGAGCGTGGAATTCGAGTTCATGCATTTTCTGACCTACAAGGAATCGTATTCGCGTTGCCACGATGGAATTGAAAAAACTGATATCGTTGTCGAGGCACAAAAGAAATTTGTCAAGAATCATATTGGTCGGTGGGTTCCCTTATTCTGCCGGATGCTGGCCAAGAAGGCTGATTCAGGATTATTCAAACTGATTGCCGACTCCATGTCCGATTGGATGGATTTTGAGGTGGCCTTTCTTGGCGTGACGCCGCAGCCGTATTCTGAGGCGGACTACAGGCCGGCCACATTTAGCGCCCCTGAAGGGCAGACCTATGAGTGCGGCGCGCAAGACCAGGGCAACGAGCTCAGCATGTTGCTCAATGAGGTCGGCGCACAGTCCTTCCTGGAGAAGAAGGACAAGGAAGAGAAAGACGAAGGACCAGTCGGTAATGCATGATCCTTCGATCTGTTCTGGCGGTTGCTTGGCCTTTTTTGAGTAGTCATACGTTCACAGTTCTCATTATTATTAATCTTTTTAGAGGAGGAGGGCCTATAGTATGAGACTGGTGCAGACACGCAACAAAAGTTTGGTGTTTGGCATTCTGCTCTCTGCCCTAGTCGTCGGTATTATGATGACGATTGGGCAGGTGCCACTGGCGGTCAGCCAGCCGGTCACTATTCCGGCTAAGGCGATTAAAGGGCCGATCCCAATGGACGGTGCGAACCCGATCTGGGAAGGCGTACCTGGTGTCGTAGTTCCTCTAAGCGGTCAGTTGATCACGACGCCGATGCATCCGAATTTCTCGGTGAAGTCGGTATTTGTGAAGGCGGTTACCAACGGGAAGGAGATCGGCCTGCGCCTGGATTGGGCCGATCAGACGAAGAATGATACGGCGATCGGGCCGCAGGATTTCCGCGACCAGGCCGCTATCATGTTCCCGGTGAACACTTCCGGCGCCCCGCCATTTCAGTGTATGGGACAGTCCGGAGGCACCGTCAACATTTGGCGCTGGAACGCCGAATGGCAGAAGGATTTGGGCAAGGATAGCGCCGGTATCTGGGACGTGGATGATCAATACCCCGGCATTTTCTGGGATTATTATTTCGAAGAGCCTGCCGGCGGTGTGACCTATCCGGATCGTATCGGACGGAGCTTGGGCCCCTTCAATCCCGGCATTTGGTCCGGTAACATCATGTCCGATCCGACGTTGCGCGTGAGCTCCGTGGAGGATTTGAATGCCAATGGGTTCAGCACATTGACGACACAAGCGCATCAGGATGTGATCGGAAACGGCGTGTGGGAACCTGCCGGTTCGGTGAAGGGCGGTTGCTGCACCGGTCCAACCTGGCGGATTGTTGTGAAGCGTACGTTGGAGACCAGTGATGCCAATGACGTTCAATTTAAGGGCGGCGCGTCTGTGCCTATCGCGTTCGCGGTGTGGGACGGCTCCAACATCGAGCGCAACGGCATGAAGGCGTTATCTACCTGGTTTACGTTAAAGCTTCCGTGATGAAGTGACCCTTCACAGGGTCCCGTCGGAACGCCCAGATAGATAGAGAGTAGAGAAAGAAAGCCTCGGATCCGGTCACGGTAGGGTGGCCGCAATCCGGGGCTTTCTCTCTTTTTGCACGAGCGGGGTACACCGTCCTATGCCTGTGGACTACGAACAGAAGACAGTCGGGTTGAGTTGCTTTTGCGGAGGGGTGGAGTGTATAAAGCCTTGATGGCCGGTGGTCACTCCCTTCTGATCGTTTAATTCATTAAAGTATCTAAAGCATGAAGATTTCGTTGCTGTTTCCGCCGACGTGGCATCCATCCCAGCCGTATCTGAGCTTGCCTTCCTTGACCGGATTTCTCCGGCAAGCCGGTATCCAGAACGTGTCGCAACGCGATTTGGGGATCGAATTGCTTGATCGAGTATTGACTCGGTCGTATGGCGCGGATCTCTATCAGCGCTTGATCGAGAAGCAGCGCTTTTTAGAAAGACGAAGCGCCGCCGCCGAGACGGGGCCTGGCAGCGCCGAGCATCTGGCCCGCATCGTGGAATCGCTCGATCGATTCCCCTTTCTGATTGATCGCATCGAACCGGCAAAGGCAACACTGCGAAGTGAGGGGTTTTACGATATTGAAGCCTACCGGGACAGCCTGTTTTTGATTGATAAATGGCTTGAATTGCTTTCATCCCTCTATTTTCCGTCGAGGATGAGCGTCGTCGATAATCAGTTCGGGAACTATTCGATCTATTCGTCGAAGGATTTGATGAAGGTCATTCGGGATGAAGAACAAAATCCCTATATCGGGCTGTTCCGAGAGATTTTTTTGCCCTCCATCGTTTCGGACCAACCGGAATTAATCGGCGTCTCGATCACCGCGACTTCCCAGATTATTCCCGGTTTGACGCTGTGCCGTCTCATCAAGGAAACGGCCCCTCATCTGCATCTCACGATCGGCGGCAGTATTTTCACCCGCTTGGTGGATAATCTTCGCCGGTGCCCCAGTCTCTTTGATTTGACGGATGACTTTGTTGTGTTCGAGGGCGAGACGGCTTTGCTGGAACTGGTCAATCAAATGAGCGGTCGCCGGGACTTCAGCAAGGTTCCCAATCTGATCTATCGCCAGAACGGCAAGATCACGGTCAACCAGCCATTCTACTCCGAAAATATCAATCAATTGACAGCGCCGAATTATGATGGATTTCCGCTGGATCTGTACCTGTCCCCCGAGCCGGTCCTGCCGGTACAGTTTTCCCGCGGATGCTATTACAAGGATTGCGCGTTCTGCGCATTGACGTTGGACCATCAGAATTTTCGGCAGCGTGATCCGGGTAAGACGGTGGATGATCTTGAATGGCTGAAACAGCGGTACGGCGCGCAGTTCTTTTTTTTCACGGACGAGTGTTTTGCGCTGTCGCCTACTAAGCGCTTATGCCAACAGATGCTCGATCGCCGGTTGAACGCGAAGTGGACCTGCGAGCTTCGATTTGAAAAGAATCTGTCGCGCGAGCTCCTGACTCTTATGCGCGACGCAGGGTGCCAGAAGATCGTCTTTGGGTTGGAATCGTTCAATCAACGGGTGATGGACTTCATGAAGAAGGGCATCAAGCAGGAGTCGGTGCGCCGAATCACCGAGGATTGCATTGACCTGGGCATTGCCGTCCACTGTTATATCATCGTGGGATTCCCGACCGAGCGGGAAGAAGAAGCTCTCGAAACGATGAATTTCGTCGTCCAGAACAAGAAATTGCATGATTCCTACGGGTTTTCCTGTCAGCCTTGCTTGTTCGACCTTGAGAAGGAGGCGCCGATCATGAGCGACCCCGGGAGCTACGGGATCCGCCGAATCATGCGGCCGGCCGCCGAGGATCTCAGCCTCGGATTTTTCTACGAAGTGCAGGAAGGTATGACTCCGGTTCAGGCCGAGCAACTCTACCAACATGTCTACGAGAAGGTGAGCGAGGTCGTCTGCGAATTGCCCTTCAACTATTCGATGGCGGACGGACTGCTCTATATCGTTCGGTCAAAGGCTCAAGCCGCCCAGGTCCCTCAGCCCACTGGCTCTTAGTTCTCGATCGGCGGGTCCGCCCATCGAGATTTACCGACCTTCTCGACGTTGAATATGTTTTTGGGAGACGGCTATAATGTCACCTTGCACCTGGAGTGACACGTGGCAGCATTAGCTTTCTCCATTGAACGCGCTACGGGCCGGTTGAAGGATCAGGGGCTGCTGTTTGAATATACGATCAAACTTGTCGTCCTCACGGGGTTCTTTGAACTGATCCTCTATCGGCTCGTGTCCCGCTTGGGTATGCACCTGAGCAAGGTCGCGGCGGAGCATCCCTGGGTCGGCTCTACATTTCGGTTTCTCTCCTCCATCGGATTTGGGCTGCTGAACGTCGTCGCAATTTTTCTCTTCATTGCGATCGGCATGCTGTTGCTCAAGCGCGCGCGGCTGTATGGTCTCGCTGGTCTCAATATCATTACGGTCCCTTGCGTGGGGCTACTGCTGCTCCTGACCGTGGCCTTTCTCATCGTTCAACCGGCCATGCTGGGGTCTATTGTTTACAATGTCGTCAGCTTTATCACGCTTACCTGTTTGATGATCGAATATTTTCATGCGAATCCGGAGTGGATCTACCGGGTGATGGGAGCGACGTACTTTCTGGGTATTTCCGGTTGGCTTTACTATCAAATCTTTTCGACTACCTATGGTTGGCTTGGGTCGGTTGCTGCTCCACCGCTGGTGTATGAGATCAATCGAGCCGGTGAAGCCTTGATGGTGTTGGCCAGTATTCTGGTGTTCTGGGCGTATGGGCGGGGTGTTTCGTTCCGCAGCAGGAATAAACGGCAGCGCCGGCGGGCTATCTGGTTCTGGTCCGTGACCGGCGTCATCTTTTCAGGGTTGCTGTTCCTCGATTATATCCTGGAACTGTACAATCCTCCAATGGCGCATTCCATCAGAAAGGCCAGCGAAGGGATCGGATGGATCTTCCAAATGGGAATGGGCTACACGTTCTTTCTGCCGTTTGTTCTGTATGTAGCAGGCCTCTTATGTTGGGCCTATACGGTCATCAGACTGATGAGTATGGGACGCCTGGCCGGCTATGGGCTGGCCCTTATGTTTATCGCGGGATATGCGCTCCTTCTGTCCAATCTAACGATGATGGTCATTTTGGGGGTCATGCTGCTGACGATGGATCGGCAGCGGGGGGGCATTACAGAGCAGGCTTCAGTGACGAATGCGCCGTTGATTGGGACACGAGAGTCCCTCGCCGGCGGGCAACTTTAACTTTATTGGACGCATAAGGTCGCACGATGGAAGAACAACAACAGACATCCGCCACATCAGAGCAACAGGTCGGTGCCGCCGTTGATTCCGGTGATCAGCCATTGAACCCCGATGAAGAAATCATGGAGCTTGAAAAGCTCCTTGCCGCGGAGCCGGATGACTTCCAAGCCCGTTGCCGGCTGGGAGAACTGTATTTCAGCAAAGGGCGTATGGACGACGCGCTGACCGAAGTGAAAAAATCCATCGAAATGGCGGAGGGCCTTCGGGCGGAGATGAACCGGTCCCTGGCCATGTATTACTCGAATTTGGGCACGATTTACGCCACCAAAGGCATGATTGAAGAAGCGGAGGCGGAGTTCAAGCATGCGCTGGATGTCCATGCGTACGATGTCCTGGCCCTGTTCAATCTGGGCCGTGTGCAAGCGGATCGCAAGCAGTTCATGGACGCCAAAAGTTATTATGAGCGTCTGGTGGAAATCACCCCTGATGACCCGATCGCTTGGTATAACCTGGCCGGTGTCTATGTGGAACTCGACAATCCGCAGGTGTCGGATTACAACACCATGGACATGGCGATTCAATGCTATTTGCGGGTGCTCGAGCTCGACCCGAAACATTTGGAAGCCAGTTTCAAATTGATGGACATCGCCCTCAATCACAAAAAGACGGACTTGGCCATCAAAGTCATGGAAAGCGCCGTCGAACACAATCCCGACGAGCCGCTTGCCTACTATAATCTCATCAGCGTGTATGACAAGTGCAAGATGTTTGAACAGGCCGAACAGGCACGGAATCGGTTAAAGGAACGGTTTGCCAAAAAATCGAAAGAGCAAACGACAACCTGAATTACCGATAAGGAGATAACACCATGTTTGGAAGTCTGGGCTTTACAGAATTGATCCTGATCCTGTTTATTGTGTTGATCATTTTTGGCGCGGGGAAACTGCCTCAGTTGGGCGAGGGTTTTGGCAAGGCCATCAAGGGGTTCAAGAAATCCGTTCATGAGGCGGATGCAATTGAAGCGGAAGCCCAGGCGCATGCCCAACAAGAAGCGCAGGCGACCGCGCAGGCATTGCCTCCACAATCCTCTGTAACGCCGACCACAGGCAACGTCGCCTCCCAGCCGGTCTCGCATGCGTAACGCAGGCGCCGAGCTGATCATGAAGAACACAGGTCTATAAATGGAAGCCGAGCTACAGTTATCCACAGGCTATATTGAGACTTTCGCAGGCAATGGAAAGGCCCGCAGTACGGGAGACGGCAAGCGGGCAGTCAAGGCCGGTATTCCGCTTCCGCACCATGTCGCGTTGGATAAAGAGGAACGGTGGCTCTATTTTGCGGAGTCGGGATCGGACAGGGTCAGGAGAGTCAATCTCGCGGAAGGTACGGTGCACAATTTCGCAGGCATCGGCGAGACCTGCTACAGTGGTGACAGCGGCCCTTGCGGCGAAGCGGGTCTGTATCTACCGCTCGATGTCGCGTTCGACTCCAACAATGATCTGTATATTTGCGATTCCGGCAGTAATCGCATTCGCAAGGTTGATCATGAGACCGGGATCATCACCACCGTGGTCGGAAGCGGCCAGCATGGGTTCAACGGAGATGGGCCGGCGCTGGAAGTTAATCTGACATGGCCGGCCGCCATTGCATTCGACAAAGACGACATCCTGTACATTGCCGATACGCAGTCGCACCGCATCAGGCGCTTCGATCACCGGACCGGACTGGTCGAGACTATCGCGGGCGTATGGACCAGCGAGGACGATGCGCGCGAGCAACCGTTGGTGGCCAGGAATCTGGTTGTGCTCTCCGGCGATGCGATCGGGATTGATTTCAGTGATGACAACGGTTGGCTGATGCCGGTGTGCTCGGATGGTCTCAATTTGTCCATGTATTTGGATGACGGCCGCTCGGCCATGGACGCGCGCTTGTACGATATTGTCGGGCTCGGAATCGATGAACAAGGCGATGTATACCTTGTCGACAAGGGAAGCAATCGGGTCCGAAAGATCGACCGGAACACCGGCGTCATTTCAACGCTGGCGGGAGTCTGTCGCTATGGATTCGACGGCGACGGCAAGCCCGCCGCCAAATCTATGCTCCATGCGCCGGAAGCCGTGGTATTCGACCGTCAGAATCATGCCTATATCTCCGACACGGGCAACCACCGGGTGCGTAAGGTCGATCATCGAACCGGCCTCATGACCACGGTCGCCGGAAATGGCGACAGCGGATACGAGGACAAGAACATGGGCGGCTGCGGAGCCGCGCGATTTGTTGCGAAGGACGCTGCCGGACAAATCAAGCACGGCGACGGGTTGACCGCGGTGGAGGCGGTGGTCAATGCTCCGGTCGGCTTGACGCTCGATCGGCAGGGACATTTGTATATCTGTGAACGAGGCGAGAATAAGATCCGCCGCGTGCGATTATGGTAGAGCACGTATGAGCATCGATGAACCGATCGAGCGGCGGCGGCGAGACCGTAAATGTTTTGATGTGCTCGAGGGCGCCGCATGGTGCGAATGACTGTCGTTTGCCGATCCCGCCCGGCTCTTGTTTCATTCCTCTTTATGGTCGTGGTCGGTGCATTTGTGGTCGGCGGCCTGGGTATTCCCATTGTGAGCTCGGAAGGTATGATCATCCGGGCGCAGTGGATCAACGGTGACGTACCTGTTACACCGGAGGACCCCGCATGGCAGAAAATACCGCCGATGACCTTGCCGTTGAGCGGGCAAATCATCACGCGTCCCGTGTGGCCGGAGCCCACCGCACGGGCCTTAAGCGTTCGTGCGGTTCATAACGGCGTCGATATCGCTTTTCTGCTCGAATGGCAGGACAACACCCGAAACGATCGCCTCACTCCCGGGACGTTTCGAGACGGCGTTGCATTAGGGCTGCCGCTCGGCGATGCACCGGCATTCTTCTGCATGGGGCAACTGGACCACTACATCAATATTTGGCATTGGAAGGCTGATTGGCAAAGCGATATTGATCGTCGTGCCTCCAGAGCGGGAGAAAAGGAAAAGGGTGGTTCATCGGAGCCGCGTAGGTTCGAAGTGATCCCGCGCCGGGCGTCATCGGTCGAGGATTTGATTGGCGGTGGATTCAGCACGCTGACGACGAAAGAAAAGCAAGGGCGGATCCAAGGGAAGGCTACGTGGAAGGACGGAACCTGGCATGTGGTGATGCGGCGGCCATTATCCAGCGAAGAACAGGAAAACGAGGCGAAGCTTGTGCCGGGACGGATTCAGACGGTGTCGTTTGCCGTATGGAACGGAGAGAACAAGGAGCGGAACGGACAAAAGGCCATTGCACCGTGGTTCCAATTGGCATTGGACCCGGTCGCCAAACTCTAGCCGCCGGCCCGGTCTCAAAGACCGACATGATAAGCGCCGGTGATGGGGCGCAGCACTTGGAGGTTGTCTCGAAACAGCGCCGATTCAATGCTCAAAAAGCCCTCCCGTTTGGAAGGGCTTTTTTTGTGTGGGCATGCGTCTGTCTCATTCTCGGTTCCGGGTTGTCCCCGACCCTCCTTCATGCCGAAAAACGGAATGGAGAAATGACGGTGGACGAAGCGGTTCGTCTGGGCGAGGAATTCGGAATTGCCGTCGGTGAAGTGGACGAAGAGATTCAAAAAGAACTGAATCTCCAGAAGCCCGAGGGCGTCGCCGTGTTCGAAGTGATCGGCAATTCCCGAGCCGATTACGCGGGTATTAAGGTGCGGTCGGTCATCAAAGAGATCGACAAGCAGGAAGTCCGGTCGATGCTCGATTTCGGCAGAGCGCTCAAGCGTGCGATGCCGGAGTGCAATTTCACGGTCGGGACGTATGAGCCCGCCGACCCCGGCGATCCGGTAGGATGGGGGGTGAATTTTCATTTCGTCGGCTGCAAGCGAGACTGATCGGGACGGAACGGTATGCGGGAGGCGTCGGCAGGTATGCAAAAATGGGTGGTCGGGGTGTTACTCTGCCTGCTGATCGGGGTGAACGTCTTTTTTCATGAGCGTGCCATCGCGCAGAAGTCCGACGGTCAGGCGCCTGCCGATTGGGTTGCCGAGATTGAAAAGATTTTTATTCGCTCGGAGGATTGCAAACAGTGCCATGATCGGCATTACGAAGAATGGAAGGGAATACGGGAGCAGACACCAGATCTTAAGACTTTCGGCCGCGTCGATGCCGCCTTACTGCACGGGACGGCGTTTGAGTCGCCGGTCTTCCGCACCGTCCTCGGTCTTTGGTTGCAGACCAAACCTACCGCCGAAGAGAAACAACGATGCCTCTCTTGCCATGCGCCGTCAGTCACCGTCTTCCCGCAGTATGTGGATAAGATTACCGAACAAGTTCTATCCGGGAAGCCACAGGTCGAAGGAATCGGGTGTGCGTCCTGCCATTTGATCAACGGCGTGGAGAATACGCAGCAACCGCCACCCACCTATAAATTGAAGCCGGGTGAATTGCTTTATGGCCCCTATGCCGACCCGGAGGAGAATTTGGTTCACCCCGCCGCGCAGTCAAGCCTGTATCGCGGGGCGAATTTTTGCGCATCCTGCCATTTTGATAAGGTGAAGGATGTGACGCAGCAGGAGCTTCCAGGGGAAATCCTGCAAGGCACGATTTGCCAGGATTGCCACATGGAACCATCGACCGGCAGTTCGACATCCAAGCGCGGAGCGATGACACGGTCGATCGGACGGCATTGGTTCCGCGGGGTTGTAATTCCGGGGACGCTGCTCAAGAATCGCAATCTTCAGGCTGAATGGATGCCGAGAATCGACCTTGATGTGTCATCCTCTTCCTCAGGCGTAGACGGCACGGTGCTGGTTAAAATCGGCAGCCTGCCGCATAGCTTTCCGGACGGTGACCCGGTGTTGAAGCAGTTTTTTATTTCGATCGTAGTCAAGAATGCTGAGGGCAAATCTCTCGGCGAACAGACGAAGCATTTCGGCCTTCCTTACGATAAAATTCTGCGCGGTCCGATTCCGGATCCTTTTATTAAGGGTGGAAATACTCGGCGTGTGCCGTTTTCACAAGCCTTACCGCCTGGTTCTTCACCGGCCACGATTGAGGTGGTCTTGACCTATGCGCTCATTCCCGAACCGGACCAGGCCTTGAAGGAGCAATATCTGGCTTCCCTTTCCGAGGATAAGGCCAGGCAGACTGCCCGAAAGATTATCGACGAATATGTTCAGCCTCGTGTATTGACCTACCGGGTTAAGGCGCTGTGAGCCGATGGCGCACATGCACTTCAGTCTCGTAAGAACGGCAAGGAGAGGATAGTTCGGTGAAAATGCATCGACGACTGCTCATGGTGGGGGGGCTTGGCTTGGTCCTATGCGGCGCAATCGTTCTGACATATCAGGAGCCGGCAAGCCTGGCGCAGGGAACGAAGTCCCAGGCTATAATCGAAAAGGCCTTTCCCAATTCGAGCAAATGCAAACGTTGTCATGAACGAGTCTTTGAAGAATGGGAAACCTCGCCGCTCTCGCGTTCCATCCATACCCCGACTTTTCGAGCCGCACTCGATCAATATCTCAACGCGTTCGGCGGCAAAGACAAAGCCTTGTGTTTTCGGTGCCACGCGCCTCATGTGCGCGAATTCGCGGACCAAGCCCAATTGTTTGTGGACCAGGCGCAGTCGGGAGAACCATTGCTTGATGGAGTTGCCTGTGTGCAATGTCATTTGATCAAGCAAGTGGATCGCACGAAGCACCCCCCGGAGCCGAAATATGATGTCGGCAGCAAGACAATGTATGGTCCCTATAAAGACTTTGCGCAGAATCTGGCGCACCAATCGATGGACCTGGATCTGTTTCGTAAATCCGATTTATGCCTGAATTGCCATCAATCCGTCCCGGCCGCCGCAAATCTCGGCCAGAGCAACGACCTACTCGGCAATTGGGATCAAAGCAAAGCGGTGAAATCGGGCAAGGAATGCCAGACGTGCCATATGCCCGAGCAAGTCGCGGAATCGGCGAACGGAGAAAGTAAGCGAAAGGTAGCCAATCACACGTTTCCCGGCCGCATTGGAAAACTGAGGCAGGAAGCGGCAAAACTGGAAGTCGTCACCAAGGTCGAGGGAGAGAAGACCACCGTGGCGGTCACCGTCCGTAGCCTGGTGCCGCACAATCTTCCCACGACTCATCCAGGATGGGCCAGCGTCGTGCTGAATCTGGAGATCAAAGGCAAGAATCTCAAAACCGTATTCAGCGACAAGCGCGTCTACGGACGGTCCTATGCGGACGCCAAGGGACAACAGACCGTCTTCGATTTCGAAGCCGTCAAAGTGCTCAACGATACGGTCCTGAAGCCGGAAGAGAAACGAGTCGAAACCTTCAGCTTCCCTACGCCGAAGGACACCAAAACATTTGATGTGGAGGCCACGCTGAGTTATGCCGCGGTCACAGGTCCGGCCTCATTCCTTCAGCGTATTGAAGCCGAGTCAAGCAAGGGCGCGCAGGATCCGGTGTTCCAGCCGATTGAAATCGTCAAGTTCTCAGAAAACATTCCGGTCGTGAAATAGCGCGGTTAATCTCTCACAAAACGCATTTCGCCCGACATGCCGGCTGACGCTTAAGCGAGGAGCACGCTATCTCACCAACCAGGTTGATTTCTATTCGGCGATGATGCGCGAGCCGGGTGATTTCATCTTGAAGATCTGAATGGCGGCGTAGATTCCTTTGGCGGGATGGTTGAGGATGAGGCGGGAATTCGTGACATGCGTGTCGATCAATTCATATTGCCCGCCGCTGTAGTAGATGTCGCAGTCATCAATGGAACAATTCTTATAGACGTGATTGTCGAGCGAGAGCTTCGCCTTGTTGAGCGTCTGCCCGTCGATCACGATATATTCCGGTGCCAGCCCCATGTGGTCTCCGGACCGGACTATAGCAAAGTCTGATCGGGTCCGCAAACCGATGCTTCACCTGGCAATGGACCCCATGCTGCCATCGCGCGCGCTCTTTCTCAAGCGGCTTCTACGTATAGCCAATTCTGCTGTCTCTTGTATGAACCATGGCGCCGCTCTCCCGCGCCGATTATCTCAGTAGCCGAAGGGGGCTGCTTATCCGCTTCGCCTTCTTTCGTCTTGATACTCTTTGATCATCCGTATAAAATGGCCCAATTTTTCCGTCGGTTATCTGCAGATTGAATCGTGCCAACCCTGCGGACTCTTCCATTTGGAAATGGATTTTTGATGGATTGAAGGGAGGGAGAACGTGTGGAATCAATTCCCCTCAGGAACAGAAGGAGCGACCTGTGAGTGACTCAGCAATTATTACGTTTGCCTTGATCGCGGCGGCTGCGGGTATCGCTTATGGCCTGTATCTCGCCATGTGGGTGTTTAAACTGGATGCGGGCAATCAAAAAATGCAACAGATTGCCAAAGCGATTCAAGAAGGGGCCGCCGCATATATGAACCGGCAATACCGGACGGTCGGGATCGTCGCGGCGGTGTTGTTTGTCGTGCTGTGGGGAGCGGGAGCAGTCTCCGATAAATTCGGCCTGCTGACCGCAATCGGGTTTCTGATCGGCGCCGGCGCCTCGGCGCTAGCCGGGTATGTCGGCATGATCATTGCCGTCCGGGCGAATGTGAGGACGGCGCAGGCCGCGCATAAGGGTATGAATGAGGCCTTGACCGTGGCGTTCCGCGGAGGAGCGGTGACTGGCCTGCTGCTGATCGGCTTGGGATTGCTTGCCATCACGGGCTTCTATGGGCTTGCCGAATCAATGGCCGGTCAAGAAAAGGCAATTCATGCGTTGCTGAGTCTGGGATTCGGTGGCAGCCTGATCTCGGTCTTCGCGCGCGTGGGCGGTGGGATTTACACGAAGGCTGCGGATGTCGGCGCCGATTTGGTCGGGAAGGTGGAGGCGGGAATCCCCGAAGATGATCCCCGCAATCCGGCGGTAATCGCGGACAATGTGGGAGACAACGTCGGCGACTGCGCCGGGATGGCGGCGGATCTTTTCGAAACCTATGCGGTGACCACGGTCGCGGCGATGGTGCTGGCCTTTACGTTGTTTAAAGGTCAAAGCGCGCCGATCTTATATCCGCTCGCACTGGGTGGCGTGACGATCTTTGCGACGATTATCGGCATCCTGTTCGTGAAAGTGAGCCCGGGCGGTGAAATTATGCCGGCTCTCTACAAGGGGCTTTTTGTGGCTGGCGGGCTGGCGGCCGTGGCCTTTTTCCCAATCACGACCAAGATCATGGAGGATGTGGGCGGGGTGAGCGGCCTGAGTTACTATGCTGCGGCGCTCATGGGACTGGCGGTCACGCTGGCGTTGGTATTTATCACCGACTATTACACTTCGAAAAGCTATGCCCCCGTGAAGGATATCGCAAAGGCAAGCGAAACCGGCCATGCGACGAATATCATCGCAGGCCTCGCGGTCGGCATGCAGGCGACCGCTTGGCCGGTGGTCGTTATCGGGGCCGCCATTCTCGGTAGCTTTTTGATCTGTGGCGGCGCGGCGTCGGGTGGTCTGTACGGCGTGGCGGTCGCGGCTGTCTCAATGTTGTCAATGGCCGGAATCGTGGTGGCGATCGATGCATTCGGCCCCATTACGGACAATGCCGGCGGTATTGCCGAAATGGCTCACCTGGGTAGTGAAGTTCGAAACATCACAGACCCTTTGGATGCCGTCGGTAATACGACGAAGGCCGTGACAAAAGGCTATGCGATCGGCTCCGCCGGTTTGGCGGCGGTGGTCTTGTTTGCGGAGTTTGCGCGGGAGGTGGCAAAGGGAAGCACGGCAGGCGCTACAAGTGCCTTTGATCTCTCGAATCCCTTTGTGCTCGTCGGGTTGTTTCTTGGCGGGATGTTGCCGTTTATTTTCGGCGCTTTGTGCATGAAGGCGGTGGGGCAAGCGGCCGGCTTGGTGGTGGAAGAAGTTCGGCGGCAATTCCGGACCATTAAAGGTATTATGGAAGGCACGGGAAAGCCGGAATATGGCACCTGCGTGGATATTGTGACACAGGCGGCGATCAAAAAAATGATGGTCCCGGGACTGATTCCTGTCGCGGCCCCCATCCTGGTCGGCGCGGTTCTTGGCCCGCAGGCGCTCGGCGGGGTGCTGGTCGGCAGTATCGTCACCGGTTTGTTCGTGGCGATTTCCATGACGAGCGGCGGCGGGGCTTGGGATAATGCCAAGAAATACATCGAAGAACAGGGCAAGAAAGGGTCTGAGACGCATAAGGCGGCCGTCACCGGTGATACAGTCGGTGATCCTTACAAGGATACGGCCGGTCCGGCGATCAATCCCATGATCAAGGTCATCAACATTGTAGCGTTGTTGATCGTGTCCTTAATTGTTGGTTGAGCCTGTATGAAGCCTTGCCGAGATGAGAAGGTGATGGAGCATGCTTGTGCACGCGGCTTGACGAGGTGAATCACCCTGGAGTAAGTTCATCGTAGGTGTAGTTTCGAGTCACGGCCGAGTCTCATCCCGAAGTATTGGAGGGATCAGATGGAAAAACAAGAGAGGAAACAAGAGTCCAGGAAGGACACGCATAGTAAAGAAGAGACCAAACCAAATCCGAAGGTGGTCGAAACCGGAAAAAAGCTCAAGGAAGACATCGATAAACTCGTCGATGAAATCGATGACGTGCTCGAGAAGAATGCGGAAGAGTTTGTGAAGAACTATGTGCAAAAAGGCGGCGAATAGATTCTTAACATACGCCGCCGTATTGAACCAGCGACCTCACGCCCACCGTTTTATTTGAGTCTCACCCCCTCTGTCCCTGTCCGGCGGAGTCTTTTGTTCCTTCCCGTTTTGAGACAGTCTGTTTGACAAAGCAGGGGGGACTCTATACCATCCGCTCGATTGTCAGTAGTTTATGACGACGGTCTCGCTTCAGTAAGGGGAGAATGCGAAACAGGCTCTGGGTATTTCGAGATACCGATCCGGAGTTGCAGATGTCCCTTGCTCGCGCGCTTTCCATTTCGCCGGTCACGGCTTCAATTCTTCTGGCCCGAGGTGTGACCGATGCCTCCGGGGCCCACCGCTGGCTCTCGTCTACCGATCCATTCCACGATCCATTTTTGATCCCTGATATGGAGCAGGCTGTTGACCGTCTCCATCGCGCGGTCATGGCCCGGGAACGTGTCTGTTTCTACGGGGACTATGATGTCGATGGGGTCTCCGCCACCAGCCTGTACCTGTCCTTTTTTGAAGCGGTCGGCGGGCAGGGGTGCGCCTATATTCCCCATCGACTCCACGAGGGGTATGGGCTCAATGAGGCGGCTATACGGCGCGTCCATAGCGAGGGAGTCACGCTGCTCGTGACATCGGACTGTGGCACGACATCTCATCGCGAGATTGCACTCGCGCGCCGCCTTGGAATGGATGTCATTGTAACCGACCACCATCAAACGGACGACAGGATGCCTGACGCCTTGGCGGTACTGAATCCGCATCGCCGCGATGCCGTCTATCCGTTCAGGGGGCTCTGCTCGGCCGGCTTGGCGTATAAATGCGTTCAAGCCTACTGCGCAAGGTTCGGAGGTCATTTTGCTCTTGAATCCGTCCTCGACCTGGTCGCGCTGGCCACTGTGGCGGACATCGTTCCCTTGCATGATGAAAACCGGATCTTCGTCCGTGACGGTCTGGCGCAGATTTCGCGCGGCGCCCGTTGCGGGATCAGGGCACTGAAGCAGGTGGCGGGAGTCACCCGCACTTGCAACAGCGAGACCATCGCCTTTCGACTAGCGCCGAGGCTGAACGCCGCCGGCCGCATGGACCATGCACTCACCGGAGTTCAATTATTAACCACAGAATCGGACCTCGAAGCGCGTCAGCTGGCTGAACGGCTGGAGGCGCTCAATCGAAGCCGTCAGCAGATCGAAGAAACCATCGCGCGGGAAGCCTTGTCTTCAGTGGAAGCGTGCGGAGAGGGCCCTGCGGTGGTCGTCGCCTCCCGGCGCTGGCATTTAGGCGTCGTTGGGATTGTCGCGGCCCGGTTGGTTGAAAAACATCATCGTCCGGCGATCGTGATCGCGCTGGATGACCGAGGGGTGGGAAAAGGATCTGCGCGCACCGTAGCGGGATTCGATCTCTATCAGGCGCTCGCGCGCTGCCGGGATCTCTTGGTCGCGTTCGGCGGCCATCCCAGCGCGGCAGGGCTCACGATCGAGGAATCTAGGTTGCCGGAATTTCGGGAGCGCTTCAACCAAGTCGCCGCCGAGTGGACGGCGCAGAGCGGCACGGTGCCGACCCTCAACGTGGATGCCCAGGTGCATCTATCCCAGGTAAATCTGAAATTGATTCAAGAGCTTGAATCTCTTCATCCCTTCGGAGCCGGTAATCCCGAGCCGACCCTGGCGGTCCGTGGCCTGGAGGTCGTGGATGCCAGGGTTGTGGGGGACAAGCATCTCAAGCTGCGGGTACGCCAGCCGAACTCGTGGACGTTTGACAGCATCGGATTCCGAATGGGGTCCTTTGCCGACCTTGGTCTGACTGTCGGGCGACCGGTGGATCTGGCCTTTAGTCCGGAACGCAACCATTGGAATGGGTACGATAGAATTCAATTGCGGATTCGGGCGCTGCGCATGAGCCCGGAGGCATGACGGATCATGGTGTACGAAACAGTCACCGAGTTGGATCAGTTGCTCGATCGGATTAAAGGCTATAATGCCGACGCCGATCTGCCGATCGTCCGCAAGGCGTACGAATTCTCCGCCAAAGCCCATCAAGGACAGGTTCGCCGCTCGGGGGAGCCGTATCTGCGGCATCCGCTTGCCGTGGCAGGAGTGCTGACCCTCCTCAGGACCGATGTGACGGCCATTGTCGCAGGGCTTCTCCACGACACGTTGGAAGACACGCTGGCGACCTCCGATGAGCTCGAGCGAGAGTTCGGCGCCGAGGTGGTGCACCTCGTGAGCGGGGTCACCAAAATCGGAAAGATTACGTTCAGAAATTATGAAGAAAAGCAGGCGGAGAATTTCAGAAAAATGGTGTTGTCGATGGCGGACGACATTCGCGTCGTCCTCATCAAGTTGGCGGATCGGCTCCATAACATGCGCACCCTGCAATATCTCAGTGAGCGCAAGCGGGTGGAGATTGCGCAGGAAACGCTGGAGATTTATGCCCCCCTTGCCAATCGCCTCGGCATAGGCTGGATTAAAAACGAACTCGAGGACTTGTGCCTGAAACATCTGAAGCCGGATGTGTACGAAACGCTCCGCGTCCGCGTCGCCAAACGGGACGAGGATCGGCAGCAGTATATTGAGGAGGTCATCGGAGTCGTCAAACAATCGATGGCGGACACGGGGTTGCCCGCTGAAGTATATGGCCGTCCCAAGCATCTGTACGGCATTTATCAAAAAATGGAGAAGCAGTCGATTACCTTCGAGGAAGTGTACGACTTGGCCGCGTTGCGCATCATTACGGACAGCAAAATGAATTGCTACGCCTGGCTGGGGGTTATCCACTCGTTATGGCGGCCGCTTCCGGGTCGATTCAAGGATTACATCGCCATTCCGAAATCCAACCTCTACCAGTCGCTCCACACGACCGTGGTGGGGCCGAAAGGGGAGCACGTCGAATTTCAGATTCGAACGGAAGAAATGCACCGGATTGCGGAGCAGGGCATCGCGGCCCATTGGAAGTACAAGGAGCAGGGCCGCATCGATGAAAAAGAGGGAAAAGTGTTCAGTTGGTTGCGCCAGTTCGTGGAATGGCATCAGGACCTGCCGGACAATCGCCAATTCATGGATTCGGTCAAGCTGGATCTCTTTCACGACGTGGTCTATGTGTTCACGCCGAAAGGCATGGTGAAGGAATTGCCCAAAGGGTCTACCCCGGTTGATTTCGCCTATGCCATCCACACCGAGATCGGCGATCATTGTGTCGGCGCGAAAGTAAACGGAAAGATTGTGCCGCTCAAGCATGCCGTATCGAGCGGGGATACCGTCGAAATTCTTACGTCCGCCAATCAGACACCGCACAAAGACTGGTTGAAATTCGTCCGGACTTCCCGTGCCAAGACGAAAATCAAACATTGGATCAAGGCGGAAGAACACAAACGCAGCATTGAAATCGGACGGCGTTTGCTGGAGGCCGAGTTCCGGCGCCAGGGATGGGCGCCGGCGCAAATGATACGATCGGACCAGCTTGTCGATGTCGCTCGGCAGGCCGGCTATGAGACGACCGACGAACTGGCGGCCGCGGTGGGATTCGGGCATCTTCCCACGGCGCAGATTATCGGAAAACTTGGCGCCGCCATGCCGGGGGCCCAGACGCCCGCGACAGAACCGCCGGCTCCTGCCAAACCTCCGGCCGCCAAGGCGGAGGAAAAGGGTGTCAAGGTCAAGGGCGCCCGCGATCTGCTTATGCAATTGTCCCGCTGCTGCAATCCCGTTCCAGGCGATCGTATCCTCGGCTATATCACCAGAGGACGCGGCCTCACGATTCATACCGTCGATTGTCCCAACCTTGAAGCGCTGGACTATGACAAGAACCGGCTGGTCGAGGTCGAATGGGATACCTCCATGCCGAGTACTCATGCCGTCAAAGTTTCCGTTCTGGCGGTGGACAAAACGGGCGTGCTGGCTAATGTCTCGGCGGCAATCTCGGAGTGCCAGGCCAACATCAGCCGGGCGGAAATTACCACCCGGGAAGACCGGAAGGCCATGTTGGACTTTGTGATCGAGATCGCCGATACCGCCCACCTGAGCCGGGTTCTGAAAGCGGTAGAACGAGTTGACGGCGTCATTACAGCTCGGCGCATGCGATCATGGCAAGACCGCTGACGTGCTCTGTCTTATGTGACCTCTCGGGTGATCCGGCCGCCATACCATCACTATGAGCGTTGGCCTCTTTTTCGGCTCTCTCCTCCTGACCGCGCTGATCATCATGTTTTCTGTTGCAGCGGTCGCATATCGAGCGCACCGGCGGAGTAAAACTGCTTCCTTCACGGTCCTGTCCGCGGCAGTTCTCTCTTTCCTATTTGCAGGGTCCGCGTTGGTTCTGCACAGCGAATGGGCGGCAGGAATCGCGCCCGCGACTGTCCTTTCCCTGGTTGACGCCGCAGCTTATCTCAGCGTGGCTTTTCTTATCCTGACTGTCCTGGACGCGCTCGTGCTTGGAGAGTATTTGACCGAGCATAGAAACCAGTACATTCCCGAAGTCGTGCGCAATCTCATGCTCGGCGTAGGCGTCGTCATCGCCGCAATCATCATTCTGCGCCTGGTGCTGAATATCAATGTGGTTGCGCTCGTGGCGCTTCCTACTGTGGCTGCGGCGGTCGTCGGCGTGGCTCTTAAAGACACGCTGGCCCGGTTTTTCGCCGGAATTGAATTGGGCAAAATGGTGAAGGTGGGCGATTGGATTGCGACGTTGGAACGGGAAGGAATGGTCACGCATATCGGTCTCGAGCATATCACCCTCGTGACTCGCGAGCAGGATTACGTGAACTTGCCCAATGACAATGTCATCCAGGCAGGGGTGACGAATTACAGCCGGCCTACCATGACCCATATTTGTTCCGTGTATGTCGAGGCTGCCTACCGGACTCCGCCGGACGAAGTCTGCGCGACACTGGTGGATTTGGCCTCCGCGGTGGAGGGCGTGCTGAGCGATCCTAAGCCGGTGGCGATGGTCGCAGCATTCAATGAATCGGGCATTCAATACAAGCTTAAATTTCCAATCGGAGACTATGCCCGTCATCCGCAAATCGAAAGCGCAGTGCGCACTTACGTATGGAATGCATTTTCCCGCAAAGGCATTGAAATCCCGTTTCCTCAGCGTGTGATTCAGCAAGGCGTCTCCACCGGCCGGACAGAGCTGTCTCAGGTCATGGAAAAAGAAGTTCGGCGCTGTTTGGCCGCCGTGGATTTCTTGGCTACGCTCACACCAATGCAGCTGGAAATGGTCGCGCGGCAAAGCCGCATTGAGGAGTTCTTAACGGGTGAGTGCGTCGTTCGGCAGGGCGAGCCGGGACAGGAGCTGTACGTGATCGTCGAAGGAGGAGGTGACGTCCTGCTTGAACAGAACGGTATGAGGTCGGTGGTCAGTCGGTTGTCGGCCGGGGAATTTTTCGGCGAAATGTCCCTGCTTACCGGAGAGCCCCGCTCGGCGACGGTGGTTGCTGCCTCCCGATTGAGGGTCATCGTGGTCGGCAAAGATACGTTGGTTCAGCTGGTCAATGAGGATCGGCAGGTCATCGATCGGATTGGACAAGTGGTCGCCCGACGTCAGGCTTCGACGGCGGCCGCCAAGGAAGAACTCAATCGAGGAGCAACAAAAGCGGCGGCCGGGCATCGCACGCGGCCGCTTATTGAACGGATCCAGGACTTTCTGTGGGGACAAGCCAGGATTTAGGGTAGTTTGAAATCCAGCCGTTTGCCACGTTGCAGATCAAGCGCATCTGCACGTCCTCCGGCAATTTCCAACACAAACATTGCACCGTCATTCGAGCGGTATTGAGGGCAGGTGTCGTCGGTTTTTGTACAGACCGGCACGTTCCGCTCGATATGCACGATTTTCTTCTTGTCGTCCATCCAGACGATGTCCAGAGGGATTCTTGTGTTTTTCATCCAGAACGACCAGGTCTGCAAGTCGCCGAACGTGAACAACATGCCCCGGTCCGCCGCGAGGTGATCACGAAACATCAGGCCGCGCCCGCGCTTCACCGGAGTGTCGGCCAACTCCGCATAGATGAAAAGTCCCTTGGGCGTTTTGATGGGAATAAGAGTTTCCTTCTCTCCGGCCGATTCAAGTTCCGTCGCGCCCGCTCCTGCGAGCGCGCCACAGAGGGCAAGAATCAAGCAACAGACCACAGCAAACGCGGATCTCATCATGCTCGTATCCTAGCCGCGGGAAGATGACCCGTCAAGACAAGAGCCGCGGCGTCGATGATTTCATCTGATACGCGCGCATCTTGCAATCGGGAATGATCGTGTGCCATTCTCAATCGACTATTTCCGAATCGGAGGGAAGAAGATGAAGGAAAAGCGGCGAGTGCTCTACAAGAAGGGCGTATTTGTGTGCCCCAAGTGCCGGCAATCGTATGTTCAGGATAAGTGGATGGAGGAGTGGCGCATTCGCTGTCACAAGTGCGATTACCGAGGCACCTTGACCGAGGTTTCGGTCGAAGAACATGTGGATGAAGAGACGGTGCGCCACTAGGACCGCCGCCTCGCTGGTTTTGTCTCATCCCGCTCGTGCGATCTCCCAACGCCGTCTTTCGACGGCATTTCCCAATTAATAGGCGAGGTGAATATGTATCGCGTGGTGACCATCTTCATTGCCATGATGGGGGTCGTCGCGGCGACCCCTGGATCGGTGGACGCAGGCGATACCGCGCGGCAAGTACGAGTCCTGGTCGCCTACCATTCAGTTTCCGGCAATACGGAAAAGATGGCGGAAGCGGTGGGTGCCGGCGCTCGGACGGTGTCGGGAACCCATGTAGTGATCAAGCGAGTGGGGGAGGTCGTGGCCGACGATCTCTTCGATTCGGACGCGATTGTGGTGGGATCGCCGGTCTATTGGTCGAATATGGCGGGGGAAGTGAAAACATTCTTTGACAACTGGCAGTTCAAGTTCGGAGTTTTCCCTGACTTCAAGATGAAGAACAAGATCGGAGCGGCCTTCGCAACAGGCGGCCAGGTATCGAGCGGTAAGGAAGTAACCATGTTGTCGATCCTTGCGGCGATGCTTGGAAATTATATGATCGTCGTGAGCGGCGGCGGCGCCTTCGGAGCATCGGCCACGACTGAAGGAGACAGCCCAGGAATTGACGATCAGGAGCTCGCGAACGCTCGCGCATTGGGAACTCGTGTGGCCGAGACAGCGAAAGCGATGAAAGCAGGACTACGCGACTAATGTTTAACAGCGGAAGCTGCCGCAGGGGCCGATACCGGTGTCGGTCCGGCCTGATGCTGGGGATATGTTCGATGTGCTATTTGGATGCGGTAGATCTTTGCAAGGGACAATCAAGCGGGGATTTTGCCAGTGACACCAGTTCACAAATGTTCTTGGCACAGCGTCCGCAACAACCGCTTTCTTTCAGCCCGAACTGCGTAATAATCTGACGAGCTGTCGAACAGCCCGAAAGACCCGCCTCGCGCACATCCGACTCCGTTAGTCCCTTACAGAGGCAAATATACATGGGATGATTCCTTATGTTCGAGGACCCGCGAGCATCCGGCGTTGGTCATGAACGATTATGATAACCGTTATCATGACCCAAGTATACATAGGACCTTTCAGTGTGTCAACTGGCTGGGGAAACACTATGGAACCGGGACGGAGACTCGGCTAGTCCAGGGTGTTCTCCAACTGGGCCACCATATCGGATATGGCCTGAAATCCAGATTGCCAGAACGCCTCGGACGCCATATCGACTCCGACCTGCTGCAAAATGTCCCGCGGCGGCTTGGACCCTCCGGTGGCCAGTACATTGATGTAGCGCGGGACGAAATCTGCCCCTTGGTCCTGATACATGCGATACAGAGCCAAAACCAGAAGGTTCCCGAAGCTGTAGGCATAGCAATAGAATGGGCTGGCGAATATGTGGGGAATCGTCAACCATTCCCATTGGAATTCGCGCGGGATCCGCATGCTTTTCCCAAATTGCTCCCGGAGTGAGGCGAGATAACTTTGGGTCAGGTCCGTGACCGTCGCACCGCCCGAAATCATCTCATGTGCGCGTTGTTCGAACAGCACAAAATATGCTTGCCGCATGACAGTCGCATAGATATCGTCGAGCTGTGCCAAGAGCAGTGCCTGCTTCACCCGCCTGTCTGATTCTTGGTTCATGAGCGCGTCGGACAGAATACGCTCGCCGAACACCGAAGCTGTTTCAGCCAGCGGCAGGGTGGAATGAAATGTGAAAATCGTATGATGGGCGGCCAGCATCCCATGGATGGCATGTCCCAATTCGTGAGCCATCGTCGCGATATCGCGGGCTTCACCGGTGAAATTTAGGAGCAGGTACGGCGTCATGGAGGGCACGATGCTGTAACAGTAGGCCCCTCCCATTTTCCCGGTGCGGAGTTCAGCATCGATGTGCCGTTCCGCAAAGACGCGCTCCGCCAATTCGGCTAACTGGGGGGAGAATCCTCGGTAGGCGTCGAGGACCATGCGAACCGCGTCGGCATATCGATACCTTTTGCGCTCCGCCCGGTGCGGCGCATAGATATGATATCGGGACATTGGCTTGATCCTGCACAGGCGGGCTTTCACCTTGAAATAATGTTGAAAGACTTCGCGGTTTTTGACACATACCGACAAAAGCGCATCGACCGCTTGGTCGGGAATATCGTTACCCAGGTTTCGAGAAGCAATCGGGGATGAGAAATGCCGCAATTGAAGATTTTCGGCTTTCCAATCATTCACGAGGGTTTTATATACTTCGCCCAACAGATCATGATGGGCGGAATAAACTCGGTAGAGTTCCTGATACGCTGCCTCGCGCATGGAGGCCTTGGGATGGCGGAGATAGGCCATGAGCGCCTCTCGCGACATCGTCTTTTTCGCGCCCTGGACACGCAATGAAAATGTAAATCCATTCGTGACGACGTCGTACAAGGTTCGGATCGCGCTGCGGCCGGTGATGTTCTTGATGTTGACGATCTGTTCTTCCGGCTCTGTCAGGGTGTGCGGCTTGAATCGGCGGATGGTTTCCAGATAGTAGTGAAAATCTCCTGACTGCTCCATCAGCCGCAGTGCGTTCGAATCATCGACGCCTTGCCACCATAACTCAAAAAACAAGAGCCGGTTTTGAAGCGCCGTGAGCGCCTCTTCGACCTTGGTCTTGAACGAGCGTGCCTTGAGATCGGTCGTGTTCTCTGAAAACCACAGGTAGGCGTAGGCGCCGAGCATCGACGAGCGCTTGGCTATCTCCTCATTGAGTTGCAGGATATCCAGAAATTCCTGGTCCGGAATCGAGGGCGCGAGGCGGGCGCGCCGCGCCTCGAGTCGCGCTACGAGGTCCTTCAATTCATCGAAGTAGCGATCAAAGTGGGTCACCGGGTCCTGGATGATTGCTGAGAGGTCCCATCGCGACGGAATGGGCTGCCGGCCATTGTCCGATCGTCGTCGAGATCGTGTCAGCAAAGAACCATCTGCCTTCATACCGTGCTCCTATTTTGTTGGTGTCGATCAGACCGATCATAGCATTCGAGTCTCATGGGAGTGGAAAATTTTTTCCGGCGTGTTCCGGAGGTCTTGTCATCATGTCCGCCGTTGACAGCCGTGACGCGGTATGCTTTACAATTTCATCAGAGGACGTGAGCCATGACCGATCAGGAACTGAACCGTGCCGTTCAATATGTAACGGCAAGCACTTCCCATAGCCGGGAACTCGTAGATAAGATATTGCGAACCGGCTTTGCCGAAATGACCGCGCTCGCGGTTCACGCCACGTGCCGTTTCAACCGAGCGGATCTCGTCGGGTATATCTGCCAATGGACCATGAAACAGACCGGCCAACCGGAACCGTTGGTGCGCGAAATACTCGATTGCGCCGGGCGCTGGCTGGACGACATGTCGCGCACAATACCACCTCGGGAGTCAGGCGAACGCAACGTACCGGGCGATGAAGACGCGGGAACCGGAGCCGCCTCGTGATTGGTGGAGGAACGAGTCATGCCGCGATTCAGGCGTTATCGACAGACTGTTCCGTGGTTTGGCGAAGATGTCATAGGTCCGCGTCGCATTCGGCATTTATTGACTTCAAAAGCGGCGGCAGATGGAGCGCAGGCCCGGTGGGAGGCGCTTCATCGGCAATGCGCGGATGGCGGGAGTCGGCAGCGGCTCGACCGGCTCATTCACCGGCTCAACGGCCGAGATCGGGGTGCTCAGGAAAGCGCGTTGGCTGAATTGGAATTGGCGACGTTGCTCATCCGGGTCGGCGCAACGGTGCGGTTCTTGCCGGAATCGCAGGCTCGTTCGGCGGATCTCGAATGTCACCTCGGCAATGAGCGATTCTTTGTCGAGATCACGGCCATGGTGGGAGCGGCTGAACGATCGAGGCAGCTATCCCTTCGGCTGCGGCCGCTGCCGAGCGGTGAGGAAGTGGCGTCGATGCCGGGAGATCTGTTGACGCATGCGATCCTGGCCCGAGTGCGCCAAAAAGCGAAACAACTATCGGACTATTGCGATCCGGTGCTGCTTGCAATTTCGGTTCCGAATGTTGAGAAAAGAAGTCTATCGCCTCGAGCGAGCGGTCCTGTGCTGCTGGATATCAAGCAATTCACCGGTGCTCTCAGTATTCTGCTTCCTTCATTGCGACATCTGAGCGGTGTTCTGCTCGCTCTTTGGGACGTGGAACCTGTGCCGTCTAAATCCGGCGTGCGGCTCCGCAATGTCGTGGTGGTGGAGCGTTCCAGACACCAGCAGGCTTATCCGCGAGTCCGGATGCTCGTCTTGAATCCCTCGGCGGACCAGCCGTTGCGGGAGAGCGGGATGGTGGCAATGCGCCAATTATTGTAGAGAGGCCGGCTGATCAGCCCGTGAGCGTGCTCTTCAAGTGTTCGAGGTTCTTGGTGACCATGGCATCGCCGTTCTTGGTAGAGATTTCGATGCCTTGATCGCAGATTCGGCGACAGTCGTCGATGCGAGCGAGCCGCTGGAGTGACTGGGCTAAGGCGTAATAGGCGGCCGAGTAGGTCGGCTTCACTGCGATACAGCGTTCGAGGGCCGTCGCCGCCTCCTGCCAATTCTGATCTTCCATGTAGGCTTTGCCCAAGCCGAACCAGGCCACATCGTCATTGGGATCGATCGCGAGGACTTTCTTGAGCGGCTCGATACGTGGGTTTGCCATGGCAGCCTTCTCCCTCTCACAGTGGACCGCGACGGTACCACGGGCGTGCGTCATTGTCTATGATCTTTCGCGCGTGATACGATGCGAGGCGCCGCAGTACAGCGTGGAGTATAGATCATCTCGGTTCACGCCTTTGTTTCACGGTCACGGATTCTACGATGGCTCGTACAGGTTTCATTTATCATCCCTCTTACCTGAACCATGACATGGGCTCGGGGCATCCGGAGTCCCCGCAGCGGCTCAAGGCAATCCTTACCCGGCTCCAATCGACCGGGCTGCTCGATCGCCTGATCCAAATCGAGCCGTCTCCCGCCTCGGATGACTGGCTGTTGCAGGTTCATGCTGCTTCCTATGTGGAGGGACTGAAGGCCCATGCCCCGGCCCGCGGCCGCGTCTCACTGGATCCCGATACCGCCATGTCGCCGGGGACGCTGACCGCGGCCTATTTGGCGGCCGGAGGCGCTCTGACCGGTGTCGATGCCGTCATGGCCGGACGGGTGGACCATGCGTTCTGTGCCGTGCGGCCGCCCGGGCACCATGCCGAGTATGATCGAGCCATGGGATTTTGCTTTTTTAATAATGTGGCAATCGCCGCGCGATATCTGCAGCGCCGGCATGGCATTCAGCGGGTGCTTATCATCGATTGGGACGTGCACCATGGCAATGGGACACAGCATACGTTTTACGACGATCCGTCGGTGTTGTTCTTCAGCACACATCAATACCCTCATTATCCCGGAACCGGGAAAGCGGCTGAACGCGGCGCAGGGAAGGCCGAAGGACTCACGATCAATGTGCCCCTCTCCGCGGGAGAAGGCGATCGGGAGTATGCGGAGATTTTTCGGCGCGTCTTGACGCCGGCCGCCGACTCGTTCAAGCCCGACTTTGTGATCATTTCGGCTGGGTTCGACGCTCACCGGGACGATCCATTGGCCGGCATGGGATTGACGGAACAAGGCTATGCGGAATTGACGGGCATGGTCGCAGGTATCGCTGTACGCCATTGTCGAGGTCGCGTGCTATCTTGCTTGGAAGGCGGGTATCACCTCCCTGCGTTGGCTGCATCGGTGGAGAGCCATTTGTCGGCATTGCTGGCCGCATAAGCCGGAGGCGCGCGCAAATATAGCTGATTGTCGCTGCTTTATAGCCGCCGGAACGGCGGCGCAGTTGAGTCTCAGAGCGATGGTGCGGTATCAGATCTTGACGGAAGCTCAATGGGTCATGTTAAGAACAGGCCGGTCTCGCGATGAACGACGATCCGACCGTGTCTTCCGTGCTGCTCGGGACTAAACCGGATGGAATTCCGTCAGTCGGACCGGTCCGTAGCAAGCAGTTCATGATTGAACCATGAGGTAGAAATCCACGATGGCACATCCATTACTCATCGATACGGATACGCTTCAGCAACGGCTGGGGCAGCCGGGCCTCGTCATTATTGATGTCCGAGGCAAGGCCGCGTACGAGTTCGGCGGCCATATTCCTGGAGCAGTCCATACCACCTGGCACGATTACAGTGATCCCAATGCCGTGGCCAAAGGACTGCTGGACCCGGATGTGGCAAGGACCGAAAAGAAGCTGCGGTTGCTGGGGATCAATAATGACAGCGAGATCGTCATCTATTCCAATCCCTTCGATAACTGGGGGGATGAAGGCCGCATGTTCTGGATGCTGGAATATCTGGGACATCGCAATCTGAAGATTCTCGACGGAGGTTGGGTCAAGTGGATCGAGGAACGCAGGCCGTTCGAGCACGGCCGCGTCGTGCCCAAACCCGGAACCTTCACGATCGTCGCCGACAGCGACAGAATGATGACCAAAGACGAGTTAAAGGCGGTGGTCCGGCGGGCGCATCCGGACACCATCATCGTCGATGCTCGAAGTTTGGAGGAGTTCTTGGGAAAGGAAGTGTCCGGCATCCCGCGGCCGGGCCATATTCCCACGGCGATTCACGTGGCATGGAACGGCTTTCTCAATCCCGATGCAACCGTCAAGGATCTGGACAAGATTCAGTCGTTGCTCGATCACAAGGGATTGGACAGGGGAAAGCAGACGGTCTGCTATTGCACGGGCGGCGTCCGATCAGCGTGGCTGTATTTCGTCCTAAGACTTGCCGGATATGAGAACGTGAAGAATTATCCCGGTTCCTGGTGGGAATGGAGCCGCGATTTCGGCTGTCCGGTCGAACAGGATCTCGCCTCGCTGCAGAAAGTGTTGGGACTTCAGGAGGCGCCGGGAAAAGCCGCACCGCGACCGTCTTGACACTACGTAGGGGGCTGGTTATGCTGAATACGCACGTAAACATTTGTCTTACCAGCGCCACACACACTTACACAGGAGGATTCCATGCAAACAGCAATGTTGCGGAGAGCCGTGGTCGCCGGCGCCATGCTGGCGTTCGTTGTCGCCCCCATCATGGGGGGTATGGCCTTCGCCAAGGCCAATAAACATCAGGCTGAGGCGGTGGAGCACGCGCAAGAGGCGGTGGCGCATGGGAAACAGGGGCATGCCGATGCGCTGGTCAAACATGCAGAGGGAGCGCTGAAACATGCGGAGGCCGCCATGGCCGAAACAAAAAATCCTCATGTCGGTGAAGGTATCAAGGGATTGAAGGATGGAATCGAGCATGGGAAGGCCGGTCATGCCGATGTTGCGACAAAGGCCATTGAAAATGCCATTCCCCACCTCTCCGAAGGCATGTGATACGGCACCGTCCATGTGACGAGGAAACGGGCAGGGGACTCCCTGCCCGTTTTTATTTGTCCGGAACAGCATGATGAAAATCGGCTTTTTACAATTCGCTCCCGTGTTTGGAGACGTCAAGCGCAACCTGGATCGGGTCGCCGCGCGGCTCGAACGGGCGGAGTCCGAGGTGATCGTCCTACCCGAACTTTTTGCGACAGGCTATCAATTCGTGTCGCAAGAGGAGATGCACCAGCTCTCTGAACCGGTTCCCGACGGCGACACGACGAAAAGGCTCCTGGACCTCGCGCGAGCCAGGCGCATGACGATCGTCGCCGGGTTACCCGAGCGCTCCGGCAACCGGTACTTCAATTCGGCCGTTGTCGTAGGTCCATCCGGCTTTATCGGGTGCTATCGCAAGACGCATCTGTTTTTTGAAGAGACATTATTTTTTACGCCGGGTGATACCGGCTTCCTGGTCTGGGACATCGGCCCCGCAAAACTTGGGGCCATGGTGTGTTTCGACTGGTTCTACCCCGAAGCGGCACGCACGTTGGCGTTGAGAGGCGCCGATGTGATCGCTCATCCTTCCAATCTGGTCCTGCCTCATTGTCCGGACGCGATGGTGACCCGTTGTCTGGAAAACCGGGTGTTCAGCGTGACGGCGAATCGTACCGGCACGGAAGCGCGCGGCGGAAAAGATGCGCTGACGTTCGTCGGACAGAGCGAAATCGTGACACCGCGCGGCAAGATCCTCCATCGAGCGTCGCATGATCAAGATGAGTTGACCGTCGTCGAGATCGATCCAGCCCAAGCCCGCGACAAACAGCTCAATGCCTACAACGATCTCCTTCGGGATCGCCGTTCCTCAACCTATGAGCGATAACCGTCCTTGCCGATGACTCGTGCATCGCTTGCGCCCTTCACAGGGCCGCGGTAGGATAGAGTTGATGACACCGTTGGGGAAAGGAATATTTTTGGTGGCGGCGCCGGCATTGCGGGATCCGAATTTCAGGCAAACCGTCGTGCTGTTGTGCGAGCACAGTCCGGACGGCGCCCTTGGTGTAGTCGTCAACCGGCCGACCGCGATGTCGATTTCCGAAGCGCTCCCTCAAGTTCCTATTCTTGAGGGCCAGCGGCACGTCTTATTCGCCGGCGGGCCGGTCCAGACGAATCAAGTCATGCTGCTGTATCGGTTAAGCCAAGTGCCCGACAATAGTCATCCGGTGTTTGACGGAGTCTGCCTGGGAGGGGACCTGGATGTGATGGAGCGCATCCTCACCGAAAAACACGATCGGGATGCGTTCCGCGCTTATCTTGGCTATTCCGGGTGGGGGCCCGGGCAACTGGAAGCCGAAATGCAGACCGGTTCGTGGATCACCGTGCCGGCCGATCCTACCATCGTATTCGAAAAGGAGCCGACCCGTATCTGGGCGGACGTGCTGCTGGCAATGGGAGACGACTATCGCCAGTATGCCGATATGCCGTTCGATCCCTCTTTCAACTAAACAGGATGTTGAAAAGACTCGTCAGCTGCGTTCTCGCTTCGCTCAATACCTGCAACGTACGAAAAAAGTACACCTCGGTATCTTGCTTGCTGCGGCCTTGCTGAACAAGCTTTTTGAACATCCTGCGGGTCACGCTTTAAGCTTGTCACTTTAAGAAAACGGCGACATCCTGCGTGATCGTAAGGTTCACGAGATACGCTTCACGAGCGACGGTTTTTGAGATACGAGCGACGCGTTACTTTGCGCGCGCTTCGCTTAGAATCCTCGCCAGAAATTTGCCGGTATAGGATGTTGCGACTTGCGAGACCTGTTCCGGACCTCCTTCGGCGAGAATCTGTCCTCCAGCCTCTCCGCCTTCGGGTCCCAGATCAATAATCCAGTCGGCGGTTTTGATCACGTCCAAGTTGTGCTCTACGATGACGACGGTGTTTCCCGCGTCCACCAGCTTGTGCAAAATGGCCAGCAGCTTTTTAATGTCATCCAGATGAAGCCCGGTCGTCGGCTCGTCCATGATATAGAGGAGATTCCGGGCCGACGGATCCTTGAGTTCCGCCGCTATCTTCAACCGTTGCGCTTCGCCGCCCGAGAGCGTACTGGCCGGTTGTCCTAATCGGAGATATCCCAGGCCGATGGAAGTGAGCAGCCGAAGCTTCTCCGCAACTTTCGGCGACCCTGAAAAAAACGACTGGGCGTCGGACGCCGTCATGTCGAGCACTTCATTGATGCTTTTGCCACGGTACCGGATGTTCAGGACCTGCGGCTTGAACCGACGGCCGCCGCAGACTTCGCACGTGACATACATGTCTTCGAAGAGGTACATCTCCAACTTCTCATAGCCGTTTCCTTCGCATCGTTCGCAACGTCCACCGGCGGCATTGAAGGAAAAATGGGCCGGCGTGAATCCCTGGCGAAGCGCAGCCGCCTCCGACGCAAACAGTTGCCGGATCTCATCGAAGGCCTTCAGATACGTGACGGGATTGGAGCGGGGCGTGCGGCCGATCGGTTGTTGATCGATAAGTCGGACGCCGCTCAGATGTTCAAGGCCCTTGATGGCTCGGAATCGCCCCATGGGCAGCGTGGTCGCTCGGAATGCGCGGGCCACCGCCCGGTAGAGCGTCTCCTCGATCAGCGTGCTCTTGCCGGACCCAGACACTCCCGTGACGCAGACCAGCATCCGCAATGGAATTTTCACCAAGAGGTTTTTGAGATTGTGTTCGGCGGCGCCGGCGATGCTCAACACCTTGCCCGAGCCGGTTCGCCGCCGCTGCGGCACCGGAATCGTTTCGTCTCCCCGCAGATATCTTGCCGTCAGCGGACGCGGATCTCTTAGGAACTGTTCACGTGGCGCGGCACAGACGATCTCTCCGCCCTTCTCGCCCGACCAGGGACCCATTTCGACGATATAGTCCGCCGCCCGAATCATAGCCGGATCATGTTCCACGACCACGACGGTATTCCCAACCTCCGCCAGGTTCCTTAGAATCCCGGCGAGGGTGGCGGTATCGCGAGGATGAAGGCCGATGGTCGGTTCGTCGAGGACATACAGAGCGCCGATGAGCCGGGATCCCAGTTGGTTAGCCAGCGCGATACGTTGAGCTTCTCCTCCGGAAAGCGTACGGGTTTGGCGCCCGAGCGTAAGGTAGCCGAGCCCCACGCGCAGCAGAAAGCCCAGTTTGTCCTCGATCTGCCGGAGAATGTCCTTGGCAATCTCCCGATCGGCATGGCTCAGTGTCAATTCGCCGCACCAACGGACAGCCTCTTCGATCGTCAGTTCGGAGATCTGGTGAATGTCCTGCCCGCATAATTTGATCATTCGCGCGTCCGGCTTGAGCCGGCTTCCGTGGCAGAGAGGACAGGTGAACGGGCTGCGGTATCGACTCAAGAGGACGCGCACGTGCAACTTGTAGCGCTTCGTTTCCAGATGTTCGAAATATTGCCGGACGCCTTCGATGGCTGCGTCGCCTTCCCAGATGACTTCTTGAATCGCCGGAGGGAGCTCGTTGAAGGGAGCGGTCAGACTGACATGGCGCTTTTTCATCGCGACCAGGAGCTGCTGCTGCCACCAATCCGAGCCCGGTTTGCTCCAAGGTTCCACCGCGCCGGCCGCGAGCGACCGGGTAGGATCAGGAATCACCAGACTTCGATCATAACGCAGGATGTTGCCGAACCCTTTGCATTCAGGACAGGCGCCGAGCGGATGGTTGAACGAAAACAGCAGGGGCCGCACCGGCTCAAACGTCCGCCCGCACCGCTGGCAGCGAAAGCTAGCGGCAAACGTCTGCAGGCTTCGGCCGATGATATTGACATGGCAGAGGCCATGGCCTTCATGGAACGCCGTTTCGATTGCTTCGATCAACCGCGAGCGGTTGTCTTCACGTAAGATCAGTCGATCAAGCACGACTTGTAGGCCCTGCTCGGTGCGATCAGGCAACTTAGTCTCGCCATGAAGATCCAGAATCTCATCTCCGCATTTGACGCGGGTGAAGCCCCGCGTGAGGAGCGACTCGATGAGGGCGCGATCGTGGCCGGGACCGAGATCTTGGAGAGGAAATAGAATCATGGCGCGCGCGCCAGAAAACTTGGAGAGCAGTTCATCGGTGACCGACGCCGGATGGTAGCCGCGGGCTTCGACGCCGCAGTCCGGGCACACCGGTTTGCCGACTTTGGCAAAGAGCAGCCGGAGCAGATCGGATATTTCGGTGGCGGTTCCGACGGTGGAACGGGCCGTGCGGACCGGATTCTTTTGTTCAATAGCGATGGCGGGCCGGATATTGATGAGCCGATCCACCTCCGGCCTGTCCACCTTTTCGATGAACATGCGCGCGTACGTGGAAAGCGATTCGACATAACGCCACTGGCCTTCCGCGAACAGCGTATCGAAGGCCAAGGAAGATTTTCCCGAGCCGGACACACCGGTGACGGCGGTAACCTGATTGTGCGGGATTCGGAGCGAGATGTTCTTGAGGTTGTGTTGGCGCGCCCCTTCGATAATCAGGTCGCCGGACGTCGAGTCAGTGGGCATAGGGTCGCATGAAAACGGCTCAGCCGTAACATGACCTGCCATCGTAGCAACCGGGCGGGATGGTCTGCAATGTGCTGGGGCGCCTTTCCAGCCGGCCTGTTCGGCATGTTGCCCTCACGCCACAGCGCTCCATCGCTTCAATCGGCCCTCGGTTGGTGTCCGGCGGAGAAACCAGTTGGAAGAATGTGGGACGAGATAGGCTAAGAAAGAAAGCTGCCTTTTTATGCGATTCGAACGGAGGAGAACCTCTTACATGGATCCAATCAAAAGCCCGATGGACTTCTTCGGAATAAGTCACCCGCACGCGAGCTTTTGCTGAGCTGCCGACGATTATTATTAAAGGTGGTGTGGAGCTGGGTCACGTATGCCGAAAACCAGGCAGTGAGGCGCGCCAACTGCAGTAAAAAAGGGATATCTATTAACTCTATGGCTCGCTGCTCGCGAGGTGCCGCTCAACAGCCGCGATGTATTGCGGATAGAGGTCCTGCGCTTGACGAACAACAGCGATCACAATTGTATCGTCGATGGCTTCGTACTCGTGGACGAGCCGATTGCGCAAACCTGCCGATGGCGCCAGCGCTACGGCGAGGTCTTGTGGCAGAATTCCTCATCCTCTCAATTGGACAAAACTCTACCTTCCTCAAGCAGGGTCACGGTATCAATCTATCGGTAAGCGGTCAAGGTTGACGGGCAGGCGCTGAAGGCTCATGCATTGGCCGGCCTCATTCACCGTAGCGCCAGTTTGATTACCCCCACGCATCCCATATACAGAACAAGCGAGGCAGCCATGGCCGGCCAAAATCCCCAGCGCGGCACGCCGACGACCATGGCCAACACATACACCAGCCAAGGCGGCACGAACCAGAGAAGATTGCGGGCGTAGTGGACGATCGCCTCGCTGCCTCCATTGAGGAAGATCAAGATAAACGTCGCGCCGGTGATCGCCGGAAATGTACTGGCGAAGGCGGCCAGGAATGATCGCCCCTGCGACCCTAAATACGTTGATAGACTCACAATCATCCCGCCCAATAAAAAATACATCGAGTACTTCACAACCTCACTCATCCGTTCTCCTTCCCTATGCTGAATGTAGGCGCTGGTTCTCCGTGGCGAACATTCCAAGACAATTTAGCCGGAGCGATGGAGACTCGCCCGCCGTTCGGATGGAAAGCCAGTACTGACTACCGCACCGTGGTCTTGGATCACGGCGACGGGAATACCGGAAGCTTGGCCAGACGAAATCGGAAGGCCCGCTTCGAGAGGTGGGACGAGCAAAAGATCCCGCAACCCCACGTCATCTTCCAAACTCTTCCATCGCCTCCCGCACAATGTCATCCCCTTGTCCCGTATACCGCGGCGAAAAATGAAACACGACCAATTCACGCACCCCGGCTTTCCGTGCCATCAATCCTGCCTGCTTCGCTGTCAAATGGTAGCGCGCTGCTGCCTTGTCCGCATCCCGGTCCAGGTACGGCGATTCACAATAGAAAAGATCCGCGCCGCGAGCGAGCGCAATAATCTTTTCCTCGTTTCCCTGGTCGTACCGGGCATCGACGACATAGGCAAGTTTTTGTCCGCGCGTCACCGTCAGGAACCGATCCCGCACCTCGCCGAGGATGAACTCCAACTCTTGTTTCCGGTGCTCGAAATATAATGTTGCGGTGAAGCGATAATCGTCCGGCTTGCCCTGCCAGAGATACTGTTTCACGTCCTTCAGCCATGAGCCGACAGGGAGTCCGGCGTCATGCAGCTTTTGCTTGTTGACATTAATGTGAAACTGCTCCTGCAGTGCGTAGGCCAATGACGGGATGCGATGATTCAGCGCGACGGCGGAGACGGTGAACATGGAGTCATCGAGCACGGGAAAAATATTGGACTTGCCGCTTCGTTCCGACGGGGCAGGTGGTTCTACCCGTCGGCAAAATCCTTCCGTCGCGAGAAAGGTTGCCGTCCTAATCTCGCTTTCATGAAATTCTCGGACCTGAATCGAGAGGGGATAACCATCGACCAAATTCCAGGTATACCCGTTTAGCTTTCCTTGGACGTTGGCGATGAGACCCGGCGGACCGTAAAGGCGCAATGTTTTGCCCCGACCCAACGCGACACGCAGCAGCGCATCGAATCCGATGAAGTGATCCATATGGGTGTGGGAGATGAAAATATCATTCGCGCGCAACAGTCTGGTCGGACCGAGGGCTTCGTTGTGGCCGAGATCGAACAACAGGGCGCGTTTCGACCAGCGCACCTCGACATAGACGCCCGGGTCGCCGAACACGTCATTGACGAGATACGAGGAAAAAGAAGGAGTCATGGCAATTCAATTTCTAGCTCAGCGCCGCTCGGACAAGAGAATACATAATGATGACCTCTACCGCATGGGCTGCAATCACGGCATAGAGATTACCAAGCCTGATCCACATCATACCCCAGACAATCCCGTCCCAGACGGCGATCCAATGAAGGTATTTGAATGTGGCCACCATGAACGGGTCGAACGAAAAGAGAAGCGCGCTGAAGAGCACCGCCAAGGGAGGAGGAACGGACAGGGCCAGCAATCGGCCCAGGATAAATCCCCGAAAGTTCAGTTCGACGAAGATCGCGATCACACAGACAAACCAGGGAATCATCAGCCATAAGGGCTGGCGGGCATGGGGTGTCTGCGTGAGAAACGTGATGTCGTATCCAAGCCACGGCACCACTTTAAGGATGACGAGGATATTGCTCGCCCCGAGTACCGTGCCGGCGGCGGCGCCCCAGACGAGCCCGGACGCCAATTGGTCTGATTGCAGGCCGAGCCTCCAAACCAGCCGGCCGTTCAGTCTTCCCCATACAAGAAACCCCACGTAGGACAAGGCCTGCGGTAGAAACTGCGCAAGGATGTTGTCCTGCAATCCGACCGGAGAGAGATAGAAGAACAGAGTCGAGAGAATTGGAAGGAGAACCAGGCCGGCTGCGCGCTCCGGAAGGAGAAGCGGGGAGGAAGCCCAACCTGTCAGCCCCGTCATGCGACACTATTGCAGCTGAAGGTTGTACCGTTCCAGGGTCGTCGCTTTATTCCGCGCCAGATTCGACAATGATTTGTTGTAATCGACAATCGCGCGTAACTCGTTGCCCTGGGCGGTCGCCAAATCGCGTTGGAAATCGAGCACGAAACGAGTCGTGCTCAGGCCGACCTTCAACCGCTCCTGTTCGGCTTGAAGCTGCTTCTCGGCCATGATACGGGCGGACTTTGTCGTTTCAATGCGCTTGAAGTCGGTCTGCACCCGGCGCACCGCTTCTCTCACGCCGACAATCACTTGTTGCCGCACGCTTTGCAGGGTGGATTGGGCATTGCGCGCTTCGAGCTGCCGCTTGTTGTACGTGCTGTAGGCGGAACGATTGCCGAGCGGATAGCTGAGGACCACGCCCGCGCCGTAATTATAAAACTCGCCGCCGAAGTTGCGGTTGAAAGAATCGCTGTAGTCGGACCCCAGGCCCGATAGACCCATCGTTCCTTGGACCGACAAGGTCGGCAAGAGCTGGTTCCGCGCGAATTTGACGTTTAACTCACTGGTATCGATGTTTTTGCTGGCCTGCAAGACTTCAGGCCGCCGTTCAATGGCGATATCGATGGTTTCTTGCAGGCTCAGCGGTTCCAGCGCCGTGACCGGCGGGTCGGTCGGCACCAGTCGCAAATCCTGGCGGAGGTCTTCCTCGCCGGGATTCAACAAGCGACGAACGAGATCTTCTTGATCGCGAATCGCTTTTTCAGCCACGATGATCTGTTCGATGCGGGACGCGACGGCGGCCTCCGCTTGGAGAACATCAACAATGGACATGACGCCGGCTTTGGCTTTAGCGCGATTGGTAGCCAGGAGTTCCTCCGCGGCTTTCAACGCCGCTTGCGCCACTTTGAGGTTTTCGTTAGCGAAGACCATTTCCCAAAAGGTCTGTTCCACGTTCGCAATGACCGTCATGACGCGGTCGAGAAAGACGTGCTGCTCCACCGTCGCATTGTTCTGGGCGATGTAGATGAACGTCTTATTGATATCAATGCCGAAGTTCTTGAGGAGAGGTTGAGTCGCGGTGAACGCCAAACCGCCGGTGTAGCCAGGGTTGAAGAGAAAAGTATTGGGGCCGCCGACAAATGTCCGCTGGGGGCTGTAGTTCAAATCGACGTTCGCGCCCGTATAGAGATTTTTCGTGATGTCGGCCGTGGCGCTCCAGACGTTCTGATCGAACTTGGTGATCTCTTGGAGATTCGCGCCGGTAAAGCCGAGCACCGGTCGATTGAGCGGCGAGACTTGGCGATTATATTGACTGTTGAGACTGATGGTCGGATCGAACTTGGCTTGTTCGATGATGATATCGGCCAACCGGCTGTCTTTGGTTTGGCGGCTGATGCTGATATCGAGATTGTTCTGCAGCGCCTTCACCACGGCATCGGCCAGCGAAATGGCCTCGCGCCGTTCGCCGGATGACTTGGCGGCATCGAGCGCCCAGGCGACCGGAGCCGGTGAAATTAGCATGCTGATCATGAAGACACAGAGAACGCTTACCCAACGTTGTCCGCGCATGCTAGACTCCTTGAACAAAGCATGAATGGCGCTTACTATATGTTCAAATCTGCGTCGGTACTACCATAATTTGAATTTTCTGTCCAAACTCAATTCATGGAGCGAAGCATGTTGATTCATCTGGTGCCGGCCATCGCGTTCACGGCCATTGTCATCCTGGCACCGACGGCGCAGGCACAGTCGGTGTCCGGTGTGCGTGCGTTCGGAGGCGGGGTCGCGCCGCTCTTTAATTTAGTGGGACCGGGAAATTTGTATCTCGATACACAGGGAACGCAGGGCTATGTCTATAATTTTGGGAACAACTTCGAATCGTTCAATTTCCGCAATCCGGCCACCGGTCAGGCATGGAACGGTGCCATGATGACCCTCGGGCCGCAACTTTCTATCGGACTCATTCAAGGGGCGAATCAAGCAGGGACTCCGCTCGTGTTGCCTCCCATTCCAAGGGACGTGCCTCCGCTTCCGCCGATCCAGTCCACGATTCTGGACGAAATTCCTTAAACGAACCGGCTCCATTAAAAGATTCGGTATGTGGCGGTTTAGCAGCTCGCGACAGAGCTGTCACATGCCGGTTGGACTTATCCAGCGGTTATCCACAGTTTGCACAGGTCGAGAATGCCTGTTTCTACCCTCGCATGTCGGATCGAAACCCGCAGAACTTAATGGAATGATCGCGCATTGTCTTCGTAACGCGGGATCAGGCTTCATGCGCGAAGATGACGGTATGTAGCTTGCTTTTGCTACGGAATCGTGACGACCACGATGGGAGGGGAATCAGTCCTGGACAAAAAGGAAGGCGTGCAATCAAAGATGTCAATTGCCTCTGACATCCGGAAGCAGGTAGGAAGTAGCCCACAACCGGGCCGGTCGGTCTGCATCAGCGCACTCACCTGTTAGACACCATAAGTCTTCTAAAAGGAGTTGTTCCGATGAAAATCGCGCAAGTGTCACCCCTCTGGGAAAGCGTCCCTCCGAAGTTATACGGCGGAACCGAACGCATCGTCTCCTATCTCACGGAAGAGCTCGTTCGCCAGGGACATGACGTGACCTTGTTCGCCAGCGGCGACTCAGTGACCGATGCCAAGCTTGAAGCTCCATGCCATCAAGCTCTGCGTCTCAACACCGGGATCTTCAATCGGGAAGCCCCGCTGATTTCGATGATGGAGCAGGTCTTCAGTTCGGCCGAACGGTTTGACGTGATTCATTCGCATCTCGATTTCCTGGCATTCTCGCTCTCCCGGCGCTCTCCGGTCCCGGTGGTCACCACCCTGCACGGCCGTCTGGATTTACCTGAATTGGTGCCGGTCTTTCGTGATTTCTCCGACCTGCCGTTGGTGTCCATTTCAGATTCACAACGTCGTCCCTTGCCCTGGTGCAACTGGATGGGCACGGTCTACCACGGATTGCCGGGCAATCTGTACACCGGTCATCCGGAGTCTGGTCAGTATCTGGCCTTCCTCGGACGAATTTCGCCGGAAAAGTGTCCCGATCAGGCCATCGAGCTGGCCAAACGGGTCGGCATGCCGTTACGCCTCGCGGCGAAGGTTGATCCGGCGGATCGGGCTTACTTCGAGCGAGTCGTCGAACCGCTCTTGGATCATCCCCTGGTGGAATTCGTCGGCGAAGTCACCGATGCCCAGAAGAATGATTTTATCGGAAACGCCCACGCATTGGTTTGTCCGTATGATTGGCCGGAGCCGTTCGGCTTGGTGTTGATCGAGGCGATGGCCTGTGGTACGCCTGTCCTCGCCTACCGGCGGGGCTCTATTCCTGAAGTCATTGAACATGGTGTGACTGGTCTGATCAGCGAAAGCCTTGACGAGATGACCGCGCAGGTTCAGGACATCCCGTCGATCGACCGCCGGCGATGCCGGGACATGTTCGACGAGCGGTTTACTGTCGAACAAATGGTGCGGAACTATGTGCAACTGTATCACCATATCTTGAACGAACCGAGCGCGTTTCCGGGGCACAAAGGCCGGCGGCTTGCCCTCGAAAAGGCAAGCTGAACGCGATACATCATCGCAGAAGGGATGACGACGGAATGGCTATGACGGAAGAGAGCGCCGCAGCTTCGGAATCCAACACATCCGGTTGGCGACTGCTGAGGACGAAAGATTTCGGGTTCCTGTGGGCCGGGCAGGCGGTGTCCCAGATCGGCGACGGATTGAATAAGGTGGCGCTCCTGTGGTTCGTGTATGAACTGACGGGATCCGCGCTCAAGATGACGGTCATCGGGCTCTTGCAGACCATTCCACCGTTGGCGTTTGGGCCGTTGATTGGCATCTATTTGGACCGCCTTCCGAAAAAGACGGTCATGATCGTGGTCGACCTGCTGCGAACGCTCACCGTGTTGCTGATCCCGCTCTTTTACGCGTTCGACCTGCTGACGCTCGAACGCCTCTATGTTCTCGTGTTTTTGAATTCCATTGTTTCGACCATTTTCGGGCCGGCCCTCTCCTCTGCCGTTCCATTGATTGTAGAGCGACCGCAACTTACGTCTGCCAACGCCTTGATTCAAAGTACGAACAATATTGGAGTGTTGCTGGGGCCTGCGTTGAGCGGCCTTGGAATCGCCTTGATCGGGGCGCAGAACGTGCTGTACTTCGATGCCGCCACGTTCTTTATCTCGGCGCTCTGCATCATTCCGATTTCCGTCCGGGACAATCGGGTGGCCCTCCAGGCTCTGTCTACCCCGATCATCAAGGACCTGGCCGTGGGCTTCCGATTCGTCTTCGTACAGCATCGCGTGGTGTTCGCGCTCATGATCACGGCCGTTCTCTATAATTTGGCCATCAGCGCGTTTGTATTTTTGCTGCCTGTGGTCGCGAAAGAGGTGCTTCAAGTCGGCCCGCTTGAGCTGGGCTGGATTTGGTCGGCGCTGGGAATCGGAATGTTAGCGGCTTCACTATGGTTGGCCTGGGTGCCGCAAGGCGATTTTCGCAATCGCATCGGCCGTATCGCCAAGTCGCTGGCCGTGGGTGGGCTGGCGGTCTGCAGCCTGGGCTTGATTCAGACGCCGGTTTTGCTTAACACCATGTTATTGATCATCATCATCGGCGGCACGACGTCGCTCTACTACCCGGTCGTGTGGGCGATGCTCCAAGAAGTGACCCCCGAACATCTCTTAGGGCGTGTCTTCACCACCTTCAGCACCGGTGGGATGGCGTCCGCCATGGTTGGGATGGCGGGATTCGGATGGGCCGCCGACGAAATCGGCCCGGCCGCAAGCCTGGTCGGTATTGGGTTGGTCCTATTGCTCACCGCAGTAGTGACGGTTCATGTCAGTCGCCGCGATTTTTCATTGTTGAAACCGGCCACCGCGTAGTGTAGTCCAGTGCCCGGCGAGCTACGCGCTGTTCCAGCGCGCAGGCCTCGCCGGGTGGTGTCGTCCGCTCCCTGGTTGCTTTCCCCCGCTTTCTCACGATATGTCTGGGTTTCTCGATAGCGAATCGAGTACCATGGCTTCGCCATGGCAGGCACAATAAGGGGAACTTCTCCGGTGCAGACTGCACCGGCCGTTTACTTCATGAAAGACGTGAAATCATGATCGCTTCCTTGTCTGCATCAAGACTATTCGTATCGATGGCGGTGGCGTGCAGCCTCGCCCTAGCCGGGTGGTCGGCGCGTGCGGCCGATGCTCCTTCGGAGTCGAGGTCCGATGCACCCGCTAAGAAGGAGTCGGAATCGAAGCCGAAAGAGTCGGACACCAAAGCGACGGATCAGAGAGTGAAGGACTCCGAGCCAACGACCAAGGAATTGGAACAGAAGCTCAAGGAACTGGAACAGAAGGTCAATCAACTGGAACCAAAACAGAAAGAGCCGGAATCGAAGCCCAAAGAGCCGGAGTCCAAACCGAAGGAGCCGGAATCCAAAACAAAAGAGGCGGAACAAAAGCCGAAAGAGCCGGAGCCGAAACCGAAGGAAGCCGAATCGCGTCCGAAAGAACCGGAGGTCAAGCCGAAGGAACCGGATTCCAAACAGAAAGAAGGGATAAAGGCCAAGGAAGCCGACGGTAAAGCGAAAGAGCCGGAACAAAAGCCAAAGGAATCGGAGGCCAAAGTACAGGAAGCGGAGGCGGTCGAGCGACCATGTCCTCAGCCGAACCAGCCCGCGGATAGTAAACCGGCGTTCGACGGACAACCGCCCGCGGAAACTCCGCCAGGAGACAAGCCCAAGGCGGCTGAAGCCGAGACGAAGAAGCCGATGCGCTCTCCCATGGTGACGGCCAAGTTGGCCTTGATGGCGGATGCCCGATTGTTTCCATACGAGATCGAAGTCGATACCAAGGACAAGGATCTGGTCCTTCTGGGCAAGGTCGGCAACGATATGGAAAAGCGCGCGGCGACCGATATCATCCGTTGTCTGGACGGGGTGCATGCGGTTGAAAATCGACTCAAAGTCGAACCGGACGCCTCTCACGGGCTTGTCGTTGAGCGCGACAAGATCATCACGCACCTGGTGAAAGAACGATTCGAAAAGAGCAAAACGTTGCAAGCGGTGAAGTTTGACGTGAAAACAGAGGAAGGAATCGTGACACTGACCGGTTCAACGAGATTCCAAGTCATTATCCTTGAGGCGGCACAGGCCGCCCGCCAGGTCCCCGGCGTGAAAGCCGTCCATACTGACGCCGTGCGGCTGGTCACAGGTGACTAAGCGATCCACATGGCCTCTCAGGATAAGAATTTCCCTCATGGCCCCTAACCCCCCAGGGAGCGTTGCGGAGTGAATGGAGCAGGGGCACGCCCGAAGGTTATCTGGTCGCCGCAGCTTCTGACTCGCGATTTTACGCTCGTGTGGTGGGGCCAGATGGTCTCGCAAGTCGGCGACGGCGTGTCCAAGCTGGCGCTGCTCTGGTTCGTCTACGCGATCACCGGCTCCCCGCTCAAAACGACGATCATCGGATTACTCCAGACCCTTCCGCCGATTCTGTTCGGACCCTTTATCGGGGTCATCGTCGATCGGTTACCCAAAAAGCTTCTATTAATCTGCAGCGACCTGGTCCGCGCGGTCGTCCTGGGTGTGATTCCTTGTTTGATCTCGGTGGAATCTTTCAGTATTGAACGGTTGTATATCCTGGTTTTTGTCCATGCTATCGCCTCGGCGATATTCGGCCCGGCGCTGACGGCCTCTATCCCGAACCTGGTGGCGCGGCATGAATTTACGGCGGCCAATGCGCTGCTGCAAACGACGACGAGCATCGGAATTATCATCGGTCCCGCCTTGAGCGGCGTCGGCATCGCGACGATGAGCTCCCAGGAAGTGTTGTGCGTCAACGCGGTGAGCTATGTCGTTTCGGCCGCTTGCTTTCTGTTCGTTCGGTTTCCGCAGTCGGAATCGATCTTCCAGACCCACCATTCCCTTGCCGATACCCTTCAGGATGTGAAAATGGGATTCCGCTATGTGCTGCTCGATCAGCGGATGATTCTGTTATTGATCGGCGCCGCGTCGATGTATACGTTTGCCTCCAGCGCGTTCAGCACTCTGTTTCCTGTCTTCGGCCAGAAATTATTGGACCTCGGTCCGATTGAAGTGGGATACCTCTGGTCCGCATTCGGCGTGGGACTGCTTCTGGTGTCACTAGGGTTGATTTCTTTGTCCGGCCGGCCGCTGTATCGGCGCATTCAGATCATGTCGGTGTCGAGTCTGGTCAGCGGGTGCGCCATGATCGGCATGGTGTGGACGTCGAATCGCTTTGTCGCCGCGTTGCTGATGATGGTGATCGGGATGGGGGCTGGGACGCTGACTCCAATCGCCTGGGGGGTCTTGCAGGAAATTTCGCCGGCGTCGCTGCTTGGCCGGGTGCTGGCGATCTATAATCTGGGAGCCATGACGTCGGCTATTGCAGGGATGACGTTGTTCGGGTGGACGACGCAGGAACTCGGCGAGCGTCTGAGCGTGGTTGGCATCGGGATCGGATTTCTATTAACGGCCCTGGTTGCGGCTCGCTTGGTCCGGTGGATCAGGGCGAACTGGACGGGAAAGACCGTGGCCGAAGAGCCGGAGCCGATCGCGCTGACGACGCAGCCGACAACGCACTGATCCATTCCTTGGTTGAGCCCGAGCCGGGAAGGGGAGTATAAGGCCCGTAAGAAGAGAGGCATGGCGTGACCGCCTACCGGTCAGGTCCCTGTCTTTTGAGTTTCTCTAGTTCAGTCCGGTGAGCGCCGGCGGAGGTACCGTGGAAGAAATTATCAGCGTCAATGATCAGTACTATATCCTCGCCAGTTCATCCATGGCGGATAATCGCACTCGTGTCCTCAAGCATGGAGAAACGTTCGGAGTATTCGATCGTTACGGCGACATCCAGCCGGTCGGGCGGGGAACGCAAGGTCTCTATCACGAAGGCACACGGTTCCTCAGCCGCCAAGAACTCTTTCTGAATAGTGACCGGCCGATGCTGCTCAGTTCGACCATCAAGGAAGATAATGCGTTGTTGGCCGTGGATCTGACGAACCCTGATCTCTATTACGAAGGCCGAATCGTCATTCCGCGAGGCAGCGTGCATGTCTTTCGTTCCCGCTTCCTCTGGAAAGGCGTGGGGTATGAGCGATTCCGTCTCTCCAATTTCAGCCTGGCCTCCCTCTCCATGCAGATGGGTCTCCGATTCGAATCGGATTTTGCGGACATTTTTGAAGTCCGCGGCACAAAGCGCCAGCACAAGGGCAAACGATTGCACCCGGTCGTAGAAAAGGATGTGTTGGTACTCCCTTACGAAGGTCTTGACGGTGTGCTCCGCCGGGCTCGCATCATGTTCTCACCGCCTCCGGCACAGCTCAGCGTGACGCAGGCGCTCTTCGAGATTGCCTTGGAGCCGAAGGCCGAGACAATCGTAACGATCACAGTCTGCTGCGATATCGGCGACTGCGAGCGGTCCTCTTTTGCGTACGACCAGGCAATGGCCGACGCTGGCACGGCAATCAGGAGCGAACAAAATCATGACTGCGTGATCCATACCTCCAACGAGCAATTCAATGAATGGTGGAACCGATCCTTGCTCGACCTGCGCATGATGATTACCGACACGGCGGAGGGGCCCTATCCCTATGCCGGGGTTCCTTGGTTCAGCACACCGTTCGGACGGGACGGTATCATTACGGCGCTTGAAGCGCTATGGATCAAGCCTCAGCTTGCCCGCGGGGTTCTGGGGTATTTAGCTTCGAACCAAGCGACAACGTTGGCGGTGGCGCAGGATGCGGAGCCGGGTAAGATCCTGCACGAGACGCGCAAAGGGGAAATGGCGGCGCTCGGGGAAATTCCGTTCGGCTTGTATTACGGAAGCGTGGATTCAACGCCGCTCTTTGTCATGCTGGCGGGAGCCTATTATGAACGGACGGGCGACTTGGCGCTGATGCGTTCCCTCTGGCCCAATATTGAGTCGGCGCTCAGGTGGATCGATCAGTATGGGGATCAGGACGGCGACGGGTTTGTAGAGTACATCAGAAAGTCCCGGACCGGGTTGGATAACCAGGGCTGGAAGGATTCGAACGACTCCGTGTCTCACGAGAATGGGGAACTGGCCGAAGGTCCGATTGCCTTGTGTGAAGTGCAAGGCTATGTCTATGAGGCGAAGCAGCAGGGCGCGATGTTGGCGACGGTGTTGGGATACCCGGAGCGCGCGAGCGAACTGCGCCGGCAGGCGGAAACACTGAAACAGCGCTTTGAAGAGGTCTTTTGGTGCGAAGAATTATCAACTTATGCCCTCGCCTTGGACGGGCATAAGAAGCCCTGTCGGGTAAAGACCTCCAATGCAGGTCATTGCCTATACACCGGAATCGCAAGCCCGGACCGGGCCGTCCGGTTGGCCGGCACTCTGATGAATGACGACGTGTTCAGCGGCTGGGGGGTGCGCACGCTGGCCGATGGAGAACGCCGTTATAATCCGATGTCATACCATAACGGATCGGTCTGGCCACACGATAACGCGCTTATTGCAGCCGGCCTGGCACGGTATGGACTGAAAGCAGGGGTGGAGAAGGTCATGACCGGTTTATTCGATGCCAGTCTCGTGGTGGATTTCCATCGGCTGCCCGAATTATTTTGCGGATTTGTTCGCCGGCAGGGACAAGGACTGACCCGTTATCCGGTGGCGTGTAATCCCCAGGCTTGGGCCGCCGCCTCGGCTTTCATGGGGCTTCAGGCCTGTCTGGGTATGTCGATTCGCGCGCCGGAGGGCAAGGTGCTCTTCACCTATCCGATTCTGCCGGTCTTCCTGCATGAGCTGCAGATCAAAAATTTGACAGTCGGGAAGGCTTCGATCGACCTGCTGGTCAGGCGGCATGAGTTGGATGTGGGCATCACCGTCATGCACCGACAGGGGGACGTGGAAGTGGTCGTGGTTAAATAAGCCGACCCTGGCGCTTCTCCGTTCGATTTTCCCGGTGGATCTACCAGTCCGGTTCAGATTTATTCTTGCCCGCCGAAGCGTTGTTCTCGCTACATCGATACATGCCGCCCCCGTCATCGATCTCAGGGGGCATTCGCCAGCTGCAGCGTCAGGGCCAGCGTATAGCGGGCCGCTTTGGCCAAAATCTCCGTGCTGATCGTGTCGACTCGGTCCGTCGGTTGGTGAAAATGACGGTGCGCTCCACCGCTCACGATCGTGAAGGTCGGGACGCCCGCTTCTTTGAACGGCACATGATCACCACCTGGGAAGAATCCGAACAGGTCCAGTTCGTCTACCATGCCGGCCAACCGCCCGGCTCCTCCCGCAAGGGATTTGTCCAATCCGGTCACTCCTACGGTCAGCCGACCGTTTCCAATCCCGGCATGATCCACATTGATCATCGCTTTTGTCTTGTCGAGTCGCCGTGCGGGGTGGCGGACGTATGACGTCGAGCCGATCAGCCCTTGTTCCTCTCCGGTGAACGAAACGAAGAAAATCGACCGTTTGGGCCTGACTCCGGCGCCGGCTATCGCTCTGGCCACTTCCAAAATGACGGCGGTCCCCGACGCATTATCGTCGGCACCCGCAAACAAGATGCCGGCTTGCCGGCCGAAGTGATCGCGGTGGGCGCCGAGCAGCACTGTGTCATCCGGCCGCTCCGTATCCGATCCGGTCAGCAGATATCCGACATTATGCAATGTGGCCCGCGTCCGCTTGCTGGTCCACTCAAGGCGGGCCACGACAGAAGTCACATGCGATTGGGGCGATAAATGATTCAAGCGTTGCTGCCTGCTGGAAAGCGCCTCGCCTCCCGCTGCCACGATCCGCTCCGCCAAGTCCGTGGTGACCCAAGCTCCGGCAAGACCCACTGCTGCCTGGCTATAGTAAGCCGATGGCTTGCCGCCGAGACCGCGTCGAACTTCATAGGCGTTGAGAATCGGTCCCGTCGCGGTGAGATAGGCGACCGCTCCTTTTTCATGCGCAATGCGGACCTTGTCTGCGTGGGAGCTCTGACCCGAATAGCCTTCCGGCTTGCCGCGCAGAAACAGCACGACATGATCTTTCACATCGATCCCCGCGTACTCGTCAAAACCACGTTCGTTATCAACGATGCCATATCCCACAAACACGATCGGCGCCTCAACACGGACCGATGGCGAATCGAGGACCGGCAGATAATCTTTCCCGATACCGGAGACCGTCCGATCATCGGATGGACCGGGAAACAGGAAGGCAAGGATCGGCTTAGGGGCAATTTCCGTCATGGTGATCGGCGGTGAATCGGGCATGACAACAGGAGTAATGGGAATGCTCGAAGCCAACTCCGTCATTTGCCGGGAGAAATATTCTGCGGCTCGCTCATCATCGGGAGTGCCGGCTTGCCGGCCGTTAAAAGATTCACTGCTGAGCAGTGTCACATCCGCCAGCATGCGTTCGGCCGAGATCTGATCGAGCGCCCGGATCATGGCCTGTTCTTCCGCCCGGGACTCTCCCGGCCATCCGGCAGCGGTCAAGAAGAGCGTGGCGGTGCAGAGAATGCAGAAGGCGAAGCGGTATTGTTTCACCGGCGAGCGGCTCCGTTTACGAGCCGCCATGGAGACTTGCTCAGCTTCGTTCATTAGACGGACAATCAGCGGCGGCGGTGACAAAGCCCGAACTATACCATAGCTCGATGTCTCGGTTGCAGAGCACTGAATGCTCCATGTACTATCAGCCGTCTCATTTGCGGCGCGCTGTTGTTTCGAATTCATCGACCGCCGAAGCGCGCATGGCGCGGTCGCACAACATTGAGAGCCGGCATGGCGGATATGAGCGAGCAAGGACAAGGTCTGTACGATTACCAGTACAAGCGTTTCCGGGAAAACCGCGTGGGACACGACGGATATGATTTTCAGCATGCTCCGGTAGGAAATCAACCGCCGCCCCGCGTGTCTTTTCGAGAGAAATTACGATGGTGGACGTGGGATCGATGGAAACGCAGAAAGACGCTGCTGGCCGAGCGTGACCGCCTTCAACGGGAGATTCTGGATATCAAGAAGAGACCGTCTTGACCGTGACGACCTTCCGGTTCCTGTCCATAAGAGCCGGAATGTTCAGTCGCGCATCATGGACTCGCCCGTCTTCATTTGATGGGCATCTCCAAAGTAAAGGCTTGCTGTCGGGTCGTCTGGAACGCCGTTTGGGTCCGAAACTTTTATCAGTTCATATCATCAATCTATTCAGGAGAAGCATCGTGCGGCGACATCATCTTATGGAAAAAGGGCGGCTGGGTCGTCTCATCGGTCAATGGAGGCGACAGAACCGCAGGCGACCGAAGACGCTGTATAGAGTCATGATGGCGATAAGCCTACTCCTTGTATGTCAACCCGCATTGGCCATTCAAAAAGAAACGACGACCGAAAAGGCGGAAAATTTGGAGAAACAAGTAAAGGGCGGCCTCTTCAATTTTTGGACGTTCGACCGCCAGTCTTCCGGACAATTACCGGAAGGGTTTGTGACTGCAATCTACGGCGAAGGCTCGAAAGGAATGTGGACGATCGAAGCGGTCCCGACTGCTCCGTCTTCTCCGAATGCCGTTGCGGCCGTGTCGGACTGTGCCGCCTGTTCTCAGCTTCTGATCGCCCAGGACTTGCAGTATGAATATCCCGATTTGTCCGTTCGCCTGCATTGGGGAGGAGGCGAAGGATATATCGGAATTCTGTTCGGGCTCAAGGACCCGATGAATTTCTATGCCGCGCTCGTTGATCTGCCCCGCAAGACGCTTCGCGTCATCCGTGTGATTGCCGGGACGGAAACTCTTCTGGGCGAAGCCCCGTTAAAAGCCAAGCCCGTTGAGTGGCATACCTTGCGCGTGCAGCGCAACACGATTATCAGCAAGGACTTCATCGAGACCTTTTTTGACGGGCAGATCACGCTCTCCGTCGAAGATAAACAATTGGGACTCGGACAGATCGGTCTCCTGGTGCGGGGAAACGTCTCCGTTCATTTTGACACTTTTAATGCGGCTCCGTTGTATTCGCACAGGCCCCTGTCGCCTCCAGCCGCCTATTGACCGGCATTGCAGCCCCCGCAGGGTCCCAGGTGTACGGAAACTCATGGTCCTGCTCGGAAGCCCCTTGGTGTATTGGATCGGCTTCCTGGCAGGGCCGGCGGCCGCGTCGAAGGCGGCCCACTTCCTAGAGACGGTTGGACAGTGTTTTCCGCCTTGCCTTTAGAAAAGGCCTGCGGTAGAGTGAGGCAGTTTTACCGCGATGGGCCTGGCGGTGAAGCTATTTATAACAAGGCCTGAATCGATGTTGTTTTGGGTTTTTCCCGGGAATTTCGGAAGCCAGACCTAAGCCGCCGCTGTGTTCGCGTCTTCGGGCCATTCCTTCCTTGCTCTGTTCTCGAGTCCCAGACAACACCATTTTCTTCAAAAGGAGAGTCTCGATGGGTTCGAAGATCTATGTTGGGGGCTTGCCATACTCGACGACGGAGCAACAGCTCAGTGACCTGTTTGCAACGCATGGGGCGGTGGCATCGGCGCGGATTATCACGGACAAGTTCACGGGGCAATCTCGTGGCTTCGGCTTCGTTGAAATGGCATCGGAAGACGAAGCGAAGACGGCAATCAACGCGTTGAATGGAACCCAATTCGGTGGCCGTACGTTGACGGTGAATGAAGCCCGCCCGCAGGAGCCTCGTAGCGGGGGCGGGGGCCGTGGCGGTATGGGCGGCGGCCGGTACTGATTCGGCGGTTTCTTTTCGACTTTGAAGGAGGCCGCCGGCGGCGGCCTCTGGTCGCTCATAGGGCGGGTAAGGGGTTGTTCCGTCCGGGGAGTGGTCTGCATCATTGATGTTCTTGCAACCGAGGAATGCCGTGTTGAGGAAGAGAGACCTCGAAAGATCCGTTCGAGTCGCGCTGAGGGTCTGCGCCGTCCTCATCGCTTTGCAAGCGCTGGTGACGACGGCCCAAGGGGCCGGTGACTTGAGCGTCGCGGATGGCTTGAAAGTTACATTGGAATATACGCTTTCTCTTTCTGACCAGAGCGTCGTCGATTCAAACGTCGGTCAGACTCCATTTACGTTTACGCAGGGGGCTCACGAAATCGTCCCTGGTCTGGAAAAATCCCTTGTCGGGATGAAAGCCGGCGAGAAAAAACATGTGGAGGTGCCGGCGGCCGAGGGATACGGTCCCTACGATAAGAAAGCCCGAACCACCGTAGAATTGACCCGCCTTCCTCAAAACCTCAGAGTCGGTGATGTGTTGCAGGGATCGGATGGCCGGCTGGTCAAAGTACTGGAACTGAATGAAAAGACCGCGGTCCTCGACCTCAATCATCCGCTCGCCGGGAAAAATCTCACCTTTGATGTTACTGTAGTCAATGTTGAGAAGCCGCCCGCCGATTCACCCGCCACGCCACGGCCCTAGCCCACATTATTCATGAACGCTTCTGTTGCAATCGCGGATCCTCCGCTGCGACAAGCCATTCGGTGCCGTGGTCATCGTGGTGGGCGGCAGCGCGGCGATCATCTCGTCGAATGATTCCCATCGCAGTTTCAATCGTTTTCAGTCCGCCCCGCAATCCGACGGCGCGAGCCAGGCGATAGACATCGATATCGGGCGTGCTCGTCACCCAGGTCCGGCCCCCTCACGATTCGGCGGCGCGTACAGGCGTGGCGTTCGTTATTCCTCGCGTCGTGCGCCCCTGGACATAGTACGCCTCGGTTTCTCGCGGCTCGCTTGGCGACTCCACGATTTCTGATGAACCGTCATGGATAATGTGGGCTAAGTTTCCCGTCCATACATCGCTCCATTCCGTGCCGCCGATCCCGCAATTTCAGGTGGTGCGTCCATACCGGATAATACGGTCTCCGTATCGTTCTCTGAGACGATCGAGCGCGAGCGACAGCCGCTGTCCGCGAGCCCGTCGCGTCGATTCAAGCGTGGGTTCGAACAGCGAACATTGTTCGGCCGGCGGAAGCAAGCGGGTGGCGGCGAGCATCATGACCTCGATTCGAATACGGCGTGTGAAACAGCGCTCGAACAGCTTGCATGCGGCCGGCGCGAGGTCCTGCTCCCAGTAGCTTCCCGGTTCGAGCCGTTCCTGTCGCACGACGTCGGTGTGATCGCTATACCGGAGAGTGAGGGTCAGCTCATGACAGGCACGTTGCCGACGCCGAAGAATCCGGCACAATTGTTCGAGTAAAGTAAACAGAACGTGTTTCACCGCGTGGTCATCAATCTCGTTCGGTTCCAGAATGTGTGAAAGCTCCACCCGTGGTCGTGCGGGCGGAGGCAGCACAGGCGATGAATCGATACCTTGCGCCCACTGCAGCAAGGGCCCGGTCCACTTGCCGAAGACCGTTTCCAGAGCAGTCGCGGGGATATCCGCCACGTCGCCGAATGTGCGTAGATTCAAATCTCTCAGCCGTTCACGCACCGGCTTCATGCGGGGTTGCTTCAACAACGGAAATGTTTCCAGCGAGAACGACGCCATGAAATCCCGCTCCGAACCCTGCCGTACTTCGTAGAGTTCGGCCGGCTGAACCAGCGTCGCCGCCGTTTGCGCGACCAGCTTGTTGCTGCCGATGCCCAGGACGCCGTCAAGGCGATGCTGCCGGAAGACATCCCGCTGAATGCGGGAGGCCGTATCGGATGGAGCGCCAAGGAGCCGGGTGGTCCCGGTGAGGTCAAGGAAAAAGGAACCGGTCCGCATCGGTTCCCACGCCGGGGCATAGCGTTCCATGATATCGAAGAGAGCCTGCTGAGCCTGAGCGAGGCGAGACGGATGAGAGATAAGAATTTGGAGGCCGGGACACAACTTCATGGCGTGACGGATCGGCATGCCCTCGTGGACGCCCTCGCTGCGAGCTTCCGGCGAAACTTCATGGAGCAAGGCCCGCGGTTGATTCAACGACGCAATTCCGATCGGTCTCTGCCGGAGCAGAGGGTCGGTCAGGCGGGCGAGGGAAATTTCAAGCGATGGAACGGCAAAGCAGACGATGTGGCGATCCATGACTGGACGATTTGTGATTGGTGATTTTTGATGTGGTGATTGAGAGGCACCGAGTTGCCAAAAACAATCTATGCAACCCTCAAATCAGCAAATCACCAAATTACCAGATCATAAAGTCCTATTTGACGCAGTACCGAATTACGCCAATGACCAGGCCTGCGATGCGAAAAGAGTCCGCCGGTTTCACAATGATGGGTTTCATCGCCTCGTTGGCCGGCCGTAACTCCACAGTCGTGTCCTTGCGGTAATAGGTTTTGATCGTTGCTTCGTTATTGATGAGCGCGATGACCGTTTGGCCGTTTCGCGCGGTCGATTGTTTCTGCACGATGACCAGGTCCCCGGGCAGAATGCCTTCATCCCGCATGGATTCTCCCTTTACCCGCAGCGCAAAGGTTTCGCCGCGCCCCATCATGCCCGGCGGCACCTCTACGACTTCCGTTTGGGGAACAGGCTCGATAGGGTCTCCGGCCGCGACGATACCGCTCAACGGAATCCGGGGTGCCGATGTCAAATGATCGACAGCCAACCGGACGGCAAAAGGAACCCGGTGAGTGCCGATCTCATACCGGGCGATGGTTTGGCGAGTGGTTTGAAGCCGTTCAGCCAGTTGTTCCTGCGTGAGTCCCAGGGTTTGACGGGCTTTTTTCAAATCAGCGGGTCGCATGTTATGGATTGTCCGAATGGATGGTCCTCTGCCTTCGCAGGCTATTTCTCAGGCGTCCGCACTTGAAAGCCAATGCGGGACTGCGTGGGAAGTCCGGCTCCATAAGCTGTCGGATAGCGTCAAATAATGATTTGATCTGTACTACTGTGCGTTCGAGTTCATCCAGTTTGGACGCCAGCGCCTTATATGCCGCCGCGATAGCACGAAGTTTGACAAAGGTGCGACGTAGTTTCCTGATACCTCCCCAACGTGATGTTCCAAATTGGGACTTCAAGTTATTGAATTCCGAAATAACCCTTGCGACCTCGCAGAAGGAAAATAACGCGTTGAATATGTTCAATTGATGTGACTCATTGAGATGTAGTATTGGATGTAACGAATCGTTACATGAAAGGACGGCTGGAGTCAAGGAGCATTGAGGTCCATTGACATTTCAGCCAGAGAGCACCGATATGATAGGATCTCTAAATTAACTCTATGCCTTCCTTCAAGCTCGACGCCCCATTCAAACCCTGCGGCGATCAACAGCAAGCCATCGACAAGCTGGCGGCCGGGGTTCTTGCCGGCAAGCAACATCAGGTCCTGCTCGGTGTGACCGGCTCCGGCAAGACTTTCACGATGGCCAACCTGATCGAGCGGGTGCAGAAGCCGACCTTGGTATTAGTCCACAACAAGACCTTGGCCGGACAGCTTTATCACGAATTCAGGCAGTTCTTCCCGCAGAATGCCGTCGAATACTTCATCAGCTATTACGATTACTATCAGCCGGAAGCCTATATCCCCCAGAGCGATACCTACATTGCGAAAGACGCCTCGATCAATGACGCGATCGACCAGATGCGCCACGCCGCTACCACGTCGTTGCTACAGCGCAACGACGTGCTGATCGTCTCGTCGGTTTCCTGCATCTACGGCCTCGGGTCGCCGGAGGTGTATCACGACATGTTGGTGTACGTGGAGGAGGGCATGGAGATCCGGCGCGAGAAGATCCTGGCAAAGCTGGTCGATATTCAATATGCGCGCAATGACGTGGATTTTCATCGCGGTACGTTCCGCGCCAGGGGTGATGTGATCGAGATTTTTCCCGCCTCCTCAGGAGCGAAATCGGTGCGCATCGAACTCTTCGGGGATGTGGTTGATGCCATCCATGAGATTGATCCGCTGACCGGCAAATCGCTGGGTAAATTGCCTAAGATCGCCGTCTACCCGAACACGCACTATCTCATCGCCCCCGATCGGTACGAGCGGGCCATCACCGGCATTGAAGAAGAATTGGAAGCGCGGGTCCTCGCATTCAAGAAGGCCGGCCAGCATCTGGAAGCGCAACGAATCGCCCAGCGGACGAAGTTCGACCTGGAAATGATCCGGGCCATGGGATACTGCCATGGCATCGAGAATTATTCGCGCCATTTAAGCGGGCGCGCACCGGGGGAACCGCCGCCGACATTATTGGATTACTTCCCCAAGGACTTTCTTTTGATCGTCGATGAGTCACATGCCACCGTTCCGCAGGTGGGCGGCATGTATGAGGGCGACTATTCCAGAAAAAAGACGCTGGTCGAGTATGGATTCCGGTTGCCGTCTGCCGTGGATAATCGCCCGTTGAAGTTCGCCGAGTTCGAGCGGGCGTTGAACCAGGTGGTGTATGTCTCTGCGACGCCGGGACCCTACGAACTTGACCATGCAGGCGGCGAAGTCGTGGAGCAAATCATCCGGCCCACGGGGCTGACGGATCCGGTCATCGACGTGCGCCCTGCCAAGGGGCAGGTCGATAATCTGCTGGGAGAGGTGCGCGCGGAAGTCGGCAAAGGAAACCGGGTTCTGGTGACCACTTTGACCAAACGCATGGCGGAAGACTTGACGGAGTATTATCACGACCTTGGAATCAAAGTGCGCTACCTCCATTCGGACATCAAGACGTTGGAGCGAGCGGAAATCATCCGAGACCTTCGCCGGGGGATCTTCGACGTACTGGTCGGCATTAACCTTCTACGGGAAGGATTGGATATTCCCGAGGTGAGCCTGGTGGCAATTTTGGATGCCGACAAGGAAGGGTATCTTCGATCACAGCGATCGCTGATCCAGACTGCCGGGCGCGCGGCGCGGAATGCGGAGGGACGGGTCATCTTATATGGGGATGCCGTCACGAATTCCATGCGACTCGCGATGGATGAAACAGCCCGCCGGCGCCGGATCCAGGAATCCTACAATCGGGAACATGGGATTACCCCCGCCACGATCAAAAAAGGCATTCCCGCCTTGGAGTATGCGACGGCTGAGCTGGACTATGTTCAGCTTGAACTGGCGGCGGATCCACGAGCAGCGTACAAGGACGAGGAGAACACGGATCAGCTGATTCGGCAACTGGAGGCCGAGATGAAAGCCGCGGCGAAAAATCTGGAATTTGAACGGGCCGCCGACCTGCGCAACCGCATTCGGGCGCTTCGGATGCGAGGACTTGAAGTAAAACAGTAGCCGGAGTTACATCTGCTTGTAGAGATAGGCGCCCAAAAACATACCCAGGATGCTCAGCAGGTTGATCTTGATGCTGAAGCCTAACGTCAGCTTTATGATGACCAAATCGATTGTAAGCGGAGGATTGATGCCGGGAGAGAAGTAGCTGGAAAAGACGTTTTGAATGGCGCCGTTAGGGGCCATCACATGGAGAATCTCGCCAAAAATTCCGCCGAGCATTCCCCCGATCAGGATGAATATCAGCAGAACGCCGACCGATTTTCTCATCCAGACTTCTCTTGCCCGTCCCTGCGTAATTGTCCCATATCGAGTCTTCGCACCTTATCGAAAGCTCTCCACGATGTCAACAAAATGCATGCCACGAGCCGAGCCGCCGGTAGTGGGTCTGACCCGTTACAAAGCTGCCCATTGCCTGTAATCGCAAAATGATAATGTCCGCTTTGACCAAGATAGAAATGTCCTCTTCACTGCTAGACTGCCGGCCCTCACAAGGAGGGCCGGATGGTCGGAGAGGACAGGGTCATGATGAGTGGAAAGGAGTTGAGGCGGGTGCATGTGATTCGCCAGGTCAGGGAAAAGCGCATCACGCAAGAGAAAGCCGGTGATCTGTTGGGGCTGACAGCCCGCCAGATCCGGCGACTGATCAAGCGGGTGGAGCAGGCGGGGGACCAGGGGCTGGCGCATCGGGGACGGGGCCAGCCGTCAAATCGCCGGATCGCGGAGCCGGTCAAGGCGCGGGTGCTCCGGCTGTATGAGAAGCGGTACGGGGATTTTGGCCCGACGTTGGCAGCGGAGAAGTTGGCCGAGCGGCATGGGATCGCGGTGAGCCCGGAGACGTTGCGGGGCTGGCTCCTCGAGCAAGGGGTGCAGCATTTTCAGCGGCGCAAGCGTCCGCATCGGGCGTGGCGGGCGCGCCACGCGCACGTGGGCGAGTTGCTCCAGATGGATGGCTCGCACCAGGACTGGTTGGAAGGGCGCGGCCCCCGCGGTGTGCTCATGGCCTACATCGACGATGCAAGCAGTCGCGTCTATGCCCGATTCTATGAGTACGAAGGGACCATCCCGGCGTTGGACAGCTTTGGGCGCTATGTGAAGCAACATGGCCTTCCGCTGGCCGTCTACACGGACAAGCATACGACCTACAAGTCGCCGGCCGAGCCGACGGTGGACGACCAGCTTGAAGGCCGCACGCCCCAGAGTCAGTTTGAGCGGAGCCTCGTGGAGATGGGCGTCACGGTGATTCCTGCCCATTCGCCGCAGGCCAAAGGTCGAGTGGAGCGGCTGTTTGCCACCTTCCAGGATCGGCTGGTCAAGGAACTGCGCCTCGCCGGGATCACGACGCTGGAGGCCGCGAACCGCTTCTTGGAGGAGTATCTGCCGCGGTACAACCAACGCTTTGCCGTGCTGCCCGCGCAGCCCGCCGATCTGCATCGACCGGTTCCGGCCGGCCGAGATCTCGATCGCATGCTGTGTCTGAAGACCCCGCGGGTCCTGCGCCGCGATTGGACTGTGGTCCACCACGGGCAGCTCTATCAGGTTCAGACCAATGTCCGGGCGACCCACGTGCTGGTGGAAGAACGCGTGGATGGGACGCTCTGCATCACACATCAGGGCCGGAGGCTCGACCATGCGGCTATCGCCACGCGTCCGGTGCGTGCCGCTGATGCCCCAACAGTCCACCGCCCTCAGCGCCCAGTCAAGCCGGCAGCGGATCATCCGTGGCGCAAACGGCTTCTGCCTGAACAAGAACGCCACGCGGCGGAGGCCCGAACATAAACCGGACATTTCTACTTGGGGAAGAAGAGGACATTTCTACTTGGGGTTGACATGGGGTTGACATTGCCTTGACTTCCCCTAACCTGTGAATTACACTGCGCGATACTCTTTTTTCAGATTTTTCGAGGCGATCGGAGATCTGTCCAAGGAACCTCTTCGATTGCCTTTTTGTTTGGTGGCGCAATGCTGGATGCATTGAGTGAGAAATTTGAACGGATTCTGAAACGGCTTCGCGGTCACGGCGTTCTTTCTGAAGAGAACATCACGGAAGCGTTGAAAGAGGTGCGGCTTGCGCTTCTCGAGGCCGATGTCAATTTCAAGGTCGTCAAAAGCTTTCTTGACCGGGTCCGTGAAAAGGCCGTTGGGCAGGAGGTGCTCCAGAGCCTGACTCCGGGCCACCAGGTCGTGAAGATCGTCTGGGACGAGCTGCGGGACATGATGGGGGGGGAGCGGGCAGGCCTGAGCCTGTCCTCTCGGCCTCCGACAGTGGTGATGATGATCGGGTTGCAGGGAGCGGGAAAGACCACGACCTGCGGCAAACTGGCTCGGTTGTTCAAGGGGCAGGGCAGGCGCGTGCTCATGGTCGCGGCCGATCCGAGGAGGCCTGCAGCCGGCGAACAATTATCCAGCCTCGGTCGGGATCTCGCAGTTGATGTGTATCGCGCGGATCAAGCAGACGCCTCGCAAGCCGATGTGGTTCGGATTTGCCGGCAAGGAACGAAGCGCGGGCAAGATCAAGGTTATGACTTGGTCATTTTGGACACAGGCGGCCGTCTGCACATCGATGAAGAACTGATGGCGGAATTGACGGCGGTCAAAATGGCAGTGAATCCACAGGAGGTGTTGCTCGTCGCGGATGCGATGACCGGCCAAGACGCCGTGAACATGGCGACTCAATTTGATCAGCAGGTCGGGTTAACCGGGGTGATCTTGACCAAAGTCGAGGGCGATGCGCGCGGAGGAGCGGTTCTCTCCATCCGTGCAGTCACAGGCAAGCCGATCAAGTTTTTGGGGATGGGTGAAAAGCTAGACGCCCTCGAATTATTTCATCCGGACCGCATGGCCTCCCGTATTCTCGGCATGGGCGATGTCCTATCCCTCATTGAAAAGGCGCAGGAGACGTTCAGTCGCGAACAGGCCGAAGCGGCACAGAAAAAGCTGACGAGCAATACGTTCAGTCTTGAGGATTTCCGGGAACAGCTAGGCCAAGTCAACCGGCTGGGCTCGTTCGAACAGATTCTCAACATGCTGCCCGGCGCCCAACGGTTGAAGGATATGGCGGGCGGCGGCGCTGTTCCTGAAAAGGAAATCAAGCGGGTCGTGGCGATGATCGATTCCATGACGCCACGTGAGCGACGCGACCATACGGTCATTAACGGCAGCCGCAAGAAACGCATAGCGAAGGGAAGTGGGACGAGCGTGACCGAGGTCAATCGGCTCATCAAGCAGTTCTTATCCGCCAGGAAAATCGCCAAGGCGATGACCGGCACGGGCGGCAGGCGACACCTGGCTCAAATGTTACGGGGGATGTAACGACGCGGCACCGGCCGGGAATGTGGTTCGCGGCTTGTCACGTGAGTAGTTCAGATTCTTCATCAAGGGAGGCGCACAGTGGCAGTTCATTTACGTTTGACACGCACGGGACGGCATAAGCGACCGATGTATCGAGTGGTGGCGGCGGATTCGCGGATGCCGCGAGACGGGCGATTCCTCGAAATCTTAGGCATCTTTGATCCTCTCAAGAACCCGGCGGTTCCAGAACTGAAGCAGGAGCGGGTCTTGACATGGTTGCGGCACGGGGCCCAGCCGACGACGACGGTGCGGACGTTGCTCAAGCGGTCTGGAATCTGGAAGCAATTCGAGAGCGAGAAAGCTCAAAAAGCCACCAAGCAGTCCTGAGAGGGATTGGCGGAGCCCGGTGATGCCTGAGCAACCGGATCTCGTGACGATCGGGAAGATCGAACGACCGTTCGGCGTCCGAGGTGAAGTCAAGGTCCAATCGCTGAGCGACGTACCCGATCGATTCGAAGGGTTGCAGCAGGTCACGCTGGTATCCCCGAGCGGATTAATCCTGAATACGAAGGTTGTGCAAGTCAGACCGGGTGGGCGGTCCTATATCATGCGATTCGACGCATTTTCGACGCCGGAAGAAGCGGCGCGCTTCCGCGGCGGGGTCTTGCAGATTCCGCAGGCGGCCTCGCCTCCTCTTGCCGAAGACTCCTATTACGAATACGAATTGATCGGGATGACGGTCCAAGACGAACAGGGCCATGTTCTCGGGACATTGGAAGAAATCTGGCAATTGCCGGGGAACCCAATCTTTGCCGTGCGGCAGGCTGGCCGGGAAGTTCTCATCCCGGCGACCAAAAGAGCCGTTGCTTCCGTAGATCGAGCAGGGCGACTCATGACCGTGCGGGCCAGCGAAGGCGTTATGGAGCAGTCGTGATGCGGTGTATCGTTTTGACCCTCTTTCCCGAGATGGTCGGAGCCGTACTTGGCCAGAGCATGCTGAAACGGGCTCAGGACAAGGGACTCCTTGAAATCCGGCTTGAGAATCTTCGAGACCACGCATCTGATCGCCATAAGACCGCCGATGACGTGCCGTACGGCGGGGGCGCAGGCATGGTGATGAAGGCGGAACCGATTCTGCGGGCGATCGAAGCGATGAATCAATCGGAACAGGGTCAGATAAACGCGGGGCTGCGGATCATTCTCCCTTCCCCGCAGGGCCGGCCGTTCACTCATGAGTATGCCGTGAATATCTCACTCGAACAGCGACCGATCGTTTTTCTATGCGGGCATTACGAAGGGATCGACGAGCGGGTTACAGAACTGTTGAATCCCGAAGAAATTTCTTTGGGCGACTACGTGTTGACTGGCGGGGAATTGGCCGCAGCGGTGATCATCGATGCCGCCGCTCGTCTGATCCCGGGTGTGTTGGGCGACTCGACATCAACCACCGAGGAGTCTTTTGCGGAGCCCCTTTTGGAGTATCCACAGTTCACCAGACCGGCGGAGGTGCGGGGTCTTGCGGTGCCGGATGTGCTGTTATCCGGCAACCATGAGGCGATCCGCCTGTGGCGGCGCAAAGAATCGCTGCGCAACACGTACCGGAAGCGGCCCGATCTCCTTCGAGATCGTGCGTTAAGTGAGGAAGATATGCGATTGTTGAATGAAGTCGTCAATGAATGCATCACGGTCATATCAGCGCCGGACGCAGGAGGAGGGGTGAGAGTATGAATCGGTTAGAACGGATCCAACGGTCATTGACCAAGAAGACGGTGCCCATGTTCGAGATCGGGGATACCGTTCGCGTGCATGTGAAGGTCGTGGAAGGGGAAAAAGAGCGTATCCAGGTCTATGAAGGCACCGTGATCGCGAGGAGGGGAACGCTCAATGCCGAGACATTTACGGTCCGGAAGGTGTCGTACGGAGTCGGTGTGGAACGGATTTTCCCGATCCATTCGCCCAACGTCGCCAAGGTCGCCGTAGTCCGACAAGGGAAAGTCCGCCGTGCCAAACTGTACTATCTTCGTTCCAAGAAAGGAAAGTTCGCCAAAGTCGAAGACCGCGAATTTTCCGCCGAAGGACGCTCGCAAACGACGGCGCCGAGCATCGAGGAAGCCAGTCCGGCTCTTGCGGCGCCTGCATCAAGTAAGGCATAACTGTTTCGTTGTATCTGACTGACACCGCGACGAGGGCACTCGTTGGTCGTCGATCAGGAGCCGAGTAGGGTGGGACCCACCGATATTTTCGAGGTGGAAGCCCGGCGTTGCGGGTACCGGTACATTGCCGGTCTTGACGAGGCGGGCCGGGGTCCGCTCGCGGGCCCGGTCGTCGCGGCGGCCGTCATTCTTCCCCGCTGTTGCCGCCTTCCTGGATTAAACGATTCCAAGCAACTGTCCGAGGCCGAGCGCAACCGTTTGTATGCGGCGATTACAACGAAAGCCTGCATCATCGGGGTCGGTTCCGCGAGCGAACAGGAAATCGACGGAATCAATATTCTGGAGGCTACACGCCTGGCCATGCGGCGGGCAATCGTGTCAATGTCCCTCGTCCCGGACTTTCTCTTACTTGATGCGCTGACGATTCCCTTCGTGTCGATTCCACAGCGAGCCATCATCACAGGCGATTGCCTTTCTCAGTCGATCGCCGCCGCGTCGGTAATCGCCAAGGTGACGCGGGATCGCATGATGGCCGAGTACCATCGGGAGTATCCGGAGTATAATTTTCTCTCCCATAAGGGCTACTGTACGCCCGAGCATCTCAGGCTGCTGAAGCGGCATGGGCCTTGCGCCATCCACCGCCGCACCTTTTGGCCGGTGCTCATCCGATTGACCCGGCGCACATCGTCGTCATCCGAACATGGTGCGGGCCGAACGAGGCGGTGGCCGGCATTGGACGTCGATGCGTGATGCACGACAGCAGTTGGGTCGAGAAGCAGAATCGCTCGCCGAGCGATTTCTGCGCAGCCGCGGGTATCATATCGTTGCACGCAATGTCCGGTCTCCGTCTGGTGAACTGGATTTAATCGCGGAAGACGACGGGGTTCTGGTCTTCGTCGAGGTCAAGGCGCGCCGGACCGATGCCTTTGGCGGGACTCCGTATGCTGTGGACCCGAGGAAACAATCACGGATTGTGAAACAAGCGGCGCAGTACTTGGCTCGTCACCGGATCCAAGGTCGTGCGTGCCGGTTCGACGTCGTTCTCTTGCGCTCAGGCGCCGGTCCAGATTGCGCCGTCGAACTCATTCAAAATGCGTTTGAAGTGTCGGACGGACACGTATTGCCGTAGAGACCCGACGCTCTTTTCGCCTATCATCGAATAGTGACGTCATGATCCAGTTGTTCCATGTCACCAAATACTATGATCGCCGGCTGGCTCTTTCGGATATTACGTTGGAAATCGACAAGGGGGAGTTTATTCTGTTGATGGGGGCGAGCGGGGCCGGAAAATCGACTTTGCTGAAATTGTTGATCGGTGCGGAGCAGCCGGACGAAGGACAGATTTTCGTCCAAGGGCGCAATGTCTCCAAGCTGTCGCGGGCCGAGATTCCCATATTGAGAAGACGAGTCGGCATCGTATTTCAGGATTTTCGCCTCTTGCCGAAGAAGACGGTGTTTGACAATGTCTCATTGCCGCTGTTGGTCCAAGGGCAGTCGAACGGTGAGATTAGGCGAAAGGTCATGGAAGCGCTCAAGGCGGTGGGATTGGATTCCAAACGCGAGCAACTTCCACCGGCTCTCTCCACGGGCGAGCAGCAGCGGGTCTGCATTGCTCGGGCAATCGTCAATGGGCCGATTGTCTTGCTGGCGGATGAACCGACCGGCAATCTGGACCCCGATTTGACGACCGAGATCATTGAATTATTCAAGCTCATCAACGCGCGTGGAACCACCGTCATGGTGGCGACGCATGATCCCCAGGTCATGAAGCAAGTGAATCGCCGGGTTCTTTCCCTGTCTCGCGGGAAACTCGTTCAGCCATCGCAGGGCATTCTATGAGGCGGGCATCCTATTTGGTGCGCGAAGCCGTGGCGAATGTCCTGACAAACCGGACGACGACGATGGTAGCGGTGGCGACCACCGCGTTTACGTTCGCTTGTGTCGGGGTATTTCTCCTGCTCTATGTCAATTTGAAATCGATGGCCGCCTCCTTGGAACATGACATACAGGTTCTCGTGTATCTTCAGGATGATCTCGGGCCGGAAGCGATCGCCAATCTCGAACACCAGCTGAAATCGGACCGCGCCGTGGCCGCTGTCTCGTATATATCAAAAGATCAGGCGCTGGCGGAATTTCAGAAGCAATTCCCCATGGACTCCCATCTCCTGCAGGGACTGGGACAGAATCCCTTGCCGGCCTCATACGTGGTGACGGTGGCCCCGTCGTTTCGGACATCGGAAGGCATTAAGCGGTGGGCTGAGCGGGCGCGGACCATTACGGGGGTCGGCCAGGTTCAATATAGTCAGGACTGGATCGATGCCTTGACCAACATGGTCCGCTATATTGAAGTCGCCGCCATGATCGTCGGCGTGATTCTGTCCGCCGCCTCCGTCACCATCATCGCCAATACGATCCGGCTCACGCTCTACGCCAGGCGCGAGGAAATTGAGATCCTCGGCATGATCGGCGCCACGAAGACCTTCATCCGTGTTCCATATGTCCTGGAAGGCGCGGTCCTGGGCTTCTTGGGTAGCGCATTGTCGCTCGCCATCCTCAAGGCGGGCTTTGAACTCTTTCGGCACGAAATCCGTTCAACCAGCCGGTTCCTTGGAGTTGATTCGCTGCTGGTCTTTTTCCCGCTTCCCATGTGTCTGCTCGTAGTCGGGGTGGGGATGTTCCTCGGATTTACCGGCAGTTATCTGTCTCTTCTGCGATTCGCCGAGGGCCGCGCGTGACAACGTGGTCCGGCATGGCGGCGGCCTGTATTGCCGGGGCGGTGCTGTCCACCGCCGTCCCCTGTTACGCCGAGCGCAAAGACTCGTATCGCGACAAGATTGAGCAAGAACGAAAAAACCTGGAGAAACTTCGGGGAAGCATCGAGGAAAAGAAACGAAGGGCCGGCGAAGCCGAGAAGAAGCGCGAATCGGTATTGCAAGGTATCCAATCCCTGGATGAACGATTGGTGCGCCACCGCCAGGACCACCAGGAGATCCGGAGAAAGCTCAAGAAAAAAGACCGCGAAATCGAGGAGATGAACAGCCAATTGAAGGCTCTCGAAAAAAGTATTGCGGAACGTCATGATGCGATTGCCGCCCGGCTCCGCGTGCAGTATGTCGAAGGCCGGTTCGGGCATCTGAAGAGCTTGCTGGCTTCAGCCTCGTACGGAGATTTCCATCGGCGATTTCAGTATCTCTCTTCCATGTCGCAACGTGAATTCGCCATCATGGAGAAATACCGAAGCGATGCCAAACGTATGACCGAGATGGAACGCGAGCGAGAAGAGGCTCGTCGCAGGATTCTGGCATACAAGATGAGTACGGAGCACAAACTGACGCAGATTCAGAGTTTGAAGAAGGAAAAGCGGGTCTATCTCGCAAAAATTACTCAAGAAAAAGAATCGTATGATCGCGCTGTTGAAGAATTGGAACGGTCCGCCGCTCGGGTCGACAGTCTCCTCCGAGAATTGGAGGCCAGGCGGCGGGCGGTCCCCAGACCACCCGGAAGCGGACTTCGGGCGCTGAAGGGCACCCTCTTGTGGCCGGCGGACGGACAGGTGGTGTCTCGCTTTGGTCGGCAAAAACACCCGACCTTCAATACCTATATTCAACGAAAGGGTATTGAGATTCGGGCGGTAGAAGGGAGTATCATACGGGCGGTTCTCCCCGGCACGGTGGTCTATGCGGACTGGTTGAAAGGCTACGGACTCGTTATAATTGCGGATCATGCGAATGGAATCTTCTCTCTCTATGCCCATGCGTCGAAGCTCCTGACGGAGGTCGGCGCCCGGATAGAGGCGGGTCAGACGATCGGCGAAACCGGTGATACCGGAATGACTGGAGAGAACACGCTCTATTTTGAGCTGCGGGAAGGAGCCGAACCGGTGGATCCTCTCCTGTGGCTCTCAAAACGGTAGGATTGCGAAGGAAGGAAGCAAGCCATGGAACAGCAGTATCGCCGGCGTTGGTTGTATCTGGTCCTCATGGTGACCCTCTCGCTTGGGATCGGTGTCCTCATTGAAAAAGGGTGGGAACGGACGGGGCACGCATCCGAGACGTATGAGGAACTGAAGACCTTTTCGGAGGTCTTGACCCAGGTTCAGAAACACTATGTCGATGACACGAAAGTGAAGGATCTGGTGCAAGGCGCGATCCGGGGGATGCTGTCCACGCTTGATCCGCATTCCGCCTATATGACGGCGGATATGTACAAAGAGATGCAGGTCGAGACCAAGGGAGAATTCGGCGGAGTCGGCATCCAGATCGGCGTCAAGGAAAACCGATTGGCAGTCATTGCGCCCATCGAAGGCACGCCGGCTTACCGGGCGGGGATCAAGGCGGGAGATTTCATCACAAAAGTGAATGACGAATCCACGAAAGATCTCACGCTCATGGATGCCGTTCAGAAAATGCGCGGTCCGAAGGGCACCAAAGTGCATCTGACGATTCAGCGGGACGGCGCGACGGATCCGATGGTGTTTTCATTGGTGCGGGATACCATCAAGATTGAAAGCGTCAAATCCAAGGTGATCGACAACACCATCGGTTATATCCGACTGACTCAATTCCAAGAAGCGACCGGCCGCGATTTGAGCCGCGCCCTGAAACAATTCCGGGAGCAGAAGGTCCAAGGCACCGTACTTGATCTGCGGAACAACCCGGGTGGTCTGCTGACGGCGGCCGTCGATGTGTCGGAACAGTTTGTCGGGAATGGAAAGCTGATCGTCTACACGAAGGGGCGAGAAGGGAAGAAGGACGAATGGTTTTCCAAGACCAAGGAATCGTTGGAAGACTATCCGATGATTATTCTGGTCAACGAGGGATCGGCCAGCGCGTCGGAAATTGTGGCCGGCGCGCTCCAGGACTGGGGTCGCGCGGTCATCGTGGGCACGACGACCTTCGGCAAGGGCTCCGTGCAGACCATCTTACCGCTCGGTGACGGCTCGGGGTTGCGCCTGACGACCGCTAAGTATTATACCCCCAAGGGCCGGTCAATTCAGTCCACCGGAATCACCCCCGATATCGTCGTGAAGCTGCAGAACCAAACCGTCGCCAAAGCGGGTGAGAAAGAAGGCAAGGAAAAGGAGGCCGATCCAAAGGCTGTGAAGCCGTCCGCTCCCAAAGAACCGGCACCGGGTCAAAAGTCGGGCGAGGACCCGGCACACCGAAATGGCACGCCGCCGGCGCCGCTTCCGATGGACACGGGCGGGGAGTTCTCCTTGGAAGACGACATTCAATTGCAAAAGGCCGTCGAACTGTTGAAAAGTTGGAAGATATTCAAGTCTCTGGCCCCGGCGTAGGATCGATCGCACGGCGATGGACGGCGAGCGCTTCGATCAGCGCGTCTTCGGTTCCGGTAAAGCCGGGCATGGTGCGCAAGAGGTGTGATCGGACCAGTGTATCCAAATCGTCGAGCGTCCGAATGCCCAATCGGAAATACAAATAGCTCACGATTGATTCCGACATGCCCGGGAGAGCGGTCCAGTGAGAGATCTCTTCGGGGAGAGGCTTCTTCAATTCCTCGTAAGACCGGATCATCCCGGTGTCTAAGAATTCAAGAATTTTCTCCGCAAGGTCCCGCCCTATACCGGGGATCTGCTCCAAATCTTTTCGTCCGTTCAAATCCGCGATGTCCTGTTCAAGAGCGAGAATGGCTTCGGCGGCTTTGCGATACGCCCGCACGCGATATGGATTGGCACGGCGCGAGGCCAGGAGGTTGGCCATTGATTGAAATATATTGGAGAGTTGTTGGTTGCGTTCCGGCATGGGGTTGCTCAAGTGCTGTGTCTAGTATGGGCGGCACAAGGGCCGGCTCTCGGCGCATCCTCGACTGTCTGGATTCTGCCGGGCTGATGGAGTGTCTATCGTCGCGGTGTCCTATCGGTTGACAATATGTTTCCGCGTCACCTAGGATAATTCCCATGGGTTCGGCGCTGGTGACGATTCAAGTGAATGGTGAACCCCGCGGAGTCCATGAGCAAACCACCGTGTCAGAACTGCTCCGTGAACTGAACATCAAACCTGATCGGGTCGCCGTGGAGCTCAATCTTGAAATTGTCGAGCGACAGGCCTTCGATACCCGCGCTCTACGCGAAGGCGATCGACTTGAAATATTAAGCTTTATCGGTGGAGGAATGGAATAGGGCTCTATCGAAGGAACCATGCCATGGAAACCGTCATGAATGATCGACTGCGCATTGCCGGCTATGAATTCAAGTCCCGTCTGTGGGTGGGGACCGGCAAATACAAAGACTTTATCGAAACGCAAAAGGCCATCGAAGCTTCGGAGGCCGATGTCGTGACCGTGGCCGTGCGACGCGTCAATGTCACCGACCGCTCAAAAGAAAATCTGCTGGACTACATTGATCCGAAGAAATACACGATCCTGCCCAATACAGCGGGGTGCTACACCGTGGAAGACGCGGTCCGCTATGCCCGGTTGGCCCGCGCCGCCGGCGTATCCGACCTCGTGAAGCTGGAAGTGCTTGGAGATGAGAAGACCCTGTTTCCGGATACCGTTGGACTGCTTGAGGCGGCCAAAATTTTGATCAAAGAGGGATTCGTCGTGTTGCCCTATACGAACGACGATCCCATCGTCGCAAAGAAGTTGGTGGATATCGGTTGTCCCGCCGTTATGCCGCTCGCTGCGCCGATCGGCTCCGGACTGGGGATCCGGAATCCCTATAATCTGAAGATTCTCATGGAATCGGTCAACGTCCCCGTCATTGTGGATGCGGGCGTCGGAACCGCATCTGATGCCGCCTTAGCGATGGAATATGGCGCGGACGCCGTTTTGATGAACACGGCGATTGCCGGAGCGCAGTCTCCGATTGCAATGGCGGAAGCGATGAAATATGCCGTCTGGGCGGGGCGATTGGCATATAAGGCGGGCCGGATTCCGCGCAAGCTGTACGCAACCGCCAGCAGTCCCATCGAGGGCATGCTCTAAACAGTAATTCTGAATGCTTAATGATGAATGGATTAGGAAGGCCAATATGAAGTTCGGAGAGAAACGATGAAGCGCAAGCCCGCGCTGTTTCACTCAGAAACTCAGAACTTCCATTCCTAATTCATCATTCAGAATTCACAATTTCTTCCGGATGTCTTCCGTTGATTTTCGTCTGTATCTGGTGAGCGATGGTCGCCAGGTTGCACACGGAACACTTCTTTCGGTTTTGGGTCAATTCATCAGTTCCGGCGGTCCGGCTATCCAGCTGCGCGAGCGCGATATGGGCACTCGAGAGCAACTGGAGTTGGCGCGATCGATTCAGGGATTGATCCGATCGACCGGAACAAAGCTCTTGATCAATGATCGTGCCGATCTCGCGAGGATCATCGACGCGGACGGAGTACATTTGCGTGAAACCAGCTTGCCGGTGCCGGCTGTGCGCCGGATCGTAGGCGGGGAACGACTCATCGGTGTGTCGGCCCATTCTGTCAACGGCGCCGTGCAGGCCGCAGCGCAGGGCGCGGACTTCGTGGTCCTTGGTCCGATTTATGAGACGCCCTCGAAGCGCGAATACGGGCCGCCCTTGGGATTGGAAGTCCTCGGGCTCGCGTGCCGCCGAGTTCATATTCCGGTCTTTGCCATCGGAGGAATAACGATTGCGCGCGCGCGTGAGGCGGTGAATGCCGGCGCGTTCGGTGTCGCGGTGATGTCGTCGATTCTCGCAGCGCCGGATGCCGCCGCTGCGACACGAGACTTCTTGAGCATCATCGATCGGCCGAATGAATGACGCGGAGTTGTTTCGTTCGACCATCGGACAAAAGTGAATGCTCCATGTGCATCGTGTCCAGTTGACCGCTCTATAGGTGGATGATAGAATCCCGAATATCTTGGACTGCGAGAACTGGCGAGGCTTTCCAACGATTCAAGAGCGATGCGATGGCCGAATCCAAAAAGGGTCCAGGCCGACTCCGGTCTTTACGAGATTCCGTCAAACGAATCACCAAGAAACTGTCCGACGGAGATGGGGTCGTGATTCATAAAAACGAAGAGCAGGCCCGCGAAGTCGAAAAGCTGCGTGTCCAAATTCAATCGATGGAGGAGGAGATCCGCCGCCTCTACCAATCCCGATATCAGCTCGATCAGGCGACCAAGCAAAACGAAAAGCTGGTCGAGACTCTTCAAGAAGCCAAATCCCAAATCGAAGCCTTGCGCGCCGAAGTCGAAAAGCTGACGGCGCCTCCATCCACGTACGGAATTTTTTCTAGCCTCAACAAGGACGGCACCGCCAACGTCTATGTGTCCGGGCGGAAGATGAAGGTCAGCCTCCATCCGTCGATCAAAGCCAAGGAATTACGCAAGGGACAGGAGGTCATTCTCAACGAAGCCCTCAATGTCATCGAAGCCAGAGGGTTCGATGTGCAGGGCGAAGTGGTGCGGCTCAAGGATGTGCTGGAAGGCAATCGAGCGTTGATCACGCTGCATTTCGACGAGGAAAAAGTGGCGGAATTGGGGCAGCCGCTCCTGAGCGAACGGCTGAGCGTTGGCGATCACCTCTTGTATGATCCGCGTTCGGGTTGCGTGATCGAAAAACTCCCCAAATCGGAAGCCGAAGAGCTGGTCCTCGAGGAAGTACCCGATGTCGATTACGAGCATATCGGCGGCCTTCAGAAGGAGTTGGAGCAGGTTCGGGATGCCGTCGAACTGCCGTTCCTATATCCCGATATCTTCTCCAATTTCAAACTCAGCGCGCCGAAAGGCGTGCTGCTCTATGGCCCTCCTGGCTGCGGAAAAACGTTGATCGCCAAAGCGGTGGCCAACTCCATCGCCAAGAAACTCGGCCACCTGACGGGGAAAGAGGTTCGGAGCTATTTCCTGCACGTCAAGGGACCCGAATTGCTGAGCAAATACGTAGGCGAGTCCGAACGCCAGGTTCGCGAGGTGTTCAAGAAGGCGAAAGAACGCGCCGACGACGGTCATCCGGTCATCGTGTTCTTTGATGAAATGGATGCCCTCTTCCGTACCAGAGGGACGGGGATTTCCTCGGATATTGAATCGACGATCGTGCCGCAATTTCTCTCCGAAATCGACGGCGTGGAACGCCTGAATAATGTGATCGTGATCGGCGCGAGCAACCGCCAGGACCTCATCGATCCCGCCGTGCTTCGCGCCGGGCGACTCGACGTCAAGGTCAAGGTGGGGCGGCCCGACGCGGTCGCGGCGCGCGATATTTTTTCAAAATACATTACGGTCGGATTGCCCTTCTCGGACGATGATTTGAAGCGGCACGGCGGAGAGATCGGCGCGCTGGTCGATGCGGTGATTCAAAAAACCGTCGAGACCATGTATGCCACATCGGAAGAGAACAAATTCATCGAAGTAACCTATGCCAACGGGGAAAAAGAAGTCTTGTACTTCAAGGATTTTGCCAGCGGCGCCTTGATCGAAGGGATTGTGTCGCGGGCAAAAAAATATGCGGTGAAACGAGCCATTGCACAGGAGGGACACGGGCTGCGTTCAGAAGACCTGATCCGAGCCATCCGCGAGGAATTCAAGGAGCATGAAGACCTGCCCAATACAACCAATCCCGACGACTGGGCCAAAGTTGCTGGAAAGAAGGGCGAGAAGATTGTCCACATCCGGACCATCAGCGGCGGACCGGCAGAGTCGCGTCAAATTGAAACGGTCACCACCGGTCATTATCTCTAGGCTGTCATTCATTCATGCATAACACGAAACTGCCCATTACCCCCCGTGTTCTCGGCACGGAGACTGAATTTGGTATTGCCAGTCGCGATGCGGCGGCCGTGGATCCCGTCGCCAACTCCATTCATGTCATTGGCGCGTATCCCGGTCTCCCGGCTCCGCATGCCGTCTGGGATTACGAAAATGAAAACCCGCTGCTGGACGCCCGTGGATTCGAAGTCGATGGAGAGCGCGAGAGGCCCGGCCCGGATTACAACCGCCAACTCAATAAAGTTCTGGCCAATGGGGGCCGGTTGTACGTCGACGGCGCGCATCCCGAATATTCCACGCCCGAGTGCACCAACGCGCGCGAATTGGTGGCGTTTGAGCGCGTCGGCGAACGCGTCATCGCGCAAGCGCTGGATCGGATCACGGAGAGCCGCGGGCGGGAGCAGTTTGTTCTATACAAGAACAATTCCGACGGCAAAGGGAACAGCTACGGATACCACGAAAATTACGTCCTCTCTCGAAGCGTGCCGTTTGAGCGCATCATCGCAGTCTTGACGCCCTTCTTGGTGACCCGCCAGATATTTGCTGGGTCCGGTAAGGTGGGTGCCGAAAATCAGACCAACCCGGTGGATTATCAACTTTCCCAGCGGGCGGATTTTTTCGAGACGCTCGTCGACTTGAACACGATGATCAAGCGACCGATCATTAATACACGCGATGAGCCGCATGCCGATCCCGCCAGATACCGCCGTCTCCATGTCATCGTGGGCGACGCCAACATGGCCGAAGTCTCCACATACTTGAAGGTCGGGACGCTGGCCATTGTTCTTGATCTCTTGGAAGCCGAGGCGGGATTACCGAACATTGAATTGGCCGATCCAGTCAGGGCGATCAAACAGGTGTCCCGCGATCTCCAAATCAAGGAGACCCTCAAGCTCGCGGACGGCAACCCCACGACCGCGCTTGCGATTCAACGCGCATATTTGAGGGCATCTTTGGACTTTTATGCCTGCCACGATGTGCCACAAGTCACCAAGGATATTTTGGTTCGATGGGAAGAGACGTTGGACAAACTGGAGCGGGATCCCATGCTGCTCGTGCGTGAATTGGATTGGGTCGCCAAACGCCATCTCATGGAGTCTTACATGGAGCGAAAGGGCTGTGGGTGGGACGACTCGCGCATCAGGTTGATGGATCTCCAATATCATGATGTGCGGCCGGGGAAAGGATTGTATTATACGCTCGAACGAGGCAACCTGATCGAACGCGTCGTGCAGGACAGTGAAATCGAACGGGCTGAATTCTCGCCTCCGCTCGGAACGCGCGCATATTTCCGGGGTCGATGCGTCAACAAGTACGCTAAGTCCATTTATGGAGCCAGTTGGACCTCGGTATTGTTCGACGTGGGCAATACCACCATCAAAAAGATTCCGCTCATGGAGCCCTTGCGGGGTACGGAATCCCTGACCGGTGAATTGCTGGCCGGCGCGGAATCGGTTGAAGCATTGTTGGCCAAGCTCTCCGCATGAGCGCTGCATCTTCATGAAGAACGTTCCGTTTTTTCCTCATCACGACGGCTCCAGCTTCTTCGATTTTCTGAATCGACACTATCCCGACATCGCCCCTCTTGCGAACCGCGACACAGGCTCATGGCAGGCGGTTTCACAACGAGAATCCTGGCCGCACGGCTCCGCGGCTATTCCGTATGGAACGACGGTCCTGGCCGTCAAATACCAGGGTGGGGTCGTAATCGCCGGGGATCGACGGGCGACGGAGGGATTCCAGATCGCCGATCGGCGCATCGAGAAAGTGTTCAAGATCGATGAGTACTCGGCGATGGCGATCGCCGGCGCCGCCGGGCCCTGTATTGAAATGGCGAAGTTGTTCCAGACAGAGCTGGAACATTACGAAAAGCTGGAAGGCGTTCAATTGTCCGCCGAAGGAAAGGCCAATAAACTGGGTCAGATGGTGAAGGCCAATCTGCCGATGGTCTTTCAAGGTTTGGTGGTCATGCCGCTGTATGTCGGGTATGACCTGCGGCGGCAGGAAGGCCGGATCTTCAAGTACGACATCACCGGCGGGCGGTACGAAGAATCCGAGTATCATGCGATCGGATCGGGAGGAAAGGACGCGCGAAATACGATCCGCGAACACTACCGGGCCGGACTGTCTGAAGACGAAGCGCTGAAGATCAGCCTCCTGGCTCTCTATAACGCGGCCGATGAGGATGTCGGAACCGGCGGACCCGATCTCATCCGCGGAATTTATCCCACGGCGAAGACGGCCGGCGCCGACGGCATTGTCGATGTGACGGACGAACGGATTCGTGCGGTGTACGAGGCTATGATGGCGGGCCGCTCGAGGAGGAAATAGACAGCATGCCGCTGCCCTACTACGTCTCTCCCGAGCAGATGATGCAGGATAAGGCGGAGTATGCCAAAAAGGGCATCGCCAAGGGTCGCTCCCTTATCGTAATGGAATATGCGGACGGTGTGCTGCTGGCGGCGGACAATCCCAGCGCCTCACTTCATAAAATATCCGAGGTGTACGACAACATCGCGTTTGCCGGGGCGGGAAAGTACAGCGAGTTTGAACACCTCCGCAAAGCCGGCATCCGGCATGCCGACCTCACCGGCTATATGTACAGCCGCGAAGATGTCAGCGCCCGTTCGCTGTCCAATGCGTATTCTCAGAGCCTCGGCACCGCCTTCGGACAAGAAGTGAAACCGCTGGAAGTGGAAATCCTCGTTGTGCAGGTCGGGGATAACGGCCATTCGAGCGAAATCTATCGGATCTCGTTCGACGGCAGCATCGTCGATGAAAAACGATTCGCCGTGATCGGGGGGCGTTCGGACAATGTGCAAGCCTATTTGAAGGACCGCATCAACTCGGAACCACCGGCCTTAAAAGCCGCGCTCGCCCTCTGCCATGCCGCGCTCGAGCAAGCGGCCAATCAAAAAATTCCCTCCGAAAACTTGGAAACGGCGGTATTGGACCGCACACGCAGCGGAAGAAAATTCCGCCGCCTTTCCGTCTCGGAAACTCGCCAGTTGCTCGCTTCGTAGTCTTCGCTCATCCGTCGCACGTCGTCCGTATTCTGAGTCCTTGATTCGGTTGAAGGCAGGGCGGTCGAGGTGTATCCTGAAGACAACCGGTGTATGCTGAAGATAAATCAATGATGCGGCGCTGATATCCGATGCGACAACGAATCTTCGGTCTTGAAAATGAATATGGGTTGATCTTTTCCCCCAACGGCAGGATCTATCTGCCGATGGAGAAGGTGCTGGGCTATATCTTCGAAGGGCTGATTCCCAACAGCTGGCCGTCCAACGCCTTTCTGGTGAACGGGGCCCGCTTTTATCAGGACACCGGCTGCCATCCCGAATATTCAACTCCGGAGTGCGACAATATCCTCGACCTTGTCGTGCACGACAAAGCCGGCGAACGCCTGCTCGAGGCCTGCTTACCCGCCGCGGAAGAACGGTTGCGCGAAGAGGGATTGTCCGGCGAAATCTATATTTTCAAGAACAACACCGATTCGCTCGGCAATACGTACGGCTGTCATGAGAACTATCTCATGCGTCGGGACGTCGATTTTTGGAAGGTCACGGAACAGCTGATTCCATTTTTCGTCACCAGGCAAATCTATTCCGGCGCGGGGAAAGTGCTCAAAGTCTCGGGCAAACCCCAATACTTTATTTCACAGCGGGCGCAGCATATTCATGAGAAAACATCGTCCTCCACCACGTCCTCGCGCAGCATCATCAACACGAGAGACGAGCCTCATGCCGACGCCGAGAAATACCGGCGCCTGCACATTATCGTGGGCGATTCGAATATGTCGGAATATGCCACCTATCTCAAGGTCGGGACGGCGGCGCTCGTGCTGTCCATGGTGGAGGCGGGATATTCGGTGACCGGGATGGAATTGGAAGATCCCGTCAAAGCGATTCGGGAAATTTCGCGGGATCCGTCGCTCAATAAGAAAATTCGATTGGATGACGGACGGCAAATGACCGCTATCGAGCTCCAGCGCGTCTATCTGGATCGTGCGGGCGATTTTCTCGCCACTCACGACCATGAGCCGGCGCTGGACGACGTGTTGGCCAGATGGGCTTATGTTCTCGATCGATTGGAAGATGATCCGATGGGGCTCGTCCGTGAAGTGGATTGGGTCATGAAAAAACATCTAATCCAGTCCTACGTGGAGAAAAAGGGTTGCGGGTGGGACGACCCGCGCGTGTTCTTGTTGGATTTGCAGTTTCATGATGTCAAACGCACCCGCGGATTGTATTATCTGATGGAGAATCGCGGTGTAGCTGAACGGGTGGTGGACGAGGATGCCGTCCAGCGCGCGATGTCGGTGCCGCCTCAGACAACGCGAGCGAAGGTGCGCGGGGATTTCATCCGGTTCGCGCGAGCGAAGAACCGTTCGTATACAGTGGACTGGACCTATCTCAAACTGAACGGGTATTGGGAAGAAACCATTCTTTGTATGGATCCCTTCAGCGCCGTCAACCGGCGGGTGGAGGAATTGGTCTCCCAGGTGTCCGGATTACGCTTCTATCGCTAATCATGCCGATATCATTGAGACAACGGTACGACTGCCTGTCCCGACTCGACCGGCTCGTGGTGATGGGCATTCTGCTCCTTGCCAGCGTCTTCCCCGTCGAACTCTTTCCCAACACGATCGCTCCGCCGAAAGGCGCGGACGGGCAATACAGCGCCAAACAAGGGCAGGTCGCCGTGATCCGGCTTCCGGACGTCCCCGCTGCCACCAAAGTCGTCGGCCACTTCCAAGGACGCACCATCCCGCTGTTTCCGGATCCGGATCGCAACGGGGAGTCCGGTTATATCGGTCTGCTCGGCATCGATCTGCAAGACGAGCCGGGAACTCACGAACTGAAGGTGGACATTCAGGTGGGCGAATCCATGCGCCGGCGAAGCATCAATGTCCTCGTCGTCAAGGAGCAGTTCGCCGTTGAGCATCTCAAGCTGCCGAAGGACAAGGTGGATCTGGATGAGAAGGCGGCCGCGCGATGGAAGACGGAACAAGAACAGATCCGGAAAACGTTGGCCGAAGAATCGGCGATGCGTCTCTGGCAGACAGGGTTTGTCGAGCCGGTGCGCGGCAAGCGGACCGGGATTTTCGGCAGCGTACGCATCATGAACGGCCAGGCGCGCAATCCCCATAGCGGCGAAGATATCGGTGCGCCGACCGGCACCGACGTGGTCGCCAGCAACGACGGCGTGGTTCGATTGACCGTCGATCATATCTTCTCCGGACGCGGAATCTATCTTGACCATGGGCTGGGACTCTATTCCATGTATTTCCATCTGTCGGACGTGCTGGTGCGGGACGGTGATCTCGTGAAAACCGGGCAGGTGATTGGAAAGGTCGGCGCGACCGGCAGGGCGACCGGTCCTCATCTCCATTGGGGCGCGAAAATCAACGGCGCACGCGTGAATCCGTATGCGCTCTTGAATCTGCCGTTTCCACGGAACAACACCATGACCGAACCGGTATTTGCCTCTCCGGCAATCCCTGCAAGAGAAGATTCAAGTCCAACCGCCACCGGCGACGACAGCCGCTGAATCCACGCCATCTTTCGCTAGCTGCTGTGAAGTCATAGACTTTCTCGTTTACGGTTCCTCTAGCCTTACTGGGCGGACCTTCTGGAATTTCCTTCCCTAACTGTCGGTGCATCGTAGTGGCTCGGTCAGTTCCAGCTTTCTTTCCCCGCACAGTCTCGATAGGTACCCCGCTCCTCCGATGATGTCGGTCGAGTAGGCTGCCCGCACTCCGCAGAGGACTTAATACTTGAGTCAAGAGAGAGCTGCGGGATGTGCCCAGGGAAGCCGAAAGTTAGAAAGATCGGTTGGTAGATAGTATCATCAACACGTCATTTCACATGGGAAGTGGCTTTGGCGAAGCATCGCATGGCACCGAGAGTTGAACTCGTCGATTGGACAGAGAGCGAGTGGATCATTCGAGTGGTCCGCGAGGTCGTCTTCATCGCCGAGCAGGCGGTGCCCGAGGAGTTGGAATGGGATGGACTCGATCCGGTCTGCACGCATGTGCTCGCCTGGAATGAGATTGGTAAGGCCATCGGCACGGCGCGCATGCAAGCGGACGGAACAATCGGCCGGATGGCCGTGCTCAAGGACTGGCGCGGTCGCGGTGTCGGAGCCGCGCTTCTTCGGACGTTGCTGGACCTGGCGGCGAGGCAAGGCCTGTCGCGCGTGACCTTGGCGGCTCAAATCCATGCCATAGGGTTCTATGAACGAGCCGGCTTTTACATGGCCGGCGAGCCATTTATGGACGCCGGTATCCCGCATCGGATGATGGTGAAAGATTTGCTGTTGCCGGATACTGATTCAGGGAGGTCATGATGCCACTCTTGTCCAGTCGCATTGAATCAGGTTCCTCATGCTTATCCGGTTGTTTCAGCAGACCGCTACTGATAGTGTAGCGGCGTGGCCCGCCCCTCTTTCCTACGAGTCTGCGCCAGTTTCAGCTTGAGTTTGCGAGTGAAGAAGCCTGTCAGCGGTATCTGGCCGCCTGTCGGTGGCCTGAGGGCTTCGTGTGTCCTCGGTGCGGGCACCGGCGGGCTTACCCAGTGGTGAAACAACGACGCTGGCAGTGCGCGGCCTGTCGACACCAAGTCTCGCTGACATCCGGGACGGTCCTTCATAACACAAAGACCCCGCTGGTGCTTTGGTTCTGGGCGGCCTATTTGATGACCACGGATAAGCGTGGCGTCTCGGCACTCCTGCTCCAGCGCCAACTGCGGCTGGCACGGTATGAAACCGCGTGGATGATGCTCCGAGACCTGGGTAGGGGGAACTCAGGCGGGGTTGCGGGGGAGCCGTCAACTCAAGGGGGCGGAAGGCGGCCCTCGTCATGGTCGCTGTTGAGACTTGTCAAGGGTCACCCAAATTTCCCCAGTTATGGTCATCGAAAAGTCCCCACCCAGTTAGGTTGTGGTTGTGGCTTCTTCGGGTCGCACCAAGCCGGCTTTGAGCTTCTCCTTCAGGCGGTAGGAATGGCCGCGGATATTGATCGTGATGGCGTGGTGCAGGACCCGATCCAGGATGGCGGTGGCCAGCACCCGATCGCCAAACACCTCCCCCCAGGCGCCGAAGCTCTGATTGCTGGTGAGAATCATCGGCCCTTTCTCGTAGCGGCGCGAGATGAGCTGGAAAAACAAGTTGGCTCCAGTGCGGTCAATCGGCAGATAGCCGATTTCATCAATAATCAGTAACCGCGGGATGGTGTAGAGCTTCAACTTGTCCTCCAGCCGATTCTCCGTGAGCGCCCGGGTGAGCGTGGCAATCATGGCGGCCGCCGTCGTGAACAAGACCCGGTAGCCCTGCGCAATGGCTTTGAGTCCTAGCCCAATGGCCAGGTGGCTTTTGCCCACGCCGGGCGGTCCCAGGATCACGAGATTCTCGCCGTGTTCGATGAAATGACAGGTCGCCACCTGCTGAATCTGCTTCTTATCCAAGGAGGGTTGGTACGCGAAGTCGAAGGCGTCCAGACTCTTCACAAACGGAAACCGCGCGAGACTGGTGCGCATGGTAATGTTCTTTTCGGCCTTGGCGGCGACTTCTTCACTGAGCACCTGGTCGAGGAAGTCCGCATACGAGAGGTCCTTCGCCGCGGCCTCCTGTAAGAGCGCGTCGAGTCGTTCGCGGCTTGTGAAAAGCCGCAAGCGCGTCAACTGTTCGCGGAGTCGTTCGAGCTGGGCGGGGTTCATGGCTGCACCTCGTGCGCGTTCACGCGTCCGCACAGCGTCTCGTAGCAGGCCAAATCCCGGATCTCGACCTCCGGCAGGACCGCCGCCCATGGGGCCGACTCGCCTCGTGTCGACCGGCGCTGGCGTGCGATGCGCGCGATGGCCCCAGGGCCGTGTTCTGGCAGGATGCGGAATTGGTGGGTGCCAGCGAGGACGGGATGGCTGGCGACCTCGCGGTCGCGATGGAAGATGTGCACCATCTCGCCCCGTCGCTGTACCTCGACTCGCTGGCCGATGAGCCGGAAGGGCACGGAGTAGCGGTTCGTGTCCAGGCTGACGAGATAGTCTTCGGCCACGATGGCGAGACGCGCGCTTCCTGCTGGAAGCTGCGCTGCCCTGCCAACGGCACCAATTGCCCGCGCTCCCGCTCGAACCGCGTGATCGGCGGCTCATGTGTGGTCCCATGCAAGCGACGGTCGGCAATCGTCGCATTCCATTCGTCGAGCTGGGCTTGGAAGTCGACGACATCGACGAACGTCCGCCCCGGCAGGAAGTTCCGCTTCACATACTTCACGCCCGATTCGACTTTGCCCTTGGTCTGTGCGCGGTAGGGCCGACACACCCGCGGCTCGAAGCCCCAGTAGTCGGCAAACGCTTTGAAGGTCGGATTCCAGAGGCGCCGTCCGGTGTCATCCGCATAGCAGACTGTCCGCGGCCGGTCATACAGATGCTCACGGGTATGCCCGCCGAAATGGGCAAAGGCCCGCTCGTGGGCCTCGAGAAACTGCGCGAGTCGCTCGTCAGCACAGGCGTAATAGAACCCGCGTCGGCTGAAGCCTAAGGTGAGCACGAACACGTGCACGACCGAGGCGCCGGCGCGAAAGGGGACCAACGCTTGCCCCCAATCAATCTGACTTTGCTGCCCTGGCGGCGTCTCAAAGCGCAGCAGGGCCCGCTCCGCTTGCATCTGCACCTCACGCAGTGGTGCCACACACCGCTTGACCGTCTCGTAACTGCCGGTGTAGCTCCGGCTCGCCCGCAGCTCCTGGTAGAGAATCCGTGCGGAGTAATTGACCTGCGGGGCGCGGGCCCGCACAAAGTCGGCATGGGCGGTCAAGAGTGTCTCGGCGACCGCCACCCGGCGATAGGGCTGCCACGTCGTCTGCCGGACACTGCGACGCACGGTCTTGCGATCCAGGTCCAACCGCCGCCCGATCTCCGAAATGGATACCCGTTCCTCATGAAACAACCGTCGGATCTCCGCCCACCGCTCCTGATCCACCATGCACGCCTCCCCAAGTTGGTCCTGGACGCGCATGATCGTCGACGCTCCCGTCTCGTCAAGTCCCATCTCTCTCCTCCTTCGTTAGGATGGGTGGGGAGAATTCAATGACCACACCTGGGGATTATTGGATGACCCCTGACAGAAGCGGGGCCGCGTGTCCGGGCGTATTCGGATGGCGGTGATCCCTGACTTCAAGCCCACTACGCTGAACGCCTTCATCAAAGATCATGTGGCTCCCGGTTCAACAGTCTTCACCGACGGCCTTAAAACGTTCACGGGCTTGCATGAGGCTGGGTTCGCCCACAGGCCTCACACGCAGCCTCTGCGAATCGAGCTGCGGAAGGGCGCGAAATCGGTCGTGCCATTGGCCAATCGCGCTGTGGGTCATCTGCAGCAATGGTTGATCGGTACGCGCCACGGCGTAAGTCGCGCTCAGCTCCAGGTCTACCTGGACGAGTTCGTCTGCCGAGATTTATTTTCTTTGCCAAGGCAACCATTTGTTCCGAATTTCTGCAAGCTCTGCTTCAAATTTATTAACCAAATCGTTCGGAGGACCAATCACCGCGGTTGAAAGATCAGCCATCAACTTCTCTTTGGTACGTAGATATATGGAGCGAGCATAGATTTCATCATCAGGAAACTGTCACCCATTGGCGGCATCTCGGCTGACTCATGAAGAATCGGTTGAATGGGGAGCGCAGGTAAAGCCCTCAAGATGATTGTTAATTCCTGCAAGACTGATTTAGCCTCTGTGAGGTCGGCAATGACAAATCGAGTTATGTGGGCCAGCGTGGAGAGGGTCTTGCCTGTCGATTCGGAAGGTAATGGGTCGATCTCGAACATTATGGGCAGTAGATTATGCTGATTTTTCAGTTTCACGGATCGCATGAAGTATAGCTTTGCGTCTTTTTGTGAACCGACCGATTATAAGAACGCCCTTCTTCGGACTGTATCGATAACGTCCCGGATTTTGTCATTGTGTAGCTTGTCATGTTGAGATCCCACGCAGAGGCTCCGTATACTCGACAGCGTGTAAATGTTGCCTTCGAAATCTGTCCCAACAAGTATGGTACGTTCGAGGTTTGCATCGGTAAGATCTGCTCCGGTGAGGTCTGCACGGTCGAGATTTGCCCGGTGGAGGTCTGCCCCGCGGATCTGCGCATCGCAAAGATGCGCACGACAGAAATTTGTGCCAATCAACTTGGCATTGGTAAGGTCAGCCCCACAGAGGTTTGCATCGTGAAGGAATGCGTGAGTAAGGTCGGCCTCTTTGAGATTTGCCTGATGCAGGTCCACTCCATCTAAGCGGGCAGCGCAGGTCTGCTTTGGTGAGCTCAGGTCGTATCCTCGGATTATCGTTTCGCCATTGCTTCCAGGCCTCGATGCCTTCCATAAGGATGTTGATCTGTTTGCCGTCCGCCATACTTTATCCCTCAGGGCCAATAAAGGGTCCGATCGCTTTAAGCCTATCCGTGCGAGAAAACAATGAGTCGTAGAGTTTGTGAGACCAATCCTATCTAACCGGTTCAGCTCCTGGCGGCGATCCTGACATAAAAAGCTTCATCCAATTGGCACGGCCAAGATTTCGAGGGGCGCTCGCGACAGGATGCTTTCCTGACCACCCCATTTCATGCCTCCCTAGCTATAAGCGGGAAGTGCGCGTTGATCGAACTCCCGTTGCGCGTTTTCCGGGTCGTCTCGCAGATAACGCATCCATCCTCGTACTGCCGGCGTTCCTCCTGTGGTGTAAACTGACTCAATGATCTCCCCACCTCGATAGGGCCAAGACGGGTAGGTACCATTTGCGATATAGGTATCAATTCTCTGGAGCATTGTTGGGTCATTGCGAAAGAATTGTTTCTCGCACCAGACAGCGAGGGACTCATTCAATGGCCCAGCCGTCTCCCATCGCTTCGGATGTTCTATTCCCAAAGCGGCACGGCCCATCTGATCGAGCCCCGTCGCAACGGCGGCGTGAAAGTGCTCGTGGATGAGTATGGATAGAGAGAATCGTTGAGCCAGTTCACGTGCCTTATTTTCATCCCATCCAGTTTTGACCAGCTCATCTTGGAAGCGATCGACCGCTCCCATACACAATAGAACCTTATGCTGTCCTGGCAGCGCCGCGTTCTCTGGCCAACCACGCTGGGACAGAAATTGGATCAATTGCCCCTCCGCGCGCGGCACAAAAGCCGGCATATAGATACCATGAGTCGAAACTGCCGTATTCAGTAACTCCGTAATCCATCCACCATGGCCTTTTGATAAGATGGACAACAACATCGCTGAAAGCTGTTTGGCGCATCCTTCATAACTGTTGATAGGCATCTCCAAGTATACCTGTAGTACGTCGTCTCTCCAGCCTGGTGCAGTGCGCGTGATAAGGATCTCAATGTCAGGCATAGTCCTCTGGAGCCACTGCATAGCGGACTCCGGAATTGAGTACCCGACGTCTATAACTGCATCGGGTCGCTTTGCCTTTGCGATCTTGATATAGCCGAGCCAGTGGCGGACCAAGTCCGCAAGGTACGTCGGGAATGTCTGGTGATGTCTCAGGGAGTGCGGTGCGGTCCTGTGGAAGAACTCGAAGACCCCGTATTGGTCGGCAAGCCGGGGAAGGTCACTTGCCAGCAGCCGAAGGGCCGCGGCCTTCTTCTCTGAGTCATTGAAGGACTTCAATCCTTCAAGCACCTTAGGTGTCACCGCGTTGGATTGAGCCGCCTGTTCCGCGGGGCTTGCCCGCTCCAGCGTTTGTCGAACCAGCTCGGCCGCATCGTAGCCGGATCCACCATTGACAGTCGCTTCGAGAAGTTCCTTCAATGACTTTCGGGCTTGTCCTAAAAAGTCCTTTCCCGCCAAATGATCTCTTATAGGGCGCGCGAACACCCATTCCGCCATATGAACGACATGATCGTAATCAGCTCGTGACTCGTTACTATAAGCCTCAAAGAAGGCCGCGCGTTGGTCGCACCCCATCTCGGGATCAACCAGCTTTCCCACGTGGAACCCGAGCGCGAGGGCCTGCAGAATTTTCAGTACAGGTTCAAGCGCATCTTCGCCGTCGCCGGAAGAGTCTGTGGTAAGGACTTCGCGCGTAGCCTGCACCACATGCTCATCGACGAGAAAGGTGACGGGTGGGAAGTAGCGCACGCCGAGCAAATCTTCGAGGAAAGGTACCACCTCCGCCATCCGTTCTTGCAACCACGGTACCCAGCTCGAGCCCGAATCAACTGTCTCGATGATAGGAAAGCTTGCCTTCAGCCGTACTTCCAGACTAGCTGTTGAGACCGGTCTAGCCATCCCAGTCTCGGATTGATTCACCTGCAGCGCCCCGGTATCGAGGCGCGAAAAGTTAAGATGCGAGAGCTCATTCGGCGGTTGCGGCATCGGGTCTGCCCAGTAGAGGGGACGGATGAAATCGCTGGTTCGTGCCGAAGCAATTTCCTTCGCCAGCCTCCACTCGTTAGCAACTTCATCTGAGTTCGCAGCCGCTTCAGACCAAAAGAGCTGGAAGAGATCATGGTCCGCGATACTGCGCCGAAGGACATCGCGCCATATTTGTCCGCTAAGGATGTCATCCTTGTCAACAAAGAGCTGAATCCCAAGCGCTCGATACGTCGCCTTACACGCACGAATAATTCGCTCGTCCTTATGCGAATAGGAGGCAAAGACCCGAGAGATCATTTCCACTGTGCGTGGCTGAACACGGGACTCACCGGCTTCTATCTGAATAGACACCGGTATCTGCGCCAGCAAAAGTCCGCCCGTTGAGATGTCGATGAACCCGCTGCAAGGAGGAATTGGCGTCTGCTCCGTGCCGACGTAATAGACCCGGAACGATAGCTCTTCGATGGCACCGGTCCAGGTCACCCGCTGCTGCGGGGGATTTGCACTGATAAAGTTAATCCGCGGAGTGACTTCGAGCCTGGTGCCGACGGGAATTCTCTGGTTGGACTCTGCATCTCCTTTTCTAGGGTAGCCTCCAAACTGTTCGGAATCCTGCTCCAATCGCTTCAGCACCTCCTGTAGCTGAGTTTCGATGTGCACATACACCCGAAGAAGATAGTCATGCCTAGGCATGATCCTACCGGGATAGCCCGATGTGAACTTCACCCGGTCTCGATTAGCTACCTCCTCTTCTATGCTGTGCGCCTCGCCCTTGGCAGTCTCCAAGTAGCGCTCGGCCCGAGCCCGATTGGCAGAATAGGTTTTGGAAACATCTTTCGTGGCTTCCCGGAGATCCTCGCTGCTCATCACCGGCTGATAAGTGCCCCCTACGCCGCGTACCACATCCCGAGCGAAGGTTTTGCCCTCCTCTGTTGGGTCAATCAATAGCATGGATAATGCGAGCTGACGCTCGACACATCGTCGCGCCGCAGCCATGGCCTCCATGCGATCCGATTTCCCGTCGGAAATGAGAACCAGCTGGCTCAGGGAAGAATGGGCAAGTGCTTCTTTGTAATCAGCAGCAGCGTTCAGAGCTGCGGCAATATCCGTGCCGTTATGTGGATTCAGCGTTCCGAGTACCCGCTCGATAGCCTGGAGATCCGATACAGGACCGTCGTATACAAGCTTCGCTGCATCGGTGAACGCAAAGATCGCAACGACCATGCTCGCATCAATATCCTTCAGTTCTCGAATCTCTTCTCTTAAGACCTCTTTGGCCGCTTCCAGCTTGGACTCGACATCCACCACTCTCGTCCGACGTGACGAGTCATCAGACGCCTCGAAAGGATCTCCCATTGAGCTTGAGTGATCAAGAAGAACAATCCACATGTTTGTTTCCTATCTCTCTACGAGAAGTCGAACGTTGTGGCCAATAAAGAGGTCCAATTCTTTTCGGCTTTCCCAATAGCTTCTTGCTTCCCGTTGACGATGTTGTGTTTAGATCGTAGTCGATCCCGCACGGAGGTCTAACCAGCCGAGCGAGATCTTACTCTCTTAGCGCTCTTGCAATACGCTTCATTGCGGATTGTGCGAAACTCTTGTGCGCTACAGCCTCTCTTTGTACTTCCGGGTAGGCAGATTCGACCGCTTTGGCTAGTGCATGCATGCGCGCTTCAAATGCCTCCATGTCTCTTGCCTTGTCCCCGTACAGTAGCTTAAGCCCGCGAATATCACCTGCTGATAATTCGATGCCATCTCCCGTCGGCGCACAGGCACTGTTTTCTGTCCGATAGAACAGGGATGGGAATCGATAGAGCATCACTGAACCGGGATCGAAGGGACCTGCGACCGCACGGGGATCTTCCTGAGTGAGCAAGTTATGGTCCACTTTTGCTCTCGACCAAAAATTGGGAAAGCCTGCTAAATACGTATATATGCCAGGACGGCGTCCCTGGGTGTCGGAGATATATCTGCCGTCGGCATCACGAGTGGGCTGATACCCGAAATCGTCTTCCCACCGGAAGGCTTCGGCACAGGGCCCGCGGATGTTCTGATGCTCATGCTGGAAGGCCAGCGCATGAAGAAACTCGTGTCGTACGACACCTCTCCAGTTATCCGGCCGGTGACTGGTGAATCCTCCCAGGTTTAAGCTTCGCTGGTGCGGCCGGCCGCCAACATCATCCAACGGTGAACCAATTGCGCCATCGACCGAGTCCGTGCCGACCAATGACCAGAAGCCGCTCTTATCAAAACTCACGCGTATATCCGCCTTGTAGTCCGCATCCTCCTCGGACCAGGTCCGGTGTGATCCGGTCGTCCGGTCGACACCAAAATCCAGGGTGAGATGGCAGATATCGGTGATGACTTTTGTAGCTGCGGCGATCTCGCGGTGTAGATCGTTATCGCCGTTCAGGAAGGCAACGGTGACGGTTTCTCCCGGTCGCCATCGCTGTAAGTCCGAAAGCACAAACTCAAGCCCTCCCGAGTCCGGTGGCAATCTATCAAGAAACCGCCTACGTACTTCAAGGCTTGCTTGCAACGAGTCTGGTAATGCGTCCAAAATCACATCGTCATCCCGAAGACGTGATAGCCAATGAGTACCCATGCCTAGCCTCCTTCAACTGGAACGTGCTATCCCAACAGCTGTTGGAGATCCTTTTGAACTTCTTCTCGAATCGCGAACACGGAAGAGCCCTGGTTGGCCTCGTGAGTCCCCTCGCTACTAAGTCGCTTCAAACTATAGCCACCACGGTGATGAACCGCGACGAGCTCCCAATTGGAATTGAAGACAGGGCTACCCGAACTACCCTCCACCGTCGGTGCTCGATATTGAAGATACTGTTTGTTTTGGTCTACCAGGCGGTTGTCGCCGAGCGAGAAGGAAAGTGCACCTCCCTGAGCATGTCCGAAAATGAGCACCCGTTGCTCTTCATGGCTCGGCGGCTGTTGGGCCCAAGGGACAACAGGTAAGGCACTGGTGTCCCCATCAAGGCGCAAAATGCTGACGTCCAGATCTCCTTCCGGCCTTGACCAGAGGATGGTTTGGACGCCAAATTTCCGAATGGAATTATCGTCGGCGCGAAACGTTACAATTGCGCGGTTGGGTCGCAGCGCGCGGTAGTCTCTGTTGCTGACGACATGGTCACAGGTCACCAGTAAGGGCTGGCCGCTCAGTCTGGGGTTGAGATTTACTCCATCGATCAAAAACCCCGTACCAAAATGCTCTTCAGCAGAGGGCCCGATGCGTGCCACAGCCTTCCCCCGGCTGACTCCATCACAATAAGCGCGAAACGAGAGAAATTGGCCGCCGAATAGCCTTTCCAACCTGTCGGCTTGTTCAGATAGAAACGCCGTGCTAATTGGTTCCGATTCCGAAACTTCAAAATTGAATCCCAGCAGATCTTGCAAACGAGTGCGCAACAATGGCAGCAGCAAACTACCTGGTTCTTTGACGACGGTGAGCCGCCAGACCTCCTCCAGTTGACGAAGGGTTCCGGCAACTTCGAAGGCATCAATTTTCAGTGCTCGCGCCGCACTAGGATCAACGTATATCTTCGCCCAATTATAGGCGTCATCCCATTTCTCTAGGGCAATACTTGCCTCCATTGCGTTAGATGCTGCCCAAATGTCAATCGCAGCATCACCTGCCTGCTGCCTCTCTTTTACTTCTTTAAGAATGGTCTCAGCAGTGCCAAGGACATCGAACTGCTTCGTGACTTTGACACCGTGCTGCTTGGCAAGTCGAGCCAGGGCGACCGCATTGATGCCATGCCAGTGGCGTTCTGTCATCAGGTCTTGGTTATCCGTATAGCAATCGTAGTAGTGCGTGATGGCGCAATTGATGACTATTTGGTTTCGTTCCACGTCTGGGGCTCGTGCGTTCACGTAGCGATCTTTTTGTACACGTCCCAAAAGACCACAGGCCTCTGCCCACTGCTTATCGGCTTCGTATCGTTCATTTAGCCTCTTGGTTGTATCGCGCGATAGCGCCGCGGTATCAGTCTTGAGCAGGGTTAACACATCCTCCGCCGCAGCCAAATAGCCAAGGTCAACCAATGCCTGCGCATAATACTTGCGAATCAGAAACGTCGAGCAGCCATTATTAAGAAAGCCGTCGGCTGCCTTCCTCATCTCCTCAAAGAACCGGCGACGTCGAAGAATATAGAGAATCTGCCCGGCTTTTTTCGGATCATAAGGGTTATGGTTGGTATAGACGTATGTGGCTAGGCTGCGAACTAACTCGCGCACTATGGATTTGTTATTCGAGGCAACGGCATCCTCCAGCTTGGCAAATGACTGGTTAGGGTCCCATTGTTCAGGCATACTTTTCCCCTTCCCAATTTCGAGCAGTCGGTGCTATAGGCACCTCGGGTGCCTAACGGCATGTGATAAGCGGCAGGCGAAGCCCGTCCGCTTCATCACTGGGTCAGGCTGCGTTGCTGCATTTTCCTCTTATGTTGTGGCCGAGTGTTGCTTCCCCGCAGAGCCGTGCTCGCCGGACCATATGAGAACGATGAGGTCATGGTTAGAGTGACAGGCCTTAGTCTCTGGATCAGGTCATCGATCGTTCGATATCTTATCGTTGCCAGAAACCACGGATACGGTTTGAAGAAGTCGATCATCGGTGGCTCACACTGCGAGTCAATGATGATGGGCTGCACAGTGAGGCTTGGGCTGGTGGGCACGATTGCCTGGAGTTCCTGCAGCACGCTTTTCGCATCACTCATATCAGCGATGATGAACCGCGCCATCCGCGCCAAGAGGGTTATGGTTTCCACTGTGGTTTGCGCCGGCTTGGTGAAATCAAAGATGACTGGCACATAGCCTGAGGCTTCATGAAGATGAGACTTGAGCTTGTCCAAGATCCGTTTGCGCTCCGGTGTGAACCGGCCAAGGATCAAGACAATCTTCGACGTAAGGGTGTCAATCACACCTCGCAAGGTCGCATTGTTGACCAGGAGGTAAATGAACTGTGCCACTGCGAGATTGTCGACAACGATCTGTGGTTCGTCCTCAAGCGTGATCACCAGGTTGGATTGATCCTTGGGATCTCCGACCAACCCCCATGCTGCGATGCCGTACACATTGCATCCGGTGAACTGAGCGCCTTGAACGATAGTGCCTTCGTTCATGGAACAACTCGACAAGATGGCCCCGCTCAAGTTGGCACGAGTGAGGTCGGCTTTGCACAAGTTTGATCCCACCAGAATGGCTCCCCGAAGATCAGCTCCCCTGAGGTTGGCGGCGTAGAGGTGAGCCTCGCGAAGGAAGGCACCCTTGAGATCTGCGTCATGAAGATCCGCACGCTGCAGTATCGCGGACAACAGATGAGTACCGCCAAGACGTGGCCTGACCCGTGGGTTCGTTTTTCGCCAGCGGTTCCACTCGTCCACCGCTTTAAGATCCCGGCGTTGTAGCAATTCAGTCGGTGGATTTGCCTTCACCGTCGCGGCTCCGCGCTTCGTAGGCCTAAGTATGGTGATACCGACCAACAATACTACGCCAGGCAGACGGATACTGACGCCCTGATTCTTACGCTTGTTCAATCACTTGTCGCACTCCGCGGGTTGGCCGGCGTGCTATGCGTACTATGCCGACCGGCAGTTCTCTTATAGCCGCCAAGTGCTATCTTTCCGCCCACCTCATCGTCTCAGCTTCGTGCTCCTCCGCTGCTGGGGTTCTGGTAGTTCGCTTCGGTAGAAGAAGCAAGCCGAATGCCAGTGGGCGGATCTGACCCATATGGTCAGATGTTGCTTGTAACCTCGTGACTGGCAAGGAGTGCGCGTTCGATGACTAAAGGACAGACGTGCACAACACCATCCCCGAAGACTGCGCCTGTATCTGAAAGGATTCAGGGGTGTATCCATTTCGATGGTGAACAGAAAACCACAGGGAACATTTTATAGGGTCCACGAAGGTAGGGCGAAAAAAGCCCCGACATATGCGTCAGGTGCGCAGTGAATCGGCATTCTCCCACCTACCGTGATTTCTGCAGCATCGGAGCCGTTTTGTGTTCCGGCGTTGCCGAGGCAAAGGTCCCCCTTAAGTGCGTGGCGGGGACCTGGCGAAAACAAAAGCAGTCAGCCCGTTCAATTTCTAAGCGGAAGGAAAGGGAATAAGAAAAAAGACCGGGGGCAAGCGAGTTGGGGCGCCGACATTGGTGAAGGAGCGGAGTACCCGCTGAAGTTTGTCGTGCAGGAAAACCGGAACCGAGCACGGAACCCCAGAAAGGGGCGCTCCGAGAAGTGCGGAGGCGTCCGGCTCGACTTGCCCCCAGTTGCTACATTTACGTCCGGGTCAGGAATTATTCATTGGACTCAAGGGACAGGACACTAGCGTTTCACACGTTCGCCTCAATGCTCGACGCGGTCTTATTCAGCACCGTCGCCGCGGCGCGGGACAAGGCGGCGTAATGCTCATGATCGTGCGCGTAGATCCTAAACTGCACGAGGCGGGTGGGCAGCAAATCAAGAAATTCTTCCAGCGGCTCGGCGGAAATCTTTTTCGTGCTGTGATCGTATACATAGAGCGGGATGCCCCGAGTGTCTTTGGAGTCCTGCTCAAATTTAAGGGCGCGACCACGTTGTTTTATTCGCCTAACGTTGCGGGATTCAGCAGCCCTCTCCGCTGTTGACCCAGTATTGCAGGAACTCACTGACGAGAACCGGCTCCGATCCAGAACAACCGGGGGTAAACCAGGTGTCATACACCTGATTGGGAACCTTCATTTCAATGTACGACAAGGCCTCTCGCCAAACCGTTTCAAGGCTCATAATTCAATCACTTATGACTGGTCACAGCTTTATCAACAAGCTGACCATGCGCCCGGCGCCAAGGGCGCCGGCTTCGCCAAGGTCATGAGTCCACAGCTGTGTTACCTCGATAAGCGCGTCCCGAAACGATTCTTGCTTTCGACGAATCTGAGCCAGCTTCTCTTTCGAAATTTGCATGGTGTTCGCTTCAGTTTATCGATCCAACGGTGGGGCTAGTCTGCCTAATCATTGAGTATGCAGACCGGCATAGTAAGCCCAGACAGACTAAAACAGGCGCCTGATTCTTGCGCGCCTTAAATCAATTGTCATCGCTATCCATGGCGCCGTGTTGGGGTGCTATACAGATCGTACCCGACTTTGGCGACTGGCCCGGAGGACAAGTACGTTCCGACCTCCTCCATTGCGTTCCAGTCTCCTTCCGCATCTTCCGTGACTCTCATCACCAGTGGAACGGCTTCAGATCTGGGCCTACGAGGGCGCCGCCATGCCCCGGGGTGTGCCGAAAATGCCCCGCATACCACAGGACCACGTCACGGTCCTCGGTCACTTCGCCACTGACGAAACGATCGATATTCGCACGTGAAAGGGCCGGATCGGTCGTGAAGCCCTGGCCGTCGTCATACTCTGACGATCCGCGATAGCGGACGACCCAGAAATCCCCCACGCCGTATGCATCCCGTGCGCCGTCGTTCGCGCCGGGCACGAGTAAGTAGCTTTCGTCGGTCGAGAGATTCCGAACGCGCCAGTGCCGGTTCCTCGATGTGTCGCGCGGTCTGCGGATCTCGTACCGTTTCGTGTGCCAGTTCGACCCTCCCACGATCGGCGGATTGTTGTACTCCTCCACCACGTTGTTTCCCGCTGTGCGGATATCGAAGTCGAGTCTCCAGTAGACGTGGTGATGATGGTCTTTGCAAGTGCACGGGTTGTTCGCCGCCGCGAAGCCGAAGCGCGGACGGATGGTTCCATCCACGTGGAAGCGCCACTGGCTGATGTAGCGATACCAGCCGGCCTGCAGTTCGCTTACAAGCACGACCTCCTGGCCTTGGACGAAGATCGCGACGCCCCGGAAATTACCCCCATCGGTACCGCTTTCGATAATGGTCTGTGCCGGCGCGGGACAAAGTCGGAAGCCTGGAATAACATCAGTTCCGTTGGCCTGGAAGCAGGTCTCCGAATTCTGCCAATCTCGGTACGTCGGACCGCAGCCGGCATTGATGCCATCCTGGTAATACTGAACGTTCAAAATCGGCACGTGCGCCTGGTAAAGCACCTGTTTGCCGCGATAGTACACACCACGTAGTTCGATGCCTGAGCCGTTAGTAGCCGACGAAGCCGCCGGACGTATCGCGTCGAATTTCCAAAGAGTCGTGTTGCCCTGGGTGACGGTCACCGAGACGCGACCGGTATTGCCGGAAGAGGGACAACTCGTGGAGGGTGGCGGCCCGCACTCATCATTCGAATCGTGGGCCGTACCTTCGAGGTGATGCAGGACCTCTCGTCGAATCATATTGACGCCGACCAGGTGATGCCGGCCACGCCCGCCACGTGAGACGAGCCCCACGGCAAGGGTCCGCTCAATGCGACCCTCGGGCGTCTCCATGTCTACCAATGGCGGCATCGGACGATACGCCAGCAGTTCGCCGCTGTGGATTGCTGGACCGTACTCCGACTGGTTCGCCAGAAGTTCCACTGCCGCTTCGAACTCCTCATCGCTCGGCAACGGCTGTGCCGTCGCTTCTACAATGCTTGCGCGATCGGGCTGGTCGATGCTTCCGCTGATGCGGAGCGTGCGATTGTTTGTGTAATCGTAGACATGTGCGAGGAAGCGATCAGACATGGCCGACCGGTCCTTGTCGCCATTGTCTGCTATTTGAACCGAGAGCACGCGAAGGTCCGCTGCCGATGCTTCGTGCCGCAACCGATCGGCAGTTAATGCCCGCGCAATCCGTGCCATTGTCCCCGGGCTCGGCCCGCGCGGGACTACATCGACCGTGATGTCCTGGTTTGACAGCATCGGCCTGCCGAAGCGGTCGATGATCTCTCCACTCTGATCCTGTCTATTCACGTCCTGTCTGCCGTCAGAATTATGATTATCGTTGCTCGTCATTGTTTGATCCCCTCCCTATAAACAATTGCATGCATTTCCTGGTTCGGCGGCTGCTTCACTCCACTCTGCCGCTGCGTGAGCCCGAGAATGTTTGAAGACTGTTAAGATGAAAAGGCAAGTCGAATGCCAACCGGCCCATCTGACCGGAGCGGTCGGATGCACCCATAACTTCGTGGCCGACAAGGAGCGGGCTTTCGATGGCTGACGACGGATGCGTACAAGGCCAGTGCAACTGATCACGCGTGTATCTTAATGGATTCAGGGGTGTATCCATTTCGACGTTGAATAGAACTTAAAGAGGTATCACCGATAGGATGAGGAATATGGCCGAAGCATCGAAATCCTGTCTGTTAAGTCGCCCGTAACGCTTACCTTACCTTCTTCGAACCGCGAGGAATATCACCTGTCTCGGCTGGAACGGATGCGCGGTGAGGTGCGCGCCATAGCGTCGTAGCGAGCCGGATCATCCACGAACGGCCGGCGGGCGACGGCATGGCGCCACTGTGGCGCAGCTTCACAGGAACGCGCGGATGCGAGCAATGGCCCAGTAGTCGTCTATGATCATCGCATTATGGCGACACCGAAGCGCGCGCCGTTCGTCAGCCGAGGCGTCAGGCTGACGGGGCATTAGGGGAATCGAAGAACCGAATGGGTAGGCGATGGTCGGTTCATTTCGCGGCGAGAATCAGTTTTTCCGCTTCTTCAGGAAACTGAGCGCGGACACAATATGGTTCCCGGATAAAGGTAGTCTTCACCCGACTCGTCCATCACGCGAACGTAACCTTCCTTTTTCGAGCCTTCGTCCGGGAATATCTTGATCAAGGAGTGGATACCCGCCTTCACGGGCATGACGCAAAAGGAACTGACCCACTACCCGAATTGATGTTCCGTTGACTTCTCACCATGATTCCCCGGCGACATTGATTGTTTCTTTTTAAGTCGGTTGCTATGCGACGCTTTGCATTTTGGTCGCAAAGTCGCGCCCGGAAGTCGGAGGCGGTAATGGCTTGCCGTCTTTCCTGTACAGTTCGATCGCTTCCTCAACGATTCTGCACAGCTCATCGAAGACTTCCCTTTCTTCACTTCCGTGGCAACCTCCGTATATCAGGCCTGGTGCACTACCGACATAACTCTGATCTTCTTCCGACCACTCGACAATCTTCACGTACTTAGCACTGTCTTTCATTTCTTCGCCTCCTCGATAGCGAGCTGCACAGCACGCAGCTGGTAGTGTTTGGCATCGTCACCTGGCCTACCAGAGATTGTCACAGGTTTAGCTACTTTCGGGTGAATGAAGTTTCTATTGCTGCCCTTGCCTCCACGGTTCACGAATCCAGCCCGTTCGAGCTCGGCAATGAGTTCTTTCACCTTGGGCGGCATTGAGCCGTCATCCTGTTACCTCTTCTCGCACAACGACTACGTTTGGGCGGCCTATCCATGCACCAAAGTACGGAGACGCAATGGGGTTACTGGCAGATAAGTCTACTTGCAAATTCGACATTCCTCAAGATTGTCTCCGCACGCCCGCTCAGCGTCCCTGGCTCATGCTTCAACCTTTTGTCTCTCGGCTGGAACGGATGTGTGGTGAGGTATGTGCCATAACGCCATCACGAACTGATTACCCTGAACTGCTCCACGTGCGACGGCATTGTGCCGCCTGCGAGGCAGCATCAGCGAGGCATTAGGTTGAATGCATTTGGCCGGGGTGATTGCTTGGGGTGTGCATCGTGGGGTATTGATCACTTTCCCTAGGATCTGGTGGGAGTTTTGCCGCCGATCGCCGGAGGGAGTGGGACCCACCTTGCCGACGCGCGCGGCTCTTGTTCTCTTGTGGCAAGTGCGAAGCCTGTACTGTTTGAGATCGCTGCGATCGAGTTTACAGGCTTCGAGCGCCCAAGGCTTAGTTGGGTGCTCACGAAGGTGTCTTCGCGGCAAACACTCCCGGCGACCCTCACCTCCATTTCTGGCGAAAGCGAAGCAATCAGCCCGTTCAATTTCTAAGCGGAAGGATAGGGAATAAGAAAAAAGACCGGGGGCAAGCGAGTTGGGACGCCGACATTGCTGAAGGAGCGGGGCACCCGCTGAGGTTTTGTCGTGCAGGAAAACCGGAACTGACCACGGAACTGTGGTCGTTCGCGACCACAGCCACGGGAATTCCGGAAGCTTCCGCACGGCAAGACCCAGAATGGTCGCTCCGAGAAGTGCGGAGGCGTCCGGCTCGACTTGCCCCCAGGTGCTGAGGGGCAAGATTTATTCATTGGACTCAAGGGACAGGATACTAACCGGTGGCAGTGCCGGTAGCGTTTCAGACGTTCGCTTCAATGCTGGACGGCGTCTTGTTCAGCACGGTGGCGGCGGCTTGGGACAGGGCGGCGTCATGCTCATGATCGTGCGAGTAGATCCTGAACTGCACGAGGCGGGTGGGCAGCAAATCAAGAAATTCTTCCAGCGGCTCGGCGGAGATGCCTTTGGTGCCGGGATCGTACACATAAAGCGGAATACCCCGCGTATCCTTCGGGTCCGGCCGTGGATCGAGCGGCGCCATATCGACGCGGAACGGAACTTTCTGCAGGCGCGCCGGGAGCTCCTTCAAAATCAACTTCTGAAACTGCTCGTGGCTGGGAAAATCGAGGCCGCGCTCTTTTCCTTTTTCCTTCAAGACCGTACTGTAGGCCATCTTCCATTTGACATCCCGGCAGAGTATCCGTTTCCACTCTCCGTAAAGCCGCCGCTTGGCTGCCTGAGCGGCTTTCTTCCAACCGCGAACCTCCTCCAGTAACGACCAATCGGTAAGCCCCAGATAATCCTCCATCTTCTTTCGCGGATCACCGGGAAAAATCAGCTTCATCGTTTCGCCGAAAATATCTCGAAGATGAATATCGATGGCCCGGGTCGTCCGGTGATAGTAGACGTTCGAGTAGAGATACATGCGGGTGTTGAGGAACATGTGGAGCGCCGGCAGCCCGGTCTTATGAATGGTGAATCCCTTCTCGGTGATGATGCTGTAATGGATCAGCCGCGTCAGATCCACAGGACCGACCGCGACGCCGCACATATAGGAGTCACGCAGGACATAATCCAAATTATCCGCGGTATAGCTTCCGGACAGGACCGGTTGCAGAGCATTCACCCAGAAGGGGACCCGCGAGTTGTCCTTGCTTTTCTCTTTGAGAATCACGTGCGCGATGAGATTCGGACTGAGCTCTTCCCCGCTGTCGAAAGGGCCGGAAGGGCTGCGCCGAATTTTCTTAATGGCGGGTCCCAAGAAATCCCGGATGATCACTTGACCCAATCGCTCATGCGTCAGGCCGAACGAGTGCAGAAAATTATCGTCAAAGAAATGACAAAACGGGCCGTGGCCGATGTCATGCACCAATGCGGTCACGCGTAAAAATTCTTCGACGAAATTCGCCGACGGCACCTCGGGGAGAGCTTGCTTCAAAAACGGATAGAGGTGGCGTGCGAACCGCCCGGCGACGTGCATGGTCCCGAGCGAATGGACGAATCTGGTGTGTTCCGCAGAAGGATACACCCATCGGGCGCTTTGCAATTGATAAATGTAACGCAGTCGCTGAACCCACGGAGAATCGATGAGGTCCTTTTCAGTCTGCTCGGTACCGTCTGAAGTCGTATAGGGAACCGTGAAAGAGAGATATTGGTGAATCGGATCGGCGATTAAGGCCGAGCCATCGTACGGTGATGGAGCTTGCGAACGGTTCGACTTCATGGTGAGAGCAACTAAAACATATCTTAGCCCACTTGGTCCGAGGGCGGCAACGGGAGGGTCGAGTCTGCTGCATGAGGCCGTCGATATTTCGTGATCAAATAATAGGCCAGTGGATAGGCGACGAGGGCGCCGAGAATACTGAGAACCGTGCCTCCGACAAAGAAAGGCAGCGCATACGGCATGACCTGATGGTAGATTCCGGCAAAACTTAGATCCTCCCAGTTAAAGGTGGGGAGGTCCGTGTCGCCGACGATCAGCGCGCCGGTCCAGAAGGTTGCGCCGAGGATCGGCACAAGCGTCCAGGGATTGTTGATGAAGGCGCCGGCGAAGAGCGCGATGAAATTCAGACCGAAGGCCCAGGTGCAAAAGGCGACCATGACCGTGTGGAGACCGTAGGTAGGGGAAAAAGCGATGAAGATGCCGACCGCGAACGCCAATGCGGTTCGATGCGGCGATTCCCGCAGGTGGAGAATTTGGCGAAACAGAGACTGGACATCGGACAAGGACGTCACAAGGCCCTCGCGACGCTACGATGTGGGGCGGAAATGCTCGTAGCTGACGGGGGCCAGCGGTTCGAGCGATCCGTTTACCGTTCTCATGCGGAGACCGAATGATGCCGGCTTCATCTGTCCGATGCAGGTGCAGCGATATCCCAGTCGTGCCGCTTCACGTTCCATCCGCGACCTATTCCGCGAATTCACTGTAAACAGCAATTCATAATCCTCGCCTCCGGCCAGGGCGAGATCGGCAGGGGCAAGTCCCCGCACATGGGCGAACCTCAAACAGGGAGAGGAAATCGGCAGCGCCGCGCAGTCCACCTCCGCCCCGACGCGGCTTTCGTCACAGAGGTGCCGTAAATCTCCCGCCAGGCCGTCGGACAAGTCGATGGCGGCCGTAGCGAGCCGTTTCGTCGCCAACCATCGCCCTTCCTCGATGCGCGCCGACGGCTTGTGATGGCGGCGAAGCAAAAAGCGGTCGCCGGCGGACTGGGCAGGGTCGGCCTTCTTGACGTGCGATTTCCTTTCTTGCAGGAGCATCAGACCGGCGCGGGAGTCGCCGACTGTTCCGGTCACGTATAAGAAATCGCCCGGATGAGCCCCGTTCCGCTGTAGCGCGCGTGCCGCCTCAACAGCGCCGGTGAGGGTAATGCTGATAAAGAGATCATGGCGGGATGCCGAGGTGTCGCCGCCGATCAAGTGCACGTTGAAGGGCCGGCAGGCTTGCATGAGACCACGATAGAGCCGTCGGATCGCGGCAAAGTTTATATGCTGGGGAACGGCGATGGCTACGAGCAGGTAGCGCGGCCGTCCACCCATGGAGGCGATATCGCTTAAGTTGGCGATCGCCGACCGGTATCCGATATCTTCAAGCGAGGTTGTGGCTAGGTCGAAATGAATTCCTTCGGTAAGCAAATCGGTGGTCAGCAACAACCGATCTCGGCTCGATGTCTTGACGATCGCCGCGTCTTCTCCGATGCCTCTGATCAGCCCGGCGTCCTTGGAAGCGAATCGAACCCGAAGCGATTCGATCAGGGCAAATTCTCCCTGCCGCTCCCTCCGTCGGGACACCCCGCCTCCCGGCATGCTAGTGGGATAAATGCGATAATTGAGGTGAAACTGTCGGAAGAGATGCGCCTCGCCGAGGCGGACTTGCGGCGCGTTTGGACCTGTTGGGCCGCGACGCCTTATCCCGAACATGCCGCGACGGGGACTTTTTGGAATTTGCGGGAGATTTGCGACGGAGCGCGGTTCGGATGACATCGTCCATCGTATCCACGAAGGCCAATTCGATCCCCTTCAGGATATGTTTCGGAATTTCTTCGAGGTCTTTCTTATTCCGCTTCGGCAGCACGACCATGGATAATTTGGCCCGCTTGGCCGCGAGGATTTTCTCCTTCAGCCCTCCGATGGGAAGGACGCGGCCACGCAGAGTAATTTCACCGGTCATGGCAAGATCGCGGCGCGTGGGAATCTGCGACAACGCCGAGGCGATCGCAGTGGCCATGGTAATGCCCGCGGACGGGCCGTCTTTGGGAATGGCCCCGGCCGGCACGTGAATGTGGATATCGTTCTTGGCAAAAATATCCGGGTTGATGCCCAAGGTTTTTTCACGCGATCGGACGTAGCTCAGCGCCGCCTGCGCCGATTCTTTCATGACATCGCCCAGGTGGCCCGTCAGGGTCAACTGTCCTTTGCCCTTCATGGCCGTGGCCTCGATGTACAACACGTCCCCGCCGGTTTCCGTCCAGGCGAGCCCGGTGGCGACGCCGACCTCGTCATGCTCCAACTCCGCTTCGGGAAGGAATTTGGGAACTCCCAGATACTTGGGCAAGTTTTCCGTGTCGATCACGTGGCACTGAGTCTTGCCCTCCGCGACTTTTTTCGCCACCTTCCGCATGATATTGGCGATTTCGCGCTCCAGATTCCGGACGCCTGCTTCTCTGGTGTAGTGCGCGATCACTTGCCGAAGCGCGCCTTCGACGACCCGCACGTGCTTGTCCGAAATGCCGTGCTCGGTCATCTGCCGCGGAATGAGATAGGTCTGCGCGATGCCCAGTTTTTCCTCTTCGGTATACCCGGGTATCTCGATGACCTCCATGCGATCGCGCAACGCGGGCAAAATCGGATCGATGAGGTTGGCCGTGGTGATGAACATCACTTCGGTGAGATCGAAGGGCACGCCAAGGTAATGGTCGGTGAAGGCGTTGTTCTGCTCCGGGTCGAGCACCTCCAGAAGAGCTGCGGATGGATCCCCGCGAAAATCCATGCCGACCTTATCGACTTCGTCCAGCATGAAGACCGGATTGTTAGTTCCCGCTTGCTTCATGCCTTGAATGATGCGTCCGGGCAGGGCGCCGACATAGGTCCGTCGATGGCCTCTGATTTCGGCCTCGTCCCGTACGCCGCCCAAACTGATTCGTACAAATTCGCGGCCGAGCGCCCGGGCGATCGACTTGCCGAGGGAGGTCTTGCCGACGCCGGGAGGACCCACAAAGCAGAGGATCGGCCCCTTCATCTTCTCTTTCAACTTGCGGACGGCGAGATATTCGATGATGCGTTCCTTGACCTTTTCCAAGTCATAGTGGTCCTCGTTCAGGACCTTCATCGCGGCCTTCAAATCGAGATTGTCCTTGGATTTTTTACTCCAGGGCAGCTCGACCATCCACTCCAGATAGGTACGGACTGTGGCGGATTCGGCGGTGTCCGGATGCATTTTTTCGAGACGCTTGAGCTGCTTCTCTGTTTCCTTGAGCACCTTCTCCGGCATTTTTGAATCTTTGATGCGCTTGCGAAATTCCGCGACCTCTTCCGCTCGCTCGTCCAATTCGCCGAGTTCCTTCTGAATCGCCTTCAATTGCTCGCGGAGAAAATATTCGCGCTGGGTCTTGTCCATCTCGCCCTTCGCCTGGGCTTGGATTTTCTGCTGCATGGACAAGACTTCGATTTCCTTAGCGAGGATTTCGCTGACATGCTTCAATCGCTGGATCGGATCGACGACTTCGAGCACCGCTTGCGTAACATCGACTTTCAAGCCCAGGTTGGACGCGACCATGTCCGCGAGGCGGCCGGGATCTTCCAGATTTTCAATGACGACCATGACATCGGGAATCAGCACTTTTCCCAAACTCACGATCTTCTCAATCTGTTCTTTGACCGTACGCATGACGGCTTCCGTTTCGAGGGACGCGCCGGTGGGTTTGGATTCGGTCAGCTTTTCGATCCGGACGGAATAGTAGGGATCGCTTTGAATGTAGTCCTTGATCTTCCCTTTCGTCAGCCCTTGAACCAGGATCTTGATCCGCTCGTCGGGCAGTTTCAGCATCCGCATGATGATGCCGACCGTGCCCACGGCATGGATGTCTTCCGGTTTGGGATTTTCCACGTCCAATGACTTTTGCGTCGCCAGGAAGATCATGCGGTTGCCGGCCAATGCCGCTTCGATCGCTTTGATGGACATGTCTCGCCCGACAAACAAGGGCAGAACCATGTATGGAAAGACCACGATGTCCCGGACCGGCAACATGGGAAGCTGGTCGGGGGGGTCAATGTTCTGCGTGGCTTGGAAATCCTGCTCGGATGATTCTGCCATGAGCTTCCTATTGATCGTGAGGGTGGAGCGGCTTACCCACCGGCGTCAAAAGCGGTGGGTCCCTTGCCCGTATGCGGGCACATCATGCTTTGCTCGCGGCACGTTCTCGAAGGGGAGACGGGCGGCCGTTCGGATTGCGCCGCGCCGACGCCGAACCGGGACGAAGGCGTTGTTGAAGGAAATCTCCGAACGAAGGTCCGAGCGACGGATTCTTCAAGGCGAATTCCACCGTGGCGATAAGGAATCCCAGTTTGTCGCCGGCATCATGTCGCTGGCCCTGAACTTCGTGGGCGAACATCGGAGCATGTTTGACGAGTTGGCGCAACGCGTCGGTCAATTGAATTTCACCGTTTTTGCCGGGCTGCGTTTTTCGTAGAATGGGAAAAATCTCAGGCGGCAGCACATAGCGACCGATCACGGCCAGGTTGGACGGAGCATCCGCAGGCGCAGGTTTCTCGACAAGGTCGTTTACCCGGTGGAGGCCCCCTCCCATGCGCCGCGCGGAGATAATGCCGTATCGGCTCACTTCCTGATGCGGGACTTCCTGGATACCGAGGACCGCGCCTCGCCGCTTCTTGTAAATGTGAATGAGTTGGGCGAGTCCGGGCACCGGCGCATCGATAATCTCATCGCCGAGAATGACCGCGAACGGTTCATTGCCGATGAGATGCTGCGCGCAGAGAACGGCATGCCCCAGGCCCAGCGCCTCCGATTGCCGCACATAGCAAAAGTTGGCGAGGTTGGAAATGTGCCGGATTTGATTCAGGACCTGCGCCTTCCCACTGCCTTTGAGATTCTCCTCGAGTTCCAGCGAACGGTCGAAATGATCTTCGATGGCGCGTTTGCCGCGACCAGTGATGACGATGATGTCTTCGATGCCGGAGGCGACCGCTTCTTCGACCACATATTGGATCAGCGGTTTGTCCACGAGGGGCAGCATCTCCTTGGGGGACGCTTTGGTGGCGGGCAGAAAACGAGTGCCGAGTCCGGCCGCCGGAATGATGGCCTTGCGCACGTCGAGCCGAGTCATACCGGCGATACTATGTGATGAGATATATGAAGTCAAGATTGACCGGCGCTTTCGCCGCGGCCCACGAGGATGAGGGCGCGCCTCAAAAATTCTTTACATTGATCCATGTGCTCAATATAATCCGAGAGTTTTAGAATCCCTGCTGGCCGTCAGTAAATCTCTTGATGATGTTGCATTCGACATGGCACTTCGGTGATTTCAGTCCCGAAAGTCGGTGACCTGCCCTGTTCCGCCAGACACGTCGTGCGACCGAAGACGCACTGTTCTTCACTGTTCCGATTGAGCGGGCCATTGAAAACCACGTTGTCGGCGCTTGAAGACCGTTCAATGGACTCTTTGGGGACCAACATCTCCAGGAGATGTGGATGGACGGCGTTCCGAGAGGCCGCGGCGGCTTAATTAGACGTCTCTGGAAGGGTAAGCCGCAACCTGGCCTGGGATGCCGCCGTAACTTTGGAGGACAACATCGCGCCGGTGATGCGGCCATGTCTTGCGCGTGGAGGCGCTGATTGATCTCGCGCCGGGGTAGAGACTGTAGTGATCGGGCTCGTACGACTTGACCGCTCAAGTCCGCGATGAGGGCAGCCAAACGTTCATGAATAATGCGGGCTAGAGTGATCGATGGGAGAGGCAGGCACTGGGTTCGGGCCCTGGCTCTTGGGCTAGCCGTCGTGTCCGCGATGCTGGTTCCGTTTAGTGCCGCCGCGCAGGTGTCCGGACCGCGCGTCAAAGCGGTTGAAATCAGAGGAAACAAACATATCGAATTGGATGCCATCCAAGGGCGCGTGACGCTGAAGGCCGGCGACCCCTATACGGCGGAGGCGCTGCGGACCCAAATCAAGGTTCTGTATGATACGGGCTTTTTCGAGGACGTGCAGGTGGAAACGGAGCCGACGGCGGGCGGCGTCGCGGTGGTGTTCATCGTGCGAGAAAAGCCCTTTATCACCGAGATTGTCTTTGACGGCAATGAAAGCCTGAGCGACGACAAACTCAAGGAAAAGATCACCATTAAAAGCCAGTCTTTCTTGGATCAACAGCAAGCCAAGGAAAGCGCCGATAAGATTCGGCTCGCGTACCAGGAAGACGGTTATTACAACTGCGAGGTCATTCCCGTCATTCAGACCGTCGAAGAAGACCGCAAACGGCTGACGTTTTTCATCAAGGAGGGCGACAAGGCGCGCATCCAATCGGTGACCTATGAAGGGATGCGGGCGCTCACGAAAGACGAAGCCTTCAAAGTGACGGCGACACGCGAATGGATCCCCTGGTACGGCCTGATCACTCAATTCAAGCTGCCGTCCCTGCTGTCGGACGCCGGTATTCTCAAGCGCGAAGAGGTGGTGAACGATATCGAGCGTATCCGGGAGCTCTATCTTAATAAAGGTTACATGAATGTCCAGATCAGCCAGCCGGAGATCGAGCTGAGCGAGGATAAGAAATGGTTTATGGTCCACTACTCGGTGGTAGAGGGCGAGCCGTTCACGGTCGCCGAAGTCGGTTTCCGTGGCAACACGGTCTTCGAGGATAGCGAGTTACGGGAAGGCCTGGGTATCAGGCCGGGGGAAATCTTCCAGCGGGCGAAGATCCGAAGCGAAATCACGAGGATCACCGATCTCTATGGCGCGCGCGGCTATGCGTTCGCGGACGTCGTTCCGAATGTCAACTCCGACAATGACCGCAAGACGGCCACGATCATTCTCAACGTCAAGGAAGGCGAGATGATGCGGATCCGGGAGATCCACATCAATGGCAACGACAAGACCCGCGACAACGTCATCCGGCGGGAACTCCGGGTCGACGAGCAGGATGTGATCGATACGACCGCACTGAAACGAAGCTTCCAGCGGCTGAATAATTTGAACTTTTTCGAGACGGTCGAAATTTTGCCGCAGCAGGTGGAGCCGGACAAAGTGGATCTCAACGTCAAGGTTAAGGAAAAGCCGACCGGGCAGTTCAGCATCGGCGGCGGATTCAGCACACTCGACAAGTTGGTTGCGATCGCCGACATCACGGAAGGCAATCTCGGCGGTCGAGGGTGGCTGGGTCGCGTCCGGGGACAACTGGGGCAGCAGCGCACGCTGGGTCTGATTACATTCCGCAATCCCTACGTCAACGATTCCTATAACTCTCTGCAGTTGGACGTCTACCGGACGATGACGAACTTCATCTCCTATTTTGAGTCCAAATCCGGCGCGAGCGTGGCATGGAGCCGCTGGTTGTCGGAATATGTCAATGCCAGCGTAAGTTTGTTCGGAGAACAGCTCAATTATAAGAATCCCACATCCGATGCGCCCGAAATCATTCTCACGCAGTTGGGCAACCAGTCCTCCACCGGTTTCAGGACCTCGGTGTTCCGGGACACGCGGGACTACTATCTTGATCCGCGAACGGGATGGCGGGTGAGTGCCGGGTTCGATTACGGAACACCGACGTTGGGGGGCACGAATCATTTCTACAAATACTATCTCGACGTGATCAAGTATACGCCGCTGATTTACGATACCCGATTTTCGATCCACGCGCGCTACGGGGTCGCGGAAGGCATCGGCGACAAACCGATCCCGCTCACCGAGCGGTTTTTCGTCGGCGGCATCAATACGATGCGCGGATTTGTCTTCGGCCGCGCGGGGCCGGTCACGCCCAGCGGATCGCTCCTCGGCGCCGCGAAGCAGCTGATCATCAACAATGATTTTATTTTCACGATCTCGTCGGAAGCGAAGCTGAACGGCGTGATCTTTTTCGACTATGGAAAAGGATTCAACGATAATGAGTCGGTGGATTTCAATCTGCGGGCGACCGCTGGCCTTGAAGCGCGGTGGATTTCTCCGTTCGGGCCGTTGCGTGCCGCCTATGGCATCAATCTGGACCCCAATCCGAACGAACGCAAAGGGGTATTCGAGTTCACGATCGGCTCATTGTTCTAGCCGAATAGCGCCGGTGCAACAGTCGAAACCGATGAACCATGGCGGCTCTGCAGCCGGCATGGCCGCTTGTGGAGGGATATGAAAGCATTGCTGGTGTGGGGGGCCGCGATGGTCCTGCTGGTCGTCACAGCGGGCGGATGTAAATCGGGTGATCCGGCGGGGCCGCCGGTAACCCGTGTCGGGGTGGTGGATCCCCAGCGGATCCTCAATGAAACTAATGCCGGGAAAAAGGCGCGCGAGACCTTGGCGTCCTTTACGAAGAACCGCCAGGCGCTCATTGAGCTGGAGGAAAAAGAGTTGCGCCGGTTGGAAGAGGATTTCGTGAAGCAAGGCAGTGTATTGAGCCCGACCGCGAAGCGCGAGCGGGAGGAGCAATTCCGGCGCCGCATGGCCGAGTATCAGCAGAAAGTCAACGAGTTGAACCGCGAGGTGCAGGACAAGCAGAAGGATGTGCTCGACGGATTTCGGGACAAGATCGAGGCGGTTTCGTCGAAGGTCGCCAAGCGGCTGGGCCTGCATCTGATCATGGACCGCGGCCGCGGCGGTCCGACCATCTACTTCGAGGACTCCATCGATTTGTCCGCGCAGGTCATCGAAGAATTCAACAAGGACTATCCATGATCGCCTGCCGACGATCCGAAGGGCCGGGCGGGCGTGAGGCAAGGGAGGACCTATGAGACGCGTCATTCTAGCAGCGGTCGCCATGGCCGCGACGCTGGTTCAAGAGGCTGCTGCGGCGGAGCCGTTCAAGGTGGCGATCATCGACCAGCAAGCGGTGATCGAGCGCAGCGCTTCGGGCAAGCGGGCGCTGGAGGAGATGAAGAGCTATTCGACCACGCGCCAGCGGATCGTCGAGGCCGACGATGCGGAGCTCAAAGAATTGGAGAAAAGCGGTCAGGACACCAACCTGTCCGAAGAGGCCAGGAAAGACAAACAAGAACAGTTTCGCACGAAGCTCGAAGCCTACCAGCGTCGAATCCAAGAGTTCAATCGCGAGGTGCAGGAAAAGCAGCGCGGCATGATTGGCGAATATTCGAAGAAAATTCGGGACGCGGCGTTGGTCGTCGCGCAAAGAGAAGGGTATACAGCGGTCATCGACAAAGGAAGCGAGGGCGCCGTGAAGATCGTGCTGTATTACCATCCGTCGGTCGATCTGACGGACAAGGTCATCAAGGAATTGGACCGGCAGAACAAGTGATCGGATCATACGTTTAACCAGGAGGCAGGGTTGATGTCGGGGATGGATGTGGAACAGATTCAGGCCTTATTGCCCCATCGGTATCCGTTTCTGCTCGTGGATCAAATCCGTGAGCTGGAACCGGATCGCCGGATCGTGGGGATTAAGAATGTCACGATCAATGAGCCGTTTTTTCAGGGACATTTCCCGGGGCGTCCCGTCATGCCGGGCGTGCTGATTATTGAGGCCATGGCTCAGGTGGGCGGGGTCCTGGCGTTCAAGTCGCTGGGGCATGTCGCCCGTCCGGTCGTCTATCTCACCGGTGTCGATCAGGCCAAGTTTCGAAAACCGGTCGTGCCGGGGAACCAACTGCGTTTCGAGGTCGATGTCGTTAAGAAGCGGCCGCCGTTCTGGAAAATGAAGGCACAGGCGTTCGTCGCCGACGACCTTGTCTGCGAAGCGGAAGTGACGGCGATGGTCACGGAAGAAAAAACGGCGGACGGTAAATGATCGGAGGTCCTGAGTGAAGATTCATCCGACAGCGGTGGTACATCCCAAGGCCGAATTGGCGGACGACGTCGAGGTTGGTCCCTATGCAGTGATAGGCGAACATGTCCGTGTGGGCAAGCACACGAGGCTGCTGTCTCACGTCTGTGTGGAGGGATGGACGGAAATCGGCGATGACTGTGAGCTGCATCCCTTTGTTTCGGTTGGGGGGCCGCCTCAGCATTTGCAGTATCAAGGAGAGCCGACGAAGGTGATCATCGGCCACCACAATATCCTGCGGGAATATGTGACCGTCAATCGCGCCACGATGCAGGGCGGCGGGAAGACGACGATCGGCGACCACAACTTTCTCATGGCCTACGTCCATGTGGCGCATGATTGCCATCTGGGGAATCATTTGATCTTGGCGAATGCCGCCAGTCTCGCGGGACACATCACAATCGGCGATCATGCGATCATCGGCGGCCTGTCGGGGATTCATCAATACGTCCGGATCGGTCCCTATTCGATGGTCGGCGGCTGTTGCGCCCTTGGGCAGGACCTGCCGCCGTTCATGCGGGCGGCGGGCGGCTATCGCGCGCGCATGTACGGTCTGAATTCCATCGGTCTGCGGCGCCACGGCTTTTCGGCCGAGCGGATTACGGTGCTCAAGCACGCGTACGACCTGCTCTTTCGATCCGGTCATCGCGTGGCCGAGGCCGTTAAGCTCGCCAAGGAATCATTCAAGGATAATCCCGACGTCTTGCAAGTGACGACGTTTATGGAAGGGACGAAGCGCGGTATTTGCCACTCGGTCGGAAAGGACCAGGAGCATGAGGATGAGTAGGAGGCCTGGCCGGCATGGACAATAACGGCTCGCGCCCTCCCGCCGGATCACGGATCGGTCTCATTGCCGGAAACGGCCGCTTTCCGATCATCTTCGCCGACAATGCGCGACGGCTTGGCTATTCCGTCAGCGCCGTGGCTCACGAAGGAGAGACAGAACGAGAGTTGGGCGATCATGTGGAACGCATCCATTGGATCAAAATCGGCCAGTTCAACAAGCTGATTAGAGCGTTAAAGGATGACGGGGTGCGGGAAGCGGTCATGCTGGGCGGCATCAAGAAAACGCACGTGTTCACCACGGTGCGACCGGATTTTCGCGCGCTGGCGTTGGCGGCGCGCCTCATTCGTTACAAGGACGACCAGATCCTGCGCGAGATCGCCGCCGAATTGGAAGGTGAGGGAATCGTCATCAGGGAATCAACGTTCGGCTTGCAAGGGGTCCTGGTGGAAGAGGGAACGCTGACCAAACGGGAGCCGACCAAGAAGGAATGGGACGACATCCGGTACGGGTGGGAGGTGGCCCAGCACATCGGCTCTCTCGATATCGGGCAATGCGTCGTGGTGAAGGATACCGTGGTGGTGGCGGTCGAAGCCGTCGAGGGAACGGACGGCGCGATCAAGCGCGGCGGTGAACTTGCGCAGCAGGGAGCGGTCGTCGTCAAACGATGCAAGCCGCAGCAGGATTTGCGGTTCGATTTGCCGGCTGTGGGACCGAGAACCATCGAGGTCATGAATTCCGTCAAAGCCTGCGCGCTCGCCCTAGAAGCCGGCCGCAGCGTCTTATTGGACCGGGAAGAGACCATTCAGAAGGCCGATCGGGCCGGAATCGCCATTGTGGGAATGACGCGGGTATGAGCGCCAAGCCTGCGCGAACGAATTGCCATAGCAGCCGACGGGTCGGCGCATGAAACGGATCCGAGCAGGAGTGATCGGAGTCGGCCATTTGGGCCAGCATCATGCGCGTCACTACGCCACCCTCCCGGGGTCCCTGTTGATCGGCGTCGTGGATAGCGATCTCAGCCGCGCCAAATTAATCGCGGATCGGCACGGTGTCCGAGCCCATCCGCAAGTCAGCACTCTCCTGGAAGAGGTCGAGGCGGTCAGCATTGCCGCTCCCACGTCGGCCCATTTTCCGCTGGCGAAGAGCTGTCTTCAGGCGGGCAAGCATGTGCTGGTAGAAAAGCCCGTGACGGTCACCCCGGATGAGGCGCGGGAGTTGATCGACGTGGCGAAGAAGCAAGGCTGTCTATTGCAGGTCGGGCACAGCGAGCGGTTCAATCCGATCATGCAACTCATGCGGCAGTATATCGATCGACCGGCCTTTATCGAATGTCACCGGTTGAGTTCGTTCGGCGAGCGGGGAACGGATGTCGATGTGGTGCTGGACCTCATGATTCACGATCTGGACCTCGTCTTATCTTTTGCGCCGGGTCCGTTGGAAGAAGTGCGGGCAGCCGGTGTGCCCGTACTCTCCCGGAATATCGATATCGCGAACGCGCGCCTCGTCTTCGGTGGCGGCTGTGTGGCCAACCTCACGTCGAGCCGGGTCTCGATGACCAAGATGCGGCGCCTGCGGGTCTTTCAGCGCGATCGCTACGTGTCCATGGATTTCCAGACGCGGCAGGGGATGATCAGCCGGCGCTTGCAGCAGACGGGAGAGCGACCGACCATCGAGGTGGAGCACTTTCGAGGGACTGAAGAGGAGCCGCTCAAGCTGGAGGTGGAGTCGTTCCTTCAGGCTATCGCGACCGGATCGCAGCCGGTCGTGGGAGGCGAAGCAGGGCTCGCCGTGCTTGAATTGGCCTACCAGGTTCTTGAGGCGATCGGGCAATTTCTGGAACGCCATACGGCGGGGGGCGACGAGGGAGATCCGGTTGGTTCGACCATTCTTCCCCATTGAACCGGTCCGGCCGGATCGGCTGTCTTTCTTGTAAGCTGGCGCGCATGCCGCGAATTCTCATCATCACCGGGGAGGCATCGGGCGATCTGCATGGGGCCAATCTCGCGCGTGCCTTGAAGCAAGTGGATCCGTCGTTATCGATTGTCGGCATCGGGGGCGCCCGTATGAAGGCTGCGGGGATCGATATGATCCCGGACGTGGCCCAGCTCGACATCATCGGCCTTATCGGCCCGGCTGCCGTTAAAACGATGATCCGGCGCATCAGAAGCATTCGCCGGGTCATCCGCGCCGAGCCCTGGGATTTGGTGGTCTTGATCGATAATCCCGGCCTGAATTTTCACTTCGCGCGTGTCGCGAAAGCCGCGGGCCGGCGCGTGCTCTACTATATCGCGCCTCAGATCTGGGCCTGGCGACCGCGCCGTATCCGCTGGGTCCAACGCCGGGTGGACCATGTCGTCGTGATCCTCCCGTTCGAAGCGGACCTCTATCATCACGCCGGAGTGCGTTGCACCTTCGTCGGTCATCCATTGCTTGACGAGGTGGCTCCTTCGTATGATCGGACGGAGCTTCGCAAGCGCTTCGGTCTTGAGGAGAGCCGGCCTGTCATCGGGTTATTGCCCGGAAGCCGGCAAGGAGAGATCCGATCGCTGTTGCCCGTCATGTTGGATACGGCGGCGCGTTTGTCGGCCCGTGAGCCCATGCAGTTCATCCTGGCCCAGGCGCCTTCGGTTTCCGACGCGCTGCTTAAGGAATGTCTGGCGCAGAGCCGGGTGCCGGTCCAAGTGATCCATGGCGAGGCCAGCGAGGTGATGGCCGCCTCGGATCTGTTGTTCGTGGCATCCGGGACCGCAACGTTGCAAGCGGCGGTCGTCGGCACGCCGATGATTTTGCTCTACGCGACGACGTGGCTGACCTATCGCATCGCCAAATTCTTGATTCGGGTCGACTGCATCGGCCTGGTGAACTTGGTGGCGGGCCGGAAGATCGTCCCCGAACTGATCCAACAGGAGGCGACCGCCGACCGGCTGTACCGGGAAGCCGAACGCTTGTTGCAGGATCACGAGGCCTATGATCAGATGAGAACGGCCTTGCGGGCGGTCCGTGAGAAGCTCGGTCAGCCGGAAGCGTCCCGGCGGGCCGCTGAAGTGGTCGCAGCGGAGTGTCGTCGATGAATCACTATATGCGGCTCATTCGCTATTTGAAGCCGTACCGGATTCGCCTGGTCGCAGCGTTCGTCTGCGCGCTCCTGGTGGCCGGATTGTCCGGCGCCTATGCCTGGCTGGTGCGGCCGGTGCTCGACGGCCTCTTCATCAGCAAGGACGAGCGGCTCCTTGTCGTTCTGCCCCTTGCCATCTTGGCGGTGGCCGTTCTCAAGGGCGTCTTCAATTACGGCCAGAATTACCTGATGAACTATATCGGCAACCAGGTCATCGCCGACATCAGGGAACAGCTGTTTCTGAAGCTCGTGCATTTGCCGATCCGCTACCACGATACCAATAGTTCCGGCCGTCTGGTATCCCGCGTGATCAACGATGTTTCGTTGATGGCAAATGCCGTCGCGGGCGTACTGAAGGATCTGTTCCAACAGGGCCTGACGTTTCTCGCCATGATGGGAGTGATTTTCTATCAAAATTGGAAATTGGCGATCGTCTCCGTCATCGTCGTGCCGATTTCCGTGACGGTCATGGTGCGCATGGGCCGAAAGTTGCGTGGATTGGCGACGCGCGGCCAGGAGCGCATGGGGGATATGGCGTCCACCTTGCAGGAAGCCTTGGCCGGCATTCGGATGGTCAAGTCCTTCGGCCGGGAAGAAGAGGAAGCGCGCCGCTTCACGACCAGCAACAAAGCCTTCGTGCACACGACCATGAAAGCCATCCAAGTGTCTTCGCTGGGTTCGTCTCACATGGAAGTGATCGGCGTCCTGGGCGTGGCGGGGATCATCTGGTACGGCGGATATTTGGTTATCCATGATGAGATGACGCCCGGCGCGTTTTTCTCCTTCCTGGCCGCCATGTTTATGGCCTATTCTCCGATCCGCCGTCTGTCCGGCGCGAATAACACCGTCCAACAAGCTTTGGCTGCGGCCGAACGGGTATTCGGCGTGCTCGATATGGAGACGGAACAGGAAGCGAACCAAGGCCGCGTGGACATCCCGGCCATCGCCAAATCGCTGGAGTTTCGTGATGTTTCATTCCGGTATGACGGCCATACGTTATCGGCTCTCAACGGGGTGGCCCTGACCATTCGAGCGGGGGAAATCGTCGCCTTTGTCGGAAGCAGCGGGAGCGGGAAGACCACGCTCGTCAGCCTGCTTCCCCGATTCTATGAACCGACGCAAGGCGGTATTCTGATCGACGGAGTGAACCTCCGCGACTGCACGTTGCGATCGCTGCGCGCTCAAATCGGCATTGTCTCACAGGAAGTGGTGTTGTTCGATGACACGGTCCGGAATAATATCGCGTATGGGAGGAGCGGTGCTTCGGACGATGATGTAGCCCGGGCTGCAGCCTTGGCCTATGCCCATGAATTCATCATCCGGCTTCCGGACGGGTATAATACGTTGATCGGCGAACGAGGGCTGAAATTGTCCGGCGGAGAACGCCAGCGATTGGCCATCGCCCGGGCGATTCTGCGTGACCCTCCGATTCTCATTCTGGATGAAGCCACCTCGGCGCTGGACACGGAATCGGAGCGCGTGGTCCAAATGGCGCTGGCGAACCTGATGCGCAACCGTACGACCCTGGTCATCGCGCACCGCCTGTCGACGATTCAAAACGCCGACCGCATCGTGGTGCTCGACCGCGGGCGCGTCATGGAGATCGGCTCCCACGATGAATTGCTGCGCCACGGCGGCATCTACAAGCGGCTTTATTCCATGCAATTTGCCGACGCCACATAAGAAAAGTAGGATGTGATGATTGGTGATTTCGTGAAATGGAGATTGTGAAAAGAATGATTTCGTGATTTGGTGAAGTACGATTTGGCGATTTCGTAAAGTAGAAACTTCACCAATCACCAGATCACCAAGTCTTACGTTGTTGGTCCATGTTGAAGCCGCTGGTTTCCAAAGCCAAACTGACCTGTGTTCCGCCCGTTGGCTATGGCGTGATCCGCCTGCTTGCCTGCACCATCGGCATCCGGGTCGAAGGGGCGCACCTCGTGGATTCATTACTGGCTCAAGGCAAGCGGATGATCATCGCCTTCTGGCATTCGCAGCAGCTCATGATGCCGCTCGCCTATCGAGGCTCCGAGGCCCATGTTCTTATCAGCCGGCATGGCGACGGAGAACTCATTCACCGGATCATCGCCCGGTTCGGCTTGCGGGCGGTCCGGGGATCGAGCACCAGGGGAGGGACGGAAGCGCTCAGAGAACTGATCCGGCTCGGCCGATCCGGGGTAGACCTTGTCATTACACCGGATGGACCAAAGGGACCTCGCCAAGTAGCGAAGCTCGGCGTCGTGCAACTGGCCAAGGTCACCCAACTTCCGATCATCCCGCTCGCCTTCGGCTGCTCAAAAAAAAAGTCTTTGCGAGTTGGGACCGATTCATCATGCCCTATCCCTTCTCGCGCGGCGTCTTCCTGTGGGGCGATCCCATCCTCGTGCCGCCCGATGCCACCGCATCCGAGTTGGAGTGGAAGCGGGCTGAATTGGAGGAGACGCTCAATCGCATGACGCTCCAGGCGGATCATGCCGTGTTGCGGACTTCCACGTGATCTGGTACGCCCTGTATAATGTCCTGCTTCTGCTGGCCTCCCCCGTCATTCTGGTCATTTTACTCGCTAAGCGGCGTTGTCGACGCGGGCTGCCGGCACGATTCGGATTACGCTTGTCTCGTCCCGGCGGGAATGACTCCAGCGAGCCGGTGATTTGGATCCATGCCGTGTCATTGGGCGAAGTGGTTGCGGCTGCCCCGCTCGCGTGCGCCTTGCATGAGCGTTTTCCCGCGTATCGAATCATCGTTTCCACTGTCACGGAGACGGGCCGGGAGGCGGTCGAGCAGCGTCTGGCCGGGGTGGCGGAACATCGCTATGCGCCGCTCGATTTTCCCTGGGTCGTCGCGCGGGTCGTGGACTGCTGGCGGCCTCGGCTGTATCTATTCGTCGAAACGGAGCTGTGGCCGAACCTGCTTCGGCTGTTGGAGCGCCGCCGGATTCCCACCATCCTCGTGAACGGGCGGCTTTCAACTCGGTCATATGAGCGGCAACGGACTGCTTTGGTACGTCCCTTGTACCGGCGGATGCTGCGGTCTCTTTCCTGTTGTCTGATGCAGTCGGAGCGGGATGCCCAGCGTGTGATCGATCTCGGCGCCGATCCGGCCAGAGTCCGGCGCACGGGTAATATCAAGTTTGATCAACCGGTTTTGCAGAACCCGCCGGCCGGTTCCGTTCTCTCCCGCGCCTCGCTGGCCGTAGCCGAGCATGAGCGACTGTTCATCGCCGGGAGCACGCATGCCGGAGAAGAAGAACAGCTATTGGCTTGTTATCAGCAGGTGAGCCGCGAGGTCCCTTCCCTGGTGTTGGTTCTCGCTCCCAGGCATATCGAACGGGCCGCGCAAGTGGAAGCCCTGGTTCGAGCCGCCGGCTTGCCGGTCTTGCGGCGGAGCATGATTACGAGCCTGGAGGCCGTGCCCCGAAGTGGGCCGCGAGTCATCATCCTGGACAGCCGGGGCGAACTGGCGTGGTTCTACAAAGAGGCGGAGGCGGCGTTCGTCGGAGGAACGCTGGTGCCGGTCGGCGGGCACAATCTACTGGAGCCTGCCGTATGGGGAAAACCGGTCTTCTTCGGACCCTATACCGATCATTGCGCGGAGGTTGCCGATCTCTTGATTGCAGCCGAAGGAGGGCTGAGAGTCGAGAGCGGCGATGATTTGGCCCGCCTACTGGCCGCGGTGCTGAGCGACGAATCTCGGTTGGCACGGGTAGGACAGGCAGCCCGTCAGGTCGTGCAAGAGAATCAAGGGGCGCTCCAGCGAAGCCTTGATCAGATCAGCGCCTTTCTACCGGCCTCCGATTCCGCGCCAGACGCACCGGTCGGCGGGCTGGTGTTCACGCTTTCGAGCCGTAGGTCATGATTGCCGGGAGCGACCGCGCGGCGTTCGTTCAATCACTTCGATGGCTGGGCTGGCCGTATGGGTGGGCGGCGCGCGTGCGTGGCTGGTTGTATCGCCGGGGCTGGTTCCCAGTGTACAGACTCCCGCGGCCCGTGATAAGCATCGGCAACCTGACCGTTGGAGGGACCGGAAAAACACCGGTCGTGATCTATGTGGTGGAATGGCTATCGGCAAGAGGCAAACGGGTGGCCGTCCTCAGCCGGGGATATCGTCGGCGCTCCACGCAGCGGCATCTGTTGGTGTCGGACGGCGAGCGGGTGCTTGCCGATGCCGACCAATCCGGCGACGAACCGTATCTGATTGCGCAACGTTGCCCGCAAGCCGTTGTCGCGGTCGGTCCGGATCGATACCGCCTCGGCCGATGGGTGCTTGAACAAGGTCCCGTCGATTGTTTTGTGTTGGACGATGGGTTTCAACATTTGCACCTGCATCGCGACCTTGATTTGCTCTTGCTGGATACCACGGATCTCGCCGGAATTCAGGCTCTATTGCCGGTGGGGCGGCTCCGGGAGCCTTTGTCCGCGGCGTCCCGCGCCTCCGCCCTACTCTTGACGCGGGCGGACGAGGAGTCCCAGGTCGGTGCGGTATGGGAAACGATCAGCGGAGCCTGCGGCCGGCTGCCCGAACCGATCAGAGTTCTCTTCAAGGCCGGCGATCTGATTCACGTACCGACGGGCGAGCGCCGGAGCGCGGCGCGCTTCTCGGGGAAGCGCGCCGTCCTTTTCAGCGGAATCGGGAATGCCGCGGCTTTTCACGATCTGGTCGCCGGCCTCGGCATTGCGGTGGTCGATGCCGTCGTGTTGTCGGATCATGCGCGGTATGATCATGCCATGCTCGACGATATTCGTGAGCGGGCCAAGCGGACGGGAGCCGATTTCTTGATCACAACGGAAAAGGATGCCGGAAAGATCACGAGATTTTTGACGCCTGGAGATTCTTGTTGGGCCTTGCGTCTGTATACCGATATTCCGGCCGGCCGGGAACGCTTGGAGCAATTAATGATTTCCGCCACCGCGGGATGTGAAACGGAGGCCTGTGCATAAGGATCGAATCAGGCGCATCGTGATCCGAGGAGCCAACTGGATCGGCGATGCGGTGATGACCGAGCCGGCCATCACCGCCGTGCGGCGTCTCTTTCCCGGTTCCGACATCACCCTGCTGGTGAAGCCGGCCATCGCCGAGCTCTTCGCCCATCACCCCGCCGTTGATCGGATATTGGTGTACGATGATCGGGGGCGCCACGCCGGACTGTCGGGCAAATGGATATTGGCTCGTGTCTTGCGCCGCCATCGCTTTGATCTCGCGATCCTGCTTCAGAATGCGTTCGAGGCGGCTCTGCTGGCCTTGCTGGCCGGCATCCCGCGCCGATACGGGTATGCGACGGACGGTCGCACGCTGTTGCTGACCGACCCGGTCGCGGTAGCGCCACGGGAAGGATCTCGCCACCAAGTTCATTATTACTGGGACCTGATGAAGCCGTTTGGAGCGGAAGGCCTCCCGCCGGCGCCCAAGCTCGTGGTGACGCGGCAGGAGGAACTCGCCGTTGCCGCTCGTCTGGCCGATGCCGGTATCGCGCCGTCCGATGTGTTGATCGGAGTCAATCCCGGCTCGACCTACGGCGGCGCTAAACGTTGGATTCCGGATCGGTATGCCGACGTGGTGAATCGGCTCAGTGAACGGTATGGAGATCGCGGCCAGACCCGTATCGCGGCGGCTATTCTCGGGGCGAAGGGGGAAGAGTCACTCGGACAGTCCATCGCCGAGCGCATCCGGGCGAAATCGGTGGTGTGTTCCGGACAGACGACAGTGCGTGAATTGATGGCGCTCGCCAAACGATGCCAGCTTTTTCTCACCAACGATACGGGGCCGATGCATATTGCGGCCGCGTTCGAGGTGCCCACCGTGGCGGTATTCGGGCCGACCGATTGGCGGACCACCGCCCCCTTTGGGGGGCAGTTCAGGCTCGTGAGGAAGGATGTCGCTTGCGCTCCTTGCTTGTTGCGCGAATGTCCGATCGACCATCGGTGCATGACAGGTGTGACAGTAGAGGAGGTCTATCATGCGGCATGCGATCAGGTAGTGCGGGATGAGTCTGCGCCCGCCGGCGAAAAGATTCAGGACTCGCCTGATTCCGAACGATCCGAGCCCGGCCGCCCGCTCGCGGGCTTTACCGTATTTCTGGATCGGGACGGCACACTGAATGAAGATTCCGGATTCGTCAAAGCGCCTGATGAATTGAGACTGCTGCCCGGCGTTCCCGAGGCGCTGGCCCGGTTGCAGCAAGCCGGGGCGTGCCTGATTGTGCTGACGAATCAATCCGGCGTGGGACGCGGATTCTTCTCCTTACGGGATCTGGAATCGATCCATGCCAGACTTCGGGAACTGCTGGCTCGCACGCAGGTGAAGCTGGATGCGATCTATGTTTGCCCGCATCATCCGAGCGAGGATTGTCCATGCCGGAAACCGAAGCGCGGTATGGTAGACCGAGCCGTGGCCGAACGCCGGATTGATCTGTCGCGATCCTATCTGATCGGTGACCAGGCGCGTGACATCGAGCTGGCCCATCTCGCGGGAATCCCGGGTCTGTTCGTCACATCCGGCCCGGCCGGCAGCCAACCATTGCTGGAATTGGAGTCGAAGGGAATTCAACCCTGCCGGACGGTTGCGTCGCTGGCGGAAGCGGCGGAATGGATTCTTGAAGACGCGATTGATGCAGGACGGGCCTCATCTGTATTGCAGGCGACGCCGCGAGACCACTAGCCAATGGCCTCCCATCCCTACATCCGCCGAATCCTGCTGATCAAGCCCAGCTCGCTTGGAGATATCGTCCATGCCCTGCCGACTCTGGCGGCATTGCGGAACCACTTTCCCTGGGCTTCCGTCACCTGGGCGGTCAAGCGACAGTGGGCCGGATTGGTCGAACGGGTTGAAGGAGTGGATCAGATTGTGACGCTCGATGGCGGCCTCCATGGCTGGCTAGCGCAAGTGCCGGCGATTCGCGCCCGGCGGTTTGATCTGGTGATCGATCTACAGGGTCTGTTCCGCAGTGCCATCCTGGCTTGGCTGAGCGGTTGTCCCAAGCGTGTGGGGTTTGCGACCGGCCGCGAAGGCAGTCCGTTGTTCTATACGGAACGGGTTTCCGTGCCGACCGTCCCCATGCATGCGGTGGATCGGTATCTTCTCGTGGCGGAGGCGCTCGGCGCTTCCATGACGACGCCACCGAATTTCCGCTTCCGGGAGGGAGAACAGGATGCGGAACGGCTGCGAGAGCTGCTTCTGCGGCAAGGGCTCGCTCCGGATCGGCCCTGGGTGGCCATGAACGTTTCAGCTCGCTGGGTCACGAAACGGTGGCCGGCCGAACATTTTGCTCGAACGGCCGACTTGTTGACGCGGGAAGGATTCGGACCGGTCGTGTTTATCGGTGGGCCATCCGAGAGACAGGATTCGGCGCATGTTCAATCGATCATGCAGACACACGCGGTTGATTTGACCGGGGAGACTGAGGTAGGACTGCTTCCCGCATTACTCCGGCAGGCCGTCGCGCTGGTCACCAATGATTCCGGACCAATGCATATTGCCGCGGCGGTCGGAACACCGGTGGTGGCGCTCTTCGGCCCGACTGACCCGGTCCGAACCGGCCCGTACGGGATGGGGCATGCGGTCTTGACTCATGATCTCGCGTGCAGGCCCTGCATGAAGCGGCGGTGTCATTACACTGTTCCTATGGCGTGCCTGTCCGGCGTGACACCCGAGCAGGTAATCCAGGCTGTTCGGGATCGCGTGAAGCAACATTTGACTCCGTCAACCACGTGAATATTTTCATTGCAGAATCGAGCACAACGGTCGGAGGGCAGGAACTTGCCGTCCTGCTCCACGCCGAGCGGTTGCTAAAGCGGGGACACCGCCTGCGGTTGATTTTGGAACCGGGCAGTCCCATTCGTCGGATGGCGGTGGAGCGATCATTGCCGGTCGAGCCGGTGGGCATGCAGCGATGGCAGTATCCGCTTGCCATCAACCGGTTCCGCCGGCTGTTGGACCGGGACCGGCCGGCCATTCTCCATGTGAACAGTTCCCGCGACAGTTGGATCGGCAGCCTGGCGGCGAAGCTCGTTCAGCCTCGTCCCAAAGTCATCCGGACGCGGCATATCTCCGCCCCGCTGAACAACAGCGCGGTCACGCGGCTCTTGTACCGCCGGCTCCTGGACATGGTGATCGTGACCGGCGGCGAGCGGACGAGACGGGATCTGATTGAACGGGATGGCTTGGAGGCGGACCGGGTCGTCGCGTTCCCGATCGGCCTGGATGTCGAGTACTTTTCACCGGCCGAACCGGATCGCGATCTTCGTATGGAGTTGGGTCTGCCGCGCGATCACCTGCTGGTGGGCCTCATTTCCTACCTGCGCGATTACAAGGGACACTTTTACTTTGTCGAGGCGGCGGCGCATGTGCTCAAACAGCGTCAGGATGTGACGTTTCTCATCGTCGGCGAAGGGCCGGAAGAGCCGGTGATTCGAGCGCAGATCGAGCGGCTCGGATTGACCCGGGAGGTGCTGCTGCTCGGATTCCGCGATGATCTCTTGAACGTCTTCCGGTCGTTGAATGTGTTTGCGATTCCCACGATCGAAGGGGACACGATTCCTCAAGTTCTGATGCAGGCGTTGGCCCTGGGCCTGCCGGTCGTCTCCACCACGACCGGTTCGATCCCGGATGTCCTGCGTGATCAGGATTCGGGCTTCATCGTGCCCCCGCGGAATGCGGATGCGCTGGCCGCCCGCATCGGCCGGCTCTTGGACGATCCCGCTCTTCGCGCGCGCATGGGACAGCGGGGACGCGCGACGGTCGTGGCATCCTATTCGATCGACCGCATGGTGGACGAACTGGAACGGGTCTACGAGCGGGTGGCCGGCACATGAACGAGAGACCAACAGGCGCCGGTTCATCGCTGCGGCAGCAACTCTTGTTCTGGTGGATCCTGTTCGTGGTGTTTCAATCGGCCGAGCGGCTGTTCTTGTTGAAAGATGCGGCGGAACAGGAAGCGCCGTCCTTCGCGCTCTTGACACAGACGTTCCTCGTCGGATTGCGCGGCGATTTTATCGTGGCCACCATCGCGTTGGCCTTGGCGGCGCTTGCGGGAGGCATCTGCTCGCTTGGGTGGAAATGGCGCGCGGCGTGGCAAAGAGAGCGGTTGCCGTTTCATGCAGCTTACCAGCGCGGCCTGCGGGCCGGCGGTCTGGCGCTTTCCGCTGTCCTGCTCGTCCTGCTCTTCACCGACATGGGGTATTACGGGTTCAATCAACAGCATCTGGACTTCGTTTTTCTCGAATACATCGGTGATCTCCTGAGCCACGCGCCCGATACGGAGGAGACCAACCGGCAAGCCGCGCAACAGACGGACGCCGAACTGGGAGATTGGCGGAAATGGGGCGGGCGCGTCGTACAGTTTATCCTGCTGCAAGCGCTTGTGGTCGGCGCCTGGTGGTGGCTCTTTACCAAGGGCGTGGTGCCGGCATTAAGCCGGTGGAGGCTTACTTCATCCTTGCGCGCCAACGCCACGTTCGGCTTGTGCCTCGTGGCGGGCGCAACGGGGTTTCACCATCAAGGACCGTACGGCATTCGCATTGCCAACATCGACAGCACGGTCTATTACACGCTGGCGCAGAATCCGGTGCTGTTCGCCTCGGAAGCGCTCCGAATCTCGCTCGTGTCGCGCGACGGAACGACGAAGGTCAGCGACGCGAACGTGCTTCCGCCGGACGACGCCCTCCGGACGGCGCGAGCGCTGATCGGACCGGGGGCGCAATTTCCCGACGCACGGTTTCCTTTGGTCAAGCACGCGCCGGTCGCGTCGCAGGCGATCCGGCTGGATCGGCCCGCCAATGTTCTTGTGATCTTTATCGAAGGCCTCGATCGCCGCTTTCTCGGCCGCACGTACGGTGACACGCCGGGCACGCCGTTCCTGGATCGTCTGAAGAACGAGAGCATCTATTTCGAGAACTTTTTCTCGAACGGGGTGCAAACCTCGAGGGGCCTCTTCGCCACGTTATGCTCCTATTACCCCCGCCACGGCGCGGCGGCCATGAAAACGCGCTATGCCCACGACTACGCGTGCCTTCCCTCCCTGCTGCAGCGCCAGGGGTACCGGACCGAAATGGTTATCGGCCAGCACCGGGATCTCAACCGGCTGCAAACGTTCATGGCGCGCAACGGCCTGCAGCGGCTGGTGTCGGAAAGCGACTTCCCGGCCGATGCGGAACGGATCGGCTTGGGAATGTCGGACGGCGCGCTGTTCTCGCTCCTGAAGGAGCGGGTGGAGAAACTCCAGGCCTCTCCGCAACCGTTCATGCTGGCGACCTTGACCCTGGCGACCCATCATCCTTTCGGCGCGCCGCCTGATCATCCGGACGTGCGGGCGCTGCTCCAGCTTTCCGATAAGTATATCGGCGCTCTGCGATACACCGACCTGCATTTCGAACGGGTGTTCACGGAACTGCGGCAGGCCGGCCTGCTGCGCAATACCGCGGTTTTTATCCTCGGCGATCATGGGCGGCATGAGAGCGTGGGAGATACTGAGTTTGAAAAACAAGTCGGTCATTTCGCATCGCCCCTGCTGGTGTGGATGGATGAATCCTTGCGGAGTGCGGCGCGGTATAAACCCCGGACGGTGTCGGCCGTCGCCAGTCAGGTCGATCTCATGCCCACGATCCTGAGCCTCAACGGAGCGGTTCCGCGGGCGATTCCCTCACTCGGTCGAGACTTGACCTGCCTGTTCGCGCACGATTGCCTTCAGGATAATTTTGCCTACTTGACGAGCATGTACGATGACGCCATCGGGTTGGCCACCTCCAACGGCCTGTTGCTGTATTCATTGCGCACGGAACGGTTGACGGATGCCGATTTGTCCTTCCGGGTCAGGGCCGACGGAGTGGAGCCGGCCGATCCGTCGTACGCGCGGGCCTTTCATGATCTGATGGCGCTCTATCAAACATCCAACGCGGTGCTGGATCAAAATCGCATCTGGTCCTGGAGGGAGTATGGCCATCGCTTATAGGCGACCGACCGCTTAGCCCGCATTATTCATGATGGTTCGTCGCGAAATCGCGGAGTCGCCAAGCGAGACGGGCGAGCACAGCCACGAGGAGCCGAGGCGTACTTGAAGCGTGCGCCGAAGAATGTCGGAAGCCCATGAAAGTCGCGTTCATCGTCGAACATCTCGATCCGAATCGCGGAGGTCTGGAGCAGTCGGCGGTGGACTTCCTCACCGAACTGGCGGAACTCGGACCGGAAATCCACGTGGTGACGCAGAACGGAGAATGGGATCATCCCGGCATTCAGGTGCACAGGCTCGGCGTGACGGGATGGACATACGAAGCGCAATATCGCGAGTTTGTCGGCCGGGCGCAGCGGTTTCTTGCGGGCCGATCCTGGGATGTCGTACATGCCGTGCGGCCTTGTCTGTCCTGCGATGTGTACCAACCGCGCGGCGGGATCGTGAAGGCGGGGCAAGCACGGACGGTAGCTGCCAGGCGGAGCGGTGTTGCCCGGCTCATCCGGAAGGCGGCGTTGCTGTTCGATGCAAAGGGACGGCTGCTGGCCTCTCTTGAACATCGGCTCTTGACCAAACCCGAGCCCCCGATCGTCGTGGTACCCAGCGAATATGTGCGCCGGCAGGTGGAAGAACGGTATCGGCTGCCGGATGAATGCCTGAAGCGCGTATTCAACGGCGTCCGGGTTACACGATTGGGACGCGGGGAGCGGGAACGCGTTCGCCGGCGGGTGCGGGACGAAATCGGTTTTCCGGCTGATGCCTTGGTGGCAATTTTTGTCGGCCACAATTTTAGGCGGAAGGGTTTGGCTCGCATGATGGAATCGTTGACGAGGCCGGCCGCGCGTGACTGGCATCTGCTGGTCGTGGGACGAGGCGCCACCGGGTATTATGAGCGCTACGCCGAGCAGATCCGGATCACAGATCGAGTACGATTTTTGGGAAGCCGAGCCGATGCCCAGACCCTCTACTGCGTGGCCGACGTCTGTGTCCTGCCTACCTATAACGATCCTTGCTCCCGCACCATTCTGGAGGCGCTTTCCTTAGGGCTTCCTTGCATAACCACTGCTTATGACGGATCTTCCGAATGCATCACAGACGGTGACCACGGCTTTGTAATCGACTCGCCCGACTCCGTCGATGCGTTGGCCAACGCGCTCGAGAAATTGCGCGACGGGTCCACCCGCCGGCGTATGGCCGAGCAGACCATCGAGCTGCGTCCGTTTCTCTCGATGCGCCGCCACGCGATGGAAATACTCTCCCTGTACCGCAAAATAGCGGATGATCGATCCCTACCGGTCCGAGGCATCCCGGTAAACAGAGGGTGTCCGCCTGCCTCTTCGGCGTGATCCGCTTATGGCGGCCGTCCTCTAGTCCCGGCAGTATGGCTCTGGAAGGGGGGAGACCGGTTGTTCTTGAGACGACCATCGCGTTCCACTTTCCCGCCGGCAGGCGAATGGATACGCCGGCGCTACGGCCGGTGGATTTGGATCATACGGTCTTCCGCTGCCGGTCCGAGCCTCGATTGCATCTTGAAAGACCCGGATGGGACACTGGCTGCACGAGCCGATATCATCAAAATGAACGATTCTACCGTCGTGGCGCATGTCGCCGGATATGTCATGAAGCGGTGGACTTCTGATGGAGTCGGCGGGTATCTCAAAGAGTGTCTTCGAGGAACGCGAGCTGAACGGGCGGCTGTCCGTGCTGTCCAATTGCTGGAGGCGGGGATACCGACCGCCGAACCCTTGGCCTGGGGCGCTACCGGAGGATGGACAACCGGGTCCTGCAGCTGTCTGATCATGGAAGAGCTTTCCGGGGTGACCGATCTCGGGCAGTGGAAGGGCGGGCGTCTGACGGTTCTCGGCCGGTTCGGCCGTTTGATCGGCGACCTGCATGGGCAGGGCTTTACGCATCGGGATCTTAAGCCGACCAATCTCCTCGTGGGCTCCGACGGAAGCCCGTACCTGATTGATCTGGACGGTCTCCGGCGGTCGGGGTCGGTCTCACACGCCCATGCCGTTGCGGATCTCGTCAAACTGGCACGTCGCATGGTGGAATTGTCCACTCTTTCACCGAGGGAGGCGGCGGAGTTTGTGGCCCGCTACGCCTCGGCGCGAGGAATCTTGCCGCGGCGGACCTGGTGGAAAATCCTGAGGGCCGAGGCGTCTCTTCATGAAGAATTTTGTCAACCTCCTCGCAGGAGACGGTAAGAAGCCAATACGCACCGGTTGAACGGCCGTTGTGACTGGTCCGGTGCCTTGACAATCGTGAAGCCGACCTGATAACCCGCATCATTCATGAAACGGTTCTACGGCGGCCTGTGCGCAAGCCGGGAATCTATGGATCCGCCTCCGCGGCTTCTTGTTATAGACTGTGTCAATGTGCTCGGCCGGTGAGGTATTTCAAGCCGGCCTTCATAAATGCGAATGCGACACGGTGTGAAGAGTGAGCCGGGGAATGAGGGAGAAGGACGTATCCAGATGAGCAAGGGTTCGGTGTCCGTAGTCGTTATCGCCTACAATGACGAGCCGAATATGGAGGCCTGTCTTGAATCCGTCACATGGGCAGATGAGATCATCGTCGTCGATTCGTTCAGCACGGATGCCACGGCAGCCATCAGCAAGCGATTCACCGACAAAGTGTTCCAGCATGCTTTTCACGGGTTCGGCCGCCTCCGCAACGAGGCAATCGCGCACGCGGCGCATGAGTGGGTATTCAGTCTGGATTCGGATGAGCGGGCCACTCCGCAATTACGGGATGAGGTCAGGCGAACAGTGGAAGGCGAGGCGCCGGCCGACGCCTATTTTGTGCCGCGCAAAAATTATTTTCTGGGGCGATGGATCAAACATTGCGGATGGTATCCCGATTATCGCCAGCCGCAGCTCTTTCGAAAGAGCCGCTTCCGATACCGGGAGGAACTGGTTCACGAAAGTTTCGACGTGAACGGGCGCATCGATTATCTATCCAGCCCCGCGCTTCAATATCCGTTCAGGGATATCGACCATTACCTGTCGAAACAGGACCGCTACTCCGATTTGATGGCGCGGCGCATGTTGGAGCAGGGCCGCCGGTTCTCGCCGCACCAACTCGTGACCCATCCGTGTTTTACGTTTTTCAAGATGTATGTCGGACGAAAAGGGTGCTTGGATGGAATCCCCGGCTTGATCCTCTCGGGACTCTATGCCTATTACACTTTCATCAAGTATGCGCGTTTCTGGGAGCTGAGGGCATCGACCGGCCCGCTGCTCCAATCTTCGACCGGTGCTTCCGGCGAGGCTTGACGCCGGCTCCTTCTTCCGGTGTGACGTTCCATGTCCATTGCCGCAGTCATCATCACGAAGAATGAAGAGCGGAACATCGCGGAGTGCCTGCACTCGGTGAGCTGGGCCGATGAACGAATCGTGGTGGACGCCGAGAGCATGGACCGCACAGCCGACATCGCTAAAGCGGCGTCGGCAAGCGTATATGTTCGTCCCTGGCCGGGCTATGGGCCGCAGAAGAATTTCGGGATCGACCAGGCGCGCGCCGAATGGATTCTAATCGTGGATGCGGATGAACGGGTGACCGAGCCGCTTCGGGTCGAGATTGCGGCTCTCCTGCGCCGGAATCAGGATCCCGCGATAACGGGATATGAAATTCCCCGTCGCAATTATTTCTATGGCAAATGGATTCAAGGCGGCGGCTTGTATCCGGACTATCAACTCCGGTTGTTCCGAAAGACGGCGGGCCGGTACGATGATGTCCTGCTCCATGAAAATTTTCGTCTGTCGGGGCGCACGGGTCGCTTAAAGGGGCCACTCGATCATTACAGCATGCCGACCGTCGGTCACCATGTCCGAAAAATGATGCGGTATACCAGCCTGGGGGCGCAGGAAAAACTGAAGAGCGTCTCGAAGATCGGAGCCTGGACGATCGCGACCCATCATCTCGGGACGGTGCTGAAGACCTTGATCGTCCGTCGCGGCTATCGGGATGGCCTGTACGGCGTCATCGTCGCGATGTTCGCCGGACTGCATACCTTCGTGAAGTATGCCAAGGCCTGGGAGATGCTGAACGTGAAGCGTGATTCTCGCTGACTATGCGCATTGGAATCGACGCGTCCTCCGTGATCGGCGATCGAGGCGGGATCGGGTGGCACACGTATCATTTGCTCGACGCGTTGCTGCGTCGCGAGGATGACACGGAGTATATTGGCTATGTGAGGCCCGGCGCTCCGATCAAAGAACGGCCGGACGAATGGGCCGACCGAGCAAGACTACGGTGGATGGAATCGGCCCGGTGGTCGATGGCGTGGCGGGGAAAAAAGGACGGGTTGGATCTCTACCACGGTACGAATTTTAAGATGCATACGAGCGGGAAGCACGGAGGCATCGTGACGATTCACGATCTCTGGTTGGAACGGCATCCGGAGTACTCCAAAAAGCTGTTCGGCCAACGGGCGTCCTCACGTCGCGCCCGCGCCACCGCCTATCGAGCTCGGACGGTCGTGACGGTGTCCCGATTTTCGGCTCAGGAGATCACGAACCTGTATGGAGTGCCGCCGGACCGGATCGCGGTGATCTACAACGGTGTGACGGAAGCATTCGCCCCGGTCAAGAATGAGGAGGCCATGGCTCGCCTGCGCCGCCTGCTCGTCATTCCCGAAGCCGGCTTCATCCTGTTTGTCGGCGGCGCCGATCCTCGAAAAAATCATGAGACGTTTTTGCAGAGTGTCAGCCGCTGTCTGCCGGCCTTGCACGGCCGGGCGGTGGTACTCGTCGGTGATGCCGTCCATCCGTTCGGGGATTATCGCCGGACCGCCGGCCGGCTCGGTCTCGAATCGCTTGTTCGTTGCCCGGGGCGTATGAGCCGGGAAGACCTTCGCATCCTCTATTCGTACGCCGATCTGTTTGTGTTTCCCTCGTTGTACGAAGGATTCGGGATGCCGGTGCTGGAAGCCATGGCCTGTGGAGTTCCGGTCATCACCTCCTCGACCTCGGCCCTGCCGGAGGTGGCCGGTGAGGCAGCGGTCCTGGTCAACCCGGAAGACGTCGACGCATTGAGCCTCGCTATCGCCGCGGTTCTGGATGATCGGGAAAAGCGCGAACGAATGAAGGCGTTGGGCTTCGCTCGGGCGCGGGCGTTTACTTGGCGGGATGCGGCCGCTCAAACCCATGCGCTCTACCGCCGATTGTGCGCCTAAGGAGGGTTGATCTTATCGTATGGCGAAGCTTCGAATCCTTCACGTCACCAATCAACTGCAGTTGGGTGGCACCGAGAAGACCCTCCAGATCTTCTGCCGATATCTCGACAAGTCACGATTCGATGTCTTTGTTTGCGGGCGCCTACACGGAGGCGTTCGTGCGGATGAATTAGCAAGACTCGGCATTCCGGTCGTGATCCAACCGGCCGATCTAACGCATTTGGTCCGGGAGTACCGCATCGATATTTGCCATGTGCACCGGGCCGGGACTTATGAACCGGGAACGCTTCCCGAAAAACGCCATGGCTACCCGCGGATCGTTGAAACCAATGTTTTCCATGACTTCGATGACCGGGAAGGGGATCGGATCGATTGCCATTGTTTTGTTTCGGACTCGTCGAAGGCGGCCTATCTCAAGCGCTATGGAAAGCGAAACGGCGCCCGTTATGAGGCCCTGTACAACCCGGTTGATTTTTCCGAATTCGACGGGGGTCCCAAGCCATTTACGTCCACGATCGGGCGTTGCAGCCGCGCGGACGACCAGAAGTGGCACGACGTCTGCGTCAACAGCCTGCCGCGCATTTTTCGCAAGGTGCCCCAAGTGCGCTGTCTCTTGCAGGGCGCCACCGATCGGGTGCGGCAGAAATTGGCGATGCTGGGGATGGATGGGCGAGTGGAATTGGTGGAACCGTCCCTGCACGTGGGCGACTTGTATCGCAGGCTTGACGTCTTTATCCATGGGTCCCGCATCGGTGAGACGTTCGGCTGCGTCATCGCCGAAGCGATGGCCAACGCCATTCCGGTGGTGACGCTGAGTACGCCGCAACGGAAAAAGGCCAATGCGCAGGCAGAACTGGTGGAGCACAATGTGACTGGCTTTGTCTGCCGGTGGCAATGGCAATATGCGGGCGCCGTCATTGAACTGTTACGGAATCATGAACTACGGGCCCGATTCGGCCGGAGAAGCTACGAAAAAGCGCGGGCGCAGTTCGAGGCGTCGGCATTGACGAAGAGATTGGAACAGCTGTATTTCGACGTGATGGACTCGAAATAATGAAGAATGAGGAATGAGGAATTGAAATGAGGAATTATCTCCGGCTCGTATGAACTTTACGAACATTCTTGTCATCAAGCTCCGCCACATCGGCGATGTGCTGCTGGCCACGCCGGTCTTCCGCACGCTCCGCGAGGCCTTCCCCAAGGCCAGGCTCACGGCGCTCGTGAACCGAGGGACCGAGGCGGTGTTGAGGCATCATCCCGATATTCACGAAATCTTGACGGCAGAGAAAGGGTCGATGGCGGCGCAATTGCGGTTCCTCTTGAATCTTCGCCGGAACCGGTATGATTGTGTGATTGATTTGACGGATGGGGATCGTTCCGCCTTCATGAGCTGGGCCACCGGCGCGCGGACGAGAATCGGATTCAATGCGGAGCACCGGTGGCGGGGCTTGCTCTATACGCACGTGGCCAAACCCTCGCCTGATGATGCGCATCGCATCGAATATGATTTGACGACCGTTCGGCCGTTAGGACTGAGTCCGGCCACATTCCGCCCGGCTCTCTATGTGTCTCCGGATGACGACATGGCGGCGAAGAGAGCCATGGAGGAGTTGATCGGCGGCGACAACGGTACATCGAAAGTGATCATCATTCAGCCGGGCGCCCGTTATCCATTGAAGGTTTGGCCGCCGGAGCGGTTTGCCGAACTCGCGGATCGTCTCTCTGAAACATTGCCCTGCCGGATTTTGCTCGGCGGCGATGCCAAAGAGCGGGCTGTAGCCGAAGCGGTTCGAGAGCGAACGCAATGCCGGCCTATGGTGGTGGCAGGACGATTCTCATTGCTGGAATTCGGTGCGCTCGCAAAGCAATGCGACCTCTTCATCGGCAATGACGGAGGGGCCATGCATGTGGCGGCCGCGGTCGGGACACCGGTGGTAGCGTTGTTCGGGCCGACCTATCCGCAACGATGGGGTCCGCGCGGCGCGCCCAGTGTGATTCTCTACAAAGGCCTCGATTGCCGGGCCTGCTACCACCCCGTCTGCATCAGGAGCGAAGAAGACAACTGCATGCGGCTGATTTCCGTCGGTGAGGTCTTTGACGCCTGCATGAGGCTGCTCAAGGAAAGTGTGAAGTGTAGAGTGTGAAATGAGGATGTGGAGCATTCGATGAAGACCGATTCGTCACCGGTTGATTTCGAAGAAGTGAGGACTTCGCCAAATCGCCCAATCAGCATTGCCACTTTTGCGAAATACGAGCGACGGATTACACACGACGGGAAACTTGCGTGAAGGTCTTATACCTTACCGACCCGGGCCCCGACTATTTGGCCGATCAAATCTATGATGGACTCTGTGCGGTATTGGGATGGGACAGCGTTGTGGACTTCCCCCGTAAAACCGTCTATCACGAGCCGGGTGAACGAGCGCCTGCGGGGAATCCGGGGTATCATCTCACCACTGGTGACGTGGCGTCCATGATCCGTGAGCGCCGCGTCGATCTCACGATCGTTTCTTCGCCGCGGCGAGCGGCGCTGGAGGCCTATCATTCGTTGGCCCGACAAGTCGATTGTCCACCGGTTGTATTGCTCGATGGTGAAGATGACGGTCAGATTCGCGCCGATGCGGCCAATTCCATTGGAGCGGGCCTGTATTTCAAGCGCGAGTACAGAACCACAGCCAAGTCAGTGAATGGCGACTGGCTGAGCGAGAGACGGCCGCAAGGCGACAGCCGGTTGGACGGGAGGATTTATCCTCTGCCGTTTTCAGTCACGGCGGCTGGGTTGTCTTCCATGACGCCGGAGAAGAGAGACATCGATATCTCATTTGTCGGGCGGGCATCCCATCGGAAGCGGGTGAGAGCGGTCAATCTATTGCGCCGGACGAAAGGCATTCGATTTGAAGGAGGCGTGTATCTGGATGCCTCGGACCGTCGATCGAAACTGGCAGCGTCCTGGCTCGGCGTCGCGACCGCGAAACTACTGGGTGATCCACGAGCATCGGCCTCGGCGCAAGCGGGAAAATTGCGACCTGAACAGTACCGCTCGCTCCTGCAACGTTCCAAGATGGCTTTGTCATTACGCGGCGGCGGTTTTGATACGGTTCGATATTGGGAGATCGTGGCGTCGAAGGCGCTCCTGATTTCCGAGCCGCCCGACATTGTCATTCCGCATAATTTCGAACATGGCCGCCATGCAATGTTTTGCCGGCACGACTTGCGGGATCTCCCGTCCATTGTGCGTCGGCTTCGTGACGACGAGGGGGCCAGGCTAGAAATGGTGGAGGCCGGGTATCGACATCTGCTCGAGTTCCACACGTCGGAACGGCGGGCTGCCTACTTGTTGGAGCTTTGCCGGAGGATGCTGTAGGGATGAAATCCATCAGCCTCGTCATCGCCCTCTACAACCAAGTGGACTACACGCGCCGCTGTATCGAATCGATTGTGGCCTGCACGCCGCATCCTTACGAATTGATTCTGATCGATAACGCGTCCGTCGACGGCACGGCCGACTACGTGCGCGGCCTGCCGGCAACGCTTATTACGAACCAAACCAATCTCGGCTGCGCCAAGGCCTGGAACCAGGGAATCAGAGCGAGCCGCGGAGAGGCGATCGGTATTTTGAACAATGATATCGTGGTGACGCCCGGATGGCTTGAAAACCTACTCGACTTCATGGAGCGGGGCGCCCACGGAATCGTCTGTCCGTCCGCGTGCGAAGGCCCGCTCGATTATGATCTGCACGCGTATGCCGAAGCATTTGCCGCGGCGTGCGCGCAGGCGGTGCGCCGCGAACTCTATGCGCCCTGCATGGTGATCGACCGCGCGGTATTCGATCGCGTCGGACTCTTCGACGAAGGATTCTCATACGGAGGATGCGAGGATACCGACTTCCGGTGGCGGGCGGAACAGGCCGGGTTTTCCGTGGCGATGACCGGGTCGGTGCTGATCCACCATTTCTCCATGGTGACGCAGAATCATATCAAGCGCATCGAAACGAACCAATACTGGAATCATAATATGGCGCATTTTCAGCGGAAATGGGGCAGGACCATACGAGGAAACTGGTTCGAGCGCCGCTGGACGGATTTGAAGAACAAATGGACCGCACGATACGAGCGGTACCGATTCGGCCATACCCTGGTCGAAAAGCGCGCGCAATAGGGAAAGGCGCATATGCATCGAGGCTGTCTCGGTCGAGCGGCGCGGCGATGCCTCCCCACTGCCTCAATTGTGACACCGTGGCGTCGTTGTGAAAATCATCATTGCCGCCTGGCACCTTAAAAATCCCACTGTCGGACTCGGTCGTTATTGCCGGGAACTCGTGGAGGGGATTGCCCGAGTCGATCCTTCCAACCAATACGACATTCTGATGCCGGACTCGGGGCACCGGTTTCCGCATCGGGGAAATGTTCGGTACCGGCTCATCCGCTTTCCCTTCTTCAGACGGCGGTTCTGGGAGCAGATGGCGCCGCTGTTCACCGGCCCCTATGACCTCCTGCATTTTCCCTACGATTCCTGCGTGGCCTGGAAGCGCGGCAAGTTCGTGGCGACGATTCATGACGCCAAGCCGTTGCTGTTCCCGGAACTGCGCCCGAAGCGGAATCTGAGCGCAAGGATCGAACGCGGGTTGGTCGGTGATCCCCGGGCGAAGCTCGATCATGTGGTGACTATTTCGAACTCATCGCGGCACGACCTGATCCGGCACCTCGGACTGGCGGAGAATCGGGTTACCGCGGTGCCGCTCGGCATTGACAGTGAGCGGTTTCGTCCTAATCGAGGGGTTCAGCCGAGTCATGTAAAACGGTACGTGATGTCATTGGCCGGATCGGATCCGACGAAGAACATCGTCACCCTTGTCAAAGCGTTTGCCGCCGTTCCCGAGCGACTCAGGCAAACGTATGATTTGGTTTTGATCGGGGATGTGTCCAAGCGGCCGGACGTGCGGGATGCGATCGAACAGGCAGGGATCGCCTCGCAGGCGAAGCTGATCGGCGTGGTGTCCGACGAAGCACTGATCGGCTGGTACCAAGGAGCGGGCGTTTTTGCCTTTCCGTCCTTGTACGAGGGGTTCGGCCTGCCAGTCTTGGAAGCGATGGCCTGCGGTGTTCCGGTGCTGTGCTCGAATAGTTCGTCATTGCCTGAGGTCGCCGGAGATGCGGCGATTCTGGCCGATCCCAGGAACGTGGAGCAATGGTCGGTTGAGTTGGCTCGCCTGCTTGATGACACGAGATTGCGCGAAGACCTGAGCGAACGGGGGCGGGCCAGGGCCCTCACATTTTCCTGGGATCGCACCGCAACGGAGACGGTGGCGCTCTATGAGCGGGTCGGGTCATCCGTATCACCGTCCCGGGCCTGATTCACACATCAATGCACTGCCGAATAGATGATTTCTTGACAGTCGATACCCCCTATGGTGAGATCGCATCTGACTGCAGCTGGATACGGAGCCCTTGTCAGTTGAGTCATCTATGACGCAAGAGACCTGTGACTTCCTCATTGCCGGTGCCGGCGTGATCGGCGTGGCCATCGCCCGGGAATTGCGCCGCCGGCATCGAGCGAAGGTGCTCGTGATCGACAAAGAGCCGAAAGCCGGCCTGCATGCAAGCGGCCGGAACAGCGGTGTGCTTCACGCAGGAGTCTATTACAAAGCCGGCACGCTGAAAGCCATGTTGTGCGTCGAAGGCAACCGGCGGCTCCGCGCCTATTGCCGGGACAAATCCATCCCCCTGAACGACTATGGAAAGGTGATCGTCGCCCGTACCGCCGCCGAATTGGAGCCGTTGAGAGAATTGCACCAGCGGGCGCAGGCCAATGGGGTCCGTGTGAGTTTGATCGATTGCGCCTCGCTCCACGATGTGGAGCCCTGCGCTAAAACGGTGGAACAGGCTCTCTATGTGAAAGATACGGCGGTCGTGAATCCCCAGCTGGTCATGGAGGCGATGGTCGATGATGCCAAGCAAGAAGGAGTGGCCTTTCAATTTTCCTGTTCCTGGCAGGGCACTGGGGGACGCGGATCTGTCCTGACGTCTCAGGGGCCAATCGAATGCGGTCATTTCGTGAACTGCGCCGGCTTGTTCGCCGATCGCATCGCCCATGCGTACGGAGTCGGATCCCATTACCGGATTCTACCCTTCCGCGGGCATTTCTATCGATTGAGCCCTGAGTCGAAACTGAAAGTGCGGGGCAATATCTATCCGGTGCCGGATCTCCGCAATCCGTTTCTCGGGGTGCATTTCACGCGAAGACCGGACGGGGACGTGACGATCGGGCCGTCGGCGTTGCCGTTGCTCGGGCGAGAACAATACCGGGGACTTGCCGGGGCGACCGTCCAGGATAGTCTCACGATGCTGCTGTATTTGTCGCGCCTCTTCGGGCGGAATCGGGATCATTTCCGGGCGATTGCCTGGAAGGAATTGACGAAGGCCACCAGAAACGGCTTCTTTCATGAGGCCGAAGCGCTCGGTGTCGGCTTCGTCAAGGCGGATCTGCTGCCGGGCAAAGAGCCGGGAATCAGGGCACAATTGATCGATACCCGCACCGCGGATCTCCTGAATGACTTCATCATCGAACCGGGACCCCGTTCGACTCATGTGCTCAATGCCGTCTCTCCGGCATTCACCTCGTCGCTTCCATTTGCCGAACATGTGGTCGGGGAGATGAAGCTCGATTAGCAGACAATTCGGTCCTCACTGGGGCTCACTTGCGCTGCGATTGTCGCCACCTCCCACGCCTCGGACACAATATTTCTCCACGGAACAGGCTGAGTTCTTCAGATCGATGCCCGACAGCGTCCACCTATGTGCGGCATAGCCGGTATTCTAAGACTCTGCGGCGGTGAGCTCCGTTCCATCGCCGGGGACATGGTCCGGCGCATCGGGTATCGCGGACCCGATGACAACGGTGTCTGGTGCGATGAGGCGGCCGGTGTTGCATTGGGTCATGTGAGACTCTCAATTCTTGATCCGTCAGCGGCCGGCCACCAGCCGATGGTGTCCCACAGCGGCCGGTATGTCATCACCTACAACGGCGAGATCTATAATTGTCACGATCTTCGCGGCGATCTCGAACGATCAGGCTATGGATTTCGGGGGCATTCCGACACGGAAGTGCTGCTTGCGGCAATCGAATGCTGGAGCATTGAGACAGCGTTGACGCGCCTGAACGGCATGTTTGCCTTCGCAGTCTGGGATCGCCGGGAGCGCGCGTTGACTCTGGCGCGGGATCGACTCGGTGAAAAGCCGCTGTATTATGGCTGGGCGGGCGGCGCGCTGATATTTGGCTCGGAGTTGAAGGCCTTCTACGGCTGTCCCTGGTTCAACGGGGAGATCGATCGCGGCGCGCTCTCGTTGCTTTTGCGTCACAACTGTATTCCGGCGCCCTATTCGATTTACCGAGAGATCGCGAAACTCCCGCCGGCGTCGTACCTCACAATCCGAGGCGACCAGGTCGCGTCCCGGCGGTTTCCGCAACCTCTCACCTATTGGTCCCTCAAACAGTGCGCGGGGGGGAAATCCGACCTCGTAACATCAGAATCCGATGCGGTGGAACAACTCGATACGTTGCTTCGTGACGCAGTCGGCCTCCGGATGGCGGCCGACGTGCCGCTCGGCGCATTTCTATCCGGCGGCATCGATTCCTCGACGGTCGTCGCGTTGATGCAAGCGCAAAGCGGGCGGCCGGTCCGGACCTTCTCCATCGGATTTCATGAGGCCGAATACAATGAGGCGACATATGCGAAGGCGGTCGCGCGACACCTGGGAACCGATCATACGGAGCTCTATGTGACCGCGGCGGATGCGTTGGCCGTCATCCCGCGCCTGCCGATTCTGTACGATGAACCCTTCGCCGATCCATCTCAGATCCCGACGATTCTTCTATCGCAACTCGCCCGCCGGCATGTGACCGTCGCGTTGTCCGGAGACGGAGGTGATGAATTGTTCGGTGGATATAACCGGTATTTCTGGGGCAAGACTCTTCAGCGGAGAATCGGATGGTTGCCGGACTCGATGCGGCCCTTCATTGTCCGCTTCATCCGGTCCTTGTCGCCCTCGACATGGCGGCGTGGCTTGCGCGCCTGCGCCTGGAACGGTCACGCGGTTAAGGAATTGGTAGACAAACTTTACAAGCTGGCGGACATGCTGGATGCGCGGGATCTGGATGACTTATATCTCGGATTTGTGTCCCATTGGAAGCAGCCGGACGCTGTCGTCATTGACGGAAAAGAGCCTCGCACCACCCTGACCGATCGATCGGGATGGCCGATACTCAAGGACTTTACGACGCGGATGATGTATCTCGACTCGGTGAGCTATCTGCCGGATGATTTATTGGTCAAGGTCGATCGCGCCAGCATGGCGGTCGGCCTCGAAGCGCGCATTCCGCTTCTTGACCATCGTCTCGTTGAATTCGCGTGGAGGCTTCCCTTGTCGCTCAAGATTCGACGTACGAACGAGGGGAAATGGATTCTACGGCGGCTTTTGGCTCGGTATGTGCCCGGCCGGCTCTTTGACCGGCCCAAAATGGGCTTCGGGGTTCCATTGGATGCCTGGCTTCGAGGCCCGCTGAAGGAATGGGCGGAAGCGCTTCTCAACGAGGACCGTCTCCGCCGCGAAGGATATTTCCATCCCGAGCCGATCAGACGCATATTGGTCGAGCACCTCACGGGGCAGACGAACTGGCACTATCATTTATGGGATGTGCTGATGTTTCAGGCCTGGCGTGAAGCGGAAGCAACTACGCGCGTACGCCCGACAAATTGATGTGGAGTGAGGCATTTCAGTGGTCGGGTGTTGAGTTTTCTTTGCCCTTCTGCTACAGGATGATGGCGGCCGGAGGAGGGGTCTTGGGATGGCCGCTGTGGCCGGCTCGAAGGCCGTCCGGTGGACAACACTTCCATGAGATCCTTGCAACCAATGCTTCGCGGGCACGTATTGTTCCATGCCATCCAACCGATTGACTCCGCTTTCGAGTCCTCCGCCGAAACGATTCGGGAAGATCCCGCTTTATCGTCCTTCCTCAAGGGGAAATGCGTCCTGGTCACCGGCGCCGGAGGCTCCATCGGTGCGGAGCTGTGCCGCCAAGTTGCCGCTCAAGGCGCGGAGCGATTAATTCTATTCGAGCGTTACGAAAACAGCGTGTATCTCCTGCATCTTGAGCTTCAGCGCTGTTTTCCGTCGGTCAATCTGGTGCCGGTCATCGGGGATATCACCCAGGTAGAACGGGTCGCGGCTCTGTTCCGGACAGTGAGCCCCGACATCGTGTTTCACGCGGCGGCGCACAAACATGTGCCGTTGATGGAGCAGTTTCCCGGTGAAGCGGTGCGGAATAACGTGGTGGGGACCAGAATCGTGGCCGAGGCCGCATTGATCTCCGGCGCGACACACTTCGTGCTGCTCTCCACCGACAAGGCGGTCAATCCGTCCAGTGTCATGGGTGCGACGAAACGTGTGGCGGAGCTGATCATTCAAAGTATGAACGGGCTTGGCTCCACCCGCTTTTCCGCCGTCCGGTTCGGGAATGTCCTGGGCAGCAATGGCAGCGTAGTCCCGCTCTTTGCAGATCAGATTCGGAAAGGCGGGCCGGTAACCGTTACGCACCCGGATATCCGCCGCTATTTCATGACGATTCCGCAAGCCGTGCAACTCGTCTTGCAAGCCAGCATGATGGGAACGGGCGGCGAAGTCTTCGTGCTGGACATGGGAGAACAAATTCTCATTGTCGATCTGGCCCGCCACATGATCGAACTTGCCGGCCTGGTGCCGGATAAAGACGTCAAGATCGAATTCATCGGGCTCCGGCCCGGCGACAAACTCTCGGAAGAACTGTTCGAAGAGACGGAACGGGTCGAAGGGACCGCGCATCCGAAGGTCAAACGTGCGGTGAACCGCTTGTCGCGGCTTCCCCGCTTCGGCGACGACCTCTTCAAGGAATTGGAGGGACTGCTGAGCGAGGGGGAAGACGACCGCATGATCGCCGTCTTGCAGAAATGCGTGCCGACATTTCACCCAACAACATGCCAAATCTCGTGCGGCTAATTCCCACCGAGCAATTGTCGATGTCCATGCATCCCGTTTCGTTTTCCATGTCGGCTGTATGGCCGCGTGGCGGCTTGTGGCCTGTTCCTAAGTCCCCGTGCGATCGAATGATCCATATGGCGGCAGCGAGGAGGAATTGATGAAAGGCGTGGTCCTTGCCGGCGGATTAGGCACCAGGCTGTTGCCTCTGACCAAAGTGACCAACAAGCATTTGCTGCCCGTGTATGACAAGCCGATGATTTATTATCCGATTCAAACCTTGGTCAACGCCGGCATCACCGATATTATGCTGGTCACCGGTGGAAACAGCGCCGGAGATTTCTTGAAATTGCTGGGAAATGGGAAGGACTTTCAGTTACGATCCCTTAACTACACCTATCAGCAGGGCGAGGGCGGCATTGCGGATGCGCTGCGTCTGGCCGAACATTTCGCCGACGATGAGCCGATCTGTGTGGTGCTCGGTGATAATTTGATTCAGGGGAATATCGCGAAAGCCGCCGCGGCGTTCCGTGCTCAGCATAAGGGCGCCAAGATTTTGCTCAAGGAAGTCAAGGATCCGGAGCGATTCGGTGTCCCGGTTCTTCAAGGTGCCCGCGTGATCGGCATCGAAGAGAAACCGGCCGTGCCCCGGTCGCCCTATGCGGTGACGGGCATTTATTTCTATGATGCCAAGGTCTTCGAGATCATCAAGACTTTAAAGCCCTCAGGGCGCGGCGAATTAGAGATCACCGACGTCAATAACGTCTACATCGAGGCCGGATCATTGACTTGGGACGTGCTTGACGGCTGGTGGACGGATGCAGGAACCATTGACTCGCTGTTTCAAGCCAATCGGTTGGTGGCGGAGACCGGCGCCAATCTTATGGAGTGGTAATGCGCATCCTGGTGACCGGAGGAGCGGGCTTCATCGGTTCCCATCTTGTCCGCCGGCTTCTCCGTGACGAGGCGAGTATGGTCGTGAATTTGGACGCGCTCCGTTATTCCGGTAATCCCGACAATCTGGCCGATGTTCAGGGGAACTCGCGGTATCGCTTTGTCCAGGGCGATATCTGCCATGCGCCGACTGTGCGCTCCGTATTGGCGACTCATCGAATTGACGGCATCATCAATTGCGCGGCGGAAACCCATGTCGACCGATCGATCCTTGATCCCGGCACCTTTGCCAGCACCGATGTAGTCGGAACCGGGGTGTTGCTTGAGGAAGCGCGGTCGGCCGGCGTTCAACGGTTCCTTCAAGTCAGCACGGACGAGGTCTACGGCAGCATCGAGCAGGGAAGCAGCAGGGAAGATGATCGGCTGGCGCCGAGAAGCCCCTATTCGGCCAGCAAAGCCGGCGGCGATTTGCTGGCGTTGAGTTACTGGACCACGTTTGGATTCCCCGTGATGGTCACCAGAGGCAGCAATACCTACGGATCACACCAATATCCCGAAAAGTTTATTCCGCTCTTCATCACGAACGCCATCGACGATGAGCCCCTGCCGTTGTATGGGGACGGGCGCAACTGCCGTGACTGGCTCTCAGTCTCGGATCACAGCGCCGGCATTGAGCATGTCTTCCTTCATGGGACGCCGGGCATGGTGTACAACCTTGGGGGCGGCAATGAGCGGGAGAATCTCACCGTTGCCGAATTGATCCTCGGGTTTCTCGGCAAGCCACGCTCCCTGATTCGCTTCGTGCAGGATCGGCCCGGACATGATCGCCGGTATGCCGTCGATTGCAGCAGGGCCGGCGCGTTGGGCTGGAAGCCGGAGGTTCCGTTCGATGAAGGATTGCGCCGGGCGGTGGAGTGGTATCGGACGAATGAGCCCTGGTGGCGCAAGATCAAATCCGGCGAGTTTCGCAACTATTATCGGCAGCAGTATATGAAACGTCTCCAAGAAGGCACGGCGTGCGCGTCGTCATAACGGGCGCAGGGGGGCAGTTGGGGTCCGAGCTGCGGCGAGTGCTCGCCGCTCAGGAACTGGTTCTGCTCGATCTACCCGCATTCGATCTGACGCAGCCTTCCTGCGGCCGGCGAATTGTCGAGGCGGCTCCGGATGTGGTCATCCATGCGGGCGCCTACACGGATGTCGACGGCGCGGAACGAGAACCGGCCCGGGCTATGGCGATCAATGCCGACGGTACGGCTCGGGTGGCTCAGGCGGCGGAACAGGCACGGGCCCGACTGCTCTACATCTCGACGGATTATGTGTTTGACGGGCGGAAGAGCACTCCCTATGAAGAAACGGATCGTCCTTCTCCCATCAATCAGTACGGCCGATCCAAACTGGCCGGCGAGCAATCCGTGCTGGCGGGCTGCAAAAACGCGTTAATCATTCGGACAGCCTGGCTGTACGGCAGCGGGGGAAAGAATTTCGTGAAGACCATTTTGGCGTTGGCGGAGGAACGGCCGGTGCTTCGGATTGTGGCCGATCAACGAGGCTGTCCGACTCGAGCGGAAGATTTGGCCGGTGCGATGGCAGTCCTCGTTGAAAGCCAGATCCAAGGCATTCTGCACATCACCAATGAAGGGGCATGCAGCTGGTATGAATTTGCGCGCGAGATCGTCAAGCTGTCCGGCAAACAGGCGGCGGTCGAACCAATTACGACGGATCAGGCTGGCCGGCTTGCCGCAAGGCCTGCCTACTCGGTGCTGTCCGCTGAACAGAGGCGCCGCCATGGCATCACCATGCCGCACTGGAAAGAGGCCCTGAGCGGGTATATCAGCCAAGCAGCAGCCTCGACGCTCGTGGCAGGAACATAACCGCGCGTGCCGCCCCGCCTCCTGCTGCCGGCAAAATTTCCGGGAATCCACTCCATGACGCAAGAATTCGAAGCTGGTCACGGCTCGGTCGTGATCGCCCGATCGTTTGACGGTTTCTGGAAGCTCCAGGGGGCGGGCTTCGTCGTGATGGGAGGGTTGAGTTTTTTCCCGGCCTTCTATCACTGGCAGGAGTACGGCTTCTTTACGCTGCTCATCTTGGCGGTCGGGACGACCGTTCTCGGCATGCGACGGTCTCCCTGGGTTCGCACGCCGCTTGACCTGCCGCTGGCCTGCTTTCTTGGCTGGGTCTTGTGTACGGTGCCCTTCGCGACCGATGTCGGCTATAGTCTGGCGGAGTGGCGAAAGATCGCGGCTCACGTGCTCGTGTTCTACTGGGGGCTTTTGGTGTTCCGCGAGCAGGGGCGGGAACCTCTTGCGGGCCGGGTGTTATGTGCCGTGGCCGTCGGCAGCGCGCTCTTGTCGTTCTATGCTCTGTCCGACTTTTTTGCACGAGGAGGAAATTGGCGTGACCGCTATGTGCGGGCGCTTGCACCGGGCTCCGACTACAATTGGCTCAGCACCTACATGGTCCTCTCCATCCCCGTCCTGATCGGCTTGGTGGTGACGGAACAGCGATGGGTCATGCGCCTTGGAACGGGTACAGCCCTGTTGGTATCGACCATGGCTCAGATCGCTTCCTACGGAAGAGCCGGATGGCTCGGGCACGCGGCGCAAGCGTTGGCGGTCGGACTCTTGTCCAACCGGCGCCGGCATGCGTTGCTGGTGGTGGCGCTCCTGAGCGCTATCGGCGCCGGTCTCTTGCTCCTATCACAAGCCGGGCTTCATCAGGATACCGTCGATCGATGGACGTTCTTCTCGCGCCTCTCCGTATGGAAGCTGGGCCTTCAGGACGTCGGCGAGCACCCGCTCGTGGGCATCGGATATGGGAATGATACCTTTGTCAAGCGCCATCCCGAATATGCCCCCGAAGTTCAGGATCAATATCGAGAGCGGGATCGCGTGCCGCCTTCCATGCACAGCGCGTTGCTGATGGTCACGGTGGGGAGCGGAATTCCGGCGATGATCTGTTTTGTCTGGATCTTTGTTCGCCTCACCCGCCTTTTGCTGTCGCGGATCCAGGCGGTCATCGGGGTGCCGGCTGCGCTTGTGGGGCTGACCGTCGGGCTTGCGGTCATCGGATTCGGAGTTCGAAATTTGTTCGACTACATGTTTATGGGAAGCCTCTCCCATCTGTTCTGGATCCTGGTCGTGACCGGCATTGCGCTGCGCCATCCGGATCTGATTCAGGATCCTCGGTGAGGAAAGAGAGCCGAGCCTGTTCATGAAAGCGTTGATCACCGGTATTACGGGGCAGGATGGGTCATATTTGGCAGAATTTCTCCTGGCGAAGGGTTATGACGTCTACGGCATTATCCGCCGGTCCAGCTCATTCAACACCGGTCGAATCGACGGAATCTACCAAGACCCGCACACGGCTGATGCGCGCTTGCATCTGGTCTATGGAGATTTGAACGATGCGAGCTCGATGAACAGGATTTTGCGGACCATCCAGCCGGATGAAATCTACAACTTGGGCGCGCAAAGCCATGTGCGGGTCAGCTTTGATATTCCGGAGTATACGGCCGAAATCACCGGGCTGGGGACGGTCAGACTGCTGGAGGCCATTCGAGAGTCGGGCTTGAGGCCGAAGTTCTACCAAGCGTCGTCCAGCGAAATGTTTGGGAAGGTTCAGGAAGTTCCGCAGCGGGAGACGACGCCCTTTTACCCGCGCAGCCCGTATGGCGCGGCGAAGCTCTACGCCTATTGGATCACGGTGAATTACCGCGAAGCCTATCATCTCTTTGCGTGCAATGGTCTGCTGTTCAATCATGAGTCGCCGCGCCGCGGAGAGACGTTCGTGACGAGGAAGATCACGAAAGCCGCCGCCCGTATCAAGCTTGGCTTGCAGCGGGAATTGTTCTTGGGCAACCTGGAGGCGAGGCGCGATTGGGGATTTGCCGGCGATTATGTGGAAGCCATGTGGTTGATGTTGCAACAGGATCAGCCCGACGATTATGTTGTGGCGACCGGCGAGATGCATACGGTGCGGGAATTTCTCGACGTGGCCTTCGGCCGCCTCGATTTGGATTGGCGCCGGTATGTGAAGATCGATCCGCGCTATTATCGTCCGACCGAGGTCGATCTGTTGATCGGCGATGCGACCAAAGCCAAACAGCGGCTGGGCTGGACTCCGAAAATCGGGTTTCGAGATTTGGCGATCATGATGGTCGACGCGGATCTAGAATTAGAACGTGTGAAGCTTGAAGGAACGGGATCGCAAGGATAATCGATGAAAAAAGACTCCCGAATTTATGTGGCAGGTCATCGAGGCATGGTCGGCGCTGCGCTGGTGCGCGCGCTGCATGCCAAGGAATATGAGCACATCATCGTACGGCCGAAGAGCGAGTTGGATTTACGGGACCCCCGGCAAGTCGCCGACTTCTTCGAAGACCAGCAGCCTGAGTATGTCTTCTTGGCGGCGGCCAAGGTCGGAGGGATTCTGGCGAACCATTCCTATCCGGCCGACTTCTTGTACGACAATCTCGCGATCCAAACCAATGTCATTCACCAGGCGAAAGTGACCGGCATACAGAAATTAGTCTTCCTAGGCTCATCGTGCATTTATCCGCGTGACTGCCCGCAGCCGATCAAGGAGGAATATCTTCTCACCGGACCACTGGAGCCGACGAACGAATGGTACGCGATTGCAAAAATTGCCGGGATCAAGATGTGTCAGGCCTATCGGCGTCAGTATGGGTGCGACTTCATCGCGGCGATGCCCACGAATCTCTACGGGCCTCATGACAATTTCGATTTGGAAACGTCTCATGTCCTGCCGGCGTTGATGCGAAAGTTCCATGAGGCCAAAGAGACGGGAGAGCCGCCGGTCCTCTGGGGTTCCGGACGGCCTCGCCGGGAATTCCTCCATGTGAATGACTGCGCGGAAGCCTGCCTGTTCCTCGCGGAGAATTATTCCGGTGACATGATCATTAACGTGGGGACTGGGACGGATATCCCGATCGCCGATCTAGCGCAATTGATCGCGCAGGTGGTGGGATATGAGGGTGGCATTCACTGGGATGCAGGCAAGCCGGACGGCACGCCGAGAAAGCTGCTGGATTGCTCCCGCTTGGCGGCGCTGGGATGGAAATCCACCATCGATTTGGCACAAGGACTGGCGGACACCTACGCCTGGTACCGGCAACAGAGTGCCGTAACGGCCACGACATCGAAAGGGGAAATCCGGTCGGACCGGAGGCACCCCGTACGCTAGCCGTCTTGCTCCTGCTCCTGCACGACCTCTTTCTTCCAGTCGTTCCCGCGAGAGCGGATCCACATCATTCAATGAGGAACACCGCGTGTGCGGCATTAACGGAACGTTAGTGTTTGAGCATTCCGGCTTCCGCGTCACGGAACCGTATTTGGCGCGGATGCGAGACACCATGGCGCATCGCGGCCCGGATGGGGCGGGCCTGTGGCTGTCCAAGGACCGCCGTGTCGGACTGGGCCACCGGCGACTCTCCATCATTGATCTCTCGCCGACCGCAGCCCAGCCTATGTCCAACGAAAATGAAACTCTCTGGATCTCATTCAACGGCGAGATTTACAACCACGTGGATGTCAGGCGGGAGTTGGACGCCTTCGGAATCCACCGCTGGAAAACTGACCATTCCGACACGGAAGTGATTCTTCACGCGTTCGAGCAATGGGGCATCGGCTGCCTGGACAAATTGCGCGGCATGTTTGCCATTGGGCTCTGGGATGCGAGGCGGCGCGAGTTGTGGCTGGTGCGTGATCGGATCGGCGTCAAGCCGCTGTATTATAGCGTCCAGAACGGGCGGCTGGTGTTTGCATCCGAAATCAAGGCGATCCTGGAGGATCCGGACCAGAAGCGCGTGCTCTCGGAGGAAGCCCTCTACCATTACCTGTCGTTTCTTACCGTGCCGGCGCCCGATACGATGTTTGAGGGCATCAAAAAATTGCCGCCCGGCACCTGGCTGCGCGTAGGTGCGGACGGCCGGATGGAGGAACGACGCTATTGGGATGTGCTGGACCACACCGCCCCGCTCAGGGTTGAATCCGATGAGGCGATCTCCGCTACAGTGCTGGATGTTCTTCGAACCTCCGTGCGTCTCCGCAAAGTGAGTGACGTGCCGGTCGGGGTCTTCCTCTCGGGCGGGATCGATTCGAGCACGAATGCGGCGCTGTTTTCTCAGGACGAGATCCGGCCTGTGAGCACCTTCACGATCGGCTATGCCGGCCACTATGAGACGTACAAGAACGAGCTGGACTATGCGCGGCTGATGGCGCGCGCCGTCGGGGCCGACCATCATGAACAGTTGTTGACCTTGGATGATCTGCTGGAATTCGTTCCATCGATGGTGCGGTTGCAGGATGAGCCGATCGCCGATCCCGTCTGTGTCCCCTTGTACTATGTCTCTCGATTGGCGCGGGAGCACGGCGTCATCGTCTGCCAGGTCGGCGAAGGAGCGGATGAGCTGTTCTGGGGGTATCCGGGCTGGAAAAGCTTTTGGAAGCTGGAACGGTGGAACCGGTTTCCGATTCCCCGCGCGCTCAAACGCCTGGGGCTCGGTCTCCTGACACTGAGCGGGAGGGGAGAAAGCTTCTGGTATGAACGGCTGCGCCGGGGTACAGAAGGTCAACCGGTGTTCTGGGGAGGGGCGGAAGCCTTCCCGGAAGCCCATAAACGAACGCTTTTGTCAGCGCGGCTCAAGCGCCGGTTCTCCGGCTATTCATCATGGGAAGTCCTGCGCCCGTACCGGCGCCGGTTTGAACAACAGAGCTGGGATCAGCGGCCGGTGCAATGGATGACGTATCTGGACCTCAATCTCCGGTTGCCGGAGTTGTTATTGATGCGGGTGGACAAGATGAGCATGGGGGCGAGTCTGGAAGCTCGTGTGCCCTTTCTGGATCATGAGCTGGTTCAGCTGGCTATGAGTATTCCCGAGGAAGTGAAGACCCGCCACGGCGTACTGAAGACCGTGCTGAAGCGAGCGGTCCGAGGCACGATCCCCGATAGTCTGATCGACAGGTCAAAACAAGGGTTCGGCGTGCCGGTTCAGGAATGGATGGGAGATCGGCTGGGCCCTGCCATGGTCTCGGCGCTCGACGAGTTCTGTGAGCAGACCGATATGCTGGACAAACAGCAGGCAAGGCGGGTGGTGAATGGACATGACCAGCGCGGATGGTATCTATTCAATCTGGCCCTCTGGTGGAAAGCATACTTCCGATAACGGGCCGTCCTTCGTTATGTCGGCCGGCTTGAGCAAAATCCTACGACTTGACCCCGCTTCCATACCTCGACTAGCGTTCCAACAATGATGCACGAATCACCGGTGACCTATTGGGACATGATCCGGGTCCGGCTGCGGACCGTGGGACCCGCCCGCGTGGCCCTGATTGGGATGGGGAAACTGATGGGTCCGCTCGCGCATCAATGGCGCCGTATCCAGGACGCCCGTCGCCCTGTGCGGATTGGAGATCGCGATTTGGCTCAGGCCCTACGCGTAGAAGAGCGAGAACTGCCCGCCCGAGTGGCCGAGATCCGGCGCGCCTTGGGACGGCGGTTGCCGACGGGGCCGAGCGACGCGCCGGTATTGAAAGATTTGTATCACCGGCTGGCGCCGGATGAGTTGCAAAGCTGCCTATGCACTGCGGATCGCCTGTGTGAGCATGTGTTTGACCTGCTGGGATCCGGCCCTCGTCATGTGGGCGAACGCATCGACTGGCATCGCGATTTCAAGAGCGGATTTCGGTGGGATCCCGATGCGCACTATCTCGAAATAGTTCATAGAGGCGCGTCCGGTGTCGATATTAAAGTTCCGTGGGAACTCTCGCGGTGCCAGCATGTGCCGGTTTTGGCTCAAGCCTACCTGCTGAGCGGGAAGCCGCGCTATGCGCAGGAAGTCGCGAGCCAAATTGCCGACTGGATTGATCGGAACCCGACGGGCCGCGGAGTAAACTGGGCGTGCCCGATGGAGGTGGCCATCCGTGCGGTGAATTGGCTCTGGGCCATTGCCCTGATCGCCGAGTCTCCCGATGTGACCGGCCGATGGCTGACCAGCGTGCTGGCTTCGCTGATCAGCCACGGGCGCCATCTCATGGGTAATTTGGAGCGGCGCAGCGACGGCATCACCACCAATCATTATCTCGCCGATGTGGTGGGACTGCTCTATCTCGGCTTGTGTCTTCCGGAATGCCGCGACAGTGCGGCGTGGCGGACTTTCGCCGTTCGGGAACTCGAACGAGAGATGGAGCGGCAGGTGCTGTCCGATGGAGTGCACTATGAGTCGAGCATTCCGTATCACCGGCTGGTCAGTGAGATGTTTCTGTCCTCAGCGCTGCTTTGTCGCCATCACGATATTCGCCTGGCCGATTCATTTCACCGCAAGCTCCGATTGATGTGCGACTTTGTCTCAGCCTATACCAAGCCCAACGGCTTGGCCCCTCAAGTCGGGGACGGAGATAACGGCCGATTACATGTCTTGACCGGATATGGAACCGTGGATCCCCGGGATCATCGCCATCTCCTGGCTGCGGGAGCGGTACTCTATGACCATGACGAATGGTGGGGGCACGCCGGCCCCCGGAGAGTCGAGGCGCTCTGGCTTGGCCGGCAGGGCCGGGATCGGTTTTCACGAGCGCCGGATAAAGAGGCCCCCTCGAAAACAAGCGCGGCGTTTCCTTCGGGCGGGTTTTACATCATCCGGGATCGCGACGACTATGTGTTGTTCAACTGCAGTCCGGTCGGGACCAGGGGCATCGGGACGCACAAACATAACGATATCCTGTCTCTGGAACTGCATTTGGACGGGCAAGATATGGTTGTAGATTCCGGCTCGTTTCTCTATACTGCTGATCCGCGGATGTACGACCTCTTCCGTTGTACCGCCCATCATTCAACTGTCACGATTGACGGAAGGGAACAGAATCGGTTTATTCCCGGGAAATTCTTTTGTCTGCATCAGGACGGGTCACCGCTTGTTCTGGAGTGGGAACACGGAGATACGCTGGACCGCGTGTCGGCTGAATTCGACGGATATCGACGCCTCTCCGATCCCCTCCGCCATCGCCGCGACGTACTGGTTCACCGGCCGGGTTTTTCCGTCCAGGTCATTGACCATTTTTCAGGCCGTAGCGGACCTTCGACGCCGCATACCATCGAATGGACATGGACCTGTGCGCCGGGCTGCCGGGTGGAAGCCGCACGGAACGGCTGGGAGATTATTTCTGCAGGCCGGCGAATGCATATGACGGTTCCAGTCTGTAAACCGGACGGAGCGGTGCTGGGCATTGAAGCGACGGTGGAGCAGGGGCTGGTCGCTCCGTCGTATGGGACGGTACACGAAGCTATGTGGTTGCGATGGCGGTGGAGCGGCATACCTCCTTCAGCCGCGATGTTCACGATTACGAAGGCAGGCTGATGGTCCTGACAGGACGGAACCTGGATATCATGGTCCAAACATGAAGGCCTTAACGATTTGGTTGACCGGCTTGCCTTGCTCGGGAAAAACCACTCTGGCCACGCTTCTGGCGCAATCACTCTGCGAGCGGGGATTATCCCGTCTGGAGGTGTTGGACGGCGATGTGGTGCGTACCCATCTGTCCAAAGGGCTGGGATTCTCACGTGTGGATCGGGATACCAATATTTTGCGGATCGGATGGGTATGCCAAGTACTGGCCCGGCATGGCGTCACCACGGTTGTGGCGGCTGTTTCCCCCTATCGCGAGAGCCGAAATCAAGTCCGTGCCATGATCGAGAAAATCGGCGGAGCCGGCGCATTCCTGGAAGTCTGGGTGCGCTGTTCCATCGACGAGTGCATCCGGCGCGATATCAAGGGCATGTATGCCAAGGCGCTGCGGGGCGAAATCCAGCAGTTCACAGGCGTCTCCGATCCGTATGAAGAGCCGATCGCGCCCGATCTGGTGGTGGAAACCGGTTCCCGTTCCCCTTCGCAGTCGGTTCGGTTGATCCTCGAAGCGTTGGATAAGACCGGCTAGCCGGAGCGAGGTCTGCTGCGGCCGGTAAAGAGAGTGCGACGGGTGGATAAGAGTTTTCTCTGGTTTCTTGTTCCGACGCTGCTCCAGACCATCCTAGGCGTCAGCGTCATGGTACCGATTACGACGTATTACCTCGATCCGGCCGATCTCGGAGTCTTTGCCATTTTGACCACCTGTGCAATGCCGGTCACACCGCTCTCATCAGTGGGGGACAGTTGGGTTTTATCGACCCATTGGCATCACGCGACGTTGTCCGGGCGCCGTGAGTTATTGTTCAATCTGGTCGCCGCCAATATTGTCCTCAAACTGGCTTGGATTGCGGTGTTCTGGACGTCGGCGCCGCTGGTCTTGCCTCAGCTGGTTCGCGACTATCACGCGGAGTATCAGCTGTATTTCGGATTCGCACTCCTGGGGTTGCTGGCCGGCACGCTATGGCCCACGGTGAGCTCGCTCATGGTCATTGAACGGGCTCCCGTCAGCCATGCGATGAATGAATCCTTGCAGTGGTTGACTGCGGCTTGTACTACCGTGGTCGGTCTGTCCGTCATGAAGCTCGGCGTGCTGGCCGTCTTTCTGTCGCCGATTGCCGGCGGCATCGTCTCCACGGTTCATGGGTTGTGGTACGTTGCACCCAAACTCTCGGTTCAGCCCAGTCTGCGCTGGCTTGGAGAGGTCGTGAAAAGCGGGATGCCGGCAATACCATTCAGTCTCATGGACGTGATCGCAAACAGCGTGGATCGGATCGTCATCCAACGCTGGCTTGATTTGTCTGCGTTGGGTATTTACGCCCATTCACAAAGTTACCGCGGCATGTTTATCACCGTCACGAAAGCCTATTCCCGCACGATGACCCCGACGTTTCTGGAGCTCTTTGCCCCCGGTGCGACGCGCTCACACGGTCCCGTTGAAGAGAACGTATCCCTCTGGTACTTCAGTGTGACGGCCGGCGGGATTCTGATCACGCTGTTTGCGCCGGAGCTGATTCATCTATTGACGCATGGGAAATTTGATCAGGCGGCGAACCTGGTTCCTCTGTGGTTTCTCCTCGTGTTTGCTCATAGCATGGGTGTTCCCTTCACCCAATATCTCTTGACGGCTCGCCAATCATTTTTGATGTCATGGTCTTCGATTGTGGTCAGCGTGGCCACCATGTTGTTGGTTGCGGCCGGAACGTGGCAATTCGGAGTCATCGGGGCGACGGCAGCGGCGGTAATTGGCGTTTTCGCGCTCCATGCTACCCGCGCTATTTTGGCCCGGCGCCTTGGTTGTCGATATCATGTTGAGCCGGGCGTCTTCTGGGGAGTCGCCGTCGTGATGGCGCTGTATCTTCTGACACGATGGATAGAACTCCCGCTTTCGGCAAAGTTCGTCATTGGAGCGGCCGTCATTGCGATGGTGGGGGCTCGGTTGATGCGCAGAGTCTCGGTTCGGGATCTGCTCACGGCGCTGGCGCCCTCAAAGTAAGAAATGCTGAATGATGAATGCTGAAGTAGAAGGCGCCCACATGGATCTTGAGCTGCGGCCGGGTCCGGTAACCGGTATCGAATCGGATGACAAGACGATCTCATGCGTAAACGGTTGCTGATCACGGGCGGCGCCGGCTTTGTCGGCTCCAGCCTCGCGCTGCTCTTTCGCAGGTCCTACCCGGATTGGCGGATCGTCTCCTTCGACAATTTACGGAGAAGGGGATCGGAACTGAATCTCCATCGCTTGACGCAGGCGGGCATCGAGTTTTGCCATGGCGACATACGGAATCGGTCGGACTTGGACGGAATCGGCAAGGTTGATATCATTATCGAATGTTCCGCAGAACCATCCGCTCTGGCCGGTTTCGACGGCGATGCCTCGTACGTGATCGATACCAATCTGGTCGGGACGGTCAATTGTCTGGAACTGGCCAGGCGTCATGATGCAGAGGTGATGTTTCTCTCGACCAGCCGCGTGTATCCCTACGAATCGCTCAATTCAGTGCCGTATCGTGAACTCTCGACCAGGTTTGAGTGGGAGGGCAGTCATTTGGCGGGCATGAGCGACCATGGAGTAACCGAAGACTTTCCGCTGGAGGGTGCCCGGACTCTCTATGGCGCGACGAAACTTTGCGCCGAGTTGCTGATCCGCGAATATGTCGCCATGTATGGCCTGCGCGCGGTGGTGAATCGATGCGGGGTCCTGACGGGACCTTGGCAAATGGGAAAGGTCGATCAGGGTTTTGCCGTCCTCTGGGTCGCGCGCCATCATTTCGGTGGAGCGTTATCGTACTTTGGATTCGGCGGGCAGGGCAAGCAGGTGCGCGATCTGCTGCATGTCGAGGATTTATTCGAGCTGATTCAGCTGCAGGTTGCCAATATGCCGGCGCATAGCGGCCTCATTTACAATGTCGGAGGAGGCCGGGATTGCAGTGTATCGTTGATGGAATTGACGGGCCTGTGCCGGCAGGCGACTGGGAAGACGATTGCGGTCGGAACGGTGGAGGCCACCAGACCCGGTGATGTACGTATTTATGTTGCCGATTCATCCAGAGTACGGGCCGCGGCCGGATGGAAGCCGCGCTGGACGATTGAGCGTATCATTGAGAACATTGCTGCCTGGGTTCGGGATCATGAACAGCAGGTTGAGCCGATTCTGGGTGTTCCTAAATAGAAACCGAGCCGGCATGCGGAAATGCGGATACCGGCTGGACTCGGACAGCCAGCAACATAGCAACGGAACGGCAACGCAGTGTTAGTCGGATTCATCGTTCAAGGTCTGCCGGGGGCTGGGTATCACGGAGGAGCGCTCACCTGTTGGAGCGTGATCAGAGCCCTGGTGAAATCGGGCCACCGGGTCTGTGTTGTGAGTTTGTTCGACATCACGGAGGGAAATCCGTACCTCGCGTCTCGTGGCCGGCAGGAAGAGGCGCTTCGCCGGGAGGGCGTCGAGGTCGTGATCATCGAATATGAGATGAAGCGGCTGATCGGTTCCAGTGACGGATCCTTTGTTGGTAAAATCGGCCGCTGGGCAGGCCGCCTATATGATAAGTCGAAGGGCTTGGCATACATGATGCCGTGGGTCAAGCTCTCGGAGAGAGTGCGGGCCGCCTTCGCCGAACGGACCTGCGATGTCTTTTTGTGTTATCACTTTGATGCGCTGTCGGCGGTCGCCCCTCTTGGCCTGGGACCCTTGATGGCGGCGGTCGGCGATCTCTGGCATCTTCCCGGATACTTCCGGTGGCGGGACAGCCCCTTCACGCTCGGCAAATATCCGGTGCAGGGTCTCAAGATATTGCTCGATTCCATGGTTGCGCGACAGGCTATGACGACGTTGTTGAAGTCGACGCACAGAAGCGGTGCGTTCGCCGGCCACTATGCGGAGTGGCTGAAGGTCCATGGGAGTCCAGAGGCGTTGTACTTGAGGACACCGGTTCCGGATGCGGCCGGCGCACAATGGGAGACGTTGCGGAAGAAGGCGCACGAAGAGCGAAGAAATCGAAAACACCGCGTGCTGTTAATGGGAGACTTAGAGACGACGTCGACTTCATCGGGATTGCGGGCCGTTGCCGTAACCATTTTGCCGCGCTTGGTCTCGGAATTCGGAGAAGACGGGTTCGAGCTGCGGCTCGTGGGCGGCGGCACTCCGCCTCCGGATATCGCGGAACAGTTGCAGAAATCCTATGTGCGCTTGCTCGGGCGGGTGGTGCCGGCAGATCCGGAGTTTCTGTCCGCCGATGTGATGATTGTCCCGACCAATATTCCATTGGGGATCCGAGTTCGCATCATTACCGCGTGGGCATTCGGATGTCCCGTTGTTGCGCATCGAGCGAATGCTTCAGGGATCCCGGAGATGCGCGACGACGAGAATGCCCTAATGGCCGACACGGATGCGCAATTGGGCGAGGCGATTGTCAGAATCTTACGGGATACTGCGTTGCGGAGGCGACTTTCCCTCGGGGGCCGGGGAACGTACGAAAAATGCTTTTCCGAGTCGGTGGCAGGCCAAGCGATTGTTGATGAACTGGAACGGCTGGGCGGACCGGCTGCGGAACAAAGGCCGTGAGAACGAGGGCGACGGCACAGTGGACGCTTAAAGTTCCATTATGCGAGAACTGATGGTGATCTGGTGAAATCGGGACTGAACAATCACATTGGTGAGAAATTGGCCGCGTTGTTACCCGACGCTGCATGCGCGGCTTTTGCTAAAAGGCTCAGCGAGCGCAATCCTCAACTGCTATTGGAGGCGCTGGGGCCCAAGTTGAACCGGCGTCCCTCGCTGGACACCATGCCGTTCGACCTTCCTCCCGCCGAGGCCCTTCAATTCGAGGACTTGGCGGGATTGTTCGCCAGCACGTCGCTCGATCACGGTGTGATCGCGATGACGATCCGCCAAACCGCCTATCTATTTGGGCTGGTTCGTCGGCTCCGTCCGTCAAAGATCATCGAGATCGGTCGTTACAAAGGAGGCTCGACTCTTACCATTGCCGCCGCCATGAACGGCTACGGTGAATTTTGGTCGATCGACATCGGCGAGAAGGAAGCGCGGTTGCATCAGGATAGTTCCAGCCGCAGTTTTGACGATCAAATCAGAGATCTCTGCGCCAAATTCGGGTTGCGCGTGACGTTGCTGGTCGGCGATTCGCGGACGATTGAGCTGCAAACAGGAGACGTCGACCTCGTGTTCATCGATGGAGATCATAGTTATGACGGAGTCCGCACTGATTTTGAGCGGTTTGGACGCCGAGTCAAGGTAGGCGGCGCAGTGTTGTTTGACGATGCGACTGATGAAACACTGTTTCAAACCCATGCGGAAACCGTGGGACGCCTGGTCCGCGAGATTATATCGGCCGGAGACCATCGGCTGGTGAAATCCGTGGATCGATTGGCCCATCTTGAACGGCTACGATAGGAGACGCCTTGCTGGTCGGCATTTTCGGAGCAGGCCGTAACGGATCGACGCTGTTGATGCGGCTGTTGGACGGCAGTCCAGGGCTGTGGATCTATCCGATCGAATTGAATTATCTGCGGACGTTTGCGTCCCGCTCGGTGAAAAGTAGGCTCAAACAATGGATGTCTGCAGGCGCCGGCTTGGCGAGCTCAGGTCGCGTGAAGTTGGAAGGGCATCGCGTTGCTGCATTCCATGCATGGGTCTCTGAGCAGTTGGTGGAACTCAAACAGACCTATTTGGATAAACTGGTCGAGCCCGCGGCGGTGAATGTGAATCCTTCTCAGTTCATCAAGGACCATGTGCGTGGAACTATGATCGACAACCTGGAATCGTTCATGGAGGCGACGTGGTCTATTTATGAAGACCGCATGCTTCCCGCGAAGCCTCATTTCATGTTCAAGTCGATCGAGGTTGCCGATCTGCCGCGCTATCAACGATTGTTTCCCAACATGAAGTTCGTGCACATCGTCCGGCATCCGTACTCGAATTATACGTCGCTCAAGCGCACCGATATGGTACTGAAGCAAAAACCATTTTGGTATCAAGGCGGGGATATTCTCCGACTCCAGTTGGAGTCCCGATGGATTCCTCACGTGCGATTTGCTTTGGAGGGAATGCAACAGGACCCGGCGCGCCATCATCTCGTCCGTTACGAAGACCTCTGCGAGTCCGCAGACAAGACCGTGGCCGGAATCTGCCATTGGCTGGGCGTTCCGCCGCCGAAAGAACCGGCGTGCCAAACCGTCCTGGGCGGCAAGCACTTGAAGGCCTTGCCGAGCAATTCCAGTTTGAAGGGCGTCGAGACGCCGGTGCATGTCGTGGCGGATATGGCGAAGGCCTATGGATATGACGACATTCTGACCGAGCGAGAGCGGGAACTCATCCTGTTGAGGACATACGAGTTGGGATGCCGCCTTGGATATTTCGATACTAACGGTGCGGCGTGCTTGCCGAATCGATTACGGTTGTTTTCCCGGTGGATGCCGCCCGATGAATGGGAATACAGGAACGCCGGGTCAAAAGTTCGGCTTGTCAGGGCGCTGATTCAACGCCGGCTTTATCTTTGCCGGACATTACTCCTGTCCGGCTCATAGTCCCGTCTCATCTGTGCCGAGATGGAAGCGGGCATCCAAGAGTCTGTGTTGGATCACTCGATGTTCCGAGAAATGCATTGAGGAATGACGATTTGGCCGGATACCTGCCGTATCTGGAGATCGAAAAGCGGCGACCGGCATAGAGGAGATCGTTTGTGTCACATGTGGTGGCGGTGATTCCGGCCCGCGGAGGATCGAAATCGATTCCGCTAAAGAACATCCAGCCGCTCGCCGGAAAGCCTCTCTTGGCCTATACGATTGAAACAGCCAAGCAATCGCGCTATCTCGATCGCTGTGTGGTCTCGACGGATCACGATGAGATCGCCAAGATCGCGGCGGCCCATGGAGTTGAAGTCATCCACCGTCCGCGAGAATATGCCACCGACCAATCTCCGACCGAATTGGCTCTGTTGCATGCGGTCGACGCGCTGGGACAAGCCGGGTATCGACCGGACTACGTTGTCACGTTGGAGCCGACCTCGCCTCTCAGATCCGCGAACTTGATCGATCGCTGTATCGAGATGGCGATGCAACGGACCGAAGCTGATTGTGTCATGACGGTGACCGAGACAAGGAAGTGTTACGGGCGCATTCTCCACGGCCGGTTCGAATATCTGTTTCCTGACCAGCCGCGGCGCCGGCAGGATCGGACGCCCTTGTACGAGGAGAGCAGCACCGTGTATGTCACGCGAACGAGCGCGCTCGAACGGCATCGCTCGGTGCTGGGTGTCGTTCGCTATGCCGTAGTGGTCGATGACCCGCGTGAAGCGATCGATATCAACGAGCCGCTCGATTTCATTTTGGCCGAAGCCGCGCTCGCGCAGAACACTTTGGGGGACAGTCATGGCTGATATCGCGTTGATTCCGATCGGGCCCTACCGGGTGGGGCCCGACCAGCCGCCGCTCATCATCGCGGAAGCGGCGGTCAACCATCAGGGCGAGTTCAAAACCGCCAAGCGCATGGTGTACCTTGCTCACGCCATGGGCGCGCACATCATCAAGTTTCAGATTCATGTGCTCGACAATGAAATGCTGCGGGATACGCCGCAATCGGCCAACTTTGCCGAGCCCTTGTACGATACCCTGGACAAAACGAATTTGACCGTCGAGCAGCATCGCGAGTTGAAGCGGCTGTGCGAGATGCTCGGGATTCTTTATCTCTGTACGCCGTTCAGCCGGATCGGCGCGGACATTCTCGAAGAGTTGGGCGTGCCCGCCTATAAGACCGGGTCCGGAGAGCTCACGAACCTGCCGTTGATCGAGCATATCGGCCGGAAGGGCAAACCGATGATCGTCTCGACCGGCATGTGCACGGTCGACGAAGTCGGGGAGACCGTGGCGTTGTTGCGGCGTTTGAAGACGCCGTTTATTCTGACCCATTGCGTGTCCGCCTATCCCACCCCCTATGATCGGGTGAATCTCGGTATGATTCCTCGTTACCGCGAGTTGTTCGGCGCGCCGGTCGGCTTGTCCGACCATTCACGCGGCATTTATACCGCGTTGGGCGCAGTGGCGCTCGGGGCTTGCGTCCTCGAAAAGCATTTCACGTTGGATCGCCAGCAGCCGGGGCCTGATCATCCGGTTTCCATTGAGCCGGACGAACTGGGCGAGCTGGTCAAGGGCGCGGATGCGGTGTTTCGCGCGCGGGGTGCCGAGCGCACGATTTTTCCGGAAGAGCGGGAAATCGTCGCGTGGGCCAGGGAAAGTGTCGTGTCCGAGGTTGCGATCCCGCGGGGGAGCGTCATCACCAAAGAGATGGTGTGGGTCAAACGGCCGAGTCCGGGGCCCGGCGTCGTGCCCGCGAAAGATTTGGAAAAGATCATCGGGAAAACGGCAAAAACGGACATCCCAAAGGACAGTCAGATCCGATGGGAGCAGCTAAGCGTATGAATAAACGCAAAATCGCCGTCGTGTCCGAAGCCAGGGCGACCTACGGTTATATCAGGCGGTTGATGCAGCTGATCCAGCAGTCTGATCGGTTGGAGTTGCAATTGATCGTCACCGGCATGCATCTGCTGAAAGAATACGGCCATTCGGTAGACGAAATTATCCGGGACGGTTTCACACCGGCTGCCCGAGTGGACATGTATGTCGGAGGCGATAGCCCGACCGCCTGGTCGAAGTCGCTGGGCGTGGAAATACAGGGCCTGGCGCAAGTCTTCGACATGATGAGGCCGGATCTCATGTTGGTCGCCGGCGATCGCGCCGAGATTCTGGCGGCGACCGTCACGGCGGCCTACATGAATATTCCGGTCGCCCATATCCAATCAGGCGATTTGTCCGGCCATATCGATGGTTCCGCCCGCCACGCGATCACCAAATTGGCGCATGTGCATTTGCCGTCGTGCGAAGACTCCGCGGAGCGGGTTCGAAAGTTGGGGGAAGAGCCCTGGAGGATATTCAACGTCGGGGCGCCGCAGCTCGATGACGTGATACAGAGAAAAAAGCTCAGCCGGGATGAACTTGCGCGTATGTTCATGCTCGACTTCATGAAACCCGTCCTGCTGGTCATTCAACATCCGGTGCTGGCGGAAGTGCATCTCGCCCGCAAGCAAATGGAAGAGACTCTGACAGCCGTGCAGGAGAGCGGCCATCAGGCTCTCGTGATCTATCCAAACGTGGATGCAGCGGGCCGGGAGATTATTTCGGTCATCGAGCAGTACCGTGACTGTCCAACCATCCGAGCCTTTCGGAATCTTGATCGGGACGTCTTTTTGAGCCTGCTCGGCGCCGTGTCGGTGCTCGTCGGCAATTCAAGTGTCGGCATTCTGGAAGCGCCGTCGTTCAAACTGCCGGCTTTGGACATCGGAAGCCGCCAGACGGGGCGTATGCGGGCCTGTAACGTCATTACGGTTCCGGAGTTCAATAAGAAGATCATTCGCCAGGAAATCGACCGCGCTCTGCATGATCCTGTCTATCGGTCGGCGCTCGAGACCTGCGTCAATCCCTATGGAGACGGCAACAGCTCCGAGCGTATCTGCCGGATCCTGGAGGAGATCGACTTGTCCAAGTTGCTCAATAAACACATGACCTATTGAAGGACTTCTTATGCATGCTCCAGTGTTGGTCACCGGCGGGGCCGGTTGCATCGGTATTCAAGTAGTGTGCGAATTGGATCGCCGCGGGATCGAGGTCCATGTGCTGGACCTCGGCGAGCAAATCGCCCGAATCAGGCAAGCCATACCCAAGCGCGTCAAGGTGTTTTACGGATCGATCCTCGACGTGTCCTCGATTCGGGAAGCCATGGATGGGTGCGGGTCGGTCATCCATCTGGCCGCACTCCTCGGCGTCCGGCGGACCGAAGTGAATCGGTTGCGTTGTTTGGAAATTAACGTAGACGGCACGAAGCACGTGCTCGATTGCGCCATTCAACATCGGATCAAACGTTTCGTCTTTGCGTCTTCTTCCGAAGTGTACGGGGAGCCGCTGGAGAATCCGATCACCGAAGAAACGATGACCCAGGGCAAGACGGTCTACGCCATTAGCAAGCTGGCCGGCGAAGAACTCTGTATCGGCTACGCTCAACGCTATCCCGATTTCGAGCATGTGATCCTGCGGTTCTTCAATGCCTACGGGCCCTACCAGGCGGCGCAGTTTGTGCTGCCGCGGTTTATCTACAATGCCATGACCGGCAAGCCGATCGTGATCAATGGGAGCGGCGATCAGGTCCGGTCCTATTGCTATAGCGAGGACACCGGGCGTGGGGTCGTGGATGCGCTGCTCAGGACGGAGGCGACGGGACAGATCATCAATTTGGGCAGCAGCGAGCGGCCGATTTCGCTCAAGGAATTGGCGGACCTCGTGATTGCGGCGGGCGGTAATCCGAACGTAGAGATACGCTATGCCGAGGATTTTACGAGCACGGACCGCCATGCGGACCGGGAAATCCATCGCCGGTACTGTTCAGGCGACAAGGCCAAACGGCTGCTGGGATTCGCGCCTAAGACCTCGCTTGAGGACGGAATCCGTCGCATCCTCGAGTCGCAGAGTGTGTTTGAGAAGTGGGAGAGCACGGAATTGCCTTACCTTGTCGATGAGATGACGTGAGACGGCCAGAGCACGGATTTGAGATCTGCTTACCTATGAGTTGGCATGAGTCGAAAGCATCTTTCAAGAGGCTCCTGAACCGTGCCCGCTTATTGGAATCCTTGCGCGGTATTTGGTACGAAGCGAAGTGGTTGACAGACGATGGGTTTCGGCGTGAGGAATCCAAAGAACGAGAGGCGTTCGCCGCGTTCACCCAGAATCATCGCCATTTGTTTCCACAAATAGCCTTACCGGCCGACTCGCCGCCGCTTCTTGTCGTAAACTTAGGACGGCAAGGCGTCATTGTTGAACTGGCCCTTGCTAAAGCGTGCGAGTCGAGCGGGTTTCGACCGGTTGTGCTGGCGGACTATGATCGGTGGACGGGTCGCTATTATCGAGAAGCGGGCATTGAGGCCGTGCATTACTGGGAAGATTTTCATGCATGCGGCGAACCGGATCTCGCGGCTTCGTTGCTGGCCTCCGTTGAAACCTTCGAACAGTTCATTGGGTTGCAGTACGGGGGGGTCCGTGTCGGCAAGTATGCAGCCTCCACGGCCTTACGCCATCTCCGTGTCGGGCGATTGGACTTGAAAGTCGAATCCATTCGCCGAGCGGTCCTTCCTTTTTTGAACCGCGCTATCCAAGCGGTGGAGATGTCTCGGCTGGTTCTGGCAGAAGTGCGGCCCCGGCTCGCCTTGTCCATCGATCCGGGATATACTCCGCGCGGCGAATTGTTTGACCTATGCCGGGCCGCCGGAGTCGATACGATCACGTGGAATGCCGCCCATAAGAATAACACCCTGATGTTGAAGCGCTATACGGCCGGGGGTGAGGACTGTCATCCAGCGTCGCTGTCCCGGAAGAGCTGGGAGAACATCAAAGTATCTCCATGGAGCGAACGGCAGCGCAAGGATCTCCGCGAGGAGATAATCGGCAGTTACACCAGAGGCGAATGGTATAGCGAGGTCGGTACTCAGTTTCATACCCGGACCTTTGCGGCGGATGAAGTCCGCCTGGTCCTCAAATTGGACCAGGCGAAGAAGACCGCAGTCATCTTTTCACACATTTTCTGGGACGGCACGCTGTTCTGGGGAACCGATTTGTTCGGAACCTATGAGGCGTGGTTTGTCGAGACCATCAAAGCCGCCTGTGCCAATACGAAGGTCAATTGGATCGTGAAAGTCCACCCTGCGAATCTCATCAAAAACGCCAGAGACGGCGTGACAGGAGAGCCGTCGGAATTGGCAGCCATCCGCGAGCATATCGGGACGCTGCCTGCGCACGTCACCATGGTACCTCCCGACAGCCCGATCAACACCCTCTCGCTGTTTGAAGTGATGGACTATTGCGTGACCGTGCGTGGAACCGTGGGTATTGAAGCAGCCAGCTTGGGGATTCCGGTCTTGACGGCCGGTACGGGTCGATTCGATCGTTTGGGATTCACGATCGATTCCGATTCGAAGGCCGAATACTTGAAGCAACTTGCCTGCGTCGAAGAGATTTCTCCCTTATCCGATGCGGAACGAAACTTGGCGGAACGCTTCGCCTATGGGCTGTTCAAGCTTCGTCCGCTCACACTGAAAACCGTGACACTCGAGTACCAGCGAGACCAACGAGCCAGCCTTTCGACAAAGGTCCAATCAACAGGGACCGACATCCGGAATGCGCCCGATCTGCGCGCGTTTGCCGAATGGGTGCGTAGCGGTACGGAAGATTTTCTGTCCTCGTCACCGGATTGACGCAGAGGAGCATGCGGAACGATTCCGTTCCGATCACCATAACATGTGCGGGATTGTCGGAGTCGCCGGGGGATCGGACCACAGCCATGTGCCGGCGATGAACCGCCTGCAGGAGCATCGAGGACCCGATGACCATGGGATCTATCACGACCCCGTGAATCGAGTCACCCTTGCGATGCGGCGACTCAGCATCATGGATCTTGAGCATGGACGCCAGCCCATGACCAACCAGGATCAGTCGATTGTGATCGTCTATAACGGCGAAATTTTTAACGCCCCGGATCTCCGCCGGCAATTGGAACGCCGCAATCACCGGTTCACGACGGTGAACTCCGACACAGAGGTGCTGCTGAGACTTTATGAGGAGAAGCAGGCGGACCTGCTGGCCGATCTGAATGGGATGTTTGCGTTTGTCCTGTACGATCGGCGGAGGAACCTGCTCTTTGGCGCGCGAGACCCCATGGGCATCAAGCCGCTGTACTATATGAAGACTCCGAATCAGTTCACGTTTGCATCGGAACTCAAGAGTCTTCTGCTAAGCCCGGCCGTGACTCGAGAGCTCGACCGCGCGAGCCTATTCCACTACTTGACGCTGCGATTCGTCCCCGGGGAGCACACAATGTTCAACGGTGTGTCGAGATTGCCGCCGGGCCATGCATTTGAATATCAGCTCGGTTCAGAGCGGTTGGACATTCGCCCGTATTGGAGGCCGCGCTTTCATCAAGAAGAAAATCGTTCGCCTGATGAGTGGAGCGATCTCATACGTTTCGAGCTGAAAGAGGCCGTTCAACGGTGGAGTTTGAGCGACGTGCCGATCGGGTGTTCTCTATCCGGAGGACTGGACTCATCCGGTATTGTCGGGTTGCTGGCCGAATCAGGACACCGGCAGATCAAGACCTATTCGCTCGGATTTGCCGGCAGCGAGGCCGAATCGTTCGATGAACTTCCGCTTGCGAGGAAAGTCGCGGAACGATGGGGAACCGACCACCATGAAATGATTCTTCGGCCTGAGGATCTACTCCGGGATTTAGTGAAAATGGTGTGGCACCTCGACGAACCCTATGGCGGGGGGCTGCCCTCCTGGTATGTCTTTCAATTTATGTCGCAGCAGGTAAAGGTCGGACTGACGGGAACGGGTGGCGATGAGTTGTTCGGAGATTATGGACGCTTTATCGGGGTGGAGCGATATGCCGCTCGATGGGCGGAGGGCGCTGAAGGGTCGAAGCACGCGGGGTGGACCAACTTCTGTGGGCGCGCCGTAGGTTCCTTGTCCGCCTTGATTCCCGAACGAATCATCGGCTGGCGTTCGAGAGAGCGTTGGCAAAACCTATCGCACATCGCCCGAGATCCGTTTCGATGGGAGTATGTTCACGCCTTCTATTACCTGTCCGACGCGATGAAGCGGGCGGCTGTTCTGTCCGGCAGGGTGGAATGGCATCTGGTGCAGGACACGGCTGATTTGTTGCGGGATTATTGCCGTGAAGCGGAAGATGCCCATCCGCGGAATGCCCTGATGCAGCTTGCGATGCAAACCCAATTGCCGGAAGAATTTCTCTTCATGACGGATCGTTTTTCAATGGCGCATTCCCTGGAAGCGAGGGTCCCTTTTCTCGACCGCACATTCATCGAATTGGTGATGCGGATCCCTCCGGAGGTCCGGACGAAGCCCGGTGACCCGAAGTATTTGTTGAGGCAAGCGGTTCGGGGTGTTTTGCCGCAGGATCTGTTGACGGCTCCGAAGCGCGGATTCGTGATTCCTGTCGCGCAATGGTTGCGAGGAAGGTTGCGCCCGCTTGCAGAACGCCTCCTGTCTCCGGAACGGCTCGCCCGCCAATATCTATTTAAACCGGAATTCTACAGCCGATTCGTTCGTCCTCACCTGGAAGGGAGGGCGGACTATCATGCGCAGATCTGGACTGCGCTCATGTTCCAACTCTGGCATGTGGAGTTTATCGAGCAGGGCGCCGTCGAGTGCCCCGCATTCTCCTGGCAGGATTTATGCCGGTAGGACCGAGAGGATCAATGGGTCCTTCGAATTTTGATATCCATCGAGTGGAATGGGATGCCAGAAAGGTCGGACGTTTTTGGTCGTATCTGACGAGCACGCCTCATGCCGAGCGGTCCTACTTCAGCGGGTTGTTCGGCGATCGCATTCTTACGGTCGCCGAGCAGTATCTTCCATTGAGAGATGCGAGGATTCTGGACTATGGATGTGGACCAGGGCTGTTGTTAAAAAAAATGTTAGAGCGGCATTTGCACGCTTCGGGATTGGAGTTTTCTGAGGAATCGGCGAAAAAGGCCCGCGGCAATTGCCACAACTATCAGACGTTCGGCGGAGTGACAGTCGCATCAGAGTTGCCGTCTTCCGTGGAATCACACAGCCTGGATGTCATCTTTTTGGTGGAAGTCGTGGAGCATCTGCTTCCCCAGCAGCGGGATGAGACGCTACAGGAGGTCAGTCGATTGCTCGCGCCGGGTGGACATCTTGTGCTCACGACTCCACACAATGAAGACTTGGGACAGGTGGAGACTGTGTGCCCGGACTGCGGCTGCGTGTTTCATCCCTGGCAGCATGTTAGCTCATTTTCTCCAGAGAACCTCGTCGGTTTGTTGAGAAAGTATGGTTTCGAGCCCCGTCTGTGTCAGGCGACTACGCTGGACGCCCGTTGGTACGGCCGCCTGCTTCGAAAAGCGCGCCGGGTGATCCATGGCCGGAAAGCGGAGGCGGATGAACCCCATCTGTTTTATATCGGCCGGCTCACCCCAGGATAATCCGCTCCGTCGATGGATCAAAGTCACTCTTGCCTACACATTCCAATTGTGTACACCATTTTAAGGTAGGAAGGTGCTCGGGTGGCGCACCGGGGCCGGGCGCCGGCGGTCCCGTGTAGCCGGAGACACCGGGGACATACCGGCCGTATGTGGTCAACGAAGGTGTAGGTGTGGAAGTGACATGCGTCGAGAATTCATTCGCGATTTAATCTGTCCGAAGGACCATGAACGATTGGAATTGAAGTCCGGTGCTATCGCCAGGGACGGCGAGATCAGGACTGGAGAATTGATTTGCTCGATGAGAGGAGAAACGATTCCGATACGGAATCATGTGCCGCGGTTCGTCCCGAACAGCGGCTATACGGAGAATTTTGGTCAACAGTGGAATCACTTTCGGCGCACGCAGATCGACAAATTCAACGGGACCACGTTATCGCGCGATCGATTCTACAGTGGAACCGGTTGGTCGGCCGATGAACTGAAAGGGGCCAGAATCCTGGAAGCAGGATGCGGTGCCGGCCGGTTCACGCAGATTATGCTGGACGCGGGCGCCCAGGTGTTTTCCGTGGATCTCAGCTCAGCCGTGGATGCCTGTTTTGCGAACAACGGCCCGCATGAGCATCTCTGCGTGGTGCAGGCGGATCTGTATCGGATTCCGTTTCGCCGCCATTCGTTCGACAAAGTGTTTTGCTATGGCGTGCTGCAACATACGCCGGACCCCGAGGCGTCGTTCATGAATCTCAATTCATTTTTGAAGCCGGGCGGAAAGATTGCCATCGATGTCTATCACAAGGATTGGGCGATCGAACCGTACAAGAGCAAATATTTGTATCGACCGCTGACGACGCGCATCCCGCATGACCTGCTGTTTCGTTTCATTCAATGGTACATACCGAAATGGCTGCCGTTCGATACCTTCCTCAAGCGGATTCCGGTGATCGGCCGGTTATTGGGACTGTTGGTTCCTTGCTGGAATTACCGCTATCTTCCCCTGTCCCGAGAAAGCCTAATCGAGTGGGGAATCCTCGACACCTTTGATGCACTGGCGCCGGCCTACGACTATCCGCAAACCGAGCAAGCGGTCACGAAATGGTTTCAGCGCGCGAATTTGATCGACGTGCGGGTGCGGTTGGGGGGGAATGGAGTGCTCGGAAACGGCACGGCTCGGGCCGCTGGGATGTGACGACCCAGGGATGAATATTCTTCACATCAGCACTGAATACAATCTGGGCGGGTCTGGTCGCGCCGCCTATCGCATCCACGCCGGTTTGCGGCAGCGCGGCCATATCTCGCGCATGCTGGTGGGGACGCAGGTGATCGGGGTGCCGGACGTGGGGCCGATCTGGCGGAGCTTGCCCTGGCGCGCCGCTGATTGGGCCGCCAAGCGGGTCACGGAGGCCATGAGCCTGCAATATCTTTTCTTGCCGTCATCATGGAATCTGCTGCGCCATCCCTGGTTTCGCGACGCCGATATTCTGCAGTTGTACAACACGCATGGCGGCTATTTCAGCCATTCCGTGTTAGGGGCGGCCAGCCGGCAGAAACCGATCGTCTGGCGCCTGTCGGACATGTGGTCCTTCACGGGCCACTGTTGTTATGCCTATGACTGCGAGCGGTGGAAAACAGGCTGCGGGTCCTGCCCGCTGCTGGCCGATGATCCGGCGCTACGGACCGACCGGACGGCGCAACTCTGGCGGATCAAGCGACGGTTATACGAGCGGGCCAATATCCATTTGGTCGTTCCTTCGCGATGGATTGCCGGGCTGGCGGCGCAGAGTCCGCTGGTCGGCCATTGGCCGCGGCATGTCATTCCCAACGGTGTGGATTTGAACATCTTCCGACCAATCAGTCGTGCGGCGGCGCGGGAGGTCTTCGGCTTGCAAAAGGACGAGCCGGTGGTGTTGTTTAGTTCCGTGGAGACGAAAGCCTATCGCAAAGGCGGAACGGTTCTCGTGGAGGCGCTGAGCCGGTTGCGCAGCAGGACCAAAAAGCCGTTCCGTCTCCTGGTGGTGGGGCACGAGGCGCGTGAATGGGAAAGAATAGTCCCCGTGCCGGTGGCCGCGGTCGAGACCATGAAGGACGATCAGCTTCTTGCCGCCATGTATTCGGCGGCGGACGTGTTCGTGCACCCGTCGTTGGCCGATAATTTGCCCAACGGCGTGCTCGAAAGCCTGGCCTGCGGCACACCAGTTGTGGCCTTTGACGTTGGAGGCGTCTCCGACGCCGTGCGGCCTCTGAAGACCGGGTATCTCGCCCGCTACAAAGACGCGGACGACCTGGCGCGTGGCATCGAGGTTATCCTCGATGATGACGGACTTCGGGCGCGCATGAAGGTAATCTGCCGCGATGTCGCCGAGTCGGAATATGGCATGGATCTGCAAACGGACCGGTTTGAAGCCCTCTATGCCGACTTGTGCCGGCCGTCCCGCGCGCTGGATGCATTGCAACAGGTATGACCGCACAGCCCATTTCAGGTTCTGTAGACGAGGCCCCGACCTTCGCCGAAACACCGTACGGCATCGTCAAACGGCTGCACATCCTCAAACGGTGGGCAAGCCGCGTCTGTCGGTGGCGCGAAAAAGAATCATTGTCGATTCTCGATTACGGCTGCGGGACGGGCGATCATGTGACCTACCCGCTGGCGCGTCTCGGTCATCACGTACTCGGCGTCGATTACCATGTTCAGTCGATCGATGAAGCGAAGCACCGTTTTCAATTGCCGAATCTCGCATTTCGAGTTGCGGACATCGACCAATTGATTCGCGAAGGGACAACATACGACCTCGTCATTTGCTCCGAAGTGCTCGAACACGTGCATGAGCCGCTGCCGTTTCTCCGGCAGATCAGGACCATGGTCCGCGAACAAGGAGGCCTCATCATCACGACGCCCAATGGGTATGGGTCGTTCGAATGGCTTTCAGCGCTGGAACGGCTCTTCGATCGAATGGGGATGAATCAGGTGCTTCGAAAAGTCCGCCGGGCCTTCCGCCGTTCCGCGGATGATCGAACATCCGGCGGCCGCTTATCTGAACGGGACTCTGCCATCGGCTTTCTCAATATGGATTCAAAGCATGTTCAATTTTTCAGGCTGGCCCGGTTGGAATCGTTGTTTTCGTCAGGGGGGTTCCGAATCGCCGACCGCCAAGCCAGAACGGTCCTTTGCGGACCGTATGTGGACAATCTGTTTGATCTGATGCCGTTCCGGGAACGTCTGTATCGTCTTAATAGCGAAGCAGCCGATCGGCTGCCGATGACATGGGCTGCCGATTGGATGTATCTCCTTCAAGCGGAGGAGGGCTAGGCTGCGTGAGCCATGATTTCCCCCGCATCCTAATCGTCACGTCGAACAACTTTAATCTTGTCAGCGGCGGCGGCATCACCTTGACCAATCTCTTTCACGGGTGGCCGAGCGGGCGGATCGCCAATCTGCATGAGGATCGCACGCCGGAAGACGTAAGCGTGTGTCACAATTTCTATCGTCTGACCGAGGAAGAGATTCGATGGCGCCGGCCGTTTTCGTTGGTGCGGCGTTGGTACGGGCATATGAAAGAGCAGGGCGAGCCGGGCGGTGAGCAAGCCGGAAACCGGAAGCCCTCTCACGCGAGAAGCTGGCTCGCCTTGATCAAGAAGGGGATGGGGGAGGGGGTGCCGAAGTATGCCCGCTTGACCGATCGGCTCATGACGTGGGTGCAGGACTTTCGGCCGACCTTGCTCTACGGCTTTCTCGGTTCTCTGGAACAAATGGATTTGACACGGCAGCTGACGCAGCAATTGCAGATTCCCTTGGTGGTCCACATGATGGATGACTGGCCGGCTGTCTTATACAGGCGAGGATGGCTGGCGCCGATTGCGGGGCCGATGGTGCGGCGCGCGTTGACGCAGGTGCTGGATCAAGCCGCCGTCAGACTCGCGATCTGTGACCCGATGTGCCGCGAGTATGAAGGCCGTTACGGCCATACGTTTCTCTCCTTTCAAAATGCGCTCGATACCGAGCGGTGGCTGCCTTTTTCCAGAACGAATTGGAAGGCCGGGAGTCCATTTCTCATCCGCTATGTGGGCTCTATCGTGCCGGACGGGCAGAGAGAGAGTCTTCTGGATATTGCTCGGGCGGTCGCCGATCTGTCGGCCGAGGGCGTTTCCATCCAATTGCGGATTCATGCCCCGCGGCATGAATCCGCCTACCTGCAGGCCTGCGGGATCCCGTGTGCGGCTCTACATATTGACGGCCCTCCGGACCCGGCTTCCATCGCTTCTCTCTTGGCGGGCGCCGATTTGCTGGTACTGCCTTATAACTTCGATGCCCGCAGCGCCCGGTATATCCGGCTGTCCCTACCCACTAAGGCCCCGGCCTATATGATGTCAGGCACTCCCATACTCGTGTATGCTCCCGGTGAGGTGGCGACGGCCGACTATGCGGCCCGTGAGGGATGGGGGTATGTGGTGGCTTCAGCGGGACAAGCGGGTCTCATGGCTGCTCTGAAAAAACTGATGGCTGATGAACCGCTTCGAGAACAACTTGGCCGGCGGGCGCGGCATGTCGCACTGGCCAATCATGACGCGAGGACCGTGCGTACGGCCTTCTGGGATACCCTCTGTGCGGCGGCCGGCCGCAGTCCCGTTACTGCATCGTCGCGATGACCGCGGAAGGCGCGGCGAATTCGGATGCCATGCCGCATTCCGTCAAGCAATGGAACAGCGTATGAAGAATGAGGATGTGCGCGGGTATTGGGATGTCGAGGCCTGCGGCACGGGCAAATCCATCGTGGGTGAACAGAGGGAATTCAGCCGCGCGTGGTTCGAGCGGATCGAGGGCCATCGCTACGCCGTTGAGCCCTTCATTCATGCGGTGGCTCAGTTCACCAGGCATCGAAGCAAGACCGTTCTGGAAGTCGGGGTCGGCGCGGGCACCGACCATCTCCAATGGGCGAGGGCCGGGGCTGTTTGCTATGGCGTCGATCTGACCGACCGCGCCATCGAGACTACGAGGGCGCATCTGGCCCTCTACGGATACGATTCAATCCTGCGACGTCTGGACGCGGAAGAACTACCGTTTGCCGATGGAATGTTCGATGTCGTCTATTCTTGGGGCGTCATCCACCATTCGGCGCATCCGGATCGCGTTATTCAGGAAATCCGACGTGTGCTCAAACCGTCGGGCCTGTTTCTCGGCATGTTATATGCGCGATATTCGGCGGTGGCGCTCAAGCTCTGGGTGAAATATGGCCTCTTGCGGGGCAAGCCCTGGCGCACCCTGTCCGATGTCGTGGCCCGGCACATGGAGAGTCCCGGCACGAAGGCCTACACCCATGCCGAGATCAAGACACTCTTCGCACAGTTTTCGACCTGTGACACCGCGTCAATCCTGACGTCCTATGATCGGCACAATATTCCCGCCCGGCTGGCTTGGGCGCTCCCCGATGCCGGTGGGTGGTTCATCACGATCAAGGCCCGCAAGTAGGGAGCTGGCGACGGAATGAGTCGAAAGCGATTGCTGATGGCCAGTTCCAACTACTGGCAGTCCCCGTTGCAAGTCGGCAGCCATCATCTGGCCAGAGGCTTTGTGAAAGCCGGTTGGGACGTGGCCTTTATTTCCGATCCGATTTCTCCCTGGCATCTGTTCGGTGGACACCGGGGGGACTTACGTATCCGCTATGACACCTACGCCGCCGATGGTCTGATGGACTGCGACGGGCGGCTCTGGACCTATGTGCCCGGAGCCATGGTTACGCCGAACAATCGGCCTCTTCTCAAGAGCGAGTGGGTCGCGAAGCAGTGGTCATGGTTCACTCAGCCTCGACTGATCGACGTGCTTCACCGCCATGGTTTTGGAGAAGTAGATCTGCTCTATTGCGACAGCGTCATCCACCAGGGATGGCTGCATAGGATCGGATCCCGGACATGCCTCTATCGCGTCACCGACAATATTTCCGGCTTCGCGAAGTCTACGCCGGCTGTGTTGAAGCTGGAAGCAACACTGGCTCGGCAGGTTGATGTGGTCGTGTATGCGGCAAGGAGTTTGGAAGAGTACGTAAAAGCCTTTTCGCCTCGACGCATGGCCTATCTGCCGAATGGCGTAAACTATGCGCATTTCAGCGGAGGCGCCGGCCCGGTCCCGGCGGAGTATGCGGACATTCCGCGGCCGATCGCGCTCTATGTGGGGGCGATGGATTTCTGGTTCGACTATCGCTTGATGAATGAAGTCGCAAGTCTGATGCCGGCCGTCTCGTTCGTCTTCATTGGGCCGGAAGAATTGGCCAAGCAGCGGCTACAGCCTCGGTCGAATGTCTATGTGCTGGGCCGCCGGTCCTATGCCGATTTGCCGCCGTACATGCACCATGCCGATGCCGGTCTGATTCCGTTCGATGTCGCTCATCATGCGGAATTGGTTCGCAGCATCCATCCGCTCAAGCTCTATGAATATTTCGCCTGCGGCTTGCCGGTCGTGGCGGTGGAGTGGGAGGAATTGAGATATCTCAATAGCCCCGCCGTGCTTTGCCGAGGGACCGAGCAGTTTGTGCCCGCACTCAAGCGGGCAATCGAAGAACCCCCGAATCACGCGGAGCTGCGGCGCTACGCCTCCTTGCACGATTGGGAACGGCGCGTGGACACAATTTGTTCGGAGCTCGGTGTCTAGCGGGCCGGAAACCGGCCGGACCCCATGTCTTTCATCGCCGCGCAAGCGAACCGGCTGGTCTTGACGATGACAAGATGTTTGCCATTCTGCGAGTCTCCGTCACGTGGATAGATTGAGGCGCTCGTGAACATCGTCATTGTCAGTGATTTCGCCCATGTGAACGGCGGCAATGCCGCCGTGGCGCTGGCGAGCGCGACCGGCTTGGCGGAGCATGGCCATGCGGTCACGCTCTTTGCGGGAGTGGGGCCGGTGGCTCCTGAGATCGCGGCAAGTCCGGTGACGGTCGTATCCACCGATCAGCAAGCCATCGGGGATGATCGGCGACGAACCAGAGCCGTGGTTCAAGGCATTTGGAACGTCAAGGCGGCTCGCATGATGACGGATCTGCTCGGCCGCATGGATATGCGGCGGACCGTCGTCCATGTGCATGGATGGGACAAGGCCCTGTCGTCCAGCGTCGTCCGCGCCGCTCTATCAATGGGGGCGAGGATGATCTGCACTTTCCATGATTATGTGTCGGTCTGCCCGAACGGCGGGTTCTATAATCATCCACGAGATGAGGTTTGCCGGTTGGAGCCGCTCTCCCTCTCCTGCGTCCTCGAAAGTTGCGATCGGCGAGGCTACGGTCAGAAGCTCTGGCGTGTCGCCCGCCATACCGTTCAACGACGATGGGGTTTACTGCCCGACGCAGTCAAGCACGTCATTGTCGTGTCGGATTTCAGCCGCCGTATCCTGGAGCCGTTTCTCCCGCCCGGCATCCATCTCCATTCCGTGCAAAACATGATCAACGTCACGCGTTCCGGTCCGGCTGATCCTGCCCGCAATCGCGCCTATGTCATGGTGGGGCGTATGTCGCGCGAAAAAGGGCCGCATGTCCTGGCTTCGGTAGCGGGCCGGACGCCATGGCCCGTTCGGTTTGTCGGTGACGGCGAGAGTCTCGCGGAGATCCGGCGGCTGGCGCCGAGATCCATGGTGACGGGATGGTTGTCCCACGATGATGTGGTGAAGGAGCTAGCCGGCGCACGGGCCTTGATATTCCCGTCGCTGTGGCATGAGACCGAAGGACTGGTGGTCTTGGAGGCGGCGGCGCTGGGGATTCCTTCCGTGGTGGCCGACTCGTGCGCCGCTCGCGATCTGGTGATCCAGGAAGAAACCGGCCTGCACTTCCGGAGCGGTGATGACCGGCATCTTCAATCCGTGATGGACCGGTTGCAGGATGATCAGCTTGTCCGGCAGCTTGGGGAAGCCGCCTACCGCCGCTACTGGAAAAATCCGCGGTCGCTTGAGCGCCATATTGCCGACTTGGAGCGGATCTATGACGTGGTCCTCCGCGATGAATAAACAGCCACCCGCCGGCCATCACGCCCCGCATGCTGCCATGGAACCGGCCACGGCCGGCATGCCTCGCGCCGATATGATCGGGCTTGCGTTACTGGCGCTCCTTCTCCTCTCTCCTCTCGTATTTAAGGTTCGGCTCGCCGACGGCGTGGTCGTTCATCCTTTCGTGCCTGTTCTGGCTGCGGCATGGGTCTGGGTCTGGTGGGTCAGCCGCAGCACGTTTTCGTCTGTGACAAGCGGATGGTATATCCCGGAATGGCAGGCGTGGAATGTCCCGGTTCTGTTGTTAGGGCTCTCCGTCGGTGGTCTGGCGTTCAGTTTGGCGGTGAATTCCATTCGTCTCGGTTCTCTGCAAGGAACCGGCTGGTTATTGCTCGCAAAGTGGATGCTGTATTTGGCGCCTCTCCCTCTGACGGCGCTGCTCACGTTGCGCCGGCATGCTCAGGTCATCAGGCTCATTAGTTATTGGGTACCGCTGACCGCATTCGGGACGCTGCTCTATTCCTATTTCCGACTGTGGCAGGCGATCGAAGGCCGGTACACCAATGCCTATGTGGATGCGAAATTGGCTTTTTTCGCCATGGGTACATTGGGCGAAGCGCTCTCGACCGATGGGTTGGCCGTCAGATCGGACACGATGGGGCACACCGCCTACGGTATGTATTTGGTTTTTGCGCTGGTCTTCAGCACGTGTCTCGCAATCTTCCGAGGATGGGACGGGCTCGTGAATCGCCGGTATGCCGCCGTCCAAGCGTTCGTACTCTGCCCGTTGATCATGGGCGGAATTCTTCTGAGCGGCTCCCGTTCGAGTCTCGTGTTGCTCGTCTTGTCGCTGGTCATGTTGCTGATGCTGCTGATGCTGAACATGGGCGACTATCTTGGGAAACAGCGTCGTGTCGTCTGCGCGATCTTGCTGTTCCTGGCGCCGATGCCGGTGCTGCTTCTCCATGGGCCTCTCAGCGCGGCCTTGCCGACCGTTGATCGCCTCGAGGAAACATTGACGAGCCAGTTGGACATCGAACGAACCGCGAGCGGCGAGGTCTCGCCGCTGCTTCACGAGCAGGACGACCGGACGAAACGGTCCGTCAAGAATCTTCAGATTCGCGTGTGGATTTGGGGGCAGGCCGTGCGTTACCTGATGCACCATCCGGGCACGATGGTGCTGGGCATCGGGTATGACCGCCGGCGATTCGTGGAAGAAGTCATCGGCATGCCCTATGAAGGATACAATTTCAATTATCAAACCGCCCACAATCTTTTTCTCGACATCCTGATCAAAGGCGGCATCGTTCCGCTCATTCCGCTATTGGCCGCCTGCTTCTGGTTGTTCTGGGCCGCCCTAAAGAACGTGATTATCTCGGCGCGAGAGAACGGGGCGATCGGCCGCATCGGGATCGGTTGGGCGCTCCTTGCCTTCTGGCCGGCGCTCATGATCGTAAGTTTCTCCGGCGAAGAATTATTGACGGACAATCTCTTGCTGCATTGGACGATGCTGTTCGGATTGATGCTCGGCCTCGGCGGTCTCGCGCTGGCCGCCTGGTTGCCGAATCGTATCCTTCATATGACGGCCACGGCCGGTGTCGGAGGTGGGCCGACGTATGTCACGGCGCTCGCGCGGCATCAACAAGAAGCCGGAAAACAGGTGCGGATTTTTTGCTCCAACGAAAAGCCGTTCGTCGAGATCTGGCAAAAGATGGGGTTCGATGTCTCAGTCCTCCCCATGCGCCGGCCAAGTCTCCATTCGGTGTGGCAGCTCTTAAAGGAGCTACTGCGCGCACCGGCGCCCATTCATGCGCATGGCCGCGGGGCCGCATTTTTCGCCGTATGGGTCAAGGTGTTGGTGCGCATTCCTGTCATCTACACGCCGCATGGACCTCACTATGCCTACAAGCGCGGCTTGCACTATGGGTTCTCCTGGTGTTTCGAATTGCTGTTTCGCCTGTGCTTCGACGCGGTCCTCTACGTGTCGCCGGGTGAACGGGATGTGGCCAAGGCGCATCATCTTCCGGTGCGCCGATCCCGTGTGGTCATTTCCGGTTTGATGAGAAAGGAAACGGGTGAGTCCGGTGATGCCCCGACGCGCGAGGTGCTGCTCCATGAATGGAAGATTCCGGCGGATCGATTTGTGATCGGATGGATCGGGCGGTTCGATTATGCCAAGGGCTTGGATCTCCTGCTGGACTCGATCCCGGAGGTCTCATCGCAAGTCCCCAACGCCGTGTGGGTCGTCATCGGAGACGGCGCCCACGACGAAATGGGTCTTTTGCAGGATCGGATGGCGGATCACGGGCAAGACGGAAGAGTCATTTTTCTCGGCGCCCGCCCCGACGCCTGCAGTTTGATCCGAGGGTTCGACCTCTATGTGTCGACTTCACGGTGGGAGGGACTGCCCCTGGTCCTGCTCGAGGTCATGGAGCAAGGGGTGCCGATTGTGGCGAGCGATGTGGTCGGCAATCGGGACGTCCTGAAGGAATGGGGCTGTCTGTTTCCGGCCGGCGATGCCGCGGGCGCGGCGGCGGCGCAGATTCGTTTGGCGACGGACTGCTCCCTCAGAACGGCCTTGGCCATGGCAGGCCGGGAGGTGCGGGGGAAGCAGTTTACCTGCTCTCGTATGTTGAATGAACTTGATAGCGCCTATCGGGAGATCCTTGGTGAGCGGGTCAGCGGCCGGAGTAGTTAAGGATCGAGGACATGGTTCCTCCGCAATGGCGATGATGAAGGTTGACATGGTCCGGCACCGTCTGTAGAGTTCGCGGTACCTCGCCGGTTAACCCGAAGAATCTCGCAGTCGAACCCTAACGACTCACCGGAGCTTCATTTCATGTTCGCTCGACATCACAGCGGTCCAGGCGCTATGGATCGCGCCGGGCTTTTGTGCCTCGGACTGTTATTGCTGTCCCCGCTCATATTCAAAGTGCGACTGGCGGGGGATATCGTCGTGCATCCATTTACTCCGTTTCTGGTCGTCGCGTGGGGGTGGACCATCTGGGCGGGTCTCGATGCGGTTTGGCAACGGCATCAGCCGGAGTCGATGAAATGGAATATCCTCACGCCGCCTGTTCTGCTGATGGGACTCGTGATCGTCGGCTTGGGATGTAGCCTGGCCTTCAACAGTTTTTGGTCGGGATCGTGGCAGCCGGCCGGATGGTTGTTGCTCGTGAAATGGTTTTTGTATCTGGCCCCGCTTCCCTTTACCGCGTTGCTGGTCATCAGAAACGGGTCTCGCGTCATGAGGTTGTTGAACATCATGATCCCGACGGTGGCCTTGCTGACCTTGGTCTATTCGTTCTTTCGATTCATGCAAGATCCGGCCGCCGGCTTCGCGCACGCCCGATCAGAATCCGAGCCGAGATACTTCATCATGGGAACGTTCGGCGAGGTATTCTCAAGTGAGGGATTAGTGTTGCGCACAGATACAGTCGGGCAGGGCGCCTATGGAATGTACCTGGTGCTGGTGTTGACCTTCAGCATGATCGTCGGCTTATGGAGAGGAATGGACTCGGGCCTTCCACGTTGGTACCGGCGCGGCCAGGCGCTGCTGGTCTGCCCGGCGGCAATGCTGGGCATTCTTTATACCGGCTCGCGGACGACGCTGGTTCTCATGCTGGGAGTTCTGGTGATCATGGTCATCCTGCTGATGAGCCGAGTGACCGCCGCATTGTCCCAGGCACACATGATTCGATTCGTGGTGTTGTCCATCATCGTATCGGTCGCGTGTCTTAGCGTTCTTCGCTATGTGCCGGTCTCATTTCCGGCCCTTGAGCGGCTTGAAGCAACAGTTAAAAGCCGGTTTGAGATCAAACAGAGCGCACTCGGCACGTTCGCACCGCTCACGAATGAACCGCGCCAAGCCGTCGTCCGCAATGTGGAATCCCGTGTATGGGTGTGGGGCCGAACCGTTCGCTACTTGCTCGAGCATCCGATGGTGCTGCTCACCGGTATCGGGAACGACCGCAAGCGTTTCCTGGAAGAAGTCATCGGACTGCCCTATGAAGGCGATCACGTTCATTTTCAGACCGCCCACAATCTCTTTCTCGACGTGCTGGTCAAAGGCGGAGTGGGGACTCTGGCTCTTCTCGTCGCCGCTTGCTTCTGGCTTGTCCGACTTGCCGGCTGTGCCGTGAAGACCGTGATGGTCGATGCGCAATCCAGCGCTCTGCTTGGAATCGGACTGGTCCTGCTGTCTTTCTGGCCCCCGTTCATTCTCGTCAACTTGGTAGGCGAGGAGATGTTCACCGATAATCTTCAGTTGCATTGGACGATGCTGTTCGGGCTCTTGCTCGGCCTCTTGAGTTTGGTCTCGTGTGCTCAGAAAGGTCCAGGCCGGACGCAACCGCTATCCTACGAGCCTCCACCTACCCTCGATCTTGTGACCGCAACGGGACAGGAGTGAATCCAATGTGTCAAGCGAGGAACTATGCACCCATCGCATCATTGTTCCATGCTTGATCGATTTAACAGCGGACAGTCCGCCATGGATCGCTCGGGACTGATCTGTCTAGGATTGTTGCTTCTTTCTCCGCTCCTGTTCAAGGTCCGGCTCATCGCCGACGTCGTCGTGCATCCGTTTACTCCGTTTCTGGTCGTCGCGTGGGGGTGGACCATCTGGGCGGCGCTCGATGCCGTTTGGCAACGGCATCAGCCGGAGTCGATGAAATGGAATATCCTCACTCCGCCTGTTCTGCTGATGGGACTCGTGATCTTCGGCTTGGGATGTAGCCTGGCCTTCAACAGTTTTTGGTCGGGATCGTGGCAGCCGGCCGGATGGTTGTTGCTCGTGAAATGGTTTTTGTATCTGGCCCCGCTTCCCTTTACCGCGTTGCTGGTCATCAGAAACGGGTCTCGCGTCATGAGGTTGTTGAACATCATGATCCCGACGGTGGCTTTGCTGACCTTGGTCTATTCGTTCTTTCGATTCATGCAAGATCCGGCCGCCGGCTTCGCGCACGCCCGATCAGAATCCGAGCCGAGATATTTCGTCATGGGAATGTTCGGGGAAGTGCTGTCAGGCGACGGCTTGGTCTTGCGGACCGACACGGTTAGTCAAGGCGCATACGGCATGTACTTGGCGCTCGTGGTCTTGTTCAGCATCGCACTCGCGCTGGTAAAAGGAATGGATGGAGGACTTCCACGGTGGTACACCCGATGGCAGGTGTTTTTGGTCTGGCCGGCGGCAATTCCTGGGATTCTGTACACCGGCTCGCGGACCACGCTTATTCTCCTGTCCGGTGTCGTGCTGACCTTTATGCTTGCCCTTCTTTGGCGTGGAGCCGCTGTGTTGAAGGAATCGCACATCGTAGGATTTATCAGTTGTCTTCTGCTCCTAGTGTCTGCCAGCAGTTGGGGCGTCAGCGCATATGCGCCGGTTTCCTACACAACTCTTCAGCGATTACAAGACACAGCCGAAGGTCGGTTTGAGCTTCGGGGAAGCGCGCTGGGAAGGTTTTCGCCCTTGAGTACGAATGAAACACGTACGTCCTCAGTGCGAAACGTCGAATCCCGCGTGTGGCTGTGGGGGAAAAGCGTGCGTTACTTATTTGAGCATCCGATGGTGCTGCTCACCGGTATCGGGAACGACCGGAAGCGCTTCCTGGAAGAAGTCATCGGACTGTCCTATGAAGACGATCACGTTCATTTCCAGACCGCCCACAACCTCTTTCTAGACGTGCTGGTCAAGGGCGGTGTGATTAATCTGGCCATTTTACTGAGTGGTTGTATCTGGCTGTTCATCCTTCCCCTGAAAGTTGTGACCGCCGGGGAACTCAGTATGCAGTCGAAAGCACTGATGGGAATCGGATTAATGCTGTTATCCTTCTGGCCGTCCTTCATAGTCGTTAATCTCATCGGCGAAGAGATGTTCACCGACAATCTCCAGTTGCACTGGACGATGCTGTTCGGGCTTCTGTTGGGCCTGTTGAGCCTGCCGGTAGATATGTCGAAATCATCTGAGCACGCCAGCTATCAAAACTAGGTAGATCGTGAATGGAGGAATGCGGGCGATCCGTCGCGCGCCATTGTTGAGCCTTCGCTGTGCCGGGAGAAGTTGCAGCCGTCATCCTTCACTTATCGCTAATGCGTCTTTTAGAAAGACTTCTCGTTCACGAATAAACTCGCCATACATCTTTGCCGGAGAAATTTTGATAGTAGACCGTCCTTGCAACACTACAAATACAGAGATCATCGACAACAGGAATGATTGTATCGAAATCAGAACAACGCCTATTACTGTGGTCGTCGTCCATCCGGGTGTGACCCACAGCGAGAGCATTCTGATGGCAACCAATGCCGCGATGATTACAAGGCAAATGGCGGAAACTATGCACGTCGCGATAATTATCCGTATCAACACCGCTTCAACGAAGACTGACATGGAGCTCAGGCCGTGGGATATCAACGATATGAACCCCATTTGCGATTTTCCGTCGTAACGCTTACCCCGATCAATCAACGTACTTGCGTATGGTAACTTGGAGCGTATCAGTGCGCCGGGCAGATGATTCCAGAAAGAGAAGAGCGAATGGCAGGAAATAGAAAACAGACAAAAGAAAAACCTGCTGCCCAAGCTTATTCGCTGCGTTCTTGCGCCGCATTCATATCCGTTCCCCATTGGGCAAATCAAGTTTGTCCTGTGAAGATCGTCCTCAGTCGGAACTTGACATCAGATTCCTTAACCAGATTAGGCCGCCGCCTTCTTCAAACGGACTTCCGCGCGATATCCTGTTGCGGCCAGGACTCGAATGAGCACATCGGTCGAGACTCCGTGTGTATTCCCGTTTGCAATCGCGGTCACTCGCGTCCTGGTTACCCTGAGTTCATGACACCCGAGGCCACTGCCGGCATCAGGCGGCTGAGTGGCAGGCCGATGTGGAGGCGTTTCTGCACGTCACGGAGTGCTTCGCCGATCTCTCGCCTGATCTCTAATGGCAGCCCTCGAATGAAGGCGAGGGCTTTGGGATGAAAGGTGATCGCCTTCATCGGTGCAGCATGTCTTAAATTCAAGACATTGGCAAGGAGCTATCGAGAGAGCTTGATCCTCGCAAGTTGAACACCATGCCGGGACGGTCAAAATATTTCGGCTCGCATAGCCCTGGCCTCGCTGGAAGCTGTTCCGCTTGTAGTGGGCCGCCTGCGATGATAGAACTTGGGGCGTGTGGCCTCACCGTGGACGCTGGATTCATATTATGAATTCCACTAGGCAGATTCATTCAGGTTTCGCGGGCCTGACTCGTCCCGTTATGTGGCTGATTGCCTCGGACATCTTTTCTCAAGGAATCAGGTATGGGCTTGTGCTGTACCTTGGATTTCACTCGCTGGCTTTTCTCGGAGCGTTTCTGTTCGGCACGGCGACAGGTGCCTTGTTGGCCGTGATAATCGATTTCGGCATCAATCAACATTGGATCCGTCTCCCGGCTTCAGATCCGGCACTGAATCGGTCAACCTTTACCCGTGTTCTTCTCGCCAAGACCGGCTTATCAGCCTCCGGCCTGATGCTGATTCTTGGAATAGCCGGAGCGGCTACCTGGAATATTGGTTCGATGCCGGCTATGGCCGGCGGGCTTTTATTGGCGCTGGTGCAGGGGTTGGCTGAAGCCTGCGAATCCATGTGCCTGGCGCGACATCGCTATCGATTGGTGTCCCTGTTTCGGGTCTGGTTGGGCTTGTCCATGTACGGGCTGCCATTGATCATGGGACTTCTCTTTATGGCGGGTGGCGGGGATGAGGAATTCTCTGTCCTCCTGCAAATCGCGTCGATGACAAGTGTGGCGATGCTCTGTTGGTACGCATGGTCTGCGGGCGTTTCATTGCCTTCCGGTGCGGCCGAATCGATGGCCGGCTATCAGCAGGCCTGGAAGGAGGCGCGGTGGTTGGGACTCAATCAGACCGCCATCGTGGTCGATGTCCGCGCTCCTTTGGTGATCCTGGGGCTCATGCTCGGTGGAACCGCCGTCGGACTCTACGGGTTGGTCCAGCGAACCACGGCGGTCGTCGAACTGGTATGGGCTTCGCTGTCCAAGCTCCTGCTGAAATCATATGCCGAGACGGCGTCGGCGGGTGAGACGGCGGATGTGCGCAGCCGGATGCTGGCTGCAAGCAAGCTGACGGGCCTCATCATGGTCGGCGCGACGCTTTCGGTGTGGGCCGGTACTTTGTTCATCGAGCGGGGGATGGATGTGTCGGAAGAGAGGTCCGTCGCGCTTTCGCTTCTCCGATGGGCGCTCGTGGCCATCACCTTCAGTTCGCTGAAACGCCCGCTCGTCACCGGCCTTCTGGCGCTGCATCACGAACGGGTGGTTTCTCGTATTAATGTCCTGTCGGCGGCGGGGAGTATCATGCTGATTCCCCTGCTTATTTTTTCGTTCGGCATCTGGGGACCGGTGATCGGCTGGACCGTACTGGAGGGCATTGCTTGTCTGCTTCTTATTCGCCACTTCTTATCCATCCCGTTCGCGCCGCGATCCGGGGTGGATGAACCTCTGCCGCAGCGCGCCGGCATCTGAGCGAGGCGAGTGTTCCATGGATATGAATCATCTTAAAGTCGCGCTCGTCCACGATTGGCTTACAGGCATGAGGGGAGGGGAGCGTTGTCTCGAGGTCTTTTGCGAGCTGTTTCCCTCGGCCGACCTGTTCACGTTGCTGCATGTGAAAGGCACCGTTTCCGCGACGATCGAACGGCATCGCATCCGAACCAGTTTTGTGCAGCGGCTGCCGCTGGCGGCCTCCCGGTACCGCTATTATCTTCCCTTGTTTCCGGCTGCTATTGAGCAGTTCCGGCTGCGGGACTATGATTTGGTATTAAGCTCGAGTCATTGCGTCGCCAAAGGGGTCCATGTGGCCGATCCGTCGACACATGTCTCGTATGTGCATGCCCCCATGCGATATGTTTGGGACCAGTTCGACAATTATTTCGGCCCGGGCCGGTCAGGCCTCTGGGCCAGAGGCGCCATGCGGGTATGTCGAGCACGGTTGCAACGCTGGGATGTCGGATCATCCAAGCAAGTCCATTCGTTCATCGCCAACTCGCGTAATATCGCGGGGAAGATCAACGCTTATTACGGACGAGAAGCGGCGGTGGTTCATCCGCCGGTCGACTGGCACGATTTCGCCTTATCGCCGGAATCAGAAGATTTCTACCTGATGGTGACGGCGTTTGCTCCATACAAAAAGGTGGATGTGGCCATCGAAGCCTGCAATCGTCTCAAACGGCCGTTGCGCATCATCGGATCAGGCCAGGATGAATCCCGATTGCGGGCATTGGCCGGTCCAACCGTTACCTTTCTCGGCTGGCAGCCGGATAAGATCGTGCGCGCGCACTATGCCCGCTGCAGGGCGCTGCTATTTCCAGGAGAAGAAGATTTCGGTATCGTTCCGCTCGAAGCGATGGCCTGCGGCAAGCCGATCATCGCGTTGGGAAAAGGCGGCGTGTTGGAAACCGTGGCGCCGCTGGAGCCCGGATTGGCGGCGGGAAGCGACGGCCGAACATCGGTCCCAGAAGGGCAGCACCAAGCCCCACCGACCGGCGTGTTTTTCCATGAGCCGTCGGTCGAATCGCTGACTGAGGCGATTGAACGGTTTGAACGACAGAGCCGGTCGTTCGATCCCCAAGCGATCCGGCGCCACGTGGCCGGTTTCGACCGGGCGCTCTTCAAACGGCGAATTTCCGATCATATCATGACGACGCTTTCACATAGACGCGCCGGAGACCAGCACTGAGCCGGTAACTTCTGCATGCTCAAACGTCACTCACAATTTCTGAAGAGTCTCCTCTTCCTGTTCGATCTCAGCGTGATCTGTGTCTGCTGGATCGGCGCCTACGTGATCCGTTTTTCCGGCGTGGTGGAGCCGGTGACGAAGGGCATACCGCCGCTCCAAAACTATCTTTGGCTGCTCGTGCCGATCATCATCGTCTGGAGTCTCTCGTTTCAGGCGTTTAACCTGTACCGCCCTCGCCGCATGGGGACGCATTTGGGCGAATTTGTCGATATCGCGAAGGCCAACACGCTGTCGGTGCTCATCCTGGCTGCCGTGACGTTTTTTTTAAGGCAGTACGAATATTCGCGCCTGGTGTTGGTGTACTTCTGGCTGCTGAATCTCGTCTCGCTCGGATTCTCCCGCATGTTGTTCCGCGAAGGATTGCGGTTCCTGCGCCGTCGAGGGTTCAATCAGCGCCATTCGCTCATTATCGGAACCAGCCGGTTGGGCCGCCGGGCCGCCGAGGCCTTGGCCCAGCATGCGGAACTCGGAGTCGCGATTCAGGGATATCTGAGTTCCGATCTGCGGAGAGTGGGCGACCGCATCGGCGGGATTCCGGTCGTCGGAACGTACCGGGATTTGAATGATCGAATAGCCGGCGGCATTGATATCGTGTTTGTCTGCCTGCCGCCGGAAGATGAACAATGGGCCGAAAAAGTGTTCTCCACTCTCTCGACGACCATGGTCGAAGTGAAGGTCTTGCCGGCGGTGTGCGAGTTCATGACCTTGCGGGCGGAAGCCGAAATGTTCGAGGGGCTGCCGGTGATTACCCTGCAAGGCTCGCCGCTGCATGGATGGAATCTCGTCATCAAACGGGTGATGGATATGCTCGGCGCTGCGGCTGCATTGATCATCTGCGCGCCGGTGATGCTGCTCATTGCCGCAGCCATCAAGACCGCCTCTCCCGGACCGGTGCTCTTTCGCCAGATTCGGATGGGGCTCGACGGCCGGGCGTTTGAAATGTTCAAGTTTCGTTCGATGCGCGTGGATGCGGAAACGGATACCGGTCCGGTCTGGACGCAGCCGAACGATCAGCGGCGCACGCCGATCGGGTCGTTTCTGCGAAGAACCAGTCTGGACGAATTGCCGCAATTCTGGAACGTCCTGAAAGGCGAGATGAGCATTGTCGGACCTCGACCGGAGCGGCCGGAGTTTATCACCCGCTTCCGGGAGACCTTGCCCCAGTATATGCTCCGGCACAAGATGAAGGCGGGCATCACAGGATGGGCCCAGGTCAACGGATGGCGCGGAAACACTTCCTTGGAAAAGAGAATCGAATATGACCTGTATTATATCGAGCACTGGTCCATCTGGTTCGACATCAAGATCATGTTCCTGACGGTATGGCGCGGGTTTGTCCACCGACACGCCTACTGACCGGTTGCCGGTACCGCGGGACCGGCTCATCCTTACCGTGTTACCCTGAAGCCGCATACAATCCTGAACAAGCTGAACCGGTCATTCACCGCACCAGTTTCTTTCCGCCGCTCTCAGCAGTCGGTATGGTCGGGCTGTAGGCTTTTGGTCTGATGATCTGTTTTCTTGTGTTTCACCGGGCAGCTTGCTAACATCGCGCATCAGGTATGGCCAGTCACGTACCGCGACGAAAGCCTGTCAGTTCCTCCGGAAGGTCCCTTCAACTTATTCTCCGCGAGATCCGTCTCTTTGCGACGGACGTAGACGGCGTTCTGACCGATGCCGGCATGTATTATTCTGAGTCGGGAGACGAATGGAAAAAATTCAACACCAGAGACGGCATGGGGATCAAGCTGCTTCAGAAAGCCGGACTCATGACTGCTATTGTCACGCAAGAATCGACCAAGCTGGTCACCAGGCGCGGACAAAAATTGACGATTCCGGAAGTGCATCAAGGGGTCTACGACAAGCTGGCGCTGTTGCGTGAGTTAGCCGGCCGATACGGATGGACCATGCAGCAGGTCGCCTACATCGGAGACGATGTGAATGATTTGGAGGCGCTCGAGGCAGTGGGGCTGTCCGCCGCTCCCGCCGACGCGGTCGCGTCGGTCTTGGCGTCCGTCCGATACCGATGCAAAAAAAAAGGCGGAGAGGGGGCGGTTCGTGAAGTGGCGGACCTGATCCTTTCCGCGCAGACGGCTCACGAGGGAAGACATAGCCGGCCTCAGCCCAAGAGGATTGTATGAAACGCCACACCCATCTCTATCCCGTTATCCTGGCAGGCGGCAGCGGAACCCGCTTTTGGCCGTTGAGCCGCCACCTGTATCCCAAGCAGCTGCTGCGGATTATCGGAGACCACACCCTGATTCAGCAGACCATGCAGCGGGTGCTGGGCTGCGCGAAGGCGGATCACGTGTTAATCTCCACGAATCCCGGCCAAGTCGATTCCATGCGCGTGCAGCTCAGTGACTGGAAAGACGCGCTGAAAGATAATTTCGTGGTCGAGCCGATCGGTCGCAACACGGCTCCGGCGATTGCGCTCGCGGCGCATGAACTCCTCCGGCGCGATCCGGACGCGATCATGTTGGTCTTGCCGGCCGATCATGTGGTGAAAGGAACCAGGGAATTTCAGGCCGCCGTCGCCATGGGGGCGGACCTCGCCGCCCAAGACTACCTCGTGACCTTCGGTATCACTCCGACGCGGCCGGAAACCGGGTACGGCTATATTCAGCCGCAGATGCGAACCCGCTTGCTGAAGAAAGGAGCCTTGACCGGGTATCCCGTGGCCCGCTTCGTCGAAAAGCCCGATCGAGCCAAGGCCGCTCAGTATGTGAGAACCGGACAGTATTTCTGGAATAGCGGGATGTTCGTCTGGAAGGCCGCCAGCATCCTGCGAGAATTAGAGACGCACCAGCCGGCTTTGGCCAACGCCATGCCGGATATTCACCGGATCATGACCTCCGGCGGACCTCAGGAAAAGGAGGAAGCCTACGGGAAGCTTCCCGCTATCTCGATCGACAACGGCGTCATGGAGCGGTCGGCCCGCGCCGCCGTCATCCCGGTACGCTTCCGTTGGTCTGATGTCGGCAACTGGAGCAGTCTGGAAGAAGTCGTGCCGCGAGACCCTCACGGCAACGTGGTGAGCGGACGTGTGATCGATCTGGGAAGCAAAAATTCCGTCCTGTACGCGGATCGTCGTGTGGTGGCGACGATCGGGTTATCGGACATGGTCGTCGTGGATACGCCGGACGCGACGCTGATTTGCCCGAAGGACCGATCGCAGGACGTGAAGCAAGTGGTGGAGATCCTCAAGAAGCAGGGGGCTCCCGAACACTTGGAACATCTCACCGTCCATCGTCCCTGGGGATCGTACACGGTGTTGGAAGAGGGGCAGGGCTACAAGGTCAAACGGGTAACGGTGAATCCCGGGGGGCGGCTGTCGCTTCAGATGCATCACCAGCGAAGCGAACATTGGGTTGTCATCACGGGAACGGCCCGCGTGACACGGGGAGAAGAAATCTTCGATCTGGCTGTGGGGCAGAGCACCGCGATTCCTGTCGAGACGCCCCACCGGCTGGAAAATCCCGGGGTCTCCACGCTTCATATCATTGAAGTTCAGAATGGGCCCTATCTGGGGGAAGACGATATTGTGCGCTTCCACGACGATTACGGGCGTGACTTAAAGAAAGTATGATGTGGCGATGTGGTGAAGTGGTAAATTCACAAAAGGACGATTTAGTGATGTAGTGATGTGGAGAGAGAGGAAACGATGAATTGGTGAAGTTCGTGAATGATGTAAAGGCGAACTCTATGACCAAACTGACTTCAGTAAATCACGAATCACCAAGTTGTACTTTGTTTATCTAGGAGTCACGCATGGGTCTCTTTCGAGAATATGATTTGCGGGGCATTGTAGGAACAGAGCTGACGATGGATATCGCCGAACGGCTGGGCCGCGCCTATGCCACCCTGGTTGGAGACAAAGGGATCCAGGCTATTGCCCTGGGACGGGACGGGCGCCTGAGTTCTCCCGGCCTGAGGGACAGCCTCTTGCGCGGTCTGCTGGCGGGCGGGCTCAATGTCATCGATATCGGCATCTGCGCCTCGCCGCTCTTGTACTTCTCGCTCTTTCGGCTGCCGGTCGAAGGCGGCATTATGATCACCGGGAGCCATAATGCCGCTGAATATAATGGGTTCAAAATTTGTATCGGCAAGGAAGCCATACACGGGAAGGAGATTCAGGAGCTGCGCGCCGTCATGGAAAGCGGCGCCTTTTCGACGGGGGCCGGCCGAGTCTCAACACATGCGATCATTCCGGATTATCTCGCCTATCTCAAGGAAAGTTTCGCCGCCGTTCACGCCGACCACCTGCACGTGGTCATCGACTGCGGCAACGGCGCGGCCGCATTGGTAGCCAAGCAAGCGCTGCAACAACTCGGTTGCCGTGTGACCGCGCTGCACGGCGATTTAGACGGCACGTTTCCGAATCATCATCCGGACCCGACGGTCGTGGAAAATCTTCAGGATCTCATCCGGGCCGTGCATGATCATAAAGCGGATGTCGGAATCGGCTATGACGGCGATGCCGATCGGATCGGCACGATCGATGAGCGGGGAAATATCCTCTGGGGCGATAAGCTGATGGTCGTCTATGCGCGCGACATCCTTTCGAAACGACCGGGCAGCACCTTTATTTCAGAGGTCAAGGCGTCACAATGCCTCTATGACGACATTGATCGACGGGGCGGGCGGTCGATTATGTGGAAAACCGGCCATTCCTTGATCAAGGCCAAGATGAAGACCGAGGCGGCGGTGTTGGCGGGGGAAATGTCCGGTCATATGTTTTTCGCGGATCGGTATTTCGGGTATGACGATGCCATTTATGCCTCATGCCGGCTCGTGGAAATTCTTGCGACCGGCAAGAAAACCTTGTCGCAGTTGGTGGAGGATCTCCCACCGACCGTGGTGACGCCGGAAATCAGAGTCGATTGCGCCGACCACCTCAAGTTTGAATTGGTGGGGCGCGTGCACAGGCAGCTCATGAAATGCGCCGACGGTGATCGGTCTATCGGAACGTCGGGTTTGAAGCTCAGGCAGCTGGTCACGATCGACGGGGTGCGGGCGGTGTTTGATGACGGATGGGGTCTGATCCGAGCCTCGAATACGCAGCCGGCGCTGGTGCTGCGATTTGAAGCGGCCTCGCCGGCACAGCTCTGCATGATCCGAGCGGCGATCGAAAGCGAACTGGCATCGGCTCGCCGCGAACTCGCCGTGTAACGCCTGGTGTGGCAGAAACAGGCCTCGTTCTGTCTTCTCTTCATTCTCTTGTGGGGAATCCTCCCTTCCGCCGTGTCGTTTTCGGCCGGCGAGAAGGTTCAGTCCTCGGCTCCTCTGCCTTTTGCTCCGGGCGAGCGTTTCAGCTACGACATTTCCTGGTTGTATTTGAAGGCCGGGACGGCCGTCATGGCGGTGGAGGAGGCGCCTGCCGTGAATGGACATCCGGCCCTGAAGTTCCTGACTACAGCTCGGTCCAGTCCCGTCATCACGAAATTTTACCCTGTGTCGAATCACGTGGAATCCATCGTGGCTCTCGATACCTTCCTGCCGGAGCATATGATTTTCAACCGCAGGGAAGGCAAACGCAAGAATGACTTCGAATATACCTTCCATCATCGCGAAGGCGCCGTCACGGCCGTCAAAGACGGGAAGACCGACGAATTACCAATCCCTCAGGATGCACAGGACGCAATCTCCTGTCTCTATTTCGTCCGCAAATCGTTGCCGATGGAGCCCGGCGCGTCGCTCACGATGAATGTCCATCACGATAAGAAGAACTACAAAGTGACCGTGAAGGTGGAAGCGGTCGAAACACTGGAGGGGCCGTGGGGAAAAGTTCAGGCGGCTCGTGTGCTGGCGGTCATGCCCTTTCAAGGCATCTTTCTCAATGAAGGAAATGTTCGAATCTGGTTCACAACGGATCATTATCGCATCCCCGTGAGGATGAAGGCGAAAGTCATTATTGGGTCGATCGTGGCCGAGCTTGTGAACGGGTTCTGATATCCGCGAAAAGTCTTACGCCGATGATCAAAATGAGCCTGCTGCCATCCCGCACCGCATGATGTCCGCGCCGAGTGTTTCGCCTGTGCCCCAGAATGCTCAAACGAATCGAACAAATAATGAGCTAATTCGCGCCGCGTTCGATTGCTCGTGTCCTATAAAGTCGCTATAATCAGCTCCGAATAGCCGGCGTACGCGGATCCGCCTGTCTTGAACTTCACCTGGGTCCGACATCCGGTCCTACACAGCGAAGGACGCACGATAGATGGGAAAGTTCCCGGTCAACCTCAGTCGATTCATCATTGAGCAGCAAGCCGGACATCGGTCGGCGACGGGTGAATTTTCCGTGCTGCTGACGCAGATCGGCATGGTGGGGAAGCTCATCTCGCGTGATTTGCGCCGGGCCGGGCTGATCAACATCTTGGGTACCACCGGCGAGACCAACGTACAAGGAGAAACGGTCAAGAGACTGGACCAGATTGCCAACGAGACGTTTCTCCGGGCATTTGAGCACAGCGGCCTCGTGTCTATGTTGGCGTCCGAGGAGATGGAAAAAGCGATGCCCTTGCCTCAGCATTGGCCCAAGGGCAAGTATATGCTCCTTTTCGACCCGCTCGACGGATCATCGAACACGGACGTGAATATGCCGTTGGGGGCCATATTTTCGGTGTTGAAGCATGAGGGAAACGCTCCCCCGGTCGAAGAGCAACTCTTGCGCAAGGGAACGGAGCAGGTGGCTGCGGGATATCTGTTGTACGGCGCCAGTACCATGCTGGTGTTTACCGTGGGGCAAGGACTTCACGGATTCACCCTGGAGCCTTCCATTGGCGAATATGTCTTGTCGCACGAACACATTTGCATGCCCGCAAGAGGCAAGGTGTATGCGGTGAATGAGGGCAACTATCACAAATGGCCCGCGGGCACGCAACGGTATCTGGACCGTCTTAAGATGACGGATAAAGCAGCCGGCCGTCCCTACAGCGGACGCTATTCCGGCTGTCTGGTGGCCGACGTGCATCGCATGTTATTGAGCGGGGGAATCTATCTGTATCCGGGAGAAAAGGACAAGCCTGAAGGAAAGTTGCGCCTTCTCTACGAGGCAAACCCGTTGGCGATGGTGGTCGAACAGGCGGGCGGGAAGGCATCGACGGGGACGACCCGTATCCTTGATATGCAGCCCACGACGCTTCATCAACGGACTCCACTTTTAATCGGCAGCGCAGAAGACGTGAACGAGGCGGAGGCCTACATCCAAGGCCACGTTTGATACCAAGGACCATTTGACGCAAGACGTGTGGGAGGTTGACATGGGAGATCGCGTACAAGAGATTCTCAGCTGGTACGGAAGCGATAATGCCGGAACGAAGACGAATCTGGCCAGACTCTTGAACGGAGGGAAACTCGGCGGGAGCGGCAAGCTCGTCATTCTGCCCGTCGATCAGGGATTCGAACATGGTCCGGCTCGGAGTTTTGCCCCGAATCCCGCCGGCTATAATCCTCATTACCATTTCCAACTGGCCATTGACGCGGGATGCAATGCGTACGCCGCTCCGCTGGGATTCATCGAGGCGGGCGCCGCTCAATTTGCCGGGCGCATTCCCTTGATTCTCAAATTGAACAACCATGACGTGCTGCACGACGACAAAGATCCACTTCCGTCCGTAACGGGAAGCGTGAGGGACGCGTTGCGCCTGGGATGCAGCGCGGTAGGATTTACGATCTATCCCGGTTCCGCACACTGTCACGTGATGTATGAGCAACTCCGCGGGATCGCCGAGGAAGCGAAGGATGCCGGTTTGGCCGTCGTGGTCTGGTCCTATCCAAGAGGGGCTGGCCTGAGCAAGGAAGGCGAAACGGCGATGGACATCGTGGCCTATGCGGCGCAAATTGCCGCCCAACTCGGCGCCCATGTCATTAAAGTCAAATTGCCGTCGGCCCATTTGGAACAGGCGGCGGCAAAGAAAGTGTATGAATCGGAGCAGGTGCCGATCAAGACTCTCTCGGAAAGAGTCCGCCATGTCGTACAAAGCGCATTCGACGGCCGGCGCATCGTGATTTTTTCCGGCGGCGCCAAGAGCGACGAAAAGTCGTTTTTTGAGGAAGTGCGCGCGATCAGGGACGGTGGTGGGTTTGGGTCCATCATTGGGCGCAATTCCTTCCAACGTCCCAAAGCGGATGCCGTCAAATTTCTTCAGACCGTCATGGGAATTTACGCGGGAGACATTCCTTAGCCCGCATAATTTATGACGGGTCGTGACGAAACTACAGAGACGCCACGCGAGGTCCGCGACGCGAAGAATAATGAGCGTCGGGCTTGTGGACGCCGGCGAGTCGGTGAGCCGGCGGTGTCTTGCGCATGGCGGCGCGAGGGCCCGAAGCATACTTGAAACAGTATGTTGAGGGGCCGAGCGGCGAGCCCGCCCGCCTGGGCCGTATAAATTCACGGCCAGGCTTGTCGTAGCAGCGTATACGCGGTTGCAGTAGAAACGTTCATGACTATTGCGGGTTAGGACCGCTGTCCGGATTGCCGGTAAGGAGAATCGTCTCGTACTGGATGCGCGCGAAGCAGCCCGCGGTACGGGTTGGTTCCCTTGAGACGCTGCCTTTTTTGTATGCCGGCCCGGCGTAACAGCGTGTCGGATGATGCGTTTGAGTGCTGGATCGGCTGGGTGCTTCAGCTTTCGAGAAATGAGGGTACGTGCAGTTTGATCGAGAGAGTAGTCATATACGGCGATCCTGGATTATTCCCTTCCTGTTGATTGCAGCCGGCGTCGTCATCGGCCTCATCGCCGCGTCGGAATTCGAATGGCTGCCGAACAGCCGTGCGATTCCCGAACAGGAAATTGCGCCGCCGGTCCGGCCGGTGGCGAGCGCCGTTCAACCGACCTTACCCGGATCCAACGGCCAGAGCTTTGTCGAGATCGCCAAGGCCGTCAAACCGGCTGTCGTGAATATCTTTGCGACCAGAAGCGGGAAAGCGGAAGGCACGCCTGGACAGGGGTCCCCATTCGATGACCCGTTTTTCCGGCGTTTCTTCGGCGATGAATTTTACAAACGGTTTGAGGCGCCGCGCGAACGCAAAGAGCGGGGACTCGGGTCGGGGGTGATCGTGGACGCGACGGGCATCATCATCACCAACAACCATGTAGTCAGCAAGGCCGATGAGATCAAAGTCTTTCTTTCCGATAAGCGTGAATTCAAAGCCAAATTGATCGGCACGGACGCCAAGACCGACATTGCCGTGCTCCGGATCGACGGGGCCGGAAACCTCCCCACGGCGCCGTGGGCCGATTCGGACAAATTGGAAGTGGGTGAATTCGTGCTGGCGGTGGGTAATCCGTTCGGTCTCACCCAAACGGTGACGTTGGGGATTGTGAGCGCGCTGGGCCGTTCGGCCGGGATCGCCGAATATGAGGATTTCATTCAAACCGATGCGGCCATCAACCCGGGAAATTCCGGCGGCGCCTTGGTGAATGTGCGGGGGGAACTGGTCGGCATCAATACGGCCATTTACAGCCAGAGCGGCGGCAACATGGGGATTGGCTTTGCTGTGCCGAGCAACATGGCGCACTCGATCATGAATCAGCTCGTCCAGCATGGCAAAGTCGTGCGCGGCTGGCTCGGCGTCTCCATCCAGGAATTGACGCCGGAATTGGCGTCGCAGTTCGGCGTTCCCAAAGAAACCAAAGGGGTACTGGTCAGCGATGTCATGGACGACAGTCCGGCCAAAAAGGCCGGGTTCGAACGCGGCGATGTGATCCTGGAATTTGACGGTCGTCCGATGGACTCGCCGACGCAATTGCGCAATGCGGTCGCCCAAACCGTCGTCGGGAAGAAGATTCCGATCAAATTCATCCGAGAGAAGAAAACGAAGACTGCCGAGGTCTTGATCGGCGAACAGCCGAAAAATCTGTCTCAAGCGGGATCGGAGGAGTCCGGCGAAGGGGTCGCCCCGACGGGCCTCCTCTCGGATCTCGACGTTAGGGAACTGACCGACGATTTGGCCGGTCGGTATGGTTTGAAAGCCGGTGAACGGGGTGTCGTCATCGTCCGCGTCAAAGCCGGGAGCCCGGCGGAGGAAGTAGGGGTTCGCGAGGGCGACATTATTCTAGAAGTGAATCGAAAGCCCGTGACGTCGTTGAAGGCCTATGAACGTCTGGCGTCCAATTTACCGAAGGATCAGTCCGTGTTGCTCTTGCTGAAGCGGCAAGGACGGACGATCTATCTCACATTGCGGCCGTGACGACGGGCGGCCGTCTCGGCTGCATCGGCGTCATACAGAGGAGGTGAAAGTATGGTACAACGCGCCATATTCGTCCTTCTCAGTGCACTAGCCGGCATGGCCCTGTTTCTACGGGCGAAGGACCCGAGCAGGGAATTTCTCTTGTCCGGCTTCGGCATTGGGGCGATCACCGGAGCGCTTATTGTCGCCGGTGAGTATGCATTGCGTAGATTATCATTCGGTATTATCGCAGGCGGCACCATGGGTTTGGCGGCGGGACTGGTCCTGACCGGCCTGGTCGAGTGGGTTGGCAGCGCGGTTTTTGACGTCGAGACCTTTTTGTTTCATATCGGTGGGCTGGTATTTTTGCTCGGACTGCCGTATCTCGGTCTTGTGTTGGGCGCGCAGTTCGGCAAAGACACACTTGTCGGAGGTCAACTGGGATCGTCCCCGGCGGCGGGGAGCGGCGTCAGCTCGAAGATCTTGGATACGAGCGTGATCATCGATGGGCGGGTAGCGGATTTGTGCGAAACCGGGTTTCTGGAAGGGACATTTTTGGTGCCGCATTTCATTCTGAATGAATTGCAGCATATTGCCGATTCCTCTGATTCGCTCAAGCGTGCCAGGGGACGACGTGGTCTGGACATCTTGAACAAGATTCAAAAGATGGGGGAATTGGATGTGCGGATCATCGAAGAAGATTTTCCCCAGGTCAAGGAGGTCGATGCCAAGCTGGTCGTGTTGGCCAAAAAAGTCGGCGGCCGCATCATCACGAACGATCTCAATCTCAATAAAGTGGCCGAATTGCAAGGTGTCCGCGTCTTGAATATCAATGAACTGTGCAATGCTTTGCGCCCGGTCGTCCTCCCCGGTGAAACCATCAGGGTCTTCGTGTTGAAGGAAGGCAAGGAGGCGGGTCAGGGTGTTGCTTATCTGGATGACGGGACGATGATCGTGGTCGACAATGCCCGGCGTTGTATCGGCCGCAATGTTGACGTCATTGTTACCAGTGTTCTGCAAACCACGGCAGGGCGGATGATCTTTACCCGATTGAAGGAGGAAGCGGAGCGAGAAGAGTACCAAGTGGCGCGTGGATAAGCCTCTGGTATCGGCCGACTACCCTGTGCCGATATTGGTGTGTCTGGCGCCCCCGTAATGCCGCATTTGATGCGATAGATCGACTGATCTGCTCCCCGCCATGCCGACTCTTTCTCGTCCGCCCGCTACGTCGATCCAGACGCCTCGCGTCGTAGCATTGGTCCCTGCCGCGGGACGCGGCCTTCGAATGGGAGGGCCGGTCGCCAAGCAATTTCTTGCGTTGGGAGGCCGGCCACTCCTGCTCCATAGTCTGTCCGTATTACAGGCGTCACCCGCTATTCAGGAAATCATTCTGGCTGTTCCTACGAGCGAGCGCCAATACTGCCTCGATGAGATCGTGACCCCGCACGGCATTTCAAAGGTGAGGAGGATCGTATCAGGAGGCGAGCAACGTCAGGACTCGGTGCGGCATGCACTGGCCGAGGTGAGCGCCGAGGTCGAAATTGTCCTTGTGCATGACGCGGTGAGACCGTTTGTGAGCGAAGATATGATCGTGCGGGTCATTCAAGCGGCCTCCGTCCACGGAGCGGCGATCGTCGCCTTGCCTATGAGAGATACGGTCAAACAGGTCGGCCCGAACGGGGTCATCGAGCGCACCGTCGATCGCCGTCCTTTATGGCTCGCCCAGACGCCTCAGGCGTTTCGAAGAGACTGGTTGGAGGAAGCCCACCACAAGGCCCAATTAAACAATATTCATGCGACGGACGACGCCCATCTCGTTGAACTGCTGGGCCGGTCCGTGATGGTAGTGGAAGGCAGTGGAGACAATATCAAGGTGACGAGGCCGGAAGATCTCGATATCGGGGAAGCCATCCTGAACAGGCGGGCAGCCAATGCAAGGAGTCATGAATGAGTCAGACCATGCGGATTGGATGCGGATACGATATTCACGCGTTGGAGCCGGGACGTTCCCTCATTCTCGGTGGCGTCGACATTCCTCATTCGAAAGGCCTGCTGGGCCACTCCGATTCCGATGCACTCGTTCACTCGGTCTGTGATGCCCTCCTCGGGGCGATGGGTGAAGGTGACCTTGGACGTCATTATCCGAGCAGCGACCAGCGATTCAAGAACATTTCCAGTCTCAAGTTGCTCGAAGACGTGGCTGAGAAGTTGGCCCGCAAAGGGTACCGGGTCGTGAATGTGGATTCGGTCATCATCGCGCAATCGCCGAGGCTCGCGCCGCACCTGGCGGCCATGGAAAAAAGCATTGCGGCCGTTCTTCGAGTGGATCCCGACCTCGTGAATGTGAAGGTCAAAAGCGGGGAAGGCTTGGACGCCGTCGGGCGCGAAGAAGCCATCGCGGCGCAGGCAGTCTGTTTGATTGCTACGGCGGGATCGTCGTAAGATGATCCGATAAAACTCCTTTTTAACATCTTGTGTCTACCGACCATCAGTTTCGTATTCCAAGAGTCTGCCATGGCTGCTCTTGGTGGTGACAATGTTCACGATCATTCGACAGGACCTCCAAGCGATTTTTGATCGGGATCCGGCCGCCACGAGCAAGCTGGAAGTCTTGCTGACTTATGCAGGATTCCACGCGCTTCTGGCCTATCGAATGGCCCATTGGATGAAGCGGTATGGAATTCCCTTTCTCCCTCGAGCGATTTCCCAACTGGCGCGCTGGTTGACCGGTATCGAGATTCATCCGTCCGCCAAGATAGGAACCGGCTTCTTCATTGATCACGGTATGGGCGTCGTCATCGGAGAGACGGCCGAGGTCGGCGATCATGTGACCCTGTTTCAAGGCGTCACGCTGGGGGGGACGGGAAAAGAACGCGGAAAGCGCCATCCGACATTGGGAAACCATGTCGTCGTCGGAGCCGGCGCGAAGATCCTCGGCGGGATCAAGATCGGAAATAACGTCAAGATCGGTGCGAACTCCGTGGTGGTCAAATCGGTGCCCTCCAATTCTACGGTGATCGGCGTGCCGGGCCGCATTATCAAAACGCAGGGCGAACGGGTGCCGGACGTTATGATGGATCACACCAACATCTCCGACCCGGTCGCCGATCGGATCTGGGCGCTCGAGCAGGAACTGGCCGAGCTGCGCAAAAAGGTCGAAAACCGGGAACAGAAGTAAGCCGATTCAGATATTGTCGTGTTTTGTTCGGCACGCGCCTGTTTTACCCCCGATAGATAACTCCGCATAAATTTTCCGCTCATTCCCCTCGAGATGCGTGAACGACGAGGAAGGTACCCCTCGTCAACGCACCATGCCGGTAACTGAATTCTGTCATCGAATAAACGACAACGATCACGCCGCTCCTTTCACTTGCCTGCCACCACGCCTGGTTTGACAGGCCTTGGGAGAGGGCTATACTTGTTGACACGAAGGAGTCATACGATGGACTGGCAGTTGGCGCTGTGGACCGGCACAAATTGGATGTTCAGCGGCGGAATTCTGTACCTCGTGTATCGATTCGGGTTCAATTATGCTCAGGAACAAGGGCTCAGGTTGAAATCCTGGAGAAGCATCGCCTTATTGCTGGGATTCCTGGTTGCGGTCGCCATGTTCGGAACGGATTATCCTGATGAAGGCTTGCTCGTTGCCTTTGACGACGACGATCGAGCCAGGTTCGTCGGGGTGTTTACGATCATCATTGTGACCTATGTGCTCGGTTTTGTGGACGGTCGCTTTCCCGAGCGTTTTCGGGAACAATCGGTTCAGAAACGTAGTTCGGCCGTCGTTTGAAGCACGCGCGGCATCCCGCTTCCCGGTATTGTTCGATTATGGACGGCCGACCAGCCGCTTCCATTCAATAATCCACCCGCACCAAATACAATCCGTGGGGAGGGGCCGTCTTCCCCGCGGCGGCTCTTGTCTGCGCCTCTAAAACGGCCTTGAGGCTGTCCGCAGATCGTTTCCCTGCTCCTACTTCCACCAGAGTTCCGACGATCGCGCGCACCATCTGTCTTAGGAACCGGTCGGCATAGACTTCGATGCGGATTAGATCCGCTTCGCGATGTATGGTCAGCCGGTCGAGCCGGCACATGGGGTTGATATTTTCGGTGGGAGAACCTTCGAAAGAAGAAAAATCATGCAGGCCGACAAGCGTCGCGGCCGCCTGCCGCATTGCCTCCAGATGTAGACTCTTGCTACGGTGCCACTGGCGATGGCGGTTCAACGCCGAGCGCTCCGGACGGTTGAGAATCCGATACTCATAGAGCTTGCCCGCCGCGGAATATCGAGCATGGAAGACATCCGCGGCTGGCTGGACGGATCTGACGCAAATATCCTTCGGCAGCAGCCCGTTCAGCGCTCTGAACCAGTCCTCCGGGGTTAATCGACTTTCGGTGCGGAAGCTCGCGACCTGCCCCAACGCATGAACGCCGGCATCGGTCCGGCCGGCGCCGACGATCGATATGCGTGTTTGCGCCACCATGGCGAGCGTGTCTTCAACGGTCGCCTGAATGGTCGGCCGGTCAGGTTGGCGTTGCCAGCCGGCGTAATGAGTTCCGTCGTATTCGAGGATGACCTTGAAGGTCGGCATGGCGATGGCGGCTGAGCGGAAAATCGGCGCGAGAATGAACCGGTCTCACCTGGCGGTCAGCCGGCTCGGTTGGAGATAAGCCTGAACTCCGTCGGCAATGGAGTCAGCGATATGTGCAAGGAATGCGGGCGTTCGCATGTGTTCTTCCTCGGCTGGATTCGACATGAAGGCGATCTCGGCCAGAATGCCGGGCATAGTGGTGAAGCGCAAGACATAGAACGGCGCCGTTTTGACGCCATGATCAATGGTGCTATAGTGCCCATTCAACTTCGTCACCATCGCCTGTTTAGCGGTCCAGGCCAGCTCCAGGGAATTTTCAATTTTCTTGCTGGTCAACAAATCCGCCACCAAGTATTCCCATCCGACTCCTGTGCTGTTCAACGGCGTCCCGTTCTCACGCGCCGCGACCTCCAGGGCCCGTTGATCCTTGGCTTCGCCAAAGTGATAAATTTCGAGCCCGCGTACGCCTTTGTGTGGATGGGAATTCACGTGGACGGACACGAACAGGTCGGCTTCTTGACTGTTGGCGAATTTGGCGCGATCTTCCAGTTCGATGAACGTATCGCGCTCGCGCGTCATGACGACGCGGGTATTGGGCAGTTTGCTGAGCCGGTCTCTCAGGAGCTGAGCCACTTTGAGCGTGATGTCCTTTTCGGTGGTGCCGCGCCGGCCGACTGTGCCTGGGTCTTTGCCGCCGTGGCCTGGATCAATGACAATAGTCTTGACGGCATCGGATCGCTTGGCTGTCGGCGAGACGGCGGCATCGCTGACGGTCGGATTGGGAACCACCGGCGCGGGACGCGGAGCCGTGTCGGGGGGCGGTGCCGGGGCGGTCGTCACATTCCCGATCGGTTGCGTGTCCCTGTGCTGCCGATGGGTCACATCCAATACCAAGCGGTCGGGATTCGAAAGGGCGAAGACCTTATAACTCTTTAATTTCTGCCTCGGCAGGACAATAGTGACGATCTTTGAACGACTTTGATTAACGAGAAAGGGGCGCGGAATCGTTCCTCCCGACACCTGGAGCCGTGAGGATTTTCCCAGAATGGCATTCGATAATTCGACGGTGACCCGCTCCGCGCTCGGCTCTTTGACCTCATAGGTCACTGGCCTATTGAGGTCGAGCACCAGCCTGGTTTCCTCCGGGGATGACCATGATCTGATACTGCGTACAATTACCGGATATTGGGAGGGAGCGGGCGAGGCGCCGGGGGCCGACACCGCCGGCCGGCGATCGGCGTACGCAGACTCCGGCCAGAAGCAGAGACCACATATAAAACCGATGAGCAGGAAGCAGGCGAAACAAATACGACGCGGGTAGTAGGTCAAGCCAGTAACTCCTTGCGGCTTACCAATAGGGGCGTTTTCTCAGATGCGTATGGTATTGTCAACAAAAGTGTTCAAATAATCAATGCGCGACGTGATCCGCCATGGCCGTTCATCTCATCATCGACGGGTATAACCTCCTGGGCGCCGGCGGTCGCGGTCGCACCGATCGCGAGCCATGGTCGGAGGCGGCCAGGGAAGAACTACTTCGCCGGCTCGGCGGCTATCGCCACCGTCGAGGCCATGCTGTCACGGTCGTGTTCGACGGCTGGCGTGCCGGCGGACACGTGGAATATCACGAACACCGGGGAGGCGTCGAGGTGATCTATTCTCGGCGCGGTGAGCAAGCCGACCAGGTAATACGCCGCTTGGCGGCCGAATATGGGAAAGATTGCGCCGTGGTATCGTCCGACCGCGAAGTGGGGGATTCAGCTCGTGCGGCAGGGGCGCTCGTGATGCCGGCCCCGGACTTTTGGATGAAACTGTTTGAGGCACCTTTGCCGTCAGCCGTGCGGCCGTTCAAAGAGCTTGATTCCGAACCGATGCGCGGCATGAAACGGGATCCTGACAAGAAGGGTAACCCGCGAAAGCTGCCAAAATCGGTTCGCAAGAGAAGCCGGCAACTCAGGGGATTTTGAACAGCCGGCGCGCGTTGGCGGCCGTCGTCTCCGCGATTGCGTCGAGGCTCATGCCGTCCAAGAGTCCCGCCAATGTGTGCGCGACATGCCGGACATAACCGGGTTCGTTGCGCTTGCCACGATGGGGAACGGGGGTCAGGTAGGGGCAGTCGGTTTCAATTAACAGCCGGTCCATCGGGACGGTTTTGGCAATGTCTCTCAGCATGCCGGCGTTCTGAAATGTCAGGATACCGGAAAACGATAGATAGAAGCCCAGGTCGAGCGCGTCTTTGGCCAGCCAGGCATCCCCAGAGAAACAGTGGAATACTCCTCCCGCTTGTGAAGCCTTTTCTTCTTGAAGAATCCGGATCGTATCCTCCTGCGCTTCCCGTGTATGAATGATAATCGGCCGCCGTAGCTCACAGGCAAGTTGCACCTGTTCTCGAAATCGAACACGCTGGTCTTCCGGAGAGGAGTGGTTGTAATGATAATCAAGCCCAATCTCCCCGTAGGCCACGACTTTCTTGTGCTCCGCCAGACGGCGCAGATGGTCGTACCATCCGCCGGTGATGTGCCTGACCTCATGGGGGTGGACACCGACTGAGGCGTACACGGTCGGATACCGGTCTGCCAGCGCAACGGCTGCTTGGCTTGTCGCCAGGTCGCAGCCGATCGTCACCATCCGGTCCACTCCCGCTTCGTGTGCCCGCGCGATCATCAGGTCCCGGTCGTCATCATACCGGGCGTCGTCCAAATGAGTGTGGGTGTCGATCAGCATCGGTCGGTCGTGCGGGGCCTTCTCGGCGCGCGGACATTGAAGCGGTGACCGGATGATAGGTTCAGGCGACGGATGGCATGACTGAGGCCCCTATACCGGTTTGGCATCCAATGAATCGGCGACCTGGTAGAGCAAGGCTTCGGTATCGTTCCATGCCAGGCAGGGATCGGTGATCGACATGCCGTAGGTCAGCGCCTTGTTGGGCTGCCAGGTCTGGCGCCCTCCTTCCAGATGGCTCTCCAGCATCAACCCCATGATGGAACGGCGTCCCTCCTGAAATTGTTTCAGGACATCGCGCGCCACCTCAATCTGGCGTTGATGATTTTTCCCGCTATTGTCATGAGAACAGTCCACCATGACGGCGCGTGCGAGCCCTTCGCCGGCGAGCGCGGCTTCGGCTCGGGCGATATCCTCGACACCGTAGTTCGTTCGTCCGCCGCCGCCCCGCAGTACGACATGCCGGTCGGGATTCCCGGTCGTCTTGATGATTGAAGTCATGCCGTCGGCATTGACCCCGACGAAGTGATGGGGCGTTCGACTGGCAACCATGGCATTGATGGCGACTTGGAGGCTGCCTTCCGTTCCGTTCTTGAACCCGACGGGCATTGAGAGGCCGCTCGCCATTTCGCGATGGGTTTGACTCTCCGTAGTTCTGGCCCCGATCGCCGTCCAACTCAACAAGTCGGCAATGTATTGCGGGATTACCGGATCAAGGAGTTCGGTGGCGCAGGGAACGCCTTTCCCGTTGATGGTGAGAAGAATGGTGCGCGCCAGCTGCACACCACGGGCAATGTCGCAGGTGCCGTCCAGATGGGGGTCATTGATCAGCCCCTTCCAGCCGACGGTCGTTCTCGGCTTCTCGAAATAGGTCCGCATCACGATCAGGAGTTTCTCGCGGACCGCATCGGCCACGGGCTTCAGCCGGTCGGCATATTCATAGGCGGCATCGGGCTCATGAATCGAACAGGGTCCGACAATGACGATAATGCGTTCGCGGTCGCGGCCGTGGAGGATATCGCGGATCGCTTGCCTGGTCTGGAATACCACCTCACTGATCGTATCCGTAATCGGGAGACGGGTTTTTACCTCGCGAGGTGAAGGAAGAGGCCGGATTTCAATAACGTGTTGATTGTCGATCGGTCTGGTCATAGCATGCCCTTGGAGTTGAACATTGGAAGGCCCAATACCATAGCGGAATCAGCCGCCGAAAGTCCAATGGGACCGGTAAAGGGTACTGGTAAAGTTTGACTAGCCGTGCTTCTCTTCGCGGGCTTTCCTTTGTCGGCGCAATTTGGCGAGGATAGCTTGGGCCTTTCTAACGAGCTGCTTGGTAAAGCGGTCCTTCTGAGTGAGCACTTTATTAATCCACTGCAATTCAGTTTCCCGCGCCATTAGTCCAATCTAACAGATCAGGGATTGGACTTTCTCCTTTCAGTTTGGTATTGTAACGAATCGTTACATTGCCGATGAGGGGCAGAAAATGGTCAAAATTACCAGTTCTGGTCTAATTGCCGGGGATAAATATTTGCGGGAGCACTCAGAGGAGTTTGATAATGGAACGGCACATGGAGAGCGTGCCGATTTTATTGCAGGGCTATTGTCAGAGATTTTCCATGCTTCACATGTAGCTTTTGAATTGCCGCGCCTGCCTCTTGAACTGCCTCCCAGGAGTGGCGGCTTAACTCATCAAGCCGAGCATGAGTGACATTGGTTGCTGTATTGGATTTTGCATGATACAGCCTCATGGAAGAGTTGTTGAATTCGCCCTCAAACATAATGGTGGCATGCGCAAGATCCTTGCGTTGCTTGCCAGATTTCTCGGCGGCTCTAATAACGGCCATCACTAATTCCTTATCTTCTGCGTCATGTGTGAGAGCCATTACGCGACGCAAGAGATTTTCTCTCTGCGGAAATGAATCAAACGTGAAAAAAATGGCACTCGCTATTTTGGGAGAAGTGCCAGATATGATCTGAAACGCCATGCACATGAATTGTTCATTCATTGATGCGTTATGCATCAGCTTTCCCGCTGTAAGTAGCACGTCATCTGGCGTAGCTTGTTTATTCTTCATAGCCTCAAGATATTAAATTTGTAATTTCCTCGATTGACCAAACATGATCAGCAATTCCGGCCTGCATCGCAGGAGTAACCCTGAGTGTTTGATGAATCCTTGCGAAGTTGTAATACATAAAATAGAGCGCCAGGGCATGCCGATGATTTTCGATTTTCTTGGAATGCGCATTGGTCAGTCGCGTAAATCTACGCATTCCCATTCTTATCTGCAAGTTCATTCTTTCCGCATAGCTGGTTGAAATATGATTAGCATCCGGATTGCCCATGATCTTATGGGTACGGGTTCCGCAGCACTGGGCCGGACTATACCGAGTTGTCGCGCCTTCTTGCGGCGGGGCTGAATAGATCTTCTCTAGCATGGCGTAGTCGATTTCTGAGCCGAACGCGCCATCAACCGCCTGAAGATACGGCCTGTGGCCGTCCGTAGTGAGCTGTACGCGATGAGCAAGGCGTGAGGCTAGGTCTTCGATAAACTTTACGGCATAGGCCGTTGTGCGCTCTCCTACAAGCCAAGAAACCATCAGCTTGGTATCCGCACAGATCGCCGTCCAGGTCCATACACTGCCAAAGCCAAACTTGCCTTTCAGTTCTTCCGGTAGATTCTTATCCTTCGCAAAACAGAACGACCATATCTCATCGGCCTGAACGCGCTTGCATGGCAGGTTGCGCAATTTCTCATCTTGATACTTGGCGCAAGCCGTACCGAGATCGGCCAAGAGTTTCAGAATGGTGGGCTTTGATATGCCAGTCATGCGGACCACGCTATTGACGCTTGAGCCCTCTACAAGGGCCGCTACCACTTGGCTGCGCTTTGCGCCGCTCAACTTGTTCATGTATCCTCCCAGTGCAAGCATTCAGTTATATCGAACGTGCTTGCATTATGCGCCAGATCCCTGTAAGATGCAAGCATAAACAACTAACGGAGGTGCTTGCATGCCAAAGGGGGACGTAATAGGACGTGCTGGGGGTTTGGCTCGGGCTGAGGCTTTGTCGGATGAAGAACGGAAAGAAATCGCTCGAAAAGCCGCTGTGGCGCGGTGGGGCGAAAGACCCTTAAAGGTCATTCACAAGGGCAGCTTTCAAGAGCATTTCGGAATAGATGTCGATTGTTACGTGCTAGATGATCCCCAAAAAACAGCCGTGATTAGTAAGCGTGGCATGGGCCAAGCCATTGGCTTGAGCAAGCGCGGAGATAGGCTAGCGGTTTTTGTGAACAGCAAAAACATGGAAGATTACATCGGCCGCGAATTGAAGGAAAAAATCGCAAAACCCATTATTTTTCAACGCACTGGCTCGGCCGCGGAAAACCCCATAAGTGACCAGACGCACGGATACGATGCCACTATCCTTATCGATATTTGCACATCCGTGCTCGATGCCAGGAATGACGGCAAATTATCTGATCAGCGATACGATAAGATGGTGGAGCAGGCTCGGATCATTTTAAGTGCCTCTGCGAAATCTGGCATTAAGGGCCTGGTATACGCGCTGGCTGGATATAATCCTTCGGCGCAAGAAGTCATTGATGCCTTTAAGTTATATGTCCAGGAGGAGGCTAGGAAATATGAACCGGAATTCCCCAATGAGCTTTATGCGCAATGGCATAGACTTTATGAGATAGAGGTTCCGCAACGGGGCAAACCTTGGCAGTTTAAGCACCTAACCGTTGAGCATATTTACTATCCACTAGCTCAGAGCAATGGGAAAATCTATGAATTAGTAAAAGCTTTAAAGGCGAAAGATGGTGACAGGCAGAAAAAACTCTTCCAGTTCCTCAATGATGTCGGGGCAAGGGCATTGAGGATACACCTTGGCCGTGTTCTTGAAATGTGCGAATCTTCGGAAGATCGAAATGATTATGAGGCTAAGATAAAGAAGCGATTCGGGGCGCAGCAAGAACTAGATTTTGCTGCTTCCGCTACTTAGGCTTTCGCTTGGCAGGCTTCTTCTTCTCTTTCCGTGGTACGAGCGTGCCACCTATGGCCGTTTCTACCACGGACCGAGCGAGCGCGAGAGGATCGGTAGGGTTTTTCTTGGGCTTCTTCGGCATGCCTCATCATGCCAGATCGCAAGCATGATGTCACGTAACCGGAGATTCAAACTTTACCAGTACCCGGTAAAGACTCGGGGGCTTGCTTTCCGGCAAGTGCTTTGTTAGAAGTCAGGCCCCGTATGATTAGCCGGATTCCCATGGCATCTTCTGGCCGGTTCAGAAGCTCAATGATCGCGCTCGCGGTCTCGCTGCTGTTGATCGTAATGGCGCCGTTTTCGACGGCGTTGGCCGTTCACCATGACTTGGCGGCGGCGGATCATGACGGGCATGAGCATTCCGATACCGACCTATGTCAATGGGTTCAGTATCACACCGGTCATTCGCTTATCGGCGAAGTGCCCGCCGTCTCGTCACTCTTTCACGCGCTTGAACCGAAGTTCCATAAGCAGCCTCTCTTCATCTCTCTCTCGCTTTCCGACTCTCTCGCTTCGCGCGCGCCTCCCGCGTTCTGAACGCGGCCGAATCCATCACCGATTATGACATGGCGGCGTCCGGCGTATGCGGAAAGCCTACCGCGCGCTCGACCGCCGGCGGATTCAGGAGGATTGTATGCGGAAGCTTCGTGCAGGGCTATGCCCTGTGGTGTGGTGTGTGTTGATTGCGTCGATGCTCGGTTCTACCGGGGATGCGACGGCGCAAGAGCAGGAGGTGAATCCCGGGGAAAGACGGCTCACGGGATTTGTGCAAAACCAGGATCTCCGGCGCGTATCCCAAGCCACCGTCGAGGTGCGAGATCAGGAAGGTAATACGGTGGCGCGAACGGTCACCGATGAGGCGGGCGAATTCAGCGTGATCGTCAAGCAGGACAGTATGGTTTCCGTGAACGCCGTGCTGGATACGTACCGCAGCGAATATGTCGTGGTTGCCAAAGGAACAGAACAAGCGGCGCCCATTCGCCTGACATTGACCGAAACGCAAGAGATCGCACTCGATATCGTCTCGCCTCTGGCGCCGATTCAATACAAGGCATCGAGCGAGACCTATGCCGTGAGCCGGAAAGACATCGAAGAGCTTCCCCGCGGCAATAACAATGAACTGCACGATGTGCTGCTGACTGTCCCAAGCGCGGTTTATGGGGCGTTGAAACAGGTCCATATTCGACAAGACCATGCCAATATTCAGTTCCGTATCGACGGGGTTCCCATCCCGGAGACGGTTTCCACGACGTTTTCCGACGTCATTACGCCGCGAGCCTGGGAGCGGGCGGATATTATTCTGGGCGGCATGGAGGCCCAGTATGGAAACAAGACGGCGGCGCTGCTCGATATCACGACGAAAAGCGGAACCAAGCCGGGATTTGGCTCCGCCCAAATATTCGGGGGGTCCAATCAGACCGTAAATCCGTCATTCGAGTACGGGGGAACCGTCGGGGCCAAGTTTCGTTTCTATGCCTTGAACAGTTACACGACGACGAATCGCGGCATTGAGCCGCCGACATTGGGCCATTCGATCTTTCACGGGCAGAGTGAGCGCAATCAGACTTTTCTCCGGGGCGATTATCAGCATGACAACAGGAACAACTTCACGTGGCTCTTCCTGAATTCGGTCGCCAAGTATCAAATTCCAACAAGACCCGGAATTGAACTGGACCCTAGCGGCCAATTGCTGCCGCTCTTGCAGGCGAGCAGCCCTGGTTTCACGCCCGTTGCTTCGCAATCGGTGAACGAATTCCAAAAGGAGAACAATCAATACAGTCATCTGGTGTGGCGTCACGATGTGAATGCAAACAATTTTTTCAGTCTTGCCGGCTATTTCCGGCACACTAGAGCCACCTTCAAGACGGACCCTTTGAATGTCCTGGCCTATACCCAGGATCCGGCAGAGCCTTTCTCAACGTCGGACCAGGATCGCAATGGTTATTCGACCGGAATCCGGTTGGACTATACCTACGTCCATAGCAAGGAACATTTGATCAAGACCGGGTTCCAGATCGATCGCACTCAGGCGGTGAACAAGACACGGCTGTTTACATTCGGCGAGGATGCAGCCGGCAATCCTATCGGCGATCTCTTGACGTTGAACGCGGACAATCGATTGATTGGATATCGCCAGGAATTCTGGATTCAGGACCAATGGAGCCCGAACGACAAGTGGACCTTCAATCTTGGGGTCCGCGGTGATGCTGTGCAGTATCTACGGAACGAGGGGCAGGTCAGTCCCAGGATAGGCGCGACGTACAAGTACAATCAGTCACATGTCTTCCACGCCTTCTATGGACGCATGTTCACGCCCCCCAATCTCGAGTCCATCTCCTTCGCGAAGCTCAATACGGCCGGCACGAAGGCGCAACCGGAAGATCCCACCAGCAATACTGTGCGCGCGGAACGGGCCCATTATTTTGAAGTCGGCAGCTATCACGCCTTGAACCGCTATGCGACGTTGGAATTGACGGGCTGGTACAAACTGAGCAATTTTCTTTCCGATGCGGGCCAGTTCGGCACGACCCCGCTGCTGAATTATTTTGCCTTTGAGCGCGGATGGCAGCGCGGCATCGACGGCGCGTTGAAGGTGCGGCTGACGGAAGACCTCACGGCTCGCGCCAATGTCGCGTGGGGCCAATGCAAAGGCTATGGATTGCAGTCCGGTAACTTTCTTCTTGAGGCGAAAGAGATCGCCGACATCAACTCGAAGGGGGGCGTCTTTTGCGACCATATGCAGACGCTGACCAGTTCGGCGGTCGTGAGCTATCGCATCAAGGAAAGGACGACTCTCACCGGCCAAATGTTGTACGGCTCCGGGTTACGAACCGCGGCCGATGCGGAGGCCAAGACCAACTCGAGTCATAGCCCGTCCTATACGATTTACAACCTCTCAATCGCTCATATCTTTCCGCTTCCTTGGGAGGGGCAAAAGTTCTTGTTGGGCTTCGATATCATCAATCTGTTGGATCAACAGTACTTTATCAATCAGGGCGAGGGAAGCATTGGATTGGGGGTGGCCCATGCTGGTATGCCGCGATCATTCTTTTTTCGCGGGCAGTGGTTTTTCTGACGAGGCGCGCACGCTCTGCCCCGGCTCTTGCGGATGATCTTTCTCGGAAGCTAATGGTATAAACATATGGAGGCTCACGATGAGGATCATGCGACTTGACGACGGGATAATACTGAAACGGATCGCCCTCTGCTGGATTCTCTGCCTCTGTCTTTGGCCGGTGCGTGCCGGGTCCGTGACGGGGGACGGCGCATCTCACGAGACCGACCACGCGCAGGATGCCGATATCATCGAATTGCCGGAAGTGCATGTCCACGGGCTTCCGTTAAACAAGGATCAACAACGCGGACCGGTGCCGAAGTCTACGCCTTGGCCGGCGATTCCCTCCTCGTTGGACGGGAAGCCGCTGGATGATTGGATGAAGGCGCGCATGCTGGTGTCGAAGGATGCGCGGGTCACCGTGGTCGTGCTGGAGCCGGCCAAACATCGCGAATTGACCACGGCCGGTATCGCCGCCTTGAACAGATGGACGTTCGATCCCCAGTTGCAGGGGGATGAGCCGGTAGACGGCGAGCTGACCATTCGCATCCATTTCCGCACTCAAGATCGATGATTCCGTGACGGCCGGCCATTCATTCTTATCTCGATTCCATCCGAGACAGGGTAGACACGACTTCGATATCTTGGGAGCAGGTCATGACCGGCCGATGACTTGCGAGGCATGATCGCCGTCATGGATTGGGATGAAAAGCTGTTTCGCGCCATCAACGGTCTTGCCGGCCAGTTCTCCACTCTTGATTGGGTCATGGTGGAATTGGCGAAGCCGGACAATCTCTGGTATCCCTGTCTGCTGCTGGCGGGGTATTGGGCATGGAAAAACTGGCGTGAATGTGTGATTGCTTCCGCGCTGTTGGCCGCCGTTGTCGGAGGGACCGACGCGATCGGGACACAAGTCAAGAATCTTATGCAGCGGCCGCGCCCTTGCCTGCGACTTCAAGAAGTTTATGAACTCCTGGGATGCGGGAGCGCGTTCTCGTTTCCGTCGAATCATGCCGTGAATACGGCCGCCGCGGCGGCGTTCTTTCAGGTCCTATATCCACGCTCCGGCTGGATTGGTTGGCCTCTTGTGGCGGCTATCGGATTGTCCCGAGTGTATATCGGGGCGCATTATGTCACCGATGTGGCGGGTGGATGGATCCTGGGCGGTGCGGTCGGTGGGGGCGTGGCGTGGATGCTTCGGCGCCGGCTGAAGCTGCACGCGGCAAAGCATCCGGTGGAGGAATCGGCCTAGGAATCGCGTCTCGTCCTCAGCAGCGCACTCCTGAGCGCCGCCGCATCATAGCCCCGCCCGATCAGGACAATCGCATGCTCCGGCTCGTCCAACAGCATCACCGGGGAGATGGTGGCGGTGCGCGGAGCGGAAAATTGGAACTCTTGCAACTCCGGCTCATCGATGAAGCGAAAGTAACCCTTCGCCCGCTCCAGACCTTCAGGTAGCTCATGGACCCAATTCATGAACAGGCCGCGATGTAACGGTTTCTCAAGGCGAATCGTCGTGACCATCGGATGGTGGGGCGCTCGGGACTGTACGAGATCGGCTCCAGGTTCGACGACGGCGGTATCCCGAGTCGCGACTGTCGGCGAGGGGCGAGGGCCGGTTAAGAGCCGCTCGATGTCGACGCGGGCATGCGTCGTCTCCCATACGCGGGCATAAGGATTGGCCACCAAAATGTCCGCGCGGAAGTTTTCCCAATGTCCGGGGATGTAGAGATCTCGTTTGTTCAGGATCAAATCATCGGCAAACCGGATCGCATGGCGGGTCGCCACTTCAGCAAGTCCGGTTTCCGGGGCGGAGGTCGGCTGAATCAATGCGATGATCCGTTCCAATCCCGCCAGTCGTCTGACATAGGCATCCGTTACGGCGTCCACGACTTCGGCCGGATCCGCCATGCCGGAACATTCGAGCACGATCAGCGTGGCATGATAGTCGTGAATCAGTTGAGCGATGCCCCAGGACAAATCTTCTTTGGTGTCGCAGCAGACACAGCCGCCTGCGAGATTCAAGACTTGCTCCGCGATCACGCCGACGCGCGGCCCATCGATGCTGATTTCTCCCGCCTCGTTCATGAGAACGCCGACACGCTGATTCTGTCGATTCCAAAATTCCAGCAGCCGCATGAGAAGCGTCGTCTTGCCGGCGCCGAGTGATCCACACAGGATATAAAAGGGGACGGGAAGCGATGAATTTGGGACGATCATGTGGCTGCGGTCAGCGTCATCTTGCCGGACGGCCTGCGTCCGTCTCGCTCAATGATGATGGAGTGCTTTAGGATGAGGAGCATGTTGCGTCAAGCGGCTCAAATCGCAATGGACCGCGCCGGGATGGCAGCACTCGGTTTCCATTTGAATGGTGGCATGATGGATTCCAAAATCCTTCGCGATGCGGCTGCGTATGGATTGAAGCAAGATGCCGGTAACGGCCGAATCGTCACCGTCCACATGAATGTGACACGTGAGCATAATGAGGCGGGGTTCCACGGCCCAGATGTGCAAATCATGGACATTTCTCACGCCGGGCATCGATTCGATCGTGGCGGCCACATGGGAAGCGCTGATGCTCGGAGGCGTGGACTCAAGCAGCACCTCAAGTGATTCTTTAAAGAGCGGCCAAGCGCCCCTGACAATCGCCACGACGACGAAGAGGCTCACCAGAGGATCAAGAAACCACCAACCCGTCACTATCATAGCCCCCCCGCTGACCACGACACCGAGTGAAACCCAGGCATCGGCCAACATATGCCAAAAGGCGCTACGAATATTCAGATCGTCTTGAGCTCCTCGCTGGAGCATCAACGCAATCGACAGGTTGGCCAGAAAACTAACAAGCGCAATCGCCATGACCCATCCGCCCGGCACCGGGACCGGTGCCATTAGGCGCCGTGCCGCTACGAGCGTGAGACCGAAAGCGGTGAGGAGCAAGATGAAGGAGTTCAAGAACGCGGCGACGATTCCCGCCCGGTGATAGCCGAACGTGCGGCTTTCCGTCGCGGGGCGGGCGGTTAAGATATGCGCATAGAGGGCGAGAAATAACGAACCCTGGTCGATGAGGTTGTGCCCCGCGTCCCCGATCAAGCCGATGCTGTTGGTCCAGAGCCCGCCTGCAAATTCAGCCAGGATGATGGCGGCGTTGACGGCGAGCGCAATGCGAAGTCTGGACCGAAGTTCTGCATACGAAGGAGTGGACATATGTGAGTAGTTTCTCACGCCTTCCGCGGGAGGGCAAGGCGGAGAAATGATTTCCGCGCAGGATGTCAGTTGTGAGATGGCGGAGGATCGAACTCCAAGAAGTACTGCCGGGAGAGAAACGTATGCTCGCGGGCCAAGCGATAGCCGGCCCTGGTCAACTCAGCAATGACTTGTTCGCGGGCTATGAGATGGTCCTTGGGAAATCCCAAATCGCCGGACCGGTGGTCCGCATAGAAGTCGATGATGGCGAGTCGTCCACCGGCTCGGATCGCGTGCGCTGCCTGTGAAAAGTACGGGCTACGATTCTCAATATGGTGATAGGTGTTGCAGACAAATAAGAGGTCCACCGATGAGGGCGCCAACTTGGGATTATCGGGGTCTGCATGAATGAAGGCAACGGCCGATGTTGTCTTGTCCTCCGGGCTCAAATGGGTCCGAATATATTCCAGCGCTTTCGGCTCGACATCGATCGCATAGACCGTTCCGCCGGGAGCCACGGCCTGTATGAAGCGACGGGTGAAATATCCCGATCCCGACCCGAGATCGGCACGGCCATGCCCGGTTTGAGGCCGAGGGCCTGGACTACCTCCCCCGGCTTTTGATGGACGTCACGATCAGGCCGGTCAAGCCGGTCCAAGTATTCAGTGACGTTCGGGGGTCGGTGGTGATGCCGCTGATCATGCGGGGCGCAGGCTGAGCCAATGAACAGGAGGACAAGGCTTGCCAGAAGAGGGAAGAAGCTAGCGCTCAACCATTCCTTGAACTTATTGTGCGGTCTATTCTGCACGACACTCCACTAGTAAACGCGCGCCATTGCGTGAGGCGGCTCGCAGGGATGGCCGGCCGATCGATATGGGCGCATTTCCCCCGGGCGATACGCGTCATGCGGATCATGAAACATAATGAAAGCATTGATTTAACTATATCGGATGGGGGTACCATTCATCGTGGCTTCATCGATCGAAGCCGTTCGCTGAGCACGGAATACTTCGCCACGCCCATCCCGAAATTTCCAGAGTTGGAATCGGCTGCGATGACTCGAAGGCTGATCCCATCCGGCGCATCCTGCGAAACCGGCACGAAGAACGGCGCCTCAAAATAGGCTTTATCGCCCGAATAGAACATTTGCAACCGTTCGACCACCCGGTCTGCGATCAGCACCTCTCCATAAATGTGCAGCTTTCGGGAATCCCAATCGCCATGGGGCCGCACGAGCGAGCCCGACAGCGTCCGGACGGACGCGCGCAGAATGACGTCTTCTTTCGAAACCAGCGAGTCGCCGGGCTTTGGATGCTCAATCTGAACCAAATATCCATACAGATGGATGACGATGCCGTCGTTCGTCATGTCGTGTCCGGGAATGAGCAGCACGGTTTCACTCGCGCGTTGAGCGGACGATGGGTAAGCCAAAGGGCCTTCCGCGGTGATCTCGACTAATGTCGGCTTGAGAAGGTCCAGCGTCGCGCTGAAAAAGGCAGCCGGGCGGGAGCTGTAGCGTGGTTCCTCCATAAGATGGGGCGTGCGCATGATCTGATTTTGGTCGCCCATTTCTCCCTGCTGAATTCCCGATGCCAGGAGTTGACCCGTGGCGACATCGGTGATCGTGACTCGGGCGCCGCCTACCTCGCGACCCAGCACCATGGCGCCGTGCGCCACAACTCGGACGAGGATACGAGTCGGAAGGGGTTCGTTCAGATGTTCGCGCTGCTCATGCTCGGATTCGATGACTTCCGGCACCACGGCGGAACCGGGACCGTGCCAGATCAGCAGCGCTGCGATGGTCATGAGACCGACCAGGATGCGGGCAATCATTTGACCTTCGTGCCTGGCTCCACTTCTTCAAGGATGGTAACGAGACCGCCTACATCCTTATCACCGGCCGCCAGCACCATCCCTTGCGATTCAATGCCCATGAGTTTAGCCGGTTTCAGATTCGCGACGATCACGATGGACTTCCCGACAAGGTCGGCGGGCTCATATTTTTTGCCGATGCCCGCCACGATTTGCCGCTGTTCGCTGCCCAGGTTCACGATGAGTTTGATGAGCTTGTCGGATTTGGGAACACGCTCAGCGATCACGACCTTGGCGGTCTTTAATTGGATCTTCATAAAGTCCTCGATCGTGATCTGATTGACCGGCTGCGACGTTTGAGCCGCGCCTGCCGCCGGCGGGGTGGCAGCCGGTTGCGACGAAGCACCGGTCGGCGCGGATGCAACGGGTTGTGGGGAGGGAGGAGTTGGGTCGGTCACGGTCTTCGCTCCTTGTAAGTGTTTCGTGTCGATTCTTGGGAACAGAGCAGCAGATTTTTTCACTGTTCTGCCTGGTAAAAGAGCTGGGTCTTTATACCTGAACAAGGTACCGTCATAGCGCGGTTCGAGCCCAAGCTGCTGCGCCAGGTTTTCTGCAGTCTTTGGCATAAAGGGATAAACAAATTGAATGAGCGACCCAAGAGTATTAGCAATATGGAATAAGGAATTTTCCAGCCGCTCTCGATGTTCAGGTTTCTTGGCCAATGTCCATGGAGCCGTCTTGTCTATGTACTGGTCGGACACCTGAATGACGCTCCAGATGGATTCCAATGCTCGGCTGAAACGAAGGTGCTCTATGTGATCGTCCGCTTCCGCTTCAAGCGCACCCGTCGATTGCATGAGCTGTTTTTCTATCTCGCCGTCTGCATGATTGATGTGCGAAGGAACCGTGCTGCCCGCGAATCGTTCGATCATCGTGAGGCTGCGACTCAGCAGATTGCCGAGCCCATCAGCCAATTCGCTGTTGATACGAAGCGTCATCGCGCTTTCTGAAAAATCCCCGTCCTGCCCGAACGGGACTTCACGGAGCAGAAAATAGCGAAAGGCATCCGCGCCGTATTGGTCGATCATGGCATGGGGGTCCACCACGTTGCCCCGGCTCTTGGACATCTTCTCGCGGTCCACCGTCCACCAGCCGTGCGCAAAAATCGTTTTGGGCAAGGGCAGATTCAAGGCCATCAGCATGGCGGACCAATAGACTGCATGGGTCGTAAGGATGTCTTTGCCCACCAGATGGACATCTGCCGGCCAAAAACGGGTGACCATGGATTCCGGGCGCAGGTACTCCAAGGCTGAAAGATAATTTACCAGCGCATCGAACCAGACATAAGTGACATAGTCGCGATCGAAGGGCAGTGCAATTCCCCACGAGAGGCGTGATTTCGGCCGGGAGATGGAGAGGTCGCCGAGTGTCTGCGTCTGAAGAAAGCCCAGTACTTCGTTGCGCCGGGTCTCCGGCCGGATAAAGTCCGGATGATCCAGGATATGACGAACTAGGCGCTCCTGATATTGTCCCATCTTGAAAAAATAATTGTGTTCGCTCAGCCGCTCCACGGGCCGTTTGCAGTCGGGGCACAGCCCGTCGATCACATCCTTTTCAGTCCAGAACCGCTCGTCGAACGTGCAGTACCAGCCTGTGTAGTCGGCCTTATAGATGAGCGCCTGGTCGAATAACTGCTGCAGATATCGTTGTACGACGGATTTGTGGTGGGGATCAGTCGTCCGAATGAAGGCATCGTTCGAAATATTCAGATTGGTCCAGAGTTGCCGGAACTGTGGAGCGAGTCGATCGCAGTGGACCTGGGGATCAATGCCGGCTTTTGCCGCGGCCTGCTGGACTTTCTGACCATGTTCATCTAGACCGGTCAGAAAGAAGACGTCCCGGCCTTTTAAGCGCCAATATCGGGCGAGCACGTCGGCTGCCACCGTGGTGTAGGCGTGGCCGATATGCGGCACGTCGTTGACATAGTAAATGGGGGTTGTGATGTAGAACGTGTCAGACAGGCTCATGAAGACAAAAAGATAGCAGGTTGATTGCAGCGAAAGCTAGGAGCGGGACTCCGCTCGTGGCGAAACAACCGGAGGAGATGGAATACGAAGCGTTCTCACTCGGAGCAGGATATTTTCGAGCGCCATCTGTAGATTCAGATGGCGATGGCCTTGTCGATCCAGTTGATCGATGTCCTGAAGGAGTTCAATCAGCACATCGACATTCATTGTGGCGGCTGATGCGGCCGCGCCGCCTTCGTGGTCCACATGAAGAATGTCGTCCGATGTCCCGCACACGGCCTCGATTAACCTATCTCGAAGCCAGCGTTGCAGCCACGATAGGGCCTCGCCTGCACGATCTGCTTTGGCGAGCGTTTCCGCCGTGGCGAGCACGGTACTGATCGATCCGAGGGCCGTCGGTGTGAGCGAGGTCGCATATTCACTGTGTCGCAGTCTTTCTTCTCCAACATCCGATTCCAGCGCGCGGCCCAGTTGTCCTTCGCTCAGGATTGCGAGGAATTGCGCGTCGGCAGGAGGTAGATTAAGGCGAAGGACGACGGCGGATTCGATTTGCGTTCTGGCCGGCGGCGTCAAGCGAAGGACCTGGCAGCGGGACCGGATTGTCGCAGGCAGCGCCGAAGGGCGACTTGAAATGAGGAGAAATACACTATGATCGGGGGGCTCTTCCAGGGTCTTCAGCAAGGCATTGGCGGCACCGATCGTCATACGGTCGGCTTCATCGATTATGCAGATTTTCCGATCACCGATAAGCGGCCGATAAATGAGCTGGTGCTCGAGTTCGCGGATTTGCTCGATCTTGATTTGTGGATTGGCTTGTTCCGGATCGGGTCGGATGCACGTGAAGTCGGGATGGGTCTGTGCGTCAATCTGGCGGCAACTGCGGCAGACACCGCATCCGTCCGCCGCCGTGGATCCGGGGCCGCCATCGCAGAGCAAGGCCTGCGCGAGACGCGTCGCGAGTAGACGCTTACCGATGCGATCCGCTCCATGAAAGAGATAGGCGTGCGCGAGCCGGTCGCGCGCGACAGCCGCCTGCAACAGAGCTTTGGCTCGATCATGGCCGATGATGTCTGCGAAAGGCATAGGCTTATCCGACTTGTGAGCGGCGCGATCTGTTCATATCTCGCCGAGGCGCGGGTGCCGGGCGTTGCAGGACCTGTTCGATGAGCTCGAGAACGAGATTCGACACCCGGGCTTGCGAAACACCGGAATTCACCACCTTCACGCGACGAGGCTCCCTGCGAGCCAGTTGAAGAAAGCCTTTTCTCACTCGCTCGTGAAAGGCGACGGATTCCATATCCAGCCGGTTGACTTCGCGGTGCGCGCGCCGGCGCTGCAAGCCGAGCGTGACCGGGACATCGAATACAATCGTCATATCGGGCTGCAGCCCTGCCGTCGCCAAGTGGTTGAGCCGGCGCAACGACGGGAGATCCAGCCCCCGCCCGTACCCTTGGTACGCCAGCGTGGAATCGGCAAATCGATCGCACAGGACGACGACGCCGGCAGCCAGCGCGGGCCGGATCACTTCCTCGACATGTTGAGCGCGGGCCGCCATGACGAGGAAGGCTTCGGTGAGAGGAGTCAGTTGTTCATTCCCTCGATTCAGCATGACATCTCGGATTTGTTCCGCAATCGATGTGCCGCCCGGTTCGCGTGTCTCGATCACGGGCCAACCTAAATCTCTCAGCCGTTCAGCCGACCGGGAAATCTGACTCGTCTTGCCGCTTCCTTCCACACCCTCGAAGGTGATGAAGCGGCCCCTCGATCTACCTGTGGATTGACGCAATCCTGCACCCTTCATGCCTATGAAAAATTTTTGGCGGCATCCTATTCCAAGTTATTGAAAATAGCAAGAAAAGGCTTGCGACGACCGGACGGTTCTCTGTATCATAAACCTCCACCTTTAGGTCTTGCACACCCCATGGTTCAAGCCTCGCTGAAACGGTATTTTTTAACGGGATTGCTCGTGATCATCCCCATCTGGGGGACGATCCTGATCCTCAAAACGCTCTTCGTCAGCCTCGACGGGATCTTGGGAGATGTGGCGGCCCGTTTTATTACCCCTGGGCGTTACGTGCCGGGTCTCGGCATTGTCGCCCTGATTCTCCTGATTTTCTTCACGGGACTTTTTGCGGCCAATGTCATCGGTCGTCACATCGTCAAACAATGGGAGGGCGTTCTCAACCGAGTGCCGGTCGTTCGTGGAATCTATTCCACCATCAAATCTATGATGGATATCCTCTCATTTGCCGAGCGGGAGAGCTATCGCCGGGTCGTGTTGATTCAATTCCCTAAAAATGGACACTATTGTTTCGCCTTCGTCACGGGCGTCACCAAGGGCGACATGCAGGATTTGAACGGCGCACTGGTGCACGTGTATGTTCCCACTTCGCCGAACCCTACGTCGGGATATTTTCTGCTGGTTCCGGAGGCGGATATCATTCCGGTCAATATCAGCGTCGAGGAAGCGATGAAGTTGATCGTGTCCGGTGGACTCTATACGCCCCATCCATCGTTGGCGCCCTTGCTGAATCCGGAACAAAGCGGCACCCCCGTCAAGCAACCCGGCGCCGGGGTCCCGATCGCATGACAGGTTCCAAAACGCGGCCTTCGCGGGGTGAAGCGGCGGTAATGATGAACCGAGAGAAATCTGATCGCATCCCGGGGCTCGGGGTCATCGTGATGGCAGCGGGGCTTGGAAAGCGGATGAAATCCAAGCTCGCCAAGGTGCTGCATCCGGTGGCGGGGCGTCCGATGGTGGTCCACGTCGTGGATCTGGCGTTGCGCCTGGCAGACCGGGGAGTTGCGGTCGTCGTCGGCTATCAGGGTGACGAAGTGCGAAGTGCGCTTGAGCGGACATGGCCCGTCCTGGCCGATGCCGGATCCGGAATTCACGTGGTTCATCAGTTGCGGCAACTAGGCACCGGTCACGCCGTGCTCCAGACTCGATCCACATTTGCGGAGCAAGTTCCGGTTTCTCCTTCCCGCTATCTGATCTTGAACGGTGATACGCCGTTGCTCTCCGAAGAGACGGTCAGGCGCCTGCTGCACGCGCATGAGGAAAAAAAAGCCGGCGTCACGCTCCTGACGGCCGTCGTAGACGATGCTTCGGGCTATGGACGGGTGATTCGCATTGGAGAATCCGGCGGCGCAGTGGACGGAATTGTCAGCAAGATCGTGGAGGAAAAAGACGCCTCCCCCGGCGAACGGCTCGTTCGGGAGATTAATGTGGGCACCTATGTCGTGGACGGCGGATTCCTTTTTCCCGCGCTGGAACGGTTGGATCCCCGAAACGCGCAGGGTGAATACTACCTCACCGACATTGTCCATATGGCGGTCGAACAAAATCTTCCCGTCACGGCCAGCCGGCTTGCTCACGTGGACGAAGGGTTGGGAGTGAACACAAGGGCCCAGCTGGCCGAGGCCGAACGAGTCGTCCGGCAACGAATCAGGGATCGATGGATGGACGAAGGTGTCACGATGCGTGATCCTGCGTCAACGTGGATCGATGCAGGAGTGAGGATCGGCCGTGATACGGTGTTATATCCGGACGTCACATTGGAAGGGACGACGGTGGTCGGGGAGGACACGGTGCTTCATTCCGGTGTCAGGATTGTGGATTGCACGATCGGCAACCGGGTGACCGTTCTGGATCATTGCGTGCTCGAGAAGTCTTCGGTGGAGGACGAAGCCACCGTGGGTCCCTTTGCTCATCTGAGGCCGGGAGTGGTCCTGAGAAAAAAAGCTAAGGTCGGCAACTTCGTCGAAATGAAAAAGGCCGAACTCGGTGAGGGGGCGAAGGCGAATCATCTGAGCTATTTGGGCGACGCGCGCCTTGGTAAAGGCGTCAACGTCGGCGCCGGCACCATTACGTGCAACTATGACGGATGGAACAAGCATCAGACCGTGATCGGCGACGAGGTCTTTGTGGGCAGCGACACGCAATTGATCGCCCCCGTCATGATCGGCCGGGGGGCGATCATCGCGGCCGGATCCACGATTACGGAGGATGTGCCGGCCGATGCACTGGCCATCACCCGCATGGCCCAAGTCAATCGTCCGGGTTGGGCGGCGCGCCGCCGCGCGCTGCAGGAGGACGTCAAGCAGCCGAAATCTGGCAGCCGGAAGACCGGGGCGGTGTCAAAGGCGACAAGCCAACAACGCAAGAAGCGGAGGTAGAAACTATTTATGTGTGGGATTGTCGGGTATGTCGGCAATGAAGAGGCCGTGCCGATTCTGCTGGACGGTCTCCGGAAGCTGGAATATCGAGGCTATGATTCGGCCGGTGTCGCCGTTCATCAGGGACAAAAGATCGAAATCAGGAGGAGCGTCGGGAAATTGATCAATCTTCAGAAATCACTGACGCAAAAAAATCTTACCGGCACGTGCGGCATCGGTCATACGCGGTGGGCGACCCACGGGAAGCCATCCGAGCAAAACGCACATCCGCACCGCTCCGAGAGTTGCGTGTTGGTGCACAACGGAATTATCGAAAATTATGCGGCCCTGAAGCAGCAACTCCAGAACGTGGGATATAAATTCGAGTCGGAAACCGACACCGAAGTGGTGGCGCATCTCATCGACAAACACATGAGAAAGGGTGTACGCCTGGCGGATGCCGTCCGCGCCGCGGCCAAAGAGATTCACGGGAGTTATGCCCTGACCGTGATCTCGGAACGGGAACCGGGCACGCTGGTCGCGGCTCGTTCGGGCTGCCCCCTCGTCATCGGACAGGCGGACGGTTCTGCCTTTGTCGGGTCCGACGTGATGGCGATGCTCGCCCATACGCGAGACGTCACGTTTCTCGAAGAAGGAGACGTGGCCGTTGTGACGGCTCGGGAAATCGCGATTACCGACTTGGATGGGCAGGCGGTCGGCCGGAAGCAAACCAAAATTACCTGGGATGCCGCAGCCGCTGAAAAAAGCGGCTACCCGCACTACATGTTGAAAGAAATCCATGAACAGCCCCAGACCGTCCTCGACACGATGCGCGGACGCTATTCCTATGAGACCGGCGAAGCCGATCTCCCCGATATCGGCCTCACACCAAAACAATTTGCGGATGTGGGCCGGATTTGGATCGTTGCCTGCGGCACGAGTTGGCATGCAGGGCTGGTCGGGAAATATCTGCTTGAAGAAATGGTGCACACGCCGGTGCAGGTGGATATCGGGTCGGAATTTCGATACCGCGATCCGCTCATCGAAAAAGACGATCTATTCATCACGATCTCTCAGTCCGGTGAAACGGCCGACACTCTGGCAGCGGCGCGCGAAGCGAAGGAAAAAGGAGCGCGCGTGGTGTCGGTGGTTAACGTGGTGGGCAGCACATTAGCCCGCGAATCCGAAGGAGTGTTATATACGCATTGCGGCCCGGAGATCGGGGTCGCCTCAACGAAAGCCTTCACGGCTCAGTTGGCTGCCTTGTATCTGCTTGCGCTGCACTTGGGGCGGGTACGTGGCGCACTCTCGGCAGCGGACGGGAAGGCCTGGTTGGATCGTCTCGTGACATTGCCCGCGCTCGTCAAGCAAGTGCTGGGCCGAGAGGCCGAAATCCTCGCGATCGCGAAACGATACCACAAGAAAAGAAATTTTCTCTATCTGGGGCGTGGCATCAACTATCCGGTCGCGCTCGAGGGAGCCCTGAAGCTCAAAGAAATTTCGTATATCCATGCGGAAGGGTATGCGGCTGGCGAAATGAAGCATGGTCCCATTGCCTTGATCGATAAAGACATGCCCGTTGTCGTCATCGCACCGCGTGATCGGCTCTATGAAAAGACGGTGAGCAATCTGATGGAAGTCAAAGCCCGGCATGCGCCCGTTATTGCGCTGGTTGCCGAAGGCGAACGGGAATTGGGGAAGACCGCCGACGCCGTATTCACCGTCCCGGACGTGCATCCATTACTCTCCCCGATCCTCTTTACCATTCCCTTGCAGCTCTTGGCCTATCATATTGCCGTTCTGCGGGGGGCCGATGTCGATCAACCGCGCAATCTGGCCAAAAGTGTGACCGTGGAATAAAAGGAGCCATGGAACATATGCATCTATCACCGGACGAGATCGATCGCATCGCCGGACTTGCACGTCTTGAATTGACCGACGCGGAAAAAACAGCATTCGGGACGCAGCTTGAGCAGGTGTTGGGCTATGTTCAGAAACTAAAAGGACTCCACACGGACGGAGTCGCGGCGACGGCGACCGTGGTGGAGCAGGCGAGCGTTTATCGCGCCGACGAGACGCGGCCGTCGCTGTCCGTGGAGGAGGCGCTCGCCAATGCACCGGACGCGCAGGACCGGTATTTCTGTGTTCCTCGGATCATTCAAGAGCCGTGAGATATCGGAATACCGGTCCCGCAAGCGCGGGCAAACCGGCAAGAACTAAATGACGGAACCAAGCATGAGGGAAAAGTAATGTTTCGACAGATGCTACGCTCGAAGATCCATCGCACGACCGTTACTGAAACCTGTCTAGAGTATGAAGGCAGTCTCACCGTTGATGAGGAACTGCTCGAAGCCGCCGGCATTCTACCCTACGAAGCCGTGGTCTGCTCCAATCTGAATAACGGGGAACGGTTCATGACCTATGCCATGAAGGGAAAGCGCGGCGGCGGCGAAATCGTCCTGAACGGTCCCACCGCCCGCAAAGGCGCCGTTGGGGACCAAATCATTATCTTCTGCTACGAATATTACAGTGACGAGGAGATCAAACGGCATGTGCCGAAAATCATCCAAGTGGATGCGAACAACCACATCATCAACAAGACGACCCCACGCTGATGGCTCTCCATAAACTCACCTTGGCCGAACTGCAGCGAAAGTTTACCGCGGGGGAAATCGGCGCCGCCGACATCGCGCGTGCCTACAGTTTGCGGATCAATCAGGTCGAGCCCAAGGTGCAGGCCTATCTCACCCGATGCAAGGATGCGGCCGTTGCTCATGCCGAGGCGTTGGACCGGCAACTCAAAGGATGGCGCAAGACGCTTCCGATGATGGGAATGCCGCTGGCCGTGAAGGACAACATCTGCACACAGGGAGTGCGGACGACATGCGGCTCGCGGATGCTGGAACATTTCGTTCCTCCTTATGACGCCACGGTGATCGCAAAGCTTCGAGAGCAAGGCTATATGCTACTCGGCAAGACGAACCTCGATGAGTTCGCCATGGGGTCATCGACGGAAAACTCAGCATTCGGGCCCAGCCGAAATCCGTGGAACCTTCAGTCCGTGCCGGGCGGCTCAAGCGGCGGATCCGCCGCCGCCGTCGCCGCTGACGAATGCGTGGCCGCCCTTGGCTCCGACACCGGAGGCTCTATCCGGCAGCCGGCATCGTTCTGCGGAGTCGTCGGACTCAAGCCGACGTACGGGCGGGTATCGCGCTACGGCCTCGTAGCCTTCGCCTCTTCATTAGACCAAATCGGACCCATTACGAAGGATGTTACGGATGCCGCTATCCTTCTGGAAGTTATTGCGGGCCATGATCCCCGTGATTCGACGTCCGCCGATGTGCCGGTGCCGGACTATTTGAAAGCGTTAAAGAAGCGGGATGTCAAAAAGCTGCGGCTCGGTGTTCCACTTGAGTATTTCCACGAAGGGCTGGACGGGGATGTGGAGCGTGCGGTCCGTGCCGGGATCGAGGAACTGAAAAATTTGGGCGCCGAGATCAAAGAAATCAAATTGCCGAAGACCGATGCGGCGGTCGCCACCTACTATGTGATTGCGACGGCGGAAGCCAGTTCGAATTTGGCCCGGTATGACGGGGTCAAATATGGTCTCCGTGCCAAGGATACCAAAGACCTGCTCGATCTGTACAGGAAGACGCGGGAGGAAGGATTCGGCTCCGAAGTGAAGCGGCGGATCATGCTTGGAACCTATGTTTTGAGCGCCGGGTACTACGATGCCTACTATGGGAAGGCTCAGGCTGTTCGGACATTGATCAAGCAAGATTTTAGTGCCGCCTTCGAGGAGGTCGACTTCATCGTCACACCTGTCGCTCCGACACCCGCCTTCAAGTTCGGGGAGAAAAACGATCCACTCCAGATGTATCTCTCGGATATTTTCACGATCTCCGTGAATCTGGCGGGTCTGCCGGCGATCGCGGTCCCGTGCGGATTGTCATCGAGCGGGCTTCCAATCGGGATGCAATTGATCGGACGGCCGTTCGATGAGGCCATGATTCTTCGCGCCGCGTATGCCTACGAACAGGCCACATCATGGCATGTGAAAAGGCCGGTCGTCCGATAAGAAGCTGATCGCGGGAACAGCGCGGTCGTGTCGAACGCTCACGGAGGAGGTGTGGGTCATGGTCGTGGAGATTGCCGCTATTCTGGTTGCAGTTGCCTTTGCGGTGCTCGTCGGGTATCTCGTACCGCTCCTCATTCAGGTGCGAAGGACAGTCGCGGAATCTCAGCAGTTATTGGAGCGGATGAACCAGGAACTGCCGCCCTTGATCAGCGAGCTTCGTTCAATGAGCCAAAATGTGAACGACTTGGCGGACCAAACCCGACAGGGAGTCGAGCATGCGGCGGTCCTCCTGCATGCGGCGGGGCAAGTGGGAGAGTCGGTCCAGCAGGTCCATAATCTTGTGAGGGGCTCGGGAGGCTCGTTGTTGGCCAACATGGCGAGCATGGTGGCGGGGCTCCGGGCCGCGAAGGAAGTGGTCAAGGAACGGCTGAAAGAAGGAGGGAAGCATAATGGGGGATGATCGAGGGCCATCGTCAGCTGCGGTATTGTTGGGCTTCTTGAGCGGCGCGGCGCTCGGCGCCGTGGCGGCATTATTGCTTGCGCCCCGCGCGGGTCACGAATCACGCGAGATGTTGCGTGGATACGCGCAGCGGGCCGAAGACGCGTTGCGCGATCTCGTTGGAGAAGCCGGACAGACGTTTGAAGAGGCCGTAGAGCAGGGGCGCGGGTACATCGAATCGAAAAAATCGATGTTGCGCGAAGCGTACGATGCCGGTCGAGAAGCGATGCGCCGTGAACGCGAGCAGTCGAAAAGCGAACAGGCCTGAACATGACCTATGAGGTCGTCATCGGAGTAGAGGCCCATGCGCAATTGCGCACGCAGTCGAAAATGTTCTGCGCCTGTGGAACCATCTTCGGATTGCCCGCTAATTCGCAAACCTGTCCGGTCTGTCTAGGCCTGCCGGGTGCGCTTCCGGTCATTAATCAAAAGGCCGTTGAAATGGCCGTACGGACAGGTCTTGCCTTGAATTGCACGATCGGAACCAGAAACCGATTCGCCCGGAAAAATTATTTCTATCCGGATTTGCCCAAGGGGTATCAAATTTCCCAGTACGAGGCGCCGATTTGCGAACATGGATGGATCGAGATTACGACGGGCCCGGTGAGGAAACGCGTTCGTATCCGCCGGGCGCATCTGGAGGAGGATGCCGGCAAAAATATCCACGAGGGCGGCCTGGGCGGAAGCCGTGTAGATCTGAATCGTGCGGGCACGCCGCTTCTGGAGATTGTGACCGAACCGGATATGCACTCTCCCGAAGAGGTCGTGGCCTATTTGAAAACGCTGCGTGAGACCCTCGTGTACCTCGAAGTGTGCGATGGAAACATGGAAGAGGGAAGTCTCCGATGCGAGCCGAATCTGTCGCTGAGACCGTCGGGACAAAAGGCGCTCGGGACGAAAGTTGAATTAAAAAACATCAATTCATTCAAGTTCGTGAAGGAAGCCCTCGAATACGAGATCAAGAGACAAACGAAAGTCTTGACCGAAGGCGGCAAGGTTCGTCAGGAAACCAGACTCTGGAACATCGATCGAGGGGAAACGGCGGTCATGCGGAGCAAGGAAGAAGCGCACGACTATCGCTATTTCCCCGATCCGGATTTGCTCCCGCTGAACATCTCCGCCGACTGGATCGAAGAACTGCGAGGGACCTTACCCGAGTTGGCGGGATCCAAGCAGCAGCGGTTCATGTCTCAATATGGCCTGCCGGAATACGATGCGCAGGTGGTGACCTCTTCCAAAGCTCTCTCAGATTATTTCGAGCAATGCGTGGCGCTGTTCAACCAACCCAAGACAGTAAGCAATTGGGTGATGGGAGAACTGACGCGTGAGCTGAATGGCTCCGGGACGGAGGTCCAACACTCTCCTGTGGCGCCTCGCCGGTTGGTGGATCTGCTCGAGCTTGTCGAAAGCGGCGCCGTTAGCCTGAAGGCGGCGCGCGACATATTTCCGGAGATGTACCGCAGCGGGAAGTCGCCGGAGGACATTGTTCGGGACAAGGGGCTGACCCAAGTCTCCGATGAAGGGGCGCTTGCGGCCATCATCGACGACGTTCTCGGGAAGAATCCCACACAAGTCGAGCAGTATAAAGCCGGAAAGGAACAAGTCCTGGGATTTTTTGTCGGCCAAGTTATGAAAGCATCCGGTGGCAAGGCCAATCCGGGCAAGGTGAATGAGTTGCTCAAAAAGAAGCTGGCTTGATGAAAGGTACTGGATCGGTCGTTCTGGTCTCAGAGTTTTCATTAATCTAACGAGGAAATGAAGATGAGCGCAATTCGAGATATTCGGGCGCGGCAAATCCTGGATTCACGGGGAAACCCTACCGTCGAGGTGGAAGTCAAACTGGAGAGCGGTGCGCAAGGGCGGGCGGCCGTGCCATCCGGCGCTTCCACGGGAGAGAAGGAAGCGATTGAACTGAGAGACGGCGAGAAGAAGCGGTGGATGGGGAAGGGGGTCTCGAAAGCTGTTTCGAATGTGACCAAAATGATCGTGCCCAAACTTCTTGGGATGGAAGCCTTCGACCAAGCAGCGGTCGATCGCACGATGATCGAGTTGGATAGCACAAAGACGAAGGGGAAGCTGGGCGCTAACGCCATCCTCGGTGTGTCATTGGCGGTGGCGAAAGCCGCTGCGGCTGAAAGCGGGCAACCATTGTATCGATACATTGGCGGGGTCAATGCCCGGGTGTTACCCGTGCCTTTGATGAATATCATCAACGGGGGCGCGCATGCCGACAACCGTTTGGACCTGCAGGAATTCATGATCATGCCGGTTGGCGCTGCTGGATTCAGCGAGGCCCTGCGCATGGCGACCGAAGTATTTCATGTGCTCAAGTCGTTGCTGAAAAAGAAAGGCTTGAACACGGCGGTCGGTGATGAGGGCGGGTTTGCGCCTGACTTGCAATCGAATGAAGAAGCGCTTGCGCTGATCATGCAAGCGATTGAGGACGCGGGCTATCGTCCGGGGCAGGATATCGCGCTGGCGCTGGATTGTGCCGCAAGCGAGCTCTATGAAAAGGGTCAGTATGTCCTGGAAGCGGAAAAGAATCCCCGCCGGTCTTCCGAAGAGATGGTGAGTTATTACGCAAAATGGCTTGATCGATACCCGATACTGTCGATCGAGGATGGACTGAGTGAACTGGATTGGAAGGGATGGCAGCTGTTGACTCAAAAGCTGGGGCAGCGCGTGCAGTTGGTGGGCGATGATATTTTTGTGACAAATGTCGAGATTTTTGCAAAAGGGATTCAGGAAGGCATCGGAAATTCGATTTTGATTAAGCTCAATCAGATCGGCACACTGACTGAGACGCTGGAGACGATCGAACTGGCCAAGCGTTCGGGGTACACCGCGATTGTGTCGCACCGGTCCGGAGAGACGGAGGACACGACCATTGCGGATGTGGCCGTCGCCTTAAATACGGGCTTGATCAAGACCGGATCATTGTCGCGAACCGATCGGGTGGCCAAATATAATCAGCTCTTGCGGATTGAAGAGGAACTGGGGGCGTCGGCTCTGTATCCGGGGAGGCGGGCAGTCCGCTGAAAGGCCTCACAGATGGTCAAACCAAACCGTGGCCGAGATTGGTTGAACTGGCAACGAAAAGCCTTGGCAGCCGCAAAATGGATCGGGCTGGGCGCGCTGCTGTTGATGGCCGGATCGTTAATCTTCGGTGAAATGGGGGTGCCCCGGTACCTCGGCATGCGGGATCATGCGCAGCAGCTGGAGCGGGAACTTGTGCAACTACAACGGCTGAACGGCGAATTGCGAATGGATATCGATCGCGTGCAATACGATCCGATCCGCATCGAGGAACTCGCGCGAGAACGGTTGGGCTACGTGCGCAGAGGGGAAACCGTATACCAGTTGGCGCCTCTCCGGGAGTCCGAACCGATCCATCGCTGAGAGTCTCATGAAATTCGGAACCGTCGCCATTATCGGACGCTCGAACGTCGGAAAATCCACGCTGCTGAATCGGTTACTCGATGAAAAAATTGCCATCGTGTCCGATAAGCCGCAGACCACGCGGACACGGATCTTGGGAGTGGCGCATGGCGGCGACGCGCAAATTGTATTTTTTGACACGCCCGGTCTGCATGAGCCCCGGCATTTGTTGAACCGTCGGATGGTTCGGACCGCGCTTGATGTGTTCGATGATGCGGACCTCTTCTATGTTTTGGCGGAGGCGACCGGGCAGCCCGGCCCCGGCGATCGTGCCGTGGTGAATCATGTTCGAGAAGCCGTTGCTCGGCAACCACGGCCCGTCCTCCTCGTGATCAATAAAGTCGATTTGGTCAATAAATCGCGCTTGCTGCCGTTGATTGAAAATTATGCGCGATTATTCCCCTGGACCGAAATCATTCCGGTCTCGGCGAAGCGGGGCGATAACGTGCAACGATTGGTGGAGCTGACCGTCGCTCTTCTTCCGGAAGGGCCTGCCGTCTACGGCGACGACATGGTCACCGATCAATCGATGCGGGTGCTGGCCGCCGAACTTATCCGGGAAAAAATTCTCGATTTGACCTATGAGGAAATTCCGCATTCCGTGGCCGTGGAAATCGAACAATTCCAAGAGACGAAGAAATTAACGCGCATCAGCGCCGCGATACTCGTCGAGAAGGAATCACAAAAAGCGATCGTCATTGGGAAGCAGGGGGAACGTCTGAAGAACGTCGGCATCGCCGCCCGTCGTGATATGGAACGCCTGTTCGGCGTCAAAGTATTTCTGGAAATGTGGGTGAAAGTGCGCGAGGCGTGGCGGGAAGACGAACAAGTCTTGTCCGAGTTGGGCTATTAGTGCACGGGGCCATGATGCAAGCGGGCGATCGATCGCGCCAAGCTGAGAAGGAGTATCTCAAGGAATCGTCCCGCGACCAGGCGGAACGCGGTCATGCGAAATCGGACATCCGGTTGGTGTCGATTCAGCGCTTGCTTCGGCGCGGTGCCATTACCAATTTGGCTAAGATGCTGGCGCGCATGCACCCGGCCGATATCGCGACGGTGATCGATCATCTGTCTTCGGCCAAAGAGCAGCGCGAAATTTTTGAACTCGTCCGCGGCGAAGCCAAACGCGGCCAGGTCTTGAGCGAACTGGATGGGGATAGCATTCTGCTGGTGCTGTCCGATGTGCTTTCCTCGGATGTCGCCTGGTTGCTTAAAGACTTGGGCGCCGACGACATCGCCTATATCCTGAGTGTCCTTCCTACCGACCGAGCAAAAGAAATTCTATCGCTGATGCGGACCGAGGACTCGACGGAGATCGCCGATCTGCTGAAGTATCCGAAGGGCACGGCCGGCGGCATCATGACAACCGAGTTCTTTTCCATGTCGGAGGACTCTACCGCACAAGAGGCGATTCGTCGTCTTCAACAGGCGACGGACGCGGAAATGGTGTTCTATATATATGTAACGGATAAGGATGACCGGCTGGTCGGAGTCTTGTCGTTGCGCCAGCTCTTGACGGTCCCTCCCGCCACGCCGCTGAAGAATATCATGACGCGTGATGTGATCAGCGTGGCCGTCGACATGGATCAGGAAGAGGTCTCTCGCCAGGTCGCCAGTTATAACCTCCTTGCGATTCCGGTGGTCGAAAGAAACGGGAAACTGGTTGGCATTATCACGGTCGACGATGTGGTCGACGTCATTCGCGAAGAAGCGACCGAGGACATGCTAAAGATGGCCGGAGCGATCGAGGAGGAGGCCGTTTCAAGGTCGTCCAGTATTGCAGCGGCTCGGGTCCGACTTCCGTGGTTGTTCACGAATCTGATCGGCAGCCTGCTGTCGGGGGTCATTCTCTGGGTGTTTCGGTATACGATTCAGGAAGTCGTGGCCATTGTCAGTTTCATCCCGGTCATTGCGGCCATGGGAGGTAATGTGGGATTACAGTCTTCCACCTTGATCATTCGAGGTCTCGCAACCGGCCTCGTGGAAATGACCGATGTCTGGAAGATTTTTTTCCGAGAAGTTAAGATCGCCTTTATGATGGGGATCGCGTGCAGCCTCTTGCTTACCGCTGTAGGATGGTTGTGGCATCAAGTATTTCTTGGGATGGTGGTCGGCATCTCGTTGATCACCGCGTTCCTTGTTTCCACCAGCATGGCGACGGTTATGCCCATTGTGTTGAAGCGGGTTGGTGTGGACCCCGCCGTTGCCGCCGGCCCGTTCGTCACGACAGCCAATGATATTACCGGCATCGCAATCTATCTGACGTTAGCCACGGTTTTTCTGGAGCATCTTCGATGATAAGGATCCGATGTCATAAGAAGCGCAAAGGGCGCGGGCAACCGATTTCTGAATGAGTATTCGGATTTAATATGCCGTTGGTAAAGACCGCGGCGATCATTCTTCACAGCCGAAAATGGGGGGAAGGCGACCGGATCGTCACCTGTTACACCAGGCGCTTCGGAAAGATCAGAGCCATAGCTCGTGGTGCTCGAAAGCTGAAGAGCCGGCTAGGTGGATCGCTCGAACCGTTTGTTCTGTGTCAGCTGGATCTGTTTGAAAAGCCTGGAGATTCTTTATACAGGATTTCACAGGTAGCTATGCAGGAGCCTTTTGCGGGATTCCGTGATGATTTGACTCTAATGGCGGCCGCTGCGCGAATGGTCAATTTGGTTGCGGCAATCGCTGCTGAGGGCGACGCGGATGCACGTATGTTCGAGGGGTTGGAACAAGGGTTGCGCCATCTTCTTGTCAGCTCCGATCCCCGTCTAGCGGTGTTATTGTTCCAAATCCGCATGCTGGGACTAACCGGTTTCAAACCTCAGACTGAATACTGTGCGTCATGCGGGCGATGTCGCTCTGATATGATTTCGCAATTCTCTCCCATGGCCGGTGGATTGATTTGTATGGTTTGTGCAAGTCACCACCCGGTGGAGTGTGTGGCACTTTCCCAAGGAAGCGTCGCGTTCTTGCGGCAGGCACTCCGCTTGACTCCCAACCTCGTCTCCAGACTGAATGCCGGGAGCCAAGTGCGGTCCGAAGTGGAGACAGCGATTGAAAGATATGTGACCGCCGTGGCTGGAAAGCGGCTTCCGTCGGTTGATTTCATGACGATGTAAGTAGATCTTGATTCTTACGGACAGCACCCGGCTTGGCTGGTGCAAGCCTTATAAAGGATAAAGTAATAATGAGCGACAATCCGCTTGAACCGGCTGACATGGAATGGGTGGGGAAGGGTTTGCTTGGTGTCACATGGACTGATGGACATAAGAGCATCTACCCTGTCCGGTTCTTGCGGCAACATTGTCCCTGTGCGGCCTGCACGGACGAATGGACCGGTGAATTGCGCTTGAAGCCTGACGATGTACCGATGTTGATTCTGTTACAGGACGTGGAAGCCGTCGGCCGGTACGCCTTGCAGTTTAAATGGAGCGATGGTCACGACACCGGCATCTATTCCTACGCTTTTCTGCGACGCCTTTGCCAATGCGATCTATGTCAGCCGGTAAAGGCGCAGGAATCTAAATCTAGGCGGCTGTTGTGACAGCCCGCATAACATTCTGTGCCGTGTTTGCAGTACTAAAGTCCACCATAGGTCGATGCGGGAGCCGGATTCTTTTTCTTCGGTTGCTCTTTCCGTTGCTCCTACTCGCGGCTTGTACAAATTTGCCCTCGCTTGATGCGCAAAAGCAGTTGATCGAACGGGGCGATCTTCAGATTCATCGTCTGACACCTCGAGCTTTTGTCGAGACATGGGGAGATCCCACCTATATTCACCAAGAGTTTAGTCAATTTTTTGTGATGAACGACGGAAGTTTGATCCCTCAATCCAGACTGTCACTCGGGGAGTCCCCAAAAGGCTGGGAAACGGGTCTTGAAGCGGGTGATTCTCTCTTTTTGGCTTACGCTGATCGCGGCTGGTACCTCGTGTTTTATGATGACCGGCTTGTGTACCGTGAAGCAATGTCTGCATCGAACGTCCATGCTGTCGGAAAAAAATGGAAATATGAGGAACAGTTCAGAACACGGCTTGAAAGATCTTCCGGCGCATCCCGTTGATGTTTTTATGCCGCAATCTACCGATCAACCGCTTAAAATCGTAATGGTCTCAAGCGAGGCAGTACCGTTTGCAAAGACAGGCGGGCTCGCGGACGTTGTTGGAGCGCTGTCTCTGGAGCTTGCGAAGCTCGGGCACGAAGTCTATTTGGTCATTCCTCGATATCGTTTTACGGATTTGACTGAGTATGCCTCAGAAGAATTTGTCCGATTTCCGGTTCCTACTCCCATGGGTCCGATTGACACAGTAGTGGAATATGTCACACAGCGTGGATTTCCTGATCGAAAGATCTCAGGAAGTCTTACAATATTAGCCATTCAATGCGATCAATTTTTTAACCGGAGCGGCCTTTATCAAGAACGGGGCAAGGACTATCCGGATAATCTGGAACGGTTCAGTTACTTTTGCCGCGCAGCCATGGAACTACTGCTCATTTTGGGGCGCAGGAGCCAATGGGGACCGGCTGTATTACATTTGCACGATTGGCAGGCGGCTCTGTGTGCAGTCTATCTGAAAACATTATATGCTTCGCACGCGGATCTCGCAGATATCCGCAGTGTGTTAACCCTGCACAATCTTGGATATCAGGGACTCTTCTCCGCTGCGGAATACTGGAAAATTGGGTTGCCTGATGCGTTGTTTTCAATGGCATCACTGGAATACTACGGTTCAATCAATCTGTTGAAGGGCGGCATTGTATTTGCGGATTTCCTGACGACAGTCAGTCCGACATACAGCCTTGAAATTCAGACCAGTGAATGTGGGTTCGGGTTGGAAGGTGTTCTGGCTGAACGCAAAACGGTTCTTCGCGGGATCGTCAATGGAATAGACACCGAGGTGTGGAATCCAAAAACCGATCCATTCTTGAAAAGTCATTACTCTGCGTCAAACTTAAAAGGAAAGAAGGACTGCAAGTTCCAATTGCAGCAAGAACTGAATCTGGAACAGTCGAATACAATGATCCTGGGTATAATCGCACGCTTGACATCCCAGAAAGGCTTAGACTTGGTGCTTCAGGTCACTCCGGAACTCATGGAGATGGACATACAATTGATTATTCTGGGGAGGGGAGAATCAACATATGTAGAACACTTCTTGAGATTATCTGAGAAATACCCGGGGCGGGTGGCGTTTCGCGATACCTTTGACGAAGGATTGGCACATCGAATAGAAGCCGGCGCAGATGTGATGCTTATGCCATCCCTTTATGAGCCGTGCGGATTGACTCAGTTGTATAGTCTTCGCTATGGCACTGTCCCACTTGTTCGAAAAACTGGCGGCCTTGCCGACACGGTAATTCCCTGCACCCCGCGCAACTTGAATGAGAACCGGACAACCGGTTTCATGTTTACGGAGCCAACTCCTGACGCACTCCTGCCTGTTTTGATGCTCGCTACTACGATGTACGACAAAAAGCTACTCTGGCGTCGAATCATGACATCAGGGATGAGGGCCGACAACTCCTGGAATCGATCCGCTGCTGCTTATGTACATGTATTCAGGCAGGTCGTTGACGTTCGCTCCGGGGAGAAGGTCGGGCCGGAACGTACATAATTCATCTCGGTGGTTTCAATTTCGGAGTGCACTACACATATTCTAACGATCTGTTGTCTTGACGTATTTTATTGGGATAGAAATAAGCAGAAAGAAGATTACGAGCGAAAGACCTGAACCAAAACCCCAGTACGCGTCGTCGAATTAGTCTTTCTCATAATGTGTTTGATGTGTTCTTTAACAGTTTGCTCGGTTATGTGTAGCGCATTGGCAATTTCTTTGTTGGTCCATCCCTTTGCGAGATTTTCTACTACAGATTGCTCGCGGTTAGTAAGCTGAAATTTTTCCTTAGCTTGGTCTGTATTCAAATGCTGTCGCCGGCCCAGTTCCTCCATAGTCACGACTAACCGGGCATGCTGTATGCCACCTTTATCAGGTAGCCCAAATCCTCGTAAAAGGATGGGTTGTTTTGGGTTTCCGGCAATTCGCTTGACTTCGAATTGTTCCCAGTCCTTGGCTTCAGTACGTACTTGAAGTGCCTTTAGGATTTCAGAACAGAGTTCAGTCAGCGCCGCTGGTAAAACACCCTGTGCAGCCCTCGGCGGTGTACCTCCGTTGTCAGTCATGTTTATGAGCTTTGATAATTCCCCTGCCTGTCTGTTCATGTGGAGTAATTGCATGGAAGATGAAAGAACCACTATGCCGGCGCCGCCACGCTGATCAGCTAGATTATCTGTGTGGTCTGCGTAGTCTGCTGCCTTCTCTCCCATGTGACCTCCGGGATGGTTTAATCTATCCAGATAGACAATCGAGCTATCTTTGGTATGGTTTAGGTGCCTTCACTATACAGTAAATGGTACATAACACTTTGGAGGTAGTCAAATAACCCTTCTGGATTAAAATGGCATACCTGCACGGTATTGTCATCTAAATACAGTCAACTTATACTGGGACGCAGAATCGTGAAAATCATGTATATTTAGAGAAGTTTACTGGCCAGGCAATATTCAGCTTCTGCTAACAGGGCAACCGCCGGACAGACAAGGACATTTCTTCTTACATCTATCTGAAACCAATCTAGCTGTTCCTGCCATTTGGTTTAATGGAGAGTGTATGCGAGATTCCAATTTGGATGAAATTCACACGGCACGACACGGGTGGGATTGGCCAATTCGCCCGAGTCATCAAAAACATAGTGAACGCGTCGCGTTGTTGCGTCCAATAGCTTACGAGATAACCGCTCCTGTCCTGGATGCACCTGGGCAAGCATTACAAGGCAAGGCGTTGTCTCTAAATATAAGCAGTGGAGGGATGCTCCTCATTATGGACAGTTGTCCGGGTATAGAGCGGGTCCTCAAGGTCTATGTGCCGACACCCATTACGCTTGCTGAGACGCCGACTTTAGCAGAGGTCCGCTGGACAAGGAGACTTCCATTTAATCGACCGAAGGAAAGCGAGTCGTATTTTGTTGGGCTTAAGTTCCTTTTCTAGAAGGCCGCTGGACAGCAATCGGTAGGTCAAGAATGAAAGAATCACCGGTGGAAAATATGTTTCTAAAAAACTAGCATTGGTATTAAGGAGATCGACTATGAATCACCAAGTCAGCGTGGTCAGTATGATCTTTTTTTTGTGTTGTGGCAATGCTTTCGCGGACGGATCCTCTAATCTTATGACTGCGGCCGCTGCACCAACGATCTCTACGACTACTGTACCACCTTCAGCATCTCGGCACGGAGTAGAAGGCGCCGAAAAATCATCTCTTACTGTCACTCCCGATTACATTATGGGGCCTGAAGATGTGTTGGAGATAACTGTCTGGAAGAACGCCGATCTATCAAAGCAGGTCCAAGTCCGGCCGGATGGCAGAATTTCACTGCCGCTTATCGGGGACGTTTCAGCCGTCGGCAAGACTGCTGCGCAACTAACCGAGGAAATTTCTTTGAAGCTAAAGTCTTATATGGAAAATCCGACCGTCTCCATTGTTGTGCGCGAAGTAAACAGTTATCAAATTTATGTTCTAGGCGAGGTCAATTCTCCGGGAAAATATCCCCTCAAAAGCAAAACTACTTTGCTTCAAGCCATTACCATCGCTCATGGCTTTACCCAGGTCGCTGCGCGAAATAAAATTGTAGTTTTTAGATTTGGGAAGGATGGTGAGGGTTTAACAAAGATTAAAGCAAGTTATGATGATATAGTCCTTCGAGACGGGTCGGATCAAAATATTGAGTTAAAACCCGGTGACCAGATTGTGGTGCCTTCTGAAACCATGGTTGTACTACCATCCAGATAGCTCCAGAGCTATTACTCGGCGACTCTAGCAGAAAATGAGGTAAAGGAATTGGAAATACTGAGGCTAGGAAAATTCGCAAAAGGCATTTGCTTGACGCTCAGCCTCATGATGGGATTGTCAGGTTGCTTCTTATTTGGAACGGAGCAGCAGGATTATAACCTTACCTACATTCCGCCGAACGAATTTCTTCTTGGTCCCGAAGATATCCTTGTAGTCAATGTTTGGCGCAACCAAGAGCTTTCTCGTGAAGTCATCGTTCGGCCGGATGGGAAGATCTCTATGCCTTTGGTCGGCGATGTCCAGGCAGCGGGTATGACGGCAAATGTTTTGGCGAAGCGCATTGCAGACGGCTTAGCCGAATTTATGTCAAATCCGACGGTTTCGGTACAGGTAAAAGAGGTGAACAGCTATTATGTCTATGTTCTTGGTGAGGTCCAGAAGCCGGGCAAGGTGCCGCTCAAATCGTATGCCACCGTTCTTCAAGGTATCTCACTGGCCGGAGGATTCACCACATTTGCGTCTCGAAACAAAATTCACGTCCTGCGCGTTGTACCGAACGGGCAAGGTCAGCCTAAGCAAATTCAGATTCCTGTACCGTATGAAGATATCATTGCAGGCAGAAACTCGGAAGGGAACTTCTTCTTGAAGGCTGGTGATGTCATTGTTGTGCCGTGACCGGCTTTCGAGGATCTGTTGGTATGTTTTTGTAGCGACGTTTGTGGTGCTGTCAGTGAATGGATTCACCGTTGTCGCCGACGCCCAACAGGTTCGAATCGTGCCATCAGTCTCTGTAAGAGAGATTTACGATACTAATGTCTTTTACTCGTCAAGTAGTCTGCCTCCGGGCCTCAGTAAGGATGATTTCATCACGATGATAGTGCCGCAAGTCAATCTGGGACAGACAAATTCCCTGATGAGTACCAACTTGTCCGTTGGGGCGCTTATTCAGAAATTCGCGAAAAACTCCGATCTAGACAACGTCGGGTTCAATGCTGCAGCGGGTATCGATATCTCTCGATTAGCTAATCGTTATCTACCTAGAATGAGGACGGCGCGTGTGTACGGCACCTATATGTATAGCCCATCGACGCCGGCATTCGGCGGTGGAGGGATGGGTGGTGCAGGAATAGGTGGTGGAGGGATGATGGGGGGCGGCATGATGATGGGCGGTGTAGGCGGCATTGGCTTAACCGGTCCCTTGGATTCCGGCCAAGTTGCCCAGAGAATTCGAACAAATATCTATAACATCGGTCTGACCAGTTCTTATGCGCTTTCGCCATCGGCTGATTTCCAGACATCATTGATGTATTCTCGCTTGAGCTTCGGAGGTTCCTATACTCCTACAACAACGCAGTCGGGACAAGCTCTCACCTTTGACACGACGAACTATAACGTCACAGCTGGGCCAATGGCTCGCATTTCGGCGACTGACTCTCTTGGGTTTACATACACGTTTAGTCAATTTTCGCAGGCTAACTTTGGTAACTTTTCAACACACGCCGGCAACCTAAACTGGTCTCGGACCTGGACCCGAGAGATCAGTTCTTCTGCTCGTGGCGGGTTGACGCTGGTCGAGCCGATTCCGGCCACTCAGTTCAATGCCGCAGGCATTCAGTCATCTAACCGCGGCAGGATTGCAGCGACTATGTTTCCTACTGGAGGACTGTCATTGACGTATGCCTCCGCTTCATCGCTTTTGAGATCAATGGGAAGTGAAATTTCTTCAGCCGGAGGAGTGTCTCCATCCGGAGGAGTAGGAGTTGTAGGCGGGAGTTTCTTGCCGATGCTGGCCGGCTCCACAGTTCCCGGCAGCATTGCGAGCCCCGGGATGTATAGTGTGTCGCTTATATACAATCTTGGTGTCTATCCCAGCTTTGTTTCTTCAGCGGGACCGATATATACGCATATCATTGGTCTCAATACCTCTGCTGGCATCACGGATAGGTTAACCTCTTTAGCCGGATTGAACTTTTCTCATAGTAGCTTTACCAGTCAAGTCAATACCGGAACGTTCGATTCCTATAGCACGATCGTGATGTTGAATTACCTCGTCACCCGGACACTTCAAGCGACCCTCAGCCACCAATGGCTAAACTTTACAGGTGGATCGGACAGTGCAGCCAATTCGAGCGCTAGTTTTACCTTATCTAAGCACATGGTGATGCTGGGTCTCTCTTATGCCTATTCACCACGAGGAGATTTTTTCAGGGCGGGTGCATTTTGGGACACTCCGTCTGCCGGCAGTTCAACAACTGGGTCCAGTCCGAGCCAGTCTGGATCTGGTGGGGTGGAGATAAAGAAATGAATACCCGTGTTTTGGCGCCGGAAGATTATTGGCGGGCGATTGTCAGCAGAAAATGGCTGGTAATTTCCGCCATTCTGGTTGCGCTTAGCATCGCCGGGACTATCTGTATTGTAATGCCTAAACGTTTCCGGTCAGGTACGAAAATGTGGGTTGAAGGTGCAAAGATCCAAGAATCCTTAGTGAAAGGAGACCCCATCAGCGGTGGAAATTATGTTCCAACCCTTGAAGATCGCGCTATGGAAGTACGTCAGTTTCTGATGGGGCGGAAATTATTAGGGCAGGTAGCTGCAGAGTTCTCTCTTTACGGATATGAGAAAGATCGGCCCGACTCTCCTTCATCTGAGAATGCAATTCGCGCGATCAGGGGAGGAATCAAGGTCGAGCCTACAAAAGACAAGCTTTTTATTGTCGTGTCCTTTGCCGATGAAGATGCAACGCTTGCACGTGATGTCACCACAAAAATGGCGGATCTTTTCATAGAAGAAACTCTAAGAGAGCGCGAGCAAGGGGTGGTTGCTGCGGAAGAGTTTCTCCAGCAAGAGATCATTCGTGCCAAGTCTGAACTAGAAGTGAAGGAAAAGGTCATATCAGAGTACAAGCAGCAACATCTTGGAGAGTTGCCGCAGCAAATCGATGCTAATCTGCATAAGCTGGACCGTCTGCAGGATGACATGAAGGCTCAAAATGAGATGGTTCAGACATTGAGCAATCGTTTGGATCATCTCGATAAGGCCATCAAGTCATATGAAGAAACAGGGGAGGAAGGCGATGTTCCAGGTTCTTCAACAAAGCGGAATCGTGATCCACGTCTTGCACGGATTAAGGAACTAGAACGTCGCTTGGTTGAATTGTCTTCTATGTATAAGGAAACTTATCCTGATCTCGTCCAGATTAAAGAAGAGATGAAAAGACTTAAGGAAATGACCACGGCACAGTACAGAGATTTGCTGCCGGACGCAGAAGATTCCGATCAGCCCATAGTTGGGAGGAAGTCCAAGAAAAAGGCTATCGATCCCTACCACGCAGAGATGTTGAAGCAGCGCGAAGAGATAGTTCTGCAGCTTGACGCAATCAAAAGGAGGCAAGTACAGATTTCTGCGGAAATGGTCCAATATGAGCGGCGGGTGGAAAGAACCCCGGAGCGTGAACAGAAACTGAAAACTCTTGAAAGGGATTATGAAAATCTCCAAAAGAATTACCAGTCGCTTTTAGATAAGAAGCTAAGCGCCGGAATTGCTGGCAATTTAGAGAAGCGAAGGAAGGGCGCAAAGTTTAGCATCGTGGACCCGGCATATAAGCCGATTGTTCCAGAGGTGCCCAATATTCCATTGGTCATGCTCGGCGGTCTGGCTCTCGGCTGTGCTTTAGGTTTCGGCGGTGCCATAGGATTAGAGCTTCTTGGAAGAGGTTTCCGTTCCGCTGAGGAGGTGGAGGTTACATTAGGGTTACCCGTCATAGCCTCCATTCCATTGTATGAGGGGGCGTTTGGGGGAACGATGCAGAGTGTCAGAGCTGTGGCTCAACGAAGTCGCGCAACGGCTCTCCTATCAGCAGATCCGGACAACGATTCAAGCAGAGACTTAGCTCCGCTCCACCGCAGCGCCGCTATGAGCATTAAACAGAGGCCTCAACCCGGTCAGCTTCCCAACGTCACTCCCGGATTGGAGTTGGTGTCCATGTGGAGACCACTCTCGTTTGTAGCCGAACAATATCGAGTAGCCGCTACACGTCTCGAGTTAATGGGAGGGGATCGTAAAAACACCGTCGTCGTGGTGACAAGCGCCGTTATGGGAGAAGGAAAATCATCTACAGCCTTGAACCTTGGCTACGTCTTGTCAAAGGACCTGGATCGGCGGACTCTTGTCCTTGATTGCGATTTCAAGCGCCCGATGCAACACATCTATGCAGGTGTATGGCAGCAGCCCGGCCTTGCTGAGGTCTTGCGTGGTATAAAGCCGGTTGAAGATTGCTTGCAACGAATGGGCGACTTAGGACCGTGGATTCTTTCTGCCGGTTCTGTCGCCGATAGTCCTCTTACGCTCTCCAAAATGCATGAAATAGCTGATTTGCTGACTGAATTGCGAGAAAAATTTGAGTACATAATCGTAGATGCACCGCCGGTTTTGCCATTGGCCGATATGCATGTCTTGGCCAGTATGGCGGATGTTCTGGCCTACGTTATAAAGGCAAGTGTGACAGGCCGGGATGTGGTGCAGAAGGCACTGAAGGCAATCGGCGATACAGGGAATATTGGCATCATCTTGAATGGCCTTGATGCCCATACCACGCCGTATTACATGCAGCAAGAATATTACAGAGAAGCTCATCATGAACAGCTCAAGTAAATCTGAGCAGCGGATTGAGCTGGAGGCCACGACATCTGCACCACCACTAATCTCCGTTTCGGTTTCTTTTCCTAAACTTAGAAGGAGAGTATTGATCCTAGGGGTAGGCCCACTAGCAAGAGATCTTTGTCAAACGCTGCTGTCTAAACGAAACGGATTTACCGATGTAGTCGGCTTTCTTGACAAAGACTCGGCACGAGTGGGAGAGCGGGTCGTCAACCCACGCATTATCGGCACATATGATCAACTATTCGAAATAGCCGAACGTTACCAGATCCATACCATTGCAGTATGTCTAGAGGATCGACGAACGGTCCTTCCCGTTCAAACTCTTCTGGATATGAAGGCCATGGGAAGGGATGTGGTAGATGGTCACTATTTGTACGAGGAAGAGTCTGGACGTCTATCAATTGATCATCTCAAGCCCAGCGCTCTTATTTTTTCAACAGGTTTCCGCCGCCGTTTGATTTCTATGGTCTTTAAGCGCATGGTCGATATAGTCGTCTCTTTAGCGGGCCTCTTGGTACTAATACCGCTAACCCTGTTATTAGCCGTTGCAATTAAGCTGGACTCGCCTGGTTCCGTCTTTTATAAGCAAATGCGGGTCGGACTTCGGGGGCGTCCGTATATGATCTGGAAATTTCGATCAATGCGTCAAGATGCCGAGACGATGGGTGCACGATGGGCTTTGACGGAGGACCCTCGGATTTCAAGAGTAGGGCGGTGGCTGAGAAAATGGAGGATGGATGAGGTTCCTCAGTTAATCAATGTATTGAAGGGAGAGATGAGCCTTGTGGGACCTAGGCCTGAGAGGCCCGTCTTTGTGCAGGAACTCCGTAATAGTATCCCGTATTATGATCTCCGGCATACTGTAAGACCGGGTATTACCGGATGGGCGCAGACTAAGTTTCGTTATGGCGCATCCAAGGAAGATTCTCATGTCAAGTTACAATATGATTTGTATTATGTAAAAAACTTATCCCTTGTACTCGATATGAGAATTATTGTGAATACAATAAGGGTCATGTTGCTGGGGCAAGGCGCCCGATAATTAAAGACTAGGAAGTATTTCAGTGAAACACTGTCTTTCGTTCGATGTCGAGGAGCATTTCCAAGTGTCTGCTTTTGAATCTCCAATGCGACGAAGGCACTGGGATTTTTACGAAAGTCGAGTGGAAAAGAACACCTTACGACTGCTCGATATACTCGCTCGTCATGACGTTAGGGCAACATTTTTTGTTTTAGGATGGGTGGGAGAACGTTTCCCACGTCTAGTTAAGCAGATTGCCTCGGCCGGTCACGAACTCGCCTCTCATGGTTACGGGCATGAATTGATAACGGCTCAAACGCCTTCTGCCTTCAGGGATGACGTCCGTAAAGCTAAGTGCATCCTGGAGCAACTTGTCTCCCAGCCTATACACGGCTACCGAGCACCCAGTTTTTCAATTACGAAAACCACTACGTGGGCTCTTTCGGTGCTCGCGGAGGAGGGTTACCTCTATGATTCAAGCATTTTTCCAATTCTTCATGACAGATACGGTATCTCAAATGCGATCCCGCATATCCATATGATTAAGACCGAATCAGGTAGTCTATGGGAAGTTCCGCCTTCAGTGGTGAGATTGCTTGGTTTGAATGTTCCGGTGGCCGGTGGAGGCTATTTTCGATTGTATCCGTATTTTGTCCTGAAGTGGCTGTTGCGCCATTTAGATAAAGAGAACATGCCGCTTGTTATGTATTTGCATCCGTGGGAGTTTGATCCTGAGCAGCCAAGAATGGACGGTCCTTTGGTTTCGCGTATTCGCCATTACCTTAACTTAAGCAAGACAGAAACTAGATTGAATATGTTGTTGGAAGATTTTGATTTTGCTCCGATATGTGAAGCGATTGAACCAATTGATACCATGGGTCAGGAGAAGCAAACTGTGCTTCACTCGTTCGAAACATGTGTCCGGTCGCCTGCTCAATGAGGCATGACAAAATGATGAGAACGGCAGGTGACGAAGTGGTATCTCGATCGCTATCTCATTTTGCGCATACAACTACAAGGTCGATCGTTGACTATAGTGATGCAGAAAATAAACGTTGGTATGCTATTAGATGTAAGCCCCGTCAGGAACATATTGCGTTAACCAACATTGACAGGGCCGGTATAAAAACATTCTTGCCGCAAATCACGGAGTCAAAAAGTATCAAACAAAAAGTGGTGTGGAGTCGCGGTCCTCTGTTCCCCGGCTATTTATTTGCAAAATTTGACGCCGCAGCAGATTACAGAATTGTTAAATACGCTCGAGGGGTTCACGGAATTGTTTCATTTGGCGTAAATCCAGCTGAAGTCGATGAAGAGCTCATTCTGGCGATCCAAAGTAGACTAAAAGGCGGATTAGCTGAAGCGCAAAGCCGTATCACACGTGGCCAATTGGTCAGAATAGAAGGCGGCCCACTACACGGCATGGAGGCAGTATTTGAGAAACGCATTCCGCCTCACCAAAGAGCCGTCTTTTTATTGCGGGCTATTTCTTTTCGAGCCAGACTAGTAATGGACCTAGAAGACGTCGTGAATCTCTAGTTTTAAGTGGCTTTTGTGTTCACCCTGTCATCATCTCAGACAGGAACATAGAACGTTGACTTCTGCAGGACGTGACTAGCCTCTGGATGGCGGTAGCTTGCCAAAATACTGTTTAGTCTCCCTGGAAATGCCTCGTTATGGTAACCCTTCTATATCGGGATCTCGTACTGTTGAATAGGTCTTCATCGTGTCCGCTTGCTTCATGATTCACAACCATTGCCTCTTTGTATCCATTTCCTTATGAGTTTAAGATTTAAGGCGACCTCAGAGCCGGCTACAGTTCCTTCCATTACGATTGAACCAGTCAATACCAGGTTTATTCAAGAGCTGAAGGAACTGTGGCAATCTCGAGAACTGTTCTATTTTTTAGCATGGCGAGATATGAAGACTCGTTATGCGCAGGCGGCGATAGGGGCGGGATGGGCCATCATTCAGCCGCTCCTGACAACAATAATCTTTACCGTTGTCTTTAGTTATTGGGCCAAAATACCTTCGGATGGGCTGCCTTATCCAATTTTTGCTTACGCTGCAATACTACCGTGGACTCTGTTTGCGCGGAGTTTGGAAAGAAGCACTTTAAGCGTTGTGAGCGAAGGCGGATTAATTAAGAAGGTGTATTTCCCAAGGCTCATAATTCCCGTGGTCTCCACCTTCATCAACCTGGTCGATTTTGCAGTCGGTTTTACTATCTTAATAATAATGATGCTGTGGTATCAGTTATGGCCAACTTGGGGTATCCTGGCTTTGCCATTGTTTGTCTGCATGGCGGTAATGACATCACTTTCCGTCAGCCTTTGGCTATCGGCGATAAATGTGAAATATCGTGATGTGGCATCCGTGGTCCCTCTTTTGACTCAGTTATGGATGTTTGCTTCGCCGGTTCTCTATCCCTCGTCGATTGTTCCAGAACGGTTACAATCGCTGTATGCACTTAATCCAATGACCGGTGTAATTGAAGGATTTCGGTGGGCATTGCTGGGTAAACAACCGCCTAATTGGTTTATGGTAATGATTAGCCTTTGCGCGGTCAGTGCATTGTTTATGGCTGGCGTGGTGTTTTTTAAACGAGTCGAGCGCACTTTTGCGGACATCATCTAATGACTGATATTGCCGTTCAAGTTGAGGGACTTTGTAAGAGATATCATCTTGGCGCGACGCATAGACGGTTTAACAGTTGGTTCCCCCGGCTCATGGGTCGCCTGGTTGGATCTGCCGTGCCGAGCCTTGATTGTCCCAGCATATGGGCTTTGCGTGATGTTTCTTTTAAAATTCAACAAGGCGAGGTATTTGGTGTGATCGGGACAAACGGGTCGGGGAAGAGTACGCTGCTCAAAATACTGTCCCGAGTTACCCAGCCGACAAAAGGCAGAGCAATAATCAATGGACGATTTTGCGGTTTACTCGAAGTCGGAACAGGTTTCCATCCTGAGCTTACGGGCCGCGATAACGTGTATATGAGCGGCGCAATTCTAGGAATGAAGCGTCGGGAAATCGATCGGAAATTTGATGAGATCGTCGCATTTGCGGAGATTGCTGAATTCATTGATACACCAGTCAAGCATTACTCTAGTGGCATGTACGTAAGGCTTGGCTTTTCCGTACTAGCTCATATGGACCCGGACATACTCATCGTTGATGAGGTATTGGCTGTCGGAGACGTGCGATTTCAAAAGAAATGCATGGGGAAGATGGAGGATGTCGGACAGCATGGTCGCACAGTCATTCTTGTCTCTCATGATATGCCGGCCATTACTAGGCTCTGCAAGCGAGCCTTGCTCCTAAGCCGAGGAGAAGTCGTGAAGGAAGGGCCGGCTTATGAAGTCGTCAATGAATACTTATATATGGGCCACATCAAGCCGGTTTGCGAATGGCCTTCCCAACACGAAAGTCCCGGTGATGAAGTGGTGCGCATGCGAGCCGTAAGAGCCAGAACGGATCAGGGGGTTGTTGCAGAAGGGTTCGATATTCGAAAGCCGATTGCCGTGGAAATGGAATACGACATTATTAAGCATGGTCACAGCCCGGTTGCCCAGTTCAGTTTTCATAACGAGGAAGATGCCATGATATTTATGGCAAATGATAGGGACCCTCAATGGTATAGACGTCCAAGACCGGTAGGTCGGTATGTCAGCACGGCTTGGATCCCGGGGAATTTGCTTTCAGAAGGGGTGCTTACCGTTGGCGCGGGGATCATGTCGGAAGATCCTTTCCGTCTCCACTGCGATGTGCCGCGAGTTATCGGATTCCGCGTCCATGAGAGCGGAACCGGCGAAACCGCTCGCGGCGATTTCACCGGCCGGTGGCCGGGAGCGGTCCGTCCATTGTTGAAGTGGTCTACAGAATACATTCCCTGCTGAACAGCGACTTTTACTTATGGCGGGGCCTTATATAGCATGCGAGATCTTCTCATTTCTGCATTAGCATGGCCGTTCAAAGTCGCATTTAGAAAGGTCGCCGGTGAAGAACTTTATCAGCAGTGCCGTGTAACCGTGCTCCATCAAGAGCGTGGGCTTGGTCTCGATTGGCGCTGGTATAATTCTCTACGGACCGTTCGCCCGATTAGAAGGGATTTCGGGTGGCAGGCAGGACAAACCATCGATCGCTACTATACAGAAGAGGTCTTCTTGCCGCAGCACTCGGACGATATACGCGGTAGGGTGCTGGAAATTGGGGATCGGCGATATACCGAACGCTTCGGTGGTGCAAAAGTAACCAAATCTGACGTGCTGAATACCAAGCCGGGAAACAGCGAGACGACCATTATAGCCGACTTAACATCAGCAGACCATATTCCTTCAAATACATTTGATTGCGCCATTCTTACGTTTACGCTGCAATTCGTATATGACGTGAAAGCAGTTCTGCGCACACTCTACCGAATTCTTAAGCCGGGAGGAGTTCTATTGATCGCCGTTCCCGGGATTAGCCAGATTGCTCGCTATGACGACGACAACTGGGGTGAATATTGGAGATTTACATCGAGATCGGCCCGCATGTTGTTTGAGGAAGTGTTCCAGCCCGAGTCGCTCATCATCCGAACTCATGGCAATGTCTTGGCTGCGATAGCCAGCCTTCATGGGATCATATCGAACGAGTTGCGGCGAGACGAATTGAATCACCATGATCGCGATTATGAACTATTGATTACGATTCGGGCGATGAAAAGAGCGTAGCGCAGTAGTTGATACATCCTCATACAACCACGCCTGGTTTCGTCAAGCCAGGGGCGGCAACTCGAGGGATTTCAGAACGGGTCGGTGTCGTGTGAGAAGGGAGAATCATGAAAGCCATCATTTTGGCGGGTGGATTAGGAACTCGTCTTTCAGAAGAAACCGTTCTACGCCCCAAGCCCATGGTTGAGATTGGTGGAAAACCCATTCTGTGGCATATCATGCAAATCCATGCCGCGCATGGCATCAAAGAATTCATTATCGCATTGGGGTATAAGGGCGAGATGGTAAAAGAGTATTTTCTGAATTTCTTCGCGATTAATAATGACTTATCCGTGGATCTTTCGACTGGAAAGACCACTATACACGACGGCAATCAACCAAGATGGATGATCCATCTTGTGGACACTGGCCTCGCTACTCAGACGGGAGGACGGGTGAAGCGACTCCAAAAATGGTTGGGGAAGGATGATACCTTTCTGCTGACCTACGGAGATGGTGTCGCGGATCTTGACATTAAGAAACTCCTTGAATTTCACAGATCGCACGGAAGGATTGCAACAATGACGTCTGTTCGGTCACCCGCGCGATTTGGCAGGATAGGTTTTGACGGTGACGCGGTTACTGAATTCTTCGAGAAGCCTGAAAGCGGCGAAGGATGGATCAACGGCGGATTTTTCGTCCTTAACACAAGAGCGCTGGAGTATATCGATGGCGATCATACCGTATGGGAACGGGATCCTGTGGAACGACTTGCATATGACGGTCAAATGATGGGCTTCCGCCACTATGGATTCTGGTCTTGTATGGACACGCTAAAGGAGAAAAACTATCTAGAAGAGCTTTGGGCAACCGGTAAGGCGCCATGGAGAATCTGGTGAAGTGAAAGAGTTTTTGACTCGTCTGCGAACCCCCTTGGGGGTACATCGGCTGGATGGTTAATGAGGGAATGAAATGAATATACTGATCACGGGGAATATGGGCTATATAGGCCCAGCGGTGGTGCGTCGTCTTCGTGAATCGTATCCCAGTGTAAAATTGATTGGCTTCGATATGGGATACTTTGCGCCATTTTTGACTGCGTCCGAGTTTTTGCCGGAATGTCGGCTCGATATCCAATATCTAGGTGATGTTCGCCGGATCGATCAGGCGGTCCTGAAGGGCGTTGACGCTGTCGTATACTTGGCTGCTATTTCAAATGATCCCATGGGAGCCACCTTTGAAAAGGTGACCTTAGATGTCAATTGTTATGCCGCGACGATTCTTGCGCACAATGCCAGAGAAAATGGCGTGAGGCGGTTTATATTCGCCTCCAGTTGCAGTGTCTACGGATTTGCTGAAGAGAAAGAGAAGACTGAAGAGTCCCCGCTGAATCCATTGACCGCCTATGCAAAGTCAAAAATCGACGCCGAACACAAGCTTGAAAGCCTCGCTGATTCCAATTTTGCAGTCACCTGCCTGCGATTTGCCACCGCGTGCGGAATGAGCGACCGTCTTCGCTTGGATTTGGTGCTTAATGACTTTGTTGCGAGCGCTTTGACTGCTGGACGAATCAGCATTCTAAGTGACGGAACGCCCTGGCGTCCTCTTATTCATATTCTTGATATGGCGAGAGCCATTGATTGGGCGCTGCAAAGATCAAATCGTGAAGGCGGAGACTTCCTTGCCATTAATGTAGGAAGTGACGAATGGAACTACCAGGTAAGAGACCTCGCCGAAGCTGTAGCGCGTGTAGTTTCAGGAGTCCAAATTGAGATCAATACAAAAGCTCAGCCCGACAAACGGTCTTATCGGGTGAGTTTCGCCAGGTTCAAGTCTTTGGCGAAATCATACCAGCCTCAAATCGATCTAGGAACTGCTATCGAGGATATAAAGAGAGGTTTGCGAAGAATGGATTTCCGAGATTCTAATTTTAGACATTCCAACCTCATAAGGCTCAATGTGTTGAAACAGCTCAAACAAGATGGCCACCTCACAGAGGATCTTTGTTGGACGGGATTCCAAAAATGAATGCTATTTCTTGAAGAGACGAACGGCGTCAGAACGCTAAAACGTTGGAGGTTGGGATGGCAAAGCGAAGTGAAGAACGGTCTAAATCAAACGCTGGCCGGAAAATCAACGTGACACCCACCGCCAATCACTGCTGTCGGTTCTGTGGTTCTTTCCTGGCAACCACATTTGTTGACCTAGGCATGTCGCCGTTGGCCAATTCTTACGTTGACAAAGATCATTTGAATCAAATGGAACCCTTCTACCCGTTACATGTGTATATATGCAAGGAATGTCTTCTTGTGCAGTTGGAGGAATTCACAAGCCCGCAGAGAATTTTTGGGGATTATGCCTATTTTTCGTCGTATTCCGACAGCTGGTTGGAGCATGCGAGCAAGTATGTTGACCTGGTTTGCGAGCGTTTCAAATTGGGTCAGCGCAGCCGTGTCATCGAGGTTGCCAGTAATGACGGATATCTTCTTCAATATTTTGTCAAGCGCGGTGTTCCGGTTCTTGGCATTGAGCCTGCGGCGAACGTTGCGAAGGTCGCAAAGAGTAAAGGGATTCCGACTCTCGTGAAGTTCTTCGGGGTACAGACGGCTCGTGGGCTGGTGGCCCGTGGGAAACGGGCTGATTTGTTGATCGGCAATAACGTCTTAGCTCATGTTCCAAGCGTTAATGATTTTGTTGGAGGCCTGAAGATTGCCTTAAACAGTCACGGTGTCATCACGATGGAGTTTCCGCATTTGATGCGGTTGATGGAAGAGAACCAATTCGACACGATCTATCATGAGCATTTCTCATATCTGTCGCTTCTCGCCGTAGAGCGAATTTTTGGCAAGCATGGGCTGGCCTTATTCGATGTCGAGGAACTTCCAACACACGGGGGGTCATTGCGGGTCTATGCTAAGCACAGTGATGACTTATCCAAGTCCATCAGCTTGCGCCTGCAAGATCTCCGTGAACGAGAGAGGGCGGCCGGCTTCGAAAACTTTGATCATTATCTCCATTTTGCGAAGCGAGTGGCTGAGACAAAGCGCAAGCTTTTAATATTTCTGGTGGGGGCCAAGAATGAAGGAAAAGTCGTCGTTGGTTATGGAGCTCCCGCTAAAGGAAATACATTGCTGAATTACTGCGGAGTAAGAACCGACTTTATCGAGTATACCGTTGACAGAAGTCCGCATAAACAAGGGCAATACCTGCCGGGTGTACGAATTCCTATCTTCGCTCCTGATATGATTCGGCGGACAAAGCCCGACTATGTGCTCATACTGCCTTGGAATATCAAGGACGAAGTGATGGGGCAAATGGGTTTTATCCGTGAATGGGGAGGCCGGTTCGTGGTACCCATTCCCGAAGTCAAGGTTCTCCCGTGATATTTACGGAAACCGAACTGCGCGGTTCATATGTGATCGAGCCTGAACGACAGGATGATGAACGAGGATTTTTTGCCAGGGTTTGGTGTCGAAAAGGGTTTCATGAGCATCGACTTGACACAACAGTCGTGCAGTGCAACGTCTCATTCAATAAGAAACGAGGCACACTTCGCGGGATGCATTACCAGGCTGATCCGCATGCCGAAGTGAAAGTGATCCGTTGCACCAGAGGATCGCTTTACGATGTGATAGTCGATCTTCGTCCGGACTCGCCGACGTATAAACGTTATATTTCCATTGTTCTTTCCGCCGATAACCATAAGATTCTGTATGTTCCAAAAGGTTTCGCGCATGGTTTTCAAACCCTCGAAGACCATACCGAAGTCTTTTACCAAATGTCCGAATTTTACACCCCGAAATCTTCGAGAGGATTCCGATGGAATGATCCCGCCTTCCACATTGTGTGGCCGGATGATACTCGGACGATTTCTTCCAAAGATCTCTCTTATCCTGATTTCTCTTCCGCTAGGCGATGAATATTGCTGATATTGATCGGGCTATCGGCGAGCCGGAGAAAGTCGGCGCAGCAATGTATGACATGATTGCTGCGCTATATCCTATTTGCAGGAGTATCACCGGAGAGGGATTCCGTCAGACATTGCGGGGTATCGAACAATATCTGCCGCTGGAAACCCGAGAAGTAGCGACCGGCACACCGGTGTTCGACTGGACTGTCCCGCTCGAATGGAACATCCGCGATGCTTATATCGCCACATTGGATGGAAGACGTGTCGTGGATTTTAAGCAAAGCAATCTCCATGTCATGAGTTATAGTGTTCCGGTCAAGGCTCGGATGCGAATGGAAAATTTACAGAAGCATCTGCACACGCTGCCCGACAGGCCCGCGTGGATTCCCTACAGGACGTCGTATTATAAAGAGAATTGGGGATTTTGTTTGAGTCACCACGATTTCAAACAGCTCGCGGATGCAGAATATGACGTTTGTATCGATTCTTCCCTGGAACCCGGTCATTTAACATACGGTGAATGTTTACTCCCCGGACAAACAAACGAAGAAATCCTAATTTCCGTCCATGCGTGTCACCCTTCACTTTGCAACGATAATTTATCCGGAATAGCGGTGGCGACATTTTTGGGCAAAATATTGCGCAACGTGTCCCGTAAGTTTTCGTATCGATTTCTGTTTGTGCCCGGGACTATCGGTTCAATTACCTGGTTGGCGCTCAACCGAGATCGCATTGCCAAAATTCGACACGGTCTTGTGCTAACCGGTGTGGGAGATGCCGGTCCAATTACATACAAGCGCAGTCGTAGAGGGAACACTGAAATCGATCGTGCGATGGCTCACGTCCTTCAACATCTAAGCGAAACGTATAAGATTATAAATTTTTTTCCATATGGATATGACGAACGACAATACTGCTCTCCTGGATTCAACTTGCCGGTCGGCTGCTTAATGAGGACGCCGCACGGCGAATACCCTGAATATCATACTTCGGCGGATAACTTGGAATTCGTGCATGGCGAGGCTTTGGTAAACACATTGGCTATTTGCCTCAAGACGTTCTTTGTCCTTGAGAATGAGCATACGCCGGTCAGTACGAATCCGTATTGTGAACCTCAGTTGGGAAAACGCGGCTTGTACCGCGCAGTTGCAGGACAAAAAGAAGGTGCGGCCGGAGAAATGGCTCTCTTATGGGTTCTGAATTTGGCTGACGGTCGGCATTCGTTACTGGATATTGCAGACAAGGCTCAAATGCCATTTGAGTCTATCCATGCAGCCGCCCGCGCGTTGTCGGACCACGGATTGTTGAATTGAATCTAGACACAACGAGATTCAATATGTCACAGCAAGACAAGGAGACCGCCATGAACAATGCCGTCTATCTAGATGCGGATGTGACAGACGATGTGCGACGCCAAAGAATATTTGAAGGCCAGATCTTTGTATATTCGCCTCGGTCGAGTTCTCGATCCTTTGTCGACTTCGCGCGGCGGCTTATTAAGAAGTTCTTCTCTCCATATGAACCGGAGACCGCCCAGTTTCATCTGCCGGTGGAGCATTATGCCGAAATACTCGGCAAACTGAAGCCTGAGTTCATTCATCATCCGGAATCAAAACGGCATCTTCGGTCTTTGCTTGGCGACATGGGATGTAATCTCGACACGACTTATTTTGATGTGCCTAAGATGCGAAGCTCGACCAGCGACAAGTATCTGACTACTGGGATTGCCTATGCGTGGCATCCTCACCGGGATACGTGGTATTCCGCTCCGATGTTCCAGATCAATTGGTGGATCCCCATTTTTGATATTCAGGCCGATAATGCGATGGCGTTTCATCCACGATACTGGAACCGGCCGGTAAAAAATACCTCACACGGATATAATTATTATGTCTGGAACCAGCAACATCGTGGTGGGCATGTTTCACAATATCTCAAAGAAGACCCAAGGCCTCTTCCACGTGCCTCCGAGGCGCTTGAGCTTGACCCCCAATTGCGGCTAATCGTGCCGGCCGGAGGCATCATTTTATTCTCTGGTGCGCAGATGCATTCCAGTGTTCCCAATACATCAGGCAAAACGAGATTCAGTATCGACTTCAGAACCGTGCATGTAGAGGACGCACTTTCGAACCGAGGTGCCCCCCGCGTGGACGAACAATGTACGGGCACCACCATGCGGGATTATCTTCGCGCAACAGATCTATCCCACCTTCCTGAGGAAATTATTGCTCGCTACGATGATGGAACAGGTGCTGTCGGAGAATTGATCTATAAGCATACGGCCGGTGAGGCTCCTGCACAATAGATTGAGTTCGCGCTATATGCTTGAACAGGAATATTGGACGAGACGAAAAGTCCTTGTTACTGGAGGAAGTGGATTTCTCGGGTCCCATCTATGTAAGGCCTTATGCCGCCTGGGCGCTGAGGTTCATGCAACATCACGTGTACATCGGCCCAGCCACCAAGATGGGTCGATTTGGTGGAAGTCTGATCTGAGGGATCTTGAAGAAGTTCAAACTATTCTTTCGAAAGGCCGGTTCGACGTTGTCTACCATTTGGCAGGCTCAGTCGGGGCCAAACCGGATTTACAACTTATACAGCCGACCTTTCAAAGCCTCCTTCTCACCACGGTCAATATACTGGTTGCAGGCACCGAGTTGGGTTGCCGGCGAATCATCCTGGTTGGATCGCTGACCGAGCCCAAGGGGCAGGAGAGAGAACCGACGCCGACTTCTCCCTATGCTGCTGCAAAATGGGCAGCCAGCGGCTATGGACGAATGTTCTACGCCCTCTATGGGACTCCAAGCGTTGTATTGACGCCCTTTATGACTTTTGGTCCCGGGCAGCATCCCCACAAATTGATCCCATCCGTTATTCTTTCCCTCCTGAAGGGAGAGATTCCGAGATTGACGAGCGGACGATGGGAAGCCGATTGGGTTTATGTTGACGATGTCGTTCGAGGTTTCCTTGCGTGTGCACAGGCACCGGACGTTGAAGGAATGACCTTCGACATAGGATCAGGACTAAAGCACTCGGTTCGCCGAGTTGTCGAGCTTCTCGTTCAACAAATGGGAAGTGACGTGCGGCCTGCATTCGGAGAATTTCCCGATAGGCCAATGGAGCCCGTCCGAGTGGCCGATACGGAGCGTACGCTGAAACGATTGGGATGGGAATGCACAACGACGCTTGAAAAAGGATTGAGGCAGACCATCGACTGGTATAGCGCTAATCGCCATGTTTGGGAGACGTCCTGACCATTGTGTCATTGCAGGTCTTGAAATGGCATCTCAAGCGAACACTTCGTCAAGTCGCTCCCCAGGCGGTCACTGCGAAACTGTTGGATCCGGAAGATGCGGTCTCTCACCTATGGTCCATCGGCATTTACGCAGGTTCGTCACCCTACCGGCTTAATCCCATACGCGACATCGTGAACCCCGTCCTGACTCGAGAAAGCGTATCAGATGTCCGGGCTCTTTTTGTCGCTGACCCTTTCATGATACGACGCCATGATACGTGGTACATGTTTTTTGAGGTGTACAATTACGATTCCGCCAAAGGGGAAATCGGTCTTGCCACCAGCAGAGATGGCCTCACGTGGAAATATGAGCAGATTGTACTGAGGGAGTCATTCCATTTGTCATACCCGTATGTCTTCGAATGGAATGGCCGGTATTATATGATTCCCGAAAGCCATCAGGCAGAAAGCGTCAGGCTGTACGAATCACGCCGGTTCCCCTCCGAATGGATTTGTACCGATGTCTTAATTTCAGGCCGATGTTTTAGCGACAATTCGCCATTTCGCTATCGCGGTTTATGGTGGATGTTTTCTGAAACCAGTGCGCAACTGTGGCACGACACCTTGCGGCTATATTTTTCCGAGTCGCTGCAGGGACCATGGCGGGAACATCCGGCATCGCCGGTCGTTCGTAATGATCCTCATCGCGCTCGTCCCGCCGGTCGGGTGATTGTGTGGCAGGATCGACCTATTCGATTTGCGCAGGACTGTTACCCAATGTATGGAACGCGGGTTAGGGCGTTTGAGATTTCCGACCTATCGACTGAGACCTATTATGAACGTCTATTATCCAAGCGCTCGATACTCGGGCCTGGTTTCTCGGGATGGAACCTCGGTGGGATGCATCATATTGATCCACACCCTATCAGCTCGTCAAAATGGATCGCGCCTGTGGATGGATGGGAACCGGTATGGCAGCTTGTTCCCAGTGACTGGCATAAGGCTTCTCTATGATTGCACGCCTCAAGCGTTATCTGCAGAGATTTGAAATATATCTCTTTCTGAGGGAAGCGATCGCCTCCGTGGCTTACACCAGGAAACAATTTTACGGAGGAGTGATTTCGCTTAAATCGAATGGGCACGCCAGAGGCAATGTCCTGATTTGTTATGCGAATCAGGGACTGATTATGATGAGCCGGGGCTTGCCGGTACCAACCAGCCATGAGCAATATTGGAAAACAATTGCAATGGCGCAGACATTTGTCGATCTTGGCTACAACGTTGATGTCATTCATACCCAGAACCAACAGTTTATTCCCTGGAAACACTACGATGTCGTTGTTGACACCCGTTTTAATTTAGAAAGACTGCATCCATACTTGAGTTCAAACTGCATCAAGATTCTTCACTGCGACACGGCACATATCGTTTTCCATAATGCCGCGGAGATGAACAGAATTTTGGATCTGCAGGCAAGAAAGGGAGTAACGATCCCGCCGAACCGATTTGAGCGGCCGAATCTGGGAGTGGAATATGCCGATTATATTACGACTTGCGGGAATGAGTTTACCATCGGAACGTATCGTTATTCAAGAAAACCTATCTATCGTCTGCCCATCACCGTTGATTTGACGTGGCCCTGGTCGGAAGGGAAGGATTTCGATCTATGCCGTAGGCAGTTTGTCTGGTTTGCGAGTAGGGGCATGGTGCACAAAGGATTGGATCTGGTTCTGGAAGCTTTTACGGATTTGCCCGAATACCGACTGTCCATTATTGGGCCGGTTGAAGACGAGCCGGAGTTTGTCAAGCTTTACCATAAAGAATTGCATGACCAGCCAAACATTAAGCTGATAGGGTGGATGGACAAGGAGAAACCGGAGTTTAAGCGATTGCTGGACTGCTCCGCGGCCCACATATTCACCTCCTGTTCAGAGTCGGGCGCTGCTTGTGTGCTCGAGACAATGGGCGCGGGCGTCATCCCGATCGTAAATTATGAGTCTTCTGTAGATGTGGACGACTTTGGGATTCTTTTGAAGAGCGCATCAATTGAGGATATAAAAGAAGGGATTAGGATGGTCGGCACAATGCCGGCCGATGAACTGAAGCGGCGTGCGAGAAAGGCTTGGGAGAAAGTCCAAACTTGCTACACGCGTGAGAGATTCGCAGAAAGTTACAGGGCATTGCTGACTACACTTTTGGAACGACATGGCAAACAGTACGATATTGCATAATCGCCGGATGTCGTGGGGTGTATGCGGCCCCGTTGGGAATCATGCTGTGACGCACCGGGGCACTATTCCATGGACGACCAGCTAAGGCCCCAGGACTAAAAGAGACCACCATGATCCATTCGGCCAAAGCACCGGCGACGCATCGCGATGCAGATGTACCGGAAATTATTGCGCTGATTCCTGCAGCCGGACAGGCAACACGTCTCAGTCCATTGCCTTGCAGTAAGGAAATATATCCACTTGGTCTTGCCTACCATGAAAGTGCAAACAGTATTCGTCCCAAGGTCGTTTGCCAGTATCTCCTTGAGAAAATGAGGAAGGCCGGGGCTGAGAAGGGAATTATTATACTGAGGCAGGGGAAATGGGATATTCCCGGATATTGTGGCGATGGTGCATTTGTCGATATGCATCTTGCCTATCTTATGATGGGGGTGCCGTTCGGCCCGCCTTATTCGATCGATCAAGCCTTTCCATTTGTGAAGCATGCCCGAATCATGTTTGGATTTCCTGACATTCTGTTTGAACCGGACGATGTTTTCATTCAACTGCTCGACAAGCAATGTGCTACTCACGCTGATGTCGTTCTGGCGTTATTTCCAGCTCATGACCCGCGGCACATGGATATGGTTCAGATGGATTCAAACGGAAAAGTAGTAGCCATCCATCTGAAACCACTTCAAACGGATCTGCACTGGGCCTGGGTCTGTGCAGTGTGGTCCGCTACCTTTACCAAGTTTCTTCATCGGCATCTGGAAGACATCTCTATTTTGCGTGAGACGCGTTCACAGGCAATTGCCCAGCCACGTTTCGATGTATCTACTGACGAATTGTCCATCGGTCATGTGCTGCAGGCTGCGCTGGAGCATGGACTTGATCTGCAGGCTATCACGTTCCGGAACGGGATGTATTTTGATATAGGAACTCCGGAAGGACTAGATAATGCTCTACGAGCGGTGCTGCTTCAGAAATTCCCAGTCCGATCATAGGAATGAACGACACGAATGGCATGTATTGGCAACATGGACCGATTACCCATCGCGATGCGAACAGATTGCTTGACCAGGCTCGCAGGGCGATATGAGGGCAATCCAACGAACAGGAGAGTTCATCTTCGTAAGCGCGGGACTGTCATGTATCCTGTTCTTGTTTTTCAACGCAATACACCACGGATGGGCGACCCATTATCTGGTATTTCTTGTCCTGGCGGGTGTGTTTTGCGCCTGCTGCTACTGGGTTCAATGAAGATCAACATGGCTCTCCTGCTCAAAAGCGCCGAACATGGCTTCCATAACCCACCTTGTCTCTGGAAAATGGAGGAGGCGGATATCGTTGCCCTTGGTGATTCGTATGCTCATGGCGCCTGTTAAACTGCAACATTTAAGGAATTGGCTGGGATCGGCTTTCGGTAACGACGAGGGCGTGACGGGCTTCAAATGGAATTGCTTCAGCATTTGGAAAGGGACGGCGCTCCGGACGAAAAAGAAAACCTTGATTTGTTCAGAGCCATGTATCGGTTACTCGATCTAGCGAGCAAGGATCGGAACAATGTTCTGCAAATTGTAAGTGGTCTGGGCATCGACATAGTCGATATGATTCGTCTTTCAGCCGACACCCCGACCTCTTGTCCCTTTTCCCGTCGCGACGCTATGCCCATTACAATACGACGGGGCATCGGCTTGTAGCGGAACAGGTGTTGGCGCAATTGAAGTCCGTATTGCACAAGTCAGGAATGGCCATCATTCTGCATCATTAGGGCCGGCTGGTCTGCAAGAGTCGGTCATGCAAGGCTTGTATTAGGATGTCGGAATCTAAGACAGTTGCGATCGTAATTCCGATGCATAATCGGAAAGAACTGACTCCCGACGAGCAGATCTCTTTCAAACACCTGTCGCACTATTTGCCTCTGTACGATAAATACTTGGTATTGCCCGAATTACTGGACATCAATCTTCCTGGGTGCAAATTCAAGCGATTTGAGAATAAGTATTTTGGAAGCGTTGAAGCGTACACGCGATTAATGCTGACCGAGCAGTTCTATCGAGCGTTTGAGGATTATAAATACATTCTGATCTATCATTTGGACGCACTTGTATTTTCAGATCAACTCTCGGACTGGTGTAATATGGATCTGGATTATATCGGCCCTCCATGGTTTCCGTGCGATGATAGTCCATGGGTGAAGACACCTCGTGTAGGCAATGGTGGATTGTCGTTGCGTAAGATCAGCAGTTTCTTAAAGGTCTTTTACTCTGAGCAGTATTGGATTCAACCAAACGAGTATTGGCATGCTTTATATGCGAACAAACCGCCATATGTGCGAATGCTGAATTGGCCGCGGAAATTCGCAAAGCGCCTGCTGCCGTTCAATAACGTGAGACAAGAAATGGCGCAGTGGCATCTGCGTCCCGATGGAACAAGAAATGAGGATCATTTTTGGTCCGACCGAGCGATTCACTATTATCCGGAATTAAGAGTCGCGCCTTTTGATGTAGGACTCAGGTTTGCTTTTGAAGTGGCGCCCCGGCTTTGTTATGAACTGAACCAGCGGAAATTGCCATTCGGGTGTCATGCCTGGACGAGATATGACAGAGGATTTTGGGAACCATATCTCTTAACTTAGTCGAGGGAGACACGCAATGTTCGACAGATAGAGGCCGCTCGTACCAATGCCCGGATGTTTTTGATGAGAGGTAAGTGATAACCAATCAGATTGTGGGTGCTGCCCGTGGGTGGGAACGCCTGAATGGTGCGATTTGTCGCCAACCAGGATGACGGCGCTTCTATCGACGGGAATTCCGACTCCGGTATTAAATCGAAGGAGTAAAGTGTTATGAGGCGTATGTTGGTCACTGGTTCGTCCGGGCTGATCGGATCGGAAGTGTGCGGTTATTTCAGCGCGAATGGCTGGCAGGTTCACGGGGTGGACAACAATGGCCGCGCGGCATTCTTTGGCCCGTCGGGTGATACCAGGTGGAATCAGCGCCGATTGCAAGCTGAACTTAAGCATTTCCGCCATCATGAAGTGGATATTAGAGATCGGTCCAAGGTTTTGGCACTCATTAAGGAGTTGCTGCCCGAGGTTATCGTGCATACCGCCGCTCAGCCGTCTCATGATTTGGCCGCAAAAATACCTTTCGACGATTTTGATACGAATGCGCTCGGCACAATGAACCTCATTGAAGCCACGCGGCTTCACGCGAAAGATGCGGTGTTCGTTCATATGTCGACCAATAAAGTGTACGGCGATGCGCCGAATGAATTGGCGCTCGTCGAACAGAAGAAGCGCTGGGACTATGCCGACGCGCTCGACTTTGCTGGAATCAGTGAAAGCATGAGGATCGACCGATCCAAACATTCTCTCTTTGGCGCATCAAAGGTTGCCGCCGATGTAATGGTGCAGGAATACGGCCGCTATTTCGGTATGAACACCTGTTGCCTGCGGGGCGGATGTTTGACAGGGCCGAATCATTCAGGGGTCGAACTGCATGGATTTCTAAGTTATCTCATCAAATGTAATCTCGATGGGCGTAAGTATTATGTGTATGGATACAAGGGTAAGCAGGTCCGGGACAATATTCATTCTTATGATGTAACGCGCTTCATCGACGAATTTATAGAAGCCCCGCGATGCGGCGAGGTATACAACCTAGGTGGAGGAAGGGATAATAGTTGCTCGATTTTGGAAGCGTTTGACATTATTGAATCTATTTCCGGGAAGGCGATGTTATACGAATACGTGGATAAAAATAGGGAAGGCGACCATATTTGCTACATCAGCAATCTGGCCAAAATGAAATCTCACTATCCAAAATGGACGATTACGAAGAGCCTGAACACAATTTTCAATGAAATTCATAAGGCTTGGATAGAGCGAGGATCTTGAAAGATCCATATGAGCTGTAAACCAAGAAAGCGGGCTGTACTGAGATAGAGCATGAAAGTACTGATCATCTCGGCAGCATATCCGCCCATGCAGGCCGGTGAGGCGACCAATACCTATTATCTCTGTGAGCGTCTCGCGGATCGTGGCATGGAGGTACACGTGTTAACTTCTATGGGTTGTGAAGGGAGCCGCAGCGCTCGAATCCATATACATCCCATTATGAGCGAATGGTCATGGCCCGAAATGTTCCGAATGCGATCGTTCTTCCGGCAATGCGCTCCCGATGCCGTTTTGCTGATGTACATCGGCGTGATGTACAACTGCCATCCCATGATCACATTCGCTCCGACGATACTCAAACGCCTGTTCCCACACGTTCCGTTTGTCACTCGATATGAGAATGTCTTTGTCGGAGCCAATCCATCCAAGACATCTGTTTCAGCCCGGTTGTTCCGTCGAGGCATGATTCAGTGGGTTGGGACAAACGATGTCGGATACGGATCAGGTACATTGCTGAGAGATAGCGATCATGTTATTGCATTGTGTGATCGTCACCGTATGATTCTCCTTGAGGAATGGCCGCCCGTACATCAAAAAATCTCCATGATTCCGCCTCCTCCGAACATGCGCATAGTTGACAACGATGCGGGAGTCGCGCGGAGACAGGGACGTTCGCGTCTGGGTTTGCAGGAACAGCATTTCGTCATCACGTTTTTTGGGTATCTCTATAAGACCAAGGGAGTGGAATTCTTGCTCCGCGCTTTTCGGCTGGTTCGTGATATGAAAAATGACGTCAAACTGCTCTTTATCGGAGGGAGACTCCAGCTTGATGTCGAAGGAAGCGCGGACTATTTTGACCGGATGCAGGATTTGGCTAAAGAACTGAAGTTGGAAGATGATGTTATTTGGACTGGTCCTGTCAAATCAGACGGAGAAGACGGCTCTATCTATCTGCATGCTGCAGATGTCGCCGTCCTGCCATTTTTGCAAGGGGTCCAGCTGAACAATAGTTCATTATCCTCGATCGCGGCCCACGGGCTCCCAATTATTGCGACTCGCGGCCCCCTCTCGGATTCCGCCTTTATTCATGGACGCAATATTCTGCTTTGCGAACCACGGGACGAGCACGCCATCGCTGACTACATTTTGAGGTTGATGGATAATCCCGGCCTGGTCGAGGACCTCAGAGCAGGCGTGATCCAATTGGCGGCCGACTGTTTTTCTTGGGAAAAGGCCATTGATCGGACGTTGGCAACTTTCGATTCGGTGCAGGCTTGCCCGACGTAAGCCGGGCATTGCCGTGCGTACTTAGTCATGAACCAAAGGGACGATTGTGCCGCGGGTATCGGTGATCATCCCTACCTTTAATTGCGCTGCCTATCTTGGTTGCGCCATTGACAGCGTATTGAGGCAATCTTACCGGGATTACGAGATTATCGTAGTTGACGATGGTTCAACCGATGGAACTCCAGCTCTTGCCTCGGCCTATGGGAAGAAGATCAGATACCTCTATCAGGGTAATTGTGGTGTCTCCGCCGCTCGAAATCGGGCGCTGAAGGATTCAAATGGTGAACTGTTCGCGTACCTGGATGCCGATGATGTCTGGTATCCTCAGAAACTAGCCCGTCAGATAGAGTTCCTTGATGCGCATGATGATTGCGGTCTTCTGCATAGTGACGTAAGCGTGATCGACGAGCACGACCGAGTTATTTACGCACGGTTCAATGCTGAAACCGCCAGGTCTGTCCCGCAAAATCACTGCAAGCGTGATATCCTGCTCCGCTGCCATATTCAAACGCCGACGGTGATCGAGCGACGGACGTGCGTAGAGAAAGTAGGAGGCTTCAACGAGAATCTTCCGGTTACACAGGACTACATGCATTGGATTCTGATCGCTTTGGAAGGGTGGACATTCGGCTATATTGATGAGCCGTTGGCCAAGTATCGTTGGAGAGCAGGCAGCCTGATGTCAAGCAAACGCCGCGTCCTAGAAGACCATGCACGTATGTTCGGAAGATTCTTACCCGACCAATACCGCGGACATGCCGTTTCCCCAGAATTGAACCGCATCATTCACAACCGGTTTGTTGAGGCCGAACGGGAATTGGCTTACCTGGATCGCATAGAAGGACGCAACCAGAATGCGAGACGCCGCCTTATGGCGCTGATACAGCGAGCACCGCTGGAGGTCGGCATATATGTCGATCTGGCGAAGGTCTGCTTGAATACTGCCGGTAGATGAGCGTGAAGAGCACAAAGATTAAAGAAAAGGGCGGAGACTAGGTTACGTGAATATTCTCTTTGTTACTCCGTTCTTCAATCCACAATCAGGTGGTGTGGCGACCTATGTTCAGGATATCAAAAGACTGTTGGGAGCAAGGGGGCATAGTATCTACGTCTTGCGCCCGGGAGATTCTGATACCGTCGAAGCCTGTCCTCTGGCCATGGAGGATGGCGTTCTTCAATTGTACCTGCGCCCGCCATGGATTTCTACGGTACCTGTTAGGGCGGTCGCTGCCTTTCTTTTGTATTTTGTTCCAACAATGTGGCGTTTATACCGCTTCGTTCGCAGGAACAATATTCAGGTGATCTCCTTGGAATATCCGATGACGTATATGGTGTATTTCTACCTCATACGAGCATGGACCGGAATCCCCATAGTTGTCGGCCTGCATGGTAGTGATGTGCTCCTGCTGCATACGAACGATGTCGTCTGCCAATGGATCGTGCGGCGAATTATCCGTCGAGCGAACTGGATTCTGGCGCACTCGGCCAGTTTGGTACGAGACGCCCATGAAAAGATAGGAAAGCTGAGCCACAACCACTCCTTTCTGCACTATGGAGTGGAATGCAAGAGATTACGGGATGCGGCGGAAAGTGCGGCAGCGATTGCGCCCATTCCTGACGGCGACTTCATTCTAACGGTGGCGAAACTTTATCCGCGCAAAGGGTTGGATGTATTGCTGCGAGCAATCCAGGTGCTCAAATCGTCCGGCGCTCAATGCCGATATCGATTTGTGATTGCTGGCGATGGGCCTGAGGAAAGCCGCCTCAAGAGTATGACATCCGAATTGGGCATTGAATCCATGGTCCTATTTGCAGGTGATGTCAAGAATGATATTGTTCCAGCTTTATTTGAGCGGTGCGCCTTCTTCGCATTGTCCTCACGCGTGGAACCCTTCGGCATTGTCTTACTGGAGGCGATGACGTTCGGAAAGGCTATTGTGGCGACTACGGCCGGGGGAATCCCCGAGTTCGTTCAAGATGGACACAATGGCTTATTGGTGCCTATAGAGGACAGCCAGGCGTTGGCGGCTGCCATTGATAAGCTCATCCGTAACAAAGATTTGAGAGACAAAATTGGAGGTAATGGACGCATGATCGTGGAAGAGCAATATGACTATGATAAGCTTGTTGTCCAGTATGAGGAACTGTTCAAGGAACAGGTAAGGCGGTCTCATGTCTGCTAACAGTCTTTCAGTCGCCTCGAAAAGAAGGTGGTGAGTATGAATATCTTAGGGGTTTCTGCCTTCTATCATGATAGCGCCGCCTGCCTGGTACGTGACGGAGAGATAATTGCCGCAGCACAAGAAGAACGGTTTACTCGAAAAAAGCATGATGCCGGGTTTCCCCACAAAGCGGTCGGTTACTGTTTGCGAGAGGGTAAGATCGATCTCACCGATGTCCGGTACCTTGTGTTTTATGACAAACCGCTGGTCAAATTTGAGCGATTATTGGAGACGTATCTCGCGTTTGCACCGAGCGGGATTCAATCATTTCTGGCCGCGATGCCCGTATGGTTGAAGGAGAAGTTGTTGCTCAAGAGTTTGCTCCAAAAGGAATTCGGCGTTCATGCCCCGGGGATCAAAAAAGACGCGCTGCCTCAGCTGCTGTTCTCCGAGCATCATGAATCCCACGCCGCTTCGGCATTCTTTCCCTCGCCGTACGAATCGGCGGTGGTTCTTTGCATGGATGGGGTGGGCGAGTGGGCGACGACGTCGGCATGGTTGGGGAAGGGACATGAGCTCACGGCACTTTGGGACATTCCTTTTCCGCACTCGCTCGGGTTGTTGTATTCCGCATTTACCTATTACACGGGATTCAAGGTCAATTCCGGGGAATACAAAGTGATGGGCCTCGCTCCATACGGCGAACCCAAGTATGTGAAAGCAATCTATGAGCATTTACTTGACCTCAAACCGGACGGCACGTTCCGTTTGAACATGGATTACTTCAACTATTGTACTGGCTTGACGATGACGGGGAATAAGTTTGATGCCGTGTTCGGCGGCCCACCGAGAAAGCCCGAATCCAAACTGACACAGCGGGAGATGAATCTGGCTCGTTCCATTCAGGAGGTGACCGAGGAGGTGATGTTGCGTCTGGCCAGGACGCTTCATCGCGAAACCGGTGTCGACTATCTCTGCATGGCCGGTGGTGTTGCCCTGAACTGTGTGGGGAACGGCCGTATCCTTCGGGAGGGGCCCTACAAAGGCATCTGGATACAACCGGCAGCCGGGGACGCAGGCGGAGCGCTCGGGGCGGCGCTCACTGCTTGGCATCAATTCGAAAATCGCCCTCGCAAGGTGGATGCAAGTCGCGATGGCATCAAGGGTTCGTATTTGGGACCGTCCTTTACCACCGACGAGGCTGAACAGTATCTCAAAAGAATCAACGCTCCGTACGCGCGCCTTGACGATGAGACGTTATGCAATCGTGTCGCGGAGGAATTGGCAGCCGGAAAGGTCGCAGGATGGCTGCAGGGGCGCATGGAATTTGGACCGCGCGCGCTGGGTGGCCGCAGCATACTGGGAGACGCCCGGAACACTTCCATGCAATCCGTCATGAATTTGAAGATCAAATATCGCGAATCATTCCGTCCGTTTGCGCCGTCGGTCCTGAGAGAGCGTGTCGGCGACTACTTTCAGATGAATACCGATAGTCCATATATGTTGTTGGTTGCGCCGGTACAAGAGGAGCGCCGGCTAAAGAGAAGTGCTTCTCAAGAGTCATTATGGGGAATCGATCTGCTGAATGTGCCGCGATCCGATATCCCGGCCGTCACGCATCTCGATTACTCCGCCCGCGTTCAGACCGTTCACAAAGAAACGAATCCGCGGTATTACGCACTTCTCAAGGCGTTTGAGGCAAAAACCGGTTGTGCCGTGCTCGTCAATACCTCATTCAATGTGAGGGGTGAACCGATCGTCTGTACGCCTGAAGATGCCTACCGATGCTTCATGCGGACGGAAATGGACATACTCGTACTGGAAAACTGTCTCCTGTACAAAGCGGATCAAAAGCCGTTGGAAGGAGATACCGATTGGAAGAAGGAATTCGAGCTCGATTAACATCGTAGGAGGGAATTGATGATGCGCATTCTCATAACCGGCGGAGCTGGATTCCTTGGAAGTCATATTTGTGAATTGCTCATGAACCAGGGCAATGAGGTGATCAGCCTCGATAATCTCATCACCGGTCGAACCGAGAATATTGCCCATTTGATGGGGCGTCCTGGATTCAGCTTTGTGAAGTATAACGTCTGCGATTACCTGCATGTCGATGGGGCATTGGACGCGGTCATGCATTTCGCTTCCCCTGCGAGCCCGCAGGATTATCTTGATATGCCGATTGCCACGCTGAAAGTCGGAGCGCTCGGCACGCATAAAGCTTTAGGCTTGGCCAAGGCCAAGAACGCCCGATTCCTTCTGGCAAGCACGTCTGAGGTGTACGGTGATCCGCTTGTGAACCCTCAGCCTGAGACCTATTGGGGTAATGTGAATCCCATGAGCCCACGCGGCGTGTATGATGAAGCCAAACGGTTTGCCGAAGCCATGACGATGGCCTATCATCGCTATCATGGATTGGATACGAGAATCGTAAGAATTTTTAATACCTATGGCCCCAGAATGAGGCCGAATGACGGACGAGTGGTTTCGAACTTCATTGTTCAGGCGTTGCATGGAAAACCGTTGACGGTATTCGGCGACGGCTCCCAGACCAGGAGTTTCTGTTATGTGGACGATCTCGTGCGGGGTATTGTAGCGTTGCTGATGGTCAAGTCAGACAAGTCAGTGGCGGAACGGACGGACCGGGCGAAATTCCTGACCAAACAGGCGGAGGCAACGCTGACCAGCATTCATGATCCGGTCAACATTGGCAACCCACGGGAACTGACGGTGCGTCAAATCGCCGAGCTCATCATCAAGTTGACCGATTCCCGGAGTCGTATTGAGGAACATCCATTGCCGGCTGATGATCCGAAGGTTCGGCGTCCTGACATCTCACGAGCCAAGGCATTGCTGAGTTGGGAACCGGAGATTGTTTTGGAAGACGGCATTCGGAAGACGGTCGAGTATTTCCGGCACGTGTCATAAATATGCATTCCTTTGACCCGCAATCGGAGTGGCAATGAAGATTCTTAGCGTAGTGGGCGCGCGCCCGAACTTTATGAAGATCGCCCCTTTAATCCGCGAAATGCGGAAACATGCCGATATGCAGTCTTGTCTGGTGCATACTGGCCAACATTACGACGTGAAGATGGCGGGTGCATTCTTCGAAGACTTGAAGATTCCCGTACCGGACGTATGCTTGGAAGTCGGTTCGGGATCGCATGCGTTTCAGACGGCTGAAGTCATGAAGCGGTTGGAACCGATTCTTGAACGCGACCGGCCCGATATGGTCGTAGTCGTGGGCGATGTCAACTCTACCATGGCCGCTGCTCTGACTGCGGTGAAATTGCACATCCCCGTCGCGCATGTCGAGGCCGGATTGCGGAGTTTCGACCGTTCTATGCCGGAAGAGATCAATCGGTTAGTCACGGACGCAGTCTCAGATCTGCTGTTCGTCACGGAAGAAAGCGGCGTTCGCAATTTGGCGGCTGAAGGCGTATCCAAGGAAAAGATCTTTTTCGTCGGCAATGTCATGATTGATTCACTGGAGGCGTCGCGACGATTGTGGACGAACTCCGCGATACTAGATCGACTCGAGCTAAAAAAGGGTCAGTACGGCGTTGTGACTCTGCATCGGCCCTCCAACGTGGATAACATCATGGTTCTGAAAGGATTGGTCAAGGCCTTGGCCGAGGTCGCCCAGAAATGCCCACTCGTGTTTCCGGTGCATCCACGGACAAAGAAAATCCTTGGCTTTTTGGACGAGTCTAAGGAGATCATCAGTTTCGATCGGACCGTTCCGGGGCCAAATGGTATTTTCTCCATGGATCCGATCGGCTATCTGGATTTTATGTGTCTCATCTCGAATGCCAAGCTGGTATTGACTGATTCCGGCGGAATCCAAGAGGAAACGACCGTCCTCGGCATCCCATGCCTTACGCTGAGAGAGAATACTGAGCGTCCGGTCACGATGACGCATGGCACGAACCGTGTGATTGGGTCGGCGCCGGACAGAATCATATCCGAAGCCATGATGGCAATAGAATCTGCGCGCTCTACAGTAGCCCCCCCCCCACTCTGGGATGGACATGCGTCCGAGCGTATTCTGGCTATAATAAGACACCGTGTTAAGCCGTCTGCCTCCTAAAAAGTGTTTTCTTCCATTGCGTGTCTCATAGCGAAGTTATGAAACAAGCGCTCTTCGTCGCGTATTACTTCCCGCCGATCGCAGCCACCGGCGCCATGCGGCCGCTTGGATTCTGTAGACACCTTCAGGCTTACGGGTGGCATCCTGCGGTACTGACGACAACTCCGGGATCAGTGTATCCCCCTCATCCCGTCGATCATCACCTTGAGACCTATGTGCCTCAGAATGTACGGGTAGAACATGTTGACTATCGAGACTCGCTCACTCGTTTAATTGACGCGCGGGACTATATCAAGTCATTTGTCTTGAGTCGGTTCCTTACTCGGTCTCGCACCGAGGCGCCGGTCAAGTCGCACAGCTCCCGAACGGACGCCGTCATGAAACGCCGGTCGATTGTAAAAGACGCTGTTCTGGATTGGTTATTCGCATTCCCTGACCGACAGGTGTCATGGATTTCTCCCGCCGTAAGGCGGATCACAGACCGGGAGCGACATGTCATGCCGGATATCGTGATCGCGACTGGCGGGCCGTGGAGTAACTTTCTGGTGGGGCGAGCGCTGGCCAGACGGTTGAAATGTCCGCTGATACTCGACTATCGAGATCCTTGGACCTGCAATCCGTATTATGCATTCAGTGCGGATTTTTTGACTGAAAGAGCCAGGAGGCTTGAGAAGTCCATTTGCTTGGAGGCAGCCCGGGTCATCACGAATACCGAAGAGCTGAGACAGAGACTGTGTACGGAATATCCGGAAATCAGGAATAGATGCGTCGCAATCCCGAATGGTTTCGATCCGGAAATACTCGGAACGGGAAGTATCAATCATGTCGATAGTGAACCGACTACCAAAGGATATGAATTATGTCATTTTGGTACGGTCTACGGGAAACGGACGCCTCGCATCCTATTTCGAGCGGTATGGGAACTCTATCAAGAAGGCTTCATAAAGCCCGAACAGTTGCGCCTTCGTTTTGTCGGAGCTTGGGAAAGCACGGATGAGGAATGTAACACCCTCGCGGAGACCTTGGAGAAGCATGCGATGCTCGCGCGGGAACCGCCTGTGTCTCACCAATCATGTGTGCGCCAAATGAAAGAAGCTTCGGTGCTGCTGATCGTCCAGCCGGAATCTCCGCTTCAGGTTCCCGGGAAGATCTATGAGTATATCGCGGTCGGCAGGCCGCTTCTTCTCGTAGGGGGTGAAGGCGCTACGGCCGGGCTGGTTGAGCGTCACAACCTCGGCATGAGCTCTCCGAATGAGGTGAAGAGGCTGAAAGAGATTCTCCACGATATAGTTGCTGGTGTGATTCCGTTCCGCCGGCCGGATTCTCAAGCCGTGAATCGATTTGACTACCGACGACTTGCAGGAGAGTTGGCTGAATTGCTTGATGCGGTCATGACGGAAACAGCTGCATCCGATGAGGAAACACCGGTTCGGCATGGATAGGTCCACGATGAGTGTTACCGCCGTTGAGCTCGCAGAACACGAAGCGATGGAATGGGACCGGTATGTCCTGGCATCGCCTCAAGCAAGCGGTTACCATCTTCTGGGATGGCGCAGCATCATCGAAGGAACATTCGGTCATCAGACCTGTTACTTGCTGGCGAAAGACCCATCAGGGGAACCGAGGGGGGTCTTACCTCTTGTTATGTTATCGAGCAAGATATTTGGCAATTTTCTGGTGTCCCTTCCGTTTGTAAACTATGGCGGCATGATCGGAGATGACCAGCAGGCGAAAGCGTCTCTCATAGAGAAAGCGATTGAGCGGGCGCGAGCTCTCGGCGCCGTTCATATTGAGCTTCGTCATCAGGAGCCGTGCGATATCGAGTTGCCGTTGAGCCATCGCAAGGTTTCGATGCGCCTGAAGCTTCCCAAGCAATTTGAATTGCTATGGAAAGAGTTTCCCTCCAAGTTGAGGAGTCAGATACGCCGGGCTCAGAAAGAGAACATGGCGGTTCGCTTCGGCGGGACGGAATGTCTGGATGATTTTTACGCTGTCTTTTCCCGCTGCATGCGGGATTTGGGGACTCCGGTGTATTCCAAGCAATTCTTCCGAGCTATTTATGAATGCTTTCCAAAAGAATCGCGTTTTTGCGTGGTGTCCTCCAATGAGAGACCTTTGGCTGCAGGATTTCTTTATGGGTTTCGTTCTATTTTGGAGATACCCTGGGCGGCATCCGACAAAAGATTCAGTCGTCTGGCCCCCAATATGTTGCTCTACAGTTCTGTCTTGGAACATGCTTGCCGGGAAGGATTTCAGTTCTTCGATTTCGGTCGTTCCACCCCGAATAGTGGAACGTATCGATTTAAGGAACAATGGGGGGCTGAGCCACATCAACTTTACTGGCATTATTGGATTGCGAATGGCGGTGAAATCCCTCAATTGAATCCGCAGAATCCAAAATATGTGTTAGCCATCAAAATGTGGCAGCGGTTGCCGTTATCTGTGGCCAATTGGCTTGGACCTCACATCGTGAAATATTTGCCATGAAGATTCAACGCACACTTGCTCCCACCGCAGCGCCGTTGTATTGGGCGGATCTCTGCCGAGGCGTCATGGCACCATGGCGCGGCACTAGTGTATTGGATAAGCTTACGACCGAATTTCAAGAATATTTTGGGATGCGGTACGTATTCTGGGTCACCTCGGGGAAGGCCGCGCTTACCCTCATCCTCTTGGGATTGAAGCGGCTCTCTCCCCGGCGAAAAGTCGTCATCCCTGCCTATACTTGTTTTTCTGTTCCATCCTCTATCAAGAAGGCGGGATTAGATGTTGCATTGTGTGATGTAGATCCGGAGACATTGGATCTTAATATGGCCGAATTGAAAGCGGGGCTCGATGCAGATGTCTTGGCGGTCGTGCCGACACATCTTTTCGGCTGTCATGCCGATGTCGCACAGGTCAGGCGGTATACCGAAGGCAAAGATATTTTTATCATTGAAGACGTTGCTCAGGCCTTTGGCGCCCTGAAAGATAGCAGGCCGCTGGGCGCAAATGGAGATGTGTCGTTTCTGAGTTTCGGGCGCGGGAAGAACGTTACATGCGGATCAGGTGGAGTTATACTGACCAATTCGGACCGTATTGCACAGGCTGTTCAGTTGGAGTACGAGCAAGTGAAAATCGAGTCGATATCCGAAGGAATCAAGAATTGGCTTGAAGTTGTTGCCATGTCGTTCTTGATTTCTCCGCTTTGGTACTGGATTCCCGCCGGATTGCCCTTTCTCAAGTTGGGAGAAACGAAGTTCTATCAAGATTTCCCGATTGCTCGGATGGGAAGAACTCGGGCAGGATTGTTGTCCAGTTGGAAGATGCGCCTGTCACGGGCTACGGTGAGCCGTAAAGCGAAGGCTTCCGATCTTCTGCGGGGCTTGAGGGCTGGAGGTTTGAATCACATAATCCCGCATCCACAAGCCGAATCTGTCCAATTACGATTTCCCTTGTTGATGAAGAGTGGGGAAGAAAGGAAGCGCCTTTGTGCACTTTCCAAAGAACAGGGATTGGGTATAAGCCACTATTATCCGACCGCGATACAAGACATCCCAGAACTTCGGCCGGCATTGTCCGCGATACGCGCTCCGGGGGCCTCCATTTTAGCTGAACGTCTTGTCACTCTGCCGACACATCAGTATGTGACGGAGCGGGATGTCAGGCGAATCATGTCTACTCTGCAATCCAGCCAGTCTGAAATGAATGAATCCGCCGGTCAGAAAACGTCCGACAAGTCGATGTCGATAGCGGCGGGGATACGGTCAGATTTGTCGACCGGTAAGGACCGATAGCCTATCGGTTCGTTGGAATGAGCCGGAGATTTACCCTTGACGATGTTGTTTGAGTTGGTGTTTTGGGGAGGCATAGTATTCGTACTCTACGCCTATGCAGGCTATCCTCTTGCATTGATGGCGCTGGCGGTGGTTCGAAATAGACCGGTGCAAAAAGGAAATATCAGCCCATGCGTCTCCTTTGTTATCACCGCGTATAACGAAGAGCGGCGTATCGCCGCCAAGCTCGACAATTCACTGCAATTGGACTATCCACGTGAAAGTTTGGAGATCGTTGTCGCCTCGGATTGTTCGGCGGATGGAACGGACGATATTGTGCGGGCGCATGCTGCTTTGGGAGTTCGACTCATTCGGGCGTCGGAGCGAAAAGGCAAGGAAGCCGCTCAACAATTGGCGGTTTCTCAAACACATGGAGAGATCTTAGTGTTTTCCGACACGGCCACAACCCTGCATCCAAATGCCATTACCAATATTGTCAAGTCGTTCAATGATCCCTCCGTCGGCTGTGTCAGCAGCGTGGATCGGTTCATGGATGCGGAAGGTAAAGTGAGCGGGGAGGGAGCCTACGTCCGATATGAAATGCTCTTGCGAACATTGGAAACGAGAGTCAATACACTGGTGGGATTGAGCGGATCATTTTTCGCCGCCCGCCGGCAAGTGTGCACGCCATGGGCCGCGGATTTGCAGAGCGATTTTAATACACTGCTGAATTCGATGCGACAAGGCCTGCGCGGCGTATCCGACCCCGACAGCGTCGGCTATTACAAGAATTTGGCGGACGAGACCAAAGAATACCAACGTAAAGTCAGGACGGTGTTGCGCGGCATTGCAGTACTGATGAGAAGCTTACCCATGTTGAATCCGTTGAAGTATGGGTTATTTGCATGGCAGTTGTTCAGCCATAAGCTCTGCCGCTGGCTGGTGCCCTTTGCCATGATCGGAATATTGATTTCCAACGTCGTCCTGGCGGTGGAGTCCTATGCGTATCGCCTTCTCTTGACAGCGCAATTCGCATTCTATGCATTGGCCCTGTTCTATCGACTCCCTTCGTTCTTTGTCATCGTCAATCTCTCAATTCTTGACGCCTGGTATCGCTATTTCCGGGGAGACCGAGTATTGCGGTGGGAACCTTCTAAGCGCTGACCGCATAAATTCATCCCTTTCCAAATGCCCTGATGACGCAAAGAGGTACCATATGACTGAGCAGCTGAATATGAAGGAACTGAGGAACTTTGGCCTCATCGTGGGCGGAATATTTCTGATCATCGGAATGTGGCCCTTGGTGTGGCGAGGTGAAGGAATGCGCTTGTGGGCGCTGGGTCTGGGAGGAGTGTTGGTTACTCTCGGCCTTCTTCTGCCGGCGGCGCTTGCGCCGGTCTTCAAAGTATGGATGAAGGTGGGACATGTATTGGGCTGGATTAATACGCGAGTCATACTGGGGATCCTATTTTACGGATTGATCACGCCGATGGGCGTGGTGATGCGGCTCTTTGGGTGGGATGCGATGCGACGAGTGCTGGTGCGTGACGCTCACACGTATCGGGTGGTAAGACAGCCGCGTCCAAAATCACATATGACCCGGCAGTTTTAAGTCAAAGGAGGAAATATGGGAGAATTCCTGGCGGAGCTGTGGGCCTTCATGAGGGAGCGAAAGAAGTTTTGGCTGCTGCCGATCATCGTCATGCTGGTGTTATTGGGAAGTCTGATCGTGCTGACCCAGGGATCTGCGGTCGCCCCGTTCATCTATACGTTGTTCTAAACCGTAGAGTGATGCCGTTCACCTGGCAAGCGATGAAGGGATTGGTTCGCGAGGGTGTGGCGGAAACGTTATATCTGTCGAACCTCCACCGGTTTTGCCATAAAGGCAAAGCGGTTATTCTCACATACCATCGCGTGCTGCCTGCGCATGACCTGACCGATCAGTGGATCCAGCCCGGCATGTATGTCGAAACGGATGTATTTGAGCGACACATGCTGTTTCTGCTGGACCAGTTTAAAGTGATATCCCTCCATGAATTGCTGGAACGCTGGAACACTGGAGACTGGGACAGACAAGCGCGCTATTGCGTGGTCACGTTTGACGATGGATGGTTGGACAATTACCTCTATGCGTATCCTATCTTGCGAAAGCTGGGAATCCCGGCCACCATATTCCTGCCCACGGATTTCGTCGGGACTCACGAATGGTTTTGGCCAGAGAAAGTGGCCTACTGCGTGAAAGAGCTGACCCAGAGCGAAGAAGCGAGCGTCAAGGGGGGAACGATTCTCAAAGACGTTCTCAGCATCGATGCCGATACAACGAGACTCTCCTGTGTGTCGGAAGATACTCGGCGGGACTTTGCGGATCAGGTTATTGAGCGGTGCAAGGGACATAATCCAAAAATGGTTTTTGAATTGATCGACGCATTATCGAGCGCCTTGACCATCGCGCTTCCTCATGAGCGTTGTATAGTGGATTGGAACGAGGTCGGAGTAATGGCGCAGCAGCGTATTTCGTTCGGCTCGCATTCGTGCTCACATCGGATCCTGACGCATCTTTCGGCGCAAGATGTTAAAACCGAGCTCGAAAAGTCTCAAGAAGTCCTCAAGGCTCGCAGTAACAACTATGTGCCGGTTTTCTGCTATCCGAACGGCAATAATACAGCCCAGATACAGACGATGGTCAAAGAATGCGGGTACCAGGCAGCGGTAGGAGTGCAGCCTGGAGTTGAAGGTTCGAACCCGGACCGCCTGTTTGAATTACGAAGGATCAGTATACACAATGACATCACTCGTAGTGTTGCCTTGTACGCCATGCGGTTATTCGCGTGTTGATTATGATCTGTTCCATCATCATTCTGCCGCAAGGAGATCTCGCGCCATGTCCCTGGCGGCTTGCGTACTAGTGACCGACGGAGATGAGCGTGCGGCGTTGGCGGTGACCCGTGCATTGGGAGCACGTGGGATTGACGTCATGGTGGGCGCCGAACAAAAGAGGTCATTGGCTGCGGCATCGAAATATTGCGCGAAGTCTTTTGCCTATCCGTCTCCGTATCGAGACCCGCGAGGGTTCTTGGACTGCCTTCTAGGGGCTGTCACGAGTCGAAAGGTCGATGCACTGTTTCCGATTTCCGATATTGCCATGCACGTCATCGGCCCTCGGAAAGGCGATTTCGAACGTCATACGCACATGCCCATTCCCGATTACAAAATCTTTGAAGAGGCTTCCGACAAATACCGCCTTATGAAGTCCGCTTTGGAATTGAATGTGGCGATTCCGGATACGATCTTCGTGCCTGGCGGCGACATCCACGGGATATCCGATCGAATCGGATCATTTCCGGTGGTGGTAAAACCGGGTTGTTCGCTGGTCCAAACAGAGAGCGGATGGCAAAAGACATCCGTGCATTATGCTCACCATGCGGATGAGGTGCGCGATCTTTACCGGCAACATGAATATCTGAGGCAGCCGTCGCTCATTCAGCAACGTGTGCTCGGAGAGGGACAGGGAATCTTTGCATTGATGAATGACGGCAAGCCTCTGGCACTTTTTGCGCACAGGCGGATTCGTGAGAAGCCACCGTCTGGAGGGGTCAGTGTTCTGCGAGAGAGCATTCCACTCGACAAAGGCCTGGTGGAACCTGCGCTGCGTCTTTTGCAGCACGTGCGGTGGCACGGCGTCGCGATGGTGGAGTTCAAAATAGACCATGCCAGCAAGGTCCCCGTGCTTATGGAGGTGAACGGCCGTTTCTGGGGATCATTACAATTGTCCATCGACGCAGGGATGAATTTCCCGTGGCTCCTGTTCCAAATGGCGACCGGGCGGATTGCATCCGTGCCGGAAAACGCCTATCGGAACGGGATCAAATCACGGTGGCTGCTGGGGGACCTGGATCACCTGCTTATGAGACTGTTGAAGACGGAAGAAATCCTCAATCTTCCACCTGGTTACTCGTCAAGATGGAGGTGTGCGGGAGATTTCCTGAGAGAATTTAAAGGGACTCGTAATGAAATAGAACGTCTTCAAGATCCTGCCCCATGGTGTTATGAATGGAAGAAATACGCAAAAGGCGTGATATGAACGAGCAACGATCTGTCTTAACAGTCGATGAACTTCGAAGGTCGTATGCGGTTCTGATCAGAGAATTAATCGCTAGACTAAAGAACATCGTCATGAGAATCAGGTGGTATGGACAGCTTGGATATCGTTCTGACGTACCCAAGAATGTTAAGAATGTATTGTTCCTATGCAAAGGCAATATATGCCGTAGCCCATTAGCTGAAGTGTATTTCCGATCAAAGCTTAAACCTGGATGCGGAATTACAGTGCGATCAGCCGGCCTAGACACAACTAACGGTAAACCGGCTCATAACTTTGCGAGACAAGTAGCTGAACGATATGGCTTAACGCTGGAGCCTCATTTGACCATGCAGATGTTTCGAGAATTGGTAGAACAGGCAGACCTCATACTGGTCATGGAACTTGCCCAATTGGTCAGCCTCCTGAAATTATGCCCAAGAGTAAGAGGCAAAGCATTCGTCCTGAGTGAGTTCAATAGTGGTCGGAGAACCGATATCGCGGATCCATTTAGCGGAACGTTAGACGATTTTCAGAAATGCTTTAATCTAATACGTGATTCTTGTGACAATTTGGCCGAAAGGGTCATCGACTCTAGCGCTCGTATGACAGCTTATCCCAATGGGTAAGGAGTGATTAAGGAAGTGATTTAAGCTGCAGAAGGCATTATTCTATTAAATAAGGTGCAATTGAGTTCGGTCCAAATATTCCTGGAACAAGACAAGTCTTTCTCTAAGGCTCCCGGCGTTTCGGCTCAGTCAGATAGGCTTGCGCTTAGTGAGATTTTATCGAGAAACCGCTTGCCAGCTCTCGATGGGCTGCGTGCCATTGCTGTTTTCATAGTTATCGTTTACCACTTCGGTTTTACTTCTGTTCCTGGCGATCTCGGCGTTACAGCCTTTTTTGTCCTGAGCGGGTTTTTGATCACATGGCTGCTGTTGCAAGAATATAGCCAAACCGGCAGTATTTCATTAGGACAGTTCTACATCAGGCGGACATTTCGCATTGCACCGGCGTACTATGGATTTCTGTTTCTGATTTACATCGAAGAACAACTAAGAGGCTATCATTGGGATGTGTTGTTAACACTCTCGGGATTCTTTTACTTCGTCAATTATTACAATGCATTTAACGGCCATCCCGATACTGCTATAGCTCATGCCTGGTCGCTGGGAGTAGAACAACAGTTTTATTTGCTTTGGCCTTTATTATTAGGAGCTATTATTCATAGAGGATCAAGGAGCGCCGCTTTAATAATAGCCAGTACTGTATGTCTTATTGCGGGATGGAGGTCCGTTGCCTATCTGTACTTCGGCGCGAGTCCTTCCTACGTATACAATGCATTTGAGACCAGGTTTGATAGTCTCGCGATCGGCTGTTTGCTTGCAGTGTGTTGTCGGTTGGGGTGGTTTGAAATGGCGGCAATGACCCTCAGCCGTAACATCTTATTCCCGTTTGCCATATTAGCGCTGTTACTCTATTCACGTATTGGCGGTTCCGACAGTTATCACTATTCGTTGGGATTCACGGTGGACTCGCTACTGATAGCAATTTTTATGACCCAATTGCTCAGCCTGAGTAATCGGACACTGTGGTCGTGGATCGATCATCCAACAATGGTGTATCTGGGCCGCATCTCATATTCTCTCTATCTTTATCACTTGCTAGCATTGGGAATAGGTCACCGACTGGTATCCGACTCTCTCGTAATAGAATTCACGATTAGCGTATTCCTGTGCGTCGTTATCGCGTCCGCTTCTTATTGGTTGATAGAGAGACCGTTCCTTAGACTGCGCAATCAATTCGCACAAGTCGGTGCTGTCTCTTAAGGTTGGAGTGACTGATGGCTCTTCGTTCGAGATTATTCAATGTTTATTGGACCATTAGACGATTGATCGCGCCAAGTCTCAAATACTCACAATATACGTATGAAGCCATTCTCAAGAGATATGTCAACCCTTCAGTGGACTGGATAGAGATGGGCTGTGGCCATTCTGTTCTGCCGAGCTGGCGTCAAATGGAAGAGCAGCAATTAATCAAGAATTGTCGAACGATATTCGGTATAGATTATGATCTGCACTCTCTGCAGGCTCACTCAACTATTTCTAAAAAGTTACGAGGTGACATTACCAAACTGCCATTTACAAGTCAGTCGTGTGATCTGGTGACTGCCAATATGGTCGTTGAACATCTGGACAATCCCGATTTCCAATTTAGGGAAATTCATCGAATTCTTAAGCCTAAGGGGATATTCTTGTTCCACACGCCGAATGCCTATGGCTACGGTGTCATCCTCTCCCGCCTTGTGCCGGAGGCGTTGAAAGGAAAACTGATTCATCTCATTGAAGGTCGGGAAGAACACGATGTATTTCCAACGCATTACGCTGCCAATACGGAAGATAGGATTCGCACGCTTGCCGAGAAAACAGGATTCGAAGTTGTTGAAATACATCTTCTTGTGACGGATGCTATTTTTGCAATGATAACGCCGCTCGCGGTATTGGAATTATTGTGGATTCGTCTACTAATGGCGGGCCCATTTCGAAATCTGAGGACGAATATGATCGTCGCTTTAAGAAAGGTGGGCTGAGATCGTTATCCGTCATAGTTACCCCTTCAAGAATTCGTGAAGACCTACAGCTTTTGGGCGATCGTACCTCTTTCTCTTAAAGTATTAAGGATCCTCGCATCTAATATGATCCTGCTAAGGTCACCTGTTTTGTATGTCTTATAATATGAAGAACCCTTCGTTTTTATGATTTGTATCCTCCTGGGATAGAAGCTGACTCATAGTTATTCATTTATATGCAACTCAAAGGACATGCATCTCAATTGTATCCTTCTGCGAAGCGACCTATATCTGCTGGTAAGGGGGCAACTGAGCCCGTTGCTAAACGAGGTCTTGGATTTTATCTCGTACTGATCTCATTGTTAGTGGAATTCGGTCGACCCCAAGACATCATACCCGGTATTAAAGTCATCCCCTTTCCTTCCATTATCGATCTGCTTATCGGCGTCAGCGTCGTCATATCCGGAAAGCTTAACGTCGCTAATAGACAGACTAAGCTGTACATCGCGCTCTTGATTGTAATGATCGGACATGTTCCTTTCGCGACGAATAATTTTTGGGCCGCCATGGTTTTGAAGGACATGCTTTTGTACTTTTGCTTTTTCTTAGGCGTTGTAGCATTTGTCGATACCATAGAAAAAATGAAAATCCTAGTGAATGCTTGGCTCATAGTCCATCTTGTATTGGCAGTCTTGGGCTTAATGAATGGTGGAAAAGGTGTCGGCGGATGGTTGGGCGACGAAAACGATTTTTGCATGGAAATGAATGTGGCTGTGCCGTTCGCATATTTTATGTTGTTGGGGGCTCACAGCAAGGCGAGCCGAGTGTTGTACTTGAGCTCACTCTGCATTTTCATTTTGACGGCTATGGTCACGCTGTCAAGAGGCGGATTTATTGGTTTGGCGGCAGTCGGATTTTATTGTTGGCTGAAGTCATCAAAAAAAGGCAGAGCGGTGGTATTGGTAGGGGTGGTTGTCATTTTTATGCTCATTTTTGCTCCGGAACAATATTGGGAAGAGATTCAGTCCACCACTGACGAGAAAACGCTGACTGTCGGCACAGGCGCGGAACGATTGTATACCTGGGGCATTGGCTGGCAAATGTTTCTAGGGAATCCGATATTCGGAGTGGGTCAAGGTAATTTCCCGTGGAACTTCCAAGAGTACCAAGGAGAAGATCGATTTAATACGCGGTCTCTTGCCGGCCGAGCCGCTCATTCGATGTATTTTACATTGATCCCGGAGATGGGTTTTGTCGGAGCGTTGATGTTTTTTTTGATGGCGTGGAGCAACTACACGACGGTTAGCCGGTTGAAAATGCTAGGTCGAGCTCTTCTGAAGGCAGTGTCTAAAGATCGAGACAGAGAGGAGCGGGATATTTGGTTCGGCGTCAGCGTCGGCAGCGCGCTCGAGGCGGCAATGATCGGATACCTTGCCAGCAGCGTGTTTATATCGACTTTGTGGTACCCGACATTCTGGATCATAACGGCGCTAACCGTCGCATTGGGCAATTTATACCTCGACCGGCGCCCGACTGGTGAGCTGTCCGTTTCGAAGGGTGCTATTCCTCGATTGCCAAAATCTTCCCTTCCAACCGGAATGATCCGCCCCAGACCTGCAAGGTAATTCGGTGCGCTTGGTGTGGTCCTTCGAACCTATGCGGTGTCCATGCCTGTTATGAGACAGGACGACCGAACCATGCGGAGGGGAATCCTGTATTTTTCAACCAGTAGCGGTCCCGGCGGAGCCGAGCGCTTGGTCAACAGGCTTGCCGTACGGTTTAATACTCACTCCTTTCGGTCACACGTTTGCCTGTTTAGGCCGGGCTGGGTGCAGCAGCAGTGCGAGCGTGATGGGATTTCGACAACGGTCATTCCAAACAAGGGACCATTCGACCTCGTGTGGCTGCGACACTTTCTGATGTTGATACGTAAGGAACAGATCCATCTCCTCCACGCCCATGAATTCGATGCCATTGTGCACGGCACATTGGCGGCGGCAATTGCCAGAATTCCTATCGTCGCGACGATTCACGGCAAGAATTATTACTGGGAGAAGTCGACACGCCGAATGGCATATCGCCTTGTGAGCCGGTATGCGCGCATGGTGGCCGTTTCGAAGGATCTCAAGGAATTTGTGACCGAGCATACCGGTATAACCGATGAACGGATTCAGGTCATCTATAATGGAATTGACGATTTTCCCGATATCGATGCGGAGGAACAGGCGCGAATGCGAAATGAAATCGGGCTGAGCAGCGACGATCAAATTGTCGGGGCGGTAGGAAGTCTTTATCCGGTGAAGGGCCATCGATATTTGATAGAGGCGATACCTTCAGTTATCCGAGCATGTCCTGCCGCTAAATTTCTGCTCGTTGGTCGAGGGGACCAGGAAGTGGCTCTTAAAGATCGGATAAAAAAACTCGGTCTTGAGCGGTACGTCTACTTCTTAGGCCTGAGGCAAGATATTGGAAGGCTGCTTTCCATTATGAATATTTTTGTGTTGCCGTCATTATCGGAAGGCCTTTCTATGGCGACGCTGGAAGCTATGGCTTCTGCGAAGCCGGTGGTCGCTACTCGAGTGGGAGGGAATCCTGAATTGGTGATCGAAGGAGAAACCGGGCTGCTCGTACCCAGTGAGGACAGTGGGGCGCTTGCGAAAGGCATTACAACGCTTCTGCTTGATAAGGATCGGGCTCGGACCTTTGGACAAAACGGACGTAGAAGGGTGGAGCAGCGATTCCACATAAACATGATGATCGACGAATATTGCAAGCTGTACCGGGAGAGCTTAAACGAATGAGTTTTCCCGGTATATGTTTGAGGGGTTTGCCCGACTGTCCCGCGCACTAGTGTAGAGCATCCTGTCGTTACTGTGAAACAAGATATGGAGTCGCAGAATTTGATATCTAAGCCAATCAGGGTCTGTCATATTGCACATGCAGATCTTTGGGCCGGGGCGGAAGTGCAACTTGTGACGCTCTTAGAGGGTCTGGTCCACGACTCAAGACTGGAGCTCTCGGTGATTCTTCTAAATGACGGACGTTTGGCCTGTGAGATCAAAGAACTCGGCGTTCCGGTCACTGTGTTGTCCGAGGAGCAGTACAATTCATGCCGCCTGTTTATGAACCTCGTTGCAATGTTAAGGCGGCGACGGCCGGATTTAGTACACACGCACAAATACAAGGACAATATTCTGGGAACCGCCGCCGCAGCCGCCGTAGGTATCCGCAACGTAGTGCGAGTGGTCCATGGGATGACGGAGCCGTTCAGCGGCATGGCTTATGTCAAGATGATGGGGTACGAATCCGTGGATTGGCTTATCACGAGGCTGAAGGTCAAAAGACTTATAGCGGTGTCCGAGGACATAGAATCTGACCTAAGACGGTGTTACGGTGCCCATAAAGTGGTACAGATCCATAATGGAATCAATTTAAGCCGAGTGAAGGTGACTCAACATAGGGAACATATGCGGCGTAGCCTTGGTTTTCACTCCGGTGACCGGGTAATTGGATCCGTAGGACGGCTCACGCGGGTCAAGGGGCACAACATCCTGTTGCAGGCTGCCGGCTCCCTAATCAGAAAGAGGGGCAACGTGAAGGTCCTTATCGTCGGAGATGGCCCGCTCAAGGCGACCCTGACACAGTTAATTCATAATTTGCACATTGAAAAGGAAGTAGTCCTTGCAGGCCAGCGGGATGACGTTTATGATCTCGTCAATTGTATGGATGTTTTTGTCTTGCCATCTTTCCACGAGGGGATTCCAATGGTCTTGTTGGAAGCACTGGCATTGAAATGCCCCGTGGTTGCAAGCCGAGTAGGAGGAATACCGGAAGTCGCCACGCATGGTGCCGGCGGATTGCTCGTGTCGCCGGGAAATGCGGCTGAATTGGAGCAAGGCATCGACAGGATATTGGGGGATGAGCTCTATGCGAAAAAATTAGCCGAAGCCGGGCGGCTTCGTGTCGAGGAAGAGTTTAACGCGAGCGTAATGGCCGAAAGGACAGCCGATCTCTATTGTTCGCTTGTTTCGGATAGAGTGCACCATGTCGTTGCTTAAATGGCTTGCTGTCACGATCCTGCCGGAGAGTGTTTTATTTGCTCTCAAGAAAATTTATTACACGCGGACAATTCCGACATTTTGGGAGCCGGATATTGAGCCCATCAAACGTCTGGTCAAGCCCGGCGATGTTGCGATAGATCTTGGAGCAAACATCGGTTGGTATACTCATGTGCTGGCCAACCTAGTCGGAAAGGATGGCCGAATTTACAGCATCGAACCGATTCCAGACACGTTCAGATTGCTGTCCGCAGTAGCCTCTGCCCGTGGATTGAAGAATGTTGAATTGCTTAACGTCGCAGTCTCAGAAAAGGATGGTCCCGCAGTCATGGAGATTCCGCTTCACGAGTATGGCGGAAAGAATTTTTATCAGGCAAAGATCATATCGGGCTCCCAGTCAACCGGTTCAGCCAATAGGCAATACACAGTTGCAGCGCGCTCTATAGACTCCTTGTTTCAAGAGGTTGCAAAGCGGGTCAGCTTCATTAAATGCGATGTGGAAGGACACGAACTCGCCGCCTTTAAGGGCGGCGAGAAGTTCTTTGAAACGCAAAAGCCCGCCATCCTTCTCGAAGTAGCCGGTCAATTTGAAAAGCAAGGATCGTCTGCTCATGAATTGTATGGAATATTGAAGCGCTATGGTTATAAGGCTTTCATCTATGATGGAAAGCACTTGAAAGAACGCCCCGCCGGCCATTGGTCGGTCAATTATTTTTTTCTTCAACCCTCGCATCTCAAGCATCTCGCGGATATGGTTGCATAAACCCGCTTGTCTCCTTGCGTTCATCGAAACCCTCTTTTGAAGGTCGATCGGTCGCGATACTGATCGCTGTAGGATTATGAGGATACTCTGGCTTGGCCACAATTTGGCATATCCGCCTAAAGGCGGCGCTTTACAGCGCAATTATAATTTATTGCGCCAAGCCGCCTCCGGAGCTGAAGTCCATTTCCTCGCCTTTGACCAGCCACGGACAAGACCTCCTGACGTGCAGCCGTCCGATTGCATGAAAGCGCTGTCCAAGTTCTGTGCGAGCGCGGATTGGCTTCCGATGTCACAGCCGGAGGGCGCACTCTATCGATACAGGACGGCTTTCCAGGGACTAGTATCGACTCACCCGTACGAGGTGCTTTGGTTACGGAATCGTCGTCTGTATCATAAGATATTACACCTGGTTCGTACTTACCATTTCGATGTGATCCATTTCGATACGTTAGGTCTGGCTCAATACATGCCGTTGGTAAACAACTGTGGCACAGTTCTGAACCATCATGACGTGCAATCGGCTCTGATGCAACGGCGGATGGAGGGCGAGACGAATCCTCTGTTGCGGCAATATTGGAGAATGGAAACGAGAAAATTGCGTTGGGCTGAAGTGCGATGGGGCGAAGCCGCCGATGTCAATTTGGTGTGTTCTTCAGACGAAGCGAGGCTGCTGCTCGGGAAGGACTCGAGCATGAAAACGGCGGTCGTGGCAAATGGTGTCGATACCGAGTTTTTTGTTCCACGCCGTGATCCGGGGGGGCAAAGGCTTCTTTTCTGTGGAAGTTTGGACATGTATCCCAACCAGGAGGCCATGAGATATTTTTTCGACGCCGTTTGGCCGAAGCTTAGATCTCGGCACGAGGCTATTGAGATGTATGTCGTGGGCCGGCAGCCACCCGACTGGCTGAAAGCTCGAGAAGCGTCGGATGTTCGAGTGCATGTCATGGGGTTTGTGGATGATGTTCGGCCATATTTTCAGAACGCGACGGTGTGTGTCTGCCCCATCCGTGAAGGAGGGGGTACGCGTTTGAAGATCTTGGATAGCTTGGCAATGGGAGTGCCCGTTGTCGGCACCTCCTTTGCGTGCTCTGGTTTGGGACTCAAACATGAAAGCGATCTGCTTGTGGCCGATGATGCGGACGAATTTGTTCGTCACGTAGAGCGTCTGCTGGGTAGCGGTGAACTTCGCCGTCGCATCGCCGTATCCGGTCGTCAATCGGTGGAACGGAGGTATTCCTGGGATGTGATCGGAAAACAGTTGCTGGCTGCGTATCAGGATGTCTCGATGCGGAAGGCACAAGGCGCTTTAAACTAGGAACAAGCCATATGTGTGGGATCGTCGGCATAGCGATGTCGTCTACCGGTCAAGTCAATCCTGACCTGGTTATGAAGATGAATAGGGTCATATCCCGTCGAGGCCCGGATGACGAAGGCTATTATTGGAACAACCGGATCGGACTTGGGATGCGACGGCTAGCGATCATCGACGTGAAGACGGGACAGCAACCGGTTCATAACGAAGATAAATCAGTGTGGGTTGTCTTTAACGGAGAAATTTACAATTACAGGGAGTTGCGCGCTGAACTGGAGACGAGGGGACATACGCTTGCGACCGCTTCGGATACGGAATGTCTCGTGCACCTCTATGAGGATTATGGGGACGAGTGTGTCACTAAATTAAGAGGAATGTTTGCGTTCGCCATATGGGATGAGCGCCGGAAGCGGTTGCTTTTGGCGCGCGATCGCGTCGGCATCAAACCTTTGTACTATAGCCGGCATCAGCAGGGATTGTATTTTGGATCGGAATTGAAATGTCTGCTGGCAGTTGACGGATTAGGCTCAAGCATGAATCTGCGGGCGCTCTCCGATTATTTTTCTTACAAGTATGTGCCTGGCCCGGAGACGATCTACGAAGCAATTGCGGAGCTTCCTCCGGCTCATATCGGTGTGTGGGAGGCGGGTCGTTTGGAGATTAAGCGATATTGGGAATTCTTGCCACGACCGGATCATACGAAATCATTGGATTATTTTCGCGAAGGCCTCTTGCATCACGTGAAAGAAGCCGTCCGCCTGCACCTTGTCAGCGAAGTCCCCTTGGGAGCTTTTCTTAGTGGAGGGATAGATTCAAGCGCGATCGTGGCTGTCATGTCGCAGGATGGCGGGACCAAGCCGAAAACGTTCACAGTCGGGTTTGGTGAAGGACAATTGGGTGTTGATGAGCGGCCGTTTGCGCGCACCATTGCCCAACGATACGGAACGGATCATTCCGAATGCCTGTACGAAAATCCGCAAACTCAGATCGAGCAGATTTTGCCGAATATTATTCGTTCGTTTGACGAGCCGTTTGCGGATTCTTCCGTGGTTCCGAATTATTTAGTGTGCGAAGCTGCCAGGAGATGGGTCACCGTTGCGCTGTCGGGTACGGGAGGCGATGAACTTTTTGCCGGATATGAGCGCTATCGAGGTGCGCTGTTTGCCGAGCAATTCCAATACTTGCCTGGGTGGCTCCGTCAACGGGTTATCAGGCCTATAGTCGGGGCGTTGCCCGAATGGGGACCCGGAGCATTGTGGGTGGATCGTATCAAGCGATTTGTCGACGGAGACAATCTGTCTTTGCCGGACAGATATCAAAGATACTTGTCCGCTTTCGATGAACAAGAAAAGATACGAATATTTAATCGCGACTTGCTCTCAGAACTCCAGAAAGGCAACGGACTGCAGGTCCGATCCGCGATGCTCAAAGTGAAGAGTGCTTCTGACCGACTCGACTGGATATTAAATGCAGACATGCACACCTATCTGCCGGACGATGAACTGCGAAAAACCGATCGACTAAGCATGTGGCATTCCCTGGAGGTAAGAGTCCCATTCCTGGACCATAAGCTCGTGGAGTTCGTCGCCACGATTCCTTCCAAATACAAGCTCAAGGGCTGGGAAAAAAAATATATATTGATTCAGGCTCTCAAAGGGCTCGTGCCGGAACAAATTCTGAGCCGGCGGAAGCAGGGATTTTCTATTCCGCTTGCCGGTTGGTTGCGGGGTCCTCTGCGCGAGGTGGCGCAGACTTATCTTTCGCCGTCTGCGTTAAAAGAAGTCGGGCTGTTCAACGTTGAAGCGGTGCAGGGGCTGCTGAAAGACCATAACGCCTTGGTCCGAAATCACGAAACGAAAATCTGGACGCTGCTGACCTTTGTCATCTGGCACCGCCTGTACGTCCAAAAGCGGCCCTCGCTGTGAATAATTCTGCTCAGTTTCTTAGTTATTATTGGACAACGACATTCAGGATTCTGGGAGCCGCAGGTGGACCGGGAGGTTGATCAGTTGGAGAAGCGGAACCGCCCTTTGGAAGTGATAAATGGATATGGTCGAACCAATAATAGTCCGTTTGGGTTTTAGTATTATTCATGCCGCCCCACGTTGGACTGAGATTGAACTGAACCCAGGGTAGTGGGTCGAAATTCACGCTGGTATAATCTGCGCATAAGGCTCCATTGACCCACCACCGAAAAACTCCATCTCGAGATGTGGCGGTTGTACTATGCTTGGAATACATTTCTATCCTATACCAGTTTCCGGGGCTAACGCCTGGCCTGCTGATGTTGCCCAGCAACACGCGCGTCCCGGGATTATCTCCATAGCTCGCGGGTAGATGGCCATTGCTGAGGGTCTGTGATTCAAACATCACCGACAACGCGTATGGGCCGCCTTGCGGACCGTGCATTCCGATAAAGACGTCCCACGCTCCGTTACTGACGAAAAATGCTATTTTGCTAAAAGCGCTATTACTTTCTTGCTGCCAGTTTGGACTGGCCTTCCACCAAAACCCTACGTAAACTTCCCTTTGGTCCCCGTTTAATGAATGCCAAGAGTTGTCAGGAGCATATCCGGCCTTAAACCCGGTGACATATCGCATCTGCAGCACGTTGTTTGGCGATAACGGGGCCGTGGCATCACTAATGATCGACGAATCGCCTCCTGTACTGAACCACCCGTCTCCGCTTACAGAATTGTAGCTATAGTCTGAAATAAGACTCGACCCCGACGGCTCGTTTGGCCAGGACGCGGACGCCGAAGCAAAGCGAGGGCTTCCGAACAACCCCGCGACCAGTAACGCCAAACATATAATCTTCCGTCGATCGAATATCATCGCACGCCTCCACAGTAATACATGGTGGTGAATCGGTTTAAAGCCCGATGTGAGATGAGCAAACTTAATGCCAGATATGTTGGGTGAAAAAATGTACAACAATGAAGAGGCTTGATCAAGCGGCGCAAGGCATTTTCTTTTGAACGCCACAACTTATGGCCTTGCATGCCAGGCTCCGCCTTTTCCTTTCAGCGTGATGACTGTATGGTTCTACAGTCGTATGAGTTCCAACCTGCACACATCTGCACACAGCGAACGAAAACTTATTTGCGCCATCAAATCGAAAGAATGCGCTCAATTGCGGTATAACGAATGGGCACTTTTTACGCCGAGGAAGGTTTTGTTGACGCAATTACGCTCGTCTGCCATTGTTATTTTGGCTTTTATTGGGAATACTGAGAATACATAGAGGGGGAATGATGCCGAAGAACGTTGCTCGCTCGATTGCAATTGTGGGGTTGGGATATGTCGGCTTGCCGATTGCTGTCGCGTTCGGAAAACAGGCCCCGGTGATCGGCTTTGATATTAATAAAGCGAAGATTGACGAACTCAGGAACGGCGTGGACAGAACGGGCGAGGTCTCGCGTCAGGATTTGAAGCGAAGCCGCGTTCGGTACACGTCTGATCCGACGGAACTTAAGACTGCCGATTTTATCATTGTTGCGGTGCCGACCCCCATTAATGAGGCGCTGCAGCCCGATCTCACCGCTCTCCAAAAAGCATCCGAACTGATCGGCTCCAATCTTTCTCCCGGAACGATCATCGTGTATGAATCGACCGTGTATCCGGGCGCCACGGAAGAGGTCTGTCTTCCGATACTGGAAAAGACGTCCGGACTCAAGTGCGGACTCGATTTCAAAATCGGGTATTCACCTGAGCGAATCAACCCGGGTGACAAAGAGCACACATTGGAGAAGATTGTAAAGGTTGTCTCGGCTCAAGACGGCGAATCGTTGGATATTGTGGCTCAGATCTATGGAAAGGTCGTCAAAGCCGGCATTCATCGTGCGCCGAGTATTAAAGTCGCCGAGGCGGCCAAGGTCATTGAAAACACTCAGCGAGACTTGAATATCGCGCTGATGAATGAACTCGCTTTGATTTTTCATCGCTTGGGCGTCGATACCAAGTCCGTCTTGGAAGCAGCCGGCACCAAATGGAATTTTCTAAAGTTTAGTCCCGGATTGGTGGGCGGCCATTGCATCGGAGTGGATCCCTATTATTTGACCACGAAGGCGGAATCCGTCGGATACCATCCCGAAGTCATTCTGGCCGGACGCCGCATCAATAACAGCATGGGCAAGTTCGTCGCCGAGCACACGATGAAACTGTTGAGCCAGTTGGACTGCCCGGTCGGTGATCTGAAAGTCGCTGTGCTGGGGCTCACGTTTAAGGAAAACGTGCCGGACCTTCGCAACAGTCGAGTGCCGGATATTATCAACGAACTGAGGGAATACGGACTACAGGTAAGCGTGCACGATCCGCTGGCAGAGCCGGAAGAAGCCGTCGCCGAGTATGGATTGCGGCTTCTTCCATGGGACCACATCAAGCAAGTCGACGGCATTGTACTGGCCGTGCCGCATCGTCACTATATGCAGATGGACGTGCAGGAATTGTTGAAACCGTTGCGCCGGCAACGTAATAGCGTCGTCGTCGACGTGAAAGGAGTCTTGAATCCGCACCTGCTACCCGGAGCCATCAAATACTGGAGGCTGTAGCTCCAGCTGATATGATCCCAGGGTAACCCGTTCATTCGTCAGCCGGTCTTCGATCCTCATTATTATTCACTTCACCACATTCCGTTGCCTTCAAGAAGGTGTCGTCGCTATTCAATGTCTTGAATTAGACGAGATTAGCCAGTGTGGCATGGGCCTTGTGACATGTTTGATGAGCAGTGCGACCATGGCCGGCATGAGGAGGTTATGCTGAAAAGCAGAGGGCTGACTTTCTATAGCACTGTGTTTCTGTCTGTGTTAGCGAGCGGGATGTTCGTGCATGCTCCTTCGCCGTCGGCGAGTGAGATGAACAATGATTCCATCGCCGTGGAAACGAGTGCTCAGCCTTTCACATCCGTGCGCCCGAAAGAAATCGATGACATTCTTTACAATCCCGGTATGGGATTTGTCGATTTCCATTTCGGCTTCGGCGATCCACCTCCGCCGGATCAACATCCGCCTCAACGAGTTGCGTATTTCCGCTGGTTCTGGGCGGAGCTGGAACCCAGAGAAGGACAGTATAATTTCGAGCTTGTCGATGCCGTCATTCAGCAAGCGCGAGAAAGAGGGGAAACGCTTGGTTTCCGTATCATGACCGAATATCGACCAGAAGCGCCATGGTGGCTACTTAACAAAGGCGTGGCCAGCGTTCAAACAAGCAGCGGTTTAATGCCTGATTATAACGATCCCATATTTTTGAATGCCCACGAAAAACTTCTCAAGGCATTTGGGCAGCGCTATGCAGGGTCCGCCGATATCGATCATGTGGACATCGGCAGCGTCGGCTGCTGGGGGGAGTGGAACACCGCCTGCTGTGAAGACGTCAAAGAGCTGTGTGCGCGGTACTATCCCACAGAAGAAAACCAAAGACGAATTACCGACATGTATTTCAGACATTTTCAAAGAACGCCGCTCATTATGCTGATAGGCGGCCAACCCGAATATGCCGCCGAACGCGGAGCCGGTTGGCGAGGAGACTGCTTAGGCGATTATGGCATGTTTCGCCCGGATTGGAATCATATGGATCATCTTTATGGCCCGGCTGCGGAGAACAAGGTTATCGGCAATGCGTGGAGAAGGGCACCGGTTCATCTTGAGGTCTGTTACTACATACAGAACTGGTATGAATGGGGATACGATATTGACACGATTTTGCTGAAGGCGCTCGAATGGCATGCCTCCGTCATCAATGCAAAATCATCTCCTGTCCCGACCGTTTGGAGGCCAAGGGTCGATGAATTTTTGAAAAGACTCGGATATCGAATCGTGCTCCGTGAGTTGAAACACCCGCGGGAAACTCATCCCGGCGGGGATGTGATCTTGGTGTCGCAGTGGGAAAACGTCGGGGTGGCCCCCATATATCATCATTGGCCCACGGCCTATCGTCTTCGATCAGACTCGGATCAGACCGTTGCGCAATGGTCCGGCCGCGCCGATCCGAGACAATGGGTTCCGGGTGCGCGCCATGAGGTGAACGATGCAGTTGTGCTTCCAAGGAATATTATGCCGGGCATCTATTCTTTAGACGTCGGAATCCTGGACAGCGACGGCGGATCGCCTCATATCGCATTGGCGATTGAAGGCCGGCGCCCTGATCTTTGGTATGCCATTTCAAAAATCTTGATCACAGATGCACAATGAACACACTGTTTTGGTTTCTGCTTCGCCGGTCTAGTCTCTCCGCACGTTGCCCACTTTTACGCTTGCCTTTTTGCTCCGCACGGGTTATTCGTCTTCCGCACGCTACATCGTTTTAGTTGAAGTCCACGGGGCCATCGCGCCGGTGCCCTTTTGCGCGTGGGTACGCGTGTGCCTGATGGCGGTCAAAATTAAGAAAGAAATTGTCGCTCCCGGAGGCCTTTGCTATACCAAACCAATCAGGTCGCTTTAGTGAATAATGTGAAACACCGCATTCAACAAGCTTGCGAGCTACTCAAGAAGCAACCGACTATGCGGGTTCCGTTCGTCTCATTGCGGATTTGCGCCGTGGCGTTTTCTACCATGGCCTGCGCCATGTTCGGGTCTCCCGATGCCAAGCGGGGAGATCAGCATCTTGCCGCGGGCAATTGGGAAGAAGCGAGTCTCGCCTATAAGCAGGCCCTGAAAGACGATCCGTTCGACCTTGCTTTACAGAACAAGTATGCGGTGGCACGGGAGCGATCCGCCGCGATGCATGAGGAGCGGGCTCGGGAACTCCTGAAAATGCGACAGCTTGACCTGGCGATTGATGAGTTCAAACGCGCCATTACCATTGAGCCGAGTTCGTCCGACCATCAGGACGGCCTGACGGAAGCGCTCAGGCTGAAGGAAGCCCGCGATCAATACCGGGAAGCGGAACGGTTGGCTCAACTCGGGAGGGCCAGCGAAGCGTTAGAGGGGTTCTCACGTGCCGCTGAATTGGATCCCAACCTGAAGGAAGCGCTTGAAGCGGTCTCCCGGATCACGGAAGAACAGCAAGCGCTCAATCGAGACGATCGGCGGAAGCAACCGGTCACGCTGCAATTTCGAAATGCGGGCCTGAAAGAAGTGCTCGAAGCCCTTGGGAAGGCGGCGAAGATCAACTTTATCTTCGACAAGGATGTCCGCAACGATCCGTTCAGTGTCTCACTGCAGGATAAACCGTTCGATGAAGCTCTCAATCTCATTTTGAACAGCAACAGTCTTTTCGCCCAGCGGGCATCGGCCGATCTGATTATCATCAGTCCGAATACGAAGCAGAAGCAGGAACAATATCAAGATTTAATGATCCGCACGTTTTATCTGTCGAACGCCAAGGCCAAGGACATGCTGGCTTTGCTGAAGACCATGCTGGATGCCAAGCATATCCATGCCAACGAACCGCTGAACACGATCGTCATTCGAGATCAGCCGGAAAAAGTCGAACTAGCGGAAAAAATCATTTTGGCCAACGATCGGGGAGATTCGGAGGTCTTGTTCGATGTCGAAATTCTGGAAGTGGATCGGACGGTCGATCAAACCTACGGGCTTTCCTATCCGAAGCAAGTCGCCGGCGCGCTCGTGCCGCCTGGGTTTGCCGGTCCGCTTCTGCAAGACATTGTGCAACAGTTCACATACCGTCAGTTGACCACTCTGGGCCAGGACAGCTATCTCTTTAAGCTTCCAACGAATGTCCAGCTCGATTTTTTCAAGCAGGTTACCGACGCGAAAACCTTGGCGGCTCCGAAGGTGCGAGTCGTCAATAATAAAAAGGCCGAAATCAATATCGGCGACAAGCAGCCCATCTTGCTCTCCACCACGAACGTCTTACCGGGTCAGGCGGCGACCGGGGCAGTTCCCACGACTTCGACGGTTACGTCGATTGAGTTTCGAGACACCGGCGTCAAGTTGACTGTGGAGCCCGCCATTCATCTGGGAGACGAGTTGTCGCTTAAAATGAAGGTCGAAGTGGTTCGTCTCGGAGATCAGGTGCTGCTCCAAGCGAATCCCCCCATTACACAGTTCAAATTCGGTAATCGGTCCGCCGAGACGATGCTGAATGTGCGAGACGGGGAAACCATCGTGCTCGGCGGGCTCCTGCAAGAAGAAGATCGGCGCACCAAAACCACCATTCCGTGGTTGGGAGATATTCCCTTCCTAGGCAATCTCATCAGTTCGTTCAAAACACAACGGGTGACGACGGAAGTGATCCTGACGCTCACGCCGCACATCGTGCAATCAATGCGGCCGCCGGGGCTGACGACCCAGGCGTTCTGGTCCGGCACGGAATCCACGTATGCAACCTCGCCGCTATTTCTCAGTCCGGCAAGGAAAATATCAGTGCCCGGCGGGCCGCTTGCGGGGGGTACGCCGGCTACCTTATCGGGTACGGCGGCGCCGGGGAACAGCTTTACCCAGGAATCACTGAATCTGAAGCCGCAACTCTCGGTACAGCCGGCCGATGCCGCGGTTCAGGTCGGCAAGGAATTGAGGATCGATGTGTTCGCGCGAAAAGCCCACGGCCTGACCGGTGAAATCGTGACACTTGCGTTTGATCCGCACGTGTTGGAATTTCGAGAAGCAGCTGAAGGCGAACTTATGGGCGCGGGACGAGGCAAAGCTGCCGTTGCCGTCAAATCCCGTGCTTCCAACGGAGAGATGGAACTTCGATTGCATCGGCCGCCGGCCTTATCAAGAAGCGAAGGCCAGTTACTGAGTCTGGTTTTTGTCGCGAAAGCGCCGGGCGTCTCACCCGTGAATGTCATGTTGAGCGGTGAATCGGGTGACCGCAATGCCGCCAATGTCGGTGCCGCGAAAGGAGTTGTGAGGGTCCGGTGAACCAATCCGGTGTCACGCTGTTGGAACTCCTCGTCACGCTGACGATTGTTACGATCATGGCTTCGGTGGTGCTGCCGTTCAGTCGCGTTTCGGCTACCAGGACCAAAGAGGTGGAGCTGCATCAGAACCTTCGGGTGATTCGTTCGGCCATCGACGCCTTTCGATTGGATTGGTATCGGGAAGGCGATGTCCTCACGGGGCCGGCCTGCGTGAAGAATCGATTGACATGCAAAGATGTGACGGGGACCTACGGTTATCCGAAATCCTTGGACGTCCTGTTGGGCGTCAAGTTGACCGGCGAACAGGCGACCGTGCGCGGCATCTCGGTGAAGCGCTATTTACGGATGATTCCGCCGGATCCGATGAGCGGCCGGCCTGATTGGCTGTTTCGCTGTTACAAGGATCCGGCCGGCGCGAAAGATTGGTGCGGGGAAGATGTCTATGATGTGTCGAGCCGTAGCGAGGAATTGGCGCTCAATGGCACAAAGTATCGGGAATGGTAGGAAGCCGGGGACGCCGGAGAGCGGTTTCACTCTCATTGAACTCATGATTGTGGTCAGCATTGTCGGAATATTAGCGACGCTGGCGGTACCTTCCTATCAAAATGCCGTGGTCAAGGCGAAAGAAGGGGCGCTACGGCAGGATTTGTTCTCCTTACGCGATGTCATTGATCAGCACCGGGCAGATAAAGGCAAGTATCCGGAGACCTTGACCGCTCTGGTATCCACTGGCTATTTGCGAAGGCTGCCACCCGATCCACTCACGGGGTCTACGGATACATGGCAGGAGATGCAGGATCCCGATCAAGGCGGGGTCGTCGATGTCTTTTCGGGATCCGAACTGGTCGGAACGAACGGCGTTCCCTACAACCAATGGTAAGGATATCGGTAACGATATGAGCCATAGCGATCAACTGAGTGAACGCGGTATTTCTTACAAACGAATGTGCTGGCGACTCACGGTCGCCGGCTTCTTGTCACTGGTTTGGCTCTCCGGATGCGCTCGATTGCCACTCGTCGGCGAGCTGCAGGGCACGGATTTGCAGGTCACGGTGGATTCTTTGAAGTCGGCGGTCCGGGATGGGCAGAGGCTGACGGCCGACTTGCGAGTCGAGCTGGCCGACCGGCGCAAAGAACTGGCCGACGCTCACGTTGCGCGCGCTCAGCTTCAGGGGATGCTGCGGGAAACCGAGAATCGACTGGCTGAAGCCCGGCATATCATTGAACTCCAACGGGAGGAGTTAGTGGCGGCCCGCGTGGATCGTGAGCATGTCGAGGAATCCGGGCGTCAATTGCACAGCCGCCTGCGACGATTGGAAAAGGTTCTGGCACAGGCCCGGAGACAGAGAGACATTCTGCCTTCCGCTTATGTGCCCCGTCATGCAGCTGAACTGACCCAACCGGTGCACGTCTCTTCGGCGACTCCGTTGGTCGCCCACCCGACCATGGCGACGGAACCGTTTCCCGCAGACCCACTCGGCGCTGCGTCAAAAGTTTCCCAGGCGGAACCGGAGAGTCCGCATATCATCGTCGTACGAGAAGGCGAGACCTTATGGCGGCTGGCGCGGCGACACCGGGTGGATCTTGAAGAGTTGCGACAGATCAACGGCCTTCAGGATAATCGTATTGTCACGGGATGGACGTTGCGTTTGCCTGTTCCGACTCATGCGGTGGACATGGGCGCATCCGGCCCGCAACTCATGGAGCGATGACCCGCCCGGCGAAGGCCGGCGACTGTTTCTTTATGCCGCACTTTGCTTACAGAGCCGCCCGTTCCGACGGCAGCACGTTCGACGGCCATATTGAAGGTGAGGACGAACAATTCGTTCGGGCCAAATTGGAGGCGGACGGCCTGCTCGTATTTCGGATCTCACGTCGAGGGGGCCGTTCCTTCGTGCCGGCGTTCGCGCTCGCGAGCTGGACCAAACTTCCGCTCCAAGAGCTCTTGATCTTCAACCAGGAACTCCTCGCTCTCGTGAAAGCGGGCCTTCCGATATTGCGCGTGTGGGATTTATTGATCGAACGCACCGAGAGAACGGCGTTTCGTGAGGCGCTGCAAGGGATCCGTCAGGATATCAGAGGCGGGTCGTCCGCCTCGGAGGCTTTGTCCAGGCATCCTCAATTTTTTTCCGATCTGTATTTGGCGACGATCCGAGCGGGCGAACAGTCCGGGAATTTGCCGGAAGTGCTGCAGCGCTACATTACGTATCTGAAGCTCATGATCGGCCTTCGCCAGAAAGTGACGAAGGCATTGGCGTATCCGGCTTTTCTCATCGTCGTCGGCGCGGCGGTCGTCGGCTTCCTGCTCAGCTATGTTATTCCGACATTTGCTTCGGTGTATGGAGAATCGGCCCGATCACTGCCGGCTGCCACGCAGACTCTGATCAAACTGATCGAGATCGGAAGCTCGCAGTTCATTCCGCTTCTGGTGGCGGCGGGTGCGGGCATCATCGCCGGACATGCGTGGTATCGGACACCGGCCGGCAGGCTGGCCGTGGACCAGCATATCCTTCACATGCCGATCATCGGTCCCATATTGGTCAAGCATCACACGATTCAGTTGACACGAACCTTGGCCACCGTATTGTCCGGGGGCACTCCGCTTGTGGATGCACTGGATATTTCCCGAGGTGCGATTTCCAATCGATTCGTCGCGCGCGGGCTCGCTGAGACTGCCAGCGAGATCCGGGAGGGCAGTACGTTGGCGGCTGCGTTGGAGCGCCCCAGGATTCTTCCAAAGCTCGCCATTGAGATGATCTCCGTGGGGGAAGAGACGGGATCATTGGAACCCATGCTCCGAGATGTTGCGGAATTCTATGACGGAGATCTGGACGTCCGGTTGACTCAATTGACGACCTGGATCGAACCCGTCCTTTTATTGATCATGGGGATCGTGGTGGGCGGCATCGTCATCATCATGTATTTGCCGATTTTCCAAATGGCGGAAACCGTTCAGTAAACCGCGTGGTCGTTTCGGATCATGCTTGTCGTTCCCGTGCAACCCAACGAAAAAAGACGATTCATCGCATGCAACGCCATCTGACGCGTCCCTCGCTTCACGATATCCTGATACGGCAAGGGATTGTGCCCAAGCGGACTCTCGATCAGGTGTTGGCTCGCTTGGGCGGATGTACTGCGGCGCTGGGCCAAGCATTGCTCGAGGAGGGAACAATTTCTGATCAGCAATTGGCTCAGGCGCTGGCGGCACAGTATGGCTTGCCGTTCGATCCGCTGACGGGATTCCGGGTGGATCAGGAGTTTTACGCTTCGATTTCCGTCAAACTCATGCGGCGGCATCCCTTTGTGCCGGTGAAGGAATGTGATGGAGTGCTGACCATTGCCATTCCCGATCCCGGCAATCTACTCGCGCTGGATGAGCTCGAGCTGTTGATCAATCGTCCCATGGTTCATGTTGTCAGCTCGCGATCCGCCATTCTCGCCGCCATTGAGCGAAGTGAGGGATCAAGCCAGGCTCTCAGGGAGTTGGAAGAGGAATTTCGCTCGGTGCTCGTCAAGGAAGATGAACGGGGCGAAGAAATTCTGACGATGGATCAGAACGGGGAGGACCAAAGCCCCGCCGTGAAATTGCTCGATACGATTTTACTCAGCGCCATGCAACGCCGGGCCAGCGATATCCATATCGAAGCGACGGACCGGGCGACCACGGTGAAATTTCGAGTGGACGGCATTCTCGTACCGGCCATGGACCCCCTGGACGTCAAGTTGCATCCGCCGCTGGTGTCCAGGCTGAAAGTCATGTCAGAGCTCGACATTGCGGAGCGCCGGGTGCCGCAAGACGGCAGTTTTCGCATGCGTCTGGACCGCAAAACGGTCGATTTTCGGGTCTCGATCCTTCCGAGCGTGTTTGGAGAATCCGTCGTCATTCGCATCTTGGACCGCGAGGCCATCACCACCGGCGTGTCCACGCTGCGTTTGGATCGTCTCGGATTCAATCCCGAAGATCTCAAGCGGTTTCGGCGGGCCATCACCAGACCATATGGAATGGTGCTCGTGACCGGGCCGACCGGAAGCGGGAAAACGACGACGCTGTACGCTGCCATCAGCGAAATGAACACCAAGGAAGACAAGCTCATCACGATCGAAGACCCGGTCGAATACCAATTGCCGGGCGTGGTGCAAATCCCGGTGAACGAGAAGAAGGGCTTGACGTTCGCCAGGGGCTTGCGGTCGATCTTGAGGCACGATCCGGACAAAATCATGGTTGGGGAAATCCGTGATGCGGAAACGGCGCAGATCGCTATTCAGTCGGCATTGACCGGACATCTGGTCCTCACCACCGTCCACGCGAACAATGTGTTTGACGTGATCGGACGCTTCGCCTCCATGGGGATCGATTCATACAATTTTCTTGCCGCGTTGACGTGCGTGCTGGCACAGCGGTTGATCCGCATCATTTGTCCGAATTGCCGGCATCAGGTGAAATTGGACAAGGCGCTGGCCGAAGAATCGGGCTTGGAATATGAACAGTACAAGAACGCGGTGTTTCATGAAGGCCAGGGTTGTCAGGAGTGTCACGACACGGGGTATCGAGGCCGCAAATGCATCACCGAGTTCCTCGACCTGACCGATGAAATCAAAGAAATGATTTTAGCTGATCGCGCCTTGTCGGAGATCCGGTATCGCGCGGTGACCGACGGCATGATTACGTTGCGGCAGTCTGCGCTGAAAAAGGTGCTGAGCGGAGACACCACTCTGCGTGAGATCAACCGCGTGACGTTCAGCGAGGAACGCTAGCCCGCATTATTCATGACGGTTCGTCACGAAATGACGGAGTCGCGTGATGAGACGGGCGCGTGGAGACGCGAGGGCACGAAGCATACTTGAGGAAGTATGTTGAGCGGCCGAGCGGCGAGCCCGCTCGCCTGCACACATCGCAGAGATTGTGTGCAGGCTTGTCGCAGTAGCGAATCCGCCATTGTAGTAGAAACGTTCATGGATAATGAGGGCTGAAATGTGGGAATGGGCGCATCGGCGGCCGCATTGTTCCGTGAAGGTCGGTCCTTGTGATGTCGCATGGGCGGAAATGCAACGCGATTGGAGGGGACGCGTGCGATATCGAAATCGGGTTGCGCCCTTGCCCGAAGGCGTGCTTCGATTGTCGCCGCTCGAACCGAACGTGCTGAATCCGGAAGGCCTGCAGGATTGTATCCGCGGGTTGATCACTTCTTTTAAGCCGGCGGGGACTCGGAATTATAAGTTTCTGTCCGGACTGCCGCGCGCAGTGACACTCATCCTGCCGGACTTGGCCGTACGCCTTGCGGTCCTGCATCTGCAGGAATTACCGGTCCGGTATGAGGAACGTGAAGCGCTGATCCGGTGGCGGTTGGGGCAAGAACAGCTCTTGTCCCTGGCGGGAGCCAAGGTCTGTTTTCAGGTTCTGCCGGGCATCGAACGTGTGACCGGCTCGGCGAATACCGTGCTGGCGGTTGTGGTGCAAGAAGCGGTGTTGGACCAGTATGAATCGGTCTGCGACGCCGTTGGCTTGCTTCCTCAGCAGGTGGAAGTATCCAGCCTTAGCTTATTTAATTTGTGGGTCCGCTCCTTGGGCGGCCCTGCCCGGCTGACGGCTGATTTCCTTTGGGTCAATGTATCGGACGGCGGATTTACGGCGTTGGTGTTTCATAAGGGCCATCTGGTGTTTTTGCGGACGAAATTGCAAGGTGTAGGAGGAGGTCATCTCAACGGTGGCGACGTAGGGGCGAAGTGGGGCGATAAAGTGATCGAAGAATGCGCCGCTTCCATGTATGCCTGCCAGCAGCATCACCCTGCTCTGGCGGTGGCGAATGTTGTGCTCGTGGGCGATGACGGCACTTATGACGGGTTGGGCGAAAAACTCGCAAAGGAACTTGGCGTGACGGTGAAACATCTGGGATGGGAAGATCTTTGCCGAGGACGGACTCAGCCGGACGCTCTCCGATCGCTTACCGGGCTGCAGGCGATGGCGGGTCTGTTATAAACCAAACCCTATGCGTCCATCCATGAAGACAGGGATCCTGCAGGCGCTCATCCGCATGGAGCAATCAACGCCTCGAGACCACCTCTTCGCCGTGAATCTCAGCAGGCGATACCGGTGGTACATCGGCCCGGCTCGGGTGCTGATAGTGGCGATGTCGGCGGCGCTCTGTCTGGCGACGTTATGGGACCTGCGCCAGGCCTGGGACATACAGCAAGAGAACGAGGTCATGGCCGCGACCGTTGCCCGAGTCCACGAGCAAGACCGCGAGCTCCTTGCAAAAGTGGCGCGGCAGGGGATGGATTTGTCCGATTCCGCCATACAGTTGCTTCCCAAAGAGGTGGCCTTTGCCAATCAATTGATCGCCAAACGGGGCTTTTCTTGGACGCGCTTTCTGAGTGAGCTTGAGCAGTCGATTCCCTCGCGCATAGCCGTGAACAGTATCCGGCTTGATCCGACGAATTCTGTCGTCCATCTTACCGGGTCGGCCCTCAACCTTGAGGATGTGACCGCGCTGACCGTCATGTTCCAGGATCACGCCCGGTTCAAGGATCCGGTTTTGGGACAGCATCGGGACGTGGGGAACGGCTTGGTCGAATTCGATCTCTCACTGCGCTATAAGAGCCATACCTGATGACCGGTCGATTGCACGACTATCTACGACAGCCCTATGCGCCGCTCTTTCCGTTCCTGGGGGCGGCCGCTGTGCTTGCGCTCGCGGCGTATCTCATACACACCGCCGTGCTGGAGCCGGCCGATCGGAAGCGACAGGAACTGCAGGCGGCCTGGGTCTCCGCGCGCTTGCAGTTGGCAAGGCACAAGGAAGCGCTGAAAACGAAGGAAGATCTGCGGCAGGTATGGGCCGTGTTTCCTTTGGTGAGGGATTTCGCCCCGCTGGCGCTCGGCGTGACCGAGGAGGCAAAACGAGACCGCATTACCTTGCCGGCCCTCTCCTATAAAACGGAAAAGACTGAAATTCCTGATGCCACCAAGGCCATTCTGCAGGGAATCGTGACGGGCCACTATGAAGATTTGCGCAAATTTCTCTTCAATCTCGAGACGGCCCAGGAACTGCTGTTCATTGAAGATCTCAATTTGGTTCGGTCCGGCAATCTTCAAGATCCGACCTTGACGTTCAATATCCGAATTGCGACTTACCTGCGGGGCGAACCCACGCAGGTATTGATTTTGGAGTCCGATGCACGCAGCCAATCGTAAACAGATCCTTCTGCTTGTGGGTCTCGGGCTGGTCTGGACCTGCGTGGTGGGATGGCAATTGCTGCATTCGGAAGAACCGGTGCATATGCCGTTAAAGAATGTGACCGGGGCTGCCGCCGGACCTCGGTCATCTGCGACAGCCTCGGGCGAGTTGCATGTGAATCTTGATCATCTCGCCGCCGCCGGCGGACAACGAGAGATCAGTTTTGCAACGCCGCGGAACATTTTCGCGTCATTGACCGGCAAGGCATCCACGGAACAACTTGCTGCTCAGGACCTGCCTCCGGAACAAAGATTGCCGACACCGGCCGAAGAACGGAAGCTTGCGGCCGCCGCCGAGTTGAATCAATTCCGGTATCTCGGATTCCTCCGGTTCGGCGGGATGAAGAACGGCAAAAAAAAGGACATGGCAGTGTTGGCCCGTGAAGACGAACTACATTTGGTGCATGCCGGCGATACGATCGAGAAAGTGATCTTGGTGCGGTCTATCAATTCCGATCGCGTGACGCTTCAGCATCTCGGTGCACGTCTGGTTCAGGAGGTGATGTCTTCCGAGGAACCACTCACCGGAACCCCTCAAAACTGACCGCTCGGCGCCGAATCGCTTTCTACACGCCTTGAGGATTGATTGGTTCGCTGTCCGGCGGATGCCATGATGCAATTTCGGCCAAACACACTAGATACTCGGGGCGTGACCTATCTGATGGTCATGTTTTCGATCGTCCTGATCGGTATTACGTTATCCGCAGTGGGAAAGCATTGGAAGATGATCGTGCAACGAGAGAAAGAGGCCGATCTGCTCGCCAAAGGCATAGAGATTCAGAATGCGCTCGCTTTTTATTCCGCCGCGAAAAAGGCGGGTCGAATGGTGCCGATGGAAGTCTATCCTCAATCCTTGGCGGAGCTCACGCGCTTGCCGAAGCCCTATTTGAGAAAGGTGTACAAAGATCCCATGTCCGACGGAGATTGGGAGTATATTCGCGCCCCGACCGGAGGCATCATGGGAGTTCGGAGTAGGAGTAGTGGAAAGCCGATCAAGGAACGAGAGTTCCCGCTCGCAGTCCGCCATTTCGAAGGTCGCAAGACGTACAAAGCTTGGATGTTCCAACATCCGAACCCCTCGTCACTATCCATGCTGGCGTCACCAATGGGAATGGGGCCTGGAATGGGGCCTGGAATGGGGCCTGGAATGGGACTGTCTCCCGGTGCTTCCTACATGCAGCCGGGTTCTTCTTCGATGCCCTTTCCCGGGCAGGCACAGCCGATGTCCCAGCCATTTCCGGCCGGCAATCCTCCCGTTCAGAGTCCGCCACCCAACCCTTGACCCCGCTCTGGAGCGCACAGTATTCTTTGCTGTCGCAAAGGATATTGGTGGGCCGTTCTTCGATTACACGCTATGGATGACATGATTCCGGAAACATGCGAGCGAGACCGCGGCGAAGAAATCGTTTCTCCCGAAGACTATGTTGCGACAATCGTCTCCAAGGCAAAGGCTGCTGCTGCCCGAACAGCCGTTCTTCCTTCCCTGGTGAAGAACCACGCTCTGCTGGCGATGGCCGAAGGACTGGATAGTCGTACGGACGAAATTCTTGCCGCCAACGAAAAGGACCTCGATGCATTCGAATCGAAACCCGATCGCTCCGCGATGGCCGATCGTCTCCGCCTGACGCCGGAACGCGTTGCGGCAATGGCGGCCGGCATCAGGGATATTGCAAAATTGCCGGATCCTCTTGGCGTCGCCCCTAAAATGTGGACCAGGCCCAATGGCATGCAGGTCGGCCGCATGCGCGTCCCCATCGGTGTCATCGCGATCATTTACGAATCGCGTCCCAACGTCACCGCCGATTCCGTCGCTCTTTGTCTCAAATCAGGCAACGTGTCGGTGCTACGAGGCGGATCCGAGGCGCTGCAATCTAATCGGATTATCGCCCACATTCTAGCGGAAGCGGCCGAGAAATCCGGTGTTCCGCAGGATGCCGTGAATTTCATTGATCGCCCCGAGCGCGAGATCGTTCAGCTTCTTTTGAAGCAGGATCGTTACGTGGACGTTATTATTCCGCGCGGCGGAGCCTCGCTCATGAAAACCGTTGCAGAATGCTCCACCATCCCGGTGATCAAGCATGATCAAGGGATCTGCCATATCTACGTTGACGCGGATGCAGACCCGGCTATGGCAGAGGCGCTCTGCCTGAATGCAAAGATTCAGCGGCCCTCCACGTGCAATGCCATGGAAACCTTGCTGGTCCATCAAAATATCGCGCGGACCTGGTTGCCCGGCGTCGTCGAAAAACTGACGCAAGCGGGCGTAGAAGTGCGTGGCTGTCCGCGGACCTGCCAGCTGACAGCTCAGGCCAAGCCGGCGACGGAACAGGATTATGGGTGTGAGTTTCTGGGTCTGATTCTCGCCGTCAAAATCGTAAAGAATATGGACGAGGCACTCGACCATATTGGCCAATACGGGTCCCGCCATACGGAATCCATCGTGACGAACGACTATATTCGTTCGATGCGATTCCTTCGCGAGGTCGATGCCAGCGCCGTCATGGTGAACGCGTCCACTCGGCTCAATGATGGATACCAATTCGGCCTGGGCGCGGAAATCGGCATCAGTACATCACGACTTCATGCCAGAGGCCCGATGGGGCTGGAAGAACTCACCTGCTCCAAATTCGTCGTGCTCGGCACCGGTCAGATTCGAGAGTAATGCCAGCGGCGCATTCGATTCACGCCATCCTCGCCCGACCGGATACGCTCAGTTTTCCCTCCAACCGTCCCTATGCTCGGCAACTCGATGAGCATGGGGGACAAGTCCTTCAGCTCCCCGGCGGTCATTATGTTGTCTATGGCGGGCATGGGCGGCGACTCCTATTGGCGGACCCCGACGGCAATCCTCTTCATGAATGCGATTGGGGAAAAGACGAGAAGGAACGGGACATCCTAATCCGCGCGAGAGTTCGCCTTGATTGGGGACAATGGGTCGGCATCAAACCGGGAGGGCTCGCCAATACGACGACCCTGAACCTTTCTACGAGGCCCGGATGGCAGCGACTTCGGGCCGATGACCTGCGCCACATGGCGGCTCGCGCCATGCAGGTACCGGTCGAAGAAGTGCGGTGTTTTTATGGAGAAGAGGATCTCCTGATCGATCCTCACGGGACCGCAACGATCCGGCACAGGAAAGATGCTCTCTATGTTCTTGAGGACGGCGCGTTCAAGCAATGCCGCTTCATGGCCTGCATGGGAGCCATGCATTGGGGCGATATTGATTTCCTGCCCGTGGTGGAATTGTTTCAGTCGTTGCTTCCCGGGACCGGTTCGGCGGTCTTTGAACTGATTCGAGGCTTGTATGATGATCAGAATGCGGGTCGTCCCGCTCCACGGGCATTACGGTATCGCGGGATTCCCACCTATCCATCGGATGCCGCGTTCCGGTTGTTCAGCGCATTTTTCACCGCCCGGGCCCCCCGAGGAGAACAGCCTTTCCCGCTGTTCATGGATCCGCCACGGTCACATGAAGTGACGTGGCTGCCGGCTGCGGACTATCCCCGCCGCTATGTGGGAGCCGGTGGGATCTGTGTCACGGTGAAGCAGCATATCGTCGAAAAGGTGACTCTCTCCGACGACGGAGCCGGCCTTTCTTATCTCGCACCTACATCGCAACGCCCTGCCCCATGCGAGCGAACCGTCGAGGTGAACAGCCGTGAACTCATCCTCAACGACCGGGGGCTCCGGACTAAATTGGCGATCGACGCACGGTGGGGGCCGCTGATCGACACTTCGGGCCGAACAGGCTCAGCTGCGCCGGTACAGTGGTCTGATCTCTTCAGCGGGACGCCTCCTCAACTGACTGGAAGAGAAGCGTTTTCGGCTGTGCATTTGTACCCGGAAGACGACACCGAGATAGGCGAGCTTGCTTCCCAACCATTCGTCGTGGATTATCTGCAAGACCTGATCGATCAGGATGCGCCAACGGCCGCGATGGTCTCTCGGGCCGATCGAGCTCTCGTTCATTTGTTCGACGGCGCGATCGGCGGCTGCATTGACGGCCGGCGGGTGCGTGATTACACCGTTATTTATCGGTCGGGCCCCTTTGCGCAGAAACAGGCCCAGATGATCTGGAATCGTTTCGCCTCCCTCAACCGTCTGCCATGGCTGCAGCGGATTCGTATGTGCGCTGTGGACGAGCCTTCCTACCCGGATGGACCCTATGATCTCGTGTATGAATGGATTCCGTTCCCGCAGTTCGAGCTGCCCGGGCAGATCCATGCGGCCATCGAAACGCTTGCCCGGCGGATTGCGTCAGGAGGGATCGCTTTTGTCGTCGGCCCCGGAGCACTGGAACAGGTCATCCGACTGCATAATCTTGTGATGGAATCCGGCCAAGCAGTCACAGAACTCCCACCGTTTCAGATGCACCAAAGCATTCTTCCGAAGGCGAGATTAAAGGCCAACCTCACCCTGTACAGAATTCGTCGTCCGTAGGTCGCGTAGATCGACCAATGACCGTGCGCGCCCTTGCTCGTTTTTTCTTGTCGGTCGTGCTCGTGGGCTTATAGGCCTCTTAGTTACTCGCCGAATCGGATGACCTTTGCGGTCTGATTTGATACAATGCCGCCCATCCATACAGCAGCGCATCCAATCTGAAGGTCTCCGACCCATCGCATTCCAGTCATGGCATGCAGGCAGGGGGCGTCGACTCGACGGAATTAGAGGAGTGACGTTATGAAGATTCGGCTTGTTATGCAGCCCCATCGCTATCAGCGAGCGTTCCGCTTCCGGTCGGCACGATGCCGCGTCGCCGGCCTCATTGTCTCCCGGGACGGATTTTCGTTGATCGAGGTCATGATTGTGGTTGTCATTCTGGCGATCCTCGCAACCTTGTTGGCCCCGCATGTCATGGGTAGAACGGATGATGCCAAACGAGCGGCGGCCAAAGCGCAAATCAAGAATATCGAAAACGCACTGCAACTATACAAGCTGGACAATGGAGCCTATCCGTCCAATGAACAGGGATTGAAAGCCCTGGTTGAGAAGCCGACCTCCGAGCCTCGTCCCGCCAACTGGAAGGCCGGCGGGTACCTCGCAAAACTGCCGTCCGATCCATGGGGACGTGTGTACGCCTATTCCACGCCGGGCAAGCAAGGCGGATTTGAGATCGTTTCCCTCGGCGCCGACGGTACGCCCGGCGGTGAAGGGAAGAACGCGGATTTGAATAACTGGGAGCTGGAAAAGAATTAGAGGATGCCGCCTGTCCGAAGCGGGAGGCTGATTCGCACCTGTCTAGCAGTCGTAATTCTGGTGGCCGGTGGCTGCGGTGAACTGAATCACCCGGACATACAGAACCATCCAGGCTCGGCTGTGATCCTCATACCGGGCTATTACGGCAGCAGGTTGGCTGACGTGACGAGCGGCCGCCTTGTGTGGATATCCGCCCGGGAAGCGTTGTTCGGAGGCACATCGCTGGCGCTACCGTTACCGACCCTCGGGATTTATGATTCGACCCCGCTCAGGCCGGATGGGATTCTCCAGGATATTGCCATCGTTCCGTTTCTCTATTCGCTCCCCGGATATGGCCATCTGATCAAGAAGCTGGAAGTAGATCTGGGTCCACGGACCAGAATCATCCCTCTGGCATATGACTGGCGCCGTGACTTGCTGGACACGGTCGGCGACCTCCACCGAACCGTCGAGCGCTTGCATGCTGAAGGAATCGCGCGCATCGCGCTGGTCGCGCACAGCATGGGGGGACTCATCGCGGCGTATTACCTTCGATATGGGACGCAGCAGGTGGATGAGGCCGAGGAAGATTGGAGCGGGGCCCAGTATGTAGATGCACTGGTGCTGGCCGGTGTGCCCTATCGCGGCAGCATGATCACGTTTCGGAACATGCAATATGGTCGATCCATCGGATTGAATCGGCGCATCCTAAGCTCCACGGCCGTCGCGTCGTTTCCCGCCAGTTATTATGTGCTGCCCGCCCCCGGATCAGATTTGTTACTGTCCACGACAATGGAAACATTGGAAGGTCTCCTCTATCAGCCTCAGAATTGGAAACGGTATGGATGGGGCCTTCTGCGCGATGAAGCAGGCCTGCCCGCATCCATAGCCGAGCGCCGTGCGGCCTATACCGAGTATTGGCTCACGCGGGCGGCGCGCTTCTTTGGTCTCATTCACCGGCCGGCTAAGACCGACGTTCAGCGGCACATCCCGCTTCTTAATGTTGTGGGAATCGGATCCGCAACGCTGGCTGCGGGGTTCCGGTTGGACCTAGAGCCTGGCGTGTCGACAAAGCTTCTCTTTGACCAAGCCCAGGTGGATGAACTCACTCTCAACTTGAACCATTCGCTGTTGCTATCTGATGGGGACGGCACGGTGACGCTTGCCTCCGCATCCCTCCCAGACGCGTACGAGGCGGCGTTCGCCGTTCGGCATCGCCTGGCTCGACTCCCGCATGGTTCCCTCGTGACGGATTCGGATATGTTGGATGAAATGACCGCATTTCTCTCTTCCGTATTGACCCGTCCTTGAGCAACCGCATGCAGCGGGAAGCCGAACACCTATTTCGGAGCCCCGGGGGCGAACTGTTTCAGACAGAACGGGCATTTGGGCGGCGTGCTTTCGGCAATGAACCGTCGGCAGCAGGCTGGACATTCCCAGACAAAGGTGGCTCGTGGCGGAGTAGTTGGCGTGAGGGACGCGTTCGAGCGGTCAGGAGTTTCCATAATAACCCCAGGAATAATCAAATGTGTTGGATTGTGCTGAGGACCGTTCCTCGTACGCGACTGCAGTCCTGTTGCCGGCGGCGCCTCGCTAGTCTTCGAGCGTAGAGATATCGCCCACGTCCTGCCCCAGTTCTTTCGCCTTCAGCACTCGCCGCATGATCTTGCCGGATCGAGTTTTGGGCAGTGATGGAACGATATCGATTTCCTGCGGAACCGCAATCTTGCCCAGTTCCTTCAGCACGTGGTCCTTTAGAGATTGAATCAATTCCTTGCTGTCTTGTTGTCCCTGCTTCAGAATCACGAACGCCTTGATCGATTCGCCGGCGGTCCGATGCGGCTTTCCGATGACCGCTGCCTCGGCGACCGCCGCATGTCCGACCAGCGCACTTTCGACCTCTGCCGTGCCGATGCGGTTCCCCGCTACCTTAATGACGTCATCTGCCCGCCCCATGAACCAGAGATAACCGTCCGCATCCTTGCGGCAGACATCCCCGGCCGTGTAGCAGTTCGGAATGGTATTCCAATAGACCTTGTACCGATCGGGATCTTTATAGATGGTGCGCATCATCGAGGGCCAGGGTTTCTTAATGACGGCAAATCCTCCGGCGTTCGCGGGTAGGCTGCGGCCCTCCCGGTCTACGACATCGGCCTCGATGCCGGGAAAGGCCCTGGTGGCGGACCCCGGCTTGAGCGGAACGCAGGGGAGAGGTGTCACCAGAATGGCTCCGGTTTCGGTCTGCCACCAAGTATCCATGATCGGCTTATCACTGCCGGTGACCCGATAGAACCATTCCCAGGCTTCCGGATTGATCGGTTCTCCGACGCTTCCAAGGATCCGCAAGGTAGAGAGGTCGTACTTCTTCGGCCATTCCTCCCCGTACTTCATCAATAAACGGATGGCCGTCGGCGTCGTGTAGAAAATGGAGACGCCGTAGCGTTCGATGAGGTCCCACCATCGACCGGGGTTCGGATAGTCGGGTTTTCCTTCGGCCATGAGAATGGTGGCACCATTGAGAAGTGGGCCGTATACGATATAGCTGTGTCCGGTCACCCAGCCGGGATCGGCGACGCAAAAGTACACGTCTTCTTCCTTGAGATCGAACACATATTTGGTCGTGAGGTAGGTACCCACCATGTAGCCGCCGTGGACGTGGACCACGCCTTTTGGCTTGCCGGTCGTTCCCGAAGTATAGAGAATGTACAGCGGATGTTCGCTATCGAGACGCATGGCCTCGCAAACAGGCCGTTCCCCTCTGAGCCAATCGTGCCAATCAACCTCCCGTGATGAGGCTAAAGGGAGCCCCGGCCTCTCCCGCCTAACGACGACCACCGTCTCCACGCTGCCGCAGCCGGCGACGGCTTGATCAACGACCGCTTTGAGATTGATCGTCTTGCCGCGATCGTACCCCACATCCGCCGTAATGACGACGCGAGCCTCGGCATCCTGAATACGGCTGGCAAGCGCGGGAGCGCTGAATCCTGAATAGACGACGCTGTGAATGACACCGATCCTGGCGCAGGCCAACATCGCGACGACTTGTTCCGGAATTTTGGGCAGATAAATCGTGACTCGGTCTCCCGTGCCCAGGCCAAGCGCTTTGAGGGCGTTGGCACAGCGGTTGACTTGCCGCAACAGCTCGCCGTAGGTAAAGACCCGCTCGTCTCCGTTTTCTCCCACCCAGATCAACGCGACTTTGTTGCGTCGCCAGGTATTCACGTGTCGATCCAGACAATTGTAAGAGATGTTGCAGGTGGCCCCGACGAACCATTTGGCCCACGGGTACTGCCAGTCGAGCACTTGTTTCCAGGGAGCAAACCACTCGAGTTCCCCCGCCGCCTTGGCCCAAAATCCTTCCGGATCCGCGATTGAGTGCGTGTAGTAAGACTCATAATCTTTAATGTAGGCCGCCTCGACCGTCGCGGGGGTTGGACGGACTACTCGGCCTGCTTTCAGCAAAGAATCGATGTTTTCATCCATGCGCGGGTCTCCATGCCTCATTCGTGGCGGGCCGCGGTTTGTTGCCGGGCCGCGGAGGAATTAGGGCGCATTATGCGCAAGGTCCTGATGAACTGCAACCCTGCAGCTTTCCAGGCGGCTCACATTTCTTGACAGTGCCTAGGACTGACGGGTAGGCTGACCTAGTACAAGCTGTTATTTCCCACTAGCGCGTATGCGGAAGCTATCCTGCCCGGTTCGCGGTCGATCGTTCCTGCGGGTTATTCTTGCCTTCAGTGGCCTGATTGTTTTTAGCCCACTCGTTGCCACGTCTCAGGTCGGCAAACCGGAAGGACTGTACTATAAATCGTGGGGATTAATCATCGGGATCGAGAACTATCTGGTCGCGGCCAAGATGCCGGGCGCCATCGAGCGTGGCAAAGAGGTCGCGACTGCTTTGCGTCAGCTCGGATTTGATGAAGTCATTGAGATATACGATAAGGACGCCAGTTCCAAGCGGTTGCTCCAGATGCTGACGGATTACCTGCCACGGAAGGTCGGGCGTCAGGACCGCGTCGTCATCTTTTTTGCCGGCCATGCGGGGGTGACCTCCGAAGCGCCGGGGAAGGAGACGGGATACTTGGTGCCGTGGGATGCGCAGCTCAACAATGTGTCAAAATCAGTCACGCTTGATCATTTAAAAGAGTTCAGCCGCCGCATTGCTTCAAAGCATACCTTGTTCTTGCTTGACGCGGGAATCAAAGGCTGGGAAATCACGGCGCCTCAACAGTTGTCGCTTGAGGGACGGCTGGCGCCGGAAGAAGATACGGAAAAACGGGCTGTGCAGGCGCTCGTCGCGGCGGAAAAGGGTGAGCCGTTGGCTCAAGAAGATGGGCAAAGTGTCTTTGTGACGGCTCTTCTCGCAGGATTGAAAGGAGCGGCCGACACCAATAAAAACGGCTGGCTCATGGCGACCGAACTTGGCGCCTATGTACAGCGGCGGGTGGGGGAAGAATCGAAGGGGACTCAACATCCGCAGTTCGTCCAGCTCGACGGGGACGGCGATACCATTCTGATCGAAGGGAAGAAAGCGGCGTTCCAGCTGGGCGCCGAGCCGCAGAGTGAAGCAGACCGGTCAAAAGCGGCGAGGGCACAATACGAACAGGCCTTCAGTCTTCTCCAGCAGCAGAAGTCCGCAGAAGAAGCCTTGGAACGGCTAAACCGGGCCATTGCCTATGATCCGACTTTTGGCGACGCCTATGTCCTCAAAAGCTACGTCCGTCTCGAGGTATTGCCGAACATTGACGAGGCTCTGTCCATGGCGCGGCTGGCCGTACAACATGCGCCTCAAAATCCCGACTCCTTCTACACGCTAGGCTTGGTGTTGGAGAAACAGGGGAAGTACAGCGAGGCTGAGCAGGCGATGAGACAGGCCCTGGTGGTGAATCCTGCCTACGTCGACGTGTATTTCTCTCTCGGCACATTGTATGCCGACCACCTGCACGATCAGCCCAAATCCGTGGATGCCTTCAAACGGTACCTGGATTTGGGAGGGCAAAGCGAACGGGCCGAGGCGGCCGTTCGCCGGAGCCAAGTCCCATCGTCTGAACAACCTGCCCGTTAATCCTTTCCTCCTCCCTTCATATAGCCGAGCCCGATCTTCAGCGCGCGGCGGGTGATTTCCGCCCATCGGATCTGTGGGTACTCCGCCAATGCCGCCGCCGCCTTCGGATCCTGGATGTCGAGTTCGAGGATGCGGATGATGCCGTCTTGAATCTGTACGTCTGCCACGGTGAGTCCTCCTCGCTTCTATTTTTTGGTGATCGAGTCAACCAGGAAGCGCTGCTTGCGTTGACTCCCCTGGGGGTGCATGCTAGCATAATTTCCTAAGTTTTGAGGCTTCGTCGGCGCGTTTCAGGCAGTCATCGATGCTCGACCACCAATCAAGTCCTTTCCTCGACAGTCCATCATCTGAACATAGAAGGAGGTCGCGTATGAGCAACGGACGAGGAATCTTCGCCAAAGCCACCGGTTCCGGGCTGGTGCTGTTACTGGTCGTCGCGCTCGCGGCGTGCGGCGGACCTCCCACCTGGGTCAAAAAAGGTTCGGGTGCGTACAATGATAAGAGCGACAAATCGTTCTATGGTGTCGGATCCGTCATAGGCGTGCGCAATGAACCGTTGGCTTGGGACACGGCTGAAAACCGCGCGCGCGCCGAGATCGCTAAGACCTTCGAGACCTACACCGCCTATTTGATGCGAGACTATGCCGCGTCAACGACAGCCGGTGACTTTTCCCGGAACAGTGAGGAACAGAATGTCGAACGAGCCATCAAAACATTTTCAGCGGTCACGCTCAACGGGGTCAAGCCCATCGATCGTTATAAGGACGGCAAAACCGGTACCTATTATGTGTTGACGAAATTGAGCCTGGAAGACATGAAGAATAACTTGGATCAGGCGAAAGAATTGAGCTCGCAGGTGCGCGATTACGTGCGAAAGAACGCGGATCGCCTCTTCGAGCGCTTGGAAAAAGAAGAGGAAAAGCGAGCCACGCCGTAGATCGAGCCGTCTCTACCGCGTTCTTTCCTACGAAGGGAGGTGCCATGGTCCGTGGGTGGTTGAATCTGGGACAGCGTCTTTGCGTCGCGCTTGCCATGATGGGGATGATTGCAGGGTCAGCGGGCTGCGGTCATGAAACGAAGGTCACCAGGGTCGATACCGGGGTCGTGACCGATCTCAGCGGACGCTGGAACGATACGGATTCCCGAATGGTGGCCGAGACCATGGTTAAGGAATCTCTGGCGAGTCCATGGCTGGATAATTTCACGCGGACGAAGAGCCGCCAACCCGTCGTCATTGTCGGGACCATTTTGAATCGAAGTCACGAGCATATCGATGTGCAGACGTTCATCACCGATTTGTCGCGGGAGTTGACGAATTCTCAAAAAGTGACGTTTGTCGCCGGGAAAGGCGAGCGCGATGAGGTGAGAGAAGAACGCCGTGAACAGGCCATCCATGCCAGGGAGGATACGCAGAAAGCGCCCGGTAGAGAAATCGGCGCCGACTATATGATGAAAGGTACGATCTCGACGATGCTTGATGAAGCCGAAGGAGTGAAAGCCGTTTTTTATCAGGTTGATCTGGAAATGATCGATCTGGAAAACAATGTCAAGTCCTGGTTCGGACAGAAAAAGATCAAGAAAGTGGTCGAGCGGAAACGGTCGGTATTTTAGCCCCACGCCCGCGTGATACTCTCGCGCTCATGTTGGACGGCCTCTTATTCCGGAGGCCGTCCCGCTTTCATCGGCAAGCGTCTCTTCCTTCCTGTCCTTGCCGGCCTTCTCGCCGCATGCAGTTCATTCGATCCCTATAGATTGGTCGATCAAAATCTTCTTGCCAACGATCCCAAGCGAGCCGACGCGGTTATTGAGCAGGCCGAAAAGGAATACGGTTCGCGGAGCCGTTTGTTGTATGAGATGGATCGCGGTATGACCCTCCATCTGGCAGGGGACTACGTCCGAAGCAACGTGGAACTGGAGAAGGCGGATCGTGAAGTCGAACGCCTCTATACCAGGAGTATACGAGGCGAAACTGCCGCCTTTCTGACCAATGATACGCTCTTGCCGTATGAAGGAGAGCCGTATGAGCATGTGATGATCAATGTCATCAAAGCGTTGAACTATGTCGGATTGGGGCAGTTGACCGAGGCGCTGGTTGAAGCGAGACAAATAGACCATCGCTTGAATGTCTTGTCCGACCGGGCCAAGAGCAAAGATTCTTATCGGGACGACGCCTTTGCCCGATATCTCTCCGGTGTGCTGTATGAAGCCAGTGGGGATGTCAACAATGCGTTCATCGCGTACCGGAACGCATATGAGGCGTATGATTCGATGCGGGCATGGTCGCGCGTGCCGCCTCCGTCGATGCTGCAGGCGGACCTGCTCCGCACCAGTGAAGCGCTCCACCTCAACCAGGAATTCGAGGAGTACCGCCGCCGATTTCCCGGGGCGACCTGGGTGTCACAAGCCATGCAGCAGCAACTGGCTCAGGTGGTGGTGATTGGCTATAATGGCCGCGCGCCTCGCAAGGAGGATCACTTTCTTGATTTGCCTATCAGCCTTGATGCCTTGCAGTTGGTGTTGCTGAATAAGGGCGTGATTCACTATTCCAATCGGCAGCCCAATCGTGCCGCCGACAGTCTCCTGTACGGCTTGAACGGGAGAATCGTGCGCGTCGCCCTGCCTCGACTGATCCCTCAAAAAAGCCAGGTTTCCTATGAGGAGGTGACAGTGGCCGGCAAGGCCGGCGCTTCTTACACGGCTCATTCACAATTGATGCAGAATACAACGGCATTGGCGGAGAAGGCTCTCTCCGAGCGATTCGCCGGCATCGCGACCAAAGCCGTAGCCCGCGCAGCCGTGAAGTTCGCCGCCGCGGAAGCCGCGACGCGTGGGGCGCAGCAGGCCGTGAACAAGGACGACGCGCCGTGGGTGGGCCTGGCCGTGGCCTTATTGACGAAAGGGCTGGCCGTGGCGTCGGAGGAATCCGATAAGCGAAGCTGGCGAACGCTCCCGGATGAAATTCAGGTTGCACGCCTCTGGGTGCCGGCCGGTGATTACGATATCCGCATCAAGCCGGTAGGCCCCGGCATGGGAGGCGCGGGCGTGGAAAAGACGACCTCTATTATGCTGAAGGAAGGGGAAACAAAGTTTTTCATCGAGCGAGTCGTGCGATGAGAAGTGTGCCGTCGGTACCGCGAGCCGCCATGCCCCTCATGATCGCCCTCGGTTTGTGGCTGATCCAAGCCGGTTGCTGGCATGGGGAGCAGGTGCGTCCATCGTGGGTCGACGGTACGAGCCTGGAATTTCTACCGACTCGGTATCTGGTCGGTGTCGGGCAAGGCGACACCAGGTCGGGAGCCGAAGAGCAGGCTTATGCCGCGGTATCAAAAATATTTAAGGCGGAAATCGAAGCCCAATCCAAGGATTGGGAATCCTATCTCATCGTTGAAGGCCGATCGCATGCCACAGCGGAACGGCGCCTCGCGTTGGAAAAAGTCACACGGGTGTCCACCGAGAAGGTTTTGGAAAATGTGCGTGTTTTGGATGCATGGTTTGACCCGAAAAACAGACAGTATTATGCTTTAGCCGGCATGGATAAGGCTCAAGCCGAACCGGCATTGATTGAGCGGATACGCGAGCTGGACGACACGGTCGCCTCCCAACTCAACGAGGCACGACGGACGCCGGATAAACTGTCACACGCGAGAAATCTCAAGCGGGCTGCAAGAAACCTCGTTGTCCGGGAAGCATACAACGCGGATTTGCGGGTCATCCGGGCGAACGGGCAGGGGAACCAGCCCGGGTATCGCGTGGCCGACTTAATGAATGAATTGGAACAGTTTCTCGCCGGAAATCTGGCCGTCGCAGTAAATTTTGACGGGGATCAGGCGGAGCCGGTGCGGCGAGCCTTGATCGAGGGACTGGCCCGCGAGGGGCTGTCCGTGGCCGGATCATCCGTGCCGACGAATGACGGTCTCTATGCGGACGGCCTGAAGCCGGAACTACTGGTGACCGGGATCATTCGCGTATGGCTCCTCGATATTCGAGATCCGCAATTCCGGTATGTTCGATGGTGCAGCGATGCCGTGATCGAGGAGGTCGCAACGAAGCGGGTGATCGGCGCGATTTCCAAAGGCGGCAAGGAGGGACATCTGACAGAACGGGAAGCGGTGGCAAAAGCCGTTCGTGTCATGCAGCAGCAATTCTCCTCGGAGCTCGCGCATTCGATTGCCGGCTATATTTACGGCGACACGGAGTTGCCGTCGGCTTCTAGCACACCTCCCGGTTGTCCCCGGGATGAGCGTCTGGAGCATTCAGGTGTTCCGCATCAATAACCCTTTCACAAAGGAGTGCGAATGAAGAAATCAGCGACGACGAAGTCCAATGACGCGGAAAATGACGGCGCACCGCGCCGACGGATGCCCAGCCGGATCATGAAGAAGCGGCTTCGCGAGCGCCTGGCTTCCGATACGCAATTGGTCAACAGCGGCGGGATCGTCGGCATCTTTCGCCGGCAGGGATACTATGAAGAGCTTCCGTTGGACGAATTACAGGATCGTCTGTCCAAGCTGCAGTCTCCTTTGGCGGAGAGCTTGCTGAAGGGGAGGGCTTGAGATGCCATATTACTATTTTGATTCCACCGCGCTCGTCAAGCGGTACAGCATGGAGCGGGGCACCAGGATCGTGAACAAGCTCATGGTGAAGCGCGGCAAAGTCGCCATTCTTCCCATGTGGACTGTGACCGATCTCTATTCAATTTTCTCATGCCGGGCGCAACAGGGAGAAATTACGCGAGACGATTGTTATTGCGTCCTTTATAAATTCGAGATGGAATCGAAGCAGGGCCTCTTCCAATATATTGCCCCGACTATGGATACCTATCTGAGTACGAAAGAGTTGATTCTCGACTATCCGGCCTTACGGGCCCAGCAGCTGCTTCATCTGGCTCTGGCGTTGGAGCTCAAACCGCTACGATTGACCGTTGTCAGCGCTGACAAGCAGCTCTTGGCAGCCTGCAGGCCGGCGGGGCTTCATATTATCAATCCGGAAGATGATTGAGCCGGAGGTTTTCGAGGGAACGGGCCCAAGGACTACTTAGACGCACTGGAAGTCGGCATGCATAGAGACCAGGACGGTCCCCCATGTTTCGGCTGCCTGGCGCAGTTCATGCGCCTGGTGGCTCACCCGTGGATCGCTGTCGTCGCTCGACACGCTCGCGACAAGCATTTGCAGTGAATGCTTCACTTCGGTTTGAGCGAGCCGGAGACTTCCGCAGACGCCGGACGAGGAGGGCAATTCCCCCCCGGCCCGCCGGAACAAGGCCAAGGCTCTGTAGCCGTGCTCTTGTGAGCGAAACAGATGCTCGGCCCCCTGAAACATTTGACTGCGAAGCCCATTAGTCTCCCGCTTCGCCAAGTGCAGGGCCATTAAGGCGGCCCGGCCCATCGCCATGGCGGCTCCATCGGCGTCTTCATTGGCCATGGCATCCTCGGCCTTCACGCGCAGGCGTTCCAACTCCGCTTCGTCTCCCGCGACTTGCGAGTGAGCTATTGTCGCTCCGTGAGCAAGCCATAAGGAGATCCCCAGTAGAACAACCGGGATGGTCCATCCACGGCGCCGGGGAAGCGGGGATTTGGATTGCATAGACGTTATTGAAGATATTCCCACGTATCGATCTGCTTGATGCTCCAATTGACCGCTTCTTTGAGCTTGACCAATTTCGGATCTGCATCGTTGTCCCGCACATGGTAGAGCGACTTCTGGAGTGAGAACAACGGATCGTAAGCCCGGCGATCCGGCAATTTACCCAAGGCCCAGGCGACCTCCGTCTTGACCGCCACATCATCGGTTTTGAGGCTCGCGAGCAACGGCTCAATGATGGAAAAATCACCATGAAGCGCGCCGGCGATACCGAGCGCCTTCGCGGCTGAGGCCTGAAGTTCGGGCGGTCCTGACTGCATGGTCTTGACCAGAACCGGGATGGTGTCTTTCTGACCGATATTGCCGAGCGCCAGGGCGGCGGCCTTCGCCATTTCAATATCCTGCCCTTGGAGGGCTGCGAGCAGGCGAGGAACCGACTCAGTAGAAAAGAGATAGCCGAACAAATTAATCAGTTTGATTTTTCGAGCCGGCGGCGTGGCCGGATCGTCATAGAGCTTGAAAAGCCGCTCCTCCTGGCCCCACTCGGCGGTGATCAGCGCGGGAAAATCATAGTCCTCCAGACGTTCTTTCAATTTCGCCATGGCATAGGCGGCCGGGTCTCCCGCGTTATCTTTCTGAGCCGCCTGTTCGGCGTCGGCAAAGTCAGTCCGGACCTCTTTGCGCCATCCCATTTTCTTGCCGTCCAAGAGATACGACAATTGGCAGGCGGGCCCCTTCCAGACCCTGGATGGAGAGTCGGGTAAATCGGCGTCGCTCCCCATATTTGTCGTGCCCTCCCAGGTCTTATGCTGTTCGCACTTCACCCGGAACAACACGTCATGCGGCTGACCGTTGTCCGTGGCGGCCGTATAACCAAACTCTTTCAAGCGAGTGACGACGACCTGGCGCAACGGCTCCGCATCAAGGGCGCCTTTGTCGGAAATCGCCAACACATCGACCAGCACCGACTCGATTTTTTCAAGCTTGCTCTTCTGTTCGGGAGTCAAAGATTCGCGCCGTGCCCAACCGTCCGTGACAAGACCGATCAATAAAAGAAATGAACAGGTCCAGATAAATGCCTTCATGGCTGCCTCCTATGGTGCACCCGGCTTTATGAGTTCACTCTACCGGACCGTCAATTGACTCGGCAAGCCGCAAGTTGAAGGGGGGGCCTGCGGACAGTATAATCGACCGCTCATGTTACGAGAAAAACGCATCGCATTTATCGGAGGCGGGAACATGTCCGAGGCTCTGATCGGGGGGCTGCTTCGGACGGGCCTCGCGGATCCGGACAAGCTCCTAGCCAGCGATATTGTATCCGCACGACGTGATATCTTGGCCGACCGGTTCGGGATCAAAACTTCCCATGCGAATAGACAAGCGGTGGTGGGGTGCCATGTCATTGTACTGGCTGTCGAGCCTCAACTGCTTGATGGGGTTTTGGAAGAGATCCGAACCGCCATCGCTCCCGAGGCCCTTATTGTGTCCGTGGCGGCAGGATACCCGATTGCGCAGATTGCACAGCGATTGAACGGCACCGAACGGATCGTGCGGGCCATGCCCAATACGCCCTCCATCATTGGCGAGGGGGTGACGGCGCTGGCCTATGCCGGTCAACTCACCGAGAAGGATCGGGCCGTCGCCCGGGCGCTCTTCGAGTCGGTCGGCACGGTCGTCGTGATAGAGGAGCGATTGATGGACGCCGTAACGGCGCTAAGCGGGAGCGGACCCGCATATGTCTATATGATGATCGAGGCGTTGGCGGACGGCGGGGTGATGATGGGACTGCCTCGCCATACTGCGGCTGTGCTTGCGGCGCAGACAGTCGCCGGGGCCGCGCGCATGGTGCTCTCGACTCAGGAACACCCGGCAGTGCTCAAGGACCGCGTGGCCTCGCCGGGTGGGACGACGATTGCGGGTCTCCATGCGCTGGAGAACGGCAGATTACGGGCGGCCCTGATGTCGGCCGTGAAGGCGGCGACGAGCCGTTCACGTGAGTTGGGGCAAGAGTCCACTTCAAGTGAGGAGAATGAATCGTGCAATATTGGGTAAAGGTGGTGTTTGTTGATAATCAGGAGCTTGTCGTCAAGGATGCCATCAGACATACGATCAGCGAAGATATGGAAGTGTTGGAAGTCGATTCCGCCAAGGAAGTCGTCATCGTCCCGATGAAGCAGATCAAGTACATCGCCTGCGACGCCACGGTGTTCGCCAATAAACCAAAGGGATAGGGAATCAATTCGGGGCTATGGTCAGGCCTTCGCCTGGATTGCCCGAAGCTTACCCGTCCACACCTCATACCCTCATATCTCGCCTTACTCCTAGTACTTCCATGGGGCCGGGGAGAGCGATGGCTCTCTGCTATACTTCATTCAAGTGCTCTTTGTCCGGTACCGTTTTCGTCAAAAATACTGGAAACTTTGCGGCTCAACCAGATTTTCCCTAATCACCAGATTACATAGGATGATTGGCATAATGGGAAGCTACTAGGGAGCAGTGCCCACCCGGTAGTTTTATCCCGCCTACGGACTGACTCTTCTGTGCATTGAAATGAGGAGTGTCATATGGCCAATGAGGCGCTTGATGCTTTACCTATTCAACTTGCCAAGCAACGCGATTGCCGCATTCTAGACAGTCGAGAGTTAGTTGGGTTTCAGCAGGAGGGCTTCCTGAAAATCACCGCATTCAGTTCACCGGCAGATATTGCTCAAGTGCAGGCAATTATTGATCATGCCTACGCTGGTCAAGGGCGGCAGTGTGGTGCGCAGGATAACCTCTTGCACCGAGCCCCTGAACTGAGACGAAGCTCGGTGTATCGATCATGCTGCGCCATTGCCAAACAACTGTTAGGTACAACGACCCGGTATGTATGTGATCAAGCCCTTTATAAAGAACCTCATGGAAAGCATGGCACACCTTGGCACCAGGATGGTGCATTCCACGGCCAATTTCCTAATAACACTATCGCCTTCTGGATTCCCCTTCAGGATGTGACAGCCGAGAATGGCTGCTTGCATTTCATTCCCCTTCGAAACCGCACGGTTTTGTTGCCCCATCGCCCATTATATCCCAACGATTATCGCTCTCTCATGACGGACCATATTGACGTCTCGCAAGCCGTCACTTGCCCGCTTTCCATAGGTGAGGCCACTGTGCATGGGCCGCTTACCCTTCACATGGCTCTCGCTAACCGCACAGATTTCATTCGCCGCGTCTGGACGCTAACATTCACGCCGTGGGGCCAATGGGGATTCCTTACCCCCTCGCGCTTGTTGAATCGAGCGAGGACACTAGCGGGTCGCGTTAGACGCCGATGACGGCTCAGGCGGCCGATGACATGGCGGCCCTCCCTGGTTTCCAGCTTCGGGAGGCCGATACTCCATGCCTGCGATTGTCGAAATATTTCTTATTCTGATATTGGTTCCGCTCACGCTACTGGTTTTGTACCAGTGGTTCCTCGCGGTGAGTTCGTTTTTCTACCGCCCTCCCGTGGCCGATTCCGGTGACAAACAGACTCGGTTTCTCATATTAATCCCCGCCCACAATGAGGAAGCGGAGATAGCAAGTACGCTGGAAAGTCTGCGTCATCTGAATTATGCGAGCGAACGCTACCGAGTTCTTGTCATTGCTGATCGATGTACCGATAGGACAGCTGCGGTTGTCCGGAGCAACAATGCCCAGTGTTTCGAAAGATCCGACGGAAAACCCGGAAAAGGAGCAGCCCTTGCCTGGGGCATTCAAGAGGCAAGAAACGCTCAGATTGCCTTTGATGCGGTTGTGATCATTGATGCGGATACACGTGCCGACCGTGATCTCCTATCAGCTTTTCATGTAGAGTTCCAGGCTGGACATCAGGTTCAACAGGGCTATAACTACATCTCGAATCCTTGGGACAGTCCATTTACACGGATCATGGCCGTGACAGGTGTACTGAGAAACGGGCGGTACTATGTCGGGAAAACGGCTGTCGGACTCACGGGAATGCTAACTGGCACCGGGATGTGCCTGGGCGCGGGCTTACTGAAACGGCATGGATGGACGGCTTTATCAGTCGGAGAAGACTGGGAATACTCAGTAGAACTCCTCCTAAGAGGTGAAAAGATCTACTTTAATCCCTTAGCGAAGACCTATGCGAAAGAATCAGAGAACTTCACTCAGGCTTCGGATCAACGGTTGAGGTGGGCGAGCGGCCGGTATGCCGTCATCGCAGGCAAAACGTGGTTGCTGATCCGACAGGGGATCCGGACCCGATCGCTCACGCTTATTGATTCGGCTGTGACCCTTGTCGCACCGAACTATTCGAGCCAAGCATCGTTGACACTGCTCTGCCTCGTCGGAAGTTGGATGAACGCCGCGAATCCATTCTGGGGAATTTCTTTCTATTGGGCCGCGGTCCTCTTTGCAGCAATCGCAAGCTACTTTGTGCTGGGGATGCTCTCCATGGAGGCACCGGGAAGAGCATTGACGGGACTGATATTAGTGCCTATGTTTTTGCCGTGGCGGCTTACCATTGAGTTGCTTGGAATGCTGGGATACGGTCGCCATAACTGGGGGCGACGCTCCCGCACTGCCGTTGCATCGTACGATGTGCAGCAGTTGACGAACAATGAGGATCCCAAGGTGTGTAAGGCCTTCAACGGGAAGACTTACAACGCATGAGGATCTGCGATTCCTGTCCAAAATCAGCTGCGTGCCAAGTGCTTCGGAGATGCCTGCACATCACCTCAGCTAACCCCGTTATCTCATCTGCTTCAATTACTCTAGATGATGAGGTCGCCTTGTGCGAGGAGCTCTCGGTACCGCTCGTACTGTATGCCGAGCCGCAAGGCCATATCTGCGGAAAAGCCGCAGGCATACAAGAAGGTGCGCATCTGTGGGCCGGTGAAATGAATCCCATGTTGATGGATATAGATGCTGACGTCACAGAACCGCATGTAATCCACGGGTTGCAACTGCGTTTTATTGGCGGAGTCGGCAAAGCGCCGAAGCATGTCTCTGGCATTCTGCATGTCATCATCGATACTACATCCTGTCGTTTCAATTAGGTTAGATCCGTATGGCCCATCGTATCCGCTTTTTTGGATCTGAAGGGATTACTTAACCGGACATGTGCAATTGTTTCGCTGATGGGTCTTTATCTCTACCATTCATGCTGATGCGATTGTGCCAGGTCATTGGAGGAAAGTGGCGTCGCCGGATGAAACGGGAATAGTCTTATCGTGAAGAAGCGGGGATGCCGTTAGAACTGTGAGCGATCGTACTTGGTCAACAGCTCACGATAATGATCGAATTCCTCTCCAAAACGTTCTGCCTGTTGTGAGGGAAAGCCTTGAGCAATTAATTCGGAACTCAAGAGCGATCCGGAAATCTCTCTGGCATATCGATGGGCGTGTATCGCCAAAAGATAGAGGGCAGGCCAAGGAGTGCGGGTCTGTTCCTCGACGATCGAGCGTAGCAGGTATTCCGCTTGGTGGTCCATAGTGTAGGCAAAACCATACACATGTGGACGTTGGAAAATCAAATCATTTAAATGGACTGACCAGTTCCTCGGATGAATGGGTATCCCGAGCTGCTTTGTAGACACCCTCAGCTGCAAGCCGGCGGCAAAATTGCCCATTGTACCGAGGGCATTCCTCTGGTTTCTCACAAATGATCGATCGTGATTTATGTCGTTTTGATAAGAAGTCGCGCTCGACTTCTAGCGAGCGCACGCTCCTCAGCTACTTCCGAGACTCCACCGGGTCCCACTCGTGATCCCGCTCCACCGCAGCGGCGAGTCGTTCAAAGATATCGGGAATGGCACCTGTTACTCGACTCCAGTTGGAAATCATCGGCACGCCGAGAGGGTCTTCTATAAAGGTCTCAGTCGCCAGTCTCATGCCCTTCAAGAACACTTCGACGGCCGATCTCTCTTCATGGCGATCGAACTGCAAGCTATTGATTGCCGCATCGTTTTCGTAGCGGTTGATCGCGTCTTGCGCCGCCTGCAAATAGGCGGCGCGTAGCGTCTTTAAACCCGCTTCCGACAGCACCATCCCTTCGCTGGCCAGATTCCGAAATAAGGACTTCGTGATATCCACGCACATTTTTAGCAGGCCCTGGTCGGCGTTATCCGGTGACAGAATTTGATGTTTGTGCTCATAGGCGTCGGCAATGTCGGCTTGACAGATTCGCCGCAGCGCGCAATTGCGGTAGACCTCCGAAAGAACCCCGACCTCTAAGCCCCAGTCGCCGGGGATTCTATTGATCCAAGCCAGGTCCCGTACCATTGCAAATTCTCCGGCAAGGGGATATCGAAAGCTATCAAGAAAGGTGAGAAGGGCATGGTTACCGAATACCTGCTGCAGGCTCCGGATAATGGGCGTGAGATAGAGCCTGGTGACCCGCCCGTGCAAGCGGTTGGTCACGCGGCTGTAATAGCCCTTGCAGAATTCATAACCGAGGCTCGGATGCACGATAGGATAACAGAGGCGTGCGAGATATTCCCGATTATAGCTGAGGATGTCGCAGTCATGCAGCGCTATGACGCTGCTTTGTGCGCGGGCAAGCACATAGCCGAACGCCATCCAGCATCCGCGGCCCTTTCCCTGCAGGCCGGTGTCGATTTCACTGGACGAGAGCAATTTGAGAATGTCCTGAATGCCCGAGCCGTCGTTCCATACGATGCGGACCCGCTGGGGTAGGATGGAAAAGAATTGTTTAGCCAACCGGAACTCCAGCGCGGAAGCCCGATCCAAGGAGACAACAATTTCGTTCAGATATCGGATGTCTTTCAGGACTTGAACGATATTTTTCAGCGCCGGATTCTCCAGTTCCGAATAGAGTGATGGAAGGACGAGCGCGATCGGTGCATTGGCTGCGTGTCTCTCCAGCTCCTTTTCCAGTCGATCGAGATTTGACGGTCCCAGCCGGTGTAGGACAGTTACCACGCCGTTCTGATGAAAATCGGACATGTATCCTCCATCGAAACAACCAATAGTTTGAACGGGTGCACGGCGATGCGGTCACCAGAAGCTAGGGTATCGGAGAGGCGCGAACCCACCAAGCGCACGGCTTGGTGGGTCGGTCTGGAGATTGCTATTGCGCCGGCGGGATAACCTTGCTCGTCGCAACGGCTTTGACAATCTTCGCTCGTTTGATCGATTCAAGGAAGCGGTCCGGCGGCTCCGGCTTTGGCAGCGTGACTTCGACCGGATACCACCCGGAGTTGATGGGGCCTTTCTTGATGCCTTTGATTTCCTGAATCAGGTCCTCAATGCTTTTTTCCGGTGTCCCGTCTTGAAACGAAACCCAAAACATGAAGGCTTGAGGATCGGTCTCACGGAGCGCTTCGGCGACTTGGTGCGGAGGAGCTTCCTTGGGTGATTCCGCCCTTGCGACCGCGGAGGGTTTTGACTGCGCGGTGGCCTTCGCGATTTCAATCGTGGCGAGGGCGAGGCGAGCGTGCAGTTCACGGTTCTTTCCTTCCAGCAATGCCACCTGTTTGACGAGTGTGTCATTGACCGATTTGACCGACTGCAATTCTTGCCGCACGACCTGTTGATCCGCTTCCGCTTTATTGAACGCGACTCGAACGTCGTTGTGGATTTCCTCGGCAACGCTGGCTTTGACGGCTTGCAGCTCTTCCTGCGCCGTAACGACGTGAGCCGAAAGCTTCTGCTGCGTTTGGGATACGGCGTCAACCTGGCGGCTCAATTGAGTGAACTGCTCCTGGCCGCTCTTTGCCGACATCATGGCCACTTGCTGATTGTCGGCCAACTGGGCCAGCCGCTGTTCCAGCCGGCCGAATTGTTCTTGCATCGCCTGCTGGGTACTCCGCTGCTCCTCCAGAAGGACGGACGATTGGTCCTGTCCCAACCAACCGGGAACGCGATCTGCCAACAGACCGACCACCGCCACGAGCAATGAGAGTTGAACCATGGCGAATGCAGATTTCCACGCAGGCCGGCGCAGTCCCGGTTCAATTGCGGATGACCATAAGGCCGTTCCGGCGATACGCGTCCACCAAGAAGGCGCCGGCTGATAGCTGACCCTAGCCGAACCGCCTTCGACCTTATTTTGGATCAAAATATGGAGGCACCCCCGGTCAACCGGGATACGGGCATTTTTTATCCCGGCTTCCGGAGCAGACACGCCCCCGATGAGGATGCCGGATTCATTTCGTAATTCGAGATTCTGAATGCTGCGCTCGCGGCTCGCGAATGAATAACTTGGATCGGACTTGGTGCAATCCACCGTTCCCACGCATTCATGGTTGACGAAGATCTGCACTCGGTCGGGCCGCTCCTCACGGAGCCGCTTCGGCTGATCCTCCAGCGCGTTAAGCAGATGTTCGCGATAGTCGTTGAGTTCTTGTTCCATGAGTCCGTCCTCCTCGCTCGCTGCCGAAGAGAGCCATTACGCCTCCCTTCTTGAGCGGCTGGATATGGAGGTTGACGCGGAGTTTCTCGCCGTTTGTGAATTCGCGCCGGCGCCGGTCGGCCACCTCGACAAAACAGTTATGGCAAAACGCCAAATGCCAAATTCGGTAGTCATGCCCATAGTCATCATCAAATAATTGGCCCCACTTCTGTCCCGACAGGCAGGGGTAGTGTTCCGGTTCGCTCTTTCGATAGTGGGTCTGAAGCAAATGGAGCAGTCTGTCGACTTCCGAGTTCAGGCGATCCGGCTGGTCTCGTTGCTGTTCTTCCAACAGCTTCAAATCACTGTCGGTAATGCCGGTTTCCAGCATGGTCCGATGCCAGCCGGACTGCCGCCACCGCTCAAAATTCTTATACACCCGCTGGCTTTCCGCTTGCCCGAATCCGAGTAGGCGCACGACGTTGGCTTGGCCGAACCCGTAGATATGATAAAAGAGCGCCATTAATGCATCACGACTTACAACTGCACGCGAAGCAAGCCCATCGAGAAATCGGCCCACCGGCGTCAGCAATTCCTTGTGATAACACAGCGGATCCGGTTGGCTGAATGATTTGGCGATCAGGCTATCCAATAGAAAAAACGGCCTGCAGGGTACCTCGGTTCTGCCGTAGACCAGGAAGCGTTCCACTAGTTCATAACCCCACCGAAGCGCCAACTTTTCGTGCGTAATGTCATCGGCCCATTGGCCCGTCTCTCGAAGGAAGCGCCTGGTCTGGGCGGTGGCCCGATCCAGAAATTCCGGTAAACAGGCGATGACTAATTGATCGAAGTCGCTTTCATTCGACACCACGCTGTTCAGCCTGGCGGAAAGCGACTGGCTATCTCTCATCGTGGCACCTGCGCGACATTCGATATACCGTTATGTTGGCCGTTTAGTGAAGGAAATGCAACTCGACAAGATGACCTCCATTAAAACCATATTTGTCCATGAGGGTCAATGGGCCAGGGGACGGTTGCGCTAGGGACGGTCGGTGGACAAGCGCTTCGCCAGACGCCGCGCCAATCGACTCATGGCCGGCGACCGGTCGGCCGGGTCTAGGAGAACGTTGAGCACGTATGGCTGGTTCTTGTCGGCAAGGGCTTTGGAAAGGGCCTGGACAAACTCGCCGTGACTGGAAACCCGGACTCCTTGGCCTCCGCCCATCAACTCGCACACGCGCTCATACCGCCATTCATGGATATCGTTGAAGGGCCCTTCGAGAATCTCCCTTTCGGTCGAATAGCCGTGATTATTCAATATGATGATCACGGGAGATTGACCATACCGTATACAGGTTGAGAATTCCGTGCCCGTCATTTGAAATGCCCCGTCGCCGACCAGGACAATCGGGCGAAGCGAGGGGTCGGCAAATCCTGCGCCGACAGCAGCCGGGACGGCAAACCCCATTGAGGTATAGTAGGCGGGCGACAGAAATTCAAAGCGCCGGTGGACATGCAGGTCCATCGAAGCGAACAGCGATTCGCCCACGTCCGCAATGACTAATGTCTTTTCATCCAGCACTCCGTCCAGATGGCGAAATATACCTTGTAAGGTCACTGACGCGTGGAGCGGGGGCTTAGGTTCGTCCGATAGTCTCGAGGCCGACGGCGGTCGTGATTCGAATGTCGGCAAGTCAGTGGCGGCCAGCGCTTTGACGAAATCCTCGAACCGGATGGTATCGTACCGGTGGTGTTTAATTGCGATGCGGTCTGCGGTGGCATGGATCGTATGGCCGCCGGAGAAGAGGGAGGACCGGGCGTCCAGGTCTTCGACATCCGACAAGATCGAACCTAGTATTAAGAGGCAGTCGGTGTGATTCACGAACTCTTTGACCTCATCCCGCGCAACGAGTCCGCTGTACACGCCGACATAAAGGGGATGGTCTTCCCGGATCACTGACTTTCCCAGCAACGTGGATGCAATCGGGACGTTGAGCTGTTCAACGAGTCGAGTCAGCTCATCATGGAGGCCGAAGCGCCCTACTTCCGCCCCGGCGAGAATGACAGGGCGCTTAGCCGACGCCAGTATGCTACGGACCTCGCCGACGGCCTCCGCCAATGCGGCTGAATCGGTGTCCTCAGTTTCAAAGCGGCCGGAAGGAGCCGGCGCGGCCAATGGAGCATGGACCATATCCCGCGGGATCTCCAGATAAATCGGGCGGCGATACCGGAGTAGGGCGGCGAAAGCGCGGTCCATGTCCCGCTCCGCTGTGACCGGGTCGTCCAGGCTGACCGCCGCGACGGTCATTCGTTCGAAAACCTCCCGCTGGGTCGAGAAATCGCGGACCATATGATGGAGATAAGGATTGCGTGCTCGTTCTGACAATCCGGGAGAGCCGGTCAATAAGACGACAGGCGATCGTTCGGCGTAGGCACAGGCGATGGCATTGACCGTATTGAGGCCTCCGACGCAATAGGTCACGCAGACCGCTCCGATACCGTTGATGCGGGCATAGGCGTCGGCGGCAAATCCGGCGCAATCTTCCCGCGTTGTTCCGATATGGGTAATGGGGGACGTTTCAATGATCTTGTACAGATTCAAAACATAATCGCCGGGGATGCCGAAGATATGCCGGACTCCAAGCCGATGAAGCCGATCCAAAACCGCAGTGCCGATTGTTTGCCGGATCGCCATGACGGATGCCTCTGAGTGATCATGCGCGTATCGCTGTGGGGGCTCAGGAAATCATAGCCGGTGCCGTAGGTCAAGATGCCTCCTGCCAGTTTATTGTTGACGGCAGCGGCCTCCGGCGGGAATAAGTAGCGCATGAACGCACAGTCCTCACTCCCGACCGGCCGCATCCGGCTTTCCCCACAGTTTCCGGACCCGCGCCGCACCGGACATCCATGGATTTATGCGGGGCATATCCAAGACACGTTCGGACCGCTGCAGGCTGGCGATGTGGTGGATGTCTATACGTCACGCAAGCAGTTTTGCGGGCGCGGATTCTATAACCCTCATTCAAAAATTCGTGTGCGTCTCCTGACCGATCGTGAAGAGGCCATTGACGAGGGGTTTGTTCGTGCCAGGCTCGACGCGGCATGGCGCCTGAGACAACGGTTGGCGCTCGGAAGCAATGCCTATCGATTGGTCTACGGTGAGAGCGATTTCTTGCCGGGGCTCGTGGTGGATCAGTATCACGATGTCGTCGTGATGCAAACACTCAGTTATGGGTTGGACCGCCGGAAAGATCTATTGGCCGATGCGTTGGTCGAGACACGAGGCTTGCGGGCCCTCTATCTTCGGAACGATGCGAAGAGTCGCGCGCTGGAAGGCCTGCCATTGGAGCGCGCCTGCCTTCGTGGGGAACTCACGGCTCCGGTTGAAATCTTTGAAGGGCAGGCGCGCTTCTTGGTCGATGTCACGGAAGGGCAGAAAACCGGATGGTTTTGTGATCAACGGGAGAATCGAACGGCGGCTGCCAAACTCGCGAAGGATTTGGACGTGTTGGAAGTGTTTTGCCATACCGGCGCATTTGGGGTGCATGCCGCGCTTCAGGGCGCGCGCTCGGTAGAGGGCATCGATGCCAGCGAGGGTGCCTTGAACTTAGCGCGTCGGCATGCGGCGATGAACAAGGTGGAACCGTGTTGTCATTACCGGCAAGCCGATGCCTTCGATGAACTGCGGATATTGGAGCAATTGGGCCGTCGCTATGGGATGGTGATTCTGGACCCGCCGGCCTTTGCGCGAAGCCGCCATGCTGTTCGACATGCGCTCGCGGGATATAAAGATTTGAACCTGCGTGCACTCAGGCTGCTGGCGCCCGAAGGATTACTCGTGAGTTGCTCATGCTCGCAACATGTGCCGGAAGAGGAATTCTGGAACATCATCCTGGCGGCGGCTCGCGACGCGCGCAGGACAATTCGCCTCATCGAACAGCGGTCGCAGGGTCCGGATCATCCGGTGTTGGGCGGGATGCCTGAAACCAGGTATCTGAAATGTTTTCTCGTCCAGGCGGTGTAGCGCCATGAGAAATCGGCGCGAGCCCGCTGGATCCACGACTCCTGATCCCATCGTTCCAGCATCAGTCAGTTTGCCGGAGATCACTCCCAAAGCCATCGTGCTCTCCGTGGCGTTATCGGCGCTGCTCGCGGCGGCCAATGCTTATCTCGGCCTCTTTGCCGGCATGACTGTCTCCGCTTCGATTCCTGCTGCGGTAGTCTCCATGACGATCCTGAGATTCTTTCGCCGTTCTAATATTCTGGAAAACAACATTGTGCAAACGGCGGCTTCTTCGGGAGAAGCCCTCGCGGCCGGGGTGATTTTTACAATTCCTGGTCTGTTGCTCATTGAGTATTGGACGGCCTTTGATTATTGGCAAACAATGGTGGTTGCCATGGTCGGTGGGCTCCTCGGCGTGCTCTTCACCATCCCGCTGCGGCGGGCGCTGATCGGTCAACCGTCTCTACGCTTTCCCGAAGGCGTGGCCACGGCCGAAGTGCTGAAGGTCGGCGCGCAGGCTTCAAGCGCTCCGCGGGGGGCGCTCCGTTCGTTGATAACGGCGGCTGTTGCCGGTGGTGCCATGAAATTTGCCGAGAGCGGGCTTCGGCTCTGGAGCGATTCGATGGAGGGAGCGGCACAGATCGGCAGATCTATTTTCTATGGGGGGATCAACCTGTCGCCAGCATTGCTGGCTGTTGGGTTCATCATCGGCCTGCACACGGCGATCGTAGTCTTTCTTGGAGGAATCTTAGGCTGGCTCGTGCTGATTCCCATGGACGGATTCCTGGGGGATCCGGTGACGGAGCTGACCGGAGTGAACGGGGCGAAAGTCATTTGGGGCCGGCATGTCCGCTATGTAGGCATTGGCGCCATGTTGGTCGGTGGATTATGGACACTGGTTCAAGTCCGTGGTCCCATCGGGGAAAGCCTGAGCCGGCTTGTGTTGGCCTATCGTGCTCAACGGCGCTCACAGCAGACGGAACCCATCCTTCGCACAGAACAAGATGCCAAATCATCCTGGGTCCTCGGGCTGGCAGGCTTGTCTCTCGTTCTCATGGTGGGCGTCTATCAAGCCGTGCTCGCGAACATGACCGCCGCGGTGCTGCTCACCGGCATTATGGCCGTCGCCGCTTTTCTATTTTCCGCCGTGGCCGCTTACATGGCGGGTCTGGTCGGGAGTTCAAGCAACCCGGTGTCAGGAGTGACCATTGCCACGATCATGATGGCGTCCCTGTTGCTGGTTCTTATTCTGGGACCGGGTAATCCGACCGGCCCGGCCGCTACGCTCTTGGTGGCGGCCGTGGTCTGTTGTGCCGCAGCCATGGGAGGAGATAATTTGCAGGATCTAAAAACGGGACACATTGTCGGCGCAACGCCCTGGAAGCAGCAAATCATGCAGGTGGTGGGTGTGGCGTCGGCTGCCCTTGTCATCGTCCCCGTGCTCTCGCTGCTCCATGCCAAATACGGAATCGGGGAGGCATCCGCACTTCATCCCCACCCGTTGAACGCACCTCAAGCTACACTGATGGCCAACCTGGCACGAGGAGTGTTCGGAGGCAGCCTGCCTTGGCATCTGGTCGGATTGGGTGCGGTCATTGGTATCGTAGTCGTGGCGATTGATCAGCGGCTAGCGGTAAAAAACTCCGTGTTTCGCCTTCCAGCGCTTGCGGTGGCGTTGGGCATGTACTTGCCGTTGAAACTGTCGGCAGTCATCTGTCTGGGTGGACTTTTGGCCGAATTGTCTCATCGTCGATATGGAGGTCGGTCTTCAGGGGCGATGCAAAACGAGGCAGGACTTCTAGTTGCAGCGGGTCTTGTGACGGGAGAGGCGCTGATGGGGATTGTTTTGGCTTTGCCCGTTGCCTTAAGCAGCCAATGGCCTTCCATTGGCTCCGATCCCTTTCAGGTATACGAAGTTCCTCCGTTCGGCGGCTGGCCCGGACTATTGGCCTTGGCCGCGGTCGCCTTATTCCTGTACCGGAGTAATATCGGGACGCCGACTCAACCTATGTAGCGGCTGGAGTGAATGCTAGTCGCTGGGTGGTTCGAAATGTCCCGGGGGACGTGACTGCCAAGGAAGGGCGGTCTGCCGGGCTTGTTTGAGAAGACTCTTCAGATTGACCTCGGCCGCCCGCACGAGTTTGGCGTCTCCACATTCCAGCAATGCCGTGAGCAAAGCGTACAGCGAACGATTGCCGCGGCTGCCTTCCCGAATTCGCGCTATCAACGGATCGGCTTGCCATGGAGCTGAATGCCCTTCCGAATCATGTTCCTGATCGTCATCGTTGAATAATAAGTCGAATTCGGCCGGATCCGTATGCAGCCATGCCGCTGGAATTCCAAGGCCTTGCGCCACCACTTTCATTGTAGAGAGGTTGATGTGACGATCATCCGTCTCAAGCGCATCCAGAAACGGAACCGAAAGACCCGTTTTCGCGGCAAGTTCATCCACTGATTGCTGTTGGGATAGCCGCCAAGCCCGTATGAAAAGACCCTCTCCCGTCATGGAGAGGCATCATAGCGAAAACGGTCAATGAATCGCAACGCCATGGAATTGCTCAATAATCAGAATTCGCCAGCCTGATTACAGGCTTTAGGGCCTTGTCCGCCTATCTAGAACAATTCACCCGATTCAGGTAAAATGAGCAATCAGCCGGCGAGGGGAGGAAGACCGGCAAGGGGAGGAAGATATGTTGGGAACAGATATTCGTGGCATCATGGCAGAAGAGGAAGAAGTACAACGCCGACAGGAGGCGTTGCGTTCGTTAATGTCCATGCGGGCGAGGCTGCTCCGCGAGTCGCTGGAACAACGGATTAGACGGGCGAGGAGCAGCGGCGACTGGATCAACCTCTCTCGCGCCGAGTGCGCCGATATCTATAAGGAAGAACGTGTGCATCTGCGTGCTCAGATCGAACAACTTCGGGTTGAACGAGAACGGACCAGAGGCAAACTGAGCGCGTTGAAACGGGCGAAGGCACGGGCCCAAAGAATTCGTGCGGCGGAAGCTGCGTCGGGTAGAAAGCGGAAGTGACCGCTACCGCAGTTATTCCAGCTTTGCAATGCATGCGCAGTACAGCCGGTATCGATTCTACCATTGGCGGACCACTTTCCCCATCTTCCGCGAGCGAAGGCCGGGCTCATACGCGATCTATACGAGCGAAAGCGCACGAGAGATCACGAGCAAGCCTTCGTCGTTGAAGGGGCTCGTCCGGTTGTTGAACTCCTCCGTAGACAGTCTCCCGCGGTTTCCCTGATCGCAACGTCTTGCGGGTTTCTCCACAAGCAATCCTCCGATGTCGTGGGTTTACTCCTTCGGTCCCATGCTCCGGTGTACGAGCTGAACGATGCTTCTTTTGATCGCCTCTCGGATGTCGAGTCAGCCCAGGGCATCATGGCGGTCGTGAAGAAACCTGTTTGGAGCGAACGAGCCATCTTCCACCAGCCGGAGGTCTTCGGATTGTACGGCGAACATGTTCAAGATCCGGGCAATGTTGGGACTTTGATTCGACTTGGTGTGGCGTTAGGCCTCAGCGCGCTTTGGCTGACCGGAGACTCGGCCGATATCTTCAACCCGAAAGTGGTTCGGGCCACGGCGGGTGCCGTGCTGAGCTTGCCGATCTTTCATTGCCTTGGATCAGACCATTTCGATCAACATCAATGTGCTGTCTTGGCTTCGGAGGCTCCCGCCTCCAAATCGATGCCGATACGCCAAATTCATAGCATCCCTGCCCGCAGCATCGTGGCGGTCGGCAATGAAAGTCGAGGCTTGGCAAAGCGCACGCTCGACAGTGCAGCCGTGCGATTTCACATCCCGCTGCAAGGAAATGTCGATTCACTCAACGTTGCCGTGGCGGCAGGTATGGCGTTGTTTCATTTCAGCGGACTGCCGCGCGAACCTTTGAGGCGCATATCTGATGGAGATGGATCGGACCAACGGACATAAAACTACAAATATTTCCATTTACACAGGGTCAAATACTTTATGCAGGCATAGTTTAACTAGGATATGTTTTTCTTCTGCTTTGAGTAATTCCCTGATTGCGGTCATACTCCCATCGAGATAAAGCAGTTTTCCCTCGAACCGTCCCATGGTTTGCGAATCTGTCGTTAAGCGTCCGGACGAGCCTTTGCAGTATGCAACGTCCGACGCGGAGCATTGGACAGATGATCAGATTACGGTACACCTTGCTCTCCACATGGCCGCCTCTTGCCTGGCTGGCCAGATGTCTCAGAGGAGAATCATTTATTGACGTGTATCACGGTTCCCGGGTCGAAGTGACAGACGAGTTTTTTACGGAGTCGATATGGGCAGGGAACTATGAAGAAGGAGGATTTGATCAGACAGATATCGTAGCCGGTAGCGGCGGGAGATGCCGAGATTCCCGCATTCTGTTCGTCTCTTCAGGGTCCACCGTAGACCGCTTGCATTCCATCGAGACTCGTGAGGCCGCTTGGGTCTCAAACTCCTTCACCTGCCTGCTTACAGCGGTCAATGCCTCACTCCCGTCAAACTACGGAGGATACTTCCGGGACTTTGAATCTATTATTCGTGGCCTTGCCGCATATCGGCGATCTTTCTACACATCGGCGGGACAGATGATTTTGACTTATTTTGACAATGTGGTCTGGGACCGCCAATCGCTGAGTATAGAGGCGAAACCCGTCTTGGCCCGAAACGTCTCCGGGTTTTCCGAATACCGAAGTTTTCTTGATTCCTCATTAGCGCAAGCCACTGCAAACCGCCGAAGTCCTAGTCGCCGGCATCCATTGGGGATTCGTAGCACGGCATCATCCGGTTATGATTCCACTACCGTGACCGCCCTGGTGAGACAGTATGGATGTGAGGAGGTTATCTGCTTTGATCGGGCGAGAGAAGGGGATCCGGACAGCGGTGCCGCCGTGGTTCGAGCATTAGGGATGAAGCCTCTCATATTGCAGCGCGATGCTTGGAGCAATAGTCTGTTTCCTGAAGCATTGTTTCTCAGCTCAGACAGTAAAGGCGAGGATGTCTACTTTAAGAGCGCGGAGCCTCATGTGACGGGAACCGTAGTCTTTACGGACTTTGCAGGGGGAAAGATGTGGAAGAAACGGCCGGTGGATCTGACCGAAAACATCATCCGGGAGGATCAATCGGGGCTGTCGCTTACCGAGTATCGGCTGCACGCCGGGTTTATTCACTGTGCTCTTCCTTTCTGGGGCATCCGCCAAGTGCGGGATGTCAACCGCATGAGTAATCTGCCGGAGATGGAGCCCTGGGATTTTCCTATGACGTATTCAAAACCGTTTTGCCGCAGGGTCTTGGAAGAAGCAGGTATTCCTCGGGATCTATTCGGTCTACACAATCGCGCCGCTTCGGTACTCCTATGGAAAAACGACAGCTTTATGACGCGGGACTCCATGAAGGATTATGTCGCGTGGCTCAAAAGGCAAGGGGGCGATGTGCCCCTCTTAGCAAAATGTCCCCCTGCCGTGGGAGTGTTTCTTGATGCAATGCTCTGCGGTGGACTGTATCGTTTCGAGGCGGCATGCGCTGAACTTCTCAAGAGTGTAAGCCGCGTGCGTGGTGGTTGGAGATTCGAGCGTCTTAGGCTGCTACAAAAGCTTGCCTGTATGCCGGACAATCCGCTTTTTCTGCGACAATATGTGTTTCCATGGGCCGTGAACAGGGTAAAGACTTCATACGAACTCAACCTTGGCCCTTGGAAGCTGTCGAAGTGAAGAAACGGATCCCTGCTCCTTCATTTCAGCATTCCGGTCGCATTGCGGGCTCGATGTCGATTGTCGGGAGGACTCTAACTGGAGCGCTCTTCCATCAGGCCGCGCTACGGTTTATCTACCGGTTCAACATGCGGATGCGTGCCGCCGCCGCCTCTTCAACAGCTTTACAGAGTTCGTCCACGGCACTTTCCTTTGTCACATATGCGGTCGCTCCGGCTTCCTTCATTCTCCGCACCACATCGTCTGAGTGATGCAGTGAGAGGCCTAGGATGGCAATGTCGGGTTGGACGCTTTTTATCCGCTTAGTTGCTTCGAGGCCGTCGAGCTTGGGCATGTTAACGTCCATTACAATCACGTCGGGCTTCAGAACGCGGGCTCGCTCGATAGCCTCGAAGCCATTCGCCGCCTCTCCGATAACTTCTAAGTGGTCGTACCCTGTTAGCGTCGCCTTGAGCCCCTGCCTCATCATGGCGTGGTCGTCCACTATTAGGACGCGTATGGGGTGTGTCCCGTCATGGGGTGAGATCGCGGGAGCCGCCACAACCGGCGTGAGTGCCGGTTCAACGTAAGCGCCATCCGGCGGCTCCTCGTTTCGCTCGGGGACTAGTGGTAGGGAGAGGCGTGCCTGCGTGCCCTTACCTGGTATAGATTCAATGTCAAAGCGGCCCCCGAGTGCCTTCATGCGTTCACGGATACTAAAGAGTCCGAATTGGGAAGAAAGCGGAGTCGAGTCCGCAGTCGATACATTAAAGCCAGCGCCTCGATCGCATACCGCGATGGTGAGCTGACTGTTGGCTTGCGACAGCACAACTGACGCTTCACTAGCTTTCGCATGTTTCACTACATTCATTAGGAGTTCACGGACGGATTGAAACAGCAATACGGCCTGGTTTTCGGCAATGTTGACCTCGTTAGTGTTCGTGTGCACGGACACGGTTAAGCCCTGCTGTTCCATTCGCTCGGCTAACCACCGCAGCCCCACGGGCAGCCCGAATTGGTGGAGCACGGGTGGGCTAAGGTCGGCGACTAACGTGCGCGTGTAGGACAATGCTTCAGCCAGGACCTGCTCTGTTTGGAGCATGAGATCGGCGCATGCCGGGACGGCCTCTGCCAGGCGTTTTACTTGACCTATCTTTATCTTTGCGAGGACCAATAGCTGTGCCAGGTAATCGTGAAGCTCCGTGGCCATGCGCTGCCGTTCACGTTGCTCCGTCAAATTCAGTTCGGTTGCCAATGCGCGAAGGCGTTCTTGAGATTCCGTTAGCTCGCGGGTGCGTTCAATAACATTCCGTTCCAGACCCTCGTTCAATTGGCGCATCGCCCGGAGCGTAGCCACCCGCTCCATCGCGACCGCCACGTAATTCGAGATCAGTTGGAGGAATTCCAATTCGCGTTCGTCAAATGCCGTTCGGGTCCGGCTAGCGAAGGACAGGGTCCCCAACAACCGCTCGCCGCTCATGAGCGGATTGCAGGCATAGGCTTGGATACCGAAACTCCGCACCAGCGCCGCCTTGTCGTAGGCAGAATGTTGAATGTCCGTTGCCACAATGGCTCGGCGAGTTTTGGCCACCGTGCCACAAATCGCCTGACCGAACTCGAGGCGCTGGATCTGGTGCGCGATCTCTTCGGAGACGCCACTGTAGGAGTGGAGATCAAGGGCATCGCCTTGGTCATTGACCATGTAGTTGAAATAGGTATCGACTCCCAAGTGTGCCGCTACCCTAGGAAAGAGCTCACGGACGATTGTCTGGACATCATCCGTGGCGAGCAGATGCACCAACGCATCGGAGAGAATTTGCTGCCGTACGCTGTTCCGATGCAAGGCTGCCTCGGCGTGCTTGCGTTCTGTGATATCAATTGAGACAGCGATGAGCGAGTGCACGTGTCCACTTGCATCGCGGATTGCGGACACGCTGTTGTGAGCCCATATCACCCTGCCGTCTTTACGAACGTACCGTTTCTCGATGTCAAACGGCGGGCCTCCGACAGCTAATTTCTCAAACAGTACGACGTTTCGCGGCAGGTCCTCGGGATGCGTGATCTGTTGCATCCGCATCGACATCAATTCCTGGCGCGTATAGCCGGTGAGTTGGCAGTATCGATTATTCACGGTGATAAAACGTCCGGTCGGGTCCGTTTCTGCAATCCCACCAACTGACTGGTCGACGATGCTGCGATAGCGTACCTCAGACTGAGCTATTTTCACTCGCGCCAGTACCCGCTCGGAGATGTCCCGGAAATAGCAGACTACGCCGTATCGGCCGTCCGGCAGTTCGATGCGATCAATCCTCCACTCGTAATACTCCATAATGCGGCGGTCGACGCGAAACCCGCTCTGCTCCGGCATTTCATACGATTCACCCGTTTCTAAGGTATGGCGAAAGATGCGGACAATTTCATCTGCGTATTCTTTCGTCCACAAGACGTGGATCACTTCGTCGAAATCACGACCGATCAAATCAGGAATATTGCCAAAAACGGGCAGTGCGACGGGATTGACATCCCGAATCCGGAAGTCGCCATCGACGACATACACGCCAAGGGGGGCTTTATTCAGCAAGGTCTCGTACTGAGCGGAGCGGTGACGCAGGGCCTCTTCCGCTTGCTTGCGCTCGGCAACCTCGTTTTGGGCTGCGTTAAATAGCCGTGCGTTGTCAATGGCGACAGCCGCCGCCGCGGCAATGCCCAGGGTCATACGCTCGGCGTGTTCGGTAAAGACACCCGCCTCAGGATGGCCGAAGAAGAGGCCGCCCAGTACCTCACCGCTACGGGAGACTACAGGAACAGCGAGATAGCTGCGCACCGGGAGGTGTCCTTCTGGCTGTCCATGGTGCGGCGCCATCCGACCGTACCGGGGGTCTTGCGTAATATCGTCCGAGCGCACCACACCTGTGCCGCGGAACGTTGGCTCGAACACCGGCGTGTTCCGGGGCAAGCCGAATTTCTCAAACGCTTCACGCGGCGCGCCCGACAACGCGTAAAGCATGTAAGATTCGCCTTGCCGGTTGATAACGTTGTAAAAAAACGCCCCGAATTTTGCTCCGCTGAGCTTTGTGCCCGCATCCGTTGTAGCCTGAATGAGTTGCTGCAAGTCAAGCTCGCCAGCCAGTGTACGCGCCACGTCATTCAACGTTTCGGCTTCCTGTCGCGCGGTGAGCGCATGTTCCATTAAATTGAGTGCGGCGCGGCGCGCATCTTGAATTTCAGTGTTAGCCTTCTGGAGATCCGCCACATGTTGAGCGAGTTGGGCATTCGCTTGGTGGACACGGCTCTCGCTATCCTGCAAGGAGCGGAGCAAGCAGGCATTTCGGATGGCCGTTGAAGCCTGACTTGCAGCGACGTTCAAGATCAGCTGCTGAGCTGCTGTGGGGAAGGCGCCATCAGGAAACCCGGCTGCGATCACGCCCAGCTCGGCATAAGCCCCCAACGGCCTTGTGGCCACGCGCGAAGAGCCGGAAGCAAGGGGATTGGGCAGGGTCAAGAGCTCATCCGGATCGTGCGAACGCGCCCAGTCGGCAATCGTTGGCCCGATGGCCTCCGCAATTGCCGTACTGGCCTGATAACGATCCAACTGTACGATCGCAATGGGCGGCCTGTCCGCACCATCCGTGAGACAAACATACACGAATTCCGCGTTCAGGGTCGTTAACAGAGAAGCGGCCAGACTTTCCGCTATGCGCACCGGAGCAGCGCCCAACCACAGGGCCTGCAAGGTTGAGATGGCCACGATATCGCGTAGGGATTGAACATCAGGGCCGACATCTGCTCTAGGCGATCGGCGCGGCGTCGCTTCGTACTCAGCCATTGTCCGGTTCCCGCAGGACTACTGAATCCGACTGGCTTCCTGTCTATCGGAACGTTGGTGCTCCTTTTGCCTTCGTCGGTCCTTCAGTTCTCGGAGAAATTCATCCGGTGTGACATACAGCGGGTTTTCCTGGAGCACACCGTTGATGATCACCATGGGATGCGTCCGTAAAATATCCATGACAACACTTCCACTGTGTCGATTCAAATCATACACGCACACAATCGGATCGGGATGCTTCGGGAGGACGTAATTAAGCTTGGCTTCGTACTCCACGATATCTGTCACGCCGGGCACTGTTTCCAAGGCCCATTCCATGTTACCCATGAGGCGCGTCAATTTGTGTTTAGGGCGACTGCTTACCAGCACCTCTTCCAGGATCTGGATCATGCGGTCGCCGTCGAAGTAGCCATCCTTAAGATAGAGGTCCTCCCAATGGCGCACCTCCACCTGGTCCGTTCGGTGTGGGGCGTTGACCTCGATGCCGTATGCGCGGCAGGCGGCTACATGATCGTCATGAAGTCGGGAATCAACGATATGAAAACTTTTCTCGCCGCGATCATATCCCTCTTTGAAAAACGGCATGAGAAACTTGTTCTGCTCTTCGCGGGAATTGAAGAAGGCGCAGATGTGCCGTGTTTCTTTGAGTGTACGCCCGGCCAGCCGAACCGTGCCAGCGGCTGTGTTAGACTTGGTTGTGTCCATGAATTTCCCCCAATCGATAGATCGGTTGCTGTTTACACGGGACCCCTTCTCCATGTCATTCTGAATGCGCTTGTTGAGCCATCGCCTCTCTTCACTTCTGTTCGAATTCGACCAGATACCGTGCGGCTTGGCCCAGCTGTCAACAGAGGTCGTTCACTTGATGTTCGGTTAGAGTCGCGTACTTCACACGAAGAGTCCTTCATAAGTTGATGAGGCCAACCGCTTTGAAACGTACCATTCGGCCAAAGGGATAGCGCTCTGTTTTTTGTGAAGAATAAGCAGATCAGAGGCGTCCGAGTATACCGTCAGATGAAATTTTAAACTCCCTCGGAGAACCCCTAGGCGAGCTTGTGTTCTGAGGCATGACGGCTAGGCTTGCAGATGAGACAAGGCCGTCGAGACAGCGTTTCATCTGCGCGAATTAGCGCCGCTTTCCCCTTCATGCATCGTGTACTTCAGCAGCAAATCGGCGACTGGGACAGGCACGATATGGAATTGCTCCCGGCGGTGTGCGCTTGATAGCGAGACGCCGCTTGCCTAGGGCAGTCTGTTGGTGACGTCCCAGAAAAAGAAACCAGCCAAAACTGGAGAAAATCGGCTAAGCTGTAGCCCTCCAAGCCGGGAGGGAAGCCATGAAGAAGATCAAGTTTTCCGAAGCAGAGATTGTGACGGCGTTGCGGTAAGTGGACGCGGGCGCCCCGATTCCCGACGTGAGGGGCGCGTTCGGGATCCAGGGAAGCGGCATACTACGTCTGACGGAAAACGGTATGGCCAGATGGCCATTGCCGAGGTGTGGTGCTTGCGACAGCTGGAGGAAGAGGACAGCCGACTCAAGCAGCTCGTGGCCGATCTGACATTGGATACGGTGATCCTGCAAGAAAGCAACTTGTCTTGGAGAGGAGGGCGCCATGATAAAGACATTGAGTCTTCAAAGCTCTTGTTTCATCCTTGCAATCGCCGTTGCGCTTGCACAAGCCGAAGAGGCACCTCCTGCCTCGCCAGCTGCACCAGAAGCTGCCGCCAAAGCCACTCCCGCGGACGGCCATGTCATCCACGTCACGGCACCGCACTTGATCGATGGAAAGATACGGGGGCCATTCCATCACTATTGCAAGATCGTCTCTGCTGAACCGTTCATTGAGTGCCTTCTCTACGAGACGGAAGACACCAACGCGAAACTTATCGGTGTGGAGTACATTGTCGCGAAAACTGTGACTCGCGACGAGAAGGTCCTTCCCAAGCATGTTTGGAAAAAGGTTTGGCATGACCATTCCGTGGAGGGTGTCATCGGGAACATTAAGATACTGGATATGCCTCCCGATAAGGCCAAGGAGTTCGGGGACACGGTTGCCAAGACCGACGGTATTATCTTCTCACTGTGGCCCGAGGGCGCGAAATTGCCGAACGGGAAAGTGAGCATGGGCATGATGGTTGGGCATGCCGTACACCAATGACATGGAACTCTAATGCACCTTGGCTCGAAGAGACCCCGGCTGACTGGGACCGGCCTTGCAGCTTGCGGAGATTCACGTTGATGAAAAACAGCGTACTGCTTGTGTCGGCCCGTTGCGGCTTAGTCAAAGGAACTGCCATGTCTTTCCGCTGATTATCAGCGTAATGGCTTTAATTACAGCTGCGTGGGATGGCGGGCTCGTATTGGGAATCCCGAACGGGATTTGAACCCGTGTTTTATCCGCAGCTATGGTTTTGCCATAAGTTCCAACGCCTTCGCTCAATCGAGTCATGTTATTTGCTGCCGGAGATTTAACAAGAACACCTAGCGAAGAGCAGACAGGGTTGATGCTTTGGCGATGGGAGGGGTTCCGAGAGATCGGGGACGTTCCTATTTTGTGCGCAGCGCTTGAGACCCGTGAGCGGTGATGCACTCTTCCCTTGGCGTGCGACGGTAAGCAATACCTCTCAATTATTGCGTTTTCCGATACGCCGGCTAAAATAAGCTGACCAGCCAGGGTAGGACGGAAACTATCGAGCACCGGCTTGGGGGATGGAATGTGAAGTTGATTCAACAACCCGGAGGACCATGTCGGAATCTTGACACTATAAGAACCAGTTTTCTGTAAAAAGTGCGGAAACAAGGGCTCACTCGGATGTACTGATGCCACATATCAAGAAATCCCAGCCCCACGAGCGTAGTATGAATCGGAATGTGTCGACTGCAGAAGCTCGTATCGTCTCTCCTCCTTCTCGATGGCGGGCATGTCGAAGCAGAAAATATGATCATGTCGTTTGATGTGCGCGGCCCGCAATTGAGGGAACCATCTGGCCTTGCCCAGTGCACAGCAGGCCCAGCGTGAGCCAGTACCGCGCGGATGCGTCGTTCGGTGGGAGCGAAAGGCATGATTGCCGAAGATGACTGGTAACTCTCCGTAGTAAACGGGTTGCAGGGGCGTTGTGCCGCTTTCAGGTCGGCGAGCAATACGGGCATCCGGCCAAACAGGTTCTCGGCGCCCAGGTATCCCTCAGCTCTTCCCCATGCAAAAAAACGATGGAGAATCTTAACGCTTTATAAGTGCCTGCGGGCGGCCGCCTGATCCATCCTGTTTCCTAGTTCTTTGGAGTGCCAACTCGCGGCGCTGTGCCGGTAACGTCTATCTCGACTAGGGCTTTCCCTAGCTATTTGTCTTTGCAGTCAATTCTAATATATGGCGGCGTTGCGAAAAGGGGGGCCAACATGCTGGAAAGCGCTGATCTGCTGCCCAAACGGACCACGAAGGCCGACGACGCTCCGAGTGAGGATTCTCTTGACGCAATGTTCGCGGCGGCGAACGATGCCATTCTCATCCTCGATGCGCACTATCGAGTACGAAAGGCAAACCGCGTTGCCGAAAAATTGTACGGCTGTTCTACGGACGACCTGCGAAAGAAAAGCCTATACGACCTTCGTACATTGGAGACGCATGCCGCCATTGAGGCGCAGATGCAGCGTTCGCTCCAACAGAATGGATCGAGGTGGGAAACCTGCCATGTCCGAAAAGATGGAACTGTGTTCCCTGTGGAAATTAGCTCCAAACCATTCCGTAGGGGTGAGCAGCTTCACTTCATCCACATCGTCCGCGACATCAGCGAACGAAAAGATCAGGAAGAGGCCCTGCGAGCGAGGGAAGCTGAACTGCGGGACTTCGTGGACAATGCTTCCGAGGGCATGCACTGGGTAGGACCAGATGGCCGCATTCTTTGGGCAAACCAAGCTGAACTTAACATGCTCGGCTACCTGCGAGACGAATATGTTGGGCATCATATTGCAGAGTTCCATACTGACCAATCAGTCATTGAAGACATTTTGACCCGTTTGGCTCGGGGGGAGTTCGTAGAGGGCTATGAAGCGCGTCTGCGCTGCAAAGACGGCTCAGTCCGCCACGTGCTAGTCAATTCAAGCGTGCTCTTTCAGAACGGTCAATTCATCCATACACGTTGTTTTACACGAGATATTACGGATAGGAAGCAGGCGGAAGACGCCTTGCGAGAAAATGAACGACGATTCCGAGAGATGATTGATGCCCTGCCTACGCCGATCTACACGACCGACGCTCAAGGCCGGCTCACACATTTCAATTCGGCCGCTGTAGAGTTCTCAGGGCGGGTCCCTGTATTGGGCTCAGATCAATGGTGTATCAACTGGAAGTTGTACCGTCCGGATGGGACACTTTTACCTCACGATGAATGCCCCATGGCCATTGCGTTAAAAGAGGGTCGCATGTTGCGAGGGGCGGAGGCCATTGCGGAACGGCCGGACGGCAAGCGTATTTGGTTTACCCCTTATCCCACTGTCCTGCGTGATGCTGATGGACGGATTGTTGGTGGCATCAACATGCTAATTGACATCACGGAACGAAGACAGGGGGAGGCCACGAGGGCCCATCTGGCAGCCATTGTCGACTCGTCTGACGACGCCATTTTCAGCACAGATTTGGACGATCGGATTCAATCTTGGAATCGTGGTGCAGAAGACCTTTTCGGCTATACGGCTGAAGAAGCAATAGGAAGGCCTGGGATGTTTCTTATCCCACCGGACCGGCAAGCCGAGGAGCCACGCATTCTCCAGCGAATAGTTTCTGGTGAACGAATCAACCATTATGAGACTGTCCGGCGGCACAAGGATGGCAGTCCCATCGACGTCTCATTGACCATCTCGCCCATGTATGATGTGCAGGGACGCATTATTGGCGCATCAAAAATCGCTCGAAATATTACCAAGCAGAAGTTGACCCAACATCGCGAGCAACAGCTATTCAGACTGGCGACGGCCGTCAACCGAGCGCACGCATTGCCGGACCTATACGAGCAGGCTCTTGATGCGATTATGAAGTCTCTCAAGACCGACCGCGCCTCGATCCTCCTTTTCGATTCTGATGGCATCATGCGGTTTAAGGCGTGGCATGGATTATCCGATGCCTATCGCCAGGCGGTTGAGGGCCATTCACCTTGGAAATCAGATGCAGAAATGCCGGAACCAATCGGCATCAGCGACGTTGAGCACGCTGACCTCTCTTCGGAACTTATGGGTATCATCCAGAAAGAAGGGATCCGTGCGCTAGCGTTTATTCCGCTTACGTACGGACGGCGCCTCATCGGGAAATTCATGGTGTATTTCACTGATCCTCGTCTTCTCGATAACGAGGAGCTCCAGCTGGCGCAAGCCATTGCCGATACGTTGGCATTGGCTATTGAACGCCGACGCACGGAAGAGATTGTCAGACAAAACGAAAACCAGCTGCGGCAAGCACTTGAAGCCGGCCGAATGGGTTCATGGGAATGGGACGTTGCGACCAACAAAATCTATTGGTCCCCAAGTTTGGAAGCCATCCATGGGCTGGGCCACGGCACCTTTAACGGTTCATTCGAGGCGTACCAAAAGGACATTCATCCGGAAGACCGTGAGCGAGTGCTGACCTCCATTGCCAAGACGCTGGAGAGCGGCACCGAACACCACATTGAATATCGCATAGTGGTCCCCAACGGAATTGAACGATGGGTCGAAGGCAAAGGGACGCTCTACCGGACGCCGGAGGGCATCGCCACAAAGATGGTTGGGGTCTGTAGCGATATCACCGAGCGCAAGCAGGCGGAAGAGAAGCTGCGTGCTAGTGAACGTCTCATGCGGGCCGTTTTCAACCAGCAGTTTGCGTTCAGTGCGTTGCTTTCGCCCGAGGGACAAGTGCTGCGATTCAGCGAATCCGTGTATCGAAACAACGAAGGGACAGACATCAACCCCAAAGACCTCATTGGCCGAAGTTTCCTTGACGCTCCTTGGTGGCGGGATTTGCCTGATACGGTCGCCGACTGGCGGCGGCAATTCTCGGAAGCGCTAAGCCGGCCAGGTCCTGCGCGTGGGGAAGGTCTGTATCGGCTTGGCAACGGGGAGCTGCGCTATGCCGTCAACACTGTCACGGCGCTTCGCGACGACGCCGGCAACATTGAACATCTGCTTTGCGAGGGGATGGACATTACCGAGCTGAAGCAATCGCAGATGCGTCTAAAACACGCCGCAGAAGAGCTTGAACGGCAGGTGACCGTACGCACCGCTGAACTTCTCGAGACACAAGATCGCCTGCGGGCACTGGCGACCGAATTGAATCTCGCCGAACAACGAGAGCGCAAACGGTTAGCCGCCGAGCTGCATGATCACCTTCAACAGACACTGGTCTTGGGAAAGTTCAAGGTCGGGCACGCGAAACGCCTTCTGGAGGGACTCCCTGAATGTCTCGAGTTGGTCAAGCAGTTCGACGAGGTGTTGACGGAGGCGTTGTCCTATACACGGACCCTGGTGGCGGAACTAAGCCCTCCCATCCTACGCGATCATGGGTTACCGGCGGGTCTCCGATGGTTAGGCGAATACATGAGGAAGCACGGAATGACCATCTTCGTCAATGTGCCGGCGCATGTTCGCCTCGCCCTGCCTGAAGATCAGGCGGTGTTGCTCTTCCAATCGGTCCGTGAACTGCTGATTAATGCCGCTAAACATGCGCAGACGGATCACGCGTCGGTTACATTACAACAGCATCTTGATCAGTTATCGATCCAGGTGCGTGATGAGGGGCGAGGGTTTGATCCAATGAGCACCACCGGCCCGAGTGATCATTCCTCAAAATTCGGCTTGTTCAGCATTAAGGAGCGGATGAAAGCGCTCGGAGGGTCATTTACAATCGAGTCAGCGCCTGGACAAGGAACAACGGCCCTCATCACCTTGCCACTTGTCTACCGACGTGACATTCAAACCTCTTCGGAAGATAGCGGAATACCGTCTCAATCAGAAACTATGAAGCCGCGCCAGGCGATGGACGGTCACTCAGCCGTGATTCGACTATTATTGGTTGATGATCATGCCATGATGCGACAAGGCTTGCGGACGACGTTAGAACATTATACGGAGATTCTGCTTGTCGGAGAAGCCAAGGACGGACAAGAGGCGGTTGAGCTGGTAGAGAAACTGCGTCCTCAGGTCGTCGTCATGGATATTAACATGCCGCGGCTCAATGGCATTGAGGCAACGGCCTACATCAAGGCCCGTTATCCGAACATCTGCATTATTGGAATCTCGGTGAATGCCGAAGAAGACAACCAGGAGTCAATGAAGCGAGCCGGCGCGACACTTTTAATCCCGAAAGAAGCCGCAGTGGACGAGCTGTATCACGCGATACGGACTGGATTAGGTCTCCCCTCGTTATCACAAAAAGCGTAAGACATCACGGATACTGGCACGCCTGCGACAGCAGGCGGATGAAACAATGCGTTCACTCCGATCCAGCTCTCACTATCGGAACGGCCAAAGAGCTTATCGAAACCTGCTTCAAGACCATACTTGCCCAACGCGGCAAAACGCTTCCGGGTAATTAGGACATTCCCGAACTTACAAAGGCATCTTTCAAGACCCCCGAGCTGCGCGAAAGCGCCTGCAGAATCCCGAAATGGTTTCGGAACCGGATTCGCACGGCCGTCCCGCACGAGCATGACCCGGTAGCGAGGGACCGCATACGGATTCCTCCGTTTTCGATTGCCGTGACCTGCTTAACTTCGAGATTCGCAACATAGCGAGGGCCAAAAATCTCTTGCCGCGATATCTGTAATCAACAAATGAGCGGACTCCATCGCCGGTGCGCTCATGCCTAATAGTCATCGAGCCATCCGCTCTTCGGTATGACCTCCTTGAATGAACTCATGATCGAGCAGGGTCCATGACCTGACCTTCCACGATCTAAGACACACGGCGGCCTCTTGATTGCTAGAGGCCGGGGTGGACTATGCGGTCATCGAGAAGTTGCTTCGCCATCAATTAAACGGCATGGGCAAGGGGTACATTCACAACTGGGAACACCCGTTGCGCGATGCCGTCATGCGTTTGGAAACGACGATTATCGAACATTCAAGCAGCGGAACAGCGAAGTGAGTCAGTGATGGGCAGTTATGGTCAGTTGGTGGGCAGTTCGAAAAATGCTGAAACGTATAAGCGATTGATTAGTGGTGCCGAGGGACAGAATCGAACTGTCGACACCAGCCTTTTCAGGGCTGTGCTCTGCCAACTGAGCTACCTCGGCACGCGTAGATTTCAAGGAGTTACGATTGGACACACCCTCAATAAACACGAAGTGCCAACAAAAGAGCCAACAAGGTGTATTCCGTTAGCCCCGACATGAGCGCTGCACCTTACCTCACGGGATTCGATTGGGTCAAGATCAGAGACGAGTTTTCGCTCGGTTTGCATCATAAGAGTGTGATCTTTGTCTTGCGGGTCTTGCGGATCGAAACCGTATCGGGTTCTACCCCGATTTTACGGACACATGACTGAAGGCCCATAATGGGCCAGGAGGGATGTCACGGGAGCACGACGGAAGTTTTCAGCAGAGTACAAGCGTGAAGCGGTCGCGATGCTCGACACACCGGGGATGACGGTGGGTCAAATTGCTGCCGCATTGGGGGATCGGAGCCAATATGTTGGCGCGATGGCGGCGGGAGCGACGCCGTCAGCCACCGCAGGCGTTTGTGGGCAACGGGCGATCCCGGATGAAGAGCTCAGTCAGTTGCGTCGGGAGTTGGCCCGCGTCACGAAGGAGCGGGATTTTTGCGAGAAGCGGCAGCGTTCTTCGCGAGAGCGTCGACGTGAAGTTTCGGATGATCCAACGATGCCGCGACGCGGTTCCCATCCGATTGATGTGTCGATGCCTGCGGGTGTCGGCCAGTGGGTATGACGCCTGGGCGGCGCGCCCGCCGAGTGCCCGTGCCCAGGAGAATGCCCGAATTCCTTTGTTTCGCCTTACATCGTCTGACGGGCGCCTCAGAAAAATGGATGGGGTGGACGGGCTGTTCGTGTGTCCGTAGGGCTCAACACTTCCCACGCGTGACCTTGAATACGCCAGGCACCGTCTACGTAGAGAAGGTAGTGAACTTCGTTATACCAGCTGTCGATGTTGACTCGTCGAGTAGTGTCATTGGAAATCGCCCAAAGACTTCCCGTGCAGGTGACCTGGGCGGTGAGAGGCACTCCTTGAGCATCTACCACAACCTCAATACGGGTCAGCACATGGGTTGCTGAAAAGTCTCTATATTCCTGAAAAAGATGGTTCCATTCGGCTCGCAAGCTGTCTTTCGTGAATCCTCCATGTTTGTAGTTGTCAGCGTAGAAGTCCATCAATGAATCAAGGTTTTTGCGCTTAAGGGCATCCTCGGCCCGTCTAAAGCTTTTCAGAATATCAGCCGCAGTCTTTTTGTCCGTGTGAATGGTCGCCGACCGAGGGACATACGTCCCGTCGAGATCAGGAACGTACAGATAGCAGCTTTGTAGGAGAAGCATGATGCCCAAAGATGAGATTAGGCCGACACGTCGAGGAGCAACCATATTGGATGCCGAACCTATGCCTCTCATGCAACTCCTCAATGATCGGTGATGATTGATTTAGAGGCGGGGTTTGCCCGGCGCAGTGCGAATTCCTGCTAGCTACCGAGATGCCTTACCGCTTACCAGCTCGTACGCGCCCCATCCGAGCAGAAACAACCGTGCGGCAGTATATAACCACTGGCCTTTGACAATTTGAGCAGTATCCTGCCCCAACCCTTCGCCTTACGAACCGACGGGCGAGTCCACTTCAGAACGCTCAAAAGGGCAAACGGAGTCATCCTAGGAGTCTGGTTCCCTCTTCGTTACGGAATGCCGCTCGACGATGGCGCCACAAAATGAATCATCGTTGGACCCTCTGCGAAACGTTGTTCGTCATCGTTTGGCGCAACGTACAGAGGCGACTGTCTTAGACTGCCATCGCTGCTCCGCCATAAAAAGGGAGGTAATCCTAGCACAATAGAGTGCGTAGTAAAACTTCAATAATGGAGGGCCCCTTTTCGGAGGCCGGGGGTATGCGCAATAGAGACTGAGTCACTCTCGCCGATGGGTTCTACCCCGTTTCCACGGACAGTTCAGTTAAGAGTTTCTCCGCCTGCTGTTGAACCGCCAGTCTCCGCCGCTGTCGACGGTTCTGCCAGCGCTCGATGTAGTCAAAGATATCCGCTCGCGCCTCGGCTCGCGTCCGATACTGCCGGCGGTTCACCCGCTCGCGTTTGAGCAGGCCAAAGAAACTCTCGGCGGCGGCATCATCGGCACAAACTGCCCACCGCACTCATGCTGCACGTGATGTGGTGTGCTGCTAAATCCGTAAAATCGGGGCAGAACCCCTCCACCACTTGGCGAATCACATGGACTCGTCGAAACTCTCTCCCACTCATGACGATCCTGACCTCTCTGACCATCCTGCCCTCCTGATGAGAGCCAGCAGTCTATCGAGGACATTTCTACTGTGGGAGAAGCGGACATTATCATTGTGGGATTACACTGTGAAGCATCCATCTTGACGGACGAAGACGTCGCCCGCTAGCCTTAAAGCCCTGGCCAAGTACCCGAAGGAGTTTCGAGGTGGAGTATTACGGATCGGTTCTGATCGTGGATGACGATAAGGAAATGCGCAGCCTCGTGTGTGATGTTCTCACAGACCGTGGCCACGACTGTAGTGCTGTCGCCACAGGACAACAGGCACTCCAAGAACTGAGTACGAAGGACTACACCGCGGTGCTAACCGTTTGAAAATGCACGGTATGATGGGCACTGAATTGCTCGAAGAAGTGAAGCGCACCCATCCTGAAATTGGGGTGATCTTAATGACAGCGTTTGGCTCAGTCGAAACCGCGGTTGAGGCCATGAAACATGGCGCCAGCGACTATCTCACCAAGCCGGTAAAGAGCGAGGACTTAGCCCGGGTAGTGGAGCGGGTGATGCGTGAAACCGCGCTCCGGCAGGAAGTGAATCGACTCAGGAAAGAGGTGCACAAGGAATATAGCTTTCACCAGATTCTCGGCAAGAGTAAGCCGATGCAGGCCGTGTTCGACTTGATTCAACGCGTCTCATACAGCCCGAGCAATGTGCTCATCACGGGGGAAAGCGGGACCGGCAAGGATTGGTGGCCAAGGCGATTCATTACAATAGTGATCGGAAGGAGGCGCCGTTCGTGCCGGTCAATTGTGCGGCGATTCCGGAACAGCTCCTCGAAAGCGAACTCTTTGGTCATATGCGCGGAGCCTTTACCGACGCGAAAATAGACAAGCGGGGACTGTTGGAGGAGGCTCAAAGAGGCACGCTGTTCCTGGATGAGATCAGCGAGCTGCCGCTGATCCTGCAGGCGAAGCTCTTGCGGGCGATTCAAGAAAGGGAAATCCGACGAGTCGGCGCTACGAAAACGATTCCGGTAGATGTGCGAATCATCGCCGCCACGAATCTCCATCTGGCCGAAGAGCTGAAACAGAAGCGGTTCCGCGAAGATCTTTACTACCGCCTCAACGTCATTGAGTTAAAACTACCGCCCCTTCGCGAGCGACGCGAAGATATTCCCCTTTTGGTCGAGGCCTTCCTGAGAAAGTGTGGTGAGTCGCGAGGCAAGCCGGTCAAGGCGGTTGGGGAGCCGGCGCTTGCCATGCTGGTGGATTATGGCTGGCCCGGGAATGTCCGGGAGCTCGAAAACGTCATCGAACGAGCGGTCACACTGACATGCGGTGAAACCATCGTTCCGGACGATCTGCCTCCCGCCATTCAAGGGGTGCGGCGTGACCGGCGAAGCCTTGACGAGGCGGGCGAGCGGACACTCCTGCTTCACGAAGTGGAACAGGAATATATCCGAAGGGTCCTCGAGAAGACTGGCGGCAACAAGTACCAGGCGGCGCAGTTACTCGGGATCGACCGCAAAACCTTGTATCGTAAGTTGGCCGAGATTGAAGGCGAGCCCCAGGCCGACCACGAAGAGCCGTAACCCGGGTCCCATGCGGCGGTGAAGCCGTCTCGCATGACATTTGGAAAAAATCAGAGCCTGTTGCTACAGTGCGGCGCCCTGGCGGTTCTCACCGCCGGGATATTCCTCCTCGACCTTCTGACCCCCCTCGGCATCGTCTTATGGCCTCTCTATTTTCTCCCCCTGGTCCTGACGTTTCGTTTACCTCGAAAATGGTCCCCATACTCCTTCTGCCTCCTGGTCTCCGCCTTATCCCTCGCTGCGTTTCTCTTTTCGCCTCCCGGACTGTGGCCGTTGTATGACGCAGTCAATCGCATGATCGGCCTGTCCGCTATGTGGGGGTTCACCATCCTTACGATTCGCTACAGGCGCAGCCGAACTGCGCTGATATTGACCGAAGCGAGACGGGAGCGAGCTCTGGAGGATTTGTCGGTTGAAATTAGCAAGCGGCGAGCGGCGGAGTCCGGTCAGGCTGCAGTGACCGCGGAATTGCAAGAGCTGTCCCAGGAAAAGACCAAGGCCCTAGATGCCAGAAGGCGGGCAGAAGAAGCGGCGCTGGCCGCTCGAATACGGCTCGAGGGGACTGTGCAGTCCGCAATGGATGCCATCATTACAGTCGATGAAGAACAGCGCGTGGTGCTCTTCAATCAAACGGCGGAGCAAATGTTCGGCTGCTCGGTCGAGGAGGTCATCGAACAGCTACTGGACCGCTTCATTCCCGAGCGGTTTCGGCGGGCGCATCGGGACCGTGTGAATGCGTTCGGTCAATCCGGTGTGACCAGCCGCCGGATGGGAGCCTTGGGCATAATCTTGGGGCTTCGTGGGAACGGTGAAGAATTGAGCGCAAGCGATCCGAAGAACGGGTTCCGACCGTCATCGAAGCTTTGCCGACCGGCATGCTCATGGTGGACGAAGGTGGAACCATCCTGCTGATCAATCACCAGATTGAGAGCCGGTTTGGGTACCAAAGGCATGAACTGCTCGGCCAGCCGGTCGAGATGCTGATCCCGGAACGATACCGAATACAGCACTCCGACCACAGAGCCGGGTTTTTTGCCAATCCCGAGCCACGGCAAATGGGCAGAGGTCGCGATCTCTACGGCATGCGCAAGGACGGCACGGAATTCCCGGTGGAGATTGGCTTGAATCCGATTCGAACCGTCGACGGTCTGCGAGTCATCGCTTCGGTGGTGGACATTACCGAACGAAAAGAGATCGAGGAACAGCTGCGCCGCACCGAACGAGTAGCCGAGCTCGGCACGTTGGCTTCCGGTATGGCGCATGAAATCGGCACTCCGATGAATGTCATTCTCGGTCGGGCCGAATATCTCATGAATCGCACCAAGGATGAACCCATCAAGAAGGGCCTCGAAACGATCGTGAATCAAGTGGAGCGGATCACCAGGGTGATGAACCAGTTGTTGTCGTTTGCTCGACGGCGGACGCCGGAACGACGGGCGGTGGATTTGAAACAGACCGTCGAGGTCAATCTGGAGATATTCCAGGAACGTTTGGCGCGCTATCGAATTGACGTAGAGGTGGCCTTCGAGGGGACATGCCCGCCGATCTATGCGGATGCCGATCAGATGAGCCAAGTCTTCATCAATCTGTTGATGAACGCCGTCCATGCGATGCCGGATGGAGGACGAGTCCACATTGCCGCCCGGTGCGTCGAGCCGGATATGGTCGAGTGGACGATTGCCGACACCGGCTCAGGCATTCCTCCGGATGTGGTGGCGAAGATCTTCGATCCCTTTTTCACGACCAAGGAGTTTGGAGTCGGCACCGGTTTGGGACTGACCGTCGTCAAGGGAATTATGGAGGAGCACGGCGGGTCCATTTCGGTGCAAAGCGAGCTGGGCAAAGGCTCGACGTTCAGGTTGCTGCTGCCGCGAGCGAACAAGGGAGCCGATGGCGATAGCGAATAGCAGGCCATCAGCAATCTGCTATGAGATCCTTTCCCATCCCACCATAAGCTGCCACCAGTTCTGCCCCTCGCATCCGCTATCTGCCGTCCGCTCTTCTCGCATTTCTGCCATCAACTATCAGCCATCTGCTCTTTACCTTCCGCTGTGGCATCACGCAACACAAGCCATTCTCCTAGTGGGGTTTTTGTCGCCATCGCTTTTCTGCCCTGTGATTTTTCATGCCGGTTTCGTGTGACTTCGTTAATAAGTTACGCCCCATCACTATCGGTCGTCATGGCATATCGCTTGCCTGAATACCCCAGTACGCCTATCACTGGGAGGCGACGTGACACCGGGAGAGATAAGACCAGCCGTGCTGCTCGTTGTCGAAGACGACCCTGATATGCGCAGCCTCCTTTGTGACGAACTCTGGGATGAGGGATTCCGCCTTCGGGAAGCCGCCAATGGGGATGAAGCCTTGATTGCGGTCATGGAAGCGACTCCGGATCTCATCATCACCGATCTCAAGATGCCCGCCGGTGGAGTGGACTACGTCAACCGCCTGCGGACGTTCGCCCCTAATTGTCCGATCATTCTTATGACGGCCTTCGGGGACAGCAAGACCAAAGAGCAAGTGTTGAAGTCGGGCGCGACGGCTTATTTCGACAAGCCCGTTCACCTGGCGGAGTTGAAAGCCCGCATCCGGGAGTTGCTGAACCACAGCGACGCGTGACCCGTCCATCAAGTGGGGGTTCGTGATTGCTGATTTCGTGAACTGTACGATCTCACTAGATCGCCAAATCAGTCAGGTGGAGCTTGGGACGCGAGATACGAGCGAAGGACGAACGAGGAGTTGGATGACGGAGATGGCCGGGCCACGAGGAGCCGGTCGAGCCCCTGCATTCGGCAGGTCAGGCGGTGCCGGAGCCGGACCGGTTGGGCCGGCTCATCGGGCAATCGCCGCCGATCCAGGAACTGTTTTCACATGATTCGGGTAGTCGCCGATAGTTCGGCGACTGTGTTGATCCAGGGGGGAAGCGGAACCGGGAAGGAATTGTTGGCCAAAACCATCCACCAGTTGAGTTAGCGGAGGACAAGCCCTTCGTCGTGATTGATTGTGGTTCACTGCCGGAAAGGTTGCTCGAAAGCGAGTCCTTCCTCTTTACCTCCCGACCCTGCGTGACCGGAAGACCGACATTCAGCTGCTGGCGACCCACTTATAATGGGAGATTCGGAATGCCGGTTTCGTGTCGGCGCTGTACTAAATGCGTGCTTGGGTAGCCGACAATCATGCTGCAAGCCTACGACTCATTCACCTCGTAGTTTGGACAGGTAGGCCAAAAGGTCAAAAATGTCCTCATGCGTAAGTGCCTTGTCGGGCAGCATGGCCGTACCTGAATGACCTTCCCGCATGGCTTTGAACCGCTCGCGGTCCGTCGTCAACTTGAGAGCGCGCGAATTACGGAGATCAGACGGTTTGGGATTCAGGCGGCTAATAATGTCAGTAGTCTCCCGGGATAAGGGCGGTACCTGGTTGATGTCCCCGTCTTTTCCATGACAAAAGAAGCAGATCCCTTTCCCATTGAACAAGGCTCTTCCACGCTCGACGTCACCCTGCCTGATCGCTTCCTGTCGGGAAGGCGAGCCTTCCGAGATATGGCGAACGGTTGTTGCATAGATGGAGCCGAGCGGCGTTCCTCCCACAAGGAGTATTGCCATGGCCGGCGCGAGGCTACGGGAAAGCAATCCAGCAAACGAGCTTTTGATCCAGCACCTCATGTGGTTCACCCCGCGTTTCCTTTGGAGGAGTGGCCGGTTCTATACCCGCGACGGCCCGCACGCCTTCGCGTTCGACATCATTGCCGCGGCTCCGTGCAGGGCAGTATGTCTGTGAAGGTACCCATTGAGTCAGTCTCATCTTCTTCCCCGATTCATGGGCGAAAGAAAGAACTCCAAAAGACGACGCAGGATCCGCTCGGCGCTAATGCTCATCGTGCTTACAGGTTTGATCGGGATTGCGCAACCCAGCCAGGAACACCCGGGGTCCTGTACCGTCGTCTTCCCAAGTGATACGACAATCCCATGGGACTGTCGGTACATGCCGCCAGGTGAGTTTCTGGAGAAGATATTTCGTGATCGATGGATGGACATAGCTCGATTCAATCGTATCGACCGGCGTCATGCGAGAGCCGGTGCGTTTATCAAGGTCCCGAAGCGGCTGGACGATCTGGCGGACTTCCAGCCGGTGCCCGCTGTTTATCCAGCAGCCGAACAGGAAGAGCAAGTCATTCTCATCGATTTGTCGGAGCAGTTCCTCGGCGCCTATGAGCGCGGCGCTCTGAAGTTTGACATGCCGATCACCTCGGGGAACCCGGCACATGAAACTCCGGTCGGCGAATTTCGTGTGACTGCTGCCCATCGCGTTCACCAGTCATGTCTCTACACCGTTGAGGGGACCGCTCGACCTTATCCGATGACGTATGCACTGCAGTTTTATGTAGACCGGAATGGCATTTCATATTGGATACACGGACGGGATCTTCCCGGGTATCCGGCCTCACATGGCTGCATCGGGCTCTATGATGAATCGATGCAGCAGAGGGAATATGGCGTGCCGCGCGATCCCATGCTGAGCGATGCGAAAAGGCTATTCATCTGGGCAGTAAGGAATGCACCCACAGAGGATCGAATGATTACGCTTCCACAGGGACCAAAGGTCTACATCGTCGGGCGAGCGCCCGTGTGGGGCTCCAGGTAATCGTTAAGCTTGGGAGAGTCGCCGCCGCTTTTCTTTTTCAATGAAAGATCGCGGTCAGCAAAACCCCGCGCGGCCTTCGGAAGCGAAACGATGTACCGGCCGGGCTCCTTGCGGTGTAACATCACTGCACCTTCCCGACTCAGGCGGTCGATGGCCAAGAACACCTGATTCCACGTCAGGCCGGGGCATGCGAACGCCACTTCTTCAAGCTCGCACTGCGATGACCGTACAATAATTTCCATTATTTGTTTGATGGCAGTCGGCTGCTCGCTCATCGAATCCTCCTATTTGAATGCACTGCGCATGCAGTTCCGCCTGCATGTAGAGTGCCCATCATTGCCGCGGCGCGAAAAAGCGAAAGTGCAAAAAGGTTTTCACTGACTTAGCAACCCGGACAGATGATCGAAAATGTCGGCATAGACTGGTTTGTGGCGATAGGGGGCAACCGGATGGGAAGCGGCTGTCCCCTATTTCCTCATTCGTGGGGCGTTCTTTCCGAATCGGGTAAGGCAGAAGGAATATGATTCCTTTCGGCCTTCCCTGCCGCTACACTGTCTTCATGGGCCCAAGTAATCCTTGCCTCTCATACGCCGGCGCGTGGTACTCGCACCCTGCCTTGGCAGTGTACCTCGTGCTGATCGTCACGTTCGGGGCGGCGTGTCGGACCCAAACGGCCGAGCCTGCAGTCTCTGAAGGGCGGCGTATATACAAGGAACAATGCGTGGCGTGCCATGGCCCGCATGGACGAGGGGATGGCTATGTCCTGTTTACGCCTCCGGTCGCGGATCTCACGTCTGCGGAGGTTCAGCGGAAGTCGGATGCAGAGCTGTTCAGAAGTATCCATCAAGGCCGGCCCAATACGATGATGGGATCGTGGCGCCTTGCACTTTCCGATCAGGAACTCTGGGCGGTCATCCAGTATATGAGGCACCTTGGTGACAACCATGGAACGGCGCCATAGATCATCGCCAGGCTACATGCGGCATGCCCGCGTCTCATTGAAAGACCAGGACGGGGTAGAGAGCTTGGTGCAGCACGGCATGAGAGAACACTGCCGAGCACGAAGCGCGTCACACCGCTACGCCCCCGTGAGCCCATCAAAATAACATCGGCCTCCAGCTTGTCCGCTTGCTCCAGAATCGTGGCCGCCGGACTGCCGAGCACCGCCGTACCTTTCGCCAGATGATATCCGAGGGCCTGTGCCCGGCTGATGACATCATCGATAAAATCCTGCACCGATTGAAGGCGCAAAATGCTTCAGTGCCCGCACCGCTTCATACGAATTGTCCGACGCATCGACGGCCAGCAAGATTTTCATGGAGGCGACTCCTTCGGCTCACGCCGGTCTTGGACATTGTTCGGAGAACGCTGCAAGAACCACTTCCAGGCTAGGGGCCGCCGCAGCCGGTAACGATCGGGAGATGCCGATCCATGCGGGCTCCTACCAGCGCAAGAAGATCGTCGCAATCGACAAGTAGATGGCCACACTCAGAAGATCCTGAAGGACAGTTGCCACCGGACCGCTCGCCAGGGCCGGATCGACCCCCAGCCGCGCCAGGCCGAGCGGAAGGATACTGGCGACGAGGGTCGCGACCACGGCGGTCACCGCCAGCGTGACGGCGACGACGATCGCGATCCTCATCCGTCCATCGAAGAGAAGAAATGCAAGGCCCGCAATCACCCCGATCGCCCCACCGAGCAGCAAGCCGACGGCACCCTCTCGTAAAAGTTGCGAGATGAGCGAGACCTTTCCATAGGCCAATGTTCGGACCAATATTGTTTCCGTTTGTGTCCCCACCGCGTCCGCCATATAGACGACCAACGGAAGGAAGAACGCGAGCGCGATCTCTTGCTTGAGCGCCATCTCGAACATCGCCGCCACGCCGCCGGCGAGAAAACCTCCCGTCAGCCCGATCACCAGCCAAGGAATCCTGGCACGAAATGCGGCAATCGTGTCGGGCCCCGCCGTCGGCTCCGGATGAATGGCGCCGATTCCGCCCATCCGTAGAAAATTGTCCACGTGCTCCTCATGCAAGAGCGCAAGCAGCGGCCCCATCGGAATAGCACCCAATAACCGCCGCTGACCATCCACGACCGCGACATCCGCCTCGTGGCGCTCGACCGCGAGCAAGGCGACGCGTTCGGCATTGTCGCCGGGTCGGACTTCAATCGGAGGATCGCCCTGGAGATCGACGAGTTTCCGGGCAGGATCGGTGCGCAGCAGGCGCTCCGTCGGGACCTGGCCCATGAGCTGTGATTTCTCATCGACCAAATATACGTGCCCAATTTCGGCCCAGGCGGACGAGCGCAGCGACTGAATCGCATTGCCCACCGTCTGATGGGCGGCAACACGTGGCACGGCCATGACCATGAGATCGCCCGCAGTCTTCATGCGGCTTGTCCGACAAGGTGGATGATTCCCATAGCAGTCAATGACAATTGGACGGACAGAGGATAATGTAGAGGGCAATGGCGATACCCAGGACGACGGCACCCAATAGAAGCCATTGACCTTTCGACATAGTCCACCGCTTCCTCTTAGTAGCTCGAGCATTCACTCAGCAAAACAGATGCCGTGAGATACATGGGCTCAGGCGGAGCCTTGATTCCCCGCGGCTCTGCGCTTCTCTGCTGCCATTCGCTTCAACCTTACGCCGTCAGACCTCATCCCGGAATATGTGGTGTTCCGCTACAAGGACATGACTGACACTGTAGCAGGACACCCCGGCAGAGAGCCTAAGAGCGGATAGCTGATGGCGAATGGCACGAGGACAGAGCGAGATGTGGACGGTGAATGGCACAGAACCTGAGAGTCTTCCTGTTATTAGCCATCTGCCCATCAGCCATCGGCTCCGCTTTCGTAGCCATCAGCTCTTCGCGTTCCTGTCTGGTCCATGGCATCAGCCTTGCGTGGGGATAAGGCAAGCATTGACGGATAGCGAATGCGAGGTTCAGGCACACATTCATGCCATTCGGTATCACATACCATTCGCTACAGGATAGGCTCCTTAGGGATATGGCAGACGCGCTGTTTAAGAAGATTCTGGTGTGCCCGCCGATTGCTGACATCGGATGATGCCAAGGGGGTCACGATCAAGCGGATTCTCGCGGAAGGAGTCCCTTCTGTGGAGATCGCTCGATTGGCTCGCCTGGAGAAGGTCGACCTCGTCGTGATGGGAAGTTACGGCGGGGAGGTTGGCAGTGTCGATAAGATTGCACGCACCGTCTTTCGCAGAATCGGCAGACCGTTCATAGTCGGATGCCTTGTGATCGGCTTCTGTACCCAGGGCGCTGCCCAATCGGAGCAAAACAACCGGTCGTCTGGGCGAATGAAGGGATTATTCAGAAAGAGCTGAAGCGACTCGACGCGCGAGCCAAGAAGACGATGGTGGAAGCCAAGGTTTCTGGCGGTCAAGAAGCTCAAGGGCAGGGTTGTGAGGATATAGGGTCCGATCGGGGCAACCATTCTCGACAAGGGTCCCAGACGAGACGGGCTGGTAGTCATCGGAAGCCCTGGCCTGAACGCGTTGGACGTTTCATGCTGGGCAGTGTCTCCACGCAAGTGACCTTGCACGCGCCTTGTTTCGTCCTTGTCGTCAAAGAACAATCGCGTCCGTTGAATCGCATCGTGTTTTGTGACGGATGTTCAAAGGCCGCCGATCAAGCCCTTCAGTTTCTGCTGACCAAGCTGACGCCCGATCCACCCAATCAACCGGGGAAGAGTCCCATTGAAATCGTCTTGATCCATGTCGTGCCCTTTCTCAATTATCCCGAGCTGAAGGAAACGGGAAGCGGGCATTCGTCCAAGCGGAGATGCGACGCCTCGCACGGGAGGTAGAACGGATCGCGAAGGAGACTGCCTCACTGCTGGCTTCATTCCCTGCTCTAGCGAAGGTGCGGACGGGGCGCGGTTCGCCAGCTGTGAAACTGCTGCAGCACTGCCGGCCTGGTGACTTGCTTATCGTCGGAAATCGCGGCCTCGGCGCCTTTGAGCGGTATCTGCTGGGCAGCGTATCTTTGAAGGCCCTCCCCGCAGCTCTGTGCTCGTAGCGGAAAAGTCCGCGCGGCGCATAGGCAGAGTCCTCCTCGCGATTGACGGTTCCGACGGCTCGGATAAGGCGCTGCGGTTCCTGCAGCGCAAGCTAGCGCCGGACGGTGTGGAGCTACTGGTGACCCATGTGATGCCGTTTACGCGGTATGGAGAGCTTAAAGAAGCCGGTGCAGCGATGCTTAGCCGGTACAAAGAAAGACTCGTCCAAGCGGGCTATCGCGCCAAGGAACTGATCACACTGGGACATCCGGCTGAAGAGTTCCTGAAAACGATCGAGTTGGAAGACATAGATCTAATCATCACCGGTCCGCAGGGGCTCGGGGCCCTGGGCCGATTCTTTGCGGGCCGTGTGTCGTCCCGCTTGGTGGAGTACAGCTCTTGTTCCGTGCTCGTTGTCCACTGATGGCTTCCCACCTCTGCCGGCCCTCGGGTTCGGGCCCTGTCGCTTACGTGTTGTACGATGTCTGTACGATAAAGTGGTCCCGATAATGGTCTGGCTCGCGTTCGTGATAAGCGCCGGCGTCATCGTCTATGCAGGATCGAGACTCTCGAAGTATGGAGACCGCCTTGCCGACGACAGCGGTCTCGGTGGGTTGTGGATCGGCGTGGTCCTGATGGCTGGTGCGACCTCGTTGCCTGAGGTTCTGACGACGGTCAGCGCCGCTTTATTGGATGCACCGGATATCGCCGTAGGAGACCTGCTGGGAGCGGGACTCACCAACATGCTGACGTTGGGGATCATCGATCTCCTGCATCGGCACAAGGGTGTTTGGAGGCAGGCGGCGCTGGAGCAGACGCTCATCGCCGGCCTCGCGGTCGCACTGACCAGTTTGATTGCGTTGAGCCTGCTCATTCGGCCGGGATGGATGGTTTGGGGAGTCGGGCTCGACACGCTCTTCGTGGCCATCATGTACGTGTTAGGGATGCGAGTGGTATTCCGGCAGGAAGACATGCGGCGGCGAGAGGGTCAACGGGAACGGACCCTCGCTCCGAGAAGCGCAGACGAGCGGCGTGACACACGTCGAGATCGAATCCGGCATAGTGCAACCCGGTTCGCGCTTGCTGCGCTGACCCTCTTGACCGCTGCGCCCATCTTGGCTTGGTCGGCCAGAGAAATTGCCTTCATCACCGGCATCAGCAGCACGTTTGTCGGCACGTCGTTGGTGGCAATCACTACGTCGTTGCCCGAACTCGTGAGCGCGGTCAGCGCCGTGCGTCTGGGAGCGTTCGATTTGGCTGTCGGCAATTTGTTTGGCAGCAATGCATTCAACATGTCGGCGACATGCCTGGCAGATGCTGCATACCGATCTGGCCCGCTGCTGAGCGTAGCGAGCAGCACCCATGCCGTAACCGCCGTGGCGGGGGTCCTGCTCATGACCATCGGCTTGATGGGCATCGTGTATCGGGCGGAGAAACGGTTCTGGCTGATCGAGCCGGACAGTGTGCTGATGATCCTCGGCTACATCATTGTTCTTGGCTTATTGTATCGGCTTGGTTGATTCGGCGCTAACCTTGAGTCCGGCTTGACGAGCGGGGAGGCCGAGCGCCGTCTCGCCGCGCATGGACGGAACGAGCTTCCTGAAGCGGCGCCTCCGTCTTCACTTTCGTTATTTCTCTCGCAATTCACCAGCCTGATCATCTGGGTGCTGATCGGCGCCGAACTTGATGTGTCGGTAGCCCGCGTCTTCGGGGATGGTATGCTTCAGTCGATTCCAGCTCGCGATCTCGTTCCCGGTGACCTCATTCAGATTGAGGCCGGCGATGTTCCGGCGGACGCGCGTCTGATTGTCGCGGCCGCGTTCCAGACACAGGAAGCCGCCTTGAACGGGAATCCACGCCAACTGAGAAATTCGCCGATGCCATCCCCGCTGAAGTACCGTTTGCCGACCGACGGAATATCGCCTTCATGGGAACGGTGGCCGTGTCCGGGCGAGCGCGCGCCATTGCCGTGGCGACCGGCTTGCACACGAAATTGGGCCGCATTGCCTCCTTGCTCCATAAGGCGGTGCAGGCTAGAGAGCAGACGCCTCTTCAACGCCGTCTAAGCCAGTTTGGCCATCTGCTCCTCTGGCTGTCGCTTGGTGTCGTGACGGCCGTGTTCATCCTGGGATCGCAGCGCGGCATTCCGCCGGTGACGATGCTTCTCACTGCGGTGAGTCTGGCTGTGGCGGCGGTGCCTGAGGGACTGCTGGCCGTCGTCATCACGATTGCATTGGCCCTTGGTGTCACCCGGATGGCCAGACGTCATGCACTGTTCCGTAAACTGCCGGTCGTCGAGACACTAGGCGCCACGACCGTGATCTGCTCGGATAAGACCGGCACGCTTACGAAAAACGAAATGACCGTAACCGCCCTGTATCAAGGCGGGCAGTTGTTCACCGTGACCGGGGACGGGTATTCGCCAGTTGGAAGCATCCGGCTGGAGCAGGCAATCGTGCCGGTCGACGGGCATCCCGGACTCAGGACTTTGCTCCGAGCGGGTGTCCTCTGCAACGCGTCGGCGCTGCGTCCGGGTAAGAGCCGCTATGAGATTTTCGGCGACCCGACCGAGGCAGCCCTGTTGGTGCTCGCGGCCAAAGCTGGCTTGTGATGGAAGATGTGGAACAGCGAGGACGGTGACGTTTATGGTTCTAGCGTTTTTCCAGCTCGTACACGCCTTCAGTTGCCGAAGCGACCAGGCGTCCGTCTTTAGTCTCGGCCTGTGGACGAATAGGCAGCTGGGTCTGGGCCGTCGCCCTTTCCCCCTGCGCGCAGGTAGGGTGTGTGTGCTTCCGTGGACTCGAGACGTCTTTCATCTGGCGCCGCTTTATCCATTTCACTGGATGGTGATAGCGAGCCGCAGCGCTGTCCCGTTGGCGGCAATGGAAGTATGGAAAACAGTTCATCGCTACGAGCAACGCCGAAGCAGAACGTAGATACAGCCTACCTCATAATGACTCTTGATCGTTCTTTAACCATCTGAGCACAATCGACATGATTGCTTGTATCGCTGCGCGACCCTTCGCATCTGTCTCCGGAAATCAACGAGCCTCCGGTTGGATTTATAAACTGGAGCATCGAAAAAATTCTGCGTTGCAGATTGGACACGCGGTGGCCCATTGGGGAATTATGAGAAAACGCTCTCACGGAAAGACTCTGATAATCTGCCAACACAAAAAGGCAGTCCGGAGCAAGAGAAATGATCTTGGCCGGCCATGGAACCCAGTGATCGTGAACGTCCCATCATTGAAAGTGCCAACCAGCTCCCACTTACCACAGAAAAAGCCCCACACAGACGGAAATTGAGAATAATTTGAAAGGGATCGAGAAGGAGAGAACTAAACTCACAAAGGGGCTAAGGACTTTTCAGGGCTGCGCTCTGCCAACTGAGCTAGTTCGGCACGTTGCGATTAACTGGGCAGGACACAGCGAACTCATGTAACAGGAACGGGCATCAAAATCAAGGAGATCAGCGGCCTGGGATGAATTCGAGCTTCTGCGTTGATTCGTCCTCATGATTTCGCCTAGCGTGTAATTGTGTCGCCGGGGTTAGAACTGGCGAGGTGTGTGGCGGAGAGGGCGGGATTTGAACCCGCGACAGAGCTTTTGGCCCTGTGACGGTTTAGCAAACCGTTGCCTTCGGCCGCTCGGCCACCTCTCCGCAAGACAGAACATCGCCGCTCGGGATACGAGATGGCGTGTTAATTTTAGTAGAAAGGATAATACCTCAGACACCGGAGACCGCTCAAGTGAATTGGTGGCGCTCCGGGCAGGATGGAAACGCTTTTCTTTGGCGCCGGTAAACTCAGCCGATTGTCGTATGAAGGCGGAGGGAAGAGATCATCAACAAGCGATGAGTCCGCAATACCCACGCGCTATATCTACATCCAAAGGATTCGCCCCAGATCGTCATCTAATTCTTTTGGACGTTGGCATTGAATGCAGCGGGCCAAAATTCGATTGTCGTCGGAAGGCGAGGACGCGCGAAGGATAAGTTGATACTTATAACCGCCGCAGAACGGGCATGCTTTTCCTTTGAGCTCCCTGCGGATTGAACCGATTTTTCCCAATTGTCGATGCATGGTACCCTCCCGTCCAAAGAGACGTGCAGACTGGGGGAAGATACTGCTTGGATTGTATTGCTGACATACCGTGAAGGTGGGGATGCCCTATTTTTTAAGGAAGATCAATTCATTGTAATAAAGTCCTTTAATTATAATCAGTTATAATAAATAAGTGATGTAGTTGATTGCAGTTTATCGAGGCTGGAAATTATACAGAAACACAATGGGCTTTATGGGTGAAGGCAGATCTCACCAGGAGGATGCCGAGATCTCTTGCTGCCCTGGGGTGGGCACGGCCAAAGCAGACACCTTCACCCTGTTTCAATCAAACACGAAATCCGGCTACTGGCAAGTCAGTAATAAACCCGAGTCGGAGCGGAATCGAAATGTGTGCCCTTTCCAATACGAGGCGAACAGATCGACGCCGGGTGGCCCGCGACTTTCCGTTGTCCCCTCGTCACCGACAAACATCAATTCCGACTTCAGATCGATGGCCCATAATGTCGTGATGAATGCGATGCCATCTGGACCCGGTGATGGGGCTATCAGCTCGCCTCGTCTGATCTTTTGAAAATGGAGTTAAATCGGACACGCGATAGAACAAAATTCGACGCAGTCCCAAGTTTTGAACCTCCGATACTTTTTTGTCGAGTTGTAAATGACTATAGTAATAGACTCTGGCGTGCCTACCACACCTCGCGCCGCTTCAGAAGGGGTCGAACCAATGTACGACGTCATCATCATCGGCGGAAGCTATGCGGGCCTCGCAGCGGCGCTCCAGTTGGTGCGAGCGCGTAGACGCGTGCTCATCCTCGATGCAGGTCAGCGGCGGAATCGCTTCGCGCACCACTCACACGGGTTTCTTGGCCAGGATGGACAACCGCCGGAGGCCATTGCGGCCAAGGGACGATCCGAGGTCCTTGCATACCCCACCGTGACTTGGCGCGAGGCGCTCGCGACCGAGGCTCGCCCCATTTCAGACGGGTTTGTCGTGCGTGCGGGCTCCGACGAGCATGAAGGAAAACGTCTCATTCTCGCAACCGGCGTCGTCGACGAGCTTCCTCCCATTCCCGGGCTGGCTGAGCGGTGGGGCAAGCAAATCTTCTACTGTCCATACTGCGACGGTTACGAATTTGAGATGGGGCGCCTCGGCGTGTTGGCGACGAGCGACGCATCGACGCGCTTCGCCCTCCTGGTTTCCGAGTGGGGAGGAGTCGGGAAGACCACATTCTTCCTCAATGGCACCGTTGAGCCGGAGGCGGAGCAACTCGTCGCGCTGGCATCGCGTAACATTGCGGTCGAGCGCGAGAACGTCGTGGCGGTTGCTGGGAAGGAGCGTGCTATGGAGGTGCGTCTCGGCGATGGGCGTTCGAGCGAGCTAGACGGGCTCTTTCTTCTCCCTTGCACACGAATCAACAGTCCCTTCGCAGAGCAGCTTGGATGCGAGCTGGAGATGGGGAAGCATGGCCCCCTTTACAGGACCGACGAGACGAAGGAGACAACTGTTGCGGGCGTGTTCGCGTGCGGCGATGCCGCGCTTACAATGCCGTCGGTGGCGTTCGCTGTTGCGGACGGCGTGAGAGCGGGCAAATTTGCGCACCAGTCGCTCGTCTTTGGAGCAGCGAAAAAGGAGAAGACGTGAGCTCTACGCTTTTCCCTCGCGATGGAAGTATTTCGGGCTTCAACTTTCGACCCGGTGGAGGATTCAGCCTAGACTGTCATCGGTCGTCTGGCAGGAACTCGGGATGATGCTGCTGCGGGCCGATCGGTCCACCGAGGCGGAAGAGGTATCTCGGGATCTGAGCCCTTTCCGGACAACGGCTGTTGTGTGGCCTGGAACTGGACGCTGGCTAGCACGGAAGGATGAGGCTGACGGTGTAAAGACGAAGTTCAACACCGTCTGGTTAAGCGCGGACATCGACGTGCCAATACAAATGCGGAGTCATGGTAGAATTTTCGCTCTACCTCGCAAGTAAAGCCGCCGGTCCTATTCACGCCACCGAGAGTCTCACCGACCCCGTTCCAGATGAAGAAAACTTTTTGCTGCGGAAAATATGGCGGAGGGGGCGAGATTTGAACTCGCGGTCCAGTTACCCGGACTCCGGTTTTCAAGACCGGCACGTTCGGCCGCTCCGTCACCCCTCCACAACGAAATTGCATGGAATCACTTTTCCGCCGGCGCCTTCTTCCCGGAACACGGCTGACTGATCCCAAACATCGTCAACTCTTTCGCATCCCGATTCGTTCATGGAAATGAGAGGGATGACACCTTATACATCAGGATTGTGTAAGGCGTTCTATTCCTCCCATATACGGTTTCAGCGCTTCGGGAACCAGAACGGATCCATCCGGCTGTTGATACTGTTCGAGTAGCGCCACCATGGTTCGACCGACGGCCAGTCCCGATCCATTCAAGGTATGAACAAAATCCGGTTTGGCGTCCTTCGTGGAGCGGCCTGGTCTAAACCGGATGCCGGCGCGCCGAGCTTGGAATGCCTCGAAATTGCTGCAGGAGGAAATTTCTCGAAACGTATTCTGCGACGGCACCCATACTTCAATATCATAGGTCTTGGCCGCCGCAAAACCCATATCCCCCGTGCAAAGCGCCATCACGCGATAATGCAGTCCCAGTTGTCGCAAGACAGATTCCGCATTGGATGTTAACCGCTCCAGCTCTTCATACGAGTCTTCGGGCCTGGTCAAGCTGACGAGTTCGACTTTATTGAATTGGTGGAGGCGGATGAGTCCCTTGGTGTCTTTCCCATAAGACCCTGCTTCACGCCGAAAACACGGCGTGTACGCAGTGTAGCGAAGCGGCAGCTTCTCCTCAGTCAAAAGTTCATCTTGATGTATGTTCGTCACCGGCACTTCAGCCGTCGGGATCAAAAAGAGTTCCCCCGCATCGACTCGGAAGAGATCCTCTTCGAACTTGGGAAGTTGTCCGGTCCCGGTCATCGACGCCTTGTTCACGAGGAACGGCGGAAGCACTTCCCGATAGCCGTGCCGGCCGGTGTGGAGATCGAGCATGAAGTTGATGAGCGCGCGCTCGAGTCTGGCGCCGGCCCCTTGCAGGAGAGCGAAGCGGGCACCGGCGATTTTTGCCGCGCGATCGAAATCCAGAATGTCCAGCGCTTCCCCCAGATCGACATGATTTCGGACAGGACCGGTAAGCTGGGGCGGCGTTCCCCAGCGTCGAACCTCGATGTTCTCATCGGATGTTTTGCCTAACGGAACCGATTCGTGCGGCACATTCGGAATGCGCAGCGCCAAATCAGCCAGCCGTGTTTCTACCTCCCGCAGCTGCTCTTCCAAGCCTTTGATGCGGGTGCCCAATTCTTTCATGACCGCCATGAGTTCGTCGGCCGGCTGTCGCTCTCTCTTCAGCCGTGCCACCTCGTCCGATCCTTTCTTGAGCTGATGGCGATGCTGTTCCACCTGGGTGGTGAGTGTTCGCCGTTCTGCAATGACCTTGTCGAGGTCGGACCAAGCCACGTCGGATGCGCGGTCTCCAAGCCGGTGTCGAAGTGCATCAAGATGGTCGCGAAGATAGCGGAGATCGTACATGCCCTATATCTCACAATAGGCGGAGCGGATCGGAATCTAGCATCCGGTCCCGGCTTAGTCAAATGAACGGGCGGGCTCAGATTCAAGAACGATCCGTCCCGCAGAAGAGTTGACAAGGTCATGACAAGGAGCCCACGATATCGTCATGAAAAGCATTTCCAATCCGCAAAACCCATTTGAACCGCTCACGCGGGAGCGCCTCGAGCCATCCGGTCGAGTTGAGCTGCAGGTGTTCGCCGACCATACGCGCGAAATACTCAGCCGCAATGAGAGCCCCGATCTGCCGTTTCGTTGGAGCCTGAATCCGTATCGCGGATGCTTTCATGCTTGCGCCTATTGTTATGCTCGACCTTCCCACGAGTATTTAGGTTTCGGCGCCGGTACGGACTTCGAATCCAAACTCGTCGTCAAACCCGACGCGCCGCTCTTGCTTCGCAGGACGTTCGACAAGCCGGCCTGGACGGGCGAGTATATCGTATTTTCGGGAAACACCGACTGCTATCAGCCGCTGGAGGCGAAATATGGGATCACACGCGCGTGCCTCGCCGTCTGCGCGGAATACCGAAATCCAGTCGCCATTATCACCAAGAGCGCGCTCGTGACCCGCGATCTTGATGTACTCTGCTCCTTGCAGCAGGAAGCCTCGATTCAGGTCTATTTCAGCATCCCGTTTACGGATGATGACATCGCCCGCAAAGTCGAGCCCCAGGCGCCGTCGATCTCCAAACGTCTTGAGGCCATGAAGGTCCTGTCCGAAGCCGGAATTCGCACCGGCGTCTCGATTGCGCCGATCATTCCAGGGCTCAATGAAAACGACATCCCAGAGGTGCTGAATCGGGCGAAAGCCGCGGGAGCGACTGCCGCCGCCTGCATCCCGCTGCGGTTATCTGGAAACGTGGAGCGAGTGTTTTTTGAGCGGATGGAACAAGCCTTTCCCGAACGGATCAACAAGATCATCAACCGCATCCGAGATATCCGCGGCGGTAAATTGACGGAAAGCGCCTTTCACCAACGCCATCAGGGAATCGGCACGTACTGGCAGATGATCGAACAGTTGTATGAAGTCAGTCGGCGGCGGGTCGGATTTTCGGATGAGAAGTGGGACATCCCAAATACGTTTCGTCGTCCCGGTGCCGAACAGACCAATCTATTCACTTGAAGGGGAGGAGATCGTGAAACACAATCCAGGATTCATGCAACTCGTACAGCAGGCCAAACAAAAGGTACGGGAATGTTCGGTTGCCGACGTGAAGGCAAAATTGGATCGGGGCGAGCCGTTTCACTTCCTCGATGTCCGGGAAGACCATGAATTTCACGTCGACCATGCCAAAGGAGCCGTCCATTTGGGAAAGGGCATCATCGAGCGAGACATCGAGACTCAGATCGCAGATAAGGACGCTCCCATAATCCTTTACTGCGGCGGAGGATTTCGATCTGCTTTGGCCGCGGACAGCCTCCAGCAGATGGGATATCGCAACGTCGTTTCCATGGATGGAGGCATGAGGGCGTGGCGGGAGGCCGGCTATCCTATCGAGAAGACGTCAGAACGTTGATGTGGGATTCTTCTCGTCGCGAATTCTTTGCTCGCCTGGCATGCGGTTTTTCGCTTCTTCCGCCGCTCCTCAACTCCCCGCAATCACTCTGGCGGCAGCTTCTCTTTGACCCCGATGGCCCACTCGTACCGGTCAAGCCGGTTCCTTCTAATGTCTTCACTAGAAACGGCAAATCACTCGTCGCTATCGTGCATGGAAAGAATCTCCGTGTGATGCTCCAGACAGGCCTAAGCCTCTTGGGAGGGATTGAAAAGTTGAAACCCCAAGATAGGAGCATTCTCATCAAACCGAACGTGTTAAACGACCGGCCTCCACCCTCCACGACAAGCGCATCCGTTGTGGAAGCCGTCGTCGAAGTCTTCCACCCATCCGGCGCCAAGCAGGTCACGGTGGGAGATGGTTCCGGCATCATTAGATTACCGACGGCCGATAATTTGATCGCGACGGGAATCCGGGCGGCGGCCGAGCGTGGCGGCGCGGCGGTCCTTGCGTTGGAAGAACAGCCCTGGGTCTGTGTCGAACCGCCGCACGCTGAGGCCATCCGGCGATATTTTATCTCACGGCCTGTCTATGAGGCGGATCTTCTCATCAATGTGCCGGTCATTAAGACCCACCGGTTTGCCGAATACTCCTGCAGCTTGAAGAATATTGTCGGAGCGATCCACCCTCGATACAGGCCTTCCGTCACGTTTCTTTCGGGCAATTGGCATGAACGGATCGCCGAGCTGAATCTGGCTGTCCATCCGCAGTTGACGATTGCAGACGGAACGACCGTGATGATTGCGGGCGGCCCCACCAGCGGGACGTCGGTCGTGGCGGATCTTCTGCTCTTGAGCGGCGATCGTGTGGCATTGGATGTAATCGCCATGGGACTCTTGCGGGCGTACGGAGCGTGGCCGAAAGTGCAGGGAATGCGGATCGAATCGCAGCGGCAGATCAAGCGGGCGGCCGAACTCGGTCTTGGTGTTCATGAGGCGGAGCGCATTGAGCTGGTGAGTCAGTCGGTCGAACACAGCGCGCCCGATTTCGAGCGGCTGGTAGGCCGGATTCGCGAAGACGTATTTCGGGACAGGAAGAGCGGCTGAAGCTATTTATTGACTCGGTCGAATTCTTTGATTACCTGATCGGTGAGGTCGATCGTATCTTTATTGTAGATGACGATCTTCACCGTCTGTTCGCTTCCCTTGTCCAGGACGAGCTGAAAGCCGCCTTTATCGGCCACGGTCTGCGTGGCGGCGGCGATTTTTTTCATATATTCGTCGACGAGTTCCTTCTGTTTTGTCTGCAATTCCTGGTTAAACTCCTGTGCGCGCTTCTGATAGTCCTGAATTTTGCTGCGGAATGAGGTTTCTTTATCCTTCTTCTCAGTTTCGCTCAACTTCGGGGCCTGCTCCTTAATCTGCTTCTCAATGTTCCGTAGTTCCTCTTCATCACGCGAAAGCAATTTCTGACGGGTGGAGACGTATTCTCGAAGTCCATCGAGCGCGCGCTTGCCGGCTTTTGTTTTTTCCAAAATCACCTGAGGATCAATGACACCCATTTTAAATTCTGCTGCAAGAATTTCGGGCGCAGCTCCAAAAAGACCTAGCGCCAACAACGTCGAGGCTGCGATGGTTCGGCTCGCCCGGTTCAATCTCACCACCATAAGACACTGCTCCTTTCTGCGACAGAAACATCCAGTAAACTTGTGGAGAATAGCTGTCGCATGCCAAGGTGTCAAGCGGGCTGGGGAAGGATGTCAACCCCAAGTAGAAATGTCCTCTTCTTCCCCAAGTAGAAATGTCCGGTTTATGTTCGGGCCTCCGCCGCGTGGCGTTCTTGTTCAGGCAGAAGCCGTTTGCGCCACGGATGATCCGCTGCCGGCTTGACTGGGCGCTGAGGGCGGTGGACTGTTGGGGCATCAGCGGCACGCACCGGACGCGTGGCGATAGCCGCATGGTCGAGCCTCCGGCCCTGATGTGTGATGCAGAGCGTCCCATCCACGCGTTCTTCCACCAGCACGTGGGTCGCCCGGACATTGGTCTGAACCTGATAGAGCTGCCCGTGGTGGACCACAGTCCAATCGCGGCGCAGGACCCGCGGGGTCTTCAGACACAGCATGCGATCGAGATCTCGGCCGGCCGGAACCGGTCGATGCAGATCGGCGGGCTGCGCGGGCAGCACGGCAAAGCGTTGGTTGTACCGCGGCAGATACTCCTCCAAGAAGCGGTTCGCGGCCTCCAGCGTCGTGATCCCGGCGAGGCGCAGTTCCTTGACCAGCCGATCCTGGAAGGTGGCAAACAGCCGCTCCACTCGACCTTTGGCCTGCGGCGAATGGGCAGGAATCACCGTGACGCCCATCTCCACGAGGCTCCGCTCAAACTGACTCTGGGGCGTGCGGCCTTCAAGCTGGTCGTCCACCGTCGGCTCGGCCGGCGACTTGTAGGTCGTATGCTTGTCCGTGTAGACGGCCAGCGGAAGGCCATGTTGCTTCACATAGCGCCCAAAGCTGTCCAACGCCGGGATGGTCCCTTCGTACTCATAGAATCGGGCATAGACGCGACTGCTTGCATCGTCGATGTAGGCCATGAGCACACCGCGGGGGCCGCGCCCTTCCAACCAGTCCTGGTGCGAGCCATCCATCTGGAGCAACTCGCCCACGTGCGCGTGGCGCGCCCGCCACGCCCGATGCGGACGCTTGCGCCGCTGAAAATGCTGCACCCCTTGCTCGAGGAGCCAGCCCCGCAACGTCTCCGGGCTCACCGCGATCCCATGCCGCTCGGCCAACTTCTCCGCTGCCAACGTCGGGCCAAAATCCCCGTACCGCTTCTCATACAGCCGGAGCACCCGCGCCTTGACCGGCTCCGCGATCCGGCGATTTGACGGCTGGCCCCGTCCCCGATGCGCCAGCCCCTGGTCCCCCGCCTGCTCCACCCGCTTGATCAGTCGCCGGATCTGGCGGGCTGTCAGCCCCAACAGATCACCGGCTTTCTCTTGCGTGATGCGCTTTTCCCTGACCTGGCGAATCACATGCACCCGCCTCGACTCCTTTCCACTCATCATGACCCTGTCCTCTCCGACCATCCGGCCCTCCTTGTGAGGGCCGGCAGTCTAGCAGTGAAGAGGACATTTCTATCTTGGTCAAAGCGGACATTATCATTTTGCGATTACAGCGGGCTGGGGAAGGAGGGCCCCGGTTTGACAGGTTGCTGGTCAGTCGATAAGCTCGGCCTGTGCTGCCGCAAGAATTGAGATCGAAGTTGAACGAAGGAGGCCATGCGTGATATCAGCCGATGAAAAGGTGACTCACCAGCAATTTATTCGAGCCTTGCAACATGAGCCTGTCGCCTGCGGCCGTCCCGGCTGCGCGGGTCCTGTTGAGACCACGGACATTTCCCAGACGCGCGATCGACTCAAAACTTTTGATCTGCGATGCCGGCAATGCGGCTGGCATGTGCAATTGAACGGGAAGCAACAGCTTGCGCCGCAATGGGATGATGCCTCTTTGCTGATGATGGCGGATGAACATTTGATGCACCAACAGCCGCTGTGTTCATTCGATGAGACGCCGGTGGTGTTTACCTCGTTGCCCAATCCCAGGCGACGAGCCCGGTATCGCATTTCTTGTTTTTATTGTGGCCGGCAGGCGGAAATGGACTGGCCTCCGCCCGAAGCCAAGCGTTGAAGAGGAGTCAGCCCGATTAACTGGATCTGACGAGGCAGGTTCAGACAAAGTAACGGCTGGTGTCGAAACGATATTCGGTATTGTCCACGAGCCGGACGATGCTGTATGGATGCGCGCCGAAATCGTCCTGGCGGGCGAGATCGAGTTCAGGTCCGTCCTCGATTGCATTGCCTTCCGTGTCGGTAATCACACGAACCAGCGGGCGTTCGGCGTTCACCTTGTCCGCGGCGGGCTTCATCACCACGGCCAATTGATTTGAATCGAGCAACACGAGGGTGCCGATGGGGAGAATACCGACGCAGTTGACGAAGAGCTTGAGGAGAACTGGATCGAACGCCGTTCCGCTCTTGGAAAACATCATGCTGAGCACCTTGGCCGGCGGGATCGGCTCGCGACGGTAGACGCGGGAGGACGTCATGGCGTCGTAACAGTCGGCGATCATGAGAATCCGGCCGGTCAGTGAAATTTTCCACGGAACCGACAATTTGGGGTAACCGGTGAAATCGCAGTTCATATGGTGTTCGAAGGAGGCCGCGGCCATTCTGGCCGGCAAGCTGGTAATCCCGCGTAATTTAGTGAGATCGAGCACGCCCTGCGTGGGATGGCTTCGCATGGCGGTCCACTCGGCTTCCGTGAACTCACCCGGTTTGTTCAACACGTCGATCGGGATGCTGCTTTTCCCCATGTCATGGAACAGGGCAGCCAGGCCGAGATCGGCGAGTTCGACCTTCGGATAGCCGGCCCGGTTTCCCAAGGCGACGGATAAAAGCGAGACATTGACAGAGTGATTGTGCGTGTATTGGTCGTGGCAGCGGAGGCTCGTCAGGCCGAGCATAGCCGCTTCGTCATGCAGCATCAGTTCGACGATATTCTGGATCGCCCGCTTGGCCTGTTTGAAACTAATGGTCCCCCCGCGCCGAACCGTATGAATCAAGTCTCCGACCGCTGCGGCCGCATTGGCATATCCGCTTTTGGCTCGTCCCTTGGTCTGTTGATCGCCGTCTGTTCGCAGTTCTTGATGTCCGCCTGATCCGGACGGCGAGCCTGCGTCGCTGGGATGCCGGATCTGCAACACTCGGGGCTCTTCCAACTCAATGCCCTTCACCGCTGCCTTAGTCATCGCCTCCGTCAATTGGTCCAGGGTATGGGTATCGGGATCCAGGCTGATGAAGAGATAGGCCCATTCGCGAAGGTCTTTTGATTCAACCGCCGATGAGAACGACACGCCGCCGACCTTCCATTTATTCAGGAACTCGATGATGCTCGTAAACACCGCCATTTGCTGCGAACTCATCTTAAGGTGGCTGTCTCCGAGGAAGAGAAAGTCATTCTGCAGGCGCAGGACGATCGGATGATCGGTCGCCAATGTTTTGATCAGCACGAGCATGGCTTCGACCGGTTTATCGAGCGCGGCATTCTTGGGGCCGTGAATCTTGGCCGTTTTGATCAGCACATTGAGCTGCGTCACTAATTGGATACCAAGCATCGCCAATTGCTGGTCGAGAATATCGCCCGCCTCCGATCCTTTGGCGATTTTGTTAGCCAAAGACCCTTCATGCGTGAGGATCGGATGCGCATGCGCGTCTTCTGCGGCGGACGGGACGGCGGGACGGATTTCGGTCACGGGCGCTCCTTACAAGCTGGCGATCGAGGGAGATTTAAGCCGTTGTTGGCGGCTTGCTGCGGCCAGCGCGGTCGCGCAAGCCTGCCGGACCACCGCCGCGCCTTTTTTCTGCCCAAGTTCGAGTGCGGCGAGAGCGGAGGGAGAGGCAAGTTTGCCCAACGTTTCTATCGCCAGCAAGGCCAGTTCTTCCTTTTTCTTCCGGCCTGTCCATGACCACTCGGTGAGCAGATTCTGCCAAAAGGGAATCGCCTCGTCTCCGGCGGTCTGACGCATCGCTTGAAATACCGCTCGTTTTTCAGACGGAGACCGATCGTAAAACTCTTCCGCCGTGACGAACGGCGACCAGCACGAGAACGGGGCGGTATACTGGCCGCTGCTCAGCAATTTCATCGCCGTCAGGCGAACGGTTTCGTCCGGGTCGTTGAGCAGCGCGACCAGCTTGGCGCCGTTTCCCGTAGGTCGGAGATGCGCCAGCAACTTCAGCACATCCTTTCGCACGTGAGCGTCGGGATGCCGGAGCGCTTTCTCCACCGGATCGGCCAGTCGAGGATCGTTCCATTTACCGATCAGGGCCAAAAGATTTCGAACATAGGCCGGACGTTTATCGGCCAACCCACGCACGACGGGATCGGCATTGTCTTTCGCGACGGTGGTCAGCGCTTCAACGACGATGGATTGATGGGCAGGAGACTCGAGATTGGCCAGGAGCGAGCAGAGGGCGGGGACAATATCCCGTTTCATCGACAACAGGAGCGTGAGGAGTCCTTCCGTCCGAGGCTGCTGGGCCTTATTCAGATGGTGTTCGATCAGCTTGATGCGTTCGGGTTTTCCCAGCGCATCGAAGAGAGCCGCCACTTGCTGTTTATGGTCGGCAGACAAATCAGGGCGGACCGCCTCGGTGTCCTGGAGCATGGCCAGCACGTTCTCCAACACCGTCCATTGGCCGTCGCGAATCAGCTCTTCGACGACTCCTCCCCAGACGTCGAAGAGCTTCGTCAGAAGGACAGGCGACTTTTCTGAAGCCAGGATCGCCGTCAGGATATCGATGATGTACATGGTGCCGTCCCGACCGCACTCTTCGTTGATCTCGACCATGAGCGCGTTGCTTTCCTCCTGGGATACCTCGTACCCGACGACATTTGGTTGCAGAAGCCGCCTGGCGCCCTCTGTAGTCCCGTGAGACGAGGTGGATCCGCCGCCGGATGCTGAAGTACCGCCCAAGCTGGCGGCCGCGCCTTCCGAAGACCGTGTCCGTTCTCTATCAAGGATGTCCCTCAAGGTCGAAACGGATGCGTCCATGAGACCGGCATGCTGCAGTTCCAACGCATCCGTGCCATACCCGGATGAACGGACGATCTCTTCGGCGGTCACCACCGTGATGGTGTTCAGGTTTCGAGCCCAGAGCCTCGTGACAATGTCATCGTCATCGGCTTGCGCCGGATCGTTTGGATCCGTGCTTCCCCACAGCGCTTCCAGGAAGAAAGCCAGATCTTCGCGGCTCAGCCCTTCGCAAAAGGTGAGCTCCCGTATTCCGTCGGCGTACATCTTGAAAGCGATGCTGTCTCCGGTTGCCTCGCGGTCTTGCTGATAGACCACCTGTTCCTTGAAATGGAGCTCGGTTCGTTGGACTAGAAAAGCCAGCTTGGTATAGCCCTCCAGATGTTTGGAGAGGTCGTCGTAAAACTGGTCAAAAAACCGCTTGGCGACCGGGTTGCTGGCTCCATAAGTGCGGGCTGATTTGGCAGCCTTATCAAGGAGCCTCAGAAGCGATTTGACCGATACGACTTCCGGGTCGCTTCGTTCCGTTATCGATAGAGTGTGCGGGGCGGAAGGGTCGTCGGGCGTTCGATGATCCATACGTGCTAGTCCTATCCCCTGAACCGCCCTTCGTCAAGAAAATAGCCGCTCCTGACACGTCGCGGCACTCGTGGTTCGGCTGTCCCGATTGATCTGGATGTCATTGCAGCGGCGGCGGGCGATCGATACAATCCCTGGAGATGGATAGAACGAACGAAGTTCCGCTCATTCTGTGTTTCGGTGATAGCTTGACGGCCGGATACCAAACCCCGTCGCGCGACAATCCGAGCGGTCGGCAGACGCCCTATGGCCGGTTTTTGGAGGAACGGCTCGGAGGGCGCGCCCGGATAGAAGTGAGCGGTATCTGCGGCGAGGTCACGGGCGAAATGGTCCTGAGGTTCCGGTCCGATGTTCTACAGCGCCGGCCCGGCTATGTCATCATCCTCGGCGGGACGAATGATTTGGGATGGAATGCGTCGCCGCACGAGATCATCCGGAACCTCGTCAAAATGTACGAACTGGCACGCGCGGCCGGTATCGTGCCGGTTCCCGTGACGGTCCCCTCGCTGCGCGTTCCGGACGGCGCCGGTCATGAAGAGGTCGCCTCATGGCTGGCAGATCATCTTGCGAGACGGCAGGCGCTGAACGGACTCATCCAAGACTATGCCCGGTCGAAGCATCTGCGATCTGTTGATCTCTTTTCCACAACCTCGGATCCCGAGTCACTACAACTCTGTCCCGAATATTCCAATGACGGCCTTCATTTGAGCACTGAAGGTTATCGGCAATTCGCGATGCTGCTGTATGAGCAGATCTTTTCCGCCCTTCCCATCGTGTAAACGAGAAAGAGCGCCTTGAATGTTGCCCCAGGTCACCGACCGCAATTTTGACCGTCTGGTTGAAACGGCCACCGTTCCAGTGCTGGTTGAATTTTGGCAGCCCGGTTGCGGTCATTGCCGGGTTCTCATGGGGGAGCTGGAAGCCTTGCAGCGGGAATTAGAGGAAACAGTACTGATAGTGGCGATGAACGTGCAGGAGAATTTTCAAATTCCGGCCGAACTGGAAATTTCGAGCTTGCCGGCTCTGGCCCTTTACGAGAAAGGGGTGTTTCAGCGGTTTATCGGCGGGATCGGAAAGAAGGACGCGGTCCGAGCGCAACTTTCACTGTCGTAATCCCGCATATTCGAATCAGAGCACACGCCATGAGCGGCCGTCGTTTTGAATCATCCGATCCGCCTCGACCGGCCCCCATGTGCCGGCCGGATATTCGGGCAAGCGGCTCACCTGCTGCGCCTCCCATCCTTCCAAAATATTACAAATCCACGCCCAGGACGCTTCGACTGCATCCCGCCGCATGAAGCGGGAGGCATCCCCGATCATCACATCGAGCAGGAGACGTTCATACGCCTCGGGCGACGGGCGTCCAAAGACCTGGCTATACTGAAAATCCATTTCGACGGGATGGGTTTGAACCCGGGTCCCCGGAACACGAGAGACGATCCGGAATGATAGGCCTTCGTTGGGTTGGATGCGGAGCGCCAATACATTGGGCGGCAATGAATGACCGGGATCCGCGTTGAAAAGAACTTGAGGAGTGTCCTTGAACTGAACGGCGACCTCGCTGGCTCGTTTGGGAAGGGTCTTTCCGGTCCGCAGATAAAACGGGACGCCCGACCAGCGCCAGTTCTCGACAAAACATTTCACTGCGACATATGTTTCCGTGGTGGAACCGGGTTTCACGCCCTTTTCTTTCCGATAACCGGGTGCCGGTGCGCCCTGAACAGTTCCGTCCGCATACTGCGCGCGGATGGTGAAGCGCTCGACATCTGGTCCGACAATGGGCCGGAGGCAATGGAGCACCTCGATTTTGGCATCGCGGACGACGTCCGGATCCAATGAATGTGGCGGTTCCATCGCCACCAGGCACAGCAGCTGAAGAAGATGGTTCTGTACCATATCACGGAGCGCGCCGGCTTCCTCGTAATAGGCCGCGCGGGTGCCGAGTCCCTCCGCTTCACTGACCGTGATCTGCACGTGATCGATATACTTCCGGTTCCAGATAGGCTCGAAAATGCTGTTGGCGAATCGAACCACCATCAGATTCTGCACGGTCTCCTTTCCCAAATAGTGGTCGATCCGGAAGATCTGTGATTCATCGAAGACCCGGCCGGTCACCGCATTGATCTCTCGCGCCGATGCGAGGTCCCGTCCCACGGGCTTCTCAACGATGATGCGCGCATAGGGGGCGCCGGAATTGGAACGGGAAGCCAGCCCGGATTTGGCAAGCCCTTCACAAACCGAGGCGAAGGAGCTGGGCGGGATGCTGAGGTAAAAAATACGATTGCCGGAAAGCTGAAACTCGCGCTCGATCTTCTCCGCTCGTGCTTTCAACGCGGCATAGGTCTGTGCATCATCGTTGTCCCCGGACAAGTAGAATAAATGCTGCTCGAATTCATGCCATCTCGCTTGATCAAGAGGCCGGCGGGAATGCGACCGCACTCCCTCGCGCGTGACTTCCCGAAATTTATCATCCGTCATCTCTTTGCGGCCGAGGCCGATGACGGCATAGTTGGCCGGCAGAAGCCCGTCCAGCAGCAGGTTATAGAGGGCGGGAATCAATCGGCGTCGCGCCAAATCTCCCGATCCGCCGAAGATGACAAGTGTGCAGGACTGAACAGGAGTCGGAGCTTCAGGTTCGGGCAAAATCTCAATCGGGCGGGCCGGTGCACTCATGTCTAATCCTCATTGATGCGGTGACACATCATTAACGGCGGACGCTGTGCCCGCCGAACGCGTTACGCAACGCCGCCAGCATCTTCTCCGCAAACGACTGTTCCTGGCGCGAGCGGAAGCGGGTAAAAAGGGCGCTTGTCAACGTGGGAACTGGCACGTCCTTATCGATCGCATCCGCGATCATCCACCGTCCTTCGCCGGAGTCCTGCACATAGCCCTTGAGTTGGTCAAGGCGAGGATCCTCCTTCAGCGTGGCCGCCGTCAATTCCAAGAGCCAGGACCGAACGACGCTGCCGTGCATCCAGAGATCGGCGATCCGTGCAAGGTCCAACTTATACTCGCTCTTCGACATCAACTCAAATCCTTCCGCGTAGCCCTGCATCATGCTGTATTCAATTCCGTTATGCACCATCTTGACGTAATGGCCGGCCCCCGGTCCTCCCATATGAGCCCATCCTTGGGGCGGCGCCAGGGTCTGAAAAATCGAGGTCAGCCGTTTGACCGGTTCGGCTTCGCCGCCGACCATCAGACAATATCCCACGGACAATCCCCAGATTCCGCCGCTCGTGCCGACGTCGACATAGTGCAAGCCTTTCTTCCGGAGTTCGGCCGCCCGCCTGGTATCGTCATGAAAGCGCGTGTTGCCGCCGTCGATGACGATGTCTCCCGGTTGAAGGTGAGCGGCGATTGCCTGGACCGTCTCTTCGGTCGGTGCGCCGGAAGGCACCATGATCCACACGGCTCGGGGAGTGGAGAGTTTCGCGGCGACATCACCGAGCGAGGAAGCCCCAATGCAACCTTCTTTCTCGGCTTGCTTGGTCAACTCAGGCGCACGGTCATACACCACGACGCGATGTTGATCGCGGCGAAGCCGTGTCACCATATTCATGCCCATCTTGCCCAGCCCGATGAATCCGATTTCCATAGCCGATCCTTTCTTCAACACTCATGGTCAGCATTCATTCGTTCGATCTTCCCATCAAACTTGCTCGCATTTGAATTCGTGCGATACTCGGTCGCCTCGGATGCAATGAATGTATCGTCAGACAGCATACATACAGCTCATACGTTCGGTGACGGAGGAGTCGCGCATGCCATATGCCGGAAATTGGCGGACGCTCTGTGAAGTGATACGCTCCCCGGGTGTTTTATGCAAGGAAAGAGTGGGGGATCAGTCGATGCGAGCGGGCTGAGGAATGTCCTTGAAGAGCGCGCCTGCGAATTGGCGGCCGGCATCGAAGCGTTCTTCGAGCGTGCCGGCGGAAAGGAATCGGGCTGCCTTTTCTCCGAGGGCGGGATCACGCGAGGCCATGAAACGCAGCACATCGACCGGCGCGGTCAGCCAAAAACCGCGAAGCCGGAAAAATGCGGTCACGGATTCGTCAAAGAAAATCTGAAGCAGATACTGGGCCGTGGCCGGCTTATCGACCATGTCCTCCGCTTTTCCAAGCCAGTGGAGGCACTCCGCTTTCCATCGGATCTGTTCATTGATGGTCGGCGCCGGCGGACCCAGCCTGAAACGTTGCGCGGCCTTTTCAATCAGCTTGGCCGCGATTCCGTCATGGTCGTAAAGAATGCGGCCCTTTCGGAGGAGCGGCGGAAGACGCGGAGAATGGTCGATATCCTCACTGACGGCCGTATGTTCCCCGTATCTGATATCGATCACTCGCTCGCCGACGCGCACAATTTCATGGCCTTCCGCGGAGCCCTTGACCAATACAATAAGGTCGATGTCACTGTGTGCGGTGATTGCCCGCCGCGCTCCGGATCCGACGAGAATGACGGCAGCCAAATCACCGCCGCGTTTGCCTCGCACATGTCTCAATGCCTGCGCCAGCGCGCCGTCATATCCCGGCGGCATGACCGGCGCCGGCTGATCCGGCGGGGCCGGTACTGCTACGAGTTCCGCCTGGAGTTCCGCGGCAGAGGGAACGGCTCCCGGCGATTCTGGAGAGGAGGCGAGCATATCAGGATCCATCATTCGCGGTATCCATTAGGGGAGCGTGGTATCCTGTACGCGCCCGATTGTTTCACTCAAGGCGGCCAGCCATTCATCAAACGGCTGATCGGCTGCGACGACAATTTCCAATTTTCCGTTGGACAGCCTCCGGACCGTTCCCGAACCTTCGGGCGACAAAGGAATCTCGACCCATTCGCGGTTGAGCCCCAGCGAGTCGGTGAGTTCAAGAATTTGACTGATTTGCTTGAATGAGACGACTTGCACGGCCTGCTTCGCTCTTGTTGCCTGACAGGAACGCCTCGCGGCATTCTAAAGAGCGTCTCGAGGGCCTGTCAACGAAGCCGGTCCCGAGAGCACGCGGCTCAGAATCGTTCCCGCATGCCGGATGTCCGCTGATCCGACATCGAGATGAGTCACGGCGCGAAAGCGCGATCCCCCCACCGGGCTGACGAGAAGCCCCTCCTGTCTCAAGGCACCGGCGATGTCCGCGGAGGGGCGGCCGGCCTCCTTTACCTCGAAGAAGAGAATATTGGTTTCCACATCATCCGGATCGACCGACACGGAAGGAATGGCGTGAAGGATGCGCGCCAACTCCTTGGCATGGTCGTGATCGTCTTTCAACCGCTCTATGTGATGCGCCAACGCGTAGAGGCCGGCTGCGGCGAGGATGCCGGATTGCCGCATCGCCCCTCCGTACATGCGACGGAAGCGCCTGAGCCGCTCCAGCAAATCCGTATCGTCCGTGGCGATCAGCGAACCGGCCGGGGCGCCCAGTCCCTTGGACAGACAAAACGTCACGGTCTCAAAATGTCGGGCATATTCGTATGCCGGCACGCCGGTCGCCGCGACGGCATTAAAAAGCCGTGCACCGTCCAAGTGCATGGGGATGCCATGCCGATCCGCCACCGCCCGAATCTGTTCAATTGTGGAGAGCGGGTAAATCGAACCGCCGCCGCTGTTATGCGTGTTCTCCAGGCAAATCAATCCCGTGGGGATCATATAAGGATCTCGCGGTCTGATCGCCACCTCTACTTGTTCCGCCGTCATCAACCCCCGTCGGCCTGACACCCAATGAAGTTGGACGCCAGCCAGCGCCCCGGCGGCGCCCTGCTCGTACCGCACGATATGAGCGGAACCTTCGACAATGACTTCCTGACCCGGTTGAGTCAGAGCCCGGATCGCGAGTTGATTGCCCATGGTCCCGGATGGAACGAACAGGGCGCGGGCTTTTCCAAGCAGCGACGCCGCCTGTTCTTGAAGTCGATTGACGGTCGGGTCTTCGCCGTAGACGTCGTCCCCGACCTCGGCCCTGGCCATCGCCTCCCTCATCGGAGGAGTAGGCTTGGTAACGGTATCGCTGCGCAAATCGATCACGCCGGTTTTATCTCCACGCGAAATGATTGCCGAGACAGAACGGGATAGAGCGAAAAGATCGGGGTGTTGAACGGAATGACTGCCGATTCCCGACCGGGTAGCAGGCCGAGATGTAGATTGACGAAGTTATAACTGAGTCCTTCCTGCCAGGGCTCTCTGGTGGACGCCGCGTAAGCCTCCACACGATCGGATGCGTAGGATCGCGTCATAAGCCCGCAGGCCCCTTGCAGCCCGTAATCGTTCAGGTCGGGCGCGCCCTGAATGAGCAGGGAAATACGCGACGCATCGAACCAGACTTTGAACTTGCAGCTGACTTGGACGAAGGGGCCCAGCGTTCCCACCATGTTCAAGACCGAAAGGGGGTAGGCAAATTCCGGCGGCACGTCTTCCGGCTGGTCAGGAACCGTATATCGGAAGTCCGGCTCCTTCAAGCCGGACGCCGACACGAACAGCAGGTTAATGTCGTCCAGCGGAATGTCCAGCATCTGTCCATCATGGTAGCCGCATAGCTTTCCCATCTCATACCGCAATGGATAGGAATAGCCCATCTTGGCATAAAAGATCCGCACCCCCGCTTCCAATGGATCGTCTGGAGTGCGGCTGATCTTCAAATCGAATGGAAACAGGAGATGGAATGCATTGGTCCGGGCAGCCATGAATGGAGCGCACGCGCCCGGGAATTCTTTTTGGATGGCCGGATTGTCCGGGTCGAATGCTTTGGGCGTCCCGCCGAAATGCTGGGCCGTCTTGGACTGAGACGGCATGCGATATTTGTCTTGGTAGTAAGCCGCGGCACGTCTCTGAGCCAGGTCCAGAAAATACTCCGGCGCATCGGTCTCGACAATCAAATGCTGCACGGCCTTGTCGTGGTCCCGCGGGACCCGCATCGCTTGGTTGTAAATCTCCAATTCCGCCTGCGTCTTCTGAATATCCTGGTGCAGCTGGCGCGCAAGCCCCGGGTCCCAGAATCTGGTTCGCGGAAGCAGCGCTTCGGCTTTCTGCAGACATTCGAGTTTGTGCGTATATCGCTTTGGTTCGGGGGCAAAGACGTCGGCCAGCGCGGTATACAGCGTAAACTGCTCCTCGGCCGTCAGCCCTGCGTCCTGAAACCCCGGGTCCCGCACAAAGGCCAGCGCCAGAGGGCCGAAGGCTTCTTCCCGCCTGATGGCTAAGGTCAGCAAGTAATTGTATTGGGTTCTGGCGTCATCGATCGTCATGAGCGCGTGTCTCCGTGGAAGCGGCATTCTATCAAACAAATTTTTCTCGTGCAGGTGAAAGTTGCCTGCTACACTCCGCCGCCGGGAGAAGATTGATCGATGAAGGCGCGACTGACCGCATGGCTGAAAATCCAAGAGGATGAAGTGGTGCCGTTGGTCTGGTCGTTTTTCTATTTTTTCTGTCTGTTATGCGGGTATTACATACTTCGTCCGGTCCGGGATGAAATGGCGATCGAGGGCGGAGTCCGGCATCTGCCATGGATGATGACCGCGACCTTTCTCGTGCTGCTGGCCGCTACGCCGGTCTTCGGCTGGCTGTCGTCTCGATTCTCGCGCCGTCAGTTCTTGCCGGCCGTGTACCTATTCTTTGCTTCGAATCTGTTGGTCTTCTACGTCCTGATGAGAAGCCATGTCTACCCGGACTGGGTCGCCCGTGCATTTTTCGTGTGGCTGTCCGTCTTCAATCTGTTCGTCGTGTCCGTGTTCTGGAGTTTCATGGTCGATCTATTTTCCGAGGATCAGGGCAAGCGCCTGTTCGGCATGATTGCGGCCGGCGGCAGCGCGGGCGCTCTGCTTGGGCCTTCGGTGACCGCGGTCTCGACATACTTGTTCCCAATCGCCAATCTCATGGCGGTCTCCGCGCTCTTGCTGCTCGTCTGCGTGCTTTGCATTCGGCGACTCGATGCGTGGTCCAAAGCGCGTGGCTCGTCGGCCCGCCGAGCCGTGGACGAACCCATCGGCGGCGGACTTCTCAACGGCATCAGGCTGGTGTTTTCTTCGGCTTATCTTGGAGGCATCGCCGGCTATATTCTCTTGCTCACGATGACCGCCACGTTTCTCTACCTGGAGCAAGCTCAGGTGGTGGGTCAACTGATTACGTCGCCGTTGGAACGTACCCGACTCTACGCCGGCGTAGATCTGGCGGTGAGTTCCCTGACATTCCTGACGCAGATCTTTGTCACAGCCCGCGTCCCGCTGACGGCGGCGCTTGCCTTACTGCCCGCTGCGAGTCTGGCGGGATTTTTTCTATTGGGTCTGTATCAAACCATCCCGCTCTTTGTGGCGTTCATCGTCATCCGCCGGGTATCCGAATATGCACTGGCAAAACCGGCCCGGGAAGTCCTGTTCACCGTCGTGAGCCGGGAGGAAAAGTATAAAGCCAAAAATTTTATCGATACGGCCATTTCGAGAGGCGGCGATGCGACGACCGGATGGTTGGTGACCGGCGTGAAAGCGCTCGGGGCCACGATCACGGTCATGGCCTGGGCGATGATTCCTCTCATGCTTGGGTGGTGCTGGCTGAGTTATGTCCTGACGCAACAAGAAAAGAGAAGGCGAGCCCGGTTATTTACTCGTTGAAAAACCGCGTGCTATAGTCCAACTCGTAAGGAGTATTTCATTGCATGAGTGACGATTGCACACCGTTGAAGCACTCCTTTGAATTGATGCACTGATGCAATGGTTCAATGTGTAAATGAACAATGAGGCTGGCGCCCATGCCTGAAGTTCCGGTTAAGATTTATATCGATAAGCTATTGAAAAAATCGAGAGAATGTACCAAGGCTCTCTCATTGCTACCCGGGCCGATAAAGGCCAAGGCCCTTCATATGATGGCCGACCGCATGGCTCAAGATGAAGAGGCAATATTGGCAGCGAATGAGGACGATGTCGAAGCCGTGGGGAAGTCGTTGGCCGGGGAAACGAATCGGGAGCGGGTTCGCGAAGCAGTGGGGCGAGTCAGGATGAACGCCGACGACGTCAAAGTCATGGTGGACCGCCTCCGGCTGATCGCAGACTTGCCGGATCCACTGGAAGAAGTGAGGGATCGCCGGGATGAACCGAACGGCCTTCAAGTCAATGTCGTCCGGGTGCCGCTGGGAGTGATCGGTGTGATCTCGGAAATGAAGCCGCTCACAACGGCGGAATCCATCGCGCTCTGCCTCAAATCAGGGAATGTCTGTGTGTTCCGCGGCGCACCGGAATGGAGCAAAACTCACCATGTGCTTGCCGCCGGTTTCTCTGAGTCCGCTGAACAGGCCGGCATCCCGCCGGGCGCGTTCACCATTCTCGAACGCCCGGAGAAGGAAGCGGCGCTCGAGTTGATCCGGTCGGGGAAGGCACTGGACGGAATCATTCCTCGCGGTGGGCCCGGCCTCCGGCGCGCGGTGCTGGATCAGGCAAAGATGCCGATTCTGTGTCATGACACGGGCATCACGCATATCTACATCGATGAGGACGCGGATATTCCAATGGCGCAGAACATCGTCATCAATTCCAAAGCCCAGCTGCCGGGAGCCCCCAATTCCGTCGATACGCTGCTGGTGCAGCAGGCGATTGCGCGTCCGCTCTTGTCCGCCCTCATTCTCCGATTGCTCGATGAATTCAAGGTTGAAGTTTTGGGCTGTCCCAAGACCGTCGCCCTGATGGGGCAAATGTCGATGAGTGGACACAAATCCGTGCGGCCTGCGACGGATGAGGACTGGTCGAAGCAATTCCAGGCGGCGACGCTGGTGGTAAAGATGGTGGCAAACATGGATGACGCGCTGGCTCATATCGCCGTCTATGGACCGAGCCATACCTGCGCGATCGTGACAAAGTCTTACGATTCGGCCTTGCGCTTCACCAAAGAAGTGGATGCGGGCGGTGTGTTGGTGAACGCGTCGACTCGGCTCAATGCCGGCGATTCGCTGGGCTTGGGTGGGGACATCGGGATGAGCACATCCCGTGTATATGCGCGCGGGCCGATCGGACCGCAACATCTGACGTGTGAAAAATATGTCGTCTTTGGAACCGGCCAGCTTCGCCAGCCTCATCCGGTTCCTTTGACGTACGAAGATGCCATCATGCTGAAACGCTACTGACCCTTGGGAGAGCGCACGTTCCCGGGCAGCCGGCTGCGAAGCAGCCGGGGGATGCGGCGGGTGAAAAAGGTGCGTGGGGCGGGCGGGTGACAACGAGTTGTGATAAGACTTCTTGAGATCACCACCAAATCACCAATTCTTCCTTTTGACAACGACGACCAATCCCAACCAAACCGAGCAGCCCGGTCTAGCAGCCCACCTCGCAGAATGGGGACTGCGACACTTCACCTCGGATACGGCCTACTTTGCCTGGCAGCGACAGACGGTGTCGCCGGCGGATCTCAATCGCCTCCATGCCTGCATCACAAGAAAGCAGGCCCCTGATGCGGGGCCGGATGAAGAAACCGCGTTTTACGATGCGGCGGCTGAACCGTCTCTGATTCCAGCCCTCTATAGCCAACGGTACGAATATTACCTCGCCGTCGCTCCTCGTGTGGCGGCCCATATCGCTCCGGCGCGTGCGGTTCTTGATTTCGGCTGCGGCATCGGCATTCTGACCACCTATTTCGCACGACAGTATCCCGATGTTCGATTTGTGGGGGTGGATCGGTCCTCCGCTTCGATCCACTATGCCCGTCGCCGGGCAGGCGAGTTTCATTTGAGCAATGTCGAATTTCACACGATCGATTTTGATCGTGAGGCCGTTGCCGGATTCTATGACCTAGTGGTCGCGACTCACGCATTGCTGCAGGCGGAACGGGATCCAGGGATTCCGAGCGATCGGTGGGATACGTTTACGCGAGGGCGCGATGGCGCCCGACAAACCACGTTCGAAACGCGGACCGGATTGGCGCCCAGGCTGGACCGCGTCGTATCGGTGTTGGGGCGCGAAGGCCGTATGATTGTTTTCGAGAAAGCCAGACTCCATGCGAGGCGGGTCCCGTTTCAACGAGCGTTGGCGGCCAGAGGGCTTTGTCTCTTAGAAGCGCCTCAGCCTATTCGCTATGCCTTGGTCGAAGAGGTAACGGAAGACGGGCCGTTCTATGTCTTGGGACGAGGAGCGCAGACGGCCGGTCGTGAATGGAGTGAACTACCGGAAGAAGAGGGCGCCGTGGTCGATTTTAACTCGTTGAGGCGGCGGACCGGCATTGGAGACGAACCGCTGTATGAGAACCATGCGGCCTCCGCGCAGTCTGTATGGCAATCATTGGCGGCCCGTCAGGTGGTGAAAGAGTTTACGAGAGAAGGGCCGGACGGGCGGCAACTCCATGCGGAGCTTGGAAAGGCTGAGGGACTGCTCTATCTTTACGCGGCCAATACGTTCGATCAGCGACAGATTCTCTTTATCGAGCAGGCGCGAGCGAGGCTGTTGGAAACTTACTATGCGGACATTGAGAAGGGATGAATCATAATTTTTGCCGGGCCGGCTTTCCGGCCGGCAGGTTGTAGGGACTCGCCTTCACAAGCTCACCTTCGTTGAGCCCGCCTTTGCCGACGACGACGACATCTTCATTGCCGGTCAGACCGTTGAGGATTTCCACCCATACGCCGTCGTCTATGCCGGTCTTGATCGGTACGGATTTGATTCGATCATGAGCGACGATGAAGACCGACTTCGCCTGTGTGCCCTGCTCGGGAACAATGGCTGCCGGGGCAATCACCAGCGCATTCGGATGATGTTGAAGCCGGAGCGTGACATCCGCAAACATTCCGGGTTGGAGCACGCGTTCCTTGTTGGGAAGATCGATCTCGACGAGCAAGGTTCTGGTTGACGGATCCAACGCCTCCGTCGTTCGGGAAATGACCCCTTCAAAGCGGTGGTCGGGCAGTTCCCGCACGGTCAGTGTCGCCGGGATATCGGGTTTCGCGAGAAAGGCGGCTTCCTGCGGTACGTTGACATAGACCCGGACTGTCTCCATGTCCATGATCGTAAACAGCGGCGCCGCTTGTGTCACGGAACCGGTGGCAGCCTGGATCAAGGCGCCCGGATCGGCGAAGCGAGCGGTGATGGTTCCGTTGAATGGGGCGTAGACCTTGGTGTAGTCCAATAAAGTCTTCCGGCTGTCGCGAAGATGTTTCGCCGACAGGGCCGCGGCTTTGGCGACATCTACGTCTTGTTTGGCGATGATGTCATGGTTTTCCTCCCACACGCTGAGATAGCGCTCATAGGTCACACGCTTGATGTCGTAATCAGCTTGCGCCTGATGAAATTGATCCGCGATCTCCGGGGCGTCAATCACGGCCAGCAATTCTCCCTTCTTGACGATGTCCCCTTTGTCGAATCCGATCCATTTCAGATATCCGGACACCTTGCCGTAGAGCGTCGCCTGATACCAGGGTGAAATATTGGCGGGCAAGGTCAGGTGTGTGTGATGTCGCGGCGTTGCGGTTTCATGACTTGGACGGATCGCACGGCCGATTGCTCGCCGAGCTTGTCTTCACTGAGCGGCGGCGAAGAGGACGTCGGTTCGCGACCGAGGAAGAACACGAGGTCCAGAATGACCAGGAACAAGACACCCGCCCCCAACAACATAAGCGTCAGCCTCCCGCTTCGCCGGTGAGAAGCCGACACCAGGGGATCGTTCGTCGCCGGCGAAGCAGGCATAGTTCTCCTACGTTGAATGGCATAGAGGGCAACCCCATCATATCAAGTTCCTTTTGCTTCCGGCGCCCAAATATGGGGCGATCGGCCACGGCGAAGCGTTGCATGCAGCACGGGAATAAACAGCAAGGTCATGACGGTGGAAACCCCTAATCCGCCGATCACAGCGCGAGCGAGCGGCATATTGGCCTCGCTTCCTTCCCCGAGCCCCAGCGCCATCGGAGCGAGGCCGATGATGGTCGCCAGGGACGTCATGAGAATCGGCCGAATGCGCAGTCGGCCCGCTTCGACGACGGCCTCTTCCAGCGGCATGCCCTCTTGCAGCCGATTATTGGCGAAATCCACGAGCAGGACGCTGTTGGAGACGACGATTCCGATCATCATCAGCGTGCCGATGAGCGATTCGACGTTGACGGAGGTGCCGGTCGCCAGGAGCATCCAGATAACCCCGATGAAACCGAGCGGCACCGCAAACATGATGACGAATGGGTCCATCCAGGACCGGAATAATCCCACCATCACCAGATAGATCAAGACCATGGCGAGCGGCAGCGTCCCGGCGAACCCTTTCATGGCCGCGCGCATGCTGTCCACTTCGCCTTTCAAGGTGACTTTGACGTCCTCGGGGATGGCCAGACCTCCCACGGCTCCTTCCACCGCTCCGGCGACATGTCCCAGATCGTTTCCCGGGACGCTGACGAGAACATCCATAGTCCGCTGGAGATTGTGATGGTCCACGACTTCCGGCCCCGTACGGCGCGTGACATCGACGAGATCGCGCAACACGATCGGCGTCCCCCCGTTCCTCGTGACGCCCGGCAGACGGGGCCGCTCAGGGAACGGTGTCTGCGAAAGAACTAGAGAGCTTCCCCTCAAGAGATTCCCACCGATACTCGCGGTCGCCGGATGTTCCACCTGAGTTCCGATCAGCGGCAGATTCAGGAAGTCGTCAAATTCCACCAGCAATTGCTCCGGAAACTGTGTGACGACAAAATAAGCATTGTTCGTGCGGGGATCGATCCAATAACCCGGATTCAGTGTGACGTTGGAGGCGAGTCCAGTGATCAAATCCGTGACGACCTGCCGGACGTTCAGCCCGACATAGGCGGCCTTGGCGCGGTTGATATCGAGATGAATCTCCGGGTAATCCATGCCTTGCCGGACCTGCACATCCGCCGTTCCTGGGATCACGGCCACCGCTTCCCGGATGCGATCCGCCGTCTCCGCCAACTCGGCCAATGTCGGCCCGCTCACTTTGATATCGATCGGCGCGGGCAATCCTGCATTGATGACATCGCTCACAATACCGCCCGTCTGGAAACTGAACTTCAGGCCGGGCAATTCCTGATAAAGGGATCCTCGTAATCGCGCGATGATGTCATCCGTTCTGCTCCGATGCTCTCGCGTCAAGCTCACGAGCACAAAAGCTTGGTGAGGATCGTTGACCGGCGAGTACAGGACCATCCATCGCTGCGGGAGTCCGATATTGGAGACAATCTGATCGAGTTCATGCTCCGGGATCTGCCGGCGGATCAGATCTTCAATCTTTGCGACAATGGCCTCCGTCTTTTCGATTCTGGTTCCTTCCGGCGCCGACACATTCAAGATGAAGGAACCAGCGTCCACTTTGGGGAAAAATTCGGTTGCTAGGAGCGGGGCCATGAGCAATGACCCGGCAAACACGGCGCAACGCCAAGCCGCCCAATGTCATGATGTTGACTGAATGGCCGGTAAAGTAGAGGCCGATGAAGGCGGCGGTCACCGACAGCGGAATAGCCATGGCGATCACGATCGTCGAGCGGAGGCTCCCCAGGAACAGCAGGACCATGAGACACGCGAGGCCGCCTCCAAGGAGTCCTTCGTGCTCGAGGGTTTGAATGGCCTGGCGAATGTAGAGTGATTGATCGAACAGCAGTTTGACCGTGAGATCGCGGGGGATCCCGACCAAATTGGGAAGCGCGTTCTTGACGCCGTCGATGACCTGAATGGTATTGGCCGCGGCCTGCTTGAGAATCGGCAGGTAGACGGCGCGATGGCCGTTGATGCGAACGACATTGACCTGCACCATGGTGGAATCCACGGCTTTGCCAACGTCTCGGAGAAAAACCGGAACCCCGTTGACCAGCTTGATCGGGATGTCGTTCATTTGTTCGACGACTTTGATCATGCTGTTGGTATAGATGTTGTAATCAAAATCACCGATCTTGACGCCCCCGGCGGGAAGCAAGAGGCTCTGCGCGTTGACCGAATTGACGATGTCGTGCGTGGAAATGCCTCGCGCCAACATGAGGGCCGGATCCAAGAACACCGTGATTTGACGGACGGTCCCGCCAAATGTGGTCGGAAAGGCGATTCCCGGCACTCCTCCCAATTGAGGCCGCACATTGAAATAGGCCAGATCACGGACTTCCTTTTCCGACATGGCGGCGCTGCTCGTGGTTTGAACGGCAATCGGCAGGCTTGCCGCCCCGAACTTGATGATGATCGGCGGAAACACACCCTGGGGGAGATAGCGGAGATTCGAATAGGTGAGGCTCGTGATCTCGGCCACCGCGGCATTTACATCATAAGACGAATGAAAATAAATCCTGATGAGGCTGGCGCCGGGAAGGGATCGCGATTCGATGTGTTCGATGTAAGAGGCCTGTAAAAAGGCCTGTTCCAGACGAAGCGTGATGGCCCCTTCGATTTCCGATGGCCCCATGCCCTTGTAGAAGGTGGCCACCGCTACGACCGGCATGTTGATCTCCGGGAAGATGTCCACCACCATCTTCTGGTAGGACACGATTCCGAGGATGACGATGATGAGGCTGATGGCGACGACGGCGAAGGGGTTTTTCAGGGCCGCCCGGACCATGAGGCCGCCTTTCTGCTGTGGAATAGTCGGAGCGGTCGCCTGACGGTTGAAGAGTCGGTCCTGAGAGATTCGAAAGGAGACTCAATTGCGGGTGGAAACCATGAACGAGCGGCAAACCAGTGTGTCATCGTGATGAGCGCCTCATCAACCATCAAAGCCCGAGTGTAAACAATCGATTCACTGATTGAAAGAGTTCCGTCGATCTCACCACGCCCTCACACTGCGCGGTTGCGCACTGGCCGCACTGTGCGAACTCGACCCGGCGTGATGGCCGATCGTCTCTTGTGTCCATGGTTGAAACAACGTCATTCGGAACAAGGCGAGATCATGATGCATTGGGTTGCGGGTCCATCGGAGAGGAATTCAACATGCTCGGACCGACAATTGCTCTTCACAGCCTAGCAGGCTGTTGAAAAACGAATCTTGCACCATGGCAAATTGCTCACTCGGATGTTTCAAGGTAAATAAGAGTACCACCAGGATGTTCTAAAAGGCCTTCCAGCGAGGCGCAGCCAGCGAAGAGGTGAGGCGCACTCTTTTCTGTACATTGAACTTCTGCGCGCCGAGAACAAAGCTGGAGGGCTTCTTCAACATCCTGCTAATCCCCGTACCCGGTTGAGACACAGGCCCGGAAAGGCCGGGACCGGTGTGGTGTGTGGAGATCCATTCATGTTCCAGGCTCCGCTACGGCTGATCGTTGCGCTCATGACTTCTATGCTTCACATTCAGGGGTGCAGCGCCTCTCCCAAACTTCTGGACTTTCACTCGACTGAAACGACCGCCGACCGGCGCGCCCTCAGCGAATTCTATAGAAAAGAAGCCATCATGTTTCGACAGAAGGCGGATGAAATGGCGGAGCGCGCCACGGCGTATCGTCCATTGTTCGGTGACGAATCGGACTGGGTCGCCGGCGCTCGTCTGCTCGGCGAATACTATCGGCAGGAAGCAGAGGACCGGCAACGCCTCGCCGACGAGTATAGTGCGCCTTCCGGGAGCGTCCTCTCCGCGCCGGCTCGGACCGAAAGCACATTTCCGAAATAGTCTTACAGGGAGGCTGCCATGCGTCAACGACCGACAGCGATCGTTCCCTTCCTCTTGTTCGTTCTGCCGCTTTTGACTGCGGCTTGCGCGGGCACCAGTGTGCAGCCGGGACAGCGCGGATTGTTCTGGCATCCGTTCACCGAAGGCTTGTCTTCGGAGCCTCTGCAGGCCGGATTTTATTGGAGAGCCCCGTGGAACGATGTCTATGTATACGATGTCCGATGGCAAAGCTATACCGAGACCGTCGATGCGTTGAGCTCGGACGATCTTTTGGTGAAGCTGCGGACCGCCGTCATCATGCGACCGATCCCGGGAGAAGTCTATTTCCTGGCGCAAGAGATCGGAGCGGATTTTTACCCGCGCGTGGTCAAGCCTGAACTCTTGGCCGCCGTCCGCAGTGTTGTCTCCGGCTATGCGATGGTCACGGTGCCGGAAAAAAGCACCGAGATCGCCAGCAAGGTCCAGGCGGTCGTGGTGGAAAAACTGAAGGGCCGGCATCTCGAGATCGCGAGCGTCGCGCTGGCTGAAATTGAGCTGGCGAAGATTGTTTTGGAAGCGGTCGAGCGGAAACAGGCGAAAGAGCAAGAAAAGGAACAAAAAGAATTTGAGTTGACCATCGCGGAGAAAGATGCCGAAATCGCGCGTCGCCGCGCGCGGGGTGAAGGCGACGCGATTCGCATCCGGTCGGAAGGTGAAGCCGAAGGGATGCGCATCAGAGCAGCCGGTCAAGCGAAGGCTCAAGAAACGATCGCCAAGACCATCACCCCGGCCTATCTTCAATTCAAACTGTATGACAGCCAGAACTCCAAGTTTGTGCTGCTTCCAGACAAACTAAGCATGCCCTTACTTCTGAATCCCGGCAGTATGGATCCACCGCGAAGGTTGCCTTCCGAGGAACTGGAACCACGATAAGCGCCCGGTATATCGTCACCGTTGTGAGCCGTCTGCTCAAACGGTCTGCACAGTGCGTGTTGTGCGGATGCGCTCCCCTACTCGCGTCGCGCCGCGGTGAACACTCTCCATTCCTATGCATAAGGCGCGTGCAATGCGATGGCACGGGCATTGCTGACATGAGCATTGCCGATACGAAGAGCCGTCCTGTGATTGTGCAAGGCTCTCGGCAGTCCTGATGGCAGTCGGAAAGGAGGACGCTCATGCGATGCGCGCGTTGTGGCGGCTTGGTTGTGATTGATCTGTCTTACGACGACCTACAAGGGAAGACGACGGGTCATCCGAAGCGATGCGTAAACTGCGGTAATCGTGAGGATGCGGTGATCCATGCCAATCGACGCCACTACCCGGCGCTGCGGCATTGCGCAAGAGCCGTGGATTCGCCGAGCGGCGGTGTGATGACGGTGTGGTGACATGCACGGTGTGGTGACACGCAATGAAGGATGACCACCGGCCGCGTTTCCATCGATGTGGTGGAAGAAAGGACCTGCCATGGACGGATATGGGAAACGCATCCTCGTAGTGGACGACGATGAACAAATTCGGTTGTTGCTGTGTCTCGTGTTGGCCCAGGATGGCTACAGTGTGCATACGGCGGCAGGGGGAGACGAAGCGCTCGGTGAAATGATGAAAAGACGGTTTGATGCTATTTTGACGGATGTGGAGATGCCTCGACCGACCGGATTCGACATTTTGGCGTACTGCCGCACAGCGAGCCCGGGAATGCCCGTCGTCCTGATGTCTGCTGTGACGGGCGATCTTCGCGATCCGGTATTGGAGCAGGGCGCATCCGCCTATCTCGAAAAGCCGTTCGGCGCCGACGAGGTGCTGCGCGCTTTACGTATAGCTTGCCGGAAGACGGCAGGGGAGAGAGTCGGGGTTGAGAGACAATGGTAAACAAGGATGAAGCAATCCACCGCCGCCGGCCGTTTCGAGTCGTCGCGGGTGTGGATTGGTCCGGTGATTCACTGGCCGGCGTCCGTCGCATCGCGGCACTATACGCGCCGGATGAATTGGTCCTGGTTCATGCGCTCCAGAACACTTCGCACGACCCCCGGGTACAGAATAGCCACGCCGGATCTCGACCTTGTATATCTGCAAACCGTCACCAGGAAATGTCCGTTGCCTCAGCCAGTCGCAGTCTGAAATGGGTGTCATCGCTCATTCAGAAGAATAATATCTCCACCCGGGAAATCTGCAATGCCGGGGCTCCGGCCAGCGTCGTAGCCGAAGCCGCCCACACCGTCGGCGCGGCACTGATTGTGGTAGGACAGCGAGGTGCACGCGAACATGTTGGCCGGACCATAGGCAGTGTCTCGCATCGGATCTGCTTGAATGCCGGTTGTTCGACTTTGGTCGTGAGAAAACCGTGGTGCAGTCCCATGCGGGTGCTGGCACTTGTCCAAGAGGCCGAAGATATGGTCGCATTGGAGCGATGGCTACGCGCCTTTCCCTTCAAAGAATCGGCTGAGTTGACGGTTCTTTGCCTGCTGCCCCAATCGCAGCGAGGTGAACCGATCGGACCCCTTTCGGTACGGTTTTGGAAAAATACGGCGGCCGGCAATGCCCGGTTTTTCGTGAACCGGATGGTGCGTTCCTTGAACGGGCCGCTTCTTCGGGTGAGGGGACGGACATTACGAGAGAATCCCTCGACAGTCCTACTCAGAGAAGGCTTGAACTTCGACTTATTGATGCTGCACGGATCCGACCGAAAACACAGATATGCCGGGCGATCTGGATTGCCGTGGCGGACATTGCTGCGTCTGGCATCCTGCTCCACGTTGATTGTCCGGACGCCGAACGAGGTGCTCGGACGATCTGCTTCCCGATTGTCTTGCCGATTCAAGATCCAAGGATGCGTCCCGCATCCCTATGGATAGATCCGGCGCGATTGCCGGATCATTCCTCTATTGTTCATTTCGCACAGTGCGAATTGTGCAGGATCGCTCGTTTTTTGCCCTCATTTGATAAAAATCATCTTGAATCCCTATCAATTCTCCGGTGGCATGCCCGTTGCTTTTCACGGTTGGCTATTGAACCCACACCTAGGTTGCGGGATGAAAAATAAACTTTGGGCAAATCATAGATGGGGAGATCGGGAGTTGATGTGGGGGCTGTTGGTATTGACCGCTCTCTTGGTATGGGCGGCGAATGTCTTTGCCGCTGACCCGATTGCCGTGATTGCAAGTCTTCCATAGTCTTCCACCGCATCTATCCAATCATTCACCCCTTGGTTGATCTGTGCGGCCCGTGCCCAATCGCTGCGTTTGGGTAAAGTGTTTGCTCCAATAACCAAGGGCTTGGCAGGAGAAGGGAACCGACAACCTCAAGGCACGTTTGGAACAGGCGCGATTTCGAGCGGATACGCACCCGGGTGCAGGTGCGAATATTTGTGCATTGTGCAAGCCTCATTAAGCGACATCTCTGATTCGCAGAGTTTGATGGAGGTTGTGGCCCGGCCAGTGACCCTCTCCGTGGGACTAGTTATTGCAGCATTCATGCATGGTACGGAGGCGCTCTTGTCTAGAAAGAAGCGAGCGTTGGAAACGAATCAACTATCCGAACATTTCCGCGAAGGATACTCGAATGCGCTGTGAACGATGTAATGGGTTGATGAGCGCGGAGACCGTGATCAACTGTGCCGAAGGCACGAGTCAAGAGTGGCTCGAGATAAAGCGGTGCATCAATTGTGGATGTGTAGAGGATGCCACCATCTTGGAAAACCGTTTTCAACCGAAAGTCCAAGTCACCGGTACTCGCGCATGCAGACAGCCGCGGGCGGTGAGTGTGTTTCTGAACGGAAGCGAGGATGCGGCGCGTTGACGCCCATCTCCGCTCCTTTAACTCGACTTGTGGCTGAATGCTAATTTGACCACATGCTTGCCGCGCGTGCAGTAGAGCCACTCACCATAAAGGATTGAACCGCGAAGTCCTTGGCCTCTTGAATAAGAAGCACGAGGTTGTTATGGCTTTTCATGAGAAACAGATTTTGGTGGTGGACTGTGACGAAATCGCCAGACTCTTGGTTTCTTATATTCTGGAAGAAGACGGGTACGGTGTCCGGGCAGTCCATGACCTTCGAGAGGCCCGGTACGAGATCAACACACGCCGGTATGATGCGGTTCTTATGAATTCTTCTGCGCAGGGATCGGCGGCGGTTATTCTACGACGCTATCCAGACGGCATGACGTGCGAGCCGGCGCCGGCCTCGTCAAACGAATGGAATGATGGAACTGATTGTGCGAATATCTGGCAGCCGGTCGCATGGCTGCAGAAGCCTTATGAAGCCTCCCTCTTTCTGTGCGCCGTACGTGCGGTCCTCCACGAGCCGGTACTGACGCCGCGGCTCTTTGCCGGCCGGTAGGTAGGTGATGCAGACACTGTGGCGGCTTAGTCTGGTGCTGTTTATTGTTGGGACGATCGGATGCCAATCCGGGACATCGTCGAAGCCCGCTCCTCACGAGGCTTCTTTCTCAGACCTTTGGAAAACGTACCGGCATTGCCAGAAAAGCGAGGACCCTCAGGAAATGAAGGCGGATGCGTTGCATCTTGACCAAACGGTACAGGCTCTTGCCGGCGAGAAAGACGCGACGTTAGTTCCGGACCAACTTGAGCGGCTGATTCTCGACCAGCCGACCCGCCTGGCGGTCGATCCCAAGGCGATGGCCGCATCTTGCGCGCTGCTTGCCGGATACCAAGCCCGTGTCGTGGGACAGCCGCGTTTGGCGGCGGAAATGTTCGGCCATATACTCTCCAACTATTCCGCCAGCCGATATCGGTACTATGTCGTGCAGGCCTACCACGCTCTCAAAAGTATTACCGGCGGCGAGCAGTTTCTTCCGCAACATCTCCTTCCTTCTATCGATACCGGTTCGTAAGGTTGGCGGCCGGTTCGACTTTCTTCCAACGACGATTTCTCTACCTGCACGCGTTCCCTTACGTCCCTGACCGTCTCTCCGATTAAAGACACTCGTCTTCCATTAATCCCGAAAAAGATCAAGCCATCCTTATCTTTCAGCCTGCGCGCGAGCTGCTGATGAACGGGGTTAAAGGCGCGAAAACAGATTCTGGAGAGCTATACGAATATACGAATCGTGGGGAAGCCGTGGATGGACTCGAAACAGTGAAGCTGGCAGAAGAATTTAGGCCGTGTCCCGCAATGACCGTGATTGGATTATCCGTGCAAAAGTCCGCCCAAGTCGAATCCATCATGAAAGCAGCCGGCGCCTCGGAATATCTGACCAAGGATATGGCCGACGAGCAATTGTATCGAGCTGTGATCCTTGCATTGGAACGGCACCCTTCCCGGGTTGGAACGGGCGACGCCGGCTGAACTGAATGGTGTACGACCTATCGGCCGGACCTCCCAGTCGGGATCGAGATTCCCTCCGTCATCAAACTGTTACCTGCCGTTCTCAGAGTTCGAAAGGTAATCGAGTATCGTTGTTGTTTTCCGGCGGGTATTGAATGCTGCCAGGACGAGCGTGCCTCGCCGGTCAAGACATAAGCCGAGCGCGGCTCGAGGAGTGATTCGGCGATTTGTCGTTCCTGAGCCATTCGCCGCTGAAACCGGAATCGCGCCGGACTCAGTAATGAGACGCCGACCACGGCTGGTCCGAACATGGGTGCATCGCGGTGCCAGCCGATGCCTGCTCCCGGTGGATAATCCGTAATCAAGATCTCTTCGAACAATTCGGCCGCCACACCGACGAGACCGGCCGCGCGTTCGCGCAGCGGAAGAAGCGCGTCAGGAATCGGTGGTCCCGGCATAATGTCCCATGTCTCATAGCCGTACACCCGACCGAAGTGGGCGGTGCGCCGTTTCGCCGCCACGCCGTGCATGCGGACCTCATTGAACGTCAGCGTTCGGACAAACCGGATCAATTCGCGCTCGTCCGAGTCGGAAAGAAAGTCCGGAATATAGCGGAAGCCTGAAGGAAGGTCTGCGGATCTCGCACCGGCCATGTGGCTATGGAAGCGGGTTTCGCTCTAATGCGCGATCGGCACGAACCACATCGTGAGTGTTCTTTGCATCCACCATGCGGCCTGCTCTCATGTTGGCGGGTAAGGCGATATCCATTTTCGCAGGCCGGGGCATTTTTCTCTTCTTCATCATCTCAACGAATGTATCTTTGTCGATCGAAAGGTTCAGGCGTTCATTGAATCGCTTCTCCTCGCCGATGGTCGACGAGACCCTGCCGTGATAGTCGTGACCGGGATAGACGACCGTATCATCCGGCAGCGCAAATAATTTGTTGCGGACGGAATCGAAAAGCTTCTCCGGGGAGCCGCCTTGAAAATCCGTCCGGCCGTTGCCGCGGATGAACAGGGTGTCACCCGTAAAGACTGCCCCGGGAAGGACATAGCAGGTGCACCCGTCCGTGTGGCCGGGGGTGGCGAGTGCCTTGAGCGCGGTGTCGGCGAAGCGCAGCTCTTGTCCCTCGTGGAGGAACAGATCCGCTCCTGTCACGGCGCCGGCTGCGCCGCTGCCATAGACTATTTGGGCGCCGGTGCGATCCTTGATGACCGAGGCGCCGGTAATGTGGTCGGCGTGGATGTGCGTTTCGACGGCAAAAACGAGCGTCAGGCCCAACTCATTGACTGTTTGGAGATCGCGTTCGACGTTTTCGATGACGGGGTCAATGATCACCGCCTGTCGGGAATGGCGGTCGGCGACGATATAGCTGCGGCTTTCGGCCCTGTCGTCGACGTCTTGGAGATCGTTGACATCCAGCAGGACAGTGACGGTATAGGCTTCTGTGATTCCCATTGGCTTGCGCTCCAAAGTTAGTGAGCTCTGGCGAGCGGCGCATGTAATAAACGCGCCATTCTACTTTTTTAGTGTCTTTCCGGTCCATTTATTCGTCGCGCAGGATGGGTGCCCGAACCGGAAACGGCGTATGTCGATATGGACTGTTTACGGAGGAAAGATCGGCGAGCTGGCCGGCCCCCATCGGTTGACCGAGGACCGGCGTGGGCGTAACATCACACCATTCCATCCCGGTCGGATGGAAGGAGGCTCGTGTGGAGAATCATCCCGAGGATCAGCCTGTCCTCAACTACATTCAGCAACTGGTTGCGGAGGAACACCGGCTGTACGAGAAAGCGGCGCTTTCGAAGTCCGATCGGAAGCGGCTCGCCCAGCTCCAGGTCGAACTGGATCAGTGCTGGGACCTTCTGCGACAGCGGCGCGCTCTTCGCGACGTCGGGCTCGACCCGGACGACGCGGAAGTCCGCCCCCCGCAGGTCGTCGAGAATTACGAGCAATAGCGCATCCTTCCGGCCTTCAGCGGATCAAGCAGCCGACCCTGCGAGTACCGGTCCGCCAAACTCCCTCTCCCGGACCGGTTCTTGAGAGAAGCGGGGCGACCGGCGGCATCCACTCACCGATGTTGAGTGGGCCGGCATGACGCTCCGGTAAGCTCAGCATGCTTCGGACTGGACGTCGTCCGACGGGACATCGCGAATCTGAATTGAATCGACCCGTTGCTCGGCCAAGACGTCCGAGATGATCACCACCTTATCCCCGATCTGAAACTGTTCCCGGTCCTTCAGGATCCGGAACGCCGTTTGCAGAGTTTTTTCGGGGTCCGAGCTGAAATCGATCTTGAACGGAAAGACACCGCGGTTGAGCATCATCGTTCGTCGCGGTTGACTCATGTTGGTAAAGGCATAGATATTCGTCGAGAACGGCCGGCAGTTGGCGACGAGATCGGCCATGAGGCCCCGTCTGGTGATCACGACGATGCCCTTGGCCTTGACCCCCTCGGCGAGCTGAACGGCCGCCGCCGCTAATTGCTGCTTGTTGCCCGCGTTCCGCAAGTGTTTCGCAAACTGCAAACCGGGTATCGTTTCGGATTTCAATGCAATTTTGCGGAGATATTCGACGCACCGCACCGGATATTTCCCGACCGTGGTCTCACCGGACAACATGACGGCATCGGTCTCTTCATAGATTGCATTGGCCACGTCGGTGACCTCGGCGCGGGTCGGGTGCGGATGGTGGATCATGGATTCGAGGAGATGGGTTGCCACGATCACGCGTTTGCCGTACTCGGCGCACTTGCGCACAATCGTGCGTTGGACGTTCGGGAGATCTTCCAGGTTGATCTCCACCCCCAGATCTCCACGCGCGACCATAATGCCGTCTGATTCTTTGATGATCTCTTCCAGGTTCCGGACCCCTTCCTGATCCTCGATCTTCGCGATGATCTTCACCTTCCCAACCTTGTCACCCATGAGCGCCTTGAGCTGCCGGATATCTTCCGCCTCGCGTACGAAAGACAAGGCGATGAAGTCCACGTCCCGTTCCAGACCGAACAGAATATCCTTGGTGTCCTTATGCGTGATCGCCGGCAGGTTGACCCGGATGCCCGGAAGATTCACGTGGCGCTTGCTCTTCAAGAGCCCGCCGTCCAACACACGGCACCGCATGTGGCGTTCGGTCTTCTCCAGCACCTCGAAATTGATCAGCCCGTTGTCCACGGTGATTTTGTCCCCGACGTTGACTTGCTCCAGCAAGTCGGCATAGTCGATGTGAATGGAGCTCTCTTCAACATCCATTGGCCCGCGCGTGGTGACGGTCACGATGGCGCCCTGCCGCAGATCCAACTCGTTGGAGAGGTCGCCCGTGCGAATGGCCGGACCTTGCGTGTCCAGGAGAATGGGAATGGGAAACTTGATTTTCTTGTTGAGCGTCTTGATGTGCTGGATGACCTTGGCATGGGAGTCGTGATCGCCGTGGGACATATTCAGGCGGACAATGCTCATGCCCGCCTCGTACAATTTCTGCAACATGTCATAGGACTCCGTGGCAGGGCCGATCGTGCAGATGATGCGGGTTTTTTGCATGTATACCCCCCTGGGACGGTGACGTATTTCCGCTCGCGAGGCGAGGCCGATAAAATTATGGCGGCATTGTACTTTTTCTTGGCGCCCTCGTCTATTAAAAGACCGACTTTAGGACCGCCGAGGCACCAATCGTCACAATTATCTGATGCCCGCGTACGATCACGTCGCACCGTATCGACGATTTCTTTGCCGGCGCTGGCCGCCAAGCATTGGACCGGCAGCAATCATGTCAGCCGGCACCTCGGTTGACCGAGGTCTGATGTGAGCGTAACATCGGAGACTGGCGTTCCACTGTCGCAACTATCGTTGAGTGCTGATCCGCCACGCGTCGCAACCGTTTTGACGTGTGATCATTCCGACCATTGGGATGAATCCCCGCTGTTGTGTAGAAGATAAGGGGAGATCAGAATACCTTTCAGACTATATAGGCTAAATTCGGAAACTTCAGCATGACATTGAGGAGGAAGTTATGCCTCGACCTCCAACTATGCCTTTCGACAGGCCCATGCCCGATTCCGATGATCTTGAAGAGAGGGGGTTATCCGGCGAGGATTCTGCGCCGCAGGGCCACAAGAAACTTGGAACAGCTTGGTTGTGCGCGACACTGGCGGGTATTCTCGCGCTCGTATACTCCACGCTGTCGCAATTTTCTCGAACCTATACCATGGTGGGGCTGGTGGCCCTCCTCGTGGCCTATGCAGCCTACGGATCTTCTCTCAGAAAGAAGAACATCCTCCAATTTGCAGACTCTCTCTACTATATGGGTTTTCTCTGGGCACTCTTCGCCCTTATCACGACCTTCGTCGTCTGGCCCGCTCCAAAACTGACTGCCGACGCGGTTCTCACCACCTTCGGGTATGCACTGGTTACGACGTTTTGTGGAATGCTTCTTCGGCTGTTGGTCATCCAATTTCAACCCACGCTCCCTGATCGGCTGATCCATGCCCAAGAAACTATTGATCGCCGCGTCGCGGCTCTCATCCAACAGATAAACGAAGCCACGATGGAAATCACATCTTTCAAAGATCGCGCAGCCAGTGGTCTCAGTGGCACGCTCCATGATCTTGAGCGGTCACTCACAGATGTCCGCGAGAGGATCACCGAGCAACAGCGGACGATGGCCACCATGATGAGTGAGGGCTTCGCGTCTTCGTTGAAGGAAATTCTTGGCCGGCTCGCGGCAATACAGATTCCCCAGGAAATTCTCACGACAGAAGTGGGCAAACTCATTGCCGCATTGGGGAAGCGGGGAGAGGACGTTGAAGAGGCGGTGCAGCGGCTGGAAAAGAGTTTGATGCAGGCGGCCGAAACCGTGGCTCGGTTCGGGGACTCATCGTATGGATCAGAAGCTGCCAAGGAAGTTGGCGTGGCGATGACCGATTTGTCCCGCATGGTAAGGGAGAGAACCGACGAATTTGCCAACATGAGCACTGCGTTGGAAGGAAGTCGTGCAGAGCTGGAGAGTCAACTCAACAGCATGCAGTCGTTACGCTCGGCATTTGCCATGGTCTCCACGCAATTGTCGACATTGGACGCAGAGCTGAGAGACTTGTCATTGACCTCGATATCGGCCGATGTCAGAAATGGGCTAATGAACGTGCAGAACGCCATACACTCAAGCCTTGACGCCACCAAAGCGATCGAATCGACGATGCGGGGCGTCATGTTCTTCTTGAGGGAGCGAGTGACCGAGGAGCGTTCCAGCAATGGAAACTGACTCCCATTCAGGTTGGACATTGGGCTTGTCACTTGTTGAAGTAATGCTCCTGCTTGTATTTGCGGCGCTGATTCTCCATGTGACGGACAATGTGGAGGGTGGGGGACAAGAGCCGCACCAAGGCGCCGGCGAACGAAAAAGTCCAGACCCAGGTCTTCAAGCCAGACTCCAGGCGGCCACGGAGCAAAGCGGAGACTTGGAAAAGCGGCTGAATGATATGACGGTCTTCTTGAATGAATTGAAGGTCATGGTGGGCGCGAAGGCTTCAACGAAAGAAAGCTTTCAGGAAGCTGTTGAGACCTTAAAACGCGGGTATGCCTTGTGTCAGAAGAACAATAATACGTTGATCGAAGCGAGCGTTCAAAATGGCGAGGAAACACTACAAGTCATTGGGGATATTCCGCCCGATTTGATCGTGAATCTTGCGAAGGGAGATCAGACCTCGGATCTGGAGCAAATCGTGTCGTTCGTTCAAGACGTGTATCAATACGAGAAGGACCATAGTTGTCGATTCAATTATCGACTCAAATATGCGACGGACAACGATTACAGGAAGGGCAGGGAAGGATTCGAGAAGTATTTTTATCCCGAGAGAATGATCAGAACCGGATGATGTGGAAGGATTTCAGGACAAGCACCCAGGCGGCTACGCGAACACTCGATTGAGTTCATTCAGGTGCTTGGTTTTCTCTTCTTCACTGATCCAGGCGCCTTCGAAGGAATTGCGTGCCAGCCGGTAGAGGTCTTCGCGGGCGACCGGCAACTGTTCAATGAGTGCACGGTAATTGTCGTTTACATACCCGCCGAAATAGGCAGGATCATCTGAGTTGACCGTTGCTTTGAGACCCCGTTTGAGCATGGTCAGTATCGGGTGCTGATCCATGTCCTTCACCACGCAGAGCTTGAGATTGGACAGAGGGCAAACGGTGAGGGTTGTGCCTTCATCAGTTAGGCGTTGCACGAGCGCAGCATCATCCAGCGAGTGATTGCCGTGATCGATGCGATCCACGTGCAACAGATCCAGCGCCTGATAGACATACTGCGGGGGGCCTTCCTCACCCGCATGGGCGGTGATTTTAAAACCCAGTTCCCTGCACCTGGCGAAGACTCGTGCAAATTTTTCCGGCGGATGGCCGATTTCTGAGGAGTCCAGGCCGAAGCCATCCAGCTGATCCAGGAGCGGCTGAACCAGCGTCAGGGTTTCAAATGCGTGCTCTTCAGATAGGTGACGCAGGAAAGACAGGATTAGCTTGGAGCTGATGCCCAGTTGCTCCTTTCCATTCTGCAGCGCACGGCGAATGCCGCTGATCTGAACGTCCAGCGGAATGCCGCGCTCTAAGTGCGCCTGAGGATCAAAGAACATCTCCACATGCACCACGTGGTCCTGATGCACCCGCTTCAGGTATGCCCACGTGAGGTCGTAAAAATCTTCCTCCTTTAGCAATACCGACATGCCGGTGTAGTAGATATCTAGAAATTCCTGGAGATTCCTGAAGGCGTAGGCGGCACGCAGCGAATCGACGTCGGGATGGTTCAACCGGACGCCATTGCGCTTGGCGAGATGGAACGCCATCTCCGGTTCCAAAGTGCCTTCGATATGCAGATGCAGCTCGGCTTTGGGCATCCGTTGTGCCAGCCGCAGCAATTCTTCGTTCATGCATGTCCCTCGATGGGAAACAGGGAGCGACCGTGAGAAGTCTATCATGGGTCATGATAAGTTGCCGAATGAATCAGCAATATTTTGCCAGGTGCCGCAAATGAACCTTGGTCATGCTTTGAAGAGTCATGTCTACTATGTCCGTGTACCGATTGCATTCGTGCGGCACCAGGTCCAGATATTTCCCGCCGAACGAATGGGTCTTGCCGGTGGTGAAATTCGTAAACGACATTTGGTAGGCGCCGCCTACTTTGGCGTCCCATCTAATGCACTTTCCCGGTAAACCCGTTCGGGGCAGCCATTTCGCCATCGCCTCCGCATCGAGGAACGCCCGGTCTATGCGGTCGGCGCCGCACGACGCACGCGGTGTAATCGGACAGTATTGGTCGGCATGTTCCTGGCTCCTTTCACGTGAGAATGGATCCCGGTTTAGGCGAGAAGCTCATTCGACGATCCGAATCTTCCCGGGGAAATACAGGTGACGATCACTCTGAAGAACGTCTCGTGTGGGGCCGAATTACGAATCTTGCAGGATAGGTTGCCGGACGTCATCCCTCTCGAGGCCTGTATCTCGGCTGGCGAGAATCGCGGACGCTGCTGGCCAAACTCATCGAAGCGGAGATTCCCGACTAGATGGAGAGGCCGGGATCCATGCATCTCAAAGTAAGCGAAGCGGGTACCAAGCGTATGACCATGCCGCTCGCCACGAGTTGGCAAATAAATCTTGATAGGAGCATGTGTTGTCCGGAACAATGAGACACATGACGACGGCACTGACAGTACACGTATCAGACTCAGTGGGTGAGGTCGCGGCGGTGCTGCTCCGTCCGAACAATGCCAAGTGGCTCTTGGTCCTGGCTCACGGCGCAGGGGCGGGGATGCATCACCCGTTCATGGATACTCTCGCCCGTGAACTGGCGGCCTGCGGTGTGGCGAGTTTCCGTTATCAGTTCCCCTATATGCAACAGCGGCGGAAGAGACCGGATGCCCCCGCGATGCTGACAGCCACGGTGAGGGCTGCCGTCACAGCGGCGTCGGCAGCGGCACCGGACTTGCTGCTCTTGGCGGGAGGTAAATCGCTCGGAGGGCGCATGACGTCGTTGGCGTTCTCGCAGGAGCCCTCCGGCAGGCAAGAGGAGGCAACGCGCGTGCGCGGTCTCGTGTTCTTTGGCTTTCCTCTGCATGCACCCGGCCGTCCGGGGACTGAACGAGCAGACCACCTGGCGCGGGTGAAGGTGCCGATGTTATTTCTCCAAGGCACGCGCGATACGTTTGCGGATCTGACCCTGCTTCGTCCGGTCTGCGCGAAGCTGGCTCCTCGCGCCACATTGCATGTGGTCGAGGATGCGGACCATTCGTTTCATGTGCTGAAGCGATCAGGCAAGACGGACGCCGAGGTCCTCCATGATCTCGCTCGCACCGTGGCTACGTGGGCCGAGTCCCTCTGGTGAGCCACGGGGTCTAGCGGACAGTGAGAGGCCTATCCATCATGACAAGGCGGTAAAGGAACAGAATGTGACGGGAGCGAGAACCATGCGGGGCCGTGTTCGCAGGTCGGCTAGCAGGACGAAATTCTCACCGGAATCTCTCGATCCGGACGGGTGGAGGTTGATTTCGTTTGGCTGCGGAATCGTGCCGGCGGCAGGCCGAATTCTCGCTTGAAGGCGCGGTTAAACGCCGACTCCGACTCATAACCCACCTCGCCGGCGATCTCAACCACGCTGCTGTTCGTGGTGCTTAGCTTTTGTGCGCCTAGCCTCAGCCGCCAACGGGTCAGGTAGGCTATAGGCGTCTCTGAAAGATAGCGCTGGAAACGCTCGGCCAGCACCGAGCGCGACATGCCGACCTCGATCGCCAATTCGGCAATCGTCCAAGGATGGGCCGGCCGGCGATGGAGGAGGGCCAGGGCTTTCCCGACCTCAGGATCGCGGACGCCGGCCAGCCAGCCGGTTTGTTCAGGGGGGAGCCGCGCGATGTAGCGCCGCAACATTTCGATGAACAACACTTCAGACAGCTTGGCCAGGACGGCCCTTCCGCCGGGTCGGGAAATGTCCGCATCATCCACCGAGTAGCGGATGGAATGTTCCAGCCATTGGCCGGCCGCATCGTTGCGAATGTTTACTTTCAGAACAGGCGGTAACCCGCCAAGAAAGATCCGGCTGAGTTGCGGCTCGCATGCCATGTAGCCGCAGATGACTCTGGTGATTTCTCCTCCGCCGCCGAGGCGGGAAACCTTCAGCCCTTGAGAGACTACCCGTTGCAACTCCTGCAAGCTGTCTACGGGCGGGACAGGCGGGCCGTTGCCCATGATATGTGGATCGCCGTGCGCGAGTACCACGATATCGCCCGCGCTGATCGGCATCAACCGGCCATCGCCTTCGACATGGATGTAGCCGCGCCCTTCGGTCAATAGGTGATAGATGATGACATGCCGGGTTTCGAGCGAAAGATACGGAGCGGCGGTGCGCGAGGCGGGCGAGCGGAAACACCAGGGGGCGGACAGCTCGGCGTTGTAAAATAGCGCCCCATCGAGCTGGACGGTCTTCAAGACCTCGGACAGGACATCCATCGCGGGTCTCCGGCTCACGGCGGATTCCCCGCACAATGGACCGGACGATTGAACAAGTCAAGTTTCCGCTTGGCGCGCCACGGTCAAGAGTTTCGGACGGACGGACAAGACAACCCCCCGCTATTCTCCTATAGTGCAAGTGCCGTGACAGGGTAAATCCGAGTTGTTCGATCATTCACAGAGAGGAGAGAGACATGTCGACCAACGTTGTAGCGCCAGAAGCGGACGGTTTAAACACCCGCCTCAAGGCGATCTGGACAGCCGGCGACTACGATCGATTCTCCCGTTACATGGAAGGGGGCGCACGGGAGTTTTATGAGCGGCTCACGGTGCCGCCGGGGTGCCGATTGCTGGACGTCGCCTGCGGGTCGGGCCAACTGGCCCTGATTGCCGCGAAGCAGGGCGTGGACGTAACCGGCGTGGATATTGCCGGCAATCTGGTGGAGCGGGCTAGGGCGCGGTCGCTGGCGGAAAATCTACCGGCTCGCTTCGAGGAAGCCGATGCGGAGGCCTTGCCATTCGAGGCCGCGACCTTCGATGTGGTGACGAGCCTCATCGGAGCCATGTTCGCGCCGCGCCCGGAACTGGTGGCGAAAGAACTGCTCCGGGTCTGCAAACCCGGTGGCATGATTGCCATGGCTAATTGGACGGCGGAGGGATTCGTGGGGCAAATGTTCAAGACCGTCGCGCAATTCATCGCCCCATCAGGAATGCCGTCGCCCGTGTTGTGGGGCGACGACACCACGGTCCGCGGACGGCTCGGCGGGGGCCTGTCGGACCTTCGCCTGAATAGGCGGCACTATGTGTTCAGTTATCCGTTTCCACCCTCTGAAGTGGTGGAGTTCTTCCGTCTTTACTACGGTCCCATGAACCGCGCATTCGCATCGCTCGACGAAGCCGGAGTCGGACGTCTCCGTCAACAACTCGAGATGCTCTGGACGTCGCACAATCGAGCGGGAGCGGATAGCACGACGGTTTACGCTGAATATCTGGAGGTCATCGGCATACGAGCTTAAGCCAGCATAAAAAGCCTTCGGGATGTCCAGTTCGGGCCACATGCTGCGAAAGGGGCGGGAGGAGCGTTTCGTAAAAGGACCGCGCCTCCACCCGACTGCGCACTCTGCGGCCCACGTGTCGAATCGTCGCCTCATAGACGAGCCCGGTCCTTGAGTCATTCAAGGACATCTACGTCGGAGCATGATAATTCGGTTCTATCCCTTTTTCGTCGCCTTGCGGGACTGCCGCTTCTTCCAGTCGTCTGTGAGTAGTCCTGAGAATCCCCAATCCGCTTCTGCAATCTCTTGAATCACGACGTGCGTGTGCTCTGGCTTCTTTCCGAGTATGCGGACAAGCGAATCTGTCACTTCCCGCACGAGTTGCGCCTTCTGCGCTCTCGTCGCCCCCTTTGTGATCTGAATGTTGACATATGGCATAGTGGCTCCTGTGAGGGTAGAAAAACGGACAATCTACTTCCGAACCGAGGGGATAATGTAAATGCCGATTGGAGGATGGCATGGTCACGAACCCCGAGCGATCCACCGTACCGCTCAATCTGATCGCGATGTATTTCCGGCACCTCGTCCACCGTGAGGAAAAGCGGCTCCATTCTCTACTCAGCGAGTTTCCTCAATGCGGGACCATACTGCCGAATCACTTTCGCCAAGGCGGTGCGGAATCTCTTTCGGCGGGCAGCATCTGGTGCGGGAGTGATGATTAGGCACTTTCCGTTGGTCTTGATCGTGAGCGGTGTGTCTGCGCCGATGTCCAAGAGGTCAAGGATCCCGCGATCGATCACGAGCGCCAGACTGTTGCCATGCTTGGTTAGCTTCTTGATCATCGGAACCTCACAAGTGGTACTACAACGTGTATCCATCTTAGCACCGACCATCACATAATAAAGCCGGCTCACAAGAGGAAGGAAAGGGGGTTTCAACTATGAGGAAGATACCGGCACGCGGCGTGAGCTGCGGACAGGCGAGGGGGGTGGATCTCTCACGATCCATGAGAAAGCGGTGTGGGAGGAGAAGAGAAAAGTGAAAGGAGCTAACCTGCCACGCGCCGGGAAATCGAATCCTGACACCTTTTAATTCTCCTGCCACTGCTTGGAAAAGAGTCCGACTGGTATTGCTCTGCTTTGTCGACATGAGAGTTCTTAGGAACCGCGTTGACCACGCCGTTGACAATACGCGTGTGGATCGCATGGGCGACGTCGAGGGGAAGCAATCGGATGCCCCTCTTGATCAGTTTGAATGTATACGCATGGTCTCCTTCCAAAGTTGGAGCTTGCCTCTGTCAGTCGGCTGGGTCAGCCAGGGTGTCGTCATAAACATGATTTCATTCAATGAAATTGCGTTTTTGAAGATTGTGCCGGGCACAGAGAAGCTGAATATTCTCGGCAGCGAGCGATGTCCCGCCTTTTGAGAATGGAACAATGTGATCGAAGTGCAACTCGTCGGTCGCTTCGCACAGACGGCATTTTCCACCATCCCTCTTCCACACTTCGAGTTTGACCGAGGTCGGGATGATTCGGCGGCGCTCCGCATCAACGCGGGCGGGTTGACCGAAATCCTCGTCGTCATTTACCGCTATGAGCTTGAACTTGAACACCTCTCTATGGTGATCACGCTGCTGCCAAGCATCTACGAGATGGAATACGCCGTTGTAAGACCAAATGCCCGAATGAACTTCTCATAAACGCGAACTCGTTGCGGAGTACGCTTCCCATTTTTGAACTCTTGCGCGGCTTCGAAAAATTTGCTTTCACCATTCCCCGAGCTGTCTAGGCGCGACGGCTCACAAAAGTGGCGTGCCGTTCCTACGCCTTTTGCGTTAGGAATTCAATCCATGTCTCCTTGAGACTTGCGGTCTAACGTGTCTGTCACGATGGGCGCGCACATTGACCGCGTGAATGATTCTTATCACTTCTTTCCGTCGTGCAATGAGTAGGGGAGACGCCTGGTTGCCTGCGCGGCCATCGGGCCTTGTGTTTCCGCCGAACCGCCGAAGCCGGCACGGCTTGCTCCGGCAAGTGGCGAGCACTGTTCGACGTTCCATTCGAGCGAGCTTGGAATGGAACGAGTTGCGCAGCCAAGGGCTGGAGAGGTGAGCGGCGGCCAACAAGGTCCTGGCCTAGCGCAGGCAGCCTGGCGTTGCATTTGATAATGAGCGCTATCGATTCACCGCAACAGCAAGGTGAAATCCCAAGGCGAGGAGGAGGGCGTCAATGCCGGGCTTCCGGCTGAGTCACCTTTCTTGCCGAAACCTGTACATAACCAGCGAAGTCGATTCAACGTTTCCTTAATGGAATAGTAGTCCGCAATTGAGGGCGAAGAAGACCGGACCTTGCAACGGCGAAGGCTGTAGTGCGTAGCCGCGGCGGCAAGTTTACAAGTTTATAGGCTTTGAGCTGTTCCTGGAACAAAGCTAGGTCTAGGGCGCAGTGCTCTTGGGTTTCTGCTGCTCCGCTGGATTCCGCTCTCGGAACGTTGTAACATTGTACGAACGGAGGAATCCATGATCAAGAAGCTTCAAAAGCACGGAAACAGCATGGCGCTGCTCATTGAAAAGCCCATGATGGAGGCGCTCGGAATCGGGGAAGACACGCCACTTCAAGTGAACATCAGCGGCCAGAGTCTCGTAGTGACCCCTGCCGATGTCGGCATAGGAAAGGATCGTGTGATGAAATCCGTCTCCAAAATGCGCCGGCGGTACGGCTCGACGTTGAAGCGGCTTGCCGGTTAAGCCGTGAAGCCAGTAGTCTTCCTGAGTGTCGAGGATGTCCTGCTGCTCCATAGCGATACCATGTCACAGGAAGGCGGGCTGTCGGGAATCCGTGATCACGGATTGCTCAATGCGGCCATTGCAATGCCGCGCCAGCAATTTAGCGGAGAGTATTTGCATCCGGATGTTCCGGCCAAGGCAGCGGCCTATCTGTACCATCTCGCGCAGAATCATCCCTTCCATGACGGAAATAAGCGGGTAGCGGTGATGGCAGCGTATGTCTTTCTCGACGCCAATGGTTGGGCTCTGGATGTCTCTCCGAGTGAATTAGAGAGCGTCACCAGGCAGGTAGCGTCCGGCGAAACGAAGAAGGATGACCTTATTGAATGGATGAGGCAACATGCGCATCCTCGGACAAGACGTTCATAGGATCTCTTGGGCTTGTGCGCTTGTGTTTCCGCCTCTTTTGCAACGGCGGAGCCTGTACTGTGTGAGCGGCAGCGGCGAGTTTACAGGCTCCGAGCGAACGAGGCCGTAGTTTGGTGCTTCAGGAGGCGTCCGCTGCGGCAATAACCTTTGCCCATGCCCTGCCATTTCTAACCGGCTCCATCATTTCCAGCTTCAACTGAGCACCTGACTGCTGAGCGGACATTGGGCCTTGTGTTCCCGCTGAACCGCCGAAGCCGGCACGGCTTGCTCCGGCAAGTGGCGAGCACTGTTCGACGTTCCATTCAGCTCCGCTTGGAATGGAACGAGTTGCGCAGCCAAGGCCCGGCAAGGCGAGAGCGGCCAACAAGGCCCTGCTTGAGCGAATGCAGTCAGGCGCTCAGCTTTCTTCCTCCTCTTGACCCACCCAAAACCGGGCGCTTAGAATGTCACTTCGCCTGCGCTAACTCCTGAACTTTCTATAGCAATCGGCCTTTTTACGGAGACCACAGTCGAAAGATGAAAGTCGAATATTTCAAGGGCGAGCGGGCGTCGCGTGAGCTGATCATGCTGCAACGCCGGTCGTCCGAGGAGGCAGCCGGCCGGAAGATGAAGGTCATGCTCATTTTCCCGCCCGATTGGTTTCCCTCCGAACCCTATCTGAGTCTTCCGTCCCTCACCGCCGTCCTCCGGCAGGCGGGCCATCACGTCATCCAAAAAGACATCAACCTCGAGATGTGGGACTGGTACTTCAGCGAAGATTTCTTGAAGAGGGTCCTGCGCAAGGTGCCGCAGCAGCTCGACCGGCTCCGGAAGTTGGCGAAGAAGCGTGAACTGGAAGAATGGGAGCAGGACTTACAACTCGCGCTCTGTGACCTGACCAGGCAGCGGATTGATGAGCTGATCAAAAAGGCGGAGCGCGCGAAGTCCATCGTCCGCGGCGAAGTCTTCTACGACATCGACCAGTTGGAATGGGCGATTCATGTGTTCCGCGAGGTCACGTCGGTGATTTCGATGGTCTACGCCCCGGCGCGGATTTGCATGCCGCCGATGGAGACGGACCTGTCATACAAGGTGTTTGTGTCGACTGAAGTGATAGATGCGGTGAACGATCAGCAAGTGAACATCTATCGCGACGTGTTCGACCACTTGGTCAAGCCGGCTATCGAGGCTGAACAGCCGGACATCGTCGGGATCTCGATCGTCCTGCAGCAGCAGATCTTCTCGTCGATGACCTTCTGCGCGCTGATCAAGCAGCACTTCCCGGACATCCACGTGACGATCGGCGGCAATACGGTGACGCGCCTGCGCGATGTCCTCCCGCAGTCGCCGCTATTCCAGTATTTCGACAGCGCCGTGGTCTATGAAGGAGAGACCGCCTTTGTGCAATTGGTGTCGGCGGTGGGGGCGAAACAAAGTCTAGCCGATGTACCGAACACCATCTATAAGGATGCGACCGGTATCCACACGTCGCCGAGCAGCTATGCGGAGGATATGGCGACCTTGCCGCCGCCGGACTTCGACGGGCTGCCGCTTGAGAAGTATTTCGTGCCGACGAAGATCCTGCCCTATTTGGCGACGCGTGGCTGCTATTGGGGCCGCTGCGAATTCTGCGATCACGGCGAAGGGTACACGGCGGGCTACCGGTCGAAGAAGATTCAGGACGTTCTCTCGGAGATCCGGCACCTCCGCGACAAATACGGAACGCGGCACTTCCACTTTACCGACGAATCGTACCCGCCGGCCCTGTTCAGGAAGCTTTCGCGCGGTTTGATCGAGCAGCAGATGGGCATCACCTGGACGACCCACATGCGGTTCGAGAAGAGCCTGCTCGAAGAAGGGGTCTGGCAGGACGCCAAGGACAGCGGCTGTCGCTACCTCCATTTCGGCTACGAGTCGGGGAACGAACGGGTGCTGAAGCTCATGGATAAGGCGACGACGACCGAGGTCATCACGAGGCATCTTCAACTATCGGCGAGCGCGGGCATCTGGAACCATTGCATGGGCTTTTTCGGCTTTCCCGGCGAGACGCGCGAGGAAGCCTGGTCGTCGGTGGAGTTCCTTGAGCAGAACAAGGACTATGTGCACTCACTGGGGTTCGGCACGTTCGACCTGGGGCGGCACAATCCCGTCGCGAAGAATCCGGAAAAGTTCGGCGTGACGGCCTACAAGAATCCCGAGTGGGATCTGGCGCTGGACTACTACTTCACGGTCAAGCAGGGGCTGAGCATCGAGGAAGCCGAGCGGGTGTTCGAAGAATTCGAACGGAACCATAACCCCGGCTGGGACCTGCGGCTCTTTATCCGCGAATATATCTTTCTCTACATCGCGCGTTTCGGATTGCAGAAATTGCCCGATCTACAATATCAAGCCGCCCGTATTGCCGGGGCGCCGCCGTCGCTGGCAGGGAAGATGTGAGGCACATTTGGGGCGTACCAAGTGATCCATTGCACCATTGAGCCGATGAATCAGTGATCCGATGAGTAGATGAGTAAATGATTCCATGACTGAACTCGTTCAGATCAAAACCAACGGCCAGCAGACGAATACCCGGACGCGCAAGCGCAAGATCATGCTGCTGTTTCCGCCTGAGTGGGTACCGACGGCGCCCTATCTCGCGCTGCCTTCGCTCACCGCCGTATTGCGCGAAGCGGGGCACCAAGTCGTACAAAAAGACATCAACATCGAGATGTACGACCACTTCTTCAGCGATTCCTTCCTGATTTGGGCCAAGGCGCGGCAGGGGATGCAGCTCAAGGAGTTGGAGTCGGCGGAGAAGAGCCGGGAGTTGACCGATCAGGAGTCCGATCGGAAAGCGTGTCTGGAACACTTCTCAGCCGTCGAGGTCTTCGACCTCTCCGAACGGGCCGACCGCGCAAAGCGCATCGTCCGCGGAGAAGCCTTCTACGACGCGGACCAATTGGAGTGGGCGCTGAATACGTTCCGCGAGGTGATGCAATATATCTCCGCCGCTTATTATCCCGCCTCACTCGTGTTTTATCCGATGGAGAGCAATCTCGGCTATCGGCCCGGCGTGTCGAAGGAAGTCTTTGCGTGCCTGGACGACGAGCAGGTGAACGTGTATCGGGATATCTGCAATCAACTTGTGCTGCCGGCGGTGGCCAAGGAAAAGCCGGACGTGGTGGGCCTGTCGATCGGCACACAGATGCAGCTCATGGCCGGCCTGACCTTCTGCAAGATGATCAAGGAAAGCTTTCCGAACATCCACGTCGTGGTCGGCGGCAACGTGATCACGCGGCTGCAAGAAGAGTTGCCCAAGCACGAGCGGTTCTTTGCCGAGATCTTCGACTCGGCGATTCTCTACGAGGGGGAGCACGCGCTCTTATGGCTCATCGAGGCCCTGAACGGCGACCGGACGATGAACCAGGTGCCGAACCTGATGCATCGCGACGAGACCGGCGTGCACTTGAATCCGGAAGTCTACACGGAGAAGACGCAGGCGCTGCCGCTGCCGGATTTCGACGGCCTGCCGCTCGATCATTATTTTGTCCCCGAACCGATTCTGCCGTATCTCGCGACGCGAGGCTGCTACTGGGGGCGCTGCACCTTCTGCGACCATGGACAGGGCTACTTCGATCAGTATCGCGGTATGCCGGCTCATTTGGTCATCGACCAGGTGAAGGCATTACGCGACAAATACCAATGCCGGCATTTCCTCTTCTCCGATGAATCGTACCCGCCCGCGCTGCTCAAGAAAGTCGCCCAGATGCTCGTGGACCAGCAGGTCGGGATCAAATGGACGACCTTGATCCGCTTCGAGGAAACACTTCAAGACCAGGAGATCTGGAACTTGGCGGCGAAATCAGGCTGCTGCACGCTGTATTACGGGATGGAATCGGCCAATGAGCGCGTGCTGAATCTCATGGACAAGCATGCGAAGAAAAGCGTGATCCAGACCAACCTCCGTCTCGCCGCCAATGCCGGAATCTGGAACCATGTGATGGCCTTCTACGGCTTTCCCGGCGAGACCCGCGATGAGGCGTTGGATACCAGGCAGTTCATCCTCGACAACCAGCCGACCATTCATTCGGTGGAGCTTTTCTATTTTGTGGCGTACCGCCATACGCCGATGGTGCGCAATCCGGAGAAGTTCGGGATCACGATCCACAAGCAGGAAGAGTACGACCTGCCGCTGGACTACTACTACACGCTGGATGAGCCGGGCGGGCTGACCTGTCTCGATGCCATGCAGCTCTGCGAAGAGTTTTACCGGAACGATTTCCATCCCTGGGCGGTTCGCGTAAACGCGCGCGAACATGTCTTTCTCTACATCTCAAAATACGGCACGAACCGGCTGCCGCAGATCTACGCGGCGACCAAGGCCGGCACGAGCGCCGAGGGCGTCTCCGGTCTCGTGACCTGGCCGGTGGCGATGGAAGAAGGGGAGGACGGGAAAGAAGGCATGAGCCGGGTGGTGTCGCATGGAGTCACCTGACGAAGGCTGAGGCTACGTCGATTGATACTTGAGCCAGTTGACGAGCGTCGAATAGGCGGCTTCCACTTTCTTGGTCATTGCTTCGCCTTTCTTCACCATCTGCATATATTTCTTCGGGTTGTTGGTGAGGTTCGCGAACCGGTGCGGATTCCAGGTGTGCAGCAGCTGGTCTCGTCTCCGCTCGAGTTGTTCCTGCGTGACTGGCGGCGTCAGTTCGAACAGTTTCAGTGCGTTGACGATGGCTTCGTCCGGCATGGCGGGAAGTGTGGCCGCTCGACCTCGGCGCTGTCAATGCAGTACGCTTGTCCCACGTTCAGCTCCACCCAATAGGACACAATGGCCACCGTCATCCCGCTTTTGCAGCCGCCGCCGATCTTTAAGGACCGCACCGATTATCGGCAGGTCCTTATCCGCGAGATGGAAGGTGGCAAGATTCCACTCAGCTTGGGGAAGAGCTGTCCCGTCAAATGCGAGTTCTGTTACGAAATCGACCATTCCTACCGCGAGACTTTGGATCCTCCGAAGACGACCGACGAAGACTGGGCCTTCATTCTCGACTACATCAACAGGAGGCCGACGGACCCGATGCAGTTCTGGTGCCTCGGCGGGAACGAATACATGGAGTGGACCGACCTCTTTCTCCATCCGAAAGCGATGGAGTGGGTTGAGGATTTCCTAAAGTATACGGACAAGAACATCACCTTCTTCACGGTCGGCTATGTGCATGTCCCCAAGATTCATCAACTGGCCGCTCAGTATCCAGGCCGTATCAACTTCGAATTGTCCGCGATTACGCTCAGTGCGTGCCGGGAACGACTGATGCCGCACGCGCCATCGGTCAAGCACCTGATGAAGGTTCTTGATGGTCCCGCGGTCTCATCCGCCAATTTTTACTCGTTCGAGCCAGGCTCCTTGTCGGACGATGCGACGACGATTTCGCGTATCAACCAGCGTTGCGTGCTCTGGATGGGTTGTTTGACGCCGTTGCGGGGGATCAAGGAGGACACCGCCAAACTGATGCGCGGGGGACGGGCCTATCTGGCGGAGGAAGCCCAGCGGATTTACGATGCCGGGTTGCCGAATATCCAGACGATTCAAACCGAAGCGCCGATTACGGCGTTTCTAAATCGCCGCCGCATCGTCAGCGCCTTTGATGCGCTCGAATTGGAGAAGCGCGATCCGGTGGTCATGGCGAAGAGCGTGTATAAAGTCTTGATGATGTACCGGAGAAACCGCGCGCGCTATCGCATGGTACCGAATGCGACGTTGGGCGGGGACTCGGACTGCACCGTGCTCCTGACGTTCGACGATATCGCCAAGTCGTTGAACGGCGACAAGTATGTTTATATTCCGAAATGCATGATGCAATCAGGACGGGGCCACTATACCGACATCGCCGGCGTGACGGTCGAGCATTTCATGCGGAAGACCGGTGTCAAAGCCCGAATCCTCCATAAGATCGACACACGATTTGCGAATAAGCTTCTCTGGCGGAATGGGCTCCTGAAAAACTATGTCGAAGACTACGTCCGCAATCCGCTGACGCAGTCGTACGAAGCGCTTCCGATTTCTGCTTAACGAGGACGACTATAGCGTTGCGGTGGACACCTGGCCGCCAATTAGGAACTTAAAGATCCGATTTTGCCCTAAACCGAAATTATTCGTCCGGCGGAACCCGCGGCTCCCCACCTCCGGAGCGGCCCTTCCGGGGCTTGCCCGGGCGGAATCCTTCCGGAATTCCCGTGCCTGTGGTCATGGACCACAGTGGCGTGGTCAGTTCCGGCTTTCCTGCCCCAGCAAACCCGCGGTGGGCACCCCGCTCCTCTCGGCAATGGTCGCGCTTGGTCCGCCGGACCTCTTCCAATATTTTTGGTTTAGGGTTAGGAGGGTAGTAATCTCTTGCTACCTGTCGCTATTCGTTCTGAACCATTTTCGGGAAGCCGTCCATAAACGAATATCCTAAGAAAGAGAGTACTGGTTTCCGATCAGAAGGAGTTTGAACCTCAACGGCTTTCCATTCTTCAGTCAGATCTGCCTTCATCTTCTTTTGAAGAACTACGACAAAACGCCGTTTCTTTGTTGCGACGAAAATTCCGACGGTGGGGGTGTTTCATCAATTACGCGGAACTCGACGGTTCCTCCACCATTAACGGCTGTGCAAAATGCCCGGCCCAGCGTGTTGGTCACTTGGAGTGAGGAGTCAACCGGCTCGTCTCGTAGGTGTGGAGGAAACCCGGCCTTGCGTATTATGCGCTCGCAGGCGGTATCGAACTGTTGCAGTTTCGCAGTAGCGGCAAGGTTTTCTGTAATCTCTTTTTCTCGATTTATAGCGCTCCGGCGCACCTCTTGAGCGAGGTAACGGATGTCGTCCGTATCAGATGACCGGATAGAAGAGTCTTCAGCCAAGGAAAGTTCGTCCGCCAGGCGTCGCAGCGTTTCCACTGCCTCCTGGGTTTCTCGGACTTGTAGAACTGCGTCCGATAGATTCTTAAGATGTTCCCGGCATCTGTCGATCTGATGTCGTCGCGAGAGTCTCTCTTTTTCGACAATGAGTCGATCCTCATCAGTAACGATCTTTTGGGGAGAGACTACATCGCCTACGGCAAATGTAAACGAGATTTCAAAATAGGACTGGTCTATATCTGGTGGAAAAGGTGGTAAACGGTCTACGCTCAATACGGCCCGTCTTGCGGAAAGATCATACCAGTCATTCCCTGAAGATCTCTCAATCGTGACATTGCTGATTATCCCATTCCGTTGTAAACGGAACCGTATTACCGTCGTCAACACTTGCCCTGAAATATCGACCGGGGGCGCCGTCCATTTCTCATTTATTGCCCTTTGCACAAGGGCCAGGTATGGGTTCCCCGATTCCTTGGTCTTTCCATTCGATTGGGATGGTCTTTTCTCTAGGCTATTAGAATCTGTCGACCGCAACAGATCACAGGACTGTCCGATCTGTTTATCAAACAGTTCACTGGGGGTTGAACTGTCTTCACCAAACGCCAAATGCGGAAGGACCATTGTCTGTCCATCGAATAGGAATGCTGCAGCAAGGAAGAAAAGTATGGCAATAAACAGTCGCTTCGCGATTAGAGAATTAGTGGAGTGTATCTCTCCCATCTTCACATCCCTCTGCTTTTTCTTGTTCAGAACACGCCTTCATTTTGTGAGCCAACGGTTCCAACTTGCCAGCCAAGAGATCGGCGATCTTCATTTTCTGGTACTTCGAGAAGTCAGACTTATAGTCCGTCACTTTATAATCCTCGTAGTTGTAGTACACGACAAATGTAAACGATTCGTACGCCCTCTGCTCGACTTTCGCATGCAGGAGCGCACGGCATTTAAACTCGGGATTGTGTTTGCTAACATCCTCGGGATATGTGACCCGAGTATGAATCAAGGGCGTTGTTTCTTCCGGCCACCCATTTTTGACTAATTCTTTAATGGTGACTTTCTCCAGATCAGCTCGTGCCGCTACATTTCCACAACTATACCCGTCAAATGCCGGACCGAGCATGGAACATCCCATAGCTTGAGACGCCAGGAGTGCGCTCAGGATGGATGGCAGAATACCAGTCTTCATTCTGTGCCTTCAATTGAACTGTCGGCGAAGTTTAAACGTCTTTCCAACAACGTACGCAATATGCTTGTCGTCGGTCCACAAACCTTCCGTGCTCACCATCGCAAAAGCCTTTCTTGCAGTCTGCGCAAAACCTCCAAGTCAGCCTGATGCGAGCAATTTCACAAATCCTGCAGGGGACAAGGTATCCGTCTGCAATCTTTTCGTCGTCTTTTTTGTCTTCGTCGAACGATTTCATTTCTACGTCGAGTTTTGTGCTACTCATACCTTGCTCCCCATGATCAGGCTGGTAGGAATTCACTTCGAGTTGAGCCAGCGTAGGGTATCACACAGCATATGATTAATTACATAAGACTCTGAGGCACAAGGACAGAGCAGAAGCAGTCCTCGGGTAAGTGTTCGGTTCTGCCGCTCAACAAACTGTTGATATGTTTGGGAGGAGATACTATTCCAGGTTTGTTGCTGGCAGGATTAAAACACTAGTTATTGCTAACGGAGATTTAGCCCGCCAGAATCGGGTCCAAATTGAAGGCGACGCTGATGCGGGGGGTCGACCCGTTGTAGGCGTTGACGGCGTGAAACAGCCAGCCGGGAAACAGCACGCACTGGCCTGTCGAGGGTACGAATGAGATATTCCTGCCGGCGTCGTGCAGTTCCGGCATGCCGTACCGCAGGTAGGGCGCGAGCATGCGCGGCAGGCAGCCGCGCGGGTCATAGAGTTGCAATTCACCGCCCTGTCCCGGTTGCCCGCCCACGTCGCCCACATCCACGTAGTACACTCCCGACCAGAAGCTTCCGGGATGTGGGTGGGCCGCATTGCTGCCGCCCTTTCGCTGGACGTTCGCCCAAACCTCTACAACCTGCCAGTCCGGTCGGCCGCTACGCCGGTCGGTTGCCCGCTCGGAATACTCAGTCATCTGTTTCGCCACCTCGATCACCGGGCCGAACAATTCCCGGAGCGGTTTCTCCGCCCATGTCAGCATGGAAAGATCGTGAGGCGATGACCAGCCGATCACTTCATAATCCGAAAAGCTCGGGTCGGCTTTTTCCCGTTGAAGGATCAACGACGTCAGCTCCCCGTTGATCTGCTCATGCCGGGCAACGGTGAAGACGACAAGAGGCGTTGAAAAGATAGGACGGACGTTGATTTCGATCTCGGTTGCCATGCGCTTCTGCGGATGATGGATGCCGACGTAGAAGGCCGTACGGTATGCCTGCGTGGGTCCTATGTCAAGGTGTGACCGCCGTTTGACAACAAATAGAGCTTGTCCTAGAGTGAGCGTCCATGACGTCCGAACGGCGTGCTGTCCAATTCTATCAAGCCGATGTGTTTACCGATGTGCCCTTCGGCGGCAATCCGGTAGCGGTGATCCCTGACGCCGCCGGCCTGACGGATCTCGAACTGCAACAGATTGCGCGTGAGATGAATCTCTCCGAGACGGTTTTCGTGTTTCCCCCCTCCGATCCGGCGGCCGTGGTCAAGATTCGCATTTTCACTCCGACGCAGGAGATTCCGTTCGCCGGCCACCCGGTCATCGGGACATTTTTCGTGCTGGGGACCCTCAAGCGTCTCGGCTTACGCGAACCGGTGACACGCGTGCTGCAGGAATGTAATCTCGGTCTGTTTCCGGTGGATATTTATGCCAAGGATGGTAACGTGACCAGGGTTGTCATGTCGCAACCGGAGCCCCAGTTCCTCGACATTGTGGAAAGCCGTGAGGATCTCTTTTCTCTCGCGCGCGCGCTCGGCATGACGCGCCAACAGATTACCGAAACCAGATGGCCGGTCCAGGTCGTTTCGACCGGTCTTCCGGTCATGATCGTCCCGGTTCGGACATTGACGGCTGTGCGATCCATCGTGCCGGATATTTCGGCGATCGCCGAACTCTGCCGGCAATATGGCGCCAACGGCATCATGGCCTTCAGCACGATGACGGTCGAACAACAGGCGACTGTCCATACGAGGATGTTCGCGCCGTTGATCGGGATTGTGGAGGACCCGGCGACGGGAAGCGCGAGCGGCGCCCTTGGCGCATATTTACTTCAACACGGCGTGGTGGAGGTCGCGCCGATGACGGAGATCATTGCCGAACAAGGCTATGAGATCGAGCGGCCATCGCGCATTCTGATTCAAGTGGAATCGGAAGATGATACCATCCAGGCCGTCAAGGTCGGAGGCGAAGCGGTCATGGTGTTGGAAGGAACGCTGACCTTTTGAGTGAATGTTGAATTCTGGTCCTGGCAATCCATAGTCATTCATAATTCAAATTCAGAATTCGTCATTCTACGATTATGATATGGCGCTGATTCAGTCACGGCTCATACAGTGCAACGGAAGATTATCTCCCGGGCCCGTCGATTCTTTGGTAAAATCCTGCTACAAGTAGTATGAAAAGATTGTCGTTTCATCAGGTGGGCGATCATTGTCACGAGGAGGTTTCATGGGAACTGTTGCGCGCATCATGATCAAGGATCTGAAGACCGTCGGCCCGGACACTACGGTACGGAGCGCGGCAAAACATATGGACGAAGCCCGGCTGGGTTCGTTGTTCGTCAAGAAAGGGCAGGCCATCGTCGGCATTGTGACCGATACCGATCTGGTCCGCCGGGCCCTTGCGACGAGCAAAGACCTCAATACCTTGACGGTCGGGGACATCATGACCAGCCCCGTCGCCACGATTGAGGGCACGCGAACGGTGAGTGATGCGCACGACATGATGGGGGATCTTGGCATCAGACATCTGGGTGTCACGAATGCCGGAGAGATTATCGGAGTGATTTCGGTGCGGGACCTATTGAAATATTATCAGCGGGTTTCCGAGCCGAAGATTGCGCAGGACTAGCGAAGGGCGCCTTACTTGGTCAGTTCCCGCACGAGATGTCCCAATTCGGGAATGATCAATTTTTCCATGGCGAGCCGCACGGCATTTTCCGAACCGGGCGTAGAAAAGAGGACGCGGCCTTTGACGATTCCGGCGACGGCGCGACTCATGATGGCCGGTGATCCGATTTCCTGATAGGTCAAGTAACGAAAGATCTCGCCGAACCCGTCCAATCTCTTTTCCAGAAGGGCGTCCACCGCCTCGAAGGTCGAATCGCGCCGGGAAATCCCGGTCCCACCATTGACGATAACGGCCTGAACCCCTTCGTGTTCTAGATTTGCAGCGATGGTCTCCGTGATGCGGGCCGGCTCATCTTTGACGATGTGGTAGCCCGCCACCTCATGGCCTTGTTCCTTCAACAGCTTAATAATCAGTCGCCCGCTGGTATCGGTCTCCTCCGTGCGGGTGTCGCTGCAGGTAATGATGAGACACCGGACCTTCGTGGGCGCGTGGGCTTTGTGTTCGTGATGAGTCGCGTGGCTCATGAGAAGCGATCAAGTCCAAACGGAGTCAGGCTTCAGCGATTGAACCGGCGTGCCTTTGCCGATGTGCTGGTCGAGGATGGCTGCGACATCGGCTTCCGTCACCTTGGAATACCACGTTCCGTCGGGATAGACCACAACGGTCGGACCCTGCTCACAGGGTCCCAGGCATGACGAACCGGTAACCAATACTTGGCCCGGCTGAATTCCTCGCTGCATGAGCCCCATGTTGAAGGCCATCAGCAGTTGGGCCGATCCTTGGCCGCCGCAGGAAGGCTTGGGATGTCCGGGTGGACGGGCGTTCGTGCAGACAACGATATGGTATGTTGGTTTCGGCATCGTATCTCCTTAAGTTTGGCTTGTAGCGCATAGCTTCTGGCAGGACTTAAATACGCTGGTTTTGGCCACGTGCCATGGGCTATCAGCCATATGCCTTTTGCTCTTCTTTGAGGTTATCGCGGCTTGTATGCCTGCCATTGCTCTACGGATTCTTCCGGCAGCTTCCAGTGCTTGATGCCCTTCATGATCCAATCCAGATAGTGTTCCTTGGGCTTAAATTTTCCGATCGGATTGGCCGCATGAGTCGTGACGAGGACTTTCTCCCCTTCCTCCGTGACGACGGTGACAGGCACGTGTCGATACGCTCCTTGGGGCACATCGCCTTCAAATTCATCCATGATCTTGAGGTCTTCGTCGGTGATCTCGAACACGGCTCCCCATACCTTTTCTCCCGGAGAAGGTATGACGCTGGCCAATCCGCAGCGCCACTGCGAGGACCACCGGCAGAATTGAATGGTATGGTCCGGCAGATACGCTTTGAAGAGGAACTTATGCTCCGGCGCGCGACGTTTCAATTGTGTGGGATTCAAATTGTCTGCGTAAAAGAAAAATTTCATGGATGTAGAAAGCCTTCCCAAATAAGGCGTGACAGCCGAGCGGGTACTTGTAGCATATCCGGTTCCAGGATTGTCAAGCCGCGAAGAGTTGACTTGACGACAGTACCATGACTATTCTCCGGCATCCGTATGGACTTCGGCTGCCGGTCCGGTGCAGCCCATGAGGCAAGTCCGCCACTGTCGTTCCCATTCACGTTCAGGCGCACTCGTTGTCTCTGTCGAAAGCTCTTCATTACGGCATCTTCCTTCTCGCGGCCATCGGCGCGCTGGCGTATTGGCTGTCGAGACCGCCGTCGCTTAATCCCCTGACCGATCCCCAAGCGGCCCAGGCGCTGGCGCTGGTGCAGACGCATCGAGCGGCCGGGTATCCGACGATTCTGCAGGCTTTCAATGAACGTGTCCGCTTGCAAAAGGAGCGTAATTTAGGCGTCAGGCTTGGAGAGTGGCGGGTTCAAAAAATGGACGGCGACCGCCAGAATCCCAGTGGGGAGCGGTACGAGGTGAGGATGAATCTGCGGGAGCAGGGGACGAACCAATGGTTCGAACGAGAGTTCATCTGGCACGTCGATTTGGCGACGAAGCGAGTCAATGCCGCTTCCTTACCGGCTGACGGGCTGATGCCGGAAGGGCCGGACTCGTCCGGATCTGGCTCTCCCCGCGGCGAATCTCTTCGCTAGAAATTCGCGGGGATTGCGACTCGGATCTCCTCTCCTTCGATACGCACCTGGCATCGCGTCACCTTAAAATCGGGATTTTCCGGTCGCTCGCCCGTACACACATTGAACCGCCATCCGTGCCAGGGACACACGATGCACTCGCCGCGTAATGTCCCCTCCCCAAGCGGTCCCCCGGCATGGGGACAAGTATTATCGAGAGCATAGATTGTCCCCTGTACGTTGCATAAGGCAATCAAGACTCCTTGGACTTCCACCGTCTTACATACGCCGGGCGGGACTTCTTCCACCTTCGCCACTGTGATGAAATCGGTCACCGCGCCGGCTCCCGCATGTTTGATCGGCTCGCGATCATGTTATGGTCTGGTAACATTTCAGGAATAGACTCCTAACAGCTTGATTCTATTACGAGGTTATGGCATAGAGTGAGAGTCTGAACGGTGACTTCATCAGGTTTTGCTATGTTTAAATAGTACAACTATAGGAGGACACCCCAGCCGCCATGGAAATGACGCTCCTGCTGAACTCGACGTACGAGCCTCTTCGTGTGCTGCATTGGCAAAAGGCCATTACCTTATTATGGCAGGGGAAAGTCGAAGTCCTAGAGGTGTACGACCGGGAGATCCATGGGATCTCAATTTCGATCAAACTCCCTTCGGTGATGCGGCTTCTCAAGCTCGTCAAGCTCAAAGACAGCCACCGAGCGGTAAAATTCTCACGGATCAATATCTTCACCCGAGATGGGTATGCCTGCCAATACTGTAACCGCCGGTTCAAAACCGAGGAGCTGACGTTCGACCATGTCGTGCCGATTGCCAAGGGCGGCCGGAAGACGTGGGAAAACATCGTGACGGCCTGCTGGCGGTGTAACAACCGCAAAAGCGGGCGGACTCCCGACGAGGCCGGGATGAGGTTGATCAAGCGTCCGGTGAAACCGAGATGGAGCCCTGTCGTGACCATTACGATTGGGATTCGAAACACGCCGGAAAGCTGGCGTGATTATCTCTATTGGAATATGGAACTGGACGCAGACCCGGCGGGACCGTAGTCCGTAATGCTGAATGATGAATGCTGAATGATGAGTTGTACTTGGTGGTACGCATCTTCATTGCACAGTTCTGATTTGGATCCGAACATTCAACATTCATAATTCAACACTCAGCATTTCTCTCGTCAGTACACTTTATCAATCGTGATCATGATGTTTTGACCTCCCGGAAGGGTCGGGTTTTTCTCATAGCGCCCTTCCATGTCTCCCGGCTGCGGCTGTCCCGCCTGTCCGTCTCGATCCAGTCTCGCAATCACGTCGACCATTCCACGAAGTTCCGTGCCCTGCATCATGACGTCCGCGCTCGTGATTTCAAATTTCACCGGGAATGACGGATTGTCGATCCGCTTTGCTGCAAGGGGCCGGGGCGGGCCGGTCGGCCGGCGCACGATGACGAACAGCACATCGGTCGGTTTCACCTGTTCCGCCAGATTCGGCGCGATCAAGACTTGGCCGGCGATGGTTCCGGAACCGCCTTGCGGTTCACAACTATGAGCTAAACCGAAATACGCAGCCAGGGCAGCCAATCCGATGATGCCGCCAGTCATGCTCAACGTTCGGGTCGTATATCCCGCCAAGAGACACTCCTTTCTTCAATGGGTTCCTCCATGGAAAATTCAACGCTCGCTCGCTATGCCGTCCCGGATCGTCCCACTACCATTATGGCTGCGCCGATTTCAGGTCCTCGAAAGTTCGGCATTATACAGAGGCCGGACCAAAATAGGGAGCCGATCGGGTTTACGATTGAAAAGACGCTGTTGTATGATACGGCCGCGATCATGATGGAGGAACATAATGGCTGCCAATCCGGGATTTCCGATTTCGTTGGATGTCAAAGGATGGCCGGTTCTCGTTATCGGCGGGGATGACGAAGCGGCCGAGAAGACAATGCGATTGCTGGATGCCGGGGCAAAGGTCACGGCGGTGAGTCCGGCTCTCAATGAAACCATGCGCAAGCTTGCGGCCTCGGCCAAAATTATTCACCGAGGGCGACATTTCCGCGCCACCGATGTAGAAAGCGCCATTCTTGTGCTGAATCTGGTTCGAGGCGATCGTGAATTGTCGCAAAGCTTGATGGCCCTGGCTCGCGAGCAGAAGTTCTTGCTGTGGTCTGTTGATCAACCGAATTCGTCGAATGTCATCATGCCGGCAGTGGTGAACTGCGGGCATCTGCGTGTGGCTGTCAGTACGAGCGGCCAGGCACCCGCCCTCTCCGGCTTCATTAAAGAGGATCTGGAGAAAATTTTCGGGCAGGACTTTGCCGCGTTTCTCGACTGGCTTGGGGAACTGCGGGAACGCGCCAAGGCCGATGAGCCGGATGCGGAAAAGCGGCGACAGCTGCTCCGAGAGGCGCTGGACGGATTCCATCTTCACGGTAAGATTCAGTACCCGCAGGTCTGGCTGGACGAGCGGGCGAAACAACAGGCCTGACCCGCCGCTGGGAGCGCCGGCGACGGTAATCGGGACGGCCGCAACGAAAGGATTCGATGTATGGTGTTGCTGGAGTTCAGCATGTCCCCGCTGGGAAAAGGCGAAAGTGTCGGAGCGTACGTGTCCCGATCACTGGATATCATCGATAAGAGCGGGATTGACTATCGTCTCAATCCGATGGGGACCGTGCTGGAAGGGGAGTGGGAGGAAGTCTTCGACGTGGTCAGGCAATGTTATCAGCGTATGAAACGGGACTGTAACCGCATTTCGTGCACCATCAAAGTGGACTACCGGAAGGGTCACAAGGGACGATTAGGCGGCAAGGTCGCGAGCGTCGAGAAACGGCTCAAACGGAAGCTGAAGGTGTAAGTCAGTGGAGGTCATAGCGTAATTCACCATCCGTGCGGAATTGGGCCGATAAGGCATGCGGCCCCGCGGCCAGGTCGAGCAGTCGTATCCGGTCTACCTTTCCTCGTAACGTACCTCCCTCTATGTTTCGGTTCAGGGCGGCTTCGAGTTCTCGGCGCATCTCTTCCAGATTATCCCGAATGGGAATTTTCAGACGGGCCGCCAATTGAGCCTGAATCGCCTCGTGGAGCAGTTGATCGGCGAGATCGGTCCAGAGGTTCTGTTCCGCCACGTCATACTCGACATGGTCGAACCCGATGGTCTCCGTTGTCTCGTCATATATGGGAGTTCCGCGCAGCTTCACGCGCAGCGAAATCACGCCTTCCACATCGAGATCAACCCCGGCTTGTTTGCCGAGCGGATAGAGATGGACGCGCCGGATTGCCAACCGGCCGGGGCCGATTCCAAATTCCTGCCCGACAAGAGCCTTTCGGAGCTGTTCATTGGCCGCTTCGTAGGGGACATCGAGATCGAACGGAACATGGAATCCCTGCTCGCGATACCGGCCCTTGACCCGAGGCAGGGGGCGAAGCGGGGCGGCCGGCTTTTTCCCCATGACGACGCGCGGAGCGGCGATGATGCCGATTTCAGCGGAGAGCGTGCCGTCGTTCCCGGCCGGTTCGATTGATTGAGTCTGTGTCGGCGCCACCATCAGCCACATGGTTCCTTGATCGTCCAGTTGAATCGGGGCCTGAAGCCTGGCCCAGGCTTCCGATATTTTCGCCTTGAACGGCACCGCATCTCGAATGGCGCGATCTAAAAGCGGCAGCGTTGATTCTAGACGGGTGCGGTAGACCTGCGCCATCAACGGAGCGCCATTGACGCGATCCGGTCCCAGCAAGCAAGCCTGCAACGCGTCTACCGACGTGATGCGGCTTGACGGGTCGAAGCTATAGTCCCGCTGATAGGAGAACAGGCTGCTGATGTGAACGCCCAACAGCCCGGTCTGGCCGCCGGTGGATTCGCTTCCGCAGTCGGCCACCTTGGTGAGGGACCCGTTGATCTGTTTGGCATATTCCATTGAAAATTGAATTCTGGCCCCGGACACCATCTGATTGCCGTTCAGCGTAAGCTCGCTGCCCTCGCGCCTTGCGCGGTATTTCATGAAGCCGGTTCCGCCTCCCAAGGGAATCCATTCCAGTGGACCGAGCCGGTCAGTGCCCTGTCCGTCATAGGTCCGCTCCAAGAGGGGATGAAAAGTTGTCACCGGGACTTCCAGGCGAAGCAGCAACGTGGAAGGTTCAATGGAGCTGCCGGTGTCACCGGATGCAGTGACGCGAGGCGCAGGCCAGAGCACGATGCCGGCGATCACGGCCATGAGAAGCATGCGCCACCGGCTCATAGAGACCAGATACTTCATGACATAGGTGTAGGATGAAAGAGCGACTGGTTGCAAGAGCCGAATGGCGTGAAGGCGCGGCGGCGGGTGCTGCAACCGATCAGAACACCGAGAACCGAAAATATTTGGCGGGGTTCTTTTTGACATCGGCAAGGAACCGTTCGACTTCCGTCAACAGTTTGTCCGCGCGGGTATAGAGTTCGTCGCTTGTCACCAATTTGCCTACCGTGCCCTGGCCTCGCTCCACTTTATTCAAGAGATTGTCCCCGCGACTCGTCAGATCGTTCAACTTTGCATACAGTTCCGGGTCGGTCAGTTTGTGCAGGGTTCCCTTCTCGTTGTTCAATCTCTTGACGAGGTCATTGAGTTCCTTGACCGCCTGACTGGACCTGGCATAGAGTTCCTGATCGGCGATGAGCTTCCCGGCCGTTCCTTGGCCTTGTTCGATTCTTTCCACCAATGCCAGGCCTTTCTCCGAGGCACGATCGAGTTTTTCCAAGATCTGCTTGGATCGATCAAAGAGTTCCGGATCATTGATCAGTTTGCCCGTGGTGCCATGTCCTTGGGTCACGGCGGCCAGCGCCTGTTGGATCTGCTCCAAGGCCGCGTTGATGCGGTCGAACGTGTTCGAGGCGTCGGCAGCCAGGTCGGTGATTTCCGGTCCGGACCGGCCGGTGATGACGCTGCCGGGAGAAAGCGGGGGCTTGTTCGGGCTGCCTGGTACGATTTCCAGAAATTTATCGCCCAGGAGTCCTAAGGCCTTGATGTGGATGGAGGCGTCCTCCCGAATGTGCCGCGCCACGTCTGTTTTGATCGCGAACCGAATATCCACCAGAGCCGAATCCGCGGCAATGGCAATATCGTGAATGTTGCCGATGTCGACCCCGTTCATGCGCACAGGACCTCCGATCTTCAGCCCTTGCGTATGATCGACCAGCGCGTGAAAGCTGGTTTTCCGCGCCACCAACCCCATGCCTTCTTCGAGACGCAGGATCATGAGCGTGAGGATAAGCAGGGCAAGCACGACCACCATCCCGATTTTGACCTGCGCCCAACCGACCTGGGATCGTCTGGTCATCATGTGACGGCTCCCTTTTCCTGCTTCCAACGATGGGCCGGCAAAGTGGCCGGATCCAGGAATCCGCGAATGGCTGGATCGGCGCGGCTCGATAGTTCACCCGGCGCGCCTTGAAAAATCACACGGCCGTCGTCGATCATGACGATCCGATCGGCCACGTGGAACGCCAGGTCCAGGTCATGCGTCACGACGACTTGCGTCACGCCCTTCGTCTTGAGCTGAGTTAGCAAATGACAGATCGCATAACCATTGATAGGATCCAACCCCGCCGTCGGTTCGTCATAAAGAATAATCTTGGCTCCACTCGCGAGGGCGCGGGCGATGCCGACGCGCTTCCGCATGCCTCCGCTGAGATCCGCCGGCATATCATCGATGCTGTCTTCCAACCCGACAAACTGAAGGCTTTGCCGCACGGTCAATTCGATCGCATCCTCGGACAGGCGCCCTTGTTCTTCCAGCCGATAGCCGACATTTTCTCTCACGGTGAGCGAGTCGAACAATGCCGCGCCCTGGAACACCATCGCCATTTTCTGCCGAATGCGAGGGAGTTGGCGTTCCGGTAAGGCGGAAATGTCTTCCCCGTCGATCGTCACCGAGCCGTGATCGGGGCGGAAGAGCCCCAGGATCACGCGGAGGATCGTCGTTTTTCCTGAACCGCTGCCGCCCAGAATGACTTTGGTTTCACCGGCCTGGACATCAAAGGACACGTCGGTCAATACGTGCCGGTCCGCCAACGTCAGGTCGACCCGGTGCAAAGTGATCATTCCACGTCCCGCATTAGGAAATCGCCATGAAGAATTTGGTCAGGAAAAAGTCCGTCGCCAGGATCAGAATCGAAGACGAGACCATCGATTGAGTCGTGGAGACCCCCACTCCGACCGTGCCGCCTTTCGTCGAAAATCCGGCGTAGCATCCGACGATCGCGATCAGAAAGCCAAAGACCGTCGGCTTCATCAAACCAAGAAGCAAATCGCGTCCCCTCAGCGCCTCAAACGCCCAGGTCCAATAGAAATAGGAATCGATGTCGAGATAGAAGCGCGCCACGAGCCATCCCCCGAACATGGCGACGGCGTCGGTAATGATGGTCAAGAGCGGAATCATGAGGAGGCAGGCGATGAGGCGGGTCGTCGCCAGTTTGTGAATCGGGTCGGTTCCCTCCGCACGGAGGGCGTCAATTTGCTCGGTGACCGTCATCGACGCCAGTTCAGAGGCGATGCCCGTGCCCACGCGTCCCGCGATCATGAGTGCGGCCAAGACCGGTCCCAGTTCCCGAACGACTGATGTACTGATGAGTCTCGATACATAAATGGTGGCGCCATAGGGTTCGAGTTGGACGGCTCCTTGGAGCGCCAGCACCATGCCGGTAAACATCCCGGTCAAGACCACGATGAACAATGATCCGACGCCGATGCGGTCCATTTGAAGGATGATTTCACGTCCGTGAAACGGAGGTCGAAAGATATTGGTGACCGTACGCCAGGACAATAATGTGAATTCCTGCACGACAAGCAGGTAGCCGATGATCGTGTGTTTGAGATTGAAGACCGCGCTTGTCATATCGAGATTGCGTCGGGTGCAGGATCGCGCAGGCGCACGGGCCGTCCGCCCCATTATAGGAAAGAACAAGATTCTGAACAATGCAGGCCGGCGCTATTGAGGAACAGCTGCGGCACTATCGCCGTAGAGCCGTGGAACCCGTGGTCCGATTGAACAGAGGATTTCATAAGGGATTGTATCCAGCGCTGCAGCGAGGTCGGATGCCGTGATAGCAAGAGATCCTTGCCTTCCGATTAAGATCGCCTCCTCTCCCGGTTCAGCATCAGGCGCATCTGTCACATCGACCATCGTCATGTCCATGCAGACGCGCCCGACGACCGGCAAGCGGCGACCACGGATGAGAATATGTCCTCTATTGGATAATCGACGGCTATACCCATCGCCATAACCCACCGGCAGAATCGCGATGCGGGATGCCCGCTGCGCAGTAAACGTCCGGTTGTAGCTGACGCATCCACCGCGGGGGATTGCACGAATCAGTGCAATCGTGCTGCGCCAACTGAGGACCGGCCGGAGATCAATGGGCGGGGAGCCGTGCGGCAGCGTATGGTAGCCGTATAGCATGATGCCGGGCCGCACCATCGAAAAATGCGTGGCGGGATGCATGATGATGCCGGCGCTGTTTGCCATATGGATAAGCGGCAATGTCCTGCCTGATGCCGCCACTTTATCCAGCGCGACATGGAAACGTTTGAGTTGGTCATTGGTATAAGCGGGATCTGCGCTGTCCGCGTCGGCAAGGTGGGTCATCAGCCCGTCGAGTTTCAAGACTCGATCCAGATCGGCCGTGTCGAACCGTCCGGGAAATTGATCCGCTTCGAAACCCAGGCGGCCCATGCCCGTATCGATCTTCACGTGAATCGGGTAGGGAGCGGCGGCGCCTCGAACATGGGCCGCAAGTTCGCGGGCCATAGACAGTTCATAGATCACCGGGATGAGGCCATAGGCCACCAACGGCGGAATCTCCGATGGCAAAATGGGCCCGAGGACGGCAATCGGATGAGTGATGCCCGCTTCCCGGAGTTGGACTCCCTCTTCGATGGTTGCCACGCCGAACCGGCGTACGCCTGCCTGCATGAGGGTCCTGGTGATCGGCACTGCTCCATGCCCATAGGCATTCGCCTTGACAATGGCCAGGATCTGGCATCCTTCACCGACGCATCGTCTTGTCTGCGAGAGATTATGGAGCAGATTGCCGAGGTCGATTCGAGCGGAGGTGGGTGGAGAGGGCGATGAGCGTGACACGCCGTAGTTGAGAGACAAGACCGGCTAAACTTCGAGAATCTCGCTTTCCTTCTTCTTTAGCACGTCATCGATCTTCTGTATATATTGATCCGTTAATTTTTGTATCTCCGCTTCGGACTTGCGCAGCTCGTCTTCGGTCAGCTTCGTGTCCTTTTGCAGCTTCTTTAGCTCGTCATTGCCGTCGCGTCGAAAGCCCCGGATCTGGACTTTCACTTCCTCTCCGTGTTTCTTGCAGACCTTGATGAGTTCCTTGCGCCGTTCTTCAGTGAGCGGAGGAAGCGGGACACGAATCAACTTACCGTCATTCGAAGGAGTCAAGCCGAGATCCGAAGTCTGAATGGCCTTCTCGATTTCTCGGATCATCTTCTGTTCCCATGCCTGGATGGTAATCAAGCGGCTTTCCGGAATGGCGATATTGGCAACCTGCTTCAAGGGAGTCAGTGTCCCATAGTAATCAACCTTGATGCTGTCCAAAAGCGCGACGGACGCGCGGCCCGTCCGCATGCCGGCCAAGTCACGTTTCAGATGCTCCAGGGCATGCTCCATCTTTTCCGTGACTTTCTGTTTGACTGCTTGTGCCGTTGACATGGCGGTTCTCCTCAGCGGTTTCCGACCGTGACCAGGGTCCCGATCGATTCGCCGCGAACGACCCGTTCGAAGTTGCCCTTTTCCTTGAGATTGAACACGATCAACGGGAGCTGGTTGTCCATGCAGAGGCTGACGGCGGTCGAATCCATGACTTTCAAATTCTGGCTCAGAATAGCCATGAACGGGATGTCCGTATACTTCTTGGCACCGGCATTCTTCATCGGGTCACTATCGTAAATACCGTCCACCTTCGTGCCCTTCATGATGACTTCCGCGCCGATTTCCATGGCGCGCAACGCCGCCGCCGTGTCGGTCGAGAAATAAGGGTTGCCTGTCCCACCGGCGAAGATCACGACCCGGTTCTTTTCCAAATGCCGTATCGCCCGCCTGCGAATGTAGCCCTCCGCGAGTTGGCGCATTTCAATGGCGGACTGGACGCGCGTGCTGGTGCCTTTGCGCTCGAGGGCGTTTTGCAGGGCCAGCGCGTTCAAGACCGTCGCCAGCATGCCCATGTAATCGGCCGACGCCCGCTCCATGCCCGAGGCGCTTGCTGCGATGCCGCGGAAAATATTGCCACCCCCGATCACCACCGCCACTTGAACTCCCATGGTGACGACGGCGGCGATTTCATCGGCCAGCCCTTCAAGGACCGATGGCTGGATGCCGTATCCCTGCTCACCGGCCAACATTTCTCCGCTGACTTTCAGCAGGATGCGCCGGTATTTGGCAAGGTTCATGCTTGGCCCAATTGGTAGCGCGTAAAGCGGCGGACGACCATGTTTTCACCGATCTTGGCGATCTTTTGCGCCAGGAGGTCCTTGACCGTCACGGAAGGATCCTTGATGAATGCCTGATCCAGCAGGCAGTTTTCCTGGTAGTACTTGTCGAGCTTCCCTTCGACGATTTTCGGCCAGGCGGCGGGAGGCTTGCCCATTTCCTTCGCCTGGGCCTCATAAATGCTTTTTTCCTTGGCGATCGTATCGGCAGGGACATCCTCGCGTGTGACATAGGAAGGACTCGATGCGGCGACTTGAAGCGCGAGGTCATTGACGAAGGCTTTGAATTCCTCATTTCTCGCGACAAAATCCGTCTCGCAATTCACCTCGATCAACACGCCGATTTTGCCACCGGCATGGATATACGCATGGATCAACCCTTGATTGGTTTCCCGTCCGGCCTTCTTTTGCGCTGCGGCCAAGCCCTTTTGCCTGAGGTAGTCAACCGCTTTCTCTATGTTGTTGTCTGATTCGGTCAAGGCTTTCTGACAATCCAGAATCCCGGCCCCGGTTTTTTCGCGCAACTCTTTCACAAAGTCACTCAGACTTGGCATACGTTCTCCACTCTATCTGTATTAAGCGATTCTTATAATTGAGCCAGCGGTTACGGCGTCGGCACGCTCTCCAAATTCATGCTCGGCTGTTTCTGGCCCGCCGGCGCGCTCGCGGCAAACTCATTTTCTTCTCGTTGAGTCCTGAGGTGGGCGCCTTCGAGACAGGCATCCGCGATGTGAGAAATGATGAGCTTGATGGAACGAATGGCGTCATCATTGCCGGGAATCGGATACTGGATATTGTCCGGGTCGCAATTGCTGTCGACGATGGCGATCACCGGGATTTCCAGCCGGTTGGCCTCCAGCACCGCGATATGCTCGATACGGGTATCCAACACAAAGACCGCGCCGGGCAAGGCACGCATGTTGCGAATGCCGGATAGGTTTTTCTGAAGCTTGACGACTTCTTTTTGCATCTGGCCGAGCTCTTTTTTCGTGAGCCCCTGGTGGGAAGGATCGGCCAGCGTGGCTTCCATTTTTTTCATTTTATCAATGCTGCGCCGGATCGTCTGAAAATTGGTCAGCATCCCGCCCAGCCAGCGTTGGTTGACGAAAAACATATTGGCCCGCTTCGCTTCCTCTTCGAGGATCTCGGCCGCCTGGCGCTTGGTTCCCACGAAGAGAACGGAATCTCCGGCCGCCACGGTGTCGCGGGCGAAGGCATAGGCCAACTCGAGACGCTCGACGGTTTGTTGGAGATCGATAATGTAGACGCCATTGCGCTCTCCGAATAGGAATCGCTTCATTTTCGGATTCCAACGATTGGTTTGATGGCCAAAATGGACGCCCGCTTCCAATAATTCCTTGATTGCGACTACTCCCATACCTTCACCTCCCTCCGAAGCCTGCAGAGCGCGCGACAAAAAGACCGGCGAGGGGAACGTCCCCTTAATCTCAGGCTGCGCAGCGTGCGCATCACGCTGGTGTGGATTTAAATAAAAAACCCCTGAATCCAGGGGTCAAGAAAACCGCCGCGGGGCTGATACTGCACCACGTCGGTGAAACGATGGAACGCTAGCACAATTGAAATGAACTTGCAAGCCGGATCCCCGGCCCCAGGGCGCGAGTCAGGATCGATAACTGGCGTTGATTTTCACATAATCCAAGGAGAGATCCGTCGTCCATATTTCCGAGGCCTCCTCGCCTAAACCAAGATCTATTCGAATGGTGAATTCCTTACGCCGAAAGACATCCGCCAGATGCCGCTCGGTCGGCACACCAAGTCCTTGACCGTTCTTCACCATGAGGACTTCATCGAAGCGAAGGCTAATTCGAGAGGGATCGATCCGCACCCCGGCCCGACCGATTGCGGCCATGATTCGGCCCCAGTTGGCGTCCTCTCCAAATAGCGCGGTCTTGACGAGACTGGAGGTGGCAATTGCGTCGGCCACCTGCCGGGCAGCCGGTGCGCTTGCCGCGCCGGCGACGGAGATTTTCACGACCTTGGTCACCCCTTCTCCGTCCCAACAAATCTTCAGAGCCAATGCATGACAGAGCTCGCTCAACATGTCCTGAAACCGGCCGTGGGCGATGGATCCCGATTCAATCAGGCTGTTCCCGGCCATACCGTTCGCGAGGCATAGAATCGTGTCATTCGTGCTGGTATCTCCGTCGACGGTGATGGAATTGAACGAGCGCGCGGCCGCCGCTTTCAGCGACTGTTGCAGCGCCTGGCGGGTGATCGAGGCGTCCGTACTGAGATAGGCCAACATTGTTGCCATATTCGGATGGATCATTCCCGATCCCTTTACCATGCCGCCGATTGTCACGATTTTGCCTCCAATGCGGGCCCGAATCGCCGCCTGCTTGGGGCGAAGATCCGTGGTCATGATGGCGCGAGCGGCTTCGAGTCCGCCGGTGCGGCGCACCCGCTGGAGGAGTTTCGGCACCGCGCTCTGGATTCGTTCGATGGGGAGTCGTTGTCCGATGACTCCCGTCGACCCAACAAAGACTTTGTGCGGCAGCGTGTCGAGGTGCCGGGCGACGGTCAAAGCCATGGTCTCCGCCGCCAGCAACCCTTCGGAGCCGGTGCAGGCATTGGCATTGCCGCTGTTGACGATGACGGCGCGGGCCAAGCCTCTTCGCAGGTAAGCCCGGTCTAATAGGACGGGCGCCGCTGCCACCCGATTGGTCGTGAACAGACCCGCTACCGGGCCTTCCCGCTCGGAGAGAATCAGCGCCAGGTCGAGCTGATGATTCTTTTTAATTCCGCAATGGATGCCTGCCGCTCGGAATCCCTGGGGCGTGGTGATACCTCCTGCGATCGTGGTCATCGGAGATCCTTATATGAAAGAGTGGAAGCGCAATCGAGGAGAGGCCCGGCGTCAGGGATAGGCCGCCGGGGCAGTCAGACCCATGGTTTCGGGATAGCCAAGCATGAGGTTCATCGCCTGAATCGCCTGGCCGGCAGCGCCCTTGACCAGATTATCCAGCGCGGCGACTGTGATGACCCACCCGGCCCTCGCATCCCGATGGACCGCCAGATCGCAATAATTCGAGCCCCTGACATGACGAGGATTCGGCGTGGTGTCCTCGAAGACGCGGACGAACGGAGCATCTTTATAGAAATCCTGGTAGAGCGCCCGCAACTCGCGCAAGTCATTCATCGGCCTCTTTAAACGGCAATAGGCCGTGCTCAGGATGCCGCGATTCATCGGCACGAGATGAGGTGTAAACGCCACCGTGATCGGAACCGGGGCGGCTGATCCATGATTGGCTGCATATTGTCCGTTCAGGTTACTCAGTTCTTGCTCGATTTCCGGGATATGGCGATGAAGACCGATCTTATAGGGTTCAAGAGATTCATGCGCTTCAGGAAAATGATAGGGCAGCGCCGGACTTCTGCCGGCTCCGGAAATCCCGGACTTGGCGTCGATGACAATCGTATCTGGGACGATCAGTCCCTGTGCGGCAAGCGGCGCCAACTGCAAGATGGCCGCGGTCGGGTAACAGCCGGGCGAGGCGATTAATTGGGCCTGCGCAATTTCCGCTCGATGCAACTCGGGAAGCCCATACACGGCCTGCTTCAGGAGATCGGGATGCGTATGCGCCGTCTGGTACCACGCTTCGAAGAGACGCGAATCTTTCAGGCGGTAATCAGCGCTGAGATCGATCACCTTGGTTCCGGCCGGCAGACAAGAGGCGACCGGCGCCATTGACTTGGTATGCGGCAATGCGAGGAATACCACGTCCGCTTGTTTGGACAAGGCGTCCGGCGCCAAAGCTTCAAATGTCAGCGGGACGGCGTTGCGAAGATGAGGGAACACAGTTGACACAGCGGACCCGGAGGATTTTTCGGACGTGACGGCGGTCAATTTGATGCGAGGATGCTGAGCGAGCAAGCGAACCAGTTCAATGCCCGTATATCCGCTTGCCCCGGCGACTGCGACCCGGGCGAATGTCATCAATTCCCTCCTGAAGCCAATACTTATCTGCTGTTTCGGCAACGTGGACAGACAAAAAAGGGAAGGCTGGACGCCTTCCCTTTCGTCATGCCGCCGACTTCGAGGGCGTCATCGTTTTGAGTATTGGAACCGCTTGCGCGCTCCCTTTTGACCATACTTTTTTCGTTCTTTGACGCGGGAATCACGCGTGAGCAGGCCTTCCTTTTTCAGCGGGCCGCGGAAGGCAGGGCTCAGAACGACCAGAGCCTTGGCGATCGCGTGCCTGAGCGCGCCGGCCTGTCCGGTAGGACCTCCGCCGTATACGGTAGCTCGAATGGAATACTTGCCTGCGGCGCCGGCCTGTTCCAACGGGAATTGAATGATCGTCCGTAGAGTCGGACGAGGGAACGCCTTTTCAATCGGCTTCTCGTTGATGACAATATCACCTGCGCCTGCCGAAACCCAGGCCCGCGCAATCGCGCTTTTCCTTTTTCCGGTTGCATACTGAATCATCGCTGCCATACGCGGCGGCCTCCTTCACTGATCGCTAAAAGATGGACGTTCACAGAGATAGTGTTTGGGGTTGCTGAGCCTGATGAGGATGAGCGGTTCCTGCATAGACACGCAGCTTTTTTGCCATATGCTTACCGAGTGGCGTCTTCGGAAGCATGCCTTGAATCGCCCGGGTCAACAAGTGAGTCGGGCGCCTGTCGTGGATATGTTGCGCGGTTAAAGTCTTGAGGCCACCAGGATATCCGCTGTGACGCGAATACGTCTTGGTCTCCATTTTATTGCCGGTCAGGCGGATTTTTTCCGCATTGATGATGACGACATGATCGCCGGTGTCGACGTGCGGGGTAAATGTGGGTTTGTGTTTGCCTCTGAGCAGCGTCGCGACGCGGGCGGCCAGGCGTCCGAGTGTTTTCCCTTCGGCATCAATGAGATACCATTTCCGTTGCACATCAGCGGGTTTTTCCAGATAGGTCTTGGTCATGACGTATGCGACTCCTGGTCTTGAGGGGATAGCGGGTCTTTCTACTTACGGTTGTTAGGTTTCGATATTCTTCGTTTCGAGTTTCGTGACCCAGGCGTCGAGATTCGCCGCGGTCCGCCGGTTCAACACGTCGCGAGTCACATAAATGGGGCAGTGTGAGCGCAGCGCCAGGGCGATGGCATCACTGGGTCTGGCATCGATGGTGCGGTCGACTCCTTTGGAGGCGACATGGACCGCCGCATAATACGTGCTGCTTTTTACATCGGTCACGACGACCCGTTGGATTTTGACGTCGAGGTGCTCGGCAAAACTGCGGATGAGGTCATGGCTCATCGGTCTGGGCGTGACGACATGTTCCATGGCCAGGCGGATGGCGTTGCCCTCCGCAGCGCCGACCCAAATCGGCAAGGTTTCGCTGCCGTCGTCGTTCTTCAACACCACAATTCTGGTGTCTGTATTACTGTCTTCGAGGACCTGTTTGACCTTGAGCTCAATCAGTTCAGCGGCAGGCGCTTGGCTCGTCGTCATATCAGCTGTCCAGTTTCCCGAAATCCTCGGGCTTCAGGTTTTCCAGCCATTGTTCTAATTCCTCGGAAGACTGCTTCTTGATCACCGACTCGCTGGCAAAGATAGGTGCGCTGGAACGCAGGGCCAGGGCGATCGCATCGCTCGGTCTGGAATCGACCGTATACTCGGAATCTTCGTACATCAGATGGATCTTCGCATAATAAGTGTTGTCGTTCAGGTCCGTAATGACCACACTGATGATCTTGGCATCGAAGACATCCAGGAACGATTTCATCAAATCATGCGTCATGGGACGGGGAGCCGTGACGCTTTCCAGGGCAAGGCCGATGGCGCTGGCCTCCGACTTCCCGACCCAAATCGGCAACATATCGGAATTGTCTTCATCGCGCAGCACGACGATGTAGGCGTTGTTGTAGGGGTCGAAAATAAGCCCCTTTACCCGCATTTGCGTAATCATGGCGGGACGATACTCGTAGATGGCATTAAGTCAGCACAAGAATGGGGCAATCTAGCACTTCCGAAATCGATGTGTCAATGAATCGGGTCTCTGCCGCGCTCGTTACATGGGCGACAGGATCTTCCGTCTCCGCTGAACATCTGAACATCGGCTTACGGGCGAAGGGATTTGAAGGTGATCGGATGGTTTCCACGCCTCTTTGCCTACCTAGCCGGTCGGCGGTCGATAGTTTTGATCGAGCTTTGCCGTATCCGTCGTCTCTTCTCCGAGCTTCAGAAACGCCTTCATTTGCTTTCTGACTAGATCGCGTCCGCTCTCATCCCCCAAATTGATCTGGTATTCATTAATAACCATAACGCGCATGCCTTCCCACTTCTTCCAGCAGGGTTTGCAGACTTTCGCCTTCACCTCGGATTCCAATTTTCCGAGGAACAGCATATCGGTGATCGCTTCGCCCTTTTGTCCGCACGTGACACATTCTACGTCTGTCATCTGGCGCCTCCACTATGATACGGATGAATCGACATTGTAACACTTGCCTCGGCGCCATGAAAAGGGGAGGAGGCACATTGACGGCCTAGTTGCGCCGTGTTAGAAGAGATCCCCTTCTAAACGTCTCAAGACATGCCCGGATGGCGGAACTGGCAGACGCGCCGGACTCAAAATCCGGTTCTCGCAAGAGAGTGGGAGTTCGACCCTCCCTCCGGGCACCATTCCATACTTTCCTTATCGCTGTCGTTGGCGTGCCGGTCCGCCGGGCTTTTCTCTTGACACTATAGAGTCATTAGCCTATAGTTCCGCCGTCTTGGGATATGAATTACTTTTTATGCAGGTAACGGTCCATTTCTCGTTCATCATCAAAACTCATCAATTACAACTCACTAAGGAGGCAGCACATGCGTAACGTGTTGGCACTTGGAGCTGCAGTACTTTTCATCGGCTCCGTGGGTGTGGCTGGCGCCCAAGAGCGTCTGCCGCAGTCGTCATCCGGATCCGGATTTGGCGTGGGGGCCGGCGTGGGAGATGTGTCGGGAAGTGCGGGGCGTACTCAAGCCTTTGATCGCAATGCATTCATTGATAGATTGGGTCAAGCAGAAACCGTGTTCGGTCGCGTTCTCGCCATCGATGTGCCGGGCCAGAAACTGCATCTTGAGACGGGCGGCAGCTCGCATGATGAAGGTCGCGCTGGTACCGGCGCCATGTCTTCGTTGACGCTTTATTTCGACAACCAGACGAATATGGATCAAATTAAGGTGTTGAACGCGGGAGACGATATTTCCGTGCAGGTGGTTGAGGCGCCGAATGCAAATGCGCAACAAGGTGTTTACGGGACAGGCCGGAAGTTGGTTCGTGAAGTGTACCTGTTCCGTGGAAACGAGAAGCTTGCTGGTTTCGGCGGCCTCGGGCAGCGGCCGAATCCTGAAACTGAACGCGGGATCATAACGAACAATGGAAGCGCCACGGGAGCCATCGCCGGATCTGTATTGCCGGGTACCATCAATTCCGGTGTCGTGACCACGACGGTGGGCGAATTTACCGGAACTGCTCCCTGCTGGAATTGCGAGCCCCAGCCGGGATGGGGCTATCAGACCGTTGCCCCGGAGACCAAGATGCAAAACAAGTCCGATTATGGAACAGATGCTCAGAAGCCGAATCTTGTGAAGGGCGCCAACTAGGCCTTCGAGTCGTAGAATTGGAAAGGGGCGCTTCTACCGAAGCGCCCCTTTTTCTTTGGCTGCGGTTTTCAGATGACCGCGCTTGTCAGACACGGCGGTTGGATATAACTGTCATTTCTGAAGAGCGTATCGAGCACTCGTACCGAGTTAGAATTCGCAGGCGCGATCCATCCCTATATCGACGCTGACTCCCTTCTTATCGTCGGGCTATAACCAGAGTTACCTCCGCATTTGGATAGCGAAGTGGCTGCGTGCGGAGCAGTGTCCTGATCTTGCCGCGGAGAAGGTGTTCAGTAGGTTTTGTGAGATCCACCGCGATCAGCGCATCCCTGTTGCCGAAAACCTTTTCGATGAGAGCCAAGATCCTCCGCAGCCGTTCGGGTAATATGAAAAAAATGCTTGTACAGCCGTGGTTTTTGATCGAGACCAGCAGACGTCTGCCGGCTGCTGGTGCCGCCGGAAAGCGACCACTGAAATACAGTGTATCTCCGGGCATTCCGGAGATGGCCAGCGCCGCCGTCAGGGCGGAGGGCCCTGGCACCGAAACGACGGGGATGCCCGCCCGATGAGCATGGGCGACTAACTGAAATCCTGGGTCATAGAGACAGGGAGTTCCGACAGTGGAAACCAGAGCGACGGTGTGTCCTAGCCTGAGGTGATGCATCAGGACCGATATTTTGTCCTGCGCGTTACGGCGGTCATAGGTGGTGAGCAACGCGCGCATACGATAGTGACGCAGGAGCGCTTGCGTCTGCCCGGGTTCCTTCGTGGCCACCACGTCGGCTTGGCGAAGCAGGCGAAGAGCACGAAGGGTGATATCCTCGGGATTTCCAATAGGGAGCCCGACAATATAGAGTGTTCCCGGTGAGGGCGTTTCTTGACTCCGTTCTCGCGTCATCGATATAATTTCACCTTTCGAAAATCTGGATTTTTTTCTTGAATCTTGCGAGGATAGGGTGGGATGTCTTCGATCTTCTTTATGGTGACGATGGGGCTCTATTTTCTGAGCACCGTCGGCTTCCTTGCCTATCTTCTTCGCCGAGTCGATTCCTTATCAAAAATTTCCCTCGCGACGACCGGCATTGGCTTCGTGACGCATACGATCGCGTTGGTTCTTCGAATGGTCGGAGCGGATCGGTCGGTCTTCCCCTCTTTTCATGAGGCGCTGTCATTTTTCTCATGGATGCTGATTCTGGTGTTTCTCGCAGTCGAATTCCGGCGGCAAATTCACGTATTTGGGTCGTTCATTGTGCCGCTTGCGCTCGTCTCGCTCGTCTCGGCGGCCGCGGTTCCTTCCGAGAACGTGGAAACACTCCAACCCGTCTTTAAGACACTGTGGGTGCATGTGACTTTGAGCATGTTGGGAACCGTCGGGTTCGCCGTGGCCTTTGTGGCCGGTGTGATGTACCTGATTCAAGACGGATTGCTCAAGTCCAAGCGCTTCAACGTACTGTACGCCAAACTACCGGCGCTTGACTATCTCGACCATCTCAATCAGCAGGCGATGATCCTCGGATTCCCCTTGCTCACCTTGGGCATCATCACCGGCGCCTTCTCGGCTGAGATCGTGCGAGGCTCCTATGTCAGCTGGAATCCCGAGCAGACGTGGGCGGTGGTGACATGGATTTTTTACTTCGTCGTGCTGATGGGACGGTTGACGGTGGGATGGAGGGCCAAGCGCGCCGCCTATTTGACGATTATCGGATTCGCCGGCGTCATTCTCACGTTTGTTGGAGTCGTCTTGAAAGGCCACGGAGTGGATTCCTGACATGCACGTCATCGTTGTGGGAATCAGCCATAAGACCGCGCCGGTTGACATTCGGGAACGGTTGGCTGTGCCGGAGAGTCGTTTAGGGGAAGCCTTGACCCGCCTCTGTTCCTATCCCGGCATTAAAGAGGGCTTGCTGCTGTCGACTTGCAACCGGGTCGAGGTCTACGCCGTCGTGGACGAACTGGAGCACGGATACGGCCAAGTGCAGGAGTTCCTGGCCGATACCCATCTATCCCTCTCCTCGGAGCAACTGACACCGCATCTCTATTGGCATGCCGGCGACCGCGCTATCACACACCTGTTCCGCGTAGCCTCCAGCCTCGATTCCATGATTGTGGGCGAATCGCAGATCTTAGGCCAGTTGAAGGACGCCTTCGAAGTCGCATTGAGCCATAAAAGTTCCGGGCTGCTGTTAAACAAGATCATCAAGAAAGCAATTTCCGTCGCCAAGCGGGTCCGTACCGAGACCAAGATCGCCGAGACGGCCGTATCGGTCAGTTATGCCGCCGTCGAGTTGGCCAAAAAGATCTTTTCGAATTTGAACGACCAGACCGTCTTGCTGGTTGGCGCAGGTGAAATGGCGAAGTTGGCCGCCCGGCATCTGATCGGCAACGGCGTGCGACAGGTTCGGATTACCACCAGAAATTCCCACCATGCCATCGAATTGGCGCAACGGTTCAATGGGACGCCGATCCCATTTGAGGAATACAAGTCGGAATTGGCATCCGCGGATATCGTCCTCGTGTCCACGGGCGCCGCTCATTATCTGATCGGAGCGGAGGATATACAGCGGGCGGTGCGACAGCGGATGAATCGCCCGATTTTTCTCATCGATATTTCCGTGCCGAGAAACATCGACCCCGCGGTTCGCCATATCGACAATGCCTTCTTGTTCGACATCGATGATTTGCAGCTTCGGGTTGATCAGAATCGGGAAGAGCGCCTTCAGGAGGCGGAAAAGGCCGAACAGATGGTGTGCGGCGAGGTCGGTGTGCTTCGCCAATGGCTGAAATCGCTCGAGGTCACCCCGACGATCGTCGCCTTGCGCAATCGCACCGATGATATTAAGCGGGCTGAGCTGGAGAAAGCTTTTGCCCGATTGAATCACCTATCGGACGATGATCGTCAGGCCGTCGAATCGATGGCCTCGGCCATTATCAATAAGATCGTTCATGGGACGATGGTGACGTTGAAAGCGGAAGCCAGCGGTTCCGGCGGCGCGGCGTTCGTCGAAGCGGCCCGGCGTTTCTTCAACTTGGAAGACGATGGACCGGCCTCCGATATTTCGAAACCGGAATGTCGCGAATTCGAATCCAATCTCTCGGCATCCGACCCGGGGTCGCGGGCGCCTGCCGGATTTCGCAAGGAACTCAAGGAGCGGGGACATGTCGGCTGAGCGACGCACGCATTTATTGAAGCAGCCAGCTCTGCGGCGTCGGCTCCGATGTGGGGTTCCGCTATTCCAGCCGGCTGGCCAGCGGGGCTCATGGCACAGGTAGCGGGGCGCCGTTGCTCACTCATTCTCGGGACACGCGGCAGCACGCTCGCCTTACAGCAGAGCCAATGGGTTCAATCCCGCCTGCAAGAGCTTGACTCCGACATCACGGTCTCGCTGCACCGGATCCATACTTCGGGCGATAAGATTCTCGATGTCCCCCTGGCAAAGGTCGGAGGCAAGGGACTCTTTGTCAAGGAGATTGAGGACGCGCTTCTCCGGGGCGAGATCGATTTGGCGGTGCATAGCATGAAAGATGTGCCGACCCTCCTGCCGGCGGCGCTTGATATTCTTTGTGTGCCGATGCGCGAAGATCCGCGAGATGCCTTGATCAGCCGCGAAGGGAACCGGTTTGCGGACTTGAAGCCGGGGGCGCGGATTGGAACCAGCAGCCTTCGCCGGCAAGCGCAGTTGCTCTCTCGGCGCCCCGATCTCACCATCGAGATGCTGCGCGGAAACCTCGACACGCGTCTCCGAAAATTGCGCGAAGGCCGGTTCGATGCCATTATCCTGGCTGCGGCCGGGCTGAAACGCTTGGGTTGGACCGAGCATATTACCGAGTATCTCGATCCGGACCTGAGCCTCCCGGCCATCGGCCAAGGGGCATTGGCGATCGAAGGACGCCGTGATGACGAACAGGTCAAGACCTTAGTAAGCCGCTTGAGTCATGCTCCCACATGGACGACTGTTCGGGCCGAGCGAGCGCTTCTACACCGGTTGGAAGGCGGCTGCCAAGTTCCTATCGCCGCCCATGCAGTGCTGGACGGAAATACGCTGCATCTGGACGGGCTCATCGCCGGTGTGGATGGAACCCGGGTCATACGAGATCGGGTTCGGGGGCCGTCGTCGGACCCGGAGGCGTTAGGTGTCCAGCTTGCCGAACGGCTGCTTGAGCAGGGCGGCGATATCATTTTGAAGGAGATTTACGGGCGGGCATGACAATGAAGGGAAAGGAATCAGGCAAAGTCTATTTGGTAGGGGCAGGCCCCGGTGATCCGAAATTGCTGACCCTCCGGGGAAAGGAATGCCTTGAGCAGGCCGATGTGGTTCTGTACGATTACCTGGCCAATCCGGCTCTGCTCGATTACGCCCCGTCCCAAGCCGACCGCATTTACGTTGGCCGCCGCGGCCGAGGCCATTACAGCAACCAGTCGGATATCAACCGATTGATCATCGAACATGCGCACGCGGGACGTGTCGTGGTTCGTCTCAAGGGAGGCGATCCGTTTGTCTTTGGACGAGGCGGAGAAGAGGCCGAAGCTGTCGCGGCGGCCGGTCTGACCTTTGAGGTTGTGCCGGGTGTCACGGCCGCGATCGCGGTGCCGGCCTATGCCGGAATTCCTGTGACGCATCGCACCCTCGCTTCGGCCCTTACCATCGTGACCGGACATGAAGATGCCGCCAAGGGAGAAAGTGTGTTGGAATGGCCTCGATTGGCGACAGCACAAGGCACGCTGGTGTTCCTCATGGGGATGATCAATTTACCCAATATTGTCAGCCGGCTGGTTGCTGAGGGAAAGGCCGTGACCACGCCGGCCGCCGTAATTCGTTGGGGCACCCGAGCGGCGCAACGGACGGTGGTTGGGACGCTGGCCGATATTACGGAGAAGGCAAAGGACGCGAAGATGGAGCCGCCGACCGTCATCGTCATTGGAGAGGTGGTGCGTCTGAGAGAGCAGCTCAATTGGTTCGAACAACGGCCGCTGTTCGGCCGCCGGATCTTAGTCACGCGGGCCAAGGGCCAGGCGGCGGAATTCGCCGATCTCATCGCGGCGTTTGGCGGAGAGCCGATTCTCTGTCCGACCATTCAGATCGCGCCGCCTGAGACATGGGAACCGGTCGATCGCGCAATCCGCAATATGGCGCACTATCACTGGTTGATCTTTACCAGCTTGAACGGCGTCGGCGCTTTTATGGAGCGCGTACGGTCGCATGAAGGTGACGCGCGGCTGTTGGCCGGGATACGGCTCTGCTGTATCGGGCCACGAACGGCCGAAGAGGTAACTCGATATGGTCTACGGGCGGATGTGGTTCCATCCGAATATCAGGCGGAGGGCATCATTGAGGCGTTGACCGGCCGCGGCCTGCGCGATCAGCGGGTTCTCATCCCTCGCGCCCGAGTAGCTCGTGAAATTCTTCCCGATCAGTTGCGCGCCGCCGGAGCCGTGGTGGATATCGTACCGGTATATCAGACGATTCGTCCAGAGGCGGAAGCAGCGCGCTTGACCGAACTGTTTGCGGGTCAGAGTATTGACATGATCACCTTCACGAGTTCGTCCACCGTGACGAATTTCGTCGACCTGTTCGGCGGTCCCGAGCCGATGCGTCGTGCCGTGGGCGAGATCCAGGTCGCCTGCATCGGGCCGATCACGGCTGCCACGGCGCGCGAGCATGGGATCAACACGAACGTGATGCCGAATGAAAATACGGTGCCGGCCTTGGCGGAAGCGATCGCTCGTCATTTTTCGCTGTCCGCTGAATCGGCCGGAGTATAAGGTCGCACGACCTTTGTAGGAAGCGGGCCTCGTTGATCGATCAACTGAAGAGGGAGGGACAGGCATGGTTCCGGTGAAATCATTCATGGTTCCTAAGGAAAAGTTTGTCACGGTGGAGCGAGACACGGATGCCCGCACGGCGGCACGGGTGATGCGCGACGGCAACATCGGCAGTTTGTTCGTCACGAACGGCAAGGATGTCATCGGCATCATCACCGATACGGACATGGTCCGGAGGGTCGTGGCGGCGGGCGCCGATCCGGCCAAGACGACCGTCGAACAGATTATGTCGGCTCCGATCGTCACGATCGAGGAAAACAAAACGTTGCTCGACGCCAATGATCTGATGGCCCAGTCGCACCTGCGGCACCTGGGCGTCACCAGGGACAGCAAGCTCGTCGGGATGATCTCGGTCCGTGACCTGGTGGTCTTCTTGACGAATCTGCCGAGAAAGTGAGCGTGACATGGCCTTTCCGGTGCAGAGACTCCGCCGCCTTCGTCAGAACGAGTCGTTTCGGAGGATGGTGCGTGAAACCTTGGTGTCGACGCGCGACCTGATCTATCCGTTGTTCGTGACCGAGGGGCGAGATCTCCGTACTCCGATCAATTCCATGCCGGGCCAGTTTCGATTGTCAATCGATCTGCTGATGAAGGAAGCGGCGGAGGTGGCGTCATTTGGCATTCCCGCCGTTATTGTGTTCGGTATCCCGGATCAAAAAGACGAACGCGGGTCTTCCGGGTATGATCCGAACGGTGTGGTTCAGCGAGCCGTCCGAGCGCTTAAAGATCAAGTTCCGCAACTGGCGGTTATCACAGATGTGTGCGTGGACGAATACACCAGTCACGGCCATTGCGGAATTGTCAAAGATGGTCGAATTCTCAATGACGAAACGTTGGAGTGTCTGTGCGCCATGGCGCGCACGCATGCCGAAGCCGGCGCCGATATGGTCGCCCCTTCGGATATGATGGATGGACGAGTGGCGGCGATTAGAAATGAACTGGATCGAGCAGGGTTTCCCGAACTTCCGATCATGGCCTATGCCGCCAAGTTCGCCTCATGTTTCTACGCCCCCTTCCGCGATGCGGCAGGATCGAGCCCGCAATTCGGGGACCGCCAAACCTATCAAATGGATCCGGCAAACGGCCGGGAAGCGTTGCGTGAAATCGATCTCGATATCGCGGAAGGCGCGGACATTATCATGGTCAAGCCGGCCCTGCCTTACTTAGACGTGATTGCGGCCGCCCGACGGAGGACCCTTGCGCCGATCGCGGCGTATCAGGTCAGCGGCGAGTACAGTATGATCAAAGCCGCCGGGCGAGCGGGCTGGCTGGACGAGTCGAGGGCGATGATGGAATCGCTGCTTGCGATCAAGCGGGCCGGCGCGGATATGATCCTGACCTATTTTGCGAAAGACGCGGCCAAACTGCTTCGTTGAACGACTTCGTATGAATGTGTTCCGAGGGCTCACCACTCCGGTCGAACGACCCTATCCGGTCGCGACCATTGGAAACTTCGACGGACAACATAGAGGCCATCGCTCTCTCCTCGATATCGTGGTCGCCACGGCAAGGCGGTTGCATGGCACGGCGGTCGTGGTCACGTTCGACCCTCATCCCGTCAAAACGCTAGCGCCGCACGTTGATCTGAAATTTTTGACCTCGCCGGAAGAAAAATTGGCTCGCTTTGAGGAAGCAGGCATACAAGATGTGGTATTCCTCAACTTTACGGCAGCCTTCGCGGCTTTTACACCGGCAGAGTTTGCCTCGCATGTCCTGAACAAGGGGCTCGGTTTGCGGGAATTATTTGTCGGAGAGCATTTTTCGTTTGGGAAGGGGCGGGCCGGGAAAGTTAGCGACCTTGTACAACTCGGAGCGCAATTGGGGTTTCAGGTTCATGCCGTGCCTCCGGTCAAGTTGGATGGAGAAGTCGTCAGTTCGACGCGCATCCGCCACCTGATCCAGGCCGGCGATATGCCGAAGGCCGCGCGGTTTCTCGGCCGACCGTATGCCATCGGTGGGGAGGTCATCCATGGCGATCATCGGGGTCAGTCATTGGGATGGCCCACCGCCAATCTCGCGGTTCCTCCCGAACGAATCCTCCCACCGGACGGGGTCTATGCGGCGGCGACTCTCTGGCAGGGGAAGCGTATGGAATCGGTGGCTTATATCGGGACGAGACCGACCTTCGGCGCCCGTGAACGGATCATCGAGGTGTACATTTTGGATCAACAACTGGGCCTGTATGGCGAACGCATTACTGTCCAGTTTATTGAGCGCCTCCGTGCCGATATGGCATTCAAGTCGGCGGAAGCCTTGGCCGAGCGAATCGAACAAGATGTGCAGGAAGCTCGAACATGTCTGAGACGGGCCTCACGGATGGCGGAAGTGATTCCGTGATCGCGCTTGAAGCGCCAGCGAAATGCGTTGCTTTCTCCGAGTCATCGTTGGTCCGGCGCGTGATCGCAGTTAGCCGGCGGCGGTGCCTGTTTCAACCTGGAAATAAAATTTTGGTGGCGGTCTCGGGAGGGCCTGATTCGACGGCACTGCTGTGCCTGCTGCATGGTCTTCAACGGGAGTGGGATCTCGATTTGTCGGTTCTTCATGTAAATTACGGGTTGAGAGGGACGGAATCGGATGAGGATGAGAATTTTGTCCGGCGACTCTGTCATCGCCTGGCGGTTTCTTGCATCGTGAGAACGGCTGATTTGTCGCATCGGGTGAAGGGCCCTCATCCAACGTCGCTGCAGGAACAAGCCAGAGATATTCGGTATCGCATCATGAAAGAGGTAGCCGCCGCGCAGAGCGTGGATAAGATTGCGCTTGGGCATACGGCCGATGACCAAGCCGAAACGATTCTCTTGTGGCTATTGCGAGGGGCAGGGTTGACCGGGTTGGCGGGCATGCCGATTGTGCGGGAGGGCCTTTTCATCCGGCCGCTTCTCTCCATCACCCGGCCGGAGTTGATTGCCTATCTTGCATCCCGTGAGATCGAGTTCCGCACCGATTCGACGAACGCGAAATCCCTGTACCGGCGGAACAGAATCCGGCACGAATTGATGCCTTGTATCACCTCGCTTGCGCCGTCGTTCATGAGGCTCATGGAGCGCCAGAGCGATGTACTGAGGGAAGAAGATCGATTGCTGGAACAGTTGGTGACGGACTGGCTGCCGCGGGTATTGACCCGGCGGGAAGGACAGCACATCTTCGACCGGTCGGTCTTGTTAAATGCGCCGCTGGCGTTGCAACGCCGTCTGGTGCGCCGGGTTCTTCGTCTCCTGAACCATCGCGGTGTCGCGTCACGGTTTGCGGTGGTGGATACCATTCTCCGGCAGATTGTGGCGGGATCTTCCGGCGCCCGCTTGACCGCCGGAGGAATTGAGGTCGTCCGAGAAGGAGGGATGATTCGATTCACGCGGGACGCGGAATCAAAATCGGCCCCACCCCTTAGACCGGCTATACCGATCGACGGCATCGACATTGATATCCCGGGATACGTCACATGGCCCGGTACCGGCGAGCGGATCGCCGTGGAACTCGTGGCGGGTATGCGCGCCCGAAAACTTCTACGATCGCACTCCAAGCGGGTCGCGCTTTTCGATGCGTCCACGTTTACACCCCGCCTTGTCGTTCGGGGATGGCAGTTTGGCGATCGATTTGCGCCGTCGGGTTTGCACGGGAAACAGAAGAAATTGCAGGATTTCTTTATCGACAGTAAGCTGAGCCGGTCGGATCGGCGACGGATCCCGTTACTCACGGCTCCGGAAGGTATTCTGTGGATCGTGGGGCACCGAGCCGATGAGCGTTTCGCGGCAACGTCCTCGACCAAGACGTTCGTCATGGCGTTCATTTCCACCGGCAGCTCAATGGAAGGACGGGATTGATACTATGGAGCGGTTGTTCGGTCGTCCGATCGTGACCCAGGAACAGATGCGAGCCCGGATCCGCGAAATGGGCCGGCAGATTACGAACGACTATGCAGGGAAGGATCTGATCCTTATCGGGGTCTTGAAGGGCGCCTATGCGTTCTATGCCGATCTCGCCCGCGCGATTCGGATTCCCATGAGAGTCGATTTTATCGTCGTGACCAGTTACGGCTCGCGGTCCAAAACGTCCGGCAAGGTCAAACTCGTGTCCGATCTCACCGAGGAGGTGAAGGGCAAAGACCTGCTGCTGGTGGAAGACATTATCGATTCGGGATTGACGATCAGTTACTTGATGAAGACGCTCGCAAAACGCAAACCACGCTCTGTCAAGATTTGCACCCTCCTCAGTAAACCGGAGCGCCGTGTCGTCGACGTCACCATCGACTACGAAGGCTTCCGCATCCCCAACAAGTACGTTGTCGGATACGGCTTGGATTATCAGCAGAAGTATCGGAATTTGCCGTATCTCGCCGTGCTCGATAAGGTCGATGAACCGGAGCAGGAGTCGGCCTGAAGTGTTGTCACCCCGGCGTAACCTGTGTTAACATTTCCAAGATTCCCGATTGGTTCCGGTCTGCCTGGAGCCTGCAAAGGAGAGGTGGATGAATTCACGTGTTAAGAACCTACTGTTCTGGGTCGTGGTCGGCCTCTTCATGATCCTGCTCTTCAACCTGTTCAGCGTTCCGACCCACGCACCTGAAGACGAAGTCATTTTCAGTGACTTCATGGCCAAATTGGACAAGGGCGAGGTCATGAAGGTCACGATTAAAGCCAATCATGTCAGTGCGATTTTGAAGGATCAAAGCCGGATTCGGACTTATACGGCCGAATATCCGGAGCTGGTCAAATCGCTGCGCGACAAGGACGTCCAGATCGAAGCGAAGCCGCCCGATGAAAGCCCTTGGTATATCACTTTTCTTGTGACCTGGGGCCCGTTCATCCTGTTCCTTGGTTTGTGGTTCTTCCTCATGCGCCAAATGCAAATCGGCGGAAACAAGGCGCTCTCATTCGGAAAGAGCCGCGCCCGCATGCTCACCGAGGAGCGGAAGAAGGTAACCTTCTCCGATGTCGCCGGGATCGATGAAGCGAAAGAAGAAGTCCTCGAAATCATCGAATTCTTGAAGGACCCGAGAAAATTCCAAAAACTGGGCGGTAGGATTCCGAAGGGTGTCCTGATTGTCGGTCCTCCGGGAACGGGAAAAACCTTGTTGGCCAAAGCGATCGCCGGAGAAGCGGGCGTGCCGTTTTTCAGCATCAGCGGATCGGACTTTGTGGAAATGTTCGTCGGGGTCGGCGCGTCACGCGTGCGGGATCTTTTTGAACAAGGAAAAAAGCACGCGCCCTGTATCATTTTCATTGATGAGATCGATGCCGTCGGCCGGCTTCGCGGGGCCGGATTGGGCGGAGGACATGATGAGCGCGAGCAGACGCTGAATCAACTTCTCGTCGAGATGGACGGCTTTGATACGACGGAAGGAGTCATTCTCATCGCGGCGACCAATCGGCCGGATGTCTTGGATCCTGCTTTGCTCCGTCCGGGCCGTTTTGATCGCCAGGTGGTCGTGAATCGGCCGGATCTCCGGGGCCGCTCCGAGATTCTCAAGGTCCATACCAAGAAAGTGCCGCTCGCGTCCGACGTGGAGTTGGACAAGATTGCTCGTGGCACCCCGGGATTCTCCGGTGCGGATCTGGAAAATCTCGTGAACGAGGCGGCCTTATGGGCCGCTCGACAAAACAAAAAGGAAGTCGAGTTCATCGACTTCGAGATGGCCAAAGACAAGGTTCTGATGGGAGCCGAGCGCAAGAGCATGATCCTCAGCGATGAGGAAAAGCGTATTACGGCTTATCATGAGGCCGGCCATGCATTGATGGCGAAATTGCTTCCCGGGACGGATCCCGTGCATAAGGTGACCATTATCCCGAGAGGCCGCGCGCTGGGAGTCACGATGCAGCTGCCCACGGATGATCGCCATAATTATTCCAAGGAATTCTTGTACAACACCCTGGCCATTCTCATGGGAGGCCGGGTCGCCGAGGAACTCGTCCTGAAGAATGTCACGACCGGGGCAGGAAATGATCTGGAGCGGGCGACCGACCTGGCTCGGAAGATGGTGTGTGAGTGGGGCATGAGCGAGAAACTCGGACCGCTGACCTTCGGCAGAAAAGAAGAGGAGATTTTCCTGGGCCGTGAGATCGCGACCAAACGTGATTTCAGCGAGCAGGTAGCATTGGAAATCGATCTTGAAATCAAGCGGCTCGTCAGTGAGAACTACGAACGGGCCAAGCGGCTGTTAACTGAAAATATGGTCATTCTGAAGGCCTTGGCTCAGGCACTGCTCGAAAAGGAAGTGCTTGATGCGCCGGAAATCGATCAGATTCTCATGCAAGGGTCCGCCCCGCAGACGGTTCCTGCCTGACAGTTCCCGAGAAATGGAGCGAATTCTCCAGATGCGCGGAGTTCGTGCTCCAGGCCGCATTGGAAAGCCGGAGCGGCCGCTGCCGACCCTCCGTCCTGCCTGTTGTCCGCGCCGCAACCAGTCCATAGCACGCCTGCCCACGCTCCGTAACGACCTGCCCAACCTATGACTTCTCCAACTCCAGATCGCTTGATTGTCAATGCGGGGCATTACCGGCTGCAATGCTCCGACCGGCCGCTTCTCATGGGAGTGCTGAACGTCACCCCCGATTCGTTCTTCGACGGCGGCTTGTACGAAGATGAGGCGGCTGCAGTGGCGCGCGCCAAGGACATGGTAGAAGAGGGAGCCGATATCATCGACATCGGAGCCGAATCTTCTCGGCCCGGTTCGTCGCCCATCACCGAAACAGAGGAATTGCGGCGGCTGATTCCCATCGTGGAAGCCGTGCATGATGCGGTCTCTGTTCCTCTCTCAGTCGACACGACGAAATCGGGTGTTGCCCGACGCGCCATTCAAGCAGGCGCCGTGATTGTCAACGACATCAGTGCTATGACGTTTGATTCAGATATGGCGCGCGTCGTATCGGAATCGGGAGCGGCCGTCGTCCTGATGCATATGCAAGGAGTTCCACGCACCATGCAGCGGGCGCCCCGGTATGGCGACATCGTCGAAGAGGTGCATACCTTCCTTGCGGATCGCGTTCAGGCGGCCAAGGGAGCCGGGATCTCTCGAACGCAGATCATCCTTGATCCGGGCATCGGGTTTGGTAAGCTGCTGGAGCATAACTTGACATTGTTGGCTCGTCTGAAAATGCTGAGCGACCTTGATCGTCCCCTCCTCGTTGGAATTTCTCGCAAAGGCTTCATCGGCCAGATCCTTCACCGATCCGTGGAGGATCGCCTGTTCGGCACGGCGGCTGCCGTGGCACTCGCGGTTCGGCAAGGCGCCGGCATCCTGCGGGTCCATGACGTGGCGGCCATGTGCGATGTGGTTCGAACCGCGGCGGCTATTTCACACTACACCGATCAGATTCACGAGGTGCCTCATGCGTAAGCTTTTCGGCACGGACGGGGTGCGCGGGGTGGCGAACCTCGAACCCATGACCAGTGAAACGGCCATGCAATTGGGCCGCGCCGCGGCGCATATCTTTATGCGCCGCGCAGGACGGCATCAGATCGTGATCGGCAAAGATACCAGGTTGTCCGGCTATATGCTGGAAGCGGCGCTGATTTCCGGTTTATGCTCAATGGGCGTCGATGTCCTGTTGGTGGGACCCATGCCGACTCCAGCGATCGCGTTCCTGACGCGGAGCCTTCGGGCCGACGCCGGCGTGGTCATTTCCGCTTCGCATAATCCCTATCAAGACAACGGGATTAAGTTCTTTTCGAGCGACGGTTTCAAACTTCCCGACGAGGTCGAATCGAGGATCGAGCAGTTGATCGTCTCCAATGAAATCCATCATCTTCGTCCGACCGCCGATGCCATTGGAAAAGCCTTTCGCATCGACGATGCGGAAGGCCGTTATATTGAATTCGTGAAGCGGTCCCTGCCGAAGGATTCGGATTTTCAGGGTATGCGTCTCGTCGTAGATTGCGCCAACGGCGCGGCCTATAAGGTCGCCCCGGCGGTATTGCGCGAGCTTGGAGCCAAAGTCGAGGTGCTGTGCGACAAACCCGACGGCATGAACATCAACGCCGGCTGCGGCGCCGTGCATCCCGAGCAGCTGCAGGACGCGGTCCGTTCTCATGGGGCGGACCTCGGTATTGCGCTGGACGGAGACGCCGATCGGGCGATTTTCGTCTGCGAAGAGGGCAAAATCGTCGACGGGGATCACGTCATGGCGGCGCTGGCGCTGGATCTCAATGCCCGGGGCGGATTGGCGAAACAGACGGTCGTCGGAACCGTGATGAGTAACTTCGGACTGGAGTTGGCCATGGGCAAGGCCGGCATCGAGTTACGTCGAACGCCGGTCGGTGACCGATACCTGATGGAACGTATGTTGGCCGATGGATATAATTTCGGCGGCGAGCAATCGGGACATTTCATTTTCCTGGACCACAACACGACCGGTGACGGACTGATTTCGGCTCTGCAAATATTATCGCTGATGAAGCGAACCCAAAAACCCCTCTCCGAGCTTGCGAAGGCCATGACCGCGGTGCCCCAAGTATTGGTGAACGTCAAGGTGAAGGAGAAATGCGATCTTGCGGGGCTGCCGGATATTCAGCAAGCCATACAGGCGGGCGAACAACGGCTCAACGGCACCGGAAGAATTCTGGTGCGCTATTCCGGCACCGAGCCGGTATTGCGAATCATGGTTGAAGGGGAACGGGACGTGACGATTCGCGACGTCGCAGATCACCTGGTTCAGACAGTCCGCGCCCGCCTCGGCTAGCCGACTTCCACGGCAGAGCCGATGCTGCCTGCATTCACCGCCGTCTTTTCTACCGGTCTGCTGCTGGGCTCATACCTTCCGTATTTTCCTCTGCTGACTACGGTCCTGTTGATCGGGTGCGCTCTCTTTCCAGGCGCCGCCGAGCGAGGTCCCGTGCAGTTCCCCCGGGGTGGAGTCGGTCTCTATGCGGCGCTGGTCCTCGGCCTGTTGTATTGGCATGTGTTTGGTTGGATCGCACCTGCCGTTTCGATCCCGGACGAGCAGAAATCGCCGGCGCGAAGCTACATTGGAACGGTCGTAGAGCCGGCGCAGCACGCTCAGGATCGCGTCACGATGGTGCTCAGACTTGATCCTGTCATGGTCGCGTCAACCGGTGTTGCTGGTGCGGGACGGGTACGGCTCGTGTGGAGGGAATCGAGTCAATCGTATGCTCGAGGTGACCGAATTGAATTTCAAGGGGTTCTTCGAGCGCCACACGGTGCCATGAATCCTAGGGGCTTTGACTATGCGGGATATCTACGGCGACAGGGAATCGGCGCTGTTGCTACGGTATCGGGATCCGATGCAATCCGTCTTATTGAGTCTGGGACAGATTCCCCGCGATGGTGGTTTTGGCATCGGGTCGATGAATGGAGAGACAGCATCCGGGCGGTCGCATCCAAGGATCTCAGCCAGCCCGTGCTCGGCGTATTTCTGAGTCTCATCATTGGCGAGCGGGGATACTTGGCGCAAGATGTTCGGGATTGGTTCATGGCCACCGGGACAGTTCACATTCTGTCGATTTCCGGGTCGCACCTTGGATTGGTCGCCATTGTAGCGTACGGTCTGTTCCGACGGTGCCTTGTCTTGCTCCCCTGGACGTGGCTGCTCGCTCTCTCAAGATGGACGACGCCCACCAGGCTCGCGGCCCTGTGGACCATCGTCCCTGTCACCTCGTACGCCATCCTGGCCGGGGCGGAGACGGCCACTATCCGGTCATTACTGATGGTGGCGACCGCATTGCTTGCGGTATGGCTCGGTTATCGCCGGCATCTGCTCCATGCCCTCGCCTTCGCCGCTTTGGTCATCCTTCTCGATGATCCACGGGCCTTATTCGACATCTCCTTTCAATTGTCGTTTGTCTCCGCCGGAGCGATCGCCTGGCTGGTTGATCAAACAAGCTGTAATAGCGAACCTTCGGAAACCGCGCCGTCTTGGTTTGAAAAGGGGCTGCAATGGGGCAGGGAATCGCTCGTCATCAGTGCCTGGGTTAGTCTGGCCACTCTTCCGCTGGTAGCGTTCTACTTTAATCAGATCGCCTGGATAGGGCTGGTGGCGAATATTATGGTGGTCCCGGTCACCGGCTTGCTGCTCGTACCAATCGGGCTGGCCGCGGCATTCTGGCACATCGCTATGGGCGGGGACAGCCTCCCGGCTGCAGCGATCATCGATCTGCTGACCGCTTTTGTCATAGAGGGGGTCCGGCTGATCGCCCGTTTTCCGGCGGTTGAGGTCTTTGTTGCGGCCCCCACGGTGCCGTTGATGGGCCTATTCTATTGGCTCGGCTATCTTCTCGCCACGAGGCCGCTCAATGGCCCGGTCCGCGCAGCCGCCACTCTTGGACTGAGCTTGATCGTTGGCTGGTGGATCTGGTCGCCGCGGCCGTTCCATGCGACCGGCGACCACTTGCGGGTGACGTTTCTTGATGTCGGCCAGGGAGACAGTGCGGTGGTGGAGTTTCCGGATGGGAAGGTCGCTCTCATTGACGGCGGCGCGGCCTATGAGCGATTCGACATGGGGCGAAGTGTCGTGGCTCCCTATCTCTGGAATCGGGGTATCCGACGTGTCGATCATGTGGTCGCCTCTCATCCCCAGCTCGACCATGTCGGCGGGCTGCCGTCGGTCATCGACCATTTTGCCGTTGGTCATGTGTGGAGCAACGGTTTATTCCGTGATGAAGGCTTCTGGAAACGGCTTGAAACATCAATAAAGAATAAGGGCCTCTCCATAGAGATCGCCCACGAGGGGCTCGACCTCTGGTCTACCGATCATTGCCATATGAATGTGGTGAGTCCGGAACGGACGATGGTGCACCGGTATGTCGAACGGCCGAGCCTCCACGCCAAAGGGCTGAACGACTCTTCGATTGTGATCGACATTGCGTGCGGCGAGCGATCGTTGTTGTTTACGGCCGACTTGGAACGGCACGGACTGGTGTCGATGCTGAGCCGTTACGGTTCTCGTCATGTGACGATTTTGAAGGTGCCTCATCACGGAGCGCGCAGCTCGTTTGATCCACATTGGCTGACATCCATACGTCCGGAGGTCGCCGTATTCTCCGTCGGTGTTCATAATCAGTATAGGCATCCGGCTCCCGATGTTGTTGAGGCCTACGTATCGGCCCAGGCCGCTGTGTATCGCACCGATCGTGACGGCGCGGTGTGGGTGGACCTGGATCTCGCGACATCCGCGTTCCGTGTTCATCGCACCCTCGAGTGGATGCTGCAGCCTGTGACCTTGTCACTATCGGATCCATTGAAGGAATTCGAGAATGTCCATCGGCTCTGGCGCAAATGGAACTGGCTATGAACCAATGTCGAGCTGTCGCTCAGTTTCTTGTGATCTGCGATGCCTGCCAGGCAGTAGGATGGAAGGCGGCACAATGGCCGATACTCAGGGTAGATCAACGAGATAATCTATCGTGCTTCTGTCGCGCTATGATCAGTGTGACGAGGAAAGAAACTCGGCTTGATGCTACCGTGGTCTCCAAGAATATCTTGTGTTATGAGTATCGGTAGACGCACAATTTCGCCCGAATCCGAGGCATGAGCCGGCATGCAGTCTTTGAGTTTCGGTCGATGAACCGGTCTCTGAGCAATCTCTGCTCTGAGAGCCCCGGCCGTGTAACGCACTCATCATGACGTTGATTCCCCATTCTCGTCCCTCGATCGGCCAGGAAGAAATTCGGGCGGTGACCGACGTGCTGCGTTCGGGCCAAATCACCGAGGGGCCATGCGTCAATCAGTTCGAGCGCGGGATGGCGGCTTATTTGGGCGTATCCGGCGGGGTGGCGGTTCACTCTGGGACGGTCGCCATTGAGTTGGCGCTCCGTGCTTTGGGCATAGGGCCGGGCGATAATGTCATCATTCCAAGCTACGTCTGTTCCGCGCCTTGGCTTGCGATTCAGCGGGTCGGGGCACAGGCCCGTGTGGTCGACATTGATCTTGAGACGTTTAATCTCGATCCGGGAAAGGTTCGGCGGGCCAGAACGGTGAGGACGAAAGCCGTCATCGTACCGCATCTGTTCGGCCTTCCCGCGGACCTCACGGCGCTGCAGGCGCTCGGCATCCCGATCATCGAAGATTGCGCCCAGACACTGGGCGCAATGGAGCAGGGGCGTGCCGCGGGAACGGTCGGTGTGTTGACCGTCTGTTCATTCTATGCCACGAAATTACTGTGCACAGGCGAGGGAGGGATGGTGCTCTCGAATGATCCGGTCTTGCTGGAGCGGGTTCGGTCGTTGCGGGAATACGACCAGGCTCCGTCTCTGAATCCTTCGGCGTTCAATTGCAAAATGACCGAGCTGCAAGCTGCGCTCGGACTCGCGCAACTGAATCAACTGGGATCCTTTCTGGAGCGGCGGACGGCGTTGGCCGCGGAATATCGGGCGGGGTTAAAAGACACCAAAGTTTTATTGCCGGTCGTTCCCATGGGCCGAACCCATGCCTATTACCGGTTCGTTGTCAGGATTCCGAAAGGGACCCATTCGCCGGACGAATTCACCGCGCTGTTGTCGCGCCTCGAACATCGCGCCGTCCAATGCCGGAAACCCGTATTTCGCCCGCTGCATCGCTATTTGGATCTATCGGATTTTCCCGCCAGCGAAGAAGCGGACCAGACGGCGATTTCTATTCCCATTCACCCCTCGATGTCGGATGAAGATGTGGCGCGTGCGGGACATGTGTTACAAGAGGAGCTGCGGTGACTACAGACTGTTTGCTTGTTACGGTGGCCGGCGATCCGAGCCGCCGGGCACGGTCGAAGGATGCCAAGAGTTATCGGGGCTTCACGCGTTCGTGCTACGAAACCATTTGTCACGGAGATGTGTCCCATGGTGCCGACGGTAGCATGGAAAGATAACGCCGTTTGCCTGTTGGATCAAAGCCGGCTACCCCAACATGTCGAATTCCTGATGTGCCGCGACTATGTGGCTGTCGGGCGAGCCATTCGAGAGCTTAAAGTTCGGGGGGCCCCCGCGATCGGCGTGACAGCCGCCATGGGAATCGCGCTCGGCGCCCGATCGCTGGAGGCAGCCGACTACGACGGATTTTCCAAATCCGTCCTGACCATCTGCGATCATCTCGCCGCCACGAGACCGACCGCCGTGAATCTGTTCTGGGCGATCGACCGCATGAAGCGAAAATTGAGGAGCCTCCGCGCGGCGCCGATCGATGAGATCAAAGGGGAACTGATCAAAGAATCTCAGGCCATACTCGATGAAGATATCACGCTATGCAAAACCATGGGCCGCCACGGCGCCGGTCTCATCCAAGACGGCCAGACGATTCTGACTCATTGCAATGCGGGGGCTTTGGCCACCGCGGGATATGGAACGGCATTGGGCGTGGTGCGCGCCGCCTGGGAAGCCGGAAAAAAGATCAAGGTCATCGCCGACGAGACGAGGCCGGTGCTTCAGGGGGCTCGGCTGACGGCGTGGGAACTGATGGAGGACAAGATCCCTGTCACGTTGATCACCGATAACATGGCCGGCTCACTCATGAGACAAGGCATGATCCAACTCTGCATCGTTGGCGCCGACCGGATCGCCGCCAACGGCGACGTGGCGAATAAAATCGGAACCTACTCGGTCGCCGTCCTCGCGAAAGCCCATGGCATTCCGTTCTACGTGGCCGCCCCCTACTCGACCATTGATCTTGGGACGAAATCCGGCCGGGACATCCCGATCGAACAACGCAATCCGTCAGAAGTGACAAGGGTCCACGGCGGAGATCCGATCGCGCCCTCCGGGATCGACGTGTACAATCCTGCCTTTGACGTGACGCCGGCCGAGCTCATCACCGGCATCATCACCGAACGGGGTGTCTTCCAGCCGGGGGAGCTGCAGCGGCACTTTCAGCAATAGAGTCATCGCTCCATTGCCTATTGCATGCAGAGTAGGCATCAGAAACATACCGAGATGAGTCACTATTCGATCCAGCCTCCTTGAGAGTTGCGCGAGCTGCTTCGACGTTGGACGAGCCGAGGCGGCTGAAGATCTCCACCGCACGCTGAGCGTGAGGCACAATGCGTCAGCGGACTTGCCTTGTCGCACGAGCGCAATGGCGAGGCGGCGGTGGGAATCGAGCGCGATCAATTCCTGGCGGCCCACCTCGTCGGACAAAGGCAGGGATGCGGTGATTGCTGTGTAGTACTTCATGGGGTGGCCTTCATGTGGTAATGACTTGTTTCTCACCGCGCACCTTCTATAGAATCCGGACACAATCGTTTTCTGGACCCGTGATCCTGCCTGTTGCTTAGCGCACGATCATACAGCCGAGAGGAATGTTATCCCATGAGTGAACGGACGTTAGCGATTATCAAACCGGACGCAGTGAAAAAGAATGTGATCGGCGATGTGATCGGCCGGTATGAAAAGGCGGGCCTGAAGCCGGTGGCGATAAAGATGATGCATCTCTCCAAGGCAACGGCGCAGGGATTTTATGCCGTCCATAAGGCGCGGCCGTTCTTTGACAGCCTGTGCGGGTTCATGTCGTCCGGCCCGGTGGTAGTCCTCGTGCTTCAGGGGGACAATGCGATCAAGAAGAACCGCGAACTGATGGGCGCCACCGATCCGGCCAAGGCGGACGCGGGCACCCTGCGGAAGCTGCATGGCACGAATATCGAGTTCAATGCGGTCCACGGGTCGGATTCACCGGAAACGGCCGCCTTCGAGATCGGCTATTTCTTTCCGGAGATGGAACTGGTCGGGTAGGCTCTCTTTTCTCTCCCGCGGGTTTATCGTTTGACTCGTCTTCCACTGTCCATCCTGTCGGGTTTGGTGGCTGCCTGTCTCTGGACGGCCTGCACAACGACGTCTGCGCCCGGTTCTTCGGGAGCTGCGGCGGATCCTTCCGTGGAAGCCGAAAATCGGCTCTGGGACGGCGCCGTCACGGCACAGGAGGAAGGGCGGCACGAAGAAGCAATCCGGACTCTCAAACGGTTTCTCGTCGTCTATCCCAAATCGCCGCGCCAAGGGGAAGGGCATTGGCGCCTCGGTCAATCGCTCGAGCAGGCCGGCGATCTGCAGGCGGCCGTGTCCGAATATCAAGCCTTGCTCGCCATGGAGCCGCTGTTGATCCCGACCGACTCCTTCCAGATCCAGGCCACGCAACGACTGGATGGCTTGCGGCGCGAAGGAGTGGTCTTTCAGCATGCCATCCACGGGCATACGGCCTTGCTCGTGTCGCCGGTCAGCGTAGCGTCCTTGCCCACACCAGACGTGTGGTTGCAGAAGACGCGCGCCTCCGGTGTGACCGTCTTGATGCTCGACGTCAGTTGCGATGCGAGGTGTGCCGACCGGGTGCACGCGATGCCATCCGATGACCAAGGTTCGGATAGTCGACATGCCGGCGTGTTATTTGCCACGGTGCATGCGCCGGTGGTTCGGCCGATCCTGAACGACCTAGTTCCGGAGGCGCATCGCGCCGGACTCTCGGTGGTGGCCGTGATCGATCTCTTGCGCGCGCCTTGGCTCGACGCCCGGGGCGAGTGGCAGTTGTCCGTCTTCGATCCACGCAACCGCATCGTCCGGCCCTGGACCACGCTCGATGTTCTGAATCCTTCCGTTAATACCCATTTATCAGCCCTGTTGTCTGATTTGACCAGGGCGGATATCGACGGGCTGCTGATCCGAACGCGAAGCCGAAACAGTTTTGCCTATGAAATAGGAGAGGCGGCGCTTGCCGGATTTCAAGCTCAGTATCAGGAGACGTCCGCGGATGTCATGGCGGCCTTGGCCAAATCGGCCGGGACCGTACAGAATACGGAGTCGCTTTCTCAGCCGCATGCGTCGATTACCAAGGAACAGGCGGCCGGCACGTTATGGCATTGGGTGGGATGGAAAGCCCGCCAGGAACTCGATGCGCTGGCCCAAGTCAGGCGCGCGTTGCAGCAAGTGCGACATGGACTGCGCGTGATTCTCGAGGTGCACTCGGATGCGGCCTCCGAACCCTTGTCCGCCTTGGTGAATTACGGCGAAGACGTGGCCGAAGCCAGCCGCCGCGGGTTCGATATTCTCTTGAACGGCCCTGCGCGGCTTACTGATCTGCAGCAGATGGCGGCATTGGTGAAGAATGCCGAAACGAAAGCGTTGCGGAAGCCGGTCGTAGGCCAGCCGACCACGCAGCAACTTTGGGTCCTGGCCCGCGTCAAGGGATTGAACAGCCGAATGGAGCCGGGTCAACTTTTGCAACAGGCCGATCGGGTTCGCATCCGTGAAGACGTCAATGTGCTTCTGGTGCCGGATCAGGGGGAGAGCCTTCCTTGACAAAGCCGCCGCCCTTTTCTAGGATCGCGATCCGGACACCTGTTGTCTATCTCAGCTGAAAAGAGGAAATCATGATACCGTCCAATCTTCGCTATCATCAGGAGCATGAATGGGCCCGCGTCGAAGGCAAGCAGGCGACGATCGGGATCAGCCATTTTGCGCAGGATGCGCTCGGCGATATCGTCTTCATCGATCTGCCAAAAGTCGGGACCACAGTCACGGCCGGGGATCAGATCGGGGAAGTGGAATCGACGAAAACGACATCCACCATTTATACCCCTGTGAGCGGCACGGTCGCCAAGGTCAACGGCGATCTCAAGGATCATCCCGAAGTGGTTAATTCCGACCCGTACGGCAAGGGCTGGATGGCGGTCATCGACCTCACGGATCCAGCCGATATCGACAAACTGATGACCGCCCAGCAGTACGAGCAATTCCTCGGCACGCAGAAAAAGTAAGTCGCACAATCACACAATCACACAATTTTTATGAAGCACATTGCCATTCTAGGGGCCGGCCCAGGCGGCTATGTCGCAGCAATCCGGGCCGCCCAGCTTGGCGCGCGCGTCACCGTCGTAGAAAACCAGACGCTCGGCGGTGTGTGTCTCAACTGGGGCTGCATTCCCAGTAAAGCCCTGCTGTCGGTCGTCGATCTGGGGGACAAGATCAAGAAGTCTGCGGATCTCGGCATCGAATTGACGGCCGGGTTCACCTACAACGCCACCTCCATGGTGGCCCGCAAAAACAAGGTGGTGTCCGGCTTGGTGAAAGGAATCGCCACACTGTTTGCCACCTGGGGCATCGAGCATCTCCAGGGGACAGGGGAACTGGCGGATGCAAAGACGCTTCGCGTCATCAAGACGGATGGTTCCCAGGCCAACGTGTCAGCCGATGCAATCGTCATTGCAACCGGCTCCTCGTGGCCGGATCTGCCCATGTTCCCGGTCGACGGCCGCCACATCATCACGAGCAAACAGGCTCTGGACTTGGAACGGGTGCCGTCCAGCTTGCTCATCATCGGTGGAGGGGTGGAGGGCTGCGAGTTTGCGTCGCTGTACAGCGGGCTCGGGACGAAGGTGACCATCGTCGAGCTGCTGCCCCGTTTATTGCCGCTGGAGGATGAAGAGATCGGCCGATTCATGGAACGGGAACTGAAGAAACGTGGGGTGGAAATTCGTGCAGGCCTCGCGGTGGAGAAACTGGATCGGACGGACAAGTCCTTGGATGCGCTCCTCAAAGACGGCAGCCGCCTTACGGTGGAGCAAATCCTGGTGTCAGTCGGGCGGGGATTCAATTCCAGGGGAATCGGCTTGGAAAAGGTCGGCGTGCAGATCGGCCATCGAGGAGAGATCCTCGTCAACGAACAGATGGAGACAAACGTTTCCGGTGTGTATGCGATCGGCGATGTCGTGGGCAAGGCGATGCTCGCGCATGTTGCATCGGCCCAGGGAAAAGTGGCGGTCGAAAACATCTTGGGCGAGCAACGGACCATGAATTATGATGTCGTCCCGGCCGGCATTTTTACCCTGCCGGAGATCGGGCGTGTGGGGCTGACTGAACAACAGGCCCGGGACCGCGCGCAATCACAAGGGCGCCAACCTGAGCAGGCCATCCGGGTCGGGCGGTTCCGCTATGCGGCCTTGGGAAAGGCGCAGGCGACCGGCGATACGGCCGGCCTGTTCAAAGTCGTCGCGGAGGCGGAGACAGACCGATTGCTCGGCGTGCATATCGTCGGAGCCCATGCGGCGGACCTTATCCATGAAGCCGCCTTCGCCATGCAGGCAGGCGCGACCGTTCATCAGGTAGCCGACATGATTCACGCTCATCCAACCTTGGCTGAGGGAATGATGGAAGCCATGGAAGATGTCGGGGGCCGGGCCATCCATATGGCGCGTAAACGGGGGTGACGTGCTTCAATCCGTTCTCATCAAGCTGGCGATGTTGAGCGCGACCTTGTCCGTCATTGTGGGGATCGGGTGGACGGTGCCCCCAAGTCCTGGCGAGGCGGGAGCCGACGGCGCATCCACTGTGCTTGGAGAGCCCGAGGTCACTTCTCCACCGGCTGCTCCTCGCGAAGTCCTTCCTCATCCGTCTCTTCCTGTCAGCCGGCCGGTGCGGACGGCCTCATCCCAACTGCAACCACGTCGTTCGGCGGCGCAGCCGGTTGTTGACATGAATCACGCGACCCTCCGTGAACTCGATCAATTGCCCGGCATCGGCCAGGCCCTGGCCGAACGAGTCGTGGAGTATCGCCGATCTCACGGGCCCTTCGCCGCTGTCGAGGACCTGTTGCTCGTGAAAGGTATCGGACCGAAAAAGCTGGAGCGCTTGCGGGGACTTGTCAGGGTCGGAAGCCAAGCAACGCGCGATAACCAGGAAGGACGCCTGTGAGTGAACTAGCGCGACAACTCGCTCTGATCCTTCGGGGATCAGTCGAAGTCATTCAACAGACCGAGCTGGAATCCAAAGTCACGCGCTCCCTGAAGGAATCCCGCCCGCTGCGGGTCAAGGCTGGGTTCGATCCGACCGCGCCTGATTTGCATTTGGGCCATACGGTCTTGATTCACAAGTTGAAGCATTTTCAGGACCTCGGCCACCACGTGATTTTTCTGATCGGCGATTTCACCGGGATGATCGGCGATCCGACCGGTGTTTCGGAGACGCGCGTAGCGCTATCCAAGGAAAAGGTGTTGGAAAATGCCAAGACGTACGAGCGGCAAATCTTTAAAATTCTCGATCCACAGAAGACGACCGTGGAGTTCAACAGCCGTTGGATGAGCACGATGACCGCAGACGGATTGATCCAGCTCAGCGCCCATTACAACGTGGCCCGCATGCTGGAACGGGAAGACTTCCACAAACGCTATACGGAGCAGAAGCCGATCAGCATCCATGAGTTCATGTACCCGCTCATCCAAGGATACGACTCCGTCGCGCTCAAGGCGGATATTGAGCTCGGTGGGACCGATCAAAAGTTTAATCTGTTGGTGGGACGGGACCTCCAGCGTGATTACGGGCAGGAGGCGCAAGTGGTCATCACCATGCCGCTCCTGGAAGGCACGGACGGCGTCAGAAAGATGAGCAAGAGCGTCGGGAACTACATCGCGCTCGAGGACAAGCCGGACGACATGTTCGGGAAGCTGATGTCGATCAGCGATGCTTTGATGGTGCGCTATTATGAACTGCTCACGACAGACGATCTCGTTCGTGTCAAGGGTCTCCATCCGATGGAAGCCAAGCAAGGGCTCGCGGAACAGATTGTGGGTCGCTACCATGGAGCGGAGGCGGGACGCGCGGCGAGGGCGGCCTTCCAGCAGAAATTTCAAGCTCGGGAATTTCCGGATGAGCCGGATGCCCGTGTCGTACTGACGCAGGCTGATGTGAAAGACCCCGCGACACCTTCGATCACTCTCCTGGAGATTGTCGCCAAGACTCATTTGGTTCCCAGCAAAAGCGAGGCGCGCCGCCTGATCGTGCAGGGTGGGGTGGAGATCGACGAGCAGAAACACATCGACCCGAATGCGGCGGTCAATCTGGTACCGGGTCGCCGGTACCGGCTGCGCGTCGGCCGTCGCAAATTCGCCATCGCCGAGTACCAATCGTAGGGGTACAAAGGATCAAAGGAGCCCCCATGTCCTCGCCGCAATCCATCGACGTACCCATCTTGCAGCACGTCTTCCATCCTTCCGACTTCAGCCAGGCCAGTGAAACCGCGTTTGCGCATGCGCTAACCGCGGCGCTTGTCGCCAAGGCCGGGTTGACCATTCTGCATGTGTCTCCGGAACGAGACACGGAGTGGACGGAATTTCCCGGCGTACGGTCTACGTTGGAACGCTGGGGGCTGTTGCCGCCGAACAGCCTGAGATCAGATGTCGCGAAGCTTGGGATCGATGTCAGGAAGATCAAGGCGGTTCATAAAGATCCTGTCGAATCGATCACGGCGTACCTGGCGAGCCATGCCACAGACTTGGTGGTACTTGCCACGGATCAGAGCAAGGGCGCCATTCCCTGGCTCAGTCGATCCATCTCGGTTCCGGTTGCGCAAGCATCCAGGCAGATGACACTGTTCGTTCCAAAGGGCGTGGAGGGGTTTGTGTCTCCAGAGGATGGCTCTGTTTCGTTACGCAATATATTGATTCCGATCGCAGCCGAGCCGCCGGCCCAACCGGCCGTCCAAGCTGCCGTGCGATTGGCGTCCCGGCTGGAGAGCAATGGAGGATTGTTCACGTTATTGCACGTGGGGGACGAGGAAGCCATGCCCTCTGTTCTTTGTCCCGACGTGCCTGGATGGCGATGGAGCAAAGTCACCAAACAGGGTGACGTCATTGACCGCATCTGCCAAACCGCACTGGAGACGGATGCCGATCTCATCGTCATGACCACGGAAGGCCGTCATGGCTTTCTCGATGCGCTTCGTGGCAGTCATAGCGAACGGGTTCTCCGGCGTTCCCCTTGTCCGTTGCTGGTCATCCCCGCAGGCGGGTTCCTCGCTTCCGTGCTTCAAGCCGAAGCGGAGGAGGGGGCGGCGTCCTAATCAGGGCCGGAAGGGTTGGTTATCCCTATCTCTGCTTCGCGGCCGGATGGAATGAGGACAAAGACCGGTCGCATCCAGGGCCGTCGTACGGCTGGACACCCACCGACCGTTCCTGTATAAAAGAGCGCCTCCACCATTCTCCGAGAGCGGGCGTAGCTCAGTGGTAGAGTCCTAGCTTCCCAAGCTAGTTGTCGTGGGTTCAAATCCCATCGCCCGCTCCAATCTTTTCAACTACTATTGCTATAAGCCACAAAAGTGTATTCTTAATCGCAGCCACTCGGTTCCTTCGTGGCTACACTCACGGGCCGTGTGCGATCCATGTCGGCGAGATACCTTCCCGAACCTTGAAGGTCCGAGCATACTAAAGAACAAGCGTCAACCGGATCTGAGTATTGCTCCTATGTACGTGTGCGAATAGATTTTTTCCGCCCATGGGATTAATGTTGGAAGTCGTTTCCACAGAGAGCAATAGTTTCCTCGGTGTTCTAAAGCTTGGCTGAACCGATTACATTACTGTGCCGAGCGGCCCTTGCGCTGCTGTTCCAATAAGGCCCGTTCAAACTCCTTGTGTAATGCTGTCCTATCCCCAGTAGGCAGGGACGCAAACCGTAATAGGCCGCCTCACATCGTGCCAAGCAAGGCCTAACCCTTACCGCGTCTGCTTCTGCTGCGTCCACGACTCCCCATACTTCCTGATCTCCCACAACCGAAAAGATACACCTGGTATCCAAATGGATACGACGAGTGGTAGAACTTACAGATGAAAACGTCTTGTTATGGGGAATTCCGATGCTACCTGACTTGGACCACATGTTGCAGCGAATTCGGCGACGCGAAAAAAGTCGCTGCCCTCAATTCCTATCAAAGCGCACTGACTACCGGAGTTCGAAAGGAAACTGCTTGGACCAAAGACTAGACAGCAGTCAAAAGCATAACGCGGAAGTTCAGAGTACTCCCAATAGTAACCACTCAGGCAGGAGTAATGGCCCATTCGGAATGGGCTGGAATCTCTCTCTGCCTCATATTACGCGCAAAACAGACAAAGGCCTTCCCCGGTATGAGGATGCCGACGAATCGGACGCCTTTATCCTATCGTGCGCCGAAGACCTCGTCCCGGTTCTGTCTAAGACCAAATAGGTCGGATGGCAAAATGACCATCGCACCATCGAGCATCGATTGGGATCGACCGATCAATATGGGAACCACTGTTAATACGGATTATTCATCTTCTTTTCGTAAGCGCCTCTTCCGTATGCCGACTACGGCGATTGTTCTTGGAATTGCTCTTCTCCTCATGAGCTGTTCATCCGATTTACCGTACTTTATCTCGATCAACTCCACCGACGAACACGGTCACGAAACCGGCGTGTCGCCATGCGTGCTGCCATTGGATCAGGTGGTGAAACTGGTTCTCGAAGACGTCCCCCGTGACCAATCCATGGAAGAAGATTCGATTCGAACACTACAGCGGCGGTTCGAGCTGGCGCTGGCCTTATCGGAAGTCGAAATGAATGTCTCGCGCAAGAAGCCCGAACAGTACGATGAGGCGCTCGAGAAACGTCTTAAGGAGCTACTGAACGGCCGCTCATGTAAGGCCCCTATTGAACGGAATAAAGTCGACCTTCGTCAGCGTGGCGCTGATACCATCGAACGGCTGAAGCCAGGACAGCCGCCGGCCGAGTTCTGGATCCGGCAAGCGGGCTCGAAATGGCGCGCTACATACTCGCTCGATCCAGCCGATCCGAACCACTCGCTGGATCGATTCGAAGAGTTTCTTCGTTCGTCCCAGTTGGTCAAAAAGCTGTCCGAAGATGCCTTACATTCCGATCAAGATCCCGCCGATACGGAATATAAATTGGTTGAAAAACCGCATGACGACGGTTCTCAATGGTGTGGCCGCCCGGTGTCTCCCTGCAAGGAGCAGCAGAGCCTGTACAAGGTGACGACCGAACCGCCCGACCTGTATGAGACGCGACTCGCCAAGCTGATAAAAGGCATTACTTCGGAGACCGACCCGAGTCGACTACACCAGCACCGAATCGTCATGGTCGGCTATCAATTGCCATGGGACGAAGACCGTACGCTAATCCGGTACGGTGTGACCTTTTACTTTGAGGATTGGTATGACCCGGCCGATCGGACGTCCCGGACAAAATTTCTCGGCTATGACTTGCTCTACGCGAATGAAGCGACACCGAAGACTCCAGGTCGTCATCAAGATGAAAAGCCGCCAGATACCACTCCTCTTCTGGTAGAGGCCTGGTATTGGAGCGGCTATCCGTTTTCAGCCGTTATCGGAATCAAAAACGCGGCGTTCGAAGTAATCAAGATACCCTTCAGCCTGATTGCTGGACTGATCTCGGGCCGCGACACGTGGAATTATCCCCTGCAGGATCTCCTGAATGCGCGTGATGCTTTGCAGGTGGAGTTGCTTCGGCGGCCTCGGCGGGGGGCTGAGGCTGGCCTGTATCGCTTGCTGACGGAAACGCCATTGGTAGGCCAGGCATTTCAGTACAATTGGGGGGCAGATTGGTCAGAACCCGATGTCTTACCTGAGGCGCCCCGCCGAAAGGTCTTCTTATCGCGTGGGATCTATGGAGGGAATAAGTGGGGCCAGGATACGGGCTTATGGGCCGCGTTCGCGCAGCGCGTCTATCCCACCTATGACATCTACAGTCCGCCGTACCGGCACGGCACCGCCGTCGATGTCGCCTGGTCCATGTTTAATCTGTCCCATGGGCCGGGGTATGCGGAAGCGCGCTATGTCATGGAGCATGCGGATCGAAATGATCGCATTTATTTAGCCGGCCACAGTGGCGGTGTCCAGCGCAGTGCTTCCGCCTCCCGAATTCTCTGGCACCATCGCTTCAGAGTGGTGAGGGTCTTGGGGATAGCCGGGCCGAGCATCGGGCAGGCGTTTGCGGATCCACGTTATCCAGAGCCTTTCCCGGTGTATCTAAGTGCGGGCGAGGGGGCAAATGCCGATATTGTTTCCCAAGTCGGTCTTGTCGCGGGCACCTTCAGTGCTATTCTCAATTATGCCGTTGTCGTGCCGGCTAAGTATATCGTGGGAAGCTTTTGCTTCACTGTTAGCCGATGCCGCGAAGCTGTCTATAGACATGCTGACCGCATTGGTTACTCCAACGCAGACATTGTGCAGGTCCTACGGAAACCGTCTAGTCAGCATCAGACTCCACTGCGTCTCTCATTGGGCAATCGCCTGGTCTTTGATGCATATGTCCGGAGTGAATTTGCGACGGCATTCCGGGAAGACCTTGAACGACCGATGCGACCCAATCGCACCGATCGCCCGGCCGCATTTGACTGGCAGCAATAGGCAACTCTCCACGCATGTCCGCAAGGCGGTGGCTGCAATCGTGCAGGCGATAAATCACCGACGTGCTTCCGATTGATCAGCTCTCCCGCCGAAGCAACAGCCATATCCGCAGGAACCCGAACCGTCGCCTTGCATCAGCCAGATCGCGAATGCACAGCCTCAGTGATTGCACGGCGCGCCCAAAATAGGGTGAGGCGACCGGCCTGCGCACAACTTCACCTGAATCCTCCCATGAAGCAGCAGGCGAGTTCCGGGCGGCGGGTGGGCCTTAGAGTTTTGTTGCAGCGCCTCCGCGAGTATATCCCTGTCGAGCGAGAGATCCCTCGCCAGCGTCTTAGCCGGCTGTTCTCTTCAGTTGCCGAAGGCGGCTAGTTCACTCACGCCGAGATGCTTGTATTTCTTCTTCCACGCATAGAAGGTCTGCTCAACGATCCCGTGCTGACGACACAGGTTGCCGATGAGCCTGCTGGCTTCCGATGGCGGAGGGCATAGATGATCTACTATTTTGAGGGGCCACTACTTTCTTCACGGACCGTTGAGCGGCCTCCTTTCTCATCTGAGCGGCGGCAATATGTGGCATTCTCTTCATATATTGAGCAAATACGATTCGGTCATCTCTTCTTGTGTTCCAATAAGTCTCGCAACTTGATCTAGCGCGATGCCCTCGCTCCCTGACTGATGGCCAGTAAGGCATACTGGCTTACTGGCCATGAAAGAACTGTTCTGCACGGGAATCCTATTAGAGGTAGTGAGAGAATTTTGGCTGTCTTGATGCACTTAATGGCCGAGTGCAGTTGAATACTGTCGACGAATTGTGTGTCACATGTGTAACTTCGCTGATCGGCTGCGATGTGACATCACAATCCCATTCTGCCGGTTCTTTCGCAGGAGTTCGTTGAGCGACTGTAACATTGATCTGTTACATAAGCGCCGCTGTTGATTCTTGTCCTGTCCCGCAGCCTGTGCGCACAACTCCTTGTTTCACGCTAACTTCTCTGTACTCTCCCGCAACGCAGGTTACTTGGCCTGGCATGTGCAATACCCCAAGTAGCTTTCGCTTTTTCTTAGAAGGAGATAGCAGATGGCAAATCCATCAACTCAGGATCCGCCTAAAGGATCATCGGAGCCAACCCCTTGTCCTCCTCCCACAATTCTTCAAGAGAAGATGCTTGAGCTTGAAGCTCAGAGCAAACAGCAGAATGTAAACGATTCGAACCTCCAGCTCGCAGCCATCAACAAAATCAATGGCGAGGTAGAGCAAGCGAAATCGAAGTACAAGGACGACTACAGATCGATGAAATTTGTGGCCGCGCAGCTTGCCGAGTACGCAAAGCAGCGAGAAGCGCAGGTGGATGCTGAAGTCACACAAGCCGAGAAAAAGCTCATCGATGAAATCGTAAAGTGCGCACAAGCCCATGTGGTGTACCTCGAAACGCAATGGAAGAATGCAAGAGCCGAGGTTCCCGATTTGCAAAAAACGTGGAATTTGGCCGACATCGCCCGTCAAGAAGTGGAAGACCTGTACAGAAAAGCTCTCGACTATAAGGCTAACCAAAAGGACCTTGAGACGCTGCAGACACAGAGCACAAAGGAGTTCGATGCTGGAAACTTCCATGGCGCATACTTTCTGGTCGGGACGGAAATGAAGGCAAAACTATCTGACCTTTCTACCCCGAAGGTATTCAACGAGCAGCTTGAAAAGGCGGCTATGACCTATTTCACCGCCTTAGAAGATGCGCGCAAAGCGAAGGCCGCCTTTGACCAAAAGACTGATGAAGAGAAAAAGAAGAAGAAAGCCTATGAAGATGTGAAGACAAAATTACGGGAGAACATTCTCAAGGAGATCGCCGGAACTCACTTTGATGGGTTGTCCCCCGGCGAAGAACCAAAATCAATCCCGTCGCCAGAGCAAACAAGCGAAAAAGCGTCAGGTCCTTCAGGATCAGGGTCAGGAGCTAGACGTTGACTAACGATGGCGGCATATGTGTCACACGACAAGGCCAATGAAGAAAACCAGATGGGTTCAGAGGATGTCGACCGGTCGCAGCTCGCCAAAGGGGAATACGCCAATTACTTTGAAGTCGGCCATGACTTTGTCGCTTTTTATGTCGATTGTGGACAGGTCGGCCATAGCGATCAAAAGACGTCGGTATATAACAGAATCATTACTTCTCCCATCGGGGCACAACGGCTATCAATCATTTTGACGAAGGCCATACAAGAGTACAGACATCGCTTTGGCGGGATTCGGAATGAAGACGGGATGATTGCCAAAGAGGAAAATCCCAATGAGTTCTAGTGCGGTGGTCAGTGAAGTCAGCAATCTTCTGAAAAGTATTCTTGAAGAGGGGCTTACAACTACCGGGAACCCCAATCCCACGGTGGAGCTGTCGAATCCTTCAGACGAGACTTCTGAGAAGACACTTTCTATCTGGTTGTATCAGGTAACACCGAACGCCTATCTTCGCAATGCACCGAATCTACGTACCGGCGATGATAGTGAACGATTCCCGCCCCTGTCGCTCGATCTCTATTATCTTCTGACGCCTTCGCAAAAAAACGAGCCGGCCAACCAGGCCACATTGGGCAGAGCGCTGCAGGTGCTATACGACAACAGCATTCTCACCCTGAATCGGGGTGGCGATGTCGAGGAATTGCATATGAACATCTGCCAGCGTTCCATTGAAGAACTGGCCAGTGTCTGGGAAGCGTTGCAAAAGCCGTATCGCCTTTCCGTGTGTTTTGAAGTACGTACCGTGCAAATTGATTCGGAACGCCTACTCAAAGCGGGACGTATTAAAGAGCGTACGAGTCATTTTCAGGAGATTCCCGCGGAAGCGCAAGCATGAATATGGTCCCGATACGCACCTATGAGCGCTTCACGCATTACCCCATCTATGCGTTGAATGTGATGGACGATTTTGCAGCCGCAAGACTCAGCAGAGACTCGAATGATCCAAGCCATCCGATCGAGATACCTTCCGTTCTGGGGAGGATCAGTTTCTTTGTGACACATAGGCTGACGCCGCCCGTTATCACGTACGATCGGCCGCTTGAATTCATAAGCCGGCTGACCCGTAGTGGCTTTTTTGTGTTTTCTGGCGAGACGAGAAGGCAAAGACAGGCGGGTACAGGGTCGCTCAGCCCTGGGCGTTATCGTTGGCGCATTGAGAGCGACTATTATCAAGGAATGAATTTTGAGCATGACTGGCCGCCGCATAAAACTCTCATGGAGCAAGGCATAAAGCTTCGTCCGGGGCCGCGATACCCGTTTCCCAATCTTGATCTTAAGCAGCGGGATCTGGGCGTGACGCTATTACGGGGTACCATTTTTATGCCCAACGGCAAGCCGGTGGAGAAAGCGAAGGTCGAGCTTACTTTGCCTGAATTGCCTTCGTCTTTTATCACATACGGAGAGTGCGACACCGACTTTCTCGGTGAATGGGTTCTGGTCTTGATCGAAAGGAAGAAAGACGAGCCACCACCCGATTTGGAACACTCCCGCATTCGCGTGCATCTCCCGGATAAGCAATATGACGTCGATCTGCACATCAGGCCTGGTGAGGAGAACAGCGTTCGGCAAACCGCCTTGCGGGGGCGTACGGTAAAGCCCGGCGGCATGCCAGCATCCGGGGCAATGATTACTACGTCGGCCGGAGAAGGAGAATCGATAGTTGGGGCAGATGGTCAGTGGAGTTTCTATTTTGATTTACGTCAGGGAGACGGCCCGGTCACTGTCACAGCGAAAGGCATTGATGGGCTCACGGGAAGCAAAAGTCATCAAATAGTGCATGGTCAAACGACAACGGTGCCGACGATACAGCTTTCGTAAGAAAGCAGGGGGAATCCTATGCCAGAGTATCTACACCCTGGGGTATACGTAGAGGAAGTAGCTGCAGGGCCCCGGCCCATCGAAGGAGTCAGCACAAGTACGGCCGGATTCGTCGGAGAGACGGAGCGGGGGCCGACGATTCCTACGCTTGTTACGAGCTGGCAGAGTTATTATCGGTGGTTCGGCGATTACATAGACAGGCCTTCCAACACCAGCCGAAACGTCTTCTTACCCTATGCGGTACGCGGATTTTTCGATAACGGTGGCCAGCGTCTTTTTGTCGCCCGGGTGGTAGGTCCGGCTGCAGTTTCCGCCACGGCTGATCTCGGGACCTGTACAGCTGAGGCAATCGGAGAAGGCACCTGGGGCAATAACGTTCTCGTGGCAGTTAAGAAAGCCACAGCAGCTGTCGACAACACTCCAACGGCCGATTGGTTTCGAATCCAGGTAGCGTATTATCGTGACGGCGTACCAGCGAACTTTGTGGACCCTACCGATGAGAAGAAGCTCGGCGATCCTAATCGTGCGGAGCCAGATGCCTTCGAGGATTACGATAACCTCACCGCGGACCCGACTGACTCGAATTTTGCGACGTCAATCATTAACGCCATCTCTAAACTGATAAAGATAACTCCGTGTACGGGAAAGCCTGATGAAGTGGATTTTCCTGATCTTCAGCTCGAGAACGGTGTGAGCGATCCGGCAACACTGACCGAATACCTGGATGAGAACACCGAGGACCCGGAAAAGCGGCGTGGTCTCGCGGGACTGTCGACGATTCGAGAAATCTCGCTCGTTGCGACCCCTGACGAAGTGGTCATTCAAGGTTTAAGCGACAAAGTCATCGAACGCTGTGAGGCGATGAAAGATCGTTTCGCCATCACAAGTGTGAACGAAAACACGGCCAGCATTGTGGCATTGCGGCCACCGAGGGATACAACCTACGCGGGATTGTACTATCCATGGGTCAGGATCTTTGCGCCGCACACAGCTGAAGGGCATAGAACGATTCCACCGACCGGCCATGTGACAGGCCTTTTAGCGCGCACCGATATCGAACGCGGCGTCCATAAGGCTCCGGCCAACGAAGTGCTGCGAGGCATCGTCACACGGGATCTTAACGGCAATAAGAAGCCGCTTGAGTTCACGCTTGGCAACCGCGAGCACGATATCCTCAATCCACGAGGCGTCAACGTGATCAGAGACTTCCGTCCCGATGGCCGAGATATCCGAGTGTTTGGAGCACGGACCATGTCTTCCGACTCGATGTGGAAGTATATCAACGTCCGACGATTGTTCATATTTGTGGAGCAATCTATCGATCGCGGCACCCAATGGGCGGTTTTTGAGCCCAATTCTGATCCCACGTGGAGTGCTATCCGCACGTCCATCACGGCCTTCTTGAGAACGGTGTGGCGTAATGGAGCTTTAATGGGAACGACCCAGGAGGAGGCGTTTTTTGTGAAGTGCGATCGCACTACGATGACGCAGGACGATATCGACAATGGGAGGCTCATCTGCCTTATTGGCATTGCCCCCGTGAAACCTGCCGAATTTGTAATCTTCCGCATCTCACAGAAGACCATGGAAGCGGAGGCATAAGGAGATCATCATGGCGGCAACTTCAAGCAGAAACGATCCGTTCACCTCCTTTAATTTCATCGTCGATATCCAAGGAATGAAGGCAGGATTTGCCGAGGTGGGAGGACTTGCGACGGAGACCGACATTATCGAGTACCGAGAAGGAAATGAGGACATTACCGTCCGTAAAATCCCGGGCAAACGTAAGTATACGAATCTCACGTTCAAACGAGGTTTTACAAACAGCAAAGATCTATGGGAATGGCGCAAGAAAGTGATGGACGGTAAGACCCAACGGCTCCCCGGCACAATTACGCTCCTCGATGAGGCCCGCAAACCAGCGCTCGTTTGGAAATTCTACGAAGGGTGGCCCTCAAAGTGGGCGGGCCCTGCATTCAATGCCAAGAACAACGAGATTGCAATCGAAGAAATGGATGTCTGTGTAGAAGGGCTGGAATTGGAGTAATTGGACTTGGCACTCTACCGCACACCAGGCGTCTACTTCGAGCGGAGGGATGTCAGCCCGCTCGGGATTGGACTGCCACGTACAGACATAGCGGGTTTCGCCGGCATTACAATGCGCGGCCCCCTGTTTACCCCTGCAAAGATCGAGAGCTGGACCCAATTTGTATCGGTCTTCGGCGACTTCATCCCACAAGGGTACTTAGCCTATGCAGTCTACGGTTTCTTTGCCAATGGCGGACGTACATGCTGGGTCTCGCGTGTGGCAGATCCGGCATCAGCGCAAAGGGCGACGGGTCAATTCGGTGGCGTGGCGGTCTCGGCAGGCAGTCCCGGTACCTGGGGCAATACTATTCGTGTTCGCCCTTATCTCATCGGGAATGATGTGTCCGCTGTACTGGTGCGGCTTCCCAACGGAACGGAGCAATTCCTACGCAGTCCCTTTACCAGCTCTTCCGATCGGCGCGAGAACTTATTCAATGTGGCACAGGGCAGTCTTGATCCGCGCCAAGCTCAAGCATTGCTGGTGTCGATATCCGTCTTAGACCTGGATACATCGCTTCCTCAAGAAGGCTTTCTCTCGGGAGGCGCCGACGGTCTCGGGGGTTTGAAGCCGGAGCACTTCGAACAGGCGTTCGACGCGTTGAGTGCTATCTCAGAGATCGGTATTGTTGCGGCACCCGATCTAGCTCCCAAGATAAGAGTGACTCACAAAGTCAGGCGCCCGCGTACCAATTGTTGCGAGAATCAGGCACCCGCTCCCGCAATGGAACGCCAGGACTCGATCGAGTTCCCGCCGTCCTTTAGCGATGAGCAGGTGCAGCGGCTACAGTTGGCGCTCGCTATGTCGGCCCAGGTGTCGCGGTATCGTTTTGCGATCTTAGACATCGGAGAAGAGCGAGCCGATCCGAGCCAAGCCATCATGTGGCGCAAGGCATTACCTGAAAACAGCTTCTCTGCATTCTATTATCCATGGATCCTTGTTGATGATGATCCTCTCCGTCTCACCGGCCCGGTGCGGGCAGTGCCGCCCAGCGGACATATCGCAGGTGTCTACGCTCGCAGCGATCAGCGCAAGGGCGTCCATAAGCCGCCGATGAATGAAGTGCTGGAAGAAGTGAGCGATGTGAGTTTCTCCATCGATGATGCTGACCATGGCGAACTCAATGAAAACAATATTAATGCCATTCGCGCTATGCCGGGTCGAGGCGTCCGTGTTATGGGCGCGCGGACGCTATGGAGCGATATTTTCTTTCGCTATATCAATGTCCGCCGGCTACTATCGATGATCGAAAAAGGCATCGAGCAATCGCTGATCTGGACGGTCTTTGAGCCGAATAATCCACGGTTATGGTCGGAGATCGATAGAATTGTGCGCGGTTTTCTGGAGAAATTGTTCCGCCAGGGCATGCTGGACGGAAGGACGTCGGAAGAAGCGTATTTCGTCCGGTGCGACGAGAAGACCAACCCCTCTTTTGAAGCCGACCTTGGACGAGTCCTATGCGAGATCGGAGTCCAGCCCCCGTATCCGGCAGAGTTTGTCGTGGTCACCATCGGAATTACACGAGACGGCATACTGGTTCAGGAAGGAAGGGAGCAACATGCCTGAGACCGGAGCGCGAAACGATCCATTTCCCGCATTTCGCTTCACGATCACATTCGACGATTTACCCCCCGGTGGATTCAGCGAATGCAGCGGAATCCAGATGGAAACAGAGGTGCAGGAGTACGCTGAAGGTGGTGTAAACACCCATATGTTGAAATTCGCGACGCGTTCGAAGCAGTCCAATCTCACGCTAAAGCGAGGCATCGTAAACAAGCATTTGTGGGACTGGCATCATGACATCAGGATTGGAAAAATGAAATATCGCAATGCCACCATCGTGATCCTAGATAGCGCGGGTGCAAGTGGGTTGATGGAATTTCAACTTCTGCAGGCCTTCCCGGTCAAGTGGATCGGGCCGGAATTGAGCGCCGGTCAGAACAACCTGGCGGTTGAGACAGTGGAGTTGGCGCATCAGGGGCTTGAGCGGAGAAAGTGAATAAAGAATATGCCGCTGCACATTGAAGAGTTGACCAGCGAAGTGACAGTGATCGATGGGGACTCGTTTCTGACGGAACAGCAGAAAGAGGCACTTGTGAAGCTAGTCATCCGACGTCTCGCGGACATGGCGCGAGAAGGCGAACGTAAGGCGAAAGCGACAGAGTTACGGCGACAGGTCACGCTGCTGGATCTGTAATCGTTCGAGGAGCGTATGGCACTGGAGAAGGCGGTGATCGAGGTCGAAGAGAGTGACCGTGGACCCGGCCTGGATCCGCGTATTCCGGTTCAGTTCAACCCCTCGGAATATACGTTGGCAAAAGCGGCTCAGATTGCGGAGATCGCGATTCCGGGTATCGATTCCCCGATTCTTCAGTTTGTTCGGGGGCAGACTCAGACGCTTTCCATGGAACTGTTCTTCGATACGACACAGGATGGCATGGGGGAAGGGGCGGTCACGGATGTGAGGACCAAAACCGAGCCGGTGTATCAACTCGTGAAGATTCAGCCCAAGACGCATGCGCCCCCGCGGATACGTTTCTACTGGGGGATGGGGCTTTCGTTCCGGGCGATCATCGAAAGCATTCAACAGAAGTTCACGCTTTTCAATCCCGCCGGCGTTCCGCTGCGCGCGACGCTCACCGTGAGCTTCAAGGAGTACCAAACCCTCGAAGAGCAATTAACGAGACTGAATTTGCAATCCGCCGATCATAGCAAAAAGCGTTTGGTAAAACGCGGTGAAACCTTGTCGCTCATAGCATATCGTGAATACGGTGATACAGCTCAGTGGCGCCGAATTTATGAAGAGCCTGCCAACGCAGAAGTGGTTCAGAATCCTCGCCGCTTGATACCTGGGTCTCAAATCACCATTCCGGCCATTGATGTGCTTGCCCGAACAGGAGAACAGACGTAATGGCGGGGACGACTCTGCAAGCCGCACCGATCTACGAAGGACGGGACTTTTACGTTCCTTACTTTGAGGTCAAGATTCAAGGTCGCCCCCAGGGACAAGACGTGATTAAGGACATCCTCTCGGTCTCGTATAAGGAGAACATTCAGGAACTCGATAGCTTCGACATCACGATCAACAATTGGGATGCTGCTGAACGGACCTTCAAATACAGCGACGCGAACTTATTCGATCCGGGGAAAGAACTTGAGCTCTGGATGGGTTACTACGGCACGAACCGCCTGCGTCTCATGGTGAAGGGAGAAATAACTTCTTTGCGGCCGTCGTTTCCTTCCGGTGGCGGATCTACGTTGACTATCAGTGGTCTCAATACCCTCTACAAATTCAAGGCGCAACAGGAGTCGCGTATCTATGAGAATCTAACGGATACACAGATCGCCCGACAAATTGGCGCCCGCCTTGGAATTGAAGTGGAAGGTGAAGATAAAGGCGAGGAGAAATTCAAGTATCTCATTCAGGACAACCAGTACGACATTATCTTCCTCATGGAACGCGCCCGACGAATAGGCTACGACCTTTTTATCGATGAGCCGCTGCAGGGCGGCAAAAGCGTCTTGAAGTTTAAAAGGTCCACCGATGTGCGCCGGCTCTCTTATAACCTGACTTACGGGACATCACTCATCGAATTCCAGCCCGAGCTAACCACCGCAAATCAAGTGGGGAAGGTAACCGTGCGGGGATGGGACCCTCTTCAGAAGAAGAAGATAGAGTTCACGGCGACACGCGCCCAAATTGTAACCAAAGGTGTCGGCGTCAAGGGCGGCCAGCCGGAGATCGACAAGTCATTCGAGAACAAAATTGAGGTTGTGGCCACAAAACCGGTCGAAAGTGAGAGCGAGGCTCGGACCTTGGCAACTCAGATCCTCGAAGGCATCGCCAAAGAAATGGTGAAAGGGACGGGTTCAACCGTCGGCCTTCCCGATTTACGGGCGGGGGTGGTGCTTGAATTGAAAGGCCTAGGCAGCCGTTTCAGCGGACGTTATTTTGTCGTGTCGACCACGCATACGATTGCTGACAGTGGATATACCACACAGTTCGAATGTCGGCGGGAGGAATTGTAGTGCAGCGAGAGAACGGAATCTTGATCGGCATTGTCACCGATCTGAAAGACCCTGACGGTCTCGGGCGCGTGCGTGTGCGGTTTCCGTATCTCGGCGATCAGCCCAGCGCCTGGGCAAAAATTTCTTCTCCTATGGCGGGAAAAAACCGAGGATTCTTTTTCCGTCCCGAGGTAGATGACGAATTGCTGGTCGCATTCGAAATGGGAGATCCGCGTCGGCCTTACATATTAGGCGGGCTCTGGAGCAAGACCGACACGCCACCGCCGGATGATGGGAATGCTGAAAAAAATAATTGGCGGTTTATTCAATCCCGGTCGGGGCACGTTTTGAAGTTTGACGATACGAAAGGCGCTGAGCGGATCGAAGTGATCGACAAAGATCGTAAACATAGAATCGTTATCGACAGCTCCGGCGATAAGATTCAGATTCACTGCGACAGCGGCAATGTCGAGATCAAGGCTTCCGCTGGCAAGGTGCAGATTGAAGCCGGCGATGCGGAAATTAAGGCGTCCGGCAACATGACGCTGGAGGCAGGGGGCCAAATGAGCCTCAAGGCCAGCGTCGTGAACATCAACTGAGGCACGGCATGGGACAACCGGCGGCAAAACAGGGAGACAGAATTGCAGCGGTGGATATGCACCTCATTCAACCCCCGGGGACCACGCCGCCGGTTGCCGTGCCTCATCCGTTCAACGGGATAATCGACGGAGGCCTCAGTACCAACGTGAACATTCAAAACAGGCCGGCAGCCACCGTGGGTAGCACGGCGACCAACACGCCGCCGCATGTTCCGCAAGGCGGGACGTTTGTGATTCCTCCGGCTAACCGCGGGACGATCATTACGGGCAGTGCGACGGTCCTGATCAACGGAAAACTGGCGGCAAGATCCGGCGATACGGCGCTCACATGCAATGATCCACTGGATGCGCCAGTCGGCACGGTGGCGGCTGTAGGGACGGTGAATATCGGTGGCTGAACAACAGAGAGAATTTCTCGGGACAGGATGGGCATTTCCGGTCATGCCAAATCCCAACGGCAATCTGCGATATGTGTCCGACGAGGAGGCAGTAGGCCAGAGCATCGAAATCATTTTAGGCACAAGCCAAGGAGAGCGCCAGATGCGGCCGGAATTCGGCTGCGGCATTTACGAGTTGGTCGGAGAAGCGAATACGGCAACATTGCGAGGAATGGTCCGCGAGAAGGTTCGCGAGGCGCTGGTGCGTTGGGAGCCGCGAGTCGACGTACTAAACGTTCGCGTTGAGTCGCCGGAGGAACAGAGGAATCGATTGAATATCTGGATTGATTATCGAATTCGATCCAACAACGCGCTGTTCAATCTTGTGTACCCTTTCTTCCTGCGCGAAGGAGCTGAACCGTAGAGGCCATTATGCCGCTCGCCAACGAAGAGCCAAAGCTGGATGATCGAACGTTTGATGAGTTGTACCGAGACTTGCGCTTGCGTATTCCTCGCTACAACAAAGAGTGGACCAACTTTAACGACAGCGACCCCGGTATCACGCTCCTGCAATTATTCGCCTGGCTGTCGGAGATGATGTTGGTGAAAATGAACCAGATTCCGCGAAAGAACTACATCAAGTTTCTCCAGTTGCTCGGCATGGAACTCAGGCCGGCTAAACCTGCTTCGGCTCACCTGACGTTTTTTACAAAATCCAGCCAAGTGGCGGAGCCGGTGCCAATGCGGTCGCAAATTTCTGCGCAGACCCCAGACGGTGGTCCCCCTGTCATCTTCGAGACCACCCAGGCGATTGATCTGATTCAAGCTCCTCTTGTGGTAGTGGGCGTTTCCGACGGCGGAGCGATCGTCAATGTGACGTCGGCGAACGAGAAGCCCGGCACAAAATTTCGGCCTCTGGGATGGTTCGCCGAGCCGGGCAGCGCGTTGTATTTGGGTTTTGAGAGGGTGGAGAATCTCGTGCCGTTCCCTCAACAGATGACCTTTCGAGTGTTTCTCTCAACAGAAACCAGGATAGACCGGGCGCGACGAGTGGATGAAGTCCCCGTTCCTCCACCCGTCAATATGGTATGGGAATACCGGCCGCGGGAGGGAGCCGATTGGGAGCGCCTGAATGTCTTCGCCGATGAAACGGCCGCATTCACCCGTGAAGGATATATCCGAGTCGAAGGCCCTCGCGAAATTGAGCCATCCAAGGAGCCTCGCCTCGGCGCGGATCCCCGCTACTGGATTCGCGCACGGCTCGACAGCGGACGCTATCCGAACGGGATGGGGCCTGAGGTCGACTTCGTTCGCCCGAACACCGTGCCCGCCGAAAATCTCGTTACAGTACGCGGCAGCATTCTCGGTCAGAGCCAAGGGCAGCCTCAAGAGATCTTCCCATTGCCGTTCAAGCCTGTTCAGCCTGACCCTCTTCGGATTGTGACGGAGCAGAACAATCAAACTGAAGAGTGGCGAAGGGTCCATGATTTTCTCAGTTCTAGACCTCTTGATACGCACTTCGTGTTGAACTCGACAGAAGGCACCATCCGATTCGGCGACGGGGAGCGTGGCCGTATTCCTGAGGCCGGGGCTCTCGTCATCGCGGACGAGTTTCGTCACGGCGGCGGCGCGCGTGCCAACCGAGCAGGCGCGGGAACCATTTCAAATCCACTATCCGTCCTGACCGGCGTCGATAGGGTGTCAAACGAACGGCCAGCCGTGGGCGGCGCCGACGAGCAGACAATTCAGGAATTGCAGCGCGACGCTCCGAACATTGTGCGACGGAGGGAACGCGCGATAACCGCGGACGATTTTATTTCATTCGTACAGGAGGCCGGGGGCGTCAGCAATGCCACGGCCATCGCCAATGCGCATCCCGAGTTTCCTGGCATCGATGTACCGGGCGCTGTCACGGTCGTGATCGTGCCCGATACCGGCGAGACACCGCCGATGCCTTCGAGCGATCTGATCGCCTCGGTTTGCCGCCGCCTCGAACCACGCCGGCTGATTACGACTGAAGTCTACGTCAAGGGCCCAACCTACAAAGAGATTCGCGTGGAAGCCTTTGTGGAGGCTGCCCCCAATGCGGCTTTCGATACCGTCTCCCGCAATGTCAGTAAAGCGCTGGATAAATTCCTCGATCCTAAGATCTGGAAGTTCGGCGAGGATCTCTATCCTACCCGCATTTATAAAGAGGTGTTAGACGCGGATGCGGATGTGGCCGCGGTAAGAAATTTGAATATCTACGTCGATGGTCGCCTGCATGACGGTCTGGGGCAGATTGTGTTGGACAAAGGCGAGCTTGTCTACGGACGAGGCCATCTCATTGTAGTCACACCAGCCGTGAATCGATAAACGATATGGTACCCGATGGCCCTAAATCCTGGTTGCTTGGCGCAGGCTATGATTGGCGCACTTCGCTAAAGTCTGGCGTTGCCGATAGTCGCACGGAAGGACTATCTCTTACCCGCACAGGTCCCGCCAAGGCGCCATTGCCTCCTGCCGCTCCTTCAGTGCCTCGGTATCGGTTCGACCGGTTGAGCTACGACATCAATCGAGCGCAGCGGGAGCTAGTCGCGTATACGCCGGATGGAAAACTCCGACACCGGTGGGGAGCTCGCGACGCCCAAGGCAACGACGTATCGGCATCCGATCCCGCCGCCTGGGATCCGGTTGATATCGCGGGCGACACGGGATGTGTTTTCTTACTCGACCGGCGCTATCAGACCATCTATACGCATACTTACGGCCGCGAAGCGCTCTCACCACTGATTCAATCTCAAGACTCCGATTCCCGCTGGTCCCGGATTACATTGGATGAACATGGGTGTCTCCTCGTTTTTGACAGCCGCGCAAAAGGGTCGAGATGCTATGGCCGCGGCGGCAAATTGTTGGGGGCCAGCCCGGCTCAATGGCCCGCCCCCATTTCCCCACAGGAAGGAAGCAACCAACCCTCTACACAGCAAGACGATCCGCCATATCCGACCGACGGTTATTGGTTGAGCCAGCCGCTCGACAGCGGACTCTACAAGTGCCAATGGCACCGGATAGAAATGATGCTCTCAAGCATGCCGCCCGGCACGCAAATCGAGGTGAAATCCTTCGCCTACCACGACATAGAACAGGCTCCTCTTACCGGTAGTGATCCGCGATGGGTGCCGGCTTACGCCGTTGCGGCGCCGGCTCAACCACCTCCGGCGGAGCGCACACGCCAACGCGTCGATGAATTCCTTGTTCACGGCGGTGCCGGACAGTTTTGTTCCTTGCTTGTCAGGCTGCGCGGTGATGGGTTTGAGTCGCCAGTGGTTCGCGGTCTCCGTATCCATTATCCCCGCGAATCATATCTCCAATATCTTCCGCCGCTGTATTCCGCCAATGAACCGATGCGGCGCTTCCTCGATTCTTTTCTCTCCATCTTTCAGACTGAATGGGATGAGATCGATCGCCGCGTAGACGAATCTGAAGCGTACTTTGATCCCGACGCCGTGCCGGAAGGCGCACCGATGAAATACCTCGCGAGCTGGCTGGGATTGCAGCTCGAAGGAAGCTGGAAGCCCGATGAAAACCGGAAACTTCTCCGGACAGTCCCGAGAATCTATCCCCGTCGAGGAACCGTATCGGCGCTGCGCGAGTACTTGTCCATTTACCTTGCGAATTTCACCGGTCAGGAACAGGACGTTGTGGCGCAAACGGCGTTTCCCGCCATCCTAGAAGGATTCCGCGAGCGCCAGTATCTCATGCTCTCGACGCCTGGAGGCAGCACGCTGGGCATCGCCAAGCCCCTCTGGAGCGATGGCGTGGTTAGGAGACTGCAATTCGGCGGATTCTCTCAACTCGGTGAAGTGGAGGTTGTTTCTACCGGGGATCCAGAGCGCGATCTGTTTCACTACTTCGCGCACCGGGTGCGGATCTATCTGCCAGCCTCTTGGGTCCGCACCGCTGAGCAAGAGCGGTTACTGCGTCGCGCCATCGAGAGTGAAATGCCGGCACATGTCAATTATGAGTTGTGCCTCGTGAACCCTGGAATACGCGTCGATATTCAATCCACGGTAGGACTTGACACGATCGTCGGCGAAGGACCGCCTTGGCGGCTTCCTGGTAAGCCGGAAGAACCGGCGTCCAGCCTGCAGCCTGTGAATACGCTGGGCCAAGGCACGGTGTTATCGCGAGACACCACTCCAGGGCCGGCGGTTCTAGACTGCACTGCGAGAGTGGGCGATTGGATTCTCGATTGAGTAAGGAGAGCCGGCATGGAACCGTCTAAGGGTCTTGATCATAAGGTGCAATGCGACGATTTGATGCAAGAGCGCGCACGCTATTTCATGGGCCGACATCTGACGGCGCGGGACTTTCGGGATGAACAGGCCTATCACCGCACTCATCGGCTGTTTCACAATCGCATCTTGCACGGCTGGGGTGTGGTGTGTGGATTGACGGTGAAACAGCATGCCCGTCATGATTGCCGAAACAGGTTCGTCGAACTGACACCCGGCATCGCGGTGGACTGTTGCGGTCGAGAGATCGCGGTCGAATGCGCGCCTACATGCAAAGAGCAGGGGATGCCCGAAATCCCGTGGAAGGACTACAAAGAGAGCCGCCCTCTGCTCCTGCTATGCCTCTGCTACGACGAAAGAAGAATCGAACCGGTCGCGGTTCTCCATCATGAAGGTGATTGCAGCGAAACGAAAACGGACTACGGTCGATACCAAGATGCTTGGAAGCTTTCCTGGCGATGGATTTCCGAATCCGATCTGCCACGGTATGAATGGAAGAACCAGTATGGCGGCTGTTTGCCGGAGACACAGCGGCAAGGCCAAGAGCACACGGAGGAAGGTAAGCAACACTCCACCGAGCAGACTGCAGAATCACAGCCTCCGTCGGAAGAAACGGGTTCAACGGAGCCGGGCCGACACGACAAGCAACGCGGCAGCGACCATCCGCTGATCGTCCCGGGTCCACCGTGCCCCGAAGACGACTGCGGCGATCCTTGCAGTGAAGGGTTTCGGAGTTGTATCGAGCCGCGATGCCCGCCTGACCATTGTATCCCTCTGGCGATCATTTGCGGCCGTCCTGGACAGCCCGTTGTGAACCAGCAAATCATCATGAAGGGGCGGCCTGAACTGCCCTATGGCCCCACACGACTCACGCACATCGCTCACGTCAACTGGCCGCACGGCGGTGTGGTGACGCCTGGCTGGTTCAAGCAGCATAGGGGGCGACTCGTGGTGAAATTCAATAGAAAACTTCGGAAGGCAGACGAAAGACCTTATCCCGGCCCATGGGGGATCAATGAAGCCATTTTCCTGGTTCAGTTTGGTAGACAGCAGGAAGATCTTGACTTCGCCACATTTGAAAACCCGCCTAGATTACTCGACAACCAGTGTGAGGCAGAGTATCAGATTGCTCCACGACGGCATCACCGTGACAACTATGAATATCTCGAGGGCCACATAGTGTGGATCACACTGAAATGCGATTTTCTCTATGACTGTCATGGCGTTCGGGTGGATGGCAATAACGACGGCGTCGCCGGCGGTACATTCGAAAGCTGGGTGACGGTTCTGGATGAGCACGAGTGCGAGCGGATGAAGAAGGAGGGTACGCTATGAATCAGACACACAGTGACACACAAACCCATGTGACCCTCGGCGGCCGCTGCGGATGTTCTGAATACCAGGGGGAGTGCTGCAAGCTGGAGTGTCTGCTGCGACCAAATTTCTATGGCGGACAGCTGCTCACAGACAGGGATTTGAAGTCACTGGTGGATTGGGTGGAAGGAAAGAGCGCACTTCAGCGGTTCCGTGAGGGATGGGGTGTCGCATGTGGACTGGAAGTGACATGCAGCCATAAATCAAAAGAAGAAGCGCGCGTCTATGTCGCCAAGGGGTATGCCGTGGATTGCTGCGGTCGTGACGTCGTGCTGTGCGAACCGGCCTGGTATGACTTCAAATGCGAGGTGCCGAACGACCCGTGCTGTCGCGAACGGAAGCCGGATCGGCCGTACGGGGGCACGGAGCAACCGGGCTATGAGGCACCTGCGGTTGCGTCGCCCCTCGGATGCATTCCGCTTTCAGAGCTTCGGGCCTTCGATCTTTGTCTACGCTTTGATGAGCAGATGACAGGGGGGCAAAGGGCCTTAGTAAGCGGAAGCTGTGCTCCCATGGGAGAGTGCCAGTTCACGCGCATCCGGGAAAAGGGAACACTCATCGCCAAAGAGATTAAAGACCCATGCGCCATTCCGACAACGTTGCCCGACGAGACGTATAGACGGAAGCTCAAAGATCTATTGGATCAATTAGCAAGACATCGGTCATCGCCGCAGAGCATGCTCGACTATATTCGTGGCAAACTTCATTCGTTCTGCTTTGTCGAAGACTGCCTCTGCAATCTGATACGCGACGAGAAGTGGGGCGATACCTGGTATGTAGACTGGGTCTTCTACATCCTTCAAGATTTTCGAAATCACTACTTTCAATGCTTCTGCGATGCCTGCAAACACAATCCCTGCGAGGGCGACGGCGTGCCGCTTGCTCGTGTGTGGATATGGGATAAGAAGGAAGATGACTGCCGGATCTGTAAGGTCGTCTACATCGACTCTTATCCACCGTACCGCAGATCCCTTGGAGGCGACTGCTGGCCTTCATATCCCGGCCACGTCAATCTCTCCCAATACATTTGGCATGAGAAGGTCGAGGTACGGCAGGAACTTGCGCGATCCGGGTTTACTACTATCGATGGAGGTAAGATCGATCCGCATACCGTTTCAGCATGGGAAAGTTCTGAGAAGGATCTTATCTTTGCCCCATACGGTTCTCAGCTTGTCATTAAATGGTATCCGGATCTCTGTGGACGGGAACGTGTAGTCGCATTTGAGAAGGGCGAGCCAAGATGAGCCAACGATGGCGGCCTCGTTTTCGTGAACGCCAGCGACTGCGTGCTGTTGATCTTCGAGCGGAGCAGAACTATCTGCTCGGACTCGCGGGCCGCCACCATATCGGACCTCATGGGTGGGGCATTGTGCGGGGCCTCGGCCTCTCAATGGAGAATGGCACTGCAACTGTGCAGCCCGGTCTGGCGATTGACGGGTATGGACGGGAGCTTGCCCTTTTTCAAAGTGTGACGTTGACCCTTCAGCCGGGCCCAGCGCCGCAGTACGTCTATCTTTTTTATTGCGAACGCCCGTACGGCGCGTGCGGGAGCGCGCCGGCGCCCCGCATAAAAGATTCGGCGGAAGTGGACGTCAGTTCTGAAAAATGGCCTGTGCCAAATCTCCAAGTGTCTTTAACCCATGCAACTGCTGCAGGACAAGCATCCAGACTACCGCTGTGGCCTGTCTTGCTTGGCGTCATTGAATGGAATAAGGAAGGCAAATTAGGGGTAACGCGTTCTCAATCGCCATTTACGCGAGTGCCCGGTTCGCATATTGCCGCGCCGTCAGGGAAGACCGTGATGCGCGTCGGGCAGGAGAATCTCGCCGATCCGTATCATTTCCGGATCTCATCGCAGGTAGCAAATGGCATGCTGCAGAATCGCTTTGCGATTGATCGCGACGGCAATCCGATCTTTTGGGGAAATGTGACCATTACCGGGTCCACACGTGCAGCAGTCATTCCGATCCCGAGCGGAGGAACTCCAATAAAGGCCGAACTGAAGTCATCTATTGGGGCAGATGTCCGATGGCGGGCGGCCCTTGAACCGAAGAAAGGTGGCAAGCAGGTTCTAAAAGTGTCCTTTCGAAGCAAGGCCGGCCCTGGCGAGAAGGTGGTTGAGGATACATTGGACCTAGACATCGGAGTGAAGGCCCGGAGGCTAAGCAACTTGCTGGGACAATTCAATGAAAACTCTAAGCTCGTCAACGTGAAGAAAATTGGGACAATGCCTCTGGCTTTGTTGGAACACCACCGGCCGAAGGATGACGCCGCTGAGCCGGACGATTTGAATCGCGGTCCAGTGTTTGATGACCGCGAATCATCCCTGGAATATGTGGGCGGCACATTGAGATTCACGCCGGAAGGAGCGGAACCCACGGGGCGGTTCTGCGGCTGCGACAGGGAGCCGGAGAGAACTAAGAAGCTGCCGGAGGGCGTCATCTTGAAGCCCGGCACGGCCGTTCCCGTGCCCTCGCCGCGAGACATCTACTGCATTCGGGTGAAGCCAGGCGATCAGGCACCGATTGAAGAAGTTCGGATCGCTGGAGGACCCTTCAAGGAAGAAGACTACAATCGCCGCGTTACTATCGGACATTCCCCGAGCCACTTCGAGCCATGGCTCACCATGCTAGGTAACGGCACAGTTGCATTGCCGGGGGGGAAGATTACAGACACAGGAAAAGCGTTTCCCATGATCAATGTCATAGGCACCCTTCGGCTGCCGGCGGTGAAACCGGACCCAAGAGATCAGCTTTTTAACAACCTGATGGTATTTGCATTCACCAGAGGGGTGTTATCCGTCAGCTCCTCCCTTATCAAGATTACGTTCAATCTGCCGGACTCCATTGGTCCAGACCCGAATTGGTCATATGACTTGTCGCTTCGCAACTTGAGCAGAACCGAGCTTAAACTGATAAACGGTATCGAAAGGATGGTGCGGGGCAACGCACCACAGAGCCCTACGATCATCCAGAATCTGCCTCAAAGAATTGGGCCATCTGGGACCGAAACCATTCAAATTGCTCATAATGGCATTCCGATTGGAACAGGCAATCTATCAATCGAAGTCACTGTGGTGATGCGAGCAGACAGCCTGACCGTTGCCGCAAAGGAAATGTCAAAAGAAATTGTAGTCAACGAGATTGGTTGAGCGAACATTGAGCCGATAATGGAGATCACCACCACGTAGTGCGCCATCAAAAAGAAGGACGACAATGAACAATAAGAAGTCTCCAAGTCGCGTCCATTACTTTGAACAACAGTATCTGCGTCGCCAGGAGTTTGCGGACGAACAAGCCTATCAGATCGCACTGCGACGGCGTCACAATAACGGCCACCACCGTTGGGGAATCGTAGTCGGTCTCGAGGTTACGCAGGAGGAGGGGACGCTTGTCGTTCGTCCCGGGATGGCGATTGACGGCTATGGCCGTGAGTTGGTGCTTGAGGCCAAGCGATCCATCTCGGCTGAGGAATTCCCGCGCCTCGGCTCCAATCGTCTCGATGTCTGGCTCTACTATGAATTGGTAGAAGGTGCCGGTGCCCCTGTGAGCTATCTCCCCTGCGGCGACGATCGTTCGGACGACTATTACCGATCAGATGAATCGCCTCGCCTGGTCCTGGAGCGCGCCGGCGTCAGCCGAATTAATGCGCGCCGCCCTAAACATGTTCCCGTTGCCGTTCTTGACGCGGTTGCGCCGCTAGAAACTCCCGATGATCCATTAGTGGTGTGGCCGGTCTATCTTGGCCGTGTGACATATGCTCCCGAAGAGCAGGATCCTGAGAAGCGATTTCTCATTGATGCATCCGATCGCCCATACGTCGGACTGCTCGCTGAGGTGATTGATCATCCAGCCAACGCGACACGAGTCGAGGTGGGCCGAGCATCGACGCAGGATGAGCAACGCCAGGTCAACGAGACAATGTACGTCTACAAGGCAACGGGTGATCGGGCCTTCGCCGTTTTCGTGCCGCCGCAGGACGTCGAATCGGATCGTGTTGACCTTCGACCGCGGTTCGAAATCGATGTGAAAGACAATAATTATCTTCGAGGCGAGACGACGGTGTATGGGAACCTCCAGATAGCAGGTGGGGCGGTTCAGTTCACCAAACCAGCCCAAGTTGATTCTAACGATAACCGGGATTATCCGTCTATTTATCGAGTGGCGAGCAACGGAAACGACGAATTGCGGTTCGATCTAGGAAAGGTGGCCGTACCCCCTCCGCAACAGCCTCGTGTGTTCACAATCGGTATCACGACCGACGATGGGCTGTTTCGTCCTTCCTTGAAGCTCGAGTATCTGGTCCCCGCCGGGGCGAGTGAGCCTCAACCATTGTTGACCGTGTACGGCGACCTGACAGTAAACGGTCTTCTCAATAGCCCCGACATCATTGCTCGATCCTTGAGCACGGAAACTCTCAATGCTCTCCTCAGCAGTTTTCAGGCTGGTGTGATAGCTGCCGGAGGCAAGTAGCGGGATGGGCTGAAGGAATGTATGGAAACGCGGGTGGGCCACGTTCACATCCATTACCGCGTACCCAAGTGCTCGCCATCGGCCACGGCTGCTCTGCCGACATTGGATCGGCTCGTGCGGGAGCGCCTCGCCGACCCGTGGGATCGGGCGCTGCGCGAGACGTTCGACGACGACCCGGCTGTCTATATTGTCCGCAAAGTTTTTGTGCGGATCGGCATACTCGCGCCACACCTGACAGTTCACTCCCGACTTGCTGAGCAATGGAGCAAACGCCTGTGCGCTTCAGTCGTTCGCTGTATTGCCGCGGGAGAGGACCATGACAATCTCGTCTGCTTCGCCAACCAGGCGGAGTTCGTGGCCAGCTTCTTGGCGGACTTCGTAAAAGGCCGTGCATGGGGCCACTGGTACTATGGAACCTTTCAGAGCTACCGTCGATTGTCGGAGTCTGACGTCATTCTTGCCGTACTTCAGGATAACCGGGAATGCATATGGGACATCTTGCGGCGCCTCAGGGGCTTAAGTGCCATCGAAGCGGTCCTTGCCCTGCTTGGCATTCATGGACAGCGGATGTTGTGGGGCAAGCTGGCAAATGCCGATGCAATCGATGAATCACCGGACACGTTCCGCATTTTCGTGGAGAGCGCCTATTGGATGATGGATGCGTTGGCTCTCTGGTCCGGCCCACGTCCGTCCGAGGCCGCGACGCTCGCTGCCTACCTTCACACGAAGCCGACTTCGCCGCAGTGGACTAGCTCGAGTTCTCTGGCGGAGGCCGTTGCCGATGTGATCCGTTTTCTGGCGAGGCAGAGCTTGGTCTCATGCTCCAGGTGGCTGGAGAACGAAGCGAAGTCTGATCTTGAACGCGCCCTCAACTCAAGGCTTGATTGGCTCGATACCAAGCATCTCGCGAGTCTCGCGGCCAGCATCCTGAAACCTCCGCCCTCACGAGCAGAAGCGTCGTTTGTCCTGCGTCCCATCGGAATCACTCCTGCGCAGAAGGCGTTACTTGAGAAGGTTCGACGCCTCATCCTTGAGGGACAATGCCGGCTCGATGGAGGCGCTGCGACGTCGGAGGCCAACCTCCTTCGTTTGATAACCGCCCTGTCCGAACAACTCGATCCGGCGTCCCTCTCAGCGGCGACGGCAATGCTCGAGAGTATCGTGGAGACCTGGATGGTCCTTCGCACGCATCCGTGCCCGGCTGACGCTGTGGGGCTTCTCCGCCAAGCGGCCATCGGTCCCATACTAGCCGCAGCACTGCCCAGAACCCGCGCAGCCATGGCGCACCATCTGGAACGGGTTGCTCGTCTCGGCGATCCCGCGATCGCTGTGGTTGAGGAACTGATCACACAATCGGGTGACGTTCCGGTTGGGCAGGGTACCATCGTCCAATCCCAATGTGCAGGATTGTTCTTGCTCACTCGAGCCCTCCAGGACATTCGGCTCGGTGCGGTGTTGAAAGAGTGTGGATTTGACATGGTTCAGCCGCTCCTTGTTGGTCTTGCTATCAAGATCGGGGGCCGGGCCGCCTGGGAAAACGGAATCCTCGATCCCGGCGCCGGCCTCTGGACGGGGTGTGAGTCCGAGGCAGCACTCGAATCATTGCGGCACTTAGAGTCCCTTGACCGGGACCGTTTCGATGCCGGTCTGTGCGACCTGCTGAGCGCTCAGCGGCTCATTGACCTTTATGATGGTCCATCGTTGGATGAAGGCGTCTCGCTTCCCTGTTCGGTGGAGCTCGACGCCATGCTCGACCGCACCGCAGCGCGGACACTGCGGGCATGGGCTCGTTGGCTTCCCGGATTCGGCCAGTCCAGCGCCTCCTATCTCTTATCCAACTTCATCCGGCGCCCAGGGTGGATCGAGGTAGGTCCGCGCTTCCTCCAGGTCCATCTTACCTCCGGGCCTCTCGACGGCATTTTGCGAATGGCCGGGTATCTCAGCGAGTCGCCCGCTGTGTCCTGGCTGGGCAATCGTACGGTCAGGTTCCACATCACCTCGTAGGCCTCGTCATGGTGCGTGCCCCAATACCCACGGTCACATTGCGTGGGCCGTATCGTTCCAACATTGATTATCTGCACGATGAGCTCGCACGTATCGAATTATTCGTCCGCGCGCAGGTTATCCGCTGGCAGCATTCCGCGGCCTGCGCCGCTCCGGAAAATGACTGGGGCATGGTGGTCGTGTCTCACGCCGAAGTCGAATGCTATCTGAAGTCGCCCATCGAAGCGCCGAGCGTGCTGTCAGCGGCGGTGTGGGAAGAAGTGAAGCCGTGGTGGGATGCGGCGGCCCGACTGCGTGAGGAAATCGACGAACTCTCTCTCGACGCGGATTCGATACGCGATCTGCGTCTTCTCCAGCTTAGTCAGTTGTTCGAGCTTTCCACTGCCGAAAGAGACATTCTCCTGCTCTGTCTTCTGGCGGAGCTCGATGACCGCTACCGCCGTCTGTTTGGATATCTGCAGAACGATGCCTCGCGCCAATCGCTGCAGGTTGAGCTCATCACGCAAATGCTTCCCGTATCCGTGCTTGGAGGAGGCGTGGGCCGCGACCTGTTTTCGCCAACAGGTCGTCTCCTCGCGAACCGACTGATCGTGATGAGCACCGATGCATCCGGCCAAGAGAGCTTGCCGCTCCGCTCGGTCCGCATCGATGATCGTATCGCCTCTTATCTCCTCGGCTCAGCCGGCGTGGACCCCCGTCTGACGGATATTGTGAGAAGGGGCCACGCTGGTGCCGTTCCGCGTCTTCATGCTCGTCCGGAGACGCTCGCTTTTTTCCAGCGCCTGCCTGCGGCCTTGCGCATGTCCCTTGAGGAGAAGAATGAAGGCGTACGTTTGCTGCTCCTTGGGCCGGATTCGCGTCTGGCCGCAAAAGCCGCTCGTGCCACGTGCAGGGCCCTCGATATTCCGCTCCTCGAATTCGACGTGCGGGGAGGCCTGCGCGGCAGTGCTCCGTGGGAATTGCTCGTGGACCTGGCCTACCGCGACGCGCGCCTCTGCGGCGCCTCGCTGTTCTTCTACGGCTGCGAGACCATCCTGGCTGCGGAGCAAGACCGGGTGCGATGGGAGTATCTGGCACAGGTGGCCTGCCGCTTCACCGGCCTGACGATCGCGGAAGCCGATTCCTCCGCCTTCCCTCGGGGTGTCGTCAGTGACGCGCAGTTCTGGCAAGTCGACCTGCCGCCGCCGGACTACGATACGAGAAAAGAAATCTGGCTCGCCAAGTTGCCAGATCCGGTCGATCTATCGCTCACGGAAGAGGAACGAGTCCGGCTGGCCGCCGATCTGGCCAACGCCTTCCAAACAACCGAGGCGCAGATCGAGGATGCCGTCGCCGGCGCATGGCATGTGGCGCGCCGAGACAAGCCAATAGCGGCGCACATCGGCGCAGGCCATCTCTTTGAGGCGTGCCGCCGCCAAGCCGGCAAGAGACTCGTCGCGTTTGCACAGCGGATCGAGCCAACCCGTACCCTTACGGTCGATGATGTCGTATTGCCGGAACCGAACAAGCGACAGCTCCTCGATCTGCGCAACCGGATTCGTTATCACCGCGAACTGCTGCATGGGACAGGATTGGACCAAACCATGCGTCTAGCGAAGGGGTTGTTGGCGTTATTCGCCGGATCGTCCGGCACGGGCAAGACTATGGCCGCTGAGGCGCTTGCGAACGGTCACGGCGTGGACTTGTACAAGGTGGATCTGTCCGCCGTCGTTAGCAAGTGGGTCGGCGAGACAGAAAAGAATCTTAGTCGGATTTTTGCCGAGGCGGAAGCCTCGAACGGGTGGCTGTTCTTCGATGAGGGAGAAAGCCTATTCGGCACTCGGGGCGATATTAAGCAGGCACAGGACCGGCTCCTGAACCTGGAAGTCAATTATCTGTTGCAGCGTATCGAAGAATTTTCCGGCGTGGTCATCCTCGCGACCAATTTGCGGCAGAATATCGATAACGCCTTCATTCGTCGCATCCATGCCTATGTTGAATTTCCGCAGCCGAATGCGCAGCTACGCGCCGGGATTTGGAAGAAGCTGATGCCGGCTTCTATACGTCGTGATGTTGACGATCAGCAGCTCGGGAAGCTCGCCGCACTGTTTGACCTCTCGGGCGGCCATATCCGGAACGCCATACTTGATGCCTTATTCCGTTCCTGCGCGACCGAAGATCGCATGCTCACGCTGCGCCACCTTGTTGCCGGCATTGCCCGCGAATATCAAAAGCTAGGCCGTCCCATTACCAGCGCGGAGTTTGGTGACACGTTCTATCAGTGGGTCGTGGAGGATATTCTCGACCCACAGCCAGCACGATTAGCTGCCAGGAAGTAATGCCAGCACGGTCAAAAGCACGGACGCAGGCACCTCAGCGGTCGGGAGCCGCCAAAACGACGGCTGTCCGAGTTCATCCACACGCACCTGCGCGTCCGCCTCGGCCCATGCGGCCGCCGCTGAAAGAGCCGAGCGAGCATGCCACGCCGATGCAGCGTGCCCGCATGTCAGCTGGGCTGCAGCAACGCATGGGCAACGCCCGCGTCATTGCCATGAGAAGGGAGTCAACCCCTTCTCCGAGAAAACCGATTAAACCAACCGCTCCTCTCGAACCAAAGGCGACTCCTACCCCGACAGCAATGGAGCCCGCCGCTATTGCGGCCAAGCTCACAGCGACAACGACTGCGGCCGAATCGGAGCCTATGGGCCCTGCTACTGCCCTGGATCGTGCCTCCATGCCGACTCCTACCCCAGGGTCGGCATTGGCTCAGCCGGCAGAGGAGGCGGCTGCTCCCAGTGAAGAACAGATGCCGGCTCGCATGGGCAAAGAAGCCGCCGCGCCTGCCATGGCAGCGTCTCCTGCGGCACCTCCGGACGCCGAGACCATGACAACGCAGCCCTCTTCGGAGACCACGAAGGAAGCGAAGGCGGCTGCCCCGTCACCGCGAAAGGCGATCGGCCCCGCGATCGCCGCCGTCCGTGGTCGCGCGGCCACTGCACGGAAACATTCGGCACCGGGCGTCACCGTCGCCTCGGCCCAGGCAGCGGCGATCAATCCGGGTACCGAGCAAGCCCGCGCTGCTGCTGCGCAGACAGTCGCGAATCTGGATGCAGTCAAGACAGAAGCGGTCAAGCGTGAGGAGTTCAAGACAAAACTCAAAGAGGCGATCAAGAACGCCACGCCGGAGCCGAAAACCGAGTCCGAGGCGGAGAACGTCATGAAGACGGGCGCTATCCAGGCGAGCAGTACGTTGCGTGGTCAGTTGGCGACGGAACGCGATGCAGCGGCGGGACCGCTTAAAGACGCCGCCGGCACTGAAATACCGGCGTCCACTCAACCTGCGCCGCCAGAAACCGATCTACAGCCCGAGCAGGTCGGCGCACCCCCGGAGCCCGTGTCAGCGGCGCCCGTCGTTCCCGCGCCCCTGCCGGCACAGCGGCTCGACTACTCGTCCGATCGCGCCCCCAGCGATCAGGCCATGGCAGAAAGCGGCGTGACCAAGGAGCAGCTCGAAAAAGGCAATGAGCCTGCCTTTGGCCAGACGCTTGAAGCCCGCTCGACGGCGGAAAAGCATGAAGCGACCGTAGAAGCGCGTTACCGGCAATCCGAATCGAAAGTCCAGAACCAGGCGCACAATGCGGCGGAGACAGAGTTGTCCAACAATCTTGCCGGCATGCATGAAATCCGCGCGGAGCATATCGGCCAAATCGTCGGACAGCAGGTCGGCACCACGGCCAAGAACGCACTGGAGCGCCAGCGTATCACCGACACGATCAACGGCATCAAGGACAAAACCCGGTCGGATGTCGGAGCTATCCTGACCACAATGGAAACTGAGGCGGGAAACATTTTTGAGGCGGGTCTTCAGCGCGCCGAGAAGGCGTACGAAGACACGTTCGAAGAGGCCAAGGGCGGTATTGGAACGTGGCTCACGACCTGGGGCAGCGACTGGGAAGAATTGATCGAAACCTCGCTTGTCAAAGCGCGGGCTGAATACCTGCGGCAGGTCGATGTTGCGATCGACCAGGTGGCAAACCTGGTAGACGCCAAGCTCCAGGCGGCCAAGCAACGTGTCGCCGACGGTCGCAAGGAAGTCGAGGACTTCGTCAAGGGACTCGACGACAGTGTCAAGCGTTTCGGCCAGGAGGCGCTTGAGGCAGTCTCGGCTGATTTCGATGCAATGGGTACGGAGATCGACCAGCGGCGCGATAGCCTGATCGACAAACTGACCGAGCAATATAAAGCATCCTACGAGCGCATGTCGGCGATGGAGGAAAAGCTTCGGGAGGAAAACAAGTCGCTGTGGCAACGTGTGTATGACGCGACCGTCGGCATCATCAAAAAGATCTTGGCCTTCAAAGACATGTTGCTCAGCGTGCTCGGAAAGGCGGCAGCCGTCATCGGAGAGATCATCTCCGATCCGATCGGTTTCCTCGGCAATCTGGTGTCCGGCGTCATGTTGGGTTTGCAGAATTTCATGTCGCGGATCGGCACGCATCTCAAGAAAGGCCTGATGGATTGGCTCTTCGGGGCGCTCGCCGGCGCCGGACTGCAACTGCCCGACACGTTCGATCTGAAAGGCATTGTGAGCATCGTCCTTCAGGTGCTGGGCCTTACCTATGCGAACTTCCGAGCGCGCGCCGTCAAGATCGTCGGCGAACCGATCGTCGCCGCGCTCGAGCAGGCTGCGGAAGTCTTCAAGGTGATCATCACTGAGGGCATTCCCGGTCTGTGGCGTTTCATCAAGGAGAAAGTGGCTGATCTCAAGTCAATGGTCCTGGACGCGATCTTCGACTTCATCAAGGAGAAGGTCATCATCGCCGGAGTCACCTGGATCATTGGGCTTCTCAACCCGGCCTCTGCGTTCTTCAAGGCCTGCAAGGCGATCTATGACATCGTCATGTTCTTTATCAACCGCGGATCACAAATCTTGGCGCTTGTGAACGCGATTATTGATTCCATCGCGGCAATCGCCAAAGGTTCCATCGGCGTCGCGGCGAAGTGGGTCGAAGATGCGCTCGCGAAAGCAATCCCGGTCGCCATCGGCTTCCTCGCCAGCCTCCTGGGCCTCGGCGACATCAGCGGAACGATCAGGAAGACGATCGAAAAGGCCCAGGCGCCGGTCAACAAGGCACTCGATTGGGTGATCCACCAGGCGGTGAAGCTTGTGAAGGCGGCGGGGAAGTTCATCGGCGGGCTTTTCGGCAGCAAGAAGGGCCAGAAAGAGGAAATGCCGGAGTCCGGCGACCTGGAGAAAGATGGGAAGGTTATGAGGATTCTTGCATCTATCGACAAGGCTGAAGCGGCTCATGAGACGGAAGGGAAAATAAGCCGAGACGATGCCCTGGCAGTCGCAAAACAAGTGAAGAGTGAGCAGACTGAGGTGAAGTCGACTACAGTTGTTGACGGCGGCGCGACCTGGGACTATGACATTGTTGTTAATCCGAAATGGCGACGGAGGGGTGGCTTTAAGGGCGCAAATGCCAAAGTAAAAAAGGGCATCGCGCAGTTAAGAAAATTGCTGGCCTCTCTAGAGGAAAAAGATGTTCATCACGCGTTCTCACATGGGATTGCGGCTCAGTTGACGCGTGCTGAACAGTTGCATAACACCGGCAGGCTGATAGGAGTGGAGGTCGGGTTTGAACGCGATCGTGGAGCGATTGATCTTGAACTTGTTGACCCATTAGAAGTCGTTGAATATAAATATTGGACGCGATCTCACTACAAGTCAAAGATCAAGGGGCTAAGTAATCAGCTCCAGAAGTACGTCAGGACTGGCAAACCCGTTGTCTTAGAAATGGGTATAACAAAAACTGATCCTATAGATATCGAGTTCGTAGAAAATACTCTTCTGCACTCTCTAGAGGAAAGAAACCTGACGTATGAAGGGTTGATAAGCATATATGAATACGAAAACATGATTTCGGTAGTCATTGTAGCAAAGCCAGTGAAGTGACGATGCATCGATCGCACGGAGCAGGGTGATGTCTAAAGCTAATGACACTATCTCGAGCCCACTTGGTAGCGCGGCGTGGCCCGAAGTACTCATCCAACCCGGACGACAAAGGAGCGACACGCGCTGGTACGGTCAGCACTTCGTGTGTTGACTTTGCATTTATGCGCAGGACTGAACTGCTTATGTCTCCGGAAGACTATGAACCCTAAGGAATAAATGGGCGCAGGACAGACGGCGAGGAGAAGAGATGGGCGACAAGGAATTAAAGTTATTGATTGACACTCTGTGGAAAACTACTTTCGTCCTCGACGACGGAAGACGACTCAAGACCATCCCGATCGAATGGAACAAGCTGACTCTAAAACAACAATCGACCGCCATCTCTGAGCTTCGGCGCCTTATCATAAAAGAGCTTAAGACGCTCCCTACCGCTTCCCGACTCCATTTGGAGTTCAGTGACATTCCTCCGGAGCTTAGAGCAATACTAGTGGATATCGGAGGGGAGGCCAATCCCGATTTCACATGGGGAATCGTAGAAACTGCTAGTTAGTTCCCAGCTTCTCTAAAGCTACTTCAAATATCGGTGAGGCTTTTACACCCAATTGCAGTACTGGCATGCGCCAAAGATTCAATATGCCTCCATAAGTCGCGGCTGGATGGAGCAAGTCTATCCTCACCATCATGCTCCCGTCGGCTTTCCATCACCGGGGCCCTGGATGGCGCGACATCGACACAGGTCATGCGCCGGGACCCGCCCTCGGTGTTTCAGCGCTGCCTGCAAGTGACCGCCGCCTTCGAGTGGCATGGGTTCGGGGCCATCGCCGGTGCCTGGGATGGGGGGGTGGCTGACATGGGGGCATCATCGGCTTTACGCTCTCGAGCGGAAGCTGGGCCGCGTGGTGCTTACCGTCTGGAATCAGAATCCCGAAGTCGTCCGCCAAGCCTTCGGCAATCGAACCGATGAACTGATCGCGATGATGCAGGCCTCGCCGCGCCGACAAAAAGCCTGGGCAGCATCGATCAGCGTGCCGCCGAGCAAGTACCGGGGTGATCGAGCCGTGGCGCTCGGCCTTCATGGCCTTCGGAGAGAGCCCGGTCGTGCAGGCGATGCAGTTGCAACGGGCCGAGGAGGACTATTTTGTGCCGGCGATGAAGCTCCTGTCGCGCCTGGAACTCGAGGAAGAGCTGGGCGCCGGGCTCTGTTTTGACATTCAGGTGCAGAATGGCGGGATTAAGCCGAAGGCAGCGCAGGTCATCCGCGACTTCAGGGACGACAACCCCGACGCGGACGAACTGACGTTTCGCACCGTCATCGCGGATGCGGTGGCCGACCATTCCAATCCCAAGTTTAAGGAAGACGTCCGAGCCCGAAAACGGACGTTGGCGACGGGAGTAGGAACGGTACACGGGGGTTCCTACGTTCTGAAGCAGTGGGGAGTCGATGCGGTCCCATTGGATGACGACTAGTTGAATACTGAGGCGTATATTGATCCCCGCAGGAACGTTAACGCCTCCGACATGCGATAGCTCTACCGAGGCCGCCACAGCTAATTGCAATTGTTTGGCGATGTTCTACATTGCCAAGGCTTTCGAAAGTCACCCACTTCGCAAATAGGGCCATGTGGCACTAGATCAGTTATCTCGCGTCACGATCGTTGTGTACGTATCATGGAGGTCTGCTGTATCTAGAATGATACACGTATAGTATTTAATTAGATACAGCGTTTCTGTCCGGATAGTATTCAGGTACCCATTCGCAATCCCGATGCGGACAGTCAAATGTTGGACCTTTTGATAGTTTTGACGGTCGTAAAGAGAGCGCGCCTTCGGATTACGCACCGGCATCATGATTGCTTGCTCTTTCAGCGCGACCGCTCAAGCTATGACTGTCACGATTCCAGTCATTTTACTAGTACAGGGTCCGTTCCGGCGACCCAACGTCTTTGCTACTGGGCAGGGCTATTGTTGTACGCGGAAAAGTAAGCCGCCACCCAAATCTCCCCGTTAGTTACCCGGTAATTAGGCAACAACATTCTTCGGAATCAAACGGTCCTCCATTGTTATGGGTATGAGGTGGGACTTGTCTGGCTCATCCGTATTTCAGAGTGGCTCAGTATCACGCACACACATCCTCTGTATACGTAGCTCCTCAATCGGAAAGGCTTCCCCCGACGTCTTCGGATGCGACGCGCTTACCCCGGATGCATCAATTGACCATATCACTATGCCCGTGTCCCGTGACGTTCTCTGTAAGGGAGATCCTGATGTGGTGATGGTCTGTCACGAAGAAGATCGAAAAGCAACTCTTCGGGCGATACGCGAGGTACGGAGAATGGCGGCTCGAGTACCGATTATTTTGCTCGCCGAAGAGAGCTGCGAGGACTTTGCGATCGAATGTTTCCATTCGGGGGTGACACGGCTTTTGAAGACTCCGTGGAGTGCTGCGCAGCTCTCAGACGAGGTCACACGGGTCATTGGGCTCGAAGGATGTAAACGCAGCCCCAGGCCGGTCGACGAACATGTATCCAGTGCATGCCGTCTAATTGGCGACAGTACCGCGATGTGTGATTTGCGAGACTATATTCATCAGGTGGCTGGCTCTGACAGTAATGTGTTAATCACCGGCGAAACAGGAACGGGGAAGGAGCTTGTCGCTCAACTGATCCATGAGCACAGTGGGCGCCGACACAAGCCTTTTGTTTGCCTCAACAGCACCGCAGTTCCGGAACCGTTGGTGGAAAGCGAGCTATTTGGGTACGAGCGGGGTGCTTTTACCGGCGCGCACGCCGCGCAGGAGGGCAAACTAGCTGCGGCGAATGGCGGCACGGCCTTCTTTGATGAGATCGGAGACACGAGTCCCACAGTGCAGGCCAAACTCCTACGTGCGATTGAGAGCAGAAGGATCTATCGTCTCGGCAGTACCCGCAGTCATGACCTTGATATTCGTGTCCTTGCTGCGACGAATCAGGACTTGGGAACAGCGATGCAGGAACATCGGTTTCGCAGCGACCTCTATTATCGGCTCAACGTGATTCGCATCGAGATCCCACCGTTGCGAGATCGTATGGAAGATGTGCCGGGGCTGGTGGACCACTATATACAGCGGTTCAATCCGACGTTCCATAAACACGTCAGCGGCCTTTATCCCTATGCGATGGATCTGTTGTTGTCCTATCACTGGCCCGGGAATGTCCGTGAGCTGAGAAACGTGCTGGAAGCCCTCTTTGTCAATCTGCCTCGCGAAGCGGACGGAATGGTTGAGTTGCCCGCGCCCGTCACACGACTCTTGGGACGATGTATGCAGCCACATGCGACGGAGCGAACCATGGTGTTGCGCGCGCTTACCGCGACAAATTGGAATAAGACGGAAGCAGCAAAATCGCTCCAGTGGTCTCGCATGACCCTGTATCGGAAAATGACTCGGTATCGCATCAGCTCTCCCACGTCAGGGCTTACTCCATTCTAAGCTGAGCAACCGCTATGTCGTGATTGTTGATAGTTTCATTCTTTAGGCATAAGGAGGAGCATCATGGCAAACACTGGCGCAGACATCCTTCGCCTTGCCCGGAACCATTTGGGGGAAAAATATAAATGGGATGCCGCTCAGGATACCAAAACTAGGACCTCCTTCAGTCAAGGCCGGGTCATAATCGTGATTGATCCTCTGATAGTCAAAATATCTTCAGGGGATTGAGTCTTTACAATAGGAAACTAATGCGCCTGAAGATGGCTGCGACATGCCTCTAAATAGGAGCGTCGACATGCGTCTGGGCATACTAATCATTATTGGTATTACGTTCACCGGTTGTACGGCTAAGTCATTGCCCCGGTTGGAACAATTCCGACCGAACGAATACGAGCCGTACGGAAAACCCGGCGCCGCTATGATGCTAGGCGATGCTAGTTACGAAGCGTGGTGAGGTGAAGCGAGAAGCCGGTTTTCCGTGATCCTTGCACCGGTGACGGGCTATACGAGAAATGGTATCAGCGAGGTATTGTCAAAAATACACGCTTAGATCCACCCCGTGAACGCTCATGGGCGTATCAGGGGAAGTTATCGCCGATGGGGACAGCCGCTTCGAATTTGAACAATTCCGCCGGGAGATTACTATCTGGTCAGCAAGGTTTTGTTGGAGGACGCTCTCTCCATTGGTACAGTAGTCCTCAAGGGATGGGCGGATTAGTCCATACCAAGATAACCATGAAAGCGGATGAGCGCAAGAAGTGCCATTGACCGGGTGGCGACACGGTCACATCGCGACTTTCCGAAAGCCGTGGCCATTTTTGTCGCAGCGCTTCAATTGGGACGGTGGTAGATGGGCGTAGCGTGTAATCGCACAACATACATTATGGTTGACCACACGCGATGGACGTGGTACAGCGTTGCGCACATTTCGGACTTGAGACTAGAGGAGGAATTATGCCACCGAGAAAAGCAGCAATGGTGTCTGTATCATTAATCGCCAAATCAGTTGAGTCCGCGGTAAAGGTCGCAGCCGCACGGCATGATCTTGCGGTGGAAAAGGAAACGCTCCTTGATCGCTGGGAGATTATTGGACGCCGCCTGAGAGACGTCACGGATATGAATCTCGCTTACAAATTCGCGGAAGATGTAACTCGAGGCGTCAAAGTTCCAGGTCTCGCCGTAGACCCGGTGGCGACAAAAATTCGGGGAGACATCTTAGTCGGTTTCATTGAGAGAAACCGAGCTCCAAAACTCATCAGCCGGTAGCGCGATGTCGCCCTCGCCGAAAGACCTCCTATGTCCCAGCGCCCAACCCGATATGGAGGGAGCCCGAGTAATCGGGATGGTAAGCGGAACTCCCGAGGCACCGCAAATTGCGTATCTCGCGCCTGGGGTTGAGATTGATCCGAGTGTCACGACGCAATTGGGAAAGCTTGAGCCAACCCAGGTCTTCAGGTTCGCTGCAAAATGCGAACAGAGCCGATGCTCCCATTTCAACGGAGCGCGGTGCTCGCTTGTCAGCCGGGTTGTTGAGCAGTTGCCCGAGGTTGTCGATGTGCTGCCGGCCTGCCAAGTTAGAAATGATTGCAGGTGGTATGCCGAGGAAGGCGGAGCCGCATGCCGCCGGTGTCCACAAGTGATTACAATGATTCCTAGGCGAGAGGACGCACTTAACCGCGCCGCTATGCCTTAATCCCCGGCGAGATCGCACAAGAGGTCGTAGCGGGGGCCTTGTGGATCGTTTACTCCACCACCCAGATTGCGAAGCCTTTGGCGCGGCGGATCAGTTCTTCGCTGACGTGGCGGTGAAAGAGTTCTTGCGTCCAGGGCAGGCTGTGCCGGCCCGTGACGATCGTGCCGCAGTCCCATTTTTGAGCCGCTTCCAATACCTCACGCGCCACATCCGGTTTATGAATTGAAGAGGAGAGTTCGGTGCTGAGATTTTCCGACAGAAGTCCGTGATCGATCAGCAACACGAGCGTCGCTTCCAAAGAGGCTTGCGCCGATCTCTTGGCCTCGGCGATCCAGTCGGCTTGGGCCGTCTGTAATTCCGCGCTGAGTTGTCTTTCTTTCCTCGGATCTTCCGCGCCGCCATACTCTAACAGCTCGGGCGGAGTAGAGGGCAAAACATGGAACATCCGCACATGCAGGTCCTTGCGCCCGCCCATCATGCGGGCGACGTAGCGCACGGCCGTGAGCGAGGCGTCGGTCTCATCGACCGCGATGAGGATTTTATTGTGGCGGTCCATACGTAAGAGCCTACCTTAACGGAACTCGAAACTTTGAGCAAGTTCGACGCAGCGGCGATCTTCTCCCCGGGTTATCCAAGCAAGGACGTTCGGCCAACACGCGCTTCAGCATGGAAGTGACGCGAGACTTAGCGGTTGGATGTCCGTCTCCTGAAAGGGCCTCTCTTCGATCCCGCCGGGCCGATAGTCTCACCATACCGGGGATTGTTGATCTCAATCCACCCGGCTCGCATGCTCATCGTGTCGTAGGCAATATCCGCGCGTTTGGCGATGATGCCCTGAAAATCATAGTGGCACGCCATTCGGTGCAGCATCGTGCCGTGTTCCAGGATATGTTCGACGTATACCAGTTTTTTGGAATGTGGCGGAAGCAGCTCTTTGAGTCGTTCTTTTCGGCTCAGCAAGGGGGTCGCTCGGGTGTCTTGCCCGTTGAGCCATATCAGATCGAAGGCGTAGAAGCGGGCTTCTTCCGGTTTCTGCAACAGGCGGGAGAGGGCCGTACGCCCACTCTTGTCCGGTGCGGCGATCGTGCCGTCGAGGATGGCTTCATATGCCGACAAATGTCGTGTAATGGCCGCCGCAAGCGGCGCATAGCCGCCGAGCCACGCGCCCTGGCGCGAAAGAAACCTGGCTCGACCGTCTTGAAACACCACCAGTGCCCGAATGCCGTCGTGTTTCAGTTCAAACAACCAGTGTGGGTCATCGAACGGACGGACTTGTCGTCTCGAAGGGCCGAACGGCGAGATTTTCATACGAGGGCCATATAGCACCATACTCTCAAACTGCTCGCCACAGGGGCGCGATTATGGTAGGTATGGGCGATCCAACGGAATAATGGCATGCTTCATTACTCTATTCATCAGGAGTCGTCATGAGCGCCTTTGCGATCATCGTGCTGGCTGTTGCGACCTGTTTTGCCGCGGGAACCGCGCTATGGATAGCCTGTGCCGTTCTGCACAATCAACGCCTGGTGCAACAAAAGAAAGCGTCGGTTTTGCGGGCTCAATTGATCGCCCAGCTTCACGTCATTAAGGAAGCCATCGTTCCTAGAGGCCGGGCATTGGACCCGCTGCAGAAGGAAATCTACGAGCCGTTGCAATACCTCTGGGTGCAAGCCGACCTGCTCGAACCGGACGAACTCCAGATCATGAACCGCTGCGCGTCAGCGTTGCTGGCATTGCGCCATAGACCGTCGGTGAATCAAACGCAGGCTCGTCATGCCCACAACCTGATCGACGAGGCTTGTTCGGCACTGATTCGGTCTCAGGAGATGGTGAAGCAGCATGACACGTGGTTTTTCCTGGCCGGTTTGGCACAGAGCCTGCCCGGATTTCGATCGGCCGACATTAACAGTGCCGGCTCGGCTCGCGAGTCCGGCGTTCCAACCGAAGTCCGCCTGCTCAAGAATTAGTTCCGGATCATGATCGTGCCCCGGGTTCCTGTGCCCGGTCTCCCCGTCGTCCGCGCAGCATTTGAAACATCGAGAAGCCAAGCAACAAAGCTGCCGCCCAACGATCCGTTTTATCGACCAGTCGAGATGGACCTGAGTCCATTGTAAACGTCGCCTTCATGCGATCGGGATACGCACCGGCCGAACGAACCGGCATGCCGCCGGCCGGGGCCGCCGCTACGGTTGTGCCTTGCGACTCCTGTCGCTTGTCGTCGCCTCCCTGTGTGGACGTTCCACGGGCTTTCTTCGGGTCGGTGGCGACCGCCTGCTCGGTCGGCACGATGCGTGCGCCGCTGGTGTTGGCGTACACCTGGGTGAATTCAGCGCCGAATAACAGGATCTGTGCCGAATAATAGACCCACACCAATAGGATCACGAGGGACCCGGCTGCTCCATAGGCGGACCCGACGTCGCTTTTTCCAAGATACAAGCCGATGAGTAACTTCCCGATAGTGAAGAGCAACGCGGTAATCGCGGCGCCGACCCAGACGTCGTTCCATGCAATCCGGGCATCGGGCAACAGTTTGAACATCATCGCGAACAGCAGGGTAATGACACCGAAAGAGATGACGAAATTGAGAGCCTGCAGAACAAACTCGGGGGCGGGAAGCCAGCCGCCGAACCATTTGCCGAATGCGGACAACCCCGCGCTCAATACGAGAGAGACGAGCAATAGAAAAGCCGTGCCGAGCACTGCCATGAAAGAGAGAAAACGATCCTGAACCAGGCCCCAGATGCCGCGATCCGGCTTGGGCTCGACCCCCCAGATGCTGTTGAGCGCATCTTGCAACTGGCCGAATAAGCCGGAGGCACCGAACAGCAGCGTGCCAATGGCGACGACCGCAGCCACGATGCCGGTGGAAGGCTGGTTCGCCCGCTCTAGCATGTCCTTGAGCGCATTGGCGGCCTGCTCTCCGACCAACCCGGCAATCTGTTCGATGATATACCCCTGCGCCGCCTCCTGCCCGAAGACCAGGCCGATGATGGCGATGATGATCACCAGCAGCGGCACGATGGAAAATACGGTGTAGTAAGCCAAGGCCGCGCCGAGCCTCGGCACTTTATCGTTACTCCAATCGGTGAAGGTCTGCTTGAGCATGCTCCATAGAGCCGATGGACGGATCAGCGATGACCAACTCTTCTGTGCCATAACTTCATTCCTTCTCTTTCGTGAATCTCATGTGCGATATGCCGTCCCTGGTCGTCCGGTACCTACGCGTCGACCGGCTCATCATTGAAAATGTCGTCTCTGATGACAAGCAGCAAGACGGATGCCATTGAACCAACCGGTCAGTCGCTGGTTGCCGGTGAGCCGGCAGAGCGGCGACTTTTACTGTTGTGCCATGGCGCGAAACCGCAGGAAACTAGGGCTTGTCCCAGCTTATGGCGGCTGCGGGCTGGGATATCCTCAGCCGAGAGAGTTGCCTTCATTTATTCTAAGGAGGGTCCCAATGCCAAGCTCAGGTGTCGCGCCGGCGGTGATCGAGATGCTGAAAGAAGATCACGAAAAGGTGAAAGGCCTGTTCGAAGAATTTGAACAATCCGAAGGCCGTGAACAGGCGGAGATCGCTAAGACGGCAATGCACGAACTGGAGGTGCATGCGGAACTGGAAGAACGGCTGATCTATCCGGCGATCCGCGAGGAGATCGACGAAGATGAAAAGATGAACGAGGCGGTCGAGGAACACCACTTGGTCCATGTCCTCATCTCGGAGCTCAAGAAGATCAAGCCCAGCGATGAGCGGTTTCAGGCGAAGTTCAGCGTGCTGAGTGAATTGGTCAAACACCATATCGAAGAAGAAGAGGGAGAAATTCTGCCCAAGGCGGAAGAAAGCGACCTCGACTGGGACGAGCTGGAAAAACAAGTCATGAAGAAGAGAGAGCAGCTTCTGAAAAAAGGAACGCCACGGTCGCGTACGTCGGGTCGAAAGCGGTCGGCTCGCAAGAAAAGTCGCTGAATCACACGGCGGCGGAGAATCTCCGGTTCTCCGCCGCGTGCGCCTGCCAAGTCCAAAACTCAGCCGTCACAACTCAGAAGTCAGAACTCCATCCTTAAAGCGCCCGCAGGAAGGCCACGAGTGCGGCCTTTTCCTCCTTGTTCAATTTCAACTGACCGACCACATTGAAGAATTCCACTGTATCTTCCAACGTGGGCAGTCGTCCGTCATGAAAGTAGGGTGGGGAGTCCTTGATGCCTCGCAGCACGAACGTTTTAATGGGCCCGTCTGCCTCCGCGCCGAATCGCTCCAGTTTCAAATCGTGCATCATGTGGTCGGTATACACCGGAGGTTTGTGGCACGCGGCGCATTGGGCCTTGCCGAAGAACAAATCCTCGCCGGCAATCTCTTGCTGTGACGCCTTGGCGCGGTCGAGTCGGCCCGTCATCGGATTAAGTTTCGGCGCGGGCGGGAAATCGATCATGTTCTGGATTTGCGCCATATGCGGCACGAGCATGCGGTCGATGACATTCATGCCTTTTTTGATGGCGCGGATCGGATCGCCGTTGAAATAGGCCGTTCGCTGTTCAAATTCGGTGAAGTCCTCTACCGAACGCAAACTCCGTTTGGACCCGTGAATCTGCTGATTGAACATGCCGCGCAAACTGACGGTATCGAGGCGGAGACGATCGAGCTGCGGCCTCGTGTCGGGATTCAAATGAAACTGGCCGGTCGTGTGAAAATTCACATGGCAATCGAGGCAGGCGACACCCAGGCTGGGCTTATGAGATTTGCGGTCCGGACCCAGATTGAATTCCTCTTGTGGAAATTGCGTGACCAACATGCGCAATCCGTCGAGCTGCACCGGAGTCACGAGGCCTCGGAACAGCCGGTCGAAATTGTCGACGCTCAGCGCTTCGCCTTGCGAGACATCGCCCAATTCCGGATGAGTCGTCAAAAAAATCGGAGGAGGAAATTCCGGAAGAATGCAATCGGGGAGATCGAACTCCACGTCGAACCGTTCCAGCCTGGGGAATTCGTCAATCTGGACCTGCGGAAACACCATGCCGCCGATCTCATGTTTGACGTGAGGGAGCCGCATGAACCCGCTCGGGAACGCTTTCTTGCTCAATATCTCGTCGGCTGAAAGCTGCGAAAGCCTGTCCCACGTCATCCCGTCCTTCTATTTGACCATGGGGCCGACCGGCTGCGGCTTGCCTTTCGTCATGACGAGGCCGGATTGCGCCTTGCAATCCAATTCGTACCGATCCTTCAAGAGATTATTCTGTTTCGCCATCACCTTCGGCTTATCGGCGACGTCTTTTTCCATCACTTCGTGGCTCGCCTTGTGAGCATCCTGCGCGGGAGGCGCCATAAAGTTGTCATAATAGAAGTCCACGAGCCCGTCCACGCCCTTCTTTTTCGTATCGGCGAGCGCCGGATTGGACTTTTCCAGTTGCTGTCGCTTCGTTTCGGCCTTTTCAGCCTCGGCTTTGTCCTTCTCGATCAGTTTCTCGGAAGAGGACTGCTTTTCCGCCCGCGCGATTTGGGATTGTTGCGCGTTCGCCCAGCAGCCGACTGCAATCAGTCCGACGAGAATCACCCATCCGGCATATCGTTCCCGCTTCATACTGTCACCTCAAATGGCTAGGAAGGTTGGGTTGGGAAGTCTGAGCGGTGGGTTCCGGTGCAAGCTCCAGGCCCTTTCAGACGATCAATGATGATCCGTGGAGTTACTAGCCATGCGTCTTTAATACTTCTTGAACAAAGAGCATCTTGTCTTTATCAGGGGACAGATTGCGCGTCCCAATGTCTCTTGGATGTTCACTATTACGCCCCATCCCCGGCCTATGCCGTCCTAATTGAAAGTGCCACCGTGGTTTCTGGCGTTCGGAGGCGTGGGTTCGTTCGATTGAACGGCCTCCTGAATCGTCTAGGGGGAGACCTAGTAGCTCTTTTAACCAACGGCGAGGTACCGTGTTACTGGAACATGGCGTAGCGGTTGTTTCCGGATCATCCTTACCCGAGGAGAGAGATGCCGCTGATGATAAAGCTGTTTGGAATCGTTGTCTGGATGGTGTTGTTAACCGGAGTGGCTGGAGCCGCCGATGTGGTTCCGCCATCGGATACTCGATCCGAATCTCGGCCAGGCGAGCCGTCTCCTCCAACTACGCAGCCGGCCCCGCCTCCGAGCGCCATTGATCCTGGTATTCAAAAGCTTCCCGAGACGGTCCCGGATCCCAAGGCGGCGGTTCCTCCTCCGGTCGTCGATCCTAACATGGTGATTGATCCGGAAACGGGACGGCGCAAGTCGGAGGAAGTCCAGCCGAATGAGAAGTCAACCGTTCCACCCGGTGCGCCGCGTCGATAAGCCGCGCCTTTCCGGCTCGTACCCGAGAGTGGCCTGAGAGCTGGTGAGAGGGCTGGTCGCGCATCGAACTCCTCGTGTAAAATAATCCATGCCGCGTATTTCAACTCCCCAACCATCGGCCAGGCATCCGAAAATACAATCAGGACCGGTCTGGATCATCATCAGTCTTGCGCTCTGCCTGCTGCTCAACGGCTGCGCGGTTTCGTTCGTCTATCGCCATGCCGACTGGTTGATGTTGCACAAGCTCGATCAGTATTTTGATTTGACCGCGGACCAGCGCAAGGACATGACAGGTCGCATTCAGGCCATTCTCTTGAAGCATCGCCGCGAGGCATTGCCGCAGTACGAGTCGTTTCTCGTGCAGGTCCGCCAGCGTGTGGAACGCGGGATTACAGGCGAGGATGTCGAATGGTTCTATGCGTCGTTTGATCGGCTGCGAGATGATCTATTCGAGCGTTTTGTCGATGACGGAGGAGTGTTCCTGGCGTCGGTCGGCCCGGCTCAGAAGAATACTCTCGCGCGAGCCATGCGGAAGGATAACGAGACAGCCGCCAAATTGGCGTCCAGCTCGGTGCGGGATCGCTCAAAGAAGCAGTCGGATAATACGCTCGAAGTGGTGAAAGACTGGACCGGATTTCTCACCAAAGACCAGCGGGCCAAAATCGTCGAATGGAGCCAGAGGCTCCCGGACACTCAGCCGATGTTCTTTCAATACCGCCAGCAGCGGCAACAGGAGCTTCTGACGCTCCTCGAGCGGCCCCGCACGCCGGAAAGCGCCGCTCAAACCTTGCGTGCCGCATTGGTGCATCAAGAGCGGACCGCTCCGCCATGGTATCTCCATGCTGTGCAGGAGTGGCGCGACGGCATCAAGGATCTGGTGCCAAAGATCGACCAAACCCTGTCTCCTTCCCAACGCCGCTATGCCTTGGATAAATTGCAACGGTTGATCGTGCAGGTCCGGGATCTCCACGGCTAACATTCCGCACCCGCGTGTCCCACGTCTCTCGGGGCGTCCCGCAGAAACCGCTCCCACAGGTGCAAGATGCCGCGCCGCCGGCAGCGTGAACCGGCTTGCGATCACGAGGCCATGCACGAGAATGAGTGGTGAGAGGCGCACGCGGCGGCTTTCGACACCACCGCGACGTTGATTACCGGTTGGCGCGTGACCTGTTTGACCGGCCTCTCGATTGTCCGCCTTTGCTTCCGGCAGAGAGCAGTCCTGCTCGTGAGCCGCTGCTTTTTCCGCCTTTTGCGCTTTTGCTGGCATAGCGTCGATCGGGCTGGAGAGCTTGTCGTTCACCGGGCTTTCGCGACAACCGATGTCCCCGCCTCGTCCCGGTGGAATGAGCGGGACCATGCTCTTCTTTAGTTTGGCCCCGGGACGGAACTTTCAACTGCCGGCGGGCTTCCACATCCAACGGATGGTTACTCGTGCCGGCCTTTCGGCGTGTGACTGACTGGGACTTGGCCACGATCTATCCTCCTTTCCGTGCTGTGATTATGGTTACGAATTCCCATGTGTGGGGCTGTATCTTGATGCGTGCGCACCACTTCACCGCGCAGGAAGCTGCAAAGTGCAGGCCGCCCGGATTTTCCGGCATCTGCTTTGTCGGACAATCAGTGGAATCAAGGCATTTTGCCGAAACGTGACGGACCGAATCGGCGCAGCTTGTCTTGTCAAGACACCCTGTCCGCCAGGACCAGCCGCCGAGCGTGAACGTTGGAAGAATTGGCGCAGGCCATGGCGGCTTTCAGAGCCGTATTGCTCAAACAGAGCCTGTGGGACCGGGTCCGTGTCATGACCTATTCGGAATTCGGCCGGCGGGTCGCTGAGAACGGCAGCCATGGCACCGATCACGGCACCGCCGCCTCTCATTTCTTTCTAGGCGGGCGAGTCAAGGGCGGTCTTTATGGCGTCTATCCGTCGCTCACGGGTTTACAAGGAGGCGATCTGCGCCACACGACAGATTTTCGAAGCCTTTATAATACCGTGATCCTGAACTGGTGGCGCCTACCTGCCCGCCTGTTTCCCGAACAGGCCTATGCGCCGGTGGATTGCCTCAGATAACGTGGAAACAGGTTCTATTCGGATTTGTCGGACGGATCCGCTTCAATGGTAAGCGGGTTGCCGGGGATGCGATACCAACCCGCCGCCCATGAGCCCAAATCAATGGTCCGGCAGCGCTCGGAACAGAAGGGGCGGAAGAGATTCCCTTCCCATTTCACCGGACGGCGACAGATAGGACAATGCAGTGTTTCGGTCATAATCGTTAGGAAGAAACTCTCGTCCCAAAAGCGGCAAATAATTCACCGGTTAGATAGCGAGTTCCGTCCCCGTCGGATGACCGTTTGCGCCGCATGTAATCATTCAAAATGCGGCCATCCCCGGTCTGATGGATGTGTGGGCGGGCCAAGTTCATTCGATACCGTTCGATCGCTTCGGAGACGCGGCTGATGAAGACAATAGTTCCATCAAACTCGACACGTTCCACAATACCGACGTGCGTCAGCGGATCGTTCGCTTCTCCATCTCCATTGTAATCCCAGGTATTGTCAAAAAACACCAGATCGCCCGGATGGACCACCGGCCCTGCATGGATCCGGCCTTGGTCACGAACGTGCTCGTAGATCAACCTCACGCCGTTGACATTCCGTCCCGCATCGACGCCGTCATAGAGATCAATGCCGTGAACCAGGTAAATCGCACGGGTGACACCGGCACAATCGTATGAGATACGCCGCCCCTGACTTACTATGGTCTTGGCTCCTACCAAACCGGCCGCCGTATGGACAATCGCGCCCTGTCGCGCCGCCGGCTGGCCGGAGCGGCAGCAATCGCGCGCGGGGATGTTAATCGTCTGCGGCCGTTCCGTAGAGGTTCCGGCGCACCCGGCCGATAGGGCAATCAGGATCAAAGATACTCCGGTCAGTGTCCGCGTCACCATGTACCAAGTATACCCGACGCCAAGTACCGCAACTCCTCACCCCTTATCACGGTGTCATGGCGGTTTTGAGACCGTCGTCAGACAGCTGCCTGGAAGACCGATTGGATGATGGCTTGCGCGTCCTCCTGAATACGTCTCAGGTGGTCGCGGCCCTTAAAGCTTTCGGCGTACAATTTATAAATCTCTTCGGTTCCGCTTGGCCGGGCTGCGAACCAGCCGTTGGCTGTCACGACTTTCAGGCCTCCGATCGCCGCCTTGTTGCCCGGCGCGTCGGTCAACATGGCCGTAATCGGCTCGCCGGCCAGTTCCTTGCTCTGGATTTGTTGCGGCGATAATTTTTGGAGCAAGGCTTTTTGCGACCTGCTGGCCGGCGCATCGATTCGTTCGTAGACCGGGTCGCCGAGGCCGACGGTCAATGCATGATAGAGTTCCGACGGATCTTTACCCGTGACCGCCATGATCTCGGCGGCTAAGAGATCCATGATGATCCCGTCCTTGTCGGTGACCCAGACAGATCCATCGCGCCGGAGAAACGCCGCCCCCGCGCTCTCTTCTCCGCCGAATCCAAGTGACCCGTCGAGCAAGCCGGGCACGAACCATTTGAAGCCGACCGGTACTTCAACGACACGACGGCCGATCTTGCCGGCGACCCGATCGATGATGCTGCTGCTGACGATCGTCTTGCCGACTGCCGCATCGGCCCGCCAGTCCGGACGGTGGGTGAAGAGATAGTCGATCGCGGCTGCCAGATAGTGATTGGGATTCATCAATCCGCCGCCGCGCGTTACGATGCCGTGCCGGTCCGTATCGGTGTCATTGCCGAAGGCTAAGTCGAAGCGGTCTTTCAGCGCGATCAGCGACGCCATGGCGTAAGGTGACGAGCAATCCATGCGTATCTTTCCGTCCCAATCCAGCGTCATGAATCGAAAGGTTGAATCAACGGAGGGATTCACGATCTGAATGTCCAAACCGTATCGGTCGGCGAGTGGATGCCAATAGGCCACCGCGGAGCCTCCGAGCGGATCACAGCCTATCCGCAACTTGGCTTGCTTGATCCGCTCCAGATCCACGACATTGGCCAGGTCATTGATATAGGCTCCAATGTAATCATAGCGGCGCGTAGTCGGAGCTTTCACAGCTTGTTCATAGGTCCGGCGGGCGACGCCGGCGAGGCGGGCGGTGAGGAGTTCGTTCGCCCGTGCTTCGATCGCCTTGGTGACTTGCGTGTCGGCCGGTCCGCCATGAGGCGGGTTGTATTTGAACCCGCCGTCTTCCGGCGGATTATGGGACGGTGTGATGACGATTCCATCCGCCGATCCGGTAGCTCGGTTTCGGTTATAGCTGAGGATCGCGTGAGAAATCACCGGCGTGGGCGTGTAACCGCCGTCTCGGTCGATTCGCACCTGGACCTCATTGGCGGCTAAGACCTCGAGCGCGGAACGGAAAGCCGGTTCGGACAGGGCATGGGTGTCCTTTCCCAGATACAGCGGGCCGCTGATGCCGTTGGCGTGGCGATAGTCGCAGATAGCCTGGGTGATGGCCAGGATATGAGCTTCATTGAACGTGCCGCGCAACGCGGAGCCGCGATGGCCGCTGGTGCCGAAGCTCACGAGTTGATGGAGATCTTTGATATCGGGCGTTCGTTCGCTGTACTCGCGAAGGAGTCGAGCGACGTCGACCAATTGTTCCGGAAGTGCCGGTTGACCGGCGCGGGGATGCAAGCTCATGTGATTCTCCTCATGGGGGACCGGCGCATGGCCTTTCTGCGGTGCAATCTTGTCACGAGATTCGAGTATATCGATCGGCGATTCACTTGTCAGCGTCAATTGGAAGGCGTGCTTGCTTGCATGGTTCTTTCTCGCGATGTTAAGATTCTGAATCGCTTATCTTCTATCGGAGTTCTGTCATGCCGAACATCACGTTGCTGTATTCGCCTTCCTGCGGCGCCTGTCCATCCGCCAAGAGCCTGTGGAAGGAACTAAGGGTAAAGTATAGCTTTAGCTATCGAGAAGTGGACATTACGACCACCGACGGCCAAGACCTGGCCAATCGGCATTCCGTACGCGCCGTGCCTGCGACGATTATCGACGGCCGGCTGACATTCGTCGGCGTTCCGAGCCGGCAGAGCGCAGAAAAGGCATTACAACTCAAGATCAAACCTCAGACAACGTGAAGGACTTTATGATGGAACCCAGCGAAGAGGATATTGAGCTTCCGATTTTTCCCATGATCGACAAAGGGCCGCCTCCGGATTGCGGGATTTGCGGCGAACCGATGTCGTTTATCGATGGCGATTGGTGTTGCGTCGACTGTAACGGCGAACTCCTCGGTCCGGAAACGGGATAGTCGTGGAATGATGAATGATGAGTTATGAATGATGAATTAATGATGATAGCCCCTTCAATTCAGCATTCAGGATTCCGCATTCAGAATTCCTTCCGAGATTGATGCTTCGCATAGTCACAGGACCGTTTCATCCCCATCTTGAATCCGCCCTTGTCTCGGATCTCCGCCGCCTGAAAACTCCCGACCCTCTCGCTCCGCTGGCCATCATCGTGCCGTCAGACTCATTGCGCGATCACCTGAAACGCTTGTTGTGCCTGGGACAGGGCCTTTCCCTGATCCACGTCCATATCCTGACCTTCCATCAGCTAGCCTTGCGCCTGTTGAGTGAGCGGCAACCGTTCGACACTAACCGCCTGCAGTCTCCCATCTATTTCCATGAACTCGTGCACCATCTGCTACGGAGGCAGCCGGCGGGAAGTACCTGGCATGCGCTGGCGGAGACGCCGGGGGCTTGGAGCGCGTTGTTTGCGACCCTCAAAGATTTAAAAGATGCGGCGGTGGATCCGGATCGTGTTGCAGATGTCTGGGGTCAACGATGGCCGGGACAGTCGCCGGAACCGCAACCATTGTGGCTGCTCTATCGCCAGTTCCTTGAAATGCGGCGCCGGCTATCCGCTTGGGACGCCGATGATCTGGCATCGCTCGCGACGGCCGAGGTTCCTGGTTCCGTGTTCCTCGCCGGTGTCCGGCATGCGCTCTATTATGGGTTTTACGACCTCACGCAAGTCCAACTGGATTTTTTTCGCGCCGTGACGGCCGTTGTGTCAGCGACGGTCTATTTTCCATTGGCGGACGGCCACGCCGAGTTTACATTTGCCCAACGGTTTTTCGACGCGCATATCCGCGGGTTGGGCGTCTCCGAATTGCCGTCACGCCGCGGTGAGAAGTCGTCCGGCCGGCAGCTCGCCTTATTCGACGAAACTCTGCCGGAGCCGGCTTTTAACAACCCCGCCGATTCCCTCACGCCGGGACTGCCGATCATTCCGCGCGTCATGTGCGCGGGCAATCCGCTCGATGAAGTGACGACGGTGGCGAAAGATATTCTAAGCCTCGTCGAAGAACGCGGCTATCGGTTCGCCGATATCGGAGTTGCCGTTCGATCGCTGGCCGGCTATGACGACGTGCTCGCCCGCGTGTTCGCCGAACAGGGCGTCCCAATGGCAAAAGACTTAGGGCGGCCCCTTGGAGTGTGGCCCTGCGTCAAAGCGGTTCTTCAACTGCTTGCGGTGAGAGCATCGAACTTTCATCGCGACGATGTGCTGGAATTGCTGTCCTCGCCGTTCCTGCGATATGAGACTGTGTGTCCCCACCCGGCGGCGGCACGCCCGGATCTCTGGACTGTGGCTGTACGGCGTTTGGGAATCACCAAGGGACGAGATGAGTGGCGCCGGCTGACGCGATTTGTCGAGCAAGGCCTGCCGCTCCATGATGGAGACGAGGATGGCGCCGGTTCCACCGTGCCGGCCCAACAGGTTCGTCTGCTCTATGACATGTTCAGCAACCTTGCGGATGCCTTAGAGGCGATCCCGGACTCCGGTTCGTGGACTGAGTACGTCGATCGGCTGCAAGCATTGGGAGACCGGTTGCTTCTTGTCGATCGTTCAGGCGCCGAGGAATCAGAGGCGGATCCCATGGCCTCAACGTTTGAGGTGTTGGGTGAACTACGGCATCTCGACGACTTCTCGGATCCGGTGCCGTTGAAGGAATTCGTTCTCACGGCCCACCGAGCGGTGGAAGGCACACGGGGTCTGTCTCGCTCCGTGCAGGGCTGCGGCGTGCAGGTGTTGGACGCCATGGCGGCGCGCGGCCTCTCGTTTCGCGCGTTATACGTGCTGGGCCTCAACGAAAAATGCTTTCCTCGTTTTATCCATGAAGATGCATTTCTCCGCGATGCCGTGCGCCATATGCTCGAGCAGGACATCGGGTACAAGGTTGAAGCGAAGTTGGCGGGTTATGAGGAAGAGCGCCTGCTGTTCGCGCTCCTTCGCCGATCGGCGCGCGACTATCTGATGTTGTCGTATCAACGGGCGGACCGTGCGGGACGGCCGTTGGCGCCGTCCGGTTATGTGGACGAACTATGCCGGGAGCCGCCGGCGGCGATCCAACACATTCCGCGGCGGCCGGCGGCGCGATTTGAGACGGTTCCACAATATCGGACCGGCTCTTTGACGGAAGCGGAACTCGCGACCCGTTCCTTGCTGGAGCGCCGCATGCCCGTCCCCCTCTACAGCCGATATCCCGGAGGGCTCTTATTGGAGCGAAGCCTGCCCGTGCTTCAAGTTCATGAACGGATAGAGCGCCGCCTCGGAGCCTATGACGGCCTCATCGGCGCCGGGTCCGCCTTTTGGCAGACGGTCCTCTCTCGCGGCCTGTCGCCCACGGCGTTGCAGAGGTATGCGACCTGTCCGTTTCAATTTTTAGCCGCGTCTATCCTTCATCTTGGCCGGGAAGAGCCCGACTCGCCGGGTGATCCGATCGGGCCGCTGGAGCAGGGAACGCTGGCTCATCGGATTCTTCGCCGGTGGATGGAAGAGTTGGCGAGCGCGAGATGGTTCGGGACGGAGAAGCGGACGCCCGTCATCGATCCCTTGATCCTCCTGGACGAGTGCGCCAGCACGGTTTTTGCGGATTACGAATCGGTGCATCCGGTCGGCTACGCCCTGACATGGGAATTGCGACAGCGTGAACTCGTGGGATTTCTACGGGAAGTCGCGCGGCTGGAATTGACCGAACTGGACGGCCGATGGGAGCCCAGGCTGTTTGAACATCCGGTGAACGGGGTCCTCCCCGTAGATTTTCCGGACGAATCGATCATGGTCCCGATCAAGGGGCGATTGGATCGAGTCGACTGGTCGCCGCAACAACGCCTCTTTCGGATTGTCGACTATAAATTTAAACGCACGAGGGAGCCGAAATCGCACGAGACGAATCTCGGGCTCGCCGCGGTCCGCGGATACAATCTTCAACCTCCGCTCTATCTGTTGATGGCCGAGGCGGCCCTGGCAGCCGATCTCGGCGCGCCTCCGCCGATGTGCAACGCAGTCTGGTTTTACTATCTGGCGCCTGCTTGGAAAGAACCGCTGAAGCGAGTGCCGTTTCCGGGCGACGCCTGGCGATCTTCGATGTCCGGAGCGCTGTCTACCTCACTCACCCGAATGTTTACCGGCATCAGAGACGGCGCGTTCTTCATTGCGCCCCATGAATCCGTGTGCGGGCGGTGCGATTTCGGCGGTATGTGCAGAAGAACGCATCAGCCCAGCGCATGGCGGGCACGAGCGGACACATCGACGATTCAATCTCACCGTGATTTGCGACGGGCGCAACTTCCCGGTTCCGGCGACCAGGCGCCGTTCAGCGAATCGAAGCCGGGCAAGACTGTCGCGGATGAGGATGAAGGCTGAGATGGCATCGCTGCTCGATCGGCCGTCCCGTGAACGAGCGGCGACGGCAACAGATCGGAATATCGTCGTCACCGCCGGAGCGGGCACCGGGAAGACGACCTTGCTCGTCGACCGGCTCGTGCACCTATTGCTGTACCGGGATCCACCCTTTCCGCTGAGCGAGGTGGTGGCGCTGACCTTTACCAACAAGGCCGCCAACGAAATGAAAATGCGGCTACGCGCCAGGCTGATGGGATTGCGTGAGCATGACGCAGCGAGAATTGCCTTGGCGGAGCTCGAACAGAGCCAAATCGGTACTATCCATAGTTTTGCCGCCCATCTCCTGCGACTGTATCCGATTGAAGGAGCGGTGGATCCGTCGTTTCAGCAAGACGAAGGCGTGGAGTTTGATGAACAGTTCGAGAGGGAATGGAGACTGTGGCTCGATAGCGAACTGGGATTAGACGGGCCATGTCATGACACGTGGCGAACGATCCTGAGCGCCCTGTCGCTCGACGATCTTGAACACTTGGCGAAGTCACTTTGCGGCGAATCGGTTCCGTTGGAGGCGGTGGCCTCCATTTCCGATGCCGCATTGCCGGCTCCGATCCGATTATGGTTCACGCAGCTAGCCGATCAGGCCGACCGACTTGCGGATACTCATGATAAGCATACCCTTATCGACACACTCTTGATCCAGGCGGCGCAGCTCTGGCGTGCGGCGTCGGCGGATGGGCTGGTCGGGCCGGCGGGACCTCAGGCGTATCATGTTCTCGATCGTCCGGCGCCGGCTCAAACGAACTCGTGGACGGATGAAGAGTACCGCCGTGCGAGGCATTTGTTGCGCATCGCCCGCGGCTGCCTCAACGTGAACGAGGTTCCGCTTCACGCGGCGCTGGACCGGCTTCTGCCCTTTGCCGCGTCCTTTCGGCGGTCCTTTCTGGCGACGGGATATGTGTCGTTTGATGGCCTGCTGGCACGGTGCCGCGCCATGCTGCGTGACTGTCCGGACGTCCGGCGGCAATTGAAAGCTCGCTTCCGGTCGGTACTCGTCGATGAGTTCCAGGACACCGATCCCGTGCAATATGAACTGATTCTCTATCTGGCCGAAGCGGAAGGGCGCGAAGCGCCCGATTGGCGCAATGTCCGGTTGGAGCCGGGCAAGTTGTTCATCGTCGGCGATCCGAAGCAATCGATCTATGCGTTTCGGCGCGCCGATATCGAAGCGTATGATCGAGTCGTACAGGAGCGCGTGCTGAACCAGCAGCCTCCGGGCGAGGCGCACAAGCTGCAAACCAATTTCCGGAGTCACCGGCGGCTTCTCGACACGGTGAATACTTTTTTCAGCGGCATTTTTCCCGCCGTGGCCGAGGTGGGGTTGCAGCCTCAGCACGACCCCCTCCTTCCCTGTATCGCCGATGAGCCGATTCTCGCGGATGAGCGGGTCGAACTCCGGCTCGTCGTGGCCGCCGACGAGGGGCGCGATGCTGAGGCCACGACGAGGGCCGAAGCGGAGGCGCTGGCCCGCTGGCTCGCGGAGGACGTCATCGGGCAGCAACAGATCGTTGAGCACGGCGTGCCCGCCACGATCCAACCGGGGCATGTTGCGGTCTTGTTCCGGACCTTAGGCGCACTCCGTGACTACGTGGAGGCGTTTCGGCGGTACGGTGTTCCCTGCCAAGCCGAGGGAGAACGTCATTTTTATGAACGCCAGGAAATCCTCGATACCGTCAATATCCTGCGCGCCGCGGCCGATCCCCATGACAAGCCGGCCTTGGTCGGGGTGCTGCGTTCTCCGGTCGGAGGACTGGCTGATGCGGACATTGCCGCTCTTGCGGCAGCCGATCTACTCGATTACCGCATGGTCCATCCGGGCGCCGGCGGCAGCACTTCGACGAGCCGCGCATTTGATGCAGCTCGTCCCCTCTATGGGCTCTTATCCGGGCTGCATCGCGACCTGCCCCGTCTGCCCATTCCCGATGTCTTGCCGGCGGTCTTTGCGCGCATTCCATTAATCGAACTGGCGGCAGCTTCCTTAGACCGCGATCAAGCAGTCGGCAACCTGCTCAAGCTGCAGGATCTTGCGGCCGAATTGGTGCGCCGGCCTGCCATGACGTTCCGGCGGCTGGCGCGGGAATTCACTCGCCGAATCACGGAAGTTCCCGAAGAGGCTGAAATGTCGATGGCCGAGGATGATCAGAATGAGAGCCACGCCGGTGTCGTACGGCTTCTGAGCATGCACAAAGCCAAGGGCCTCGAATTTCCGGTGGTGATCCTGGCCGGGCTGCACCGCACGCCGAATCGCCAGAGTGACAGGGCGTTCCTCCATCATGATTGGTCCAGCGGCATCGCCGGAGTTCGGGCTGGGGCCTTCCAAACGATCGGCGGCTTGTATACGGCGGGTAAGTTGGCCGAACGGCGGTGGGCGGAGCAGAGCCGGCTGCTCTATGTGGGAATGACGAGAGCAAAAAGAAAATTGGTGTTGTCCGCGGGGCTTCCCAAGAGCGTTCAGTCGGACAGCTTTCTCGGTTGCATCGCGAACCGGCTCGACCTCGATCTGCAGGAGTTGGGATCAAGCGAGAGCGAGCAAGAGATTCCCTGCGGGGACGGGATTCATCTTTCGGTTCGCAGGGAGTCTGACGGGATCGGCTCATCACCGACCGCGGAGCCCGAGCGATGGCAGACCCTGGAGAGTCTCGACGGTGCGGTCGAAACCGGATGGATCGAGCGGCGCCGGCGTTGTGCGGAGGCCTCATCTCGCCCCATGTTTCTGAGTCCGACGATGTTACGGACAATCGACCGAAATTCGTCTTGGAAGAGCCCGCGCCAATCGCAGACCGGCCCGATCGCCTCGCTGGTATTGGGTACGGTCGCGCATCGCCTGTTAGAGCGCTGGGATTTCATGCGCTCTCCGTCGGCCTGTCACGGTTATCTGGAAGACCTGATCGACCAAGAACTAGCAGGAGTACCAGCCGAGCAAGCAGATTTCCTACGTGAAGAACTTGCGTCGCTCTTGACACGGTTCGTTTCCTTACCGCTGTATCGGGATCTTCAGCGGGCGACGATTCTGGGCCGTGAAGTGCCGATTCTTCTGCCGTGGAACGATCGGCAAGAGGTTATGTCTGGAACGGTCGACCTCCTGTACCGTCTTGATGGAAAGGTGTGGATAGCCGACTATAAGACCGATGCCATTGGGGTCGATGATGCCCGATCGAGAGCGGAAGAGTATCGAATCCAGGCCGACATCTATAAAGCCGCGGTCGTCCGGTCGATGGACATCGACTCTGTGTCGTTTCAATGTATCTTCTTACGACCGGGCCTCGTCGTCACGCTATAGGAAAGGAGCTTATCATGCGCCGTATGCTGCTTTCGTTCGTTCTGCTGGCGGGCAGCCTCTCGGCCGGTTGTGCCACCGATCGAAAGGAACCGATACAAACGCTGCGCGCTCCGGCCGGGACGGCGGCGGTGGTCAAACAGGAGATGGACCGGGGGAACGGTCTGTTCGCTTCACAAGATTGGACAGGGGCAAGGGAGGCCTATGTTGCTGTGCTGGGAATGGACCCTTCGCTGGCGGAAGCCCATTATAATTTGGCCCTGGCGCTGGATCAGATGGGCGAAAAGGCCGAGGCCCGGAAACATTACGTGACGGCGGCGAACCTGGCGCCAGGCAATAGGGTCATTTGGAACGCGCCACCTCTTCGGAAATTCGACCGGGAGCAGGAGTTAGGAAAGAAGTCATTCATGGATGCCAGTCCACGTTGACGACCGATAACCGGGTTCTTTGACTTGAACGACGAGCCCATTCTCAATGGACGACCGGAGGAGCAGTGCGGCGGCATCACCACTTATCGTAAGAAAGGCGAACTAGGGAAAAGCAGGTTGATGATTGCCGAGCGGGTCATGCGAGGAACGTATCGAGCCGGTGCTTCATAATGTGATAACACTCACAGGCGACGGCTTCGAGGGTTTTTCTCTGTTCAATGGTCAGAATGCCGCGAGACGTCGAAATCATCTCCTTGTCGCGGAGTGCTGCAAGAGTCTGTTCCGCACTCTGGCGGCGGACCCCCAACATGTCGGCCAGATGTTCCTGGGTAATCGGCACCTCATCCGCCTGGCTGCGGTCCTGCGCGGTCAGCAGCCATCGGGCACAACGTTGTTCGAGCGAGTGATGCCGGTTGCATGTGACGGACAGGATAAGCTGATCGATCAGCACCCCCAGATATCGACGGACGCAGCGATTCAGCGATCCACGACGATCCATTTCTTCATCGAATAGTTTAGCTTTCATTCTCAGGGCAGTGCCGGGCACCTGAACGGCGGTCTTCGTCATGGATTGTCCATTGCCTTGAAAGGCCAACGTCGCGGATATCCCGACGATGCCTTCGTCTCCGACTTGACCGATTTCAACCGTATCGCCTTCCTTGGTTGTCCCGACCAACGAAAAGACCGCCGACAGCGGAAAATAGACATAGTCGATCGGACGGGTGGGCCAGTAGATGACTTCGCGGGGGAGAACGAAGACCTTTTCTACATGGGTGACGAGTTCTTCACGGTCATCGGCGTTTAAATTGGCGAGGAGACGGTGTTTTAGTGTGTCTTGCGGCTCGAATTCCATAACGTTCATTCGACATGCCTCCTGATCAAGGGCGGCATTGTTACGAATTGAAATGATTGCGTCTGCCTGGTAGATGGCAAAGAGCGACGTTTTCTCAGGGATTTAGTCGGAGTCGGCAAGGGGCCTGCTGCCCCTTGGAACCGACCGGAGCCGTTCATGCGGGGAAAGAATATGAACGGAAATCGTCCCTCAAGGACTGGCGCCGGCGCGGCGTTGATAGCTCAGAAATAACATGAATAATCCAATAAAGATCATGGGGAAACTGAGCAGTTGCCCCATGGAGAACGAGCCGAAGAGGAAGCCGATCTGAGTGTCGGGTTCGCGAAAATATTCCACGACGAAGCGGCACAACCCATAACCGGCCAGAAAACTCCAGAACACCGCGCCGGGAGGGTGAGCGGTGCGGGAGATCAGCCAGAGGACGGTAAAGAGGAGGAATCCTTCCAGCGCGGCCTCGTACAATTGGGAAGGATGGCGGCAAACCGGACCGCCGGCCGGAAAGACCATGCACCAATCTACCTCCGTCGGACGGCCGAACAGCTCGCCGTTGATGAAGTTGCCGATTCGCCCCAGGCCGAGGCCCACCGGTGTCACCCCGGCCGCCAGGTCGGCAATCGTATAGACTGGAATCGATTTTCGCTTGGCGAACAGAATCAGGGCGATAATGGTGCCGATGAGCCCTCCATGAAACGACATCCCGCCTTCCCAAACGAAGAAGACCTTAAGCGGATTGCTCAGGTAATAAGACAGGTTATAGAACAAGACATAACCCAATCTGCCGCCGGCAAACACCCCGATGGCGGCATAGACAATCATGTCGTACACCTGATCGCGATCCAACCGCAGTCCCTTGGCTCTCGATCGGGCCAGGATGATGAAATAGGCCAGCGTGAGGCCGATTAGGTACATCAACCCATACCAACGGAACTGCAACGGGCCGAGGCGCAAAAACACCGGATCAATGTCCGGGTAGGGAATCGCGTGGAAAATCTGCATGGAGCCTCCCGAGGTGGGGCGATCTTAAGAGAGGAGATAGTGGGTTTGCAAGGCAAGCCCTAGAACGAACGGTCCGTGAATAGGAATGCCACACGGTTTTCCGCTACAGATGTGCAAATTCTGAAACGGTTGTCTGCCACTCTGTGCTGAAAACAGCACCGTTTATTAGAGCGTCCTAACGCTCAAGCCGCGCTGCTCAAGGATTTCCGGCGATTCGCATCATGCCATCGCTGGCATGGTTGATGCTGATGAAACCAGCATGCTCTCGCCGAGCGGACCATCACCAACCAGATTTACACCGAGGGAGGGAACATCATGTCAACGACAGCTCGTGAAGCGGCAAAGTTAGCGGCTATTATTGCTGGGGGTGCCGTGATCGGAGCGGGGCTTGGGATTCTATTTGCCCCGAAGGCCGGGACAGAAACCCGCCGTGATGTGGCCCGCTACGCGAAGAGGGCCCAAGTTCAGGCGACACGGTTCAGCCGAGCGGTGCAGTCAGGGGTTCACGACGTTGTTGAGCGGAGCAAGGCCTTTGTAAAGAAGGACGTGAAGCCGGTCCCCGAAGCGGCCTAATTAGCGCGCGTGGGAAGGCATTTTGCTCGCTTTGTAGCCCGTGGGGGACCACAACAGCCTGTCGCCTGCATGGCGCAGGCTGTTCGCGTTTTAGGCATGATTCGGGGGGTTGAGACGTTGAAGCGGCAACATTGACGGGAACCTGTTCCCGTTGGTGTTTCATGGCATGACCCGGTACCGTTGAAACAGAGTTGAAGCATGAGAGCGGCCGGCTTGAGATCGAAACCGGCGGACGGTGACTGTCGTGGTTGCCGTCTTGACCGCCTTTAGCCCCGATGTTAGCATCCGCCCCGGCCGTCGTCGTGCCGGAGTGGCGAAATTGGCATACGCAAGGGACTTAAAATCCCTCGGGCCCACAAGGCCCGTACCGGTTCGATCCCGGTCTCCGGCACCATTATCAAGGACTTGCATCAACTCAATCCCTACCTCATCCGTCATCGGTTCTCTAAATTGTGGCGGTTCTGTGGCGCTTCTCCGGTTCTGCTTTTCGCGCTCATTCAATCGAGCCAGCTTTGAAAGTCCTTCGGTCAGATCCGCTTCCGAGACGATGGCGTACCGGCGATAGACGCTCTCCGTTTTATGACCCGTTAGTTTCATTGCCACGGAGCGGGGCACACCAGCACGTTCTAAGTTACGCACGGCTGTTCGGCGGAAATCGTGCGGAATCCTTGCCACCAAGCCGGACAATCTGCAAGCCTTCCTCCAAACTTTTGTGAAGTCTCTTATTGGAACGCCCTTGCGATGAAAGACCCAGGGGATGTTCATACCCAGACGAAGCTGACACTCATTGGTATATTCCCACTGCTGGAGAAGGACCTCTACCAGTTCTGGTAATGCAGTAAAGGGAAACACTCGAGCTTCATCGTTCTTCGTTGTGCCTGGTTCGAGACGAACAATGCCGGCTGAAAAGTCCACTTGTTTCCATTGTAGCGGCAGTATCTCGCTCAATGTCCGCCAGCCCGTTAAATATGCGAAAGTGACAAAGGCCTTCACCTCCTCCGGTAAATGCATGCGCAGGCGATCAAGGTGTTCACGCTCGAAAAACCCCGCACGGGTGTTCTGAACCGCAATATGGGGAAAATGAGGACAGATACATTTTCCGGCCCGTTCGGCCAATTTGAAAGCATGTCGAAGTAAATCAATTTCCTGTTTCACCGTCGCGGGAGCAATACCCACCTGTAAGCGACTCGCCACATAACGGTTCAGGCGGTCCAGTGTGATATCGCGCGCGAATGAGGTGCCAAAGACTTGTCGTAGTGCGCGAAACTTGCTTAGCATTGTCTTAATGGATTTGCGTCGGTTCGCCAGATAATCTTGTTCGATACAGTCTGCAAGATCCTCAAATGTTGTCTTATCGATACTGGGTCCAATCAACTGACCTTTACCCATCTCAGCGAGACGGCACTTTAGTAGACGAAGCGCATCAATGCGGTTCCTCGAATTCGTGGATTCGCGGTATCGTTGCCCCCGAAAATAATATTGAATCCACCAGATAGGCCCTCTGCTGAATACGCTTCCGAATCCTCGCTTATTCATGTTCGCGAAATCCTAGGTGTGTTGTTCAAACCAACGAAGCAACGCTTGTTCGGGGAATAATAAGACTTTGCGAGATGGTTGACTATGGGGAAGTTTTTTCTTATGACGATACAACCACTTCCGTGTCACATGGAATCGCTCAGCCACTTCGTTGGCCGTCATATATTTTCCCTCCACAGATGCACTCTCGGTAGGTTTCTGCTGTGGAAAAAGAAGACGCATCATCATCTGCGCTTTGATCCGCTCCAACTCTCCTACAATAATTGGCAAATCGCGCGTTGAAATCTGGGCCAAGGACTCCTCAAATTGCACACAAATCGTCTTAGCGTTCATCTGTTTATTCTCTTACTATAATAGGGCATCGCATAGAGGTTTAATCCCACAAGGTGGCGGCCCGGTGCTTAAGAGCAGCGGGCTGGCCTTTCCGATTTCCTCGTCCCACTGCGTCAGCTGTCCCTCCAGGCCCGCCCGCTGCGAGAGCCCCGGCCCGCACCTCCTATGACGCCCCACCCTTTGTGCCGTGAAGGGTGGGGCTAAAAACATATTTTTAGGAGGGCAGACATGCCACTCGATGGTTCCAGCGACACGTTGAGTAAGTCAGGCCATTCGAACGCCAAGAATCCCTATGCGATCCCGCGCTACCGGGTCACGCTCGTGCGGGAGGGTCGGGCCCGTTCGGCTCGGGCACCGTTTCACGATTCCGTCGGTGCCTTCGCACTGCTCGGACCGCTCTTCGAAGGCCTGGACCGGGAGCACTTTGTCATTTGTGGCCTGGATGCGAAACACAGGATCATCGGCGTTAATGTCGTCTCGACCGGCTCGCTCACCCATACGATTGTGCATCCGCGGGAGATCTTCAAACCGTTGATCCTCATGAACGCCGCGGCCTGCCTCTGCGCTCATAATCATCCCTCCGGCGACACGGCGCCGAGTCGAGAAGACATCCTGCTCACCAAACGCGTGCGCGAGGCCGCGACCTTACTCGGCATTCCGCTCTTAGATCATCTCATCCTGGGCGATGAGCGCTACTATAGCTTTGCCGATCAGGGGTGGCATGACTAACGCAGGAGCCGAAGAATCCAGGCCGCCGCCGCGGCCACCAAGGCGAGCCCGATTGCCGCCGTGCCCCAGGCGACGACATCAGTGGCCAGCGCATTGCCGATCGCTTGAATCTGGGCTGCCGTCATCGCTTTGCCCCTCCAGAAGAAAAACGAGGCAGGCTGCTGTCAGCCTGCCTCGAGATGGCGTTAGCCGCTCACCAAGCCCCGCACGCGCTTAAAGGCGTAAATCGCCAACGCCACGCCAATCAAAGCTGTGGCCCACAGGAGCAGATCGCCCCGCACGGTCGCGACATCCGCCGAGACCGGAAACAACTGCGCCATCGAGATGGCCGGCATGGCCAACGCGACCATGATCGCCATAAACATGGATGCAAGGCCCATCCTCCCTCGCATACGGCACCTCCTTGTGCTCTGGTGGGTGCGTCCACCGACGCCGCCGGGTCGCTCTCCGGCGGAAGAGTCGCCTCAGTGACTCTGAGGCAGAATCAGCTTAATAATCAGTCCGACGGCAAAGCCGCCGAGCCAAAAGATGGCGGCATAAAAAGCCAACGCTTCACTCGCCGGAAGGTCCATACAGAATCCCTTCGCCAATCACCCGCATGATGCCGTCTTCGACACTTTCCGATACTGTGAGCCCATAGCGTCCGGCAATCTGGGCGGCCGTGAGCATTTCGCCGCTGTCTAAGAGGTAGCGCCAGCTGGTCGGCTTCGAGGGAAAGCCTGCGGCGCCCAGCACCCGCACCAGCCGCTTGGGCTGGTCAGGGACCGCCGCCGGCGCTGCGACGAGGCCGAAGGCGGGAACCGGGTTGCCTGAGAGAGGAGGAGCCGGCACTGTGGTCCCATTCACGGGATGCGACGCTGTCGCTTTGGTCGCCGTCAAGGAAGACCAGGGCCGCCACGTGAGCAGCGCCACCGCAAACACGCCGGCCGCCACACCGACCGCCACCCGCGCCGATTTAAAAACGGTGTGACTGCGTTTTTCTTCCCGAATCGCCGCCGCGGCATAACTGGAATAGTAGGCATACACGGAGGGCGAATAGGTCCCGACAATGGCGCGAATGGTTTCGTTGTCTTCGGGATTCCCCCGCACTTTACCCTGATAGCGATTCGACAAGCCGACAAAGGCGAGTTTGCGGAACTTCACCGTGGCTTCAATCAGCCGCGTGACCCCTTGCGACATTTGCCGGAAATCCTGGCTCATGAGCAGAATATCGACTCCATAATGCCGATGCGTTTCGAGCCAGCGGAGCAAGCCGGGTTCGACTTTTTGCATGGACCGGAACACGGTCTGCGCTTCATCGATGATGACCGCAGAACCGGGCTCGACATGCTGAAACGCGCGCAAGACTTCGGTCGAATCCTTCCAGACGGTGATTTGTGTCTCCAAGTCCTGAACGGGGATGCCGGTAAACAGCCCGAGCCGATCGAGATAGATGCCTTCGACGTAGATATAGAGCCGGCGCCCTTGGCGGACCCAGGGTAAAAACTTCTCCGCCACGGCGTGATACGACTTTCCCGATCCGGGCACGCCTTCATAGAGTTCAATCATGGGTCCGTCCTTCCGTCATGAGCCCCACCGGACGAAGGGAATGGTTTGCAGGATGAAGCGGGTCCCCATGGCGCCCGCGACAATCGCAAGCGCTTGGCTCATCCCGGTCGCGCCGAGCACCCAGGCATATTGGTCGGGGATCACCGGTATGGTCAGGCCCGCCGTGCCGAGCGTACTCAACGAGCTATCGGCTACTGATAGAAATGAATCCCAAATATCCACGGCCCAATCGGTCAGCGAGAAAAAGAATTCCTGAAGCCAACACCAAATCAAGGTGAGGATCGCCGTCATGTCCGACCTCCGACGAAGATGATGCGGTAGGCCCCCAGGGAGGCCATGGCAATGACGAGACTGCGGAGGACGACAAAGAACCAGCCCCATTGATTGAAATCGACCTGCTGACTACCGAAGAACACACTCGGGAGCGACACAACGGGCAACGTCGTGGGCCAAGTCAGCGACTTCAACAGGTTCAACGCACTCAAGAGTGGGCTACTCGCCCAGAGGGCTTGGTGGGCTTGGAGGACGCTGCCAAACGTCCGGGACTCATGCGTGCCGGCGGCGCAGGACGCCGTCGCCTGAGTCTCTTCGTGTTCCGTCGTCGAACCATCAGGATTCTGCGTCGTCGTGGTGGTCGTGATCGTCTGCTGCGTCTGCGTGCTGGTAGTCGGCGAGCCCGCTGGTGGAGACACGTTGTCCGCCACGATCGTGTCGCCGGTCGGCACCGGTTTGGGCTTCACCGTTGTGGGGAGCTCGGACGGTGAGACGGTTTGATTCTCAACCGCGTCCGCCGGACGCGGCTCCTGACCTTGGCCCACCGGCCCACTATGGGATTCAATCGACTGCGGATCGCTCGGCGGCAGGCTCTGAAGATACTGTTGAACCTGTTGGGGCGTCGCGGTCTGAGGCGTCGTGGCCAGATTGCTGCCGTTGACGACGATCATGTTCGAGCCATCGCCACAGGTTTCCCAGCCGCCGAAGGCCCAGCCGGCGGGAACGGGCCACACGGGATAGACACTGAGATCGCAGGTATTGTTGGTATGGATGCGGGCCCATTGTCCGCTACAGGCGCCCGTCGGCGAGGGACAATTTCCGCCCGCGATGACGGGAAACAAGGTATAGCCGGGAATGGAATAGGTATTGCCCGGCGCTGCCGCTTGTTTCACGCTTTGAAGCTGAGCGGCACTATAGTAGAGATCCGCAATCACCAACCCAGCCGCCACGCCGAGACTGGCCCAGCCGATGGGCCCGGCGACCAACCGGATTGCCATGGAGGCCGGCGAGGGGGCCGCAGCGGCTGCGGCCACCTTGCTCGCGAAGGACGACTTCTGTGCCGCTAGATAGGCGATACGTTCCGCTTGCGCCACCACGCGCGCATACTGGGTGGCTTCAAAGGACAAGGCCTCGACCGGTGCCAGGCAACCGGAGGCGAAGAGGAGCCAGACCAGGACGACATAACTGGTGAGACGAAGCTCGTTCATAACCGTCCGACTAACAGGCCGGTGAGGAAGGCCATCAACAGGACCGTGACCATCAAGGTTGTGGGGTCCATCGGCCTTCCTCCCGGATGCCCGTTACTTGATCAGTTCCAAGCCGGTGAGATCGAAAAAGATCCGGCCCGTCTGTTCGAACTTCCGCAATTCAATCGACGCCCGCGCCTGTTTGCCTTCCGATTGCTTACAGAGCTCGACCAACGCCAGTTGATCTTCCGGAATGCTCAGACGGAGATTGCCTGGATCTTTGCCTTTGACATAGAGATCCACCGACCGAAATATTTTGCCTTCCTTACTCTTCCGTTCCACGTAGCCCTGGACTGCGCCGTCCGCTTTGATTTGCATGGGTTAACCCTCCTCCGTGAGAAGTGATAGTTTCGGGTCAGCGACGCGCCTGACCCAGACGCCCCGGCCACTTGACCGGGCTTTCGGCACAAACTGAAATTCGGAATCACATTCCGTACAGCTCAGAAACAGCTCGCCCGCGATCCAGCGGCACCGGCAGCCATGGGCGCCACAGCCCGGACAGCCCCGGCGCCACCCGCCGTTATGAAAGCGTAAGGACATAGGGAGTGGCCACCTTTCGTTCGTTCAGCAAGGCATAATGTTTGGGTTTCCATTTCTTGGTGCCGGCGTAGATGAGATCGAAGAGGAATTGCTGACCCTTCCGGGCCACAGCCACGGCGAGCATGGGAGCAATGGACCGGCAAAGCCATTGCGCAACATCGTCCAAGCGCTGGTGGAGTTTTTCGACCACGAGGCGGCAGCGTCGAAACCCTTCGGTCAGGGCTGCCCACCAGGCCAAGAGCGGCGCCCGATATTTTTCATAGGGCGCATCTGCTCGAGTGATCTCGCGAAAATCGACGTAGGAGCGAAGGAGTCCCACAAGAAACGCCCGCCAATCATCGGAGTCCAAGGTCCTCAAGGCTTTGGCGCAGGCCTGGGCGCGATCCTGTTTGAATTCCAACTCCCACCGGACGCCATAGGTGTCGGCGTCCTCCCGGCCTTTGCTGCGGAGCTCAAGTCGTTTGTCATAGACCCGCAGCATCGTCTGGCTTTCCCGACTGCCGAAATACAGCGTCTCGCCGGTCGGCACGCCGTCTCGATGATTCGAAGCAGTCAGCACTTGAAATTTCTTCGAGCGAGACACGGCCTTGCCCGCATCGACCGCTTCCCGAATGGTTTGTACGGAGACCGTCGCGTCCCGATCGTCCAACGCTACATCGACGCGCGTGACATGGCCTTTCTGTTCCTTGATCCAGCCGAGCACCGCTTTCAGTTTGCTCTCATCCCATTGGGAGACGATGCCGGCGGACAGATCGACATGCACTTCACGTGGTTTGCGATGGGCACCCGTCCCCAATTTGCCCACGCCGTTTTTTCCATGTGTCATGAGCCGGGAGACGGGATAGCCTCGGAACCCCGTTTCACTCTCGAACCAGTCACCGCCGACCATTCTGATTGCGTCCTCCACGGCTGCATCTGGAACCGTGAAGGCCAGCCAATCGATCGTTTGAGTGAATCCGGAAACGCTCACAACAAAGACTCCTAAGACTTCCGTGCGATGGAGGCCCCCGTCTTACCGAGTCGGGGGCGTGCCTGCTGCGCGCGCCGCCGGCTCTCGCCGCCGGTCGCGCTGCGCCGTCTCGAATGGGCCTCGGCATGCCGGACATGCCGCATCCCCTTGCGCTGCATGGCAGCTTTGACCCGATCAAGATCGAACCGCACAAAGCGGCAGATTCGCTTCACCGGAATCTCCCCTTTCCAATACGCGCGCCGGATGGATTTCACACTGACCTGAAGCGCGGCTGCGAGTTCGTCAACGGTTAACAACACCTTCTTCATACCTCTCCTTTCACAAGTGTGCTGTGCAGCACGAGCGGACAGTACTCGTCTGCGCGTGGTGATGAAATATCCCTGAAGGGGACAGTAAGGGACAGGAGGGGCCAGCAGGGGACAGGTTGCGTCCAGCGTTCGTCACGAACACTGAATGCTACCGGGCACAAGAGATGGTGTCCGAGCGACACACTGTAAAGGATGCGTCTGGTGCTGAAACTCCGCTCCAGGAGCGACTATAAACGATGTTGCAAGAGACTTACCGTAGATCACAAGATGGGATCGGTAATGCGAAAGGGGAGCGTCTTCACTGTCGTCTTGAGGGTGTGAAAAGCGTGTTTTCCGAAAGAAATGGGCGGCCAGGGCCAAAATACTACAGGACTAGATACACCCGGCCCTAGAACTTCGCCGCCTCACTGCAAGGCTATCACACCGTGGAGAAATGACTAAGCAGCAGCAACCCGGTACAATCCGCTCTTCCCATGCCGACAATAGATCTTCACTTGCTGTTCTGGCAGGAGGGGAAAGCTTTGATCCGTCCATAATCCAGCCAGATGGATGATTTCTTTGAGGAAAACGGGGTATTCTTCCGGGGGTTTAAATTAATGGATATCCTCCTCACATTCACCGGATTCAACGATCCCTACTCCTTAGGTCTGGTGGGTGATGAGGAAGTTCCCGGTCCAATTCTCTCGCTCACCGAAAGCAGGCAATTCGACCGGGTTATTCTTTTTTCAACCCTAAACACGGAAAAACAGACATCGGGTACACGAGCAGCATTGGAAAAGCTGCAACCCTCGCTGGTGGTAGATATTTACGATCTGTCCTTGCCGGACCCTACTGACTACCATCGTATACTCCGGAGCTTACGGTCACACCTCAAAAAGATCGTTGAATCTGCCACGGGAACCAGGTTCTTCATCTCAGTAGCATCAGGTACCCCACAGATGCACGCCTGCTGGCTCTTACTTGCAGCCTCAGGTGAGATCCCAGCGCGGATTCTTCAAGTTCGACCACGCAAGTTCGTTACCACGACCACACCTCTAGTATCGGAGATTGATTTCACGTCCCAGGACTTTCCGGTTGTACGCGCTAAAGCGCCATTGCTTGAAAACGTGGCAGAGGGACATCCAGAGGCTTCGGTCGTGGTTCAGCAACTGGGTATAGTGGGCGACCATGACAAAACCCGAAAAGCTCTCGAGATAGCTGAGGCGTTGGCTCCGTCATCTGCGCCCGTTCTCATTCTGGGAGAAACAGGAACGGGGAAAGAACTGTTTGCCAAATTCGTGCATCTCCTCAGCGGTAGGCCCGCTGAACGATTTGTTCCGGTGAATTGCGCGGCTCTTCCGAAGGAGCTGGTGGAGAGCATCCTATTTGGACACAAGAAGGGATCCTTCACAGGAGCCGTGGCCGACCAGACTGGGAAGTTCGACCATGCGAACGGCGGAACACTTTTCCTCGATGAACTTGGAGAGTTGCCGTTACCCATACAAGCCAAGCTGCTGCGAGTCCTTCAGGACAGTCAAATTGAGCCAATCGGGGCAAAACAGCCGCACAAGGTTGATGTACGGATCATTGCAGCGACGAATGTTGATGTACACAAGACAATCAGAGAAGGTCAGTTTAGACCTGATCTGTACTATCGTTTGAATGTCGGGGAAATTCGATTGCCTCCCCTTCGAGAACGGCGAACCGACATTCCCAAAATCGCCTTACATGTACTCGATCGAATCAATGCGGGACTTAAGAAACCGAAGAGGCTTTCTCCTGAGGCACTATCGCGCCTGCAGGGTCACGCGTGGGCTGGAAATGTTCGAGACCTGGAAAATTGCCTGGAACGCTCAGCCCGACTAGCCAAGCAGGATGTCTTGCAGGCAGACGACCTTCTGATCTCTGAACCAATCGCCTACGCTGACCCGCTCGCAGGATTGCCCGAGCCTTCCGAGGGCTTCTCAATCGAGGTGTTTCTCGCCAGTGCACGAAAACAACTCATGCTGAAGGCCGTAGATATCGCTGATGGCAATCAAAGTGAGGCAGCTCGGTTACTTGGGATTTCCCCTCAGGCCGTTCACAAGTTTCTTCAGTCCGCACAAGCCAATCTTCAACCTGGTTTGAAAAGGATTTCAACTTCGGTTAAAGATAGCCGTCACACGAAAATGAAGCGAAAAACTCGCAAGTCTAAGTGAAATCAAGACTTACCATTGGTCTGACTGCTTGGCACACCGCTTGCCGTTCCACTTGGGCAAAGGATCTTCAACCACCCATGAGAAAGGAGCAAAAGCGATGGCACTTTTCACCGTTACGCAAATCATCGATGGCGATACGTTTGAGGTCAATCCTGATTGGAAATGGCAGCAGCAGACTGGAGATCGAGTGCGACCGACTGGCTACGATGCCCCAGAGATGAATACACTGGCTGGTCGGATGGCCAATGATAAGCTTGCCACGCTGATTATTGGGAAACAAGTCCAGTTGGGTCCGGCCTACAAAATCGATACAGGCCGTCTCGTGTGCGATGTGTATTTCAATGGCAAGAAGCTGGAGGAATACTTCCCCAGGTATTAGCAAGATGGATCGCCGTTGAAGGATTTCTCGAAAGAAACCGATGCTCGCATCGTCATTGATGATCTGCTGCGCCAAGCAGGGTGGGATCCGGCTGACAAGTCTATGGTCTTAACCGAAGTGACGACAGGGACATTGAGCGGGGCGGCCTTTACTACTGAAGTCAGTGGGCGCTTAGGAGCTTCAATCACGCGTGATCAGAATCTAGCTGGGCGCGCGGATTATGTGCTGTTGGGCCAGAACGGGCGTCCGCTCGCCGTCATAGAAGCCAAGCGCAGAGCTACTGAACCATACACGGCCAAGCAGCAAGTCCTCCCATACGCTAAGAGGGTGGATGCTCCGTTTATTTTTCTCACCAACGGCGAGCTGATCTACTTTTGGGACTACCGCAACGATGATGCCCGAATCGTCAACTCGTTTTATTCTCGCAGAGACCTTGAACGTTTGGTCGAGATGCGTTCGACTCGAAAGGCCCTGGCCACGATTGCGATTCCCGAATATTACCTCAGACAGGGTGAACAAAGAATAGTACGCCCATATCAGATGGAAGCGATGCAGGCCTTCGACCAGGCTGTAGAGCTGGGTAAACGGCGCTTCCTCATCGAGCTGCCGACTGGAACCGGGAAGACAGATCTCATCTTTCTCTATCTCCAGCGGTTAATCAAAGCTGGGCGCGCCGAACGAATTCTTTTTTTGGTCGACCGCGACCAACTCGCCAAACAGGCGTTGGAAGCCCTCCAAGACATCCTCAATCAACATGGGAGCTACTGGCTAAAGCCAGGTATGGAGCGGCAGGAGCAGCAAATCACAGTGTGTCTACTGCAGACCATGATCGGTCGATATGAGGACTTCACGAGCGGATACTTCGATGTCGTGGTGGCCGACGAATGCCATCGCTCGATTTACGGGGCATGGCAAACCGCGCTTACGCACTTCGACGCCTTACACATCGGGCTCACGGCCACACCGGCTTCATACATTGAACGGAACACCTTTCAGTTCTATCAGTGCAAAGACGACCAGCCGGACTTTGCTTATACCATTCAAAAGGCGTTTGAGGAGGGCTTCCTCGTTCCCTATCGGTTCGCGACAGGGATCACGGTCCTGCTCGCTGAGGGCGCAGACATCAATGATGAGCATTACGACCCAGCGGAGTTTGAACGCAAATGGACCAATGAGGATACTAATCGAAAGATGATGCAAGAGTTCGATCGGCTGGCGTGGCAAAGCTACAAAGAGCAAGCCCCCGGTCAGAGGATTGGCCCTGGCAAGGCGATTGTGTTTGCTATCACAAAACATCATGCAGCAAGGCTGGCTTACTATCTAAATGAATTACATCCGGAATGCAAGGGTCGGTATGCCGAAGTCATCACGAGCGATGTACCCAATGCTGATGATCTGATCCGCAAGTTCAAGCGCGAAGAGTACCCCCAAATTGCCGTCAGCGTCGGTATGCTGGACACAGGATTTGATTGTCGTGAGGTTCTCCACCTGGTCATGTGCCGACGGGTGCGAAGCCCGATCCTGTACCAGCAAATGCGAGGACGTGGGACACGGACTGCTCCGCATATCAACAAGATCAAGTTCGTGATCTACGACTTTTTCGGCAACCACGACTACTTCAACGATAGCGACACTGACATCTTCACCGGAACTGGTGGCGGTCATGCGCCCTCAGGCGAAAGGAAACCGCCGAAGCCATTCCGAGACCTCATCGAGTTGGGTCTGGAAGACGAATGGCTGCAAGCAGTCACCTATATAGAGGTAGGCCCGGAGGGTGAGCGAGTCGATAAACGGGAGTATGTAACGAATTGGGAAAAGACCATTCGATCTACCGTTCCAGCTAACGCGATTTTGCAGAAGATTCGAGATGGCAAGACCTTGAGCAGTGATGAGGAATCGACCCTCGAGTCAAAGCTGAACAATCCCAAGTTTTATTTTAATGAAGACAATCTGCGACGGGCGTACCGGCAGCCGGGCGGAAGCCTCATCGACTTCATAAAAGCCGCGCTGGGAAGCATAAAGATCAAGACTCGTGACGAAGAGCTAACTGAGAATTTCCATGCCTGGCTTGTCACGAAATCGCTCACCCCCCAACAAGCCCAGTATCTCTCCCTGCTCAAAAATAGAGGCATCGCGAGCGGGAAAATCGAGCTTGATGACCTGTTCCGACCGCCGCTATCAATTTTGAATGCAGCTGGCCTTGGTGTCGAACTCTTCGGCGAGCGGGGATTGAAAGACATCCTTCATGATCTCAATACATCTGTCTTTCGAAGAAAGGTCGGGTAAGCGAAAATTATGAATCAGGATCTTCGCCGAAAACTCAATCGAATCACGGACATCCTCTGGGCCGGAGGTGTGACCAATCCGGTTACCTACATCGAACAGATTTCCTATCTCATCTACCTCAAACTGTTGGACGAAGAGGAAGCTGATCGTGAATTGAGAGCAAGGCTGACAGGCGGTAAAGGAAACGGGAACGGTAAGCTGCTTTTCCCAAAGCAATCGGAGCGCTATCGCTGGTCAAAATGGCGTTTCAAGAGCGGAACCGATCTTCGCGATTTCCTTCGCGATGAGGTCTTTCCGTACATGTCTTCGCTCGTCAAGGAAGAGCCACAGATCGCCGAATACTTCCGCGACGCGGTGCTCGAAATTGTTGACCCGAACGTCCTGAAGCAAGTCATCGATGAACTCGATAGCATAGATTTCCGAAAACTCGGCACCGATGTGAAGGGCGACATTTTCGAATATCTCCTAACTCATCTCGGACAGTCTGCCCTGAACGGTCAGTTCCGAACGCCTCGCCAAATCCGAGCCATGATGACCGAGATGGTCGATCCTGATTTAGGGGATACCATTTTCGATCCGGCGTGCGGCACAGGTGGCTTTCTTATCGACGCGGTTGAATACATATTGGCCAAGTATTCAACTGAACCGCTGCAAGTGCCGATTTATGGCGAGGAGTGGCTAGAGAAAGCTACGGCCGATCAGAAGCAGTTGCCCACGCTTCAAAAATACAAGAAAGGCACAGGAGAGAAGATTCCTGATTGGCAGTTGCTCGAACAGTCCATCTATGGGCTTGATGTCAGTCGCCAGATGATGCGCATTGCCATGATGAACCTCGTCTTGCATAGTATTCGAAATGCCCACGTCAAACGCGCAAATGCCCTTTCAGAAATGGGCGGATTGACCGAGGACGATCTCCGTCGAAAATATAAGGTGATTCTCTCAAATCCTCCATTTTCCGGTGTCCTTCCACAGGAGTCTGTTCGCAAGGATCTCCCGACAAATTCAAAGAAGAGCGAACTTCTTTTTCTTGGCGTCATGATGGAAGCTCTCACCTCTGGCGGCAGATGCGCTGTGGTTGTGCCAGAAGGTCTCTTATTCGGTTCTACCGGTGCTCATGTCGAACTACGGCGGAAGCTGATTGAGGACTTCGAGGTGCTGGCAGTCGTTTCGCTACCGGCAGGCGTCTTCAAGCCCTATGCTGGCGTCAAGACGGCAGTGCTGGTCTTTCGGCGACCAACTGCGCCCAAGACCAAGAAGATAGACAATGTGTGGTTTTACGAAGTGCGCATGGATGGCTACGATCCGGACAAAATTGTTGGAGGCGGCCGGCCTGAAACCCCAGACAGAAACGACATCCCCGATTTGCTCAAGCAATGGTTAGCATATAAGAGATCCGGCTTGAAGCAGCCGCCCGGGGTCGAGGCACGTAGGCTGCTTGAACCTGGCTCGCAGGAACCCCGCTGTTGGTGGGCAACAGTTAAGATGATTGCCGAAAATGCTTACGATCTCTCAGCGGGTCGATATAAACCACAAATCGCGGAGAAACCACCTGAACAAGACCCCGCTCAACTTATCCGCGAGACTCTCGCCATCGAACGAGAGATCACTGGGGGCCTGGAGAAGCTACTCAAGGACGTGGAGATACTGGGATGAAGTGGCCAATTCATTCACTCGGTCAGGTTCTCGCACTTGAATATGGCTCAGCTCTCAAGGAAAGTGAGCGAGACCAGTCAGGCCGCATTCCAGTAGCTGGCTCAAATGGCGTGGTTGGCTACCATTCAAAGGCACTAGTCAATGGTCCAGGAGTAGTGGTGGGGCGAAAAGGCTCTGCCGGCGAGGTGACATGGTTCGAGGGAGACTTTTGGCCGATCGACACGACCTACTACGTCCGTCCGCTGATTCCCTGTCATATGCGGTGGGCGTATTACCTCCTAAAATCTCTGAGGCTTGGATCTTTCTCCATAGTGACTGGAGTCCCCGGCCTCAATAGAAACGATGCTTACCGACTTCAAGTCCCATTGCCTGCGCCTTCCGAGCAGTGCGGTATCGTGGAGATTCTTGATCAAGCCGACGCGCTGCGTCGGAAGCGCGCCGAGGCTGACAGCAAAGCCGACCGCATCCTACCCGCACTTTTCTACAAAATGTTCGGCGATCCAATTACTAATCCCCAAAGGTGGCATGAGGTACCACTGAGCAAGATGCTTCGCCAGAAGGACGGAGCTTTGCAGAGTGGTCCTTTCGGCAGTAGCCTCCATAACTCGGACTTCCTCGAGTCCGGCACCGTGCTGGCGGTGGGGATTGACAACGTACATGACACAGGATTCAGACTCGGTCGCAATCGAAGGATAACCGCAGAGAAATATGAGGAGATAAAGAAATACCGTCTTGAACCAGGCGATGTTCTTATCACCGTCATGGGAACCGTGGGTAGAACGTGCGTCTTCCCTGAGTGGGTGGGAACAGCCATCTGCACAAAACATGTCTATCGTATCCAAACGGAACCATCGGAGCTAAACCCCGACTTTCTGAGCGCGTCGTTTCGATTCTCACCAAAGATAAAAATGCAGTTGAGCTCATCCATCACGGGGCAGATAGTTGATGCTATTACCTCGAAACATCTCAGAGAACTATTGGTCCAACAACCTCCACTTCACCTTCAGGAGCGGTTCGCACAAATTAAGAAAGAACTCGATGGAGAAATGGCAAGGCGCGGGCAGGCATCGCTAAAGCAAGACCTGCTTTTTGAAGCAATTCTTCACCGTGCCTTCGCGGGCGACCTTACCGCCAAGTGGCGCGAGTCACACATGAAAGAGCTGCTAGTTGAAATGGAGGACCAGGCAAGAGCTTTAGCCGCACGATCAGTCAAGAATGATTTACCGGTAGTCAAGTCGGATCGTCATGCCGGCTATGACATGTACAACAAGGCTGCGCTTGCAGCGTACATTGTCCACAGATGTCATGATGAGAGTCAGCCCTTGGGGCGGGTCAAGCTCGCGAAGCTGTATTACCTCGCTCAGAGCATGGCCAAGATTGGGCTGACCGAAACATTTGCCAAGCGTGCCGCTGGACCTCTAGACGACGAGATTTTCAAATTTCTGAGTCTCGCACAAAAGAACCGGTGGGTAATTCTGGATGCCAAACAAGGGCAGTTGAAGCCTGTGAGACCAGGCCCTCAGGCCGGTATGACTGCGGAACAGGCTGCAAAAGTTTTGGGCGCCGCCAAGCCCTTGGTCGATGAGATGCTCGACCAAATGAAGAGTTGGAGTTATCAAACATTGGAACGATGGGCTACGGTGTTAGAGGCCGTACAATTCATAGCTAGTGCTGGCCAACCCACCAACGTAGAGGCGGTTAAAGACATGATTAGAAAACACCCCGAATGGGTTCGCAAACTGAACCGGCATGAATTCTCGGATGCGAATATCGAAGCGACCCTTCGAGGTCTGTGCAAGTTGGGTTTCGTTGCAAACCATAACTGAGGAGGTGCTGTGTGGGTAAGAAACCACCAAATCACGGCAAGCCCTGGAGCAATCAACAGATCAACCAATTGCATAAACTGGCTGACCAAAACACTCCGACAAGAGTAATCGGCCTGAAACTGGGCAGGACGGAAGATGCTGTACGATCAGTGGCGAGCCAAGAAAATATCTCCCTCAAACCGACAAACCAATCGCCCTACAATCGACGGAAGAAATAAGAAATTGAGGGTGGACATATGGAAAATATTCCCCCGCAATTCCGTGCTGAATACAGGAAAGTCTTAGAAGACTATGACCGCTGGAACAACATGTTGAAATATTCTTTAGGGATTCAGGAAGAGCTGGAGAGAGCGATGAAGCCATTGCATCAATGGTACCTCGACATCCCTCAAATGATTGATATGCCGAGAATTGCAACTATGCAACTGACAAGGGAGAGCGCAGCGAGTCAACTGTGGCAAACGATATTAGATCAGGCAATGGCTTCCCAACGCATTCTCGACGACCTGAAAGAGACACAACAACGATGGCTGAACGTATTCAAACCGACGCAAGACACCGTCAGCCACCTCGGTGCGGCAATGAAGTTGCCTTTGGGCAATGTGGCACATCAACTTATTGCGACGGAGCGGATCTTCGCAGGAATTGATTTCGATGCGTGGCGACTACGACTGGCTCTCCCGGAGCAAGTGTTCCATAGCCTTGAGCACGTTATTGAGAAGGTTGGCATCGCGTACAAGCGTCTCGCGGATTCGACTAGCTTGATCGCAAATATCTCATATCTCCCGGAACTTGCCGTAACAGCACCAACTCGCGAAATCTTCACATTTGGCCATGCTATCAATGCCATCTACTCCGCCTACGACGAAGATGGTCAGCCAGATGCTCAATTGGTCGCGGAAATTGAAGAAGAAACCTCAGATTGTGTCGTTCTCTTGCGATCACTTGATCCCGCCTTGGCTCGACCCTACATTGGAGCTCGCGAGGCGCTTCGAAGCCACAACCCCGACCGGGTAAGGCATATTCTCACGTCATTGCGAGAGCTATGGTCCCATCTCTTCCGTCGTCTAGCGCCCGATGAGTCAGTAATGGACTGGATTGGTGACGCCAAGAAAGAGCTTTTGCAGAGTGGGAGGCCGACCAGAAGAGCCAGGGTTCTCTATATCTGTCGGGATCTGAATCACAGTGCGCTCGCAGAGTTTGTGGTTGAAGACACCCGTGCCTTAGTGAAGTTGTGTGATTTTTTGAACCATGTCCATGAACTGACTCCTGAATTGACGGATGTGCAGCTCCGCGCCCTGTTCCTCAAAAGTGATTCCTGGCTTCTGTATCTTCTTCGAATTTCTGGCTGACGAGAGACATGACGACGAAGGTCTCTGCAACAGAGTTGTTACCCATGAGAGCAAGATAGCGACAATGCTGACTGGTCTTCGTATCGGAAACTTCAAAGCCTTCGCCGATACCCAGTACATTCCTATCCGTCCACTCACTCTCATCTTCGGCGCCAATAGCGCAGGAAAGTCCAGTTTCATTCACAGCCTCCTCATGGCCTGTCATGCCTCAGAGACGAGTGAACTCGATATCCACCGTACACGGGTCGGGGGTGAGTCGGTGGATCTCGGTGGATTTCGTCAATATATCCATCGCCGGGATTACGGGCGTCGGGTCGACTATTCAATTGAAATCGATGCTGCCCAGCTGAGAGGACGACTTTCCGAATTACTCGCTCCGACGAAACGGGTAATGGTTACCGTGACGATAGGCATCCAGCTCGATGACAAAGGCCTCCCGAAACCCAACGCCTTGCCTGAGATTCAAACGTATGAAATACATATTGACGGTTCCGGCCTCCTTCGGATGAGTCTCCGTCCAGACGGGACTCTTCAGCTTGATCGGTTGGAGCAGGACCATCCTGTTCTGCGCATTCTTATCAAAGCCATCCTAGAAACGACCACAACGGCCGAAAGCATTCGGCCTTCAGATCGGGAGGGCCTGAATCGAGCCATTTCTGAACTCGTTCCGCACATTCTCACGCGAGTCGAAGGGTTGCTTCCACGCGGCTTACTTCGCTTTGGAGTGCGTGAGTACGCTGGGCAGGGCAAGGTAGAGGTAAGGAGATTCCTTCAGCGCGAGTTGTTTGAGGGAATGGCCTCACCAGAATCTCCGATTGCCTCCGAGGAGCCAATGCTCTTTCCCATCAGCCAGGGACGAAGAGAGGAGGACTTAGCTAACGCCATCCGGTTTTTCTTGCCCCGTACCATTGATGAACTCATTCGAGGCTTGCGGGAAGTGATCGGGAATGAGCTGGGACGACTTCAGTACTTGGGTCCTCTTCGCTCGTACCCGCCCAGGCATATCGCGTTTGCCCAACACCATGATCAGAACTGGTTTGCTGGAGGAGGATACGCGTGGGATGTGGTTCGCAAAAATAGGCAGGTTCGGGATGCTGTGAATGCGTGGCTGAATTCTCCCGAACGCTTGCAGACCCCCTACTTGCTGGCTATTCGAGAACTTGTTGGAGCAGAGGATCTGCAGACCCCGCTGACTGACATGTTGCAGCAAGCAGCTGAGCTCGTGAATGAGGAGGGCGTTATCCCGATTTTTGACGATCCCGAATCCGCTGCTACAGCATTCGTGAGCAAAGTCAGCTCTGGAGAGATCGACAAGATTAATGAGTTGATTTTGATGGATAACCGTACAAGAACGCAGGTGAGTCATCGAGACGTTGGCATCGGAATCAGCCAGGTTCTCCCGGTGCTAGTCACGGCTTATGCATCCAGGAACAAGATCATTGCAATGGAGCAGCCAGAGATCCACCTACACCCCGCGCTCCAAGGCGAGCTTGGGGACGTTTTTATAGAAACTGCTCTTGGTGAACGAAAGAACACGATGATCCTGGAAACCCATAGTGAACATCTGATGCTGCGCATACTTCGACGTATCAGAGAGACAACCGCGAATGAGTTGCCGAACGGCTCAATTCCCGTCAAGCCGGAAGATGTGGCCGTCTTGTTTGTAGATGCGACTGCCAGCGGCTCTCGAGTAATCGAAATTCCAATCCTTCCCGATGGGGAATTTGCCAGACAGTGGCCTCAAGGCTTCTTTGATGATCGTGCAAAGGAACTGTTTTAGACCGTGATCTCAGAGTATGCAGTCGATCCAAATCTCCTTAATAACTGGAACGACTTTAGGTATTTGTCCGAGCAATTTGGTGTTGCGCGCGGCAGGCTTATCTCGCGTTATCCAAAGAGATGGGAGCGGATGGTGTATGAATCCCTAAGCTCATGCCCTCCCATAGAGAAAGCAAAGATTGTTGAAAGGCTTTCTCGCCTCAAGGATAGGATGATCACTCGGCACAGCACATGGGACCCTGAGAAAGAATGGCTTCCAAATGCAGAAGAAGAGCACAACCGCAAACCGTTCCATGCAATCTTAGCTAAAGCTAACCCCAATTCGCATCCGTTTGTGCTCGAGGGGCATCTTGTTGAAGAGAACCATCCGCTATGGAAAGTCGATGTATCTCAATGTATGGCCCGTACTCCTCAAGATGTCTGCACATGCGTCGGTCCACTTTTAAAAATCTCCAAACAGATTCTCTTTGTTGATCCCTACTTTCGCCCAAAACATTATGACTACCGTATCTTATTTGCTGCATTATTGGATCTAGCCGTCGCAGAGAGGAACTCTTGCCCACCGTTACTTGAAATTTTTGTCTCAACGAAAATTGACCTCAGTGAACAGTTCTTCTTCGACGAGTGTGCGAAATATTTACCGAATCTAATTCCAACTGGAATCAAAATTCGAATTGGATTCTGGTCGCAACGAAACGGCAGTGAGGAAATTCACAACCGCTACATCTTAACTGAACGAGGCGGCGTGAAATTTGGCAACAGCCTGCGAGAGGGTGACGCCGGAACCTCAGACGACATCAATTTGCTTAGCGAAGACCAGCACAAATTACGATTTGGTCAGTATTCTGGACCAACAGCTGCGTTTGACCTCGTGAATGCAATCATCATCGAGGGGACAAAGCGGTAGACAGTGATTTACATGAATCTATCAGCCGGCTACATCTATCTCGAGTATGTGTAGAACCTATTCCACAAGGGAGCGGAATTATGGAAATAGGTCCCTTAGTATTCATAGTTGCATTGCTAATTGGCTCAGTTCTGGGCGCGGGCATTCTATGGGCGATCCTATCGCCAAAGATACTCGTTGCGCATGAACGCGGTCGTTCAGAGGGCCAAGTTGAGCTAGCCACGATGCGAGAGCGGCTGGCCCAAAGTGATCGTGAGCTTGAAAATCTCAAAGGTCAGCTGAATAAGCTTGCGACATCGTCGGATGAATCCCGCATAGAATTAGAATCTGCCCATCAATTAGCGGCCTCGCTCACGGCAAAGGTGGAACAGATTCCCTTACTAGTGGAAGCTCTTGGTCAGAGCCGTCAAGAGCTAAAAGCCGCCGAAGGAAAGCTGGCTGCTACCCATTCAGACCTCGCATGTGTAAGGGAGAATCGAGACGGCCTATCAGCGCAGGTCGCGCATCTCAAGTCCGACGTCCTAAACCAAGAGGACACCATCTCTGCGCTCCGAGCAGAACGGGATAGCTTAGCGAAGCGCGCGACTGAGCTTGAGATAACCCTGAAAACTCAACGTGAGCAAAGTGACAAGGACCTAGCACTGCTGACGAATGCGAAAGAGGCTCTGACGCTTCAATTCCGTTCTATTGCTACAGAGATTTTGGAGCAGAACAGCACGAAGTTCACCAATACGAACAAGCAAGAATTAACGGCTATTCTTAACCCCCTCGCGGAAAAGCTTGTGGAATTCAAAAACAAGGTTGAACAGACCTACAATATTGAATCCCAACAACGCTATTCCCTGAAACAGGAAATTGAAAAATTGGCTGCTATGGCGACGCAGCTCGATACGGAAGCAAGAAATCTCACGAAGGCCCTGAAGGGTGACAGCAAAATGCGAGGAACCTGGGGTGAGGTGATCTTAGAGCGACTCCTCGAACATTCCGGTCTGACAAAGGATCGAGAATATCGAATTCAGCAGAACTTTGAGCAGGAGGACGGAACCCGTATTCAACCAGACGTCGTCCTTGATTTACCGCAGAAACGCAACATTGTAATTGATTCCAAGGTATCATTGATCGCTTATGAACGCTTTGTCTCAACTGAAGATTCGAGCCTGCGTCAATCATGTTTAAATGAACATGTTAACGCGCTACGCGGACACGTCCAGAATCTGAGCGGAAAAAACTATCACAACCTCTATCAACTCAATTCTTTGGATTTCGTACTAATGTTCGTTCCGATTGAGCCGGCATTTTATATTGCCATGCAAGAGGAGCCGGCGATCTTTACTGATGCGTTGGCCAAGAGTGTAGTTATAGTGACGCCAGCGACGCTCCTGGCTACCTTGCGGACAATCGCCTATACATGGCGGCACGAATATAGAAGCCGTAACGCCCAAGAAATCGCCAAGCAGGCAGCATCTCTCTATGACAAATTTGCAAGTTTTGCCGTGAGCCTTGAACAAGTTGGCCTACGATTAGATCAGGCCAGAGCGGCCCATGACCAAGCATTCAAACAGCTTAAGACTGGGAAGGGAAACTTGGTTCAACAGGTGGAACGCTTCCGTGAGCTTGGCGTGCATCCGTCCAAAACGCTTCCCGTGAGCCTTCTAGATTCGGCGCCGAACGAAGAAGAGAAAGTCGAGCCTCTGCGGTAACCGGAATTTCCAAAACTATAAGTGATTCCCTGCAAGAGGCTTTATTCGTGAAAACGTGAGAATCCTCCCATGGCAGATAGCTGGTCAATCACACTAAATTGATATGAATAGCCGTTCATGAATCCACTCCTTTTGTCGCAGACCTCCGAAGCCGGTATCGTACCCTCGTTTTAAGCTCCCGTCGTTTCGGCGGAGGACATCATTACCATCCTTATCCATGCGAAGGCTTTGCCACATTGAGTTTGATTCCTTCTAGCCATTACTAGGAGGCCGACTGGCTTTCACCTACGAGCCGCACTGCTCGTGCCAGCTTTGCTGTCACTCCCGCTGCTTTAACCTCTCCGTCATGCTGGTTTCGATCTCCCCACTTCGTCCCTCCTTGAAATGTGCGTTGCCTCTCCGCTTCCTGTGTGAGAGCCAACTTCATTTCCACAAAGGAGGAAACAACATGGCTATCAACAAACAATCCAAACAACCCGCGAACACGTTGCGATTTGGCAACGTCAAAGCGACGATCTGGCAGAACCAGAGTGAAAAGGGCCCGTTCTTCGCAACGACCTTCTCTCGGCCGTTCAAGGATCGGTCCGGTGCATGGCGCAACGGGACCTCATTCGGTCTAAGCGACCTCGAGGCACTGCTCACCGTTGCCCGTGAGGCCAAGGAATGGATGGCCGCTCACGCCTTGAAGCGCTGAACGTCATCCTTGGGAGGCCTCCGGGCACTCCGGGGGCTTCCCCTCAGGGTGCGTCCAGGTTCGAAGGTGTTCAAGAGGATTAGGGTATCGACTGAACCCCATTGACCCCATAGCCATAACGGACTAGCCTCTTTCAATCGATACCAGATCTTTCAGTTGAGATTCGAATACACGCTACGAATCTATGCAAAAATCAGGAATTTAGGCTCGCCAAGAGTACGCTCTTCGAGAGGCTCGGAGCCATGATGCACCCCTTCAACGCGTGCGAATCCTTCAGCATGTTCGAGGCAAGAAATGGAAGGCTCAGTGGATTGATCCGAATCCTGGACTTGTGGAGTATGTGGAATCTCAAGACCTCTTGTGCCTTTGGAAGGAGCGCAAGGCTGTTCTGTTTGATGAGCAACGTGACCGTCAGTTGCGAGACGCCAATACGCAGCACGGCTATGAGGGGAACTCACCGCTTGACAACGCTGTGACAGAAGTTTTTGAAGCGGCAAGTGAGCCAGGATTGAGCTTTTACCGGGGCGTGCTCTCCGGGCGACCTGAGGCCCTAGGCGCATTAAGCTGCGTGCCAGACTTGAGACGGTCGAGATGTCCTCAGTCGCATACGAAGACCGACATGGTACTTTTCATCTACCATTTTCCGACGTCCTAACCCTTGCGAAAGCCTTCAGCGCGGCTGAGCCCAGCACGGTTTTGGTTGGCGTCGAAGCGACAGAGCAGAAATGGAGTCACGAGGCAAGACAGCCAGGCAGTGGTTATATGGTGAGTCTGCTCAATGAGTATCGCGCGGCCTGGGCGATCATTCGGCAGTGGGCCGGCTATGATGCGGCTATTGCCCAACGAGAAGCAAGGATACAGCAATTAGAACGCCTCATCTGGGACGCAATTTATGCCCTTCAGAAAGCCGGCCTTGATCGAGAAGTTGATCGTTTACGCCGAGCGATATAGCGAGGGTAGGTCACTGATCGTAAGGCAATAGCATCGCAAGCACTATGGTAAGTTGCAGGGACACCGTTGGAGACAAGTTGCAGCAAATCCCAATCGCACTTCCCTAGATCATTTCCAAACAGTCAGTGTCCAGACGAGCTACAATATGCATTTACTATGACGTTGCCGATGCCTCAACCGAGCCAGATCTCAGTCTTGAGTAAAGAGCCTTCAGTTCAGGATAAGTTTTCGGGTCGGTCCTCTCAGCTTGGTCAGCCAACTTTTCAAAAATATCCTCATACCATCGAACGACTGCCTCGGCGAAGAAGCCCGTTAACTTTGGATCACGGAGATAGTCTTGATTGACCAGGAAGGAAAAGTATTCAAGGCGATTCAGGAAGAGTCCTCGCCAAGTTGGGAGCACAGTCTGCCCGTGGCCCGACGCAATAGCGTCATAAAGTTTCTCCTCAAGCTGGGCAAGGTTGTCGAAGACGCGATCCACAGTCGCTAGCTCCTGGGTGCGCGTGGCATGGAGGATCGCTTTGAACGTGAAGATTACTGTGACGGCAGCGGCACTGGCAGAAATCATGGCTGCCCAGGCAGAAAGGGCATTTAGGGTTGCAGACTCCACTGCCTACTTTGGGTTCGCCGTGTTTCCGCTACCTTGTGGCAGTGGAGTGTTCGGTCTACCGGGGGTGGGAGCAGGGTTTGATCCCTGCGTGAGTTGCTGCACGGCCTGAGACAATGGTGCGGGATTCAGACCTTTTTGAAGCACAGCCTCTGATAGTGGTCCAGGATTGTATCCCTGTCTGACATTTGTAAATTTTTCATCACCCATTTATCACCTCCTTGAATATACAGAACGGGACGGAAGCCTTCCGCCCCGTCCCGCCTTGGCTACACCGAGTTAGTGGCGCTACTTAGTATCGCCATAACCTGGTTTCGGCACTCGCTCGACCGTGGTTGTATTTGGTCGTTGACGTGCCTCTTTGACGGGGATGAATTGCCCGTTTTCAGAATCACGCCCTCGGAGTGTCGTCTTTGGTTCACCGCGTTTCATAACTACTCCTTGTGCTATACTGAAAGCGCGAGCCTTCCATGGCTCGGCATTTCTGTGTTGAAAAATGCAAAGTGGTTCGGTAATCTGCCTCACCGCTTTGTTGCAGGGTGCCACCTGCTATCAGTGCCGGGCTGTCGCGCCGGGTACGCCCCCGAAGGGGTCTCAACGACTTATCATTTGTGCCTCCCCTCGTTATGAAGGGCCCTGACCGCCTCTGACCAGGCGGTTTGGGCCTTTCTGCTTTCTATCCCATTGTTACGTCGCTGTGCCAAATCGCCACACATAGACTGTACAATTTTGATTATCTTTATTTTTTGAATTTGTGTCAAACGAAATCAAGTTTTCCACCAGATATGGTATTGTCGTCCTAAGAATTACAATTTTAACACCATATAGTGTATCTTGGGTTTTGTTTGTAACTGCCTAATATATAAATGAATATTGCTAGATAAGAGTGCCCCTTTTATTAGTGATGCGAATCCTGTTATATTTGAATCACTTTTTGATGCGAATCTGTTCTTGTCTGATGTGAATGCCTTCACATTCAAATCACAAAATGATGTGAACTATGTACATATGGGAACTTTCAGATTGGCCAAAGTTCAGGTGGGATGCGGAAAAACTTGCAGAACCTTTGGCTGAGGCTCATTTCAAGGAAGGTTATTTCCTCGGCAACATGCAACGTCTCGGTTTCGCCGACCGACGCAATGCTGAATTAGAGGCTCTTACCGAAGAATCTCTCAAAACCTCCGAGATTGAAGGTGAGAGCCTCGATAGAAAAAGTGTGCGTTCATCGGTGGCACGCCGGCTCGGAGTGCCTATGGCTGGTATCAGGTCGTCCGATCGTGGCGTTGAAGGCATAGTAGAAATAACACTCGACGCCACAAAAAACTTCATGGCACCCCTGACGCGGGAGCGCTTGTTCACCTGGCATTCCAGATTGTTCGAGAACCACGATTCAAAGCTGCATCAAATTGCAACCGGTGCTTGGCGCGATGACGCGGGTGGTCCTATGCAGGTTTTATCAGGTCCTTATGGAAATCAAACGGTACACTTCCAAGCTCCTCCTGCTGAAAGAATAGAGCGGGAGATGGATGCCTTTCTTAATTGGTTCAATGAACCGCTAAAGACTGATGTCATTGTTAAGGCTGCCATCGCCCATCTTTGGTTTGTAACGATCCATCCCTTCGAGGACGGCAATGGGAGAATAGCACGAGCGTTGGCTGATATGGTTCTAGCTCGATCAGACAAATCACCACAGCGCTTTTACAGCATTGCAAGTGAGATCCGTCGTGAGCGTCCCGCATACTATGCTTCTTTAGAGAGCGCTCAGGGAGGTGATTTAGACATTACTGAAAGGCTTCTCTGGTTTATTGAGATTTTTTCACGTGCTATTGAAACTGCTGAGTCTGCTTCGATGGCCGTACTACGAAAGGCAGATTTCTGGCAGCGAAGTGCTTCGATACCTCTCAACGAACGGCAGAGAAACATGCTGAACAGAGTACTTGATGGATTCAAGGGCAACCTTACGGCACGGAAGTGGGCAATGCTCACAGGATCGTCCATGCCGACAGCTCAGCGTGATATCAAAGAGCTTATTGGTCAGGGCTTGTTGGTTCGTAACCAAGGCGGCAGCAAGAACACTAGCTATAGAATTCCTGGCCTAGATCTTCCTGGCCCTACGCGGATATCTAACCAGGACAAAAACCAAACCTAAGAGGCAAAGAGTCCATGTTTCAATCGTCAGAAGTTTCCACATAACAGAATGGAACTTGTTATGCTGCAGCAACACTGCCCCTAAAAGGCAAGGCCCAACTAGTTAGGCTGCAAAAGCCATCCAATCCCGTTGGGGATTTAAACCCGTGTTACATGCGGATTCAGCAGTAAAAGGGAGTAAGTTTCGATCGTGCGAAAGCCGAAATGTCGTTACAGAAAAGTTAATCAACGGAGCTGTGGCGGTTTTGTGGCTGAACTATTGAAAGGGGAGGCGGACTATAGGCCCAATTGCCGCCTGCTTCACTTCTTAATTTATTGATTATCTTCATTTGCCCCATCATCGGTTGCAATAGTCCCGCTATCTCCTTCGGACTTAAAATCCCTCGGGCCCACAAGGCCCGTACCGGTTCGATCCCGGTCTCCGGCACCATTCTGCTTGTAACCCCGCACCAGTCCTGAACTTTCTTGATTTGGTCAGTCGTTGGTGTCGAAATCTCTACACCAAAGGACTGATCATGACTACACTTTCTTCCCGCTCCGGTCGGTACTTCTCCCGGCTCATCGTTCCCTCGGGTTCTGCCCCGATTTTACGGACACCTGACTTAAGGCCCATAATGGGCCAGGAGGGGTGTCATGGGAGCACGACGGAAGTTTTCAGCCGAGTACAAACGCGAAGCGGTGGCGATGCTCGACGCACCCGGGGTGACGGTGAGTCAAATCGCCGCCGACCTGGGCATCGGGGCCAATATGTTGGGACGCTGGCGACGCGAGTTGCGCAAGTATCCGCAGCAGGCCTTTGTAGGCAATGGGCGATCCCGGGATGAAGAGCTCAGTCAGTTGCGTCGGGAGTTGGCCCGCGTCACGAAGGAGCGGGATTTTTTGCGCGAAGCGGCGGGAGTTTCAACCGGTCAATGCAACACTCGCCTGTAGTCGCTCCGCCGGAGTCGCATATCCCAACGTCTTTCTGGGCCGCTGGTTCAACTGCTGCGCCACCTTGTTCAGCTGGGTTTGCGAATGGACGGAGAGATCCGTCCCCCGCGGAAAGTATTGCCGCAGGAGCCGATTCGTGTGTTCGTTGGTGCCGCGTTGCCAAGGGCTTCGGGGATCACAGAAATACACTCGAGTGTCCGTCGTCAGAGTGAACGTCTTGTGGTCCGCGAGTTCCATGCCTCGATCCCAGGTCAATGTTTGACGGCGTTGGTCCGGCAGCTTCCTGACCTGCGTGCTCAGAGCCCGCACCACGGTTTTGGTGTCCTTGCCAGTGACTCTTACGAGCATCGTAAACCGAGAGTGCCGCTCGACGAGCGTCGCGATATGGGTATTGCCGCGTCCGGCAATCAGGTCGCCTTCCCAATGACCAGGGACGGCGCGGTCCACCACTTCGGGGGCGCGCTGGGCAATTGGGACCCCATCGATAATTTGGCCACGCCGCAAGCCCCGGATATTGCTGTGTCGCGACTGACGGAAGACGCGCTGAGTCCGGAGGTGCTTCTGCAGCTCTTTTTTCAGCACCCCACGCGTCTGAATGAAGAGGCTGCGATAGATGGTTTCGTGAGACACGTGCAGGCTCTCCTCGTCCGGATAAGTCCGTTTGAGCCAGCCGGCGATCTGCTCCGGAGACCAATCTTGTGCAAGCTTGCTGCTCACTATATACCGGAGCTTCCGATTCAGTGCGAGACGACACAGTTTGGGACGACGCGCACGGTCCCAGGCGTGCTCATCCGCCCGGGTTGCCCGATAACTCTGCGATGTCGTGTTCCGCGAGACCTCACGGCTGATCGTCGACGGTGCACGCTGGAGGGCCCGTGCAATCTGACGGAGCGAGGCGCCGGCCGCCAGGCCCCGCGAGATCTCTTCGCGCTCGGCCAGCGTGAGCGCCCGGACTGCGCGATGACGGGCCAGTGGCGTAATCCCCCCGTGGAGCCGCAATAGCCCAAAGATCGACGCGGGGAATCGGCCAACGGCCCGGCCAATGTCGCTCAGTGATTCACCCGTTCGCCACCGACGCCATACCTCGTCTTTCTGCGCCCCGGTCATCCCCCGTCGTCCCACTCGTGCCATACCACCTCCCTCTCGAACGTGAAGTTCGCCATCTTGGACGAAACCAGGTGGTGTTGCACTGACGGGTTGAATCTGCCGCAGCGTTCTTCGCGAGAGCGTCGACGTGAAGTGTCGGATGATCCAACGATGCCGCGACGCGTTTCCCATCCGATTGATGTGCCGGTGTTTACAGGTATCGGCGAGTGGGTATGACGGCTGACGCGCCCGCCGAGTGCCCGCGCGCAGGAGAACGCCCGGCTGGTGAGGCGCATGCGGGATCTGCATACTGAGCACGATGGCGTGATCGGGAGCCCACGGATGTGGGAAGAATTCCGTTACGCCGGACAGCGATGTGGTCGCCATCGGGTCGCCCGGTTGATGCGCCGAGCGGGGTTGCAAGGCGTCCCCCAGCGGCGGCGCCGGCGCACCAAGCCCTCGGGGATGCCGCCGGCCGGTACGCCGCAACCATCTGGCGCGGGACTTCACCGCGACGGCCTGCAACACCAAATGGGTCACCGACATCACGTACATTCGCACAGCCGAACACTGGTTGTATCTCTGCATCGTGCTGGATGTGTATTCGGACGTGGTGGTGGGCTGGTCGATGAGCCCGCGGCAGGATCGCCAATTGGTCATGCAGGCGGTGTTGATGGCGGTGTGGCAGCGGCCCGGCCGCACACCGGTCATTCTGCATTCCGATCGTGGCTGTCAGTGTACCTCCGATGAGTACCAGCAATCCTTAGCGGCACACCACATCACGTGTAGCATGAGCGCGGTCGGCAGTTGTGCTGACAACGCGGCGGCCGAAAGATCCTTTGGCCTCCTGAAACGAGAGCGGGTCAATCGACGGCAGTACCAGACGAGAGCCGAGGCGCGAGCGGATGTCTTTGACTACATCGAGCGCTGGCACAATCCTCGACAGCGGCGGAGACTGGCGTTTCAGCAGCAGGCGGAGAAACTCTTAACTGATCTGTCCGTGGAACGGGGTAGAACCAATCGGGTTGTACTACTTTAACCATATAGATGAAGTGAAGCGGGGGCTGCGCCCCCTAGCCCCCAGGCCGTCCCGCCTTCGGCCCGGACGTGCTCGTTTAGCACTTTTCACGTATTACGGGGTGGGAAGGCACGTAGACATACCTGCCCCCAACTCTTAGATATTGTTAGAAGACGACATGAGGTAATTAGCGCCACGCGAAGGAATTACTTGGCGAAGGGAGGGGAGGGAGTAAGGTTTGCCGTTAGGCGAAAGCGAGGCGGCCTTTAGGCTTGGGGACCGGCCGGCCCAGCTCCTTGGCCGTGTCGATCCATTCTTGAATGACTACTTCCACATTGGCGAGAGCGTCCTTATAGGTTGGTCCGTCGGCGGCACAACCAGGCAGTTCAGGTACCTCGGCAATAAACGCCTTGTCTTCCTCGCTCCAATAAATGATCACTTCGTACTTAGGTATCATCGTTTTCTCTCGCGAGCTTGTATTTTACAATTACGTGGCGAACCTGCTTGACGTGATACGGTTTGGCTTTCCCACGTTTCGGCTGGAGATTCAAGATTTCGGCTATCGCGTCCTTGGTAAAGATGTGATGGTCGCCTCGAATCCTCTCTGCAAATCTTAATCGGGATACGAGCGCACGCAACGCATCAAAGGGGATATTGGCGTCCGACGTGCCTTGGAGAATCCGCGCGAGCAGCTTGTCATGTTGGGCCATGTTCGCGCGTCAATCATCCAAAATCTTCATAGAGATTATAGCCGCCGTCCGGGGAAGTCAATTTATGGTGGACTCCAGGTCAGGCCCTTTCCCAAGACCAATTGGAGAATCACGCCATTCAATAGGATGGCGTGGCCGGCGAGTAGGTCTTCCCATGTGACGCTCAATTCGCTGACGCAGCTGCTTGTGATGATAGGTGAGCTTATCGGCATTCCCGCCTGGTCCCGTTGAGAGTGTCACCCAGAGCACCTGAAATCGATGTGACTCCCAAAAATAAAGCAGCGAGCGCACTCGCTGATAGCCGCGCTTCTGTTTGCGCGACCACTCGCCGGCAGTAGGTTGATGCGAAGAATCATTCCATCGACCCATCTCTTGTCCCCTCCTCGTGAAAGGCGAGACGGTGACAAGAACGAGCCGAAAGGGGAGGGTAGAGAGCACGGTTTGTTTTGCCCGTGCTTTGCCCGAACTATCGAGCACGAGGGGAAAAGTGGGGCTTTTGAACACTGCAGAGCTGTTAGTAAAGAGGGTGCGAAAGGAGTATGCTGTCAACACTTTGCGAAGAGCATACCCCCTTGCTGCTCCAACATCTCGATCTGAGCTTCATCTATGGAAGCGGGACATTGGCCAATGAAAAAGGTTTCCGCGAAGAAAGGTCCTGTCGTCGCTGATCCTCTGCGACGTGTGAAGCCTCCGACTCAGGATCACCCCCGCTACAGTCGCGTCAATAACCTGATCGTGATCGGAACTTCGGCCGGGGGCCATCACGCGTTGAAAGAAGTGGTGAGGGGATTATCCGATGACATCCCGGCCGCCATCATTATCATGCAGCATATGCCGAGAACCCAGCGACAGGGTCCATTCAAACTCGGCGACTGGCTTCAGGAATCGACCCGGATGCCAATCGTCGCGGTCGAAGGAGGGGAGTCAATACGAGAGGGAACTCTATACATCTCACCGCCTGGTACGGCAGTGACGTTCGAGGCTCTCCACCTCGCGGCTTGTGAAAGTAAGCCTGGGGCGCCGACCACAATTAATGAACTCTTCCACTCGGCCGCACAACACTACGGCGATCGCGTCATCGGAGTTGTTTTGACCGGTCTTCTAAAAGATGGCACAGCAGGTCTCAAATCTATCCATGATGTGGGAGGCGTCACCATCGTACAGGACCCAGTCGAAGCAGAATATCCAGACATGCCGGCTAGTGCGATGAAAGATCTGCCTGTCACGTTTTGCCTTCGGTTACGAGAGATCGGCCCGACGCTCGACTTATTGGCACGCCGCATGACAGGTTTGGAAACCGGCTTGGCGGTCTCCGTCCGTATGCTCAAGGAGCGGGTCGGATTGCTGATGCAGCTGATCAAGCAGTCCCAAAGGAATCCGCGGACGCTCAAGTATTTGACGACTGAACTCACGGCGCTGGAACTGGACCTTCGTACCGTTCAAAACCTTGTGGATAAGGCTTTAAGGGATAGTCTTCCGATTGAGAAAAGGTCGTCCGGTGTAGAACGTACCGGTCGCGTTCTAGGTTAGGCCACCTACAATGTTACGAAACTCGTCCTCGGTAAAAGCTTTCACCGTGTGTGTTCTGAGATTGCCTTGAGAACCGAGCCACAAGATATGAGCCGCAAGGACCTCATCATTGGGCACATCAACAACAGCCAACATGTCGTACGGTCCCGTGGTCAGATAAAAGGCTTTGATTTTCCCCACCCATTTCCTTCAGCTTCTTTTTCCCAAAATCGAGACGTTTCGCTGATTCTTTCACGTTTCGGATGCCCTGATCCGTCCACTGCGATTGAATGAGATACGTGGCCATGGGTGACCTCCTTGTACGTTGGAGCGTGTAATACTAAACATCGCACCATGCGGTCGGTGCGCATTGTAATTAATCTGCCGTGCGTGGATTTCTGTCAGGCATCATGGAGTGAGATGGGTACACTATATTCAAGCACCGTTGCAAACCGGCCGTTGAGATGCTCCAGGCATCCATTAACCGTGCTGTAACTGTTCTCTGGAAGAACTGCCGAGACGGAGTGAGAGACTAGCGGTATCTAGCGGGCGAACTCAAGCGGGAAAATAGGCGATCAAGACAGCTGGGAGTCGCCTAATCTTACGGTAGTTCTCAGCAATCGTCTGGCCGGTCAACGGTGGGTTACGCCATGCGATGAGGTTCCGACAGGAGTCAGAGAGCGGCTGCGCTGCAGCACAACCGCCCCTGACTTGCCCGCAATCATGACTCTAGACTATTGCCAGCCTAGCCATGACAGCAGCTGGCTGACTGCTCCCCATGGACAGTACCCCAACGCTTCTTCGATGGGACACATGTTCATCACCTCCTCTCCTATATGAACGGCACAATACTGGGCGCGCGGAAGCCTTGTGCTCGGGAAACAGACCGGCCGTGATCGCACAAGGCCCAGCCGCTCATGAAAAATAGAGGGAAGGAGCCTACTGGAGATTATTGATTAGATCCGAAGGACGCTGGTCTTTGATAAGACATCAGGGGGGGGGACCGTTGATACGACAGTGTAGATTCCGACAATGAGGGCCAAGAAGACAATCAGGTGATTGAGTCGATTGAACTGGCGCGAGGAACTCAGCGGTCTGCAGTGCGGAGGAATGCGAAGACTCCGATATGGACTGCGGTCCTAAGGTTTTGAACGTATCGCAGAACTGGCGGATCGGCTCTTCCCCGGGCGCCGAACAGCCATTTCCCATGGAAGGCGCGGGATATACCGGGAAGAGACAGGCATAGGCATTGAAGGTGAAGTCACAGAAGAGGATCAGTACGCTGAGTGTCAGGATCCGCTTTACAATCATGGTGCTTAACGAATCAGACTCGGATGCCATGCTACTCCGCTTCAAAATCCTATGTCAATCAAAGCACCGTCGAAAGTTCCTTTACTCAGAATCTCAATATGGCCATCCTAGACATCGCAGTCTGTCTGGTATTCCGTAAATCGACAGGCGATAAACTGGTTATTCGGAGAAACTGGTATTCCTTGCGGGATGCCTTTCCGTAATTCGAAATGCCGCCGAGATAGGAGCAGTGTCTTATGCGGGGTAGAGTCTTGATGGGCAGGATGGATGGAATGAGGGATGGACGGTGTGGCGACAGTCAGCGACACAAACCTGGAATGTGATGAAGCGAATTGATCGGATGTCGCACAAACGACCGCAGACGAATGGAAAGTCGATGATATCCCGGTTTTGGTGGGTTTAGCCCTTGACAATAGAGGCAACGTGGTCCGTTCACTCCTCGATGATGATGACATTCCGTGCACATGGGGCGAGTATAGCATGCGTCCGATGCTGCGCCGTTAATGTTTTTGACCATTCTATGTCTCCAATCCGAAGAAAGTTGCAAATTTGTAAACGAGATCAGTTCAGGTGCGCCGTTGCTGATCGTATAGGGTTAAGAGTTCGGTGAAGCGTTTATATTCGCCACCCACCCAATTTGCCTTCTGCACAGAGCATCCGTGCGCCACCAAGTAATCGCGCACCGTTCTCGCGGCGGGATGAAGCGCTCGTCGGTGGACATACAGGGTGAAAGCGTATAAATGCTGCCAATGCTCAGGGCGTGGCGATCCTTCTTGGCGGCGACACACTTCGGCAAAGGTCTCAAGAAGTTTTGTGGCTTTCTCATCCATGTTTCCTCCTCGCTGGTAATCGGAGCCCAGAATGTGCGCAAGCGCCGGACCATTCTGTATTCCACGGAAGGGCTATCGATCAGAGCGGAGGAAGTACTGCATTGAAACATACTGCGGAAGGGCGATTGTTCCATCATAGAGGCTCAGATGTCCAACCTGCGGATAGAAAGCGCATTAGATGCCGGTTCTCCGGTGAACCAGCCGTGTGACGGAGCGATGCCCCGCATAGGAATCGCGAAGACGGTTGTGAGCGAGGTGATCTATAAATAACACGGCGCCCCAGGAACTGTTATCGGGAAAGACCCGAAAAATGACCGGATAACACCTTACATCGGGCAACCGATTCCTTCCTAGGTAAACGAGCCACAGTGGCAGATGCGTATGTTGCCATTTCTTGTGTCAAAAGGCGGAATACCGCGCGTACGAATCACCCTTCATCATTGGGCTCATTGACTTAAATTCATGGCGCTGGTCATATGATGAGCCACGTAGGATGAATCAACGACCTGCTATGTCGGCCGAATCGCCCTGTCCCCAATGTGGAACGCCCATGCGGCAGCGCCTGACATCGGCCCTGGAAGAATTCATATGCCCTAAATGCGGAAGCTCATTGTCCCGTAAGGTCGAGCCTCAGAAACCTCTGGCGGCGCCCAAAGAATCACCGGATCATCCCATATGTCCGCAATGCAAGGTCGCTCTGAAGCGATTACCCAGCCAAGAGGGATTTGAAGATGACAGACAGGTTTGGGAATGCGAACAATGTGGCTATCAAATCGATTTCTTTATCGAACCGTAAGGTTGATAGGGAGAACCTTAGCAGAGGAGATACAGGTCATGGTATACATGAAAATCGGTTCGTATTATGTGAAGAAGGAGTATATCCAGTATCTGAACGAAAGTGGAGATCACTATTGGGCTCACTTCGGTGAAGGCACTCATGCCCAGACCGTGACATTGACGAAGGAAGAAGGGACGGAATTACTCAGGGCGTTGAATGACCTGGCGGATCTATCTTAGCCATCGGCGAAGGAACCCGATTCGAGATCGTGGTCGTTCGTGCGGCGATGAGTGTTCGTACTGGATCTTTACGGGCGTCATAGGGCGAAGGATTGCGCGGGCTTATGGAGTATGCCTTGGATTTTGGGAAATTGATGGTAAGCCAAACGTATAAAAGAGAATTGGACATGGCCTCAAAGTTATTGCTGCTTTCGATACTGATCTTCCTGGGTTTCGGGAACGCACATGCGATCACCGGCTATGAATGGCAGAGTATGAACAGTTCATGGCGGGGTGGGTACGTAGCCGGAGTGCTCGATGCATGGGCCGAAGCTGCATCGTTCGAGCGCAAGGAAGGAAAGCCTGATACTGCGTGGATTCAAACGCTTTCCTGCATTGTGAGGAAGAAGATTTCATATCGTCAGGCGGCCGCAACCGTGGAGAAGTATATGAAGGAGCATCCGGAAGAAATGCACAAAGACGCGTCGGCACTTGTGTACTACGGCCTGATGGATGTGTGTCGGAATACACAATAACAAGGCTCAGGCGCTCGCTGCGAATTGTCACGTGATCCGGATTGTCTTTCCGAGCGTAAGAATTCTTATGCCCCGGCGCAATCTGGCCTGGACTTCCGGCGCAAGAAATGAGAATGATGCACGGTCAGGATTGAGATGCCGGAGAATCTCGGTTGGTTCATGGCGCTATGCTGAACGTTCTGATACCGATTGTTCATCGTGCTGACGGGCTGTGGCACGTCGCTCAATGCGCCGTCGAAATAGATGGACGGCAAATCGAGCTTGCGGCCGTTCCACCCGAGTCTCTTATTGAGGACATCATAGAAACGATGATGGGACGAGCGTTGTTGTGCTTGGACCAGAACGGCCGGCGCGGTACTTCCGAGCCGATCGCGTGGGGGATCACGATCGATAACGTTTTACACTGCTATCGCTGCATCGAACCGATGCGGCCGTGCACGCTGCCATCGGAGCGCCCTGCAGAAGCTGCCTCTCAGCGGTGGGAATGCAAAGGCTGCGGATATAGGTACAGCGCTCCGTTTCCTGCCTGAACATCTGACGAACCGGCTCCTCACAATGGGGTAACACAGCGCGTCCAGCGCCGGGCGCGCACATGAAAGGAGTATTCTGTGATGGCACGACGACATGCGAACAGCTGGTATGCGAAAGTCGGGACGGTAGCGGCGGTGCTTGCCATGATGGTGACTGCGGGCTGCATGCATCGTCCGGGTGGGATCGCGCCGTCGACCAAACCGCTCGCGCCCGGAGGCTATACGGTTCTCGGGAAGGTGCGCGGACAAGATTGCGTATACTATGCGCTCGGGCTTATACCGGTCACCGGCGCCAACGAAACGCGCAACGCGGTGGCCGACGCACTCGATAAAAAGAAAATCGCAGACGCGCTCGTTGACGTGACCGTGGACGGATATTTTCAGTATTTTATTCTTTTCTCTCGCGCCTGCACACAAGTGCACGGCACGGCGGTACAGACAACTGTGCAGACAAAGTAATGAGATACAAGTCCATGGCTACGTAGATGGATATTATGAGACAGTCGTGCTAGCTTTGATCGGCTGATACGAGCGAATGGAGCTTGTATCCTCCGTGAGTCCTCCGTACCAGTTGAGGGAGGGTTGTGAGCGACGACGGCAAGTGGTCGACCCACGGTCTGGCCATCATATCAACTACTTCGACGGGAACCATCATCGGCTTCAATCAGGCGGCTGAGCGTCTGTTAGGGTTCCGTGCCGAGGAGGTAATCGGTAAACGGACTCCTGCTGACTTTCATGATGCCGTGGAATTAAAGAATCGAACTCGGAGTGCTCCTTCCGAACCGTCCGTCGTGACCGATCCGTTTCGTGCCATTGTCGCAGGAATCAGGTTAGGCGACACGGCTGAAGCGGATTGGACTTACATCCATCGAAATGGTCGCCGATTGATCGTGCACCTGTCGATCACCGCCTTGCCGGATGCTTTCGGAGAGACGGCTGGATTCGTTTTCGCTTTTCGAGATAACCGAGGAACAGTAGAAGCCGAAGAGCTACTCCGGCGTCAAGCCGAACTTTTGGACTTGGCCAACGATGCGATATTCGTCCGCGATTTGGAGCGTGACACCGTTACCTACTGGAACGACGGGGCGGTGCGTCTCTACGGATGGACGAACAGGGAAGCCGACGGCGCCTATATTCACGAGTTTTTGAGGACGGTGTTTCCGAAGCCCCTGGAGGAAATCAAAAAGGAGTTTCTGGCCAAGGGACGTTGGGCCGGGGAACTGATCCATACGACTCGGAACGGCGATCGGATCACTGTTTCCAGCCGGTGGACGCTGTTGAGAGATGCGAGTGGCGTGCCGAGCGGAAGTCTTGAACTCAATACGGACATCACGGAGCAGAAGCGGGTGCAGGATGTATTGAAGGCCACGCATGAAGAATTAGAGTGCCGTGTGATGGAGCGCACGGCGGCCTTGAGTGAAGCCAATGCCCGATTGCGGGTGCTCTCCAGCAGGCTGATGGAGATCCAGGAATCGGAGCGCCGCGCCATAGCCCGAGATTTGCACGATGAAATAGGGCAAGCTCTGACCGCTATCAAGCTGAACCTTCGCGAACTGGGTGAATCGCCGAAGCTTTCCACGGACACGGCCGCCGAGAAGCATATTATCGATAGCCTTGAAATCCTGGACCAAGTGCTCCAACATATCCGCAACCTGGCGCTGGACTTAAGGCCTTCCATGTTGGATGAGCTGGGGCTCGTGCCCGCTCTGCGATGGTATGCCGGCAGGCAGGCCGAGCGTGCCGGATGGGAACTGAATTTTCAAGCCGACGGAATCCTGACGCGGCCCTCCCCCGGCGTGGAGATTTCGTGTTTTCGACTGACCCAAGAGGCGCTGACCAACGTGGCTCGCCATGCGGAGGCAAAAAAAGTCGACGTGCGCCTGGAGATGCGTGATCGAGAGCTGGATGTCGTGATCCGCGACGACGGCAAAGGTTTTGATCCGCATCGCATTCGAGAAGGAGCCCATGCGGGGAGCACCGTCGGTCTGTCGGGGATGGAAGAGCGGGTGCGTCTTCTCGGTGGTCAAATAACGGTCACATCGGCCCACGATGCGGGGACGGAGATCCACGCGATATTCCCCGTCGGCCGGAATCCGGATGAAGCAGAGTATGAACATGAATAAAGTGCGGGTGCTCCTTGCCGAGGACCACACATTGGTCAGGGCCGGCTTTAGAGCGTTGCTTGAAAAACTGGAAGGGGTCCAGGTCATCGGTGAAGTCAGCGATGGTCGAGCCGCGTTTAAAGTCTCAAAGGAACTCCAGCCGGATGTCGTGCTGATGGATATTGCCATGCCGGAGATGAACGGGCTTCAGGCGACCAACCGCATCAGGCAGGAATGCCCGAACACGAAGATATTGATGCTCTCCATGTACACAAACGAAGAGTACCTCATGGAGGCCCTGCGCGCCGGTGCGGCCGGGTATCTGCTGAAGGATGCTGATCGAACAGAACTGGAATTGGCCATTAAAACGGTGTGGCGAGGAGATACCTATCTGACACCCGCTGTAGCCAAGTTCACGGTCAACGCCTATTGCCGGAAAGACGATGCCCAGCTCGGCCCCCTCGGGAGGCTGACCGGCCGCCAACGCGAGATTCTTCAACTGATTGCCGAAGGTTGCTCGACGAAGCAAATCGCGCAACGTCTCGATCTGAGCGTCAAAACGGTGGAAACGCATCGGGCCCAGCTCATGGATCGCCTCGAAATCCACGATATCCCCGGGCTGGTCCGACTTGCGATCCGAACAGGGCTGGTCAGGCCGGAATAGGCCGCCGAGCGCCATCTTTCCTTCACGATCCTTCCCTAAGGTATGATTTCTCCCGATCTGAGGGTTTTCCCGATTCCTGCGCTTTGTACGATTATGGCACGTTGGCGCAGCCTTGAGCCGGCCTGCTCTCGAAGTAGCGTAGCGGCCCGGCTGTCATGGGCGAATCGGCAGAGCGCACCAAGCAACACATGAATCGTGTTCATTATTCCGACGGTCCTTTCAGCGAACTGGAGCGAAGAGACAGCCGGTGGAGAAAGACAGCATTTGCTTTGGCCTGTTTTTTTGTGGCGGTGCTCATCACGTTGTTCGTTGACCTGCTAAAATGATGAGCTACCGGATTCAGGCGACCAGCCCCGTTGATGCATACCTCGAATTGTCTTTTTTCGTATGAAACATCCTCCGTGGTGTAGAATCACGGGCAGTGTTTCATTGACCGAGCCGGTGACCTGCATTGCCGATTCAATTGTGGAATTCCACGACTGAAGAGGTGTGAGGCGTGGCCAACCGACCCAATAAATCTCTCCTCGTTCTTGCCTCCGCCGCCGTCCTGACACTCCTGATTATAGTGGGCCTCTCCATCGGAGAGGTGGCCATAAGGGCTGTCCATTTGATACGGGACGGCATCCCATTCTTTGAGCGGACGTCAGGCCGCGTGGGGGCTCTCAAACTTGATCCCGAATTGGGGTGGCGTGCCACTGAATATTATGAGGAAACACTTACGGCGAAAACAAAAGGCGGAAAGAGCTATCCGGTACACCGTTCCCAGCGGCAGTATGGATTTCGTCTGTTCGGCGCGCTTAATTCGACTCGGCCAAAGTTGCTTGTTATCGGTGACTCGTATACTCAAGCCACGGCCGTCTCCGATGACAAGACGTATGCCGCCCTCATAAGCGAGCTACTGGATATGGAAGTGTTCGCCTATGGAGCAGGCGGGTACGGGACGCTACAGCAGTATTTGATCCTGGACCGCTATGTCGATGAGATTAAGCCGGATCTGATCCTATGGCAATACTGCATCAACGATTTCATCAATAATGATCATGAATTGGAGCAGGCGAGTCTGTTCAACAATAACGGTCTGACCCGGCCCTATTGGATCAACGGCACCGTCACGTACCTGTCTCCCAAACCGGCATGGCAGGAACTTCGCGAATGGATCAATCAGCACAGCCGATTCTTGTACTTTATCGTCAGTCGGATAGACCGGTTGCAGGCCACGACTGCGACTACTTCGGTGGAATCGATCATTGAAGCGCAGGGCTTCAAACATCCGGGTTTTCTGCGCGCCCTACAAGTGACCGACGAACTCATGGGCCGCGTGCGCGCGCGCGTGGGTGCCACGCCTATCATGGCGTTTAGTTGCGACAACGCCTCGCCGTATAGCGAGGCATTTGCGACGATCTCAGCCCACCATGGCATTGAATATTGGAACGATATTCCCGATACGATCGACCAGGCGCTCAAACGGGGCGAAGATGTTCAGACTCCCGATGAACATTGGAATGAATCGGGTCATCGTTTAGTCGCCAGCACGGTGGTCAAGCATATCCAAGAGCGAGGAGTGACGATGGCGCGTCATCGATGAGCCGATTGCAGGCCGTGTGGTCAGCTTATGCCGGCGGTGACCATCAGTCGATTGATTGGAGCGTTTCTCCAAAGAGCTTCTCCCAAGGCCACCATATCGTTGTGAATCCCGAGAAGTTCGGTACGCGGCTGCGTATTCTGCTCACTTAGAAGAAGGCGGCCAGCCCTTTTCTTCCATGCAACGCAGAAAGGTGTCGTACGGACTGGAAAGGGATGCCTGGGAAAGCTGAATGCAAAGACTTTCATCAAAGGCCCGCCGTCTGATCTGCGGTGGTTCCGAGGTTGGAGCTGCACTTTGGGGTGCCGCCATCTTGTCTTCCGGAACAGGAGCCGGTGTACGCGGCGGGACTTCGGGGGAACGTTCCAGTGGAATGTCACGCGACACATCAGGCGGAATCTCGGGAGGAAGAACGCGTGGAACGTTGATTGATCGCGCCTCTCCTTGACTATGTTTCTCGGAAGCGCAATGAGGATACCCAAACGGGTCCACGATCAGCCGTTCTTTGGGACATGATTCGGCGTCACGAGACAATGCACTGTGAGAATCGGGGCCCGCCAACGGCTGCATCGTGATCCATTCATAACCCCGGGCATTCATGCATTCGGTGAAACTGTTTGAGCCGGTTCCCCTCGAAGGGAGATGCCTCATCCGGATCGTATCGCTTTCGGGCGTTCCATCGGCTATCGCGTTCTGTCGCATGCCTTCTCTGGCGCATTCCCGAAAATCGCGACGGTAGTCATTGTTAAACTGCGCTTGTGACAACCCCTGTTTAGTCCAATAACCCTGTTCAACTCGTTGGCAGCCGGCCAGAACAGCGATGCTCAGGACCAGTGACGCACCGTATGGGGGGAGTGTGCTGAGGTTCGGCTTGATCATTGAAGAAATATCCCGATGAAGGGTAAAGCGTTCCCATTTTGTTACCATATTACGATGGCAGCCGTCGGCATCGCTACTCTTCTCTGTGCGCATCGTGCATGAATTTTCCGTGGAGTGATAAGACACGATCATCCGAGGATGAAGCCTTGTCCCGCCTCGGACAGTCCTCTCCCTGGGCGGGAAACTCGGCCAATTCTCCATATCAGCTGTGCATAACCCGCGGGATGCTGCGGAGATTTGCCTTCATTGTTCTCGACGTAGATTAAACGAGGACAAGAAAGATCGGCGTGCTAAGCCGTCCTTATTTGTAGAAAAGCAAAATAGTCAAGCCGCAAGATATTGGGGGTGGGCCTGGCTTGAATTCAATGCACAAAGAATAGGCAATCTCCTCTCAAACGCCGTCCTGGCGGCCGGTTGGACCCGTTCTCCTATTTATCCACAAACTTATCCCCACAAATTGTGGAGGACCGCGGCAATCGTCTCGGTGCTGAAAAATTACGGCCGGTTTTAATTATCTCCTCGCCGCACGCTGCCCGTTGCTATACTCAGGACAGGATAGTTTTCGTCGCGACACCTTTGCCGTCGATTTCATCTCGCCCTCTTTCCTCTCGCTACCACTTTCCGAGCCACTGTCTGGAACCTGCATAATAAGAGAACGCCGCCAACGCCACAATCGCCAGTCCTGCCGCGATGTGTTGGATCAAGACCGTGGGTTCCACCGTGCGGATTACGAACAATACCGCGCTGGCGAACAAGGTCACCACGAAGGTAGTCCGCCGGGGACACAACTGCGCGGGGCGTCCATGGGAGGACATGGCAATCCAGACGCAGGCCCACCCGATCGTGCCGATAACCAATGCGCCGATCAAATCAGTGAGGCCGACCATCAGACTGCTGATGGCCAATTCGAGGATGGGGCGGCGGGGTAGTTCAATGCGAATTCGATAGAGTTCTCCGGTGGAGAGCGCGAGCCAAATCAGGATAACGCCGAATACGAAACTGCTTTTGAGCATTTGGCGCTTAAAAAGCGGACGCCGTGACTTAGCCTTCGCGTTCCCTCTATGAAAGGGCATGCGCTGAAAGTGTGGCGTAAAGTCGTATCCGCACTCGCACATCAACACTGTATCCGGATTGGTCAGCAGACAACGCGGGCACTCAAGCGGCATAGAAAGTCTTGTCGTCTCGCATGATGGTGAACATGGCGCGCCGGATCTGATTAGTATCGGATCGAGACGGCCTGGTGAAAACCGGAATTGTAGCCCTTCTATGTCCCGGTCTCGTCCGGGCCATGCTACAATGCGCCTCCAGCATGGCGCACCATTCCGGACGGGACAGGCCGAACGCGAACGCGATGAACAGGCGGGCAATCCTTTTCATGGTCATCGGCTCGGTCTGCGCCTTGCTTTCAGTCGCCGCCGGCGCGTTCGGCGCGCATGCACTCAAAGCGATCCTGGAACCGAGTCGCTTGGCCGTCTACGAAACGGCCGCCAAATATCAAATGTATCACGCCTTCGGCCTGATGATCGTCGCCTGGCAAATACGCGAAACATGCGACCAGCGCCTCACGCGGGCCGGGTGGCTTTTTTGCTCGGGAATTGTGTTATTCAGCGGAAGCCTGTACGTCGTGGCGACCACGGGTCTGACCTGGGTCGGAGCCGTGACCCCTTTGGGAGGCGTGGCCTTTCTCGGCGGCTGGGCCATCCTTGCATGGACCGGTTGGCGGCGCTTCAAGGAAGTGTAAGCCGGTGGCCGCGGGCGCTATTTCTTCGGACATCCGGCTGTGCGTTTTCCCGTGACCGAGCCCCATCCACCCGTATTGTTGACGAACGAGCCTTCCAGGCGCTGAGCCTCTTTCGAGAACAAGAGGCTGTCCTCTTGCACTCGTCCCCCGACTTCCCAACGGAGATAGATCAAATCCCCGACAGCCACCATTTCGGCCGGACCGCCTCCTGCCATCCTCTCACCCAATGGTGGAAATGTGACGATCAATTTCTGCTCTCCATGATTTTGATGGTTGTGAACCGTCCATTGCCATGATCCACATAAGCGCGCGAGTCCCCGGCTAAGCCGGACGGCATCCTTCCATTCATTGATGCTGAGCCAGTTTCGATAGACTCGTTGCGCCGCCCAGGTTTCCAGCCGGCTGCCCTGTTCAGCCACGCTCAGCCGGAGAAGCGGGCGCAAACGGGAAGCGGCGTATCGCTCAGCCAGACTGTGAGCCTGCTGTTCGTCAACCGGCGTCTTGTCCGGTTCGGCAGCCAGACGGTCGTGCCAGGCTTGAATGCCTCGTGTCTCAAGCAGTCCAAGCCAGGAGTCGGATGTACCGGCTATTGATGGATACCGAAGATCCAGAGACGCCGCGTAGTCGCGATAAAGTGCTTCGTCCACCGCCGTACCAGGCGTCGAGCCGTTCGATTTCAACGCCGGAATCGCTGCGACGATGGATCGTAGATTTGGGATCTCTTCAGCTTCAACGAGCCAAGCCCTCTGGTCTGAAATCTCCCTGGCGAGTTGTTCCACGGCTGTCTGATCTTGGGCATCGGCCGCCGCTTGCGCCGCTTTCGCCAGATTCCATGCCGCCAGGCTTCGGATGAGTTGCCTGGCGGTCTCGGCCAACTCGGTGGCTTTGAGTTCCGCGGCCAATGCCGCCGGAAGCTTCTTCATGGCCAAGGTTGAGGCGGCGTCCGGGAGTCCCATCTGGCGGCCCAATGGGTCGACGAAATAGATTAAGGGGTCGGTTCCGGCCTGTGGGTTCTTCATGATAGAGGCGGCGGTCGCCCGAATGGCATCCCATTGCGGCATCGTGGCGGTCAATGCGAGCGGTTCTGCTTGGGTATCAGCCTCGGTGGCGGCTGTGACAACTTGATCGCCGGTCACGAGAATGATTGCCAGAAGCGCCGCAAGGACGCTGGGCCAAGCGAAAATCAGTTGACGCCAGGGTGTGAAGCGGGATTCGGCCTGCCGGCGATGCCGATGGGGCGACATGGATAATCGTAAAGCCGGATCGATACCGGCGAGAAATCTGTTCATCATCACAATGACTCAGGTGCCTTGGAAGCATTGTTTGAGAAATGCGACGGTCGCATTCCATGCGGAATCCGCGGCGGCTTCATTAAAAAAGTCCGGCTTCATTTCGTTCATGAACGCATGTCTCGCCTCGGGATAGGTTCGGATGTCGATTCGCTTGCCGAATGAATTGGCTGCGGCTTGGAGCGTTTGAACCTCCTCGGCTCCCGCCCAGGTATCTTGACCGGCTTGATGATAGAGGACGGGACAGAAGAGGTCCTTCAGAACGTCGCGCGTCTGTCCGACTCGTCCGTAGAATGAAACGGCGGCGCGAAGGCGCTTGCGCTGGCAGGCGAAACGGAGCGCGAGCGATCCGCCCATCCCGAAACCCACCACGCCGTGGATGTTTCGCTTGATGTAATCGCGCGTGTTGAGAAATTCACAACAGGAATTGATGTCCTGCAAGAGATCCGGCTCCTTCGTTTTTGCCATCAGGGCTTCCGCGACCTCCGCGCTGGCCGTCACCATTCCCCCTAGCCGTCCATAGAGATTGGGGATGATGACGCCGTACCCTTCGCGGGCCAATCTGGCGCCCAAGTCCTTGATCTGCGCATTGAGTCCCCACCATTCATGCAGCAGTACAATGCCTGGAAAGGTCGTCTTTTCCTGCGGCCAAAACAGCAGGCACTCCACCTGTACGTGCTTGGAAATCTTCGTGCGGCTATAGGGATCGACCGCCGCATCGGTCGCAGTCGGGATGGCGGCGCCGCTGGGAAACCGGGCCGTGCCTGTACCGATCTGATGCAGGGGAAAGGGTGGCGTCTGAGTCGTCATAAGGGACACGTCCTCTCGGTAGTCTCGGCGGGCCGACATGGCCTGCTCCTCTCACACTATATGAAGGCCCGAAATCCGTTGTCAATGAACCGCACGGCTTGTTGGTAGGGATCGGTTGACCGTCTCCATCGGTCCCGGTACAGTGCCGCTCTATGACGCGATCTTTGAAGTCGGTCCCGCTGCGTCTCGGCCTGATCGGAGTCGGCCGCCACGGCAGCCGGTATATTCGCCACATCATGAATGATCTGCCGGAGGCGCAATTGGTCGCGCTGTGTCGCCGGACCGGCGCCGTGGACCAGTCTGCCGGTTCGGATGTTCCCTGCTATACCGATTATCAAGAACTCATTCAGGATCCCAACGTCGAGGCGGTGATTCTCGCCACGCCCCCTTCGGCGAATCGCGATATTTGTCTTGCGGCTGTTCAGGCGAAGAAGCCGCTCTTGATTGAAAAACCCTTGGCGACGACCGCGGCCGATGCGATCGCCATGGTGCAACGAGCCCGGAATGCGGGCGTCCCGTTGATGACGGCTCAGACCTTGCGGTTTGATCCGACGATTGTCAGCGCCAAAGCCCGTAGTCATGAAGTGGGATCGCCGCGTTATTTGAACCTGACGTTACGGATGGAACCGAATCCAGATCGGCCTCCGTCCGCCTCATTCGGCGGTCGGGGGATTTTGCTGGAGGTCGGTATCCACCTGTTGGACTTGGTGCGATTCCTCACCGGACAAGAAGTCGTGGAAGCGCGGTGTATCATGGATGAAGTCCCTCCGTCGGCCGCTGAGTCCCGCTCGTTTGCCTGGCTGCGATTGACGGACGGTTGTTGGGCCCTCCTCGATACTTCGCGCCTGTCGTCCGGCCGGATCGGCCGGGTGGAATGGGTCGGCGCATCCGGACAACTGGAAGCGGATTGGCAAACCCGCCGTCTGAGACTCGTTTCGGGGTTGGTCCCGAGCCGGGAATGGCAGGTGGATTCGACTCCGACCATTGTGGAAACGCTGCGATCATTCGTTCGAACGGTTCGCGATGGCGCCGATCCCGCCGTGTCCGGGGAGGACGGGAAACGCGCCGTGGAGATCGCCGAGGCCTGTTATGAGTCCGCTCGTCGCAATGGGGATCCTGTGGTGGTGCAGCACGGATGACACGAGACCGTCCGCATCGGCGCGACAGCGGACGGTCCGGATGTCATCAAGGTCTGTATCCTCTCCATCCGGCGGCGAGGCCCTTTCCCGCGATTGTGTGCCGGCGCCCCTCCGGGAGCGCGTGAAGAGAGTTTTGGACGGCGAGCCTAGGTTTCGGCGACGATATGGGTGTCGGTTTCCTCGACTCCGTCGATCGCATGGATTTTGGTAATCACTACGTCCGAGAGCGATCGCTCATCCGCGACATTGATGAAAACGAAGATGTCTGGTTGGCCGAAGCAAGGGTTGGCTTGCTCGACTCCCGCGATGTTCTTGAGGGACTGCAAGACCGCTTTCGTTTTTCCGGCTTTCACTTTGATCAAGATGTAGGCTTTTGTGGCCATGCAGTCCTCCTTCAGGAAGTGAAAAGCGTGTCGTGTTAGAACGCTGCGCCGGGCATGTCCCGGCGACGGGCGGCATAGACCTGATGCACATCCGCCCCCCGTGCATGCAACTGCGCTTTTGCCCGTTGAAACAAGTCGATCAGTAGATCAAAATCCTGTCTCGTCACGTTGTATTCGCGGAAGCCCTGAGCCAGGCTGCCGTCCTCCCAGGCTCGATCTTGCATTCCATAATCCGATAAGGCTTCCATGACTTCTGACGTCCAGCCGTTCTGTTGGAATCTATTCAGAATCTCTTCGGCGCCCGGGCCGAACTTCGACTGCTGTGCGGCGGCGAAAAAGTTGCGAACCGCCGCCTGCCGGCTCTTGAGAAACGCCGATTGAAATTGAATCAATGCCTTGATGATCCGGTTGGCCTGTGGCGAATTCTCGGGTGGGAGCACCTGCGCCTCCTCAAACGTCGCCAGCATGGCCATGACCGACCCGACGTGTTGTGAACTCGTTCGTTGTTTCTCGCCGGCGAACGGTGTATCTGCGACCAGTCGCAGGGCGGTGGACTGAAAACCGGCCTGTTCTCCGGGCGGCGGCTGAAAGACTTCATTAACATTGCTGAACGAGCCGCCGGGCTTGGGTCCTCCCGCCACGACGAATATTTCCCGGCCAACCACGGCGGATCCCAATCCATGCCTGCTGGTCGGCATGGGCGCCATCGTCCGCCACCGCCCGGTTTTGAGATGATAGGCCTCGTTCGCGGCAAAGGTCCCGGAGGGGCCTTCGCCGCCCAGTACATAGATCGCATCGTCCACGACCGCAGCCGTGATTCCGCTTCGTGCCGTTGGAAGGTCGGCGGTTTTCACCCATGTGTCTTTCCGAGAATCATAGACCTCGACCGTTCCGAGATTTTGGCTGTAGTCCCGATCGAGACGGCCACCGATAGCATACACCCGGCCGTTCCATGTGACGGCGGCCAGATGATCACGTGCCGTGGGAAGCGACGGAAGCGTCTGCCATGTCGCGTGAGCGGGGTCGTAGAGTTCTACCGCGTTGGTATTGGAGGAGTCGGTGTATCCGCCGACTGCGATAATCCGGCCTTCCAACTCGGCCACCGCTAATGCTCCACGGGCGGTGGGCATCGGCGGACCTTCAACCCAGGTATCACTGGCCGGATGATAAATGTAGAGAGAAGCCACCGGATGCCAGACGGACAACACGGATTGGGTGAATCCACCGACGACGTAGAGTCTCTCTCGGATGGTCACTGCTCCCGCGTGATGCAGTTTGGCCGGCATGGGCGACATGGTTCTCCACCGATCGGCCACCGGGTCATATTCTTCCACCATGTCGGTGATTGCGAGGTTCAGGACGTTGCTCAAGCTCGGCGCGCTGAAGCCGCCCAGCAGATAGAGTCGGCTGGCCACCGAGGCGGCGGTGACCTCAGTTCGTTTTGTGGGGGCCGGAGCCGCCGTTCGCCAAGACCCTGCTTCTTGAGCAGCGGCCCAGGCGAGCCCGTTTCCACGCGCTTCGCCATGCAGGGATGGCAGGCCGGTCCAATAAGAAATGAGCGGCAACAGCAACAGGGCGGCCGGCCGAAGAAATAAGACGGCAGGACGAAAGGGAATGCACCGGCGGATATGACTCCAAAGGCGCATGGGCGGCATTATACAGAAGGGCCGCGACTCGTACCACCCGCGATTCTTGGTTCTAAACGTTGTCTGTACGAGCGGGGAGCATCAGTTGAAAAGGCGGCGGGCCACTGCCTATAATTCCGCTTCTGTTCGTAGCCGGAGCCGACTGGTTCACCGTCCTTATCGAGGCCTCGTTGCTGGCGAAAGTGTTAAGCGCGGCGATCGTCGGCTTGGAGGCCCACCTCATCGACGTGGAAGTCGATATCTCGGGCGGTCTTCCTCAATTCTCCGTGGTAGGTTTGCCGGACACGACCGTTCGGGAAAGCCGCGATCGCGTGAGAGCCGCTTTGAAGAACAGTGGATTCCAATTTCCGGTGAAGAAGATCACGGTGAATTTGGCTCCAGCCGGTGTCAAGAAAGAAGGATCGGGGTTGGATCTCGCCATTGCATTGGGCATTCTTGTCGCTGAGCAGGTCCTTCCCGCGGAAGTGGTGATGGACCGTGTGCTGATCGGGGAGTTATCGCTGGACGGACGGGTCAAACCGGTCAGCGGCGCGCTGTCCATCGGGATGGCTTGCCGGCCGACGCAGAGCTTGCTGGTGCCGGTCGAGAATGCCGAAGAAGCGGCGCTGGCCGATCGCGCGCCGGTCTATCCAATTCGTAGCTTGCCCGAAGCAGTGGAATTTCTCCGCGGCGCTCAACCGGTGGAGATCGCCGTCGTGGACCGCGCGGCATATGGGATCGCCGCAAGGACCGGCGACGACGATTTCGCCGACGTCCATGGTCAAGAGCACGCGAAGCGGGCCCTCGAGGTGGCGGCCGCCGGCGGCCATAACATTCTGATGGTCGGATCGCCCGGATCCGGCAAGACCATGTTGGCGCAACGATTGCCGACCATTCTGCCTCCGCTTCAGCCCGATGAGGCCTTGGAGACGAGCCGGGTCTACAGTGTCGCCGGACAATTGGAACCGGGCCGGCCGCTGATTGCGACGCGCCCGTTTCGCGCACCCCACCATACGATTTCGGAGGCGGGACTGATCGGCGGCGGCACCATTCCCAAGCCCGGTGAAGTGTCGTTTGCGCACAATGGTGTGCTGTTTTTGGACGAAGCGGCGGAGTTCAATCGAGCGGTGCTGGATGGCCTGCGCCAGCCGTTGGAGCAGGGGACTGTGACTGTGACGAGAGTCAGCGGCTCTCTTCGCTATCCGGCGCGGTTCATGCTTGTAGCCGCAATGAATCCCTGTCCATGCGGATACTATGGTGATCGGTCGAAGGACTGTGTCTGTTCGCCGGCTCAGATTCGCCGCTATCGAGGGCGTTTATCCGGTCCGCTCATGGACCGGATGGATATCCATCTCGATGTGCCGCCCGTGCCGGCTCGTGAATTGCGGGACGACGGCCCCGCGGCCGAGCCGTCCGCGGTCATCCGGGCGCGCGTGATCGCGGCGCGAGTCCGACAAGCCGAGCGGTATAAAAAAGACGGCGTCATCTGCAATGCGCAAATCAGTCCCCGCCTGCTCAAGAAATATTGTCGTCTGGACGAGGCCGGCCGCGATCTCTTGGAACAGGCCATGACGAAACTTGGCTTGTCGGCGCGGGCGCACGGCCGCATTGCGAGAGTTGCCCGGACTATCGCCGATCTCGCGGGCTCCGAGGCGATCGGGGTCGCTCACGTGGCGGAGGCCATTCAGTACCGGAGCCTCGATCGGCGGGTGGAATACTGATCAACAGTTGGAAAACTGATCGTCGTCCGGGATTGGGTGCCGGGTCTTGGAAGACGTGCGCTTCGGCCATTGAAGAAGGAGACGAGAAGGATTCTCCGCCATGCATGCGATGAAAGTCTTTATGTGGTGGTTTTTGGTCGGCGCCACGATGGCCTTGGCCGTCATCATGCTGCAGGGCGGCATCCGCGAGGTCACGCAGGCCCAGGGCTCTGTCTGGGAACTAAAATTGGTAGAACTCATGACTACCATCCTGGGCGGCGGGTTGCTCGGCGGCTGCATTGCGCTGATTCTGGATCGGATTAAGAAGTCATAGACAATATCACGGATCGTTTGGGAGATTAACGCATGGATATTGAGATTGGTTCGAACTTGTTTCGCAACGCCGACGGCACGATCGACATCGAAGGCACGCCGCAACTACAGGTGGCGTTGCGGAAGCCGGCTGGGCCGTTACTGGTGACCTTTGCCCTGTTTGACGGGACGGGCCGGATGATGGCCAAAGTCGTAGACAGCAATCTGACGTTCAACGAGCGGCGGGCGTATGAATTATCCAAGACGGACGGAAGCGTAGCGCTGAAGCACGGCGAGACCGGCACGATCGTCTTTTCGCTCGAGCTCAAGGACGGCGGCCGCGTCGTGTTCAACCGAGGCACGTTTCACACGATCAGAGGGCATGTCCTTGAAGTCACGCCGACCGACTATCGCCTCGACAAACGCCGCATGAGCGGCGGTGACACGGACGCCAACGGCGGCGCGGTCCAGATCAACTGAGTCGCGCGGAGGGCAACCGCTTTCGTACTTGATGGTCACGTGGACACAGTCGGCACGATGATCGTCTGACCATTCTTCAGATCCACCGTCGCGGTCTCGCCGTCCCGCAGTTCGCCCTTGACGAGCTGGCGGGCGATCGGCGTTTCAATTTCCTGCTGAATCAGCCGCTTCAACGGCCGTGCGCCATAGGTCGGATCGTAGCCGCGACGGCCGAGACTGCGCAATGCGTCCGGTGTGACGGCCAGCGTGATATGCCGTTCGGCCAGCCGTTTCCGCAGACGGTCCAGCTGGATGTCGACGATCTTCGAGAGGTGGTCCTCCGCCAATGGGTGGAACACGACGATTTCGTCGATCCGATTGAGAAATTCAGGCCGGAAATGCCGGCGCAGTTCGGCCGTGACGACCGCGCGCATCTGATCATAGGACGCTCCCGACTGTTGCGACTCGAAGATCAGCTGGCTTCCGATGTTGGAGGTCATGATGAGCACGGTATTTTTAAAGTCCACGGTGCGGCCCTGAGAATCCGTGAGCCGGCCGTCATCGAGCACTTGCAAGAGCACGTTGAAGACGTCGTGGTGCGCCTTTTCGATCTCGTCGAACAGGATGACCGAGAAAGGACGGCGACGTACGGCTTCCGTCAATTGTCCGCCTTCTTCATACCCGACATAGCCCGGCGGCGCCCCAATCAATCGCGCGACGGTGTGCTTCTCCATGTATTCCGACATGTCGATGCGGATGAGGTTTTGCTCGTCATCGAACAACGTGGCGGCCAGGGCGCGCGCCAACTCCGTTTTGCCGACGCCGGTCGGTCCAAGAAAGAGAAATGAGCCGATCGGCCGATTTGGATCTTTGATGCCGGATCGGGCACGCACCACGGCGTCGGCGACGGCAGTAACCGCCTCATCCTGCCCTACGACGCGCTGGTGGAGGAGATCCTCCAGCTTCAGGAGCTTTTCCATTTCTCCTTCGACCAGCCGGCTGACCGGGATTCCGGTCCAACGGCTGACCACTGCGGCAATGTCATCCTCATCCACTTCTTCTTTCAGCAGCCGGCTTTCCCCTTGCTTTTTGCCCAAGTGCTGAACTTCCAACTCGAGTTCCCGTTCCAGTTTCGGCAACTCGCCGTAGCGTAGCTCGGCCACCTTGTTCAGATCATAGGCGCGCTCGGCCTGCTCGATCTCACGTTTGACCTCCTCAATGTGCTGCCGGGTTTTGCGCAGCTTCGCCACCGAGGTCTTCTCGGATTCCCACCGCGCTTTGAGCACTTGCAGATCGCTGTTTCGTTCGGCCAATTCCTTTTCGATGGTGGCCAAACGCGCCTTGCTGGCTTGATCGGTTTCTTTCTTCAGCGCCTCGCGCTCGATTTCCAGCTGCATGACCTTGCGTGAGACTTCGTCCAGTTCGGCCGGCAAGCTGTCGATTTCGGTCCGCAGGCGCGCCGCGGCCTCATCGACGAGATCGATGGCCTTGTCCGGCAGAAAACGATCGGTGATGTACCGGTGCGACAGTTTGGCGGCGGCGACCAGCGCCGCGTCCTTAATACGCACGCCGTGGTGCACCTCATACCGTTCCTTCAACCCCCGAAGAATGGAGATCGTATTCTCGACGCTTGGTTGGTCGACGAAGACCGTTTGAAAGCGTCGCTCCAAGGCGGCGTCTTTCTCAATATGTTTGCGATATTCGTCCAGCGTCGTGGCGCCGATGAGATGCAATTCGCCTCTGGCCAACATGGGTTTGAGGAGATTCGCTGCATCCATCGATCCTTCGGCCGCGCCGGCGCCGACGACCGTGTGCAACTCATCGATGAATAGAAGGATTTGCCCTTGCGCCGCCTGCACTTCCTTCAAGACCGCTTTCAACCGCTCTTCGAACTCACCGCGAAATTTTGCGCCCGCGACCAAGGCTCCCATATCAAGTACGATCAGCCGTTTCTGTTTCAAGCCGTCGGGTACATCCCCCTTGACGATTCGTTGGGCCAGCCCTTCGACGATCGCGGTCTTTCCCACGCCCGGCTCGCCGATCAGGACGGGATTGTTCTTGGTCCGCCGCGAAAGGATTTGAATCACGCGCCGGATTTCATCATCGCGGCCGATGACCGGGTCCAGCTTACCCTGCGAGGCGAGTTTGGTCAGATCGCGACCATACTTTTCAAGCGACTGGTAGGTGCCTTCGGGGTCCTGGCTGGTGACCCGTTGATTGCCCCGCACTTGCTGGAGCGCGGCCAACAACCGGTCTTTGGTTACGTTAAGACGGCGAAGGACTCCTTCTTCTTCCGCCATCGCGAGCAACACGTGCTCGACGCTGATATATTCATCGCGCAGTTCCTTCATGATCTCTTCGGATCGGGTGAGGATCTTTGCCAGCCGGGGAGTCAGGTGAATCTGGCCGGGGGCGGCGCCGGGTCCTTGGACCTGGGGTACTTTGGCGAGGGCCTGTTCGACCGCCTGCCGGACGGCGGAGCCGGAGACACCGGATTGGTCCACGAGCGCGGGAGCGAGTCCGCCCTCCTGTTCGAGCAGGGCCAGCAGAAGGTGTTCCGCGTCGATGCCTTGATGGCCCCGGCGCATGGCCTGAGCGGAGGCAGCCTGCAGCGCTTCCTGCAGCTTGACCGTCATCCGATTCATATCCATATCGTCGCTCTCCTTTTCGAGTAGATGCTAAGTCTGGAAATAAGCATTCCAGCCGGTTAAGTCAACGTTCAAGAACGGGAGGGTAGCCCCGGTCATCAATTCATCCCACCGACGACTGCAGAAACAGAGGCGTAGGCGTTCCGGCTCATGTCCTGGCAGGCCCGGCCTGTTGCTTGACCAGAAGGCCTGGTCCAGACTATTGTCCCGAATCACACGTGACAGTTGACGTATGCATGCCGGTTTCTCGGGGAAGCTGGTCGAGAGGCGTGATTATGGATTCCATCATCTCTTCGACATTGCAGTTGTATCGCGACGCCGGCCGAGCGACGATTCGCTCGCTGGTCCGCGGATGGATCATCATCGTGGCATTGATCGTGTTCGCGCTCGCATTCACGGTGGCCGCGTCGCTGGCCCGCCCGCTTGGGATCGCCGGGGGATTTTTATTGGGCGCGGTGAACGCGTTATTGATCGGCGCCGTTCTGAGCTTGACCGAGCAGGCCGTGATGGGGGCCAGATCCTTGGGCCTGCGGGATGTCACGGACAGTTTCGGCCATTATTTTTGGGATGTGATCAGTGTCGGCTTTATCCTGTGGATTCCGACGATGGTGTTGGATATGAGCCTCCAGTCGAATCCCGACAGCCGCATGCTGGTGGCCGCGATCCTGTTGCTGGTGTTCATCCTGTTGAATCCCGCGCCAGAAGTGATCTACCAGGTCCGCCATGATTCCCCGTTGGACGTCCTCAAGAGCAGCTACGAGTTCGTCTTGGAAAATTGGATCGAATGGTTTCTCCCGTTGGCCCTCGTTTTAATGCCGCTGGGCTTTTCTCTGTTCGTGTCTTTGTCTAATCGCCTCGGTCGCGGCGCCGGTCTGGATTTTTTTCAACTGCTGATCTTGCCGTTTACCGTATTGACCGCATGGCTGAACAGCATGGGTATGGCCGGTGAGGTGACGAGCATGGCCGCTCTTCTGCTCACGCCGCCGCTGGCTGCCGCCATGTTGCTGTTTCGCGGTCACTTGTTCGCGGCGCTGCGGGGCACATCTCGCCGGCAGCGGGCGTTTGCGTCCAAATGGAGCGGCCACGGCGGCTAGGCGCACCGGCCCTGCCCGGGGCCGTGCAGCCGCCCCCGCCCAGGTGCAGCAAAGACGGAAGTTGTTGAGCAGCCGGAGAATCTGTTGTATGGGTTTACATACACTCCATTCCGATCACGACATCGTCGATCATCCGGCTTCTCGAGGGGCCTTCCGTGCGGCTTTCGATTTTTTGGCGATTGGTCCTGACCTATTTGATCATCATTATCGTCATGGCCGGGGTCAATGTCTACGCCTTGCTTCAGATTCGCCAGCTCTCGGGCTTAAGCGCCGAAATGGCTTCGCAGCACTATCCCGAAATCGAAGCGGCTAAGCGATTGCTCGTGTCGTTTTACGATCAGGTCCAGAGCCAGAAAAAATATCTGGCGGTTCATGCCGCTACGTTTCTCGAGCACTTCGATCAGGAGACGAAAGAATTCCAGCATGCCTTGGCGCAGCAGTACGGCAAGGAATCTTCGCTGCAAGGACAGCAATTGCTCAAGGAAGCGGAGCGGTTGCAACAGCAGCAGATTGCGCTCTTCCACGCGCAGCTGTCTCCGGCGGCGACGGAATCGGAGTATGGAGCGACGTATGATGCGCGCATGGAGGCGATCGCGGATCGCATGGCGTCGACATTGCAGGGTTACATTCGCCTCCATGAAGCGAGGATCAGCCTCGGACTGGACGAAGCGCGGGCCAGCTCCATTGAGGCCGAAGCAGTGACACAACAACTCGTCCTGGTGGCATTGCTGTTTGGACTGGGTCTTGCGACGATCGCCAGTTACAATATTTTACGGCCGCTTCGGAAGCTTCAGGCCCATATCGAGCAGATCGGACAAGGTCATTTTCCCGCTTCCTTGCAAATTCGCGCGCCGAGTGAGCTGCGCGAGTTGGGCGACACCGTCAATTGGATGGGAAAACAGCTTCAGCAACTCGACGATATCAAGAGCGAGTTTCTGGCTCACGTCTCCCACGAATTGCGGACTCCGATGGCTTCGATCCAAGAAGGCACGCACCTATTATTGGATGGGATTCCGGGGCCTCTGACGCAGGATCAACGCACGACCCTGCGGATTATGGCGGACAGCAGCCGGCGTCTCATACATTTGATCTCCACCATTTTGGATTTGTCGAAAATGGAAGCGGGGATGATGGAATATCGGTTCACGCCGACCGATCTCAGGAAAATCGCCGAGGTGTCGGTCAATAAGATTCGTCTGCTGGCCGATGCCAAGCATGTGCAATTGCTCGTCGAGGCGCCGAGTGACCGTCATTGGGTGAAGGCCGATGGAGGACGGATCGAACAAGTGCTTGATAATGTGCTATCCAACGGGTTGAAGTTCAGTCCGGAAGGGGCCGTGGTGAAACTCTCCATGATCCCGAATAGTCAGGACGGGCTTCTCTATGTCTCGGTTTCGGACGCGGGGCCCGGCATTCCGGCCCAAGAACTTCCTCATATCTTTGATCGGTTCTATCAGGGCCGGACTAAAGCCAAGCGGGCCGCCATGGGCAGCGGGCTGGGATTGGCCCTGGCCAAGCGGGTGGTGGAAGCGCATGGCGGACGCATTTGGGTGGAAAGCGAGGTCGGGAAGGGAACCACGATTCGATTCTTTCTTTTGTTGACGCGGCCGGGGGGAAGATGATGCGACCTCGTCTCATCCGGGCCGGCATCTTTGCCCTCCTTTGGTTGGCGTGGCAAGGTGGGTGCGCCGCGGTTCCGACTCCGGGCAGTGGTCCCTATTTCATCTCGGATGCCGCCGACGCGAAATCCCTGCAAACTTTGGTCAAGAAGCAGGAGGCGCTGATTGCGAAGTGCGGGCCGAAGAGCACCTGCGACCACGTATTGTTTACGCGCGCATTGGCGGCGTTGTATGAAAATCAGGAATCGGCCCTACGGTATTTCGAGCGGGTGATTGCAGCAGCTCCTAAAAGCCAGCTCGCCTCTTCGAGTAAATTATGGATTCAGGTGCTCCAGAGCGGTACGATCCCTCCCGATCAATCCTGGCTCCAAGCGCTTGCCGGGGCGCCTGCCATTTCGAGGCACAGTATTCTTCTGAATCAGGCCACGGAACGGACGGTACGCGATCTTCTCGATCGCGAACTGATCATTCAGCAACTACGGTCGATTCAGGAGGCCGAATCCCAGTCGGTGGAGAGTCTGCACCGGGAACTGCAAGAACAAGAGAAGAAAGTGGAAGCGTTGAGCTCCAAGCGCGAAGCCAGCAAAGTGACGATCGAGGCCGGCACGCTCCAATCGTTGCAGCGTCAGCTGACCGATCGCGATCGAAAGATCGAAGAATTGACCGGCCAACTTGAGGCGCTGAAGCGAATCGATCAGGAAATGAGAGAAAAAATTCGGCCGATCCGTCCGCCGTCGAATACGGCACCGGCTTTGGCCCCCGAGCCCACGAGACCATAGGACCGATATGGATCAAGAACGAATTCTCGTCGTCGATGATGACGAAGGCCTGCTGCACCTGTTGAAAATGCGTCTCTCCGCGATGGGATTCATCGTGACGCCGTGCACGACGGGACAGGATGCGTTGAATGCCGCCAAACAGCAAACGTTCGACATGGCCATCACTGATCTTCGTTTACGTGGAGAGGACGGACTGGAGGTCACGGAAGAACTTTTGCGGACGCAACCGGGATTGCCGGTCATCATTTTGACGGCTCACGGCAGTATTCCCAACGCCGTCGAGGCAATGCAGCGGGGCGCCTTTGGTTATTTGACGAAACCATTTGACGATCGCGAGTTGAAGGCCGCCATTGACAAGGGGTTGGACCAGCAGCGGATGAGCCGTGAGATTCAGCGGTTGAAGTCTCTCGTGAAGGAACTCTACGGCTTGGAGAATGTGATCGCCCGCAGCCCGGCGATGCAGCGGTTGTTTCAGAAGATCGCGCAGGTCGCCGACTCCGACGCCACGATTCTGCTGACCGGTGAAACCGGCACAGGAAAAGAGGTGCTGGCCCGGGTGATCCATACCAACAGCCGCCGGGCCAAAAATTCCTTTGTGGCTTTGAATTGTGCGGCCATCCCGGATGCATTATTCGAAAGCGAATTGTTCGGACATGTGCGGGGCGCCTTCACCAGCGCAGTGTCCAGTAAACGAGGATTTTTCCAAAGCGCCAATGGCGGGACCTTATTTCTGGATGAAATCGCCGAATTGCCGCTGTCCATGCAGGTCAAGCTCCTCCGAGCGGTGCAGGAACGCGAAGTGCGTGAAGTCGGGGCCGACTATGTGACCAAGGTGGATGTGCGCATCATTGCCGCCACGAATAAGGACCTTGGCGAGGCGGTTAAAGCGGGGACGTTCCGGCATGATTTATACTATCGAATTTCCGTGGTTCCCCTGACCGTTCCGCCACTCCGTGAACGGAAAGACGACATTCCGCTGCTGGGGCAGCATTTTCTGAAGCACAGCGCGGTGCGGGCCAATAAAGATGTGCGCGGATTTACTGCGGCCGCCATGCACCGGCTGATGGTATATCCTTGGCCGGGCAACGTGCGAGAGCTCGAGAATGCCATTGAGAAAGCCGTTGTCATGACCCGGCAGGATCTGATTTCCCCGGACCTCCTTCCCACGGTCGGTGTCGCGCCCGATATAGCCATGAAGCCGTTGACCGAAGCCAAAGAGGAATTCGAGAGGACATATCTGCGGAATCTGCTTCAGATGACGGGCGGCAATATTTCTAGGGCCGCGCAATTTGCCGGGCGTTACCGGGCTGATTTCTACAAAATGTTGAAGAAGTATGGTCTGCATCCCTCGTCGTTGAGGGGGAAGGCGGAGACTGATATGGGAGAAATCACGGAAGAGGATTTAAGAGAAGTCTGAGGAGGTGTAGTACGTTGATTCTATGATTGCTGTGATGAGACGTCGGTCTACGCTAGTCACCGCTTGCTCCAATCACCACGATCGCTTCCGTCCAAGCCGCGTGTTTGCCTGCAACTCTGGATCTACCGCGAACGAAACTCTCCAGCCTCGTTTGCTCTTCAACAGACGTACGGATGAATTCCAACCCGACTCGATTACCCTCTACCCACCGTACCGCGGCCAGCGGTACATGGAGCGGAATTTGGAAGTCGGGAAGAAACAGGCGAAGCTGGACATACTCACCGGATTTCAAGGTGGCGGCGCTTTCAAGGAGGCAACCCGGCAGAGAGACATCTAAAACGTGACCTTCTCCAACACCGCCGTCTCCTGCAAAAATCACTGAGCAAGCGACCGAAATCCTCTGGCTATATCGAGTTTCCATGCCTTCCTCCATGCCCTGTCCCATAGAGAAACCTTCCATCAGATCGAGTGAGAACCGGATAATAGCCGATTCACCAACGCGCATGTAGACCCTGAAAAGGGTAACTCCAATGAGGGCACCGATCATGCCCCTTCCGCCCATGAAGCGGTCAGAAGGTTCCATGAATGGACGACAATCTTGGGAGAGGCGGGAGCCATAGCGGGGGCTATGAGCAACACATCCGCGGGGATCTCGATGTGAGCGGATCTAACCGGTACGGTGAAACGGGGCACTAAAGAATGCGATTCCGATCAAGCAGTCAGGTACCCACTTGCTTGTACATCATAGAAGTACCAGTAAAAAGTCGGGAGGTCATCGCTCGTTAAGCCGAGATCCACTGCCTTGTCTATATGGCCTCGAAGCAAGGCCCATTCCGCCGCTTTCCAGGCCAACTCATCGGCTCCCATGTGATGGCTATTGAAGAGTCCAACAGCCGGGTTTGAAAGGATTATGGTGAGAGTCTGTCTTGCCCTTGTGAGCGCACCGCGTACACTGCCGTTCCAGCAATCGGTTGGGATCGGCGGTTTGGTTGTGTTGTGCGGCGGGGACCATGGGAGAGCGGGCAGGACAACAAGGACATTTTGGAACGGTTGTACCGCGCTGTGTGGCTGGTTCCGACATAATTTTCCTTGTCATTACAGTGATGAATCTCGATCCACGGTATAGCAAGTGTAGCAAATTACGGGTCGATCGATGGCCGGACCGAACAATTGCAGGATTTCATGAAGAGAAGCGATGGGGCTTCCTCGTGGGCGCGGGCTTGACCATCACGGAATTCCTTGTTATAAAAATGATTGGTTGACGAAGGTTCGGCGGGGAGAACGGCGTCGTTCTCTTTCCGGAACCCAGCTGAGGACAACGACGTCCTTTTGGCTCATGGAGAAGCCGGAAGGGCGTTTTTTATGTTTCCAGCTGGCGACACGGGGAGGACGACATATGAATCACCGGACCATCCTGGCCATGATTTCTGGTGTGCTTTTGAGCGGATGTGCTGCCGCTCATGTGGATGATGGATTGGTAAAAGGGGCGCTGCAAGAGCGGGACGCTGCCTCTGTGCGATTGGCCAACGCCATCGCGCGGTACTGTACGGTGAACACGGATACACTCGAATCAAGGCACAACTGTATCGTGGAACAACGACTTCTAGTGGTTCAGCGCGACCAGGTCGAGCTTGCGTTGAAATCGCCGGCCCTTCGTCCCGGCGAATCGGTACCGTCCCGGGACTTTCGGCCATAGTTCATTAGCAAAGACGATCCCGATGTCCGCTCCAGGATTGCGCTATTCCCTTGTTCTCTTGGCCGCGGCTCAATTGATCACGTTGTGAGGCATCTGCCTTCTGTATTGACGAGCCAGCTCATCCGCCTGTTCGGCTTCAGACCAGTACTGTGACGCCAAGTCGCGATGGCGTTTCACCTGTTCGGCATCTTGTCCGAGTTCCCTGGACTTCGTCTCCGCCTCAATCTCGTATCGTTGGGCGAGCGCGCTGAACTCTGCGGCTTGCTGGCGGTATTGGAACTCGGTGGCTCGTAGACACTCGTAATTCGTGCCGCACGCAGTCGTGACGGGAGTGGTGGTTTGTGCCACGCATCCCGCGACCACCGCTCCGATGAGAATCACACAATTCCGCAGGAAGAAATGTGACCGCTTCATTGTCCGCTCCTTTCGATGAGGCTCATCGTTTGTGTTGAATCATTCTACTGCAGGAAATACCTTTCGAACAGCTCATCGGATACGGCCCTGAATAACTGACGGCCCCAATTGGTTGACCTAACGATTTCTGACAAGAGTGGGAGATATGTAGCCATGTACATTCACAGTCTTCGACGATGCACCTGGCTGGTGCTGATGCTGGCGGGATGCGCGTTATTTCAAAGTGAGGAGGTGACCTATCTGAAGGACGCGAAGATGCGCCATGCCACCCAAACCGAAGTCAAACAACGCTTGGGGGTTCCGAAAATGGTCGGGCCCCTCTCCACCGGCGAAACAGCGTGGCGATATCAAATCTGGACTAACACCGGCGGAGACCTCAACGGTCCGGGAAGAAGTTATTGCGATCAGTACGATCTGCGTTTTGACAGCGAGAACATCCTGCGCGATTGGACTCGCCAAGCCTGTTAAACAGGTGGGACGGAGCGGTCCCAGCGGCGCTTCATTTGCGAGCAAAGACTGCTCGGCGCGCTGGATGCCATCAGTTTTGATAACTAGAGGACCGGCGAGCGACCTAATCCGGCGCAGAATCGATGGACTCCCACGCGCTCATCGCTCAGAGGCGCGCGGAAACGCACGGGACGCACATGTTCGAGGAGAATCCCTGGTGACGACCATGAAAGGATGACTCCTCGGCAGGCTGGCGTCGTGTGTGCGCGTGGGCGGCCACCCGAAAATCCCGTACGGTGGTACATTTTAGATAATGGCGGGTGGGATGTATTCATCCGTAACCAGAACGGATCAGAGAAGAAGAAGATCAGTATGGGCGCCGTATGAAGTTCGCCGTTGTCGCGGTCGTCGCAGGATTTCTCTGTGCGAGTGCAAGTGGGGCGGCATCGCAACGAGTCAATATCAAATTGAGCGGAGAATACTGCCTGTTCTATTTAGTTGATCTCGAAAAGGCGCTGAAAAAAGTTCCCGGCGTCAAAGGATTGGATTTCGAAACAATGAAAAACCACGTCATCGTGACTATCGTGCCTGGAAAGGTGAATCCGCAATCGTTGCTGTCTGCGGTTCGTAGTATTAAAGGCACGGGATATCGCTGTAACGGTCGCTTTGATGGTGAGCCGGGTCCGGTGCAAAATTACTAAAACATCGACCGCCTTGGCGTCGCTTCGAATTTCCCTACAGGCGATCTCTCAATCGGGCTAGATTTCAGCCGGTCCTGCCGTCTCTCCAGTATCCCACATTCCTACATTAGACCCTCACAGGACATCTCGATTTACCAAGTCTCGGAGGCGTATGCTGTTTAGAGTCAATGAGCGAATCACGCCACAAGCAGAAAGAGAAATGGAGGACGTATCATGAACACAAGAGGCTTTTGGTTTGGACTCGCCGTTGGAACCCTCTCCACGTGCATACTCGGTCAGTGGGGCTTCTCCGCCGCGAGCAAGGAGACGGATCCGCCCAGGGGCATATCCCCCGAAGTTGTTGCCGATTATATACATAGCGTGGTCCAGGCTGAACGAACATTTTACACGACCGAGGTCGTGGAGCGGATGCAGACGCGAGGCATTATCTACGCCTCGGAACATTGGAGAGAGAATGGCGATCTTCCTTTACCCGCCCAATTTTTACTCGAAACAGGGCGCCTCGTGGCGGAAGAAGAACATGGGGTTCAATTCCGGCTGATCAGCAATTGGGCGATTAATAAAAAGAACAGCCCGACCACGGACTTCGAGCGGACCGCCCTTCAGAAGATTCTCGTGAATACCGATCGTCCTTATGTGGGTGTCACGACCGATGGCAAGGCCCGCGTCTTCAAAGCCCTTTATCCCGATAAGGCTCTGTCCCAGCGGTGCGCCGATTGTCACAATGTGCACCCCAGAAGTCCAAAGCGGAATTTCAAGGAGGGAGACGTGATGGGTGGGATTCTTCTCACGATTCCACTTCCGCGATAGGGAAAAATGGTTCTTCTCGACCAGTTTCGCGAGGTGGTTTGGTCATTTGATTGGTCTCATCACCGGTTTGATGACCTTCTCCATTCACGGATGTTTCAATTCATTGCGATGGCCGTGACAGGCCCGCACAGCCTCATAAAGGCTCTCGGCAACACTGGCCTTGCTCACAAAATCAATGGCCCCCGCTGCTTTCATCGCTTCGATGGTATGGGCCTCCTCATTAACTGAGAGACCAATCACTTTCACCCGGGGAAATGTCCGGGTAATCTGCCAGGTTGCCTCAATACCGTTCATGCCCGGCATGTTCATATCCATCAATACTATATCGGGCTGGGATCGTTGGCATTGGTCGAGGGCCTCTTGGCCCGAGGCAGCTTCTCCCACTACCTGAACATCCAGATATTGAGCCAGCAGACTGAGGATGCCTTGCCGGACAAGCGCGTGGTCATCGACAACGAGAATCCGAATAATCCGCTGTGGATCACTGAAATGATCGGTTGGTAAAAGTGGCGGCTTTGTAGTGCTGAGTCGGACCGGGAGGACAGGCACAGCTTTTTCCAATGGGATCTGTAAGGTTGCCCTGGTGCCTTGCCCCACAACGCTGTCAATCATCATCTCTCCTCCCAGTGCGTCGAGCCGTTGCCGCACGCTGGCGAGCCCGAATGTGCCTGAGATGAGGCGATTGGAACTTGCGACGTCAAATCCTCTTCCGTGATCTTCCACGGTAATCAAGACGATCTCCTCGGCCTTCGCGACCGAAACGACCGCGAGGTTCACACCTGCATGCTTCAGCACATTGAAGAGAAGTTCGCGCACAATCTGATGGATCAAGATGGTCTGATCCTCCGTCAGCTGTAAGGCTCGATCAGGACAGACCACCTGCACTAAGAGCCCATGTCGGTGCATTTCGGTTGCTAATTGATCGAGCACACCTGCGAAGGAAGAGTGACTCAAGGCGATAGGGTTAAGATCGGAAACCAAAGTTCTCGTGTATTTGAGGCTCCGATCCAGCAGGTTGCGAAGATCGAGTAGGGCATCGAGGGTGTCCTCACACGCTCGGCTCATGGCATGAGACACCTTGAGATGGGCCACCACGAGAAGTTGAGCGAGGCAATCGTGTAGGTCCGTCGCGAGCCGGCGTCGCTCCCGTTGCTCCGTTAGGATGAGTTGTGAGGATACGTGCTGCAACTGACGCTGATGGTGGACGAGCTCATCTTTGCGTTTGAGTAGCTCTTGTTGTGAGGCTTCCAGCGTGCGGAACGCCCGGTCGCGCTCATCGAGTACACTATGCAAATGGGCATTCAACGCTTCGAGCTCCATTGGGCTCCGCAAGGCCATGGCTTTGGGAATCAATGGGATGAGAAGCATCCCCGTCGAGAAGGATACGCTGGCGGTCACGAATTTTACCCAGCCTTCGGTCCAGTAGGCCGGGAACCAAATCGTCACCACCTCCATGACATGGGTGGTCCCACAGGCAAAGATGAACAAGCCGAACAGCACGAACATCCATTTGAATGGAATATCGGCGCGTTTATACAGGAAATAGAAGAGGCTGATGGAGATGATGTAGTAGGCGGACGCGATGAATACATCCGAACCGACATGCAGCCACAGAACCGACGACTGCCAGAGAAAACATTGCCCGTGAGGCATGAACTGATCGGCTAACCCGTTTCCCGCCATATCGGCCCTCCTCGTATATCTTGTGGACCAGCCTTGCCAGACTTCTTTACTTTTCCGAGGTTCGGACGTGGCCGATTCTACACGAGGGATAAAAAAAGAAGCATGGTGGGAAGTATTGCCTCGTTACTACGTACGTGTATGCAAGGAAAGAAGAGCGATTGGCGGTAAACCCTGCGTCCCTGGTTCCGTACCAAGCGCCCTTAATGAAAGTGGCCGTGTGCCAATCGGGAAGGAATGGGAAAAGTCAGTAATGCAGCGAACTCCGATCAGAAGCCAGTTCTGTGAGTGGCCTACCAGTCAGACTAAAAAGCTGGGGAACCGATCATCTGACCTGGGATAGGTCGATTTATAACGAGCATTTATCACGCTGAACAGCCGGCGGCCCACACGAAGTGTGGATTGTGAGAGGAAATCACTGGAGGTGTAATGGCTTGTCAAGAACTGGCCCCAGGGTTTAGGTCGTGGTTGCGAGAACAACCGGCTCGCACAGTTGGCTCAGACACGCGATCGTCGGTCGGTCCATGGTCGAGGTCGGCATGGGGCCGGGGCCGCCGTGAGGCAACCCCCGGCGAACGCGAGGCTCTCAGGGTGGGCACCTAGACTGAGAGGCTCGCTCGATAAGCGACCCGTTCCCCATTCTAGTCATTGGAGAAGTACCGGGTGACGAATTTTGATTAAGCCTGGTGTCCAGGTCACAGTAAATGCAGAATCCGGCCCGTGTAGCCTTATAGCGATGACAATACCGGCAAGACCCCCACAGGAGTAACGCCTCTCGTAGTCTTTTCAATAGAGTCATTGGTTATCCAGCTCGACGAACCAATGTGCCCTGAACTTGGCAATAAAGCCACAATTTACCAGCGCTGCCGCGCTGTACTTATGACATGCCATACAGAGCCTTGGGACGAAAGGAGGCTGCACGGATATCGAACCATTGATGATCTCCTTACGAATCGCCCATATGGAGCATGGCGTAGCACTGTCACGGTTGGGCCTGGAACAGTCCTAGACTCTAAGTAGAGACAACACTACAAGCGCAAGTCGCGCACAAGACCGTCTTCCCTCTTATCTGAAGGTACAAGACGTTAGACGCTATGACTTATGCGTACCGTACGGTCAGTTCCTTAGCCCAAGGATGCTTGGCGTTGGATAGACTCATCACGTAATACGCGATGATGTCGCACTCGTCAGGTGTAAGGTCGCTTCCAAGTGACGCCGGAGAGAGAAGGGTTTCTGTAGCCCGAATGAAGTTCTGTACTTCGGGACGGTACGGAGCAGGCTGCACGGTACACCGCCTTTCGTAAGAGTGGACGATAAGGGCGGCATCAATAGGATGAGATGAAAAGAGGCGACAGTGTATTCCCAATCCTTAGAGGTTGCAAGCGGTCTGGAAGGCCCTGTCAACCCCAAGTAGAAATGTCCTCTTCTTCCCCAAGTAGAAATGTCCGGTTTATGTTCGGGCCTCCGCCGCGTGGCGTTCTTGTTCAGGCAGAAGCCGTTTGCGCCACGGATGATCCGCTGCCGGCTTGACTGGGCGCTGAGGGCGGTGGACTGTTGGGGCATCAGCCGCACGCACCGGACGCGTGGCGATAGCCGCATGGTCGAGCCTCCGGCTCTGATGTGTGATGCAGAGCGTCCCATCCACGCGTTCTTCCACCAGCACGTGGGTCGCCCGGACATTGGTCTGAACCTGATAGAGCTGCCCGTGGTGGGCCACAGTCCAATCGCGGCGCAGGACCCGCGGGGTATTCAGACACAGTGTGAAATATCTTGTTGAGAATGGGCCCCCTGGCTAGGCTAGAGTTCAGCCATTCCGGAAAGGGGGGTACCGATGTTAACGTCACGGCCAAAAGAACTGGAGACATTGAAGATTCCGAAACAGTACGGGTTCTACCCCGTTTTCACGGACAGTTCAGTTAAGAGTTTCTTCCCCTGCTGTTGAACCGCCAGTCTCCGTCGCTGCCGCGGATTGTGCCAGCGTTCGATGTAGTCAAAGACATCGGCTCGCGCCTCGGCCATCGTCCGGTACTGCCGCCGATTCACCCGCTCGCGTTTGAGGACACCAAAGAAACTTTCCGCCGCCGCGTTGTCGGCACAGCTGCCGATGGCGCTCATGCTGCAGGTGATATGGTGCGCCGCCAAGAATTGCTGGTACTCGTCTGACGTAAATTGACAGCCACGGTCTGAATGCAAAATGACCGGTGTCCTGCCTGGCCGCTGCCACACCGCCATCAACACCGCCTGCAGCACCAAGTGGCGATCCTGCCGCGAATTCATCGACCAGCCCACGACCACGTCCGAATATAAATCCACCACGATACAGAGATACAACCAGTGTTCGGCCGTGGAAATGTAGGTGATGTCGGTGACCCACTTAGTATTGGGTGCCGTGGCCGTGAAGTCGCGTTCCACAAGATTGCGCGTGCCGGCCGGCGGTATCCCCGACGGCTTGGTGCGCCAACGTCGCCGCTGCGGCACGCCTTGCAAGCCAGCCCGACGCATCATGCGGGCCACTCGGTGCCGGCCACACCGCTCGCCCGCATAGCGCAGCTCCTCCCACATCCGCGGACTGCCGATCACACCATCATGCTCCGTATGCAAGGCGCGCATGCGCCGCAAGAGGCGGGCGTTCTCCTGAGCCCGGGCACTCGGCGGGCGCGTCGCCCAGCCGTCATACCCACTGGCTGATACCCGTAAACACCGGCACATCAATCGGATGGGAAAGGCGGCGCGGCATCGCTGGATCATCCGAAACTTCATGTCGACGCTCTCGCGAAGAACGCTGCCGCTTCGCGCAAAAAGCCGCGATTTGACTCACCGTCACCCCGGGTACGTCAAGCATCGCCACCGCTTCTCGCTTGTACTCCGATGAAAACTTCCGTCGTGCTCCCATGACACCCCTCCTGGCCCATTATGGACCTTAAGTCAGGTGTCCGTAAAATCGGGGCAGAACCCGCCCCTTCCGCCTAATCTTTCTGGACGTTACCGCCCGGCGAAAGCCGTGCATTTCTCCCGACTCTTGCACTTTTCCATCCCCGACTGATTAAGGCAAAGAAGACCAGCTGAACCCTAAAAAGTGATGGCTCCCTTTGGAGCAGGCGAAGCTGCGGATTGCCAACACCCTTCCTTTGTCTCATCCTAATCATGCCTTAAGGAAACGAAACAGCTGAGCTTGGGGTCCGGCGGGATGCCTGGGAAAGCTCTCTGGCATCAGAAGGCAGGTGCTAATGGATCCTTGCTACAGACCTCGTCACGTTCTGATCTTGCTCCTGCTGATGCAGGTGGTTGGTGCCGCCTTCTTTAGCGGCTGCGCGGGCAGCGACTTACGGAAGGCGGAACACCTGGCAGCGAGAGGAGAGTGGGATAGTGCGGTTGAGGCCTATCGACTCGCGGTCAAGCACAACCCATCTAACCGGAACCTTCAGCTCGCGCTGGAGAGGGCGAAGCAACAGGCCGCGCATGCCCACTTTCTCGAGGGACGGAAACAACTTGACCAGAAGGAACTGCCTCTTGCGTTGCAGGAGTTCAAGTTGGCAACCGGTCTGAATCCGATGCAATTGGAATATCAATCAGTGCTGGCTGACGCATTAAAGCTTAAAGAGGCCAGAGACTTGGTCCAAGTGGCAGACCAGTTGGGAAGCCTTGGTCGCTACGATGACGCGATGGAGAGTTATAAACGAGCAGTAGAGTTTGATCCGAGCTTGACTGCTGCGCTCGATGGCATCACGCAGGTGACTCGACAACAGAGAGAAGAGAAAGGGCTTGGCAGGAGTCGGACACCAGTGACCCTTCGGTTTCAAGGCACCAAGCTTAGAGAAGTCTTTGAAGTTCTGGCTCGGGCCGAAGGCGTCAATTTAATCTTCGATAAAGACGTCAAGGGGGATGATCCGATCACGATTTTCGTTAAAGAGACGCCGGTCAATGAGGCGTTGAACTTGATTATGGCCACCAATGGCCTCTCTTCGCGACGGATCGGTCCCGATACTTTGCTCGTCTTCCCGACAAACAAACAAAAGCAGGATCTTTACGAAGACCTTATGGTCCGGACCTTTTATCTGGCCAACGCCAAAGCGAAGGAGATGGTCAATGTCGTCAGGACGCTCCTTGAGGCCAAACACATTTACGTCAACGAGCAACTGAACGCGCTTGTCATTCGTGACCGCCCACAAAAGCTCCAATTGGCGGAGCGCATTATTCTTGCCAACGACAGGCGTGAACCCGAGGTCTTACTCGAACTGGAAGTATTGGAAGTGGACCACACCAAGTTTCTACAGTATGGGGTCGACTTCGCGAAAAAGGTCACGGCATCCCTGGCGCCACCAGGCGGACAAGCAGGAGCCTTCGCCTTTCAGCAGCTGACCTCGCTAGGGTCGGGCAGTTATGCTTTTACGCTTCCGGGTACGATCACGATTGATTTTCTGAAGCAGGAAGCGGATGCCAAAACGCTGGCGGCTCCCAAGCTGCGTGTCTTAAACAATCGACTCGCCAAGATTAACGTCGGAGACAAACAACCGATTCTCTTGTCCACCTCGAATGTCCTGCCCGGCCAAGCAGCGACCGGTGCGATTCCGGTGACGTCCACGGTCACCTCCATTGAGTTTAAGGATACAGGGGTTAAGCTGACCGTCGAGCCGAATATTCAACTCATGAACGAAGTGACGTTAAAGCTTCAGATCGAGGTCACCACTCTTGGTGAACAAGTAGAGCTTCAGGCAAGTCCCCCCATCAGACAGTTCAAATTCGGGACGCGGATGGCAGAGACCATTTTGAACTTGAAGGATGGCGAGACGGTCGTCCTCGGGGGACTGCTTCAGGATACGGAAAAGGCCCAGCGAAGCACGGTACCGTGGCTTGGAGATCTCCCAATTCTTCGACATCTCCTGAGCAGCGTTCAGACAAACGAAACCACGACCGAGGTTGTTCTGACCATCACTCCGCATATCGTGCGCGGCGTAACCCCACCGGCAGTGGAGACCCAGTACTTCTGGTCCGGGACTGCCACATCCTTTGCTACTGAACCGTTGTTTTCCAATACGGGACGGAATTCTTTGCGGAGGAATGCCTCTCATCCGGCTGAGAGCCTCCCATCTCCGAGTGAGCCAGACGCTAAGCCGGCGCAAGATCTGCACCCCTGACGAAACTATGGGCTACGGAAGCAAACGATGTCGGTGCAAGGATGGGACAAATGGCTAAACGGCGCGACAAGGGAAGGGACATTCATGGCAAGTAACATACAGGCGTTCTTCTTAAGGCGGCTTCAGACGCTCAGCACGCGCACAATCGTGATCATGATTCTTCTCGCTCCTGGGTGTACGGCTGATCCTAATCTGTTGGGTGAACCCTCGATCGAGCTTCTACGCCGACAAGCCGAAGCGGTGGCCAAAGAAATGAGAGCGGAGGCAGCCAGGATGAAAGCCGAGGTGGCTGCCACGCGCATTGCAGCCGCCAAACAGGAAGCCGAGCTTCAGGAATTGCGCGAACAGCTCAACAAGAGACGTGAATCACTCGAACGGGTGCAGAAGGATTTGGAGGTGTTACAGTTGGAGCGCGATCAGGCTCTGAAGACGAGCGCCGAGTTGAAAGCCCAATTGCATGAATTGCCTCACCTACGGCAGCTTGCCGACGAAGCCATAGCGGCCAGAGCTAGAGTGAGGGAAATGGGAGCAGCCTTGGCTCTACGGACCGCCGAGCTCGCGCAAGCGAAACTCGAACTGGCCCAACGGCGCGCTGGAAGGACGGACAAATTCAAAAAACCCGTCGTCATGGAGGACCAACAATCCATAACTGCGGTCTGGGCTGATCCCGTTCAGTACGTTCTGGGCGAAGGCTCGATGACGCGCGTCGAGGGAGGGCGATCGAGCTGGGTGACCGTCAAGCCAGGTGACACTCTCTGGTCCATAGCGCAGCAACACAAGATCACGGTATCGGCATTGAGGGTGGCCAATAGCCTGCAAAGGGATCTGATTGTCGCTGGACAGACTCTCCTCCTTCCCTCTGGTGTGGCCACTCGCCCTCATGATGAAATGAATAATGATGCTGACCATTGAACGACGATAAGCTCTCTCTGCAGGACGTACACGCAAAAAAGAATTGTATAACTCAAGACTTCATCTGACAGACAGCGAGTCCTCACCGGGTTTAGGCCGCTAACATTTTCTCCTTGGCCAGCGGCACACTGTCGACGAAGGTGTGCATGGGCGTCTTGCCATAGCACCAGCGGCCCTGATGAGGGCGCTGCTCGTTGTACTCCTGTATCCATGCATCCAGGTCGGCCTGGAGTTCCTCCAGCGTCTGATAGATCTTCTTCCGGAACGCTACGCGGTAGAACTCGTTCAACATCGTTTTGTGGAACCGCTCACAGATCCCGTTGGTCTGGGGATGCCGCGTCTTGGTGCGCGTGTGATCAATGTTCTCCACGGCAAGGTACAATTCGTACTCATGGCGCTCCGGCGCGCCACAGTATTCCGTGCCACGATCGGTGAGCACACGGTTCAGCGGAATGTCGTGCTGCTCGAAAAACGGCAAGACTCGGTCATTGAGCAATTCCGCGGCCGTCACCGGCGTCTTTCGGTCGTATAGCTTGGCAAAGCCGACTTTGCTGTAGGTATCGATGAAGGTCTGTTGATAGATCCGGCCCACGCCCTTCAACGTCCCGACGTAGAACGTGTCCTGCGCGCCGCAGTAGCCGGGACATGCGCTCTCGAATTCCCCGTGCGCTTCTTTATCCGCGGTGGCCTTCTCGAGCGCCACCACTTGCGCATCGGTGAGCACCAGACCTTCTTGCGCCACCTTCGCTTCCAGCGCCTTCAATCGTTTCCGCATCGTTTCGAGATCATGGCGGAGCCAGATGCATCGCACGCCCGCCGGGGAAATCGTCAGGGCCTGCTTGCGCAGTTCATTGGCCACGCGGGCCTGCCCCCAAGCCGGCTGCTCAATGGCCATCTGCACAATCACCTGCTCCACTTCAGGCGCCACCCGATTCTTGAGGAGGGGTTTCTGTCGCGAAATCTCTTGGAGGGCGGCCTCGCCGCCCCTGTCGTAGAGTTCTTTGAACCGATAGAAACTATCTCGGCTATACCCCATCAGCTGACAGGCTTTGGAGACATTACCGAGCTGCTTCGCCAGTTCCAACACGCCGACTTTGGCCTTGATGATCTTCTGCTCCGTCGTCATTGTCCTCGCTCCTTTCGAAAGAGGGAGGACTCTACCTGACTGTCAGTTTAAGTTCTAGCTTTCACAAAAGAATCCTTCCTGCTCTTGCTGAACACCTGCTCTTGTTGAACTTGTTTACCGGGTTGTGATTCGGGTATCCTCGGACACTGCATTGCTCAACCCCTTTCTCCTTATGACACTTCCTGTTCGTCTTACATGAGGAAAAAATGCCTTATGACCCGTTATGCAGCCATAACGGGGCCGGGGTCAGAATCTGCAGTTACCTTTCTGCTAACGCCAATATTCACTAAGCAAAGCGGCCAGGATTGGCCACTATGGTCTTTGAGGAAGAGGTACGCAGGCGCCTGGCCTATAACTTCGGGAAGAGGTTAAACAGATTTTGACGGCTTTGAAGATTGATTTGTCCAAATCAGCGACTGTGCGAGTGTGGATCGTGAAGGCCAAGCTTGAACTCCTAGTCAAACATGCGGGCGTGGAGTATAATGCGACCGGCTAAGCCGCTGTTGCTTTGGGACTAACGAACATCCGCAAAAAAGTCGCCGCCCTGTCCAACGCCTTCACGTTGGAGTCCCAACCGGAAAGTGGCACCCGCATATTCAGTGAGCTGCCCGTTCATCCCGATAGCGAGTCAGATGAGTATTAAGATTCTGCTGGCCGACGATCATCCTCTCGTCCGTCAGGGAGTGCGGACGATACTCCAAGCGGAAGGCGATATCTCGATTGCTGGAGAAACCGGCGATGGTTTAGAGGTGGTCCCGCTCACGGAATCGTTGCGTCCCGACATCATTCTGCTGGATCTCATGATTCCCTCTATAAGCGGGCTTGAAGTGACGCGCCAGATCACTAAACGGATTCCTCGCGTCAAGGTCATCGTCCTGTCAATGTATAGCACCGAAGCCTATGTGTTGGAAGCGCTGAGAAATGGAGCGGCGGGATATGTGCTGAAATCAGCCAGCATGGATGAACTTATCAAGGCGGTCCGCGAAGTGACGGCAGGTCGCCATTATCTGAGTCCGCCGCTGTCTGAAACCATCATTGAGGCCTATGTCAAGAAGACTGATTCTTCGGCAATCGACCCATATGAAACGCTAACTTCCCGTGAACGCGAAGTGTTGCACCTCGTTGTCTCGGGGCATAGTACCATCAATGTTGCAGCCAAGCTGTTCATTAGCCCACGAACTGTAGAGACCCACCGGTCCAATCTCATGCGGAAACTCAGTTTGAATAGCCAGACTGATCTCGTCCTCTACGCGGTTCGCCGCGGAATTGTGCCCGCCGAACGCTGACAAGCTTACTTACACCAGGCCTATTCGGACCTAATAGAGCCATTGAGGCTCAGTGTCTACCTGCACGGTCTCCGGGTTTCAACGCAGACTTTTTCCGTAGGCGAATCTAAAGAAATTACGCGCCGGTACCCTAGCACGTCCGACACGAAATCAATAGAGTGACATTGTTTTTTGAAGCTTCAGGTCGAGCAAGCGTGCCATCCCTGGCGAGCGATCATTCGACAGAGATATTGAAGATGGAGGGATACGCCATGTCTGGGAATGATGCTTATCATTCGTTATGGATCACGCGTCGGTTGAAAGATGTAGCAGGGTTCACCTTAATCGAGCTCATGATTGTGGTGGCGATCATCGGGATCTTGGCAGCCGTGGCCATTCCGAATTTTCTCCAATATCAGCTGAAGGCTAAGACGTCCGAGGCCAAGACCAACCTTGGCGGGATCAAAACGGGGATGGCCGCGCTAATGATTGAAAAAAGTTGCGGTCCAGCTATTGCGGCGAATCCGCCCGCAATCCCCCCCAGAGGTGTGCTGACGCCGTGGAACGTTGGTGGAGGGCTGGCCATCACGCCTCAGTTCTGCGCACCTCCCCCTGCGTCCGGCGCCTTTATGGGAACCTTCGAAGACGTCGGCTTCAGGCCTTCCGGCCCTGTTCGCTATCAATACGGCGTCGCGTCCTTCCTGGCGAGCGGCCAGATGCCTCAGGTTGGAGTCAATGGCTGCCTGAACCCCGCGACTGTTCCTGCAGGCGAGGCGCCGGCCGCCGAGAATGCGGGCTTTATTGGGTACGCTCTGGCAGACCTGGACGGTGATGGCAAGGCTGCAAGTTATCAAATCGGAGATGCCAGCGGAGTGGTCGAATGCAGTGGCGGTCGATTCTGAATCGGTTCCCTTCGCGCACTGAGGACCACTCGGCTCAAGCCGTGGATCTGCCCACGCGGTTTATTCCGGGGGTCATCGTCTGCCTGTTGTTCACGGGATTTGTCGAGTTTCAAACAGCGCGTGTGTCGCAAGTCCGGCAAACGGCCATGCAAATTCAAGAACTGGCGTTTCTACCGCCCGGTGAGTTTTTGAAGCCGTTTCTGCTGGGATATAACCAGGTGGCCGCAGACGTGGTTTGGCTTCGTGTTCTACAGGTCCTCGGCCAGCGTACTCTGACCCCAAATGAGTGTGAATGGTTGTATCACGCATTGGACGTGATGACCACGCTGGACCCGCAATATGCGTATGCCTATCAGGTCGGTGGCGTCGCCTTGACCGAACTCGCCCACCGCGTCGACTTGAGCAATGCGCTCCTAAAGAAAGGGCTGAAGGCCAATCCGGCTGACTGGCAGATTCCCTTCTATCTTGGATATAACAGCCTCTTCTATCTCCATGACTACGCCCGGGCCGCCGACTATATGGCCCTTGCCGCACGCCTGCCGGGGCGCCCGCCCTACCTGCCGGGTTTAGCGACTCGTCTCTATGCAGAAGTAGGGCAGGTCGAGGTTGCCCTGGATTTTGTCGTCCCGCTGTGGCGCGAGGCCCGGGATGTGCACACCAAAGAAGCGCTCGATACCCGAATTAGAGAATTGATGATCGAACGCGACATCAGGGCTCTGGAACAAGCAATGACACGGTATCGCATAGCCGAAGGGGCAGTACCACAGAACTTATCGGCCCTCGTTGAGAACGCTTTCCTACAAGCCATCCCTCAGGAGCCGTTTGGAGGAGAGTATCGCCTTGATCAGCAAACAGGAACCATCACGAGTAGCACGCACCCGCATCGGTTGGGGCTCGGACGATGGAAGCATCAACGCGAAAAGGCGGATCGAACCCAACAGTGACCATGAGTTCTGAAATTGTGTTTCGAACGGAGTCGCTGAAAAAGGTCTTCCGGACGGGCTTTTGGGGACGTCCCTTCACCGCTTTAGATGACTTAAATCTTGAAGTCCGACAGGGTGAAGCTTTCGGCTTTCTCGGACCGAACGGCGCAGGGAAATCGACGACACTGAGAATCTTAGTCGGCCTAATCCATCCGACCGCAGGCAAGGCCTGGATCTTTGGGCACGAGGCCGGAGATATCAGGATCAAGAACCTCGTAGGATTTCTCTCAGAGGCGCCGCATTTTTATCAATATCTGACGGCTGAAGAATGTCTGGCAATTTATGGGCGTTTGTTCGGTCTCAGGGGAAAGGCCTTGGCGACCCGCATTGAAGAACAGTTGGAGATGGTGGGCTTATCGGGGGCAAGCCGTCTTCAGCTTCGCAAATTCTCAAAAGGCATGCTGCAACGCTTGGGAATCGCACAGGCCCTGATCAATGATCCTCGGTTGGTGATCCTTGATGAGCCGATGTCCGGGCTCGATCCTTTGGGCAGAAAAATGGTGAGGGATCTGATCCTGCGCCTCAAGACGCATGGCAAGACTATCTTCTTCAGCTCTCACCTTGTTCATGACGTTGAATTTCTATGCGACCGAGTCGGCATCCTGGTTAAAGGACGGTTGGCGGCGCTCGGGACCGTGGAAGAACTGCTGGGACCTTCGGCGAACCAATGCATCGAAGTGGTCGTGGGAGGACTGGATGACGAAGGCGTGGACTATGCGAGAAAAATCGCCCAAACGGTGGTGACGTACGGACACCGGGCGCTTGTCGTGCTCGAAAGCCAGGAGCAGGTCAATCGCATGCTGGTTGTGATCCAATCACGCGGGGCGACGCTTCTCTCCCTGGCTCCGCACAAACGTTCATTGGAAGCCCTGTTGATGCGCGCATGAGAGTGACGCGATGGAAACTGGAGCGGTGAACAGGCTGCTGGTGATTAGCATGAATACCGTTCGAGAACACCTGCGCGAGAAGATCCTTGCCAGCCTCGTCGTGTTTGCGCTGCTGCTGATCGCCTCTTCTATGCTGCTGGTTCGCTTCAACCTCGGCGATAGCCGCCGACTGATCCTGAACCTCGGCCTTGCATCGCTCAATTTCTTTGGAACCGTCATGGCAATTTTTATCGGGATCGGTCTCGTAAGCAGGGAAATCGATAGCAAGACCATTGAGGCGGTGATCACTAAACCCATCCGGAGATGCGAGTTTCTCATGGGAAAGTACATCGGCTTGGTTCTGACGTTGCTGCTGAACATCTTTTTGATGATGGCCGGCATCCTGATGGTTCTGACGGTCATGGATATACCGATCGAGCCGGTGTTGTACAAGGCCGTGCCGTTGATCTTCCTAGAGTTGATGGTGGTAACCGCCGTCGCATTGCTGTTTTCGACCTTCACCAGCGCCACGTTGAGCGCGATTTGTACACTCGCGATCTATGCCATCGGCCATCTCCTCGAGGATTTTAAGACGCTCAGCGTGAAGTTTGATTCGGGGGCGCGGGTGCTGATCGACGTGATCTTTTACATGCTGCCGAATCTTGAACAGTTCAATATGAAAGGCCGGGTGATTCACCGCCTCGACATAAGCGCAGTGGAGATGGAACTGGCGCTCGGTTACGGCATCCTGTATACGGCGTGGTTGCTGGCGATCGCAGCCATCATCTTTCAGCGACGAGACTTTCGGTAGATATGCACGTTTCCATCGAGCATGACTATGCCAAGCCTCGAACAAAACCAAGACGGCGCAAGCGTAGCAGCTTCATGGTTAGCCATCATGCAACGAATTCGCGACATCCTTCGTGCAGTGGTCTGCAGAAACAACCGGATCAGCATGAGCAGCCTAGCTTGCCACGAGAAAGAGAGGGGGGTATGGACGCATGAAAGCAGACGATCCAGCATCGAACGGGATTCTTGTCTATTCTTTGAAAGGCCAGTTGGTCTACAGTAATCGAGCAGGAAGGGAAGTTCTTGATGCATTCCAGTCCGGCACAGACCTTTCTCCGCCCAGGAATCGGGAGAACGGTCTGGAAATCAAACGGCTGTGCACGCGTGTAAGGGAACTGATGACGGCATCGCAAAAAAGACCCGGCGTGGAACGCGCCAGTCTGTGCTGGGAGGTGCCGCTTGAAATTGGCGATCGGCTCTACCGGCTGAGAGGATTGGGGATTGAATCGTGCATGAGGGAGGAGCCGCGCATCGTAGTGCTGGTTGAGATGCAACACCGGCCCACCGGGAGTCTCGACTTGGGGGCCATTCACGAGCAGTACAAGCTGACAAACCGAGAGGGACAAATCCTCGATCTTCTGGCGAAGGGGAGAAGCTACAAGGAGATTGCGTATGAGTTGTCCATCTCCGCGAATACGGTTCGAGATCATATCAAAAACATTCGATTTAAGATTCATGCCGATAGCAAGTGCGGCATCCTGGCAAGATTGTTGGAGGCTAAGGCCGGCGTAGAAGGCAGCGCACTATCGACGGATCTGGATTCTACATCGTACAAGGATCTAAACAGGCATAGGATTAAGCAGAAAGCCAATGGATTCCATCCGGATGTAAAAGTTCCGTTCTCAACGCGCCTTGTGAAGAAAAAGTCAAATGAGAATCGCGCTGTGACAGCAGACATCAGTGTTGGCCACGATAGGATCATGACCCTTCCAAGTGGAATGGGCAAGGTCAGAAGGTTCAACGTTCCGTAGGAGTCAAGAGTTAACCTTAATTCGAAAAGGATAAAGTCGGGTTCTGCTGAATCGGATCAACAAAAACGGCCTCCTGTGTGGTAAAGAGAGCGGGCGCGCCAACGCACCACCCGCACCATTTCTGTATGAGACCACTTCATACCCTCCCAGTATGAAGGTTCACCCCGCCTGATTGTACTCCCTCCCTGCTACCGTGACGGCGTGCGCGGCATATTGGCACGCTTTCCACTGATGCCAAGGTAACATCACTGCTGACCGAAAGCCTGTGGCCTTCTGTCGGACAGCTGGGTCAAGGGAGTCTTGCGGGCTGCCTGGAACTGTCTTGAGAAGCGGTGTATTCTTATACCCCTCTAAGGCAAAGGCCATCGGAACTAAGTAAACTCTGGCCAGCGCAATGCGCCGTGCTGGTACGAATCCAGGCGCTGAAAGCGGAGCATGCGTTTTGGGGTATCGCCGGATCTGGACCCAGCTGCGCTTCGGCGAGGGACTGGCCGTCAACAGGAAGCGGATTCTGGCGACTGATGCAGGAGCATGGCTTGCTTGTGAAAGCCAATGCCCGGTTGAAGGCGCGCCGCACGCCGACGCGCAGCAAGCCGCGCCCGACGACCCCGAACCAGTGGTGGGGCATTGACATGACGAAGGTGATGGTCGAGCCCATCAGCTGGGTGTATGTCGTCATCGTGTTAGACTGGTATACGAAAAAGATTGTGGGCCACTACGCGGCCTCCAGGCGAAGACGTTGCAGTGGTTGGTCGCGTTGGACTCGGCCGTGCAGCGCCAATTCCCGCAGGGGAGCCGCGACCACGGCCTGCATCTGATGAGCGACAATGGCTGTCAGCCGACCTCGGTGGTTTCATGAAAACGTGTGCGACGCTCGGGATCACGCGGCGTTCACGAGCTACAACAACCCCAAGGGGCAGTGGCGCAGATTTAAAGCTCAAAGCGCTCCAGAAAGCGGCGGAGATTACAAAGGCAATTTAGCTGACGATGATCAGCGAAAAGATCTCACCGCCCGGTTTCAGCTCATGCCGCCGGCGGAACGACGGCGTGCGGCTGAACATCCGACCGTTCATGAGTGGTAAGGATGTCGGGCTGGGAACCGAGCAGGAAATTCTGGTAGCGCTTCGCGGCAGCTCATTAGCCGAGCGCCGCAACCTGCTGGACGCGATTCCGCAACGATTTGCTCTCGCACTGGAAGAAGCTGCCCGGCTCTTGGAACCGAAACAACGCCGATACCGAACGGCTGATGCGGACGCTCAAAGAAGAACTCCTCTGGCTCCGCGAATTGACCAGTCCGGTGGCATTGGAACAGGCGCTCGCCACTTGGGTCGAGTGGTACAACACGCGGTATTTGCATTCAGCGCTCGCGTATCGGACACCGTGCCAGGGTCGAACAACAACTCAGCCACAGCACTCAGTTCGCGCCGCTTGACAAATGGGGAGCACTACATTCTTACTCTGCAACATCGTGAGCTTCTGCTGCTTCTCCCGTCTCAGAATGACTCTGACCGTTCTCATCATAGGGTGGATGTGGTAGATGTTCTCTTCCTGGAGATGATGCCATGGAAGCATGGTTGGTACTTTTAGAACTTCCCTTCCTCCTGCTGGCCACTATCTTCAGTTTTCTGACTGCCAGACGCACCAAGAATAGTTTAGTCGGCAATGGAATGGTCTTTATCGCAACGGGTTCACTGATCATGGCGAGTGGCCATGTCATCATGATCGTTGACGGAATTCTGCAACAACATATTCTGGCCGACGTGTTTGGCAAGGCAAGTGGAGCGAGTGCCTGGCTTCTGGCTCTTTCTTCAAGTTGGCTCCTCTATGGGTTCGGCTTTTATAAAATCTATCAAGACCTGCCGGGGAAGGAACGAGCGCTGTATGAGGCCATTACGAAGCAGAGGCGGGCGGCCGAAGCACTGAGCCTTTCCGAACAGCGGTACCGGCGGCTGATCGAGACTGCACGTGATGTCATCTATACGATTTCACCCCAGGGAATCATCACGTCGCTTAATCCTGCCTTTGAAGTCTTTACAGGATGGCCATGCTCGGAATGGATTGGGAAGCCATTCGCCCCTCTGGTGTGTCCCGAGGACCTCCCGCTCGCGATGGCGATGTTCGAACGGACCATGGCCGGAGAACAACCGCCCTTATTTACGGTGAAGATATTCGACCAATGGGGCGCCTACCGAGTGGGAGAATTCTTCCAAACCGTTCAAACGGATGAGAATGGAATTGCCGTTGGCTTATTGGGAGTCGGCCGGGATGTTTCCGACCGCGTCAAGATAGAAGAAGCGCTGAAGAAAGCCCATGACGAATTGGAACGCCGGGTCTTGGAGCGAACGTTGGCGTTGTCCAAAGTGAACGATGAATTGGAGGGGCGCACCAAAGCGCTCGAAGCAAGCGAAGAACGGCTTCAGCAGAGCTTACTGACTCTGCATCACACTCTTGAAGATCTCCGCTATCAGAAGAGCCTGCTGGAGTCTCAGAGCGAGGCGGCGATCGACGGCATTCTTGTTATGTCCAGTCGCGGAGAGGTGCTGTCCTTCAACAGCCGCTTTGCGGAGATGTGGGATGTCGCCAAGAGTCTGTTCCAAAAAGGTGAGAGCGGATTCTTATTGCGGAAACTGGAAGCTCTGGTGGTCAACCCTGAGCAGCTCATGAAGGAGGTTCCGACGCTCTCTGACTCGACGCCGCAGGTACACGAGCAGCCCCAGGACATCGAGTTAAAAGATGGCCGATTGTTCGAGCAGTACAGTGCGCCAATCAAGGACGCTGGCGAGGTCGTCTACGGGCGCATCTGGTATTTTCGAGATATTACAAAACGGCGGCAGTCGGAAGAAGCATTGCGCGAGAGTGAGCAGCGGTTCCGCTCCGTCACGGAGTCGGCAACCGATGCCATCATCACGGCGGATTGGAACGGCCGGATCTTATCGTGGAATCTCGGCGCGCAAATCATCTTTGGCTATCGCGCCGCCGAAGTCATCGGGAATTCCCTCACCTGTCTCATGCCGGAACGTTTTCGCGAGTCACACACGAACGCCCTCGAACGAGTTCGCACCGCTGGTGAGAGTACGTTTGTGGGACGCACCCTGGAGATGTACGGGGTGCACAAGGACGGGACGGAATTTCCATTGGAAATCTCGCTGGCGATCTGGAGGGGCATGAAAGGAACTTTCTTTAGTGGAATCGTCCGTGATTTGACCGATCGCAAAAGAGCCGAGGCGGCCAGGGCCCGTTTGGTCGCTGTGCTCTTCGGAGAGTTCGAACGTCGCCACATCGCGCGCGAGTTGCATGATCAGATCGGTCAGGCGCTGACCGCGTTGAGAATAACCCTTGAAATGGTACAGCGGGTACCAGCCGAAAGCCCGCTCGTGAAACTGAATGAGGCTGTGGTGATGGTTGATGACCTCATTAAGAGAGTGCAGGCGCTGTCGCTCGATCTCAGACCTCCGATGCTGGACGATCTTGGCCTACTGGCCGCCTTGCTGTGGCAGGTACAGCAGTATTCTGCACGAAGCGGCATCCAGGTGGAATTTGAGCATGCGGGGTTGGAACGGCGGTTTGGCCAGGCTATTGAGACAGCCGCCTACCGGACCGTACAAGAATCGTTGACGAACGTCGCCCGTCATGCCGGAGTTCGAGAGGCCAGGGTGCGCGTCTTCGCGAACGAGCGCACGCTGAGCGTTGACGTCGAGGATCACGGCCGAGGATTCGATGCCGAGCGGGCTCACAGCATAGCAACCTTCGGCTTGACCGGCATGCGCGAGCGAGTCAGTGCTCTCGGGGGACAGCTCACCATCGAATCGGCGCCCAATCGCGGCACCCGGATCAGCATGGAAATTCCACTGGCGGAGAAGGTCCCGCCCGCGCTGGAGATTGCCGACGGGGCATGATCACGTCCAAGCCATGGGCCTCTCATCCTTCCACCTCTTGACCAGTCAGTCTCCCCGACCGGGGCTGACGGACAATCTCATGGAATCTTCGGTTCGCCCCTCTCGCCTGTTTTGAATCGGTAGAACCCCTGCGTTCGCCCGAAACGCTTTCGCTCGAACACAGCCGCTCAAACTGAGGGGACACGTTGTCGGTGTCCCATTCGCCGCCTCCACTTTGCCGATTGTCGCCGTAAAGGTACTCGCCTACAGTGCGCAATGGAACGGAAGAGGCTTCTCACTCGAGCGGCGGGGCCATCAGGAATCCGAAAGGAGGTGCAATATGTGACAGCCGAGGGCAGCACAGGCCGCACTTTTCCCACTGCAGCAAAAGGAGAATAAACCATGAAGCATCCCAATCTCAAAGGCACGCTGATTTCTGCGGCGGCACTCGCGCTGGTCGCGCTGGGCGCCGGGCCAGCTATAGCGCGAGACAATCCGGTGGCCGTCTCGGATAATACCCCGTTCTTCCTTCCAACCCAGTTGTCGATCAATGTCGGAGATACGGTCACGTGGACGAACCAATCGCCGGATTCCATGCATACGGTGACTATGGTGGCGTTGGCCGCAAGTCCGGGGGATCCGGTTCCGACACTTTCGTTCGGCGGCCTGTTCGATAAGCGGGATCTCCTGCCGGGGCAGACATTCCGGGTGAAATTTGATACACCCGGAATCTTTCCCTACACCTGCCTGATTCACCCATGGTTTGCCGGATCCATCAGCGTGAGCCTTCCTGGAGCCCCACTCGGCGCAGGCCCGTTGTTCGACATTCTGCAAGGGCCCGACACGCCGGACATGCCGACGCCGATCGCGAACGGCTTCTCGCCTGGCATCGGCGAAGTCTGCACGACGGCCACCTATGAAACGCCGCCGGGGAAGGTGCCGGGCGTGATCCATTGTGCGGACGCCAAGTCTTTTCAGGACCTCTCGTTGTCGGCATTCGATCAGAATCCAACGGCCTCGATCCGAAAAGTTTCCCTTCCCTGCGGGAATCGGATGATCGGCGGTCGGTTCGAAGGGGCCTTCACGACACACAATCTTTGGTTCGACAAAACCGGCTGTAAGATGTTCGCGACACAGTTGCACGCGGGAAAACTCATGGTCTACGACAGGAAGACGAACAACCAAAGCCCGTTCGTTATCACGACTCTGCCAGCGGGCAATAATACGCATGTCATGACAACGCCCAACGGCGTGGTCGGCATGTCCACGATGGAGGGCGGCGTCAACCCGGATGGCTCGGTGTCCGGGCATATTGCGCTGTTCGATGCACAGAACCCGGCCCCAACTGTGACTAATTACATCAATACGGGATCGGATCTGCCGCATGGGTTCTGGATCTGCGGCGACGGCAAGCATCTGGTGGCGCCGGCGCCGTTGCAGAACAAAGTGGTGTTCATGACCGTCCCGGCGACGCCGAACGGCGTCGGCACCAAGGATACAGCCACGCCGTCGGTCGGCATCTATCCGGTCGCAGTCGGCACGCTGCAGAACTGCACCAAGACCTATGTGACTAATGCCGTCGATCATACGGTCGGTGTCTACGATCCGGTGACGGGCGGGTTCCTGCACAATGTGGATCTGGGGGTCTGCACCACTTGTACGCTGATGGGCACACCAGTCCCAACGATTCACTCGCCGATCCAGGTGCCTCCAAGCCCGGACGGGAGGTATGTGGTCGCCTTGCTGTCGAAGGCGGCGCGGATCGCGGTCATCGATACGTCGTCGGATACGGTCGTGGCGACGACGGACTGCGGCAACGGCTGCCATGGTGGAACCTTTGTGCCGAAGCAAGGCGGCGGGTACTACCACGTGGCGTCGGTGGCCTATCAGGACAAGATGATGGTGCTGGACATGGATACGTTGCAGTTGGCCGGGCAGATTACCACCAACGCGCGGAGCACGGTCAAGTTGGCCGGGCTGGACTCGACGACCTGCCCGACGTGCCCGAGTGTGGCCGAAGGCGTGGGGTGGAACTCCGGGATCATCGGCTTCCCGCTGAGCCCGCCGTGGATCCAGCCGACGATGACGCAGTGATCATGGAGGGGGCTGGAATGCAAAGCGCGGTGACGCCTAGCTAATCCATGACGGAGGGAGAGGGAGACCAGTGCCTTTCCCTCTCCCCTTCACGGTTGCGACCTCCGCGAACGATCCCTCTATTCTGATGAGAGTACCTAGCGTAGGCACCGTGCGATAACCGAGGTCATTTCACTGAACAAACGGCCGTGAATCGGAGGGCCGGAAACCAAAGGGTGGTGCGGGAGTATGCGAAGACTGAGTGCAGTGCTTCTATTCGGAATACTGTCGGTTCCACCGGGACTTTCTGGCGAAGCCGCGCCCCTGTCCGGCGATGGCGAGGTCGTGGCCCGCGTCAATGGTGTCGAGATCACCAAGGGGGAAGTACGCCTCCAGACAGATCTCTATGAGCGGGCCCACCCGGGACTTTCACCGCAATGGAGAGGGCAGCGGGCAGCCAGCGCTGCGCGGACGCTGGTTGAGAATGTGCTGTTGGAGGAACTCGGGCGGCAATTGAATGTGCGTGTGTCCGAGCCAGAGGTCGAAGCCAAGTACGCGGAATTCAAAGGCGCGACTGAAGAAGGGATTTTTCAGGGGTTGCTCCGGGTGCAAGGAAGCAATCCGGCGAAGCTACGCCAGGATATCCATAAGGGTTTGCTAGATATGAAAATCAAGACCCGCCTGATGGAATCCGTCGTGGTCACAGAGAGCGATCTTCGCGCCAAGTTCCAGGAAGAGAAGGCCACATTCTATCCGGAACAGGTCAAGGCTCGCGAAATTATTGTACTGACCTATGATCTCGCGACACGGTTGTATCAGGAACTGCTACAGGGAGCCGACTTTGCATCACTCGCTCGTAGCACGTCGACGGACAAGTCGAGGAGTCATGGGGGCGAGCTGGGGTGGGTCCCCAAGGGCCAGCGGTATGCACCGTTCGACGACGTGGTCTTCAAGCTCCGGCCGGGCCAAATCGGCCGGCCCTTCCAGTCGCCGCACGGCTATCATATCGTCAAGGTAGAAGGATACCGACCTGAAGGGTGGGGATCGCTGGACGAGAAGCGACCAGTGCTTGAGACACAAATCCGAGCCTTCCGCGCCGAGCGCGACAAGGAGCGGCGGATGGAGGAAGTGAGGAAGCGCGCGACGATTTGGGTTGCTGAGCGCATCGATCTGGATGCCGCTCCGATGAACATGAATCGACCATGACTTGACTGACGGATGACTATGGGGCCCATGAATAGCGCCTTCACCTGGTTGACCGTCGCGCTTCTCGCGATCGGCCTTGCAGCAGACGCGTGCGAGCAGCGAGAGAAGTCGCGGCCGCGCAAGCTGGTGGAGGTGCTGCCGATGCACATTGCCACCGTCGATGGGACGATAATCACTCGAGATCAGGTCGAGGCGCGGCTCGAACAATTTCGGAGTATTCTGGCCCACCAACAGCATGCGGGGCCGGGGGGGAATCCCGGGGCGCAACCGACCGAGACGTCCGGGCGCGCGACCAATCCGCATGCCATGCACGAGACTACGCAGACGGCCGTTGCGCCGGTCCTCCCGACTGCAGCGGGTCCTGCCCAGTCGGTGCAGCTGCGGTCAGGCCTGCAAGACGATCGGGAATTGCTGCGGACCATTATCAACCAATTGGCACTCGAGCGACTCAAGTGGCAAGAGGCCGAGCGCCTTGGTCTGACGGTCTCCGATGCCGTGATTGAAGAGCAAGTGAAGCAAATCGAAGAGCGGTTCGGCTCGCGTGAGGCATTCGAGGAGGCCCTACGGAAGGGCCATATCACGCGGCAGCAGTGGTGGGTGGAGATGCGCCAGGCCCTGCTCTTTGACCAACTGGAAGTACGCAGGCGCCAAGCGGTCCCGGTCAGCGATGAGGAGATCCGGCGCTACTGGGAGGAAAACCGGGACGAACTCGCCCCGCTATGGAGCGTAGAGCGCCTGGATCAAGTTCGGGACCGCGTTCGCGACCTCATGCAGCAAGCCCGCTGGTCAACCGCGAAGACTGAATGGGAGCAATCGCTCGGTCGAACGGCGAAGATCTGGGTCAATCCGACGGTTCGAGAACTGCTCGTCGTGGCCAAGAACCATGCACACTAAGAACCCCATACATTCTTGGGCCGGCATCGCTCGTTCGATCATGGTCCTTGCGACGGCCTGTGTGGTGCTGATCGCCGGGACGCTGTTTTCGTACGCCGGCCCATCCGACCCCCCGGCGGTCCCGGCGCCGCTGTCCCAGGTGACGAAAGCGTCCGGCTGCGGGTATTTCGTACCACAGATCTCCGCAGACGGCCGATGGCTGCTGGCCATGACGGACTGTATGCAGCCCGGATCCAGCTATGGCCGACAGACAGTCCGGATCGATCGCGCAACGCAGCGAGTGGAAAGGCTGACGCCACCTGAAGCCAACCCTGAAGCGGCCACCATCAGCAGTGACGGCAACCGGATCGTTTTCCTCAGCGACGCGGAGCTTGTCTCGGGAGAGAATCCCGATCGGATCCAGCAGCTCTTCCTGTATGACGCAGTCGAGGGCCGCTATACCCAGCTTTCGCGACTGCGAGCGGACATGCCAGGACGGGCCCTATTGACGCCGCAGATTTCGGCGAGCGGCCAGGTGGTCGTTGTCGCTTCCGATGCCGACCTCGTCCCTGGAGAAAACACCGACGGCAACATGGAACTGTTCCTCATCGATCTTCGCGCCCACCGCGTGCTCCAGCTCACCCATACGGCCACTCCGGCGAATCATCAATGGCCGGCGATGGATCAGGACAGCCGTACCGTGGTGTTTGTGGGCGTTCATCTCATGCCGGACGGGGAAACGACTCGAAGCGATCGTGACGGGTTGTATGCCTGGGACCGGCAATCGGGCGAGGTGAGGATCCTGCTCGAGTCGCCTGTCGGCATGGCGACGGTCTTCAGCCGGCCGGTTCTGGCTGCCTACGGACAAGCGCTGGTCTTCCATTCGCAGGCCGACTTCCTCGGCGAAAATCCGGACCAAAACGACGAGCTGTTTTTGGTGGAAATGGCCACCGGTATCCTGACGCAACTGACCCACACTTCGCGTTGCATGAACGTGCTTCCCGATATCGCCGCAGATGGTACGTGGGTGACCTTTCTCTCTACTTGCCGATACCATCCCGTTCAGACGACCGTCGGAGCAAATGTCTTTCTTCTGCATGTGGGGAGCGACGATGTGCTGCCGCTCACGAGAACCGGCAGCATGACTGTGGGATTCCATCCACCGAGCATCGATGCCGCCGGAAGGACAGCAGCCTTCTCGGTGAACGCTGAATTGCCTGGAATGATCAACCCGCGGCATGATCTCCAAATCGTCACGACTACTGTGCCTGCAAGAAAGGGCGGGGGTCTCCCGCCGCCACGGCGGGTACTCCGTCCCGAGGACATTAGTGCGTGGGCGATCAGCCGGGACGATCCGAACGTGCTCTATCTTGGCACCCGCACGTCGGGCGTGTTGAGAAGCCGAGACGGCGGCCGGAGCTGGCAGTTGGCCTCCTATAGGCTCGGGGAAGAAAACATCACGGGTCTTGTTGCCGGGCGGGCGGAGCCGAATCTTCTGTATGCCAGTACCGCGCATGCGGGTGTGTACCGGTCGGTCGACGGCGGGCAGCACTGGATGGATGTCAACGATGGGCTGAAAGACCTCTGCATCACCGGCCTGGCCCTTGAGCTTCAGGATCATGAGACGCTCTATGCGCAGACCCCTTCAGGGGTGTTCCGGTCGGGCCTGCTGGTGGAACAGTGGGAACCGGTCAGCCAACTCCCCAGAGGGCTGGTGGCCGGCCAGCCCTCGGACGGCGGGGTACAGCTTGCCTACGCGATTCATGCCAGCGAAGGAAGCCAGCCCAAGATCCTGGCGCCGTCCGAGAAGGCGGTGCAGTCGGTCCTACAGAAATCTAAAGGATGCTCCACACGGACAGGAGGGGACGAATCATGATCAGCGTTCATGAGCTGACGAAACGCTACGGCCCTGTGCATGCGAACGACCGGATCACCTTCGAAGTGGAAGCCGGCGAGATCGTTGGGTTGCTGGGGCCGAACGGAGCCGGCAAGAGCACGGCGATGCGGATCCTGACCGGATGCCTGCCCGCCACTTCAGGATCGGCGTCGGTCGGAACCTACGACTTGAGCGCCCAGGCGACCGAGGCGAAACGGCAGATCGGCTACCTCCCCGAATTTGTGCCGCTGTACCCTGAGATGACGGTTCCAGAATACCTGGGGTTCTTAGGAGGGTTGCGCGGCTTGAAGCGGCGACGCCTGCGGGCGGCTGTTAACGAGGTGATCGAACGCTGCGGGCTCGCCGACATGCGACGTCGCCTGATCAAAAACCTCTCAAAAGGGTATCAACAACGCATCGGGTTGGCGCAGGCGCTGGTCCACAACCCCTCAGTGCTCGTCCTCGATGAGCCGACGGGCGGGCTTGATCCGCGCCAGGCCCATGAGATGCGCCAGATGATCCGCCGCCTCGCCGGCTCTCACACCATTCTGTTGAGTACGCATATCCTTTCAGAGGCGACCGCCCTTTGCCAGCGCGTGGTGATCCTCCATCGGGGACGCGTGGCGGCGGTCGACCGGCAAGAGCGCCTGGCGGCTCGGTTGCGACAATCTGAAAAGGTGGCCCTGCGTCTGCGGCACCCGCCGCAGGACCTCTCCGTGCAGCTCCGAAATATCCCGGGCGTAATCGGACTGTATCCGGAGTCCGTGTGGGGAAGCCAGCCCATCCAGGCGTGCAACCACCGGTGGATCGTGGAATGCGAGCTGGGCAAGGACCTGACGGAAGAGCTCGCCAGACGGTCCGTCCAGCGTGGCTGGGGTCTGGCGGAACTGACTCCGCTTTCGATGAGCTTGGAAGAAGTCTTTCTCAATCTGACCAACATGGAAGCCGAGGAGGTGGAGCGATGAGGGCCGTCTGGGTCATCGCCAAGCGAGAAGTCCGCAGTTATCTGACCTCCCCCGTGGCCTATGTCGTGTCCGGCATCTTTCTCGCCCTCATCGGGTTTCTTTTCTATGGCGTGGCGAAGAACGCCAGCGAGCGGAGCATGCAGTTGCTCCAACATCAGGGGCTGTTGCCCGCCTTCAACGTGATCCAGTTGGTGTTCCGCCCCACGCTTGAGAACATGGGATTGGTCTCGGTTTTCGTGGTTCCGTTGCTGACCATGCGGCTGCTCGCCGAAGAACGTCGCCAGCGCACGTATGATCTACTCTTTAGCGCCCCCATTCCTGTCCTCGCGATCGTCGTCGGAAAATTTTTAGGGGCGGTGGTCATCTACACGGGTCTCCTCCTGCTGACCTTGGTGCTGCCGGTGCTGTTGAATCAGTATGCGGTGTTTCCATGGACGGCGTTGGCGGCAGGGTATGTGGGACTCTGGCTGCTGGGCCTCGTCTTTATCGCGGTCGGCCTCTTCGCCTCGTCGTTGACGGAATATCAGATCGTGGCGGGCTTCACCGGGATGGGGATCCTGCTGGCGTTGTGGGCGGTCGGCCTGATTTCCCCGGATGCGGAGATGACCGCGCTGGCCGCGATTCAGCGCAAGATGGCCCTGTACCCGCATTTTGACGTATTTATGCAGGGCTTGATGAGCACCGGTTCGATGGTGTTCTTTCTAACTTTCACCATGTTCTGGCTTGCCATGGCGTATCGGGTGGTCGAGGCAAACCGATGGCGTTGAAGATTCCGAACATGCGAAAAATCAGGCTGGCGCCGGCCTCCCTGCAGGTCGTCCGGGACGCGTGGCGACGGAGGCATGGGCGGCGATGGGCTTGGCGCAGCGCGAATAGCGTGACGATCCTGGTCTTGCTCGCCGGGCTCCTCGTGGTCGTCAACGGCATCGCGGCGTATAAGGACGTGCGATTCGATCTCTCGGAGACGCGGCGCTTCACGCTGGCTCCTCGTACGCTCGATCTGCTCGACCATTTGGACCAGGAAGTGAAGATCTATGCCTTCGTCCAGAAAGGGAGCGGCGAGGAAAAGACCGCACTCGAACTGCTCGAAACCTATCGGAATCACTCCTCCAAGTTGACTGTGCACGTGCTGGATCCCGAGCAACACCCGACGCAGGCCAAGGAGTTCGACGTTAATCAATTTGGCACGATCGTCGTGATGACGGCAAGAGGGCGACAGGCGCGCGGGACGGCGGTCAGCGAAGCCGAAATTACTCGCGCGCTACTGCGGGCGGTGCGGGAGGCAGGGCAGGCTGTGTATTTTCTCGAAGGTCATGGCGAACATAGTCTGACCGAAGGGGGCAAAGACGGCTACGCGCAACTTCGTGCCATCCTCGAACACGAGGGGTATACGCCGAAGGCGTTGCTCCTTCTGGGCGGGGAATCGATTCCAGCCGATGCGCCAGCCGTGGTCATTCCGGGGCCCAAGCACGCGCTGCTCGAGACCGAGGTGGAGCAGGTGCAACGGTACGTGGAGCGAGGGGGGCGGCTTGCCGTCCTAACGGATCCTCAGGTCGAAACGGGACTGGAGCCGCTCCTGGCGCGCTGGGGTGTTACGCTCGGCGCAGGGGTGGTCGTTGATCAGGAAGGGCGCACCTTCGGTGGGTCGGCGACCCTCCCGTTAATCACCGTCTATTCGGTGCACGAGATCGTGCGCGACCTGAAGCTCCCGACGTTATTTCCGGGGGCTCGCCCGTTACTGTTGGATCTGAAGTCGGAGCGAACGGGATTGACGTATCTGGCCCAAACCAGCGGGCAGAGCTGGGCTGAACGTGACGTCGGCGTCCGCCCTGTGCAGTTCGACCCCAAGCGTGAGGACCAGGGGCCGTTCACCCTGGCCGTCGCGGCCGCGCCCCGCACCATGCCGTCCGACCCACGGGGGAGCCCTCGGATGATCATCGTGGGGGACTCCGACTACTTGACTAATACCTATCTGAATTTTTCCGGGAACCGGGATCTTTTCCTCAACATGCTCAATTGGCTGATGCAAGGATTAGATTCCTTTACGATTCGACCTCCGGACGTGAAGGTCAGTCCGATTATCCTGTCCGAACAACAGGCTCGTGTGCTGTTCGTGCTGCCGGTCGTGGCACTCCCACTGTGCATCGCAGCGGCGGGATGGACGGTTTCGCGGTATCGACGGACACGGAGCTGACCATAACAGCCATTCGCATGATCAGCCGCATGCGGCCACTCTTGGCGACCGTCAGTCTCGGGGCATTGCTGGCCGGCCTGTGGATCTATTGGCAGGATATGCTCTCTACGGATCTCCGTGAAGCTCGGCGTGCTATGAGGCAGGCGCTTGCAGAAGGTTCGCTCTCCATCGATACAAGCACGGTGAGGGTATTTCGCATCAGGCGAAACCAAGGAGCGATCATCGCGGTACGGCGCCTCTCCGAAGGTGGATGGATGTTCGAAGCCCCCTTTCATGCGCCGGCCGATAGCTACGCGGTCGATCGGGCTTTGGGCTTCTTACGCCAAGTCGCGATCACGCGCAGAATTGCCCTGGATGCCGGTGATCAGGAGGAGTTCGGCCTCCAGACGCCGTTGCTCGTGATCGAGTTGGAGTCGGATCTTGGGGTGCAACGCCTGACTATTGGAAAAGAATCCCCCGTCAGCGACGAACTCTTCGCTGAAATGACCCACCAGGATGGGATTGTGCTCCTGCCCAAGGACCTGCTGACAAGGTTGCCCCGGGATCCCAGCGACCTGTTGGACCGACATGTGGTGCCATTGGCCCGAGACCCGCTGCACACCATCGAGGTGAAGCATGGAGGGACCTCGCTGCTCTTGAAGGCAGGGGGACAAGGATGGAGTATTGACTCGCCGATTCAGGCGGTGGCGGATCGTAGGGTCATGATGGAATGGATTACCCACCTCGCCGGGCTTGAGGCGAGACGGGTATTTTGGGAAGAGAGCGGTAATCACCACCGGAGGAAGTTACAGCGTGAAGGACAACTCGTATTTGCAGCCGGCAACATGAGCCATTCCCTTGAGCTGGCAAGGTCGGGACATATGCTCGTCGCGCGGCGATCCGATAAACAGGACCTTTACTACGAAGTCGCCGAGGAAGAAGCGGCGTGGCTCTTTCCGGATCTGTTCCGACTGTATGACAAGCATCTCATCCATATGGAGACGGGCGAACTCACGAGGCTGGAAGTGCGCGACGAGAGAAGGGTGGCCCGCTTGGAACGGAATGGAACAGGGTGGACCTGGGAGGGCCGACATCTGCAAGACGCGAAGGTCGAGAATCTGGAGCGCTGGATCCAGGAACTCAACCTTACAGAAGCCACAGCATTCATGCCGGAGATTGGCAATTGCGGGACAGGGCCATCGCAGCGATGGACCGTCACGCTCAAGGCCGCAAATGGGCATCGCTTGGACCAAGTTGTCCTGAGCCGGACCCGGCGCTGCGGCGACATTGCCACCCCGGCTTCGGGCATCACAGTCAGGCTACGCGATCGCGCATTGATCGACCAACTCCAACTCATTCTACTCTTCAAACCTCCTGCCTATCGCCCCGCGGTTGGCGCGTAACCAGATAGGGCCTCGCTCAGTCGTGTACGCCCCTTTGGGTTCGATCAGTCCAGAAACGTGAGGTCTGCAACTCAGACTACTTAAAAAGGAGGGGTGCCTTTCGACCAGTTGGAGAAGAGGAATTGCGTTCGCCGGCGTTTTGGCGTTGAGTACGGCTCGAAACGGTTCTGTCGCACTGTAGGGACATGGAGTCACAAGTTCAGCAGTCAGGTCAAACGCTCCGGGAAGGTCTTATGGTGATCGGCCTGTCGATGTTCATGGGGGCCGAACCGAGTGGAGCAACGGTCTATCGCTGCACAGGGCCATCGGATTCGCTGATTTTTACCGACAGTCCCACGCAGCAGGAGCAGTGCACCCCCTTACCGAATCTATCGCCGCCCCCGACTACGTCGGGATCCGGTAGCTCAGGTAGGGGGCCCGGGGATTCCATGCCGTTCAGTGGGACTGGCGTAACAGAGGTGCCCGTTCCCGAATCGGAAAGGCCTCCGGATGCCGGAAAGATCGAGACGCAGGCCATCCCACCGCCGCAGAATACGGCTGCGCCGGAGCCTGCCGGCCAGGAATCGGGGAGCATGTTCGGCGCCAAGGGAGACGGCGATTCCCAGAAGCGTTTGCTGTACATCAATCCATTGAATCCCTTGTTGCCGGTTCCCGTTGACCCGGCTGCGCAAGGGCAACAAGGGCAATAGGGATCGTGTTGGGTCGAATCTTTCTAAGCATGTGTCGACAGGTGATCGGTGGTCACAGTCAACGGGACATGATGAACCGAGAGACGGGCATGACGCTTATCGAGATGCTGACAACGATCACGATCCTGGCGTTGCTAGCGTCCGTTGCGTTGCCGATTTCTCATGTGGCGTCGAAACGCGGCCGGGAAATGGAACTCCGCGACACACTCCGAGCACTGCGAACCGCCATTGACCTGTTCAGGCTTGAGTGGAGCCGGGATGGGGAGATTCTTTTAGGGCAGGTGTGCGTGAAAAGTAAATTGACGTGCAAAGACGTGACCGGGCGGACCGGGTATCCAAAATCGTGGGATGTGCTGCTCAAGGTCGCGCTTACCGGCAATGAAGCGGCGGTTAAGGAGAAGGCGTTCCGTCGTTACCTCAGGAAGGTACCCAAGGACCCCATCACCGGACAACCGGATTGGAGATTGCGGTGCCATTCGGATCCGCCGGACGCCGAACGTTGGTGCGGAGAGGATATCTATGACGTTTCAAGTCGAAGCGATGCGATCGCGCTGGACGGCACGAAATACAAGGACTGGTAATACCCGGCTAGGAGCCTGTCCGGCATTGACCCTTCTACTGCGGCGAACGATCTGCAGCCATCTGCGTCGTTCTCGACTCGAAAAAATACTCAATGTATTCCAGCGAATACACCTCCGGTTTTTCCTGGCCTGCGGCCTCGCATCCTGCCGCACCTCCTTCGCCTCGTCACGAACGGCAGTGCCGGACAGGCTCCTCGGTGAAAGCGGCTTCACGCTCGTCGAGCTCGCGATTATTTTGGTCATCGTCGGAATCCTTGCGACGCTCGCTGTACCGACCTATCGTCAAGCCGTCGTCAAGGCACAGGAAGCGGTCCTGAAACAGAACCTGTTCACCTTGCGCGAAATGCTGGACCAATACCGCGCAGACAAGGGCCGGTTCCCGCAGTCGCTCAGCGACCTGGTCGCGCAGGGCTATTTGCGGGCGGTCCCCCTTGACCCGCTCACGCGCTCCGCGACGACATGGCAGGAAATCATGGATGAGGTCGAAGAAGGAGTCCTCGATGTTCATTCAGCCTCCACGCTCGTTGCCACCAATGGGATTCCGTACAACGAATGGTGATTCTTTTTCAAGAAGATGCCGGAGGTTCTGATGGCGGTGTTTCTCTATAAAGCCGTGCGCGCAGACGGGACCGCGCTTGAAGGTCGGATTGAAGGGGAAACCGAGGGCATCGTCCGAAGCCAGCTTGACGGGCAAGGCTTGTGCGTGTTCCGGCTGTCGCCCGAACGCTCCGGCCTCAACCTGCCGCTCAAGCGCTTACAGCAACGCCAGAAGAATGCGCTCCGCGATTTTCTGGTCTTCAACCAGGAATTGTTGGTGTTGATCAAAGCCGGGCTTCCCATTCTGAAGATTTGGGACCTGCTGATCGAGCGTATGCCGAACCGTGCGTTTCAGGCGACTCTCCGAGCAGTCCAGTATGACATCCGAGGTGGGGCGTCCATCTCGGACGCGTTGGCGCGTCATCCGCATCATTTCCCGGAGATCTACATCGCTTCTATCCTGGCAGGTGAGCAGTCAGGGACGCTACCGGATGTGCTCAAACGCTACATCACCTATCTCAAGCTGATGATCGGATTGCGGCAGAAGATGACGAAAGCCATGGCCTATCCTGGTTTTCTGGTGATGGTCGGCATCGCGGTGCTGGCCTTTCTCTTAACATACGTGATGCCGACCTTTAAAGATGTGTATGAGGAATCAGGAGCGGAACTACCCACAGCGACCCAAGCGCTCTTAACCGGGGTCGACATCCTTGAGGAACATGCTGTGTCATTCGCCCTAGGGCTGTTTGTGCTCAGCGCGGCGGTGCGACTGTGGTTGCGAACTCCCATCGGCAGGCTTACCAGGGATCGTCTGCTCTTGAAGCTGCCGCTGATTGGAGAGATTCTGATCCGCCACTATACGGTTCAGTTCAGTCATACCTTGGCGACGGTACTGGCCAGTGGAGCGCCGCTCCTGAACGCCCTACGAATTGTGCAACAAGCGATGTCCAATCGAATCTTGGCTGCCGGCGTTGGGGCGGCGATTGATCAGGTTCAGCAAGGATCGAAGCTCGCGGCGGCCCTAACGCACGGGAAGGTGCTGCCGCGCATAGCCATTGAGATGGTCTCGGTGGGGGAAGAGACGGGCGCACTCGATGTGATGCTTCGAGAGCTGGCCGAATTTCAAGAGGATGAAATGGACCAACAATTGAACCTGCTGACGACGTGGATTGAACCGGTGCTACTGCTGGTGATGGGGGTGTTGGTGGGTGGGGTGGTGATTGTCATGTACCTGCCAATCTTTCAGATGGCGGGAAAAGTGCACTGACCGATGTGGAAGGCTCACATTGTTAGCGCCTGAGCCCGTGTCGGTTCGTCGGACCGATTACGGGCTTGCTCAATTGGTCCGGAATGCTGACAAACGGTCAGGCCCTGAGTCTGGCCCAGATAAGGGAGGAGTATGCGCAACGGGATACATAGTCACGGTTCACTGATGAACAGCCTGATCGAGCAAGGGTTAGTGTCCAGAGAGACCGTGCAGGCCGTCGCCGCGAGTCTTCAGGCCGACCAGTCGCTGCCGCAAGGTTTGGTCGGCCGGGGTGTGATCACCGAGGAGCAATGGGTGCAAATCCTGGCTGCTGAATCCAGATTGCCGTACGATCCATTGCTGGGTTATCGGATCCATACTCGCTTTTATGAGACCGTTCCCGTTGAATGGATGCACCGGCATCCGTTCGTGCCGTTGTCTGAAGAGAACGGTGTACTCACTATCGCGATTCCCGATCCTTATGATCTGATGGCCATTGACGACCTCGAGGTACTCCTGGGGCGCCCCCTTCGATTCGTGGTGAGCCCGCCGGAGGCCATTCGAAGCGCGTTGGCTCGGGGTGAAGGCACGAATCAGACTCTCAAGGAGCTGGAGGCCGAATACCGCTCGGTGCTGGTCAAAGAGAACGAACATGGGGAAGAAGTCCTGTCGCTCGAGAAGATCTCGAAGGATGAGAGCCCCGTGGTGAAACTTGTAGATACAATCTTGTTGAGCGCGATGCAGAAGCGAGCCAGTGATATCCATATCGAAGCCAGTGATCGCGCCGTGCAGGTTCGATTTCGCATCGACGGCATTCTCACACCGGCCCTTGAACCCCTGGACGTCAAGTTGCATGCGCCGCTGACCTCTAGGATTAAGGTCATGTCGGAACTGGACATCGCGGAACGGAGAGTCCCGCAAGACGGACGCTTTCGCCTTCGGATGGACCGCAAGACGGTCGATTTTCGAGTGTCCGTTCTGCCGGGCAGCTTTGGAGAGGGCGTTGTCATCCGAATCCTCGATCGCGAGTCCATCACCGCGGGGGTATCCTCTTTGCGCCTGGATCGCCTGGGCTTCAATGTGGAAGACCTGCGCCGTTTCCGACGGGCCATTATGGAACCATACGGCATGGTCCTGGTGACTGGCCCCACCGGGAGCGGGAAGACCACGAGCTTGTATGCGGCCATCACGGAGATCAACACGCAGGACCACAAAATGGTCACGATCGAGGATCCGGTCGAGTATCAGCTTCCCGGCGTGTTTCAGATTCCGGTGAACGAGAAGAAAGGCCTGACGTTTGCCAAAGGGCTCCGATCCATCCTACGACATGATCCGGACAAGATCATGGTCGGTGAAATCCGAGATGCGGAAACCGCACAGATCGCGATTCAGTCCGCCCTCACGGGGCACCTGGTGTTCACGACAGTCCATGCCAACAACGCGTTTGATGTGATCGGCCGATTTACCAGCATGGGCATTGAGCCCTACAATTTCGTCTCGTCTCTCAACTGTATTCTGGCGCAACGGCTTGTGCGAACGCTCTGCATGAAGTGCCGGGATGAAACGCGTCTGGATCCGGTCGAGGCGCGGGAATCGGGACTGGACTATGACAAGTGCAGCGAGAAGCCCGTAGCGCGCAGTCGCGGATGTGAAGAATGCCACGGACTGGGGTTCCGAGGGCGGCAATGTATTACCGAGTTTTTGGACCTGACGGATCCGATTCGAGAGATGATCCTTGATCGGCGTCCGCCATCCGAAATCCGAAAGCGTGCCGTGACGGAGGGGATGACGAGCCTTCGCCAATCCGCGCTAGAAAAGGTATGGCAAGGGATAACGACGCTCAAAGAAATCAATCGGGTGACCTTCATCGAGCAGGACTAGCAGAATTTGTCCAGAAAGGCTCGGCCGCGGTGAGGCTGAACCTCTATTCAACCTGCGTCAACTGGTGAGACGATGCTACGACTCGGACGTCCTCGCTGCAGCTTAAAACTCGGCGCCCGGCATGCCGCTTGGGGGGAGTTGTCTCGGAGCTGGTGTGGTCGCTCCTCTATGGGAACCCGCCGGATCGAGCTTCCGGCTGGACTGATCCGACCATCTCCGAGCGATTCGAACATGACCGATATTCCGGCCCTGAAGCTGGCGCTACGGCCGTTGCTTGGGGATCGGCCTCGCAGCTTCAGGGGGCGACCGGTGGTGCTGGTCCTGCCGGATCTGTGCATTCGGGTCACGCTTCTTGACATGCAGACGCTTCCCAAGGAAGCAGCCGCCCTTACTCGCCTCGTCCGCTGGCGATTGGAGAAGGAAGCGCTGTTCCCGATGGCGGGAACGAAGATCACGGTGCAAGTGGTCGGTCCGCGGACGGTCATGGTCGTCGCCATTCGAGACGCGGTGCTACAGCCTTATGAAACCCTCTGCGATGAGCTTGGATTGATCCCAGTCGAAGTGGACATCGCCAGTTTTCGTCTCTGTAATCTCTTCGCACCCTTCCTTTCCACCAAGGAGCCGGTGGTCTGGGTGAGCCTCTTAGACGGGGCGACGACGGTCATGATCTTGGAAGGAGGCCGACCGGTCTTGTGTCGGATCAAGCCGCAAGGGAATGTAGGCCAGGGCGATGTGCTTCAGGATCTCGCCCGCTCACTTGCTTATTACGCGAACGTCAAGCCGAATGCGGCTCCGCGACGGGTTGTCTGTCTTACCGAGGTGCAGGATGCCGATGTGACCGCGAAAATTGCCGAGAAGTTTGCGGTGGAGAGCATCGATCTGCGGACACAGTGCTACGCATGGCTGCCGAGGTGGGTGGAAGGTAGTGCAGCGACAGAAAGCCTGACGGCCCTAGCGGGGGTTCTGGGATGATGACCGCTAATCGTTTGTTTCGGATCAATCTCAGCACGACGGCCGGCTCCCATGTGACTCCCATGCGGGCCGGATTGATGGCCTCGGCAGTGTTGCTTCTGGGCGCCGGCACGCTGGACTACCGGCAGGTGGATTCACTTCGAGAGCAGGCCGCTGAGCTGGAGCAAGCGTTAGCGCGGGTTCGTGATATCGATCGGCGCGTGCAACTTCCGCAGCGCGCGGGAGGAACCCATGAGACCATGAAGACCAGTCCTCGGGATGTCGCGGTGATCAGCCAACTCATAGCAAGGAGCGCATTTTCTTGGACCCAATTTCTCGGCGACCTGGAAGGAGTCGTCCCCGCGGGTGTGTCGATCCAGAATCTTCGGCTCGATACGAAGAATTCCACCATCGTCATTTCGGCGACGGCGCTCAACATGAAAGAGCTTACCCACTTCATCGTCAAGTTAAGCGAGCATCAAGCATTTCAGGAGGCGGCATTGCAGCAACATCGGAGCCGTGACAATGAGGTGGAGTTTGCCATGACGGTCAAATACAACCCGGCGGAGGATTGATGAGCATATTGGGTCTCTCCGTGCGTCATCAGCGCCTCTATGCCCCTGTGCTTCTGTGGCTGGTGATCGATCTGTTGTTGGGCCTGGCCTTTGCCGGCATTCATGTCGTATGGGTCGAACCGGCCCGCGAGGAATTCGCTCGGCTGGAGGCGGACTGGGTCACGACCAGGCAACAGCGTTTTCAAGCACTGGAGGCCCAGTGGATGAAAAGGGATCTCGATCAGATTTTGACCCAATTGCCTGGGCGTCAGGATTTCCTGCAATTTCCGTTGGCTATTTCGGAAGAAGCCAAAAAACACCAAGTGAACTTGTCGAGCCTCTCTTACAGCGTCGAAAAGACAGTCCCGAGCATGGTGAGGAAAGCGATGTTAAGCGGGCCAATGACGGGTCGCTACGGCGATATTCGGCGCTTCATCGCCCATCTGGAAGCGTCCGACCAGCTTCTGTTCATTGAGGATCTGGATGTGGCTCGCTCAGCCCGCCAGCAGAAACAGGTGAACCAAGACGAGTTGGTGACGGTGAATCTCAAGTTGGCGACATATGTGAAAGAGCGGGCCTGAGGTCCGCAAGCATTCGGAGGCGCACCTCTGATGAAGGGCGTGACCAAACTCCAAATATTGCTCATGCTCACTGTGGCGTGGGTGGCGCTCATCGTTTGGGTGCTCGGTGATGCGCCTTCGGACTCCGTCCCCCTCAAGTATGTGTCTGGACAGCGCATTGGACAGACTGGAGGGAAAGGTGAACGGGCAATGAATAAGATCATGGGCATTGAGCAGTTAGAGAAGCGGAAGCGTCACGCTGAGAAGCCTGTGGTCGCGAAGAATATTTTCGCATCCGTGCGCCGTGAGACCGGAACGCTTGCGGCGCAGGCGTCAGCCTCCGGTGATCCCCCTGTCCGTACGTCGCGCCGACTGGCCGCCCGTGAGATGACTCAAGCGAAAGAGGATTCGCAACCGTCCGCTGAGGACAACGCTCGAGAGTTTGGCCGGCAAGAAATCGCCGCGTTCCGCTACGTTGGGTATCTGCACCGCGATGGAAAGGAGGAGGCCGTCCTTTCACGAGGAGCCGAACTCCATATTGTGAAACCGGGCGACATGATTGATGGAAAGGTTCGCGTCAAGGCGATCGCTCCCCTTCGTATTATTCTCATGGAGAACGCCGGTGAGGTTGAACAGGCTTTGCCGCTTGAAGGGGAAAGTTTGTGAGCTGCAATTATGGACATCGTGATCTGCTGCGTAACGATCGAGGCAGCATCTATCTTCTCATGATGATGGTCGTTGTACTGATGGGCATCAGCCTGTCGGCTGTAGCCAAGCAGTGGAAGATGGTGGTTCAGCGGGAGAAGGAGGCTGAACTCATGGCGCGCGGTATCGAAATCCAATCGGCAATTTTATCCTACTCGACCGCTATGAAAAAAGCTCGAATCACAAAGAGCCAGTATTTCCCCATGTCGCTTAAGGATCTGGTCAACCCGCCAAGCCCCTTCAAGCCGTTTCTGCGAAAGCTGTATACGGATCCCATGACTGGTGGGGAATGGGACTACTTTCGTGATTCCTATGGGCGTATTATGGGCGTGAAAAGTCGAAGTACGGCTAGACCTATTAAACTACATAACTTTCCACTTGCGATCCAGCATTTTGAAGGGCAGATTCGTTACAGCAACTGGATTTTCATGACGGTGTCCAGTGCGCCGGTCCTTTCAACGGGATCAATAGGGATTCCCCGCCTACAGCCGCCAACGCGAAGATAGTTTGCGGGTGTGCCAAGGTCCGACCGGTCCGCTGGAGTTGCCGCCGGTATGAAGCCTGTGCCGAAGCGGTCCCAGAGGCGTTCGGGCTGAGTGCCTCCATCGTCTCGTGGCGCTTCATTTCGGCCAGCGCCCAGCAGGTGAAAGCTGCGCGAGCGCCGCTTGGAGCAGGACGAGGTGGTCGTGCTCTTCCTCGATGGCAAGACCTTCGCGGAGGATCGCATGCTGCTCGCATTGGGCGTCCTGCGGACGGGCGAAAAGAAGCTGCTGGGGTTCGTCCAGACCGCCACAGAGAACGAAGCCGGTGTGCGCGGAGTTTTTCCGCATCGTTGTGCGGCGCGCGCTGCGCACGGACCAGGAGTTGCTCTGTGTCATTGATGGGGCCAAGGGGTACCGCAAGGCGATTCAGACCGTGTTGGGCCGACAGGCGGCGGTGCAACGCTGTTAGTGGCATAAACGGGAGAACGGCGTGGCCTATTTGCCGAAAGGCCAACAGGTCACCTGGCGTCAGTCACAGCGGCTGCAGCAAGCCTACGAGCGCTCGACGTATGCCGAAGCCCGGGCCGCCTTGCGGCACCAGCGCCGCGAACTGGGAACGCTCAACGCTCAATCAGTCGACCCAGCGGTGCTTCTGATCGGACGTGCGCCAGCGGCCCACCCTGTCCGTCAACTGTCGAAACTGCACATCCAGCGACTCCAAACAGTTGGTCGTCTTGAGGCTGCGCCCCAAGAGAGCGAACACCCCCAGGTGATGCAGCGTCAACGTCTCGTCCATGCCTTCGTCCAAGCTGGCCGCCGCCATTCGCCGTCGCCGTGAACGTCAGCGTGGCGTTCTGGCCTGGTGCCGTCGTCGTGATCGTCACCGGGAGGAGTTACGTGAGGACGAATACGGCGTCTGGGTCCACGTGATGTGATGACGGGTCTACCTTGGCTGAGCAGACCGGCACGCCGAGACGTTGGCGGGCAAGCTCAGAAAGTGCTCCAGCACCCATCCTTCCCTACAACCTTCCTCTGGTATGCACCCACTGTAGCTGAATCAGTCCTCCAGTTTGGAAGTTAACTCCTCCATCGCAAAGACCAAACATTCTGGTAACGTTATTTCCTTACCATAACCATAGCAGTCTTTGAAAACACGGTTGGCGAGAAGAAGACGAAAGGCTTGAGCATGTGCCTATTCGGGTGGAGTGGTGTTCTCACTCTCCTGCTTGTTCTTATGCTGACGTGGATAGGATGCTGGCTCTCGCAATCCGGAACAGAGTGATAGATAGACCCTCAACCGTGCTCGCTTCACCGTCATGTGGCAATCCTTAACGCAATCTCACCAAGGAGCACGACCCCATTAGGGGCTGTGACACGATCCGTCGTATGTTCTCAAATCTCGACACCCCAGGCACACGCCTGCGTCCCAGTCGCGTTCTTCGTGTTCTCCTTGCCACGCATCATCGATCGGTGCGGAAAGGAATACGGCGTCTCCTGGAAGACTGGCAAGATATTGAAATTGTCGGTGAAGCGAGCACTGGGATAGCCGCGGTGACGTATGCCCAAACGCTCAAACCGACCGTCATCATCATGGCCATCGACATGCCCAATATCGATGGTATTCAGGCCACTCGGCTCATTGCCCGACACCATCCGTCGGTGACTATCATCGGGCTGTCTGATGAGAAAAAGAAGAAAATCTTCCACCAGGCCTTCCTAGAGGCTGGCGCGACCGTCATTTTGAACCAGGAGACAGCTATCGATGAACTCTATTGGACGCTCATTACCGTCTGTCCCACATGGGGCCGAACCAATTTGGCGTGAACACCACCGCGGCCGTACTGACGATTGCCTCCGAGCGGGGGATGATTACACATAAGAAACGAGTTGGTGATGTGTTTGCAATTGCCCTGGGGGAGAAATCCCAGGGCCTAAGGAGATGATGTAATGGCTTGTCAAGAACTGGCCCCAGGGTTTAGGTCGTGGTTATGAGAAGAAGCGGCTTGCAGGATGTAGCTCAGGACAGGCGATCGGCGATCGGTCCATGGTCGAGGTCGGGGTGGGAACGGCGTTCGGGAAGCCTGTGAGTGACGGGAGGGGTGACGACGCAGCCGTGAACGTGGCGAGTTTCTCAGCCGGGGTGAGGCCGTTGAGGGCCATAGAGAAGCGCTCGTGGTTGTAGCGGTGTTCCCAGGTGAGTAAGGCCTCGGCCGCCGGCGCGAAGCCGGCGAACGCCGACCGACTCCAAAATTCCTCCTCATCAACACGATGGCTGCGTTCGACTTTGCCGTTCTGCTCGGGACACCGCGGCGTGATGTAACGCAGTCGCATCCCTGCCTGTTGAACCGTCAGTGCAAAGGCGAGCGGAAATTCGGTGCCGTTGTCGACCTGTAGTTTCCGGATGGAAAACGGGAGTGCGGTCTGGAGCGTGGTAAAGAACATGTGGCTAGTCTGCTGATTTTTCCGGGGATAGAGACGGAGGATCCGATAGCGGGTGCAGTCATCGATGGCGGTGTATTGGAAACTGTCAGGGGTCATCCAATAATCCCCAGGTGTGGTCATTGAATTCTCCCCACCCATCCTAACGAAGGAGGAGAGAGATGGGACTTGACGAGACGGGAGCGTCGACGATCATGCGCGTCCAGGACCAACTTGGGGAGGCGTGCATGGTGGATCAGGAGCGGTGGGCGGAGATCCGACGGTTGTTTCATGAGGAACGGGTATCCATTTCGGAGATCGGGCGGCGGTTGGACCTGGATCGCAAGACCGTGCGTCGCAGTGTCCGGCAGACGACGTGGCAGCCCTATCGCCGGGTGGCGGTCGCCGAGACACTCTTGACCGCCCATGCCGACTTTGTGCGGGCCCGCGCCCCGCAGGTCAATTACTCCGCACGGATTCTCTACCAGGAGCTGCGGGCGAGCCGGAGCTACACCGGCAGTTACGAGACGGTCAAGCGGTGTGTGGCACCACTGCGTGAGGTGCAGATGCAAGCGGAGCGGGCCCTGCTGCGCTTTGAGACGCCGCCAGGGCAGCAAAGTCAGATTGATTGGGGGCAAGCGTTGGTCCCCTTTCGCGCCGGCGCCTCGGTCGTGCACGTGTTCGTGCTCACCTTAGGCTTCAGCCGACGCGGGTTCTATTACGCCTGTGCTGACGAGCGACTCGCGCAGTTTCTCGAGGCCCACGAGCGGGCCTTTGCCCATTTCGGCGGGCATACCCGTGAGCATCTGTATGACCGGCCGCGGACAGTCTGCTATGCGGATGACACCGGACGGCGCCTCTGGAATCCGACCTTCAAAGCGTTTGCCGACTACTGGGGCTTCGAGCCGCGGGTGTGTCGGCCCTACCGCGCACAGACCAAGGGCAAAGTCGAATCGGGCGTGAAGTATGTGAAGCGGAACTTCCTGCCGGGGCGGACGTTCGTCGATGTCGTCGACTTCCAAGCCCAGCTCGACGAATGGAATGCGACGATTGCCGACCGTCGCTTGCATGGGACCACACATGAGCCGCCGATCACGCGGTTCGAGCGGGAGCGCGGGCAATTGGTGCCGTTGGCAGGGCAGCGCAGCTTCCAGCAGGAAGCGCGCGTCTCGCCATCGTGGCCGAAGACTATCTCGTCAGCCTGGACACGAACCGCTACTCCGTGCCCTTCCGGCTCATCGGCCAGCGAGTCGAGGTACAGCGACGGGGCGAGATGGTGCACATCTTCCATCGCGACCGCGAGGTCGCCAGCCATCCCGTCCTCGCTGGCACCCACCAATTCCGCATCCTGCCAGAACACGGCCCTGGGGCCATCGCGCGCATCGCACGCCAGCGCCGGTCGACACGAGGCGAGTCGGCCCCATGGGCGGCGGTCCTGCCGGAGGTCGAGATCCGGGATTTGGCCTGCTACGAGACGCTGTGCGGACGCGTGAACGCGCACGAGGTGCAGCCATGAACCCCGCCCAGCTCGAACGACTCCGCGAACAGTTGACGCGCTTGCGGCTTTTCACAAGCCGCGAACGACTCGACGCGCTCTTACAGGAGGCCGCGGCGAAGGACCTCTCGTATGCGGACTTCCTCGACCAGGTGCTCAGTGAAGAAGTCGCCGCCAAGGCCGAAAAGAACATTACCATGCGCACCAGTCTCGCGCGGTTTCCGTTTGTGAAGAGTCTGGACGCCTTCGACTTCGCGTACCAACCCTCCTTGGATAAGAAGCAGATTCAGCAGGTGGCGACCTGTCATTTCATCGAACACGGCGAGAATCTCGTGATCCTGGGACCGCCCGGCGTGGGCAAAAGCCACCTGGCCATTGGGCTAGGACTCAAAGCCATTGCGCAGGGCTACCGGGTCTTGTTCACGACGGCGGCCGCCATGATTGCCACGCTCACCCGGGCGCTCACGGAGAATCGGCTGGAGGACAAGTTGAAGCTCTACACCATCCCGCGGTTACTGATTATTGATGAAATCGGCTATCTGCCGATTGACCGCACTGGAGCCAACTTGTTTTTCCAGCTCATCTCGCGCCGCTACGAGAAAGGGCCGATGATTCTCACCAGCAATCAGAGCTTCGGCGCCTGGGGGGAGGTGTTTGGCGATCGGGTGCTGGCCACCGCCATCCTGGATCGGGTCCTGCACCACGCCATCACGATCAATATCCGCGGCCATTCCTACCGCCTGAAGGAGAAGCTCAAAGCCGGCTTGGTGCGACCCGAAGAAGCCACAACCACAACCTAACTGGGTGGGGACTTTTCGATGACCATAACTGGGGAAATTTGGGTGACCCTTGACAAAACACTTGGTGCCGGCCACTTTGACTTCTTTGACGTCCACCTGGACACAGTCTCCAGGCCGCTCGCGACTGAAGAGCGTGAGTTGCCGAGGACGCCGTGAGGGTTTGCGGCGGAGCGACGGGTAGCCGAGCCGATGGCAGATGCGGCGAATCGTCGCAGCGGCGACCCGGAGCCGATGGACGCGCTCGAGCCAAATGCGGGTGCGGACGGCCCCGTACTCGAGGTCGCGGCGGGCGTGCTCGATCAACGCCACGGTCGAATCGGCAATGCGGCGTGCCCGGATCGGGGGATAGCGCGGGACCAGGCCCGCGAGGCCGGCAGCCTGCCAGCGGCGACGCCAAGCGCGAACCGTCTTTCGATCCAAGCCAAACCGCCGAGCCGCTCCTTTGATTCCATGGTCCGTGGCATAGTGCACGATGGCGAGACGGCTCTTGACGGTGTGGTGATAGCGTTTCGCGATCTTCAGCGTCGTCAGTTCCTTGGTCGTGATCGTCGGCATGCGGTCCCTCCTTCAGATGGCCTGCGACTCTATCGCAGTGGAGGGGCCCATTCTCAACAAGATATTTCAACATTTCTATCTTGGTCAAAGCGGACATTATCATTTTGCGATTACAGCGGTCTGGAAGGCCCGCTGCTAGTCAATTTAGCGAATCATGGCAGCTTGTATCGCTCCCTGGCGGTTCACGGTATTCGGACGTGTGAGGTAGCCAAGCGATGAGCCGGGACGGCCCGCGAGGCGCACCCCGGCAAGCAGAAGGCTACAGGTAGGTCACTGGGAGAACCCTTCCCACCTGCCTGTTATTTTGAGGGCAGGCTGGAATGGACTAAGAGGGAGCACACCGAGCAACTGAAGGGTCAATAGGGACAGGACCACTAAAAAGACCATCGATAGTAGCCAAGTCCACCGCCTGAACTTTCGGTTGAGTAGGTCGGTGTTGCTGTATTCGTTCAAGAGGGGGTGGGTTAGTTCGGCATCCGGTGAGTACCTATTGCGAGATAAAGGCATGGGTCACTCTCCCATGACAAATCGTGTGAGAATTTCTAGGCCCGTAATAGATAAATGGACAGAACCATTAAAGCCAACAGAAGACTCATACGCGCCACCCATTTCACTCGCCGCTGCCTAACAGCCGCTTTATCAAATTGGTGAGTAGAGTATCGATGCATACCCATGCCCCGCATCTCTACGCCGGGCTATGCGGCAAAACGGTCGGGGCTCTCATGCATGCGTTCCAGTATACGGTTGCAATAGGAGGCGATGAGGTTGCGCTCATAACTGCTGAGAGGCGGATCGAAGAGGGGAGATGTTAAGAAGCGTTCAGAAGCGAGGATGAATGCCAGGGTTTCATCCCGAAACGTGTCCATAGTTGCTACTCCTGTGAATGGTACTCTCGGCTGAGAAGCGGCGTGGTAAGTGGCCTGCTGAGGGAAGCAGGAGGGAGGAGCGTTTCGGATGCCCGAATGAACGCCTGGATCTCAGGATACAAAAGAGCCTGCATGGTGGAGCCGCCTTCCTGGCAAAGTGGCGCGGTATCGCGGTTCTGAGGTGAGGTGCAAATGGACATGTTGGCGGAACCATACGCCTAATTACCCAGGTTATCAATCAGGGCATACCCGGTGTTCGTTGTCTGCCATGCAGATGAGCCAGATTCCTGCCATCCAAGACTAGGATTCTCAATTTCTCAACCCCTAAGGTGTGAGAAACGTGAGAATGTGAGAAACAGTATATCAATCAACCGGTTATACATTTCTCACTGATTTCTCCAATCTGACCGGTGAGAAACAGTGGCGCGGTATGGATAACTGAAAGGAGGTGAGTAGGCATATGATAGCTGGGACTTCAATAAGCCGATGTGCTGTGTGGGTTCAGTAGACGGGAGTTCGTTTGAAAAACGTGAGCTAGCTTATGGATTTTCACCAAAGGAGACCATTATTCGATGAAGCATCGCACGCCGATGAAGGCAATACGCGAGAAGTGCATTGATTGCTCAGGTGGACATTGAAGGAAGTGCGGGTGTGTCCAGTTCAACGGTGTCCCCTCTGGACATACCGGATGGGTCGGACACCGAAACAGGCCAGCGTTCAGGAGAATCAGTCATAACAATGGCCGATGAGACGCTACATCAGAGCAACCAGCCCGAGGATTCCGTACCTCGTAGGCTGGTAGGCGTGGATTATATAGCGAAGTATGTCGGTCTGTCGGTACATACGGTGTATACGATGGTGAGCCAGCGCCGAATCCCGTCCGTGAAGGTGGGAAGACTGACGAAATTTGATCTAAGAGCCGTAGATGCGTGGATCAAACGGCATACGGTCATGCCGATGCCTGAAAGGGACTGACAGAGAATGAAAGATGGAGAGGGCAGCTGAAGAGGCATCCCTCTCCATTGTTCGTCATAGGAAGCTTTTAGGGATAATGCCCATTTGCTGCAACACATACGCGGTTAATACGGCAACGGCTAGGATAGCACTGGCCAGCGCCATTTTTTTATATGGATCTCCTAATGAGTGCCCGGTTCTGTACCCGCTTGTTTTCTCCATAAAAGTGTTCTCCTGTTGAGTTGAACCGTTACGGAATACTCATAAGAAATATACCACTTGATTATGTGCTAGCTATTAAGCTAGCAAAGGCAATGCAGCTCTACACCAATTTGAGAAAATGGAGAGAGCGGCGAGGGTTAAGCCAGCGGGAATTGGCCGTGAAATCAGGCATTCACCACGTATCCATTGCCCGCATGGAACAGGGTCGGCTTGATCCTCAGCTCTCAACACTTCTCAAGCTGTGTACAGCGTTACAGATCAATCCCAATCAACTCATTGGTGTGGCGAAAGCGCCACGGAAAGGGGGGTAGGTCCTATGGGACTCACCAAACGAAAGGATAGCGACTATGTCGAGTTTCCGGTACTCGATGATGGCAAGACGTTGAGGCTTGCAACAGGAGTGGCCAGGGCTCGCCTGAAGCGATGGAAGGTCAGAAAGCCATTGATACCAAAACGAAAAAGCCACGCCAAGTGCCTATGACACCTGCTGTGAAGGCTGCGCTACAGGATCTGACTAAGGAGCGAAGCCTTGCCCATAAAAATGTTTTTGTCCGAGCAGGGCAGCCATACAACGTACGAGCCGGTAAGAACCGCGTTTAAAAAGGCGGAAAGCTGCTGGGATCGAAGATTTACGATTTCACGACTTGAGGCACTGTGCGGCTACAAACTTGCGGAGAGCCGGAATAGACACGACCCGACTCATTTTTTTCTATCTAGCACCGTAATAACACCTGCCGATTCTGGAGAGAGCGGGCAAGTCGCAAGTGCTTGATTAATGGAGCTGGCGAGAGGAATCGAACCTCCAACCGGCGGTTTACAAAACAACTCCATTTTTTCCACTACGTATAACGTGTGGAATCCCATAGAAACTATGCACATTCCATTGTAGGCTATAGAATGAACGGACGGGACACCATAACCCGAACTGGGACTTAATTCGGACCCAAACAGCGGAGGCAACGGCGGGCCTCATGAACTCGCCGGCGGCGTTTCCTGGCGCCGTGCCTCCGTCCTCTACCAGGACCGCACCAGGAGGCGGACATGGCCGATCGGTCACGAAGGCAAAAACATTTCCGGCCACCCGAGCCGCATTACTTTTTCACTTCCTTGTTTGTTCGCTTCCCGCCTGACAGGGTCACCGTTCCAACCGGACAGCCCCGAAAATTCCCTAAGCTTGACTTAGTGACAGACCTCAAGGATGGCAGCGATTTTTGGTTTGTGGAGCCAATCCTTGACGCGGAACGAAGGTATCGAGTTGAACATGACCCTCTGGCGCTGATCGAGGCGTTCGTGCACGCTGTGCGAGCCGGTGTATACCCTGACGTTAGTATCCTTCGAGAAATCGCGAATCGTTTTCGACTCTTCCTCGATGCCAAGGGAGCGAAAGATCTCGATTCGGCTTTCGGCTTGACCAATGGGCGTGGATCGTGGTCACCGTTTACGATGAAGGCTAATCAAAGCAAACAGCGTTGGCTTGCCAGGCAGATTTTTGCTCTCACAGCAGGGTTCAATTTCTCGATCGAAGAGGCGTCTGAGAGAGTAGCAGGCTTTTTGAAGAGGGATAATTCGGGTCGGAAATATACTGCTAAGAGTCTACAAGATCTCTACTCACGCCGTTGGAAAAAACAGTTCAAACTCGATGAATCGGATCCATCAAACCTCGATAACCCAAACAATACATTCGGGCCATGGACCCAGGCTTATCGCGATAGTTTCCTCCTGAGCTTCAGAAACCCCGATTTCGATGAATAAAGGTCCTGCCGTCGGTTCCTCAGTATAAAGGTCTGTAACCTTCATACATTGCGGCAAATTCGCCACCTCTGTATAGACTCCTGCGTATAACACAACGCGGGAGGTTCTACATGGACAAGACTGGAACGGCGGAGAAGTGGGATATGAAGGCTGACGAACTCGCCAGTTGCCTAAACTGCGGCAAGAGCACGGTGTACTACTTAGCTAAGAAAAACCGTATACCGTCAATTGTGATCGGCAAGCGAGGCCGCCGGTTCAACTATGGCGCAGCGGTTGAAGCGCTGAAGGCGAAATAAAAAAGGCCGCCCGGCAAGGCGGCCTCAAGCTGAAAGGAGTTTGTGGACAGTGCGAATCTTACAAAAATCCATCAAAAACCGCAAGGGCGCCGGCCATGAGTGGCGACTTTAATTGGCCGACCGCCCCGGACCCGGACCCACTCCCCCCAGGCAAGTACATCGCGGGCTATCTGCGATCGGATCTTGTCGAACGCTTCCCCGGTCGGCGCACAATCGACGTGGTCTTCAAGATCATTGAACCCTTGGACCAGGCCGGCAAGCGGGTGAAGCGATACTACTCTGTTCCCATGGATGAACCACCCGGCCTCGACTCCGATTATTACAAGGACTGGAAGCTGGCGAATGACGGTATCGCGCCGAAGCGGAATGATCGGATGAGCCCGCAGGTTTTCAAAGGGTATTGGTTTATCGAAGTGGGATTGACCAAACAGCGGGCGGTTCGCGATCGAGACAAGGGCGGGGTCCGGGCCCTTCAGGATGGCGAAGTCGGCCGACCTGTGGTGAAGAGCCTTCTGGAACGAATTGCGGGCGCCGCCGGCACTAGTAAGGGCCCGGAGGTTGCTGCCCTGACCCGAACTGACGTGAAGAATGAAAAAACAAGAACAGAAAAGAAAAGATAAGAAGAAGAGAGGTGATGCACTATCACTCTTATCAGGTAAGAGACCCATCTTCGATGCTGTGGACGTAGCGTTTCGCGTTCGGTTTGGCAAAATGTTTCGAACTTCGAGCGGACTCATTCCCCGCTCGAACGTCCGGCCACTGGTCGGGCGACTAGTCGGATAGCAGCATTCCCTGGGCCTGTGGCTTCGGCCTGGGCCTGGGGCCGACGGGGGATCTTCAACCAAGGGAGATAGACGGATGGGAAATTATCACTGCCGAAGATGCCTGCGATCGAAGGCTCGGGACTTCATGGTGCTCACGCGGTTTGGAAATCCGGACACGTTGTGCTTGGCATGTCAGGAATACGACGCCATGAAGCAAGAGGAATTTCGGAAGCAACGACAAGAAAGGAGCCAGCATGGTTGTTCGAACGAATCATGAATCCAGGCACGTGACTATCAGCGGCAGGGACGGCTCCGGCTGGTATGAAGTCACGCTGACATGGTCACAGGCCGCCAACTTGGCGAGTCTGCTGAATCAGGCATCACGAGAGATTGAGCCGGTTCTGAACTTCGGCCGCGTCTACCGGCCGGCGATCGAGCGCTAAATGATGCTCGAAGCTCGGCTTCCTGGCTATCGCCTTTGCCCTTGTGGCGGTCATGCTTTCCTTGGGGTGGCGATGAACAGGAAGCAGGGCCGCTCTCCAGCCGGGAGTAAAGGGAGATAATGAGCCCGGCTTCTGTCGGGTGGTGGGCATCCCCAAGGAGAGCGGCGGGATGAACCCCTATTGTCAGTCTAGGCCTTCTCTCAGCACTACGCCAGATCCAAGGTTGCCGGACCTAAGCAGAGTGAAAAAGAAGGAAAAAACAATGTGTTGCTTTGTGGGGCCGCGGCGATGAGTGAAGGCGTCTCCATCCGGCAAGCAGCCCGCCAGTTGAAGCGAAGCCCACACACCATCCGCCGATGGTTACGACAAGGCGCGCCGTACACCGACCGCGGAACCGGCACGAAAGGGCATGGCGCCAGAGTCGATCCTGAGGCTTTGGAGCAATGGTACGGCCGAACCCGCGGGCTGGCGGCCTGTCAGAACGGCGGATTCGACCTCGATCGGCTCGCGGCTTTCTTTCTAGAATTCCTGATCAAAGATGCCGGCCTCAGCCACCGGGCGCACGAAATGTTGGACATGGACCGAAAGCAGGCTGCTCGATATTTAATCCTGCTGTACCGATTTCTCTCGATCGAACTTTCCGGAGAAGAACCAGCTCCCGAGTTTTTTTCCGATTCAGTCAAGGCCCTGCTCACGATCGCGGACATGCGTAACCGCAATGGTAGAGTTGGCTCACGATAACTTTTTCGGGAGGATCTTCACATGATTTTGAAAAGCGTAGCGGAACGACAGGTCTCCGATCACCTCCACAAAGCGGCCACGTTGCAGGACGCCATTCTTGGCCTGAGTGACAGAGAGGTGAAGGAGTACAGTCTCTTCAGATTGATCCGGGCTATGGAATTCGGGCGGCAGAATTCTCACCATTTCGAGGAAGCCGCCTTCGAATTGGAGTGCTCGCGGGAAGTGGCAAAACGGCTCGGGCACGGCGACATCACCACGACTAGCAAATTTGTCCCGGCGGAAATCTTGAAGCGGCCGGTCGGTGCAGAAGCCGCAACCCGTGCGTTATCCACGCAGCCGGGTTCCAAGGGTGGCTACTTCGTTAACGTCGAAAATATGTCGTTCATCGATATTCTCCGGAATCGCTCTGTCGCGATGAAAATGGGCGCCACGGTGTTGTCTGAATTGGAGGGCAATGTCACTTTCCCGCGGCAGACCGGCAAGGCGTCTGTCACGTGGCAAACCGGCGATGGGACCAGCGTATCGGCCACCGATCAGGCGCTCGGCCAACTCTCCATGAGTCCCAAGACCGCAATCACGATCACGGATGTGAGCTTGCAATTGCTGAAGCAAACCTCCCGATCCGCTGAACAGTTCGTCATGGCCGACCTGGCAAAGACGATCGCCATTGATGGCGTCGATTATTGCGTGATCAACGGCACCGGAGGGGCGCAGCCATTGGGGATCAAGAACACCACGGGCGTGACCACCGGACAGGATGCGGCCTCTGCCACTTACGCGAAGATCCTGGCCTTTGTCTCTACGGCGGGCGCTCTCAATGCAGTCGGCGTCAATCCCGGCTTTGCCACAAATACGGCCGGCGCTTTGAAGCTGATGCAGGTGCAGCGGTTTACCAGCACGGATACCCCGCTCTGGACCGGCAACATGTTCGACGGGGAGCTCGTGGGCCTGCCGGCCATGTCGAGCGAGCAATTAGCGAGCGGCAATCTCATCTTCGGCTCTTGGGACGAAATCATTATTGCCGAATGGGGCGCGTTGCAACTTGACAGCGATGGCGGCGGGACTCGATTCAATTCACTCCAAGTCGGGATCCGGGCCATGTGGATGGTCGATGTATTGATTCGGCATCCGCAGTGCTTTGTCGTGAGTACGAATCTGTCATGAACTCTTGGGTTGTAACCTGGCGCCGGCCGGCTGTCACTCGGCCACCGATGCAGCAGAAGACACCGGTCAAACGTGTGGCGCTTCCCGAGTGGTTTGTGACGCGCGCAGAGCGATGGGTGACGCGATGGTAGAGGTAAACACATAAGCGGGGCGGGTTGGCCGGTCGGAGTCCGCCCCCACGTCGGCGCAAGCTGGCGTCCTTAAGCTCCGACCGGGTTCATCATGCAAATGAAACCGGCAGAATTCGCAGTTGGGGGTCGTGGGGTGAGGCGCGTAACTCGTGACATACCGACCTATCCCACGATCCGGCCGGGCGGTCTGGGGGTCGCTTCCTCCATGGGCGGCCTGCCAGACTGCGGGCTTTCCTGCTGGACAGAGGTTTGGGTCTGATGCTCGGCATCATACAGGGCAAGCAGCCTCCTAAAGTGTCGGTACTGGGCGCTGATCCAACTCGCTTTCTGCATAGAGCATCCACGCTCAATGAGATAATTCCGGATGGTTCGATGCTCCGTATTCAAACCTCTCCGGTGAAGGTACAGCGCGAGGTAATACAGCCGCTCCCAGTCGTCCTCTCCAAGGGTGGGGCGTGGGCACGTATCGGCAAACGCCGCCAACATGTCTTGTGCTGTATGGTCCATAGGGCGAACCAAATAACTGACGTGCGCAGTTTAAGCATGATATGGGGCCAATCAATCCTGGGAAAACCTCTGGTTAAACAGTACGAGACGACGCAAAAGGCTGGGGTCGGACGCGCAATGGCTCACACCAGGCGTTGGGGTCCTCCTGTGGATAAGTCGATCGAGCGGTTGGTGGGGGGCACCGTTTCGGTAGTCGATGAAGATTTTTTTAAGGTTGTCATGATCTTGTTGTTGTCGTCATGAAGCTGAATAAAAGCGAAGTCGCAAAAATCTACGGATTGACCCGTAACGCGATCAGCGACTGGACCATTGTGGGCTGTCCATACACACCGGGGCGGCCCGGACAGGAAGCACAATTCGACCTCGAGCGCGTGATTGCATGGCGGCGGGAACGACTCCGGCGGTGTTACAGCATTGACCGTGCTTTTATCTCGGAAGAGGTGCGACGGGCGCGACGGCGCGCACAGGCGATTCTGAAACGGAGGAGCAAGCGATGAGGAAGCCGGGGTTTTTGTCGGCATACGCTCGGCATGCGGGCATTAGCCCGCAGGCCATGGTGAAGCTGCTGCGCAAGGCAGGCATCGATTATTACAAGCCGTTCAAGTGGGATGAAGTCGACGAAATGTTAGACGGTGCCAGGCATCCCGGCCGCGATCATTTACGGCGCAGACGTGTCCGGTATGACCTGTAGGAGCTCCCATGGCTGAACTCGATAGGCGATTACTCCGGCGGATGAATCGGCCCGTACCATTCACCCTCATAATTCGCGATCGCACACAATTGGAATCGGCCGCTGTCAAAATCCCATGCCTTCAGAACTCCATTCTTCCATGGATCGAACACGTTCAAGACCACCGTCTTTTCATCGGACCGAAACCAATACCAGCCGACCGACGAAGACCCTAATCGGCTTCATTACCTTCGGGGCAATAGTCTAGGTTAGCCCATCCTGATCCTTGTTTCTTAACGAACCTGAACTTGACGACATGCGACTTCTGAAACACGTCAGCGTAGTGCACTTCTCCCCAGATGTACAAGCGTAATTCCTCATTCGGATCTTCAATCGCCATGTCAAACGCGGTCCGCGACCACATAGTGGTGCACCGGGTAATCAAGGGAATAACGGCACCAGGCGGAACATAAAGACTATGCGCCATTGTCGACTCGGACGGTGGTCCATATTCTTTCGGCTCACGACCGATGGTGATCTGGACATTTGTCCAGTGTGTCAATTTCATCGCCGGTGTTTGACCCACATTCCTTAATAACAAATGAATGGAGAGCCTATCGGTATCGGATTCACCACCGCGAAGTGGGTGATCATCTCCATCAACGGTGATGTAGGCCCGCAATTGCTGTTCGGCAGTGTTACGGCTAACACCAATACTATCCCTTGCTGCCTCAGCAGCGTCCTTAGCCGCATTCGCTTGAACTTCAACCGCGAGCAATGTTCGCCAAATTACATATAGGCCAACAACCGCCACAAGGACTTGTGCCCATCCTGACCAATCAATATTGCAAACCAATTTCTTTACCGTTCCGGTTTTTTCTTCTCGCGGTACTTCAAAGAAACGTAGACGGACTCAATGAAGAGGAGTCACAGAGCGTGATAGGCATTTTTTACATTGCACAGGATAGGATGCCTTTCCTTTCTCCTCTGCTTCACCTTTTTCGAACACGTCTATGTCAAACTCGAAACCACATGCAGTGCATCGAAAGTAGCGCCTAATCATTTCTGCCCCTCACTGTAGTCGTTCAATGAACATGGACCACAAATGTTCCGCTCCACCCTCTGGTGACATTTCGTGTCGATGACTACGCATAGAAGGCTCTAGAGTCATCGTATATCCGTCATTTTCGATACTTAGCATCTCATTGCAGGATGTCCCTGATTCATCGGATGAGTATGCTATACCCTGGCCGAAACTATTTCTGTCAGAGAGCCAGATTCTGCAAAAGGATTGCTTCACTCCATGCCGGTATACCGTAGCTTTGAATCGACTACCTTCTCTTTTGAAGCTTGTTTCAATCTCCGGATTTCTGGCCTTCAGCTCATTTAGTGAACCCTCAAAATAATTTGAAACGTATTCAAAGGTTTCCGACAGAAACAAATCCTTGTCACGATCTGTAAACATTCGTTTAATGCGAAGATTACTACTTCGATGAAATGGCTTTACCCCAGGGGAAACTGACTGTGGATGCTGGCCGATTGATACTGGTTCATGGCATTTATCCATATTATCAATGGCGCTGCGGAGATCATCTACAATCTCCATATAGGCGTCATCCTGATGTGCATATTTAGAAACAGGCTTACCGTCCCTAGGAGTCGCACGAAGTTTTCCAAGCTGTGAATTTTTCCAGTCGCAAGGATGGACGATAACAGGGATAACCCGAGCTTCGTTTTTATGGTGACGTTCCAAGGCCCTGGACATTTCTCGTTCAGAACAGTAGTCAGAAGCTAGGAAGTCACTGCTCACCAATAATAGAATGATCCTAGCTTTCTCGAGACGTTCGTCAATTTCATCATCAAATGTCTGACCAGCGACGATTCTACGATCATGCCATGTCGCTATTAATCCTTGCCGTTTGAGGGTCGAAAGATGTTTCTCTAACTTGTTCCTATATGCCTCATCTTCATGCGAATACGAGAAAAAGACATCCACCATTTTTCACTTCCCCTGCTTCGGTAGCAGTCCCTTCTTCTCCAGGTCCTGCAGCTTCACAGAGATCAGATCGATTACAAGTTCTTTAACAGTCTTGTGCTCGAGTGCCGCGGCCATCTTGAGCCGAAAGAACATATCTCGTGGAATGTCGCGGATATTTAATGCAGCCGGTTTGTCGGCGGAGCTCTTTGGTGCCATTGAAGCGCGATAGTAACACAAAGTTGTGACTGTAGCGATGCCTATTGACACCACTTTGCGTATATTGATACCCTTCTAGAAATGTTACATACCTACAACACGTGAGGTGCTTATGAAAATGACCCGCTTGAATATCCAATTACCCGTAAAGCTCAAGGCAAAGCTCGACGCCTTGAAGGCGCAAGGCACTACAGCGGCCGGCCTGATCCGGCATTTGCTCACTCAGCATTTCAACCAAGCCCCAACAGGGCGGAAAGGACGGTGACACCCCATGGCCAAGCAGTATGTGCGCTATGTCTTATGCGATCGGAACCATCCCGATAATGAACTTGATGATTTTGGGCCGTTGCATGCCGTTGGGATGTTGCATCGAAGCCTTGGCGCTGCCTTGCTGGCTGAGAAGGTCTATCTTGAGACCATGCCCGACTCCTTTATCGCGAAAGTCACTTATGAACGGCTCACACCCGCGAAGAAAGGACGGTGAACCCTTGATTCAGTCCATGATTCGCTATCAAGTTTGCGACGATTCTGACTTAGAGCCGGGCATGCCACCGTTCAATGTTACCGGTGACGCGACGATGTTTGACGATATCGACGAAGCTTTAATGGAATTGGATGAACTACGCTTCCGTTACCCGAACACCTATCTGGCCAAGGTTACTTATGAACGTGTGCAGACCTCGCATTAACCCAAGAAAGGCGGTGACCCATGGAGGAAGAGATCACCATCAAATGTTCAAGAAACACGATCAAAATCTGCCAAGATGAAATGAGTTACGCGCAGACGGAACTTGAGTCTGTCATCGCGCTGGCCGACACCTTAGCGGCCATGACGGCAAGACGGACCGGCCCGTTGCACGGGTTAGCGCTCCTGCTCTGTGAACATCTCGGGTATCTCAAGAACAATGCAGACTGTGCGGCTGGCCTCTTAGACAAATTCGCTACTGTGCCAACTCCCAAGCCGACCGAAACATTGCACGCGGTCTAACACGAAAAAGGACGGTGAACCGATGGCACGAAAAGGCCGAGTGGATCGGGGGCTTCGCAGTCGGACAGACGCAGCGGGAAAGGTGGTCTGGTATGTGCGCCTTTTTCATCAAGGCCGTGAACGGCTCTTCGGCTCCTTTCGCACGAAGACGGAGGCGCGGGAGTTCTACCATAAGGCGAAGGATCAACAACGGCAGGGCATTTTCTTTCCGGAGACCTACCAGCAACGGGCGGCGGAACCAGTTCAAGCGATCCTTGATGACTACATGGTGACGACGGCCGGCAAGCGCTCGGTGAAACGAGAGCGGGAATTTGCGCGATGGTGGGGCAACTGGTTCAAGGGGCAACGCACTCCAGCCTTGCAGGCGGCGACGATCGAACGGGCCCGGCTGGAACTCGCCAAGGGCCTCCGCTATGCCGACGGGAAAGAAACGATCGGCGCCCCGCGAGCAGGTGCTACGATTAACCGCTATACCGATTGGCTCAGGCATGTGTTCAACTGGGCGGTGAAACAGAAGCGGATCCGGGAGAATCCTGTCCTGGCAATCGAACGCAAGCCGGAAGATGAGGCCCCCATCTACCAATACTCCCTCGAACAGGAAGCACGGCTGATCGAACAATTGAACGAGGAAGAGGTTGACCTATTGCGATTGGCGATTCTGACCGGACTTCGACAAGGGAATCAATTCACCATGCGCAAGGACCAAGTGAACCTGGGGATGGGGGTAATTTTGATCCCGCGCACGAAAAACCGAAAGCCGCGGATCGTCCACTTGTCGGAAGAGACCAAGGAAATCCTGCGGCGGCAAATGGCTCGGCATCTCGAATCGCCGTGGGTGTTCCCCGGTACACGATGCCGACAAAGGCCCCTAGATGCCCGATGGTGGTATCGAACACAGTTCAAGCCGGCCTGCCGTCGGGCCGGCATCCCTGTTCACGATATACGCCAATTATGGCATGCAGCGAGGCATACGTTCGGCAGTCGGCTGGCGGGTCTTCAGTACAAAGAGAAGGCCATCATGGATGCCGGAGGATGGACCAGTAGCCAGGCAGCACAGCGGTACTTACACCTGCACGATTCAGCGATGAAGGAGGCGGCGGAACGGTTGTCAGCCATGAAACCAAACGGAACTGGGACAAGAACCGGACAAGAGAGTTTGGAGGTAGGGGAGAGTGGGGCGCAAGTGCTTGATTAATGGAGCTGGCGAGAGGAATCGAACCTCCAACCGGCGGTTTACAAAACCGCTGCTCTGCCGATTGAGCTACGCCAGCCCGGTCGCCGTTGCGATGAGGTAGAATCGAGCGAAACCCTATCAACTCTGCTCCAAGAGTGTCAAGCAAACCGCTCTCTTTGCAGGCCTGTCGGATCGATTCGACGATGGCCTTCCTGTGAGACGGTCCTCGGTGAGCAATTCCTCGCGTCCTCTCACTATTTGGCAACGGCCGGAGAAGGTAAGATCCGTTCATCCGGACCAGGCGAGAAAGGCCTCGAGCCAGTCATTACTTAAATACCAGGAGGCTGCCAAGAACGAGGTTTTTCTTGAATAGTCAGCGCCCTACCAAGTAAGCTTTTTTGCTGAGCATCGTTCACCCATGCCCACCAAAGGAGCTGTATGACTCAACCCCATGTCCTCGTTATCGACGATGATACGGCCGTTCGTGAACTGCTCATCGCCACGTTGCTCAACGACGGCTATCAGGCGACCGGGGTGGGGGACGGCTTGGCCGGGATCCAGACGATCCAGGAACAGCCGGTCCATATCGTCATTACCGATTTGCAGATGCCCGGCATCGACGGGCTGGAAGTCATCGATCGCATTTCCAAGCTCGATTCCAAAATCATCACGATCGTCATGACCGGGTACGGGACGATCGACTATGCAGTCCGAACGATGAAAGCCGGCGCGTTCGATTTCATCACGAAACCGTTCGGGTCGGACACCGTCTCTCTCGTCGTCAAACGGGCCATCGAGGTCCAGAAGCTCAAGCAGGAAAACCACTTATTACGAAAAGCCGTCCGCGAGCAGTATCGGTTGGAACATCTGATCGGAACCAGCATGCCGATGCGCCGGGTGCTCGACTTCGTCGAAAAGGTCGCCGACAGCGAGAGCACCGTCCTGATCCAGGGAGAGAGTGGAACCGGCAAGGAGCTGATTGCGCGCATGCTCCATTTCAACAGCATGAGGCGCGATCGCCCGCTCGTGCCGGTCAATTGCGGCGCGATTCCGGAGAATCTCCTCGAATCGGAGCTGTTCGGTCATGAAAAAGGCGCCTTCACGGGCGCCGCCCATACGCGCCTCGGTCGTTTCGAACTCGCGCACGGCGGGACGCTGTTTCTCGACGAGATCGGTGAAATGCCGCTCCCGCTTCAAGTGAAACTGCTTCGCGCCGTCCAGGAGCGCTGTTTCGAACGGGTGGGGGGGAATAAGACCATCCATGTCGATGTCCGGATCATCGCCGCCACCAACCAAAATCTGGAACAGGCGGTCGCCGAGCGCCGGTTTCGACAAGACCTGTATTACCGGCTCCATGTGATCCCGATCGAAGTGCCGGCGCTCCGGGAGCGTCGAAGCGATATTCCGCTGCTGGTGAATCATTTCATCGAACGTCTGAACGAGCAGCGCAAAACTGAGGTTGCCGGGGTCGAGAGCGAAGCCCTGACCCGGCTCACCGACTATGACTGGCCTGGCAATATTCGGGAACTGGAGAATCTGGTGGAACGCGCAGTCGTACTCAAGAAGAAGGGCTGGATCACAGTCGCCGATCTGCCGGATCGTATGGCGAAGGCCGCCTCCTCGCAGGCCGACGTTCCGGACCACTTCATCCGTTTCAGTGAGGACGGCATCAATCTCACGAAAGAGCTGGAACAGTATGAGAACCGCTTGATCGGGGAAGCGCTTCGGAAAGCCAACGGTGTGACGAGCAAGGCCGCCCAGCTCCTGCAATTGAATCGGACCACGTTAGTCGAGAAGTTGAAACGCAAAGGGTTCGATGCCAAGACCCATGGGGAGACGATTCAGAACTGAGTCGAGCCGTTCTGCTCTTTCCGTCAAATCGTTGACCTCTTTTCGCCGGCGCTGTTGGGATTCCTGACGAGCCTCCTACCTTCTGCAGCGTGACTCCGCCGCTTTGCGCAATCTTTCACGACTCAGCCTCTACAGGCAAGAGGCACAAGACTTGCTGAGGTCTTGTCTGCCGTGCAAATTTTTCCCCTGGGTCGCATAATTTTTCCGCTGCTCCTGATTCCGCTGATTGTCGGGATCGGCCTGGCTGATCAGGCCGAGGCGGCCATCACGCGTGATGCGCCGTTTAGATGGCAAACGGCTCTTCCGCCGGAGGTCCCGGAACCGGCACCCCTCATTCAGACACCTCTCCCTGACGATGGACCGCGGTTCGAACGCTCGCAAGCCGATCCTGTTATGGAAGTGTTCGAACAGGGAGTGACGGCTTATGAGCAGGGCGACATTGCGAAAGCCGCCGGGCGGTTTGAGGCGTTCCTCCGATCGCACCCGCAGCATGAGGCGGCGCCGGCCGCGCGCGCCTTCCTTGTCGAATCACTCTTGCTTGCGCCGGCCGAGCACCCGCGACGGATGGAAGTCATCGAGGCCTATCGACTCTTGAGCCGCGATTCCACCGCGCCGGACAATGTGAAGCGCGCGCTCTGGCGAATAGGAGACCTCTATCGAGAATTGGGCTGGTACCAGGAATCGGAAATCGCCTATCAACAGGCGCTCGGTCGAGCGGGAGTCGACTCCTACGACGGGAGCCGGGCATTACTCGGACTCGGGTTTACACAGTTAGGAGCGAAAAGATGGACGGATGCCCAGAAGACATTTGAGCTGGCGCGGAAACATACCACCGATCCGGATGTGCTGCTCCATGCGTCGATCGGCACAGCACATGCCCTCTACCGGCAGGGGCGGATCGCGGAAGCGGATGGTTCGTATGCGGCCTCGTATGAGCGGTGGGGCAGCGCATTTCGCCGCCAACCCTACGGCCTGATTCGCTATGCCGCCACATCGCTTCACTTGAAGCGCACACAGATTGCCCGCCGGCTGCTGATGCAGTTTTACAATCTCTATCCCTCCAGACCTGAAGCGCCCGACGCGCTCTTGCAGGTGGCGGATAGTTACCAGCATGCGGACCAAGCAGGGGAGGCTGGCCTCTTCTACGCCGCAGTCGCGGCGCGATATCCCGATACCGACGCCGGCACGATCGCGCGCATCCGTCTGATCCGGCTCTCGGCAGAGCGCGGCGATGAAGCGACCACGCACGATCTGCCCCGCACGCTTGTCCGGTCCATATTTCTGAGCCTGCCGCTCGAACAAGTGGACCCGGGCCACCCGGCGCAGGTTCTCCAGGACATTGCCGGGCGGCATGCCGAATCCGGGATCGGAAGCGAGGCCTGGTTTCGGCTCGGCGAACTGGAGGAGCAGGCAGGAAACAGCGAGGAGGCGCTGGCCCTCTATGGGCGGGTTGCCGCGCGAGCCGGCCGCTTTGGGGAAGATCCGTGGCCGGACATCGCCGGCGCTCGTCTCAAGGTCCGTCTTCAGCCTTCCCTGGAAGCGGCTGTAGAGGCCAAAGATGATCTGGCCGCCGTCATGGTGTTTCACCGGCATGGGCCGCAAGCCGATCGTCTCTATGCCGGTCATCGACTTCTTCCGTTGGTGGCCGATGCGCATGCGCGGCTTGGCTTTTCCATCGAAGCCGCTCGCCTCTATCAATCGATTATTCGGGATCCGCAATCGGAAGCGTTTCTTGAACCGGCCCTGATCGGATTGGGCATGTGCTATTTGGATCAAGAGGACCCTCAGGCCGCGCAACGAGTCTTTGAACGGTATCGGCTGCAATTTCCTGTCGGCCGGTATGCCGCCGACGCCTTTCTCCTGCTTCTAACTTCGATGTCCCGGCAAGGGGCGCAGAAGGGTGTGGTCCGAATTGGGCGGCAATGGCTGCGGACTCATGTTCGCGATGAAGCCCGCAAGCATGTGCTGGCGAAAATCGGCATGGCGTTACTGGAACTCCAGCGGCCGGATGAAGCCCGGCGCGTCTTGGAGGAAGCCCACCGGCTCGGAGGGCTCGCGACTGCCGAACTGCTCGCCACGTATGGCGACCTGCTGAGCAAGGCAAACCGTCACCAACAGGCCATCGCGCTGTACCGCCAAAGTCTGACCGCCGGGCCGCATCGTGAGCTGGCCGGATGGGAACAGGTACAAATCGGCCGGAATTTTCGAGACGCCCGGCAGATCGAGCAGGCGCGAGCGTCTCTGGAGCAACTCAGCGAGGAAGAGCATCCATTGTTGTGGCGGGTGGCGATGGCCTTGGCGGGAGATCTGCGCCGGAGCCCGAAAGTGGAAAGGAGCCGCCCATGACCTCATCGCCCGCTGGAGCCGATCCCAACAACGGCGCGCTCTTGGCCCGTGCTTTTCAAGATTTCGATCAAGCGGCTTGTGTGCTGCAGCAGTCCTACGCGGCGTTGACGACGCGCCTGCGTGAACTGGATCTCGAACTGGCACAAAGCAACGCCACGCTGCGGAAGCATTTGAAGGAAACCGAAGAAATGAGGGCACATCTCACCGCCATTCTGGAGTCGCTGGACACGGGGATCCTCGTGACCGATCGCGACGGGACGGTGACCCGGTGCAATGCCGCTGTGGAGCAAATGCTCGGCATTCCTCGGGCATCATTGGAAGGCCGAGCCGCTCATGACATTCTGCGTGAGGCCAATATGGATCGCCGCGAGTATCCGCTGGTGGTCCGAGGCGGAATCGCCGTGTCCATGGCGCAGACTCAACTGTCCGATCCGGCCGGCCATGCCATCGGCAGCCTGCATCTGTTCCACGACGTGACGAAGGTGCGCCATCTGGAGGAGCGGCTTCAACGCCGGAACCGGCTGGCGGCCATGGGAGAAATGGTCGGCTGCATCGCCCATGAGATCCGCAATCCGCTCGGCAGCGTCGAGCTCTTCGCGTCGATGTTGCGGAAGGATCTGCAGGACCAGCCCGGGCTTCGAAGGTATGCCGAGCACATTTCCGTGGCGGTGCAGGCGATGGACCGGTTGTTGTCCAATCTGCTCCTTTACATGAAACCCGATCGATCGCAGGCCGCCTGGCACGACATGGAACCGTTGGTACAAGAGGCGTTGGCATTGGCGGCTCACGCCTTATCGACCGCGTCCATCGAGGTGCGGTTCGATTCGGATCGGCTCATCTCCCGTCTCTGGTGCGATGCGGGGCAGATCAAGCAAGTGCTCTTGAACCTCGTCCTGAATGCGGCCCAAGCCATGCCCCGGGGCGGCATCCTGACGATTACCGCGCGGGCCGATCATGGGCGCCGGCAGGCGGACGCGCAGGCGATTCGCCTGACGGTGCGGGACACAGGTCCCGGTATTCCGCCGGAACACCAATCACGCATCTTTGATCCCTTCTTCACGACCAAAGATGAGGGAACGGGATTAGGACTCGCCATCGTACATGCGTTGGTAGAGGCCCATCATGGCCGGATCGACGTCGAAAGTGTCCTCGGCCAAGGGACGGCGTTCATCGTCACCTTGCCGGGCCGACCTGGCTCGGCCGGTGAACATGTCTGCCATGAGATGGAGCAGGCGCTGCCTGTCGGAGAGGAGCTACGATCATGAGTGTCCAGGCCACAGTCCATGAACCCCTTCCGGTGCAAGAAGAGACCCGTCTCATCCTCGTGGTCGACGATGAACCGTCCATGCGGACCGCGCTGTCCGAGACCGTGCGGCGGATGGGGCATCGGGTCAAGACCGCGCTCGACGGGGCTGAAGCGATTGAGCAGGTCGAACGGCTCAAACCGTGGCTGGTGATCACCGATCTCAAGATGCCCCGGCTCAGCGGCTTGGACCTCGTGAAGGAGATCAAACAGAAATCTCCCGCGACCCTTGTCGTTTTGATGACGGCCTATGGCACGGTTGAAACGGCCGTGGAGGCGATGAAATGCGGCGCGAACGATTATATTTTGAAACCGTTTTCGACGGACCTTCTGGAGCGCATCATCGGCAATCTCCTTCAGGCAGCCGGCTCCGATGATGAGGAACTGCCCGTCACGCCGGAAGCCCGGCCGATTCTGACGCAGGACCCGGGCATGATCCGGCTGTTGACGACATTGGAAGGGGTCGCCGCCAGCCAGGCCACCGTGCTGATCAGCGGTGAAAGCGGGACCGGAAAGGAATTGCTGGCGCGATTCATTCACAGCCGGAGTCCCCGCGCCCACCGGCCGTTCGTCGCGCTCAACTGCGCCGCCTTGCCGGATAGCCTGCTGGAGAGCGAGTTGTTCGGGCACGAGCGGGGCGCGTTCACCGGCGCGGTGCAAAAAAAGCTGGGAAAATTTGAAATGGCTCATACGGGGACCTTGTTCCTGGATGAAATCAGCGAGATGAATCTGGGGTTGCAAGCAAAGTTGCTGCGGGTGTTGCAGGAGCGGGAGGTGGATCGCATCGGAGGGCGGGAGCCGGTGCCGGTCAATATTCGCGTCATTGCCACCACCAACCGATCTCTCTACCACGAAGTCGCGCAGGGACGGTTTCGAGAAGACCTGTTCTACCGTCTCAATGTGTTTCCGATTACCGTCCCGCCGCTTCGCGAAAGGACCGGCGATGTCGCGTTGCTGGCGCGCCATTTCGTGAAAGCGGCTGCCCAACGAAACGGCCTGCCGGTTCCGATCCTGTCCAGTCAGGCCATTGCGGACCTGTCGGCTCGGCCGTGGAAGGGAAATGTCCGGGAACTGGAAAACGTCATCGAACGGGCGACTCTCTTGGCCAATGGGGCCGCCATTGATCTGGGCCATATGGCGGCCGAAGGTGTGCCGGTTCAGAAAGACTTGCCGCCTGATGTTCCGGCAAGCCGGTCACCGACCGGTTCTCCCTACGGGTCGCTGTGGGAAATGGAACGCGATTTGATCTTCAAGACACTCGCGCGGGCGAAAGACAATCGCACCCATGCGGCGAAAGAACTCGGCATCAGCATCCGGACGCTCCGAAACAAACTTCGCGAATATCGTGACATGGGATATCAGGTGGGAGCGGATCCGGTGTCGGATGCGCGAGATGCAGAGTAATGCGTTCCCATAGGCAACAATTACCGGGTGCGGGAATATTCTGCCCGGCCGCACATCTTCACCGGCATCCGGTACGGTGATTGCACACAGAGGCTGGTGTAGCCCGGCAAAAGAAGAGAGGGAACATGACCATCTTCGACAAGACTATGCGGCTGCTCGAGCGGACCTTGGATTTACGTAGCGCCAGACAGCGAATCATCGCCTCCAACATCGCCAATGAGGAAACGCCTCGCTACCGCGCCGCTGATCTGAATTTCACCGATGCGCTCGCCTCCGCCACGCGTGGCCGCGCGCCAGTTGCACTCGCCGCAACGCATGGAAACCATTTCGGCGTGAAAGGCGACGCGATTCAGCGAGTGGTCGGGCGGGTCGAGGAAACGCCGGCCGGCGATGTGCCGCTCGATGCGAATACCGTGAACCTCGAACTGGAAATGGCCAAGATGTCGGACAATGCCATGCACTACAACACGACGGCGACGATCATGGCGATGCGATTGCGGGGAATCCTCAACGCCATCCGAGAAGGACGATGAGCCGGATCACCAAATCACCACGTCGTACTGTGAATGATGAATAGCAAAGAACTGCAAAGCGAAAATCGATCGTGGCATAGGGAAAAAGGAGAAGCATCATGGATATGACCGACAGTATCGCCGTTTCGGTATCCGCCCTCGATGCCCAGCGGCATCGTTTAAATGTCATCGCCAGCAATCTGGCCAACGCGCAATCGACGCGCACGCCGGCCGGCGGCCCCTATCGGCGCCGAGATGTGGTTTTCCAGACGGCGCCGGCTGCCGGTCAGTTCCAACAGGCTTTGCGCCATGCGGCGAACGGGCTGCACGCACATTCCTTGGACGGCGTGAAAGTTTCGAAAGTCGTCGAGGACCATAAACCGGGGCAAGTCGTCTACAACCCCCGGCATCCCGATGCCGACCAGAAGGGGTTCGTCACGATGCCGAACGTGAACGTCATGGAAGAGATGGTCAACATGATCGGAGCGTCCCGCGCGTATGAGGCCAATGTGCAGGCCATCAACGCCACCCGCAGCATGTGGAACCGCGCGCTTGAAATCGGGAGATAACCATGGAAAAGCTCGCCTCCCTCACGTCCGGTCTCCCGCTCATTGCCGAACCTTCCTCCATCGGTTCGTCCGCATCGGGCCAGACGGCAGGCGCGGGGTTCCAAGGCGTGCTGAAGGACGCCATCGCGTCGATCAACGAGATTCAGCAAGGCGCGAGTCAAGCCGTCGACGCGCTCGCGACCGGGCAATCCCAGAACATCCACCAGGCGATGATCGCGCTCCAGCAGGCCGATATCTCGTTCCAATTGATGATGGCGATCCGCAACAAGCTGGTCTCGGCCTACGAAGAGATTCAACGCATGCAAATCTAAACGGAACCCGGATGAGGGCGCCGTAACGAATCGGATCATTCATGTTTCCCAACTTCAGTCAGTTCACCATCAGTCAACGGATGATCATTCTCGTGGCCTTGGCGGGATCAATCGCGGGGCTGGTGGCTGTCGGCCTGTGGACGCAACAACCGGACATGCAGGTGCTCTTCTCCAATCTGGCTCCGGACGACGCGGGCGCGATCGTCGATAAACTCAAGGATGCCAAGGTGCCCTACGAGACCTCAGGCGGCGGGACGACGATCCTGGTGCCGAGCGCTCAAGTGCACGACATGCGGCTCCAACTCGCGGGACAGGGGCTGCCTCATGGCGGAGGGGTCGGCTTCGAGATCTTCGACCGGTCTACGCTGGGTATGTCGGAATTTGTGCAGAAGTTGAACTACCGGCGCGCGTTACAGGGCGAATTGGCCCGCACGATCGCGCAGATGCCGGAGGTCGAGCGGGCGCGGGTGCATCTCGCGATGCCGGAACGCCGGCTGTTTGCCACCGAGCAGGACCGGGCGCGGGCGTCGGTCGTTCTCTCACTTCGCGGCAGCCAGACGCTCGGCAAGGCTCAGGTGCAGGGCATTATTCATTTGGTTTCGAGCAGCGTTGAAGGCCTCCAGGCCAGGGACGTAACCGTGGTGGATGGACACGGGCAGTTGCTGTCCAATTCCTCGACCGATGAGACCGCCGGATTGACCGGTTCTCAATTGGAATATCAGCGGACGGTCGAGAAGGACATCGAGGGACGGATTCAATCCATGCTGGAGCGAATTGTCGGCGTCAATAAAGCAGTGGTGCGCGTGTCGAGTTTGTTGGACTTCCGCAAGGTGGAGACGACCGAGGAGCGATTCGATCCGAACGGGCAAGTCGTCCGGAGCGAACAGCGCGGCCAGGAGAAGGCGAGTGGGGTGAACGGCACGTCGGGAGGCGTGCCCGGTGTGGAATCCAATGTGCCGCCCGGATCCGACGTCGAAGCCACGCAGACCAGCTCGACCAGCAATCAGACGAGGAATGAAACCGTCAACTATGAAATCAGCCGGACGGTCTCGCGCATCGTCGAACCGATCGGCACGGTGAAACAACTCTCGGTCGCGGTCTTGGTGGACGGCACCTACGAGGCCGCCAAGGCGGCGGAGGGGGAGAAGCCCGTCGCAGAAGCGCCGAAAAAGTACGTTCCCCGTACCGATGAGGAGATGAAGCGAATCGAGGAGATTGTGAAGAAAGCGATGGGGTATTCGACCGACCGGCAAGACCAGGTGGAAGTGGTCAATATTCAGTTCGGATTTGGAGCCGAAGAGCCGGCCGGCGCGGCGGCCGAAGCGACAGTCGAATCATCGCGAGCCTGGTTGCCGTATCTCCGATATGCGGTCGGTGCAGTCCTCTTCGCACTCTTATTGTTCTTTGTCGTCCGGCCCTTGATGACAATGTTGGTCACAGCCGGACCGGCCGGCTCGGCGCATGAGGCGGGTCCCGCGCTTCCTGCGTCGGTCGGCCAGGTAGAAGCGGCGCTTGCGGGGAAACAACCGGCTCAAATCGTCGATATGGCGCGAAGTAATCCAGCCGCCACGGCGGTCGTCGTGAAGCAGTGGCTGAAGAGCAACGCCTGAGATGGCCAAGCATCTGACCGGAGAACAAAAAGCCGCGATCCTCCTGCGCGCGATCGGTGAAGACGCCGCCGCCCAGGTGATGAAGGCGTTGGACCCCAAGGATATCCGCAAGCTGGGCTCCTATATGAAGGATACGGCGCACATCACCAAAGATGAGGAGTCGTCGGTGATGGAGGAATTCGAGAAGGCCAGCGCCGCCGGGGAAGTCGAATTCGAAAGCAAAGAGTACATGAAAACGATCCTGGTCAAGGCCCTGGGGTCGGACAAGGCAACACGCCTGCTTGAATCGCTCAATACCAAGACCTATCCGGGCATCGATGCGTTGAAATGGATCGACCCGAAGACCGTGGCGCAGTTGCTGCGGGTCGAGCATCCGCAGACCATCGCCGTCTGCCTGGCGCATATCGAGCCGGACCAGGCGAGCGTGGTCGTGGGGGCGCTGCCCGAGGCCTTGCGCGCGGATGTGGCGCTGCGGCTCGCGACGATGCAAGAAGTCCAGCCGGACGTGCTTCAGGAATTGAGCGACAGTTTGCAGGAGTCGTTGCAATCCACCGCCGGTGGATCGAGTATGAACGTCGGAGGCGCCGAGCTGATGGCCAACATTCTGACCAGGCTGGATAAGGCGACGGAAGGCGGCATCATGGCGAAGTTATCCGAGCGGGATCAGGCGTTAGCCGACAGCATCCGGGCCCTCATGTTCGTCTTTGACGATTTGGTCAAGCTCGACGACCGCGCCGTCCAGGAATTGATGAAAGAGATCAGCAAGGAAGATCTGCCGATCGCCTTGCGGGGCGGCAGTCCCGAAGTGAAGGAGAAATTTCTCAAGAACATGTCGAGCCGCGCGTCTCAGATGCTCAGGGATGACATGGAAGCCCGCGGCCCCGTCAAAGTCAGCGACGTCGAGAAAGCTCAGCAGAATATTCTCAAGATCTGCCGGAAGCTGGAGGAGGAAGGACGCATCGTCATTGCCGGTGCGGGAGGCGAGGAACTGTTGTGAAAACGGCAGTGCGCTCCCGCGATTCGGAGGCCGTTCGCCCCCCCGCGCAAGCTCCGGCATCGGAGTTGGAACCCAAAAACATTCTGGTCGTGGACGATGAAGAGGCCGTCCGCCGGCTCCTGGCCGAACTGCTTCGTCTCGACGGCTATCATGTGCTCCAGGCGGGGACGGCCCAAGAGGCTCTGATCTGCCTGGCCGACCATCACGTCGCCTTGGTCATCATTGATGTCCAGCTTCCGGATATGGATGGCATCGCCCTGCTACAGCGGATGTTTGAAACGGATGACGGCATGCTTGGATTGGTCATGACCGGCTACGGCAATGTCGAGATGGCGGTGCGCGCCATGAAAGCCGGCGCCAGTGATTTTCTGGGAAAGCCGGTTCAAACGGAATTGGTTCGGCACACGGTCATGCGCCTGATGGAACTCCATCGATTGCGGCATGAAAACACGGTGCTGAAGCAAGCCATTATCCGCTCGGGCAATATCCGTCTCACCCGCCTAGCTCTAACCGACTTCGGGATGGCGGAACAAGCCAAGGACGTCACGGTTCAGGCCGAGTATCAGCGAGGCCTGGCTGATGGAGAGCAGCGGGCATCCGAGCGGCTGGCGTCCGTGCGCCGGGAGGAGCAGGAATTGGTGGCCACGGTCATCAACCGATTGGAAAGCACCTGGCGCCAGTTGCACGACACGATTGAACAGGACGTGGCATCCCTGGCATTCGGCATCGCTCAGAAAGTGCTGCGCGAAGCGGTCGCCGAACGGCCCGAACTCATCGTGGCTCAAGTACAGGCGGCGTTGGGACATGTGCAAGAACGCGGCTTGGTCAAAGTTTGCGTGAACCCGCTGGACCTCCCGCGACTCGAAGCGGCGCGCCGTGCCCTTGCGGAGCGGGCCGACGGAGCGCTGAGTATTAAATTGGAGGGCGATCCGCTGATTTTGCGCGGCGGTTGCCTGGTCCAGACCTCGAGCCGGCTGGTCGATGCGACCCTCGAGACCCAATTACTCCGTATTGGTGAAGCCTTGCGCGAGCGTGAATCCGGTGAAACTCACTGAACGGCTGGAACAGATTGAATCAATCGCAATCACTGGGCGGGTCGCCCAAGCAGTCGGCATTGTCATCGAAGGCACGGGACCGTTTACGTCGGTCGGAGAGGTCTGCGAAGTGACGCGCGAGGACGGCCTCGGCACCGTTCCCGCGGAAGTGGTGGGGTTTCGCGACGATCGTGTGCTGCTCATGCCGCTCGGCGACATGCAAGGCATCGGGCCCGGCAGTCGTTTGATCATGCAAGGGCGTGCCGCTTCCGTGCCGGTAGGTCCGCAGGTGCTGGGGCGCATCCTCGATGGCCTGGGGCAGCCGCTGGACGGATTGGGTCCGCTTCAGGGGGCGTTCCGGTATCCGATCCATGCGGCGCCGCCGAATCCATTGCACCGGGCCCGGATCACGCAGCCTATGGACCTGGGGGTCCGATCCATCAATGCCTTGCTGACCTGCGGCTTGGGGCAGAAGATCGGGTTCTTTGCCGGTTCCGGGGTCGGCAAAAGCATTTTGTTGGGGATGATCAGCCGCTATACCCAGGCCGATGTCAACGTCATCGCCATGGTGGGGGAGCGGGGCCGCGAGGTGAAGGAATTTCTGGAGCGCGATCTGACGCCCGATGCGCTCAAGCGGTCGATCGTGATCGTCGCGACCTCGGACCAGCCTCCGCTCGTCCGGATCCGCGGCGCGCTGATTGCCACGGCGATCGCCGAGTATTTTCGTGATTGCGGCAAGCATGTGCTGCTCATGATGGATTCGCTGACCCGCTTTGCCTACAGCCAGCGGGAAGTAGGGTTGGCCATCGGCGAGCCGCCCACGACGAAAGGTTATACGCCCTCGGTGTTTTCGGCCCTGCCGAAGCTGCTGGAACGGGTCGGCACCTGTCAAGGACCCGGCACGATTACGGGGCTGTACACCGTGTTGGTGGACGGGGACGACTTGAATGATCCGATCGCGGATTCCGTCCGATCCATTCTCGACGGCCACATCGTATTGTCGCGTGAATTGGCGGCCCGGAACCATTTTCCCGCGATCGATATTCTTCAGAGCACGAGCCGTGTCATGCGGGACGTCGTCTCGCCCGCCCATTACACTGCGGCTCGGCTGGTGTTCGAGCGGATGGCGTTATATCGGCGTTCCGAAGATTTGATTACGTTGGGCGCGTACAAGCCCGGGACGAGCAAAGAATTGGACAAGGCCGTGGCGGCCCATGAGGATATCAGCGCCTTTTTGCGGCAAGAGATTCGGCAGCCGGTCGCCTATGCCCGCGCCGTCGACGAACTCCTGGCGCTCGGCCAGAGGATCCAATGAACTTGTCCCGATTGCTGGCGTATCGCAGCCAAATTGAAGAGGCGCTTCGCATCGAATTGGCCGCGGCGGCGCGCCGCCTCCAGGAGGCAATGGAACGATCCGCCGCCTGTGAAGCGGAAGTAGCCGACAAGCAGCGACGTTATGTTGAGGCCGGTCGGGCCGGTCTGACGGTCGACGATGCGCATCACTGGTACATGGACATTGAGAGTGCTTCGGTCAAGGCGGCCAGGGCGATCGAAGCTCGTGACCGGTTGCATCGTGAGTGGACGGGCATGCAGGCCGATCTGATTGTCGCGATGCAGGAACGAAAGAAACTCGACATTCTCATCAGACGGCGCCTGGAGCTCTCGCAGCAAGCCCAACTCCATGAGGATCAGCGGCTCATGGACGAGCAGGCGGCCCGCCGGCGCGCCGTGAACAAAAATCGCCGCAGCGCGGTTCCATCGGGATCAGACTCGTATGGCTGACAATCCGATCACCGAGGTCGAGCGATCTCTCCCGGCGCGAATCATGGAAGCGGGGTCGCGGCCTGCTCGGTTTCTGTGTGTGCTGGCGACAGTCGGCTGGTTGTGCAGTGGTCAGGGCTCTGTCGAACGAGCCTGGGCCGAGGGGACTCGTGATCTCCCGCCTCCGGCCGGCGAGACCGCTCCAAAGGGCGGGCCGTCCGGTGAAGGCGCCTCCCAACGGGCAGTCGCCCCGGAATCCGACGAAAACAATATCGGTTCACAGCGTCTGCAAGGACCGGCGCTCACTGTTCCGAGTGAAATCATCGACATGCTCAATCAACGCAAGCGGCATCTCGATCGCCGTGAAGCCTCGTTGCGGGGCGAAGAAGAACGGCTGCGTATCCTGAAGGTCGAATTGGAGCAGATGCTCGAAAAGCATGAGAAAGCGGCCGCCGCACAGAAGCAACAAGGGGAGGAAACGCAAAAGCGGGATGAAGAGCGGAAGCTCCGCCGACAAAAGGAGTCGGCTGAAGCGCGCGCGCTGCATCAGTCCCAACTGGCGAAGATCTACGAATCGATGCCTCCTGAAGAGGCGGCGGCCAGCCTCGAGCGGATGCCGGAACGGAAGGCGATCGAGGTGCTCCGTATCCTCAAAGGTAAATCCGCCGGCGCCATTCTGGCGGCCATTCGGCCGGAACGAGCCGCCCGGTTGACCGAGCACTTGCTGACCCCGCCGTGATCTCTTGATCACGATGTCACGGAAGTTTTTGCCGCCTGTCTCAGTAAACTTTTCCCCATCCCTGCCGATTGCCGGATTGCTTCACTAAAAATCGTGCGGTTAGAGCGGAATTTTGAGTTGGGGCGTCTATGGCATGGCCCTTGTAATACCACGCCTTGGAGGATTGACACTCAAAATGATGCTGCTACCGACCATATTGCCGTCGCCAGCCGACAATCCGGCGGCGTCCAGTTCATCCGCGACGGAGTTTCTCGAGGGCCATCGTCCAAGACGCGACGAGCCAGTCCAAAGACGAGACTTCTCGTCCGTTCTCAATCGTGCCATCGAGCAGCGCCCGAGCGCATCCGACCGTTCGCGATCCATTGTTTGGCGGGAACGAGGTGATGAGACGGGTCCGGCATCTTCACCGGAGCGGCCGGTGTCATCGCGATCCGCACAGCGGCCGCGCGGGGCAGAAACTCACCGTGCGTCTCAATCGTACGATGCGACACAGTCATCGGCCACGGTGGATCAATCTGCGTCCGAGATGGAACGGCCTCAGGAAAAAGAGAGGGCTCACACAGAAGAGAAATCGAAAGCCGAGAGAGACCAGGTCCCCGAGAACCAGGTCGCCGGCATGATGGTCGCGCTCACGGCCTGCCTTGTCGAGCCCGGCGCGGTACAGGACGTAACGGAACATTCTGCAGATGACGCCCAACCGCCTGCCGCGCAACTTGTCGCGCAATCCGCCCCTGCAATGCCGGCGAGCCTCGCTGGGATGACGATGCAGCAGGCGGCGCCTGAGGCGAACATGAATGGGCACCGGCCGATGGTGGAAACCGGACAGGGGAATGGCAATCAGCCCCAGTCGACCGGGGCCAAGACCGAGCCGCTGCCCTCCGGGCCGGTTCCGGCGGGGGAGCAAGCAGGCGAGACCAACAGGGCGTACGCGCAATTGGCCGCAGATGCCTCGACATTGGCCTCTCTTCCATCGAGCAGTGGCGAGACCGTCAGCCCGGATCAATCTGGTCGATCCCTGTCTCAGGTTCCTCTTCCCGGAGAGGCGCCTTCGATTCGAAACCTCAGGGCCGGGGCGGAGGACCGGCAGATGGGTGATCATTCCGTAGCGGGGCTGACAGGAGAGAATCCCGTCTCTTCGGACCTGTCGCGAGCAAGCCAGGGACAGGAGTACGCGATGGGCGAGCGCGATGACCGGGCGGCCGACGGCAAGCTAGAGCCGCGTGGAGCCGGTCAGAGCCATGGACATGGTGAATCCGGATTCGGGGAGACAGTCGCAGCGTTGGGCGGCGATAAGCCGGCGTTGAGTGAAGGCGGAGCGGGGAAAACCGGTTCCTCGCTTGCGACCGGCCGGATGGGAGCCACGTCAGAAGCCTCTCAAAGCGAGGTCCGTCCGTCCGTCATGCAGTCGGTCAGCCTGTATCTCGAACCGGCCGATCTCGGCCCCGTCAATGTGCGCATTTTCATGATGGATCGTACGGTTCATGCTCATATCCGAACCGAACATATGGACCTTGGACAGGGCATGCTCAGCCAGCAGCAGCAATTGGAGACCAAGCTGCAGAACTCCGGTCTGGAAATGGGGCAGTTCAAGGTCACGGTGGATCAGCAACAGCTGTCCCGCGGCGATTCGCACGGCTGGCTTCGCCAGGAACCGGCGTGGCATCCCGCCGGTGATGAAGCCAATATGCGCGGAACTGAGCAGGGCGGGCGGGAGCCGATCGCAATGGATCCACGGCCGAGGCTGGGGATCGTCAGTATTTTCGCATGAGGATCATGGCGCGGAGCGATTCATTTTCCAGGAGGATATGAGATGGACATCAGTCAATTGATCAACGGCTCCTCATCCACGAATTCGACGACGACTCCGGTGACGGACGGGCCGAAACCATTGGGCCAGGATGATTTTCTGAAACTGTTGGTGACGCAGTTGCAGCATCAAGATCCGATGAATCCGATCGAAAATCAGGACTTCATCGCTCAGACCGCACAATTTACGCAGTTGGAACAGTTGACGAAGCTCGTCGACCTGATGGAGCAAAGCGTGTCACTCCAGAAGGCCGCGCAAGACTCGGCACAGACGGATACCTCGCAGCAAAAGGCGCCGGAGACGAGCGCGACTGCGTAGCCATCAGGAAGAAGCCGGTACACCGAAGGAGGAGGAGACATGGGAATTCTCACAGGCATGTTTACCGCGGTCACGGGGTTGAATTCATACGGCAACGCAATGTCGGTTATCGGAAACAATATCGCAAACGTGGGAACCGTCGGATTCAAGTCCAGCCGCGCAACCTTTGCGGAACTGGTGTCCGCCAGTCTCGCCGGGGGCGCCGGCTCCGACCAGATCGGCCTGGGTGTCTTTATGAACGATGTCCAGGCCAACTTTACCCAAGGATCTCTGACGACCACCGGCAAGACGTTTGATTTGGCTATCGACGGCAATGGTTTCTATCTTCTCAGCGATAACGCCGGCGCCGGATTTTACTCGCGAGACGGGCAGTTCAAAGTGAATAATCAGGGGCAAATAGTGAATGCCGGCGGCTTCCTGCTGCAGGGCTATCAGGCGGATGCCAGCGGCAACATTACCAATACCATCGGCAATATCACGTTGACCTCCAATGCGGTCCCTCCGCAGGTCACGAGCACCGCCTCGATCCGGGCGAATCTCGATGCCAATGCCACTGCGCCGACCGGCGCCTTCAACGTGAGCGATCCCACGACCTATAATTTCTCGACGGGCTTGCCCGTCTACGATTCGCTGGGCAATGCGCAGCAGCTCCGGCTGTATTTCGTGAAGACGTCCACGGCCAATACCTGGAATCTGTACTCGCAGGTCGGGAGCGCCGCCCCTGTCGCGCAGACCAACCTGGCGTTCAACACAAGCGGCGCGCTGACCTCCGGCGGATCGCAGGCCATGTCCCTCGTCATCCCCGGAGGAGCGACCACACCGCAAACGGTGACCGTAGACTTTTCCAACGTGACGCAATTCGGTTCGCCGTCCGGTGTCATCGATCAAATCCAAAATGGGTTTGCCTCCGGAACGTTGGATCGCATCTCGGTCGACGCTCAAGGAAAGGTGGTTGCGCAGTTCACGAACCGCCAGACCAGGGCCCTGGCCCAAGTCGTCCTGAACCGGTTCGTGAATCCGGAAGGATTGGCCAAGGGGAGAGATAACCTGTTCATCGAATCGATCGAATCCGGCGCGCCGCTCTCCGGGGCGCCTACGACGAACGGTCTCGGCAAGGTGGTGTCCGGGGCGGTCGAGCAATCGAATGTGGACCTCGGCAAGGAATTCGTGGACATGATTATTACCCAGCGCGCGTTTCAGGCCAATTCCCGCGCCATCACCACCAGCGACGAGATGTTGCAGGAATTGGTCAATCTGAAGAGATAAAGTCCGAGTGAATGAGAAACGAGGAATGAGCAACCCTCATTTCTCGTTTCTTCCCATTCCATTCCTCATTCCTCATTTCCTCATTCCTCATTCCTCATTTCTTCCTAAAGGGCTCCGTCAACCGTCTGTCAGGGCAGGCGAGGGGTTTGTCACCTTACTGACGGCAGCGCGGCATTCAGCAGGCCGTTTCGCGCGTGACGCCTGAGTTTTACGTTTTTGTAGGTGGCATATGCATTGCAAACCTCTCTACCCCGGCGACACAGTCGTGAGGAGGAAGCTCTATGGCGGAAGCAGCGGCTGAAGAGAAAATGACAGTGCCGGTGGCGAGCGGCATTCCGTTGAAGGTAGTGATAATCATCGTCGCGGCGGCCATGCTCATCGGGTTGGGCGGGGCGTACGTGCTCTTTCGGATGACGGCCGGTTCAAAAGCCGTCGAAGACACCAAGGCCGAAGTCGCTGCCGATAAGTCAGCGGGGAACCAGGAAGCCGGGAAAAAGGGCGGTCATGGAGTCGAGCCGGGCGCGATCGCCGATCTGGAACCCTTCATCGTCAATCTAGCCGACACGCCCGAGATCCGTTATCTCAAATTGAACGTGAAGTTGGAGTTGGACCGCTCCGAAGCCACTGAGGAAGTCAAAGCGCGCACACCGCAAATCCGAGACAGCATCTTGGTCCTCCTGACGAGCAAGGATTCGGCGGCCATCCGGAGCCCTCAGGGAAAAGCGCAGCTTCGCGAGGAGATTACTCAGCGGATCAACGGCCTCTTGCCGAGGCCCGGCGTCCGGTCCGCGTATTTCACGGAATTCGTCATTCAGTAGTCATCGTCGGCGGCTGGATCCATGGATAAAATCCTGTCTCAGGAAGAAATCGACGCCCTGATGGGCGGCGTCGTGTCCGGCGAAGTCGATACCACGCCCAAAGAGGAGAGCCCGGGCGGTATCAAGGGATATGATCTTCTCAACCAGGAGCGGATCATTCGCGGGCGCATGCCCACGATGGAGATGATCAACGATCGGCTGTCCCGCCGCCAATCGATTGCCTGGACCAGTGTCTTGCGCGAGAAGGTCGAGTTTAGCGTCGTCGGCACCGAGATCGTGAAGTTCGGCGATTTTATCAAGCGCATACCACTGCCGTCCTCTCTGAATATCTTCGTCATGGAACCGCTCAGGGGTAACGGGCTGTTCGTCATGGATGCCTCGCTCGTGTATCTCATCGTCGATTATTTTTTCGGCGGCAAGGTTCAGACGCACGTCAAGCCGGAAGGGCGGGAGTTCACACCTATCCAACTGCGCCTCATCAAGAAATTCGTGCAACATGCGATGGCGGATCTTGAGCGGGCCTGGCAAGCTGTGTTGCCGGCCAAAATTTCCCATACCAGATCCGAGAGCAATCCTCAGTTTGCCATGGTCGTGACGATGACGGAGATTGTGGTCGTGGTGACGTTGCAGGTTCAGATTGGTGAGGCGTCGCGCGATCTCTTCATCGCGTACCCCTATGCCATGCTTGAACCGATCAAGGAGAAACTCTACTCCGGACTCTTCGCCGACCATATTGAACAGGACAGCAGCTGGGAAAGCCGGTTTCGCGAGTCGCTTCAGGATTGTGCCGTATCCGTGAAGGTCCGATTGGGAACCGCCACGGTCAACGTGCAGGACGTGCTCAACTTCTCGCCCGGCGACGTGCTCTTGCTGAACGAGCACCCGGGCGACCCTCTGTGGTGTTTTGTCGAAGATCGGCCCAAATTTCTCGGCTCCCCGGGAGTCTTTAAGGGCAATCATGCCTGCCGAATCAGTAAGGTGCTCTCATGAATGAGGGCGCCGCACGAAGGAGAATCATTCATGGCTAATACCGAGGTCAGCCAGCCGGCCGGTAATGGGGCGGCGGACAACGCGGGATCGGCCGCGCAGCCGGCTGCATTTCCTCCCGTCGAAGAGACGAGCCAGGCGGCGAGCAATAAAAATATCGACTTTCTCCTCGATATTCCGCTGCAAGTGACCGTGCACATCGGCGGCACGCGCATGTTGATCAGGGAACTGCTGCAACTGGGGCAAGGGTCCGTCATCGAATTGGACAAACTCGCGGGTGAGCCGATGGAAGTCTTGGTGAACAATAAGCTGGTCGCGCGAGGGGAAGTCGTCGTCGTCAACGAAAAATTCGGGATCCGGCTCACCGATGTCGTGAGCCCGAATCAACGTCTGCAGCAGCTCGGCTAGTCGCGGGAAGGGCGGGGTCTCGGCGAATACTTCACCAGATCACTAGCTCATCAAGTCGCCAAATGACAGGATACGATGGAATTCTGGGATAGCGCGGTTCGAATGGTAGCGTCGCTGGCTCTGGTGCTGGGGCTGATCTTGGGTCTGCTGGCATTGGCGAGGACGATCGTGGGCCGGCGGTTGCTCGGGGCGTCGGGAACGCCGTTGATCCGCGTATTGGGGAGCGGCTATGTGGGGCCTCGCAAACAGGTGCTCGTCGTCGCGGTGGCCGGCGAAGTGCTGATTCTCGGGACGACGGCGACGGACCTTGTTCACTTGGGAAGGCTCACGGATCCCGATCACATCAAATTGGCTTTGTCGCATTCCGGTACCGGCGGGATGCCGGCCGATCGCATGACGACAGCGCTCACTGGAACCATGGGTGAGCATGTTATCGGATAGGTCTTCGTCAATCGGTTCCACATCCGCAGTACCGTTGCCGCCTCTGCTATTCGGCATCACGCTGCTTGTCTTTTTCATCGTTCCTCTCGACGGGTCGCCGGTGTTGGCTCAGGGTCCCTCCGTCACCATCGACTTAGGACAGCAAGGTCCCAAGCAAACGGCCGTGGTGCTTCAGATCCTCGCGCTGCTGACCGTCCTGTCGCTCGCGCCCGCTTTGTTCATCATGGTGACGTCGTTCACGCGGATGGTGATCGTCCTCTCCTTCCTTCGTCAGGCGCTCGGTACGCAGCAGGTTCCTCCCAATCAAGTTCTGATCAGCCTCGCGTTGTTTCTCACCCTCTTTGTCATGGCGCCGGTCGGAAACGCCGTCTACCAGGATGCGGTGCAACCGCTGATCTCGGAGCGCATCGGTTATGAAGAGGCCTGGTCGCGGGGCATTCAGCCGATCCGCGCCTTCATGCTGAAACAGATGCGGGACAAGGACCTCGAACTCTTCATCGATCTGGCCCATCTCAGCAAGCCGGAAAGCGTCGATCAGGTGCCGACCCACATCGTCATTCCGGCCTTTATGCTCAGCGAACTGCGCATCGCATTCCAGATCGGGTTCCTGATTTATATTCCGTTTTTGATCGTCGACATGGTCGTGGCCAGCGTCCTGATGTCGATGGGCATGATGCTGTTGCCGCCCGTCGTCATTTCTCTGCCGTTCAAGTTGATACTCTTCGTGCTGGCCGACGGCTGGTATCTGGTGGTCGGCTCGATGGTGAAAAGCTTTGTGTAGGGGAACGGGAAAGGCGCACGTCTCGGGTGAACGATTGCAGAGCAATCGGTGGGCCGGGTGGGTGAAATAGCGCGCCGGGGTGGGCGGGTGAAAACGGGAAAGGCGCACGTCTCCGGTGAACGATTGCAGAGCAATCGGTGGGCCGGGTGGGTGAAATAGTGCGCCGGGGTGGGCGGGTGAAAACGGGAAAGGCGCACGTCTCGGGTGAACGATTGCAGAGCAATCGGTGGGCCGGGTGGGTGAAATAGTGCGCCGGGGTGGGCGGGTGAAAAATGACTCCTGAGATCGTGACAGAAATCGGGCGGCAGGCGATTGAAACGACCCTTCTGGTGTCGGCGCCCATGCTGGGATTGAGTTTAGTGGTCGGTTTGTTAGTCAGCATCTTTCAGGCGATGACCCAGATCAACGAAGCCACCCTGTCCTTCGTACCTAAAGTAATCGCGGTGTTCGGTGCGGTCCTGATGTTTCTGCCTTGGATGATGGGAGTCCTTATCGCTTTTATGACCCAATTGATTACTAACATTCCGCTCTATGTCCACTAGGGAAGGCGCGTTCTAGATGCAAGTGGGTCACACGCTTCAATGGGCACTGCCTCATTTCCAGGCCTATACGGTTCTGCTGGTACGGATCGCGGGTCTCATGAGCGTCTTCCCGATTCTAAACAGCCGGTCGATCCCGGTGACGATAAAGACTGCGCTGGTGACGGTGCTCGGTTTGGTCCTGGCGCCCGTCGTCCACTTGCCGGAATTGCCGGACAGCGCGCCGGTCGTGATGGTCGGCGTCATCGGCGAATTTCTCATCGGCTTGGTCATCGGCCTGGCGGTGCGCTTATTGTTCTCCGGGTTTGAAGTGGCGGGCGAACTGGTCGGGAGCCAGATGGGCTTCAGCGTCGTGCAGTTGCTCGATCCGTCCACGCACCAACAGGCTCCGTTGATCGGGCAGTTTCAAACACTCATCGCCTCGCTAACCTTTCTATCGCTGAACGCGCATCTCGTGATCGTGCGGACGATCGGGATGAGTTACGAACTGGTGCCGCCCTTCGGGGCATCGTTGTCCCATGAATTGGCGGCCGACGTCATTCACCTCTCGCAGAACATGCTGGTGGTGGCTCTGAAACTGTCGGCCCCGGTGTTCTGCACGATTCTCATTGTCAATGCCAGCATGGCGATGCTGGGGCGGGCCGTGTCGCAGATGAACGTCTTTGTTCTGAGCTTTCCCATTACAATCGGCGCCGGCCTGTTCGTCATGGGATTGGCCTTGCCCTATTCGTTGCACCTGTTCCAAAGCGAATTCCTCAAATTAATCGAAACCATCTTCGGCTTATTGCACAGGTTGGGGCATGGCTGAGTCGGGACAAAATCGCACGGAACGCGCGACTCCGAAACGGAAGGAGGAGGCGCGGCGCAAAGGACAAGTCGCGCTCAGCCGCGACGCGACGGCGGCCGCCGGCATCCTCGGGAGCCTCGCGCTGCTCTATTGGCTGACCATGCCCGGCATCGGATCATTGATCACGATCCTTCAGCATTGGCTGATGCTCGCGATGGATGAGACGGCCCGCCGGACGTTGACCCTGGATCACCTGCATCTATTGTTGGGTCGGATCGGAAGCGACGTGTTCATGTTGCTGGCCCCCATTATGGCCGGGATTGCGGTAGTGGGCATCGGGGCGAACCTCGCGCAGACCGGCTTTCTGTGGCGGCGTGAGGGGTTGCAGTTCGATCCGGCACGCGTGGACCCCATGAAGGGACTGAGCCGGCTCTGTTCACTGCGTTCGCTGACCGAGTCGTTCAAGGCGTTGCTGAAGATTGCCGCAATCGGGGGGACCGGGGTCCTTGCGATCCGGCAGGAAATGGTTCGATTCCCGGAACTCACTCAATACGAACTGCAGGGGCTGCTGCTTGCGGTGGGCTGGATCACGCTGAAAGCCGCGCTGCTCATGGCCTGCGCCGCCGCCGTGATCGGCCTGCTCGATTACGCCTATCAACGGTATGAATGGGAACGCAGCCTTCGGATGACGAAAGAGGAGATCAAGGAGGAGCAGCGCGAGGCCGAGGGCGATCCGATGTTGCGGGCGCGCGTCCGCACCGTGCAGAAGGAGATGGCGCGCCGGCGCATGATGGCCGCCGTCCCGACGGCGGACGTGGTGGTGACGAACCCGACCGAGCTTGCCGTCGCGCTTCAATACAAGCCTGATCGCATGGCCGCTCCCGTGGTCGTGGCGAAGGGCGCCGGTTTTGTCGCGGCACGTATCCGGGAAATCGCGCGCCAGCACGGCATCCTGATCGTGGAAAACAAGCCGGTGGCCCGGACCTTGTTCAAACTGGTCGACATCGGTCGCGAGGTGCCCGCCGACTTGTATCGTGCGGTCGCCGAAATTTTGGCGTTTGTCTATCGTGTACGCGGAAACGTGGCGCCGCGAACGGACGTATAGGGCAGTTGAATGAACGCAAGCGGCACATCGGTCCCGACCACATCGCTCGTGAAGCATCCGGATGTCCTGATGTCCGTGGGTGTCGTCGCCATCCTCATGGTAATGCTCCTGCCGCTCCCCCGCTTCGTGCTGGACCTCCTGCTGAGTTTCAACATTACGCTGTCGATCATTATTTTGCTGGTGGGCATGCAGGTTCGGAAGCCGCTGGAGTTCTCCGTGTTTCCATCGATTTTGTTGATGGTGACCCTCCTGCGGCTGTCGCTCAATGTCGCCTCCACGCGGCTCATTCTCCTGCACGGCAACGAGGGCGTCGGCGCCGCCGGAGAGGTGATCCGCGCTTTCGGCAATTTCGTGGTCGGGGGTAATTACACGGTTGGGTTGGTCGTCTTCACCATCCTCGTCATCATCAATTTCGTCGTCGTGACCAAGGGCGCCGGCCGTGTGGCGGAAGTGGCGGCGCGGTTTACGTTGGATGCGATGCCCGGGAAGCAGATGAGCATCGACGCCGATCTGAACGCCGGCCTGATCAACGATACGGAGGCGCGCCGCCGCCGGCGCGAGATCGCGGAAGAAGCGGACTTTTACGGCTCGATGGACGGCGCGAGCAAGTTCGTTCGCGGTGACGCTGTGGCCGCGGTCATCATTACGCTGGTCAACATCCTGGGCGGGCTCACGATCGGCGTGCTCCAGCAGGGGATGACGATTGCCGCCGCCGCGCAAACCTACACCTTGCTGACGGTAGGGGAAGGGCTCGTTGCTCAAGTGCCCGCGCTGATCGTCTCCACCGCGGCCGGTATTGTCGTCACGCGTGCCGCTTCGGAGGCCAACCTCGGATTTGAAATCACCAGGCAGGTGTTGATCTCACCTAAAGCGGTCGGGACGTCGGCCGGCATCCTGCTGGCTCTGGGGCTGGTCCCGGGATTGCCGCATCTGGCCTTTGTGATACTCGGCGGTACGGTGGCCTGGGTGGCCTATCAGCTTCACCTCCGCGAGGCGGATCTGGCGCAGACTCCACCGGCCCCGGCTGCAGCGCCGGCTGCCGAAGATGCCGTCACTCGTGTCGCCCCGATTGATCTGATGGAGGTGCAAGTAGGCTATGGACTGATCGGGTTGGTGGAGGGCGCGCAGGGAGGGGCGCTGTTGGACCGGGTCAAAGGGCTCAGGCGGCAGTTTGCCGAAACCATGGGCTTCGTCCTGCCGCCTATCCACATTCGAGATAATCTTCAATTGCGACCCAACGAATATGCCGTGCTCGTGAAAGGCGTGGAGATTGCGAAGTCGGACGTCATGCCCTCGCACGTGCTGGCAATCGATCCGGGCACGGCGCAGAAGAACGTCGTCCATGGCATTGCGACGAAGGAGCCCGCCTTCGGTTTGCCGGCCCTGTGGCTGACCGAACAATTGCGCGAGCAGGCTCAACTGGCCGGCTACACCGTCGTCGATCCGGTGTCGGCCATCGTGACCCATCTCTCCGAAATCGTCAAACGCCACGCGCATGAATTGCTCGGGCGCCAGGAGGTTCAGGGATTGCTCGATGAGCTGGCTCGGGCGCATCCGAAATTGGTGGAGGAACTCGTGCCGAATCTCCTCTCTTTGGGAAGTCTCGTGCGCATCCTTGCCCACCTGCTCCGGGAGGGCGTGCCGATTAGGGATCTGCGATCGATCCTGGAAGCGCTGGCAGATCATGCCGGCTCCACGAAGGATCCGGACATCCTTACGGAAGTGGCGCGCCAGGCGCTGGGCCGGACGATCACGCGACAATACATGGGATTGGACGGCACGTTGCCCGTCATCGGTCTCGATCCGCGACTCGATCGGACGTTGGCCGAGCAGGCGAACGCCGCTCCTCAAGGAAGCGGGTGGCCGATTGATCCGTTGCTCTCCCAGAAGCTGCTCACGGCGCTCAAACAGGCCGCAGAACGAATGGCGGGCCGTGGCCATCAACCGGTCATCCTCTGTTCGCCGTCCTTGCGCCGGCATCTGCGCAAGTTGACGGACCGAATCCTGCATGCGGTGCCGGTCCTTGGGTTGAACGAGATCGACAGTGTCGTGCGGCTGCAGGCGGTCGAGACAGTTCGCGTTGATATGGATGCGGCCGAAACGAGGAGCCTCGCATGAAAGTCAGGACCTTCTACGCGCAATCCATGCAGGAGGCAATCCGCGCCATCAAGCACGAATTGGGCTCCGACGCGGTGATTCTCTCGACGCGCCGTGTGCGGAAATGGGGAAACGCCTTCGGCATGCTGGGCAGTTCGGCACTTGAAGTCATGGCGGCGATCGATGAGGACGGTATCGATCGGGACGACCGTCCGATTGAACGGAACGGAGGCACTGATACAGTCCAGGACGAACGAGCATCATCCACCCCGTCGTTTGCTCACAACCTCGAAGCCGCCTTGAGTCCGCCCGCGCCGGCGCCGGCTCATTATGCCAAGTTCACCGGCACAGTCCAATCGAGGGACGCGGGCCAGGATTGTGCGGCGGGTGCTCCGGCTTCTCTGTCCAAATCGTTGCAGGGTCTCTATGAGGATCTGATTGCGCAAGGAATCAGGCAAGAGACCGCCTACGACTGCCTGCGCCAACTCCAGGACACGCTCCGCGATCCCGATCGGACGATGCCGCATTTCATGCTTCAATTGCTGCGCGGGGTACTCTCGTCGCGGCTCCAATCGGCCGGTCCGCTGCTGGCTGCGGACGAGTGTCAGAAAATCGTTGTTTTTGCCGGACCCAGCGGTGTCGGGAAAACCACGACGATCGCAAAACTGGCGGCTCACTACCGGTTGGAAGAAAAACGATCGGTGGCAATGGTGACGATCGACAATTATCGACCCGCGGCGGTCGAACAGTTGCGGCTCTATGCCAACGTGCTGGGAGTGGAATTAGCGACGGCTTCGACCGGTGACGAGGCGAGGGACTGCATCGGACGAATCGGGCAGGCGGAATTGGTCTTGGTCGATACACCAGGTTTCAACCCCCGCCATGAACAGCCTTGGCATGAATGGCAGGCGTTCACCGGTTTAGCGCACCGGTTGGAAGTGCACCTCGTTGTGCCGGCGACCACCCGTATCCAGGATATCGAGGCGGCTATCAAACGATGCGCAGGCGCTCCGTCGCTGCGTCTCCTGTTCACGAAATTGGACGAGACCGCCGGATACGGCAGCATTTTCGAGGCCGCGCACCAGTGCGGCATTCCCTTGTCCTATTGGGGGACCGGACCTCGCGTCCCTGAGGATTTGGCGCCCGCCATGCCGGATCGACTCATCGATCTGGTGCTCGGGGCGACCGTGCCGGTGCGCGGGATTCCCGAGCGGCCGCCCTCCGCCGGTGAGCTCGGCTTGAGAGCCGGCCGCTATCGCCATCCGGGCGGGCATGCCGTGAACCATTCCGTATCCGTCACTTCAGAGAGGGAGCATCAACATGAGTGAGATCACGCTGGCGGTGCAATCAAGGATGGTCCGATCGGGGATCGGTACCCGTCCTCCGCAGGTCATCACCGTCACGAGTGGAAAGGGCGGGGTCGGGAAGACCAACGTGGTCACCAATCTCGCGATCGCGCTGTCGCGGGCGGGGAAACGCGTCCTGGTTCTCGATGCCGACCTCGGGCTGGGCAACATCGACGTGTTGTTGGGATTGACGCCGAAATATACCCTCGAACATGTCCTCTCCGGAACCCGCTCGCTCTCCGAGATCATGCTGGAGGGACCGTCCGGTATCCGTATTCTTCCGGCAAGCTCCGGTCTGGCCCAGCTGACCGCGTTGACTGAAGCCCAGCATCAAATCCTGCAAGGTGAACTGGAGCAGGTATCCCACCTCATCGACATTCTTTTGATCGATACCGGGGCCGGCATTTCATCCAACGTGACGTTCTTCGCCGCCGCGGCCCAGTCCATTGTCGTGGTGATTTCGCCGGAGCCGACCTCCCTGACCGACGCCTATGCCTTGATGAAAGTTTTGCTGCGGCAATATCGGGAGCGCCGGTTTCACGTCTTGGTTAATTTGGCGAAGAGTCCGAACGAAGCGGCCCGCGTATTCGCGAAGTTGGACGTGGCGGCAAGCCGCTTCCTGCAAATTTCCATCGAGTATCTGGGGTTCGTGCCGTTGGATGACTATCTTCCTCTGGCGGTGACGCAGCAGCGTGCGGTGTTGGACCGTTATCCCCAGGCGCCTTCCAGCCGGGCGTTCCTGTCGTTGACCGAGGCGGTGGAGCGGCTGGCGGTGCCCGATCTCCCGAAGGGCACGGTCCAGTTTCTCTGGCAACAGTTGCTGCGCACCACTTGAAGAGAATGCGAAGGCCTATGAATCGAGCCGACTTGGCGCAATCGCGATCGAAGGCGGATGCCGTGCGGGGCGATCGTGAACGGATCATTCAGGAGTTCACTCACGTCATCCGTTCCATGGCGCATCGATTGGCATTCCGGCTGCCGGCCTATTTGGATGCCGAGGATCTCGTCTCGGTCGGCATCATCGGACTGATGGATGCGATGGAGAAGTATGATCCGACCCGCGAGGCAAAATTTAAGACCTATGCGGAATTTCGCATCCGCGGCGCCATGCTGGATGAAATCCGCTCCATGGATTGGATCCCGCGTTCGGTCCATGAGCGAATCACGTTGCTCCAGAGGACGTACGCCGAGTTGCTCAACCGCCACGGCCGGCCTCCGACAGATGAGGAAGTGGCCGCGGAGTTGAAAATGTCGCTCCCGGAACTGGACGAATTCCTCACGCGGGCGCGCGGCGCCATTGTCGTGAGTCTGGATGATCTTGGGGTGCAGGACCAGGACGGGCATACAATCCTGGGCATGTTGACCGATGTCAGTCAACCGGATCCGTTGGCCTCGCTCGTCAGCGGCCGGGAGCGGCAAGTCCTCTGTCAGGCGATCCAGGAACTCGCCGAGAAGGAGCGTCTGGTCCTGACGCTCTACTACTTTGAAGAATTAACCATGAAGGAGATCGGGCAGATCCTTAAGGTCACGGAATCCCGCGTGTGCCAAATCCACTCCAAGGCCATCGTGCATTTGAAGGCCAGACTCCAACCGGTGGAAGCGTAGTTGTCATCGGCGCTTCTACAGTTTTCTTCCCGGCCGACCGATATCTGATCATGAACTGGTTAATGTGGTTGGGTATTGGCGTAGTGGTGCTCTGGCTACTGGCTGTCTATGCCGCCAGAAACTTTGAGCCCGAGAGAAGTCGGCATACCTTACCCTTTTATGAGAAGGCCATGGCAAAGACTCGCTCCGACAAAGCAAGCATCGACGAGAAGTGGGATGAGAACCACGGCAATACATGGTAATGGCAGTTCCGTACGAGACTGACAGTTGACGACGGGCTACAAGAACCAAATCCCCGACAAGGCAGTTCGATCACGATGTCGCAACCAAGTTCCGACGGCGACTCCGCCGATATCCGCGTGCCCGCCGCTGCCGGTGAAGCAGACGGAGAGGATGGCAGACCGGGAGCCGCTGGAGCGTCCGGACTATGGTGGCCGGGACGAGCGATGGATCGGGTGCGTGTCTGGTGTGGAATCGACCGATACGTCATCGACGGGTCCCAAAGGTCTCCACATGTCGCGTGGGCCGTCGGAAGCGCGGGACTCCTCTCGGCCGCGCTGTTCCTTCTGATCAAGAGCGCGAAGTTGTTCGCATGGCCCAAGAGTCCTCGAACCGAATCCACTCCGCAGAACATGGCCACGTATGACTCGGTAACCGGTCTGCCGATGCAGCGCCTGTTCATGCTCTTGGCCAATCAGGCTGTCTCGCGTGCACGCAAGTCCGGCCGGCAGGTGGCTGTCTTGTTGGTGGAACTGGATCACTTCATTTTGGCGGATGAACTCCAGGGAACGCTCAATAATAACCTGGTGTACCGGGTGCAAGCGGCCCGGATCAAAAGCGCGCTCCGCACGACCGATACTGTTGCGCGGTTGGGGGAACGATCGTTTGTGGCGTTGCTCGACAATATCGATGACAGATTCGCCGTTCTCTCGGTCGCGACCAAAATTCAGGCGACGATCTCCTTGCCGTTCATTTTGGAAGGACATGAGATCTTTTTGACGAGCCGCATCGGCATCGCCTTGCTGCCGCCGGACGCGACGGACGCGAGGCCCTTGCTCGACTTGGCGGCCCAAGCGGTCGCGCAGGCCAGGACAGAAGGCTATGTCATGTTCGGGTTGCCGGGCGACTCGGCTGTCACCCTGTCGGATCGCATGACCGGCGTGCGCTCGGAATAATCCGCTTCTCTTGCCTCTCCGGTCCCCATTCGGTAGGTAAAGCATTCCATACGGGCGGCAAACTCTTCCCGGTCGATCTCCCTTTCCCTTTCTTGTTCGCGCTCGCGTGCCGGAATAATGCGGCCGGCGCGTGTAAATTCAGCCTTCCCGCCTCTTTCTCTCATTTCTGGCCTGTGCCGCATGAATCTCTCAGGCTGCGTAGATCTTCCCCGCGGTGGCATATCGATTGCTAGATGAAAGATCGCAAACTCGATTCGCCAGAAAGCTGACACTATGAATCGTGCCATCTATCCGATCCTTTCCGGAGCCATCGCTCAGGAACGTCAACTTCAGGTGTTCGCCAATAACCTGGCCAATGTCAATACGGCCGGCTTCAAACAGGACGAGCAGGCGTTTCGCACCGTGCTCGGTCAAGCCGCCCATGCGCCGGCAACTTCGCTTGCCGCGGCGGGGCTGGCTCAGACCATCATGGCCAAGCCGGGCGGAGCGGCGGAGCGAGTCTTCGTTCAGCCGCATGCGGTGGCTACCTCGTTCGAAGCAGGCCGCATCCGGATCACCGGCAATCCGCTGGATCTGGCCCTCGATGGGAACGGGTTTTTTGAGGTCAAGACCCCGCAAGGTCCGCGCTATACCAGAAGCGGCATGTTTTCGCTCGATAACAAGCGCCGGCTCGTCTCCAATCTGGGATACCCGGTCATGGGAACGAAAGGGGAAATCAAAATTCCTCCGGGCAATATTCAGATCAACAACGAAGGCGCGATCCAGGTGGACGGGAATCCGGTCGCGTCCTTGAAGGTGGTGGAGTTTGCACCGGAACAGATGCCGCAGAAACATATGGAAGGACTCTTCGCCGGCGGACGGCCGAACACGGCGGCCCATCCCCGGGTGCAGTCCGGCCATATTGAAGAATCGAACGTCAATGCGTTGGGCGAAATGGTGAAAATGATTCAAGGCATGCGGACCTACGAATCGGCGCAAAAACTGATGCAGACGCTCGATCAGATGACCGAGACGGCCATCCGCGATGTCGGTCGGGTGCAGTAGCCCGCATTATTGATGGGGGTTCATGACGGAAGCGCGGAGACGGCAAGCGAGGTCCACGCCGCGCCGAATAAAGCGCGGCACGTTTGTGGACGCCGCCGAGTCGGTGAGGCGGCAGTGTCTTGCACCTGGAGGCGCGAGATCGGGGTAAGGAGGAATCGATGATTCGAGCGATGTGGACGGCGGCGACCGGGATGACGGCGCAGCAGATCAACGTGGATACGATCGCACATAACCTGGCGAACGTGAACACGAGCGCATTCAAGCGGAGCCGCGCGGAATTTGCCGATCTCCTGTACCAGATCCAACGGCTTCCGGGAACGAATGCGTCGAATGTCGGCGTGTTTCCGGTCGGCGTGCAGATCGGCGCCGGGGTTCGCCCGACGACCGTGTCCAAGGAATGGATGCAAGGCAATATGCGGCAAACCAACAATGATTTGGATCTGGCCATCGACGGGCCGGGGCTGTTTCAAGTTGCCCGGCCGGACGGCACGATCATGTACACGAGGAACGGGTCCTTCAAGCGGGACAATGTCGGGAATCTCGTGACCGGCGACGGCGATCAGCTCACTCCTGTCATTACGATTCCGTCCGGCGCCCTCAAGATCGATATCGGACAGGACGGCACGGTATCGGTGTTGTTGCCCGGCGTCACTCAAGCTTCCCAAGTGGGGCAGATCCAACTGGTACGATTCGATAACCCCTCCGGCTTGGTCGCCATGGGCAATAACCTGTTTCTTGACAGTTTCGCGTCGGGACCGCCCTTGCAAGGTACGGGAGGGTTCTCAACCGGATTCGGAGTCATCCAACAAGGATTTCTGGAAAGTTCTAACGTCAACCTGGCCGAGGAAATGGTGAACATGATCATCGCCCAACGAAGCTATGAAATTAACTCCAAGACGATTCAGGCGTCGGACGAGATGATGTCCATCGCAAATAATATCCGCCGGTAAGGTTGCTGCTGGGAAGGATGACCGTATGACACGATTGTTCATAATGCTCGTGATCGCCGGATGGGCGGGGATCGTGGGGACGGTCTGCGAGGCCATGGGGCATCCGGCCGGACGAGAATCGGTCGAGGCGCCGGGGCAGGGGAGCGACCGCATGAAGCAGACGGTCCGTTCTCGTGGCCGCCAGGTGATCTATCCGGATGGCATTCGGAAAGCGATTCACGATCATCTGCAGCGTGAATTTTCCGGCAAGGTGCAAGAGATCCAGGTCACGCTCGGTGACCCGCAACAGCCCATCGCGGTTCCGGCCGGCGCGCTCAGCCTCACCGTCAGTTCGTCCGACGTCGAGGGGAGCGTGGGGCGTCGAGCGTTTCACGTGCACGTCGCCGTCAACGGAATCTTGCATCGAACGATTGACGCGACAACCGACGTGGCTGCCTATCTGGACATTCTAGCGCCCGTGCGGCTCATCAAAACCGACGAAGAAATCGATGGGGACGACATCGTTACCACGCGCGTCGCCCTATTTGACTTAAAGTCGCCCTATGCGACCGACCTTCGGGACGTCATCGGAAAGGCCGCTGTCAGACCGTTGGCTCCGCAAATTCCGATCAAGCTCACTTCGTTGCGGCGGCCGTTTATCGTCCGCAAGGGAGATCGCGTCATGATCGAGGCGAAGATGGGCGGGCTGTCCGTCCAAACCGCCGGCGTCACCAAAGGCAACGGTGAAATGGGGCAAACCATCACCGTGTCGAACACGGATTCCGGCAAGGATGTGCGTGCGAAGGTCATCGGACCAGGAGTGGTGCGTGTTGAGTTTTGAACGGTCCGGTACAGCAAGCGGTTGGATTATCGGCCTCGTTCTGGTCGTCGGCCTTCTCGGCGCATGCCATTCGACGCCGCCGGCGAAGGAAAAGTTGGAAGTGGCGCCGTTGCCCCCGCCGAAGACTACCGGCTCCTTGTGGCAGGAAGAGAACGGCCGCGCCTATCTGTATGAGGATCTCCGTGCAATGCGGGTCGGCGACATCATCACGATTAAGATCGCGGAAAAACATAAAGGCTCGAAGAGCGCGGATACCAGCGCGGAGCGGGATTCAACCATCTCCAACAGCCTGACCGGCGGCGCGCTGGGTTATTTAGGGATTCCGGGCATCAGGCTCGGGGCGGAGGCAACGCGCGGGCTGGGCATTGACGCGAGCGCCAAGAACAAGTTCGGCGGCAAGGGAGCGACCAATCGCGAAGACACTCTGACCGGAACCATTTCGGCCATTGTCACCCAGGTCATGCCCAATGGAGATTTGCGAGTCGAAGGTCGGCGTGAAGTGACCGTGAACTCCGAGCGGCAGATCATGGTCATCGGCGGCGTCGTGAGGCGGGTGGATGTCGATACGAAAAACACCGTGCAATCGACGGCGATTGCCGATGCCAAAATAGAATATTCGGGCCTGGGTGTCGTGGATGACGTCCAGCGACCCGGCTGGCTGGTGCGGATCTTGGATTGGATCTATCCGTTCTAGCGTGGAAGTACGATTGCGCGATTGTGTGATGTCTGAAGTAAGGCTTAACCAAATCACCAATCACTAAATCGTACTTAGAGAAAGGATGATGATGGAAACAATACAGGGGCGTAAACAGCGGCGTCAGATGGTCATGCAATCATTGCGCTTAATGATGCTAAGCGGCGTCGTGCGGCCTGCAACGGCCGATCCGCCGTATCTCGCCATTCCCGAGGCACCGCGACCGGATCCTCAAGAAGAAGCCGCTCCATCAGCTCGGCATCCTGCATTCCTGTCACGCGCGGTGGTCAGCATCCTGGCGTTTATCATCATCTCCTTGTGGATGGGCACGCCGGTCGAAGCCGTCCGTGTCAAGGACGTGGCGAGCATCGAAGGAGTACGCGAGAACCAATTGATCGGCTATGGGCTGGTGGTCGGCCTCGATCGAACGGGAGATCAGGTGATCGGCGGTCAATTTACCATCCAGGCCATGATGTCCATGTTGAACAAGATGGGCATCAATCTGGTGATCGACCCGATCCAGTTGCTGACCCGCAATATCGCCTCGGTCATGGTAACCGCGAAGCTGCCGCCGTTCATCAAGCCTGGTATGACCGTCGATGCGGTCGTCTCCTCCATGGCCAATGCGAAGAGTCTCCAAGGCGGGACCTTGCTGCTGACGCCGTTGAAGGCGCCCAACCAGCAAGTGTTCGCGGTGGCACAGGGGCCCGTATCAATCGGCGGATTTCTTGGAGGCACGGGTGGCCCCGGCGGCGCGACGGTGAGCAAGAATCATCAGGCTGCCGGCGTCGTGCCCGGCGGCGCGATCGTGGAAAAGGAGGTCGCAGTCGATCTGGAATCATGGGATTCCGTGTCGGTATTGCTGAGGCATCCGGATTTCACAACCGCCATCCGTACGGCCGAAGCGATCGAAGGGACATTCGGAAAGGGCACGGCTGTCGCCGTGAACGGCGGACTGGTGAAGGCCTCGCTGCCGGCGCCGTTTCAAGGGCGCGTCGTGGAGTACATCGCGGCCATGGAGGGATTGGATGTGGCGGTCGATGTGCCGGCGAAAGTCGTCGTCAACGAACGGACCGGAACCGTGGTCCTGGGCGAGCATGTGCGGCTCTCCACATGTGCCATTTCACACGGCAATCTCACGATATCCGTAAAGAATACCTTGAACGTTTCACAGCCGACGGCGCCGTTGATCGGATCGAGCCAGGGGCAAACCGTCGTCACGCCCGATGTACAAACCGATGTGAAGGAAGAGCAGTCCCGATTAATGGTGGTCGATCAGACCGTGACATTGGGGGACGTTGTCCGAGCACTCAATGCTGTCGGCGTCACGCCGCGTGATTTGGTGGCGATTCTCTCGGCCTTGCGGGCGGCCGGTGCACTTCAAGCGAATCTTGAGATAGTTTAGCGAAGGTAATGGCGGTATGGATATCGCTGACATCGGATCTGTACACAACTGGATGACAATCGATGCTGTTCAAGCTCGCGTTCCAGGTTCTTTGGGTGAGGCGCAGGCGGCTCTGAGCCGCAAGGCCGGCCATTCGATACACCAGGCGGCTCAGGAATTCGAGTCCTACTTTCTCTCCTATCTGCTGAAAACCATGCGGGAAACCGTCCCGACCGGCTTTCTTGATCGCAAGGGAGAACAGGTGTGGCATTCCTTCTATGACCAGGAGATCAGCCGCCTTGCGACGGAGGCGGGAGGGATTGGGTTAACGCAATTTATCGAAGGGAACATGCCGGGCAAATAATTCCCGTTCCGCTGCTCAAGTTTCCGGTCGGTTCAACCGAGAAGAGAAACGACAGGGAACAGACCGGTTTCTCTGTCGTGTCACGAGCAGAGGAGCGGGTATGGAGATAGGAAGAAACAACCGAGCGGATCTGGCCAAGCTTTTACTCGGCGTTCAGGGAGTTGACCGGAATCAGAGCAAGCACGCGTCAGTCAGCGGCGGATCGGGACAGCAAGACCGCGTTCAGATCTCGGACCATGCCAAGGAACTGCAGCGGATCAAAGCCTTGCTCGATCGTCCCGATGCGGCGCGCGAGACCCGGGTGGAACAGATTCGGCGATCGGTGGAAGCGGGCACCTATACGATGGATGGAAAGAAGGTTGCGGATTCGATGATCCGGCAGGTACTCACCGATTCCGTCCTCTGAATCATACGCCCTGAGTTCGGCCGCACTCTGTCCGCGCCATGATCCAGCCTGATATTGAGAGGCCATATGTCTGATGAATCCGCCGCTCTTCTCGAACTCGGCCGAGTCTTGGATCTCATGATCGAAAAGGTCGGCCAGTTCCATGCCCTGTTGAGCGATGAGCAAGAAGCGATTCGGACGCTCTCATTCGGACAATTCAGCGATGTGACCGCGAAAAAATCGGAACTGCTGGACTGTATTCGCGATCTCGAGCAGTCGCGTCGCTGCCTCACCGAGGGCTCGGCAGCCGGTTCGATCCGTCTCTCGAAGGAACTGGAACAACGACAACAGACTCTCATTGAGATCATCGGCGCCACGGATCGGATGAATCGGCTCAACGCCGCGCTGATCGCGCAATCACTGGCTTTTTTACAGGGCAGTCTGAGCCTCTGGCAACGATCTCCCGCTTCCGCCCCGCTCTATTCTCAGACCGGCTCGGTCGTCGGCGGCGTTTCGCACAGCGTTGGGATCAAAGGGTAGAGGATGGGACTCAACGGGCTCTTTGGAATCGGCACGTCGGCGTTGGCGACGTTTCAGCGGGCCCTGGCTGTGACCGGACAGAATATCTCCAATGTCAATACACCTGGATATTCACGGCAGCAGGCGATTCTGACCGAAACCGATCCGCAAAACGGGCAGCCGGGTCAAATCGGGACCGGCGTGCAAGCCTCGGAGATCCGCCGCACCGTCGATACGTTTCTTGAACGACAGCTGCTGTCATCGCATGAGCGGCAGGGCCAATTTCAAGCGTCTCGCGATGCGCTGCAGCGCGTGCAGCCCCTATTCGGCGATTCCAACGATCAGGGATTGGGAGCCAGTCTCAATGAGTTCTTCAACGCCTGGCAGGATGTGGCGACCAATCCCGCCGACCAGACTGCTCGCACGGTGCTGCTGTCCAAGGCCACGTCCATGGCGAATCAGTTCAACCAACATGCCGCGGACCTCTCGGCGCAGCGACAGGCGCTGGACGGGCAGATCGGCCAAGCCATCACCGATATCAATCAATTGGCGTCGCGGATTGCGGGGTTGAACAAGTCGATCAGTCAAGCCGAATTCAGCGGCCAGCAGGCCAACGACCTCCGCGACCAACGAGGTGTGTTGTTGAATCAACTTGGAGAGCTGGCCGATGTGTCGACGGTCGATGACGGCACGGGCCAGCTGAGCGTATTTGTGGCCAGGGGACAGGTGCTCGTGGAGAAAGACCGCACGTATGAGCTGCAAGGCGCCGCGAATGCCGCGAACAGCGGGCTCTTGGACGTACAGTACGACGGGGGCGGTGGGCCGGTCACGCTCAATTCCGTCATCGCAAGCGGCCGCCTCAAAGGGCTGCTGGATGTGCGGGATCAAACGCTTCCGTCCATTCAAGGCTCGTTCGACCAGCTGGCTTCCGCTTTAGTGACGCAAGTCAACAGCACCCATCAGGCCGGATACGGACTGGACGGCTCGACCGGGCAAACGTTTTTTGCGGCGGCCGGCACGACGGCCGCCACGATTCAGGTCTCGCTCACCGACATTCAAAAAGTTGCGGCATCGTCAACCGCCGCCGGCGTGCCGGGAAACAATGTGAACGCGCTGGCCGTCGGCGCTCTGCAAACGACCAGATTTGCATCGCTCGGCAATGCCACCTTGCAGGAATATTACGGCGCTGCAGCCGGGGACTTCGGCTCGGCGATGCAGGGGGCGGAGCGGGATTTGAGCGCACAGGAAATCATCCAGGAACAGTTGGAAGCACACCGAGCCGAAATCTCGGGCGTGTCGCTCGATGAAGAGCTGGTGAATCTTCTGAAATACCAGCGGTCCTTTCAGGCCGCCTCGCGGCTCATCGTCGTGGCGGACGAAATGTTTCAAACCATCCTCACCCTCAAACGGTAGCGGCGTGGTGGAAGCGGGACAAGGGAGAGGCCTATGAGAGTCGCGGATCAGCAGATGTACGGAACGCTCCTCGGAAATCTTCAGCGGTCGCGGCAGCAGCTTCTTCAAGCACAGGAACAGATTTCCTCCCAAAAGAAAGTCACGCAGCCGTCCGACGATCCGGCAGCCTTCGGCCAAATTGTGCTCGACAAATCGTCTCTGTCTCAGACCGACCAATGGACCAGAAACGTTCAATTCGGTACGGCCCGTCTCGACGCGGCCGACAGCGCCCTGGGACAGGTACAAAACGTCCTCACGCGCATCCGGGAATTGACGATCCAGGCCCGCAGCGACACCACTTCGGCCCAGGGCAGAACGACCATCGCCCAAGAAGTCCGTCAACTGCACCGCCAGTTGATTCAGTTGGGGAACACGGACGTAGGCGGACAGGCGATCTTTGCCGGCACGGAAACGAATGTGACCCCGTTTGTGATTTCATCCGGCGACTCCGTGACGTACCAAGGGAATTCGGAGAGCCAATCCATTGCCGTCGGGCGTAATCAAACGGCGCAAGTCCTGCTTCCCGGCAGCGAGGTGTTTACCGGGCCCACGACCAATGTGTTCGACAGCGTCAGTAATTTATTGAGCGCACTGGAAAGCAATAACGCGGCGGGTATCGACACGGCGATCGGCGCCCTCGATCAGGCGACCAATCAGATCAGCAATGCGCAAGGGAAGATCGGCGCCATGGCCAACCGTCTCGACGTGACCAAGGCGGCGCTGGATACGACGACGACGACGATTCGACAGGCGCTGTCCAACAACGAGGATGCAGATCTGACCGCGGCCATCACACAATTGAGCCTGCAGCAGGTGGCGGTTGAAGCCGCAAGCCAGGCCTTCAGCAGAATCTTTGATACGTCTCTCCTCAAGATGCTCCAGTAGGGATGAGTCCGGCGCCGAAATCGAGCGGGCCGGTGCCGACCTCGATGCCGTAAATAGGCTCGCACGCCAAGGAAGGCGCGTATGCTGGTCTTGACTCGTAGACGGGGTGAGGGAGTAACGATCGGTTCGAACATCCGGATCGTCGTGCTCGGCGTGAGAGGCGGCCAAGTCAAGATTGGTATCGAAGCCCCGCCCGCCGTCGAAGTGCATCGAGACGAAGTGTACGCCCGCATCCAGGAAGAGAATAGGATGGCCGCGGAGACAGGCGTCGTTCCGCTGGAAGCATTTCGCGAACTCTCGAAACGGACGGGGCGGCGGCAAGCGTGAGGGCACATCGATGAAATTTGTGTCAACCCGGTTCGGCGAGCTTGAAGTAGATGACGGATCACTCCTCACCTTTCCTTCCGGTATTCTTGGATTTCCTGATCGGACCCGCTATGTGATCCTCGATCATGACACCGACGCGCCTTTCAAATGGCTGCACTGCGTGGACCAGGCGGATCTGGCTTTTGTGATCATCGATCCAGCTTTCTTCAAGCCCGATTATCGGGTGCAACTCGCCGCGGAAGCATTGGCCGAAATCCACGCCGCCCCCGACTGTCAGGATTTGACTATTGCCGTGATTCTTACGATTCCATCGCATGATCCCAGCCGCATCACCGGGAATCTCCGGGGGCCCCTGGTCATGAACCCCCATTCCCGCCTCTGCAAACAAGTCGTGCTTGCGGACGATTGCCCGACACGGTACCCGCTCTTTGCCCAGAACTCCTCCTCGGCGCCCGTGCTCCAAACCACGGCGATGTAACATGGCTTCGCGGATGGAGCGATGTCTTCAAACTCACCCTTGATTGCTACAGTCCCGCACGACTTGGATGAAGTCAGTATGGTTGGGTTCGAGCGGGATAGCCGTGGAACGTCTGGGCGAGCGCGTCAACCTTCCCTTCGAGTACCTGGAAGAGATCCGGCGCCTTGTCCAATGTGCCGAGTCGTCCCATTGACTCGAGTTGACCCGCGATTACGATGATTTCCGCGGCGCAGAGATTGCCGGCCGTTCCCTTCATCGTGTGGGCCGCACGTTCTAATCGTGGACCGTCTTGCGTCCGCAGCGCTTCACGGATCTCACACAGCATGATCGGATACCGTTCGAGGAACATGTCGAGAAGTTGTTTGAATAGATCCGGGTCCCCCCCGATGTTGACGAGCATCCGATCGGCGTCAAACAACGTGCCGCTATTGGTAGGATGATCGTCGTTCTGTGATCCGGCCCGTGTCTCGGATGGATCAGGCGCGGTTAGCCATCGTCCCAGGACCTCTCCCAATTGACGGGTCGTGATTGGTTTCGAAAGGTAATCATCCATGCCGGCCGCTCTGCAGTGATCCCGGTCTTCCTGCATGGCGTTGGCCGTCAACGCGATGATGGGGATGTGGGTCCCTTTCTCCTGCGCGCGAATGATCCGGGTCGCTTCGTAGCCGTCCATCTCGGGCATTTGGCAATCCATGATAATGGCGGCGTAGGAGCCCATACTCATAGCCTTGAGGGCCTCACGCCCGTTGTCGACCACATCGGGTTGATATCCCAGCCGTTCCAACATTCGCGCCGTTAGCTTCTGATTCACGAGATTGTCTTCCGCCACCAGCACTCTCAGCTGTGAAGCCGGACGAGGGCCATCATGGCGCAAGGCGGCACGAGCGGCGACTAGCTGAGGCTGAAGGCGGCCGGATTGGGCCGGTCCATCTGCAAGGCCTAGCACGGTCCTGAGACAAGCCTGAAGGGGATCGTGCCGGACCGGTTTGGTCAGATAGGCGGGAAAGCCGGATCTCCGAGCCTGTTCGGCTTGCCTCGGCTCATTGAGCGAAGTCAGAATCACCACTTTGAGGGAAGATGCGGCGGCAGAAGTCCGGAGGTTCTTTGCGAGTTGCAGTCCGTTGGTTTCCGGCATCGACATGTCCAGCAGGGCGACATCAAACGGCGTGCCTTCGGCGAAGCCTTTCTCAATCACAGTGCGGGCGCTTGCCGCATCCGATGCTCCTACGGTCTTCATCCCCCAGCCCTCCGTCAACCGTTGCAGCATGGTGCGGGTGGATTCATTGTCATCGACGATTACAATGCGGCGCCCGCTCAGATCGGCTGCCGGCGCAAGGGCGAGCGGGGACTGTGGTTGTTTCCCAAACCGGATCGTGCACCAAAACGTGCTGCCTTGCCCCGGCTCGCTCCGCATGCCGACATGGCCGTCCATCAATTCGGCGAGTTGCTTGGAGATAGAGAGTCCCAACCCGGTGCCGCCGTATTTGCGCGTGGTTGAACTATCCGCCTGGGTAAAGGGTTGGAATAGGCGGGCCTGAACGTCCGGATTGATTCCGATGCCGGTGTCCGTCACTTCAAAACGAAGGTCGCTGGAGTCGGCGTGATCCTGATCGAGAAAGACCCGCAGCATCACCTCCCCTCGTTCGGTGAATTTAATGGCATTGCCGAGAAAATTGGTCAGGATCTGCCGTAACCGGCCGGGATCGCCGCGGAGAGCGATCGGGACTGAGGCCTGTATGAGACCGGCAACCTCCAGATGTTTGGATTGCGCGCGTTCCGCACATTGCATCAGGACGCCTTCCACGCTTGCGCGCAGATCAAAGTCGATGCATTCCAATTGGAATTTCCCGGCTTCAATTTTGCTGCAATCCAAGACGTCATTGATCAGCGACAACTGCGTTTCTCCGCATTGCTGGATGGTTTGGACAAACGACCGCTGTTCCTCCGTCAGTGCCGTATCGAGCATCAGGCTGGCCATCCCGATGACACCGTTCATGGGAGTCCGAAGTTCGTGGCTGACCGTCGCGAGAAAGGACGCCTTGGCCTGCGTGGCCGCCTGCGCTTGCTGGAGTGCCTGGTCCAATTGCCGGTTGGTTTCTCGAAGATGGTCCGCCGTCTGATTCAGCATCCGGTGCGTGGTGTGCACGTCCGTCATGTCGATCGCGTAGCCGCGCACGCGGCCGTGGCTTCTCACAGGGCAGAATGTCCAGGCGAAACAGGCGCCTCCGACCGCCACCTCTTGTACCGAAATGCGTGTCGCGGTCGCGAGACACCGGTCGATGAGCGAGGGAAGATCAGGGGGAAATAGATCGCACCAACCGGAGTCATTGAACCCGAATCGTGACAGCAGCGCGACCATGACCGGGTTCGCATAGAGCATCTGTGCATCGCGGTCCAATTCGACAATCGGGTAGGGGCTTTCCTCCGCAATGGCAGCCAATCGGTCCCGCTCATCTTCCAGCGCCAGCTCCCGCGTCACATCCCGAATCGTCAACATCGTGGCGACGCCGTCGAACAATTCCAACGATCCCGGCGTCGATTCGATATGAAGCGAGCGGCCGGACCGGCTCAGGAACAGGCCGTGAGTTTTCCGGCCGGTGGTAAACAGGTCCTGCCAGCACAGGCTTCCAGATTCGGAGGACGCGTCGAGTTCCCGCTCGATGAATCGATCGAGGAGGTGGCCGCGGGCCATGTCGGGATGGCAGCGCATAAGCCGACCGGCATGAAGATTCATGAACAGCACTCGGGTTTGCGCGTCCAGTAAGCACAAACCGACGGGCAGAGTCTCATAGAGTTCACGCGATACGGCTTTGGAAAGGCCGTGCGCAGGATCGTCGGGCTCGGGCATGGAAGAGTGCAAGGACAGTGGCTGCGTCACCGGGGAGTTCCCTCGCAGGCGGTGTCGAAATAATCGGACACTCGCACTCCTTCGTGCCGAGGATCCAAGGCCCGCAGAATGGTTCGCACCGGCCGGCCCGGCTCCGCAATGGCCAGGTCGACGGTGAGCGGCTCCCCATAGGGCTCGCCTTGCGGTCCCGTGACGATTTTTACCGTCGGTTTCATCCGATGCTCGGGATGAATGCCGACCACAATGGCCCTCTCGCCGGTGTTGAGCCTGATCAAGCTCCCGATCGGGTACACGCCCAGGGCCTTGATCGTGACTTCGACCAAGGCCTTGTCGAAGCGGCCTTTTTCTCCAAGCACGAACAATTGCCGGATGGCGTCGTGCGGAAGCATCGGCGCCTGTTCGGTCCGCCAGCTCACCATCCCGTCATACGTATCGACCAGGCCGACCAATTGGCTGAAGCCGAGCACGGCATCCCCGCGCAAACCCTGCGGGAAGCCGCTGCCGTCCAGCCGCTCATGATGCTCGACAATGATGCGGCGTGTCGTCTCCGAAACGGAACCGGCCATGGCCTGGGTGATCGCTGTGATGGCCAATTGAGGATGCTGTTGCATCAAACTGTTTTCATGCGTGCTGAGCTCCCGTCCCTTACGATACAGATTGCGGGGCAGGCGCAGGTATCCCACGTCATGCAGCATGGCGCCGATCCCGAGATCTTCCTGGTCCTTCGGCCCGTATTGCATCTCGTGCCCGATGATCATCGAGAGCACGCCGACATCCAAGGCGTGAGATGCCAGCGTCCGGTCGAATTCCTGCATTTTTTGGATACAGAATTGGGTCAGCATTGATTGCGGATGATCCATGATCCGCGCCAAGACCGTGGCGACGGCTTTTTTTAGGCTGGACATGGCGGCCGGATTTCCGGCTTCGAATTCATCGAGAACCCGATCGAGCGCTTTCATGGTTTCTCCGTAGGCGGCGCGAGCCGCTTTGGCCTTTTGACGGGCTCGCTCGGATTCGGAGGGAGCGGCAGCTTCCTTTTTCGGAGGCTCGGTCGGTGCGGGAACGCAAGGGAGAGTCGCGGCAGGTTCGTCCAGATCCAATCCCTTCGTCGTATCGATGAGAACCTCATGTATGCCGTGGCGACGAAGCAGAGTGATGTCATCGTCGCTGTCGACCAGCCGCTTATGGAAGAGGAAGGGGGTTTTGTACCAGGGTTGATCCATCCCCACGACGAACATGCCCGGTTTTAGAGAGCCGATGCCGATGCGTTTTGTGCCGGCCATGGAATCCTTTGAAAAGTCATGGAAAGGTCGCGGCGCACCTCATTCGGATGGTCCCTTTGCATGCGCCTCACGTCGTGTACCACAGTATCGGATCGTTGACGCGGCTTCTTAAACTCGTCCGGTGCATCGACCAGTTCCTGGATGCGGCTCAAGAATCTTCCCTGAGTGGCCGATGAAGTTCATCAGAGGCTGTTTGTGCACATTCATGCCTATCGTTAACGACTCCTATGGCTGATCAAGGACCCTCCATTCCTGTTTCGGCCTCTTTTCTATCCGTGGGGCTCCCACTCCAACTGTGCTTCGGAGACCAGCTTGGGCATCCTCAGTACGGATCTTCCTTATTGGGCTGGAAGGCGGGAGACTGGTTGATCTGCGAGTGGCCGTATCATCTCGGGCAACCGGTCGCATGCCGGATGAATGAATCCTGTCTGGTCCGATACTTGTTCGACGGGCGGTTCATCGGCTATCCGAGCGTCATCCGGGAGCAACAACTTCAGCCGTTCCCGTTTCTGTTCCTGGCCTTCCCGCAGAGTGTCGAGGAAGTGGCCCTGCGCAAGCATGCGCGGGTCTCCCTGAAGGAGCCTCTGCGGATCAACATTGAAGAGTGCCGGCCGTTCGGTTCCGCCGCGAAACCACGTGTCGTCGGCGCCATGATGCATGATCTGAGTCTGACCGGCTGTTGTGTGGAAGTCCGGAGCGGAAGGACGACATGGGCCCAGGGTGCAAGCGTGCGGCTGGAATTTGAACTCAGGGGAGTCGGCCATATCTCCAATCTGACCGGCATCGTCAAGAACGTGACCGACTTTCCCGCTCATACCGAGATCGGCATCGAATTTGTCTTCACCGGAAGCGAGTTCATCGAATATCGGGGCTGGGGAGGGACGGTGCGAAAAGCCATCGAATGCTGCGTCTTGCAGAAGTCCGCGCTGTGACGGCCTTTGGATGGGCGCGCCGCCGGCGCTGGGCGGCAAGATAGCGCCTGCGCTTGATCGAGTTGCCCAGTCACTCGGCAATTTGTTCCCCGCCGGTGAAAATGGATGGTCACAGCCGTTTGCAGGCCGCCTGAATCGCCTCAAATGTGAATGCCTGGTCCGCACAGCAATGGCGTGAGTCTTGCTAGGTTTGAACGGGCAAAAGCCGATTCGCCAACCGCGCTTCAAGGATGAATGCAGCATGCAGATGAGACGAGCGAGGCAGCACCATGTGGTTATCACCGGCGGAGCCGGTTTCATCGGCTCTCAGCTATCCGCGAAATTTCTTGCGAGCGGCGGCAAGATTACGATTCTGACACGGCATGCCGAGAGTCCGAACGTACAGCGATTGGTGCGGCAAGGCGCCAAGGTCCTGTCGTGTGATCTGTCCCGGCCGGACGGAGTTCCGGTCCCTTCGGATCTTCCTCACGGCCAACCCTTCATTCATCTGGCGGCTGATGTTTCTGTCAACGGGCCCGGACTTTGGGCTGCCAATGTGGACGGCACCAAGCGGGCGCTCGATCTGGCGCGTGCGATCGAGGCCTCCCATGTCACCGTGGCCAGCAGTATCGAAGCGCAGGGATTGGGATCCGACGAAGAAGGTCTGTTGCCGGAAGGAATGGCATGCCGGCCGGTTTCCGACTACGGACGGTCCAAAATGCAAGCGGAAGAAGCCGCTACCGAATGGGCGCGGGCAACGGGAATGTCCCCATTAGTCTTGCGCATTGGCAATATCTATGGTCCCGGAAGCGCCTGGCTGCTCGAGCCGACCTTGCTCGCCTTGCTCAATCACGAGCCTGTTCGGCAGGCCTGGGCGCAACTCCGCCGGCGCCGCCTGCAACCGCTCTATGTGACTGACCTCGTCAACGGGATGGCGCGGGCGATCGAGGAGAATCTGACGGGCCTCTACAATATGACCGGCGAAGAAACGGTCACGATTGAAGACTACGTCGGAAAAGTCGCCGGACTGCTGGATCTGACTCGCGAGTTGATCGCACTTGCTGAGCCGGCACCTGCTTCTCTGACACCGGTACCGTCCCTGCCGGCGGATTTTGCCTATGTGCTGATGGGGGATCAGCTTCATTGCCACCGTTGTTATGACAACAGCAAATTGCGCGACGCGATCGGCCCCTATGTCCGGTGGTCGCTGAGTCGTGGACTGGCTTCCACGTTGCAATGGTACTGGGGGACGCGCGGTCCGTCGGGATCGCCTGTCTCACAGGCCGCGTAGATCAGGAGACTGCCATGCACGTGACATTGATCTTTCCCGGTATCGCACTGCCCGGCTTCGACAGCTTCAGAAAGAAACCAACCGTTGAGGCGAACTTCATCGATCACGGCCTCGCCTCGATCAGCGCCGCCGCCAAGGCGCGGGGGCACCAGGTCGATCTGATCGATCTGCGGCGGCTGAAGAATTGGGACCATTTCCGTGATGAAGTGCGGGGCCGGACGTCGAAGATCTGGGGCATCACCTCCTGGAGTCTGCATTATCCGGATGCCGTGCGGGCGATCCGGATCGTGAAGGAAGAACGGGAAGACGCCATCGTCGTCTTGGGCGGCGTTCATGCGACCATTCAGACTCAACAGGTCGCGGCCAATCAGCTGATCGACCACATCATCACGCAGGAAGGCGAACTCAGTTTTCCGGTCCTGCTCGACAAGCTGGAGGCAGGACAATCGGCGGACCGGATCATCGTCGGCGAAGGACCGGTGTTGGACGACATTCCCTGGGTGGACCGCGATCTTTTTGACATGACCGGCGAGCTGGCTACGCCGATGGCGCCGGGGATGCCGATTCCGTTTGTCACGACCAATGCGGGGCGCGGCTGCCCGTTCAAATGCAATTTCTGCCAGCCTGCCGAACGGGCGGTCTTTGGGAATCGCGTCAAGATGCGAAGCCAGCAGCATGTCATCGACGAACTCCGCCTGCTCAAAGAGCGGTTTCGGTTCCGAAGTTGGATGGCCCATGACGATTTGTTTTTCATCAATCACCGGTGGACACGGGAATTCTGCCGGCAGTATCGCGCAGCCGGCTTCACCGAGCCGTATATCTGCCAGATGCGCGCCGATCTCATGTGCCGGTACCCCGATGTGGTCAAGGAGATGGCGGAGTCCGGTCTCGCCTGGGCGATGATCGGCTTTGAAAGCGGCAGCCAGCGGATCCTCGATATGTTCGAAAAGGAAACGACGGTGGAGGAGAATCTCCGCGCCGCGGAAATCTGCCGAGACTATGGCGTGAAAGTATGGGCCAATATCATGTTCGGCGCGCCGACGGAGACCAGATTGGAAGTGATGGAGACCGTCCGGATGGTCTGGAAAATCAAGCCGACCCATCTCAGCACGAGCTTCTTCACGCCGACGCCAGGCAGCAATATCGCGAAAGAAGTGGAGCGGAAGGGGCTGACCATGGTGGACCCGTACAGCGGCTCTTGCCGCACCCCCAACGAGGCCAAACTCAAAGATCTGGATTACGACTGGCTGAACAAGGCAATTCAGTTGGCTCACCAGGGCGGAACGGAATCGGCGCTGCTGGCGCTGGGTCACCTGCCGGTGAAATCCCAGGAGTCCACATGCATATCGCATTAATCAACAGCCCATCCCTCGCGACCAGGCCGGTGAGCCGTAGCATGGCCGGCGGCCTCGGGTTCGACGGAAGCGGCCAGATGCTTTTGCCCCCGTTGGACTTGGCGATCATGGCGGCCAGCCTGCGACAGGCGGATCACCATGTCGAAGTGATCGACGCGGATCCATTGGGATTGGATCAAGCGGGCGTGCTGACCAAGCTGCAAGGTGCGCAATGGGACGTGATCATCGCCTCTGTGTCGTTGCCCACGCTGGATCAGGACGCGGCATTTCTAGTGGCGCTCCGGCTCGGGTGTCCGGGCGCCAGGATTTTCGGCAAGACGCTAGTGCGGGATCATGAGGTGCTCCAGGCCTTGCTCGCCAAGAGCGGCGCCGATCTGGTCATTCATGGGGAAGCGGACCTCAGCATCGTGGACCTGGTAGCGGGACGGACCCGAAGCGGCACGGCCTGGCTGGATATGGAAGAGGGACGGCCTCGGTTTCGAAGCGATGAAGGGGAAGCGGTCCGGGATCTGAATGCGCTGCCGTTTCCGGCTCGAGACCTCTTACCCAACGATCGCTATTGTTACCCGCTCCTGGGAAGTCCGGTAGCGACGATTCAAACCAGCCGCGGCTGCCCCTATCCCTGTGGATTTTACTGTCCCTATCCGCTGGTCGAAGGAGTGAAGTGGCGCGCCATGTCGGCGGAGCGGATCGCGGCGGAATTGCGCGACATCGTCGAGCGCCATCATCTCTCGAAAATTTATTTCCGCGATGCCACGTTCACTCTGAATCAGGAGCGGATCATCGCCCTGTGCGATCTGATCATGGCCGCCGGCTGGCGACTGGAATGGGTCTGTGAGACGCGGGTTGACTGCCTCGGCGATACGGTGCTCGACAAAATGCGCGCCGCCGGCTGCGTCGGGATTCTGATCGGTGTCGAATCGGGCGATGAACAGACGATGCACCATCGGGAAGGGAAAAAGGGATTGACGATTCCCAAGCTGTCCCATCTGCGGGACAAGACCAGGCAACTGGGCATCCGGTTGCACTTCCTGCTCATTGTCGGGCTCCCGCAGGACACGAGAGAATCGGTCGTCGATACATATGAACTGATCCACCGCTATGAGCCGGACACGATCGGCGTGACGATCATTACGCCTTATCCAGGCACTCCGCTGTATGAACAAGGCGTGCGGGAAGGGTGGATCGATTCCTTTCACTGGAAAGATTACGGCGGGCACCAGGTGCCCATGCATACGCCCCATCTGTCGCGGGACGAAATGATCGCCGGCAAGCGTTTTCTCGAGGAAGGTTTTGCCATTCTCAGCAGGGCGAAACGTCCGGGCGGGTCACAGGATCACAGAACTCAACATTATGAGCGGCTGCTTCGTTGGGCCTATCGATTGGAACAGCCTATGGCACAGATGCAGGCCTTGGTGCAGCATCGCAAGGCCTTGGAGGCACGGCGACACCCCCCGGTGGAATTCGCTACGTCGTCCGATCTTTCTGCCGGAGGACCCGCGACTTGTGTCTTAAGCGTCGTGATTCCCACGTATAATCGCCGCGCGATTTTGAGAAAAACGCTCCTGGCCTTTGCATCCCAAACGCTGGCCCACGACCAATTCGAAGTCATCGTCGTGGACGACGGTTCGAGCGACGATACGGTCGATATGGTCCGTCGCTTCAAATCGTCGTTCGCATTGCGACTGGAACCCCAACCGCATCAGGGGGCCAATGCCGCCCGCAATCGTGGCATTCACGCGGCCAGGGGCGGCGTGATCATCATCTCGGGCGATGATATGGTGCCGGAGCCACGGTTTCTCGAAGCGCATTTGGCGTTTCATCGGCAGCATCCCGCCGAGACCGACGCGATGCTCGGCTTTATCGACTGGTCTCCCGAGATCTCCGTGACTCCGTTCATGCGGTACCTCGTCTCGCCCGAGGGCGGGCAGCAATTCGCCTTCCATGAGGTGAAAAACGGGAAGGCGGACTTCCGATTGTTTTACACGAGCAACGTATCGCTCAAACGCGGGCTCCTTCTCAGACAGCCGGTGCTGTTCGATACCGACTTCACTTATCCCGCGTACGACGATACCGAACTGGGATACCGGCTTGCCAAACAAGGCATGCAACTCCATTACAACGCTCTCGCCGTGACGTGCCATCACCACGAGATGACGGTGGAGGGATTTATCGAGCGCCAGCGGAAGGCGGGCCACATGGCGGTGCTGCTGGCGCGCAAACATCCCGCTCTCGATCGGCTCCTGTTGGGCATCGAGGAATTGCTGCAGTCTGGTCAACGGTGCACCGACGAGATGGTGCGATGTCTGCTGAACGGGCTGCGTGAACTAGAAAAGCCGAACCTCGAATCCCTGGCACAACTCCGGATCCACCAGACAACCTTGGACCACTGGTATACGAAATCGGTGCTCTACCCGCTGTATGGGCTCATCCTGACGAAGGCGTATCATCTGGGCGTATGGGAAGCCTCGGCGTCGAGCCGGGGCCGCCGGCCGGCACCCATGACAGCGGTCTCTCGGCCCGCCATGCGGTTCAGCGTATCCATCATCATCCCGGTCTTCAACAAGGTCGAGTTGACCATTCAATGTCTCAGTAGACTGGCGCAGGTGACGCGAGGAGTGGAGTACGAAGTTATCGTCGTGGACAACCATTCGACCGATGGAACGCCGGACTTCCTTGCCGGATTGGGCGGCGATGTTCAGGTCATCAGCAATCGGGACAATCTCGGATTTGCCAAGGCCTGCAATCAAGGGGCCCTGGCGGCCAGGGGCCAATACCTGCTTTTCCTGAACAATGACACCATCCCCTTGACCGATTGGCTGATGCCGCTCATTGAGGAAGTCGAGCAGAACAGCAGGACGGCGGTCGTCGGCAGCAAATTGCTTTATGAGGACGGCACGATTCAACATGCCGGGGTGGCGTTCTCGCGCGTCTGGTTCACACCCTATCACGTGTACAGCGGCCAGCCGGCTGATGCGCCTTGCGTGAATCGGCGGCGGGAGTTTCAGTCCATCACCGCGGCCTGCATGCTGGTGCGCCGGGAGATTTTCGAATCGGTCGGCGGGTTCGACGAGGGATATCGCAACGGGTTCGAGGATGTGGATTTGTGCTTGAAGATCCGCCAACAGGGTTGGGAAGTCATCTACCGGCCGGACAGTGTACTCTATCATCTCGAAAGCCAGACACCCGGTCGCAAGGCGCATGATAAGGACAATGCCAAGCGGCTCGTGCAGCGGTGGGCTCATCAATGGAATCTGACCGACGAAGACGCGATTTATCATGCGGATGGGTATGCGCTTCGCTACTACAACGACGACGGCGTGCTTCGAAGCCGTGTCGAGCAGTTAAGCGATCCGGCCGCGCAATCGCAATGGAACACCGTCGCCACGGTGCAGCGCGCGTCTCAACAGGATGACATGGAGACGGTTTTAGCGTGGCTCGTCCGTCCGGATCAGTGGCCGGCCGATGTCTGGGCGCTGCGTTGGGCGGCCTTTGTCTGCCGGTGCGTGGGCCGGCATGGATTGGCCGAACCGTTTTGGGAACGAGTACTCCAGATGGAGGAGGATCCGGACGCTCGCGTGGCGCTCGCGAAATCGGCACTCGAGAGGGGAGAACTCGGGACGTCCGACGAGCATCTCAAGCAGTTGTTCATGAAACATCCGGACCATGGGGAAGGTCTGCTGGTGCGAGGGATTTTGGCCATGCAACGAGAAGCCTATGCCGAAGCGGGGAATGCGTTCGGGCAGGCGTTATGCCATCACGCGGATGCACGGAAAGCGCGCTTGGGCATCGCGATGTCGGCGCTCGGTCTCAAGCAGCCGATCAGGGCATGGAGCTCACTGATCGCGGTGCTGGCGGACCATCCGGATGACGCCGAGGCGATGCACTGGTTGGTACGGGCCGGCACGTTGCTGAGCCGATGGGAGGAGCTCGGCGACCGCCTCATGACATACGTGACAAGGAATCCCGCCGACCTCGGCGCGCGGTTCGCGTTATGCGGCGTGTTGGTACGGGTGAACCGAATGGATCGTGCCCGCCAGGAATGTGATCGATTGCGGCTGCTGGATGAATCATACGACGGGCTGAAAGAACTGGAGCAACGGATCGCGGCCAAGCAGTCCGTGATCGTCTCGGACCATGCGGCCTGATCCTGCCTTGCGACGGCGCGCGCTGCTCATTCAACTGGCGCGTCTCGGGGATCTTATTCAAACCCTCCCGGTCTTGGACGCGTTGCGGGAGCGCCATCCGCACCGAGCTTTCGACTTGCTATGCGCCGCGCCGCTGGCTGATCTGGTCCGGGAAAGCTTCCCGGTGGATCGTATTCTCCCCTGGGACGGCAGCCGCTGCCGGGTGTGGGCCAATGACTGGAGCCGCGACCCGCTCGGGATGGTGCAGCTTCTTCGACAGTACATCGAGGGGCTCAGTGCCCAGCAGTACGAGGAGGCCTACAATCTCAACCAACATGAACGGGCTATTCTGGCGGCGCATCTGCTGGCCGCTCGTGTCACGGGAGCCGGAGCCACCGGTCCGCTGTCCGCCGAATTGGACTCATGGGCATCGTACCTTCGCGGCGTCGCTGGCCATCGGGGGCCCAATCGCATTCATCTTGCCGACGCGTTCTGCGGGCTCTGCGGTGTGCGGCCCCGTGGACGGGCCATGGTGCTCCGACATGGAAACGCCGCTCTTCCCGCAGATTTGGAAGAAATTGGAGCCAATGGAGATTATTGGGCTGCCGTGGTCATTGGAGCCGGCGATGCCGAACGCTGTATTCCGCCGCCGATCTGGACGGAATGGATCGACACGTTGCTTTCCGCCGACTCCCGCGCCCATGTGGTGTTGATCGGCACCGGCGGAGAACGGGAAGCGGCGCACGCCGTTCAGTCGTCGCTGCGGTCGATGCTCTTGAGCCGACTCTGGGATGCGACGGGACGAACAACGTTATCTCAACTCGTGACCATCTTATCCCGGAGCCGATGGGTCGTGGGTGCGGATACCGGTCCTCTCCATCTGGGCACCGCCGTCGGCGCTCGTGGGATCGGATTGTATTTCGCCCGTGCCCGCGTGCATGAGACGGGTCCTTACGGAGAAGGCCATTGGGTATTCCAGCACCGCGACCAAAGCAGGCCGGTCCATTGGCCGATCGGGCCCAGTGTCGAGTTGATGTGCGGTGAGCAACTCACCACAGGGGCGGAATGGGAACTCTGGAAGAGTCACGTGGACGAATGGGGCGCCTATTTCGAAGACCCCATCGGCTCGGACAGCGGCGCATCACAGCGCGAGATGGTGTGGCGCCGGCTAGCCCCCTCACTCGTTCCGGCGGAACATGATGAATATGTTTGAATCAAATCTGTCGGTGATGGCCCGCCGCCACCCGGCCCTGGCCGACGCAATCAGAGAAGCAGGGGGCGGCGCGCTGACCGTCCTGCCCGCGCGCAACGGCCTTCCCACAGCACAGCGCAACGGCCGCTGGATTCATAGCGCGTATGACCCCGTGCGGGAAGCGGAAAGTTGGGCCTCCGAACAGGCATCATCCGGCCGGGCGCAGGAAAGTCTCGTGATCCTGGGGGTGGGCCTGCTCTATCACGTTGAAGCCCTCCGTCTCCGCGCGGCGGCCGATACGAAAGTGATGGTCGTCGCGCCGGATCTTGCGGAGCTCCATGATGCCTTCGCGTCACGATCCATCGGGCATCTTCTTCAGACGATCAGTTTCGTGTCCGGGTCGCCGGATGCGGTGGCTGGTGAACTCGCCTCGGTCGGCTGTCCGCTGCGATTGGTGTCGTATGCGCCGGCCATGGCATCGCACGGGACCTATTATGCCGCGTTCGAAGAGCAGCTGCGCCGGCGGATCGCGGCGCGGGCCGGCGGACAATTGAACATCGCCGTCGTGGGACCGATCTATGGAGGCTCGTTGCCGATTGCGCGGTACGCCGTTCGGGCCCTTGAAGAACTCGGGCACCGGGTCGGATGGATCGATCATAGTGTGCATGACCGGTCCTATGAAGAACTTGCCAAACTCGACGATCTGCGTCACCGGCAGGTGATCCAAAGCCGGCTGGCCGAGGTCCTCAGTCAATTCACGCTGGCCCGGCTCGCGGAGGATCCACCGGATGTGGTGCTGGCTCTGGCGCAGGCGCCGCTGACCTCGGTTGTGTTGGAGCATCTGCGACGAAAGAAATTTGTTTGCGCCATGTGGTTTGTCGAAAACTATCGCCATCTCACGTACTGGCAACAACTCGCCGCGAGCTATGACTATTGGTTCGTCATCCAACGGGACCCCTGCCGTGACGCCCTCCGGCAGGCCGGCGCGCGCGATGTGGTGTACGTGCCGATGGCGGCCGACCCGTTGATCCACCGGCCGATCGAATTGACTGCGGATGAGCAGGAAGAGTTCGGCGCGGATCTGTCCTTCGTGGGGGCGGGCTATGCCAATCGCCGGACGTTGCTCCCGAAACTCATCGCTCCCGGCTGGACCTTCAGGCTGTGGGGCAATGAGTGGGACGGGGCGGACGCGCTAGGCAGCGTGCTCCAGCGGGGAGGGGCGCGGATCGACACGGCGACCTGCATGAAAGTGTTTAATGCCTCACGGATCAACTTGAACCTCCACTCCTGGTCCGGAACCGGTCTGGACCCGCAGGCGGACTTTGTGAATCCCCGGACATTCGAGCTGGCCTCGTGCGGCGCCTTTCAGCTGGTGGACGAGCGGGCGTTGCTGCCGGAACTGTTCAGCGGCGATGAAGTCCGCTCGTTCAAGACCTTCGATGAGCTTCCCTCGTTGATCAGACGATGGCTCGGCGACCCCGACGCGCGGGCCGCCGCCGCGCTTGGAGCGCGGCGGCGGGTCCTGGCCGAACATACGTACGTTCACCGGATGAAAGACATCCTGTCTCATATCGGCATGAGCCGGCCGGATCGGGTTGGGCCGGTCTTGAGCGGGGAACGCCGGGCCGAGGCCTTGACGGCTCGGTGCGGCGATATCCCGGTGCTGGAATCGTTGATGCGGGGATTTGCGCCGGACCGGCGGGTTGAACTGAAGGATGTGGCCGGACGGATCAGGTCCAAGGCTGCTCATACGCCGCTTGCCCGCGAGGAACTCTTGGTGCTCATGCTGGATGAATATCGATCGGAGATGCGGGACATCCTATGACGCGCCAAGTGCTCTTACTTAATATCACGCGGATGGGAGATCTCGTGCAAATGGGCGCCCTGCTGCACCGGCTTCAATATGAGTGGCCCGGCGCCGCGGTGGATCTGGTGGTGGACCGGCGGTTTGCTCCGGTGGCCGTGCTCTTGCCGCATCTCCGCCATATCCGCACCTATGACTTCCACGCGTTGGTTGATGACAGCCGTGTGAATGCGCGGGACGTGGTGACGCTCTACCGGGATCTCGCCGCTTGGGCTCAACCGATGGTGGAGACCGGCTATGATCGTGTCATCAATCTCACGTTTAACAAACGGAGCGGGTTTCTAGCCAGCTACATCGGTGCGCCGGAGATCCGGGGAGTGGCGGCGGCGCGCGACGGACGGGTCGTGATCCACAATGAGTGGATGGCGTATTTGACCGACATGCACCACCATCGGCGGTTCAATCGATTCAATCTGGTCGATATTTATGCGTGGGGAGGAAGCGGCGCCGGCACGTTTTCTCCCTTGTCGATTACGGTGCCCAAGGGCGCGTGCGAGTGGGCGTGCAATTTCCTTGGTGGGCTGTCCGCGGGAAAACGTTGGATAGCGGTGCAGGTGGGTGCGAGCGACATCATGAAAGCCTGGCGCCCCGAATCCTTCGGGCGCGCGCTGGCCCACATCAGCAAGCAGGCGGACCTCAGCATCCTCTTCATCGGGACGCGGCAAGAGCAGGAGACCGTACAGGAAGCCAAACGCGCCTACCAGGCCGCCGGCGGGACCCGGGCCGTTCTGGACGCCGTCGGCAGGACGGACCTGGTGCAGCTCACCGCATTACTCGCACGCTGCCGGCTCCTGCTGACCAATGATACGGGACCGATGCATCTTGCCGTAGCGGTCGGGACCCCGGTCGTGGATACCTCCGTGGGACATGTTGATTTTCATGAGACCGGCCCATACGGGCCGGGGCATTGGGTGGTTCAGCCGGATCTGGCCTGCGCACCCTGCGGATTCGATCAAGTCTGCATGCACCACGCGTGTAAAGATCACCTGGTTCCCGATCAGATTGCGGCCCTGTGTCTCTATGCGCTGGAAGCCGGGGAGTTTCCCGAGAACACGAGCGGTATTCGGATCTATGAGTCTGCGGTCGATGAGGATGGGTTCGCGACCTATCGGCTGCGCGCGGGCCGCGAGGACAGTCTGTCCGAGTGGTATGGAGCATTCTGGCGAAAGATCTGGTTTGAAAGTTTTACCGGTTCAACCAGCGCCTGTCCGGCTCTTTCGCATCCTCCGCCGGACGTGGACGGTGCGCTCAGGAACTTGCGGAGCTTGGTATCACTCGCAACGCGTCTGGTTTCACGGGCTCAGACTCTGGTGCATTTGGCCGGCAGACACCCGCTTCCCGTCGCGGAACTCAAGCGGGCGCAAGCGCAGGATGAACAGGATCGGGCACTGGCATTGGAGATGAGCCTTCGATCGCCCGCATCCAGTCCGGCTACGATCGCGTTACTCCGGGAGCTTCAGAGCGATGACGGGGAGACCTTGGCGGCCATGGCCCGATCGCGAACCGAGACCTACCGCCGGTGGCGCGCGCGCCTGGCGGCGGCGGAAACAAATCTCCAGATGGTCGCGGCGAATTCATTGCGGCGAACCCAACAAAGGCCGCTCACCATGTATCCAGCTCGTCAATCGGCATGATCGAATCATTGTGGGAAAGGAGGGACGGCGATGAACATCACACTCGATGAAGAACGGTGGCAGCTTCCCGATGACATTTCCTTGATGGAAGCGCTGGCCCAAGTCAGCGACAAGGCCCAAAGCAAGGGCTGCTTTGTGACGCAGCTTACCGTGGGAGGCCGGACGGTGACCGATCGCGATCTCCAGCCGTCGTTTCTGGCGCAAAAAGGCACGGACGTCGTCACGGTGGAAGCCGTGTCTCGCTCGCTCCGGACCATCATGTCGGATGCCGCTGTGACCATGTCGCGCTTTTCCGCGCAGCTCAAAAGTGACGGCGATGCGCTGGTCGGAGGATTACGGGCAGGGCGGGGAGGATTTACGGCGTTCGATACGTGGCTGGGCCGACTGGCCGATTATGCCGAAATCACCGTGGCCGGCCGTACGCAGGGATTGCCCGACACGGGCATGACGCGCGCGTTTCCCTGGATACAGGAGTTGGTCGATGCACGGGAGGCGGCCGACGCGGTTCGCCTGGCCGATATTCTTGAATATGAACTCCTGCCGGCTTTGCCGGACGGAGACCGGTGAGCTCCATTCGTTCACGATGGTGTCGATTCGTCACCAATCGCGGCATTTTGCCTGTGTCTTTCGCGGCTTAAGTCTTTCGGAGGGGAAACCGATAAGAGCCACGTGAGACAGGAACGGCACAGCGGCATGAGGCGCACATGGCCGGTGAAACCGTTCCCACATCGTCGGCACGGATGCTGATGATCGCGGTTTGGTGATCAGAACTTTCAGGAGGACGTGAGTCATGGCTTTAGTTGTCAATACCAATATGGCGTCTTTGTCGGCTCAGCGGAATTTGACGGTGAACCAGAGCATGTTGTCCCGTTCCGTCGAACGCTTGTCGTCCGGTCTCCGGATTACCCGGGCCAGCGACGATGCGGCGGGATTGGGCCTATCGGAAACGTTGCGGGCCCACATCCGCAGCATCAATCAGGCCGCGCGCAATGCCAATGACGGCATCAGCCTCACGCAAGTCGCCGACGGCGCGGCCCAGTCCATCGGAAACTTGCTGGCTCGGATGCGCGAACTGGCGACACAGTCGGGCAGTGGAACGGTCGGCACAACCGAACGGTCCTACCTGGACCAAGAGTTTGTGGTGCTGCGGTCGGAAATCGATCGGATCGCGAACGTCACGGAGTTCAACGGGAACCCGCTGTTGAGCGGGACGACCAACAGCTTCAACGTCTTTGTGGGATTCAAGAGCGGATCCAACAACGTCTTGACGCTGAATTTGAATGATCTCGATTTGAACTCGATCGGCTTGGCGAGCGTCAATATCTCCTCCGCCGCCAATGCCCAAAGCGCATTGTCCAATATCGACAGCGCCATCAGCGCGGTTGCGACGGCGCGAGCGACCTATGGCTCGGTCCAGGCGCGGTTTGACGCGGCCATCGCAAACCTGCAGGTCACGAGCGAGAACTTCTCGGCGGCCGATTCACGGATCCGTGACGCGGACATCGCCTATGAAACCTCGCAATTCACGAAGAACCAGATTCTGACGCAATCGGGTATTGCCATTCTCGCTCAAGCCAACGCGTTGCCTCAACAGGCGCTGGCGTTGTTGCGGTAGGTTCATGAACCGAGCGGCGGCCTCCGGATAGGGGCCGCCGCTCGGAATGAACAAAGGAGGAGAGCATGGTCCATAAAGTCACCAGTCGGACCGAGCTTCTGGCTACTGCAAGCGAGGCGAGTGCAAATGCTCCGCATCGAAGTCAGGGACAGGACCCAAGCGTTCAAGCCGCAAGTCCGCAACCGACTCACATAGAAGCCAATGATTTGCAGAAAGCCGTCGCTCGCGTCCGCGAGGTCTTTCAAAACGTCGAGCCACGGTTGCAGTTTGAAGTGGATCCTGATCTGCATCGGGTCATCGTCAAGGTTATGAACGGGGATTCCGGCGAAGTCATCCGCCAGATCCCGCCGCAGGAAGTCTTGGATCTCGCGAAGAATTTACAGGCCTTCAAGGGGCTGCTGCTCAAGCAACAGGCTTGAATCCGTTCCCGGATAAAAGGGACACCATGGCGACGATCAGTTTCGGCGGATTGGGCAACGGCATCGATTTCGGACAGGTCGTCACTCAACTGGTCCAAGTTCAGCAGTTACCGATCGACCGGCTGAATCAGAAAAAACAGGACACACAGACGAAACTTACTGACTACACATCGCTCGGGACGAAATTGCTGGCGCTCCAAAGCGCCGCGGACAAACTGCGGTTCAACCAAACCTTTGACCAGAACAGTTCGACGGTCAGCGATGACACCGTGCTGACGGCCACCGCTTCCTCGTCGTCCGCCGCCGGCAGCTATTCCATTCAAGTCACGCAACTCGCAAAAGCTCACCAGATTACCAATAAGGCGGCCAAAGCCGTCGGCGGTACCACCACCGACATCGTCAGCGGCGGATCGGCCGCATTTACATTTCGAGTGGGAAGCGGGGCCGACCAAACGGTGACGCTCGGCGAGGCGGGGACGTTGGAAGATTTGCGCGCGGCAATCAATGACCTGGGAGCCGGTGTGACGGCCTCGGTCATCAACACGGGGACGGAGTCCGCTCCCGCGTATCGGCTGACGCTCACGGCGACGAACAGCGGCGCCGGCAATACCATCACCGTGGTCGAGGACGGGACCGATCTTGATTTCATGAATGCGAGCGGCAGCGGCGGATTGGACACCTTGCAGGCGGCCCAGAATGCCATCCTCGTGATCGGTGATCCGGATCAGACGACCGTCAGCATCCAGAGGGAAAGCAACGTCGTGTCGGACGCGATTCCCGACGTCACATTGTCTCTGAAAGCCAAGACCGCCGCCGATGAGCCGGTGACCGTCAATGTGAGCCGGGATACCGCGGCGATCAAGTCGAATGTGAAAGAGCTGGTGACGGCCTATAACGATATCGTCAAATTCATCAATGAACGAACGACCTACGATGTCACGACCAAGACGGGTGGAGATTTCTTCAATGAAGGAAGCGCCAAGAGCGTCATCAGCCGTCTTCGCAGCGCCCTGTCGAACGAGGTCCCGGAACTCAGTACCTACACGAGCGTCGGACAAATCGGCTTTAAAACCGAGCGTAACGGGACCATCACGTTGGATGAGGCGAAACTCGATGCTGCGTTGAGCACGAACTATACGGCCGTGAAGTCCTTGTTTATCAACCAAAGCACGATCACCGGCGTGGCGCAACGAATGAATGTCGCGATCGACGCGTTGGATGATCCGGAAAATGGAAGTATTTCCATCCGGAAAAATTCACTTACCGATCAGATCGCGAAAATGTCTGATGACATCGCCAAGAAGCAAGACGCCTTATCCCGATATGAGGAAAGTCTTCGGGCTCAGTATGCGGCGTTGGATGCGTTGCTCAGCCAGCTCAGGGGACAGACCAGTTCTCTTCAATCACTTCAGACATCGGCGTAGAGGGCGTTATGGTGACAAACCCGGCTCAGCAGTATCGACAGACTCAGGTCATGACGGCGAACCATACGCAGTTGATTGTGCTGCTGTACGATTCAGCCGTGCAATCATTGGAATTGGCCCGCGAAGGCATTGTGGCGAATAACTACCGGGACAAGGCTCGTTTCCTGGATCGCGGAATGGCGATTGTCGGGGAGTTATCGAGTGTCTTGGATTTCGAGCGCGGTGGGGATATTGCCTTCTCGCTCCATCGACTCTATGACTATATGATTCAAGAATGCCTCCAAGCGAACCTGCGCCATGAAGCCGCCTGTCTCGACGGCCCCATTCGTTGTTTAATCACCCTCCGGGAAGCCTGGCGGACCGTGGCTGCACAAGGACAGACCGCCCATGCCGGACGTTGAGTCTCACGCCTCCGAGCGCGGAACAGAAATCGAGCGATTGACCCTTCAAGCGTGCCGGGCGGCCGAGCAGGGCGACTGGGATGCCGTGCTGTCCTACGTGAATCGCCGCGGCGAACTGTTGGCCGACGGACCCTTGCGGCTTGCTTCGCCCGATCGACTCAAGCAGTTGGACGGGCGAATCCATGCATTGGCTGAGACCGCGAAGACCGCGGTGGCCGCCATGCTGCTGGAAGCGGGACAGACGCGACGGAGGCTTCAGCAACTACGGGAGCAAGCGCCGGGACCGGAATCGACCGCGAGCCGGCTGATGAATGTGCGGGCGTAATCGTATCGATGTCGTTCGGGATAGGCTCTGGCGAGCTTGGTCCCGACTGTGACGGGAGCGTTTAATCCATGCCGCGCGAATCGGTCAAGCCGTCGGCCGCCACCTCGAGGCCTGAGGACCGGCGCGAGTGGTTACGCATCGACGAGCGTCTGTTTCTCGACTATCGGCTGGTCGATGAATCCGCCCACGCTCCGGCCCTCGACTTACCGCCCGTCACCAAAGACATGATCAGCGCGCTGGTCAATAAACCGACCGCTGATCTCATCGCGAGGGAAGGCGAGACGCTCGATGGATCGCCGCTGCTTCCCTGGATCAGTAAAATTGATTGGCTGCTTGAAATGATCCTGGCCTCGTTGGCCACGATCCATCCGGGCAGCGTGTCGACCCCGCGATTGACCGATGTGAATATCAGCGCCGGGGGACTGAGTTTTCTGTCCCCGCGCCCGTTCGGCATCGATGCCTTATTGGCGCTTCGCGTGATCATTCCTCCCTTCACTCCCATTCAAACACAGGCCCGTGTCATCCGTGCGGAGCCGGCGGCGCATGGCTCGGCGGGGTTCAAAATCGCCGTGGAGTTCAGCACGCTGGCGGCCGATGACCAGGAACATATTATCCGCCATATCATTCGGATGCAGGCGGAGCAATTACGTGCCAGAAAAGCCGAGACCGAGGGGTAGCCTTATACGGCGTGCGATGTGCTGTGGCTGGCGGGCACCTTCTCGAGATGATGTAGATGGTCGAGTAGGGCGTCCGCCGCATGGCGGAGGGCTGCGGATGAGGCAGCCGCCGGTTCACTTTCGACGACAGGAAGAAACGCGCGGACCGAGCGGGTCATGGCCGGATCATCCGGCACTTCGCCGAGCATGGCCAAGTCTCCTCCGACATACTCCTTGAGCAGCCGCTTCAGCTGTAAGACGTTGACCCGCGACCCGCCCGACAGACGATTGACGATCAGCAAGGGTTGAAATCCGACCAGCATCCGCGCCGCGGTCTCGGGCGCATTGGGATCCGCCGTCCTGACCTGTTCGACGACTTCCTCAATACTTCCAAAATCACGGTCGCACAGAGCGTCGCTGACCGCCCCGCGGGCCAGAAATCCCGACAAGACCCGGCGGATCGCCGCGAGCTTGATAAAGCGATAGAGATCCAAGACCGACGTGGGATCCGGTGTGGCGACGGCGAGATAGTGATCGGCCATGAGAAAGAAGTCGAGGGAATGGTAATTCGTGCCGGCCCCAATATCGACAATAATGATATCGGCGTCCAGCCGCCTGAAGTGCTTGATCAGTCGTTGTTTCTTTGCAAATGGGAGATTGGCGGTCGCAAGGGTTTCCCCGGTGCCTGGAATGATCCTGAGGCCTGGATGGGCGGCCGCCGGCTCGGCGATCGTCTCAAGATTGTCGATCCGCCGGTGGATGAAATCCGTCAAGGTCAGCCGGGGATGGAGCAATCCGAACAGGATGTGCGAATCCGCGCCGCCCACATCGAGATCCGCCAGCACGACACGTTTGCCGTGCTTCGCCAAGAGCAGCGCCAGATTCGCGGCAATGACGCTCTTTCCGACGCCGCCTTTCCCCGACCCTACGGAGATGATCGTCGCCATCGTGGCGCATTCCTCTCGGTTAGAGATCGTTGTCTCCCTTTCATCGGCTGTTCTTCTCCAAAACCTTAATGATCCCGCAGTTTCGACCAGTCCTTTGCCGATCGAACGCGGGAGGTTGCCGCCCGCCGTCCACCTGACGGGTGATTTAAGTTTGCGACACCCTGTACCGATAACGACATCCGTCATGAACGATGCAATGGCAGCAATAACCAGCATGAACCTGGACAGAAATGCACAGTCGGACAGCGAAATTTTGACCGTTCTGGAAGTCGCGCGCTTTTTGCGCGTGCCGAAATCGACGGTCTATAAGCTGGCGCGCCTGGGGCAACTGCCGGCTTCCAAAATCGGGAAGCATTGGCGGTTCCTGCGGCGCGATATCCATGACTGGGTGCATGCCCGCGGGTCGCAGAGCTGATCACGTCGCGCAGCGGACTCTGCAGAATCGAGGATCGTCATCTTTGGTGAAGATGCCTCGAGTCCGGAGCCCGTGGTTTGCGAGACCGACAAGGACGACAGGGATGAGCGATCGCAGTACAGTGAAGAAATCCGACGGGCACTCCATGGGTCTGAGCATTGATACCTTCAAGCATTTGCGGGATCTGATCTATGAACACACCGGCATTCATTTTCAGGAAAGCAAAAAGTATCTCCTGGAGAGCCGCCTTCAACCGCGCCTGCGGGCCTGCCGCTGCGAGACCTTCGATGATTACTTGACCTTCCTGCGATTCGACGCGTATCGCGATCGCGAATTCACTGAGCTCTATACGGTCATTACAACCAACGAGACCTACTTCTACCGGGACGAGGCGCAGCTCGATACCTTCATGCGCGTCATCGTGCCGGCCGTCATCAAACAGAATCAGGATACCAAGCAGCTCCGTATTTGGAGCGCCGCCTGCTCCACCGGTGACGAGCCCTATACTCTGGCGCTGCTGTTGCGGGAGCACCAGCCGTTGGCCAATTGGTCGATCGACATTCTGGCCACGGACATCAGCGAAAACGTGTTGGAGATCGGGCGCAGAGCGACGTACCGGGCGCATGCGCTGCGGAAGGTGCCGCCGGCCCTGCTGGCAAAATACTTTATGGGTGGCAAGGACGAATACCAGCTGGTGCCTCACGTGAAGAACCTCGTTCGGATGATGAACCTCAATCTGTACGACCGGCCGCGTCTCAAGCTGATTCGGGGAATCGACGTCATCTTCTGCCGCAACTGCCTCATCTATTTCGACCACAAGGCCAAAGATCAGATTGTGGCGGACATGCGCGGGGCGCTGCGTCCCGGCGGATATTTGATCATCGGGTTCTCTGAAACGTTGCATGACAAGAATGCCTTATTCCGACCGGTCCATGCCGGCCGTTCGGTGTTTTACGAGAAACTCTAAGGAGGATGTTCATGCCTGCCGATTTCAATATGAAGGTGCTGGTGGTGGATGACATGTCCACCATGCGTCGAATTGTGAAGAACATTCTCAAACAACTCGGCTTCACCAATCTGGAAGAAGCCGAAAACGGCCAGGATGCGCTCGGCAAACTGAAAAAGGAGAATTACGGGTTTGTCGTTTCGGATTGGAATATGCCAGTCATGATGGGGATCGACATGCTGCGCGCCATCCGGGCGGATGAACAGCTCAAGCATATCCCGGTCCTGATGGTGACCGCCGAGGCGCAGAAGGAAAATCTCATGGAGGCCATTCAAGCCGGCGTCAGCAATTACATCGTCAAGCCGTTTACCGCCGAGACGATGCAAGAAAAGATCAACAAAATCTTTAAATAGCACGAATTCGAGGCGCGACACGATGACACGGAGCAGCGCGGCGGCTCAGCGGAATCCCCGGGAGGGCGGCGACGGCCAAGACGGCAATGTGGAGTTGTATGAGGAATTGGGCGAATTGGCCCGCTTCATCGACACCACCATGCGGACGCTCTCACAATTCAGCGCACCCGTCAACTCGACGACGGAACAACTTCCACAAGCCTTGACGCATTTGACGGACCTCAAGCTATTGACGGAACAAGGCACCCACGAGGTCATGAAGCAGGTGGAGGCGATTCAGGACAGCCGCCGGAAGATGACGGGCACGCTTTCCGCGTTGGCGCAGACGCTGCAATCGGACTCCGCTCCGGCCGCGCGACAACTTCGCGACGTGATGGCGGCGCTCGAGGCGGATGACAAACGGTTGATCGACATCATGACGGCCTTGTCCTTTCAAGACTTGGTGGCGCAACGCGTCAATAAACTGGCGGCCATCATCGATGAAGTCGAACACAAACTGCTGCAATTGGTCGTGGTCTTCGGTCCCTATCAAAAACAGGCGACCCAGCAGGATCATGGCAAGGCCACGCAGATGCTGAAGCAACTCGAAGCGGCTAAGACCACGGCCATCGATCAGGATCTGGCCGACGAGATTCTGAAGCAATTTGGATTTAACTGAGGTGGGCCATGAGCGATGAGATGCAGGAAATACTCAACGACTTCTTGACCGAATCCGGCGAGATGATCGAAGTGTTGGACCAGCGCTTCGTCACCCTGGAATCCGATCCCACCAACAAGGATCTCTTGAACGAGATCTTCCGTGCCATGCACAGCATGAAAGGATCGGCCGGCTTCCTCGGCTTCACGCATCTCGTCGATGTGGCTCATCGGGCCGAGAACATCCTGAACAAGCTGCGGCAGGGCGAGATGGCCGTGGCCCCGGCTGTGATCACCGTCATTCTCGAAGCGGTCGATACGATCAAGCTGCTCATGGCCGTCATCCGGGAATCCGGCACGGACGGCCATGTGCCGACGGACGGCATTGCGGCCAAAATGGATCAAATCTTGGCCGGAACCTACGGTCAGCCGGCGGCTGCGCCGGCCGCCGTCGCCCCGTTGTCCGATCACAGTCGAAAACCGGCTTCATCCGGCGCCGCCCCAGCCGTTCCGGAGTCGGCCGGGAATGGTGTCAGCCAATCTTCTTCGGCCGCCCAGCCTGAGGTCTCCCGCCTGGGCGAAATCCTCGTCCATGAAGGATTGGCGTCCAAAGAACAAGTCTTCGACGCACTGAGCCAACAGCAGCATCAACCCGATCCGAAGACGCCATTGGGAGAAATCCTCCTGCAAGCGAAGGCGATCACCGAACGGGCGTTGGACCACGCGTTGCAAAAACAGGAAAAGCAGGGGAAGCCGGCCGAGGAAGATGCCACGATCCGCGTCGAAACGAAACGGCTGGACAGCGTCATGAATTTGGTCGGGGAGTTGGTGCTCGGGCGCAACCGCTTGATCAAGATCGGGACGCAGCTCGAACAGTCGCACGAAACGGACCCGCAGGTGCGCGTGCTGGGCGAGACGCTGGCGCAATTGAATCTCGTCACCACGGATCTGCAGCTCGCCGTCATGAAGACCCGCATGCTCCCCATCAAGAAAGTGTTTGCCAAGCTGCCGCGCATGGTCCGCGATCTGTCCCAGAAGCTCGGCAAGCAGGTGCGGTTGGAATTACACGGGGAAGAGACCGAGTTGGACAAGTCGGTAGCCGACGAGATCGGCGATCCGCTCGTGCATTTGGTCCGCAACGCCATTGATCACGGCATCGAGCAGCCGGCGGAACGGCAGCAAAAGGGCAAGCCGGGCGAAGGCATGTTGAGAATTCTCGCTAGTCAGGAAGGCAACAGCATTGTCATTCGGATACAGGACGACGGCCGCGGAATTCCCGTGGAAAAGGTCAAGGCGAAGGCGCTAGCCAAGGGCCTCATCAGCGAAGCGGAGCTAGCCACGATGGAATCCCGCGAGATCGTCAATCTGATCTTCCTCCCGGGCTTCAGCACGACTGAAAACGTCACCGATGTGTCGGGGCGCGGCGTCGGCATGGACGTGGTGCGCACCAATATCAGGAAGATCAACGGCAGCGTGGAGGTCGAATCGGAGACGGACAAAGGCAGCCAGATCATCATCAAGCTGCCGCTCACCATCGCCATCATTCAGGCGCTGATGGTGGAAGTCGAGCGGTCCATTTTCGCCATCCCGCTGAGTTCGGTGATTGAAGCGGTCCGCATCACCAAATCCGACATCAAGACGATCAATGGGCGAGAGGTGTTGCATCTCCGGGATCGCGTCCTGCCGCTGATCCGTTTGGCGCAGGAGTTCGACATTCCCGCCGATCCGAATCGCAGCCGATTCTATGTGGTCGTGGCCGCGCTGGGCGATCGCCGAGTCGGCGTTGTGGTGGACGAACTGCGTTCACAGGAAGAAGTCGTCATCAAGTCGATCTGGGATTATCTGGAGAATGTGAAGGGCGTATCAGGCGCCACAATTACCGGGGAAGGGAAAGTTGTGCTGATCCTGGACATCTCCGAACTCGTGCAGAACGCGAAAGCCTGGCACGGAGCGGCAATCGCAGCCGCGGCGGTAAGAGAGATCGTTCTGAGTTCCGAATTCTAAGGTCCACGAGATCTGCGATTCTTGCTTCGCGAGGAATGGGAGGCGCGTTATGTCGAATTTGATCAAGGAAATCGATGCGCGGACAAGACTCGCCGGCGCGAATCAAATGGAACTGCTGCTCTTCAAGCTCGGCACGAACGAAATCTACGGCATCAATGTCTTTAAGGTTCGAGAAGTCATGAAGCTGCCCGCCCTGACGCAGATTCCGGAAGCCGACAGCCGCATCGTCGGCATGGCCAATATCCGCGGCACCATGGTCCCGGTCGTCGGACTGCGCCAAAGCCTCGGCCTGGGTCAGGATGGCCAGACGGAAGCCCACCAGACCATGCGTGCGCAGCCGTATCTCATCATCTCCGAGTACAACTCCAGCTTGCAGGGCTTTCTTGTCTCGGGCGTTGATCGCATCATTCGGTTTTCCTGGTCGGCCATCAAGACGCCGCCCGCCATCATTCGCGAGAACAACAAGGGGGCGGTGACGGCAGTGACAATGTTGGATGACGGCCGGATGGTGCTCATTCTCGATGTCGAAAAAGTGCTCAATGACATCTGCCCGCGGCCTGACGACGAGGTCTTTGCCGGCGTCGTCAGCACGCCGGCCTTGCGGTCAAAATGCGTCTTGTTTGCCGACGATTCATCGGTCGCGCGCACGCAGATCCGCAAGGCACTGGAACGTCTGGGCATTGCGTTCATTCAAACGACGACCGGTAAGGAAGCGTGGGATCAATTGCAGGCCTTAGCCGGTCATGCGGCGGCCGAAGGCAAGTCGGCAGTCGATCAAATCCAGATCGTTCTCAGCGACATTGAAATGCCGGATATGGACGGCTTTACTCTGACCAAGAGCATTCGTTCCGATCCGCGGCTTTCGCATCTTCCCGTGATCCTGCATTCCTCCCTCACCGGCACGTGTAACATGGAAAAGGGGCGGGCCGTGGGCGCGTCGGATTACATCACCAAGTTCGATGCAAAAATATTGGGAGAGAAACTGTCCTTCCACATCGGCGCGGAGGGAGCGGCAACGCGTCAAGCCGCCTAAGATGGATGCCGGGCGGCGCTGATGCGTCGGTCATGATGCTGGTGGAGTGATGGGTTCGGCTCAAGCTTGCGAAGAGTCGGAAGAGCACGCGTATGAAGACCAATATCGGAGCAGGTTCACTGACGGAAAGGCCCGTGCGGGTGCTCATCGTCGATGATTCGGCGTTCATGCGCAAGAGACTGTCCGCTATGTTGGAATCCGACCCGCGCATTCAGGTGACGGGCGTCGCGAGGAACGGCGAAGAAGCGCTGCATCAAATGTCGGAATTGCATCCCGACGTGATTACGATGGATGTGGAGATGCCCGGGATGAACGGCATCGAGGCGCTGAGGCGCATCATGGCTGAACGGCCGACCCCGGTGATTATGGTCAGTTCGCTGACAAGCGAAGGAGCGGCGGAAACCCTCACGGCGCTGGAACTGGGCGCGGTGGACTATGTCCCCAAACAACTCGACGGCGTGGCGACAAAGATTTCAGAAATTCAGACCGATTTGATCGCGAAGGTTCTGGCGGTGAAGCAGGCGGAGCTGCGGATAAGCGGGTGGCGGGCGGGCGCTCATGCCATGGAAAACCGGTGTCGCGCGCTGAGTTCCCATTCGGTAAGCGTGACGCGAGGACAAAAGATGGTGGCGATCGGCTGTTCGACCGGCGGCCCCCAGGCCTTGATGCAGATCCTCCCGATGTTGCCGGCCGATTTTCCGGCCGGCATCGTTATTGTGCAGCATATGCCCAAATGCTTCACCAAGCCGTTCGCGGAACGCATGAATGCCCTGTGCCAATTGGACGTCCGTGAGGCGAGCGACGGTGATGAAGTGAAAGCCGGAGTCGTGCTGGTGGCGCCGGGCGGTGTGCAACTTCGGGTGAAACGCAAGACCTCGATCAGCATCGGGGTGAACCTGTGCCCGAACGAAGAACACCACATTCATGCGCCGTCCGCGGACGTCATGATGCAATCGGTGGCGGCGGTGTACGGGGAGCGAGGGATCGGCGTCATTTTAACGGGGATGGGGCATGACGGATTGGAAGGGATTAAGGCGATGAAAGCGGCGAAGGGACGGATTATCGCGCAGGATGAAGCGTCCTGCGTGGTGTATGGAATGCCCAAGGCGGTGGTCGATGCGGGGTGTGCAGACAAGGTGGTTCCGCTCTCCCATGTGGTGGGCGAAATCATGAATATGGTGTGACCATATCGTAGCGTTGAACGGTTTACTAAGGAGCAGCGAGGAGGAGGGGTTATGGGGACGATGATGAAGCATATGTCGATTGGGTCCAAATTCACCTTGACGATCTGCGCCACGGCAGTCGTGATGATGCTGATCGGCCTGCTGGTGATCTACCAGCAGGAAGAGGACAAGATGGACGTGATGCTCACGAATCGGGCGAAAGTCCTGTCGCAACAGATCCTGATCGGGCGCGCATATCTCGCTCAAAATTATGTGGGCAAGATCAAGAAGTCCAAAGCGGGAGCGGATATTCAAGTCCTGAAGGATCATACGAACACCCCGGACGCGATTCCCGTTCCGGCGACCGCCGTGCGCGAGATGGGAGAGGAAGCCAATAAAACCGGCCTCTACAATGCGCGCTTGATCAGCCAGAATCCCATCAATCCGATGAATCAACCGAAAGACACGTTCGAGAACGAGGCAATGCGGGCGATCATGAGCGGCGCCGAGAGCTATGCCCGCCGAGACGACGTAAACGGGGTGCAAACCTTCCGGCGCGCCGTCGTGGATAAGGCCGTGTCCGGCGCTTGCATCGGCTGCCACACCGGCTCTCAGGTCGGCGACGTTTTGGGCATGCTGACCGTCTCGCTGCCGATGGCGGAAGCCACCACCCTCTCGAATAAATCCATGCTGCAGAGTGGCGGACTGATGTTCGGCATCATCGCGATCATCGTGGTCGTCACCTATTTCATGCTCCGCAGCATGGTGCTCAAGCCGCTGGTGCAGATGAGCAGCATTTCCATGGACATCGCGAAGGGCGAAGGCGACTTGACGAAGCGGGTACCCGTCAGCGGAAACGATGAGATCGCGCATTTGGGCGGCTACTTCAACGAGTTCATCGAGAAGCTGCAGAAGATGATCAAGAAAGTCGCACACGTGACGGACAAAGTGGCCTCGGCATCTGTGGAGCTGTCGGCCACCGCCGAAGAGATTTCCAAGGGTACCGAGACGCTGACCTCGCGGGCGTCGCAGACCGCGGCGGCCGTGGAGGAGATGAACGCGACCGTCGGGCAGGTGGCACAGAATTCCGGCAAGGCCGCGAGCCTCGCGCAAGACACCGTGAAGACGGCGAAGGACGGGGGCGCGGTCGTATCCAACACGATCTCCGGCATGCAGCAACTCTCGGCCGCGGTGTCCAACTCGGCCACCATCATCGCGGAGCTGGGCAAGTCATCGGATCAGATCGGTGAAATCGTGCGGACCATCGAAGACATCGCGGACCAGACCAATTTGCTTGCGTTGAACGCGGCCATTGAGGCGGCGCGGGCGGGCGAGCAGGGCCGCGGCTTCGCGGTCGTCGCGGATGAAGTGCGGAAACTGGCCGAACGCACGACGAAGGCGACCAAGGAAATCGGCGATATGATTCGGCAGATCCAGCAGGATACCCGCGGCGCCGTGGACTCTATGCAGCAGGGGACGCAGAAGGTCTCGGCGGGGGTGGAACTGGTCAATAAGACCGGGGAGGCCTTGTCGCAGATCGTGCAGATGGTCTCGGAGAGCGCCGATATGATCCGGCAGATTGCGGTCGCGTCGGAAGAGCAATCGGTTGCGACTCAACAAATCGCCAGCGACATCGAAAACGTGGCCAAGGTGACGAAGGACTCGGCGTCCGGGGCGCACGAATCGGCGAAGGCCAGTCAAGACTTGAGCCAGCTCGCGGTGGAGCTCCAGAACATCGTCGGCGAGTTCAAGATCTGACGCCGCTGGATGGGAAGGTGACATGATGAGTGCAGCGACACCGCAGACCACACAGCACACGCAGCTCACGGCCGGTCCACAGATGATCGAGACGGGCGGTGGAACGTCGGCTGACGACCTCTGCCAGTTCGTCATCTGCCGGATCGGTCAGGAGGAATTTGCGGTCGATGTCCTCAGCGTTCAGGAAATCAACCGCCTGGTCGAAGTGACGAGAGTACCCAAAACGCCACGCTTCGTCGAAGGGGTCATCAACTTGCGCGGGCGCATTATCCCCGTACTGGATCTTCGCCGGCGGTTCGGGCTCACGACGAGCACGCAAACGCTGCAGAGCAGAATCGTGGTGGTATCCGTTCAAGCCAAGCTGGTGGGGTTCATCGTCGATTCGGTGGTGGAGGTCCTGCGCGTGCCGAAAAGCGCAATCGAACCGCCGCCGAACATCGGGAGCTCGGCCGGCGCTGAGTTCACGCAAGGGGTCGGCCGCATCGACGATCGGCTGTTGATCGTCCTGGATTTGAACCGGCTCTTGGTGAAAAGCGAAACGGCGTAGAACAAGCCAATGAGGCTGGAATGTTCAGGCCGGCGGGGGGGGACGCGGCGGAAGGATCGTCGGGGCGGCGCTTTTCAATGACCCGCTGCAGAAGCTGAACGGATTCATTCAACAAGTCGGTAGCGCAACTCATCGTGACCTGGAATTGCTGCATCGCTTCGGCCACGCGCCCTTCTTGCTGGAGCATCTGGAATCGACGATGCTGTTCATTGAGGATGGCTTGCTTCGCGTCGAGCATCAAGTGATCCGCAGCGCCCACGTGACACCTCCAGTCGATGAGCGCCACCGTATCAGACTCCTTCTCCGGTCCGCAAGCGCGGCGGGCCGAAAATCCATTACCACATGAGTGTTATGTCTGAAACATCGGGAGCATAAGGGGCACCGTGGATATCGCAACGATTCTCGGCGTCGTCATCGCCATCGGCTCGATCTTGGGAGGGCAGGCCTTGGAGGGCGGCCATGCCGGCTCTATTATGCAGCTCACCGCGTTCATCATTGTGATTGGCGGGACGTTCGGCGCGGTCTGTGTCCAGAATCCATTGCCGGTCGTGATCCGCGCGTTGGGCGCCGTGTCCTTGGCCCTAACGAGTCCGCGTCATGACACGAAGGCCATGATTGCGTCGATCTTGGACCTGGCCAATGTGTCTCGAAAACAGGGCTTGCTCGCGCTCGAATCGAAGTTGAAGGATATCCCCGATCCATTTTTCCGGAAGGGCATCCAGCTCATTGTGGACGGCACTGATCCTAAAGTAGTTCATGAGATATTGGAAATTGAGGTCGAACACCATGAAGAGGAGGGCGTCGTCGCGGCCAAGGTCTGGGAAGCGGCCGGAGGGTACGCGCCGACGGTTGGAATCCTCGGAGCCGTTATGGGGCTGATTCACGTGATGGAGAATCTGGCCGACCCGTCGAAGCTCGGCGGCGGAATTGCGGTCGCATTCGTAGCCACCGTGTATGGAGTGGGCGCGGCCAATCTGTTCTTTCTGCCGCTCGCCAATAAGATCAAGTTGAAATTGAAGGAAGAGGCCGGCTCGCGCAACATGCTGATCATGGGACTGGTCGGCCTGGCGCACGGTGAGAATCCACGGCTTCTTCAAGAAAAACTTGAATCATTTCTGCCGCCGAACGAACGGACGAAACCGGAGAAAAAGTAGGAGCGAAACGACGGTTTTCATTATGGCCAAGAAGAAGCACGAAGAGCATGAAAATCATGAGCGCTGGCTGGTGTCGTATGCCGATTTCATCACGCTCCTCTTTGCCTTTTTTGTCGTGATGTATTCGGTTTCCTCCGTCAACGAGGGAAAGTATCGGACGGTCAGCGAATCCATCAAAGCGGCGCTGAATCCGGTGGCCAGCTCACCGGCCAGTAAACTGCCGTTCAATGTCGGCGACGCCAAGCCGCAGGTGATCAAGCCTGATCTTTCCACGGTCAACGAACCGGCCATCCGCAAGATTCGAGAAATTCTCAAAATCATCCAGCAGAACTTCAAGATCGAGTTGCACGATGTGCGGGTCATCGATAACGGGAACGGGAGTATCACCATCTCGCTCCCGGATTGGATCCTGTTCCAGAGCGGAGCCGCGGCGATGCGGCCCGACGCCATCGCTTTTTTGAAGGCATTGGCCGATGTGCTGATCGAACTGGACCGCCATGTCCGGGTATTGGGCCATACCGACAATGTCCCGATCCGCACGGCACAGTTTCCCTCCAATTGGGAACTCTCCGCCGCCCGCGCGGTCATGGTCGTGCGAATCTTCACGGAATTGCATGGGCTGCCGGCCAAATACCTGTCCGCGACCGGGTTCGGTGATTCCCGGCCGATCTCGGAGAACCTGACGCCGGAGGGACGGGCGAAGAACCGGCGCGTGGAAATCGTCGTCCTCGAAAAACACTCGCATGAGACGGGGGACGAAGACATGCCTCCTATTCCGAACGAGACTGTCGCGGCCACTCCGTCGCCGGATGATCATCCATCGGCGGCTCCCGCACCGGGCCGATTGTGATCGCGGAGGGAATACTTCGAATCCGCTCAAGAATCGAACTGAACCAGCCGATATCAAAAGCAAGAAGCGAAAACCAGAAAGAGACGCCATGACCATTACCGAGTTGAAGATCGATCAAACCACGACGGTGCTTCGCCTGGAAGGCCAGTTTACGTATACGCAGCGTGGAGTCTTTCAAGAAGCGATTCGAAAAACCTGCCAGCAGGGGGCGCGCCAAATCGTCCTGGATCTGTCGGAGGTGCTCATTCTCGACAGCGCGGCGTTGGGTCTTCTGATGGTGACCTATCGGCTCTTGTCCAATGAGCGACGGCGGTTGGTCTTGGCCAGGCCTCGGACCAATGTCAAACAAGTCATCGAACTCGCAGGTCTGCACGAAATCATTCCACTGTCGGACGGCGGCGATCTCGGCGAGCTCAGGAAAAGCGCCTGATCGCAAGCATCACACGGAAGGGCCATAAGGAGCAGCTATGGATATCAAGACCCGCGTTCTGCCGACGGCCACGATTCTGGATTTGACCGGAGATTTGACGTACGCCAATCGCGGTGAATTTAAGGCGGCGGTGGACGGGGCGAGACTGGCGGGATGCCGGCATCTGATCCTCAATATGGAGCAGGTCCGGTTTTTGGACAGCTCGGCGTTGGGGATGCTGGCCTTGTTCTGCCAATCGTTCCGGCACAACCGATCGAAACTGAGTCTCCTTCGGCCTCAAGCTTACGTGCGGGAGATCATGAGCCTCGCCAGCATTCAAAAAATGATTCCCCTGTATGAATCGGAACAAGAGGCGGTGACGAGCCTCAATATCCCGATGGCCTGTTGATCAGATATCCGCATGCCGGCGTTTGAATGCCCCTTCGCACCAGCTGATTCGCCCGTTCTTCATCCATCGATTCTTTTGGTGGATGACGACGCCGTGACGCGCGCCCGGATGGCGGCCCGTTTGCAAAAGTTCGGTTATGCCGTCATCGAGGCCGAGAACGGGGAGGCCGGGTTGAGCGCCGCGCGCGCGCACCGGCCCAATCTGGTCATTCTGGATTGGATCATGCCGGGATTGGACGGCCCGTCGGTCTGTGAAGCAATCCGTGCCGATCCCATGCTGAAGTCCTGCCAGATCGTGTTGATGACCGCTCATGATGAGCCGGATCAAATCGCCGAAGGTCTGACGCGGGGCGCGGACGACTTTCTGAGCAAAGCCGCCAGCAGGCAGGAAATCATGGCCCGCGTTCAGGCAAACCTCCGCGCGAGCGCCTTGGTGCGGGAACTCGAACATACGCGCGACGACTTGAACCGGTCGAACCGGCAGTTGTCGGCCAAACAACAGGAACTGGAAGAGGAGTTGCTTTCGGCTGCCGCGTTCGTCTCGTCCCTGTTACCATCCCCAAAAGCGTCGTTTCCGGGCATCACTATGGCGTGGGCCTATCATCCGTCCTTGGCGCTGGGAGGCGATTTGTTTCAAGTCTCCCTGTGGGGGAAGCGGGTGCTCGGGCTGTCGATACTCGATGCCTCGGGCCATGGCGTGGCCGCCGCATTGCGGGCCGTCGGCCTGTCGAGTTTTCTGCGCGAGGACAATCTGGCGAAGTTCAGCCAATCGTTCGATCCCGGCGCGATCGTCACGCAGGCCAACCGGCAGTTCCCATTGTCAGACGACGGTGACTATTTCACTCTGTGGGTCGGCCGGTTGGACCTCGACACGTGGTCATTGTCTTTTGCGACGGCGGGACACAGCGGCGCGCTGGTGCAACGGGAAGACGGCTGCCGATGGCTGATCAACCAAAGTCTCCCGCTTGGCTTTGATTCGGACGCCCAATTTACGAGTCAGGAGATTGCTCTGCGTCCGTCCGATCGATTGGTCTTATGCAGCGACGGCATCTATGAAGCGCCGTCTCCGAATGGGGAGCTGTGGGGGCGGTCGCGATTGGAACAGCAGCTCGTCGCCAACCGACGACGGAATGTATCGGATTGTGTGAGCCGGACGATCGAGGTCGCCCGCGATTGGCACGACTCCGATCACTTTTCCGATGATGTAGCCTTTCTGGCGCTCGAAATTGAAAACGCCTCGTCATCTCGGAAGGAGACGATCATGCAGACTGATTCCGCCTTCAATCTATCCGCGGCCCTGCACCAGATCGACGGGGACCGCGAATTGTTTGCCGCGCTGGCGGGCCTGTTTATGTCCCAGGCGAAAATGGACATGGCGGGCATTCAAGAGGCGTTGGCGCAAGGAAACAGCCAAGAGCTGATGAAACGGGCGCATCGGTTGAAAGGGTCGGCCATGCAGTTTCATGCGACCGGTCTCCACGAGACGACCAAGCGGCTTGAAGAATTGGCCCGCCAGGGAGCCATGGCCGATGCGGCAAGCGCAGTCCATCTGGTGGAAGAACGGCTGGCGAGTTTGATGGAGGCGTTGGACCAGGCGCTCAAAAGAGAATGACCGTCAAACCGCCGGCAAAAACATTACTGATCGTCGATCACTGCCGTGATACGCGCGCCCTCGCGCTCGAACGGGCCAGAGAAAAAGGGCTGTCGGTCATCACGGCGCCCGACCCCGATGTGGCCAGGACCACCTTGGATCTGACCGTGCCGGATGTGGTGTTGACCGATATGTTTGCAGCGACGCAATCCGGCGTGCCGTTGATCCGCCACATCCGCTCCCGGTACCCCCTCTGTGCAATCATCCTGATGGCCGAAGAGGGAAATGACGCGGCGGTATTGGAAGCCTTGCGCGCGGGCGCGGTCGACTACCTCAACAAGCCGATGATCGGAGAGGAACTGAGCGAATCGCTGGATCGCGCCCTCATGGCGGCGGCGGGAACGGCGGAAGACATCCCCGGCATTGAGCGGCTCGAATACCGGCTGATCATCGGCACGGACCCCGCTTCGGTGGAAAAGAGCGTGTCCTGGCTGATCCAAGGGACGGCCATGATGTTGCCCGAGACCCAACGGCTCCATGTCCGGGCGACCTTGATCGAGCTGATGCTGAATGCGGTCGAGCATGGCAGCCTGGAAATTTTTTATCGCGAGAAAAAAGAAGCGTTGGCCAGGAATTATTATGAGCATCTGGTCGAGATGCGGAGAAGGGACGCGCGTTTGGCGGGGCGCAAGGTCACCGCCTGCGCCTCGTACGACAAGCGCGCGGGAGTGCTGCGCTATTCGGTGGCCGATGAAGGAAAGGGGTTTCCCTGGCGCACGTTGCTGAATCGAAGCGACGAGTCCTGCACCTCGATTGATGCCAACGGCCGGGGCCTGCTCCTCGCGCGCGCGTTCTTTCCCGATCTCGCCTACAACGACGCCGGCAACGAAGTGAGCTTTTCCGTGCCCCTGCCGTAAATTCCTCTTTTCCCGTATTTGATCCACATTTCCAATTCCTCATTCATAACCCTAAATCGAAAATATTGGGGAGAGGTCCGGCGGGACAAGCGCGATCATTGCCGAGAGGAGCGGGGTGCCCACCGAGGGTTTGTGCGGCAGGAAGGCCGGAACTGACCACGCTACTGTGGTCCACGGACCACAGGCACGGGAATTCCGGAAGGATTCCGCCGGGCAAACCCCGGAAGGGTCGCTACGGAGGCACGGAAGCGCCAGTTCCGCCGGACCAATGACTTCGGTTTAGGGTTCATTCTTATCCTTGACGATCGCGCGCCCGCCGGTTTATCTTCCTCCGAATTTCTCCTAACTTTTTATTATCGCGCCGTCATAGGAGCCACACATGATTGCATGGCGTTCGACCGCAGCAGCCATAGGAATGTTCATGCTGGCCGCGTGCAGCACCTCGGAATGGGTGCATCCGAACAAGCCGAAGGATGAATTCGCGCAGGACTACAACCGCTGTGAGGCAGAAATCCTGCGCGACCCGAAGCTCCAGCAGGGGATTAAGATTCTCACGCTCGAAGCGACCGAACGATGCGTGCAGAAAAAAGGCTGGAGGCTGATCGAAAAGGTAAAAGAGTGAATCAAGCCTCTGAGCAGGGGCGTCTATCCCACGCGTAGGCGGGTCATGAACTCGTGCGGCAACGGCCCCTTGTGCTCGACCCTCAGCGTCGAAATCGGTTCCTTCTGTCCATAGCTCCGCGAACACCAACCGGCGATCGGTTCCTCCGTTCCCTCGTGAAGCGAGCAGGTCCCGCCCTCGACCGTCAGAGACAGCGGCAGGCCGACCCCGTCCAGTTTATAACCGCCGTCAACCGGAGTCGGCCGGCATCCTAAATGCCAATTCAATTCCAGATGGTGGACGCCGGACCCCGTGAGCCAGTCCCAAATGATCCATGAACCGGGTGGTTCGTACGACACTCCGCGAAGATGCGTCACGCCGAGGCGGTCTTTGTAGCCGTAGTGTCGCGCGATGACCGTGATCTTACCCTCGGGCGTTTCATCTCTATAGACGAGATGCGTGTTGTAGGGCTGGGACCACGACAAGGGTCCTTCCTGCATGGCCTGATCCAATCCGTCGACGATGACCGTGTTATGTGCTCTCGTTCCCCGGAAATAGTTTCGCCACCGCCGGTCCCCGGTATAGGTGTAGGTGCCGGGATCGATCAGCACCTCATGCGATCCGATATGAAGCACAATCGAGAGGGCGTCGGCATGGCCATGCGCATAGTACGGCCCCATGCCCAGCGGGCCGTGATCGAAGATCGCCCGCTGAAGAGAGGCCCCCCGGATAATGGAGTAGCCGGAGAGATGAAAAGTCGTCAGGCCGTCGGGGCGTTTTTTGCCGATCCCCGGAAAACAGAGAGCGGGCGACAGGGCGACTCCATCATCTCCGTCGCCGATCCGAGGCAGCGTTCCGTCGGACATATTCTGAAACTCGCCCAAAAATGCCCGGCTTCTATTGAACGCGTGACGGATCTTTTCCGGAACCGCCTGTTGCCGGTGGTCCAGCAGGGAGACGACCAAGCCGTGGAGATCCGTGCTGAACTGCAAATACCCGAACCCCTGTTCGATACTCCCGCCGTCATGGCTGATGTGACGCGGCGTTTCTTGTTCCAGCAGATAGAGGCCGAACGCCGACCACCGTTCGGCGGAATCCATTTCGGGAAACAGGCCGCCGGCATGCACGAGCGCCGCCGCCGCCGCCAAGGTCTCATGGGGCGTCGAGCCGTGAACCGACAGGCGTTTTCTGATCAACTCCGCATGATTGAACACCAACGTCAGCACGGCGGGCCAGACCCGTTCCGGTGCCTGCATCCATGAGCGAATCAGATCCGTCGTGTAGCAGACGGCGAGCAAGCGCAGCGCGCATTCCATCAGCGAGATGTAATGGATGCCGGTCAGAAAGGGATTGGATTCGACCCAGGAACAGAGTTGCGCTTCACAGAGGGCGACCGCCCGATCACGAACCGCCGGTTCCGCTTTCTGGGCAAGCAACGCGAGCGTGACGAGATGTTGAAGCCGGGAGGGCTCCCAGGCCACGCGGATGTCGCCGTAGGCATTGCCTTCGTGGATCGGAACATGCGCGAAGAAGCTCTGCGGCCATCGCTTTCCCGTATCCGGCGCAAGATGCCAGCAGGAGCCGTCGGGTGTCCATTGCCACCGGTGTCCGAACACCGACAGGATTCCGCTCAACAGCCCGTCGATCTGCGGCTCGTCCAATTCGAACCGCCACGGCAAAAACGGCAAGGCAGGATAGGGACTGGCGCAGAATGAATAGGCGGGAATGTCGTCACTCTTGAACGATCGGGACAGAGAACCGTTTCCCAGCCGGTGTTGCACGTGCAACACCTGAAACAACACTTGTTCTCTGGTCTGCCGCCAGAGTTCGCTCGGGCCGCTGGCCGTGAGGGCCTTGAGCGGCCACACCAAATGGCGCGGCAGAAAAGCGGGATTGAATGACAGTTTGAGTTGCACCGAAACGTCCTACACGATCGAAATCAATTTCGCGGAAGAGGCCTGAGTCGCCTTGCCGTGCTGCAGGATGCTCTTGCCTATGCCGGTTGCCTGCATTGACTTGCACAGGCTCACTGTACGGCAATGCGGAAGCTTGAACAATGGCCTTTTCCACTACGGATGCCGATCGCGCAAGCCGTTGATGCACAGTACAATCCTGACGCCTGGAGGTCAATGTAGAAAATGGCGCCGCTCGATGGGAAATGTGGCACATTTGTGCCTTCCGCTTTCTCTCCTATTCTCGACTCGTGCTTGATATTCGCGCTACATGCGCGGACACGAGATTTCCTGGATGCAACTTCCTAATCGAGCTAAGGCTTATGGCAGACTAATGCAGGTTCGAACCGTATGGATGATTGATGCGGGAGAAGAGGCTCCGCGATTTATTACCGCATATCCGTTGTAAGATAGTTCACTCTCTTCCGCCGAGGCTCTTGCTTTGAACAGCGAAATGGAACGCGGACACCCTTATCCATACGTCAGGCGGTAGCGCATGTGGGACGCGATCAAAGCTATGGTATGGCCGGTAAAGTGTGTATTTACGACGTGCGCACAACGATGTATACTGCTTGTATACACAAGGAGATCCGGACTATGGCCGGTATGGAAAGAAAAGACGCGGGGCGGGGAGAGACCATCAACCTACGCGCCAGCCAAAAGCAGAAGGTGTTGATTGACCGGGCGGCAGAAGCGCTCGGGCGAAGCCGGTCGGATTTCATGCTCGATTCGGTATGCCGGGAAGCCGAAAGAGTGCTACTCGATCGGCGCTATTTTGACCTGCCGCCGGAGGCCTTCAAGCGTTTTACGGCCATGCTCGATAAGCCCCCGGCTACCAATCCTAAACTTCGGCGACTCCTGCAGACTAGGTCACCCTGGGACGAATGAGCAGGCGCCCTCATGAGATAAGCCCGCCCAAGAAGCTTTCCACGGAGCATGACCTGTCCGATTTCAATTCGGGGGAGGCGGTCTTGGATGACTGGCTCCGCCGGCGCGCTCTACAAAATGAAGCGATCGGTACGTCACGTACCTATGTCGTATGCTTCAATGAGCGGGTAGTAGGCTATTACACCCTCGCGAGCGGCGCTGTGACGCGTGCGGCAGCGCCAGGCAAGGTGAGGCGCAACATGCCCGACCCGGTGCCGGTCATGGTTCTGGGCCGGTTGGCGGTCGATAGAGAATTCCAGCGGGAAGGAATCGGAACAGGTTTGTTGCGGGATGCGATTCTGCGCACGCTGCAGGCGGCCGATATCGCCGGTATCCGAGCCATCCTCGTCCATGCGATCTCAGAAGCGGCAAGGCGCTTCTATGAGAGCCACGGGTTTATATCCTCGCCTGTTGATCCTTTGACCGTGATGATCACCCTCGCTGAAGCGAGAACAATGCTGGGCCACAAGGATGCAAAATAAGAGTCGAATTCGTAACCGCCGAAGGACGAACGGTCGCGGCGCTGATACTTAAGCCTGAAGACATCCGCACAATGGCCGACCGCGAAATTCTGCACGTCCGGGAATACTCATCTGCTGTTCAATAACTCACCCGAAGTCATTCCGGTCTAGCGCGCTTCTCGTTTTATCCGTTCACCATAAAAAACTCGAACCATAACCTGCCAATGCGGATGCCGATCGCGCAAGCCGTTGACCGCACGCAATCCTCAAGCCTGGGATCAATGTAGAAAATGGCATCGTCTAACCTAGAGGAGAAGATGTGTCAACGTGGCACATTCACTGAACTTGAATTAACAAGGTTGTGCTGGAAGAAAGGTGGGTGGGGTCGTTGAGAGAGGTTCGTCCCGTCAGTTTCTCAGCAAAACTGCGGCTTATTCGATCAGGGGATTGCGAGTTCTGAGGTTGGGAAATCGGCTAAAGTCCCGATCCGCGCTCCACAACTCGGTGACCTGATGGAGATGGCAGAGGGCCACGACGTGGGCATCATGTATTTGAGGGCCAACCACGCGACTGAGGCTGACAGTGGCACGCAATTCACTCCAGTATTGATCTGTGTGGCTTAAGAGAATGACATGTGGTGAAGCAAGCCAAGCATCAACCTGATCGAGAGCAATGGGTAATGGCGTAGACGGGGTATAGATCCTAGGATGGGTCACGATCGCGATAAATTCGTGCACGCATGGCCACGGAATGGCCCAAGTCGCCTGTCCCTCAGCTAACTCGGTGATCTTTCGGTACGCGGCTTCATGCCACTCCGAGTCTTCTCGATGGGCATAGACAAGGAGGTTCGAGTCGATGGCGATCATCCACCATGTCCTTCATAAGCAAGTTCGCGCACTCTGTCCCATCCTTGACCTGAGATATCAGGGTGTAAGCCTTGCCCTTTGAAGGTGACCTTTCGGAGCCGAAATGGCGTGTGGCGTCTGCGAACGGTCAAGACATGGCGGAGTCCTTGCTCGATCAACGCGCGCACCGTGGTGTGCTCTTTTGCCGCAAGGCGTTTGGCCTCGTTGAGCAGGGGAGTTGAAATCTCTACAGTGGTTTTCATATGGCTACCCATATCTTATGTGATGGGTGTATGTCAAGCGAAAGGTACGGTCGGGCTGTTCGGAGCCGACATTTCCACACGGACCGCCTTGTTCGTAAGGAGATATCGGCGCACATCCAGTCGAATTCATAACCGCCAAAGGACGGACAGTCGCGGTGTTGATACTAAACCGAAATTATTGGTCCGGCGGGACCCGCGCTTCCCCACCTCCGGAGCGACCCTTCCGGGGCTTGCTGGGGCGGAAGCCTTCCGGAATTCCCGTGCGTGTGGTCATGGACCACAGTGGCGTGGTCAGTTCCGGCGTTCCTGCCCCACAAACCCACGGTGGGCGCCCCGCTCCTCTCGGCAATGGTCGCGCTTGGCCCGCCGGACCTCTCCTCTCCTAATTTTTTCGATTTAAGGTTGACGCTCAAGCCCGAAGACACCCGCACAATGGCCGACCGCGAAATTCTGCACGCCCGAGCATACTCGTCGGTTCGATAACTCACCGAAAGTCATTCCCCTCCGACCGCGCTTCCCAATTTATCTCGTCACCCCAAGAACTAGAACAATAGACTCCACTGCGGACTCGGACCGCGCAAGCAGGCACTGGCCGCTGTAGCGAATTGAAACAGCCCTAAGAACGTTTCTTCAGTAGTGACGTTTGGCCCTTACGGTACCGAATCCAATTGTGTTAAAGGAATCGGCGCGGAAGCGGCTACGTACCTGCGTTCGGGGCAATGCGATCCCAGTATAGAAAAATATCAAGGGAGTGGAAACAAAGTGAAGAAAGCGCTCATCACCGGTATCAGCGGTCAGGATGGATCCTATCTCGCGGAGCTTCTGCTCGCGAAAGGGTATGAGGTTCATGGTATTGTGCGCCGCTCCAGTTCCCTGAATACCGCGCGCATCGACGGAATCTATCAAGATCCTCACGTTCCCCATGCACGGCTCAAACTCCACTATGGCGATCTGAATGACGCCAGCTCCCTGAACCGACTCCTCCGCACAATCCAACCGGATGAGATCTACAATCTTGGTGCGCAAAGCCATGTCCGAGTGAGTTTCGATATTCCCGAATATACGGCTGAAGTGACGGCGCTGGGAACGGTTCGTCTTTTGGAAGCTATTAGGGAGTCCGGCCTTACGCCGAAGTTCTATCAGGCATCATCCAGCGAGATGTTTGGAAAGGTGCAGGAGACCCCCCAGCGCGAGAGCACCCCGTTCTATCCCAGAAGCCCCTATGGCGCCGCGAAGGTGTACGCCTACTGGATCACGGTGAACTACCGCGAAGCCTACAATTTATTTGCCTGCAACGGGATTCTCTTCAACCACGAATCGCCCAGACGGGGCGAGACGTTCGTGACTCGTAAGATTACGAGAGCCGCAGCCAGAATTAAACTAGGGACGCAGCGAGAGTTGTTCCTCGGCAATCTCGATGCCAAGCGGGACTGGGGGTTCGCCGGCGATTACGTGCAAGCCATGTGGATGATGCTCCAGGCCGATCACCCGGATGATTATGTGGTGGCGACCGGAGAAACCCATACGGTCCGTGAATTTCTCGATCGGGCGTTCGGATATCTGGAGTTGGACTGGAAGCGGTACGTCAAGATCGATCAACGGTATTACCGTCCGACTGAAGTCGATCTCTTGATCGGGGATGCCGCCAAAGCAAATCAGGCCTTAGGCTGGGAGCCAAAAATCTCGTTCGAAGAGTTGGTCGTCATGATGGTCGAGGCGGATCTGCGGGCGGAACGGGACATTCTTGAAGGAAGTAAGAGCTTACGCTAGCTGCCTGTATGCGAACCGTGTCGATCATTCAGCGAGAAATTCCCCATTACCGCGTCAGGCTCTTTGAAGAATTGTATGCTCAGGGACAATCACAAGGGTTAGACATCAAGGTATACACCGCCGCTCCTCCACCAAACTCACAGACATCACCGGATTTCCCATACTGCGTTTTGCCCGTGCGCCGTTTTGGCAACAGCAAATCCAGTTCTTATTGGATCTATGGATTAAAAAAAGCGATTCTTGGGTCAGATATCGTGGTGGCTCCGCAAGAACTACAGTGTCTGACAGTTCCCTACCTGTGGGCAAGACGAAAACGCATCTGTAAAAACTGGATTTGGTGGGGGCACGGATATAATCATCAGGCATCGGTGAATCCGTCGCTTTCGACCACTATAAAAGAAGTAATTAAACAGTTCATGACCAGACGGGCCGATGGCTTGATCACCTATACGGCGAAAGGAGCGGAATATTGGCGACAGCGGGGTTTCCCGAAAGACCGCGTCATTCCTTACTTTAATACGATTGACGTTGAAGGCTTGAGGAATGCAGCAAAAGAGATCAGCGAAGACCAACTTTCCCATGTCAGACAGAAAATTGGAACGGAAGGAAAACAGGTACTGTTGTTCTCGGGACGTCTTTATGCCGAAAAGAAAGTTGATTTTCTCATTCGGGCATTTGCGATTTTAAAAAAAGCGCACCCGGCTGTGGTGCTACTAATAATTGGCGATGGAGAAGAACGCGGCAAATTGGAGGGACTTGTCGCACAACTTGACGTCCGAGATGTGCACTTCTTGGGCGAAGTTATAGATCCGAAGGAGACTGCAGTTTATTTCTTGCTCTCAGATTTGATGGTGGTTCCTGGCCTAGTTGGGCTCGTGATTGTTCATGGTTTTGCATACGGCTTACCGATGATAACCACAGAACATTCCGTTCACAGCTTCGAGGTTGAGTATCTGTCAAATAAGAATGGAGTTATCACTTCGAAGAGCGAAACGCGTTATGCAGATGCGATTCGCGAAATCCTCTCTTCAGAACCTCGTCTCCGAACAATGCGTAAGGCGGCAAAAAGAGATGCTGATCGTTTGTCCTTGGCCCTGTCCGCCCAACGATTTGTCAATGGCATGATTGCCTTTCACAATACTGATTCCACGATACCGTTACCATAAGAGGGTGGGCATGGTAGGAATTCTTGCATTAAGTATTGTTCTCGGGAGCCTAGCATATGATTTGTCATTTGCTGCAGAGCTGCTACAGCAACCAGCACCCTTTTCCGGTAAGCGCGCAATATTGGATGGAGATATCGTGCTGTGGACAAATAGGCAACAACTTGATCGTAGATTGGAACGAATCAAGGAGGCGGGTTTTAACGTTTACATGCCAACCGTTTGGCAAGGACGTGGCACTGTATGGCCTTCAAAATATGCCTCGTGGGATACAAAACTCGGGGACGGACCTGAAAAACATTTTGATCCATTACGACATTGCATCCAAAAGGCTCATCAATTAGGAATCGAAGTTCACCCGTGGTTCACGCTGACATTGCGTCAGGAAGATATCTTTCCTGAATTCGCTATGCCTGGAACTCCCGCAAAGGCGTTTGACGTTCATAACCGACAGTTTCGTGAGCTTATGTCGAACCTGATCGATGAAGTCGTCACAAATTACGATGTAGACGGAATTAATCTGGACTACGTGCGTGCAATAGATCTATGTACAAATGTTAACTGCCGGAAAGAATACAGCGAAAAGTATGGCAGGGATATAGAAAGGGATGCACGGCTTTTTAAGATTGTACCCGGAATGGTGCAACCGCTGGTGGAATATCAAAAAGCAGCCGTTACCGCCATGGTAACAGAAATCTCTGAAAGGATTAGACGCAGTAAGCCGGGGATCTTAATAAGTGCTGACGTATTCGTGGGGCATGCTCCGCTGAATCAAGGACAGGACAGCGTCGCATGGGCGAACAGCGGACTGGTGGATGTTCTCCTAAGGATGGACTATTTTCGACGACTCAATGTTGAATCTATGGATGCAACAAGACGGGAATTAAAGAATCCGAACGCGCAGAATTTTCTCATTTCAAATATGTCCAATCCTGCGGAATTAAGTCCAGGGCAAGAACCGTTTGCTCGGGATGGAAAATGGCTTGCAGAGACAATTTCCATGGTCCTCGACCGCTGGCCCGCAACTGGAATCGCTGTGTATTTTTATAAATATCTTACGGATGAACAAGTAGACGCGCTTAAGAACGGCCCGTTTCGGAAGGAAGCATCTCCATAAGTCCTGCCCCAAATGTGAAATGAAATAGACATAGTTGTCTTCCGATAGCGACAGTTCAAGATTCTATTTAGTAGATGGCATACAAGCAATTTCCCTTTGAGTGCAGATTAATTGATTTGGTGGTCTTCCTACCGCTCTTGGGACGTTGTTTTTTTCCTCAAGTCAGAAACACAGGCTCTATTACTTTCCAGTCCTCTTTCACCGATCCACAGATGCTCGGAACTTATTGTTTATGGTTCTACTGTCTCTATCACATTGCCCGTCGTCCAGGTGCGATTCGAAATTTATCTTCGACAACGCTGTTGCCTCTGGCTTTATTTTCGGCAATTGCCATTCTATCTGCATTCGTAAGTTCCATCTCACCAATGTACTCACTTTGGAGAAGTTTCGAAACGATCGGTGTTCTCTTGTGGGGAGGAATCGCGCTGAATTACGCTGAAGCAGATAATGCTTCTCGTAAGCTATTTAATGGGTTCTATACCATGAGTTTGATCATGCTAATGGGCGTTACCCTAACTATAATTCGTGACCCAGGACATGCATGGATGATAGAGGGCAGAGGAGTTCACCGGTTGGATGTAACGTCGACCTTTTTAATGGGAGCCAATTCTATCGGGGGCACGGCAGCATTATTGACCCTGGCAATGGCCGTACGATTTATATTCTTTATGAAAAGTCGCTACCTCATTCTATTAGGTCCGTTTTTGATGCTGTGTTACGCGGCTCGCTCAAGGACAGGATTTGTAGTCCTTACATTAGGAATAGCAGTCTCAATGGTTCATTTTGTTCGATTGCCAAGTCGACGATGGATAACTGCTATTTCAATAGCCCTTTGTTTGGTCCTTATTATGGGCCTTCTCGTTTTGAGTCAAGATTTCACGGATTCCATAGTAGACACCTTTACTCGCGGCCAAAATGAGGAAAATCTTAAATCTCTAGACGGACGAGTTTCCATTTGGACATCCGCTATGCAAGCATTTGAAGAATCCCCAATCCTTGGGTCTGGCTACGGTACCTATCCAGCCTGGATCGGCAGGATTGGGCATTTTCATAATTTATTTATTGAATTGGCAGTTACGACGGGAATTCTAGGGCTTACACCGATGGTTGTACTAATGCTTCTTACTGCTTGGCGTCTGGTTAACATATGGTTTGGTGCTTTAAAGGGAGATATGTCTGACCAACTCGTATCGCTTGATGCTCTTCTGATTGGTGCTGTGTTGATGGTTTCTAATATGACAACTGCCGGTACCGCCTATTACTCGTGGCATATGATCGGAACAGTTGTCTTGATGATCGCTCTCCACAATATGCTTAAGGTACAACGGGCGGCAACTATGCGGATCCCTCAAAACAGTCCTATGCAGCTTCAAGGGTCCGTTAATTTAGGAGCAGGGATGCTCAAGTTCCAAGGGAATTTGTAATGTAATGACATCTTCGGTTCGAACGCCTTCTATGGTATCTCCTTCCGCAGATCATGATCGTCAATGTGATGGACAAACCATTGCGATCAGTGGAACGGCTGTGCTCTTTTCTTCATTCTTTGGCAATGGACTTAATTATGCGCTGAGTATTTTCCTGGCACGCTTTCTCGGTGCGCATGAGTTTGGACTCTATGCGTTAGGGCTAACCATCTTTAATGCCTGCTGGTTAGTGGCCATGTCGGGAATAGATACCGGAGTGATCCGATTTGTTTCGCATTATCTCGGTCTAGGCGATGTTTCTAAGGCGCGCGAAATCTTCATTCAGGCGGTGCTGATAGTTACCATCTGTGGCGCTCTTATCGGCCTCATATTGGCAGTACTCGCCACTCCAATCGCGGTCTCGCTCTATCGCAAACCTGAGTTGGCGGCTGTTCTGTTCTATTTTTCTATGGCTATTCCACTAAATGTGCTAGTCGCGATTCTCATTGCTAGTCTCCAAGCCTTCAAGACAATTCGGTATACCATACTGATCAGATATCTCTGGGAACCGATGGGTAAGTTTGTTCTGGCAGCATTCTTCCTGTATACCGGTTTTGGATTATTCGGTGTCTTGTTAGCAATCATTATCACGCTATTTGGCAGTTGTCTTATCGCCGGACGCGGTATCGTTAAGGTCGCTGGAATTCGGATAAAAGACATACTTTTATGGAGGTTCGATGGCCTCCATATGCTTTTGGCTTTCTGTCTGCCGCTGACAATCTCAAATCTAGTTGGAGTCGTCGCGCCGCGCTCGGATTTATTGATGTTGGGATATTTTGTCACTCCCGAAGATGTCGGGATCTATCTGGTCGCCTTGCAGACGGCCGCGATTCTTGCGCTCATTTTAGCAGCCATTGAGCCAACTCTTGCGCCCATTCTAAGTAATGTCTGGGTGCAGGGTGATTTGGTCAGGCTCCAAGAGGCATATCAAACTGCCTCACGATTGACCCTCCTTTTAACAGTCCCCATATATATTGTTTTCGTTACTTTCTCAGGTGAGTTGCTTTCCTTGTTCGGAAGCAGATTCTCAACAGGTGCCTTGGTGTTCATTGTTCTAGCCACAGGTCAAGTAATTGCCACTTCAACAGGCTCGGCAAACAATATTTTGCTCATGACCGGCTATTCTGGGCGGGTTATGTGGAATAGCATTTCTATGGGAATTGTGATGCTCGCGGCAGCGGGTTTGGTGATCCCTCGATGGGGAATCCTCGGGGCGTCCATAGCTGCTTCTACCAACTTATTGCTTATGAGCCTAGTCCGTGTCATCCAAGTGTGGCGCCTCCACAGAATTCAGCCATATTCGAGTAGTCTTCTGAAAGTTGTGTATGCAGGGCTAATGACCGCTGGAGTGTTGTCATTTATGAAGACCTGGATCAGTGCTTCATATTATCCAATTATGGCAATAATTGGAGGCATCATCTATCTCGGTTGCTTATCATTTTTCGGGTTCGAGGAGGTCGATAGATCAGCGGTTAAATCTATTATAAGCAAGATTAAACGGCCCTCCATGCAAAGAGCCGAGGCCTAAACCTGTTCACTAGGAGCGACTGAGTATGTTGCTGAGAAAGAATCCGGAGGTTACTGGTAAGGAGCATTATCAGACGCTCTATAAAAATGACCTCGCCGACCAGGCAGAATGGTTGCGCCGATGCGCACGAGAAAAGGTCGATTCAATCGAACGGCTCCTAAAGCACAATCATATTAGCCCGAGAACGATACTAGAACTGGGGTGTGGAACTGGCGCCGTAATTATGGAATGTCAACGGAGAGGGCTTGCTGAGCAGTATACCGCTGTGGATTATTCCCATGAAGCCATTGGACATCTTAGAGGAGTTACTTCTGGTATCAACTGCATTGTCGCTGATATCACTGCCATGCGGCCTCTCTCACTGAAATGCGATGTGCTGATTCTGAGTCATGTAATTGAACATCTGGAGGCTCCAACGAAATTCCTCGCTTCGGTCCGTAACTTACAATTCTTATACCTTATCGCTGAGGTCCCTTTGGAGGATTTATTGGCCGGAAAAGTGAAAGCGATGTTCTCGGATCGAACACGCAATACAGCTGGGCATGTTCAGTTCTTCACAGCGGAGTCCTTTCGGAGGCTCTTAGTTTCAACTGGTTTCGTTATCCTAAACACCAGAAGGTATGTACCTGTTCTGAATTTGGATACCATCAGGTTTGTTTGCAAAAGAAATGGTTGGGGATTGATGAGGCAGATGAGGATGAGGATGGTATCACGCTGTATCCTTCCTTTATTGAACCCGCTGTGGTCTAAAATCTATTACGCTCATTACGCCGCGCTGTGCCGAAAGCAAACAGCTGATCATTAGTCTTCCGACTTCTCGAAAAGGAATTGCGCGATGTTGCTCAGACTATGGGTGTCGCTCAGACTATGACGGCTAAGCCTCGATTACTTGTTATCGGTCCCACGCCCCCTCCGTTTCATGGCGTGGCAGTTGCCATACAGACATTACTACAGTCGAGCATCACAGCGGAGTTCCAGGTATGTCATGTAGAGCTTGCTGATCGTCGAGGGATTCAACATGTCAATAAGCCGGACCTGCATGATGCTTTTCTCTTTGGGAGGCAGTGGGTACGGCTAGTCGCTATGCTGTTCCGCTCACGTCCCAGGCTCACTTACCTCGTTCTTTCTCAAACAACCATCGGCTTTATCCGAGACAGCCTGCTGATCTGGCCGGCATTCTTGAAGGGAAGCCACGTGGTACTGCATCTTCATGGTGGAAATATCCGTGACTGGTTTCTTAGCCGATCCTGGTTGATGAAACGCTACGTCCGGATGGTCCTAAATAGAGTTGCCCGTGTCATTGTTCTTGGAGAATCGTTGAAAGGCCTTTTCGAAGGGCTTGTTCAGGAACATAAAGTCGCTGTCGTCCCAAATGGGGTTGATTGGCAAAGCGGTAATGAAGACGGTGAACAAGTCAGCGTGGGAAATCGCCATAGAATTCTTCATTTGAGTACATTGAGCCATTTGAAAGGGGCATTAGTCCTGCTTCAGGCTATTCCACTGGTAGTTAAGCATCATCGGAACGTCGAGTTTGTATTTGCCGGTCCATGGTCGCACATGGAAGACAAGGAATGGGCAGAGAAGTTTATCGTGGAAAAAGGGATTGCGCCTTTCGTTAGTTTCACCGGCCAGGTGGAAGGCGATGCAAAAGTTAGCTTATTCAAATCCTCCCATATATTTGTATTCCCGGGAGTTCAGCAAGAAGGACAGCCGTTGGTCGTCCTGGAGGCAATGGCGGCGGGCTTACCGGTCGTTTTTACGAATCGCGGTTGCCTAAAAGAAACTCTGGGCCGTGAATCAGGTCTTTGCACTGAATTAAATGATCCCAAAGATCTTGCGGCTCAAATATTGTGGCTGCTCGATCACCCTGAGGAGAGAACTATGATGGGGCAGGCCGGTAGACGGCGGTATGAGAGGTTTTTCACTAAAGAGCAACACATTGCCAGCATGACTCGTGTACTGAAGGGCGTCGCCACAGCGACGAAATGAATACGAGGTTTAAGAACAAAGACTCCATGGCTAGTACAATGCTAGGTATCCAGCTTGATGGACGATCGCTTGAAGCCATGACCGCGGATTCGCTTTCCGCTGTCGAGCGAATGATGCCTCAAATTGTTTTCGCCTGCGCCAATCCCCATTCACTCGTAGTCGCGCAAAGCGATGATGCCTTCAAAGCAGCCCTCACAAGAACTAATCATGTGGTGGCCGACGGTGTAGGTGTAACCATTATGGCGCGTCTGGTTGGTGTGAAAACAGGTCCAAGAATAACCGGCCATGATTATTTTATTTCCGTGATGGATGCTTTGCATCAGCGTGGTCAGGGACGGATCTTCTTCTTTGGTTCGTCGCCACGTGTCCTCGATCTTATCGAGAAGCACTTTATAGCGGAATATCCGTCGCTTACTCTGTGCGGCACACTTTCTCCTCCATTTCGTCAATGGTCTAAGGAAGAGAATGACCGGATGATCGAAAAGATCAATGATGCCTGTCCAGATGTACTTTGGGTTGGGATGACGGCCCCCAAGCAAGAGAAATGGGTAGACGCCAATCGTCACCAATTGAATGTCCCGCTGATTGGATCTATTGGCGCAGTTTTTGATTTTTTTGCCGGTACTTATCCGCGAGCGCCGGAGTGGGCTTGCCGCGCCGGTTTGGAATGGGCCTACCGATTCATAAAGGAGCCCCGCCGCATGTGGCAGCGGAATATTATCTCCACCCCGAAATTCGTCGCATTTGTTCTAGCCAGGCATCTCTTTGCTTCAAAATAGCCGACTCCTACCTGTCTCATTCTGAATCATATCGGTGCGATCTTTCCTGAAAACCCAGTGATCCTACGTGAATGGTTTAGCATTCACCGGCACAATCAACCCGTGTAGCGTTCATAATGATCGTTGGCCGCCCTTGCGGAAATGGCAGCTCAAGCCTTCCTCGCACTTCAGTTTTTGCTAGGGCCGTTGAGCCCTAAAGAATTACGTATCGGGGAATTTCGATAGTGCCAAAAATCTTCTTGCGCTAAGGCATTGTTTTGAGTAATCTCCGACGTGCTGAGTTTCTGATCTTTTATAAGTAATGTGGTTACTACGTACGAAGACATGGGCGGCGGATGCGTCAAATGAACAGAGGAGTTGGTATGCCAAGCACGAAGCGTAGGAAACGTTTTTCGGCAGTCGGAGGCGGAAGCGCCTTGATGTTTATTCTGCTGCTGGCTCCGGGCCACGCCAGCGCTGCTCCCGTGACGTTCAGCTTCGGCGGCGCGGTAACCGACGTGATGGGGAGCGTCTTTACGCCGGGAGGGCAGGGTCCCAACGGGTTCAGCACCGGCCTTCCGTTCTCCGGCAGCTTCACATTCGACTCTTCCACGCCCGACAGCATCGCCGCCGCGAATACAGGACGGTATAACGGAGCGATTCAGACCCTCACCGTCAATGTCGGTACGTACCAGGCGACATTTACGCCGGGGTCGAGCTTCATTCAGGTGATCAACCGTCCCAGCGGCGACATCTACGAATTGCGGGCCGACGGCTTCCTGGGTAATTCGGTAAACGGACGGATTCCGACAAGCTTTCGATTGGAATTGACCGATCCGAGTGCCAGCGTCTTCAGCAATGATTCTCTTCCGACCAGTCCTCCGAGCCTCTCCTCTTTCGCATCGAGCCAATGGCGCCTTATCTTCGAGGCGAACGGGCGGCGCGTGCAGGGAGCGATCGCGTCGTTGGTTCCGTTGCCCGCGGCGGTATGGCTCTTCGGCGCCGGATTGATTGCTTTAGTGGGGCTTGGCTCCAGGAGCCTGGCTCGGAAAAATTCCGAGGCGTAGGATAATTGTACAATCGCGGCGGACATGGCTCGCGCGGCTGACACCAAAGGGACTCGAACGCGGTTGCATTGCAATCCAGCGGCATCCTGAAACACATAGGTCACTCGCCTCTTCTTTTCCTCTAGGTATTGATTCCTTGACGGTCATAGGATTACTGGCTCTTGGCCTGCTGGGCTATATGTATTTCGATAGCCTCCGGTTCATGGTCGGTCAGTGGGGTAGCGACGACTACAGCCACGGTTTCTTTGTTCCCATCATCAGCGCGTTATTGATCTGGCAGAGACGATCCGCGTTGGCCGCGATCCCTCTGCAGCCGTCCTGGTGGGGCCCGCATGTGCTTGTTGCGGGTCTCCTGCTCTATGTGATCGGCGATTATGCCACGCTGTACGTCGTGCTCCATTTTTCTCTCTGGCTCGTGATCGTCGGCCTCGTACTGTCGTTCATCGGCCTGAACGGCACGAAAGCGATCGCGTTTCCGTTGTTGTACCTGCTGGCGGCCATCCCGCTTCCGGTCTTTCTGTATGGGGCGCTCTCGAGCCGGCTTCAATTGTTGTCCTCGGCGCTCGGCGTCGGATGTTTGCAACTGGTAGGCGTCACGGCGTTTCGTGAAGGGAATGTCATTGATTTGGGGCCCGTCCAGTTGCAAGTGGTCGAAGCCTGCAGCGGCATCCGCTATCTCTTCCCGCTCACGGCGCTCGCGCTGCTCTGCGCCTATGGGTTTCGAGATCGGATGTGGAAACGCGTGGTGCTGGTGCTGTCCGCCTTGCCGATTTCGGTATTCGTCAATGGGTTCCGCATCGGCATCGTGGGCATTCTTGTCGAGCTCTACGGCTCGCAGGCAGCGGAAGGCTTCTTTCATTTGTTTGAAGGGTGGGTTTTGTTCATGGCGAGCCTGGGATTGCTTGTCCTCGAGATGTGGAGCTTGGCTCGACTGAACCCCGCGGAAGGATCGGCGGGACTGTTGGATCGGTTTACGTTCCGTGTCGAAACCGCGCGCCCGGTGCCCTCGAACTCGCCGGCGCCTGACGCTCCGGCAATCAGATTGATGCCTGGAGCCACTCTCTGCAGCGTGGCGGTGCTCGTTCCTTTTGCCATGCTCTCGTGGATGATCGGCGAGCGGGCTGAATCGCCTCCGGCCAGGCCGGCGTTCATGGATTTTTCCATGCAGATCGGAGATTGGCAAGGCACTCCCTCGTCAATGGAATCCCAATACCTCGACGCGCTGAAGCTCGATGATTACGTCCTGGCCGACTACGCGGCGGCGGGCGAATCCGTCAATCTGTATGTCGCCTACTACCGCTCGCAAAGGAAGGGACAGTCGGCCCATAGCCCGCAAAGCTGTATCCCCGGCGGCGGCTGGGAAATCATCTCCCATCGAAATATAGGTCTTCCCCTTGGCGACCGCGAGGGGACGGTCCATCCGGCGAATCGCGTCCTCATTCAAAAAGGACATGAGAAGCAGCTGGTACTGTACTGGTTCAAGCAGCGGGAGCGGTATCTCTCGAATGAGTATCTGGTGAAGTTCTATTTATTTTGGGATGCCCTCACCAAAGGTCGGAGCGACGGGGCATTGATTCGCCTCGCGTCCGCGGTTGGGCTCGGCGAGTCTGAAGAGGCGGTGGAGCGTCGCGTGATGGAACTGGCCCGCGCGATCCAGCCGGACTTGGCCCGCTATGTCCCGGATTGAACGATGACGAGCGCCGTCTTTTTCAGCTTCATCACCTCGCTCTTTGTCTGCATGGCGCTGATTCCGCCGTTGCAGCTTGCGGCCGGCAGGTTGCAGTTCATGGATCTGCCCGGCGGACGGAAAGTCCATCATGGCCCCATGCCGAGAATCGGCGGCATCGCGTTCGGGATCGGCGCGTTGCTCGCCATTGTGCTCTGGGTGCCGCACGATCCCATCGTCGCGCCGATTCTCCTGAGCGCCTGCATTCTCTTGGGATTCGGCGCATGGGATGATCGCGCCGGCCTCGGCTATAAAGCCAAGCTGGTCGGGCAGCTGCTCGCGGTGTTCGTCGTCGTCGGGATCGGACAGATCAGGCTGGATACGTTGCCGTTTCTGTTCGACCACGAACCTCCGCGCTGGCTAAGTATCCCGCTGACCGTGGTGTTCCTTGTCGGGGCTGCCAACGCGGTCAATCTGTCCGACGGGCTTGACGGCTTGGCGGGAGGGCTCGCCTTTTTGACGTTCGCCGGTATCGCCTATCTAGCCTTTCTTTCGCATGAGTCGATCGTGTTGCTGTTGGCGGTGGGACTGTTGGGCGGGCTCTTGGGATTTCTTCGCTATAATACCTATCCGGCCCGTATTTTCATGGGGGACGCCGGCAGTCAGCTGCTCGGTTTCCTGATGGGCGTCCTGGTGATTTTGCTGGCTGATCCCTCGCGCGCCCCGTTCAGTCCTGCGATAGGGCTGCTGCTCCTGGGCCTGCCGTTTCTCGATACCATCGCCGTCATGGTCAACCGGCTGAGAAAAGGCCGGTCTCCATTCGTCGGCGATCGCAACCATATCCACCATAAACTGCTTGCGCTCGGCTTGTCGCACTATGAAGCCGTCCTTGCGATCTATGCGGTCCAAGCCGGCATGGTCGGGCTCGCCTATGTGCTGCGATGGCAGTCCGATGCGCTGATTCTCTCCATCTATATTGGATTTGCCTGCGGCATGTTCGGCCTGTTTGTGGCGACAGAACGCGGCGTCATTCTCTTGCCTGCGCGGGCCGGCGGGCGCCTGCTTTCGGATACGAGGTTGGCGCGGATCGGGCCCTGGCTCAGCGAAATGGCTCCGCGATTTCTCGCGATCGTCGTCCCGCTCTTTCTGATTGCGAATGTATTTTTGCCCGGCCATGTGCCCGCCGACGTGGGCTATGCGGCAATCGCCCTCTTCGGCGTGATGTCGGCCGGTCTGTTCCTGCTTCCTCGCTATACCTCGCTGTTCGTGCGTGGCGGCCTGTATGTCGGCAGCGCATTCCTTATGTACATGAGCGAACAGTCGAGCCTCCCGGCCATATGGCCGATTCATGTCACGCAAAACACGGTGTTGGCCGTAATCGCGCTTCTGGTAGTGCTCTGCATGCGATTCAATCGTGCCGGTGGATTTCAGACGACGCCGCTCGACTATCTTATGGTGTTCTTCGCGTTGATCATTCCGCTGCTGCCGGAAATGCGCGCCGACATGCCGACGCTGAGTATTCTGGCCGGGAAACTCATCGTCCTGTATTTCTCGTTCGAATTGCTGCTCCACACCTTCTCGGAACGGGTGAGACAGTTGGGGTTAGTGTCGCTCTGGATTCTATTCGGGCTGGGCGTGAGGGCGTGGATGTGAAGAAGTTAGGAACCCGCCGGACCTCTTTAGTAATTCGCTTTAGGGCTAGAAATGAGGATTGAAAAATGAGGAATCCGGTAACTATGGGTTGTGAATGAGCGCGATGAAGTTTCATGCGGCGATTGCGGCCGTGACAATTGGAGGCACGCTGGTCTTTCTTGCCTGCGGAGGTCCCCACGAGCGGAAGACTCAATATCGGATGAAGGCCCAAGAGTATATCGAGGCCGGGAATTTCCCGAAGGCGCGGGTCGCCCTGCGGAACGTGCTCAAGATCGACCCGAAGGACGCCGAGGCCTATTTCCTCGTGGCGCAAGTCGAAGAGAAAGAAAAAAACTGGCGTAATGCCGTCGCCAATTATCAGCAAGTGGTCGAACTTGTGCCGGATCATAAAGGGGCGCTCCTCACGCTGGCCAAGTATTACCTTGAAGCGCGCCTTGCCGATCAGGTGCTCCAGGCGACCGGCAAGGTATTGGCGAAAGATCCGGCAGACCCTCAAGCCATGGCGCTGAAAGTGGCCGTGATGGCGCAGGAACAGAAGATGACCGAGGCGATGGCCGAGGCGGAGAGCTTGAACAGGCGCCATCCTACCGAGCCCGATGTGGCGATTCTGTTGGCCGCGCTGTACTCGCATCAGCACCGGCTGCGGGATGCGGAGGCGGTTCTCCGCCTGGCCCTTGAGGCGCATCCTCACCATCTGGACCTATTGCGCCATTTGAGCGCGGTGCTCGTGGATGCCGGAGACCGGCAAGGGGCGGAGTCCGTCTTGCGTCAGATCATCGACGAGGAGCCGAGCATCTTTGACCACCGGCTGAAGCTGGCGCGGTTTTACGACAAGCACCAGGCGGTCGATCGCGCGGAAGCGGTGCTCCGGGAGGCGGTCCGGCTTTCTCAGGAAAAGGAACAGCCGTGGTTGGCTCTGACGGATTTCCTCAAGCACCGAAGGGGAGCGGTGGTCGCGGAGCGCGCCTATCTCGACGCCGCCCGCGAGCTTCCGTATTCCAGCAAAATCCGTTTCGGTCTTGCCGCGCTCTACGAGGAGAGTAGAGACGAGGCGAAGGCTCGCTTGGTTTATGAATCCCTTATCAAGGAATACGACGACAAACCCGCTGGACTTGACGCTCAGGTAAAGGTCGCCGCCCTGGACTTTGCGGCGGGCCGGCGTGAGCAAGCGGAGGAGGGCCTCGCGGGCGTCTTGAAACAGAATCCGCGCGCGGCGGAAGGGCTGATTCTGCAGGGAAGGATCGCACTGGCCCGGCGAAGAGGGAAGGACGCCGTCCAGGCGTTTCGGACCGTCTTGCGTGATCAGCCGGAATTGGCGCACGTGCAGGTCCTTCTCGGGCAGGCGCACCTGATGTCCGGCGAATTGCAGTTGGCGCGGGAGAGTTTTGAGCGGGCCGTTGCACTCTATCCCAAGCAAGTCGATGCCGGGCTGGCCTTGGCGATGTTGGAACGTCAGGCCGGCCATGTGCAGCGGGCGAGGGCACGGGTGGAGGATATCGTCAGGGCGAATCCCGATCATCTTCGTTCCCTTGAAACGCTGTTCTCATTCGATCTGGCCGCGCAGGACTGGGCGCAGGCGAAGAAAACCTACACGAAGCTTCGGGCGGCCCTTGGGCAAAGTCCGACGGGATTCATGGCGGAAGGCCGGCTGTATGAAGCGCATCGACAGTTTGGCAAAGCGATCGCGGCCTTCGAACAGGCTATGGCCGCCGACCCAGATGCGCCGGAGCCGTTGTTGGCCGTGATTAAGCTGGAAATCGGGCTGAAACAGATTGACCGGGCCCGTGGGCGCCTGGAAGCATTGCTGGCGGCTCGTCCCGATCATCCGTATGGACATGGGCTGCTGGGTGAAGTCATGGCCTTCACCGGCCGGCAGGATGAGGCCGAAACCCGGTTTCGGACGGCGACCAGCGTGAATCCCAAGTGGATTACTCCCTGGCTGAACTGGGCGACTCTGAATGTGTCGCAGCGAAAGCCCGAGGCGGCGATCCGGATTCTTACGGAAGGATTGTCGGTCAATGCGGACAGCGAAGAGCTTCACATGATGCTGGCGTCGGTCTTGTCCGATCAGGGGCACGTGGATGCCGCGATCGCCGAGTACGGGACGGTGTTGCGGATGAACCCGCAGAATATCTTCTCGGCGAACAATCTGGCCGTCTTGCTCGTCGATTACAAAGGGGATGTGACGAGCCTCGAAAGAGCCTTTGTCCTTAGTCGGGATTTCGAGCGAGAAGCTCCGCACCCGCTTTTTTTGGATACGCTGGGCTGGGTGCGCCTGAAAATGGGCCATCTCGACCATGCGCTTCGTGTGATGAAGGACGCGGTCGTCAAAGCGCCCGATCTTCAGGCGCTCAATTATCATTTTGGCACGGCCTTGTACCAATCGGGCAACAAAGAAGAAGCCCGGCTGTACCTGTCGAACGCGCTTAAAAGGCCTGAGCCGTTTATCGGGCGCCAGGCAGCGGAACAGTTGCTGGCGCAAACGAGCGGATAAGGAGTGTGGGTGAGAAGGATGATCACGAAATGCACCGCGGCCATCTGCATGCTGGCGGCGATGGTGACTGTTGCCGCGGCATCGTTTGCCGCTTCGAATGATGTACCGGTCTCGACCGCTGATCCCGGCTATTTCCTCGGTCCCGAAGACGTACTGTTGATCTCCGTCTGGAAGGACGAACAATTGACCAGGGAAGTCGTGGTGCGGCCGGATGGGATGATTTCGTTTCCCCTGGTGGGCGATGTGCCGGCCGAGGGCCGGACGGTCGAAGACCTGCGCGCGGAATTGGTCAGGCGGCTGGGCAGATATATTCCGAATGCCAATGTCACCGTCGCGGTGACCAAAGTCCTGAGCTACAAGGTCTATGTCGTGGGCCGGGTGACCAAGCCTGGAGAGTATTTGGTCGGCCATTATACCGATGTGCTCCAAGCGCTCAGCTTGGCCGGCGGATTGACCCCGTTTGCGGCGGAAAACGACATCAAGATCATCCGGAGAATCAGAGGAGAGCAATTGGTGTTTCCGTTCCGGTATAGCGACGTGCGGAAGGGAAGAGATCTCGACCAAAATATCTTGCTGCAACGCGGCGATGTCGTGATGGTGCCGTAGCGTCTGTGGATTGTGTGCGCGGCGCCGGTATACACAATTTTTGGCGTGGGGGCTTGACGCGCGTTGTCGCGCGGGGAGTTCTCGTCGGGATAGGGTGGCTGCTGGCCGGCATCGGCTCGATTGGCCTGGCGGCGGAATGGTCCATCCTGCCGTCAATCGGCGTGAAGGGCTATTACAACAGCAACCTGCTGCTCACGCCGTTCCCGCATGAAGCGACGTACGGCTATTGGGTGTCGCCCGGGACGGAATTTTCCGGCAAGACGGAACGGCTGGAAGTCAGCGGTCGAGCCGCGCTGGATTTTGTCGATTACTATGGAGGCCAGCAGGATCGATTCACCAATATCCATTTGCCCCTATCGGCCCGATATAGAACCGAGAAGGACGAGTTCGGCTTCACCGGCGGGCTCAGTCGCGACAATACATTGATGGGCGAGTTTTTGACCACGGGCGTCGTGTTGCGCTTTACCCAGCGCGATCTCTGGACGGCAAATCCAACTTGGACCAGAAATCTGACGGAGAAGGTGGCATTCCAGGGCGGCTTCCAGTTTTCCGACGCCACGTATGAGAATGGATTGCGGCTCAACCTTGTGGATTACCAAGTGTATGGCGGGTCCGCGGGGTTCCTCTATCACGCGACGGAAAAGGATGACATTCAATTGACCGGCACGTATGCCAATTTTCACACCACGAATGCGCCGTTCGGACTGCGCGCGACATTGCCCGGCGCCGTGCTGAGCCTGGCCCATTCCTTTACGGAGACGCTGAAGGGCACGGTGTACGGCGGGCCTCGGTTTGTGAGTTCCACGACGCACGTGTCAGGCGGTTCTATCGAGAGCCAAGATACGGTGTGGGTCTACGGAGCCACTCTTGCGAAACAATTTGAGCGGGCCTCGCTGCAGGTAAACCTAACACGGGATGTTTTGCCCAGCGGATTCGGTCTTTTGCTCCAAACAGATCGCGCGGGCCTCCTCGCCACGTATGACGTCTCGGAAACCATCCGGCTGTCATTCGATACATCCGGCTACATCGTGTCCGGCATCACGCCGCTGGCAAACGGAGGCACCTTGTCGGATCAGCAGGTCGTCTACACCACCCCCATGGTGAGCTGGAAGTTCATGGAGTGGTGGAAGCTTGACGCCTCCTACTCGTATCGGTGGCGCGACGTCGACACGTTCGCCGAACCGGCCACGGCCAACATGGTGACCTTCATGGTGACGTATTTTCCGCCGAAACTGGCGGTCTCCCGGTAATAGGACGTTGAAAAGGGAACGATACTTCTATGATGACCCAACGCGCTCCAGAAACTGAATCGATGCTGAGTCTTCGCGACTATCTGGCCGTGTTGCGGCGGCGCCGCCGTCTGATGATCGTCGCCGGCGGATTTCTTTTTGCAGCGGGTTTGGCCGCCGCGCTGTTCTGGCCCGCCACGTACAAGTCCACGGCGACCATTCTCATCGAAGAGCAGGAAGTCCCACCGGAACTCGTGCATTCGACGATTACAAGCTTCGCCGATCAGCGGATTGAGATCATCAAGCAACAAGTCATGAGCCGCACCAGTCTCTGGAAGGTGGTGGAGCAATACGATCTCTATGCGGAGATGCGGCGTACCAGCTCAACAGAGGATGTGGTGAAGCGATTCACGAAAGACATCCAGGTCGAGGTCATCAGCGCGGATGTGATTGACAAGCGGACGCAACATGCGACCAAGGCCACCATTGCCTTCACGGTTTCCTATCAGAGCGGGTCTCCTGAAACGGCGCAGAAGGTTGCCAACGAGCTGACCAGTCTCTTTTTGGGGGAAAACTTGAAGAGCCGCGAGCGGCAGGCTCAGGAAACCACGATATTCCTCCAGCAGGAGGCGGCAAGCCTCGCCAAGCATATCGAAGAGGTCGAGGCCAAGATCGCCCAGTTCAAACAAAAGGCGAACGGCGCATTGCCGGAGCTAATGTCCTTGAATCTCCAGCTCATGAACCAGGCGGATCGCGAGCTGATGGACTTGGATCAGCAAATCCGAAGCCTCGAAGAACGGCAGGCCTATCTGGAGGGAGAATTGGCCACGATCAAGCCGAATACCCCGATCCTGTCCGTGACCGGCGAGCGCATCCTTGATTCGGTCGAGCGGCTGCGGGCGCTGCGCGCCGAATATGCAGGTGTCGCCGCAACCTTCGCGGCGGATCATCCCGATGTGATCAAAATGAAGCAAGAAATTCAGGCGTTGGAAAAGGAAACCGGCGCTGATCCCGAAAGCGAGGAGCTGGCAAAACAATTGATCGATGCCCGCGCGACCTTGGCGACGCTGAGTGATCGATTTGGGCCGGATCATCCTGATGTGCTGATTGTCCGGCGCCGGATCGGGTCTCTGGAACAGGAAATCAAACACATCGGCCTGACTTCAGGAAAGAAGCCGATGCAGCGTCCTGAAAATCCTGCCTATATCAATATCCAGGCTCAGCTCAAATCCGTGACCTCGTCGCTGGAAGCGTTGCGCGGCAGCCGCTCGGCGGTGAAGCGGCGTCTTCAGGACTATGCCGCACGCATCGAACGCACCCCCGAGCTCGAACCGGACTATCTCATGCTCGCGCGTGACCGCGACACGTCGGCGGAGAAGTATCAGGACATTCGCTCGCGGTTGCTGGAGGCGAAGGTCTCGGAAGGGCTTGAAGTCCAGCGCAAAGGCGAACGGTTTTCGCTGATCGATCCGCCGGGCTTGCCGGAGAATCCGGAGAAGCCCAACCGGAAGGCGATCGGCCTCCTGGGCTTGATTCTCGCGCTGGCCGGAGCAGCGGGCTCGGCGGCGGTTGCCGAAAACCTGGACCATTCGATCCGCGCGCCGGAACAAGTGGCCCGGCTGACACAGGCCTTTCCGCTCGCCGTCATTCCCTATATGCCCAACCGGGCCGATGTCGCGAGGGCGCGGACTCGCCTAAGACTGGTCCGAAGCGCGGGCCTTGCGGTTGTGGCGGCGCTGTTGCTGCTCAGCCATGTCTTCTGGACGCCATTGGACGTTTTGTGGTATGCCGCGCTGAGGAAAATCGGGTTGGAGTAAGCGAGCAATACGATACGACCGACGATTCACGAAGGACACATGAGAGGGACTTCCTATGGAATGGTTTCAAGCCGCGCTCGAACGATATAAGGAGCTGACGCCTTCCGACCCGGTCGTACCGAGGCCGGCACGCGTCACTTCCGCGCGGCGCGCCGCTTCGACGTCGTTTGTGTACAGCCGCACGAGGTCGATCGAGATTCCGGAAGCAGTTCTGCAGGACCGCCGCATTCTAGCGGGATTCGATGGGGGGCCCTTCGTGGACGCGTTCAAGATTCTACGCACGCAGGTCTTGCATCGCATGAGGGAAAAGGGGTGGAACGTCATCGGGGTGACGAGCCCCGGAAACCATGAGGGCAAGACCTTGACGGCCGTGAACCTGGCGACCAGCTTGGCCATGGATGTCACGCAATCCGTGTTGCTGATCGATGCCGACCTGCGCGATCCTCATCTTCATGAGATGTTCGGCATCGGAGATTGCGCGGGGTTGGCCGATTACTTGCTTGACGACACCCCGATCGAGGATCTCTTGATTCATCCCGGTATCGGCCGCTTTGTTCTGCTTCCGGGCGGGCGCTCTGTGTCCCATTCCGCCGAAGCCTTGACGAGTCCCAAGATGATTGCGCTGACCGAAGAATTCAAACATCGCTATGAATCGCGATTCATCATCTATGATCTTCCGCCGCTGCTTCGCACGTCCGATGTGCTGGCCTTCGCACCGTATATCGACGCGCTGTTGCTGGTTGTAGAAGAAGGGCGGACGAAAGTTGAAGACCTGGAGCGGGCCCTGTCGCTGGTGAAGCAGTCGACGCCGGTATTGGGTACCGTGCTCAATAAGGCGGGACGCGAAGCCGCCACGCTGACCGGCATGAGAAAATCTCTCTCCACCTGAGTCGCTCGCGACGGAGTAGGGTCCGATGTATAAGACATTCTATGGCCTCCGTGACAAGCCCTTCGCTTTATTGCCGGACACCGAGTTTCTCTACCTGGGCGCGACGCACCGCACCGCCTATAGTCTTCTCGAATATGGTTTGATCAGCGAAGCGCCGTTCATGGTCCTTACCGGAGACCCTGGGATGGGCAAGACTTCCCTGCTGCAGAAGGTCATCGCGGAGCACCGCGCGGCCTATTCCATCGGCCTGGTGACCAATGCCCGGTATGACGTGAACCATCTGCTGCCGTGGATTCTTCTCGCACTCGGCCTCAGCCACAAACAGTTGGATCCGGTCGAGGCCCACCACACGTTCACGGAGTTCCTTTCCCGGGAGGCCGAACGGAACCGGCGGGTGGTGCTGATCGTGGACGAAGCCCAAACGCTTGGCGTGAACTTGTTGGAAGAGTTGCGCCTGATGTCGAACATGAATCAAGAGAAGACGCTTCAATTGCAAATCATTCTTTCCGGCCAGCCCGATCTCCACCGGTTATTGCAGCGTCCCGACATGACACAGTTCGCCCAGCGCATCGTGGTGGACTACCATCTGCAGCCTTTCAGCCAGGAAGATGTCCTGCACTATATTCGCCACCGCCTGTGTGTCGCAGGTGGAAGGCCTTCTCTTTTCACCCAGGAAGCCTGTAACCTCACGCATCGGTTAAGCAGGGGCAACCCGCGCCTGATCAACCAGGTCTGCGAAATGGCGCTCACTTATGGGTTTGCCCGACAGGCCCCTCGGGTGACCGCGAAATTGCTCGCACAGGCCGCGCTGGATCGCCAAAAGAATAAGATCCTTCCATTGGCCGAAGAGGAGGACCTGTCCTCGATCGTGAACGGGCCTGAAGAAATTCAGGAAGCGGAAGAAATGGAGGAGATCGTCCCGGCGTCCTTGCCGATGCTTGGACGCGCCCCGCGCGAGAAGGAACCGGAAGCCCTGTCTGCCTCGGAAACATTCTACCAGAGCGGCTTGGCTCTCAAGAAAAACCGGCAGTATGAAGCGGCGATCAAGCAATTTGAACATGCGGCCGCCGATCCGTCATATCATCTCAAATCGTTCAGTCAAATCGGATTGTGCTACAAGGCGATCGGCCGGTTGGGAGAGGCCGTGTCGGCATTCAGGAAAACGTTTGCCGATCAGTATGCGTCCCGCCAGCAAAGTCTCACCGTGCGCTATCTTCTCGGCCGAACACTCGAGCATATGGACGAGGTGGATGAGGCACAGGAACAGTATCGGAAGATTTGCCGCGTCGATCGGACGTTCAAGGACGCCGCGATCCGCCTCTCTCGGTTGGAAGAATTCGCGCCGTCCGGGTCGATGCCTGCATCATTCCGGCCGTCGGCCGTCGGACGCGCCTGGCGCCAGGTCCGGCAGTTGTTGAAAGGCAGCAGCTAGGTAGATCAGAATAGCTCGATTGATACTCCATGAAGCAAGTCATTCAAAGTTACCGATCCGGTACCCTGAAAGTCGATGACGTACCGCCGCCATCGTTGCGCGGTGCGGGTCTACTCGTCCTGAATCAGGCTTCCTTGATCAGTCCCGGGACGGAAAAATCCACCGTGCAGGTAGCGCAGAAGACCCTGATCGGCAAGGCGATGGAGCGGCCTGAGATGGTGAAGAAGGTGCTGACCGCCATTCAAAAGGACGGGCTCAAGGAAACATTGAAACGCGTGTTCGACCGGCTCGATACGCCGGTCGCGCTGGGCTACAGCTGCGCCGGAACCGTCGCGGCGGTGGGGAAGGAAGCGGGACAGTTCTCGGTCGGAGATCGGGTAGCCTGTGCCGGGCAGAATTACGCATCCCATGCCGAGATGGTCTATGTGCCGAAAAACCTCTGCGTCAAGATTCCGGACGGAGTCGAGTTTGAGGACGCGTCGTTTGTGACGCTCGGCGCCATCGCGTTGCAAGGCATCCGCCAAGCGGAACCCAGGCTGGGCGACCGGATTGCGGTGATGGGGCTGGGCTTGCTGGGACAGCTTACCGTGCAGCTGTTGAAAGCCTCCGGCTGCCGCGTGATCGGTGCCGATCTGGATTCGTCAAAATTGAAGTTGGCGCAGCAGCTCGGGGCGGATGCCGCCGCATCACCCGGCGAATTGGTCGAGGCCGTGTCGGTCTTCTCCGAGGGCCAGGGCGTGGATGCGGTCATCATCACGGCCAGCACCAAGGACAATGGGCCGGTGGAGGTGGCCGGCGCGATTGCGCGGAAGAAGGGTCGGGTGGTGATCGTGGGGGCGGTTGGAATGGACCTGCCGCGGGAGCCTTATTATAAAAAGGAGCTGGATCTTCGCCTCTCGATGTCCTATGGGCCTGGGCGATACGACAGCGACTTTGAGGAAAAGGGCCACGATTATCCCTACGGCTATGTGCGCTGGACGGAAACGCGGAACATGCAGGCGTTCCTTGAATTGGTCGCCGAGCGGAAGATTCAGATCAAGCCGCTCATCACGCACCGCTTTTCCATCGAAGAGGCGGAAAAAGCGTACGCGCTCATGATGGAGGGCGGCGTGCCTTATATGGGCATGGTCATTACGTATCCTCATGATACGGCTCGTGCCTTGCCGGTGGCGATTCCGGTGGCGGCCGCACCGGGCGCTCGTTCGGTCACGCTTGGGATCATCGGGGCGGGCAATCATGTCAAAGATATGCTGCTCCCCCGGCTGCAGAGCTTCTCATCGGTCTCGATCCGCGGCATTTGCACGGCGTCCGGCATCACGGCCAAGTCGCTGGCCGAAAAAATCCACGCGGGCTATTGCACCAGCGATGCGCAGGCCATTCTGGATGATCGGGCAATGAACACGGTCTTGATCGGAACCAGGCACGACAGCCACGGGTCGCTGGTAATCAGGAGTCTCTTGGCGGACAAGCACGTCTTTGTCGAAAAGCCGCTCTGTCTGACCGAGGAAGAGTTGAGTGAGATTCGTGCGGTCTACGAAAAGAAGGCGGCGAGCGGGCTCCAGTTGATGGTGGGATTCAACCGGCGGTTTTCGCCCCATGCGAAGCAGGCGCAGGCATTCTTTGCCGCGCGCAAAAACCCGCTCGTGATGCTCTATCGGATCAATGCAGGGCGGATTCCGAGAGAACATTGGGTTCAAGATCCGGAGGTTGGCGGCGGTCGGGTGATAGGTGAGGCCTGTCATTTTGTCGATTATCTGCAAGCCCTGGCGGGAGCCCAGCCGACATCGGTCTTTGCGAGACGAGTCTCCCGGCATGGTTCCGGCGTCACCGATGATCAATGTGTTTTGTCACTCACGTTTGGGGATGGGTCCATCGGCACGATTGTCTATACAGCCGAAGGCAATCGGAGTCTTCCGAAGGAATATTTTGAGGCCCATGCCGATGGGAAGTCGCTGACGATGCAGGACTTCATGGACACGCAGATGTATGCCGATGGTCGAACTAGCCAATTCAAGACGGCAAAGCGTGAGAAAGGATTTCAGGAAGAGATGACCCGGTTCGTGCAAGCCGTCGAGCAGGGGAGTCCGCCCGTCATGCCGTTCGAAGAAATTGAAGCAGTCACCCGCGCCTGCCTCCTTGCCGTGCAAAGCCTCCAGACCGGATCGGTCTACGAGATCTAGCCCGACCTTCCCCTGAAAATTTAAACCACGCCGTGCTGGAAACTTGATGCTTCTTGCAGCCCGGTTTGGGCCGCTTCCTCGAACGGTCGGACAGAGCCGTTCACATTGAGCATGAGGCAAAAGCTGTCTTGGTCAAGTGAAGCGTTCAGATCGCTTCGAGCGTCATTCAAGCAGGTCCGCACGAATCCTTTGCGGCCATAGAAACGCAACCAACCCGCCATTTCGTAACTATAGCCCGGATCGTCGCATCTCAGCGCCGGTAATAACACTACGACCTGCTTATTCTCTACAGGATAAGAGACACATAGCTTCTGAAGAATCTGGCTGCCGAGCCCGAGACGTCGAAAAGCGGGTCGAATCCATACCATAAGTCGTAACCTGGACGGTGCTTCAGGATCTTTGGCAAGAACACCGAAACCCCACGTCCCTTCTCCAAGGTGGGAATGATTCGTGCTTGGGTGAGTATCTCCCACCCGGGCAACGATCAGAGGGTTCATGAAGGGCTTATAATAGAGATCATATTTATATTCTTGGACCGGCCATTCCCTTAGCAGCTCCCTCAGGATTTTGGGAGGCTTCTCAGGCACGGTGCTGTCATTTTTTCCCGTGAGATGGCTCTTTAGTTTCTCAAAAATGAGATCGAGATCATGGGGCCATGTCCCATCCTTTCGCGAATACACTTCTGGATTTATCTCCGGTGAGAGGTTGAGTTGATACTCTGCGAACTCCACGAAATCCTTGCTGTATGTGCTTCGCAGGCTTGGCCAAAGAAGCCGGAAGGTCTCAGTCGAGGCCCAGCGCTGAAACAAATTCATCCAGCCCCGGGCTGTTGAATGTGCATAATATTGCGCTAAGCGAAGATCGTAGAAGACGTTTTCCATAAGCTGGATCTGCAGATTACAGAAATGGAGAGCCGCTCGTTGTTCCGTCGCGGGTCGCCCGGCATTTTGCCGGTTGGGCCTGCCGTCGGTCCTTTGAATCGTTCGATCTTCAGTGTCAGCGCACTGTTCTCCCAAGTCTTGTTGTATATTTGGGAGCTGGGCCTCGTGCCGCGACCGGGCTTCATCCTCTTTATCCTGTCCTCTGAACATGTACCCGATTTCGGGGTAAATTTCTTGATCATATGTCATCAGATCAGGGTCGGCACTAAGCTTGGCCTCGAGCTTCATCAACTGGCTTGTCTGCTGGAGAAAGGAATTCTGGATAGTGGGCGGGATCGGATCCCAATAGGATCGCAATGCATAAAAGAAGTCGTCGGGCGGCTTATAGTTTTGGTTGGGCATACCTGAATACCTCCCAGCCGATATGCTCGCCGAGTCGGCGATATGACTCGAACTGCGATTCTGAAAAGAACTGATCGGCCGTGGTCTCATGGGGAAAATCCGGGTGCCGTCCGGCATACTCGGCGACGTCCGCCGGTTCATCCCCGGTTCGCGAAGCTTTGATATAGACCAGCATTCCGACCGGCGAACTCGAGTCTACATGATCGTAACGAATCGTGCCGATCGCATGATGCCGAGCGCTCGAACCGCCGTTTTTTGATCGGAGTATTTCTAAGTCGATCTCAATGTCGATACCGAAATCGGCGCGAATCTTCCGTATGGCGTTCCCCAGATCCTCGAATTCGAAGTTCCGGTCGGCTCCTGCATCACAACAGACGATATAGCGGCACCGGCGCCGTACCAACTCATAGATTCCGAGATTGTCGAAATGGCCTCCGTCGGACAGATAGACGTACCGGCTCTCTGCCGACGTCTTCCCGAACAATTCACACAGGAGGTAGTACAGGCTGAGCGTCGGGCCAGGTGTATCTCGCGTGGTGCGATGATGCGGATTACCGACCCACCATCCCAGCCGCGCATTGAATAGCGAGAGGAAGAAGGCCACCGGACGGCTGCTATGGTATCCCCAGTTTGGCGAGACGGCCGCGCCCGAGATGGCCATCGCTGTCCCGAGCGTCATCTTGTTCGCGAACGTTTCAGTCGGACAATAACCTGTTTCCCGGCTGCCGCAATAACGTGAGGTTAAGACAAAGGACGAGGCCTTCCGTTCCTGCCACCCGAGATCCTTGCCATCGGTCAAGTTGAGCGCCGTGTTGATGATCAGATAGGGGCCATTGTCGCCGGCAAGCTCGCACAGAAACAATTCGTCATCCGGATCGAAGTTCATCACAGGATCGGACCGGGCGCGGTCTGCCCGAGAGGCGCGAAGATAACAACGCACCAAGCGGTTCCGGTAGAACGCGTGCATAGAAAACTCGTTGACATCCACGCTCAATGCTGCAATGCCGCCGATGACCAGACAAGTAACGGTAAATATGAGGAGAGTCCAAGGCGAGGTCTCTTTCAAACGGTCTCCATAATCAGCGATCAGCGCGCTGACCGTCGAGGATTTCGGTGTGATCGTTCCATCAACGTGAATGTTCGCCTGAACCGGCCCTGCCAGATGGATGTCGGCTGTGGCGCGCCTCAGTTTCTCAAATTGAATCGGTGATGCTTCCGAAGCCGGATGCGGACGAGGATCAACCACCTTGGCGGACACGGTGGCAATAGCAACGAGGAGGCCGATGAGAGCGATACCGGGAAGAAGCTTGGAGGCTCGCTGCATCCAGATTTGCGCGTGCGTTGAGCCCGTTTTCGAGCTGTCTCCCAGCAGAATGCCGCCGATGGTGCTCAGGACCCATCCTGAGATGAGTGCGTGTTGAGTCGTTTCCCATTCGGCAAGCAGGTCCCAGCCGAGAGGCCCATACAGGGAAAGACAAAACAGCCCTCCCCAAGCAACGGCATAGAGCAAAAGAGTTCCTCCCATGCTGCCCAGCCACTCTCGGGTCATGTCCGTATGGACACGTGTATGCCACGCAATTTGCACGCTGACAGTAAGTAGACAGACAAGAAGGGTAAAAGGAGGACCCCAGATCAGCAAATGCCATGGTTCCTCAGACCACGCCAGATGCCATACGCCGACATAGATCACGCTATAGAGCGTGAAGCCGGCAAGGGAGCCGGCGAGCAACGCAAACCCGATGCGTGAGGGAATATGGTTGACTTTTACGTTTGTTTGTCCGCTCCGCACCGAGTTATACGCGGCGAACAGTGCGAACGATCCGGCATGCACTAGACCGCCCAGGATCGCCCATCCGAAGCCTCCTAACGAGTTGAAGGTGGCGATCATCCAGGATAGCGACCAGGACAAGGGCCACGAAGCGGACCAGGGTAGTGGGGTTGACGGCCAGTACAATAGGAAGGACGATAGCCCGACTGAGGCAAATTCGAACGACAAGAGGATGGAAATCAGAATTGCAGCCAACATCAATGGAACACAAATCCTCGTATGGAGCTGCAGGAGAGTATACGGACAACACTTTTCCGGTGGAACGTCTCGCGTTCGGAGGCGATTGAGTGCCGAGGACAAACACCACAAGGCTGATCCAATCGCAAGGACGATCAACCCAAGGACTGCAGAGAAGATCCATCCAGTGGCAAGCTGCAGATTCGGCCCGGCAAGCCATGCTGATAGGTGATATTGAGCGAGTACCACCAGTCGAGGAAGGATGAGCATGGCGGTCAGGAGGGGCAGGATCACGAGCTGATTGAGAAAAAGGTTCCGGCAATAGACCGCGATCGCTGTCCAAGTATCTAGAGAGAACAGACCTAATTGCGGGGTGAGATAGTTACTGTAATGGCGAAGATGGGTAATGGGCTCGAGCGGCCGACCGTTCGCTCCATTCTGCATGTGAACATGCGCGCTGGGTCGCGAGTCCAGTCCCTGTTCAACGACCTGGAACGCTATATCTTTCTCGCCCTGACCGGTATCAATAACTGAGGCATCGTGTCCGCCGCGGGACTTTTCAATTCGCTTGATCCGTTCGCGATGGATCCACGCAGACAGCCAACTGCCGATGTACCCGCCGCCGGAGACGGTTGAAAGATAGTCAAAGACACTGAGAAAGCTTCGCCGCTCCTGATTCTGAATCATCGCGAAGCTTTGGAGAATCCCCAAATTGAAGGACGCGCTGCGAATACCTCCGCCTGAAAGTGCAAGTCCGACCAGCCCAGTATCAGCCGAAGGCCGCGTGGAGGAAAAGTTCCTGCCTCGACGCTTGGATATTTCGACCAAGTCAGCTGGAAAAATTTCACAAAATGGCGGTTCGCCGGGAATTATTGCTTCATCCTGTTGAGGCGGGGGAGTAGGCTGTTGAATCTTATCGGTCCATGGTGCTTGCATGCTATCGCTCTCGGTAGTGGCAGGAGAAACAGCAATACTGATGCCTGTTTGAAGAGAAAATACATGTGAATATTAATTGCTTTGTTTTCTATAGGACAGAAAGCGGGAGGCGAGACAAATAGCCGGTCGCTTATTCGCTCTGTGTATCCAATCGTGCGTTGCTGTTATCCGAATCGATACATTTCTGAGGCGGAGTTCGGAAAGAAGATCGGTATCGGAATGCAACTCGCTGAAGCACAGCATCAGGCGGCCGGCTCCAGTCCATGAACCTGTCCGAGGTTTGCATAAGGCGAAGCAGTCACCCGCGCCTGCCTCCTTGCCGTGCCAAGCCTCCAGACCGGATCGGTCTATTCGGTCTAGGTGTCCATGAGTTTACTTGCTCAATGTCGGATGGGCCGGTTCTATGCGCCATAGGGGCCCATTGGTATAAAGAGGCCCTTCAAACCGTACAAAAGCGGGAACCTTTCCTTTTACGAGCCAGAAGTGATAATCAGGCGGAAGTTTGCCCAGAAGGGAGGCCAGCGTCTGTACGAACCAACCCAATTGAGGGCTCAACGTATAGTGAATGGCGTCGCGAGATGCTCCACCCGCGCGAATCGGCTCCTTTTCGACAGGCTTCAGCTGCACTTCATAGAGCTTGGGTTTTGGTAGAAAATCAATCATATGAACCGTGACGCTTTCATCAGGATCAAGGTTTTTGAGAAGCGTGACGGTCATGCCATTGTAGGTGTCCGGAGGAAGATCTAAATTGCCGGTGTCCGTCGTTTGCGCGCCGTCCTGAGGAGTCCGACTGAGCGTGTAGGCACCGGTGCCCGTATCCAGCGAGAGGTCAAGCGCCTCAGGAAATGAGGCGCCCCGTTGAAGTAATTTATAGCTCAGCAGTTTGAATCGCCGTTTCTGAGAAAAGACGACGGTTTCATCGTGCAGGGATCCGTCTTTGAGCTTAATTGATAGGCGACTCACTATTCGGTCTGCGCCGGCTGCTATCTGACTCAGTTCTCCGTCGCCTAATTTTTTCCCGTCAAGCGATGTGAGCGTCACGAATCCTTCGCTGATCCCCTCCGGGTAACGAACTTCAACGGGGCCGGCTTGAACTAATCCACGGTTTGATACCAGCCATAGGAAAAGAGATAAAGCGACGAACACCAAAGATTCCACCAGTCTCGATGTCATGTGCGGGGCCCTCAGTATGAAGTTCTCTTTCTACGGTTTATGGCACTCTAAATCATAAGATTCGGATGAACCGGCAGTCCGCTATGTCGACGATCTATCCTGAGGAACGACGGCCAATGTGCGCCGGCCGGCCCATAACTCTTCAAGCATAATCTTGCCGCAGGCGGCAACGGGGATGGCCAACAGCATGCCCAACGCCCCGCCGACTGCTCCACCGATCAGGACGGCCACCAACACCGCCAGCGCACTCATTTCCATAGTTTCGCTCTGGATCCACGGCGTCAGTACCCATCCTTCGGCAAAGGCGACTACGACGACCACCAAGCTCGGCCAAAGGAGGACATCCATCCAAGCCGCCGATCCGGATGAGGATAAGGCGTCGATATATTTCGCGAGCACGACTATCGGCCATCCCACGGCGGATAAGTACGGGACGATGGTCAAGAGTCCCGTTAAGATACCGAGCAATAAGGCGTACGGGACCCCGGCCACGCTCCAGCCCAGCGCAAAGGCCGCGGCTGTAATCGCGGCAATGAGCAACCGGCCCCGCACAAAGGCGCTGAGCGCTTGGTCCATCCGCCTCAGCATGCGATGAACCCGCCGGCCATAGCCTTCTTCCACTTTAGTCCGGACGAGGCGTTCCTTGGCATCTCATCGATCGACATGGCTCGTCGGCGGATGCCGACTGGATTCACGACGCCCGCTTCATTTGGCAGTCTCACTGTATGGCAGGTCCGTTCACCACACAACCAGGCTTTCCCCTAACTGATCTCGCGAGTTTGCATAAGGTCTCCAGTCCGGATGTAATGTGGAGGCAGTGATCGTCCGTGCTGGAGCAGGCGACGATCGCTCTATCGGAGCGCCGCAACATAACTCAATAGGAGGTGCTGTATGGTCCGTCCAGTATTGGCCGGGTTGATGATCGTGTCGCTGGCCGCTCTCTCTCAGGAGGTCGAAGCGCGCGATAAGAGTGGTGTGTTGAAAGCGACCGACTTGATCGGTATGAAAGTCGAGGGCACGGACGGAAAAAACTTGGGAAAGATTCTCGATCTGGTCATTGATCCAGTCGATGCGTCCATCGACTATGCCGTGTTGGATTTCGGCGGCGTTCTCGGAATTGGAGAAAAATATTTTGCGGTGCCGTGGGACGCCCTCACTTGGACCGAGGATAAGAAGAAGATTACGCTGGACGTCACGAAGAAGGACCTGAAACAAGCTCCCGGGTTTGATAAAAATAATTGGCCTGATCTCACCGACAGAGGGGAGTCCGTCGCCATTTATGAGTTCTATGGAGTGCCTGTTCCGAGCGGCGAGGCTTCGTCGAAACGGTAGTAGCGCCGAGATCTGATCTCTTTAATTGCTGGCAGGTGGTTCGTTCAGCGCTTGCAGAATCGCGTGATGCAATCGTTCGGGTGCGGCGTCCTTGGTGAGATAGGATGCCACGCCCGCCTCTTTCATGGCAGTTGCAATCTGTTCGCTTTCATGAACCGATAAGCCGATGACCGCGATGTCGGGGCAGGTGTTCCTGATGATGCGGGTGGCCTCGACTCCATCCAGTCTCGGCATATTGACGTCCATAACCACCACGTCGGGACGAAGCGCCTGCGCCAGTCGCACCGCGTCATGTCCGTCCACTGCCTCGCCGACCACAAGTACTTTCTCGAAGCCCATAAGCACGGACCGCATGCCTTGACGCACGAGCGGATGATCATCGACTAGAAGAACACGGATAAATCTCTGGCCCGACGGGCCGGCCGAATGAGTGGACTCAAAGATGGGCGGAGTCTGCACGGCATTGTCCGACTCTTTGACCGGGAGAATGAGGCGGGCGGTGGTTCCACTGTCTGGGCCTGATATGATTTCGACTCGCCCGCCGATGGCTTCCATCCGCTCTCGAATACTGAAGAGTCCGAAATGCTTTCCGGCTGCCACGGCGGCTGACGACGGGTCGAATCCCTTTCCGGCGTCTGTAACGGTGACAACCAGCAAACCGGAATCGGGGGTGGCTATAGCCAAGCCGGCGCTCTTGGCTCCGGAATGTTTGACGACGTTCATCAAGAGTTCGCGCGCCGACTGAAACACGAGCACGGCATGCTCCTCGGGAATATCGACACAAGAAGACGCGATGTCGGTTGAGACCGTGATGCCATGCTGCTTCATTTGGTCGGCCAGCCAGGTCAAGGCCATCACCAACCCAAACTCCCGGAGGACCGGCGGGGTGAGTTGTGCGACGAGCGAGCGCGTGTACGAGATGCAGTCCTGTACCATGCGCTCGGTGTCCCGGAGCTGCTGAGCCAGGCCGGTATGCTCAGCTTGCTGTGCGGTTTGTGCGAGCCGCAACCGGCACACGACGAGTATTTGACCCAGATAATCGTGCAGCTCTGTGGCGATTTGTTGCCGTACCCGTTGTTCAGCCAGACTGAGTTCCGTAGCGAGCGCGCGCAGACGTTCCTCCGACCGGTGAAGTTCATGCGTCCGCTCCGCCACACGTCGATCCAACTCGGTGGTGAGTTCACGCAGCTCCGCTTCGATACGTTTGCGCTCGGTGATGTCCCGGGCGCTTTTTGAGGCTCCGACGATGCGACCCGCATCATCTTTGATCGGAGAAACTGTCAGCGATACGCTGATGTGACGACCGTCTTTTCTGCGCCGAACGGTTTCATAATGATCGACATGCTCGCCGCGGCGAATCTTATCCAGAATATGAGTTTCTTCGTTGAGCCGATCTTCAGGGATGAGCATCGTGATGGACCGGCCAATGACCTCCGCCGGCGTGTACCCATAGATGCGTTCCGCGGCGCGGTTCCATGTAATAATTTTGCCCGTGAGATCCTTGCTGATAATAGCGTCCTCGGAAGACTCGACGATCGCAGCTAAATGTGCTCGATCGGAAACGAAGGGCAGCTCTCGCAGCTCGTCGGGGTTCGGCACTGGTTCTCCGGGGCGTTGAGGAGGTTAGAGACGTTAAATGGTAGTCCGATAACATATAATTGACAGCGAGCCTTCGCCACAACTGGGATGTTCCCTAGGGTCGAGAGTTTAATCTGGATGGGGCGCTGTAGAGGTGGGCTGGCGCCAGCCACACCCGTGTGTTTCGAAGCTAGAACCATGGCGGTGTATTTGTTGACGAGGGATAGAAAAGAATAGGAATATGTCGGCATCAGTTTGTTGAACCGGAGGCGCTATGGATTGCATATTGTTTCGGCACGGTATCGCGGTCGAGCGGGAGGAGTGGGACGGAGTCGAGAGTGATCGGCCGCTGACCGATAAGGGCCTCCGGAGAGCCAGGCAAGCGGGTGAAGGATTACGTGAACTCGAACTTAAGCCGACGCATCTCCTGTGCAGCCCGTTCGTCCGGGCCCATGAGACCGCGAAACTACTGCAAGATCTGTTTCGACAGAAACTGACTGTTCGGCTGGCCGACGAATTGCTGCCGGATTCTCCTCCCGATAAACTGTTTCCATTGCTGGCGTCGCTGCCTTCCGATGCTTGCGTGATTTGTGTAGGGCATGAGCCCCATCTGGGAGATACGGCCGGGTCAATGATTTTTGGGAAGCCGAGCGCCGGACTTTCGCTCAAAAAAGCCGGCGCCTGCCTGATCCGATTTGCGGAGGCGCCGCGGCCGGGGAGGGGAGTATTGGAATGGTGGCTAACGGCGGGCCAGCTTCGCGCGATGCGGTAACCATCCTCCTGCTCTAAGATTGAATATGCGGTGCTGCGGTTCGCTTTGCCTGCGTCCTCGCCTAGCTGCTGTAGAGAATTCGGGTGCCTTGGCTGACGAACGGTGCGCCCAGCCGGCGTCGGCCGCGATGCGATGCGTCTTGTGAGCCATTTCGGTAGGGGCCAACCTGCGTCGCCGCGCCTAACGGATTACCGGAACGGCGCCGCTGTCGGCCGCAGCTGCTTTCATCTTCTGGCGCCACGGCCAAACCTCTGCGCGCATCCGTTCCAGCCAAGGCAGGAAAGGGCAAGAAGAAGCACGGCGGGGCCGCAATGGTGCTCACGCACCGCTCCAGCGAGCTTTAGTGGAATAGCACCTCGCGTTTGCGGTAGAGCGGCGAGGTGTAACATAACTACCGGCTCGTTTCACTTGTTAGTATCCTCTCGCCACTCCGTCGCGCTCCTCCGTGCTCACCCCACTCACAACCTAACCTGGATTCCCGCCTTCGCCCTTCCGCGAAGACAAATCGGCAGGAATGTCGAATCTGACAACGTCCGCTTGGTCGTCAAGGGGACAGATAAATGATCTCCGATGAACGATATAAATACGTAAATCATCCGGGTGACTTGTTTGCCTGCTGCCTAACTGGTATTCTCCCCCGCCACGTTCGTATTTTTGCACAAGGCCGGAGATTATTCGCGATGAGAACTGACCCGCCAGGTACGCGGCGTACATGGCGGCGGAGCAGGCCGGCACAGAACTGCCGCCTCGCCGCGCTGCTCATCAATCCGCGGCCGCATATCGGCAAGATCTATCATCTGACTGGCCCGCAATCCGAGAACATGCATTTCTATGCACAGGAGTATTCGAAGGCGCTTGGCCGCACGATTACATTTCAGGATATTCAGGCCGAGCCGTGGCGGGACGGGCTGCTCGATCGCGGCTTGCCGGTTCACCTGGTGAACCACCTCGTAACGATGGCCGACCTGCACCGCACCGGACGTTACGACCGGATGTCGGACGACGTGCTCACGCTAACGAAGCAAGGGCCGCTGAGCATGCAGGAGTTCGTGAGAAAGAATGCGGCCGCATTCACCGCATCGGCAAAAGCCGCCTGACTGTTTTGCTGATATCTATCTATGACTGTGAGCCGCAAATTCGATGCCATTATCGTCGGGACGGGCCAAGCGGGTCCGTCACTGGCTGCGCGCTTTTCCTCGGCGGGCATGACCGTCGCGATTATCGAGAGGCACAAGTTCGGTGAGCTTCAGCCTTTCACCTAACAGAAGCGCTCGTGTCAAAAAACTGCGGACTCTCCGTTCAATGGTCGCTCGTCAGCCAAACCCTGGATTCCCGCCCCCCGCGGGAGTGACGACTTGAGTTAGAGACATCCATTCGGCGGGTGGAACGGATGGGCGGTGAGGCTTGCCGGCATGGCGTATTGCCAATGCATAGCTGAAGCGGCAGGACCGCAACGGCATTGCGATGCTCCATCGCGGCTTTATAGTTGCGTCCGTGTGTTCAAAAAACGCTTGAAGAGCTGCCGTAGACCATCGCATCATGCCGCAACCGAACCGTCCGCCGTTCGTCACCCGCTCCTAAGAACGACGAGAGAGGATTGGTTCTACGGGGCGGCCGCAGTCTTGGCCGGTTGCAATGTCTTATCCTGCATGAGCAGCGGCTGGATCTTGGCGCGGAGTTCCGCTTGGATGTCGTCCGGCGATTTGCGCGCGTCGATGACCTCGAACTGAAATTCGGTGGCCATTTTGTCGAATTCCTCGATCAACAGCCCCTGATATTTCTTAAAGCTATCGTAGAGGTCCATGCCGAGCCGCAGATCCATCCCGGATTCCCAATAATTCATTCCCTTGCTCTCAATCACTCGGAGCGCCAGCGTGTCCACGTCAATCCTCAAGTAACACACGAGATCGGGGATGAGCGCATAGCCGAACACCTCACGGATCCATTTGCGGTCACCGCTCCGGACATAGTCCCGTGCAAAGGCCGTATAAATGTAGCGGTCAGCCAGCACGATGAAACCTGAGCGCAGGGCCGGGATGATCTGATGCTCCAACCGATCGGCAAAATCCGTGGCATACAACAAACTGAGAGACCAGCGATCGAGAATATTGCCTTGCTTCGCCATCTCGATCGTTTTCGACATGAGATTCGAGCGGGTCCATCCGGTCGTGACGACGCCATAGCCTTGAACTTCGAGCCATTCTTGAAGCGACTCAATGTGGGTCGTTCGGCCCACTCCATCGGTGCCTTCAATGGCGATCAACCGGCCTTTCAAGTCACTCGGATTTAGGTATGTCAAACCGTCGCCAAAATAGCGTCCGCCGACCATGCGTCCCTCGTTTGGGTTTGTAGTTCACCAGGGCCCGTTCAACCACCTGGCGCATCGCGCTCTGCTGTGTTTCGATATCCTGCGTCGCATCCATCACCGTCAATGAGTATTCATCGACGATCTTGTCGTACTCCGTGAGGATGCGGGATTGGAAGATCTTAAAGCTTTCATTGATATCCTGGCTGAACCCCATGTCCATGCCGGCTTCATAGAATTTGATCTGCGCCCTGCCGCCGAGCAGCCGCGACACGGCCACATCGATCGGGACCTTGAAGTAAAACGCCAAGTCCGGGCGGATCGCAAAACTATAGACCTTTCTGATCCAGCTCGGTGAGACGCCGCGGACCACGTCGCGGGCGAAGGCGGTATACATGTAGCGGTCGGCGAGCACGACCATGCCGGCCTTGAGCGGCGGCAGAATCTCATGAAACAGGCGGCTGGCGAAATCCGTGGCGTGGAGGAGGCTGAAGGTCGTCGGGGTGAGACTCTTATTCTTTTTACCTTTCTTGGTAGTGTCCCGCACGAGTTCGGATGAATTCCATTCCGTAAAGAATACTTTGTGTTCGCGCGACTCCAGCCATTTTTGCAGGAGAAGCAGTTGGGTGCTTTTGCCCGACCCGTCGATCCCTTCCACGATGATCAGCTTGCCGGGATAGGGATGCGGTTGTTGAATGGAATGACCGCTGTCGCTCATGCCGCTCCTTCTTTCGGGACCACGATCTCGAACTGCACAGAACGTTGAAAGACGCTTTCGAACAGATTCGCGCGTCCGCGTGCCGCCCAAATCTCCAATTCGGCCTCGCCGGCCACATGCAACCGGATGGTGACGGTCTTGCCGAGGATTACGTCGAGGCTCTGCACGACGGAGAACTGGCTGCGATCCAAGGCATCGGCGATGCGAAGCAACGATCCCAGGACCTTGACGATCCGCTGGGAGCCGGCCGGCATGGACGCGAAGTCATCGTGTTTTTTGGCCGGCAAGGCGCGGCGATGATAGCGGGCCAGGTTCGCGATAATGTCCACTTCGTCCGCCGTCAGGCCGGACAGGTCGCTGTGCTTGATGAGATAGTAGGCATGTTTGTGATGCTGCCGTGGATTGATGACATAGCCGATGTCGTGCAGGATCGCGGCAAACTCCAGCCATTCTCGCTCGCGCCGTCCATATCCATGCAATGATTTTGTTTGATCGAAGAGGCGTACTGCGAGGCCGGCCACATGCAGGGCGTGGGTCTCGGATGAATGACAGCGCCGGGCCAAGGCGAGCACGTTCCGCTTCCGCACGTCCGGAATATCATGCTCGGCCTGAATTCCTTCCCGGTGCCGCTGGATAAAATCATAGATCAAGCCTTCCCGGATCGCCTTGTCGCAGAGGGTCAGCTCCTCCTTCTGTGTCAATTGAAGCAGCGTACGGAAGACGAGGGCGGTCGGCAATAACGTGTCCACTCGCTTCGGATCCAGGCCGGGGATCGCCAGCCGGGCTTTGACGGTGGACCGTGCGAGCTGGCGTTCGACCTGGGCGATTTCTTTCAAGGAAATTTTCGACAGATTCAACTGGGGAAGCGGACGGCCGGTGCGCTTGAGGTAAATGACTTCGGTCAAGTTGGCCGCCATGCCGGATGTCGCGATGATCTGCTCGATACGTCTCGTCCGGATGGACGCCAGCGCGCTTTTGAACTGGCCCGCCACCGTTGCTTCAAGTTGTTTGAGCATGCTCTTCGACGGCGGGGTCTTGGTCAAATACAGGTCTTTGAGCCGGATTGCGCCAAGCTTGAGGCTTTTCACGTGAAAGATTTGCTCTCGGTTGCCGACGATCATCTCCACCGATCCCCCGCCGATATCGACGACCATCGTGGGCTGGTCGGGCAGAGCGATGCTGTTTCGGACGCCCAGAAAAATCAGCCGGCCTTCTTCGGCGCCCGTGATGACCCGGGCGATCAAGCCGGTCTGCTGCGCGACCTGATCCAGGAATTCCCCGCCGTTGCGCGCTTCCCGCACCGCGCTCGTCGCCACCGCTTCGATCCGTTCGTAGCCCTTGTTCCGGGCAAGCATCACCAAATGTTTGATGACCTCGATGCCGCGTGTCATGGCCTGGTTCGACAGGCGCCGGGAGGTGAACACACCGTCGCCCAGGCGGGTCATGTCTTTGAAGCGGTCGAGCACTTTGTAGGTGTAGTCGGGATAGACCTCAGCCAGGACCATGTGGATCGAATTGGTCCCGATATCTAGGACGGCGAGCTTCGGCATTGACGGCGCTTGGCGGGATGTTGAAAAAGTCCTCCAGCTTTGTTCTCGCGTCGCTCAGAGACTCAACGTACGGAAAAGAGTACGACTCGCCTCTTCGCTCGCTGCGGCCTCGCTGGAAGGCCTTTTTGAACATCCCGCAACGATCTTCACGATCTTCCTTCACCAACTGAAGCCATCGAGCGACTGTTCTTCAGCTGCCTCTCACTTGCTATATGGACAAGGGGGGCGCGATGTGGCGGATATTCTTCCCTTCTACCATATAGACGACCAACTCGGCAATGTTTGTCGCATGGTCGGCGATCCGCTCGAGGGATTTGGCGACGAAGGTCAGGCGGATGGCGCGGGTAATGGTTTTCGGATTTTCCAGCATGAAGGAGAGCAATTCGCGAAACAACTGTTCGTTGAGATTATCCACATAGTCGTCGTCGTTGCAGACTTTCCGCGCGAGCGTCGCATCACTGTTGACGAACGCGTTCAGACACTCTTGCACCATCCGCATGGTCGAGTCGCCCATCCGCGGGAGATCGATATAGGGCTTCAACTGCGGCTCCTCGTTGAGCTCGAGGGCGCGCCGGGCGATATTTTCGGCGAGATCGCCCATCCGCTCCAATTCGGACGAAATTTTCATGGCGGTGGTGATGAAACGGAGGTCGCGTGCGGTCGGCTGGTGCAGGGCCAGAAGCTTAATGCAGGCATCGTCGATGTCTACGTCGAGGCTGTTGACGTCGTGATCATGGATGACGACTCCATGCGCTAGGTCCGAATCCCGTTCCACGAGCGATTGCATGGCGCGAAAGATTTGGCGTTCGACCACCGACGCCATGCGAAGGAGGTGCTCCTTGAGTTGAGCTAATTCATGATCAAAGTGCCGCTGCATGGTTTCGGTCCTCCTCGATGATCAATGCGGGCCGGCTCATCCGAATCGGCCGGTGATGTAGTCTTCCGTTCGCTTGTCTCGGGGCGTGGTGAACAGGGTCTTGGTGTCGCCGAACTCGATCAACTCACCCATAAGAAAGAAGCCGCATTGGTCGGAGACCCGCGCGGCCTGCTGCATATTGTGGGTCACGATGACCACGGTGTACTTGTCCTTGAGCGCGAAGATCAATTCTTCAATCTTTGCCGTCGCAATCGGATCCAGAGCCGAGCAGGGCTCATCCATCAAAATCACATCCGGTTGCACGGCCAGTGCCCGCGCAATACAGAGCCGCTGCTGCTGTCCGCCGGAGAGGCCGACGGCGCTGTGAGAGAGCCGATCTTTCACTTCGTCCCAGAGGCCGGCGCCCTGGAGGCTCGTCATGACCACATCGTCGAGGATGCTTCTCCCGCGGACCCCGTGCAGGCGCGGCCCATAGGCCACATTGTCATAGATGGATTTCGGAAACGGATTGGATTTCTGAAACACCATCCCGACCCGCTTGCGCAGGGCATTGACGTCGACCCCGGCGTCATACACGTTGGTGCCGTCGAGTTCGATGCGGCCGCTCAGGCGGGCACCTTCGACCAGATCATTCAGGCGGTTCAGGCATCGCAACAGGGTGGATTTGCCGCAGCCGGACGGACCGATAAACGCCGTAACCGTATTCGAGCCGACCGTCATCGTCACATGAAACAGGGCTTGCCGGGAGCCGTAGAAGAAGTCCAGGTTGCGCACGCGGATCTTGGCGTTGATGTCTAGACTGGCCACCGCGATTGCCTCCTTGTCGGTCCGCCGGACCCCCATGCGCGGCTCTGCGGCCAGAACCGGTTGTCCCATCTGCAACAGTGATACGTGTTTGTCCATGACGGCTCCTTCGCTCACCTATACGGCCGAAGTCGTAAAACGCTTGCGCAGGCGGTTGCGCACCACGACGGCAAGAAGATTCAATGTGACCACCACGACGATCAGCGTCAGGGTCGTCATATAGACCATGGGTTTGGCCGCTTCGACGTTCGGCGATTGGAAGCCGACATCGTAGATGTGGAAGCCGAGATGCATGAACTTCCGATCCAGATGCAAGAACGGAAACGCGGCATCCAACGGCAACGACGGAGCCAGCTTCACCACGCCCGTCAACATCAGCGGCGCCACTTCGCCGGCGGCGCGGGCCATGGCGAGGATCAGGCCGGTGAGAATGCCGGGCAGCGCGCAGGGCACGATCACATGGCGCAGGGTTTCAAATTTCGTGGCGCCCAGACCGATGGAGCCTTCCCGGAACTCGCGCGGCACCGAGGAAAGGCCTTCTTCAGTGGCGACGATGACGACAGGAACGGTCAGCAGGGCCAGGGTCAACGAGGCCCAGAGAATCCCGCCGGTGCCGAAGGTCGGGTTGGGCAGGGCTTCAGGAAAGAACAGCCGGTCGATCGTTCCTCCCGTCGCATAGATGAAACAGCCCAGACCGAAGACCCCGAAGACAATCGACGGCACGCCTGCCAGATTGTTCACGGCAATCCGGACTATCCGCACCAGGAACCCCTGCTTCGCGTATTCGCGGAGATAGACGGCGGCCATGACCCCGAACGGCATGACGACGATCGTCATGAGAAAGACCATGAGGACGGTTCCAAAAATGGCCGGGAAAATTCCGCCTTCGGTATTGGCTTCGCGAGGCTGGCCGGACAGAAATGCCCATAGATTCTGCATGTAGGCGATGAGCTTTGCGGTCAGGGTCATCGTATTCGTGCGAGAGACGGCGATGATCTGCGATAAGGGAATCTGGACTTCTCGTCCGTCGGACAGCTCCAAGCCGATCCGGTATTGCGCCTGGCTCTTGTACAGAGTTTCGAGCTCCGCGGTCTGCTCTTGATAGGTCTCTTCAAGCGTCGAGATTCGGCGTTGCCATTCTTCATCTCGAGCCGCCTCATTAAGCGTGATGGTTCCATCGAGCGTCAGCGCGCGGCGTTTCAGCCGGAGCGTTTCGATCTCATGATTGATGGCGCCGATCCGATCATGCTCGATGTCGTCGATCGTTCGCTGGGTCTCTCTGGCGTTGGCGAGCATGATCTGCAATACCGGCCATTGCCGCTCTTCAGTGCGATCGGCCCCCGGGCCGTCATAGAGCGCCACGATTCGTCCAAATGCCGGTCCCCACTCTCGACGCTCGATCCTGATCACATCCTCGGGCGCCTGCCTCGTTTGAATGGCCGATTCGTCTAACCATTTAAAATCGAATCCGAACGCATCGCGATTGCCGATTCGCAGGCGAAGACGCGCTAGTCCTTCGGGCCGGTCACGGGTGTCGGAGCCGGGAATGATTTCGCGCCCTGTCACCTGGCCGATAAATCGTTGGCCGTCATGCAGGCGTAATTCCTCAATGCGCTGCGGCCAGAACTGTCCGAGGCCATGCACCACGATCAAGCCCAACAGGCCGGCGATCATGAGCAGGCTGATTGCCACGCCCGAGGCCGTAAGCCACACGAACAATTCACCGCTTTTCCAAAAACCTTTCATGCCTCTCTTCCGATCAGGCGGACGTATATTTCTCCCGGAGCCGTTGCCGGACGACTTCGGCCAAGGTATTGACCGCGAAGGTCAGGATGAACAGCAAGAGCGCCGCCAGGAACAGGACGCGATAAAGCGTGCCTCCGTGCGGTGCTTCGGGAATCTCCACGGCAATATTGGCCGATAACGTGCGGAAGCCGTTGCTCCAGCTCCAGTCGAGGATCGGCGTGTTGCCCGTCGCCATCAGCACGATCATCGTTTCTCCCACCGCGCGTCCGAATCCGATCATCATGGCCGAAAAGATTCCGGGGCTGGCTGCGAGCAACACCAGGCGGACGACGGTCTGCCATCTCGTGGCTCCCAAGGCCAGCGAGCCGGCGATGAGATGTTTCGGCACGTTCGACATCGCTTCCTCGGCGATACTATAGATGATGGGGATGATCGCAAATCCCATGACGATGCCGACGACCACCGCATTCCGCTGGTCGTAATGGACGCCGAAGCTGTCCATGACCCACTGTTTGAAGTGTCCTCCGAACAGCAGACCCTCAATCCACTCATTGCCGGAGAGGCACAGCCAGATTGAACCGGCGAGGAGCGGCATGAGGAGAAGCGCCTCCGTCCCGGGACGGAGGCGCTCGCGCAGATGCAATGGGATTCCGTACCAGAGAAGCGAGACAACCATGACTACGAACGGGAGTAAGATAGACATACCCACCAGCGCGGGGAAGAACCGTTCGAGCAGCGGCGCCAACCAGAGCCCCGCCAGAAATCCCAGGACGACCGTGGGGAGTGCGGCCATCACCTCGATCATCGGTTTAATGGTGCCGCGGAGGTCGGGATGCATGAACTGCGACGTGAACGCGGCGCTCAGAATAGCCAGCGGCACGGCGAGAAACAGCGCATACATCGTTCCCTTGAGCGTGCCGAAGGCGAGCGGCATCAAGCCGTATTTCGGTTCGAATTCATCGGAACCGGATGACGATTGCCAGACATGCTGCGGGCCGTCATACCCCTCGTACCACACCGAACCGAACAGGGTCTGGAAAGTAATATCCGGAAACGGGTTGCGCACCTCATACAACGCCAGCTGCCCCTGCTCATCGAAAGCGGCGAAACCATCGGACTTGGGCGCGAAGGAAACGGCGCGGATCGGTGATTCGGCGGCGGCCACCTTGAGCCAGGTTTGTTCGGAAGTCGCATAATGCACAAAGACCTGGCCGCTTTCATCGGCCGTCACAAAACCCTTGTCACGAGTGGACGGGGAGAAGGCCGTCACCGGCGCCCGATGGGCAGCAAAGGTGTGCATCTGCTGAAGTTCGAGACGCCCGAGGCTGCCGGGCATGCGCACGAGGCCCCACGCGGAGACTGCTCCGTCTCGGGTCGTCACGATGAGACTCCGATCACCATTCAGAAAGCCCAGGGCCGTAATCGGTATGCCTTCCTTCGCCACGCGATGGACTCCGGGAGAAGGGCGCGTCTCCGCCTTCTTCAAATCGAAATGGTAAATCAGTCCGTCCGCCGTGCCGGCGTAGAGATGATCCAGCGACGCGTCCAGCGCCAAATGAGTCGCGGGCCCGTCGAATCGGTGGAGTTCCTTCGCCACGATGGTCTGTTCGCCTTCATTGTCGGGAAGAGGGGCGTAGAGCAACGAGCCCTGAGTCGTTACAGCAGCCAGGCCTGATCCAGCCGTTCCTGTCCGGTATGCGAGCGCCGTGAGGCCTTCGGAACTCACGCGAAAGGGAGTCGACGTTCGAAACAAGGGCCGCCGCATTCGTTCGCCTGATTCGGAGAAACTGGTCGCCACCCCCATCTTGAACGGCAGAATCGTCCCGTCTTCCATGGCCGCCACGTATCGACCGGAGCCGACTCCGCCTTGCGCGACGGCGGTGATGCGTGCGCCCGCAATCTGGTTGGGCACGTCGACCGGAATCGCCGCGCCGGTCGCGAGATCCACGAATTGAACTCCATCGGCATTCACGAAATAGGCGATGGTCTTGCCGTCGTCCATTCCAATCTGGATCGGCGCTGCAAAGGAGACGGTACTGGGGAGGGAGACACGCGAGAGCAATCGCGCGGAGGGGGTGGCAAATAGCGGCGTGACTTCTCGAAAGATGAAGAAGAAAATGGCGAGAATCGCGACAATGACCGCGATCCCGCCGGCGCTGACGACATATGTGGCGATACGATCGAGGAATCGGCGACTTGGGAGCAGGATGCTCATCGATGACGGTCACCTCTATTATCGAAGAGTCGCGAGATGCTTTTCCGCCGTCGCGCCATCCACGGGGAAGTATCCGTCCTTTAGGACATCGGCCTGTCCTTCGCGGCTATAGATGTATTTCAGAAACTGATGGACGATCGGCGGCAACGGCTTGCCCGGCGCCTGATTGACGTACACATAGAGGTATCGCCAGAGTGGATACGATCCGTTGCGCGTATTTGCCAAGGTCGGCTCAATCGCTTTGGTTCCGGCCTTTTCGGCCAAGGGCACCATGCGAATGCCGGACGTCGCATAGCCGATGCCGCTATAGCCGAGGCCGAATCGATCTTCCGTCACGCCTTGCACGACCGAGGCGGACCCAGGCTGCTCTTTGACCTGATCCTTGAAATCGCCGTTCTTCAGCGCATGTTCTTTGAAGAAGCCATAGGTGCCGGAGGCGGAATTGCGCCCATATAAACTGATCGGCGCGCCGGCCCACTCTCCGTTTAATCCCAACTGCCCCCAGGTCTTGATCTCCTGCGGAGCGCCACGCCTCCTGCTCTTTGAGAAGGCTGCGTCAACCTGTTCGATCGTCAGCGCCGTGAGAGGATTGTCTTTGTTGACGAAGATCGCCAGGGCATCGACCGCGACCGGATACGCGGCGGGCGGGTAGCCGAACTTGGCCTCGAATTTATCGATCTCGCTGGCCTTCATCAGTCTGGACATAGGGCCGAGTTGAGCCGTGCCCTCGATAAGGGCGGGAGGAGCGGTGCTCGATCCCTTTCCTTCGACCTGGATCTTGATATTCGGATATTGCCGGCGAAAGCCTTCCGCCCAGAGCGTCATGAGATTGTTCAGCGTGTCGGAGCCGATGCTATTGAGGGCGCCGGACACTCCACTGACTTTTTGGTATGGACGTAAAGATGCCTCTATGCCCTCCGAATCCGCGGCTAGCGCGTGTGATGTGGTCGTGACGCAAGCCAAGAGAATGAAACCCGTGATGCCGCCGAGCACAGGGTGCATATGTGCCTCCGTTTCTTGGCGTCAATCTTATGGAGGCGGCGTTTCGGCCGCATTGAACTCTTGTTAACGGGAAGTTAACTTTCGGCGCGAAGCGATGGTGATTCTGCTTGCAAGATGCCCTCGTGAGTTGTACTACCGTCTCCGCAAAGATGTTTACCCGCTTGTAACATTGCCGCAACGACTCTGTGATAGCGGGCCTATACATCCGCGCCCGTCGTTATGCCGACATCGTAATGCGGAGGACCGGATATGAACGCACTTCAACGGCTGGCGGTAGTCATCGGTGTGATGGGTATTTGTCTGTGGGCTCCGTCCGGGACGCCGGCGAGCGGAGCGGAGCAGGTCCCCGCTCCTCAGGGGCCGCATGCCGGTTCCGTCCCGGCGCCGGAAGAATCCGGTCCAAGCCCTGCGCCGGCGGCGCCGAACGCATTGCCGCCGGGCGGCGCGTCGGTCGAGGACATCCTGCTTCAGAAGGGCTCGATTACCATGGACGAATGGATTCAGATTCGTGCCGAACAGGAATATCGCGGCGCCGAGAATGCCAGGCGCATCGACGCCATCGAGGATTGGAAAACGAGAACGGAACTGCTGCCCATTCTGAGGGATAAAGTAAATTTCGGCCTGAATGCGCTGCAGTTTCTCTATAGTCATCAGGACGCGCATGTGCCGGAAGGCAAGAGCCAGGACAACTTCTCCATTCGCCGGTCCGAAATCGTGTTCTGGGGCCGTATCAGCGACATGTTGCCCCGTTGGCACGCATTAATGGAGTTTCAAAGCATCAGCTTCGGCCGTGAGACGCCGACCGGGGGCAGCGGAGCGGCGACGGGCCAACCGGTCGCCGCGACATTTTTTCGCGAATCCTATATCGACTTCCGCCCGTTTCAATCCTGGGCCCCGTATATGAACTTCATTCGCATGGGTGTGTTTCGCATGCCGTTCGGCATCTTTACGGAGACGTCCGGCGGCTTGCGCGATGTCATCAGTTCGCCCTATCTCACGTCAGTCGGCAGCGGCGTCGGCAATCAAACAGGCACGGCAGGCGCCATCGATTTTCTCCAGGAACGCGATCTCTTCGTCGATGTCCGCGGGCGGTTGTTCAATCGGTTGGAATATGTCGCGGGCATCATGAACAACAACAATTATCACGCGAACGCGACCGGCGCGAACGGCCCGAAAGCCTTTTATACCCGCATTCGCCTGTTCGGCACCGATGTCTCATGGGTCAGCTTCACGACGATTCAAGGGGAGTCGAACAACGCCAACACGAATATCAACGGCCGCGGCAAAGGCACCTTCGATCGGTACGGTCTGGATTTTCGGTATACGTCGAAGATCATCCCGGGCTTCATGGTGCAGGGTGAATGGTGGCAGGGGCATGACGGCGCGAACGCGACGACCGTCGGGCGACCAGCTAATGGAACGTGCCAGACCATGGTGCTATGCGGCGGCTCCGGCGCGCCCGGGGTGCAGCGACGGACCTGGTACGTGCTCGCCAAATATTTGATCTCCGATGGATTCTTTCAAAATTGGGAACCGACCGTCATGTATGAACAATTCGATCCGAGTACTTCCACATCGAACGACCTCTATACGAGAACGATCCTCGGGCTGACCTATTATTTCGAGAACTTCCCGCCGAAGATTCAATCCAAGATTCAGTTCAACTATGAGTTCCGGCACCACCAGGGCAATGGGCCCGGCGTTCCCTACGACACCACGTTTGATGCGTTCGCGCAGAATGCATTTCTCGTGCAATTCCAGATCCGGTTTATGTAGGACGGCGCGACTTCGATATCATCTCGTCGGTTCGCCTGCGGTTGCAAAAGAGACGCAGGAAGGAGTAAGGAGGACATACGATGACCCGCATCCACGGCAGCATTGTTCTGGGGATTTCGCTCATTCTTGTCGCCTGTTCTTCTTCCCCGATCTTTCAGAAGGAGATCACCGACGGGGTGGATAAAGACTTCGACTTCACCACCTGGCGCAATCTACCGAACGCCAAGGTGGGACGGAAAGTCCAACTCGGCGGGCGCATCGTACAAACGGATACCGCGGACGGCGGAGTGGTCATTATTACGACGCAACTTCCCATTGTCGAATATCCAGCCTATGGGCCCAAAGACAACGGCAGGCGGTCGGGTGAATTCGCCGTCTCGTATACCGGCCGTCTCGACTCCAAATGGTTGATCCCAGGCAACCGCCTGATTGTCGTCGGTTCCGTTGAGCAGGCGAAGGCGGTCGTCGTGGACGATGTGAAACGGAGTCTGCCCTCGCTGCGCGCCCGCTGTCTTCACATCTGGAAAACAGTCGGAAAAGAAATCGCGGAGTTTCCCTATAATATAGGTGGCGGATATGAGCCGCTGGAACATGAGACATTCTGCGCGTCGCCATGAAAGATGGAGTGGAAAATTCATGACAGCCCCGGGTCGGCGCCTAACCGGTTCTCTTCTGATGCTCGGTCTTGCGGGGGCGGTGGGATGCGGACATGAAGCCACGCTGGTGCGCGATACAGGGGACGGCGGTCTGGTTTCCTATGCGTACCAAACGGAAGCCGAGGTGTTTGCCTCTTCCGGGCGCCGGGACGCCTTTCGATTGATCGGGGACAAATGTCCTGCTGGGTCACGAATTGTTCGAGAGGGTCAGATTCCCAAAGTCAGCGCCGCCGCCGATCGAATCTGGCGGGGGCAAATCGGAACGGACCGCCTCTGGGGGATTCAATTCGCATGCGAGTAACACGTGATGGGACGGGGCCACTCAGCACGCCGGGCAGCGTCATGCTGGTGGTCGGATCCCTCTGCCTGATGTTGAGTTCCTGTCAATTCTTCACCCGAGGACAGCTGCTCTTTGACCGCTACGGCATTCAAGTCGGCCTCCAGCCCGATCCATCGGTTACCAGATCTTCGCCGCCCGCGCCGAACGCGCATCCGATCGACATGGCGCCGGAAAAGATGGCGCTGATGTTGAGCGCGATCCGTGTCAGCGGGTGGAGCGGCACGCTGGTGGGATACTTCGAGTCCCCGCGGCAGATTCCGTTATTCGACGACGCGGATCTTCGCCTCGTCGCGGCCCCGATCGCCCAGGCTTTTCGGGAGGCCGCCCCAAACGAGCGCGTGTTCTTTTATCTCCCGAATCCAAAGTCGGCGTACGGCGACGCGACCGCCGGATCGCTTTTCATCCGGGACTCCTATCTGCATGTGGTGGTAACGGATCACAAGGCCTTCGCCCAGGCCGACACCGGCGGGGGAGATGAAAAAGATCTGCGCGACACGAAAGGAATGAAGCTGTGGGTCGCCGCACCGTACAAGGTGGCAGAGGTTCCTCCTTCCCAGGAACCAGATTGGGCGCCCTTTGAAACGGTTCATCTCTCCATCAGTCCGAACGCCATCCTGACTCGGAACAGTGTCGGTCTTCAAGCCGCCGCTCCGCTTCCGGCCTCGTCTCCTCCGGCTGGAGGCGCCGATCGAGCCGGCGCAGCCACTCGCGAGCCGGCAGTCGTCGGGGAATCCCCACAAGACCTGAAGCTGCAGATCCGTGAGTTGACCCAGTCTAATCTCGATTTGCGTGACCGATTGAATGAACAGACGCGGCAACTGCACGAGTTGAAGGACGAACTGGCGCGCCTGCGAGGCGAAATGGAACGTCCCAAACCCAAATCGCCTCCCGCGCGCAAGCCGCCGTCTCCCTGAACGCTGGATTTCTCGGGAGCCGGCGACCGGTCCGGTCCGGACTTGATGCTCGCCGTTATTGCTTGGAGGAGGCGCCCGCAGGAGGCAGAGTTGATCCCAATGCCACCGAGAGTTTTTCGACCTGCTCGATGGGCAATGGATAAAAGCCCGCTTTGACGACCGCTTCCTGGCCTTCTCGACTCTGGACAAAGTTCACGAATTCCTGCACAGCCGGCGACAGCGAAGCGCCCGGCGCCTTGTCGAGATAGAGGTAAAGCAAGCGTCGAAGGGGATAAGTCTGATCGGCGACCGTCGCGGCTGATGGAATAATAAACGGCATGCCCTCGATTTCGGCCAGAGGCACGATGCGTACACTCGAGGCTTGTAAACCGATCCCGCTATAGCCCATACCGAGTTGATCCCGGCTCATAGCCAGGATGACCGAGGCTGCGCCAGGTTCTTCCTGCAACGACGGCTTGAAGTCGCCGCCTGCCAGCACATGTTCCTGAAAGAAAGCTCTTGTGCCGGATTTGCGGTCCCGCCCATACAACCGGATTTCGGCCTTCTCCCAGCCGCCGGCCAATCCTAAATCACCCCAAGTCGTAATGTCCTTTTTGAAGCCGCGGTGATGCGTGGTCGAAAAGATGGCGTCCACTTGATCCAGCGTCAGCCCCGGCAGGGGATTATCCTTATGCACATATAAGGCGACGGCATCGACCGCAATAGGGACCGCGAAGGGCTCATAGCCTCGTTGCGACGAAAATCGCTTGATTTCGGAATCCAAGAGTTCTCGAGAACTGCTCACCAATAGCGCCTGCTTGGCTCGTTCTTCGTGTACGACAATGCGGCCCGGCTGTGGGGCTTCCAAGAATTCAGCGATGCCCTTTGTCGATCCGCCGGATCGGAGATCGATCGCCACTTTGGGCTGGCGAGAGTGAAATTCCTGCACGAGCCGCCGCATCAGACCGTGCATCGTGTCGGACCCATGGATCTTAAAGCCCCCGCTTACTTGAACCCCGGCACTATATCGTTTCAGGGCGGGATCAACCGTCAAACTGGCAAAAGGCCCGCTTTGTTCAGCCTGGATAGAGCCGACGCCGCCTAACAGCAACACAAGCAGGCAGGCCAATGTCCGGCCGCCCGTCGTGGCCGATCGTAAGAAGCGCTGTTTCGGAGCTTGCGCGGAGCTCGCCATATTGATCCTCCTGGGTTGTTATCCGGTCCAAGATAAATCGGCCGGATTGCAGAAAGAACACGGCTTTGTTACAGGACTGTTAACTTTGCTGTTGGCAGACAGGGAATTACACCGAACAGCGTGTGCCTTCCCGGTCAGACTGCGGGGAGGCTATCTCATAATCGAACCCACGACGTAATAGCAGAATCTCGCCACGGCGGCTCAATGAATCCACACATTGAAACACCTGGTTCCAGCTCAGCTCGGGCAGAAGAGTGACTACCTGTTCCAGTTTCAGGCACTTCTCCGACCGCAAGAGATCGAGCACCATAGCCTCATTTCCCTCACTCTGAGTGACCATCTGGAAACCTCCTTTGTATGCCGACGAGGTAAGCATGGCCGAGAAGAAGGAATGTAACGAGCTTATCCTACGAAGGTCGCGATGATGGACAGATCATGGGTAGGTTAAAGATTTGTAACATTTCTCTCTGTATTGACGACGATCCGCTTCACAAGCGGTGGAACAATTTACACAGCGGCAATATGGCGGCAACTACGATTTCATTCGCCGCGAACTATAATCCGGCCTGTATCCCTATTATTTCGAGGAGGAAAACATGGACCTGTTTCGAAAGAAAGAGCAGGCGAAGGTTTGTCGACAGTTATGCATGGCCGTCACCAGTGCGGCCTTATGCTTGGGGGGAGTGGGTTTGGCCGCCGCACAGCCTTTTGGAGCCGCTCAGCAGGAACTTGATCCGAGCCTGACAGCCTATGTACCAGTCAATGGGCTATCCGGACGTGTCAGCATTGCTGGGTCGGACACGATGGCTCCGCTCATGACCAAACTGGTCGCTCACTTTACCCGCCAACATCTCGAAACGAAGTTTGCGGTTGAAAGCGTGCCGACCTCTCAGGCCATCCGGGAATTCATGCTTGGAATCTCCTATCAGCGGCGCGGGGACAAGGCCAGGGGAAGGGGAACCGACGGGTCCAGTTATGCCGATTTGTTGGCTTCCTCGCGTCCCCTGTCTGAGAAGGAACGGAAAGGTTTCGCATTCAACCACGGACATGAACCGCTCGAGATGCCCATCGCCATGGATGCGGTGGCCATCTACGTCCATAATGAGAATCCCATAACAGGCCTGACCCTGGAGCAGGTTGACGCGATATTCAGCACAACCCTGAAACGCGGAATGCAGTCCGTTTCAACATGGGATCAGGTGGGATTGCAGGACGGCTGGAGTCGGCAACCAATTCATCTCTATGGAAGAGATAAGAAATCGGGGACGCGGTACTTTTTCGAGCACGTTGCCTTGTTGGACGGGAATTTGAAGCCGGACGCACAAGAACAGCCCGGTTCCGCCTCAGAAATTCTTGCCATTGCCCAAGATAGGCTCGCCATCGGCTATGCGGGATCAATCTACAACACTTCATTCGTGCGCATGGTTCCCCTGGCGCAACAAGCAGGAGATCGATATGTCCTGCCCAGTGCAGAATCTGTCAGAGATCATAGTTATCCTCTCGCACGTCCGCTCTACCTGTACGTCAACAAGGATCCGAACGGGAAGCTGGATCCGATCGTGGAAGAGTTTCTCAAGTTCATAAACAGCGGTCAGGGCCAGGAAATCGTGGCGCGGGCAAACTATTATCCGCTGACCAGCGTGCAAGTCGCAAAGAACCGTCAGAACTTGGGATTGGCAGACACTGTGGCGCGGGTCCCCATGGCGGCGTTGCCGGATTCTCGGTGACGGAGCTTGGATGAAACGTCTGGTCTGCAGATCGCCTTGCCGACCAAAAGATTGAATTTCTCGAACACTAGAGCAGCCGTGCGGCCGCTTCCAGTGTTGGGCTCCTCTGATCGGGGAGCGTTCTTTCTCGAAGAGAGAACGCTCCCTTTCATATGCCACCATATATTATTACCCATGTTAGGATGGCGCGGGCCGCGGCTCAGTGCATTGGCCAATGCGCAAGCGGGGGAATAGGAGTCACGTCATGCGCGAACGAAACGGGTTCTTGCGTCAGCTGGTTGTGCTGGTTGTTTCGGTTGTTGTCGTCGGCATTGGCGGATGTACCAGTGCCCCTCCTCCCACGCCCTTCTATCAAGACTCCGTGACCTCCATTGGATTCCAATATGATGACCATGCGCGCAACCCGCATAGTCATCCGGCGAAGGTGACTCCTGAAACGATGATGGACATATTGAGGGGCGTACAGACGGTCTCAAGACAAGGGGTGCTGAAGAGTCTTGTCTTCAACAGAGCAGACCAGGGGCCGGCCTTTTCGAGTATGGAGATCCGCCTTTTGGCGCCGAAGCTCAGCGCAGCTCTGAGTAAAGCGAAGCCTGATGAATTGGTGACGTTCTACCGCCGGATCTCAGATGAAAATGTAGGCTTGGGAATTACCTCCGGGGGACTATTTGTGCAGGACCAACAGCTCTATTTTGTGCTGGCCAATAACCGTACGTTGCCCACGAGCGGCATGGGTCAGAACATGGTGTATGCCCTGGACCCGGTCGATACGCCCTTGCTCCCCATTGCCCGACTCGATTTTAGGGCCGCCTTTACACCTGGAACCGCATTGGTTCGGGAGGAAGAACGCATCTCCTGGCCGTATATCGATGACGGTCGCGTCCTTGCGATTGATTTAACGCAACTGCATCGGGACATCAGATCGGCAGAGAAATAACTGCCCGGCGTTCCGGACCGGCCCTGGGGAGATAGTCCCCCAGGGCTTTCAAAGAAATCTACGCCGCTAATTCCAGAACCACTGCATCTGGAATCGTAATTGCGACGCATCAAAGTCGGACTGCGGAGTATTAGCCACCAACCTGCTGTTCTCCCCATCCTTGAACACCCAATCCACGTTAAACCGAAAATGCGTGTCGGGCTCCCAGACGAGGCCGAAATTCCAGGTCCGGGACTGGCCGCTGGGCGCCCCGGCCAGACTCTTGAATCCGCCGTAATACTCTCCCCACCGGACATAGGGGGTCAGCATCCCGACATCGGAATAACGCCAGGTATAGTAGCCCTGGATGTATCCTCCGTGCAGCGATCGTTCATCAACAAAGTTGTTCGTCTGATTCCGTTCCGGACCGCGACCGACCGTGAACTCTCCGAGGATGCCCCAGGGCTGTGGCGGGGTCCAGAAGTAGGCCGTCACCCGCTCATCGTTGACGTCGCAACCGCCTTCCGAGTTCAGGGCGTCATGACAGCGTGCGGCTCCCGTGCTCGTCGGTGAGCCGACCCCGTTGACAGAGTAGATGCCGCGATAGGCCATGACTCCGGTTTCGAGGAGGCGGCCGTTCGGCAACTCGAACGGATAGGCGAGCTTCACGCCGACATGCTTGTTCTTATTGAGCTCGAGTTGGCTTCGGCCCTGCCCGTTGTACACCATGACCCCGAACACCCCATAGTCGCCCGGACCATTATGGTAAGCCGCGAGTTGGGCAAACCGAGCTTGTGCCACCTTGGGACTCCAGTAATAGGCAATGCCCAGGTCTCGTTCTCCTGGAGCCCCGCTCTGTATGGACTCATGCCGGTCCTGCTCTTGCCGATTTGTGCTGGAGCGGTAGGTGTCGAATGCGTTTGGCACACGATGGAGACCCGCGCGAAGGCGATGGACTCGATCTTTGGTTATATAATAGTCCAGGTAATTATCGATGATCTCCCGATTCTCGAGCTGTTGTTGCCCGCCCTCCAACGCGAACTGCATGTAGAAAGCGATCCGTTCGGAAACCTGCCCTTGGAGCACCAGCCGGAGGCGTCTGACATAGAATTCGTTTGGTTGCTGATCCCCAAAACTATCGTTCAACGGCAGGTCAAACAATGGACTCGTGGCGCCGAGATTATATTTGAACTGCGAGTACCCATTGATCCGGATCCGTTCGTACCATCTGGGATTTCCCGCTTGCTGCATCTCGGCGACTTGTTCGAAGATCCGCCGCTCCTCTTCCGCTTTGAGGCGAATCCAATCGTCCTGGCTGATGACGCCTTTCTCGAGCAGGAGGTTTTCGAGCGTCGAACTTTGAATCGTGAGGCGTTGACCGGATGTCACTCTTTCTCGCTGTCCCTCCACGTCTATAGGCGCAGACTCGATAGACGGTGGTGTCCCGGAAGCCGAGGCTTGGGCTACCTCCACACCCAGATTTGGTGTCGCGGCCCGAGTTTTCGGCAGAGGCGGGCTTTCCTCCGAGAAGCCCGATGGCGGCGACCATGCCATCACACACAATCCTGCCATGATGGCGAGTCCGCTGATTAACTGGTTGCATCTCCAACCCATTCATCCCTCCTTCTTGGATAGTTGCTCGGCCGAGCCATCCGGCAACCGGCCGGTATCGGCGGCACCATACGGGAGGGATGTCACTGAACGTTTTCCACGAAATTAAGGGACTGTTACGCTTGCAACGGATTGCGGAGCGCGTCACGGCAGGCGCCCGGGCATCGAAGGCGGACGGTAGTGAATGGAAAAGAAGGGAAGGCCGATAGGGGAACAATTAACGCGGGTTTAACTGTTTCGTTATGCCTCCGAAGCCTGCGCCCCGTAATGTGGCGCGCGGGACGCAGAGCGAGGCGGAAGGCAAGCGGGATGTTGGAAAGCACGCCGATTCTTATTGTGACACCGGACGAAACCCTCGCCTCTTTTTTGCATAAGGCGTTTAGCGAATACCGGTATCAAGTCATTCTGGCCAAGCATGAGAAGGCGGGCGTGGAACAAGGTTTACGGAATCCTCCTTCCGTGATTCTCGTGGATCGGCGGCATCTCTCGATTGATGAACTGCGCCGGCAACCTCAGCTTCGATTGATTCCCATCGTGGCCGTGCAGATGCTGGGAGCAGACTGTGCCGAAGATCAGTGTGCGGCCCAGTTAGACCAGGGGCTCGACGCCTGCCTGTGCAACCAAAGCCATAGGGAACTTGTCGCCCGCATTCGTGCGATCATGCGGACCAACGAGCGACTGCGCTCCTCCTCCGGGATATATAGACTTGGAAATCTGTCTATGGACGTAGGACGGCATGAAGTGCGGGTCGGAGAGAGATATGTCGACCTGGCGCCGCGAGAGTTCGAGATCCTGAAACAATTTCTTCGAGCTCCCCGGGTGGTCTTCACCCGGCAGGAATTATTGGATCGGGTGTGGGGCAAGGGCTATGCGATCGAGGAGCATGCGCTTGATGTCCATATCCATTCCCTGAGACGCAAAATAGAACCGGATGCATCCAATCCTCAGTTCATCACCACCGTTCGCGGTGTAGGGTATAAGCTGCAGAAGGCTGACTAAGCGGTAGCGGTTATAAGTCTGCCCATAAAACCAAGCATTGGTATAGCCCGGATCGATTTGGATTGCCCGTTTCAACCGCCGTTCCCCCTCAGCACGACCAGCCACGTCCAGGCAACTCCACTGGCAGGCCGGCGAGGCCTCAGCATAGCGGGCAGGTTTAGCAAACGCTTGGAAATTTGCATCACGGGACTGTAAAACTTTACATGAGAGCTCCGTGTGTCATTGGATAGGGGCGAAGCTCGGACTATAATGACTCGGACTACTCTCGTTGATTCCTGATTACCGTCACCGGATTGGACCCATGCTCAGCGCGTTTGTATTGACCGACGGAAGGCTCATGCAGGTTCGGGCCGATGCCGAAGAGGATTTGACCCGGAAGGAGACGATTTGGATCGATTTGGCGGACCCGACGGAAGAAGAACGCGAACTGGTGCAGTCGGTATTTCGGCTGGAGCTGCCGGAAGATGAAGAGTTGCAGAACCTGCAGGCGAGCGCCCGTTACTATCAGGATGAACACGGGGTACATATCCGTTCAACCTTCATCCAGAATAGTGACCAGACTCCTTCGAATGTGACGATGTCCTTCACGTTGCATGAAGGCCGATTGTTGACCGTGCACGATGAGGACCTGACCTTTTTACGATTATTTCGGATGCAGGCACGCGCGGGGACGGTGATCGTCAACGATGCCATGGACATCCTGCTCGGCTGCTATGAGCTGGCCGTCGAGCAGGATGCCGATGTGCTGGAAGAGATGTACAAGACGTTGGACGAAGTCGCCGCTCTCGTCTTGAGTCGGGACAAGCATATTACCAGCAGCGTCATGCGCGACAATATCGAACGGATCGCCGCCCAGGAGGACCTCAACGGAAAAGTGCGCTTGGACCTCATGGATAACCGGCGCGCCCTCTCATTCTTACTGAGGAGCCGCGTCGTGTCGCCTGCGCACACACAAGCGGTCAAAGGTATCCTGCGCGATATTGAATCCTTGAACGGCCATACGGGATTCATTTCAGATAAGATCAACTTCCTGATGGACGCCTTGCTCGGGATGATCAACTTGGAACAAAACAAGATTATCAAGATTTTTTCGATCGCCGCGGTCGTCTTTCTTCCGCCGACACTCGTCGCCAGCATTTACGGCATGAATTTCGACATCATGCCGGAACTGCGATGGCCGTGGGGCTATCCGTCGGCGCTCCTACTCATGATCTTTGCCGGCGCAGCGCCGTACCTGTATTTCAGGCGGAAGGGTTGGTTGGATTGATTCTCCGGCGTCTCCATTGATCCATACGTAGTCATTCCCACCGCGAAACGCCAGCCCTGCCATTTATTCCTTTCGACTGCAGATCCATAACATCCCCCAGAGCCAAGGCAAAAAGTGTGAAGATAAGCGCCGTCGGGGGCAGCTTGATCAATATTCTGGAGTGTGTCATTCATCCAACAGGCAAAGGCGGAGAGGATCTTGGTCCTATTACGAGGATTCATCCTACTCTATGGCGTCTTCCTACTGACATCGCCGGCTTATCCGGTAGACGAATCCAGCCCGGCCGGCCCATCCGCCTTTCACCGGTCATCCCCCGTTTCCATCGGTCCTCCTTCCCGTGAGTCCGACTCTCCCGCATCGCCCTGGGACAGCGGGGCCAACAAGAGCTATGTCATCCCCGCCGCGGAGATTCTGGCGTACCTGTTTTTGCTCAATCAGTATGATCGGCACTTCACCGAGCCGAGAGAGGTGTACCGCACGGATGGAGATACCTTCTGGAAGAATCTCACCGACTCGAAATGGGTCATCGACAACGATCAATTTGCGACCAACCAATTTCTCCATCCTTACAGCGGGACCATCTACTATGGGTTGGCACGATCGGCCGGCCTCAATTTTTACGAATCGTTTCTGTACACCGCCGCCGGCAGTTTCCTGTGGGAGCTCGGAGGGGAGGCAACGGCGCCCTCGGTCAATGACCAGATCGCGACCACGTTCGGCGGCGCGTTCCTGGGCGAACCGTTCTTCCGCATGGCGAACCTGCTATTGGAATCCGGGGACGGGCGGCCGGGCTTCCTGAGGGAACTCGGCGCAGCAATCATTTCTCCGCCGACCGGATTCAACCGTCTCGTGTTCGGCAATCGCTTCGACGCCGTCTTTCCGAGTCATGATCCCGCCACTTTCTTTCGGTTGATGGTCGGCGGCACGCTGACATCGTCCAGCCACAACGTCTCTGACAGCGTGAAAGACCGCGGGGCGGTCGGCGATCTCTCGTTTATCTACGGGCTGCCGGGAAAGCCGGGCTATACCTATACTCGGCCGTTCGACTATTTCGATTTCCATTTCACCGCCGCGACGCCGAACACCTTTGAAAGCATCAACACGCGGGGGATGTTGTTCGGCAGGACCTACGCCTCCGGCGAGACGACGCGCGGAATCTGGGGCCTGTATGGAAGCTACGATTATATTTCTCCGCAAGTGTTTCGTGTCTCGACGACCGCATTGTCGCTCGGGACGACATGGCAGACGTGGTTGTCACGCGACGTGGCGCTTCAAGGCACCGCGCTGGGAGGCGCCGGCTATGGCGCGGCCGGCAGAATCAACCGCACGAAAGATCGGGATTACCATTACGGGACGACGCCGCAGGGGTTGCTGACCGTTCGATTGATTTTCGGGGACCGAGCCATGATCGATTTTACGGGGCGGGAATATTATGTCAGCAGCTTTCTCTCTCCCGAGCGCCATGGCTGGGAAAACATCATGCGGGGAGAGGGCGCGGTCACGCTCCGCCTCTTCGACCGCCATGGCGTGGCGGTCCGTTATGCGGTCTCCCATCGGGATGCCTCGTATCCGAGCGTGACCTATCGTGATCAAACCATTGAGACCCTCAGCCTGATGTACGTATTGCTGGGGAACAGCGGGTTCGGCGCGGTGGAATGGCGCGGCGATGGACGGGCATTCTAGCGGGAGCGCAATGTGTTCAGCAGAGTCAACGCCTCCTCGCGATAGCGTCGAGCGCCTGCCGAGTGGGCGGCGGGCTGAGGTCCTTCAACAATCACGCGCAACTCTCGTCGCGCCTCGTCGGACGCATGGCGCTTGAGGTAGACCTTGGCGAGATCGAGCCGGACATGGATGTAGGTGGGATCGGCGAGAACCGAGCGTTTGAGATAGGTCAACGCCGCTTCGGCGTCACCGCCTAACAGCCAGGGAAGCTCCTCCATCATCATCCCCATCATATGGAGCGCCGGCGCATGGTTCCCGTTCAGCTCCAATGCGCGCCTGACATGGGCCTTCAGATCCCGCACGGTGAGGGCGGACGCCATCGTGCCTTTGAGCTGGGCGGCGCTTCCTAGATTGGCCGCATACAAGTAATGAGCGTCGGCATTCTGCTCCTGAAGGTCGAGCGCCTGACGTGCGAACCTGGCCCCCTCCTCATACGCCGCCCGGCGTTTCACCTCGTCTTGGTACGCCTCGTCGCCAAGGTCCAGATACAGGTCGGCGAGTTTCACAAGGATGGCCGGGTTTGAGGCGTGCTGCTTGTTCTCCTCAAGCAGTTTCTGCAGGTGTTGTTCGAGGTTCTGTACGGACTCGGAAATTGGAAAGGCCGATTGAACGGAGAGCAGCAGGACCGCGACGCCGCAGCAGAGGGCCGATGCCATAGTGCGGCGCGATATCGGTCTCGTTTTATGCATCTCCATGCCTTCCAGACATACGACATCTTGGAACGGAGACGCAATACGTGCCGCTCGGCATGTGATGACCCTAGCCGGCATTATTCATGAACGTTTCTACTGCAACTGCGTATACGCCGCTACGACAAGCCTGGCCGTGAATGTTACACGGCCAGGCGGGCGGGCTCGCCGCTCGGTGGCTCCAGCCAGCTCACCGTCTCGCTGGCGTGCACAAACGTGGCGCTCGTTCTTCCTCGCGCCGTGCGCCCCTCAACATCCGCAATTCTGAGGTATGCTTCGGGCCCTCGCGTCTCCACGCGCAGAAGACACCGCCCCTCACCGTCTCGGCGGCGTCCGCAAACGTGACGCTCATTATTCTTCGCGTCGCGGACCTCGCGTGGCGTCTCCGCAGTTTCGTCGCGAACCGTCATGAATAATGCGGGCTAGGACCTTGACCGATGCCCGAGAGTATGGCATTCATCCCGCCGGACTACGGGAAGGGGACGCTTGATCCGAATCCAAGAACTCATACTTTTATATGGCGTTCTTCTTCTGGTGCTGCCCGCGTATTCATCAGAGCAGTTGGAATCGAGTTCCAGCCCAAGCCGTTCGGCGAAGTCCCAACCAGCCTCATCGGCTGAAATCGGGCCGCCGTCTCCCGAAGCGGCTCGCCTGTCGTCGCTCTGGGACGGCGGGGCGGGCAAGAGCTATGTGATTCCTGCTGCCGAGATTCTGCTGTACGAGTTTCTTCTGAACCGTTTCGACCGGCATTTTGTCGAGCCGAGAGACGAGTACCGCACGAGCGGCGACAGCATCTGGAGGAACTTGACCGATTCGAAATGGGTCATCGACGATGATCAATTTTCGACGAACCAGTTCCTGCACCCCTATGGCGGCAGCGTCTACTATGGTCTGGCTCGATCGGCCGGCCTCGATTTTTACGAATCGTTTCTGTACACCGCCGCCGGCAGCTTTCTCTGGGAAATCGGCGGCGAGACGACGCCGCCCTCCATTAACGATCAGATTACGACCACCTTCGGCGGGACATTCTTGGGCGAACCCCTGTTTCGCATGGCCGGTCTGCTGCTCGAAACCGAAGCGGGACCGCCGGGATTCTGGCGAGAACTCGCCGCGGCGGTGATCTCGCCCCCGACCGGGTTTAACCGGCTTGTCTTCGGAAACCGATTTGACGCCGTCTTTCCGAGCCACAGCCCCGCCACCTTCTTACGCTTGCAACTGGGCGGGACGGTGACCTCAAGCAGCCACAATGTGTCCCAGAGAGTGCGGGAGGGAGGCGCAACGGCCGACTTCACGCTGACCTATGGGCTGCCGGGGAAACCCGGCTATACGTACAACCGCCCGTTCGACTACTTCGATTTTCATCTTACCGCGGCCACCGCCAACACGATCGCGAGCCTGAATACGCGCGGGCTGCTGTTCGGCACGGATTACGCGTTGGGTGAAGCGACGCGCGGGATATGGGGACTGTATGGAAGCTACGACTATATCTCGCCGCAAGTGTTTCGTCTCTCCACGACCGCTCTGTCGGTCGGGACGACATGGCAGACCTGGCTCTCGCGCGCCGTGGCGCTCCAGGGAACGGCGTTGGGCGGCGCCGGCTACGGCGCCGCCGGCAGCATTCATCGGACGGAAGACCGGGATTACCACTATGGAGCTAATCCTCAGGCGCTGCTGGCGCTGCGGCTGATCCTTGACGATCGCGCGATGCTCGATGTGACGGGACGGGAATACTATGTGAGCAAACTCGGCTCCGGAGACCACAGTGGATGGGAAAATATGATCCTCGGCGACGTGGGCCTAACCCTGCGGGTCTTCGATCGACACGGCCTGGCCGTCCGCTACCTCATCACGCATCGCGACGCACATTATTCCAACATTGACACCCGCAACCAAACCGTCGAAACCCTCAGCCTGATGTATGTCTTGCTTGGGAACAGCGGGTTCGGCGCCGTGGAGTGGCGGGGGGATCACTTCTAGCCGTCATGTCGAAGTTCTCTTCGCGTTCCCTCTTGAAGAACCGGGCTTCGACCAGGCATTCTGTGCCGCATCGATGAGGCGATTCAGCGACAGAAAGTTTCGGTGGGCTGCGCGCACGGCGGCTCTATGCTGCGTCGCAATCACGCTGCAGACCTGCTCGGCGATTCCGATCTTTTCTCCACGAGTGATGGAAGGCGTGGATGAAGGATTTGATGTGCAAGTGTGGTGGAAAGCTCCGAATGCCGTGGTGGGGCGGAAAGTGGAACTCGGCGGCCAGATTGTTCAGGGGGAGATAAAAAACGGGGAGACGTTTCTTGCCGCGACTCACTTGCCGATCGTCGATCAATTGGTCTACGAGTCGTTCGAAGTCAACCGGCCGGTGAATCAATATGGGATCTATTATCGGGCGACGATTGATCCGAAGTGGCTGGCTCCCGGTAACCACTTCATGGTGGTCGGAGTCACCTCACAGCCGAAACCGGTTTTTATCAATGGGACGCAGAAAACCGTTCCCTTCGTGATCGCAGAATGTCTTCATGTATGGAAATCGGCTGATACACCGCCCGCGCCCCCGCTTCTGGAAGCGGTAAAATTTGGAGCCTTAGACCATGTAACGTACTGCACGAGCGGCTATTGAACGTCGCCGGCCTGCGGAATCACTCGCCGGCAAGGCCGGTTAGAACTCGTCGATCGAGACCGGCTGCAAGAGATCGCGGACGGATAAGACCCCGATGATGGCTCCGCTTCTCATAACCGCCAAATGGCGGGTCCCATGCTGCTGCATCAGATCCGCCGCCTCGGTGATCGGCCGGCGCTCATCGATCCCGATCACCGGCGCGCTCATGATCGATTCGACCGGCACGAAGAACGGCTGGCGGCTTTCTCCCACCACTTTGCGGACAATGTCCGGCTCGGTGACGATGCCGACGATCCGCTCGTTCTGATGGACGAACACACTGCCGATCTTGTTGTTGTTCATGACCCTGGCCGCTTCCACGACCGACGTCCCGGCAGGTAACGTCACGACTTGCCGCGTCATGAGTTGATTGATGGTAACCATGAATGAGTCCTCCTTGGTTGAATGAGAGTGAATGGTCGCCGCCTCTTAGCAGAGATCTCCCGAGGCGCTCATCGGAAGGCGTGTGGCACGGCACGACGGTCTCCTCATCACAACAGAGGAGCAGCGCCCCTCCTTCGATCGGGTTCTCAGCAGCGGATAGAGAGCTTTGCCCTGCATGCGATACAGCGTGCGGATCGCATATCCCAAGGTGCATCCCATACCCAGCAGTGCCGCGATGATCCAGGTGAGAGTCTCTTGCCTCATAGACGGCCCTCCATGTGAACCGCTTTACAGCGGACGACACTGGAAAACATAGGCCGTCAAGGTTCCAAGCACGTCACGCAGAGGTAAATCCTGCGTTACAGGCGGGCGTAAAAAGGGGACATGCGGAAGCGGAAAGGCCTGCTGTTCAGTCTTTCACGACAAAATGCACGCTGCGATTCTTTTGCCAGCAGACGGTATTGTGCTGGAGACAGAGGGGCCGATCTTTTCCGAAACTCGTCACCTCGATCTGCAACGTTTCGAGACCCAGATTTTCGAGGTAGTGTTGCACACCCCGCGCCCGACGTTCACCGAGCACGAGATTATATTCAACCGTCCCAATCTCGTCTGTGCGGCCTTCAAGGACGATCCGTTTGATCCCATTGGCCTTCAGCCGCTTCGCGTTTTCCTCCACCGTGGTGAGCGCGTCATCGCGCAGGACGTATTGGTCAAAATCGAAGAGCACGTCGGGGAAGGGAATGTTCTGTACGCCGGTGGAGTTGCGTGCCGCCATCTCCACCGATCGCAGCGGCGGAGGCGGCTCGTTATCGGGCGGGGGAAGGGGAACTTCCTTGACGGGGGCGGGCGCCACCTGTTCGACCGCCATCGGTTTTGGTTCGGACGTCTCTCCGCCGCTGGTGCCGCTTCGGCCGGCGCAGCCGGTGGCGGCTACCAGGGCCGCCGCCATGAAAAATCCCACGGTACGGAATCGGATCCGATGCATCACGGAAAACCTCCATTGACAGATTGCGGGAGAGAATAATCAATTATGCCGGATGAGGCAAGTCCATTTACGAGGCGAAAGCTCGAAAGATAGCCAGCGGTTCGTTCAACGGTTCCCATTGCAGGATGTCCAGCGAATCGTTCACGTAAGTGATAGACCTCATCCCATTCAAGACGCAGGTCACACCCGGAGTGCTTGCAAGGACCCAGAGCGCTTTGCGCGACAAGGACTCGGCTCGTCGATGCGCCGGCAGCAGGGGATCGAGACGCTGTCCCACCGCCGCGCTCCTGGTCCTGCTGCGCTCGGAGGCCTCGCGGCGCACCTCTTTCAAGAGACTCAGCAATTCGGGCACATAGGCATCGCGCCAAGCTTCCCATCGCTCTGCGGTTTGGCCGGTCAGCAGTTGGCTCAGCGCCCGCAGCACCTGATTGACGTGGGGCGCAATCATGTGATGTTCGATTTGCTCCCAGTGTTCCAGGCCTTGCACCTGCTCCCGTATCTTGGCCAGCTCCTCGGCCCAATTGAAGAAGTCTGCCGGCAGCATTCCTTGACCGCTATGTTCGACGGCGGGCGCGATGTCGCGGCGATATTCCTCTTCCAATTTGGCGACGCGCGAGCGTTGATCAGCAAACGTCACGGCCGGCGCTTCCACCGGCACGTCGGCCAATCTCATCATGCCGCCGCCACGCCCCGGCATGGCATTGAGAGGCCGGTTCACCAAGACAGCCAAGCCTTCCTGTTGAGCCATGGCGAGCGGTGTGACTGTGCCTGCGCGTCCCGTATTCGCGGTCAAGACAGGTCCCGATTCATAGAGGTTCAGAGGACATTGCAGCACGGCAAAATGGTGGGCCGCGCCTGTTCCGGCCGCTTCCGTCGCCGCCTCCACCATGCGCGACAATGAAGTCGCTTCCGGGTCGTCGGCCGGCGCACCGACCGTATTGGAGGAGACGCCATACCAGCGAAGGCGGCCGGCTGCGATCTGTGACTCCAAGTACTGAAACGCCAGCTCAAGCCGCCGGTAAAATTCGTCACGCCGGGAAGCGAGCTGGTCTTTGCCGTTCAACTTGCTCTGGGAGAGAAAATATTCCGGATTATGCAGGAGGCAGACATCGAGCGTGTCCAATCCTAACCGGTCGAGGCTGGCGGTGAGCTGGTCCGCGAGAAACTCCGGATGCAGGCAATGCCAGATTCCCTCGCCGTACTTGACCATGTCGGGATAGGGCTTGTCGGCCTTCTCCCGCGCTTGCGCTTGGGCGAGATTCTGCCCTTGCACATAGCCGATCTTCGAGACGACGATCACTTCTTCGCGCGTGAGATCGCCGGAAGTGACCAGTTCGGCCAGCACCGATCCGACCAGACGTTCGCTGTCGCCGTCCATATAATTGGTAGAAGTGTCGATGACGTTGCAACCATCGCGGAGCGCCCGGATCAAGGCTTCGCGATGTTCCGCCTCTCCGGGTGCAACCCGGTAGGTGCCGAAACCGAGCCTGCTGCCGGTCAATCCGGGTCTGTCCCATGTCGTAAATCCCCGCGCCAGCTCAGGCGAGGCCGACGCGATCTTCCGTCCGGCATAGCCTGCTGTCCCTTGAATCGTGGCGAACCCCGGGAGGCGCCGTCCGCTCAGAACGGCCCCGTCCGGAGAGCCTGCCGGATGGTCGTTCGCGGTGTGAGATCGCAAGGCATTCGGCACCAACGCTGCATCGGTGATGGGTTGTCGGCAGGAGAAATTGCGGCAGACATAGAGGGCCGCCTTGCCATGGACCAGACTTTTGCCGCGGAGCAACGGGTGATCCGTCACGGTACTGAGAGGATCAAGCGAGGCGATAATGCGGTTCGGCAGATACTGCCGGCTGACCGCTTCAGTGAGCGTGCGGAAGCCCGCATCGTCGGATGCGCCGACCAACGCTAACTCAACCGGTCCGCTGGTCAAGAAATCGACCACGGCCAGACTCTTGGCAAACGCGCGCGGGTAACGGGCCATTTGTTTTCCATAGGCGCGGACTGCCGCCGTGGCCTGCTCTCTCCAATCATGGCGATCGAAATGGGCCGCTAATCGGGCCAAGGCCGATGCCGCGACGGCATTTCCGCTCGGCGTGGCTCCGTCCGGCCCCTCACGGCTTCGAATGATCAAGGTTTCATGCTGGCGCGCGGTCGTAAAAAAGCCGCCGTGCTGCTCGTCCCCGAAGTCGCGGACCATGCGGTCGGCCAAGCGTGCCGCCTCCATCAGATAGCGTTCGTCTGTTCCGCTCTCGTACAGATCGACCAGCGCCTCGGCGAAGTATGCATAGTCTTCCAGGTAGGCGTCGAGGTGTGCTTTGCCCTCTCGATAGGTGCGCAGGAGTCCTCCGTCCGGACGGCTCAAGGTAGCGAGAATGAAGTCGGCGGCCCGCCTGGCGGCCGTCGTATAGCGCGGCTCGCGGAAGACCCGACCCGCTTCGGCCATCGCGCTGATCATCATGCCGTTCCAGGCGGTGATGATCTTGTCGTCCAGCCCCGGCGGCACCCGCGTGGCGCGGGTGGCGTACAGGATAGGTCGGGATCTTTCGATAGACTCGCGCAAGGCTTCTTCGGTAATGCCAAGCTCGCCCGCGACCTCTGCATAACTCTTCGGCCGGTTCAAGACATTGGTATGTTCCCAATTGCCCGCAGCAGTAACGTCATAGAAAGCGCAGAAGCGGTCCGCGTCGTCCCGGTTCGGAAGGGCCGCGTGAATCTGTTCCCGCGTCCAGACGAAGAATTTCCCCTCGACTCCTTCCGAGTCGGCATCGGTCGCGGAAAAAAAGCCGCCCTCCGGTGAGGTCATCTCTCGCAGAATATAATCCAGCGTCTCCGAGGCGATGCGCCGGTATTCCGGGTCGTGCGTGACCTGATAGGCTTCAACATAGGTCCGCGCCAGCAGGGCATTGTCGTACAGCATCTTTTCGAAATGCGGAACCAGCCAGCGCTCGTCCGTGGAGTAGCGAGCGAATCCGCCGCCGAGTTGATCGTACATGCCGCCGGCCGCCATGGCGTCCAGCGTCTTGCGGACCATCGTCAACGTGTGGGGGTCCTTCGTCCGGTCGTAACAGCGGAGGAGGAGTGAGAGGCCGGTGGCCGGGGGAAATTTCGGCGCGCCGCCGAACCCGCCGTATCGAGCATCGAAGTCTTCGGCATACTGCGAGGTTGCCGCCAGCAGTTCCACCTCGCCGACTGACGTGGGAGAGGGAGTCCGCAAGCCTTCTTTGAGCCGGCTGGTGACATGGGCCGCTTGCTTGATCAGACCGTCGCGATCCTTCTGCCAGAATTCCGAAATTTTCTTCAGCACCGTCGGGAACCCCGGTCGACCGTACTTGTCTTCCGGCGGGAAATAGGTCCCGGCGAAGATCGGTTCCTGATCGGGAGTCAAAAACACCGTCATCGGCCATCCGCCTTGGCCGCCGTTCATGGCCAGCGTGGCCTGCATGTAAATTTCATCCAAGTCGGGCCGTTCTTCCCGATCCACCTTCACGCAAATGAAAGAGTCATTCATGAGCTGCGCAATCCGTTCATTTTCGAAGGATTCGCGTTCCATGACGTGGCACCAATGGCATGAGGAGTAGCCGATCGACAGCAGGATCGGTCGATCCAACTGTTTTGAACGGGTCAAAGCTTCCTTTCCCCAGGGATACCACTGGACCGGATTGTAGGCATGTTGGCGCAGGTACGGGCTCGTCTCGTGGATGAGCCGATTGGGCGAGCGGTTGCTGCGGTGTTCTGAGGACATGAGGCACCGTAACACGGTGCTTCTCGGACGGTCAACGTGCCGCAACCGCCGGATCAGAGGGCGGATAACAGACAGCAGAACCTTAACTCTTAACTCCCAACTCCTAACTCTGAATCACCGGTCATCTTCTGCCGTCCGAACCATTCATCATTCCTCATTCTATATTCCTCATTTTGGATTTGGGTTCGTATGGTAAGCTGATAGGTAACAATGACTATTCCATGGACAGTGATATGACGAGCGATGATACCGGCCCCTATTCCAACTATCGCCTGACGGCTCGGCTGGCATTGGCCAATAAACCCGGCATGTTCGCGAAGGTCGCGGCCTTGCTTGCCGAAGAAGGCGCCAATCTCGGAGCGGTCGATATCGTCTCGGCCAATGCCGACTGGATGATCCGTGATGTGACGTTCGACGTGCAAAACGAACCGCACGGCGACCGGGTCGTCCAGCGACTTGGAAGCCTCCCGGATGTGACCGTCCTGTCGGCCTCGGACCGAATCTTCCTTCTCCATCTGGGCGGAAAGATTCGCGTGCAAAGCCGCGTTCCTGTGACCACCAGGAATGTCCTCTCGATGGTGTATACGCCCGGTGTTGGTCGCGTGTCGCAGGCGATTGCGGCGGATCCGACCAAAGCCTATGCCTTCACGATCAAGAGCAACAGCGTGGCGGTGGTAACCGACGGGTCTGCGGTTTTGGGACTGGGAGATCTGGGTCCGGAAGCGGCGCTTCCGGTGATGGAAGGGAAAGTGATGTTGTTGAAGGAGTTCGCCGGCATCGATGCCTGGCCGCTATGTCTCGGTACCCAGGACCAGGACGAGATCGTCGGCATCGTCCGGGCGATCGCCCCGGGCTTCGGCGCCATCCATCTCGAAGATATCAGCGCACCCCGCTGCTTTACGATCGAACGCGAATTAAAGAAATGCCTGGATATTCCCGTCATGCATGATGATCAGCATGGGACGGCGGTCGTCTTATTGGCCGCGCTGACCAACGCGTTGAAGGTGATCAAACGACCGATCGGCGATGTCCGGATCGTCGTCAATGGTCTGGGGGCGGCCGGCACTGCCTGTTGCCGCATTCTGCTTGCTGCCGGCATCTCCCATCTGATCGGATGCGATAAGGAAGGGATCGTGCTCATGGGGGACGGGGACGAGTTGCGCCCCTATCGCACCGATTTGCGTGCCTGTATCAGGCGCGGGCAGCCGCGCGGCACATTGCGCGATGCCTTGAAAGGGGCGGATGTGTTCATAGGAGTTTCGGCCGGCAATATCCTTAGTGTCGAGGATTTGGAATTGATGGCGCCCGACCGCATTGTGTTCGCCATGGCCAATCCGGACCCCGAAATCGATCCCAAACTGGGCGATCAGTATTCCAGGATTTTTGCCACCGGCCGCTCCGATTTTCCTAACCAGATCAATAATGCGCTCGCTTTTCCCGGTATCTTCCGCGGGGCACTCGATGTCCAAGCGAGAGAAATCAACGAAGCCATGAAACTCGCCGCGGCGCAGGCCATCGCGGACGTCGTGCCGGAATCAGCGTTGAGCGAGGATTATGTTATTCCCAGTCTCTTCGATAAGGAAGTCGTTCCCCGCGTGGCAAAGGCGGTGGCCGGTGCGGCCAGGGAAACCGGCGTCGCGCGTCGTAAGGCCAAGGTGGGGGATGATCCCGCCAGAAACGAGCCGGTCTGAGGTTAACCTGACGAGACGGTTATGCTAAGATGCTGGAGCAGGCGGGGCAGCTGGTGTCACGCCTATTCCGACGGAGAATTGGTGCCGTTTTCCTCCGCTCGTCTCTCCAAGTACCAAGCCGGCATGCGGCGCCGGATCGAACTGCTTCGTGCGAAGACTGTGGATAGCCTCGACTTCGCCGTCGATTACATGATGCAGGAGCGAGTCGACAGTTTTTTCCGCATCGAGCAAGGACTCGAGGAAATCGATCGGTCGCTCAAGCTCATCGAGGACGAACTGGCCCATGTGATCGATATTTCCGGCGCCATCCGCCTGGAATCCAGGCTCGAATTCGTGGAGGACCGCTGGGACGATCTGGACAGCGAGGTCCGAGAGCGCCCGCGCCGACGCCGTCGGGGCGTGAACCTCGCGGATTTCTTGAAAGCCGCCGGCGGCTCGACTGATCCTGCCGGCCCGGTTCCTGAAGTGAACAATGCCGGTGATGCCTATGACATTCTTGGGCTGGAATTCGGCACCTCCCTGATGGAAGTGACCACGGCCTTTCGGCACCGTGCCAAGGAGCTGCATCCCGACGCGAGAAACGGCGACCGCAGCTCGGAGCCCGAACTCCGGCGGATCATTGCCGCCTATCAATTTCTCAAAGAGTATCTCAGTTTGAGCAATACGGAGCCGCCGCTCTCGCGGGGCGCTGAATATCGTCCTACCGAGTAATGAAGTTGGATATCGACCACTCGAACCGATACGTTGCCTCGCCCTCGGAACTGGCGGACTTTGTGACACAACTGAAGGGGTGCGATCGCATCGCGATCGACACCGAGTTCGTCGGCGAAGACCATTTCGTCCCGCGGCTGGAACTCATCCAGGTGGCGGCCGAGGGTGTGGCGGCCGTCATCGATTTTCAAGCGGTGGATACCAGCGAGCCGATGGCCGACTTCTGGTCACTTATCTGCGATAGGCGTGTCGAGAAAGTGCTGCACGCGGGCCGGCAAGACTTGGAGTTATTCCTGACTCATGCGGGCCAGATCCCCAAACCGTTCTTCGATACGCAGATTGCGGCGGCCATGGTCGGATATGGGCCCCAGACCGCCTATGCCAATCTCGTGCAACGAGTCAAAGGCGTCAAGTTGGATAAGGGCCAAACGTTCACCAACTGGAGCCAGCGACCGTTGACCCAGGAACAAATGATCTATGCACTTGCGGACGTTCAGTTTCTCATCCCGGTCCATGAGCACCTGCGCGGCCGCTTGCACGCCCTCGGACGCCTCGACTGGGTGGACGAGGAATTCGCCAGGCTCGAAGGAACAGTCGGATCCCAGACTCGTGATCCGTTAGAGCGATATCAACGGATTCGGGGTTGGGACAACCTCAAACCTCGCTCGGCCGCAGTGCTGCGGGAGTTGGCGTCCTGGCGGGAAGGAGAAGCGCGCCGGCGGAACGTGCCCCGCGGACGGGTTGCCCGTGACGAGGTGCTGCTCCAGCTCGCCCGCCAGGCCCCGCGGACCGTCGAGCAACTTCGAAGCGTGCGCGGCATGTACGGAGGGGAGATCGAGCGGAATGGGGGCGTCATTGTGGAAATGATTCACCGGGCGGTGACATTGCCTCCGACCGAATGGCCCGATGTGCCGCGGGAAAAGAAGGCCGATCCGGAATCGACGGGAACAGTCGAACTGCTCCAAGCGGTGCTGAAAGCCGTCGCGGCCGACGCCAGCATCGCGCCCACGCTGCTGGCGACCACCGGCGATCTTCAGACCTTGATCGAGTTGAAACCAGATCGGAGCGAAGCCGATCTTCCCATCCTCCGTGGCTGGCGCCGCCGCTTGGCCGGTGATCTGTTGCTCGAGGTGCTGGCCGGAAAGATCAAGGTGTGGATCAGCGCGGAAACGGGAAAAATCGAATTCGGGCGCCCCCTTTCATAGGTCATAGACCGGAAGCCTGCCACACAGCCCTTGCTATCCGGGTCGGGGTTGCGATCGTTTTCGCTCTTTCCACAGTCCAAACAGGAGCGTCAGCAAGGCGAGCCCGATCTCATCGGCAAACGGAATCACATCGGGGATCAGCAGATCGGCCAGGGTGAGTCCGGCAAACAACAGGAAGAGCGATGGAAAGCGTAAGTTCAACCGTTGCAACAATCGGCCGATCAGCGAGGCGCGGTCCATAGCAGCCATGATCATTTCGGCGCGGCTCTGCTCTATAGCACTTGTTTGATCGTCTCGGCCGGCCTGGCCAGCATGGCGGTCTCGCCGGTTTCGACCAAGGGGCGTTGGAGCAGATCCGGATGCTGTACCATCAGATCGATCAAGTCGTCATCGGACAGAGCCCGTTCGGACAGTTTGAGTTCCTTGTAGAGATCTTCTTTTGCGCGCAAGACCTGCTTCGGTGCAAGTCCGGCTTTTTTCAGTAGAGATTTCAGCCGCGCCTTGGTGAAGGGCTGTTCATAATAATTGACGGCAGTAAACGGCTTCCCACTTTCCTTCAAGAGTTGGACGGCTTGGCGGCAAGTTGAACACGTCGGCTTCTGGTAAATGATGATCTGTCCCATGGATGTCCCTTTCATGTCGTATCACACCTTGACGCTAATTTTTCGCCTGTGTTAAATCACTGAGCCGGTTCGTCAACCATCACGCGTTCTTCTCATGCCCATTGTCGGTACTGATACAGGCGGTCAAACGAAGCCGTTCGCTTGTGCCACATCTGCGCAACGGACCTTGAAGGACTTGCGGAGCAAGCGCAAGGGGCAACCGGTTTTGGTGGTCGGCCATATCCTGGAGCGCAAGGGCCAAGAAGCGACGTTCGAAGTATTCAATGATCGCCTCGCGGTCATCAAGTTCGCCGACGGTGCGATTTTTGGATACGATCCGCTCGAATTATTACTGCCGACTGAAATTGACGACAAGGGAGTACCCTATTTCGAGATCCGCCATTGCGAGGACTGTGGCCAACTCTTTCCACTGACCAGCGAAGAATGTGATGCGGATCAGGAACCGACCCAGTGCCCCGACTGCGCGGCGTAGCTACAAAGTTTTGAGTCGAGAATTCTGAGTTCCTGATTCAGAAAGTACACACCCGACTCCTCATTTTGAACTCGCAACTCAGAACTCTCAACTCATAAGAACTTCTCCACGTCAGTCCACCAGCGGGGCGATCTCGACCGCCTTTTTGATCAGGCAATCGCCTGCGAAACCCTGAAGTGTCATAGGAAGCATACTGGCATCCAGGATTCGGACTGAACTCACCTTGAACCCGTCGCTGGTTTTGCTGCCTTCCAATTTCATCGCATGACAGATCTCCAATGTTCGCCAAATCGGATTGCCGAGCACCGTCTCGCTGGGTAAGAGCTTGGTGTCGGAGACCGCGCCGTCAATCAGTGCTTTGGCTGGGACGCGGGCCTTGTCTTTCGGCGCTTCACTCACAACCGCAAAGACGGCCACTTCATCCTCCGCATAGCCGTGCAACGGCACGATAGCCAGTGAAGAGTAGAAGAGGCAGGAGAAAACAATCCAACTCGCGAGGCTCGTCGGGAGAGACCGGGTCCTCCATCGTGTCGTGGTAGACCCGTCAATGGGATACAACATCTCGCGAGCCATTGGGGTTCGCAGTTGGAGAGGGCCCTCCATGGCTGAGCGTACTGGTGCCGACCGGCTTCCCCGAACCTATTGACGTCGCGGGCTGACCCCTGTCAATCGGCTGGTCTAGTCGCCATACCATGACGAGTGCCGCAATCAAAGCCAGGAATCCGAGCAACAGCATGCCGCGCAAGAATATCGGTGTCACGCGCATCTTCCCAAGGGCAGCTCCAAAAGACATTTGCAGTATGCCTGCGATATGGGCCGAATTCAAGACGAGTGAGTAGAACTCCTAGCCCTGCTTCCATCATCTCGGTTTTGCGCTTATATGTCGCATGCCGCTTGCCGGGGCTCCGAGTCCTTGTTCATCAGGGGACAGGTCTCGCCGCTGTGGCTATAATTCGGTCGGGGAATTTTGATCGGCCGCGATGCGCGCGGCAGGCTCTTGCATGATAAATGATAAGCTGTACAGAATGGATGGGCGGCCTGCCCGCAATCGATCGATTCATCAAGGAGGACTCTTCAATGGCTCATGACTTTATGCCCGGGCTGGCCGGTGTCCCGGCTGCGAAATCATCGATCAGTGATGTAGACGGCCGGAAGGGCATCCTGGAATATCGAGGAATCCGTGTGGAAGAACTCTGCGCCCATTCCTCGTTTCTCGAGACGAGCTATCTGCTGCTGTTCGGCCGGTTGCCCAGCACGCAGGAATGGAATCGCTGGGTCAGTGACATTACACGGCATCGCCGTATCAAATTCCGCCTCGTCGATCTCATGAAATGTCTGCCGGACCACGGCCATCCCATGGATGCCCTCCAAGCCGCCGTGGCTGCCTTGGGTATGTTCTATCCGGGGCGCAATGTAAAAGATCTCGAGAATAATTATTGGTCGGCGGTCCGTCTGATCGCGAAGATGCCGACGCTGGTGGCGGCCTGGGCGCGATTGCGGCATGGTGACCACTACATTCCTCCTCGAGACGACCTGGGCTTCTCGGAAAATTTTCTGTACATGCTGACGGAATCGGTTCCGCATCCTCTCTGGGGCGAGATGTTCGACGACTGCCTTATTCTGCACGCCGAGCATACGATGAACGCCTCCACCTTTACGGGCATGGTGACCGCCTCGACGCTGGCTGATCCCTATACCGTGGTGGCCTCGTCGATCGGCGCATTGAAGGGGCCGCTTCATGGCGGGGCGAATGAGGAAGTCGTGCAGATGCTCAAGGCAATCGGGACAGTCGAGCGGGCGAAGCGCTATGTGCAGGAACGAATCGCGGCAAAAGACAGACTCATGGGATTCGGCCATCGCGTCTATAAGGTAAAAGACCCGCGGGCGACGATTCTCCAGAGTTTATGTGACCGCCTCTTCAAGGAATGCGGGACGTCTCCCTTGTATGACATCGCCCTGGAAGTGGAGCGGGCGGCGGAGGAACTCCTGGCCGGAAAAGGCATCTACCCCAATGTCGATTTTTATTCGGGCATTATCTATGACAAGATGGGCATCGGAGTCGATCTGTTTACACCGCTGTTCGCGATGGCTCGGGTCAGCGGCTGGCTCGCTCATTGGCTCGAGCAGCTTGGGGAAAATAAATTATTCAGGCCGGACCAAATTTATGCGGGTGAGCATAATCGGCCCTATGTTCCGATCGACCGGCGTTGATGATGTACTCGTGGAAGCGCCACCACGGCCGGTCCCGCGCGGCTATTCGACGAGCCGTACGAACCACCATAAGATGAGGGAAGCCGCCATGATCATGGCTCCCAGGACTCCATATGCAATGATCTCCAACATGCCCAGTCTCCTTTCTGCTTACCTCGGAAGGCCGGTAAACGTAACATCTTTTTGTTTGAAGTCAAGATCCTCAGAGTTGCGAGCGGGTGCAGACCGGGGCCTTGACTCCGCGCCAAATCACCTTACCTATATCATGTCGGCATAAGTAAAAACCAAGCCGTTAAACCAACATGGAGGTGAGAGTATGGCATTAGTAAAGTGGGATCCCTTTCGAGACCTGGAGGAAATGTCCGATCGTCTGAATCGCATCTTCGCACGACCTGCGGCCTGGCAGGGACAGGGAAAAGAGATCATGACTGTGGCGGATTGGACCCCGACGGTCGATATCAGCGAGACCGAGGCGGAGTATGTGATTAAGGCGGAACTTCCCGAGGTAAAGAAGGAAGAGGTCAAGGTAACCGTGGAGGACGGCGTGTTGACCATCCTGGGCGAGCGGAAGCAGGAGAAAGAGGAAAAAGGAAAGAAATTTCACCGCATCGAGCGTTCGTACGGCCGGTTCGTCCGCAGCTTTACGCTTCCGGACACAGTAGACGAAGCTCTCGTGAAGGCGGAGTACGCCGACGGTGTGCTCAATCTTCATCTCCCGAAGTCTGAAAAGGCGAAACCCAAGCAAATCGAGGTCAAGGTCGCCTGAGCTGTCCGCGGAACGCGCAGGGGCCCGCGTCGGCGGGCCCTGCCGCTTCTTCTCTATTTCCTCCTGCAGCACGAATTCCCACACATTGGTCTTCAAATTCCTACTGGATCACATCACCGATGTCCGTCGCCTGAGCCTGTTTTTCTCTGTGTCCGGCGTACACCTCGTTCGTCAGAGGCGTCGTCCTCCATGGCGCGAGCACTAGCGGCGGCTCTCTGTGGTCGATGAATGTGGCGACTCTGCTCTTGAGGTTGAACCGGATAGCCGTATAAGATGCGCGGTCTTTTCAGCGTCGAATGAATTCGGGGAATCTTCGGTCACAGGAGTCGCGCCGACGGATCCGAAGAATCCCAGGGGTCCATTCCCGTATAGCAGACCCTTATAGCAGACCCTAAATTTGGACCAGCGAGGGAGAGATCGGTGATGAGAAAGACCAAGGCAAAGCGAGGCAACGGCTCGGCGGCGGCCAAGCCGGCCGCGTCCGGAATGAGAATGGAGCGCGATACGATGGGCGAGCTGGCCGTGCCGGCCGATGCCTATTATGGTGTGCAGACGGCGCGTGCGATTGAGAACTTCCCCATCAGTCCCTTGAAGTTCCCGCGCTCCTTCATCCGCGCGATGGGATTGATCAAATATTCGGCCGCCTCCGTGAACGAGTCGCTCGGTCTGTTGAACCGAAAACACGGGGCCGCCATCAAACAGGCGGCGCGGGAAGTAATCGAGGGGAAATTGGACGCGGAATTTCCGGTGGATATTTTTCAGACCGGTTCGGGCACCTCCACCAATATGAACACCAATGAAGTCATTGCGAACCGCGCCACGGAAATATTGGGGGGACGCCGCGGGAGCAAGCTGGTGCATCCCAATGATCACGTGAATCTCGGTCAATCGAGCAACGATGTCATTCCGACCGCCATCCATGTTGCGGCGTCGGAAACGATTCAAGCGCATCTCATTCCCGCTCTGACCCGGCTGCATCGCGCGCTCACGGACAAAGCCCGCGCCTTCGACAAGATCGTCAAAATCGGCCGGACCCATCTCCAGGATGCGACTCCCGTGAGGCTGGGGCAGGAATTCGGCGGCTATGCCCGACAAATCGAGCTCGGCATCCAGCGGGTGAAGTCCGCTCAAGCGGCGTTGAGCGAAGTTGCGCTGGGGGGAACCGCAGTCGGCACCGGACTCAATTGCCATCCCGCCTTCTCCAAAAAAGTCTTGGCGCAGATTTCAAAAGAGACGGGGTGTTCGTTCAAAGAGGCGGTGAACCACTTCGAAGCGCAATCCGCTCAGGATTCGCTGGTTGAAGCGAGCGGCGCGCTGCGCACCGTGGCGGTGAGCCTGATGAAGATCGCCAACGATGTCCGCTGGCTGGGCTCCGGCCCGCGGTGCGGGCTGGGGGAAATCCGGCTCCCCGAGACGCAGCCGGGCTCGTCGATCATGCCGGGCAAGGTGAATCCCGTCATCGCGGAATCGGTTACGATGGTCTGTGCGCAGGTCATCGGAAATGACGTCACGGTGACGGTCGGCGGCCAGGCGGGGAATTTTGAGTTGCTCGTCATGCTGCCCGTCATGGCCTACAACCTTCTTCAGTCCATCGAATTGCTGGCCTCCGTCGCAACAAATTTCGCCGCTCGATGTATTGAAGGGATCGAGGCGAATGAAGAACGATGCCGGAGTCTGATCGAGGAGAGCCTCGCCATGTGCACCGCACTGGCTCCGGAAATCGGGTATGAAGCGGCCGCCGGGATTGCCAAGGATGCATACAAATCGGGGAAATCCGTGCGCGCCATCGCGTTGGAGCAGCGGGTCTTGCCGGAGAAACGACTCACGCAGTTGCTTGATCCTTGGCGTATGACCAAACCGGGCGGGCCTGTCGGAAGCGCGGGCGGGTAACGGCCGGGTTTTTGATGGTCGATGGTTTTGACAGCTCGAGTTTCACTATGCTAAAGTCCGCGGAACTGTTGGCTTTCCAGATCTTTCCACCTGTCGTGTTCACCTCCTTTGAATGAATAGGTTGCGAGATGAATGATACCGAAAAGCATGTAATCATTGTAGTCGGTGCCGGTCCTGCCGGAATGTCCGTTGCCAACATGATGGCGAAGGCTGGACATGAAGTCCTTATTTTAAACCGGGACATCAAATTCGGCGGATTGGCCGAGTACGGAATCTTCCCGAGCAAACTGAAGCTGCGCGGCGGCCTGAGGAAGCAATATTGGGACATGCTGTCACAGCCCAACGTCCGCTATCTCGGCAATGTGTCCGTCGGCGAAGGCAAGGACCTCACCACGGAAGAATTGCGCGGCTTAGGAGCCAGTGCCATCATTTTCGCGACCGGGGCCCAAGGAACGAAAACCATCGGCGTCGAAGGAGACTCCGCCTTGGGCGTCTTCCACGCCAAGGATGTGGTTTACCATTTTAACCGGTTGCCGGGGTTTGGTGATCGGCCGTTCGACATGGGGAAACATGTTGCGGTCATCGGTGTCGGCGATGTCATGGTCGATATTGCGCATTGGCTCATTCGTTATAAGAAGGTGGAACGGGTTACCGCCATTGCCAGACGAGGTCCTGCTGAACGCAAATACAACCCCAAGGAAATTCGGGCGGTGTGCGCAAATATGGACCAGGAAGGCATCGCCAAGGAGTTCCAACGGATTGCGTCCCGGTTGGAAGCCGTGGGGCAAAAAGCGGACGAGATATTGAAAGGCATGACGGAGGAGTTCACCAAGTGCGAGCCGAAGGCGAGCGACGCCAAAATGGGATTCCGATTCTTGGCATCACCGAAACGCGTATTGGTGGACGCCAATAATCGTGTGCGCGCGCTTGAACTCGAAGAAAACAAGCTGGAGCCCAAGGGCGACGATACGGCTGCAGTCGGGTTGAAACAATATTATGAATTTCCCTGCGACAGTGTCGTTTTTGCCGTCGGCGATCGGGTAGATGAGACGGTGGGGCTACCTTATAAGAACGGCGTGTTCCTGACCAATCCGGTAAAGACCGGCAATGATCCCGACGATGCGCTGTTTCAGGCCTACGATGAGAAGTCGGGTCACGTGCTCGACGGTGTCTTCCTGACCGGATGGGCGAGAAAAGCCAGCGAAGGGTTGGTCGGGATTGCCAAGCGGGACGGTGAATGGTGCGCGGAGGTGGTCACGCGGTACCTGGCCACGCGGGCGCCCAAGACGGTGTCGACACTTGAAGACGTCTTTGAACGGTTGCATCGATATCTCCGCGAGCGCGGGAGCGCGCCGGTGGACTTGGTCGGATTACGCGCGTTGGAATGCGCTGAAAAGGGCTATAACGGCGACAGCGACTGCATCGGTGAGTTCAAATTCGCGACGAATCAGGAAATGCTGAGCTATATCGAGCGAGATAAAGTCGTTCCGAGTTGACGGCGGATCAACCGTCTCCCCACTTCAGCTTTTCCCGCAACACCTCATAGTAGCTGCTTTCCGGAAAGCGGATCAGCCTGGTCCGGTGCTCAGACGCCGTGACTTCGACCGTGTCGCCTTGCGCCATCGCGACACCCACCTGACCGTCCAACGTCGCCATTGCTCCATCGTCTTTGCTCGTAAGCGTCACATCGATTTCGGCATTGATCGGTACGATCAGCGGTCTATGTGTCAACGTATGCGGGCAAATCGGCGTGAGAATCAATCCCTGTACCGCCGGATTGACGATGGGACCACCCGCCGACAGGGAGTAGGCCGTCGATCCGGTCGGTGTGCTGATGATCAAGCCGTCTCCGCGCAGATTCGTGACGAACTGCCCTTGAATGGCGATCTGCAGTTCAATCATGCGGGCCAGCGTGCCCTTGCTGATCACGACGTCATTGAGCACCGCGCCTTGGGCCACCGTTTCTCCATGCCGATGTACGTGCGTTTTCAGCATGAGGCGTTCATCAAGGACGAAATCGTTGGCAAACACGCGCTCAAGCGAGGGATACAGATGTTCCAGCCGAACTTCAGTCAGAAATCCGAGCCCGCCCATGTTCACGCCGAGGATTGGGATGCCGCGTTCGCCGGCCAGGCGGGCGGCATTGAGCATGGTGCCGTCGCCGCCCAGGATAAGCAGGACATCGGCCTTCCCGGCAAGATGCGTTTTTTGATAGCCGCCTTGTTCGCCGAGCAGCCCGGCCGAGGTCGTGTCCAAAATCACATCGATGCGCCGATCCCTGAGCCAGGCAACCACGTCACGCAACGTCGCCTTGACCTCGGGGAATTTGGGTTTCGTCAGAATGCCGATGCTTTTGCTTTTCATCTGGAGTCGTGCCGTCGCGTGTCGTGTCTCGATTGGTGCGCCCGGCGAAAGGGTGCGGGATTCTATCGGCATGATTCTTTTCCTGTCAAACGGTCGCGGACTGTGGTGCGAAATCACAAAGCGCCGTGCACGATTATGAATAATTCGCGGCGGCGGCTCGCGCGCGATTTCAAGTTTCCAATATCTTGACACCCCGTCGGTCTCTCGTTAGAATCAGTTCATCTGATTTTTCGACGGTTTGTCTCTCGCTTATTGATCGCGATACAGTCTTCGTCAGACTCTCTATTATAAGGAGGCGGGATGTTCGAACGGTTCACGGACAAGGGCCGGAAGATCATTATCTTGGCACGTGAAGAAGCCGAGCGGCATCAGAACGACTATCTGGGCACGGAACATCTTGTCCTTGCCATCCTGCGGGAAACAGACGGTATCGCCCTGATGATTCTCAAGAAGATGGGCCTCTCCACCGAGCAGATTCGGTTGGAGATCGAGCGCAATCTCCCGGGCGGCGGGACCACGATGACGTTCGGTGAAATTCCCTTCAGCCCGCGCGTGAAGAAAGTCATCGAGTACGGGGTCGAGGAAGCACGGCTCCTGGGACACAACCATATCGGAAGCGAGCATTTGCTGCTTGGTCTCCTGCGCGAGGAAGAGGGCATTGGCGGCAAGATCCTCCGCAGCCTGGGCGCGAACTTGCTCACTGCCCGACAGTTGACCGTGACGTTCCTGCGAAAGTCGGCGCCGCGTGAACGGGACCGCAAGAGCAATACGCCGGCGCTGGATGAATTCGGACGCGATCTCACTCAACTGGCCCAGGAAGGCCAACTCGATCCGGTGATCGGCCGTGCCGACGAGATCGAACGCGTGCTTCAGATCCTCAGCCGCCGCACGAAAAACAATCCTGTGCTGATCGGAGAGTCGGGCGTCGGAAAAACGGCGATCGTCGAAGGGCTGGCCCAGCGGATCGTGACTTCGGAAGTGCCGGACAATCTTCTTTCCCGGCGGGTAATCGCCTTGGATCTCGGGTCGCTCGTGGCCGGTACGAAGTATCGCGGCCAGTTCGAAGAACGGCTCAAGGTCGTCATGAAGGAGATCGTCCAGGCTGGGAACATCATCATTTTCATCGATGAATTGCATACCCTGGTCGGTGCTGGAGCGGCCGAAGGGTCTATCGACGCTTCCAACATGCTGAAACCCGCCCTCTCACGCGGAGAAATTCAATGCATCGGCGCCACGACCTTGGACGAGTATCGCAAGCATATTGAGAAGGATGGAGCACTCAAGCGGCGGTTCCAGCCGATCCATGTCCAGCCTCCTTCCACGGATGAGACGGTCCGGATCATCCAGGGACTGCGGGATCGGTACGAAGAACACCACGGCGTCGAGATTACCGAAGACGCCATCTCCGAAGCGGTGAAGCTTTCGGATCGATACATCACCGATCGATTTCTGCCGGATAAGGCGATCGATTTGATCGATGAAACCGGCTCGCGAGCGAAATTGCAGACCTACGCGTTGCCGACCGAGTTGAAAGCGCTCGAGCAGGAGTTGAAAAAGGTTTCGCGCGAGAAAGAGCTGGCCATTTCCATGCAAAACTTCGAGGAGGCCGTGCGCCACCGCGAAGAAGAAGAACGTTTGCGAAAGCTATTGGATGAGTCGAAGCGGGAATGGAAAAAGAATCAGGAGAAGCATAAACCGACTATCGGGAAGGAAGATGTCGCCTATGTCGTCTCCAAAATGACCGGTATCCCGCTCTTCAAATTGGAGGAAGAAGAGTCCAACAAACTGTTGAGAATGGAAGACTTCCTTCATAAGCGTGTCATCGGCCAGAACGAGGCGATTTCAGCCGTGGCCCGCGCGATCCGGCGTTCACGCGCCGGCCTCAAAGAGGCGCGCAAACCCATCGGCTCCTTTATCTTTCTCGGGCCCACGGGCGTCGGCAAGACCGAATTGGCTCGGACGCTGGCTGAGTTTCTCTTCAATAGCGAGGATGCGTTGATCCGGATCGACATGTCCGAATATCAGGAAAAATTCACAAGCTCCCGTCTGTTCGGCGCTCCTCCAGGGTATGTCGGTTATGAAGAGGGGGGACAGTTGACTGAAAAGGTGCGGCGGCGTCCCTATTCGGTCGTGCTGTTCGATGAAATCGAAAAAGCTCACCCCGACGTGTTCAATGTCCTCTTGCAAGTGCTGGACGACGGCGTGCTGACCGACAGTCTGGGTCGCAAAGTCGATTTCAAGAACACCGTGGTGATTATGACCTCGAACATCGGCACCAAATTGATCCAAAAGGGGGTCTCCCTCGGGTTCCAGAGCGAGGAACAAGGGGAACAGAGCCGGCGCCGGAAAGAAGACGTGCTCGGCGAACTCAAGCGGGCGTTCAGCCCCGAGTTCCTGAACCGGATCGATGAGATCGTGGTCTTCCACCCGTTGGAGAAAGAGCATTTGTTCAGCATTCTCGACATCCTATTGCGGGAGCTGAACTTGCGGTTGCTGGACAAGGGAGTCACGATCGAAGTCGATGACGAGGTGAAGCACTGGTTGATCAAGGAAGGGTACGAGCCGCTCTACGGCGCGAGGCCGATGCGCCGGACCATTCAGCGAGCGATCGGCGACCCGCTGTCCGAAGAACTGATCAAGGGCCGGTTCAAGGATAATCGAAAGATCAAGGTGGTTCTGCGTGACGGAACGCCGGCCTTCATTGAACAAGAAGCCATGGCCGAGGTGTGAGACTCGCTGGTTCACCGGGTCCGCAGGTCGGATATAACGTTCACGACGGCCCCCGCGATCGTCCACGATCCGGGGGTCGTCGTATTTTGTCGCTCAAGACGGTAACTTCTCTCATAAGAAAATAGAGTCTTTCTTGTCCACACATCACTCCTGGAAGCCTAATCCTATCCTCGGCATCGAGACCTCATGTGACGAAACGGCCGCGGCGGTGCTTGATGCCGAAGGGGTGGTCCTCTCCAATGTCATTTCCTCCCAACATGATGTGCACCGGCGCTTCGGTGGAGTGGTTCCCGAACTTGCGTCGCGCAGCCATATTCAGGTCATTGAAGGAGTGACGCAGGCCGCCCTTGAACAGGCTTCCCTGACTTGGCGTGATATCGGCGCCATTGCCGTAACACAAGGTCCCGGTCTCGCCGGAGCGCTCCTGGTCGGGCTGAGTTATGCGAAAGGCCTCGCCTATGCGTTGTCGGTTCCCCTCATCGGCGTGAGCCATCTTGAGGGCCATATGGCTTCGGCCTGGATTGACGCGCCTTCGTTTCCCACATCCTGCGTGATCCTCGTCGTTTCCGGCGGGCATACCCATCTCTATCTGTCCCAACCGGGCCAAGCCTATCGCCTGTTGGGCAGAACCGTCGATGATGCGGCGGGGGAAGCATTTGACAAGGGCGCGCAAATTCTCGGCCTTGGGTTTCCAGGCGGCCCGGCTCTCGACAAGCTTGCCAAGTCGGGTGATCCCGGCTCGGTCCGCTTTCCTCGTTCCTATGTGTGTCGCGGGGGCCTCGATTTCAGTTTCAGCGGGCTCAAGACCGCGTTGTTGTATTACGTGCAGGAACGGGATGATTCGGAACTGGAGCGACGCCGGGCCGACATTGCGGCCGCCTATCAGGAGGCCATTGTGGAGGTGTTGGTGACCCGTGCATTCGACGCGATGCGCCGTCACACCGTGACGGCGCTCGCCGTAGTCGGGGGAGTATCGGCAAACTCGAGACTGCGGGCGAGCCTGACGAAGCGAGCAGCCGCCGAAGGCTACCGGCTGAGTATCCCGGCTCTAGCCTACTGCACCGATAACGCGGCCATGATCGCTGCCGCGGGCCGCACCGCTCTACTCGCCGGCCGAGCTACGGCATTGGACTGCGAGGCCTTGAGCGAGCTTGAATTGCCGGCATGACTGGTGGACAATGATGCCAGAATACCGAACGACACAGCCGGGCTGACCCGGCAGGGAGTCACAATTCCCCTTATTCACGGTCACATCTCCGGTCTGAAGCCCGGCCAACTGGCGGCACTCGAACGACTCTACCGCCGTCGTGTCCCGACGAGTCTCGTGATCACGCCAGAGTTGGCCCGCACCGCATGCCAGCTCACCAACGAGATCAAACGTCCGATCGGGTTGTTAATCACGCGGCGCGGCGCGATCGAGCAAGTCCTCGTCGGTCCCGGCTCCATGCCGGCATTCCAATCATTGGCGAAATTCAGGGCCGGGGCCCATTCACTGCGCGGTCTTCGTCTGGTACGCACCCACCCGGACGATGAGCCGCTGAGCCAGGAAGATTTGACCAATCTGGCCCTGCTTCGCTTAGATTTGATGGCGGCGATCGGGGTGGATGATGACGCGGAGCCCGCTCATGTCTATGTGGCGCATCTAGTCCCCCCCAATCCGCAGGGACAGGTGTGCGCGGTCTTGAAGCCGGTTCTGTTTCAGAACTTCCAGCTGGAGTTCGACACGTTCGTTGCTGAGTTGGAGAGTGATCTTCAGCGGGCGGATAGCCGACACACGGTTCAGAGCGGACGAGAATCCGCCCTGTTGGTGAGCGCCTCACCGCGCAGCCGCGGCGAACAGGAGGAGCATCTTGACGAACTGGCGGAGCTGGCGGAATCGGCCGACGTGACCATTGTCGATAGAATCGTGCAGCGAACGCAAAATGAATATCACCGGTTCTTATTGGGCAAGGGGAAGCTGAAGGAAGTGGTCATCCGCGCTCTTCAGCGGGGAGCCGATTTGTTGATTTTCGACCAGGATCTTGCGCCGGCGCAGGCCCGGGCGATTTCTGAAGTGACCGACATGAAAGTGATCGACCGGACGCAATTGATTTTGGATATCTTCGCCCGCCGCGCCCATACGCGCGAAGGCAAGGTGCAAGTGGAGCTGGCTCAGCTCCGCTATTTGTTGCCTCGTCTGTCCGGGCACGGCGCATCTCTCTCGCGGTTGGGCGGCGGCATCGGCAGCAGGGGACCGGGTGAGACGAAGTTGGAGACGGACCGGCGGCGTATCCGGGAGCGCATTACGCACTTGGAACGCGATCTGTTGCACTTTGCGCGGCATCAGGATCAACGCCGCGCGAGACGGTTCCGCCATTCGCTGCCCATCCTCTCCATTATCGGCTACACCAACGCAGGAAAATCCACCTTGTTAAACACATTGACCAAAAGCCATGTTTCCGCGGAAGACCGTTTGTTCGAGACGTTGGACACGACCAGTCGGCGGCTTCGGTTTCCGCATGACCGGGAGATCATTGTCACCGATACGGTGGGGTTTATTCGAGACCTTCCCAAAGATCTGCTCGGCGCCTTTCGGACCACCTTGGAGGAACTGAAAGACGCGGATATCCTGCTCCATCTCGTCGACGCCAGCGCCGAGGATATCGACAGCCAGATTGCTGCGGTCGAAACAGTCGTGAAGGCGCTCGAAATTGAATCCATTCCACGGATCGTGGTGCTGAACAAATGCGATCGCTTGTCCCCTCATGAAGCGTCGGTGTTGAGCCAGCGGTACAACGCCATCGGAATCTCCGCCGTCCAGCCCGACACGGTCAGACCGCTGATCGCCAAAATCGAATCATTGCTGCCCTCTCTCGCTCCTGCCGCAACGTGTGACGGGATTTCTTCCGGCGCGCAGAGTCCGGCTCTTGTCTCCCGTTCATGAATCTGTGTCGAAACGAAAGGAAGCATCGGCTCGGCCGATGCGGGAAATCGCATGGCTCGTGAGAGTCACACGCGGCTGCGGCAAAGGGCTCTCCGCATCGTCAAGGCGTTAAAGAGCTCCAGGCCCGATGCCGGGGTCGAACTGCACCATCGCACTGCCTGGGAATTGCTTGTCGCGACCATACTCTCCGCTCAGTGCACCGACGAGCGGGTCAATCGGGTCACGCCGGCGCTGTTTCGTCGGTATCCCTCGCCGAAGTCCTATGCCGCGGCCGATCAAACGGAGCTTGAAACGCTGATCAAGCCGACCGGATTTTATAAAAGCAAGGCACGGAATCTGATCGCGTGTGCGAAGAGCGTGGCGGCCAGGCCGGAACAGCATGTGCCGAATACCATGGATGAACTCACGGCGCTGCCCGGTGTTGGCCGCAAAACCGCCAATGTGATGCTGGGGAATTGGTTCGGCGAGCCGGCGGTGATCGTCGATACGCATGTCAAGCGGGTATCGGGCCGGCTGGGGCTGACGAACGCGACCGATCCCGATCAAGTCGAAACGGACTTGCAGCGGTTGCTTTCTCCGGAGGAATGGACGTCCGGCTCGCAACAGCTCCTTTTGCACGGCCGCTACATTTGTCTGGCGAGGAAGCCGCAGTGCGACCGGTGCCCGATCTATCGCGATTGTCCGTGGGAAGGGAAGCGCGCACGATGATTCGCAGCATGACGGGTTTTGGAAAGAAGACGGGCATGTGGCTTGAAGCTTCGGTCTCGGTGGAGATGCGGTCGGTGAACCAGCGGTTTCTGGAAGTCGCCGTGCGCATTCCACGATCGCTGGCCGAAGCGGAAGATGGAATCAAAAAATTGGTGCAGCGGCGATGCCGCCGGGGACGCATCGATGTTGCGGTCTCGATCCATGGCGGCCGAAGCGGCGGGAAGATCCTGCAACTTGACCGCAACCTGGCTAAACAGTACCATCAGGCGCTTCGCGACCTGAAGAAGTCGTTGCGTCTCGCCGGATCAATCGATGTGGGACTGCTGGCCGGATTTCGCGATCTGTTCTCGCTCTCGGAGGAGGCGCCCGATCCGGCGGAATTACAGGGGCTCGTTCTTGAGTTGGCCGAAGGCGCGCTGAGCGACTTGGAGCGGATGCGCCGACAGGAAGGGCAGGCGTTGGCGAAAGATTTGTCCGGCCATGTCCACCGAATTCGGGAGCAGGCGCAGCAGATTGCCGAACAGGCGCCTCGCCTGGTGGCCGGCCACTATGCCCGTATGCAAAGCCGCATCGAAAAACTCACCGCGACGGATACACTCGATGAAGGGCGTCTCCTTCAGGAAGTGGCTCTCTTTGCGGACCGCTGTGATATTTCGGAAGAGTTGGTCAGACTGGAATCGCATATGGTACAGTTCGAGCAGACCCTGACAAGCGACGACGCGGTGGGGAAGACGCTTGAGTTCCTGCTTCAAGAGGTAGGGCGAGAAGTGAATACGATTGGGTCGAAGGCCAATGACGCGGCGGTGGCCCAATCGGTAGTCGCGATGAAAGCGCAAGTCGAGAAAATGCGAGAACAGGTTCAGAACGTCGAGTAGTGGGGCTTCGGACATTCTTTGTTATGACCGCATCGCCTGATCAGCCGACCGCCCCATCGATGACCGCCAGACGGGGTATTTTGTTCGTGATATCCGCTCCGTCCGGCACCGGAAAAACGACGCTCTGCAAGGAGATTGCCGCGCAAGTTTCCGGCTTGTGGCATTCGGTGTCCTACACCACGCGGAAACCGCGGCCGGGAGAAGTGGACGGGCGAGAGTATTTTTTTGTGGAGGAAGCGACCTTTTTGCAGATGATCGAACGCCATGAGTTCGTGGAGTGGGCTCGCGTGTACGGCAATCTCTATGGAACTCCGCGCAAAGCGTTGTCCGATAAGATGGAGCAAGGCATCGACGTGCTGCTTGAAATCGATGTGCAGGGGGCTCGGACGGTGAAGAAGAAATTTGAGGACGGCGTGTACATCTTCATTCTGCCACCCTCGTTCGATGTCTTGCGCACCCGTCTTCAAACCCGCGCCGGGGATTCCCCTGAAGAAATCCAGCGCCGTCTCCAAAAAGCCAAAGAAGAAGTGTGGAGTTATCGGGAGTATTACTACATCGTTAGAAACGATGATTTGAAACAGTCGTTGAAAGAGCTGGAAAGCATTTTCACGGTCGAGCGCATCAAGACCAAACGCCTCAATATGGCCTGGTTGGAGGAAAATTTCATCAAAGAAGCCAAGACGATTTCTGTCCATTTGCCCTCAACAAAGGAGAATCGCCCTCATGATTGATATGCTGTCCCTGTTGCCAGAATACACCGTGGATCAATTTGATTCACGTCATCGTCTCGTGCTGGTGGCGGCCCAACGCGCCAAGCACCTTATTCAGGGCGCGAAGGTGGCGGGCGCGTCCAAATTTACGAAGGAAACGACCGTGGCGCTCGATGAAGTCCTGCGGCACAAGGTCAATTTCCTCTGCGGCAAGGAGGCCCGCGACGCCCTCAAAGAGTCCAAACGCGTTAAAGAGGGGGAGACCGAGCGAGTGGCCATGATGACCGGTGAAGACGCCAAGGAGATCAAGAAAGAGTTGAGCGTGTACGTGGACGATACGCCGAAGCCGGCTCCTTCGGAAGGAGAAGAAGCCTGATCGGCGGTGGAGGTATCTATTCCGACCTTGATCGGTAAGCGCCTGGTTTTGGGCGTGACCGGTAGTATCGCCGCCTATAAGGCCGTCGGTCTCTTGCGCCTGTTGATCCGGGAAGGAGCCGCCGTCTCGGTTGTCATGACGGCGTCCGCCAAGCAATTCGTGACCCCGCTGACATTCGAAGTCCTTTCCGGACAGCCGGTGAACCACGAGTTGTTCCAAGCCCATCAAGAAATGCGGCATTTGACCCTGCCGACGGATGCTGATGCCATCGTGATCGCCCCGGCCACCGCGCATATGATCGCCAAGGCCGCCCTGGGTTTGGCGGACGACCTCTTGTCCACCATGCTGCTGACTTCACGCTGTCCGCTGGTGCTGGCGCCGGCAATGGACGGTGACATGTGGGGGCATGAAACGGTCGTCGCCCATGCAGACGCCCTGCGGAGACGAGGCGCGGTTGTCGTCGGACCGGAGGAAGGGCCGCTGGCATCCGGCCGAATCGGCACAGGTCGGATGGCTGATGAGCAAAAGATCCTATCCGCGGTGCAATCGGCTGTTCTGGGCAAGCAAGATTTGGCCGGACGCCGTGTATTGGTTTCTGCCGGACCGACTCAAGAACCGATCGATCCGGTACGCTTTATTTCCAATCGTTCCTCCGGAAAGATGGGCTATGCCGTTGCTTCGGCGGCAAGCGAACGGGGAGCGCAAGTGATCCTTGTCAGCGGCCCGACTGATCTTCTTCCGCCTGCCAGAGTGGAAGTCGTTCCGGTTGTCACGGCCGAAGACATGGCGAAAGCCCTTTTGGCGAGATTGTCGTGGGCTGATACAGTCGTGATGGCGGCTGCGGTGGCGGATTTTCGGGCTGCCAAGCCGTCCGCCCGCAAGCTCAAAAAGAAAGAGCGGGTCTGGACGAGCTTGGACTTGGAGCCGACGACCGATATTCTGGAGCAATTATCGGAGAGACGGACCGGCCAGCTGCTGGTTGGCTTTGCAGCGGAAACAGACGATCTGCTTGCCCATGCACTTGAAAAATTGCATGCTAAGGAAGTTGATCTGATGGTGGCCAACGATGTGACCATCGAAGGGTCCGGGTTCGGCTCTGATGCGAACCAAGCCATTCTGATCGATCGGACGGGCCGCACCGAGGAGTGGCCGTTGATGCCGAAGCGCGAATTGGCGGATCGAATTCTCGATGCCGTGGAAGTACTCCGGCGGGAGACGTAACGTCTCGCCAGCTCCGAGCGACAATAATAGTCTTTACGGGACATACCACATGAATTCGGCGGGCCGTATTGATCCGGTTCTGGCGGCTGAAATCGATCGTCTGGCGACCGCGCTCGCGAAAGATCCCCGTTCCAAGGCATTCATGCCGTTGGCGGAATCATATATTAAGGCCGATATGTGGCAGGAAGCGGCCGGAGTTCTGGAGGACGGGCTGCGGGTGAATCCCGGATTCGTGACGGCGATGGCTGCATTGGGCCGGGTCTACGAACAACTAGGGCAGCTCGGCAAGGCCAAACCGATCCTGGCGGAGGTGGTGGCGCAAAGCCCCGACAATCTTCGTGCGCATCGAATTCTGGCGAGAATATTCTCTAGCGAACGCCAGATGGAACCGGCGTTACAATCCTGTGAGGCGATTCTGGCGGTGAACCCCTGCGATGTAGAGGCGCTGTCCATCCGGCAAGCCATGACCGGCCAAATCGCGGGCGATGACAACCGGCCTCGGGTCAAGCGGGAGAAAAAGCGGCTGGAGAAATCTCGTGAGGAGACAAGCAGCGCGCCTCCCACCATCACCGCGTCCGAGCCCGTCATCCCGGCCATGCCGGAATCGGTTGAAGCCGCGACCGCTTCCGGTCCTTTGACGAAGACCGACCCCGTTGTGGCACAACTCAAAGCCTGGCTTAAAACCATCCACTCTCGTCGTACCCCGATTTCCCGCTAGGTCTTCTGTCCCTCATTCGAGCCGTTCGGCCGTTTGACCGCTCCGAAACACCCTGTTACAATGCCGCCGCTGTCAGCAGTCGATCACGCTGCAGCCTTGAGAAGAGACGACGTACGGAAAAGATGCTGCGGCTGCTCGTGCTCCACGGCCCCAATCTGAACCTTTTGGGGACCCGAGAGGAATCGGTCTACGGGACCACCACCCTTGCGGAAGTGGACGAGGCTCTGGCACGATTCGGCGAAGAGCATGAGATCGGCATGACGATTCGCCAGTCGAATCTTGAAGGCGAGCTGGTGACGTGGATACAGGAAGCAAAGGGGCGTTTCAACGGAATCGTTATTAATCCGGCCGGTTACACGCATACGAGCGTAGCGATCCGTGATGCGATCGCCGCCGTCGCGCTTCCGACCGTCGAAGTGCACCTCACCAACATTCATCAACGCGAGGAGTTTCGCCACAAATCCTTTATCGCGGGTGTCGCCTTGGCGCAGATCTCCGGATTCGGCCCAAATGGCTACCTTCTGGCGGTGCGCGGCCTCGCCGACCATCTCAAATCTTCGCAATTCAGAGGAGTTCGCCCGCGCCGGTCTTCCCGGGACCACTCCAAGAGACGCGGGAGAGCCTAGTAAACCGGACACCGTTCCATTTTCGTCGTAAGGAGAGATCGTTGTGATTACCACAGCCGAGTTTCGTAATGGCAGCAGATTGCTGGTCGAAGGAGAGCCGTTTTATATCGTCGAATTTCAGCATGTGAAACCGGGAAAGGGGGGCGCCTTTGTTCGGACCAAACTGAAAAGTTATCTCACGGGCAACGTGTTGGATCGGACGTTTCGGTCCGGCGAGCGGTTCGATGAGCCGGATTTGGAAGAACGAGAAATGCAATTTCTCTATGCAACCGGTGATTCCTATACCTTCATGGACACCGAGACCTATGAGCAGTTCACCTATGAGAAAAATCAGCTCGGCACGAACGCCGACCTGTTGAAAGAGAATACGGTCTCGACGATCCTCGTCTACGAGCACCGTCCGATTGCGGTCGATTTACCGATCTTCATTGAACTGAAGGTGGTTGATGCGGAACCGGGCGTCCGCGGCGATACCGCATCCGGCGGCAGCAAGCCGGCCAAGGTCGAGACCGGCGCCACAATTAAAGTTCCGCTCTATCTGGAGGTCGGAGAAACGATCAAAATCGATACGCGCACACGAGCATTTGTGGAGCGTGTCCGGTGAGCCGGTCTCCTCGAGAGAACCGCCCCAAGAAAGGACGAGCCCGTCCAATCATGCTGCCCGGTTCGTTTGCGCCGGACGCACCAGAGCAGAATGAGCCGCTGTTGCATCCCGAGCAGATTGGGCAGATCCAATCGCTCATCGATCTGTTGAAGCGAAATCATCTGACGGAATTGGAAATCGAACGAAGAGGCGTTCGGCTTTGCCTGCGCCTTGAGCCGGCCGCGAAAGCCGCAGCGGTTCAGTCCGGCGAGGCGCCCCACGCGCCTGCGGCTGCGGCCTCGTCCGCGCCGTCCCAAGTGGCGTTGCCGCCGGACAACAGCGGGCTCGTCACCATTACCTCGCCGATCGTGGGAACGTTTTATCGGTCTCCTTCGCCCGACGCCGATCCCTACGTGGAAGAAGGAGACTATGTCAAACGGGGGCAAGTATTGTGTATCGTCGAAGCGATGAAGCTGATGAATGAAATCGAATCGGAAGTGGACGGCCGTATCACCAAGATTCTTGCGGAGAGCACCAAGCCGGTCGAATACGGACAGCCGCTGTTTCTCATTGATCCGACCGCCACGCCATAGCAGGACCAATGACCGATCGATTGCTCGACTGGAACTCTTGGCCCTTGTCTGTGGCCGGCCGTCTTCCGGAGTTCCGCCGACGAGACGGGATTATTGAGTCATGATACGATTCCTCTAGCCTTCGATCCATTCCGGAGTTCATCTGTGTTCAAGAAAATCTTAGTCGCCAACCGGGGGGAAATCGCGCTTCGGGTCATCCGAGCCTGCAAAGAACTCGGGATCAAGACCGTGGCCATCCATTCCGAAGCGGATACCTACAGCCTGCATGCGCGCTCGGCCGATGAACGTGTATGTGTCGGACCCGCGGACAGCGCGTTGAGTTATCGGAATATTCCGAACGTCTTAAGCGCCGCCGAAATTACGGGTGCCGATGCCATTCATCCCGGCTACGGGTTTCTCTCGGAAAACGCACATTTCGCCGAGGTCTGCGAATCGATTGGCATCAAATTCATCGGTCCCACCTCGGAGAACATTGCGCTGATGGGTGACAAATCCAAAGCCAGAGAAATCGTGGCCAAGCGTGGATTACCGGTCACGCCGGGCAGTCCGGGAGAATTGAGAAGCGAGCAGGACGCGTTGGAAGCGGCCAAAGCGATCGGTTTTCCCGTCATTATCAAAGCCTCGGCCGGCGGGGGCGGGCGCGGAATGCGCGTCGTGAACAGGCCGGAAGAGTTAGGGCGCGCCTTCCAGGCGGCGCAGGCGGAGGCGAAGTCTACCTTCGGTCATGATGGCGTTTATTTGGAGCGGTATTTCTTGGAACCGCGCCATATTGAGGTGCAGGTTATCGCGGACCATCGAGGGCACGTGGTTCATTTGGGCGAGCGGGATTGTTCCATTCAACGGCGGCACCAAAAGCTCGTGGAAGAGACTCCATCACCGGCCGTGGATGACCGTTTGCGGCGGGAGATCGGGCGCGTGGCAGTGGAAGCGGTGAAGGCCATTCACTACCGGAATGTCGGCACCGTGGAATTCCTGCTCGACAAAGACCGCAAGTTTTTTTTCATGGAAGTGAACACCCGCATCCAGGTCGAACATCCGATCACCGAAATGGTTACCGGCATCGACCTGATCAAGGAACAAATTCGCATCGCGGCCGGCATGACCTTATCGTTCAAGCAGCCGGATATCAAGCTGACCGGGCATAGTTTTGAATGTCGCATCAATGCCGAAGATCCGGAAAAATTCACCCCGTGTCCGGGTCAGATCACAAAATATTCCGCCCCGGGAGGATTCGGGGTGCGGGTCGATTCGGCCATGGAACCCAATGCCACGGTTGTGCCGTATTATGACTCCATGATTGCCAAACTGATCACCCACGGACGGGATCGACAGGAAGCAATGGCCCGCATGAGGCGAGCACTGGACGAGTTCGTGATCGAAGGCATCAAGACCACCATCCCGCTCCACAAACGGATCTTCAGCGATCCTGATTTTCAAAAAGGTTATGTCTCCACGACGTTCCTCGAGCGTCTCCTTGCCGGCCAGTCTTCGTAATCGCCGGCGGTAACGATCGAGTCCCGGACGCACCTCATGGCCAACCCGCTGCTACGAGGACTGTACCTTCTACTCGATCCGGCGGCCTGTCCGGGCCGTTCGCTCGAGGAGGTGTTGAAAGAGGCGTTGGATCGCGGCGTCCGATTGTTTCAATACCGCGACAAACAGGCGACAATGAGAGAAGCCTATCGACTGGGCGGGGAATTGCGGCGGATTTCAGCCGACGCGGGCGCTCTGTTTATTGTGAATGATCGCTGTGATCTGGCCTTGGCGCTGGAGGCCGACGGGGTCCATGTCGGCCAGGCGGACGTTTCTGTGCCGGACGCGCGCGCCTTCCTGGGCGGAAACAAAATCGTCGGCGTCTCCACTCATACGCCCGATCAGGTCGTGACTGCTGTCCGGGACCAAGCGGATTACATTGCTTATGGCCCGATCTTCTCGACTCTCTCGAAGCCGGACCATGAAGCGGTGGTGGGGATTCATGGGCTCCGAGAGATTCGCCCACTCGTTTCCGTGCCGCTGTTTGCCATCGGTGGAATTTCGGCCGAGCGGCTCACGGAGGTCACGCAAGCCGGCGCCGATGGAGCGGCGATCATCTCGGCGGTTTTACAGGCCCCGAGCATCGGCGGGGCCATAGACGAGTTTATGGTGCGATTGGGGAAATCAGAGTTGCCAGCGAATTAAAGAGCGGATCACGCGCCAGATGGCCGACGGCACTCGGCCAATCCACCGTTGCAGCTTCCATATAGGGAAGAGGGCCGAGGACAGGCTCGGCCACCAACTGCCGAAGCAGCGAACAGGTCGAAGCGGCCTGTTCCTCATCAACCGTCGAATTGATCGGCTGGGCTTGGTTCAACACCAGGGCGAGGATCTGAATGCGGCGGGTGTGCAAGGACTCCATCGTCAATCGGGCGTGATTGATACCGCCGAGAGCGGTACGGCCTACGACAATGACCGCCAGCCCTAACTCGACGATGAGATCTCTCACGTCCCACATCTTTCCGATGGGTACAAGTAGTCCGCCGACTCCCTCAACCAAGGTGATAGGGTGGCGTTCGGCGATGGTCTTGTAGCAACGAGTAATTTCCGCAAGCGAGATGGGTTGAGAAAGTTGCTCCGGAGCTGCTAACGGGGCAGTCGGTCGCTGGAACCGATAGGGAGTGACAAGGTGGGGCTCATCGTGACTGCCTGCGGCCGTCGCTAACCGATAGCCGTCGCTCTGGTAGAGCGTAGAGTCTGACACGCCGGTCTCGATAGGCTTCATCACACCGACCGAGGGCAACTTTTTGCACAAATGTCGAGCCAGTGCGGCCGTGACCATGGTTTTGCCGACTGCGGTATCCGTGCCCGTTAAAAAAACGCCGGTACCCATCGCCTTTCACACGACCCTGCTATCCAGGTTCCACACTTGACCCGATACGTCCTTCAGTTGTGCCAAGTGACAAATGCTGCGAGCGACCTCGTCGAGATCCGGCGATCTGCCAAGCAGAGGGCCGGCGGTCCTGCCTTCGATGGCGATTCCGGCGAGGGGAGTATGATGCCGGCCTGGGTACACCAAATTGACGCGGATATCGGAGGTTCCCCACTCGCGTGCGGCGGTCCTGACCAGTCCCAGCAGGCCGGCCTTGGCGGCAGCATAGGCCGCCTGTCCCGTATCACCTTGGGTTCCCGCGTATGAGCCGATGACCAGGATAGAACCGCCGCCGCTCATCACGCCGGCTGCCGCCCTGATACAGTGAAAGGTTCCCGTGAGGGTTGTTTCGATGACGCGCTGCCAGTCGTCGTTCCGGTGTCGGATGACCAGTTGACCGGTCGCCGTTGCAGCGTTGCAGACCATCACATTCAATGTTCCATGGTGCATTACAAAACGATCAACCATGGCTGTAACTTCATTGTATAACCGTACGTCCGCATTATAGAGTGTGGCGTTGTTTGATGTGTTTTGCACGAGGGAAAGCGTGTGAGCCGCCTCCGCCGATTGAGTATGATAATGGACACCCACCGTCCACCCGGCACGAGCAAAAGCGAGACATATGGCGCGGCCGATCACGCCGGAGCCGCCGGTCACGAGAACGGTTCCACCATGCGGTGCGTCTTGATCTTGAGGTTTCGCTGAATCTGCCGGCGGCATACCGATTCCTGCAAAGGAGCCGGGATTATGGTATGTGGATCTCGAGAAGACAAGACAGGGATTTCCGCGGCTTGCCGCTCATGTGATTGTGTGTTACGGTTTCCAAGATTTGAGGAGGAGCTGAACGGCATGAGGATACGAAGATTTTGGACAGTGATGATATTGTCGATCGGGAGTCTGGTAGGGACGTTGATGATCATCGCCCCGCGGGCGGCTTGGTGCGCCGAAGGAGAAGGCAGCATCGCGCAATCCCCCGATTATTTTCCCGATGCGATCGGCAACCGTTGGCAGTATCGGGGTCAGATTTCCGAAGGACCGCTCCAGACGATCGAGAACAAATTCTTTTCGAACGTGTCATCCGTAACAGGCACGAAGAACCTGAAAGCCGGCACGACGGTCATGGTCTTCCATGACACGAATCCCGGAAACCATGGGCCTTCCGACAGCCTGTATCGCCGTGATGCCGCCGGTATCGTGTACTACGGTTCCGAGCCTGGGACCACGCTCGAGCGGCAGTTGGTGCCTTATCAAATCGTTCGTTTTCCCATGAAGGTGAAGTCATCCTTTAAGCAGTTCGACCGTACCGATATCGATTTCGGCAATGATCTCGACGGGGACGGCTCAAATGAACGTGCCGATGTCCAGGGACAGGCTACCATCGTTGGTCAAGAAGCGGTCACGGTTCCTGCCGGGTCCTATCCGGAAGCGGTCAAAGTTGAAGCCCGAATGACGCTTCGCATTCATCTATCATCGGTGAAACGATCGGTCGTTGGAACGGATATCATGACCGCGTGGTTCGTGAAAGGGATCGGGTTGGTAAAATATCTGGAGCGGCAGGAATTGGGCGCCTTGAAGGAAGACCGCGGATTAGTCACGGAGATTGTCGAAGAACTGGAAGAATTCCAGGTGACACCCAATTCAGCCTCACTCAGCCGGCGCGAAACCTCGCCGCAGGGTATTTTCACTCACTACACGGGAAATCATGAATTGCAATAGGTAATCTTCGCCTCCGGCCTTCGCTCCTACTCCCGATAATCGATGCCCCCCGAACGGCTGCCGGCCCACCAGCGCGCCGGTAATCGGCCGATTGATGTACAGATTGCCGACGTCGAATTGGACTCGCGCCTGTTCCACGTGCGACGGAGTTCGTGAGTAGAGGCCTCCCGTCAGGGCATAGGAGGTCCCGTTCGCCAGCGCCATGGCGTGATCGAATGTGGCGGCTTTCATGATGGCAAGGATGGGGCCGAAAATTTCCTCCTGAGCCAATCGGTGCTCGAGCCTGATATCGGTAAACACAACAGGTCCCAGTAAATAGCCGGGCCCTTGTATCGTTCGCTCAATCAGCAGGCGGCCTTCACGCTTTCCGGTTTCCACGTATGACTGAACCCTGGCCAATGCGCGTTCATCGATGAGAGGTCCCATTTGGGTGCCAGGATGCCGTGGCGCGCCGATGCGAAGGCTCGATACGGCCTCGGCCAAGCGACGAACGAATATGTCATACACGGCTTGATGGACAATGGCGCGAGAGCAAGCGGAACATTTCTGACCGGAATACCCGGTGAAGGAATAGAGGACTCCCGCCACCGCCTCGTCCAGGTCGGCCGTGTCATCGACGATGATGGCATTTTTCCCGCCCATTTCAGCGATGACTCGCTTGATCGATCGGGCACCGGGAGACAAAGATCCTGCTTGGTGAAGCATCCACAGCCCAACATCCTTCGATCCGGTAAATGCTACCGTCGCGACATCCGGCGCGAGTACCAGCGCTTTACCCGCCTCCGGGCCGCCCGGCACGAACTGGAGGACGCCTGGAGGGAGACCGGCCTGCGCGAATATTTCCGTGAGCAATTGGCCGGCAATCAACGAACGTTCGGAAGGCTTGAATAAGACCGTGTTCCCCGTCACCAGCGCAGCCGAGACCATGCCGGTCGGAATCGCAAGAGGAAAATTCCATGGAGCAATAACCGCCGTCACACCGCGAGGCGACAAAAGCCGGTGGTTCAGCTCGCCCGGCGCCTCACCGAGGCGTTGCCTAGCGGCGAGTCTGGACATTTCAACTGCATAGAATTCCAGGAAGTCGATGGCCTCGGCGACGTCGGCGTCCGCCTCATGCCAAGGTTTCCCTTCTTCAAAGACTTCCCAGGCCGCAAGCTCGTACCGGCGTGCCCGCATCAGTATGGCCGCCTTCTTGAGTAGGGCGACCCGCGTGCCGGCCGGCTGGGCAGCCCATGCGGCACTGTGTTTCTGGGCCGTCTGCACCATGGCGCCGATGTCGGAGCCTGCGTATCCCTGCAAGCGGCCGACGATCACGGCGGGGTCGGCCGGATTCCGGGTGATCAATTCATCGCCCGACGGCGCCGCTTGTTTCGGCAAGTCAGCCGACCATCCTCGGTCCAACAGCGCAGAGACGGCACAAAGCGCCTTCTCCATTGCTTGGCGGGCTCCTTCCTGCGAGAAATCGGCCTGCGGTTCGTTGTGAAATTCGACTGGGCTCGCCGTGATGGAATCCGCATCAGTCGGTGTAGGAGCGGTCATGGAATGTTCAGCACGCGCGGGCGGGGCAAGCAGCACGCTCAGCGGTTGGGATTCCACATATTCTTTTCGGAGGAACGATTCATTCGACGTATTCTCAAGCAAACGCCGCACTAGATATGCCATTCCCGGCAATAGTTCCCCGACTGGAGTATAGATGCGAAGGCGGCGAGCGCGCGCGGTGACCGCGGTCTGGAATGGTTCGGCCATTCCAAAAATCATCTGATATTCCCAGGACTCCGGCGCAAGCTTGAGTGATTCGGCGGTGGCTTCCACGACGGCCAAAGTCCGCAGATTATGGGTGCCGAATGCAGGCCGGATGACGTCGGTATGTTCCAATAATCGCCGGATCAATTGTTCATAGTTGATGTCGGTCTGAGCTTTGTGCTCGTACAGTGGAACCGGCCATCCGCGCTGGCGATAGCGGATCGTATCGGAATCCCAATAGGCCCCCTTGACGAGTCTGACCGTTATCGGGCTCCCGCGCCGCTGGACCCATTCGAGAAGGCGTTCCACATCTTGCGCAGTATCGCGATGATAGGCCTGAAGCGCCAGTCCGGCATAGGGATAGGCCCGGTAGGCTGTCTCCGAGAACAGTCTCATGAAGATCGATAGGATCAGATCCTTGGTCTCCGCTTGTTCCATGTCGAAAATGATCGAGGCAGGCAATGACGCAGCGAGATCGAGCAGGGGTCTGAGCCGGCGGCCTACTGCATCGAAGCTTCCGTCAGGATCCGTTGGGTCCAACTGCGCATGCAATGCTGAAATCTTCAGCGAAAGCTGGATTCGGGGAAGCGATCCCAGGTGATCATGTTCTAAGACGGAAATACTGGGCCAGGAGATGGATGCCGCCCCTAGCTGTTGCAAGGCCGCGACACAGTGGTCCCGATAGTGATCGGCTTCGCGATCACTCAGCGTCGCTTCACCAAGCAGATCCACCGATGAAGCTCGACGCTCCTTCCACAGTCCCGCGAGTCTCGGCAAAGCGGAGGCAATCGTGGCGCCGGCAATAAAGGTTTGGGCCATGCGTTCGACCTGGTGGCGGATGGTTTTTCCGCCCAGCGTCGCCCCCAGCGTGGTGGCGGTGAGCGCCTTCCATCCCCATTGTGATCCGAAGAGCCGCTCGGTCGTCTCGCCGAAATACTCATGCGCCACTGCCGTCACTTGTGCGTCGTCGCGGAGCGACGGCAGAACATCGACGAAGCGGAACAGTTGGGTTTTGAAGGCCTCGTCCTCCATGGCAAGATTGATGGCGGCTTGAGACCACCAGCGGGATTCGAACAGGTCAGGTCCACCGCCAGTCGACAGACGCGCCAATTCCTCACCGATAGCTTGAATTCTCGGCTCAATCGACCACGTAGTCATGCGGGCTGCCGCTCCCCTAAAATTCTCATCTCCTCGCTCTACTTAGTATACACCCGGTATTTCAGGTTGAAAAAGCCACATAACATCCGGTAGCATGCGCCCCGCTTGCTCGGAACGGAAATTCCGATGACCACTCGTATTTCACGTAACGTAAGGGAACATAATGGCCGAGTCTGCCGCACGATCGCTCGATTGGGGAATGATTCTTCTCTTCAGCACCATGACCCTTGTCACATTTATTGGGGTTCCGCTCTTCGCATACTTCCATGATTACACCGCCCTGGATTGGGTATTGCTGGTCGTGCTGTACATTATGACCGGCATGGGAATCACGGTCGGCTATCACCGCATGATCTCGCATCGCAGCTTTGAATGCCGTCCCTGGGTCAAGGTGTGCCTCTTGATTGTGGGCGGATGGGCGCTGCAGAACTCCGCGTTGCGCTGGTGTGCCGATCACATCCGCCATCATGCCAGAACGGATTCCGATGAGGATCCCTATAATGCCGCACTCGGATTCTGGCACAGCCATTGCGGCTGGCTCTTCATAGAGACGCCGTACCGATTGGACAAATACGAGAGCCGGCTCAGGAAAGATCCGCTGATCATGTGGCAACATCGATACTACGTGCCCATCGTTTTGTCGGGACTGTTGGTCCCATTTGTCGCCGGCTGGCTCAACGGCGGCTGGGTGGGCGGCCTCGGTTGTTTTCTGTTGGCCGGCATGCTGCGGACGGTGCTCGTGTTGAATTCGACGTTTACGATCAATTCGCTGTGCCATCTCTGGGGAGATCAGCCCCATGGAGTGCAGGACAGCAGCCGGGATAATTGGCTCATCTCGTTTGTGAGTTTCGGGGAAGGCTATCATAACTATCATCACACATTTTCACGTGACTATCGCAATGGCCCCAAGTGGTACAATTTCGATCCCTCCAAATGGCTGATCTATAGCTTGTCCTTCATGGGGCTCGCGTATAACCTTCAGCGTCAGAAAACTTGAATCCTTAGTCTCGGGCTGTTGCATGCTGGACCCTTAAGGTGCCCGTCCGCCTGCCGGCCCATTTCCTTTCGCCGGCTCAATAGCTTATGATGACATGATTCCGATCAGCCCAGAGCCGACGCATTCGGTGCACCCCGAGGAGGCATTACAATGGCAGAGATGCAGTCCGGATCCCCGCATCACGAGGATACTCAAGCAAGGGCGAATTTGATACCGGGAGTGAAGCATGTCATCGCCGTCAGCAGTGGAAAGGGCGGCGTGGGGAAATCCACCGTGTGTGTAAACCTCGCCGTGGCCATGGGGCTGAGCGGCGCGAAAGTCGGTTTGCTGGACGCGGATATCTACGGGCCGAACATCCCGATGATGATGGGTGTCGACAAAACTCCCGAGCAGAAGGATGGAAAAATATCACCGGCCGAGAGCCACGGTATCAAGCTCATCTCCATGGGATTTTTTGTGCCTGAAGATCAGGCCGTGGTGTGGCGGGGACCGATGGTCCATACCGCGATCCAACAATTGTTTCGAGATGTGCTGTGGGGCGAGCTGGATTATCTGTTGATTGATCTTCCTCCCGGGACGGGAGACGCCCAACTCACGCTGTCCCAGCTGGTGCCTTTGGCTGGGGCCATTACAGTGACCACACCGCAAGAGGTCGCGTTGCACGATGTGAGAAAAGGCATGATGATGTTCCAGAAAGTGAATGTCCCTCTACTTGGTATCGTGGAAAACATGAGCTACTTCGTGTGCGGACATTGCGGCGAGCGGACAGAGATTTTTGCTCATGGCGGTGGTGAACGGGCGGCCGAAACACTTGGTGTGCCGTTTCTCGGGCGAGTTCCGATCGATCCGGCGATTCGGGAAGGGGGCGATACGGGCCGGCCGCTCGTGGTCGCCGATCCGGCGTCACCGCAGGCGAAGGCCTTCCATGGCATAGCCGTGCAAATAATGGCGCGTCTGGGCAAAAGCGACCAAGACGGGTCGAGTCGTATTGAAAGTTTGTTGAAGAAAATCAAGCGACCCGCCTCGGAAAATTAACACGGCGGAATCGCATTGAAGTCCTCGCGTATCACGAGCCACGAAGGGTGAAGGAGGAGAGAATGCCTGAGTTTGTACGTGTCGCAGGAACGGATGATGTCAAGCCAGGAAGCGGAATGGTTGCGGAGATAAACGGAAAGCCCATTGCCGTTTTTAACGTCGAAGGCACATACCACGCCGTCGATAATACCTGTGTCCACCGAGGCGGCCCTTTGGGCGAAGGAGATCTGGAAGGGGACATCGTGACGTGTCCCTGGCACGGCTGGCAGTTCAATGTGATCACCGGCGCCTGCGTGAATAATCCGTCCGCCCGCGTGACTTCGTATCAAGTTCAAGTAGATGGAACCGACATCAAAGTGTTGGTGTGATTGATCGCGTTGCCCGTTTGACGTTTCCATACTTGAGCCGGTAGCAAGGGCTGCTGCATAATGAGCTGATCTTATTCATCTTTATTGCCTGAATGTTGCTGATCCGCCGGTTTGAAAGATCGAGCAAAAGCATGCTCCGTTCAAAATCATCGGATCTCTCTATCGCGTTCTCTATATCGGAAGGCCGTCGGCGGGAACACGAGGTTGCAGCTGGATGACTGCACCATCGGCGATTATCAAGACCACCGCTATTGCTTCGCTCGAGGGCGCTCTCACGCACCGACCCCGGTCCGGTTAGGCCGGACGTGCAATGGATTTCGTATGCCGACTTGGCCGAACTGAGTAACTTGATGGGTCGGCTCTCGTGAGCCATGAGGTGTGTCGATTCCGTGCAAAAGCCCCTGAACGATTTAGCGATTGGGATGCCGCGCGGATTGTCGCGGCCGTCAAGCAGCGTCGGACGGGTACAAAGTAGAAGGGAGCCGAAGATTATGATGAAAGAGACGCATCCAGGACACATTGAGACGACGGAAACGCTCTTGCGACTCTATGTATTCCTAATCCAGTTCATCGACCGGTGTCAGGATGAGGCGGCAAGAAAAACCTATCCGGAAGAAGAGCTTCAGGCGCATTTGACGACGACCCGAGCAAAAGTACACGACATTACCAAGGTGAATCCCGTAGTGCAGGCGAAAGTGGAAAAGGAATGCGAGCGCATGTTGACTTTGGGAGCGCGATGTCTCAAAGGGGGAACGGAAAAGGTCTCGGCATTGGATGTCTTGGATGCGGAACGGGCCATGCTGAAGAGTAAGACGATTGCGTTGAGCGACCTATTAGCAGTCTTTCGAGCCCAGTAATGCCTGATGGAGCAATCGAACGATATCAATTGGCCGGGTTCGATGACCGGGAGCGAGGATTCAACCGGCCCGTGGAATGTGAAGCGACTGGCGCAGGATTTCGCGCTGTCCTACGATACGAAACGGCCCGCGTGACGGCAGAGCATCCATCGTCGGCAACGGGAGCGTTGGAAGAGCTGGTGCGGGCGCTGCATCGACAGGGTTATCGGGAGTTGCGAAGTCAACTCAGTTTTAAGCATGGCCTGTATCTCGGGTCCCAGGAATTGTGGATCCAGTACCCGGATCCTGTTTCTGAACAGGAGTCGTCTGATTGGTTCTGGCAAAAGCTGCTACACTGGATGCAGAGAACTGTTGCCGCTCGCTAGGCGGACGGAACGCCATGGCTGGTCATCGTCATGCCTTCCTATCTCAGCATGTCTTATCACTCGAGACAACCCTTTGAGCGAAGGGCGGCGACAGCATGACATTTGTCCCGCTCACGGATCTTCGCTCTTCTCGAAGTCTTGATGAATCGGTCGATGGACCACGGCTTTCGGCATGGGAACGATCAGGCCGTCTGCCGCCATGGTTCAAGGTCCGTCTACAGACAGGCCCGGATTATATCGACATCAGACGCGCCATGGACCGCCTCGGTCTGCATACAATTTGTGAAGAGGCGCGCTGCCCGAATATGTGGGAATGCTGGAATGCGCGGACCGCGACCTTTCTAATCCTCGGAGACGTGTGCACGCGACGCTGCCACTACTGTTCGGTCGCCACCGGCCGGCCACCAACACTGGACCTGGATGAACCGTTGCGTGTTGCGAGAGCCATTGAGGCTTTGAGCCTTAGGCATGCGGTGATTACATCCGTTAATCGCGATGAACTGGATGACGGAGGCGCCATGGTCTTTGCCGAGACCATTCGGCACGTCAGGCGGCTGACGCCGGCTTGTACGATCGAAGTCCTGATTCCTGATTTTGAAGGGAATGAGGTTGCGCTGGCCTTGGTCTGCGATGAAAAGCCGGACATTCTGAATCACAACATTGAAACCGTCTCCCGATTGTTTCCCTTGATCAGACCGCAAGGCAAATATCAACGGTCAATCAATCTGCTCGGCAAGGCGAAACAGCTTGGAATGAAAACCAAATCCGGATTGATTGTCGGAATGGGTGAGACCATCGAAGAGGCCCGGGGTGTCATGCGGGATCTCCGATCAGTCGAGTGCGACATCATGACCATCGGACAATATCTACAGCCCACGAAAGACCACCTGCCCGTCGCCAGGTTTTACCATCCCGACGAGTTTGCGCAGCTTAAATCCGAGGGTTTGGCCATGGGCTTCGGCCATGTCGAATCCGGCCCGCTGGTGCGAAGCTCGTACCATGCGGAGCAGCAGGTGTCCAATCCTTGAGCCTGAATCAGGATTGAGAGCAACGCGTATGGAAATCCAATATCTTCATGGGTGTAGTCAGAATTGATTGAGGTCCTTGCCACTGATTGGAATTCCTGATACCCGCCAAAGGTTCTCGCGATAGAATTGTTTCAGGCGAGCGTCCAGGTCTTGGTGGGGCGGTTCGTGCTTGGTACCCCCAAGGATAAGGGCGCGCTCGTGCGCTAGTACGTCAGGAAACAGGTCCAGCACTCCATTGACGAGTCGGACATCTTCGCCCTTGCGAAGCGTATCGAAGGCGCCGGGCGCTTGATTCAAGGCACGGGCCTTTTCCAATGCGCTCTCATATTGATGCATCATGACAAACAATCGAACCATCGCGCCTTGCATGGCATAGTCCCGTTCTTCATCGTAGGTTTCTTTGGTCTCCGGATTGTTCAGCATTGCCGACCGAACGTCACCGAGCCAAGCCGTTTCACTGCCGATGATGCGACGCCGGACGATTTCATCGTAGACCGTTTGCGCCACCAGGAGATTGCCTCGTTTCGTGGGATGCACATAATCTAAGAAGAGGTTCGAACCCGGGAGCCAGTGGCGCGGTGCCGTCCCGGAAGACCTGTTCGGCGTCCGCCAGGGAGACATTCCCGGATTGACCGGCTATCCGTCGGAGAATCCGATTGAGGTCGGATGGCGCGCGGAAGGGATTGTGATCCAGGTCACGCGCTCGGCTATAAGCTTGAAACGCGGCATCATAGTCATGGAGTGCTTCCAACGCCAGCCCCAGCATAAAATGAGGTTCCGCATGCAGAGGTGATAACTGTGTCGCGGTCGAGAACGACTGAACTGCACCTGCTGCGTCTCCCCGCCATAATAGGCGGCGACCATTTCGGTATTGCTGCTCCCAGTTAGCCAGTGTTTCACCAGCGAGAGGCTGGTACGAGACATTGGGACGCCAGTCGCGCAGGTTCACCGGGACTGTCACTAGAACCACCGGCACGCCCTTTTCTTGGGCGGCCGTCACCATAAATGAATACTGAATTCATAATGCTCCCTCACCTTCTCATATTGTCGCGGGTTCTTCCGTAAATCGAGAGCGAGTTGTTCAATTTTCAACCATTGTTCATATGCGATATGCTGCCGTTCTTCAGGCAGTAGAGTATTGTCCGGCCATAGGCGGCGTCCCAAGGAGCTTCCCTTCATCCGCCGAATCAAGTACGACCCATTCATTATTGAGTTGAGTGGTTTCTGCCAGGACCCTGCCTCGGTATAGATTCGCTTCTCAATGAATTCATTATTTCCGCTGTAAATCACTACCAGATCTGGTTCAAATTGTTGAGGCATCAATGTCATGGGTGAGGAGAACTGATAAGGAATGATCATACGGAACCGTTCCCAGTGTGACGGCATCGGGCTCACCCCTCCGATAGATCTCTCTGAGAAGCCGGAGAAAGACATCGAGCATCGGCTCGAACCGGTTGTCGTAGCTCTGCGCGATCGTCTCGTCACGCAGGTTATATCCTTTTGCGAGCAAGAACCCGATATCCAAGCCAAAAGCGATGGCTCGGCCTTGACCATAGGAGCGATGTGTAATCGCTGCAGTCCCGTCTTCGTACACCGCCAACGGTGGTTCTTTCGGGGCAAGATAGCTGAGCGAGCCGATCGGCTCTTGCGATTTCGAGCGATCGCCCAGGCGAAGCATCTTTTCCTTGCGATCCGTGAACTGAGTGAGGAGCGGTGAAACCGAATTAAGTCGTAGTTCGAAATGCCGGCTGGAGTCTTGGACCTCTCGAAATCCGAACACCTCGTTCAGCCCTCCGCCGAGGACGTTGACGCCGATCAGTGTGCCGCCGTTCCGCGGAAACGCGGCCAATGCTTTCAAGGCGTCCGGGGAAAGCGTTCGGCCGGAGATCGTTGGATATACCAGCACGACACGGTGACGAAGCGCCTGCCGGTAGTCCTCAGTGACGAGAAAGGGCACTCCGATCGTCTTAAGTCCATGCGCCAGGCGGAGCCAATTGGAGGCGGGGTCCGTGAGCAGGATGGCGAGGCGGCTTACTGTTCCTTTGGAGTAACGGACTATAGGCGTAGGCAAGGGTGGATCGACCATGGAAATGCCGGATGGCCCTTGCACGCCGTTGAATACATGGACATGGTCGGCTTGGACCGTACCCGATTGCTCTGAAAGAGGGAAGAAGATCAGGCTGGCCCACATCGCCAACCCGATGACGATCAGTCCGATGACAATCAATAGCGCTCGCATGAGATGCTCTCCTACCTGCGTACGCGGATTGCGGCTACCAATGCCAGATGAGATTGAAGGTGCCGCCTCGCCGAACATAGAGTGTGCTCCGGTCCTCATAGTAGGCGAGGGCTTCTCCGGAGAAATGTGCGCTGATGGGAAGGATGACGCCTCCCTGCAGGATGCGGCTCTGTACCCGTGCGAAGTCTTGCACTGCAACGATCCGCTCTCCGGAAGTTCCAAATCCGCCGGACGCGAACACCTGAAGCCGGTCGGTGGGCCGCCAGGTCAATTGGGATGAGAGGGTAATGGAGCCTTGGCCGGGGATATAATAGACCTTCTCCGACAGCCACAGGTTGAACGGGAGATAGATCGTCAGACCCGGCTGCAATAGATCGATGCCGCCGGTCTTGAAGTCCATTCGCCGATAGCCGAGTGACATTTCAAAACGGGAGAGATACGGGGAGACATCGCCAAGTCCTTGGAAGAGTTCTCCTCCCAACGTCCAGTGCGGGACGAAATCCGCGTTGAAGGCTCCGGATGTTCCGAGATAGCCCCATGCCCGCCTCCACAAAGGGCTATAAAGTTCGGCGGACACAGGCGTGTCATGGAGACCGAATCGGTTTAACGGCTCCACCCGAGCGACCAATGTGAGATCACCGATCGGCTTCGCCGCTTCGAGGAGCCAGTCGCGCTCGTCGGGGAAACGATTGGTATATGAGTAGTGGGTATATCCGAGTTTTATATAATCACGAAATGGAATAGCCGGCCGCGTTCGTGGTCCCCGCATGGGTGCACGGGCCGATACGGTAATCTCTTGGGTCACACTTTCAATGTGTCGGGCGATTTCCGGATCTTTGGTGGCTTCATAGACTTCGCGGTACAATTGCAAGGCTTCCTGGTATTGTTTGTTCCAATACAGCGTGTCGGCCAATCCCTGTTTCGCTTCGACATTGTTCGGATCTTCAGCCAGCACACCCCGGTACATTTCGCCGGCTTCTTCAAAATGCTGCTGCCACGACCGCACCCGGGCCAGGGCAATCCGGACATCGATGTCCACCGGGTAGCGCGACAGAATATCACGATACAGCGCCGCGGCTTCTTCGTGGCGTCCTTGCCATGACAAGACACGGGCTAGGCGAGCCCGCACTTCATCATCGTCCGGTCGGCTGTTGAGGTAGTTGCGGTACAGATGCTCCGCTTGATCCAACTCTCTGGCATTCTCTGCCGCCGTGGCGGCCGTCAAGACGTCGCTTCTGGCCGGCTGGACGGACAGCGTGCCGTTGTCGCCTGGTTCCTGAGCCAGCAGGCTTCCTGAGATGAAAAGTGATGCCGCTGCAAGCAGGAGCAGCCATGTTGGGAGGCTCTTGTTGGAAAAGCACCAGGTTCTTGGGGTAAGAGACTGCGCGTCGCAGAATACCGCCGCACCGGTCATGGAGTTCCTTGTTCCGGCAAGGCGAAGAATCCGGCGTAATCATGAATCAGGACGCCGGTGAAGCTTGGGTTGGTCACAGCATGATCCAACGTACGGAGCATCCGCTGGACTTGAGCACGCGACTGCCGCGAAAAGGTCAGACGTTCGGGACGGACGGTTGTCCGCTGAACGACGCGGAACCAATTTTGATCGTATCCTTCCGGCGGCTGAGCAAACACGAGTCGTCGGTCGGCCCGGTCCAAGTATGCCGTCGCCAGTTCTCGCCGCGTCACCGTCTGCAACCGTACATGTTCCTCCAACGGCAACGCCCGCGTCTCCGCCCCCAGCCAAACCGGGAGGCCGATGAGGTCCGCATAGCGCAGTGAGTCGTCGACCAGTTCCCGTAACTCCTCCGGATCTGTTCGGTAACTCATGAGAGCCACCTCATCCGCTAGATCCATGGTGGCAAAGGCAACCGCCCGGTTGCCGGCGAACTGCGATGTCAACCAGAAGGGCATGACCACTGAAAGGCGAGTCTGTCCTCCAAGAGCGCGTTTGACCTGCGCATGCAAGTCCAGGTATTTGGTGACTCCCGTGGAGTCGTCGAAAAATCCTTCGAGTAGATATGGTTCAACATCCAGTTGCAGCCCGCTCGGCATGAGACCTCGCATGACCGTACGTAACTGCTCCACTTTTGCAATCAACGGCTGCGGATCAAAAATGGCTTCGGGGTATCCGTCCAACGCAAATGCTTCAATGCCTCGCTCTTGAGCTGCCTGGAGAAGCGCCGCATAGCTGTGCCAAATCTCTTTAGACTCACCCAGCGCAGGCGTCTGAACCACCAGACGGTCGCACTGCACGGATCGACAGGCTTCCAATAATGTAGCGGCGTGAGCCGTCGCGCTTTGATAGTCCCAGACCCAAAATCCCATTCGCCGATGAGGCATTGCCTTGGGCGGCCAGACTGCCAATGTGAGTTCATTGAAACGAATTGAAACGCCGCCTTGCCGTGGACTGATGACGAGTGCGGTGACGTCACGCAAGTCGATCGTCTTGGCCGCCGCCTTGAGAGGGATCGTGATATCGAATGATCCGGCTCCACGGTCGAGCAATGTTTGGGCGCCCTGCAATCCTGTCCGGATATCGGCCAGACCGAATGAAACCGGTGCAGACACTTCGCCGCGGAGCGCCATGACTTGGTAGGACAGGGCGTCCAGTGCAGTCCCATTCCTCGCGAGGGAGAGGACAAGCCGACACCGATTAGCATCTAAGCCGCGAGCCTCAAAAGTCCACGTTGCACCGGAAGGTTCGCTGGTCACTTCACAGTTCTTTTCGCTGTCAATGGCAACAATGCGATCCAGCACATTGAGGCGTGGTTCAGTCGGACGAACCCGGCGGGGCGGCGCAGGCTCAGGAGCGGATTTAAAGAGTAGCGTCGGAGCACGGCCCTCGACGTGAACCACCTCCAATTCCTCGACTGACATGGGAACGGCTCCTGAAAACAAGACCGTGTCGGCCGCCATGGTGGTAAAGGTATCTCCAACAATCGGAATCGTCGTCGACACGGTGATCAAGACGATGGCAAGCAGAGGATGGCTCATCGCGCGATTGCCGTTCCGGGTTGGGAAAATCCGCGCCGATCCATGACGCCCCAATCCCCTCTGCCCCGCGCATACTTGATCAATCCGCGAAGACGCCAGTACACCGTGACTTGTCGCAGACCGATGTTTTCGATCAAACACCAGAGAACCAGCCATAGGCGGTCCGTGAACGATTCAGTCCTATGGAACGTGAACTCTTCGATGACCAGGGAGGCGAAGGACAGCAGGACTCCATATCCGTACGCGATCAGGAAGAAGAGCAGCATGAACGGGAGGTTCATGTCGCCGAGCGCCATTATCAATCCCATGTTGAGCAGGCCTAACGCTTCAATGACGGGCGCCAGTAGTTCTCCAAACACGAAGTAGGGGAATACGACGAGTCCCAGCGCTCCGTACGAGGGATTGAAGAAAAGGCAGCGATGCCGCCATAAGACATCGGCGAGCCCGCGATGCCAACGATCCCGCTGATTACCCAAGACGCGAAATGATTCGGGAACTTCGGTCCAAGCCACCGGATCCGGAATGAAAATCACGCGCTGGGGCTGACGGGCTTCGTATCCGACCCGGCGTAGGCGAACAACCAATTCCATGTCTTCGCCCATTGTATCGTGCCGATAGCCGCCTGCCCGGATCACGGCTTCCCGCCGAAACAACCCGAACGCCCCGGAGACGATCATATTGCCTCCGAGGCGATTCCAACCCAGGCGGCCAAAGAGAAAGGCGCGCAGGTATTCCACAGCTTGGACTCCTGCCAGCAGGCGATGCGGCGTATTGACGCGCACGACCCGGCCTCCCTTGACCACCGCCCCATTGACGGGACGAATCGTGCCGCCCGCCGCCACCACCGTATCGGACTCGATAAACGGACGGACAATCCGTTGAAGCGCGTCCGGTTCGATCAGAGTATCGGCGTCGATGGCGCATACGAGTTCGTGCGACGCGATGTTCAGTCCGACATTCAATGAGTCGGCTTTGCCGCCCTTGTCTTTATCAGCGACAACGAGATGCGGATGGAGCTTCGATCGATAAAGCGCGCGCAGCGGTTTGGTTTGAAGCCGATGTTGATAGATCGGATGCACAGCGACAAGCTCGAACTGGTCGAGGAGGACTTGCAGCGTCTTGTCCGTGGACCCGTCGTTGATCACGATGACTTCCAGGCTTGGATACTGAAGTCCCAACAGTGCGCGAAGGCTGTCGGCGATTGTTCTGGCTTCGTTGAAGGCGGGCGCAAGCAGTGTAATACGAGGAACGATTTCGGATCCCAGCAGCCGTCGCCGGTTTTCGCCACGTTCCTTTTGCAGATGCGGGCCGATATCAAGCACGGCGCTGGCCAGTAACAGCGCGTAAAAGCTGGACAAGAAAAAGAAATAGACGAGGATGATCCATTCCATCAGGAGCAAGCAGTTGAGGAGTCCTTCTCCGATGGTGTGCGTCATGCCGCTTCCCCGTTGACCTTTGTCCGGGGAAAGCCGAGGACGTGCTGAGCCATGTCCCGGGCAAACTTATCGCGACTCGAGTTGCTTCGGCGAAGCAGCAGAATGCCGGGCGCGCCCAACGATCGGAGGGTCAGCGCTGCCTCCTGCCGCACCGTCCAGACGGGGTCTTCAAGCAAACGGGCGACGGCCGGTGAGGCTTGCCAACATTTGAGCCGGCCGAGCGCATGGGCCGCAGCCTGCCGTACGTGAGCTGCCGGATCATTCAAACGGTCCAGTAGTGCCGGCGCGAACCGGAGGCTTCCGCTTTTTCCAAGCGCCTCGATCGCCAGTGTTCTGATCGTGGGATCGGCATGACTCAGGCATGCGCGTGCCGGATCGATGAATCGTTCATGCCCCAAGGAGACTGCGACGGCCATGGCGCGTTCCAACGCGACTCCGGTTTGCGATTCAAGGTGGCGCGCCAAGGGTTCGACCACGATCAAGCCCATGCGATAGAGGGCATTATGAGCGGCAAATCGACAAAATCCGTCGGCATCGTCCAAGAGTCGAAGCAGGATGTCGATCATCTCCGGAGAGGGATGAGCCGCCGCCCAATTGGCAAGTTCCGATCGGACGATGGCCGAGGGATCAGGAAACAGCGAGGGAATAATGTGTTCGCCTTCGGCCAAGACGGTGAACAGCCGAATACCTCTGACCCGCCGCGACCACCAGCGGCTGCGACAGAGCCGTTCGCTGTGGTCGAGGATACCCGATTGCTTTGCGATATTCGCCAACGCTTTCAACTTTACTCCATTGAGGTTTTCGCCGAGGTCCGTAATCAGTTCGACCTGAGCGTGGAGAGGAAGAGCCGTGACCGCTTCTAACGCCTGGCTTTGGTCCGTGCCCGCCTCAAGCGCTTGCAACACAATGCTTCGGGCCGCCTGGCGCTTCGGTTCCAGCCACCGTGTCACCCACCGCAGCCAGGCGGCTTGACCAAAGAGCAATCCGAGGCTGCCGGCAAGCGCTGTCGCCTCTATGACCAGCACGAACGTTAACCAGCTCGCTGTCGGGATTGTGTGCATCTAGGCGTCGAGAGACCGACGAATGCGTTGCAGGAGAATTCTCGGGCTGAACGGCTTTGCCATATGGTCAAATGCGCCGAGCTCAAACATCGTGGCCACTTCATCCTCAGCGGAGCGATTCGTCAGCATGATGACTCGCATGCGGCGCAAACCAGTCTCATTGCCCAATAGACGTAGAAGGGCGAACCCGTCCAATCCCGGCAAATCGACCTCCGATAGCAGGACCTTCGCGCGCATGGCAGGGGATCTCCCGCCCAGTTTGGCGATCGCCTCCGCGCCGTCACGTAGCCAACCGGAGCGGTAGCCCTGGTTCCTCAGCATGCGCATGAGCATGTCGCTGATCGTCTCGTCATCGTCCACGATCACCACGTCATACTCCTCCGCCACAACCGGATGGTGGCCGTCTTCTCTCCCCACCACGCGATCACGCCCTCCGGCTTTCGCCTGCGACAACGCTTGTCCTGCGGCGTGATAGATCGCCTGGCGTTCGGACCCGTCGCCGGGAAACTCGGCGAGGCCGGCGCTGACACTGACGGTAAATGCCTCGCCCGTCCCTGCTGCGAAGCGTTCCCGACGGACGAGCCGGAGCAGTTCTTCAATTCTAGCGAGCGCCGCTGGTTTCGAAGCTCGATGGAGTCCGATCACAAACTCGTCTCCGCCCAGGCGTCCTATGGCGTCCTCGGGTCGGAAGAACGCGGAAAATATCTGTCCCAATCGGCGCAGCACTGCGTCACCGGTCGCCGTTTCATACCGATCATTGATCTGCTTGAGATAGTCCACGTCCACCACGGCGAGTGAAAAAGGGTCCCGATAGCGCCGGGCCGTGCGAATTGAACGCTCCAACATCTGTTCGACGGAATGCCGTCCGGCGACCCCGGTCAACCCGTCAATTTCCGTCCGGTGCCGGGACAGGCGCGCCCGGCCCAACCGGTTTTGAACCCGCATCATCAACTCGGCGCTGACGATAGGTTTGCTGATGAAATCGTCCGCCCCAGCGACGAACAGTCGTTGGATGGTTTGCACATCCGTGTGGGCCGAGAGAAAGACGACCGGAAGGGACTCCCAGTTTGGATCGACGCGCACCACGCGGCACAGCTCGATGCCGTTCAGATGGGGCATTTCCACGTCGAGTATCAACAGATCCGGATTCACCTGTTCCAACACGTCCCAAAACTGGAGCGGGTCGGTGAGGGTGGTGACCTGCATGCCGCGTCGTTCGAGTAGCTTGCTTGCGAGCCGCGCGACCATCTCACTGTCGTCAACCACCAAGATTTTCGGAACATCGATACGGGTGTGATTGAATGCCGCCTCCCTGGTGGCGTCGAGAATGCTCGCGGTCGACTGCCGCTTATCGACGATACCCTGGCAACCGGCTCCAGCGACAACAACCCGATCCTTGAATGAATCTCCCTCGGTCAACGCTAACACTGGGATCGGGGGTATGTGTGTGACAAGTTCACCCACGAAGTCCAATTCCTGGGAGGATACGCCGTCGTTTCCGAGGTCCAACAGGACCAAGTCCGGGTTCTTGAAAGTCATGGCTTCCATGGCCTCGATGAGATTGTGAGCGCCCGCAATCCGAACCTCATGTTTCGGCGCGTCACCTTGCAGGCGATCGAGAAGCGCCCCGTCAGCGGAGACTGCCAGCACGAGGGGACGTGCTTTAGTCCCGGTCATGTCACCTGCCGTGAGCGGTAAAAGCGCCTCCGTTCGCTCCTGGAGTTCCATTACCAGTTCACAGAAGCGGAGTACTTCCTGCGGCGACAACATCCCATCCCGCCGCAACAACTGCTCCGCTTCGCTTGCCGGTGTCGTGATGTGATTCAAACCGTATCCGCCGCCGTCTACCACGAGCTGGTACGATTGGCGAGCCGCCTCTTGCCTCATCTCGAGCGAGAGCGTGTCTTCAAGGAGAGATGTCGCAGCCTGTTCAAGAATCGCCGCTCGATCTTTCAACGATGTCTTGAACTGTTCCCACTCAGCCGCCTCATCCGGCGATAGAGTCTTGGACTTCGGCATGGCCCCATTTCCTGGATCATCACGCTCATTGAATGGGACTCCAAGTAAGCCGGCGATATGACGCGCGATTTCTTGAGGATCCTGTGGATAAGTAAGGAGAGTTTGGACGCCGAACTCTCTTACCAGGCGTTTCGTAAGGTCGGGATCCACATCCTTGCCGAGGCAGTACACAATGGGCGTCTGAGTGTTCTGTGAGCACCGGCGGATTCTACTCAGGAGGGATGCGCTTCCTCCGCGAAGACCTCGATGGTAGAAGAGGAAGAGATCCCACGGTAGCCGGTCGATGCGCTCTTGCGCCTGGGCCACGGTTTGGACCGTCTCAATGGTGACTTCGATCATTTGACGAAGAAATGTGATGACGCCGGGAGGCGTGCCCACGGCCAAGACACGAGGTTTCCCTTCCGGGGATGCGGGTAGTACTTCTTTGCTTTCCGAATCAATAGCCTGAACCGATGACCAGGCGGGATCCGAACCAGTCTCTTTGTCGGACATGCAAGTTGGGTTCAAAGTTGTCCAGGATATCGAGCGAACTCGCCTTCCGTCGCATTACGTCTTCAATGTTGCCGACCGAGATTCATCACGTAGGAATGCGGGCTGGGCATTCCCTAAATGCATATCCGAGCGGTGCATAGTCATGAGGCGTGAAAAGACGAGCACAAACGATGCAAAACACGCCTCTTCCCAACCGTATTGCACCATGAAGGATGCCACCCAGCAAGAACTTTCCAAAAAGATGAGCCTCAGGAAACACCTCAGACGGCCCTGCCGCAATGCCCATGAACCCGGATCAGTTGACTCTCTCACGGATACAGGATTCTGAGGTCGTCGGCTGAAGAAGGAAGGAGAGGAAAGGATATCCCCGCTGGCCGGCTGACGAACGGTGGGCCAGCCGGTGTTGGCCGTGATGCGACCCATCGCGTGAGTCAATTAATTTCCTCCATCGGAGGCGGGTGAGAACGGTGCGCGGGCTCGGTCGCAAAACTGACAGGGCAGCCAAACTGAAGGTCGCCGTTCGGACACAGCTAGAGAAATTGACCTCTGTAGATCAAGTACCTTTACCTCCGTACCCCTCGCGCCCCGCCAGACCAGCCAAAATCCGCAAATGACTCACCTGAGAAATCAGATAAATCGCCCGTGACGCCATCCAAGTCCATAATGCCTCAGGAAGACAAGTCGCAAGGGGATCGGCTTTCACCTCTAACGAATCAACCCGAAAACATCTTGTCGGCCTGGATAGCGCTTGAGGTTTGTCTCCTCCCGCCTACTTGCGCCCAGAGGAGTTGGCCGGCGGCGATCGAAGAGCTGTCGCGATGCTGTACGAGCCAGCTTTGCCTTGGGAGCGCGGTGAAAAATCGCGTGCCGCGGTAGTTATTAAGTTGTTAAGTCAGCTAGCAAAAACACGTGTCGAGCCGGACCTCTACATTGTGACCCCCTTTGTGATTGTTGCTGAGCGTTTGCGGCAGCTAGTGCGTCACAGTGGCCTACTGGATGGCTGGATCGTAGAGAAGGATGGCTGGAATGCGCGATACCGGCGTATTTCAGGAGTTAGACAAAAGGCTACCTTCCTAATTTGTCCTGTCGCTTGGGCGGGAGTTTGGCCTCTATCGCCGACTGGCGCAGAACACAACTTGCTGCAGGCCGTGACCGTTGCCCTTCAGTAGCAACGGCGGAACCTGTACTGTTCGAGACCCCCACGGTCGGGTTTACAGGTTGCGAGCGGACAAGGCTTAGTTGTGTGCGACAGGGGGGCTTCGATGTCCAACAATCCTGCCCGAGCGACTTATCTTCTACCGCCGGCTGGAATGGACGGCCACGAAGCCGTTTGCTTTTACGAACCCTGTGTAGTTATCAGCAGGCGTTGCGGCGGTGAGTCAGTGCCATTGGTTCGCCATCTCTTCCCTTGCCTGGAAAGAGGTCGCGACTTCTGCTCATCGAGTGAAGCGATCTTGAATTGACTCTCTCACCAACGCCCGCCTATAGTTCTCGTATCCCAATTATTGCGGGCCGCCATTTCATGAGTATCATGGTGAAAAAATTGCGCGTTGTGCCGGACCACGGTATTTTGATAGTCGGCGCCATCGTGCTGTTCTGCCTCATTCAATCGCCGGCCGATCCCGTCAATGCCGCTGTGTTCGAGTGCAGAGGACCGGATGGTTCAAAGATTCTGACCGACAGACCCAAGGGCCTGCACGGCTGTGTCATAATCGAAACGCTCGCGCCCTCTCCTTCCGGCGCTGGAGCGCCGCAGCCGGGATCTGCGGCACTGGATCATGAGCAGGATAATTCACCACCGCCTGTTCCCGCCCCGCAGCCGATGGTACCGCACTTATCCCCCGGGGGCATGTCTCGGGATCCGATGCAAGCCGGAAGTGTTTCAGATCAGCCGGGCCAATCATCCGGACAGGAATCCAAGCCTTGCCCTCCCGGCATTAATCCGCTGAACCCGCTCGCCAGAGGCCATTGCTCATCTGGTGCTTCTCCGTCGCCGGATGCGACGCACGAACCGCAACAATCTGCTCAATGAGCGGATTCTCTGTATTCAGAGAAATATGTCCGTCATCCCTATAGATGGATAGGGGCACAGGAAGCGTCTCGGCTGTAGTGACCTAAGCCGGATCTTAAGGAAAGCTGGGACTCCCGATCGAGCAAGTCGATTCGAACTCACTAGGGCGACGACGTCAGAGCTATCATGCCGGCTGCTCGAATTGACTCTCCTCAGACCCCTCCATATAATGCGATACATCAATGGGTTGACTCAGTCCCGGCCTCATGAACTTCACTTCATCCGAACCCATCGCGAAAAAGCTCACCTGGTTCCGGAGTGCGCTTCGGCATGCGTTTGCCGTGCAGGAGGTGCGGGACGAGTTGCCGGGAGAAGACCGAGTTCTGCTTGAGCGAGTGGCAGATGCCATAGTGAAACGTGGAATGGCGGCCCCCGCGACGGTATTTCTGGAATCGCTGGCCCCAATGAATTTTCTAGGCAGCCAGGCGCTGCATTTCGTTTCTCCGATCATCGAATGCGTGTTGAATGCCAAGGAAGTCGACCAAGTCGCCCGCCTCCTGGAACGGCGTGGCTCCATCTCCCGTCTCATTGTCCTCATCGATGCGAAATCCGCAGCTCCGCAAGGGATCCCGGGTCAATGACGGTGTCGGCGCAGCCCCGTGACACCGCATCGACCGATCGTCCGCTCAACGTAATCGTTGCGACCGATTGCGGCAGCACCACTACCAAAGCGATCTTGATCGAGAAGGTCGGTGAAGAATATCGACAGACCTTTCGTGGCGAATCGCCCACCACGGTTGAAGCCCCTTTTGAAGACGTTACCCGGGGTGTCCTGAACGCGATCACCGAGATCGAAGAGCTGTCGGGACGCAGGATTCTTGACGGGGACCATATCATCACGCCGAATCGGGCGGCCCAGAATGAGCCGGACGTCGGGGTCGATATCTATATCTCCACCAGCAGCGCCGGCGGCGGGCTACAGATGATGGTCACCGGGGTTGTCCAGAACATGACGGGCGAGAGCGCGCAACGGGCGGCGCTCGGGGCCGGCGCAATTGTCATCGACGTATTGTCGTCCAACGACGGCCGGTTGCCTCACGAGAAGATTGAACGGATTCGTTCCATGCGACCGGACATGATCCTGATGTCCGGCGGCACCGATGGAGGAGCGGTGACTCATGTGGTCGAGATGGCCGATTATATTGCCGCCGCCGAGCCACGCCCCCGATTCGGCAGCACCTATAAATTGCCGCTGATTTACGCCGGAAACAAAGAGGCGCAGAGCCAGGTCAAGAAAATCCTGGGGGACAAAGCTGCCTTGGAAATTACCGACAACATCCGGCCCGTCCTGGAGCGGGAAAATCTGGCGCCGGCTCGCAATAAGATCCATGATCTCTTTCTCGAACATGTAATGGCGCAGGCGCCCGGCTACAAGAAGCTGATCGAGATGGCCGGCGCGCCCATCATGCCGACGCCGGCAGCGGTCGGTCTGATCATGGAGACGATCGCGAAGCGCGAGCAAATCAATCTGATCGGCGTGGATATCGGCGGCGCCACGACCGATGTGTTTTCCGTGTTCGACAGCCGCTTCAACCGGACCGTGAGCGCCAATCTCGGTATGTCCTACAGCATCTCGAATGTGCTGGCCGAAGCCGGATTGGCGAACATCATGCGATGGGTGCCGTTCACGATCGATGAACAGACCCTGCGCAATCGGATCAAAAACAAGATGGTCCGTCCCACCACCATTCCGCAAACGCTCGATGAACTCCAAATCGAGCATGCCATCGCCCGCGAAGCGTTGCGCCTGGCGTTGAACCATCACAAATCCCTCGCGACGAGCTTGAAAGGCGTGCAGCAGGAGCGCACCATTTCCGATGTCTTCGAGCAGCAAACCTCCGGCCAAACGTTGATCGACATGTTGAAATTGGATCTGATTGTCGGCAGCGGGGGAATCCTGTCCCACGCGCCGCGCCGCGTGCAGTCGATGATATTGATGGTCGACGCATATGAGCCGCTGGGCTTCACGCAGTTATCCGTGGACAGTATTTTCATGATGCCGCATCTCGGCGTTCTTTCCACGATCAATGAAAAGGCGGCAACCGACGTGTTTGTCCGCGATTGCATGGTGTACCTGGGAACCTGTGTGGCGCCGGTCGGCCAAGGCAACGAGGGAGAGCGTTGTGTCGACTATGAAATCGCCTTTCCGGACGGCCGCGTCGAGAAAGGCGCGCTCCTGTTTGGTGAGCTGAAGCTCTTGCCGTTGTCTCATGGAGAAGAGGCCAAGGTGACCATAGACCCTGCCAAGCAGGTAAATGTCGGAGCCGGACCCGGCGTGCCGATGACGAAAGAGGTCCGTGGCGGAGTCGTGGGATTGCTTCTCGATGGACGAGGGCGTCCCCTGCGGCTCCCGAGCGATCATGATGCCCGCACCGGCGCGCTCATGCGATGGCAACACGCCGTCGGGCTGTACCCAGGAAGTTCTAAATTGTGAGATTTGAATGATGAGTTGCCGCTCAGGATTCATAGTTTCGAACCCATAACTCAGAACTTTATTGAGAATGGTTTACTGGTTGCTCAAAATGCTGTCCAGCGAGGTGCGCGAGACGACGAATAAGTCGTCTCAAGTTTGCGCACGGGCGCGAGACGGTGAGCGCCCAGTGTCTTCCTGAGCGGACCGTACCCTGTAAGGCGACAGTGTCTGAACCAGGCCTACCTTCCGGGACTGTACGTTGAGGCGAGCGAGCAACTGAGAAGGAAGCTGGACGGCTTTTTCAGCAACCAGATATGGCGCATTCCTACACTCCAGGTTTAACCGTCAGCGAACGGACGACGATCCAGCGGAAGCGGTTGCTGCCGTTGCCGGGAACCGTGCTCGTGACGGTCGGCCAGAGCGTCCATGCCGACACTCCGGTGGCACGCGCGGAACTGCCGGGAAAGGTCCTCGCGCTGAATCTGGCCAATCAGCTCGGCGTCGCGCCGGGCGAGATCCACGACTACTTGATCAAGAAAGAGGGCGATCGGATTCACAAAGACGAAATCATCGCGGAGAATAAACCGTTCATCAAATGGTTCAAGACGGAAATCGCCTCGCCCATCACCGGCACGATTGAATCAATCTCTCCGATTACCGGACAAGTCTTGTTCCGGGAACCTCCGAAAGTATTGGATGTCTTGGCCTACATTGATGGAACCGTCGGGGAGGTTCATGCGCAACAAGGCGTGACCATTGAGACATCGTGCAGCTTAGTGCAAGGAATCTTCGGCATTGGCGGTGAGACGCATGGAGAGATCGTCTTGGGCGTGACCGGACCGGATCAGACGCTCATGCCCAATCATTTAACGCCGGCGATGAGAGGCAAGGTTGTCATCGGCGGCGCTTTTCTTTCAGCGGACACGATGGCGCGCGCGAAACAAATCGGGGTCGCGGCCCTGGTAATCGGCGGCATTCATGACAGGGACCTGCGCACCCTGTTGGGTTACGACCTGGGTGTGGCCATCACCGGGACGGAGCAGGTCGGGTTCACGCTTGTGCTGACCGAAGGGTTTGGGACCATTCCGATGGCGACCAAGACATTCCGATTGTTGTCCGCCCACGCAGGACAAAAGGCCTCGGTTTCCGGCGCCACGCAGATCCGAGCCGGCGTCATCAGGCCTGAGATCATCATTCCTCAAGCTGCCTCTGCCGCGGCGGCGGTCTCGGTGTCGCAGCGCGAAGGTATCAGGATCGGCGATCCCGTCCGCATCATCCGAGATCCGCTGTTCGGTGTCATCGGGGAGGTTTCCCGGCTACCCTCCGAGCTTCAAAAGATCCCGACGGAAAGCGAAGTGCGGGTTCTTGAAGTGAGGTTCGGCGATGGGCGCACCGCCGTGATTCCGCGAGCGAATATCGAAGTGATCGAGAGCGCCTAGCAGGATGCTGAAAAAGGCCGCCAGCTTTGTTCTCGCGACGTTCGGAGGCTCGACGTACCGAAAAAAGTACGCCTTGCCCCCTCACTTGCTGCGGCCGCGCTGGACGACCTTTTTGAGCATCCTGAAAACTAAGCAAGTTCTGCCTCTTACTGAAAATTGCATGTCGACATTGCATCGTATTGTTCCGATTGTCACATTGTGGTTTATCCTTTTCTATGCAGGAACGATTACAGAGCATGCGAGCGCCGGAAGTCCGCTTTCCCCGCCGCAACAGTTGCGCGTGATCGATACACCGAGCGATGGGGGAGAGAGTCTGACTGTCGTATGGGCTGCGGCTGCCTATGACGGCCCGTCGGTCAAATACCAAGTCTTGCTCGGTGAAGGGGCAACGTCCGGTGATCCCTCCGCCTTCAAGATCGTAGCTGAAGTCGGTTCCGATTCCCATTATGTGCGCGGGGTCAAAGCCGCCTGGTGGGTGAGGCCGGGCGGCTCAGATGAGCACCTGTTCACGATCAAAAACGGAAAGGGAATCGAGCTCAAGAACGGCGAGGGCTATATAGTCACCGTCGCCGCCGTCTCAGGAGCCGAGCGAATCTTCGCTCCACCCGTACAGGCCACCCCGCTTGCCAATTGGATCAATCTCAACCAGCTCAACAACCTCATGTTGGCGCTGCTGTTCGGCTCGGTCGTCTTTTTCGCGATCAGCCAGGCGAAACGAAAGGAAATATTTCTCCGGCGGATCGCCGGGCTTGATGCGGTTGATGAAGCGATCGGGCGAGCGACTGAGTTGGGCAAGCCGGTGCTGTATTTGACCGGCGCGCACGACATGAGCGATCCCTCGACCATTGCGGCGGCCGTGATTCTGGGGCGCGTCGCCAAGCGGGCCGCCTCCTATGAGACCGACCTGCTGGTGCCGCACCGCGAGCCGATCACGATGGCGGTCTGCCAGGAAATTACGAAACAAGCGTACCTGGAAGCCGGCAAGCCGGATCTTTTTAAAGAGGACGCCAATTTTTTCATTACCAGCGATCAATTCAGCTACACCGCGGCGGTGGACGGCATCATGTTGCGGCGAAAGCCCGCGGCCAATTTTTTCATGGGCTCGTACTTTGCCGAATCACTGCTGCTTACTGAAACCGGCGCCAGCACGGGGGCGATTCAGATCGCCGGGACCGATTCGGATCACCAATTACCGTTCTTTGTCACGACGTGCGATTACACGTTGATCGGCGAAGAGCTCTACGCGGCCAGCGCGTACTTGTCCAAGGAGCCGGTTCAAATCGGCACCTTGCGGGGACAGGATTTGGGAAAGGCCTTCATTCTTGCCGTGATCGGCGTGGGCACGCTGATCGCCACCATCGGCGTCGTCACCGGCGGTGATTGGCCGCGCCTGATGCTCGATCTGTTCAAGGATTTCAAATGATCTTTCTCCGCCGACAATTGCCGCTGCTCGTCACGATGATCACCGGCTTGCTGTTTGCCGCTCAATACTATGTCCCGCATCCTGCTTCCGAACAGTTGCTGACCACCGTGACGAAATGGCTCCAAATCATCGGCGGTTTCGCGCTGGTGCTGGGCATTACCAGCCTGTTTCAGCTCCATGCCGCAAAAATCCGACGGCAGGAAGCAGGCTGGGGGTATAGCTTGGTGCTCTATGCCGGAATCGTCGTGACGGTCTTCGTCGGCCTGTGGAACGGGGGCAAGGAAACCATCGACGGCGCGATGACGTCATTTGGTTGGGTGTATTCCTATACCCTCGTGCCACTTCAGGGCACCATGTTCGCCATTCTGGCGTTTTTTATCGCATCCGCGGCCTACCGGTCGTTCCGTGCAAGAAGCCGTGAAGCGGCCGTGCTGCTCGTGGCCGCCATGATTGTGATGATGGGGCGTGTCCCGCTTGGGGAATTCATTTTGCCGATCAGCGGCGATCTCTCGGCATGGATCCTCAATGTCCTGAACGCGGCGGTGCGGCGCGCGATTCTCATCGGCGTCAGCCTCGGGGCCGTCGCGCTGTCGTTCAAGATCATCTTCGGAGTGGAACGGTCTTATCTGGGCGGGGGACGGGAATAAGGGAAAGTACGATTTGGAGATCGGGTGATTCTTGAAGGAGAGACTTCACCACGTCGCCACATCACCAAGTCGTACTGCTGCGAGGTACTGACGTGACTTTCGCCGAGCGCATGCTCAAGATCGATAGACGGATTATCTTCGTGGTGATCGGGCTCTGCACGCTGCTTCCTCTTCTGTTTCCGGTGGGACTTCCCATTCGGACGTCTCAGGAGGTCCGCGGGGTCTACGATTACATTGAAGGGTTGCCGGAAGGGTCGGTCTTTCTCTTGTCACTCGACTTCGACCCTGCCTCCAAGCCGGAACTACATCCTCAGGCGATTGCAATTCTGCGCCACGCCTTTCGAAAGAATCTTCGCATTATCGCCATGACGTTGTGGGTGACGGGGACCGGGCTCGCCGATCAAATCATCAGTCAGGTTGCGGCGGAAATGGGCAAGCAAAATGGCAAGGACTATGTCTTTCTCGGGTGGAGTCCCGGCGGGTCGGCCGTCATCGTGAATATGGGGCAGGATCTGTACACCGCCTTTCCCACGGATTACGGAGCCAAGGCCACGAAGGGCCTTCCGGTCCTGGCTGGGGTCAACAGCCTGCGCGATGTACATTATGCCGTCAGTCTGGCAGCCGGCAATCCCGGCGTGGAAGCGTGGTATGTGTTCGGCAAGGACAAGTACAAATTCGAGCTAGGCGGAGGCTGCACCGGTGTGATCGCCCCCGGCCTCTATCCATTGTTACGTAGCGGCCAAATCAACGGCTTGATCGGCGGCCTGCGCGGGGCGGCTGAATATGAAGGTTTGGTCGGTCAGAAGGGAAGGGCCATCGCCGGCATGGATGCGCAATCCGCGACTCATCTTGCGATCATCATGCTGGTCCTCACCTGTAACCTCTTTTATTTCAGCTTGCGCCGATCCGAGCGGGAGCAGAGCCGGACCGGATCGTCATGATGGCACCCAGCTTTGAAGCAATCCTTGGCGCCTGGGTCGCAACCGGCCTGACACTGTTCATCTTTTCATTCCTCTATAAGGATAATCCGCTGTTCAAGGTGGCCGAACATCTCTATGTCGGCGTGTCACTCGGTTATACAATCGTAAAGGCCTACGACACCGTCGTCATGACCCTAATCGTGCGGCCGATTCTCGACAAGGGGGAATGGTCGCTGGTGATCCCGGTCGGGATCGGGATGTTGATGCTCACGCGCTATGTTCCCAAGGCCGCCTGGTTGTCCCGCTATGCGTTCGCGTTCATCGTCGGAGTCGGCGCGGGACTGGCCATTCCACGGACCATTTCATCTTTTATCTTAAAGCAAATCGAAGACACGGTTCGTCCATTGGTGACCGCCGTGCCCGGCGACGGCCTGACGTTTTCCATGGCTTTGTTGAATCCAGCCAGTAATCTGAATGCCATCATCATCCTCTTCGGAGTCGTGTCGGTCTTGTTCTACTTCTTTTTTTCTGTCGAACACACGGGCGCGGGAAAAGTCGTGGCGCGCGCCGGCATTTTCTTTTTGATGATTTCCTTCGGTGCGGCCTTCGGCTATACGGTCATGGCCCGCATGTCGCTGCTGATCGGCCGGTTGACGGACCTGATCCAATTTTCCGACACGTCATACGGCAGCCCGACCGTTTGGCTGCTTGCGCTCACCATCATCACCCTGATCCTGCTCAGCCGCCGCGACCGGACGTTGCCTCCCGATCATTCCTAACCGTGTGGTTGCAGCCCGACAGCTCCCTCCGATAGAATGCCTCCGCCAAGGAGAAGACTGTGACGAGGATGATAACCAAGGACGCCAACCAATATCCCGCCCTTCGAAACCTGCAGTTCTCGCCGATCAAGGAAGGGGAGGACCAATACGTCGTCCTGTGGGACCCGACGGGGCTCAGCAAGGAGAAATTGGTCCTCCCGTTGAACTATTTCTTCATCGTGCAGCATTTTGACGGGGAGCACTCGCTGCAGGAGATCGGCGCAATCTATCTCAAGCGCTTCGGCGAGTTTCTCATGCCGAACAAGGTCGAGCAGCTCGTGTCGGAACTGGATGACAAGCTATTCCTGGAAGGGGCTCGCGTGGATTCGGCGAGACAGAGCGCATTAGATGCGTACCGGCGTGCTGCGGTTCGGAAGCCCGTCTTTTCCGGACGCAGCTATGAGGCGGATGGGGCGAAGCTGCGCCGCCAGATCGATGGATTTTTCAAATCCAAAGACGGGCCGGAACCCAAGGCCTCCGAGCATCAGGGCAAACCGATCAAGGGACTGGTCGCCCCGACCTATGAAATCAAGGAAGCCGGACCGGTTTATGCCTGGGCCTACAAGGAATTGGACGAAGCGCAACAGCCGGATGTGTTTGTCGTCATCGGCACGGCCTATTCGGGCCTAGGCCGGTTGTTTGCCGTGACCGATAAGGACTTTGAAACTCCATTGGGTGTGGTGCCGGTGGAGCGAAGCGTGGCCGATCAGCTTCGGGCCTCCGCGCCCGCCTCGTTCGAAGAAGAATTGGCGCACCTGAATGAGCAGGCGATTGAGTTCCAACTGCCCTTTCTTCAGCATATCGTCGGAACGAAAAAGGAATTTTCGATCGTGCCGGTCCTATCTTCTTTTTCCGCGAGCAGTTTGATGGATTCCCGTGTGCGGGAAGAAGCGGAGGCCTTCATTCATGCGCTGAGCGAAGCGCTCGCGCAGCTCCGCCGACCCTATTGCGTCGTGGCCGGCGCCGAACTTGCGCATGTGGGCATGCGGTACGGGGATGCTGCTCCCCCGACGGATTTCTCGTTTCACCGCTGCATGCAGCAGGATCTGGCGATGCTCAAGCATGTGGAGGAACGGCAGCCTGAGGAATTTGCTTCGTTCATCCAGCGGGAAAGAGACCAGCGGCGGATCGCCGGATTTTCGCCGATCTATACGCTGCTGCGGCTGATCGAGGCGGAACAAGGGCAGGTGCTTCGGTACGACCGGGGCATCACGGATCAATATAATTCGACCGTGACGTATGCCAGCATGGCGTTCTTCTAGCCCAATGAGGAATGAGGAATTGCTCGGAGAAGTGCGACGTCAACCTGGAGCCTAAATCGTCGCTCTCCGTTTAAGATCCAGTTTTGCAGCTTTGTCTCTCGTCACATTTTTTCATTCCACATTCCTAATGCCTCATTATTCGTTGACCGTCACCGTCATGGTGATCGGCTCGAGCGGATTATCTTTATCGTCCCGGACAACGGCCGCGATCTTATCGATGATTTCGATGCCCCGATAAATCTCTCCAAAGACGGTATAGCGGCGATCTAAGCCGCTGTTATCCACCAGACAAATAAAGAACTGTGAACCGTTGTCGTTGAAATCCCGGGTGCTGGTCCCGTCGCGCGGCATCTTGGCCATCGAGAGCGCACCTCGTTTATGCGGGCGGTCATTCGGTTCGGGATTCAAGAAGAAGCCAGGCCCGCCCGATCCGTGCAGAGAGCGATCCGACTCTTTACTCAACGGATCCCCGCCCTGAATGATAAAGCCCGGAACGACGCGATGGAAGGTCGTGCCGTCGTAAAATCCCATCTTTGCCAGATTGATGAAATTCTCCACATGACGCGGCGCGTCGTCTGGGTAAAATCGGATTTTGATCTCACCGAATTTCGTGACAATGCTGCCCCGCGGGTCTTTCTTCTGAAATTGGATCGTCATGGCGTAGGAATCTAACAGGCTTGGGATTGCGGCGGCAAGAGGGAGAAAAGCGTCATTGTTTGAACGCTTGTTCCGGGTCGATCTTGAGCCACATTACAGCGCCGGCGATCGCGACGAGCGCCGCGGCGCCCAGCGCCGCAGGCCATCCCCAATAATCGGCGATCCAAGGCGTCAGGGTCGGCGAGATCGCGCCTCCGAGGTTGGCGCCGGTGTTCATGATGCCGGATAATATCCCGGTATGGGTTTTCGAAAGGTCGGTTGCGGAGGTCCAGTATGCGCCGACGGTGAAATAGAGCCAGCCGGCCCCAAATGAAAGGGAAATAATGGCCAGCGCCGGGGAAGCGGCGAGACTTCCGACCGCGATGGCCGTGCCCGCGAGCAGCATGCCGGCCATGCCGACCGAAACTCGTCCGGTCTTCACTCCAAAGCCTAACGTCAGTCGATCCGTCATCCACCCGCCGAACGGACAAAAGATCAGAATGGCGAGAAAGGGGGCCGATGCGAACCATCCGCCGCGCAGCACGTCAAAACCACGGACATTGACCAGGTACAGATAAAACCACGACATGTAGACGTAGGCGACATACCCGAGGCAGCTGTAGCTGAGGACCAGCCATCGCAGCGTGGCATGCGTGGCAAGTCGCTTCCAAGGTATCGGAACCGATGAGGTTCGCGTTCGTGACATGTTCTGGGGAAGCCCGTCACGGCCGGGGCCCGGATCGGCATGCCGCTCGCCGGATAGGGCCAGCCAGAAGATGGCGACCAGCAGTCCGAGGGCGGCGCAGAGATAGAACACGACTTGCCATCCCCAGTTCACCATGATCCAAGCGGCCAGCGGCGGCGTGATTGCCGCACCGACTCCGATGCCGCCGATCGCGATGCCGATGCCGAGCCCGCGGCGGTTCGACGGGACCCAGTCGGCCACCGCGCGATTGAAATTGGGTAAGGCCACCGCTTCCCCCACGCCCAACATGAAACGCACGACAAGCAGAGAGCCGGTTATTCCGACAAGTCCGGTCAGAGGGGAGCTGGCCGCAACGGCCGTCAGTCCGGTGAAGACCGACCACCAGATCACCGCCACAGTCAGAACGATACGTGCGCCCCAGCGGTCTCCAAGCCTGCCGCCGGGAATCTGACAGAGCGCGTAGCCCAACACGAAAGCCGAAAAGACATGCCCGATGTCCTGGTTGGTCAATCCGAACGCCGGCATCATCTGCCGTGCCGTCACCGAGATATTGACGCGGTCGATATAGGTGACGACGCTGATGAGAAAGAGTAGGCTGACCAAGATGGTGCTACGTCTGACGGTGGGAGATTGCGGTATGGTCATGTCGGCTCCATTGATTGGCGACCGATGCCGGTTGCGGCCCGCATTATACCCTGCATTACTCAAGAAAGGTTCTCCTGCAACTGTGCGAGGCACGGCCGGTTCACCAATTAGGCGGTGTACGGATATTGGTCCGCTCACGGGACACGGCCATCTCACCACTCGGTGGCGTCCACAAACATGCCGCGCCTTATTCGTCGTGTCGCGCACCCTCTATCGTTTCTAGATTTCCTGGCGGTCCATCCGGTAAGATCGATCCTACAATAGTGGAGGAGGAGTGAAACGTCTTCGCGTCGTCGTCCTGCTCATATTCGGTGTGCTCGTGCTCGGCGTGCTCTTCCTGCTCTACTCTCGTGAGCTGACCGGAGTCGATTTCCTCAAGCAATTCTTTCTCCAGCAACTCGAAGCCAGTCTCAAACGCAAAATTGAGGTCGAACGGGTCAAGCTCGTCGTCCTGCCCAGTATCAGACTCGAATTGAGCGGGGTGGCCGTCTACGGCCACGATGATCCGACCCACGTCGTATTCACATCCAAGAATATCGACATCGTGCTGCGCTTGTTTCCGTTGTTGCGCAAGCAAGTCGTGGCTAAACGCATCTTTCTCGAAGAGCCCACCATGACATTCCATCGCTTCAAGAATGGGCAGTGGAATGTTTTGGCCGGAATCCAAACCTCGACGCGTGACGAAAGCGGCCTTCAGACGTTCGGCCGGCTGCTCCAGATCCGTGAAGCGACGATTCAAAACGGTCACATTACGATCACGGATGAAGCGAGACCGGACGGAATCAGGACGGCGCAGTTGGAAGCGGTCGAAGTCGCGCTCAAGGTCTATCCCGGCAAAGCGCAAGGAGATCTGCACGTCTCGGCCCAACTCTCCAATGATCGGACTCCACCGGCGGTGTCGCTCACCGGCACTGTCATGCTGAGTGAGTCTTCGGCGACCTTTGCCGCCGAGGAACCCTATACGGCGAGGCCGGCGCTGCAGTTCGACGGGACTCTGGAAGCGGAGAATCTGCACCTCCGCGAAGTCGCGGATTTTCTCGGACCTCGTCCGGTGCCGGAGCGATTGCAAGGGGCGGCAAGCATCAAGAGCGGCATCCGCATTGTGCCGGGCGTGGCGGGTTATGATGTGATGCTGACCGATATTGCGGCCAATGTCGATGAGCTGGTGGTGACGGCCAAGGCAAATCTGGCAGGCCTCATGACGGAACAGCCGACGTTTTCGGTGACATTTGCCTCTCCTTCGGTAGACCTCAAGGAGTTATTCGCTCGATTCCCCGCCGAATGGATTCACCAACAACTTCCCGCGGTGGTCTCCGATCGTCAACTCGGCGGGACGGTGGAGGTCGTGTCCGCCACATTGACCGGTTCGACGGTCGCCAGCCAGCAACTGTCGATGACCGGAGATTTTCGGGTGACCAAAGGCCGAGCCTTGATCGGCAACGATCGTGTGCCTACTCAAGACATTGCCGCGGCAATTTCAGTCGAGGCCGGACGGATCCGTGTCACAAAAATCACCGGCGCGTACGGCGCAATCCAGATTGCGGACGGCAAGGCGATTGTCTCGTTTCTGGAATCCGGTCCCTGGCTGGAGTTGGAGATCAACGGCACTATGGCCGCTTCGGAACTGGTCCGGTTCCTCGTCAAGAATATTCGCTCGGACCGCTTGGCTTCGATATTGGCACAGTCTCGGGACATCGAGGGGCAGGCGCAACCGACCTTTCGCCTGGTGGGGCCGCTCGACAAGCCGGATGGAGTCACATTCGCGGGCGGGGAAGTCGTCACGCAACAGGCCGCGTTGTCCAATCCCGCGCTGCCGCAACGACTGACCGCTATCCAGGGACGCATTGTGTTCTCGCAGACCGGTGGCGCGCAATTCGACCAAGTGACGGCCGCGCTCGGCGAGGCTCAATTGCAGATCAATGGACAGATCGGCGGCGGCGCGAACAGTCTGTTTCAAGATTTCGTCATTCGGACCCGCGGGCATGCATCTCATTTGCGCCAATTCATGTCAGCGGGCAGTGTTCCCGAGGATTTGCTGTCCGGAATGGTGGCGAGCCGGTTCATTTTCTCAGGCCTGACGGCCGCACCGCATCTTCGCGGCGATGTCGTCCTGAGCGACGCCAGACTGACACTTCCCTATCTAGGAGAAAAGCCGGCGGGGACGCCGGCTTCCGTGGAATTTGAAGCGGATATGGTCAAGAATGCAGGCCTCACCATCACGAGACTCGAACTCGTGCTGCCCCCGCTGCGCCTGCCCTTGAAAGGAAAAATTACGCTTGGAGAGCGGTTCACCATTGATGCGGAACTCGCGACCGGCACCGTTTCGCTGTCGAGCTTGCCGGAATGGATCTACAAAGGAGGCATCGAGGCGGGAAACTTCGAGATGTCCATGGACATCAAAGGCAATGACGCGGATTGGAAAAACTGGCGCACCGGCGGCTGGGTGGCATTGACGAACGGGCTGATGAACGCGAAGGGTTTGGATGGCCATATCGAGGATCTGTATGTCCGCTTGAAGTTCGCCCGCAACAGCGCGGACATCAAACAATTGTCGTTTCACGTCAAGGACAGCGATTTGACTCTGTCCGGCACCGTCAGAAACTGGACGGTTAAACCGGTGATTGCCGCGAAAATTGAATCGCCACAATTGGACATCGACTTGTTGATTCCAAAAGGGGAACGGTCGCCGATCCGAGAACTGCTGGAACTGTTGGCCGCGACCAGCCACGTGAGCGCCACGTTCTCCGTCGATAAGGGATATTACAAGCACTTGCGATTCGGCGGGTTATCCGGCCGCATAGCCATCCAGGATGGGGTGCTCGATCTAGACCGCGTTGCCGGACAGTCGGGAACCGGACAAGTCGCCGGGCGTTTGGTCGTCCATCTTCCGAGGGAAGCTCCGGCGGAAACGGAAGGGTCGATCCGAATGACGGGGATCCCGTTAGAAACGTTGATTCCGCTGTTTGGAGCCGTCGATCACTCCATGACGGGGGACGTCAAGCTGATCGGCGCCATGCGCGGGAATGGCCGCAATCCTCACGGAGTGCTTCCTACGCTGAACGGGAAAACGGAGATGGTGGCGCAAGAGGGCCATATTCTGAGAACAGACAAGCGGGCGATCTGGAAAATCCTCACGCTTCTCAATCTTCCGGCGGTGCTGCAGGGCAAAGTGGATTTTGACAAGGAGGGACTCCAGTACAATAAGATGACGGCCACCTTAATCGTGCAGGACGGCTTGGTCCAGACGCAGAATTTCATCATTGATAGCCCGGTCGTGAAGATCACGGCGGCCGGAGCATATGACATGCCGACCGACCAACTCGACATGGTCTGGGCCGTCAGCCCGTTCGGGCCTTATTCTCAGTTTCTGAAATCGATCCCGCTGTTCGGCCGGCTCGTCGCCGGAGACCGCAAAGGCCTGGCGACCGCGTTATTTCAGGTCAAGGGATCGATCGAAGATCCCGACGTCACGTATTTGCCAATGAAGTCGTTTGCCAGCGGCCTCACCGGTGTCGCGCAACTCGCCTTCGATGTGTTGAAGAATACCGTCCTGCTTCCCGTGGATATTTTGACGCCGCAGGAGGAGACGGGTCCGGCCATCGATCCCGCCCTCGAATTGCGCCGTCCACGGTCGCCCGTGCTCACCGAGCCTCCGACGCAGGCGGGGGCGGAATCACAGTCCGACTCCTTGACCGCCCCTGGACCTCGTGATAGCATGCAATAAGTAGTCTGTCGGAGGCCCGATGTCCTCGTTTATCCCAGCACCGCCCGACCGCAGCGATTCCGCCGTTCTCTTTATCGCGGCCAGCGAGTCGGATTCCAATCTGTACTACGCCACGCGCTTTATGGCGCCCGATCCGTTCCTCTATCTCGAGATCGGCGAGGAGCGGCTCATGATTATGAGCGATCTGGAAATGGACCGGGCCAAGAATCAGGCGAGCGTCGATACCGTCCTGTCCTATTCGGAAATAGAACGACGAGCCAAGCAGCAGGGTATAGCGGAGCCGGGAGCAGTAGATATCGCGCATCAGGTCCTCGGGGATCGACGGATTAAACATATCGTGGTCCCGGCGAACTTTCCTTTTTTTCATGCCATGAAGTTGCAGGAATTGGGCTATCAGCTCCGCTCGAAACGGGAACCGTTTTATGAAAGCCGTGTCGTGAAGACGGACGAGGAAGTTCGGCATATCGAAGCGGCGCAGCGGGCGACCGAGGAAGCCGTGGCCGTGGCCCATGATGCGTTACGCCGGGCGGTGATCCGCGAGGACCAATTGTGGCTGGACGGCGAAGTGGTGACGTCGGAGCGGATCAAGAAATTGATCAACGTCGCCCTAATGGAACGCGATTGCATCGCGCAGCACACCATTGTGGCCGGCGGCGAACAAGCCTGCGACCCTCACAATGAAGGCAGCGGGCCGTTGCCGGCTCACCGCAGCATCATTTTTGACGTCTTTCCGAGATCGGCCACCAGTCGGTATTTTGCCGATATGTCGCGGACGATTATTCGCGGCACGGTATCGAGTGATCTCAGACGTTTGTACCAAACGGTGAAGGACGCCCAGGAAGAGGCCATCACCCAGGTGCGCGACGGGGCGGACGGGGCGAAGATTCATCAGGGAATCTGCGACCGATTCGAGCGGGCGGGATATCGCACCGGCCTCGTGAATGGGCGGATGCAGGGGTATTTTCATGGTACCGGGCATGGGGTCGGTCTCGATATCCATGAAGCGCCTCGAATCAGCCGGACCGGTTCCATTCTCAGAGAGGGCCACGTGGTCACTGTGGAACCGGGTCTCTACTATCCCGGATTGGGCGCAGTCCGCATCGAAGATATGGTCCTCGTAACCAAGGACGGGTGCCGGAACCTTACGAACTATCCGAAAGTCTTTGAACTCGACTGAACGCAACGCGATCGCGAGTTCTGAGGTATGAGTTCTGAGTTTTGAGTTGTCAGAGTAGTGCTCACTCTGAACTCTTCGGAACTCATAACTCATCATTCAGAACTCAAAACTTCCCCACAATCAATGCGTTTAACGTTTTCCATTCGCCGATTCAATCCTGAGCGCGACCCGAAGCCTCGTTGGGAGGACTACCGCCTAGAGGTGGGACGCGGCATGACGGTCTTGGAAGCCTTGATCCGGATCAAGAACGAATTGGACGGCAGTTTATCGCTTCGCTATTCCTGCCGGTCCGCCATCTGCGGCTCCTGTGCCATGGATATCAATGGGACGGAAAAGCTGGCTTGCCGTACGTCGATACGCAAGGAATTGGAGCGACACGGAGCGCTGCGCATTGGGCCGCTGGACAACCTGCCGGTCATCAAAGACCTCGTCGTGGACATGTCGTCGTTTTGGGACAAGGTGCGAGCGGTGACACCATGGCTCAGCCCGACCGTCAGCCCCACGCGCCGGTACGGCTTTTCGGCGCAACTCCGGCTGTCGCCGGAGACGTACCAATTTCATAACGTCGATGCCTGTATCATGTGCGGAGCCTGTGTCGCCGCCTGCACCAGCCATGAAGTCTCGAAAGGGTTTCTCGGTCCGGCGGCGCTGGCGAAGGCCGATCGATTTCTCTCGGATCCGCGGGAGCCGGACAACGACAAATATCGTCGCCTCCAAGTTCTCGAACAGCCGGACGGCATGTGGGACTGTACACGCTGTAATTATTGCGTCGAGGTCTGTCCGAAGGATGTGAAGCCGATGGAAGCCATTATCCGCTTGCGGCGGGCGGCGCTCGAACGCGGGTTGACCTCCACCGGCGGGGCGCGGCACATCATCGGATTTGCCGGGCTCATTGAGCAAGACGGCCGGCTCAATGAAGCGGTCATGCCGTTGAAGGTCATCGGGGGCAGCCTATCCGGATTGCTCCGCGTGCTGCCGCTCGGGATGAAAATGTTGCTCAAGGGAAAGGTGCCGAGCCCGTTCGGCCACGGCCTGACGGGGATCGAACAGGTCCGAGCCATCTTTGCCGCCGCGCGGCGCCGCCGGCGCGCGGCTCGTCGCTAGCATGGCATCTTAAGACTTCAGTTCGGCGCGATCGCCCAGTGCCCTCCGTAAATCTTGTCTTCGTGGAGGAAAGCACCAGGCGGGGGCTCTATGACACAGAGAGAGCGGGATGTCCTACCACGTCACCTTTCCCGATGATATTGCGGTGGCCGACATGGCGTTCGAGGCGATCGCCGATTCTCCCGACGAACTGATCAGGGCGGCCACGAGCGCCATGATCCAAAGCCTGGCTGATCCAGCCACCATCGGCCGGACATGGGTCTATGCCGTCGATCGGTCCGCAAGCGACCTGCCGTCGTTGCTGTTCGACTGGCTGGAGGAATTGGTGTATTTGAAGGACGCACACGGCGTGGTCTTCCACGACGCCACGCTCACGTTAGGTCGTGAATCCGGCGGCTCTGCCTGCCGGCTCCATGGATGGGTCTATGGCGAACCGGTCGATCCGGTTCGACAAGAGCTCCGATCGGACGTGAAAGGCGTGACGAAACACCTCTATGAAGTGAAGCAGACCGACGGCGGCTGGAAGGCGAGGGTCGTTCTCGACGTATGAGACTTTATGAGACTCAATACGGACATGACGGTGAACCGGATTGCCGATGAAGTGTGGGAGATCCCCCGATCGGAGAAATCCGGCATGGTGGTTCCCGCGCGCATTTACGCGAGCGAGACACTGCTGGCGGCCATGGACCGGGGCGTGTTCGAGCAGGTGACCAATGTGGCCTGTCTGCCGGGCATCCAACGGTATGCGCTCTGTATGCCGGATGGCCACTGGGGCTATGGATTTCCGATCGGTGGAGTGGCCGCGTTCGACAGGAATGAAGGCGTCATTTCACCGGGCGGGGTGGGCTATGACGTCAATTGCGGGATGCGGTTGATCCGAACCGATCTTTCTCTGGCAGACGTCCAGCCCCGGCTGGACCGGCTCATGACGGAATTATTCCGCCGCGTTCCCGCCGGCGTCGGTTCGCAAGGCTTCGTGCGGCTGAACCGGACGGAATTTGCCGATGTCATGCGCCGTGGTGCCCGCTGGTGCATCGAACGAGGATACGGGTGGCAACGGGATTTGGACTGTATCGAGGAGAAGGGCTGTCTCGACCAAGCCGATCCTTCGAATGTCACTGACCAAGCCGTGACGCGGGGCATCAACCAACTCGGCACGCTCGGATCGGGCAATCATTATCTTGAAGTCCAAGTGATCACCGATGACGGGCTATTCGATCGTGATGCCGCCGCAGCCATGGGAATTTACGGCCGGGAACAAATCGCCATCATGGTGCATTGCGGCTCCCGCGGATTCGGCCATCAAGTCGCCAGCGATTACCTCAAGGTGTTCGAAAAGGCGATGCGGCGCTACGGGATCGAAGTCCATGACCAGCAGCTGGCCTGCGCGCCTTTCCGTTCGCCCGAAGGACAGGATTATTTCGGCGCCATGAACTGTGCCGCCAATGCCGCGTTCGCCAATCGCCAAGTCATCACCCATCAGATCCGGGAGGCGTTCGGGTCCGTCTTTGACCGGTCGCCTGAAGAGCTTGGGATGGAACTGGTCTATGACGTGGCTCACAACATTGCGAAGGTCGAACGCTATCCCGAGGGTGAACTGGTGGTTCACCGGAAGGGCGCGACCCGCTCGTTCGGGCCGGGCCGCCCTGAGTTGCCGGAACGGTACCGGAAGATCGGACAGCCGGTCATCTGCGGCGGCTCCATGGAAACGGGCTCGTATCTGCTCGTGGGGACGGAGCGGGCCGTGCGAGACACGTTTGCCTCCACGATGCACGGATCCGGCCGCACAATGTCACGAGGCCAAGCGAAACGATCGGTTCGCGGGGAGGAGCTTCAGCGGGAAATGAAGCAGCGCGGCATCATCGTCAAGGCTGTGTCAATGTCCGGCTTGGCGGAAGAAGCCGGGCTGGCCTATAAGGATATTTCCGAAGTCGTGCGCACGGTGGATCAGGCCGGAATCACCAAAAAAGTCGCCGAGCTCAAGCCGATCGGCAATATCAAGGGCTAGTCACACCCGCCCAACCCCGGCGCATTTGCATGCGCCTTTTCCCGGGCGCGGCGTACTCTTTCTCACGCGCCCGCCTCGAGGCTGCCGAGACAGGCTCTTTTCCCGGGTCTGTACGTGGAGCCACTGAGGTGTGCGAGGCGACGAATAAGTCGTCTCATGTTTGCGCACGAGCGCGAGTCGGTGAGCGCCCTTACGAGAACAAAGCTGGCGGAGGTTTGCAACATGCTGTTAGTCGCGATGCCGATACCCGTACAGCAACGTGATATTGATCCGGCGGTTGGTGTAGCCGTCTTTAAACGAAATCTCGTCGGTCTCGTGAAAGAGGTCGGAATTAAAGATCACGGCGCGGTTTGACCGATAGGGAATCCTTACCTCCGCCGCTCCCGCTTGCTTGAGCCAGTCGTAGATCTTCCCGCGATTGCGGTCGCTGTTGTACTCTTTGAAGTTCCAGTCACGCGGCGCTTCCTTGTTCCATACTACGAGCCCGCCCGAATCCGGATTCAGATTGGCCTCGTCCGGGGTAATCCAAAAGTTCACGTTCACTGCCGCGGCATCGGCGTGAATATTCAATCCGCGTCGCGTGCTGTCGTGTTTGAACGCCCAGGCTTGGGTCAGGGGGTGGGAACGAAAGATCGTCGGAAACGTGGCGCGCAGCTCCTGAGCAACCTGCAGCAACAGCGGTGTCGCGAATCCATCGCCCAGGAAGGCGCCGATATAGCCGTTCTCATAATCCTTCTTCCAGATGGTCGATGCCCAACAGAAGCGACGAAGGGCGTCCAGCGCCTCCGGACGGAGCAGATCGTCCACGAAGGTGACTTCCGGTTGGACGGCGTGGTAGCGCGCCTCGATCGCCGCGACATCCAGATGCGGATTGATCGAGCCATCGGACATTCTCTCGCACGAGGCAACATGCACCAGCCGATTGAAGGAAGGCGCGATTGATTGAAGGTCGCCGGAAGACGCCGGAAGGCGGTTGCCCTGGCCGGTCCGGCCGTCTAATGAGGATCGAAGCTTATTCAGTCCGGCCAAGTAAGGCTCGAATTCCCGTCCGATGATTCCGCGGTTCATGAGATAGTCGATCTGTTCCGCATCGTGCTTGAGCCTTGAGCGATAGACGACTGTCTCTGTTACAGGGCGGCCCTGATTGTGTTTGGCTTCGGCGGTGGCTCGAAAGCAAGCCAGCGCCCGTTCGAATTCCCCCTTCCACATGGCGGCAATGCCGAGATTGTAGGTCGCGGTCAGATAGCCGGGCTGGGCCCGAAGCGCCTTCTCGTAACAGGCTATCGCCTGATCGAGATGCCCCTGATCCATATAAATCAAGCCGAGATTGTTATGGGCCTCGGCATGATTCGGTTTGAGGGCGATGGCTCGACTGTATGAAGCGACGGCCTGTTCCGTCTGTCCGCGCTCCTTACACAGGACACCGAGACTATTCAATGTCTCGACGTGATCAGGCGCCGTTCGCAATACGTGCTCATAGGCCTCTTCCGCTTCTTCCAGGCGGCCCAATTCCTTGAGGACATTTCCCAGATTTGCGCGCGCCTCCAGATGACGGGGATTGAGAAGAAGCGCTTGCTGATAGGCGCGGACCGCCTCGTCCCTTTTCCCGGCCCGTTGAGCGACGACTCCTGTATTGAACCAGTAGAGAGGGTTGCCCTGGTCCAGACTGCAGGCTTCGACCAATAAGTGAAGTGCCTCTTCCAAGCGTCCAAGCCGATAGTAGAGGAGACCAAGATAGTGGGTCGCGTCCGGATGATCGGGCGCTGTGGCCAGCGCGGCGCGATACATTTGTTCCGCTTGCTGAAGCTGTCCGGCCTGGTGGGCGCGTTTGGCTTGCTCGACGAGGGCCCGGACTCCCGGTGAGCCGGAAAGGCTCTGCCTGGTCTGCTGCTTGCCCTGCCGGCGTCGTTCGGCGCGGTTCATAAGGAAAGGCTCCGATCGATGAATCTCGATGCGGCTGCTGGTGGCGGTCGAGCCGGTCCAAGCCTAACGCAAAGTTCGGCACAACGTCAAAGAGGAAGAGTAACAATAGTAGGTGGAGGTTACGCGGCGGCTGACCGGCCTAAGTGCTGGCGCTGCCCGAGAATATCAAGCGCGGCGACGCGGTAGGCCTCGGCCAAGGTCGGAAAATTGAAAATGCTGTCGATAAAGAAATCGATGCTCGCGGCATGCTGTAACGCCACTTGCCCCACATGGATCAACTCCGTTGCCCCCTCGCCGACAATCTGCAGGCCGAGCAACCGTTCGCCGCTGGGGTCGGCGACCATCTTCAGGAGTCCGTCCGCCGCGCCGGAGATCTGGCCGCGGGCAATTTCGTTGAATCGCGCCCGCCCGATCAATGGGCAGCTATAGCGGAGCCGAGCGGCATCTTCGTCCAATCCGATCGAGGAGATCTCAGGCAGCGTATAGATGCCGAGCGGAATCTGGTTCACGGAATCGCCTACCGGCAAATTCAGCGCATGACAGACCGCCCGCCGTCCTTGCTCCATCGCCGAGGAGGCGAGGGCCGGCGGGCCCAACATGTCGCCCGCCGCATAAATATGCGGCACGCTGGTCTGGCCGTAATCATTCACCGACAGCGTGCCTTTCGCGTTCACAGTGAGACCGGCGGCTTCCAATGCCAGCCCTTCGATATTCGCTTGCCGGCCGACCGCGACCAGCATTTTTTCACTCGCGACCGTGATGCCGTCGTCGAGTAAAGCCTTGACCTGTGACACCCCATCCCAGGTCGCCTCTCTGACCATACGACCGCCGTGATATTGCCCGCCGTGCCGTTCGAAACTCTTCTGAAAGGTCAACACCACTTCCTTATCCAAGAACTGGAGCGGCCGAACGGCTTTATCGATCATGGTGACCTGCACGCCCAGCAGAGAGAAGATCGAGGCATACTCGCATGCGATGACCCCGCCACCGACGACCGTCAACGAGCGGGGCAGATAGATCACCGACAGGAGGGAATCGCTGTCCAGGATATGCTCATGATCGATCGGGATTTCGGGAGTGAGTCGAGGCCTGGTGCCGGTGGCGAGAACGATAATATCCGCCCAAAGAATCTGCCTGGCCCCGTCGACGGATAGGAGTTCGATCTCATGCTCGGAACTGAAACTTGCTCGTCCATGGAGATAGACAACGCCGTTCCGAGTCAGTTGATTGGTCATATACAGTTCGTGCGCTTTGACCACTTCTTCAAGCCGCGTCATGAGCGAGGCCACCGGGACATCGGAGCGAAGCCGTCCTTCAAAAGCGTCGCCCGCGCGCTTCAAGCTGGCATGCTGCAGCGCGCTTTCCCGCAAGGTCTTGCTGGGAATGGTGCCCCGATAGACGCAATTGCCGCCGACGCCTTGTTCTCGTTCGATCAAGGCGACCCGCTTCCCGGCTTTGGCGCCCTGGATAGCGGCCTTCTGGCCCGCGGGGCCGCTGCCGACGACTATGATATCGTAGCGAGCAACCGGGCTCATACGTTCATCGCCTCCACGACGGCCGCGATCTTGTCTTTCATCTGAAGCAGCGCGTCAACGTCGTCAGGATAGAGATTCAGCTCGGCATACACCGGATGGTCGCGCACGACGGTGTCATCCATCGATTCGGGCTGAAGGAGATGCGTCGCCAGCCGGTCGGCCAGGCAGGTCGTCATGCATTCCTGACGGGCCCCCGTGGCTTGATCATAGTGTTCGTAGAAAACGATGGATTCGGCCACCTGTTGAGGAAGCGCCCAGTTTTTGGCGATCAACGACCCGATGCGAGTGTGATAACCGGCCAAGAGTCGATCCACCCAGCCGGGCTCAATCGAAATCCGGTACTCTTTCGACAGGGCGGCTGCGGTCTGCACGACCACCGGTTTTCCGATGGCGTGCAGAAGTCCGCAAAGATAGGCGCTTTCGACGTTGAACCGGCGCATCCGGGCGATTTCCTTCGCATAGGCCCCGCTGGCCAGCGAGTGCCGCCAGAGGCCCTTGATCTCCTGTTCAAAGCCCTCGACCTTCAACGCCGCATTCTTGAGCGAGGTGGTAAACGCAATTTCGGAGAGGAGGTTCATCCCGAGCATGGCGACGGCGTGTTGGAGAGAGACGACCGGATTGCGCGGCATGTAGGCCGGCGAATTGGCCACTCTGATGACATGGGCGGCCAACGCCTGGTCTTGATGGATCAGGCCGGCTAATTTCGAGGCCTCGGCGTTCGGGTCATACACCATCGTAAGGACTTCGGAAGCCACCTTCGGCAACAGAGGAACTTCGATGGCGCCGGTCTCGATCCGCTGACTTAGTAATGATTCCAGGCGATCGCAGGAGGAATTGGAGGCCGCAGCAGTGGAAGTCATGCAATGCTCCATGGCGTGATTGGAACCACCGGTGTGATTATCTTGATTCTGGATAGTGCTTCTTCGGCTTCCGGGATGAAAAACCTTAGCCCGGACCACGGACGGCGCTTCGAGACTGAAGCGGCATAATGTATACTGCGGCAACGTGATTGGGGTATCTTTTTACTGAAAGGAATCACCGACGGATGGCTCTACGATACGCGCTCTATCCCGGTTGTGCGGCGAAGGGGGCAACACCCGAACTGTATCAGTCCACGATGGCGATTATCGGCCGTCTGGGCATCGATGTCGCGGAACTCGCGGCGGCATCCTGTTGTGGCGCGGGTGTGGTGGCGGAAGCGGATCCGGAGGTGGCCCTTGCCCTGAATGCCCGGACGTTCGCGCAGGCCGAACAGCTGGGGTTGGATGTCATGACGATCTGCGGGACCTGTCAGGGCGTCATGGGGGCCGCCAATAAGCGATTAAAAACCGAGCCAGGCCTGCTTAACCGGATTAACGCGGTCCTGGAGAAGGACGGGGTGGCCTATCGTGGAACCATCCAAGTGAAGCACTTGTTGTGGATTGTCGTCCGGGAAGTCGGACTGACCCGGTTGGGCGAACAAGTTCGTATTCCGATGGATGAATTTCGCATTGCTCCGTTCTATGGCTGCTACATTTTGCGCCCGTCCTGGGACTTGGGCTTTGATGATCCGGAACAACCGACTTCTTTGGAAAAGGTCATTCGCGCCGTGGGAGGGGAACCGGTCAGTTACGCCGGGCGCACGAAATGCTGTGGCTTTCCGATCATCTTGGAAAAGGAAGCGATTGCGGTGGCGATGGCGGGCGGCAACATGAAGGAAGCCAAGGATCAGGGGGCCGACTTCATGGTGACCCCGTGCCCCCTCTGCCACATGAGCCTCGATATTTATCAGGAACGGGCCGGCCGGGCAGTCAATGCGTCACTCCAGTTGCCCATTCTGCATCTGCCCCAATTATTAGGGCTGGCCATGGGCATTCCCGCCCGTGATTTGGGCGTGTCCCGGCATCTGGTCCCGGTCGATTCCATTGTCCGCACGATCCAGCAGCGCCAACAGCAGATCAAAGAGCCGAAGGGAGTTCGTTCATGAATGTGGTGCGCCTCGCCGATCATCAGCAGTTCAGCGCGGAAAAAATGAAGAAGAACAATTTGTTTCAGACCCCGCGCTTCTTTTGCGATATCTATTGTTTCGAACCGGGCCAAGAGCAGAAAGGCCATGTCCATGGAGAACAGGACAAGGTGTACCTGGTCTTGGAGGGGGAGGGAACGTTCCAGGTCGGGTCGGAATCGAAGGTCCTGGGGGCCGGGCTCGGGACGCTGGCGCCGGCGGGAGCTGAGCACGGCGTCAAGAACCATACGAATCAGCGGTTGAAAGTGCTGGTGTTCGTCGCCCCCAATCCGTAAACTGCGCCGCATCGATCCATGGCCATGCGGGTTATGACTGTTTGGTTTCCAGCTTGCGGAGCCGGCGATCCAGCGCGAATCGGGTCACGCCCAAATGTTTGGCGGCCAGGCTCTTGTTATAGTCAGACAGCCGCAATACTTCCTCGATAATCGCCCCCTCGACATCCGCCAGGCTTTGCTTGCCGAGCGTCATCTCCACACGAACGACATGTTGATCTCCTTGGGTCGTGGAGGTCGCGGTTTGCAGGCTGGTGTCCCGCAATTCGCGGGGCAGGCACGCCGGTGTCAACGTTCGGCCCTGGCAAAAAATCGTGGCCCGCTCCATAATATTTTGAAGTTCCCGAATATTGCCGGGATAAGAATAGCGTTGCAGAATGGCCCGCGCCTCGGGGTCGATCTCGACGATGTCCTTGCCAAATTCTTTGCCGTATCGCATAAGGGCATGCATGGAGAGCGGGAAAATATCCTCCACGCGGTATCGAAGCGGCGGCAATTCAAACGTGACGACGTTGAGCCGGAAATACAGGTCCTCGCGAAACGCCCCCCGCGCGATCTCTTTCTTCAAATCCCGGTTCGTCGCCGCGATCAGGCGGAAATCCACGGAAATTTCCTCGGTGCCCCCGACACGCTGAAACTTCCGCTCCTGCAGCACGCGCAGCAATTTGGCCTGCATCGCCAGATCGAGATCGCCGATTTCGTCGAGAAACAGCGTGCCGCTCTCCGCGCGATCCAGCACGCCCAGCTTCCGGTGATGCGCGCCGGTGAACGCGCCCCGCTCGTACCCGAACAATTCACTTTCAAATAGTTCCCGAGGGATGGCCGTGCAATTCACGCCGATGAAGGGAGCGGCGGCGCGCGTGCCGTTATGATGGAGCACGCGTGCGATGAATTCCTTGCCGGTGCCCGTCTCGCCCATCAATAACACGCTCGTCTTGGGATTCTGCGCCACTTCTCGGATTTGGCTGACAAGGGCCTTCATGGCCGCGCTTTCGGCGATCAAATTCTCCATGGAAAATTCGTCGCCTTGGCGTTCGGCTTCATAGGTCACACGGCGCCGCAAGGTCAGCAATTCCAGCGCACGGCCGACGACCTGGTCCAGTCCATCCAGATCGACCGTCTTGATCACGAAATCGTAGGCTCCCAGTTTCATCGCTTCGACTGCATCTTCCACCGTGCCGTATGCCGTCAGCATGATGATGATGGGTTGGGGAAATTTGGACCGAATCGCCTTCAGGGTATCCAGACCGGAAAGCCCCGGCATTTTCAAATCGAGCAGAATCAGGTCGGGGACTTCGCGGTCAAGTCCCTTGATGAGAGCGTCGCCGGATTCGAAGCCGGACACCGCATGCTGTCGCCGGGACAACCGCTTGACCAGCGCCGAGCGGATGGCCGGTTCATCATCTGTGACAAAGATTGTGGCGCCCATATGTCGTTACCCCGATCCTGACTGCCGCAACGGCAGCCATATGCTGACGGTCGTGCCTTTCCCCTGTTCGGAGGCCAGCGCGATATCACCGCCATGAAGTTCAATGATATTCCGGCAAATAGCGAGGCCGAGCCCGGTTCCCCGCCGTTTCCCGAGCGTGAAGAACGGTTCAAATACGTGCGACAGATCCTCATGCGAGATGCCGCGCCCTTGGTCCATCACCGCGATGCCGACTCCTGCCTCCGATCCCCGCGCCTGTTCGGAGGCGGTGACGGTGATGGCGCCGCCCTCGCGCGAGGCCTCGATCGCATTTTGAAACACGTTGAGCAATACCTGCTTGATCTGATCCGGGTCCGCATGAATTGGAGGAAGGTTTGAAGACAGTTGGCAGGACACGACCAAATGTTTCTCGGTCAGTGTGGTTTCCAGCAATTTGAATGCGCCATGAACCACATCGGACATGCTGAACCAGGACGGCGCAATGGCTCGAGGTCTCGCGTGATCGACAATCTGGTTGACGATGCGGTCCAAGCGATGGATTTCCCGAAAAATAATCTCCAGGTCGCCGCGGCGGGGATCATCCGGAGCCGTGTCATCCAAGAGAAGCGCGGTGGTGGACCCGATGCCAACAAGCGGGTTGCGTATTTCGTGCGCGATCCCGGCGGCAAATTGTCCGAGCGTCGCCAAACGCTCCGCTCGCCTGAGCTGGGCCTGCATCTGGTCGAGGGCGGAGATATCGATATTGAAACCCTGATACATGACCGTGCGGCCCTGCTCGTCCTGGATGGGGATGCGCCGGCTCAGCACCTTTCTAATGGTCCCATCCAGATGCACGAATCGGAAAATCGTCTCGTAGGGACGATTTTCGCGCACGGCCTCGGCGAATTCGTTGAGCACCCGATCACGGTCGTCCGGATGGATCCATTGCCGGAATTCATCCGGTGCATCTTTCGAATCCGGATTGAGGCCCGCGAGCAACTGGTTATAGCGATTACTGAACGTGATTGCCATGCCCTGGGTCGTAAAAATGCCGAACGGCGCGTGGTCGACGAGACTTCGATACTTCGATTCGGAGGCCGACAAATTTTGATTGAGGGCACGCAATTCCGCTTCCGATTCCTCCATCCGGGCGAGATGCTCGCCCAACTGGACGCTCATCATGTGAATGACCCGCGCGAGATTGCCGATTTCGTCCTGACGGTCAGTGGCTGGGACATTCGTGATCGGCTTGGTCGAGGCCGAGCCGACCGCTCTGGCCAACGCCACCAGAGGAGTCGTAATGGAGCGGCCGATGAGGTGAAGCGCAAGGATCATCAGTACCAGGGCGAGAGATCCACCGCCGAGAAAGACCGAGACCATTGCGTCCCGATCTTGAGCAATTTTCGCCAGGCGCACATGGAGGGCTTCCTGCTCCAAGTGATCGAACTGGGACATCTCTTCCCGAATGGTGACCATGATGGCACGGCCGCGTCCCGCTTCGACGTACCGCAGCGCCATATCCACATGACCCGCCTTCACTTCTTCGATGATTTCGTCCTTCTCTTTGAATAACTGGGCGACCAATCGCTGCACATTGATGATAATCTTCCGCTGCGGCTCCGCATCATAGACGCTTTCCAGCAGCGCCTGTCCCACGAGCGGGGTCGATTCCTGTGCCCTCCGATAGGGGTGGAGATATCGTGTCTGCTTGGTCATGACGTATCCGCGAAAGCCGGTCTCCATATCGACGACGAGACGCATATATTCGGCCGCGCGCTTTTGAGTCAGATACAGGTTGTTTAACTGCTCCTCATCCTCGGAAAAGACCTGGACGCTGCGGTAGGTCACGATACTCAACACGATAATGGTCAGGACCGGAATCAAGGAGGCGAGGAGGAGCTTCCGGGCAATAGGCAAATCCTTGAGAACGCGAGCCAAGTACCGCATTGTCTCTCCAGCTTGCCAATATCGTAAGCCGCCTTTGGCTGTTAAAGCAATTGAGGGCCGGATGTCTTCCTCTAGCCCACATTATTCATGAATACTTCTACTGCAACCGCCGATTTGAATCTATTAATCAAGAACAACCCAGTTAGGGGGTCTACTTTCGCGCGACATCAATCAGATAGCGCTCGACCTTGCAAGCGCGGAAGGGACGCACCCGGCTGCGGAGTCGATGGCCAAGTACCTCTCCGCCGCGATTTGATCGAACGCGGCGGCCCAAGCGAAGCTTGGTGTGGCGGGCGGGTTCGCCCCTCGTGGCGTAGACATTCCGTTTCAAGTCTCGGCGCTCCACGCGCCCGTGTCGTCTGCGTCTTAGCGGTTTCGTCACGAACCGTCATGAATAATGTAGGCTAGATCGCGCCTCGTGCGCTGATATTCCCGACCCCTGCGCGGAACGGAATCTCCGCGAAGCGGACGCTGTCGCGGAGGCAAAAGTTTGATCTGCCGGAGTAATCAGCGTGGAAGGAATGGCGTCCCGTTCATACGATGTTTTATCGCAATGGATCTGTCGATAACCGTCGAACGTATCAGACATTACCTAGGAGCTAAGCAAGGGGCGTTCCCCAAGCCTAGACCCTCTCTAGTCAACGCTTATGGGAACCATGGCAAGCCAAGACGCGGTGAGTCCTCTAGAAATGGTGATGGAGTGAAAGAGCAAAATGAGCGGAGCCGCTCAACCCGCACCGTGCGGCAACTCACGCGGGAGGTGATCGCAAGGGACCACCTCCCACGTCGCTGTTGCCGCGTAGACCTATTGCACGGACGGCGTGATGCCCGTTGCAGGCGTGTCGATCTCCCATGGAGTATGGGGCATCAAGGGCGCCGGCTTGGCATCAGGTGATGCCACCAGAACTGCGATAGCCCCCCGCAACGCCCCCGTCAGCGAATGGGTGACCAGTGGATAGGCGCCGGCTGATTCGGGGATGACATCGAACGTCGCCGCGCTACCGGGTCCTACGACATAAGTTTGCACCCCGGTCAGTTTATTCGCCGGATTGCCGCTCTCATAGACATTGTCCCAAATTTCGCCGATCGGATGGAACGAGGAAAATTCATTGGGTCCTGCATTCACAAAATAGATCCGAACCCGCTCTCCCGGCTTGGCCTCCAACGCATGGCCTCCGGTCACGAAGGGATGGTATTTGAAAATGCCGCCGTTAAAGACAATGTGATCATATTTCCGGTCAAACATGGCCTGCACGTCATTTGGGTTCTTGTACAACTCCGACTGCACGAGCACGTATTCGCGATCCGCTTTCGGCCAGGTCTTGGCATCCTTTGGATCCACAATGATGGCGCCGAACATGCCGCGCGCAACGTGCTGAATCATGGGCGGCGCGCCGCAGTGATAGAAGAAGATGCCCGGCTTTTTCGCGACGAAGGTGAAGTCAATCGTTTCGCCCGCGTTGATCGCCCGATAGTTTTTCAAAAAGTCGATCTCCGCGGCATGGAAGTCCATGGCGTGCGGATTTTTGTTTTCCGCCGGATTCGTCAAGGTGAAATGAATCGTATCCCCTTCGCTCACTCGAATCACCGGCCCTGGCATCTGACCATTGAAAGTCCAGGCGGCGTAGGTTTCACCGCCCCCTTCGATCGTGACGTTTTTTTCAACCGCCGTCATCTTGACCTCGTGAGTCTTGGCGCCGGCAGGGCTGGTTACCCCGGCGATGACGAATGCGATGGCGAGCGCCGATGCCGGGAGACGGCTCTTGGCCCATAGGCTTCGACGACTATTCTTTCCGGTCTGCATGGAATCCTCCTTGAAATGTGATGAAGCGCACTCTTCCCACCGAGTCGATTCAGACTCGCGATGGAACCCTACTGTTCAGGGTAATGGGAGGATACGGCAGGTAGAACGCAAAATAATATGACAAATGTCATATTTTTAAACAAATCATAACGAAGGCTTCATGACAGCCAGTTCCTTGAGGCGGGCGAGATCGCGCACCACCAGCCGGGCGGCAGTCCCGGAGACCAGGCGCAACTTTTTGAACCGGGCCATGATGCGAATAGCGGTTTCGGTCGTGACACCGACCATATTCGCCATATCTTGCCTTGTCAGCCGGACGCCAAGCCTGACGCCTGATGTCTCTGTCACGCCGGTGCGTTCAGCCAGGTTCACCAACAAAGACGCCAACCGTTGATCGGCGCGATCCAGCGCGAGGATCTTGGCTTGCTCCTGCACTTCATTGAGCCGGTTGCCCAAATATTTGATCACTTCGATGGCGGCATCGGGGTTGCTGCGCAGCATATCGAAGTAGGCCTTCTTGCTCAGCCGCAAGACGCTGACTTCCCCCATCGGTTGCGCCGTCCCCGGGTGGGGCGATCCGTCAAAGACCGCCGCTTCGCAGCAGAAGAGATCGCCCGGCATCAATACTTTCAACGTGCATTCTTTGCCCTCGGGAGAGGATTTGACGCACTTCACCGAGCCGCGGGTGACGATGTGAAAGTAATCAGCAGGATCGCCTTGGCGGAAGATGTATTGGCCCTTACCGTAGTGCGCTTCGGTGAGCTCTTCCAGGAAGCTCCGGCGCTCCTGCTCGCCCAAGATATCGAGCAGGGGAATCGGCCGGAAGACCTCGCGTGGCCCGGCCGCCGGGTCAGGCGACGATTTGCTTGGCGGTTTCGACGATGCTGCGTGCTCCGATCCCATAGTGATCGATGAGCTCTTCTGGTTTGCCACTGTGTGGAATCTCCCGTACCGCCAGTTTATGAACCCGGACTGCTTCGGAACCCAAGGCGCTCAAGACGGCGTCGCCGATACCGCCATGCGCATAATGATCTTCGACCGTCAGCACGTTTCCGCCGGTGGCACGGGCACTCTCGACCAATGTCGCGCGATCAATCGGCGCGACGCTGTACAGATCGATGACGCGGGTATGGACGCCCGATGCCTTCAATTGATCGTGGGCTTTGAGCGCTTCGAAGAGCGTGACACCGGCGGCGACGAGGGTCAGCTTATCGTTCGCACTCTGGCGCAGCACGCGGGAGCCTCCGATGGTGAAGACGTCGCTGTCGGCATAGAGCACCGGCGATTTCGGCCGGCCGGCTCGAAGATACACCATACCTCGATGAGACGCGGCCGTTTCCACCAGCCGGTACATCGAGACGGCATCCGAGGGATAGAGCACCACGACGCCTGGCTGTGCGGCCATCATGGCGATATCCTCCAAGCCCATCTGTGACGGTCCATCCTCGCCGATGCTGACGCCGACGTGCGTGCCCACCAGTTTGATGTTGGCTTGGCTGATCGCGGCCATCCTGATGAAATCGTAGGCGCGGGTAAGGAAACAGGCGAATGTCGCCGCGAAGGGGATCTTGCCGCAGGCGGCCAAGCCGACGGCCGACCCGATCATGTTTTGCTCCGCGATGAAGTTCTCAAAGAACCGGTCCGGAAACCGCTTGCCGAATTTCTCGGTGTAGGTCGAATTCTTCACGTCCGCATCGAGCGCCACGACGAGTGGGTTGGCGTCGCCCAACGCCGCGAGCGCCGTTCCAAAGGCCTCCCGCGTCGCCGCGTTATCGCCTGCTTTATAGGAGGGCGCCGCCATTTTGCCGGCCGGTTTGGCGCCGTTGTGTGAAACATCGGGCCGTTTGATATTCGGCTGGCCTGCGGACGGTTTCAATTGCTGCTCCAATTCGGCGAGGGCCTTTTGCGCCTCGTCTCCTTTTTTCAGCGGCTTGCCGTGCCAATCCGGACGGTCTTCGACGAAAGAGATGCCCTTGCCTTTCAGGGTCCTGGCTAACAGGATGGTCGGCTTGCCTTTAGTGTGCGCCGCTTCGGAAAACGCGTCCAAAAGGGCAGTGATATCATGGCCGTCCACGACGATCGCGTGCCAGCCGAAACCGGCCCAGCGGCTTTGGTAGGCCTCCATGTCGTGCTGCAACATGGTGGGATCGCTTTGGCCCAATCGATTGACATCGATGATCGCGCAGAGATTATCCAAGTTGTAATGTTGTCCGACTTCCGCTGCTTCCCACACGGATCCTTCAACCGATTCGCCGTCTCCCATGAGCACGTAAATGCGCTGCGGGCTGCGATCGACGATTTTGGCGCACAATGCCATCCCGATTCCGGCGGACAACCCTTGACCGAGCGACCCAGTGGCCGTATCCACGAACGAGAGACGCGGAGTCGGGTGGCCTTCGAGGTCTGAACCGAGCGTCCGCAACTTGAGCAACTCCTCTCGGGGAAACAGCCCTGCTTCCGCCCAGGCGGCATACAAGAGCGGAGCCGCATGTCCCTTGGAAAGAATGAACCGGTCGCTGTTCGGGAGTTTGGGATTCTTGGGGTCGTAGCGCATCACTGAAAAGAACAGCGTGGCCACGATGTCCGCCGCCGACGCGCAACTCGTCGGATGACCGCTGCCGGCTTCAGTCGTGGCCTTGACGCTGTCGATTCGGAGCTGCGCGGCTTTATTTTCGAGCAAAGTCACGAGGTCGGATGTGGCGACAGAAGAAGCCATACTCATTGTCCTTTCCGGGGCTAAAGACAGACAGCGATGTCGCGCGGATCCCGCGCCCATTCATGGGAACGTAACAAAAGGAATCGGGTGAGTCAATGAAGGCTTTTGCCGACGAGCAATATGTAGGAACGTAACGACCGGAGCGATTGTAGGAAAGCAACTACAATGAAAGTAAGGAATCTGGAAGGCAAACGATGACCGGCCAACGCGAAGCTTCCAGCACTTATCATGCTGTCACGGCGTCAAGGGACCAGGCAGCGGCAGCGAACGGCGGACTCCGGAGCCCGATGGCTCGCCTTCGCGCGGAAGGAATCGGAACTGTGTCACCGCATAGGAGACCGGTTGCCCCACCTCGAATCGATGTTGCCGGAATTCCTCCTTGTTCATCCGGGACCGCAGGAGGACTCCGTCGGCCGTTTCAATCTCCAAACGGTAGGCGACTCCCAAAAAGTAGATATGGCGGAGCTTGGCCTGCTGTCGATACCGGGCCGGATCATCGGAAATCTTGACGTAATATGGCCTGAATCCCACTTGCACGCTCGTGCCGTCCGGGATCTCACGCGCCGGGAATTCCATTGAGCCGACCAGCACGGCGCCATTTTCCACCGTGCCATTGAGAATGTTCATGGACCCGATGAATCGCGCGACGAATTCCGTGGCAGGATCTTCATAGACCTCGGCGGGGGAGCCGGCCTGTTCGAGTCGTCCCTTCGAAAATACGATAATCCGGTTGGACACCTCCATGGCTTCTTCCTGATCGTGCGTCACGAAGAGACTCGTCACATTCAATTCGTCGTGTAGCCGGATCAGCCATTCACGTAATTCCTGCCGGACCTTGGCGTCGACCGCCCCGAATGGTTCATCGAGCAACAGGACGCTCGGGCGAGGCGCCAGGGCCCGGGCGATTGCCACTCGCTGTCGTTGTCCGCCGGACAACTGATGCGGATACCGGGCTCCCAGCCCTTCCAAACTCATGAGTGCAAGCAATTCCGTGACCCGGCGATCAATCGATGGTCGGTCCCATTTTTTGATGCGCAGTCCGAACGCGACATTACCGAACACAGTCAGATGCTTGAACAGAGCATAGTGTTGAAACACAAAGCCGATATTGCGGTCCTGAACCGAGACATCGTTCACGCGCCGGCCGTCAATAAAGATATCGCCCGACGAGGGAGTCTCCAGTCCGGCGATCATTCGGAGCACGGTCGTCTTGCCGCTGCCGCTCGGTCCCAATAGGCCGAGCAGTTCGCCTTCCTTGACCTGGAAAGTAACTCCGCTGACTGCCGTGACGGAGCCGAATATTTTCGTCACTCCTCGGACTTCGATCTTCATGATCCACCTAACGGTGAGATTTGCTCAATGGTCGCATGGGCCCGCGCCTTGGCGATTTCGAGCACCACGAGAATGGCAAACGAGACGGCCAGCAAGGTAAAGGCGACGGCGTTGGCGCCCGCGTAATTGAAATCAACATAGTTTTGATAAATGTGCAGCGTGGCGGTCTGCGTCAGCAATAGAATATTTCCCGAGACAACCAGCACGGCGCCGAATTCTCCGATCGCGCGCGCCGTCGTCAATGTGGCGCCGTAGACCAGCCCCCAACGGAGCGCGGGCAACGTGACCTTGTAGAAGACCTGCCATTCATTCGCGCCCAGCGTGCGCGCCGCTTCTTCTCCTTCCGTCCCGATGGTCTGCAGCAGCGGCGTGAGTTCGCGGACGACGAAGGGGAAGGTGGCGAACAACGTCGCCAGAACCATGGCGGGAAAGGCGAAAAGGACCTTCACGCCCATTGAACCGAAGAACGTCCCCAACAGCGTGTCCGGACCGAAGAGCAGGATCAGCATGAATCCGGCGATAACCGGCGAGACGGCAAAGGGCAGATCGATCAAGCCACTGAGGAATGTCCGGCCGGGAAACTGCTGGCGGACGAGCACCAGGGCGGTGATCGTGCCGAGTATCAGATTGACGATCAGCACGAGCAGGGTGATCTCCGCCGTGAGCCAAAATCCATGCAGCGCTTCCGGCTTGGTGATTTCATTCCAAAAGGACGCCAGCCCTTCGCTGAAAATTTGCGCGATCAAATAGAGCAGGGGACCGATCAGCAGGAACAAGAAATAGCCCCACACTGATCCGATGAGGAAAAGTCGTGTCATGCCGCGGCACCGGAGGTCCAGCGGGGCCATCGCTCACCGGGCGGCCTGGTGAGTCGCTCCAAGAGCACGAGCATCAAGAGGGACAGCGCCAGAATAGCGACCGAGACGGATGTCGCGCCCTGCGGGTTATAGCTTTCAATTTCTCCGTAGACATAGACCGATGCGACCTGTGTTTTCATGGGGATGTTCCCGGCGACGATGACAATCGAACCGAATTCACCCAGCGCCCGCACAAAGGTCAAGAAGACGCCCGTGAGCAATCCCGGCAGGACCGATGGAACGGTGACTTTCCAGAATGTGGTCCAGGCTCCGGCCCCCAACGTAAAGGCCGCTTCCTCCTGTTCCCGCTCCAGTTCCATCAGGACCGGCTGCAGCGCGCGAATCGTGAAGGGCATGGTGACGAAGAGCATCGCGAGGACAATGCCGGGCCAGTCGTACAGGACAGCCAGACCCCGCTGCTCGAGCCAGCCGCCGGCAAAACTCGTGGGCCCGTAGATGGCGGCGATCATCAAACCGGCCACCAGGGTCGGGATCGCAAAGGGAAGATCGACCAGCGCATTCAAAAACCATCGGCCGGGGAAATCGTACCGCACGAGCACGATGGCCGAGAGTGTTCCGAACAACGCATTGATAAAGGTCGTGAGGAGCGCCGTCGCGATGGTCAGCCGGAGCGCAGCCGAAGCTTGCGGGGTGCTGATGTCGTCAAGAAAACGGCCGATGCCTCCGGCCAAAGATTGTTCGCCGATGCCCAAGAGCGGCAGCACAATCAGGAAGAAGACATAGCCGATCGCGGTGAGACGGAGCGCGGTGGCGATGAGAGAATGACCGATCATGAGGACAGATCAATTTCCTCGCGCAAGGGATTCCACCGCCTTGGTCCAGACGCCTTGTTGGCCGAACAGCTTGTCCTGGATCTGATCCCAGCCGCCAAGATCGGCAATCGAAAAGAGTTTGGCCGGCGTGGAATACGTAGAGGACGGGGTCGAGGAGGCGCTCACCGACCGGAAGCCCAATTCGGCAAAGGCTGCCTGCGCCTCCGGACCGTGCAAAAAGGCGATGAAGGCTTCGGCTATGTCACGGACTTTGTGCTTGTCCGCATACCGGTCGACCACCGCCACAGGATTCTCAATCCAGACCGTTTCGTCCGGGACGATAATTTCATAGGGCCGATTGCTTTTGATGCGCGGCAGCAACTCATTCTCGTAGGTGACGATCACGTCGCCCACGCCGCGCTCGAATGTCGTGACGGATTCGCGGCCGCTCTTGTCCATGACCTTCACATTTTTCTGAATCCGCTTGAGAAGGTCGGCCGCATAGGTTTCCGGCGATGCTCCGCTTGCGGCACCGGCTTTCTCGGCCGCCAGTTTCAAGCCGGCACCATAGATGGCAATGATGTCCCACATGGCCCCGCCGGATGTCTTGGGATTCGGATACAAGACATCGATTCCCGGGCGGGCGAGATCTTCCCAGACCTTGATCTGTTTCGGATTGCCTTTGCGGACGCCTAAGGCGACCACTGATGCCGAAATCATGCCTTTGTTCGGGGTCCTCCAGTCATGGGTGATAAGGCCGGCCTTGACGATTTGCTGAAGGTCGCCTTCGAGCGAGAGCGCCGCCACGTCTGCCTCGAAGCCGCCGATGATGGCGCGAGCCTGCGCGCCGGATGCCGTGTACGAGGTTCGAACGCGTACCTCCTCGCCGGTGCGTGTTTTCCAATGGCGCTGGAACGCCGGGATGATGCTGCGTTCGTAGGCTTCCTTCGCTACGGTGTAAGCTGCGACGACAAGGTCGCGTGACTCGGCCGCCTGGAGAAAGCCGGGCAGGTCGGCCAGCGTGAGTATTAAAACGGCAAAAACAACCAACATTTTGAAGCGATTCATGAGAGACACCTCTTGTCTTATATGGGAGACCCGGCCGATGCGAATTTGGCCAGACTGTAATTATCCAGAATGTCGGCGATGGCGTTTCTGACCTCGCCCATTGCGTCTTGAAGCGGACAATGAGGCTTCGAGGCATAGGGGCAGTCGGGACACTTTTGGTAAGCAGTCTTGCTCACGCAGGAAATTGGCGCGAGCGGTCCATCGAGAATGCGGATGACCTGTCCGAGCGTGATGTCGTCGGGCGATTTAATGAGCGCATAGCCGCCGCGGACGCCGCGGCGGCTCGTCAATAAGCCGGCACGCTTCAGCGCGAGGAGGATCTGCTCGAGAAATTCGACTGGAATGTGCTGGCGGTCCGCAATTTCGTGGCGCTGCAAGACCGGACCTTTATAGGTACTTTGCAATTCCAGCAACGCGCGCAGTCCGTATTCGCTTTTTTTGGAAAGTTTCATGGCGCCAGGGACGGAACTCTAGTGTGTTAATCAAGATTGATGGAAATTAACTGAAAGGAAGGACGAACTGCAAGCGGTTTCTTGAAGGCGTAAGGAAGTTTTTCGACGTTTGACATACCTTATAAGGTATGGGTACAGTCACCCCGTGTGGGAGGTCTACGAGCATCGGCGTGTGATCAAGCAACTTGCTGCGCTGCCTCTCGAAATTTTGAAGCGTTATGAGAAATGGAAGGATATCGCTATGGTTTCCGGCTTGGCGGGTCTCCGGCTCATCAAAGGATTCCATGACGAGGCTCTGCAGGGCGAATGGCATGAGCACCGTTCATCGCGCCTGGGCTTACAGTACCGTGTGATTTACAAAGTGAATGCTAAGGACGGTATTTTTCAAGTGATCAGCATCACCCCGCATGACTATCGGAGGATATGACGTGAAAGGATTCCGGCGTGCCAAAAAGATGATCGATGTGTCGGTCGGAGAATCTGTCCGAATCATCAGAGAATTACAGGGGTATAGTCAGAACCAATTATCGGCCATGACCGGAATTCCCCAAGCGACCATCTCGGCGATTGAGAATGACCGCGTCCGGCTGGGAGTGGATCGCGCAAAAGTCATCGCGCGGGCGTTGAAATGCCATCCCGCCGTATTAGTCTTTCCGGGATGGGAAGTTGGAAAAGATTCTGCCGCGTAGCGATTCGAGGCTCGCGTTCGGCATACCTGCCGCTTAAACACAAACGCGAGCGCCTTTCCGCGATGATGTGGTAATGGTCGCCATGGCGAGCTTCATCGCGTATCCGTACCCTCCATAAAAGACTCCTGGTCCATTTTATTTCGCTCTTCCCGCAGAACGCCGCGCATCACCTGCTGACGGAAGCGGGCAAAGCCCGCCGTAGCTGGTCAGGTGCATGCGGATGTTATGCGGCATTTTGGTTTAGGCAACCGCTAGCTGTCCAATTTCGACCCGGACCGACCAGTCCTGCTCGGCAAAGCGGATACTTTCAAGTCGCTCGCTGAGTATGCCTGTAGCTGGCCTCGAACCGAAACTATTGCACGGCCAAAATTGACTTGTGCGCTACGGGACAGGGACAGGTAACGAGGTACGGTCTCCTATGAGGCGGAACGCGGCCCAAAAGTACGGATGCGCCGTCTCTCCGTTCATAAGGGTTCCCGCCGCTGCCTGCAGCGCGCGGTCTTTCGTCTGGCCTTTGCGCACAGCCTGATGGAATGAAACCATTAAACGCGCCGTGCTTAAGTCCGAAACTTGCCACTGCGTCGCAGCCACCGCTCGCGCCCCTGCCATTTGAAAAGCGCGCGATAGGCCGATTACGCCTTCGCCTGGGACAGTCTCGCCCAAAGCGGTTTCGCACGCAGACAGCACCACGAGATCAGCGTTGAGAGTGAGCTGGCTCGCCACTTCCCAAGCCTCCAGCACACCATCGCTCGCGTTATCGTTTGAGGAGGACTTCGGCGCAGCGAGCAGGATCCCCGAATTCATGGCGCGCGCCGGATAAAGGTAGCCGTGCGTAGCGAGATGCACGATGCGGGCGCCCCTAATGCGCTCGCGCACAGCCTGCTCGGTTGCTTCCTGCTGCAATAAAGGCTGGGCACCGTACAGGTCGGCGACTTGTCTTGCCTCGATCCCCGTGTTTGGCAAGGGCGCCGGCGGCCGACCTCGAAACGAACGCACGTCTGATCTTTTTCCCGCGCTAGCAGCACCCTCTGAAAAAACCGGATGCCCGACAACCAGCGCGTTCCATGGTGACCAACGTTCTGCACCCTTACCATCGGTAGGAAGCAGCGAAAGCGACGGCGTGTAGGACAGCGATCTCTTCACGCCGAGGTACGCAGGTGGTCCTTCGCCATTAACCACCAAGCTAGCGAATGGCACGTCCCAGAGCGCGCCGTCTGGGGAAAGCACGAGGCGATCCGCGGCCTCAACTTGTTGGCGCACGCTACGCGGAAATAGCATGTCAAACAACGCGCGGCCCGACGCAGTGGTCTTTTCGATGGGACTTGTCGAGTTCATGACTAGCGCGCGGTGTCGCTTGACCGCCTCCTCGATCTTGGACTGTGCCATATCGAGCTTGGACACATTGATTGAGCCGCCTGCGCCGCCGCGCAATACGAATACATGTATTTCGGCAACGTCGATCAAGAATGCGACATACGTGGTGTCCAGTCCTATGCGCTTCGCCGCTTCCGCCGGTTCGAGGACTGGAGGCGCGAGTCGAGGCGCCTGCGTCAATATGTGGCGCCATTGCTGATCGGCCTGCGTCCTCGCCATGCTGTGCGCGACCTGCGCCTTGTTGAGATCTGCAGTCCGAGCATCGACTTGCTCGCGCGCGCGCTGGAGTGCATCGGGGACGGCATTGTTCAGGGCCATCCGGTCGAGATGTGCCCTCGCCTCTGCGAGCGCTTGGCTGGCGCGCGAGATATCGAACTCTGCCCGGTCACGCGCGAGTATGGCGGCACGATACGAGGCCGTGAACTGGCCGCCGGAATCGGAACCCACACCGTCGCGCTCGAAGAGCGCTTGGCGCAGCGCATTAGCACGCGCTTCCTCTAGCGTACTGAATGCCGCTGCCGCTTTTCCTAGCGCGAGTTGCGCGTGTATGAGCACGTCGAAATACCGCAAGGTTGAGACCTCGTACGCCTGCCGGGCTTGATCGCCGCCGACCTTCGCGCCGTGCGCGCGGGCAATGTCCCAGGCGCGAAGCGCAAGGCGCTCGGATTCGGCCCACTCGCCACGCCTCCCGGCAAGGACGGCCAGGTTGGTCAGGCTGTTCGCCATATCCAAGGAGTCAGGCGCAAGCTTCTCGCGCAACCCCAGGGCCTGGCGATGATAGGTCTCAGCGGCTTTCAGATTGCCCCGCTTCAGCGTGACCTCGCCGAGGTTGTTCAGGGTCATGGCGAGGCTAAGTGAATCGGGCTGTAATTGTTGCTTGATCAAGAGCGCGGAATTGAACCGCTTGTCAGCCTCGTCGAACCGATCGTCGCGGAAGAGTACCACGCCAAGATTGTTCAGCGTGCGAGCAACCAATGTGGATCCGGGCACCTTCCGCTGGCGTATGGCAAGCGTCTGCTCAAAGTATTCGCCCGCGTGAGATACGTCGCCGCCGGCCAAAGCCACAGCACCCAGGTTCTCATAGGTAGAAGCAAGCTCGAGCGAATCGCGGTCCTTAATGCGTATCGCCAGGGCCGCCGAAAGATAATCCCCTGCTGCCTCAAGGTCGCCCAGTGTCGTAAGCAGCGCCCCGATATTGTTCAGGCAAGCGGCGTGACCAGGCGAACCGGGGGCATGCTTCTCCCAAAGAGGAATAACATCGAGATAGTCTTTCCGCGCCTCTTCGAGATTGCCTTGCTTGGCCTTCACATTGGCGAGATTGGTCAGGGCCGCCGCCAATTCGGCTGAATCCGGGAGGCGATCCTTGAGGACGACCAACTCCCGCTTGTAATACTTACGCGCTAGCTCCAGGTCGCCCTGCTCGGTGGTGATATCTCCTAGCTCCTCCAGCGTTCCTGCAAGCACGAGCGGGTCGGCCGAACGTCTTTCTCTGATGGCCAGTGCCTCTTGTTGGAACGCGCGTGCCTTCTGCAAGTCTCCAAGTCTTTTCTCGACTTCAGCCGCATTGCCGAACTCTGCGGCGAGAGCTAGGGAGTCCGGTTGATATTCTTTGCGCAACAACGCGGCGGTCGCGAGTAGGCCTTGCGCTACGACCAGGTTACGTGTGCGTTTAGGCTCCGGATCCACTTTGTCCCGGTATCGGATGCTCGCTTCCCGCAGAACGTCTGCTGCCTGTACGGGCCGCTCTCGCTCAGCGATTGCGACTTCAATCACTTTGGTTAGAGTCGCATACTCGCTCTCGTTGTCGAGTCGCTCCTGCAGAATGGCCATCCTAATGAGCGCGTCAATCTGCTCAGGCCCGTGACCACCCGCCCCCCACAAGGCAGCCGCCGCCTGCATTGCCTGAATGGCAGTGTCAATTTTCCCAAGCTGTGTGGACGCTCGGGCCTGTAGCGTCCTCGCCATCGCTTCTCCTGCGACATCCTGGCGCGCGGAGGCTGCAGCCCCGGCTTCCGCGATCTTGTGAAGCGCGTCACCCGATTGCCTTGCGGCCAACAGCTTCTCGGCTTCTTGGAGTAGCGAGCGCACTACTGCCGAAGGCTGCGGTGGAGGTGCTTCACCCTCTTGGGCCATTGCGGTGCTCTGAATGCAGACACCAGGAAGTGCTAGCAGGAGGATGCGTATAAGAACGAATGTCCGAAGTGCACGATGTACGAACATGACGGGCACCCCATTTAGACGCGACTGTCTGCCACAATAAACACATCGCTCACTGACGTTTGCGGATCTGCACTTATCGTCGCACGGTACAGGCCTTCAGGCAGAGGTGCGAACTCCGTCAGGTACAGTCCGTCCGCATTGCGTTTCAGTTCCACCCGCGCGACCGCGCGTCCGGTGGGGGCATCCTCCACCACTGCCGTCAGGGCGACGACCTCCCTGGAGCAGGTGGCGCGCAATGTCACCGGTTCAGTTCGCGTATAGGCGTCGGACATGCGTAACGCGATCCGGGGAGACGTAGCGAGCATGTCGAACCGCCTTACGGTGTTCCAGTCGCCTTTGGCCAGAACTCTCATCAATTGCGTCAAGACCTCCCGAGTGTTCTGGATCGACGCATGGCATTGGGCTACGTACATCTCTGAATCGGTGTCGCTATGCTCTACGGGCACGGCAGACACTTCAGGGACGGTGCCGTCGCCGTCCTCCCAGCTCGCCCCCGGATACTCCCGCAGCATTTCCACGCGCGAGCCGGCGAGCCTGGCCGACTGGAATGTCGGTTGGTAGCTGCCGACGATCGGATGAAGCCGGAAATCTCTTCGGTAGGCTGGATCAGTGCTGTGGTTAGCTACACACGCGTCGATCTCGCGATGAAAGGCGAGTGCCTTCGCGGCCTTCTCAGCGACGACGTTGGGTATGCCGTTCGTTTCGCCGATGCGTACAAGTTTGCCCGTGCCCGGGTCGTAGCATTCGTAGCGTGGTAGCAACTGATAGCTTGAGGTGAACGACCGGGCAAGCTCGGTGAAGCCGGAGATTGACACCGGCCCGAAACGTAGGCCGTTTGCTAGCGCATCCAGCGAGTTGAGCGACCCCCGGTAGGGCGTGCCGAAGGTCACTAGCCGACGCGTGTCGCGCCAGCCTTCCATGCACTCGACGAAGTAGCGCGCGACCAGTCCACCCATGGAGTGCGCGACCAGCATGAGCTTCGCGTCTTTATTGCCTGAACGAGACCGCCACGACGCCAGCCATTTGGCGCTCGCGCGCGCAAGCTTGCGTGCCGCCACGCGGTTGTCGCGACGCCAATCATACGGAAACTCAAAATAGTTTTGACCGGGAACGATTTCGAACGACTGGCGGATAGCCTGAGAAACCCGCGAATAGCCGTCGATCTTCCAGAATCCAGGTATGAGGTGCGTGTCGGGGAAGATGCGGGTCGCGATGATGCCGTCGCCGAGATCATCAGCATCGGCCGCATCGTCGGTAAGGGCAAGCGACTTGATGTTCTGACCGAGGGTCTGCAGCGCGGCAAGTAGCGCACCGCCTGAGAGTGCCCAAACATCCTTACCATCCTTCTGCAAGACGCTTCCCATGATTCCTGGAAGGAGGACGATGACATCGCGCATCGGTCGAGGTCGCGACTCCTCGGAACGAAGGAGAGAAGGTACAGTTGCCATAAATATGGCTCCCGTGGCGGCTGCGAGAAATTCGCGGCGATTCATGATAGGCGTTCCAAGGGATGAGGAATCATCATGTCGTCCTCAGTCTGTTCGGCGGCGTTAAGTGCCGCATAACGACGCCGTTGAGACTCCATGTCGAATAAGATGTTAGGCAGCATGCCCATGCTCGTGGATGTCCCGCCCGCTCGGCCACGGCGATGTCCGCGTAGTCGCCCCAGTATGTACCGACGACTTGTGACTTGGTGATCTCCGAGCACGCGGGGTCAGGCGGATGGTTATGTCCGAACTTGCATCGAAGGGCCATGCCGTTCACCTCTGTTGTCTAACTATTAAGTGAACCGCTTAACCTCTGGGATAGCTGCGCGGTGTATCTCGCTCCGGCTCGTATCAGTTCCTGCCGCAAACGTCGCGAATATCAATCGGGACAGGACCTCCTATCAGAGCCGGGCTGCTCCGGATACCCCGCTGGACCGGGCGGGATATCCGGATATTGGCCCACGGGAGATTCCGGTCGTATGACCCGCCTTCTGTGTCCGCCAGTAATGGGCCATGTTCATCACCAGCAAGGCTGTTTGCCAATCGAAGTGAAGGCTCCATCTCGATAGGCTCGCCGGCAAAGAGGGTCCGCAGATGAGAGATCGCCGACTCGGTGTGTGGAACCGCCCAATACTGCTCGTCCTGATGCCAACGGCGACCATCAACGGTCTTGATCTTAGCTACCCGCTGGGATGAGTAGCGAACCAGCACGATCAATCTTCCTTCATGCCACGGCTTGATCACAATTGGGGCACTTCCAGTCTCCTGCCTGGCTTGCTCACCCTAATGTCTCTCACTAAGTATTTCCAACCTCAGTTTATGCTTTTGCCCATAATGAATCAATTCATGTCTACGCTCTAGGATTTTCAGCAGGGCGAAATGGTTGCATTTCTTCAACCTGAAGAGGAGATTCAATATGGAGAAGAGTCACCGATCTCTGCTAGAAAGGTTGAACGTGGAGGGGCTGGCCGGTCGCCCATAGCCTTGCGCCCATCAGCGATAAGACTGCTGCAGTAACAGCCGCATCGACGGACCTTGGCGTCGAGCGAGTTTTCGCAGATGCCAGTAAATGTCTGGCAAAGGGATGTTTACTCAGCGCGTCGTGAACCTCGCGCCCGTGCGCAAACGTGAGACGATTTATTCATCGTCTCGCGCCCTCGTCAGCCGGTCGTGAGTACTTTGTCATCAGCCGGACGGTCAGCGCGTGCAGCAATCTAGCACGCTCAATGCTCAGCATTTGCACAACTCATTGATTTCGCGATCACCCTTTCTTGACACCCTCTGAATAATCTTGCTAGCTTCAACCCTTTCGCGGAGCGGTTGCGGCTCCACCGCCTTTTGTTGAACGGATTGTCGGTGAATTTCCAAGATCTCATCCTGAGCCTGAATCGGTTTTGGGCCGACCGCGGCTGCATCATCCACCAGCCCTATGATTTGGAAGTAGGAGCGGGGACATTCCATCCGGCAACGTTCCTTCGCTCTTTAGGACCTGAGCCCTGGCGTTCGGCGTATCCGCAAGCCTGCCGGCGGCCGACCGATGGCCGCTATGGCGAGAATCCGAACCGGATGCAACATTATTATCAGTACCAGGTCGTGCTGAAGCCAGCTCCGGACGATATTCAGACCCTCTACCTGGATAGTCTCAACGAACTCGGGATCGATCCGAGAAAGCATGACATCCGCTTCGTCCAGGACGATTGGGAATCGCCCACCTTGGGAGCCTGGGGACTCGGATGGGAAGTCCGTTTGGATGGAATGGAAATCACGCAGTTCACCTATTTTCAGGAGATCGGAGGCATTCCGCTCAACCCGATCACCGGCGAGATTACCTATGGGACCGAACGGATCGCGATGTATCTGCAGCAGGTTGATAGCGTCTACGATCTGGCCTGGAACGCGGATCTGACGTACGGCGATATCCACCATCGAACCGAGGTGGAGTTCTCGAAATACAATTTCGAGACGGCGGACATTTCCATGCTGATGGCGACGTTCCAGGCGTTTGAAGCGGAGTGTGGGCGGTTGCTGGACGCCAACCTGACGTTGCCCGCCTATGACTACTGTATGAAGACCTCCCATATGTTCAATTTGCTCGACGCCAGAGGCGCTATCAGTGTGACCGAGCGGACCTCGTACATTGCACGGGTGCGGGCGCTCGCACGGCGCTGTGCTGAGCGGTACGTCGCGGATCGGGAAGCCATGGGCCATCCGCTCTTGGAGCGAGCCCACACGCTCTCCTGCACGACCGCCAAGCGGGCACCCACTTCTACACGATAACCGGCGCCATTCATGGCCATGTCCTCCAAAGCGAAATCCAAAGCCAAATCCGCCGGAAAATCCGGCCGGCCGGCCGCGTCCGCCTCCACCGCGGAATTGCTGCTGGAAATCGGTACCGAAGAGTTGCCCTATCAGTTCGTCGCGCCGGCCTTGCGCGCGCTTCACGAGGCGACGGAACGGCGACTCAAGGAGGAGCGACTCTCCTTCGGCACGATCCGAACGGTCGGGACACCGCGACGCCTGGTCGTCCTCGTCGATCAATTGGCAACCCACCAAGCGGCGGCTGTGAAAGAAACGATGGGACCATCCAAGGCGGTCGCGTTCGATGAAACCGGGCAGCCGACCAAAGCCGCGATCGGGTTCGCGGCCGGGCAAGCGGTTCCGGTGGAGCAGTTGGTGGTTCGTTCGATTCCGAAGGGGGACTATGTCTTCGCAGTCAAGCAGGAAGAGGGGCAGGCGGCGACTGTCGTGCTTGCGCAACAACTTCCCAGGCTAATCGGGAGTCTGTCTTTCCCCAAAGCCATGCACTGGAACCAGACCGGGGTCAGATTTGCCCGTCCGATCCGCTGGCTCGCCGCATTGTGTCATGGAAAAGCCTTGCCGATTGAATATGCAGGGCTCACGGCCGGTGCCGTCAGTTACGGCCATCGGTTTGTCGGACGAGAGCGAAACGCCGCGACGAAAGGCTTCGCGGCCCGCACCATTGCGCAGTATCTCCGTGAAGCGGAGCGGCAAGGGGTGATTGTCGAACAGGATCGCCGCCGGACGATGATTCTTGAGCAATTGGCCGCCTTGGCCGAATCAGCAGGCGGTGTTCTTCATCACGATGATGAATTGGTGGAGCAGGCGGTCTACGCCGTGGAATATCCGCATGCGATTCTCGGGTCGTTTCAGCCGCATTATCTCTCGCTGCCCAAGGAAGTCTTGATGACGTCGATGAAGGAGCACCAGGGGTTTTTTGCGCTGGTGGATCGCAACGGTGCCTTGCTGCCGAATTTCCTTGCCGTCACGAACATGAAGTTGCCCGACATGCGGCTGATCCGAGAGGGAAATGAGCGGGTGTTGTCGGCGCGCCTGGCGGATGCCAAATTCTTCTTCGATGAAGATCGGAAGACGAGGCTGGCTGACCGCGTTGAAAAACTGGCACAGGTTACTTTTTATCAAAAGCTTGGATCCTTACATCAAAAAACAACACGCAATGTAGATCTTTCCACATGGTTAACCAGCAAGCTGTCGTTAAGTCATGAAGATCAGGATTTGTGCCGGAGAGCCGCTCAGCTCACCAAGGCTGATCTAATGACCGGCATGGTTGGTGAGTTTCCCACTCTTCAAGGCATCATAGGGGCTGAGTATGCGAGGCATGATGGCGAAGCAGAGGAGGTGTGCAACGCCATACGAGACCAGTACCTGCCCCGAGGCATGGATGGAGAATTGCCTGCAACGATACACGGGAAAATTGTTTCTTTAGCTGATCGGATCGACACGATTGTGGCGTTCTTCCGGGCTGGCGTAGTACCAAAGGGCTCGGAAGATCCATTTGCTCTCAGACGACATGCGCTTTCGATCGTACGCATACTTGTAGAAGGCCATCTTCGCTTGGAGCTGGATCAGGCAGTCGACAAGGCGGGGGAGATAGCAGAAAGAGACATCACCGATTCTTCGAGCACGCTCAGCGGCGGCGCACTCTCCTTTATTTTTGAACGGTTTCGTTTTTACGCAGGGGCATCGTGCGGAATACGCGACGATATCGTGGCTGCTGTTTGCGATACCGCATACGCGAACCCACATCTTGACTTGACTGATGTGCTACAGCGCATGAACGCCCTTCAAACAATTTCTGCATGCCCCGAGTTTGACCCGCTTATCATCGGCTTCAAGCGCGCGCATCGCTTATGCGAGAAAGAACAGTGGGATCGCAAGCCGGTCGACCCCGTCCTGTTCGGTCATCAGGCGGAGGTGGATCTCTATCAGGCCCTGCAGGCGGGCGATCAACAGGTCAAGGCCTCCATGGAGCAAGGGAACTATGCCGGCGCGCTCGATGTGCTCGTCCGGATGAAAGAACCGATCGACGACTTCTTCGCCGGTGTTATGGTGAATGCCGACGATCCCGCCGTACGCGGGAACCGCCTCTCGCTGCTGAAGGACATCGATGAAGTCTTCATGGCGTTCGCTGATTTTTCTCAGATCATGGTGCAAGGGTCATAGGGTATGATGGGCACATGGACCCGACCTCCGACCGTGCGATCCGGCCCGCCCCGTTCTTGCCGGACGAAACCGAACTGAGGGCGAAGAAAGTCCGTCGTTTCGCCTCCGGCGTCAGTATCGTCATGATGGTGGTCTGTAATGGAATCTTCCTTTTCGGCCTCTGGGTTACGGGAACCAATTTCGATCGGCTGGTCCGTACGCCGGATGTCTATAATGCGAAGCAGGACATCTGCCTCAGGTTGGCCTACCGAAACGTGCCGGGCGCCGAAAATCCGGTGCAGTTTTGCTCGGAATGGATCAACCTGGCCGATTCCAGCGGCCGTACCCATACCTTTCAAAAGGAAACCGAAATCAAGCAAGGCGCGGACGGAAAATTCTACTTGGACTATGGACCACTGGTGGATTATCGTCTCTTTGTCGTGGGGGCCTTCGTCGTCATCATTGTGGTGTTCGGGATCTTGCTGAAACGGCACTTGGTCAACCGCTATCGCACCAAACTGGAAACGGCCGCGCAACAGTCCGCGCCGCTTCATTGAACTAGAAGCTATTGAAAGAACCTGTGCAAAGCTAGGAAATCGATGGCCCGAATATCTCGGGTGGGACGATGAGACAGCGCAGGATGTTCAAAGAGGCCTTTCAGCGCGGCCGCAGCTAGCGAAGAGGCGAGGCGTACTCTGTTCTGTACGTTGAGCCTTTGAGCGTCGCGAGAACAAAGCTGAAGGGCTTTTTCAACATCCGGCGAGAAGGAGAGAACAGCGTGGGTAAAAAATACGTCTACTACTTTGGAGATGGGAAGGCCGAAGGTGCGGGCGGCATGAAGGAATTGCTCGGCGGCAAGGGGGCCGGGCTGGCCGAAATGACGAATCTGGAAATCTCCGTTCCGGCCGGTTTCACGATTTCCACCGAAGCCTGCGTGGAGTATTACAAAAGGGGCAAGGCGTTCCCTCCCGGCATGATGGAGGAAGCGCTGCACGCCCTGAAGCGGGTCGAGCGTTCCATGAGCGCCGGATTCGGCGATCCTGATAATCCCTTGCTGGTGTCGGTGCGGTCCGGGGCGCGGGCCTCGATGCCGGGCATGATGGACACCGTCCTCAATGTCGGGCTCACAACGAAGACGGTGCAGGGATTGGCGGCAAAGACACGGAACGAGCGCTTTGCTCAGGACAGTTATCGCCGGTTCATCGGGATGTTCGGCAGCATTGTCATGGGAGTGAACCGCGAGCATTTCGAAGACATCCTCAAGCACAAGAAGCAGGATTTGGGAGTCACGCAGGACACGCATTTGGATGCCAAGGCCCTCAAAGAACTGGTCGTGAGTTTCAAAGAATTGGTGAAGGAAGAAACCAAGCGAGACTTCCCCGACGAGCCGCTGGAGCAGCTGCGGATGGCGATTAATGCGGTCTTCTCCTCCTGGTACGGCGCCCGCGCGGTCACCTATCGCCGGCTCTACGATATCCCCGATTCCTGGGGCACGGCGGTCAATGTCGTCGCGATGGTCTTTGGGAACATGGGCGAGACGAGCGGCACCGGCGTGGCCTTTACCCGGGATCCTGCGACGGGGGCGAAGAATTTCTTCGGCGAGTGCTTGATGAATGCGCAGGGAGAAGATGTGGTCGCAGGCATCCGCACTCCGCTGCCGGTAGGGCAGCTCGCCAAGACAGTCCCGGCGGCCTACAAAGAGCTGGAGACAACCTATAAAAAGCTTGAGCGTCACTATCGAGACATGCTGGACCTGGAGTTCACCATCCAGGAAGGCAAGTTGTATATGCTGCAGACGCGCGTCGGGAAGCGGACCGGGATCGCCGCGGTGCGCATTGCGGTGGACATGGTCAAGGAAGGCGTCATTTCCAGAAAAGAAGCGCTGCAGCGGATTGCGCCGGATCAGATTGCTCAGTATCTCTATCCGATTTTCGACGCCAATGAAGAGGCGCACTGCCACCCGCTGGGAAAAGGGCTTCCGGCGGGACCGGGCGCGGCGGCAGGAAAGATTGCGCTGACACCGGAGCGTGCGGTGGAGATGAAGGAAGCCGGGAACCGCGTCGTCCTCGTGCGGCAGGAGACCAGCCCGGACGATATTCATGGCATGAACGCGGCGCTGGGATTCCTCACGGCGCGAGGCGGCATGACCTCGCATGCCGCGGTGGTCGCTCGGCAGATGGGCAAGGTCTGCGTAGCCGGCTGTGACGCAGTCGAGGTCCTCGATGCCCAGTCGGTCCGAATCGGCACGCAGGTCTTCCGCGAAGGCGATTTCCTGTCGATCAACGGCACGACGGGCAACGTGTACGGCGGCGACATCCCGGTGGTGGAGTCTGAAGTGATTCAAGTGCTGCAGGAGAAGATGGAGCCGGCCAAGTCGGAGAAGTACCAGTTATTCGATCAGGTCTTGAAGTGGGCGGACGACGTGCGGCGTTTAAAGGTACGGGCCAACGCGGACGTACCCGATCAAGCTCGCATCGCCCGCGGGTTCGGGGCTGAAGGCATCGGCCTGTGCCGGACCGAGCACATGTTTTTTGCCGAAGACCGCATTCCGATCATGCAGAAAATGATTCTGGCCAGGAAGCGCGAAGAACGGGAAAAGTATCTGGAGCAGTTATTGCCCCTGCAGAAGCAGGACTTCATCGGCCTGTACCGTGAGATGAAGGGCTATCCCGTAACGATCCGCCTGCTCGATCCGCCGCTTCACGAATTCCTCCCCAAGCGGGAAGAACTCATGGTCGAGATCGCTCAACTCGAACTGACCGGCGGGGCGCAAGCAGTCATCGAAGAGAAAAAACTGCTGCTCGCCCGTGTCGAGGAGTTGCACGAGTTCAACCCGATGCTGGGCCTTCGCGGATGCCGGTTGGGCATCACGATGCCGGAGATTACCCGCATGCAGGCGCGCGCCATCATGGAAGCCGCCTGCGAAGTCGCCAAAGAGGGGAAAAAGATCGTGCCCGAAATCATGATCCCTCTGGTCGGCATGGTGTCGGAAATGAAAGCGCAGAAGGACCTCGTGCGCGAGGTCGCCCAAGAAACCCTGAAGCGGTGTAATCAGAAATTGTCCTATCTCGTGGGCACAATGATCGAGCTGCCGCGTGCGACCGTCACGGCCGATCGCATTGCGCAGGAAGCGGAATTCTTTTCCTTCGGCACTAACGATCTGACGCAGACAACCTTCGGCTTTTCACGGGACGACGCGGCCAAGTTCGTGGACTTTTACAAGACGGTGAACATCCTTGACAGCGATCCCTTCGCGACTTTGGATCGGGAGGGAGTCGGAGCCCTCATGCGCATCGCCATCGCCGGCGGACGAAAAACAAGGCCGGACATCAAGCTTGGGATCTGCGGCGAACATGGCGGTGATCCCGCATCGGTCGAATTCTGCCACCAACTCGGGTTGGATTATGTCAGCTGTTCTCCCTACCGGGTCCCCATCGCGAGGCTGGCGGCTGCACATGCGGCGTTGGCCGAACAAGAAAGCAAAAAAGCCACGCCTGCGGCCAAAGCCAGCACCCACACCAGTCGGAAGCCAGCGAGAACCGTCGCACGATCCCGCAGCCGATCGGCGCGCAAAAAGCGGTGACTCAGGCCGATCGTGATGAGCAGTACATGACGCTGGCCCTTCGCCTCGCGGCGAAGGGCCGGGGCCGCACCAGCCCGAACCCCATGGTGGGAGCGGTCGTCGTAACTGCCGCCGGGCTGATTGTCGGGCAAGGCTATCACCGCCGGGCGGGCGGCCCACATGCGGAGTTCTTCGCATTACGGCAAGCCGGCAAACGCGCGGCCGGCGCGACTCTGTATGTGACGTTGGAGCCATGCGGCCATACCAATAAGCGAACGCCGCCTTGTGTGCCTCTCATTCAAGCATCCGGCGTCCGCCGGGTCGTCGTCGCCCAGGTAGATCCCAATCCGCTGGTAAGCGGACGAGGCATCCGCAAATTGAGGGCAGCGGGGCTGCGCATCGACATCGGATGCTGCGCACTGCAGGCGCGGCGGCTCAACGCCTTCTATTCCCATTGGATGGAAACAGGCCGGCCGTTCGTCACGCTGAAGGCGGGCATGACGCTCGACGGAAAGATCGCGACGGCTTCCGGTGAGTCCCGTTGGATCACCGGAGAAGCGGCTCGCCGGGACGCTCATCGCCTGCGGGCATCTGTCGATGCGGTGCTCGTGGGAATCGGCACGGTGTTGCGGGATGATCCCACCCTCACGGCGCGGATCTCCGACCGTCCACTGCGATTGGCTTCGCGCCAGCCGATCCGTATCGTGGTGGACAGCCGGCTCCGTATTCCCTTGAAGGCACGGGTTCTAAGCCGAGTACACGAAGCCCATACCCTCATCGCCGCGACGAAAATGGCGCCGGCTCGAAAGATCCAACTCCTTCGCCGGCGGGGAGTGGATGTGCTTGTGATTCGAGACAAGAACGGTCAGGTCTCACTGGCTGATCTCTGCCGGCAGCTCGGTCGGCTTAGGATCACCAGTTTGCTGGTGGAAGGCGGCGGCACACTCAATGCCTCTCTGATTCGCAGCAATCTGGTCGACCGGGTTGTCCTGTATGTCGCTCCATTGCTGCTCGGGGGCCATGATGCGAAGGGAGTGATCGGAGGTGCGTCACCGAAGCATCTCGGTGAGAGCCTGCTCCTTGAGGACGTCAGCATTCGTCGGGCCGGGCGTGATATGGTGGTAGAGGCGGATCTTCACCATAAGTAGGTATGTGGCGACGATGAATGGCTTGCGCGCCCGACGGATCTCTCACGCCGTACCGCTGATGGTATCGCTCTTGCTGTGTCCGGCGATGCCGCTGGCGAATCAGGCCGAGGACCGAGCAATCGGCGATCATTCCGGCGAGTTGGTCTGGGACTATTTGACGACCGAAGACAGCGATCAGGCCGCCCGGCTGGCTCCGCAAATTGAGGAACGGTTTGCCGGCCAATTATCCGCACTGGAGCGCACCATCCGAGCGGGACGGCCCTACGGCCCGCAGCCGGGCGGAATCTTCCTCGACGAACGGCTGGTGCTTCGCAATCGGACCTATCAGTACAGTCTCTACGTGCCGGAACCGTATCGGCCTTCGGATTCCTACGGGCTCGTCGTGTGCCTTCACGGGGCCGGCTTCTCGGGAGACGCCTACATTGAACGGTGGCGGCCTCGCCTCAATGATCGATATATCCTCGTGTGTCCCTCCTATCCGATGGGCGCCTGGTATACCAGACGGGCCGAGGAATTGGTGCTGGCAGTGATCCGCGAAGTGGAACGGCGATATCATGTCAATCCCGACCGAGTGTTTTTGACCGGCATGTCGAATGGCGGAATCGGCGCCTGGTTGATCGGCATGCACCATGCGCCGCTGTTTGCCGGCATCGCGCCGATGGCGAGTGGCTTGGATGACGTGCTCTTTCCGTTCTTGGAGAATTTGCGGTCCACGCCCGCCTACATCATTCATGGATCGCAGGATGAGGTCATGCCGGTGGAACTCAGCCGAAAACTCGACAAGGAACTGGATCATCTCGGGTATGCCCATGTGTATCGCGAACATGACCGGGTCCATCCGATGGCGGGCGGGCATTTCTTTCCGCGGGAGGAATTGCCTGCGCTGGTCCACTGGTTCGATACCCAGCATCGAACTGCGACTCCGACCTCGCTGACGGTTGTCCGTGATGCGAGTCACCTGACGCCGTTCAGCTGGGCCCGGATCGACGCGACGGATCGAATTGCGTCGTTTTCCGAAGATTTGGTCGACAAGCACGATGAAGATATTCGCGCCAAAAGTTACGCGAGGCTGCGAGTGGAGATCACCGCGCCGAATCATATCGACGTGCGGACCGATCATGTCAGACAATACACATTGTTTCTGAATGAATCATTGGTGGATCTGACTCAACCGGTCCGGGTCCTGACGAACGGCGCCTTGTCGTATGAAGGCCTCGTCACTCCTTCCATCGAAACATTACTGAGCCAGTCGCGCCTTCGGAAGGATCCCGGTCACATCTTTCCCGTCCAGCTCACCGTCCCGGTGCGTGAGCAGCCTTCGTGACGGTCCGGCGGCCGCGTTTCCGTACATGGGATTCTCTGCTGCTTGCCATCGTGATCGGCCTACCTCTTGTCGTTGAAGCTGGTCAAGCTGAGACGGAATCCTGTATCTTGCCCGCCCGGCATGCCGGTGTGACGTTTCCAGTCGAGCGCGTGAAGGATTCATGGGCGTGCCGCCTGCATCCGATCACGAGCAACTACACCACGGCGAATAAGATCGGGCCGGTTCGAACCGCATTGACGGAGGAGGTCTATGGGTACTTGCTCGATCATCCGCCGATGGCCGCGCACCTGGTGAATCGTCTCGACCTTGGACTCTATACAGCCGCCGCCAAGGCGCCGGATGTCTTTTGGGGAAGCGACGGTGAAGGGACCGAAGGCGTGGCCCAGTTGGTCTATCGCGATCGGTTCAGCAGGATCTATTACCTGGAAGGCCGCCATGACGGCACATTGTTGCCGTCCGTAACGGGTAAGGCGGTGGCCTTGCTCAGGATACAGCCCGTGCAAGGATTGAACGGCAGCGCCGCGGTGGACACGACGCTTGTGGCATACCTGCAGCTTGATAATCGCTTTCTTTCGGGCGTGCTGTCGGTCCTGCGTCCGCTGATCGGGAAAGTCGTGATCCGGCAATTTATGAAAGCATTCCATGCGGCGGATCGTTTGGGCGAGCTGATGCGGCAAGATCCCGAGCGGGTCTTGTTCGAGGCGATGGATCCTCCGCCGTTGCCGGACGACCAAGTGGCGTTCTTGAAACGCGTGTTGTCGAATCCTCAATTCACCGGCCCGGCAATGGAAAGCACGCCAACCTTCCCATGACTACGTCCCGCAGTTTCCTTCTACTCTGCACTATCGGCGTCTTCTGCTTCATCAGCTATAACATGGTGCGTATGCCGGTGCTGGCGCTGTTCGCCGAATCTCTCGGTGCAAGCCCGGAACGGATCGGACTCATTGTCTCGGTCTCGACCCTCACCGGGGTGCTGTTGAAGCTGCCGTCCGGCGCGCTGTCGGATATTTATGGCCGCCGTCTGCTGCTCAACGTGGGCGTCATTGCATTCGGGCTGCCGCCGTTCGTATATCCCTTTGTCTCGGACCTGAATGTGCTGACGGGCCTACGATTTGTGCACGGATTGGCGACGGCAATCTTTGCGCCCAGCGCGCTCGCCACGGTGGCCGAACTGTACAAGGAGCGGAGAGGGGCGGCATTGGGTACGTATACGGCCTGTACCCAATCGGGCGCGCTGCTCGGTCCCTTCATCGGAGGCTGGCTGGTATATGCCTCGGGATTTTCTTCGGCCTTTGTGACGGCCGGTCTTTTTGGATGCCTCGGGATCATTCTGTTCTTTAGCCTGCGGTTGAAGCCGCCTCCGCCGGACGTCAAGGAGAAAAGTCTGGCCGCCGTGCTGGCCGACATGTGGAAGGGATTCGCCGCGGTCGCGCGCAATCGCAAGGTGCTGATCACGAGTTCAACGGACGCAGCCAAGATGATCGCGAACGGCGCGTTGATGGCCTTTCTGCCGCTGTATGGGGTCTCGGTCGGACTCAATCCGGGGGAGGTGGGGCTGCTGTTCAGCATCCAGGCCATCACATCGTTCTTGTCGAAACCGGTGATGGGTCGCGTCTCGGATCGAGTTGGACGCCAACCGTTGATTCTCCTGGGATTGATCGTCTGTGCCGGCACGTTTGTCTTGATCGCGCAGGTGGCAAGCTTCCCATTGTTGCTCCTGTTGGCCTCCGGATTTGGGTTCGGAGAAGCGGTAGTCTCGTCATCTTCGTCGGCGCTGGTCGCCGACAGTTCGGAATTCAAACGCCTCGGGGCCGGGATGGGCATGCAGGGGACGATCATGGATATCGGACATGCCAGCGGGCCGTTGCTGGCAGGAGTGCTCATCGCGCATTTCAGCTATCAGGCGGCCTTTGGAATTATTGCCGGCATTCAAGTCGTCGCCGCCGGCGTGTTCTGGTTGACCATGGGGAGAGCCGGACGATAATGCTATAATGCGCGCTCGCCGCGCCGTATCGCCGTTGATTTGGACAGTCGTTCACTTAAATATGGAACATCAATTCGAAAGTGGTGACATTGTCGTCGGAGTGCTGGCTGCGGCAGGCGTCGTTGTCTTAATCGTGGTGTTTGTCTGGGTGTTTCGCCAGGTCATGTCGCGCGACGGGGAATGAGTCTGTAGGGGACGCAGCGCGGTGTTTTTCGCCTGTTGCAGTGGTGTTTGGCGTTAGCGCGATCTTCGCCGCGCATCCGTTCCATCCGAGACTGAAAGCAGAACGATAATAGATGAAGCGAGAGGGATGAATGTTTACCGGGATTGTGGAAGAAATGGGGGCGGTGACGACCGTCACCAAAGGGTTGGCCGGCACGCGCCTGACGATCATGGCATCCACGGTGATGAGTGATTTGACCGCGGGGGCCAGCATCAGCGTCAACGGCGCCTGCTTGACTGTCACGGCGCAGGGCGACACGGATTTTTCCGTTGATGTCTCGCCGGAAACCTCGTCCGTCACCACGATCGGCACCTTGGCGGCAGGATCTCCGGTGAACCTGGAACGCGCAATGAAGCTCAACGAGCGGATCGGAGGGCATCTGGTGTCCGGCCATGTCGACGGAATCGGCATGATTCGAAACCGGCATCAAGACGGCAATGCGATTCTGTTGGAATGCGAAGCGCCGAAAGAGATCTTGCGATACTGCGTGCCGAAGGGGTCGATTACCGTAGACGGCATCAGCTTGACCGTAAACAAAGTGACGGATCGTTCCTTCTTTCTGTCGATTATTCCCCATACCGCGAAGGTGACGACGCTCGGCTTGAAGCAGGTCGGGGATCGGGTGAATCTGGAGGCCGATCTGATCGGCAAGTATGTCGAACGATTGCTCCAGGAGCGGGGAAGCCTGCCGGAAAAGCCCAACCCGGTGATTGATCGAGAGTATCTGCAGAAGCGGGGATTGCTGTAGAGGATTTCGCCGTCAAGGTCGTGCGTGGGCGTTCCGCACGTGCTCGTCTCGCTGCTGTAACTCGCGATGGCCTGGCTGCGGCTCCCCCCATCCCCCACATCAGAATGTGGAGGCTTCCGATCAGCCGATACCTGTTCTCCTCAGGCATCGTCCGTCGGGCCTCGCACAGGCCTTCGCGACCGACATCAGCATCGCTCGCCCGCAATGTCACGCCACGCACGACCTTGACGGCTGGCCTCCGTCTCGGCTGACGAACGGCGCGCGGCCTCGGTTGCGCCATCATGCGTTGAAGTAGTCAGCCACTGAACCGGCTCGGTTTCCGGCGGTGCTTCACTTTTCCTGTATTAGAAATAACGACTAAAGACATAGTCGGCCAACGCCTCGCCGATGCGATGGTGAACCCTGGCGGAAGGATGTGCATCGAATTGGCTCGCCCGAAACTCTTCCGAAGTAAACTCATTATGGAGGGGCCAGAGATCTACGAATGCGATGTGGTCTCGTTCCATTTGTTCGGCCACCCTTCCAAAATGGCTTTGTTGTTCCGGCAATAGGACGATCGAATATGAAAGATGATAGCTCTGTGCCGTCTGCTTGAATCGAGGAATGTACTCGTAAGAGTCGGGTAATTCGCCGGCTGATAGTCCGGTATCCCGGCGCCGCAAATTAAACGATGAGTAAATTACATCTCTAAATAGATACGCCGAATGCATGTGATGCAGGATACGCTTGAATATGGAGTCCGGAGACAGAACACCGGCGGAGGTTGTATAGAAGTCGAGATATCCGGCCGAATTGACACTCGGCGTACGAGCGACGTTAAAATCCTGCGGAATAATCGCCATGAGAACCAAATCGGGCTGAACGTCGGGTACCCGATGTCGTAGCGTGGCGGCCATCTGCTTCACGCTGTAGGCCAGCGTTCCATAGTTAAAGACCCGCACCGTACGCTGCGTTTGCTTTTGGTTGAGTCGGGTTTCGAGGACGTAGGCGAATGTATCTTCCGTCTTGGACACCCCCGTCCCAAATGTGACCGAATCCCCAACGACGGCAATCCGATATTCATTCTTCTGTTTAGAGGTATGCGGGATGCGAGTTGGAATGGTCCGCAACCCCCAATGGTCGGTATCGATAACCGCCAGGCCTGAGGCGCGGGCCTGGACTAGATTGGGTTTGTGAACATACGGAATGTCGCCCGCACCACTGAACGGCATGTAGATCGGATCACAAATGTATTGTTCTGAATATCCCCACACTCTTACTGCAGCTTCGAGCAGGACTGCGGAAAGCGTCAGCACATACAGGACGAAGAGAGCGTTTCGAATCATGCGCTGGGATTGTATCACTGTGCGATAACAGCAGACCATCTCTTGACCGAACTCGCCGATCGCGATAAGTACGACCGTATGCGGTTCATGCATTTCGCCAGTGCAATGGCGTGTCACATCGCCGCTATCGTGTTTCTCGGCGCCTTGGCGCTCGGCACGCCACTTTCCTCCTCTGCCGTCACAATCACCGTCGATCTGGCTGTCGAAGAAGGGACGATGTCGCATCGGGCGAACGGCTATCTCGTCAGTGTCGAGCCGGACAGCCCTGCGTCGGAATTGATCGAGCCGCTGCGGCCGACCAGCTTCCGTGGGAGCGCCGGCTACGTCTTTCGTAACTATGAGCGATTGCGGCGTTTGGGCGTGAACGAGTTTCAATTGACCCTCGGACTGATCTTTGCCGACTTTTCAGACGGCATTTTTGACATCAACCGCATCGGAGAAGACGGAGACTACGGACCCTGGATCGGCCATATTCATAGAATCATCGACCAAGTCGAAGCGCGAAAGCTCACGGTAATCTGGGACATCTATAACGAGCCGGATCGGGCCAACGTTCCCATGCAGGACAATGATCGGCTCAAACAAGGCTGGCGGCTGGCGTATCGCATCATCAAGGAGCGACTACCTGACGCCCTCGTCGTCGGCCCCAGCGTCGCCTACTATTCGGCGCTCCGGCCCTTTCTCGAATGGAGCCGTGACGAGCGAGTGTTTCCCGACGTCGTCGCGTACCATGAATACGGCGATCCGGCCGGCGCGCCGGCCTACTTGGACGATCTCCGTCGCTTTCTCGCCGCAAGCGGATTGCCGCGTCCCGTTTCGGTGAATGAAATACTCGGCCAGGAGTTCTGGATGATTCCCGGCTATGTGGCCGGAGTCCTGGCGACGTACGAACGGGCCGGAATCCTCAGCGCGATGCGGGCCTGCTGGCCGGATGTGCAGGATACGAGCCGGCTCCAGCGGGACAACACCTGCGAGAACCCGACGCTCGACGGCTTGCTGTACGTTGATCGCGCATCAAAGCGACCGGGATGGCATGTTTATAAAGCCTATGCCGATATGCAAGGACTGAAAATCTCGGCAATGGCGGACTCCACCAACACCTATGCATTGGCCTCAGTCGATGCGTCAAAGGGACTGGTGCATGTGTTGATGGGAAAGTACGAGGAGCCCGCGAATAATGCGTCCCGTGTTCTCCTCCGAAATGTGTCGCGAGGCTCGTTCTCAGTCGGGGTACCGGGTCGATTACGAGTCCATGCTGAACGGATTCCCGATGTGGGTTCCGCTCCGCTCGAACATCCGGCTCTCACTTTCGATGCCTGTGTGCCCGTCGAGGATGATCGGGCCGAGATTGTCCTTGACGACTTTGCACGCATGGATGCGTATTGGATAGTCTTCGGCTCCTGCGACCAGGAGACGCCGCTGATCCTGTCGCCGTGATGCCGGTGTGCCCAAGAAGCGCATCGATCTTGACAGTGTCTCCACCCGATCGGTAAGATGCCTCAACCTTTAACGCTCATCCTGCGAGGTGAGCAAGGAGTGAGTGATGATTGCGGCTCAACGCCGTGCGACAGACCTTCTCATCGGAGCCGGTGAGGAGGTTTTTTTATGCCCTCAGCCGTACCAGTCGATCATATGACGACCGCGGACAAACAACAGGAGCGGGTCGTCATGGATGTGGGAGACATCGCCCGGGCGCTGACGCGCATCGCCCACGAGATTCTGGAGCGAAACAAGGGGACGGAACATCTCGCACTCGTCGGTATCCGAACCGGCGGTGTACATCTGGCCCACCGGTTGGCGCGCCGCATCCGTGAGATTGAAGGCACTCAACTGCCGATCGGAGAGCTCGACATCACGTTGTATCGCGATGATCTTGCCCTGCGGAAAAGCCAGCCTATCTTGCGCAAAACGTCGGTGCCGTTTCACATTTCCGATATGAAGGTCGTCCTGGTTGACGACGTGTTGTACACCGGCCGCACGATTCGAGCGGCGATGGACGGCCTGATTGACCTGGGCCGCCCCGCGGAGATTCAGCTCGCGGTGCTGGTGGATCGCGGACATCGCCAGCTTCCGATCAAGGCCACCTATATCGGCAAGAATATTCCCACGTCACGCGATGAAAATATTCATGTCTATTTGGAAGAAGAGGGAGAAGAAGATCGCGTGGTGATTATCAAGGGGTAGTCGTGGGCCTCAAACGCAAAGATTTGCTGAGCCTCGCCTCGCTCTCGGTGGACGAAATTAAACTCGTCCTCGAGACGGCGGATTCCTTCAAGGAAGTCTCCGGCCGGGAGATCAAAAAGGTTCCGGCGCTCAGGGGCAAGACCGTGGTCAATCTCTTCTTCGAGCCGAGCACGAGGACCCGCACCTCCTTTGAATTAGCTGCCAAACGGCTCAGCGCCGATGTGATCAACTTTTCCCCTTCATCGAGCAGCGTGGTCAAGGGCGAAACGTTACTCGATACAGCCCGCAATATCGAAGCCATGCAGGCCGACTTGATTGTGCTGCGTCATCCTTCGGCCGGCGCGGCGGAGACCTTGGCCCGCGGCGTAAAGTCCTCGGTGATCAATGCCGGCGACGGGTGGCATGAGCATCCCACTCAGGCGTTGCTCGATTTGTATACGATCAGGGGACGGGGCATGGATTTCCGGGGTCTCCGTGTCGTCATCGTCGGCGACGTGGCCCATAGCCGGGTCGCCCGATCAAATATGTATGCGCTCACCAAACTCGGGGCGCAAGTGCGGGTGGTCGGGCCGCCCACCATGATCCCATCCCATGTCGAGCGCTTGGGCGTGTCGGTCTTCTATAGTCTGGACGAAGCGCTGCGGGATGCGCAGGTCATCATGATGCTCCGCCTCCAGCTCGAACGACAGGGACGGGCGCTCTTTCCTACCATCCGGGAGTATGCCCGGCTGTACGGACTGACCGCCGAGCGTGTAAAGCTGGCGGAGCCGGGAGCCATCGTGATGCACCCCGGACCGATCAATCGCGGTGTGGAAATCGCGCCGGAAGTCGCCGACAGTCTCTCATCCGTGATCTTGGATCAGGTCGCCAACGGAGTGGCGGTGCGGATGGGCATCCTCTACCTGATGTCGGGAGCGGGATAGTGAAGAAATTGTGAATTAGGAATGAGGAATGAGGAATGGAGAGTCGGGAAATGAGGAATATCGAATGAGGAGTGAGTCGGCGGGGAATATAGGGTACGCGGGCCTATTGCTCTGGGTGCTGCTGGTCAGCTGTGCGGGTCATGTGGATCTTCAACACCTGGCCAAGACGCCGGACGAACTCGTGGCTTTGCAGCAATTCAAGGCCGACCATCCGGAAGCCGACAGGGAAGACTTGACCATGGCGTTGGAGGTCTATCGCGCGGCGCGGCTGAGAAAGCAGGCGCTGGCGGTGCATTACCGCCATCAGTATCCCAATGCGACCCCCGAAGAACTTGATACCCTCATCGAAGACCAAATGACGCGGGAAGGGCCGTATCCGGGGGCGATGCCGATGGGCTGTGCGAATGCGGGGTCCGGCCCAATGACCAACACGAGTTGTAACTGACATGAGACAAGCTGCATTGCGGGACATGACGATCGTGATCAAAGGCGGGCACGTCATCGATCCAGGTCGATGGAACGGCCCGGCGGATGTCGTCATCGAAAACGGAAAAGTCGCCCACCTTGGGCCGAACCTCTCCGTGCCGGACGGGGCGACCGTAATCCAGGCGGTCGGCCGGCTGGTCTTGCCGGGATTCGTCGATGTGCATGTGCATTTTCGTGAACCGGGGTTCGAATACAAGGAAACCATCGAGAGCGGCACTGCCGCCGCCGTCGCGGGCGGATTTACGTCCGTTTGCTGCATGCCGAATACGAACCCCGTGAACGACAACCAATCGATTACCGAGTTTATTTTGGAACGGGCCAGGGCGGCCGGCCTGGCCCATGTGTTCCCGATCGGCGCGATCACCAAAGGTTCGGAGGGAAAAGAACTGGCGGAAATCGGCGATCTCCGGAGGGCCGGCTGCGTGGCAATTTCCGATGATGGTCGCCCCGTGATGAACAGTCTCGTCATGCGGCGGGCCATGGAGTATGCCCGGGCGTTTGATATTCCGGTGGTCGATCATTGTGAAGATCTCCATCTCTCCGAGGGGGGCTGCATGAACGAAGGTCTCGTGTCCACGGAATTGGGACTGCCCGGTATTCCGCCCGCGGCGGAGGACGTCATGGTGGCCCGCAATCTTTCGCTGGCCGAGCTTACCGGCGCGCGCCTTCATCTTGCCCATATCAGCACGGTCGGCTCCGTGCGCATGGTCCGCGAGGCGAAAGCACGCGGCATTCATGTGACGGCTGAAGCCTGCCCCCATCATTTCACGCTGACGGAAGAATTGGCGCGCGGGTATAACACGCATGCCAAGATGAACCCGCCGCTGCGAACATGGCAGGATGTGCAGGCCATCAAAGAAGGCCTCCGCGACGGCACGATCGACGTGATCGCGACCGACCATGCGCCGCATGCTCCCCAAGAGAAGCAACAGGAATTCACGGAAGCGCCGTTCGGGATTGTCGGCTTGGAAACGGCCTTGCCTCTGACGCTCGGGTTGGTCGAGGAGGGTATTTTAGATTTGGAAACCGCCGTGGCCAAGCTGACGGTCCGTCCGGCCGAAGCCTTCGGATTGGCGAAAGGCACGCTCGCGGTGGGGGCGGATGCGGATGTAGTGCTGGTGGACCCTCACGCGCAGTGGGAAGTGGACCCGGCCCGCTTTCGCTCCAAAAGCCGGAACACTCCGTTTGCCGGTTGGAAGGTGAAAGGACTCGTGACTATGACGCTCGTCGGAGGCCGAATCGTCTCCGAGGCCGCTGAGCCGGGGCGATAATTTGCGTGGGACCGGCGTTGCGGCGGACTCTGGTAGTCTGCATGACCCTAGAATTCACAGCGCTCGCGACCTGGGTCGGCGGGCTGATCGTGTTAATCGGATCGGTGATTCCGGCGGTCTTCAACACATTCGGGGGGCAGGACAGCGGCGGCTTTTTTTTGACTCGTTCATTTGAAGGTTACAATCGCCTCGTCTTGATCGCGCTGACGATCCTCGTGTTGGGCATCATCGGGCGAGCATGGTTCCAGCAACGAGGTGTTCCCCAATGCCGAGTCACTCAAGGCGAATGGGTCGTGCTCGGCCTGATGGCTATCGTGGCCGGGATGATTATCTTTGTGCTGCACCCCCAGGCGGCGGCCCTCCAAGCAGCCGCATTTGCGTTACCGGGTGGGGCAGCCAAGAAGGAGGCCTTGGAAACCTTCTTTAAGCTGCATTGGCCGATGCGGGCGCTTTATGTGGTGAACTTGGGATTTGGGATTGTGTTGATCGGCATACGGGTTCGCTCCTGGATAGACCAGTCATGATGAGATGGACGAAAGGCAATGGGAATGTCTCATGACGGATAAGGGTCGGAGAGGACAAAGGTGAAGAGAGCCATTCTTGCGCTGGCGGACGGGACGGTCTTCGAAGGGAAAGCCCTTGGCTATGAAGGAGATACCTGCGGGGAAGTCGTCTTTAACACGGCGATGACCGGATATCAGGAAGTCTTGACTGACCCCTCCTATAAAGGACAGATCGTCACGATGACCTGTCCCCATATCGGCAATTACGGCCTGACCCCGGAGGACGAGGAATCGCGGAGAGTGTGGGCGGAAGGATTCATCGTCAAGGAATCCAGCGGGTTGGCCAGCAACTGGCGGACGAAGCATCGGCTCGATGAGTATCTTCGTCATGCGAAAGTCGTGGCGCTCGAAGGAATCGACACGCGGGCGCTTACCAGGCATTTACGGGAAAAAGGTGCTCAGCCGGGGGTCATTTCTCAAGGCGATTTGGATCCGGGCCGTGTCGTAGAGCGGGCCCGCCAGGCGCCGAGCATGATCGGGCGAGATCTTGCCGCCGCCGTGACCTGTGCCGCGGCCTATTCCTGGACAGCAGGCAGTGGTCCATGGGCCCCACGATTGAAACAAGATGGATTGCCGGCAGCTCATCTTTCCAGTCCGCGATGGAAAGTCGCGGCCTATGATTTCGGCGTGAAACAGAACATTCTGCGGCGCCTCGTCGATATCGGCTGCGAGGTCACGGTCGTGCCGGCCTCCACGACGGCCGAGGCCGTGCTCGCTATGAATCCTGACGGCATTTTTCTCTCCAATGGCCCGGGTGACCCGGAAGGTGTACCCTATGCGATCGAGGCGATTCGGCGGTTGATCGGACGCAAGCCGATCTTCGGAATTTGTCTCGGTCATCAAATCCTCGGCCTGGCCATGGGCCTGCAAACGTATAAGTTAAAGTTCGGCCACCATGGCGCGAATCATCCGGTATTGGATTTGCGAACCGGCCGGGTCGAAATTACGTCGCAGAACCATAATTTCGCGGTAAAGGGCCCTTCCCGGACATCGGGCGATGAGGCGTCGATTGTTTCCACTGACTTCGGTCGGGTACGAATCAGCCACGCGAGCCTCAACGACGAGTCGGTAGAAGGTTTGATTTGTCTCGATCAGCCGGTCTTTTCGGTGCAGTACCATCCCGAAGCCTCGCCGGGGCCGCATGACTCCGCGTATTTATTTGAAGAATTCAGTCAGCTCATGGAGAACACTCATGGATAACATCTGGCGACGCTCGGCATTGATACTAGCGCTGTTCCTGGCGCCGTTGCATGCGGGCTGCATTACGATCAATCTTCCACCAGGACCTGCGGCGCTGCAGGAATACAATGTCAGCGGGGATGGAAAAGACAAGGTGCTATTGGTGGACTTGTCCGGCGTCATCAGTTCGGAGAGCCGCGAAGGATTTTATAGCTATCCCAGCCTGCTCGCGACGATCAAGGAAGAGCTGTCGAAAGCGGCCAAAGACGAACGGGTCAAGGCCATGGTCCTGCGGATCAACAGTCCCGGCGGCACGGTGACGGCGTCGGACATCATTTACCATGAATTGAAAAGCTTCAAGGCCGCGCGCAATATTCCGATTGTGGCGTCCATCATGGATGTCGGCGCCTCCGGCGGCTACTACATCGCATCGGCCGCGGACGCCGTGATGGCGCATCCGTCGTCGGTAACGGGAAGCATCGGCGTGATCATGCTGACGGTGAACGCGCGGGGACTCCTGGAAAAAGTCGGCGTGGAGGCCAATGCGGTGACCTCCGGCCCGCGCAAGGATATGGGATCTCCGTTCCGGCAAATGCTGCCGGAAGAACGGGCTATCTTCCAAAGTGTGATCGACTCATTCTATGAGCGTTTTCTTCATGTCGTGCGGGAGGGCCGTCCGAATCTATCGACGGAGCAGATCAAAAAATTAGCGGACGGGCGAATTTATTCCGGTCAACAGGCCAAAGAATCAGGATTGATCGATGAGATCGGCTATCTTGACGAGGCGGTGGACCTCGCCAAGAAGAAGGCGGGACTCACCGCGGCAAAGGTCATTACGTACCGGCGGCCAGGGGAGTATCAAAACAACGTGTACTCGCGGCTCATGGGAAACGGGTCCGGGGTGGCAAATTTGGCGAATCTGGATCTGCTGTCGCTCGTGCGGGGCGGGACCCCGCAGTTCATGTACCTCTGGATGCCGTAATTGCAGTTTTCGATTCGTTGACGGTAGGGGCTGGTTGCTGATTCAATAGGCCACCATGGATTCATTGTCCCGCTCCTCCATCGATGAGCTGTTCGCGCGCTCGCTCGCGCGCCGCTCCATGCTGAAACTCGGCATGCGTGTCTTGTATGGGCTTGGATCGGCGCTGAGCCTCGGTGGCGCAGCAGGGTTGCTTCAAACAGTGACCGGATGTGTCAGGGCGCCGGGGACGGCCCGTGACCAGTTTATCTATATCTCCGAAGAGAAAGAGATCGCCATGGGGCTCAATGCGTTTCGTGAAGTCTTGCGGCAGGCGCCGTTGAGCGAGAACCCGGAAATCAACGAGATGGTGCATCGGGTGGGTAATCGCATCGCGCAGGCGGCCAATAAACCGGAATATCAGTGGGAGTTTGCCGTCATTCAGGACGATAAAACGATCAATGCCTTTGCCTTACCGGGCGGAAAAGTGGCAATCTTCACGGGCATTCTGAAGGTGACGAAGAATGAGACCGGCTTGGCGACGGTGATGGGCCATGAAGTCGCGCATGCGCTCCAGCGACACGGGGCGGAGCGTATGAGCCGGACGATTCCGGAGATGATCGGCCAACTCGGGGCCTTGGCGGCCGGGGCGGCGACCGGCCATGCGGATGTTGCGATGGCGGCCATGACAGCCTATGGGGTCGGAGTGTCCTTGCCCTTCAACCGCAAACAGGAATCCGAAGCCGACTACATCGGACTACGCCTCATGGCGGAAGCGGGCTATGATCCGAGCGAATCGGTCGGGTTCTGGGAGCGGATGAGCGGCTGTCCTCGCGCGATGATCGGCAAACTATGTTTTCGATCGCAACAATCCATCCCCGAGTTCCTCTCCACGCATCCATCGGATGTCACCCGCATTAACCAAATCGAGGCCTGGGTGCCGGAGGCCATGAAACACTACCATCCCCAAGGCGCTCCGGCGCAACCTCACGGACCGGTCAAACCGTACCGGCCCCCTATCGGACCCATGCCGGATGTACTTCCGCATACCGGATAATTCACAACCACGAGGTTATTCGTGCCGCGCCGCACAGACATCCAATCTATTCTTTTGATCGGTTCCGGGCCGATTGTCATCGGACAGGCCTGTGAGTTCGACTATTCGGGGACGCAAGCCTGCAAGGCCTTGAAGGAAGAGGGCTATCGCGTGGTGCTGATCAACAGCAACCCGGCCACGATCATGACGGATCCGGATTTTGCGGACCGCACCTACGTGGAGCCGATCACGTTGGAAGTCGTGGAGAAAGTCATCGAGTACGAGCGGCCCGATGCGCTCCTTCCGACGATGGGAGGACAAACTGCGCTCAATACGGCCGTCGGCTTGGCGAAACGAGGCGTCCTCGAGAAGTACGGCGTCAGACTGATCGGCGCCACCGCCGACGCGATCCACAAGGCGGAGGATCGTGACGCATTCCGACAAGCCATGTGGCGCATCGGCCTGAAAGTCCCGGACAGCGCTGTCACCACCTCTTTGTTCGAAGCCGAGGAGCAGGTTAAATCCATCGGATTTCCGGCGATTGTCCGGCCCTCTTTCACGCTGGGCGGAACCGGCGGCAACATCGCGTATAACATCGAGGAGTTCCGCAAACATGTGGAATGGGGCTTGGCCATGAGCCCCGTGCGCCAGGTCTTGATCGAACAATCGGTGATCGGTTGGAAAGAATTTGAGCTCGAGGTGATGCGCGATCTCAAGGACAATGTCGTCATTGTGTGCCCCATTGAAAACCTCGACCCGATGGGGATCCATACGGGTGACAGCATCACCGTGGCGCCGGCCATGACGCTCACCGACAAGGAATACCAACTGATGCGGGATGCCGCCGTTCGCATCATCCGGGAAATCGGCGTGGACACGGGCGGGTCTAATATCCAATTCGGCATTAATCCCGCGAATGGGGACATGGTGGTAATCGAGATGAATCCACGTGTGTCCCGAAGTTCGGCGCTCGCGTCCAAGGCAACGGGCTATCCGATTGCCAAGATTGCGGCCAAATTGGCCGTGGGATACACGTTGGATGAACTCCCGAACGATATCACGGGAGTGACGAAAGCCTCCTTCGAGCCGACCATCGATTACGTCGTCGTCAAGGTTCCTCGGTTCGCCTTCCAGAAATTTCCGGGCGCCGACGCCACCCTGACGACTCAGATGAAATCAGTCGGTGAAGTCATGGCGATCGGCCGAACATTTAAGGAATCCCTGCAGAAGGCGATTCGTTCGCTCGAGCTCGATCAATTCGGCCTGACCTCCAAAGCGAATCTGGACCACGGCTTGCCGGCCGGCGCGAATCCCGGGGAATTGCTGGACCGGATCCGCACGGCCGTTCGCACGCCCTTTCCGGACCGTCTGTGGCGCGTGGCGGACGGACTGCGCTTAGGGATGACCGTCGACGAATTGCATGCTCTGACTAAAATCGATCCATGGTTCTTGGAGCAGATCCGCGAGATCGTCGAGTTTGAAAGCCGCCTGGTCGGTCTCCGTCATCCCGACGGTGCGGGGGGCATCTCAGATGATCTGCTTCGGAAGGCTAAAGAACTCGGATTTTCAGACGAGCGGATTGCGCAATTGACCGGCACGGTGCCGGCGGCGGTCCGGCAACAGCGAACCGTTTCTTCGGGCAAGCGGCTGCGCGTAACGTATAAGCGCGTGGATACGTGCGCGGCGGAATTCGAGGCTCATACGCCGTATCTGTATTCCACCTATGAGCAGGAATGCGAATCGCGACCGACCGACCGGAAGAAGGTTATGATTCTCGGCGGGGGCCCCAATCGCATCGGCCAAGGCATCGAATTCGATTATTGCTGCGTGCATGCGGCGATGGCGTTGCGCGAGGAAAACATTGAAACCATCATGGTGAACTGCAACCCCGAGACCGTCAGCACGGATTACGACACGTCCGACCGCCTCTACTTCGAGCCGCTGACCGAGGAAGACGTGCTGAATATTATTGAGCGCGAGCAACCGTTCGGGGTCGTGCTGCAGTTCGGCGGTCAGACGCCGCTCAAGCTGGCTTTGCCGTTGTCGAAAGCGGGGGTCACCATTCTCGGCACCAGCCCGGATGCCATCGATCGCGCGGAAGATCGGGAGCGCTTCCGCGATTTGCTCAATAAATTGGGCTTGCGGCAGGCGGAAAGCGGCACGGCTCGATCGGTGGAGGAGGCGGTCCGGATTGCGGCCAAAATCTCCTATCCCGTCATGGTTCGTCCCTCCTATGTCCTTGGGGGCCGCTCCATGCAAATCGTCTATGATGAAGCGGGATTGCTGGAATACATGGGCTCAGCGGTAAAGGCCTCGCCGAAACATCCCGTGCTGATCGATCAATACCTCAGGGATGCCATTGAAGTGGACGCGGATGCCATTTCAGACGGTCGGACCGTGGTCGTGGCCGGCATCATGGAGCATATTGAAGAGGCAGGGGTCCATTCCGGCGACTCCGCCTGTTCGCTTCCGCCCTACACGTTGGACCGACCGATCATCGACGAGATCCGCCGGCAGATGACGGCGTTGGCGCTGGAGTTGGAGGTCGTAGGGCTCATGAACGCTCAGTTCGCGGTGAAGGACGGCACGGTCTTTGTCTTGGAGGTCAATCCGCGGGGATCGCGGACCGTCCCGTTTGTAAGCAAAGCCATCGGTGTGCCGTTGGCAAAATTGGCCATGAAGGTCATGGTCGGTCGCACCTTGGCCGATCTGCATTTTACGGACGCGCCGACGCCGGAGCATTTGTCCGTCAAAGAAGCCGTGTTTCCCTTTACCAAGTTTGCCGGCGTAGACGTTCTGCTGGGCCCCGAGATGAAATCCACCGGGGAGGTCATGGGCATCGACAGCGATTTCGGCTGGGCCTTTGTGAAATCTCAAGCCGGCGCGGGCGCCATGTTACCGACCGGGGGCACCGCTTTTCTCAGCGTCAAGCAGGAGGACCGTGCGCTTGCCTGTGATGTGGCGATCCGGCTTGGCCGACTGGGTTTCCGCATTACCGCGACGTCCGGCACAGCCGAACATCTACGAGAGAAGGGAATGACGATCGATACGGTGAACAAGGTGCAGGAGGGGCGGCCGCACATTGTGGACCATATTAAGAACGGTGACGTGGCGTTGGTCATCAACACCGTCAAAACGGCCGCGGCTCAGGCGGACTCCCTCTCCATCAGACGGGAAGCCCTCCACAAAGGCGTACCCTATTACACCACCATGCGAGGCGCCCTGGCCGCCGTGATGGGCATCGAGGCCGTCGTAAAAAAAGGTTTGACCATACGGTCGCTTCAGGAATACCACGGCGTTCGGTAGAACCGGACGCGAACTGTGCTCTTGCCATCAACGATCCGAGGGAGCAATGCCGACACCGATCACGAAGAAGGGATACGAAGCGCTTAAAGCGGAGTTGGATCGACTGCGGAAGGTGGAACGGCCCAAAGTGATTGAAGCCATTGCCGAGGCGCGCGCCCATGGCGACCTGAGCGAGAACGCCGAATATGACGCGGCCAAGGAACGCCAAGGCTTCATCGAAGCCCGACTCATTGAGCTCGAGTCCAAGCTTGCCGACGCGCGCATCATCGAGACGGCGGGGCGTACCAGTGACACGGTGATCTTCGGCGCGACTGTGGTGGTGATCGAGCAGGAAGCGCAGCAGAAAAAGGAATATACCCTGGTCGGACAGGACGAAGCCGACCTCAAGCTCGCCCGGATTTCGGTGCAGTCGCCGGTCGGGCGCGCGCTGATTGGCAAACGCGTCGGCGATCTGGTCGAGGTGACCACTCCGGTCAAGGTGGTGGAGTACGAGGTGGTCGAAATTCGCTTCGATGAGTTGTGAGGGGCGATGCCTGGGGCGTTGTCGCTAATTACGCTGCTGACCGACTTCGGAACGCGCGATTATTTTGTCGCGAGCATGAAAGGCGTGATTCTGAACATCAATCCCCAGTCGCAGATCGCCGACCTTTCTCACGAGGTCCCGCGGCATGACATTGCCGGCGCCGCCTACCTGCTGAAATCCTGCTATCGCTACTTCCCTGACGGCACCGTCCATGTCGCGGTCGTGGATCCCGGGGTCGGGAGCAATCGGCGTCCATTGCTCATTGCCACGTCCCGGTATTTCTTCATCGGACCGGACAACGGGCTCTTCACCTACATCTGTGACGAGGAGACCGGCGTGGAGGTCCGGCAGATCGAAAATCGACAATACCGGCTGGATTCCGAAGGTTCAACATTTGACGGCCGGGATGTTTTTGCCCCGGCTTCGGCCTGGTTGGCCAAGGGGCAGGCGGTGGGTTCGTTCGGGAGGCTTCTGACGAAGTATGAGCGGCTTCCTACGACGGCTCCCGGCTGGGACCGGCAGGTGATGGCCGGGCAGATTGTGTATGTCGATTGCTTCGGCAATCTCATTTCGAATCTGACTTCCGTTGAGTTGAAAGAGGTCCGTGGAGTGACTAAGCGTGGTGCTTCTTCCTTACATCTTGGCGGGCAGACGATCGAAGGTTTCGTGACCAGCTATAGCGACGGCGCTCCCGGCGTGCCGCAAGCGCTGATCAACAGCAACGGGCAGATTGAAGTCTTTGTCCGAGAAGGCAATGCCGCCGAGCTGCTCGGGGTCGGCCGGGGAGCGCGAATCGAATTGGCCTGAGTTTCAGTCCACTCATGACATGTGCCGACATTCGTACGGGTTTTCGTCACAATGACAAAAACGCGTCGGTGTTTTTCGGATGACGGAGTCCGACTCGGCTTAAAGGGAGGCGACAAGGAATCGCAGGAGGCCCGAGATGTCCTCGGTATCCGCGGAGGGACTGGCGTGGTTCATGGTGTTGGTGTAGGCCGCTTCCAGCGACAGCATGGCGGCTCGTCCGTAAATGGGATCGAGGCGGAATGCAAAGAGACCTCGGCTCACGATACTTTCGCTGTCGGTCGCTCGATCCGTGGACCGCGAGCTGGTGTATCCGCCCATCGCGCTCACGAGCAGCCGCTGGCTTTGCTTATATTGCAGCGACACCGAAGCAGTGGGGGTTTGCATGCGGGCGCCCGGCCTGGGCTGCTGCTCAGTCCGATAGCTCAACATCGGCATGATCGTCAATGTATTGAAGGGACGATACAGGCCGCTCAAGCTCTGGGACAACGCGACGTTTTCCACGCCGGCCCGAAGTTCGTCCGCCATCACGATGTAGCTGGAGGCGAGCCGCGCGTTCCAACTCTTCCCGCTATAGGCTAGGGCTCCTTCAACGCTGTTGCTCCGCGTGCGCTGTGGAAGCAAGCCGGCCGGGTCAAACACGCTGGTCGAGGCATTGCGCGCGTAGGTCAGACTGAATTCCGGCCAAGCCGGCTTGGCCAGCGCGACGCCGATGCGGCTGTATCGCTGCTCAATGCGCGGTTGAGACGGGTCAAGATCCACATTGTTCCACATCTCTCCGACGACGCTGCGAAACTTCGTGACGCCCCATTGTACTTCTCCCCACAGTTCGCGGACCGTTTGGTCGGGACTGTTGAGGAACGCCCTGCCCGCCGAGCGATAGTTGGCGCCATATCGAAACTGCTGTGCCGAACCGCTGAGCGCAAAGCGGACCATCCGCTTGGAGGAATCCTCGCGTTGATCGATGCGTGAGATGCCGGGCCGATCCTCTGCGGAATTGTTGGCGACTTCCCCCTCGGTGAAGAATTGTCCCTTGAGCCAGGTTGAAGCGGCGACAAGGCCTTCTGTCCGTGGTCGCTCGGATTCCGGCACCAAATCCTTGAGACGGGTCGGCGCAGCCGGAGCGACGAATGAACTGGTCCGAAACGACGTATTGAGAACCGGTGTCGCGATGGCAAAAGGAATTGCGGCCGGGCCTTTCGCTGCCGCGGTATCGAAAAACTGAATCCGCTGGAGGAGAAGTGTCATCTGTTGTTGGGATTGCTGCGCTGAGGCCGGAGAGGCGGAACCGGCAAGAAGGGTAAGGGCGACGCCAACGAGCCAACGTCTCATAGCGAGAATCAGTCAGGACATTCCACTGCACGCAACATAAAGTAAGTGTAGCACTCGGCATGCCAGTCATAAGTTGCTGAAATTACAGATGATTGAAGAGTTCTACTAATGTTCGAATTTAGAGACGGCTGTGTCGAACATCAGCGACGGCGTGTCCTCTTTTGTTCGATGGGACGGAGAGCGGATGTGAATTCAGCGGCCTGTAGACTCGGTCACCCGCTGGATGGCACGCTTGAGGATGGATACCATTAGGGCGAGTTCCCGAGGTGTGCTCGACAGGGGCGGCATGAGGACAAGCACGGTACCGAGAGGACGCAGGAGCAGTCCCAGGCGCCGCGCTTCCATGGAGACGTGATGGCCGATTCGTTCGTCGGGTGAATAAGGTTCCCGTGAGTCCTGGTCTTTCACGAGTTCAATGCCGATCATCAGGCCCAGTTGTCTGATGTCCCCGACGTGCGTGAGCCGACTCAAAGGCTTGAGTAGGCGCGAAAGGGTCGCTATTTTACCTCTCAGAGCGGCGAAGGTCCGAGCCTTCCGAAACAGCCGGATATTGGCAAGCGCCACGGCGCACGCCAACGGATTGCCGGTATAGCTATGGCCGTGGAAAAAGGTCTTCCATTCGTCGTACCGGCCCAGGAAGGCGCGATAAACCTCGTCAGTGGTTAAAGTAGCGGCCAGAGGCATGTAGCCGCCGGTCAGGCCCTTGCTGATCGCCATCAAATCCGGCGTGACGCCTTCGTGCTGACAGGCGAACATGCGGCCTGTGCGCCCGAACCCGGTCGCGACTTCGTCCGCGATGAGCAGTACATCATATTTTGTGCAGAGCTCTCGAATCTGTGTGAGATACCCGGGCGGCGCCGTGATCATCCCCGCAGCGGCCTGCACCATGGGCTCGAGAACAAAGCCGGCGATTTCCTGATGGCGCGCGCGCAGAAGCCGGTCGATCGGTTCGACGCAGGCCATACGACAAGACGGAAAGGTGAGCGCAAGCGGGCACCGATAACAATAAGGAGCCTCCACCTCCAGCGTAGGGAACAGCAAGGGCGCAAACCGGCCGTGGAAGAGCTCGATGTTACCTACGCTCACGGCGCCCAGCGTATCGCCGTGATAAGCCAGACGAAGGCGAAGGAACTTGGTTTTAGCGGGAGCCGCGGGTCTTCGTTGTTGCCAATATTGGACCACCATTTTAAGCGCGACTTCCACGGCGGTCGATCCATTATCGGAATAGAATACGCGCGTCAATCCTTTGGGAGCCAGGCGAACAAGTTCCCGAGCCAGCTCGATGGCTGGGGGATTCGATAACCCGAGCAAGGTGCTGTGGGCGATCTTTCCAAGTTGCTCGGTAAGGGCGTGATCCAGCCTAGGATGGCGGTGCCCGTGTATGTTCACCCAGAGCGACGACACGCCATCCAGATAACGCCGCCCGTCAATGTCGAAGAGGTACGAACCTTGTCCACGCTCGATGATGAGCGGCGGTTCGGCCACCCATTCCTGCATTTGCGTGAAGGGGTGCCAGAGATACCGGTGGTCCCACCGGGACAACTGTTGTCGGCGCCTGTTCATGAGCGACACAATAGCGGTGGGAAATGCACGCAATGATGAACAAAAACCCTGGATTGCGACCGCAGCCTGAGAATTATATCGGCCGGCGATTTTTTTGACAACCTTCAGGGCAGCTACTATAATGAGCCGATTTTGGGTCGCATGAATCAGGATTCGCAAAGTCTCATCCGAAATTTCTCGATCATTGCCCATATTGATCACGGCAAATCGACCCTCGCTGACCGGTTCCTAGAAGCCACGGGCGCCATCACCGCCCGGGAGTTCCGAGAACAGATCCTCGATGCGATGGACCTTGAGCGTGAACGCGGGATCACGATCAAGGCCCATGCGGTCGCCATCCGGTATCAGGCCAAAGACGGGAGCACCTATGCCTTGCATCTGATCGATACGCCGGGGCACGTCGATTTCACCTATGAGGTATCCAGGAGTTTGGCCGCCTGCGAAGGCGCGCTCCTGCTGGTCGATGCGACGCAGGGCGTCCAGGCGCAAACGATTGCCAATGTGAATCTGGCCATGGCAAACCACCTCACCATTATCCCCGTGATTAATAAGATCGACTTGGCCAGTGCAGATGTCGACGGCACCAAGCATCAGATCTCCGAAGTGCTGACCTTGGACGCCAGCGACGCGATGCTGGTCAGTGCGAAGGAAGGCCTGGGTGTCGTGGACGTATTGGAAGCGATCGTATCGCGAGTTCCTCCGCCATCCGGCGACCCCAAGAGTCCGCTCAAGGCCCTGATCTTTGATTCGTGGTTCGATAATTATCAAGGCGTCATCGTTCTCACGCGGGTGGTGGATGGGGAGATCCGGCCCGGCATGAAAATCAAGGTGATGTCGAACAATCGGATATTCGAGGTGATGGAAGTCGGGCAATTTACTCCCAAACGCACCAAGACCTCGCAACTCCTGACCGGGGAGGTCGGCTACGTCTGCGCCAATATGAAGGAAATTGCGGACGTCAAGATCGGCGACACCCTGACGGACGCCGTCCGTCCCACCGACCAGCCGTTTCCCGGCTATAAGGATGTCAAGCCGCTGGTCTTCTGCGGCCTGTACTCGACCGACACCGCCAAGTATGAAGATCTCCGCGACGCCTTGCTGAAGCTACGCCTGAACGATTCATCCTTTGTCTATGAGCCGGAAACCTCGCTTGCGCTGGGCTTTGGATTTCGCTGCGGTTTTCTCGGCCTCCTCCATATGGAGATCATTCAAGAGCGGTTGGAGCGTGAGTACGGATTGACTCTGATTACCACGGCACCGACGGTGGTCTATCGGGTGATGACGACGAAGGGGGACATCCTCGAGATAGACAACCCGGCCGAATTGCCGCCGCCCGGCTCGATCGAACTCTTTGAAGAGCCGTTCATTCTTGCGACACTAATCGCACCTGAGCGGTACGTCGGGAGTCTCATCCAATTGTGCCAGGAACGCCGGGGGATCCAGCGCAGCATGCAGTACCTCGACCCGACGCGTGTCATGCTGACCTACGAGTTGCCGCTGAACGAAGTCATTCTCGACTTTTACGATAAGCTCAAATCCAAGACCCAAGGATACGCGTCGCTCGACTACGAATTGATCGGTTATCGCGACTCGGATCTGGTGAAGCTTGATATCCTGCTGAACGCCGAACCGGTGGACGCGCTCTCATTTATTACCCACCGGGATCGCGCCTATCAGCGTGGCCGCCAGTTGGCGGAGAAAATGAAGGAGCTGATCCCCAAGCAGATGTTCGAGATCGCTATTCAGGCCGCCATCGGCAGTAAGGTGATTGCGCGCGAAACGATCGGGGCGCTGAAGAAAAATGTCACGGCGAAATGTTACGGCGGCGACATCAGCCGGAAGCGAAAGCTCTGGGAAAAGCAAAAAGAGGGCAAGAAGCGCATGAAATCGGTCGGCAAGGTAGAAGTTCCTCAGGAAGCCTTCTTGGCGATTCTGAAAGTCGGTGAAGAATGAATCGCGAGCCGGATCTCCGTAATGTCGAAGAGATGCCCGCCGCCCGCCCGTCCGAGAACAATGCCGACATGCCCGGCGCCCAGCCCGCGGGTGACGCGGCCGCCGTCAGTCATCCTACCGTGCCCGCGCGCAAGTCCGTGCTCCGCGAGTATGCGGAAGCCATCATCGTGGCGATGTTGCTGGCGTTTGCCATTCGGGTTTTCGTGGTCCAAGCGTTCAAGATTCCGTCCGGCTCCATGATTCCGACGCTGTTGATCGGCGACCATATTCTGGTCAGCAAGTTATCCTATGGAGTGCAATGGCCTACGGATTGCAAGTTTCAGATTAGTTTCCCGCCCGTGACTTGCTATTCGTCTCACACCGTCATTCCGTTCGGTTCGGTGCAACGCGGCGATATCATCGTGTTTCGGTTTCCCGAGGATGAGGACAAAGATTTCATCAAGCGCGTGATCGGCTTGCCGGGTGATACCTTGCATATCAAGAACAAGACCGTGTACGTCAACGGTCGCGCGTACGACGACAAGGCGTTCACGCAACGCATCGATCCCGGCGTGATTGATGGGCATATCAATCCTCGCGATAATTTCGGCCCCGTCACGATTCCCGAAGACTCCTATTTCGTCATGGGAGATAATCGGGACCAGAGTCTGGATAGTCGGTTTTGGGGCTATGTCCGCGCCGAGAAGATCCGCGGCAAGGCGTTCCGCATCTATTGGTCATGGAGCGGTCAAGGGACGTGGGTGGAATGGGTGCGATGGGAAAGATTCGGAAAAGCCATCCAGTAGCCCGAAGCGGATCGTCGGCGAAATCAGGTTCCGACACCTCGCCCGGCCGACCGCCTGACCCTTCTCTTCTCCGTCAATACATTCAGCGGTTTCCCCAAGCCACTATCCTCGTGATCGGAGATTTGATCCTTGATCACTATATCTGGGGGCGTGTCAGCCGCATTTCGCCGGAGGCGCCCGTTCCGGTCGTCCATGTGGAATCGGAATCGATTAAACTAGGCGGCGCGGCGAACGTCTTTAGCAATATTCTCACCCTGGGCGGCCGGGCCGATCTCTGCGGGGTGATCGGCGCAGACGAGAGCGGGCGCCTTTTGCTGAAGGAGTTAGGCGGCAAGCGTCGTGCGCGCGGCGGTGTCATCATCGATCATGACCGGCCGACCACGCGAAAGAGCCGCGTGATTGCGCATAATCAGCAAATGGTCCGGTATGACGTCGAGCGTCGGACCGAAATGAAACCGCAGCTCCAACAACGGATTCTCCGGTATGTCGACTCGCATGCGCGGGATCTCTCCTGTGTGGTCGTGTCCGATTATGCCAAAGGCGTCGTGACGGCTTCGTTGATGATGGAATTGACACGCCTGGCCGGCGCTCATCGCATTCCGATTGTCGTGGATCCCAAGGTGGAGCATTTCGGCTATTACAAAGGCGTCACGGTTGTGACACCGAATCATCTGGAAGCGACGCAAGCGGCCGGTGTCCATGGCGATGACGATCAGAGTATCAATGACGCGGGCGCGACCATCCGCCAACGACTGGGGTGTCGCAGTGTGTTGATCACCAGAGGGGAGCGCGGCATGAGTCTGTATGAGGCCGATGGAGCCTACTGGCATATTCCGACTCAGGCCCGGCAAGTCTATGACGTCACGGGAGCGGGAGACACGGTGGTGGGGACATTGGCCTTGGCGTTATCCACCGGCGCCAGCATGACGGAGGCGGCCACGCTGGCCAACTATGCAGCCGGCCTGGTGGTCGGAATGGTTGGGACGGCCACCATTGAACCGGCGCAGTTGGTTGAGGCGTTGAATGCGTGAATCACCCAGGGTTACGGTCGTCGTGCCGGCTCGCTATGGATCGTCCCGTTTTCCGGGGAAGCCGCTTATCTCTCTCATGGGGAAACCCATGATTCAGCATGTGTACGAGCGCGCCCAAGCCTGCCGGGCCGTTGATGAGGTCATTGTGGCGACGGATGATGAGCGAATTCAGGCAGCGGTCCAGGCATTCGGCGGACGGGTCATGCTGATGGCGGAGACCTACCGAACCGGGACGGATCGAGTCGCGGGAGTGGCGCGCCGGCAGCCGGGAGATTATTTTGTGGATCTGCAGGGTGATGAGATTGTGTTGAATCCCGACCTGCTCACGGATCTGATCCGGCCTTGCCTCACGACAGGGGAGGGCATGGCGACCCTCAAGCGACGGATCGAGTCCAAGGACGATTTGCACAATCCGGGAGTCGTGAAGGTAGTGACCGACGCGCAAGGTTATGCTCTGTACTTTTCCCGCGCACCGATTCCGCTGGTCCGTGACGATGTGGACCGAGCGGCCTTGGCCGGCTTGCATTTTGTCCATCTGGGCCTCTACATGTATCGAAGGGACGTCTTGATGCGGGTTTCATCGTTGCCGACCGGTTCGCTTGAAGACGCGGAGAAGCTCGAACAACTCCGGGCGCTGGAACAGGGAATTCGCATCCGGGTCTGGGAGACCACGCATCCGTCCATTCGGATCGACGTGCCGGAGGATGTGCCGGGCGCGGTGGACCAATTGCGCCGCTGCGATGTGAGCGGGTCCGAGCGGATCCGAAATGGGATGGTGCAGAATAGGATGGCGCAATGAGCAAGTTTATTTTTGTGACAGGCGGCGTCGTCTCCTCGCTGGGCAAAGGGCTCGCGTCCGCCTCGATCGGCAATCTGCTCGAAAGCCGTGGGCTCAAGATTACCTTTCTGAAATTGGACCCCTATATCAACGTCGATCCCGGGACGATGAACCCATATCAACACGGTGAAGTATTCGTGACCGACGACGGGGCCGAGACCGACCTCGACCTGGGACATTACGAACGCTATACCTCGCTCACGCTGACACGCGAGAACAACTACACGACCGGTCGGATTTACAATTCCGTGATTACGAAGGAACGCCGCGGCGATTATCTGGGAGGCACCGTCCAGGTCGTGCCGCACATCACGGATGAGATCAAGCAGTGCGTCATCCGGGTCGCGGGCGGGATGGACGTCACCATCGTCGAAATCGGCGGCACCGTCGGCGATATCGAAAGTCTGCCGTTTCTTGAAGCCATCCGGCAGATTCCCTATGACGTGGGGCGTGAGAATGTGCTCTACGTTCACTTGACGCTGGTGCCCTACATCGGCGCGTCGGGCGAGCTGAAAACCAAACCGACGCAACATTCGGTGAATAAACTCCGGGAAATCGGTATCCAGCCGAATATCCTGCTCTGCCGGACGGATCGGTATCTGCCTCCCGATTTGAAAGCGAAAATCGCCCTCTTCTGTAATGTCGAAAAAGACGCGGTGATTACCGCGAAGGATGTCGAAACCGTCTATGAAGTGCCGATCGTCTTTCGCAAGGAGGGCTTGGACGACCTCATTGTGCGCCTGCTCCATCTGGATACCGGTCCTCCCAATCTTCGCGAATGGGATGCGATGGTGCAGAAAATCAAGCATCCCAAGCACGAAGTCTCGGTGGCCTTGGTTGGGAAATATGCCGGGTTAAAGGAGTGCTATAAGAGTCTCGCGGAAGCGCTGGTCCATGGCGGGATCGATCATGAGACGCAGGTCAATGTGCATTGGCTCGAGTCCGAAGATATTGAGCGGCAGGGGACCGAACGGGTGCTGCGAGAGATGGACGGCATTCTGGTCCCCGGCGGTTTCGGTGTGCGCGGCGTGGAGGGAAAGATCGACGCGATCCGGTATGCGCGAGAGCGGCACATTCCGTATCTCGGTCTCTGCCTGGGAATGCAGTGTGCCGTGATCGAATTTGCGCGGCACGTGGCCGGCCTCAAGGACGCCAATAGCTCCGAATTCGATCCAGACTGCGGCGACCCTGTCATTGATTTAATGGTCGACCAGCAGGGTATCAAAGATAAGGGCGGCACGATGCGGCTCGGCGCCTACGGCTGCAAGCTGGCCGGGGGCACACTGGCGCAGAAGAGTTACGGGGTCTCCGAGGTGACGGAGCGGCATCGCCATCGCTACGAATTCAATAATGCCTATCGCGAGCGGCTGACGCAAAAGGGACTGGTACTGAGCGGGGTGTCCCCGGACGACCGCCTCGTGGAGATCGTGGAACTACCGACCCATCCCTGGTTTTTGGCGACCCAGTTCCATCCGGAGTTCAACTCGCGCCCGCATCGTCCCCATCCGTTATTCAGCGGGTTCGTGGGCGCGGCTCTGCGCAGGAAATGCGGACGATGAACGGCGCGGAATCATGGGCCTGCCGGAAGATCGAGTTGGATTATGCTGCACGAAGTTGATCTGGGCTTTTTTAAAGCCGGGGCGGGTCATCCTCCATTCCTGATCGCCGGTCCCTGTGTAATTGAGAGCGAACAACTGGCGCTGGAGACGGGGGCGCGCATTGCCGCTATGACGCGGTCTCTGGGTGTTCCATATATTTTCAAATCCTCCTATGATAAGGCCAATCGGACGTCGATCCATTCGTTCCGCGGGCCTGGTCTGAAGGCGGGATTGGCCGTGCTCAAGAAAATTCGGGACACGGTCGGGGTGCCCATCTTGACCGATGTGCACACCGCCGAGGAGGCGAAGGCCGCGGCGCAGGTGGTGGATGTCTTGCAGATCCCTGCGTTTCTTTGCCGGCAGACCGATCTCCTGGTGGCGGCGGCCGAGACCGGACGCGTGGTCAACGTGAAGAAGGGGCAGTTTCTGTCTCCCTGGGAAATGGACAATGTGGTGAAAAAGATCGAGGAAGCGGGAAGCCGGAAAATTCTGTTGACCGAACGGGGGTCGTCCTTCGGATACAATAATCTCGTCGTCGACATGCGGGCGCTCCCCATCATGCGCCGGCTCGGCTATCCGGTGGTCTTTGATGCGACGCATAGCGTTCAACTGCCGGGCGGCGGCGGCACGAAATCGGCGGGGCAGCGTGAGTTTATCGAACCGCTTGCGTGCGCGGCAGCAGCGGCGGGATGCGACGGATTTTTCATGGAGGTCCACCCGAATCCAGACCAGGCGTTATCGGACGGACCGAATATGGTGCCTCTGCATGATTTGAAGGCGCTTCTTGAGCGGATTCTGCGTATATGTCGCGCGGTCGCCTGATGAGAGAGTACAACGAGCTTGAACGCAAACGTGCGCTCGATGAGGTGTCGGCCGCCGACGGCGCGAGTCTCGAGGAGGGGAAACGGGTGCTCCGGATTGAGGCGCAGGCCGTCGGCGCGCTGATCGACCGCCTGGACGAGCGCTTTACCCAAGCCGTGGATATGCTTTATCAATGCAGGGGAAAAGTCATCGTGTCGGGCATGGGCAAATCGGGGCTCATCGGTCAAAAGATTGCAGCGACCTTGGCCAGCACGGGCACGCCGTCGTTTTTTCTCCATCCGGCTGAAGGCGTCCACGGCGACCTGGGTATGGTCGCCAGGCGGGACGTGATGATCGGGATTTCCAACAGCGGCGAGACGCAGGAGGTGCTGCAACTCCTGCCGTTCGTCAAACGGATCAATATTCCGGTCATGGCGCTCACCGGACGGCTGGGATCGACGCTCGCCAAGAACTCGGATGTCGTCCTGGATATTTCAGTCGCTGAAGAAGCCTGTCCGATGGGCCTGGCTCCGACGGCGAGCACCACCGCGACGTTGGCCATGGGAGATGCCTTAGCCATTGCACTGCTGCGGAAACGAGGATTCAAGCCGGACGATTTTGCGCAGTTTCATCCGGGCGGCACGCTCGGCCGGCGATTATTGATCAAGGTTAAGGATTTAATGCACGGCGGCGGAGCGTTGCCGGCGGTGCGACCCGAGGCGTCCGGACCTCAGGCGATCTTGGAAATGACGGCCAAACAATTGGGCATGACGACGGTGCTTGACGAGAACGGCTGTCTCACGGGCATCATCACGGACGGCGATCTTCGGCGTTTCATTCAGGGCGGGGGAGATTTCAAGGCGATCACCGCGGCCGATCTTGCCAGCCGGCATCCGAAGACCATCGGCCCGCATGAATTGGCGACGACGGCGCTCAGCCTCATGGAGCAACACAGCATTACCGCATTGGTGGTCGTGGAGGCCGGACAACGGCCGCTCGGTGTGATTCACTTGCACGATCTCTTGAAGAACGGCATTGTCTAGCCCGATCAGCATGAAAAGCCATGAAAACGGAGCCTGAATCAAAATCGGCGGGGTTCGTCCTGGTCCAGGCGGGGACGCAGGAGAGCAATATCAATCTGCCGAATGTCCTGACGGTCGCCAGGATTCTGCTTATCCCGGTGTTCGTGGTCCTGTTCGTCACCCCCACGCCCGATCGGTCGCTGGCCGCCGCCGTGGTGTTTGTAATTGCGGCCCTGACGGATTTGCTTGATGGCTACCTGGCGAGGCGGCGAGGGCAGGTCACCAAGTTAGGACGCCTTTTGGATCCGATTGCCGATAAACTGCTGGTCCTTTCCGCGCTCATTGTGCTGGTGCAGGTTGACCGGGTCACTGCGTTGGTCGCCATTCTGATCATCGCGCGCGAAGTCGCCGTCACGGGCATCCGGGCGATTGCCGCAACAGAAGGCATGATCATTTCGGCGGAAACGACCGGGAAGTATAAAATGGCTCTGCAAGTGATCGCGATCGTCTTATTGATTTTGGAGGGAACTGTCCTGTCTGATTACGGCAATGTCCATCTCGCCGGCATCGTCACTCTCTATCTCTCTCTGGTGCTGGGATATGTATCCGGCGGTCAATATGTCTGGAACTTTTGGCGACAAATCACGCTGAAAGGTCTGTAGCAGAGAGATCCCTCCGAGAGTAAGCGGCCTCTCTCGCCTGCTTTCCTGACCTATGCCTGATGTGCTCGTGGTTGCCATACTGATACTACTGGGATATCTCCTCGGTTCCATCCCATTCGGGCTGGTTGTCTCACGGCTATTAGCGACTACGGATCCGCGAACGGCCGGCAGCCGCAACGTGGGCTTCACTAATGTCTTACGGGTCGGCGGCAAGCAAGCCGGGATCCTGACGTTGATCGGGGACATGGGCAAAGGGTGGTTCGCGGCCTGGGCCGCCGGCCAACTCCTGCATGATGAAACCGCAATTTTAGCCGTAGCCTTCTCGGTCATCTTGGGGCATCTGCACTCCGTCTTTTTGGGATTCAAGGGTGGGAAAGGTGTGGCGACGGCGCTGGGCGCGGTGCTGGGCCTGCATCCGCTCATCGGCCTTAGTCTGCTGTGCCTGTGGCTGCTCGCGGTGTGGCTGTGGCGGTATTCGTCAGGCGGCGCATTAGCCGCCTTCGGCTTGTTTCCCATTGCGGCCGTGTGGTTTCATCAGAGTCCGCTGTTCATCGGCTTTGCCTGCGTCATCAGCGCGCTCATTTGGTTTCGCCATAAGGATAACCTCGTGCGTTTATGGAGCGGCACGGAGTCCCGGATCGGTCAGGCTGGCAAGTCGTGAGCGTCGGAGGTCGGGCGCCAAACTTCATCGGTGGCATCGGATGCGACGTAGCCAGGGGGCTAGCCTGTGAAAAAAAGGAAAAGCCTGGCGACAGAAGGTCGCTTGAAAGCATGCCCGGCGCCGTGTCCGGCTGAGATGTGAGTTGACATAATAAATCTTATCAGACATCTTAGGACGTGATTGCATGCTGCTGTACGAACTCTTAGCCAGGCTGCGCAAGGAGCTTTTGCTGACCGGCAACGCGCTGTATGAGACCGTGCTCGCTATTGCAGAACGCGTGAATCGGAAAGTGTACGTCTTACGGCTCCATAGTCAGGCCACGCAGCAACTTCAGTCCATCCGGGCACTCCAGGGCCAAGTCGGCCGACGGGTCGCCGACCATTTGGGATTGTTTTCCGAAGCGGCCGCGCCATCCCATGGCGGATCCGTGACGGATCTGGCTACGGTTGTCTCCGGCGCGGCACACCGGCTCAAACACGTGAAAACGGAACTGATGAAAACCGAGAGCCGCATTCGGGAACTCAAACGCGAAGCCGCGGATGAAGAATTGCTGGCCATTCAACGGGATCTTGCCCTTCGCGACGCCGCCTTGGCGCGGATTGTGGTGGCGCGTGGCGCGGCCGCTCTGGGCCATTCCCTCGGCGAACTCGATGTGCCGCCCACGACGCGAGTGGTATCGATCTTTCGCGGACCCTTTGTGTTGCCGATCTCGGATGAATTAGTCTTGCGTCCCGACGACGTGGTCGTCCTGGTCGGATTGCGCGCGGATGTGGAGCGCCTCGTCTCCCATTTCCAGAAGCAACGGACCTCGAAGACTGCTTCGTAACGGGCCGCATATTTTTTTGCCCGTGTCTGGTATCCTATCGGAACGGCTGGACTATGGCTTCCACAGTTCGAAGGAGGCGGAACGTGCGCATCGGACCTGCGCGGCTGATTCGAGATACGGCGGCCGGTGGCATGTTGATCGGTCTATCGCTCCTCGTTGTCGGCATCATGCCGGCGGCCGCTGTCCCGAGAGACTCCGCCGGACTAAAACTGCTCGAGGATATTCAGAACGTCATCACCGATCTGGCCGAAGAGGCTAAGCCGGCGGTCGTGAGTATTCTCCCCGTGCAAAACGGCCGGTCCCGTGATGTCTCGGGTGAACGGCTTCCCAACCCTTCAGGGTCCGGTTCCGGGGTGATCGTGGATGCCGACGGCCATATCATCACCAATAATCATGTGGTCGGCGAAGCGAGCGAGGTAGAGGTGCGACTGTCGGATAAAACCAAGCTGTTCGCGCAGGTCATCGGGAAGGATCCGGATACCGACCTGGCGGTCATCAAAGTGACCAGCGACCGTCCCCTCTCCAGCGCGCGCTTCGGCGATTCGGGCTTGGTCAAGGTCGGTCAATGGGTATTGGCGGTCGGAAATCCCTTCGGTCTCGATCGCACCGTAACCTTGGGGGTGGTGAGCGGCATCGGCCGGGAAAACATCAATCTCTCGCGGTATGAGAACTTTATCCAGACCGATGCGTCGATCAATCCCGGGAATTCGGGCGGGCCGTTATTCAACCTCAGAGGTGAAGTGATCGGCATCAATACGGCGATTATTAATTTCGCGCAAGGCATCGGCTTTGCCATCCCGTCAAATATGGCGAAGCAGGTCATGCAGCAACTCATTGCGAAGGGCCGCGTGGTCCGGGCGTGGTTGGGCGTCGGCCTGCAACCGCTCACGGTGGAATTGGCGAAAAAGTTCGGTGTGAATGAAGGCGAAGGCGTGCTCGTGAATGAAGTCTTCGACAAGGATCCGGCCGCCGTCGCCGGTATAAAACCGGGCGACGTCATCACGAAAATCGATAGCGGCCTCGTTGATAGCCCGAACAAACTCTCCCGCCTGGTCGCAGCGCTTCCCCCCGGCTCCACGGTCAATGTCGAAGTGGTTCGGGACGGCCGCCGCATCCAGCTGAATGTGGCCTTGAGTGAGCGGCGCGATCATGTCGTCACGGCTTCGCTGCCCCAGTCTCGTTCCGAAGTCAAGCTCGGTCTGGACGTCCAAGATTTGACCGCCGCGCTGGCCGACAAGTTTAAGCTGGCGGAGACGAAAGGCGTTCTGATCGCCCGGGTCGAACCCGGAAGCCTGGCGCAAGCGGAAGGCTTGCGCGAAGGAGACCTCATCAAAGAGGTCAATCGTGTCGAAATCGGAACCGTGACCGAATTCAGCGCCGCCGTCTCCAAAGTCAGGCGCGGCGAAACGGTCCTCCTTCGCGTGTTGCGTGAGAGCCGCGCCTTCTTTGTGGTCCTTAAGCCCTCCGACCGCTAGGCCGGTGCCTCAATGCGCGGCAACGGGCTGGCGCGCCGCTTTCTGTTCCTCGATGATCCGGCCCATCAAGTCTCGCGGTACCTCCTCGTAATGGGAAAACTCCATTACATAACTGCCTCGCCCGCCGGTGATCGAGGTCAGTGAGGGCGCATATTTCAGCAGTTCAGCCAGCGGCACGGTAGCCGTGATCGTTTCGGTATGGCCTTTGGCCGCCACCGTGACAATCCGCCCGCGCCGTGAATTAAGATCCCCGATTACCGCACCGATGACATCCTCTGGCGCTTCGACATCGACCGACATAATGGGTTCGAGCAACACCGGATGCGCGGCTTCCATTGCCTTCTTAAATCCCATCGAGGCCGCGATCTTAAACGCAAGTTCCGACGAATCCACCACATGGTACGAGCCGTCGTAGACGGTGACCCGCACATCTACAATGGGAAAGCCGGCCAGGACGCCTTCATGCATGGCTTCGACGACCCCCTTCTCGACTGCAGGGATAAAATTTCGGGGAATCGCGCCGCCGACGACGCGGTTCGTAAATTCGTACCCCCCTCCACGCGGAAGCGGCGCCAGTTCCAGCCAGCAATCGCCATATTGGCCGTGTCCGCCGGTCTGCTTCTTATATTTGCCCTGCGCTTGTGCCACGCTCCGGATGGTTTCTTTGTATGGAACCTTCGGTGTGTGGACGGCAACCTCGGCGCCGTATTTGCGATGGAGTTTTTCCAGCGCGACATCCAAATGGAGTTGCCCCATGCCGCTGAGCACCATCTCTTTCGTTTCGGAGTTGCGCATGAACTCCAGGCTCGGATCTTCTTCGATGAGTTTATGCAGGCCCAAGCTGACCTTTTCGATGTCGGCCTTCGATTTCGCTTCAATGGCAAAGGACAAGACCGGCCGCGCCAACCGGAGTTGCGGATACTGAATCGGCGCCCGCTCGTCGCATAACGTATCCCCGGTCATGGTGTCCTTTAATTTGGCAATGGCCACGATGTCGCCGGCCGACGCACTGGGAACCGGAGTGTATTTCTTGCCGAGGATCGTGAACAGGTGCCCTCCCTTTTCCTTGATCCGGCGAGTGGTGTTATAGATTGCCGTGTCGGCGGGCAGGACGCCGGAAAGCACCCGCAAATAGGACAGGCGACCGACGAACGGATCAATGATGGTTTTAAACACATAGCCGGAAAAAGGCTCCGATGGGGTTGCCTGCCGGACAACGGGTTCAGAGGTGCCCTCTGCGGGCAGTCCTCGAAGCGGGAGGGCTTCCGCTCGCGCTGCTGGTGACGGCAACAGCGCGATGCAGGCGTCCAGCAAAGTCTGGACGCCGATGGTGCGAATGGCAGACCCGCATAACACGGGAACAATCTTGCCTTCCTGCATGCCGTTGCGAAGCCCTTGCAGCAAGTCTTCCTTCGGAAGCGTACCTTCGGATAGATAGGTCTCGAGATAGCGGTCATCGACTTCGGCGACCGCTTCGGTCATTCGCTTTGTCGCTTGCTCAACCAGGGGCATCAGCTCGGGCGGAATGTCCTCTTCCTTCACTTTGGCACTGTCCGGACTGGACGAGTAGGCACGACCGGTCATAATATCGACGATCCCCGCCAGTTGCGGCCCAGCGCCGATCGGCAAGGACAGTGGAACGGCCGTCGTCTCGAACTCCGATTGGAACCCATCCACGAGCGACAGAAGGGATGTCCCGTCTTTATCCAATTCATTGACGAAGATAAGGCAGGGCAAATTCGCGTCACGAATCGCGCCCCACAGCCGCGTCAGCTCGCTTCTTATACCGCTGGAGGCGCTCAAGACGAGAACCACTCCGTCCACTGCGCGGAGGGCCGCCAGCATTTCCCCGGCGAAGCTCGACGCTCCCGGCGTGTCGACTACATTGAAGACGGTCTCTTTATAAGGCAAATGAACGACGCTCGTGCTCAGAGAGGTATGGCGGTGGATTTCTTCCGGCTCAAAATCGGACACCGAGGTTCCGTTGATCACCGACCCCAGCTGCGGCACCGTGCCTGCTGAGTACAACATCGCTTCGATCAATGAGGTTTTCCCCGATCCGGCATGAGACACCACGGCGACATTTCTGATGGATTCCATGGACGAGACTCTCATGATGAACCTCCTCGGGTTGTCGCCGAACGCGCCATGCCGCCCGGCGAGCAGTTGGTATGGGCAGGTGCTATATGGACATTCGTCAATTCCTCCTTGATCTGTTCAAGACGGCCGGTGGCTGCTATCTCCCCGTCAAGCGATGTTGCTCGCCGGCTCGATCCAGCCCTGGTCGGCAAAACTGACATAACGGCCGTCTCCAAGCACCAAATGGTCCAAAATCCTGATTCCCAGGAGCTGTCCGGCCGACACCAATCGGGACGTCAATAGGCGATCTTCTTGACTGGGTGTGGGGTCGCCGCTGGGGTGATTGTGGAGCAGGATGAGAGCAGCCGCCGACTCCCGGATGGCTAACTGGAACACTTCCCGGGGGTGGACGAGGCTGTGCGTTAAGGTGCCCTCGGAGATCGTGGCTTCCCGAATCATCGCATTCTTGGCGTCCAAGAGCACGATGGTGAAGACTTCATGGCGGAGGTTTCTGAGTCGAGGATGAAAATGCTTGAACAGGTCCGCGCTGGACGAGACGCGAATCCCCGTGGAAAGCGGCGCGGAGATCGCCCGGCGTCCGAGTTCAAGTGCGGCCTTGAGTTGAGCAGCCTTGGCCGGCCCGACACCGGGGATGGTGCACAGCTCATCCAGACCGCAATGCACTAAGCCGGAAATCCCGCGGAGTTCATGGAGAATATCCATCGCCACTTCCACCGCCGAGGCGTCCCGCCGCCCCACTCGTAAGAGAATGGCGAGGAGATGGGCGTCCGATAGGGCATCAGGCCCGTGCTTGAGCAAGCGCTCGCGTGGACGCTCGGCTTCGGGCCAGTCGATGATGCCAAGGCCGCGCTGCTTCTGTTCCATACCGGCTCACTGCGACAGAAAACTGTCACGTTGAACGTTTTTGTACTGGCACATTGGCGCATCTCAGGGGGGAGAGGTACCGATTGGAAAACGTAACCAATTGACAAATAACGAGTCGACATTTTGGTGCAGGTCTTGCTTGGGATTGCCTACAGTCGCCGTCAACGTCACCACCGAGGAGGGCTACCATGGAATGTCCGAAGTGCAAAGGCCTGATGATGCTGGAGAGATTTTCTGATTTCTTTCTCATCTTCTACGCCTGGAAATGCATCAACTGTGGCGCCATCATCGATCGCACCATTTCGGCAAACCGTCGGAAGAGCCTCGCGGCACGCGAAACCCAAACCGTCGCCACGCGTTAGCCTCGTTTCCGCCGGGTGGCCGAAGCCTGAGGTCGCAGAAAGACTTCACCGTCTCAAGAGGCTCGGTTCAGCACCGGCGTCGAGACGAAATCGGTGCCATTATAGCGAGCGACTCATTGGTCGTCAAAGCCGTACGGGGCAACCCCGCATCAACGAAATCCTGCCGCTCCAATCGCGCCGTGTCCTCTGGCTAAGTAACTCCTGAGCGGCGCGGAGGTTGACAAGGCGGCAACGTTTCTCCTCTTCCGTTTCTTCCGCTTGACCCCTTCAAAAACGCTATGTTACAGTGATTACCTGCATGAAAGTGAGACTCTCCTTCTAACCGTTATGCGTGTCATCGCGGGTGTGCACCGAGGCCGTCGCCTCCTGGGGCCGAGTGGACCTACGATCCGTCCGACTTCAGACCGCGTCAAGGAAGCCCTCTTCTCCATTATCGGCGACCGAATCGTCGGGGCTCGCGTCCTCGACCTGTACGCGGGAACGGGAGCCTTAGGAATCGAGGCGCTCAGCCGCGGGGCTGCCCATGTGACCTTCATCGAAGAAGACCTCTCGGCAGGTCGGATTCTACAGACGAATCTCCAGCGCTGCCGCGGCGTCGGCGCTGCCGACACCCATGTCAATGCCACTCGCGTCGAATCATACTTGCGCCGCGGGCGGCAGCCGCATCCCTTCGATATCGTGCTGGCCGATCCTCCGTATGCCGAGACCGCTGAGTTCATCCATGTCCTGGCGTTGGTCCCGGCCGAAACATTCGCGTTACGCGCGGTGCTCGTTCTCGAGCATGCGAAGAAAACAGTCATCCCGCCGACCCTCGGTGTCTTTCGCCTGGTCCGCCGGTATGAGTACGGTGACACGGCGCTCAGTCTCTTCCAGCTGGCAGAGGAGCCTTCGGTTTCGCTATGAAGATCGGCGTATATCCCGGCACATTCGATCCTGTCACGCACGGGCACACCGATATTCTGACGCGCGGCCTTCGTATCTTCGAAAAAGTGATCGTGGCGGTGGCACCGAATCCGAGCAAGCACCCGCTCTTCAATTTGACGGAGCGGCTGGAAATGGTTCGGCTTGTCACGAATGACATTCCCAATGTCGAAGTCATGGTCTTCGAGGGCTTGCTGGTGGATTTCGTGCAGCGCTGCGGGGCCCATGCTATTCTACGAGGGCTGCGGGCCATCTCGGATTTCGAGCATGAGTTCCAAATGGCGCTGATCAATCGCAAACTAGCTGAAACGGTCGAGACGGTGTTCCTCATGCCGAGTGAAGAATATTCGTATCTCTCTTCCACCATCATCAAAGACGTCGCGACGCACGGCGGATCCTTGAAGGATTTCCTGCATCCGGTTGTGGCGCAGCGTCTTCAGGAACGGATTCGAGGTCTCAAAGCATGAAACTGGCAGCGCGTGCGGCACGTGTGGTTCCCTCCCCGACTCTCAGCATTACCGCCACGGCGAAGGCGATGGCGGCCCAGGGCGTCGATGTGATTGATTTTGCCTCCGGCGAGCCCGACTTCGATACGCCCGCCCCGATCAAAGCCGCGGCTGAGGCGGCCATCCGCGCGGGATTCACCAAGTATACGCCCTCAAGCGGGATCGATGAATTGCGCAACGCCATTGCCGACAAGTTGAAGGCGGAACAGGGCCTGCAGTACGACAAATCACAAATTCTCGTGTCCTGCGGGGCGAAACACTCCTTGTACAATGTGGCCGAGGCTCTGTTGGAGGCCGGAGATGAAGTCATTATTCCCACGCCGTTTTGGGTCTCTTACCAGGACCAGGTGCTGCTCAACGACGCCACCCCGGTGTTGCTTCCGACGCGCGAAGCGGAGGGGTATATCATTCAGGAAGCGGAGCTCGACCAGAAGGTGACGCGGCACACCAAGGCCGTGATCGTCAATGGACCATGTAATCCAACCGGCGCGACGTATGATCGCCGCACGCTCGAAGGCATTGCGGCGGTGGCATTGCGCCATGATCTGATAATTATTTCCGACGAAATTTACGAAAAGGTGCTCTACGATGACCTCCGCCATGTCAGTATCGCCTCCTTGGGGCCGGATGTGGCGGCCCGGACGGTGGTCATCAACGGCGTTTCCAAAGCCTATGCCATGACCGGCTGGCGCATCGGATACGCCGCCGGACCGAAAGACCTCATCACGGCGATGGCCAATATCCAGAGTCAGAGCACCTCCAATCCTTGTTCAATTTCGCAAAAGGCGGCCGTCGCCGCATTCCGGCTGGGAGATTCCTTTACTGTCGAGATGGTGCGCGAGTTCGATCGGCGCCGCCGCGTGATGGTCGAACGACTCAACAAGATCAACGGGGTCAGTTGCCGGATGCCGACCGGGGCCTTCTATGCATTTCCCGATATAGCCGGTGTCCTCAACCGTCGAGCCGACGGTCGCCTGTTGAAGTCGGCGTCCGATGTGGCTACGTACCTGCTGAAGGAGGCTCAAGTCGCAGTCGTGCCGGGCGAGCCCTTCGGCAGTGGAGATCATATCCGGCTCTCCTATGCCACGAGTATGGAGGCTATCGAACGAGGCCTGGCGCGGATCGAGCAGGCGTTGCATCGGCTGCGCTAAAAAGCGGGGTGTGCCGGCGCCTCACCGAGCTTGATTTTTTTTGGATTGACCTTATCTTCTCTTAACGCAGAACGACCATCATGTAACAGGAGCGACTGCCGTGCCGATTTATGAATATCTGTGCCAGGCCTGTTCCCATCGATTCGAAGTGAAGCAAAGCATCAAGGATGATCCCATTAAAAGCTGCGCCCGCTGCGGCTCTGCAGTGAGTAAGCTGATTTCCTCCCCCGCCATTATGTTCAAAGGCAGCGGGTGGTACGTGACGGATTATTCCGACAAGTTGAAGCCCACGGACGGGAACGGCGAAGCCGAGAAGAAGACGACGGACAAGCCGGCCGAAGGAACACCGCAGCCGGCGGCCGCCGCTGAGAGTACGACAGCATCTGCGCCGGTGGCTGCAAAGGAAACGTCGGCTGCTCCAGCCGCCGCATCCCCCTCGTCCGGCACAGCAGCCCCTACCCCGACGACATCATCTTCATAGGCGCGAATTGTGACTGGCCCAATCCCTCCGCTCGCTCCATGCCCGCGACTCGTTTCGGCGGGGAGGCGCTGGATTTCCTTTTCGGCGTGGTCTTTGCCGGAGGCTTCGGTGCCGGTTTGTGGGACGGTTTGGTCGGCGCCTTGCTCTTAGTTTTGCCGGCGGTACCTTTGGTCAGCTTGGCGGTCCGTTCCCGTTCGGCCGAAAGCGCCCGTTCCAGATTCGCCAGCATGGCGGATTTCTCTTTGTTGACGCGGGTCAGTTCTTCGACGCGGGTCTGCAATTCCTCTTTCGCTTTGTTCGACGCATTGAGCTGATTCTGCAACAACGCCTTGTCCGCCGCGGTGGTCTGAGCCTCCGTACGCAGTTGTTCAATTTGAGCTTGAAGCGCCGGCGGCCAATAATCGCATCCCGTCAAAGCTACGGTGATGGCTGCGCCGAATGCGAACGCGATCGCGACCTGTCGAAACGAACGTATCATCATAGGTGTGTTCCTCCGGTGGCGCCGATTATACAGACAAAGCCGTATCACTTCATGGAGAAAGTTCACATCCCGACTGACGGAGTACTGAGTCGATCGCCGCACGGGAGACGGCGCCTTCACGGATCATGCGGACCGGCACCCGCGCGTCAAGGACGGTCGATGGCATGCCTCCCGGTGTCGATCCGGCATCGAGAACCATCTGAACGTCGTCATGCAGAATCGCAGACACCTCTTCCGCCGTGCAGAGCGCTCTCTGACCCGATCGGTTCGCGCTCGTCCCCGTCACCGGCCCGACCCGCATAAGCAATTGCCGAAGCAGCGGATACGCCGGAAGGCGAACCCCCACCGTGTCGCTGCCGGCGGTGAGCAGCCGGGACAGGAACGGCCGTGCGGGAAGAACCAGCGTAAGCGGGCCCGGCCAGAACGAGCGCATCAGGACGTCAGCGGCCGGTGGCACCGTCTCGACCAGCAACCTTAGCTGGTCCACCTCGCCGATCAGGACAAGGAGGGGTTTGTCATCGGCGCGTCCCTTGACCTGTACGACCGTGTGCAGAGCCTCCACATGAAAGGGAGACGCGGCCAACGCATAGGAGCTTTCCGTTGGAATAGCCATGATGCCGCCGGCGATGAGATGGTTTGCGACCGCGGAGTACGTTCCCTCGTTGAGCTCGGTATGAAATGGAATGACGGTAGGCATGGAATCTATGATCATCGGACACTTCGCGGAATGGAATGCCGTTCGGCGATGAAGTGCTCGGCGGCCTCTCCATTTCGTGGCACCGGCGACGGTTGAGTCAGCGCGCGGTACGACGGGGGTGAGAATGAGGCCGGCGCCTCATAATTGGATCGCCCGGGAGGCGATGTCCGTCCGATAGTGGCACCCGTCAAACGAGATTGTCCGAACGGTTCGATAGGCGGCGTCCCGTGCTTCCATCAAACTCGACGCTCGACTCGTGACGCCCAGCACACGCCCGCCGGCGGTCAGCACCCTCCCCTCCTGTTGTGTGGTGCCCGCGTGGAAGACGACGATCTGGTCTTGCGGCACTGCTGGGTGAAGCCCATGGATCGGCAGTCCGGTCTTGTAGGGCCCCGGATAACCCCCGGAGGCCAACACCACGCAGAGCGCGGCCGACTCATGCCACTCCACGGCGAGTTGATCCAGACGATGATTCACCACCGCCTCGAGGATGTCGAGTAAATCGGTTTTCAGCAGTGGCAATACCGCCTGCGTTTCGGGATCACCCATTCGAGCGTTAAATTCTAATACGTATGGTGAGCCCTGGACAATCATCAGGCCGGCATACAGCACACCTTGGAACGGGCAGCCCAAACGCCCCATGGCATCAACGGCCGGCTGCAAAATGTCCTGCAGCACCCTCTCGCGGAGCGCGGGCGTGGCCACCGGCGCCGGCGCATAGGCGCCCATGCCGCCCGTATTGGGCCCGGTGTCCCCGTCCCACACTCGTTTGTGATCTTGAGCGGGCGCCATCGGCACAACGGTATTGCCGTCGGTAAAGGCCATGACCGTCAGCTCTTCCCCGTCCAGAAATTCTTCGATGACCACCCGCAACCCGGCCTGACCCAAGAGGCCCCGTTCCATGAAATTGCGGACGGCCTGCCGCGCCTCTTCGCGGCTGGATGCCACCACCACCCCTTTGCCCTGCGCCAGCCCGTCGGCTTTGACGACGATCGGGACTTGTTCTTGATCGAGATATGCCAATGCGGGCTCCAGTTCATCGAAGGTCTTCGCCCGTGGAGTCGGAACCCGATTTGTTGCCAGCAATTCCTTGGTAAAGCTTTTGCTCGATTCGAGGCGGCTTGCAGCCTTGGTGGGTCCGAAGATTTTCAACTTCGCTTTTCGGAATTCGTCCGCGATGCCGAGGGCAAGCGGTGCTTCCGGCCCGACGACGGTCAGATCGATACGCTCCGCCAGTGCAAAGTCTTTGAGGCGGGTGATGTCATCGGCCTGAATTGGTACGCATGTCGCGAGATCCGCTATGCCGGCATTGCCGGGCGCGCAGAAGAGTTGGGGATCACGAGGACTCTGTGCGAGCTTCCACGCCAACGCGTGTTCGCGCCCCCCGCTGCCGATGATGAGTATCTTCACGGAAGCGCCTCGCATGAATTCTTGAAAAAAGAGAATCGCATATGGAATGAGGGACCGACGAGTCCCGGCTGCTCACAATGATCGTGGGCCAGGGCCGCAGGAAGGCTGGACCCTGAGGCGTTACTCTTGCGTCAGTACGTTGAAGGGGACGGACGACCGAGAACGAAGCCACACGACATTTTGAGCAGCGGCTAGTGGCGGAAATGCCGCATGCCGGTAAGTATCATCGCCACCCCATGCTCATCAGCCGCTTTCACCACTTCCTGATCGCGGATGGAGCCGCCCGGTTGAATGACGGCGGTAATGCCCGCTTGCGCGGCCGCATCGAGACCGTCCCGGAACGGAAAGAACGCATCCGACGCCATTACGGCCCCTTTCACAGGAAGCACCGCCTTCATGCCGGCCAACTTCACCGAATCGACCCGGCTCATCTGGCCGGCGCCGATTCCAACCGTCTGCCCGGAAGTGGCGTAGACGATCGCATTCGATTTCACGTGCTTGCAGACGATCCATGCAAAGCGGCACGCGGCGTACTCTTCATCCGTCGGCTTCCGCACGGTGGGCACCTGCAGCACCTTGATATTCTCCAACCGGCCGAGATCCCGATCCTGCACGATCAATCCTCCGACGAGTTTTTTGAGGTCATAGCCTTCCTGTGCCGCCTCCGACAAAGGCCCGACATCCAAGAGGCGGAGATCCTTCTTCCGTTTGAGTTCCGCTAATGCGTCCGGCGCAAAGCCCGGGGCGATCACGACTTCCACGAAGGTGGAGGTAATCTCCTTCGCGGCGGCCAGATCGACCGGACGATTGAAGGCCAGCACACCACCGAATGCCGAGATCGGATCAGTCTCCCGCGCCTTCACGTAGGCGTCCACCGGAGTGGCGCCCAGCGCGACGCCGCAGGGATTGTTGTGTTTGATGATGACCACGGCCGTATCGGAGAACTCCTTGACGAGTTCAAGCGCCGAGTTGGCATCGAGAAAATTATTGTAGGACATCGCCTTGCCGTGCAGGATCGTCCCTCGCGAGACCGACGGTTCCTGAGACCGGCGCTCGCGATAAAAGGCGCCCTGTTGATGGGGATTTTCTCCGTAACGGAGGGTCTCCACCCGTTCAAATTGAAGCGAAAGAATCGCGGGAAATTTGACCTCCCCACCCTGGGCCTGCTTTTCGAGGTAGGACGCAATGAGCCCATCGTAACGCGCGGTGTGCTGAAAGACTTTCATCGCCAGTTCCCGGCGCAGGGCCGGGGTCACCGTTCCTGATGTCAAAGCCTCCAGGACGCGCTGATAGTCGGCCGGATCCACCACTACAAAAACGTCTTCATGATTCTTGGCGGCAGACCGCAGCATGGAAGGGCCGCCGATATCGATATTTTCAATCGCGTCGGCAAATGAACAGCCGGGTTTGGAAATGGTGGCTTCGAACGGATAGAGATTCACGACGACGACATCGATCGGACCGATGCCTTGTTCCTGCATTTGCGCGACATGGGCCGGGACGCTACGCCGTCCTAAGAGACCACCATGAATCTTGGGGTGTAACGTTTTGACTCGCCCGTCGAGAATCTCGGGCGACCCGGTATAGGCGGCGACATCGGTCACGGCGATGCCCGCCTCACGCAGAGTCTTCGCCGTGCCACCCGTGGACAAAATCTCCGCGCCCAAGGAGACCAGCCCTCGGGCCATCTCCACGACTCCGGTCTTATCAGAAACACTGATCAATGCCCGCGCAATGCTGGCCATGATGGGCTCCCTTGTAGTCGTATCTTGAATAAGGTGGTAGGACACTCACATGATAAAAATGCGGGCGAAGAATATCAGATGGACGATCGCCGATTCAAGCTACCGGCTGGGCATTGATTCGGGAACGGGCGCCTCACCCTCGGCCCTGCGGGGCTGCAAGGCCTGAGCGGGTGCAATGTCCGGGCTAGCCTCGCCCGTGATGATATGGTAGGCTGCGCGCTCAAGCCAGCTTGGTGCGGTCCGGTGATGAGACATCGAATCGGATCTCGTGCGGCCGGCGGATAACGGCAATCCCTCGCGTGCGATCGAGGATGGATGAGTCCTCGCGTACTCGATTCATTGGACGATTCATGACGCGTGGCAAAATTCTGGGGATCGGTACTCTTGCATTGAGCCTTGTCGCTTTTATCTGCATTTCCCGCCATCAGCCGGTGGCCCACACGGCTTTAGCCGCCCCCTCGTTCAGCGCTTCGCTGGAGAACAATCAGCTGACCCTGTCCGGTTCCGTCGGATCCGAAGCGCATCGTACCGCCGTCATCGCCCGCGCTCAAGAATTGCTGAAAGGCACCCGCGTGAAAATAGCGGATCATCTGACAACCGGCGACGATGTGGCGACGGCGGGCTGGGAGCCGGCGCTTCCCGCCTTGCTTGGCATTCTGACCGCCCTCCATGCTAAAGGGTCAATTGAAGTTCACGATCAGGTAATTACGGTGAGGGGCACCGTGGCCAATGGAGATCTGAAAGCGAAAGTGATGCATGAACTAACGGCGCTGACCGGGTCAGCCTACCGGCTTGAAGATCATCTCACGGTACTGCCTTCCGTGGACACTCCGGTGCGTGACGCTCCCGCACGCCCGTCCCGCGCGTCCGTTCAATCGAGTCTTGATGAGATACTGCGGCGCGAAACGATTGCCTTTGAAAGCAATAGCGCCACAATCAGTTCACGCGGCCGAACGGTCATCGACAAGCTGATCCCGATCTTGCGGCGCGCGCCCGATTTGTCGGTGGAGGTGGCCGGTCACACGGATGCTTTTGGAGATCGGGACTACAATCTCCAATTAAGCCAGAGGCGAGCCGAATCCGTTCAGCAATATTTACTCAAGCATGAGGTCCCGAATCGGCTGTCCGCCGTCGGATACGGGGCGAGTCGCCCGCTCTCGAATGCACGGACGAGAGTAGCTCAACAGAAAAATCGGCGGATCGAACTCCGCGTGAAAGAGGAGCGCTGAGTCATGCTGACGTTCATCGCGCAAATTCTCGGATGCCTATTTATAGCGGCCGCTATCGGCTTGGCCATGGGCTGGCTGTTGCGAAGCTTTACCACTTCCGAGAAACGCCAGCAGTTGTCTGAAATCGCGGCGCGGTTGCGGGGGCGCGAGCACGAGATGGATTCGTTGCACCATGAGCTGAAAGTCCGTACATCGGCCGTGCAAATTCTGGAAAGTAAAATGATGGCCGCGGAGGCGGCGCTCAAGGACCTCCAGGCCGAGACGGCGATGAAAACCGAGCAGATCAATCTGCTGCAGGCCGGGATTACGGATAAGACGGCGTCCGCGAACTCGCTGGCTCGTGAAACCGAGACGCTGCGACAGGCCCTTGCGGAGGCCGAACGGGTTTTGGCCGAGCGCGCCACGCGTTATGCCGATATGGAAGCCGAACTTGAAACCGCCCAGGATCTCATGGTTCGCCGCGACCAAGAAATCGCCACATTAAAGACGTGGGTTGATCAACTCGAGGTCAAAGAGGCCGAGATCGGCCGTCTTCGGGGACAGGTCAAGGAAGTCGACTCGTTGCAGCGTCAGTTGGCCGCCATGGAAGCCGGGCGGCTTGAAGCCGAACAACAGGCGCGGCAGACACGGGACGAGCGGGAAGCGATTGAGGCTCGGTTGGAACTGTTACTCAATGAATCTCGGACCGAACGAAGAAATCAGGAGGACCGAGCGCGTGGGGAGGCCGAGCAGCATGCAGCGGCGCTGCAAGAACAAGAGGCGCTCATCGGGTCATTACGTCAAGAATTGGTTGAACTGGAAGCTCTGAGAGAAGACCTCGTTCACAAGGAGGCGCAGTTGGCGCAGGCGGAAGAACGGCGCATCATGGAAGTCAGCGAGCGAGAGGAAGAGATCGCCGCCCTGCGTCGCCGCTTGGTGGAATATCGGGTGGCGCAGGGATTGATGGGCAAGACCGCCGCGCGACAGCCGGAAGCGGAAGTCGAGGATGCACCGGTCGCCAAGCCGGGTAACGGATCAGGCCAGCCCAAGGACGACTTGAAGAAGATCCATGGGATCGGCCCGGTCATCGAACGCGTCCTCAATCGCATGGGTATGTATACATTCCTGCAAATCGCGCAAATGGATCAGACGGATATTGTGCGTGTCGCCGATAAGCTCAATACCTTCCCCGACCGCATCATGCGCGATAACTGGATCGAAGGCGCCAAGCAGCAGCATTACTTGAAGTACGGCGAAAAGCTGTAAGCGGCCGGTTCAATCGACGTCTTATCGACATCTTATTGTGAGGCCTGTACGCCGTGCCGTTGCTGCCGTCCGACGACTCCGCTTCTTTGCTCGCCTTCTTCTCCGATGGCGCCGGTCCCGGAATGATATAGCTGGCTTGGCCTTTGGCCGTGACATCCGCAGTAACGGTGTCGCCCTCCTCCAATTTCGTCCCGTCCATCATCATTTTGTGTTACCGTCCACATGCAACCGTACTTCTTTTCCGGAAAGGTCCCGGACCACATAGGTCTGGCCGTCAACTTTATTGGCCTCGCACTGTTTCCGACGGCGATGAAGAAATGACCTCGGCGAAACTTCCGGCGCGTCCCGTTGCGACTGCTACTAAAACGATGATCGACATTAAGAGAATCTTTCGCTGTCTCATCATCCGCCCTCCTTTCAAGGGAGCCAGAAATAGCTATTGTGATGGAAACGAAGCAAGCGACGGGCCATTGCGGCAGGACACTCCGTTCGGCAAAGCCCGCAAGGGTCTCTGAGAGATGGGGAGCAGCGGACGCATGACAGCGGCCATTCGCTCGGCCTCCTCCCCTTCCTTCATTTGACTTCCCTTCTTCACCCTTCTAAAATCCGCGCCAAGAATCTCACCCATGCCATCGCAATTCGTCCATCTCCATCTGCACACCCAATACAGTCTGCTCGACGGCGCCAATCAGATCGATCCGCTGGTGCAGCGCGTGAAGGAATTCGGCCAGCCGGCGGTGGCGATGACCGATCACGGCAATATGTTCGGCGCGGTGGAGTTCTACCGGAAGGCTACCGAATCTGGAATCAAGCCCATCATCGGCTGTGAAGCCTATATGGCGCCGGGAAGCCGCCTGGCGAAGGACAGCGGGCTGGCGAACAACGATTATTACCATCTTATTCTGCTCGCCTCGAACCGCACCGGATATCAGAATCTCATCAAGCTGGTCAGCAAAGCGTATCTCGAAGGATTTTATTACAAGCCGCGGATGGACAAGGAAATATTGCAGCAGCATTCCGAGGGACTCATCGCCTTGTCCGGTTGTTTGAGCGGGGAAGTCTCCTACCTGATCGGTCAGGGAGATCTCGAGGGCGCGACGAGAACCGCCGGCGAGTACCGGGAGATCTTCGGCAAAGATCATTATTACCTGGAGCTGCAAGCGAACGGATTGGAGCACCAGCGCATCGCCAACGACGGCTTGCTGGCCATCCACAAAAAGCTCGGGATTCCATTGGTCGGCACGAACGATTGCCACTATCTGAAGAAAGAAGATGCGCATCCACACGAGCTGATGCTGTGCCTGCAGACGGGGAAGACGATCAACGATGCCAATCGCATGAAGTTCGATACGGATCAGCTCTATGTGAAATCCACGCAGGAAATCGAAACAGAGTTCAAGGAATTGCCGTCGGCCGTCTCCAACACCGTCCGCATCGCGGAAGCCTGCACGTTGGAGCTGGCGTTCAACAAAACGTACTTGCCGAAGTTCACCGTGCCCGACGGATTCACCCGTGAAACCTATGTGGAGCATCTGGCGATGGAAGGACTGGCGGCGCGTTTGAAGGAACGCCCCACCGCCCTCCCGGCCCTCACTTATCAGACGCGGCTCAAGGAAGAGCTGGCCGTGATCTGTTCCATGGGATTCGCCGGGTATTTCCTCATCGTCTGGGACATCATCAAATTCGCCCGCTCCCGAGGCATTCCCGTCGGTCCGGGGCGAGGCTCGGCCGCCGGCAGCCTGGTCGCCTATGCGTTGCGGATTACCGATTTGGATCCGCTGGTGTACAGCCTGCTCTTCGAGCGGTTCTTGAATCCCGAGCGCGTCTCCCTCCCCGACATCGACATGGATTTCTGCATGGACCGGCGGGACGAGGTCATTAACTACGTCGTCGAGAAGTACGGCAATGACCACGTCGCGCAGATCATCACGTTCGGGACGATGAAGGCGAAGGCCGCCATTCGCGATGTGGGCCGGGTGCTGGATATGCCCTACGCGGAGGTCGATCGCATCGCGAAGCTGGTCCCCGACGATCTCAAGATGACGCTCGATAAGGCGCTGGAGCAGGAGCCGCGTCTGCGCGAACTGGTGGACAAAGACGCCAAGGTCAAGGAATTGATGTCGGTCGCCCAATCGCTCGAAGGCCTGGCGCGTCATGCCTCCACCCATGCCGCCGGCGTGGTGATTTCCGACGAGCCGCTCACCGAACATGTGCCGCTCTATAAAGGAGCGAACGACGAAATCGTCACCCAATACTCGATGGGGGACGTGGAAAAAATCGGTCTCGTCAAATTCGACTTTCTCGGGCTCAAGACCTTGACGATGATTCAGCGGGCCGTGAACCTGATTCAGGATGGCGCATCCGGCTCTGCCGCGTTTTCGATCGACGCGATTCCCTATGACGATCCACAGACCTTCGCCTTGCTCGGCTCCGGGAAGACGACCGGATTGTTCCAGTTGGAAAGCTCCGGCATGCGCGATCTGTTGATGGGACTGAAGCCGGACCGCTTCGAAGACATCATCGCCATCATTGCGCTCTATCGACCCGGTCCCATGGACCTGATCCCGGACTTCATCAAACGCAAACAGGGAAAGATTCCGATCGTCTACGAGACACCGGAATTGGAACCGATTCTCAAGGAAACGTACGGCGTCATCGTGTACCAGGAACAGGTCATGGCGATCGCCAACATGGTAGCCGGGTTTTCATTGGGACAAGCCGACATCCTCCGGCGCGCCATGGGGAAGAAGAAGCCGGAAGAGATGGAAAAGCTCCGCGTCAAATTTCTCGACGGCGCCCGGCAAAAAAAGATCGCGGAGAAAAAGGCCGACAAGCTGTATGAGCTGATCCAAAAGTTCGCTGGCTATGGGTTCAATAAGTCTCATGCGGCGGCCTATGCCGTCGTGTGTTATCAAACCGCCTATCTCAAGGCGCACTACCCGACTCAGTTTATGGCGGCGCTCATGACGAGCGATATAGGGAATGCCGACAAGATCGTCGGCTACTTCACAGAATGCCGCGGACTGGGGATTCCCGTGCTGCCGCCGGACATCAATCGCAGCCAACAACATTTTGCCGTGCACGACGGCGCCATTCGATTCGGATTGGCGGCCATCAAGAACGTCGGGGAAGGCGCGGTCGACTCGGTCATTGCCATCCGAAATGAGACCGGCCCGTTCCGCTCATTTTTCGATTTCTGCCGGCGGGTGGACCTCCCCAAAGTCAACAAACGCATGATGGAAGGGTTCATCAAGGCCGGCGCCTTCGACTCGATGGGAGGCCGGCGTTCGCAGTTGATGGCCGTACTCGATCAAGCCATGGAAGAGGGTGCCGCCATGCAGAAGGAGCGAGCGTCGGGGCAGACCAGTATGTTCGCCTGTGAATCGGGATCGGAACCACATGCGACCGCGCTTGCCGACCACCCACTTCCGGATGTGCCGGAATGGAGCCAGGGCGAACTCCTGAAATACGAGCGCGAGTTGACCGGTTTCTATATCAGTGCGCACCCTCTCGCCCGCTATGAAGCCGCGATTCGCCTCTTCACGACAGCGACGACCGACCGGCTGGCCGACGTGCCGGACGGGCGCGAAATCAAACTCTGCGGCATCATCACCGCCGTGAAGTCCATGTTGACCCGGAAAGGTGACCGGATGGCGTATCTGACCCTGGAGGATTTACATGGGATGGTAGAAGTGATAGCCTTTCCCGACCTCTACAAAGACAACGCCGATCTGATCGTGCCCGAACAGGTGGTCAGGCTCTCGGGAACCGTGGATCGCGGGGACAAGGGCACGAAAATACGGTGCAGCAAGATCGAAATGTTGGCCGAATTGCAGACCAAAGCCATTTCCAGCGTGGCCATCCGGCTCAATGGCTCGCCGGGGATGGCGACCAAGCTCCCCATGCTGCGACACGTTTTTCAGCGCCATCCCGGGTCGTCTTCCGTCACGCTGGTCTTTGCCGTCGATCCCGACTGGGAAGCCCGCTTGGCCCCCCTCCCCAACATCAAAGTAGCTCCCAGCGAGCACTTTATCGCCGATATAGAGGAAGTCCTAGGCAAGGGGTCGATTACTTTGGTATCGTAACTGAGGCCTCGTGAAGACCCGTAATGGGTGGGGTGTACCGATGAGAGACTATCTGGATTTCGAGAAGCCGATTCGGGAACTTGAAGAAAAGATTGAGAAACTCGCCTCCGCCGAAGCGCCGAAGGCGGGCGCGCAGGACGAGATCCGGAAGCTCCGGACGAAACTGGCTCAGGTGGAGCATGAGCTGTACAACAGCTTGACCCCCTGGCAGCGGACCCAGCTCGCCCGCCATCCGCAACGACCCACCACCCTCGATTATGTCAATGAGCTCTGCCGGGATTTTCAAGAGTTGCACGGCGATCGGAATTTCGGAGACGACCGGGCGATCGTCGGCGGCTTTGCCCGGTTCAACGATCGCTCGGTCATGATCATCGGCCATCAAAAGGGCAAGACGCTCAAGGAGCGCATGCAGCGGAATTTCGGCATGCCGAACCCCGAAGGCTATCGTAAGGCGCTGCGGTTGATGAAGCTGGCGGAAAAATTCGGGCGGCCGATCATCACATTTATTGATACCCCCGGCGCCTATCCGGGCATCGGGGCGGAAGAACGAGGACAAGCCCAGGCCATCGCGTGGAATCTTCTGATGATGTCACGTCTCGCCGTGCCGATCATTTCCATCGTCATCGGCGAGGGGGGCAGCGGGGGCGCGCTGGCGCTCGGCGTCACCGACCGTATTCTCATGCTGGAGCATTCGGTCTATTCGGTCATCTCACCGGAAGGCTGTGCGGCAATTCTCTGGGATGATCCGGCCAAGGTGCCTGATGCGGCATCCGCTTTGAAGATGACTGCACACGATCTCGTCGGACTGGGCATCGTCGATGAGGTCATTCCCGAACCGGTGGGCGGCGCGCATCGCGGGATCCGAGCCGTCTCCGATCGAGTGGCCAAAGTCCTCACCAATCATCTTTATCATCTGACCGAATTGCCGGCCGACCAACTGCTCCGCGAACGGGAACTCAAATATCGGAACATGGGCACCATGGGTGGTGTATCCGTTCCGGCGTGACGTCGGCCGCGACTGCGTTCCGTCGTCAATCCCATCCATCCGTCGCCATTCCAATCCCGGCGAATCGCTCCCGGACGGCGGCCAGAATCGTCGTGCGCAGACAATTCCGATAGGGAGCCAGGTTCCCGTCACCGAGATACCGGTCGAGGGTGCGGGCGAGTTTCTTCCACCAGGCTCGAGCGGATTGCCGAACGGCCGATGCGGCCGGGCCGCCGCTTGCGAGCATGTGCCTGAGTTCCTGTTCGAAAAATCCCACATGGGTTTCTTCATCTTCGAGAATGCCGGCGAGATCCGGACGCACGCCGACCAGCAGTTTGGCAAACTCCAATCCAAGGACTTCATATCCATACAGATGCACCGCGAGCGCTTCCCATTGTCTCGGCACGCGGGGCAGGATCGCCTTGTCCCAGGAGGGTACGCCCAGCATGGATTCGAACTGTTTGAGATGCGCTTCCTCCTCCGCTTCATGCCGTCGTAGAAAAGCGGCGGCGTGCGGCGGGACCTCGCTCGCCTGGGCCGCACGCACGGACCGCATGGCCATGGCTTCGGCTTTCAGAAACCGTTCGAGCAAGGGCTGTTCGCAAGAGGCGGGAAGAATCATATGTTTTCTTCGTCGGGCGGCTCAATGGGCCCGGCCCATTCTCCCTTGGTGAGCGCCACTTCCTGGAATCCACCGTCGGGCCACTGAAACTGGCCGACCTCATCCACTTGGACGATCAGCGGCTCGTCCTCATGATGTTGCCCGCGGTACCAATACCAGCCGGCATGCCCCGGCTTATGTCTCGTCCATTTCAAGCTCGTCATGGGTCAGCGCACCTTCTGTAATACCCCTTCCGCCACCGTGGCGTTCGGATTGCCTCCCACGATCGTATCCTTGTCCCCGAAGTGCGAGGTCGATTGCGTGGTGAGCCTCATCTTGAGTCCACCGGGCACCAATGCATATTCGAATAGGGCTCCTTCGAGATGTTGATCCATATAGCCTTGGCTGGCTTTCTCGAACGAACCCATGATCGAGACCGCCAGCTGTCCCGGCCCTACCTGAATGTCTTTCACGACGACGCGCTGCACGCCGCCGCCCGATGGCACATACTCGATCGTTTGGCCTGCCTGGGACAATTCGACTTGGCGGGTCACGCCGCGATTGTTGGTGTACGAGTACAGCGGCAGGCCCGATGCGCTGAAATCAACGACCACTTCCGATGAACTCCCGTCGGCTCCGGTGAGCAAACCTTTCCAAGAGCCGGTGATGTCTCCCGCATAGAGAGCGGGGCTCACCAGCAGGGACAGCACTGCCGCCATGATAGTGATTCGCGCCACTCGTGACATTTCTCTCACCTCCCAAGACAGACATGAATGAGCGCCGTCATGAGGCATGAACAAATTCCCAGAGCCAGGTGCCCTCGTGGTTTGATACAGTCTCTTGCCGGTTTGTGACGGCGAACACCGTATCATGGAACGACTTCCAATTGAAGAGGCACTTCCCGCTCTTCGCGACGCGCTGGACCGATACCGGGCTGCTGTGCTCGCCGCACCGCCGGGAGCCGGCAAGACGACGCGGGTTCCCCTGGCATTGTTGTCCGAACCGTGGCTCAACGGGCGTAAGATTATGATGCTGGAGCCGCGGCGTTTGGCTGCCCGCGCGGCCGCCCGCTACATGGCCCGCTCGCTCGATGAGACAGTCGGCCACACCGTCGGCTATCGGGTACGGCTCGACACCAAGGTGGGACCTCACACGAGGATTGAAGTCGTCACGGACGGCATTCTCACGCGCCTCCTCCAGCATGATCCATCCCTGGCCGACTATGGCGCGATCATCTTCGATGAATTTCACGAACGGAGCCTCCAGGGTGACCTCGGTCTGGCCCTCGTACGCGAGTCGCAACGGCTCTTCAGACCGGATCTGCGCCTCCTCGTCATGTCGGCCACGCTCGACTGTGCCGCCGTGGCCGCCGCGTTGGACGGTGCCCCCGTCGTCTCATCCGCTGGCCGGCTCTTTCCCATCGAGACCCGCTATGCCGGCCATTCCATCACCGGACCGATTGAACCGGCGGTCGTGTCCGCAATCCGCCGTACGCTGCCGAACGAACACGGCAGCCTGCTCGTCTTTCTGCCCGGCATGGCGGAAATCCGGCGGGTCGAACAGCACTTACAGAAATTGAACCTTCCCGCCGATGTGGCGGTGTATCCGCTGCATGGCGATCTCCCGCAAGAACTGCAGGAGGCCGCGATCGCGCCGGCGGCGCCAGGCCGGCGCAAAATCGTCTTGGCTACGTCAATTGCGGAAACAAGTTTGACGATCGAAGGCATCCGGGTGGTCCTCGATGCGGGGCTCATGCGGGTGCCACGCTTTAATCCACGTACCGGCCTGACGCGATTGGACACAGTTCGCGTGACGCAGGATTCCGCCGACCAACGACGAGGCCGGGCCGGTCGCTTGGAGCCCGGAGTCTGCAAGCGGCTTTGGACGGAGGCGGAGCATCGGGCCTTGTTGCCGCGACGCTCCCCTGAAATTCTGGAGACCGATCTGGCATCCTTTGCCTTGGAGTTGGCGGCCTGGGGAGTCGGCGATGCGGCGGATTTAACCTGGCTCGATCCTCCACCGGCCGGCCCCTTGGCTCAAGCCCGCCAGTTGCTGGTCGGACTGGGCGCGCTCGATGAGCAGGGCGTGATCACAGCGCATGGACGGCAGTTGGCTGAGATGGCGCTGCATCCCCGCCTCGCTCATATGATCCTGAAAGCCCTGCAGATCGGCCAAGGGGCACTGGCGTGCGACCTCGCCGCTCTGCTGGGCGAACGAGACGTGCTGCAAGGCCCGCCGGGATGGCGTAACACCGATCTGCGCATCCGGGTGGAAGCGGTGCGCGGGGTGACCGACCACGCGCAGGGAACCACAGTGAATCGCGCTCTCTGCCGGCACATCGATCAAGTTGCAGCCCAATGGAAACGCCGGTTGGGGATCGGGACGTCGCGGGCCGGCTCGATGGAGGCCCTCGGACTGTTGTTGGCCTTTGCGTATCCGGATCGTGTCGCGCAGCGCCAACCGGGCGTAGATCGCCGGTATCTGCTGGCCAACGGGCGAGGCGCGTCATTTGCGCACGAAGATCCCCTGGCACGAGAAGACTATCTGGTGGCGGCGCAGGTGGAGGACAGTGGGCAGTGGCCGCGTATCCTGCTCGCGGCTCCGATTACCCTGCGTGAGCTTCTCCATCACGAAGCTGATCTCATCAAGACCATCGATCTTCTCTCGTGGGATGATCGCTCGGAAGCCGTGCTCGCGCGGCGCCAGCGTCGATTCGGTGCGGTGATTCTCGAAGACCGGCCGCTGCCTGATCCGGATTCCCGCCAGGTCTCCGCTGCGCTCATGACGGGCATCCGGCGAATCGGGTTGTCGCGCCTATCTTGGACACCGGAATTGCTGCAATGGCGGGCGCGCGTCATGTTCGTCCGGCGGAATGAAGACCCATCCGCTGGATGGCCCGATGTATCTGATCAGGCCTTGCTTGCTCACGTGGAGAAGTGGCTCGGCCCGTTCGTCGAAGGAATGCGAACATTCGAGCAGGTGCGGCGGATCGATCTGCAGGAGCCGCTCTTTTCGTTGCTCACTTGGGCGCAAAGAAAAGACCTCGACCGGTGGGCCCCGACGCATCTCACAGTGCCGAGCGGTTCACGAATCCGCCTCGACTACGAGTCCGGCGAGCATCCGGTACTCTCCGTCAAACTGCAAGAAATGTTCGGGTGCCGGGACACGCCGTTCATCGCGGGAGGGAAAGTGCCGGTCATGCTGCATCTGCTTTCACCTGCCGGCCGGCCGGTCCAGGTGACGAAAGACCTCGCGAGTTTTTGGGCGACGACCTATCAGGAGGTCAAGAAAGAGCTTCGCGGCCGCTATCCGAAACATCCCTGGCCGGACGATCCGCTAAAGGCAGAAGCGACGAAGCGAACCAAGAGAAAGGTATGAGTTGGAATTGACCTAAGAATAGCGACTCAGTAACATTTTTTGCCGAGCGGTGAGACGAGCGCGGGTGGTTCCCAGGAGGTGACAGCATGCCGAAGAATATCGTGGTCTGCACGGATGGCACGTGGGATCGTCCCGGTTCCACCGACAGCGGCTCGAGTTTCTTGCCGGATGACACGAACGTCTGCAAATTCTTTTCCCTTTTGCCCGGCGACTCTCAACAGCAGTCGGCAACGACCCGTGTCAAATCAGTCTCGGGACAAATCGCATTTTACGATGACGGGGTGGGAGCGGACGGCATCTGGGCGGTCCGCATAGCGGAGGGGGCGACGGGAGCAGGCTTGGAACTCAAGCTGCGAGCCGCCTACCGCTTTGTGAGTGAACAGTATGAAGCCGGCGATCGGCTGTATCTGATCGGGTTCAGTCGAGGAGCCTTCACGGCGCGGAGCTTGGGGGGCATGTTGACCCGCTGCGGCGTCCCAGCGAAACAATTTCAGAATGACGTTTTCGCGAGTCATGCGTTCGATGTCTATCGCCGCAACAATGCTGCCGTGACAGCCGCCTTTCGGGCGGATTATCAGAGTCGAGATGTACTGATTGAAGTCATCGGAGTCTGGGATACGGTCGGCGCGCTCGGGATTCCACTCCTGCTGTTCAGCGGCCTGGACCACCTATTATTCAGTTTCTATGATACCTCGCTGCACCCGAATGTGCGCTTTGGGTACCATGCGGTCGCGATCGATGAGAAACGGGAAAGCTTTATCCCGACCCTGTGGGATCCCCGTGACGGGGTTGAGCAGGTATGGTTTGCCGGAGTGCATGGAGACGTGGGGGGCGGGTATAAGGAAACAGGATTGTCCGATACCACCCTGGCGTGGATGCTGGAAAAGATTCGCCCGCACGGTGTGCTCTTCAATGACCGCGCGTTTACGCCGGACGGCACCTGCTTGATTCAGGGAAATCCCCTGATGATGCCGATGCACGATTCCTATAAACCGCCTTTTCTCACGCCGCATCCGTCGGTGCGCGTCATCCCGCCATCCGCCGAATTGCATGTCAGTGTCCAGGAGAGATTGGAGAAGGCCCGGCCGGAGTATCGTCCGATCAACCTCCCGCCGGACCCGAGGAAATATGTGGAGTGAAGACGTATCGCTTAGTATCCCCGCCCGCTGCCGCCGCGTCCCATTCGGTCCATCGGCAGCGCTTCATAGCGCTGTTTCAGGTCGGGATGGTCGTTGAGATAGCCTTTGACGGCCGCGTCATCGGCGAAGACTTCGGGACTGCGCTTGCGATACTCGTCGATCGTCAGATCATACTTCGACAGGACCGTGTTGAGTTTCCCGTTGATGTCGTCCCGCATTTCGCGCATTTTTTCCGGCGACGGCCGCTGGCCCTCTCCAAACGACATGCCCCCGTCCTTGAAGTAGTTGGTCATCATCTCACCGATATCGATACGGGCCTTGACGAACTTTTCCACCTCGGCCGGTTCGGTCGCGAGGGCCGGCCCGGCATACAGCATGATTCCCATAGAGATCCCGATTATGATTCGCGCCACATTCATTGCCCCATTCTCCTCTGTGGATGTTGAAGAAAACCGTCGCGCCATCAACTTGATCGCATCATACCATCCTGATCGCGGTATCGGCCACCCGTTGAGGCGGAGCATCTTCAGATTGACCCACACCGCCGGACAATCTATGGTGTGAAGCGACAGGCCGGCCTGAAAATAAGGAGTACCGGTATGACAGAGCTTCCCGAACCACAGGTCCGTGAATATATGCATCGACAACTCGATGGGGTGCCTCCGTCCGTTTCTGTTGCACGTATCGCCGACATGATGCGACGGGATACGCTCGGTTCCGTTCTGGTCGAATCCGTCGATCATGTGAAGAATGAGACGGCCACGATCGGGATCGTCACAGAAACCGATCTCGTGCGAAAAGTGGTCGCTCAAGGACGCGATCCGGCACGGACCACCGTCAGCGAAGTGATGGCGAGTCCGTTGATCACCATCGCACCGGATCGGCCCATGTTGGAGGCGAGTCATGTGATGGAAAAGCACCGGATCCGGCATCTGGCGGTCTCGGACGGCAAGGAAGTGCTGGGGCTCATTTCCGTGCGCGATCTGGTCCGACATTTTGTTGAGGCCGATCATGGGCCGGTGCAGGCTTTGAACGACGTCTACCAGCCGCTCGGCGTGCTGATGCAACGAACCATCGAGACCATTCGAAGCGACGAATCGGTTGCGGCATCAGCGACTCGCATGTTGGAGAAGCAGATCGGCTCGCTCGTCGTCCGGGAGGACAACGAAATCGTCGGGATCGTGACCGAGGCGGATATTGTCCGAAAACTACTGGCGCATCAACTCGATCCGAACGCGACGCGCGTCGGAGCGATCATGAATTCCCCGATCCTGGACATCGACATCAATCGCACCGTGCGGGATGCGAGCGAATTGATGACCAAGCACCGGATTCGCCACCTGGCCGTCACAGACCACGGGAAAACGGTCGGGATCCTGTCGGTCCGGGATCTGGTCAAGATGGTGTCGATCAGAGATCGCCCCCAGTTCCTCCGGCGGACGGGCCGCTGAGTCGGCGACCCTCTTTTTTCGCCTTGAGTCGTCCGCAAAGCCGCTGGTAGAGTGCGGACAGGCTTGCTTGCTTCCATTCTGTTTCATGAGGTGACCATGGCAGTCGCGTCAATCATGCTTTCCCTTGGAACCCCCGCGCCTCCGTTTGCGCTCCCTGATGTGGTGAGCGGGCAGGTTGTCAAGCTAGAGTCGTTCAGCGGTAAGGCGGCTCTCCTTGTTATGTTCATCTGCCGCCATTGTCCCTATGTGCAACATATCCAGCACGAAATCACGAAACTCGGACAGGACCACGCGGAGACGGGACTCGGCATGATCGCCGTCAGCAGCAATGATCCGGCCTCCTATCCCGACGACGCTCCCGATCGGCTCAAGGAACTGGCGCAACGGCTTCAATGGCGATTTCCTTTCTGCTTCGATGAAACGCAGGAGGTTGCGAAAGCGTACAAAGCCGCCTGCACACCGGATTTTTATCTTTTCGACGGCCAGCGGCGATTGGTCTATCGAGGCCAGCTTGACGACAGCCGTCCCGGCAACAACAAGCCCGTCACAGGCCATGACTTGCGCGCCGCGATCGACGCGGTGCTGGCCGGCAAGTCGGTCACGGCCAACCAGCAGCCCAGCATCGGCTGCAGCATCAAATGGAAGCCGGGCAACGCGCCTGCCTAACCCAGCGTCTTTCAATACCATATCTTTCCTTCGAGAAGGTCGCAGCGATCAATGGCCTGACGCCCGGTTCACCAGGTCCTCGATCCGCCTCGCGTGCCGTCTTGGCGCCAAGCTGCTCACAGAACCAAAGGGGAAAGGAAAACGCAAAATCGAATCCAACAACGAGGCGCTTATCGTTATCAGCTTCGTGTATGACAAGAGCGGCAATCTCATGACTATGCGGTGTTCGGCTTTGTTATGATCAGTCCAACGGCGGATCTCTATGCGCGTTTTGTCGGTCGATGCAATTGTGACTTATTGCGATGCGGCTCAGCGACGCAGAATAGCGGCTGAGTTGCTGGTTTTGGGAGTCTTGTCGAGCGGCTTCCTGGTATTGTTTCCGCGGCGACCTGTCTTGGTGGACCTCGGTCTCGCTCTGTTTGCAGTGAGTCTGGTCCTGCTGACCGCCGACTATACAAGGACTCAAATCTGGGGAGAGTGGCCGGTCGACGCCGGGCGCGCAAGTCGGCGGCGGTGTCTTGTGATCACCATTGCGCTTACGGTTCTTGTGATGGTCGTATTCCTTTGTATCGGAGCCGTGATCGGCTATGAGGGAGCGGACTGGCCGGGCGTAAGGGCCAGGATTCTCCATCCCTACATTCCCACCGCAGTCCTGCTGTATTTGCCCTGGGCTTTGCTTCAGCAAACACTCTTTCAGTTCTACCTGCTCGGCCGGGTTCGCGCGCTCTGTCCATTGCTTCCTCCGCTTGCTCCGTCTGCGCTGAATGGGCTGATCTTCGGGTTGGTTCACGCGACTGATATCCGGATCATCACTTTGGCGGCGCTGGGCGGAACCCTGTGGAGTTTCTTGTATTGTTACTATCGGCGGCTCTGGCCGCTCGCCGTTTCGCATGCGCTTATCGGCACCACGTTCTATTACTGGGTGTACGGCTCTGATTTAGCGAGCCGGTGGAGGGCCCTCCTCATAAGCTTGATTCATGACATGACACAATTGTTCGGCTCGACTCCCCATTGAATCAGAGCCGGAAATAGACACGGATCTCCATGGATGGTGTGCGTTGTCCGTGATTCCGGCACGTATTCGATGATCAGCAGGCGTCCTGATTCTTGCAGATCCTACCCCCCCTCGCTCCCTTTTCCTTCCGATAATTTCCTGACGAGAGCCGTCATGTCGTCGAGCTTGCGCGCTCCGGCCGCGAGTTCGCCTTCCAATCGCTCGATCATATCCAAGCAGGCCTTGACTGTGTCGATGAGCTGAGCCTGGCTCATCGCCGGCAGCTTCCGTTCGAGATCATCCCTGTCCATGATGACCGTCCTCCGATGTATTCTGCATGTTGGGCACTCCCGTTCGGCTGCGAACGGTCCAGCGCACCGGCGCCCCTGCGCTCTTGCGTTCCGATCCAGTGGAATGGGGCCGGTTCGTTCGAGAGCGGCCTCCCTACCGAGGCAGGTTTGTCAGAAACTCACCAAGCACCCTGCGAAACCGATCCGGATCTTCGGCCATCATGAAATGACCGGTCTCGAACTCGACGAGCTGCGCCCCGGCAATCTGCGCCTGAATGCCCTTCGCGATGGCCGGCGTGGCGACATCATCTTTGGCGCCGACCATGATGAGCGTGGGCGCCGTAATCGGGGAGAGTCGGCCGTGCACGTTGAATTGCGACATGGACGTGAGCGCCTCCCGAATCACCGTGGCATTCCAGGTGGGAATCCGGTCGAGCAGCGGCTGATAGGCCGCCGAAGGAGTGTCCGGAGGAAAGCTGTCGATGATCATCTGTTGTGAGACCTGCGCATAGTCGCGCGGCGCCCCGATTGTCGGAATATCCCGGTCCAGAATCATCGCCCCATCGGTGGTCGAGACCAACACGAGCGCCCGCACCCGTTCCGGATGATCAAGCGCGAGCCGCTGGAGAATCATTCCGCCCATGGAAACGCCCACCCACACGGCCTTCTCGATGTGAAGAGCATCGGCAAGTTGAATCAAGTCGTTCGAAAACCGGTCGATCGTAAAGCCGGTCGGCGGCTTGTCCGAGTCGCCGTATCCACGGAGGTCCACCGCAATGCCGCGAAAGCGAGGCTGATAGGCGCCGACGTATTTCGGAAAGATATTGCTGGTCGTGACGACGCCATGGACGAAAATCACGGGATCGCCGGTGCCGGCTTCCAAGATGCTGAGGCGGACGCCATCAAGATTGACCGTCTGTCGCTTCGGCGGCTGCGTGGAAGCCCCGGCATCCGCGGTGCGGTCAGTCCGGATCATGCCGTCTCGTCCGGACCGAGTCGATTCGGCACATCCAAAGACCGAAAAGATGAGTGCGAGCACAAGCGCGAATCCCGGCATGCGTCTCCCCTTTCACGTAGATCACTCCGTGAGGTGCGATGGTCAAGCAGAGTACCTGCCATGAGCCGGACATGCAACGCAAGAATCGCACTCGCGCCTGGCAGACACGTCAGTGCGAATCTGTGAAGCGGCGGACCTAGGCGGATGGGCGGGCTCGTCGCCCGCCTCTTTTCCGCTTGTGCCTGCTCGACACTGCCAATACAATACACGTTCGTTGCGACGCTCCTTCGCCTCGTACCATCGCTGACCGAGTGAGAGAAGGAGATGCCCCATGTTGTTCGCGTGGGGAAAACAGTGTGGATCTGACTGAGTCCTCGGACACAAAGTTAGTGTGGCGGGCCGTGATCAGGGCGGTGCGATACGATAGGAGTGAAGCGAGCAGGTCCATGCGGATGCGGGCTACTTAAAGAGAGCCCGAAAGCCGGGAAATGAGCGATTGATCACGTCCTCGGTCGGCCCGACAACGGTCATGGTTGGATCGTACCGTTCCATCCAAAGCCGGCCCAGATGAACCGGCACAAAGAACAGGGCCAGTGCTACCAAGGACAAACCGAGGCCGGTCACAATGCCGGCAGTATCGCCCGCCTGGATGTATCGTTTGCCCAGGATGCCGGTGAAGGCTGCCGCCCCGACAAGAATCTCCAGCATCCAGATAAATTGGCTCACAGTCAGTCTGATAGGTAGGTACAGGGACCGAGACAGATAGATGCGTTGCGGTCCATTCGGGAGCGTCACGAGCAGCCGGTGCCCGATGCGGTGCAGCATCCGGCTGATGGAGAAGCCAATGAGACTCTGAAGCATGATGCTCATCACCGGATCGTGAGCCGCCATGGCTGCCGGACCGATCATGAAGACGAGCGGGGCCGCGTAGACTGTCCACGCCAGGATGTCTTCATAGGTGAATGCCCGCAGGAAGTCGCGGCACCCCTGCGTGAACGAATCTGGCCGAGAAGTACCGTCGTATTCCATGTGCGGGTGACAGCGGAGCGTGACCGATGGGGTGGAAGTTTGTGAATCGGTTAAGTTCCGGCTGGTTTCGACCTCAAGCGGATCAGAGAAATTGAATCCTGACTCTTGGAACGAGTTGTAACGCGGCGGGGCAGGACACGTCAAATAAAGAATGGTTCCATGCACCCACCGATTCTTAGGTTTTTGACCAACGTTCCTGGTACGATGGGAACGATTTCGGTGCCATTGAACCGCCAACCTCCTTCATCGAAAGGACTCCCGTGACGACTACAACCAAACTCATAGCTGCATGTCTTGCGTTATCTCTGGTCGGCGTGCCGACCCTCTCATTTGCCAAGGCGCGGGGCGGATCGGGCGGAGGGTTTTCGAACGGATCGCGAACCGGCGGCTCGGGAAGCATGGGCAGCCGTGGCTCCCGCACCTATCAGCAGAATAGCGGCAAACCGATCGAACAGTCGACGACGGCTAAACCGGCCACCCCACCGCCACAAACGGCCACGCCGCCTTCTGCCGTCCAATCGGCGCCTGCCGCGCCGGCATCCTGGTGGCAACGCAATCCTATTATGACGGGACTCATGGCCGGTATCGCCGGGTCGTGGATCGGCCATATGATCTTCGGGGCGACGGACAGTAGCGCGCGTACGGCTGAGAGCGGTGACCAGAGCGGCGAACCGGGACAGCCGGCCAATGCGTCCGGTCCGAACGGGATGCTGCTGCTCCTGCTCATGCTCATGGGTGGCGGAGTGCTCTATTATGTTCTCAAAGGACGGCGGCAAACGGCGCCCGCGTTCTCCGGTATTTCGCGGGCCGGCGCCGTCAGCGGATCGTTGCTGGATTCCTCGTCCCCAATAAGCGTTCCCGCCGATCAAGGCGAGATCGATATTACGTCGGCCGACAAGGCAGCTTTTCAACAATTGCTGATCGACATTCAAACGGCCTGGGGCAGACAGGATCTCGGCGGTTTACGGCGGCTCGTCACGCCGGAAATGCTCGATTACTTCAGCACCGCCTTGGCGGAACAGGCCAGCCAAGACATCGCGAATCATGTGGAGGACGTGACGCTGCTGCGGGCGGAGGTCCAGGAAGCGTGGACCGAAGGGACGACGCACTATGCGACGACGATGCTGCGATGGAGCGCGCGCGACTACACTGTCTCCGTGACGAAGCCGCGCGGCGACTCGGGTTATCTTATCGAGGGCAGCGACGAGCAGCCGACTGAGACGACCGAAGTCTGGACCTTCGTGCGCCACCAAAACGGGAAGTGGTTGCTCTCGGCAATCCAACAGACTGCCTAGCCGGTTGAAATCGGGGGCCGCAACCAATGGTTGCGGCCTCCGGTTGTTTCACTTCTCGCGGATTAGCCCTCGCGCAATGCTCACCACATAGGGGGTGAGGAAGTACGCCGCGATGGACAGGAGGGACGCTGGTCTTCTTTCAGAGTGGGATATCCTTTCTCGCTGAGAGACTGCGGGAAACCTCCTCGGGCCGGGAGATGCTTTGCCGGGCCATGCATGCGCACCGGCCGGGACGTCAGCGACCCCACGGAGTCTCAAACGCGGGGGGCTTCAGCCGTTCAAGGGTCCCTGGAGGACGCGGGAGCGGATCGGGAGGAAGAGTCAGGCTCGGCGATTGAGCGTCGCGGTTCATCCGCACGACCAGCGCCCCCATCACATCCCATTGCTGGAAGTTCCGGCGCACCGCGCGCGGATGGTGATTGTGACAATCCACGCAGGAGCGGACAAGCGCCAAATCCGCCGACATCGCCTTAAACTGATCTCCATCGACAAAACTCACGAAACCGCGCGAACGGTCCTGCTCCAGGTTAATCAGGGCCTTGGCTTCGGCGTCGGTCCGCGGCCGGTTCGCCGGGTTGACGGGCGTGAGGCTGATCAGTCCAATTTCTACACTCCGCACTTCCCCAGCCGCTGCTTTGACGAACTGCGCCGGCAGCGGCAGCAAATGCGAATCTGATTCCCAATCTTCCCGCGGCGTCAAACCGCCGTTCCTGGTGTGCTCGACCACGTGTAACACATAGGCGGTCCGAAACGCTTTCACGATGTCGAGAATGTACCGGGCCGTGAGCTCGAACGACGGTTCGGCGGACGTGAAGCCCCAGCCCAGGAAGATGAGACAACCGATCAGGCCAAGTACAACTCCGCCGTGACGCAGCCGCATACCAGCCCTCGCAGAAATACATGAGTAAGAATGGTGGGGCCCCGGAGATTATCCGATTCGCAGGTCGCCCGTCAATGCGGCGTTCAACACAGTCCCTACCCTGTCCTGTCCAGGTATACAACAGATTCATCAGGAAGCCGGTAGGGACTCCTTGAAGGAGGCCTACGTGCTATGGCGCCAGGCGGTCGATTGCCTGCGCAACAATTGTGGGAATTCCGCCTGGATCTTTCCCATGCGCCATAAAGACACCGCGGATGCGAAGATGGTCGTTCTGCACAACCGGCTTCGCCACATTCGGCCGACACGTGCCGGCCGTGCTGATTCCAATGGTACCCGACTTGTCTTGGAGCGCAAAGATTTGGCTATCGTAGACCGCACCGCCTCCACAGTGGGGCGTTCCACGATGAACGGGTAAGGTGCTCACGGCCCGCGCACGCCCTTCGATCGTTACCACCTTGGCCTGATAGTCGGAGGGATGCTTTAAAATTTTGCTGATGAGCACCCGATCGCCGGCCGAGGCCACCGACACCAGTCCAAGTCCAAGATTAAGACCGAAGCACAGCATGCTGCGAGCGAGGGGAGGCAGTGCGGACATGTCGGTTTCTTCTCCTCAGACACCCGACTCTTTTTGTCTGCAGACGCTACTTCTCTTTCCTCTGACGGGCACCCCGCTTACTGATCTTTGTGAGAGCCGTACCCTTATGCATGGCGATGTGGTCAGTCTTGTCGCTCTTGATTTCGTACTGTGGTTCGTCCTTGCCGGCGTGGTGCGTATATCCCTTATGATCGAAATCTTGTGTGTGGACCTTCACGATTGTGCCGCTCACATGTCCGGCCTCTGAATTCCAGCGGACATGATCGCCGACTTTGAATTTCTTAGCCATGATGGACTGACCTTCCTTCCTCTCCCGCTTGCGTACAGATGCAATCGAACTGTCGTTCTAAGATGGGACCTCATCACTCGCCTTATCGCTGACGGTACCCCTTCCGTTCCAAGCAGTCATCAATGAAGGGCCCCGTCGTCTGACCTGTGTGAGGGTCCATATTCCTGGCTTGTTCATCGGCCTGCTGCGCACACTGCTGGTGGTCACGTTCAAAGCTGTTCATGGCGTTCGTCGGGTGTTCCCACCCCTTCGTCGCGCAGCCCATCGTGAAGAAGAGAATTGCAGTGATGTGCCACAGATGCACTGCCGCACCTCCATTCTTGGCCTCCCGTTCCAGGCGAGTAACTATGGACATGCTTCATTGACTTGATCAAGGCTGAGTCAATATTCCTGCGTCACGCGTTTCGCAAGAAGACATAGAAGACACCGCAACGAGAAATGGCTCTCGTACGGCCCTTCAGCCGGCTGCACGGGAGAGCTACAGGCGCCGTGGACACCTCGTGGAATAAGTTATAGGCGCTTAGGCTATTCTGAACGAGATTTCCAATACCCTGGCTCTCGCCGCAGGTGCATGACCGCAAGGATCTCAACGACCTCAGCTCGTGTTCGATAAATCAGTCCGTAAGGGAAGCGAGGGAGCTTGCGTTTGTGGATGTCGCCTTTGACCTTCGGATACATCTGAGGTCGGCGGCGTGCTTTTTCCGAAGTTCGCCCATCACAGTATCGGAATCAATCAGCTCGATTTCCCCGCGATCGATCTGCTCGATACGCCGCCGGATCTCGTCATGCCACGCTTGTGAAATCTCGAAGTCCTCCTCGAAGTCAAGGCTCTCCAGGAGTGTTTCAGCAATAAGAGCACGGGTGCCCGGCTCCAAGCGCATGGCTTCTTCCAGGATCTTCCTCGCATCAGGTTTCATGGTTTTGATCCTCCACCGCCGAACGTAAAGTCTTGATCCTCATTGCACGGCACGATTTGTCCCGCTCCTCGAACCACCGGAATCTCGTTCGGGATTGTATTATGCTTTGAAGACCCTTCCGGAGACAACCAATGCGCCTTTTCTAGGCCGCCTGCTTGCTGAGGGAGCATAGAACTTGCCCTTATTGAGTTCGGCGCACAGCATGCGATGGACGACGGGACGCATTGCGTCCGAACCTGGAATTGACGCCATCAGGCGTGATCACACGCCATTCGATCGAAGCGCGATCCCCGGAGGATGCGTTGTCTCATAAGGGCCTCTCATCTCAGTTCGCGCCGCAGCACTTCTTGAACTTTCTCCCGCTGCCGCACGGACAGGGATCGTTGCGTCCGATGCGCGGGCGACTCCCCGGCTCCGGGCCGGTTTCTCCCGCTTCCCGCCTGGCCTGATAGATCGCCCGTCCCAGATGGGCATACTCACGCATCGCATCGGGCAAGAGGGTCGCGACCGTGTGAGCCATCTCGTCCAGACTGGAGTGGCTCTTGGCCTCCTGTCGATAGGCCTCCGCCAGTTTCGGAGAGGCGAAGAATGTGAGCACCATCAGCACTGAGCCCAGGTCTCCGTCCAGTTCGTCTGGTGTGCACTCGTCCCAAATGCCCGACAAGTAGTCATGACCCATCGCAAAGCCTTGGGCCCACTGGCTCAGCGACGCATTCTCGGCTAGGTTGTCCTGCGGCTGCGGCAGGATCATGCAGCCCAACGGCAGCGCAGCACGCTCCGTCGTTCGGTCTCGGGCGCACTCGTTGTAGAGGGCCATCATGGCCTGGAGGACCTGCTCCGCTTCATCGAGACTCTCGTAGCCGGCTTCCTGGTCGTTGAACGCCATCGGCATCCACTCCGACGGAGGAATCAAGTCCGGCCCGTTCGCCATGCTGAACAAGAACCCCGCCAGTTGCGGATAGGTCAATGTGCCGCTGGGGCGTTGCGGCGACGACAGAAAGGTCCGCAAGAGTGCCGCATGGGTTTCGGTAAAGGGAGGGATCGCGCCCGGCATGATTGGACCCAGCTTTGAATCAGTATCTTAGCCGTGACGAATCGGCTTGTCGATGCGGCCATTATCAAGCGGTGAGCTCGACGGCTGCCAGTGACACCACGGTTCGCCTAGGATGGACTTTCCGTGAGATGTCTCACGTCAGGACAGAACCATGGTCGCATGCGGTTGGATAACGGATCGTCACGTGATTGATTTCTATAAGAGGCGAACAAACTCCTCGATCGTCAGATCCGCCTGACGAATGATTGCCCGGAGAGTTCCGCGGTCTAGCTCAGCGCCTTGATGCAGTCTCGTCCGGAGATCCGCGGCAGCTTGCTCATACAGCCATCAACACGGCATCAAACCGCTCTTCAGGCACAGCAAGTTTGTCCTCCTCCAGCGCGGCAATGTAGCCACGAATCGCTTCGCGGATATTTACGACCGCTTCTTCTTTAGATTGGCCTTGGCTCACACAGCCCGGTAGGCTGGGGCATTCCGCTACCCAATAGCCGTCTTCTCCGCGGTAAATGATGACTTGCCTCACGGGTCACCTCCTCAGTCGTTACGACTGCCATGATCTACCAGGATTAGGCTTTGAAGACAATTGCCTCGAAGGACACGCAAGGTGCCTCAAGGCGAGACAGGATCGTGGCGAAGGCTTCTTCGAACCGGCGCGGTGGAGGAACAGAGCGGCCGTATATGATTGCATGACCTGGCCCCCTAGACACTCGCGCTTGGCTTCTTCTGTCCCCTTTTTCTTTGCTGGTGTCACCGTCTAGTATGCGAGCGTCACCAAGAAGGCGTTGCTGACGAACCTCGCACTCCGTGAGACCGAATGAGTGGCGATCCAGGTGAAACTGGCACGGTGACGGTGCCCGACCGAAACAGTTCGCCAATCACTGCCTCCAGCGGCCGCGGCCAAGCCGCGCCGTTGGGGCGTAAACACTCAAACCATAATAGGAGGCGCAATGGGCAAGAATGGTGACATCGTGAAGGCGGTGTACGACGACTTTGGCAAGGGCGACGTGCCTGCGGTCCTGGGCGCGTTCGACCCTCAGATCCAATGGAGAGAGGCAGAGAGCCTCTTGTATGCCGACGGCAATCCCTATGTTGGACCACAAGCGGTGCTCGACGGTGTCTTTCACCGCATCCTCTCAGATGTGGAGCACTTCGCGGTCCTCCCCGAGCGATTTGTCGAGGGGGACGACGCGGTCGTCGCCGAAGGCCGATATCGGGGGACGATGAAAAAGACGGGAACGGCCCTAGATGCGCAGTTCGCGCACATCTGGCATCTGGGCCACGGCAAGGTCGTCCGGTTTCAGCAGTACACCGATACCAAGCAGTGGTCTGAGGCGGCCAGATCCTGAGTGTCGGAATCTTTTCCTGTCGATTCGAATCTGCGCGTCGTCGCACGATTCCTTTGCCATTCTTCCGAGCCGAATGGCCGTTGCCGGTTGACGCAGGCTCGGACCATCACGCCCTCATGATCATACAAAGCCGGCTATGAAGCCACGCTCATAACCACCGACGCACAGACCGCTCGTACTCAACGAAGCTCCGACCGAACGTTGTGCGTAAGACCTGTTCTTCCGGGATAATCTGGAAGCGGGTCATGTATACGAGAAACACTGGAAGAGCGAGGAATGCGAGCAGATTTGAGACGTATGTGGCCCAGGCGGCAAGCATCAGCAAGAAGCCGACATACATGGGATTTCGGCTGAAGCGGTAGATGCCGACGCGGACCAAAGCGACGGACTTCGTCGGGTACCGTGGATCGACGGTGGTTCGCGCCCGGCGAAACGCCACGACACCGAGCAGGGTGATGAGGGCACCGGCTGCCGCCAGGGCGCTGATCACCCACGATTGGCGCGGGAAGGAGAAAGAGAACGATGGTGCCAGTCGGGCGCCAAACCACATCGCTAGGGCCAGAATGACTACGAGTGCCGCTGGTGGGACTTTTAGTTCGAGGGTGCTCATGCTTGAGCCTGTGAGGGCTGAATCTCCCCTGCTCCTGTCGCATCCCCGCTCCGATGTGCTGTGCCGGGGCACCGCAGCGATGGTCGGATAGCACTTGCGACCAAGCGTGCGGGAAGTAAAGCCAGCGACCACTCGATCACAGCTGACACCGGCGCTCCACCTGTTCCGTAGGCCGGCAGACAGGGCTTCCAGCTCGCAGGACGACGCACGGGTCGACCTTGTGGTGCGGCCTGCCCACGCACCGTCCGATCACCAGGGCGTTGCCTCACCACCACTCCAAGAGGAATGCTCCGCCGATCCAGTCGTACACTACACAGAATGGGATATACCAATCCGGCCTGTCGGCGTGAGGACCGTGCCGATGACTCCTCCGACTACCGTGCCACCTGGTAAATGATTGGTCGGTAGCGCGGCACGGGGATCGGCTTCCCCTCGCGCTCCGCGGCCTCTAGCCAGACGGCTTTCGCACGCTCTACCTCACCGAGCGCCGCTTCCGGCGTCTGTCCGAAGGCTGAACACGACTCAAGGTCCGGGATGTCGGCGATGTAACCCCCATCTTCCTCGCTATAAAGAATATTGATGTGGTAGTCGCTCATGGCGTAACGCGCCTTCGGCCAACCTTTTGAGGAGTTTTTCGCTGTTCATCCCGCCAGAGATCGAACCATCGCTTGCACCTGATCATGGATGAGATCGTGCCCCGTGATCTGGATGACTGACACTCGACGAATTGAGGCATGCACTGGTCCACATCTATAAACCAGACGGTCCGAACTTTCAATTCACGGCCATCCAGGCGTGATCGGTCTTTCTTTGATGGCAGAGCAGCCCCCTGTTCAACTCGTTCGTGGGCGCAAGTGTGACGGCGAGCCGTCATGGAGTCCGCACCGCCCAGCGGAGGGCTCAACTCCGCCTACGAGTCGATGAGCTCTGGATGATGCGCCAGGCAGGCCTCGTGTGCATTTGCAAGACCTGACCCTTTGTCTTTCCGGGACTTACTTTGCGGTATTGGGGGTAAAGTCGGCGATGAGCTTGGTATAGATAGTCAGATTCGGAGCCAGGACAAAGAAGTGGTTGATGCCGTGGGCAAGATGAAGGTAAGTGATGAAGGCCCCCATGAGCCGGGTCTTGCCGACACCGGTGGCCAACGCAAAGCACAGGGACGGAAAGTCGCGTTCGAAATCCGTCACAGTTGAAAATTCCCGGTGGACGGCTTCCAGGGCTGTAGTCAGCGCAATATTCTTCTTCGGCGGGGCAAGCTCCGTCACACGATCGAGGATTTCGAGCGATCGTCGCTGCGGCGGCCGAAGACTTAATCGTCCGGCGATGGCGTTCACGTGGCGGTTCATATCGTGGAACCACTAAGCCACTGCATACTCGAGCGCACGCGGGTTTTCCATACGCTTCGAAGCATTCAAGATTTCGATCCCTACGATGTTGCCGTCTTTGTCATAGTCGAGAATGACGCCAGGCTTGTCCTCATCGCTCTCCTCAACCGGAGCACTACTCAACTGAATAGTCAGCACGTCCACTTCCTGGTCGTATTTCACTTTCATGGCTTCCTCCAATACTTGTTAATCTTTTTCGTGCGATAGGCCGTAACCACGATAGGCGGAGTCGCTGTTTCATTAACCATGACCCGCAACAAATATGGGCGATCATCAATTGTCACCTTCGACTGGAAGCAGGTAATGTTGTCAACTTCGGGCACTTTCTGCTCCGGCGATTGCAAAACCTGTTCAATAAGCGCTTCTGCAATTTTCCGTTTCTCCAGTTCCTCACGCACATGCCTCGACAAACGAAAGTTCATCGTTACGATCCAGGCTCACTAGGCTCGTAGTCGTCGTGCCCCCACTCGCAGCGGGACAGCACGATCGTCGGATTCGGATCGGCCCATCGCTTGCACCTGATCATGGATCGGTTCTTACATCATGACTTCGATGACTGGCACTCGGCGAATCGAGGCATGTACTGGTCCACATCTATAAACCAGACGGTCCGAAGTTTCAATTCACGGCCATCGAGACGTGATCGGCTTGCTTGTGATGCAGCGCAGCCTCGTGTCCAGCTCGTTCGTGGGCACAGGTTTGATGGAGAGCCTTCATGAATCCGGAGGGCCCGTTGAGGGTCCAATTTCGCGCACGAATCGATGCGATCTCGACGATGCGGCCGGCGAGGCCTCGTGTGCGTTTATAAGACCTGACCCTCTGATTCATAAAACCCATAAAACAACCGCACTTCCTGATCGGACCGGGAGACCCGATACCTCTTCGTGCGGTCGCGCGCGCCAGCGTAGTAAAGCTCCTTGACCGTGTCGTAGGATACTATTATGATCGATCATACATTGGTAAGGAGTTAAACATATGGCCACGACGACCATTTCTACGAAGTTCCAGATTGTGATTCCCAAAGAGGTCCGGGAGAAGCTCCGCCTGGCCCCCCACCAGCGGCTTCAGATTGTCGAAAAGGGTGGCATCATCACGTTGGTCCCCGAAGTTCCCCTGAAAACGCTCAAAGGCGGCCTCAAAGGCATGTCGAAGACAGGGATCCGTGAGAAGAAGGATCGCTTGTGAAGGTCTTACTGGACTCGAGTGGCTGGATCGAATTCTTTACAGACGGCCCCTTAGCCGGCCGATATAGCGGGTATCTCACACCCGAGCACGAGCTCATCACGCCCACCATCGTCCTGTACGAAGTGTACAAGAAGATCAAACGAGAGCGAGGCGAAGAATTGGCATTGGTGTACGCGGGGCGGTTAAGCGCAACTCGCGTGATTGACCTGACCCATTCCACTGCCTTGCTGGCGGCAGACATGAGTCTCAGACATGGCTTGGCTATGGCCGATGCCATCGTCTACGCCACCGCTCACGACCAACAGGCTGAGTTGATCACGGGCGACGCCGACCTGAAAGATCTGCCTGGCGTGGTCTACGTCAGGTAGATAGTGGGCATGGTTTCAGAAAAGCTCCATGCTTCCCTTGCCTGACCTTCCTAACCGATCGGCATGCAGTCCTTATCCAGAGCCTCCGAGTATCGCTGCCAATCGTCTATCGGTAAGCAATCGCTCATGAAGCCGGTGCTCTTCATCACTCTGAACACCTCTTCCCAGAGGAGAATGCCGAAACGGTCGGCCCATGGCTCGCTCTGGAACGATCGGCACTGCTTCGCTAGGTCATCACAGCAGCCGGCCGACTGAAGAATGAGGAAGTCGAAACTGATCTGTCGCTCGATAAGCCACCTGATCAATCGCGGATAGTTCTCGGCCTGATTCTCAGCAAGACGCGCCCCGTGAGTTATCTTGTTTTCGACGATTAAAAAGTATTCTCCGTTCTCATTCCGTGAGCGAACCAGAAGATCTGGGGAAAATCCTCCAATGTCTATTGGGAGGAAATCGGCAGTGCAAGGCCATGCTCTGGGTAAAGTCAAAGGCTGTACCGCAATGTCGTGAAAGGCTATGTTAGATAACCCCAGCATGGGGTTCTGGGTCCTTGGCGCGTACCATGGTGGTTCTGTGCCATCCGTGCACTGCCAGATGGTGAGGTGGCCGCGCGATGCTCTGCCGCCGATGTGCATGAGGAAAAGACTGAAGAGCGACGTCCAAAAAGATTCGGACGATGGTGGGCAGAATTTAGTCTTGTCTTCGAACAGATCAGTTGCATTTAGAACTCTCATATTTTTCTCCAATGTCTTCACCATGACCATTACTGCAATGGGCGAGGTTCAATAGCGTCTCAGAGGGCCTACCAGCATTGCATTCGTCCTTCGTCATACTTCCTTGCGTTGCCATAGGCCTCCTCGATGGGATACTTCGCTTCATTCTTCTGAAGTTTCGAGAGCACCGCTGCATCCATGTCAATGCCAAGTCGTGACAGAGGTACGACAGGATGATCGTCACGTCGGCGATCTCATCTTGGACCCGTCCTAGAAGATTGCCTTCCAACGCTTTGACGACCTCGTCATCCGTTTTCCATTGGAACAACTCCAGCAGTTCACTGGCCTCAACGACCAAGGCAGCGCCGAGCTCCTTAGGCCTGTGGAATTGCTCCCAATTGCGTTTCCGACGGAACTCAAGGAGTCTCGTGAGGACATCGTTGCTGATCATTACAGCGGTCTCCTAAGGATCATCCGAGAAAGACATTGCGATTGTGCCAGTCCAGAAACTCACGGGAAGGCTGATCGGTGACGACTGACGGAACGATCATGAGGCGTTTGCCATGAAGAGCATAGTAGTCTCTACCGTTCTCATACTTTTCTTTGATCTTGCCGCTGACTTCTATCGAGAGGTCCCGCGTAATTGAGAGGTATCCGAGGTCGAAGAGCCGATGGAGGTCCGATCGCAGCAATAGGCCGTTGGTTGTCCGGTGCGGACCTGATTTGGCAAAAGGCTTGATATGGGCGGCTTGGAGAGCTGGAAGGGTCCGTTCGCCCGTGACCGCGCATCGTCGCGTGTACGCGTCGGTCACAAGTACGCGGAAGGCTCCTTGGCCGAGCCTTGCTCTGGCCATAAACTCAGTCCCATATCGTGGAATCTCCTCTGCTTGTGGAGACGCACCTCCTGTCGTGGCAATGAACTCTTTTACAGTTTGCTTCTGCAGCCGATCTTGCACGCTTCGCCAGAGCGCTCCGCCCTCCGGCTCTTCTGCATCGTATCGTCTGCCCTGCACAATATTGGGCGCCCATCCCGCAGGAACGGGAATCCAATCCTCCCGATCAAAGAAGAATGGATCAGCCATAATCGTACAGCCAATGACGGGATCGTGTTCGTGAGGGCGATTGGATCTAAACTTGTCAATGAGCCTGGCACCTCCTCTATAGAAGAAGCACCGTTCTTTTCGCCAAAGGCTTCCCAAGCTAGTGAAAGCGGGAGATTGGAGTGTTTCACCAGGAAGCCGCCGCCGGCTATGAAGTTCTGAGGGCTGTGGAGCTTGAATAAGAATGGAGCCCCGGAAGGGATTGCTTGGAATGAACCGAACCCACTGGGTCTCCAGAAATTCACTTCATCCGGCTTCCGCCAAGCCAGGAACTCATACCATTTATTGTCGGTGACACCCACCCAGTATTTCATGCGATTGCTACAGTGGCCATGATTCCCTGTAGATGAATGAAGTCATATCCTAGGATATCGCATTGCTTTCATATAACGGTGCATTTGGCGTGCGATCTCTATTGCAATGCCTCGTCCAGTAACAAATCGCTTATGCCAACCTCGGATTGGTTTTGTGTCCTCGACGATGTCCTTGTTGAAACACTTATGGATGCATCTATCAATAAGGGCGTAGTCTTCTATAGGGTCGATTCCCTTTCCAATGCGCTTCACAACATTAACCAGTTGCTGTTTCGTATAGGGATAAGTCAGTTTGCGCGGCATTCCAAACCTCTTTCAGACAAGACGCCACTTCAGGCTCTTGAGCTGCTTAATCACATGACGGTGCTAAACTTACACGTCACACAGCCATCGCCGAAACCTTGATTCCTTGAAGAATGTGGACGAGATCGTCAATCTCTGCGGGGCTAAACAACCGGTCCGGTCCGTGCGCAGCCAGGTCGGTAAAGGGGGATTCGTACAGTGCCGACGCCTCGACAACACCATGCTCCGTCAAGCGGTCAACGATGAGGTTGACGAACTCGATTTGGTTCGCGTTGAGCCTCTTGTTCGCGAGAAACCCTGTCAGTGCCTGCTTTGCCGCCTCTCGATCCATCCCGATAAGGGACCGAACAAAAAGACCAAGCCCTTCAGATTCTGCCTTGGCACGGCTGATCTCTTCCTGACCTCCTATCCCGTTCTCGGTGAGCATGCGCTCAAGCTCAAGAAGGTCAGCGGACGTGAGGGGCTTGTTCATCCGCAGCTTATGTATGGTGATGTGGTCCTGATGGGCTCGAAGAAAAAGCAGTGCCTTTGCGCGGAATTTCTCAAAACCATCACCAGCGATGAAGCCTGGTAGATTCACCGCCGTCTCCTCACCCATCTCATCTTCGAAGTCCGTATAGATGGGCTTACGCTTTTCCTTCTCAATTAGTTGTACCAGACCGCGAAGTCGCCGACGCATGCTTTCCAGCATCGGACAGCTCACATCTTGCCACCATTCATCCGTCTGCAAATCCTGTATCAGTTCCAACTGTTCCCGCACCATGGGAATTGTGGACTTTTCCTCCAGTAAGGCCGCGAGTTCTTTTACCTCATCACGCAGGCGTCCAAAAGCGGGCTTCGATCGCAGGAGCGCTAATTCGAGGTTTAGGACGAGCAGATCGAAACGCTTTGATTCCTCTGATTCCGCTTCGATTTCGGACGGCAGGCCAGCAATCTGGTGCGAGAGTTCCTGCAACGAGTCAGCCGACAGGGTGACCCATGATTCAGCCCGGGCATATTTCTCCACAACACGCCGCTTGGGGCGAACAACAAAATTGTTGATGTTCATCGCGGCAACTTCCGTATGCAGCAGCCCTGCGACGATTTGCCGGACCTCCAAGTCAGTTGAGGGATCTCCGTAGACGGGAGCGGGTACCTTGATTCGGTCACTCTTGACCTGTCCCGCCAACTTCTTATCGAGTTCGACTATAAGATCGAGCCGGCCGGTGAAGAGACGTTTTCCAAGGGACTGGCCTGATGTGCCTTCCGTGGTCTCGGGATTCTGGCTGAAGAACTCCAGGTTCTGACAATAGTCAAAGAGGTAAAAGAACCGCTTATGCTGCCCGGGTCCGAACAGATCCGGGCACAGCCGGGTCCCACGCCCGACCATTTGCCAGAACTTTGTCTTTGAGCGCACCAACTTGAAGAACACCAAATTGACCACTTCGGGGATGTCGATACCGGTGTCGAGCATGTCAACGGAAATGGCGAGGTGGGGGGCCTTCTCCTTCTGTGAGAAGGTATCAATTAAACTCTGCGCATACTCCGTCTTGAACGTGATTACTCGGGCGAACTCGCCCTTATAGTGGGGATAGTTAGCGTTGAATCGCTCTGCAATAAAGTCTGCGTGAGGCTGGTTCTTGGCGAACAGAATGGTTTTTCCTAATCGATCCCCTCCGGCGACGGTGAGGCCGCGTGTCATTAAATGGGCCAGAACTTTATCGACCGTGTCCTCATTGAAGAGCCACTTGTTGACCGCTTCAGCTTCCACACGGTCGGGTACCTGGCCCTCGTCGTCCCATTCCAGCGCATCCCATTGGTCTTTTTCTTCCTCCGACAGCTCAGCATACTTGATGCCTTGACGCTGAAATTTCAGCGGAACCGAGACTGCCTTTGGCGGCACAAGAAAGCCATCTTTCACCGCCTCCTCAAGTGAATAGGCATCAGTTGGGACGCCGTTTTCGAGATCAAAGAGACGGTAGGTGTTGCGATCGACTTCATTTTTTGGCGTCGCCGTGAGACCGACGAGGAGTGAATCGAAGTAGTCGAAGATGGCGCGATACTTCTGAAAGACTGACCGGTGGGCCTCATCAATGATGACTAAGTCGAAGTGGCCGACCCCGAACCGACGGAGGCCGTCCTTCGCATCATCAATTAATCCCATCATCGTCGGATAGGTGGAAACATACACCCTCCCCTCAGCTTCCTTCTCGGTAACGAGGTTGACCGGTGACGCGTCTGGGAGGTGCCTCTTGAAGGCGTTTACAGCCTGGTTAACCAGTGCGACGCGATCTGCTAGGAAGAGAACCCGCTTGGCCCAGTTGCAGCGCATGAGAAGGTCCACCAGCGCAATGACGGTCCGGGTCTTCCCCGCGCCGGTGGCCATCACGACGAGCGCCTTGCGCTCATGATCGCGCTCGAAGGCCTCACAGACTCGGCGGATGCTTCGAGTCTGGTAATAGCGTTCAACGATGTGCGGATTGATCTCGGCTGCAGCAAGTGATTTACGGGTAGTCCGCCGCTGAATCAGCAGAGCGAGTTCTGCCTTCTTATAGAACCCCTGCACCTGTCGAGGCGGATAGTTCGCGTCGTCCCAAAACCAGTGATCATATCCATTGGAGTAAAAGATAAGCGGTCGTTGTCCATATCGCTTTTCTAGGCAATCAGCATAGAGCTTGGCCTGCTGCTGCCCGACTCGTGGATCCCGCCGGGTTCGCTTTGCCTCCACGAGCCCAAGCGGCATGCCATCGTCCCCCCACAGCACGTAGTCCACAAAGCCAGTGCCTTGAGCATTGGGCATCCCAGTGACTTCGAACTCGCGGTCTTCGTCCCGGTCTAAGGTCCAACCGGCTTCCTTCAGGAGCAGGTCAATGAAGTAGTCGCGTGTTTCGACCTCAGAATAGTCATGGGTGTCGGGATGAGCGGCGGCGGCCTTCTTAGCCTCGGCGACTTCTGCTCGCAGTCGCTTCAGCTCCGCATCGAGCTCCGACTTGTCCGCCAAAAGCGTCGAGAGCTTCTCATCTCGCTGGCGAAGCTCAGTTTCTAGTTTCTGCATTTGGTCGGCGGACTGCTTGGGGATCGACGCTTGCTTGGGTAATGCAGCCGCGTCAAACGCTAACCCTGGCGCTGGCTTTTCTCCTCGTGCGTACGAGCGAGCGAACCAGTAAGCAACGTGAAATAACTCACGCACCGCAGCGATGGCATCCGCCTCCGGAACAGGACGATGGCTGTGCACGGCACGGTTGCCGAGTGTATTGATCACCCGCGCTTTGCTGAACACGGCATCGCCGGCAGCCTGTTTAAAGCTCGGTTCATGGATCAAGGCGGAAAGGTTGTCTTGGTAAGGAAGTTTCAGGGCAGGATCGAACTTATACGCCCAATGCAGGGACAGTTCCAGTGCGCGCCTGGCGTAGAAGCAGGCTGTACGCGGATCGGCGTGCACGGCCGCTTCCGCATTCGTGGCGGCCTCGAAGATGGCGGCCCATTCGCGCTGGAGAAAATTGAACTGGCTCATTCGCCCCTGGACACGTTCGTATCTTTTTGTCGAAGCATCCGCTCGAACATCTGACCTTGGGATCTAGCATCATCAAGAGCGTTGTGGGTCTGTACCATAGGACCCTTAAAGGCGTCTGGAATCCGGCTTGATCGAGTATCTTCCCAGCTGCTGCCTTTCAATCCCATGAAGTACGCCTTGATATCGAGAGGACTGACGCCGAAGGGGTTTCTTCCCAAGTACGTGTGGAAGTACCAGTTTACGAACGCCCAGTCGAAAGCTGCATTGAAGCCGACGAACACCGCGCGTCGATCCCCGGAAACAGATTTGATCCATTGCTCGAACTCGGCCATGACAATCCTCGGGTCGTGTCCGTACTTGTTGAAATGCTCGAGCGGCTTTCCGACAACTCGTATTGCTTCCTCGACGACTTGGTCGCTGATGGGTCTCAGTTCGGCATAGAAGTCGCCTCGGCTTCTCCCACTACACACGCTCCGATGCTGAGCATGCAGAAGGCAGGCGGGAAGGGGCCCGACGTCTCTACGTCGACTGAAATATAGATTTCGGTGTTCGTTGTCATCGCCGCGAAACCAGAGGTGCTCGGTCGATGTATTGCGACCAGAACGCCTGGAACGCCTCCCTTCGACCCTCGACTGGGTCACCGTCATTCCAGAAGTGGCACGGGATGGCGTGTTGGTCGAACGGTAAGTTCGTGCCTTGCTCCGCCGTGCAGAGAACGTGGACTGGCCGCGCAAGTGCATACCCGAGTTCAATGAAGCAGTTCGGTCTTTCGCCCGTCACGTCAACGATGGCGACCGCCGAATGGTGCAAACGCTGGAAAACTTCGACGTTCAGAAATCCTGACTCCACGCGATCCTTCCCGAGATCGCCTCGCGCAAGCCCGCATTCCTCAACCACTGGATCGACGACGGTTCGGAAAAACCTCTCCACACGCTCGTATGCCTCGTGCGTGGAATTCAATAGGCGGACGTAGAACGCTGTCGGTCGTGCGAAGCTTGTGATTAGCTCGATGATCCCTGAGGCCACAACATTGACGGGAACCTTCCCTTGATTCGTGGCGATCTTCGCCAGCTTTGCACCTTCCGTCCCCGCCTCGGATTCCCGCAGGCGGACGAAGCTCAGAGGATCTGCCCTGGATTGTTGGGCGAGCCGCTCTGCGCCACCTGTGCCGTCGTCTCTGCTGGCTCCAAGCGGAAGATCAAGCGGGATGACCGCCTTGCAGGACTTTCTATAGCCATCCGCTAGATGTTCAACCCCGGTCCCGCCCCCGAGGATGAAGAGCGCATCGCCGTATTCCATTTGACGTTCCCGAATCATGGTCGCGGATCGTGCCCCGGCCATGATTCTCCGCACCTCGATCTTTCCGCTTCCCAAAAGCTCGTCCCAAAGGCCCCTTCTGGGATCGGGAATCTCCGTCTCTCCCTTTTCAGAGAGGACAACAACGACCGGACGACCAGCGCCGGTCGGCTCCGGGCAGGTTCCTGATCGGACGGCCTCCGCGATCAGTTCCAAAACCGACCAGTCGAAGACTTGTGCCGGCCCGTCCTCCAATTGCGGTTCCTTTCCTGCGCCGACGACAATTCCTCCTCCTCTTTCAAGCACTCCCCGCGTTACCTGACGAACAAGCTCATGAGCATAGTGGGCCAACGCGGTGTCCGTTTTAGGCCCAATGCTTCCAGCGATATGGAGCCGCTTTCCCGAAAGAGCTCGCTCCATCATCATGAGTGCCTCGCCCTTGAGTAAGAACCGTCCTGCAGGTCGGCGAACACCATCAGGTAGTCCGAGAAAAGCGTTGCGTATCTCCACAGCACCACATCCACAACCTGAACTGGCTCACCGAGGTGGTCAGATATCAGCTGGCACAATTCCAGGGGGGAACTGAATCCGGCCGCCGCAGCAATCCGTTGAAGGTGGCGATCAGGCTTCACCACGGGAAGGCCCAGATTCTTGGCAAGATGGAAAGCAGTGATTGACCCGATGTAAGGCAGGGTTTGGAGGAACCGCACGTCTTCCTGCTCGACCTGGCGGCGGACACGGTCGAACCCCATCTCGTCGACGATGGATGCGATATCAAGAATGGCATTTACCTTTCCTCGGTGGTTGAACACCCTGAGGCCAGCACGCCTGCAGCGGGCACGGTTCGCTTGGATCACGGACGCAGACCGCAGACCCAGAAAAGCGTCGCAGAGTGGCACAAAGAGCCGCCGCACGACTGCCTCCCGGAACCCTGCGGACAACACCGTCCATGCGGATTCACGCAGGAATTCGCACTCACTAATCCGATCGAGGCGTCTCTCCGTCTGCCAGTCGATCTCCCAGGCGAAGCCCTGGGCGACCACTGCCTCCTTCGCGGTGAGGTACGCGTCTAGTAGGGGGGCGGCGCCGTTGCCGCCAGAGCTCCCAGCCGTGCGCTCCGCACGTGCGGCACGCGCGTTCAGGTCCACTGGCCTTTGCACCCTATGTACCTCCCACCAATTCGGTCCAGGCATCCACGCTCTTCGAGGCGTCCGCATTCTGGAGCTTCCGCTGCACCCTCTGGAGAGCTTGAGAGGCGACCCGTCGCCCCTGGCTGTTCGCCGCACCGAGGTATTCATCGACGTACACAGATTGTCCGCTTCGATCCGTTATCGGCGCCTTCACCAGCTCCGCGGCTCGGTCGAAGAAATGGGCGACCATAGCCTTGTAGGTCCGCTGGCCCTCGTAGTTCTTGAAGGCTTCGATTGCTAGAGACTCCACATGGTAGCCGGTGAGCTGCTGCTGCTTCGGAAGCGTGGCGATGATCGCCTTCGTGATCTTGATCGTTGGGATGAGCTTCCCATCCTGCGATTTGTTGGCTTGGGTAAGTTTCTCGGCGAATGCACGCGGATTGATCCTCGACCATGACCTTCCATCGGTCGCAGCGATCCGAAATCGGTCGCCGTCTCGCATGGCTGGCAACAACTGGACCTCCTTCCCACGGACGGTCACAGTGATAGCCAGGTCGCCGACCTTCACGTTTTCGATTCCGTAGAGCTCACCCAGACGCTGTGCGAAGCGGTGCTTCAATCGTTCCGGCGACTTTCTTCCCACGTCGTCCGGATCGATGATCACCAGCGCGTCTGTGTCACTCAGCCCATCCAAGTAGGTATGGCGGGAAATCGACCCACCGTAGACCAGGTCCACGGTCCCGCCGATTTCATTTCCCAACTCCTTCTTGACGTCATCCAGGATCTCTCTCGTGCCCGCCGCATCGCGGGCGTTAAAATCCCTGAGAAATTCGCCGAGCTGCTGGTTCACGCCCGTATCGTACGTCGCATCTTGAGCCTGGGCCTCCGTCTCACGCAGTTTTCTAGCAAGCTCGCCAGGATCCGCGCGGCCACGGAAGTACCCCCCACCTGATCCTCCCATTACTCGCTCCTCTCCAGCTGACGTAGCATTCGTTCGGTGGCCGTCTGCACGAAGCCCCGGTTATCACTCAAGTAAGCCCAATCACGCGTTTCTGCCAATCGTCGGAGCGATCTTTCCAATTGATCCAGGTACCGCAGGTTGTCCTTGATGGTGCGCACCCGTGCCTCGTCGTCATTGACCTCCAAACCGTACGCGACCGTTGCGTTGGTATGGACGTAGACGCACTGCCCCGAGTTGTATGCGTATCGCGACCACGTGAGGCCATCGAACACCTCGGCGCCCGCAACGAAGTAGAGGCAGACCGAGAGAGGATCGAGCGCGCCGAACACGTGGATGGGGATTGGCATTGAGGCATTGTCGAGTGCTTGCCGAAGGCCGGCGATGCGGACCATTCGCTCCAGCGGGGAGTTGCCGAGCTCCTTTTCCGTCACCCCAACGAGCTGAAACCCGGCGAGTTCTCCAACATGGGCCCGGATCGCCAGGAGTGCGGGCCCCAGACTACGTTCTTCCTGAGCCTCCGGCTTGAGTAGGAACGAGTGTAGGTGACCTGGTTTGGCTAACGCGGCTTGCTTGGCGTCTCGCAGTTGTTCGCTCACGGGCCTTCTATGGTTCGAGTGGTCATAGCTGACAAGTACTGCCGGTATGCTGTCTGGCCAACGATCCCAAATAGCCTCCAGCTGTGCGGCGTCCCATTCCTCCGGCCGATGAACAGGTTTCTCAACCGCCGACAAGTCATGGTCAGCAGAGACCTCGTAACCACCGCTGTCTAGGAACATCAGGTCAGCGGACAGAGTAAGATTCTCTGGCTCGGGAATGTACCCATACTGGATATCGTAGGCGCTCACAAGGCACGTCCTCGTGATGAACTCCTGAGCGACATCAAGAACCCGATTAACTTCCGGTCTTCCTCTGCGTCCGAAGCCGAAAGCCTTACTGGAAAAGGAAGGGACGAGTAGCGGCGTCTCCAACGAGGCACCGGAGGGATGCACCAGCCTGGAAGTGTTACAGAGCATAGAGCGCCTCCCGATCCTTACACGAAAGACACTTGGCGCAGGGACGCACTCCGCCTCTCTCGCAGCTATATGTGGCGTTAACTGGCACTCTGGCATTCCTGCAGAATTCCCAGATGAGCTGCTTACCCCACTTGAGGAACGGAGCAGCGAGCTTGATCCTGCCCGCTGCGTAGCCGTCAACGATCATCTGCATGCTCTTAAGGAAGCCGTCGGTACAGTCGTAGTAGGGAAGTCCTTCGTGGATACCTATGGCAATAATCTCGGGCTTCAAGCCGAAAACGAGAACCGCGGTAAACACTAGGAAAGCGTTTCGCCCGGGGATTTCCCCGACAGAAAAAGCCACTCGCGACCGTACTGTGATTATCGAGAGGCGTACACCGTAGCGCTTACAGACTGCCCTGGCAGCGCGTAGTTCTTGCTTCGCCGCGGGTTGGCCGAAATCCACGAATAGCGGTAGGACCTCGACCCTCTCACGCAGGTAGAACGCTAGCAAGGCAGCAGAGTCGATCCCTCCGCTCGTCAGGACCACTACAGACGGCTTCTTCAAACGCGTGCTCGCCACCTGCGTGCGATGAGGATCGGATGGTCTCACGACATCGGTCCCTCGAACCAGACGCCGATGGACTCGCCGCACATGACTACAGTTCTCCCCGGAAGGCTCGGTACTGGAGGCAGGAGAAAAGTCCGTCCAGCTCCGCCAGCGCTGTGCGCTGGGCGATTCTCGGATTCTCCAGCGCTCTAACTCGCCTGGCGAATTCACCCTGCAACTCTTGAGGCGGAACTGGAACCCGAATTCTATTGAGCAATTCCAGCGTCAAATACTTTGTGCCTGTCCCCTTGGATATTCGCTTCAGTTCAGCCAAACGGTGTTCCAACACAAACCGCGAGTATTCATATGAATTGCGTTCGTCTCGAAGCGTGATGACGTAGGTTCGCTGGTAGGCGTTGAACTTGCCTTTATAGTATTTGACCGAATAGTCAGCGGTCGCGTTGTTGCCAGCAAGCAGGAGTGCCTCGCAATCAAAGGCAAATTTGTCGATCCAGGCGTCCTCTCTAGAACACGTGAAAAACGGATATTGCCCAGAGGCTACAGCCGCATTGGAATCGAGTTTGCCTGTCGTGAAATGAAAGAACGTCTCCAGTGTCTGCTGTGGCCATTTTCGCGGATTCGAAATCGGGTCGCCGAACATGTCGAGGAAGATGGATTGGGTGAGGGTGTCGAGCATGGCGAGGGCTGCACGGCGCTTAGCTCGCAGCGCATTGGCTTTGTCCAGGAGCTGCGCAATCCGCCGCTGCTCGGGGAAGGGTGGAAGGGGAAGTCGGACCTTTCTCGCGAAATCCCGGGAGATGCCGCCGACGGTTGCCCCTCGAAAGTCCAACGCGATTGCTCTCTGCCCTTGAGGCGAGCGAAGAAAATAGAACACGTACTCCGGGCACGCCTTGGATTGATCAACCCGCACGCAGAACACGTGCTCGTTGACCGCCGCCTCATGGAACGGAAAGTCCTCACCCACGAAGCTCGTCTTTCCAGTCGTTGCGCCGTCCTTCACGACAAGGATGTCACGACTCTCGATTCGCCCGCCCCTAATGCTCTCGAAAAAGGGTCGCGGGATTCGCTTTAGGGACAGGAAGTCGAATCCCCCATCCGCGTTCAAGTGTTCCCCGCCAAGACTGGGAATCTCGCCGGAGTCCACCGAGGCGCCGCCCGGTGGGCGGGCTCCACTCTCTAACGAAGCCAATACTGTTTCTAACGGGACGACGTTCACCGCAACATCGCCTCCAGCTCCTTCAACCCCCGCTGGATCTCGTCCTCCAGTTTCCACAGCTCGGCGAGGATCTCCTTCGGCGGGTGGTGCTCGACCGCCTCGTGCACCACCTCCTTGTAGCGGTTGAGCGAGAGATCATAGCCCTGCGTCGTGATGTCGGCTCTGGGTATGCAGAAGCTCTGTGCCGTACGTGGGCGTTCGCGTTCAGCACCGGTTCGCTGGCTCCAGCGTGAGAGCACATCGGGGAGGTTGTTCTTGCGCTGCTCGTCTTCGGACAGGGCGCTTTGTGGCACCGGACCCAGCTTGTCATCTGGTAATAGTGGCGTGCGTTTGTCGTCGAGAGTCCAACCGTCGGCCTCAACATCGTAAAACCAGACGAAATCCGTGCCGCCTGAGTTCGTCTTGGTGAAGACCAGGATCGCCGTGGAAACACCAGCGTATGGTTTAAACACACCCCCTGGCAGCTTGACGACGGCATCGAGCTTTTGATCCTCCACCAGGATGCGGCGCAGCTCCTTATGTGCCTTACTGGAACCGAACAGGACGCCGTCTGGCACGATTACCGCCGCCCGTCCCCCTGGCTTGAGGAGGCGCAAGAATAACGCGAGGAAGAGCAGTTCGGTTTTCTTGGTCTTTACAATCTGCAAGAGATCCTTGGCCGTGTTTCATAGTCCAGGGAGCCGGCAAAGGGGGGATTCGCCACCACGAGCGTGTACCGTTCGGCATCATCGGCATGATCTTGCGCCAGTGAGTCTCTATATCGGATGTCTGGGCTGTCGACCCCATGCAAGAGCATGTTCATGCTGCCGATGCGGAGCATGGTGTTATCGAAGTCATAGCCGTGAAACATAGCGTGATGGAAATGTTCTCGCAGTTTCGTGTCGTGCAGAATCTTTTGGCATCGTTCGCGCAGATACTCTCCTGCGGCGACCAGAAATCCCGCTGTGCCACAGGCCGGATCGCAGATAATGTCGGTGGGCTGTGGCGCTGTCATCTCAACCATCAATCGGATGATGTGACGCGGAGTACGGAACTGTCCGTTCTGGCCGGCCGTCGCGATCTTCGCGAGCATGTACTCGTAGATATCCCCCTTGGTGTCGCGCTCCTCCATCGGCACCTTGTCGAGCATGTCCACTACCTTCGCCAATAATGCTGGCGTCGGGATCGTGAAGCGTGCATCCTTCATGTGGTGCGCATAGGTGGAATTGCCGTTTCCAAGCTGTCGGGCGAGGTCGAGGCGCAAAAACGGAAACAAATGCTCGGCGACCACGACGTACATCTCGGCTGGAGAGAAGTGTTTGAAGTGGGACCAGCGGAAGTTTTCGTATGCCCGACCCTTGGCGTCGCTGCCCTCGGGAAAAATCCGGCGCTCCATCCCTTTCTTAAGCCGGTTCGCCTTATTTTCTTCGAGCGTGTGAAGGTCATCGAGACGGCGAATGAAGAGCAGATAGGTGATCTGCTCGATTACCTCCAGCGGGTTCGAGATCCCTCCGGACCAAAAGGAGTCCCAGATGCGGTCGATTTGGCTGCGAATATCCCCGGTAAGCATTAAGGTTCCATGTCTACATCGTGGCTATGGTTTGACTGCCATACTCATATCACTGCTTGATTGACCAGTTTTTGAACTTTACATGACCGAGGGCTGGGTTCCTAACTCGAGTCATTTGATAACAGCACAATCTCTTTCACGGCGGCCGCATCTTACCCATTTTCACGTAGTGGGACAAGTGAGACATGGAGAAAAAGTGATGTGTATCGGCCTGATGAATGAGTGCATTTCCGCACGAGCAGCGCGGCCCTGGTAAACCTACCTGGATCGTGGCGGCAATGGGGACCGAGAAATAATAGCTACCTAGTAGAACCGCGTCGTGCGGTCGTCAGGCTGCGCGGATCTCCACGAAATCCTGATGCACGGGAATCTTGAAGCCGCCGTCGGGGGTGGCGAAGTTGGCTTTCACATACGCCTCGACATCGCACCTCTTGGGCGGGGTCTTGATCTCCAAGAGATTCAGCATGAACTCGGCCACGGCGTAGGTCTCGGCCAGATCCGTCGTCTCCACGTGCGCGGGGTCCAGCGCGGTCGTAATCTCGTAGCGGTCGCCATGTTTGGCACGGAAAGTCTCGATTGTCTGGCGGAGTTCGAACCGGTGCCCGTAGAAATGATGGAGCATGTTCATGCAGCCGCTCTCGCGATACTGGAGCACGAGGATCGTGACGCCGGCCGGCGCCATCCAGGACACGAGCCGCTCGATATGCGCGAGCCACTCGTCCGCCGGGATGTAATAGAGCGTGTGCGAACAGAGCACGAAGTCGCCCTGTACGGTGGGCTGCGCCTCCATGATCGGCCGGGCGATCGCCTCGACCGCCGGCAGCGCCTGGCGGAGCTGGTTCAGGAGATACTCATTCGGTTCGATCGCGATGGTCCGCTCGAAGGAGTCGGCGAAAGTCCTGGCCAACTCCCCGTTCCCCGCTCCCGCGTCGATGAAGACGCGGCGATGTGGGAGCCCATCCACCAGCCGCTGGAGCCACTGTCTCGCGTTCCGCTTTTGGTCGGTATGGTCCAGAAAGATCTGAAACGCCTGTTTGTATGCCTGGCCCTGGCTGTCGAAGATGCGGATGCACTCCTCCCTCGTCATGACGGCTCCTCCCGTTGACGCGTCGGGACCCAGTCCCTTCGCGCGGCGCAGCATACAGATTTCTGAAGACGCCGTCCAATTGCGGGGCGGTTCCTTCTTATATCTTCGGCATCCGCAACGTCTTGCTGATCATCAGACTGCCGGACAGACCGAAGAGCAGTGAGAAGGGATGGAGGATTGCCGGCCCGATCGTCCAGCTGCCCCACCAGAGGTCGTCCCCCAGCCGGCTTTGCCAGGCCGCCAAGGCCAACACTGCCGTCAGCAGAAACGTCGTGGGAATCGGCGTGCCTTCGAAATAGGCCACCTTCTCTCCACCGGCCGACAGCGCGTCGGCCGTCACGTTGTACCGGGCGAGCCGGCTCACCCCGCAGCAGACGAAATAGATCAGGACCAGCCAATCCCAGCCGCCGCGCAAACCTGCCGCGAAACCGAGCACGGCCGGCGCGACGCCGAACGAAATGATGTCCGCGAGCGAATCCAGCTCGCGCCCGAGCGCCGACTGCTCGTGCCGCCATCGCGCCACTCTTCCGTCGAACCAGTCGAAGAGCAATGCCGCCGGGGTGAAGGCGGCGGCGGCGAGAAAGAATCCTGGCGAGCGGCTCTCCATATACAGGAGACTGAAGAAAATAGCCGCGACCCCGCTCGCGGCGTTGCCCAATGTGAGCACGTCGGCCAGGTGAAATTCGCGGATCATCGAGAAGTGTTGTTTCTGAGGCATTGCGGCTGATCAAAATCTACAGGCGACCAGCGAGGATGTCCAGGATGGAAAGTTGTCGCACCCTCATTTAGGTTTTGCTCTGAACTTGCCCGCTCGGTAAGATGAGGGAAGTTTCACCGAGGACACGATATGAACGACCAACATCCCATGCCTCAGATGCAGGCTGATCAGGATCCTGAAGAAACCCAGGAATGGCTGGATTCCCTCGAGTATGTGCTCGGATCCAAAGGCGTCGATCGGGCCGCCTATCTCTTCGAGCGTCTCCGTGACCGGCTCGGCGTGCGCGGCGCTCAGGTGTCGGCGCCGCTCAATACGCCGTACGCCAACACAATTCCTTCCACTCAGGAACCGCCGTACCCCGGCAACCTCGAGATCGAACGGCGGATCCGGAGCTTTATCCGCTGGAACGCGATGGCGATGGTGGTCAAGGCCAATAAGCAGCATTCGGGCATCGGCGGGCATATTTCGACCTTTGCCTCGGCAGCCACGCTGTACGAAGTCGCGTTCAACCACTTTCTGCACGGTAAGAACGCGCCGCAGGGCGGGGACCTGGTGTATTTCCAGGGGCACGCGTCACCGGGCATCTATGCGCGCAGTTATGTCGAAGGGCGCTTGCCGGACGAAGCCCTGCATCACTTCCGCCGTGAGCTCAGCGCGAGTGGGCGGGGTCTGTCGTCGTATCCCCATCCGTGGCTCATGCCCGATTACTGGGAATTTCCCACAGTCTCGATGGGACTCGGTCCCATCATGTCGATCTACCAAGCACGCTTCAATCGATATCTCCATGACCGTGGCCTCAAGGATACGAGCCAACAGCGCGTGTGGGCCTTCGTCGGCGACGGTGAAACAGACGAGCCGGAGAGTCTCGGAGCGCTGACGCTCGCCTCGCGCGAACGGCTGGACAATCTGATCTGGGTCGTCAATTGTAATCTTCAGCGGCTCGATGGACCGGTTCGCGGCAACGGCAAAATCATTCAAGAGCTGGAAGCGATCTTTCGCGGCGCCGGGTGGAATGTCATCAAGGTGATCTGGGGCAGCGACTGGGATCCGTTGCTGGCCAAGGACGACGAAGGCCTGCTGGTGAAGCGGATGGGCGAAGTCATCGACGGCTGGTACCAGAAGTACACCGTGGAAGGCGGCGCCTTCGTGCGAACGCACTTCTTCGGCGCCGATCCCCGCCTGCTCAAGATGGTGGAAACCTATTCGGACGAGCAACTCCACAAAATGATGCGCGGAGGCCATGATCCACGAAAAGTCTATGCCGCCTACCGAGCGGCCGTCGAACACAAGGGCCGGCCGACCGTGATCCTCGCCAAAACAATCAAAGGCTATGGATTGGGCGAAGCCGGCGAAGGGCGGAATGTCACGCATCAGCAGAAAAAAATGAACGAGCATGAGCTGCGCGAGTTCCGCACGCGCTTCGGCGTGCCGGTGCCCGATGACCAACTCGGGTCCACCCCCTTCTTCCGGCCGCCGGCCGGCAGCCCGGAGGCGCTCTACCTGGTCGAGCGAAGCAAGGCCATGGGCGGTCCGATTCCGGAACGCCGGGTAAAAGTCGAATCCCTCCAGACGCCGCCGCTCGAGCAGTTCAAGGAATTCATCGAAGGCTCCGGCGACCGCGCCGTCTCGACGACCATGGGCTTTGCCCGCATGCTCGGACGCCTGCTTGGACTCAAAGAGTTCGGGAAGCATCTCGTGCCGATCATTCCCGACGAAGCGCGTACGTTCGGGCTCGAGGCGCTCTTCCGGCAGTATGGGATCTATTCGCACAACGGCCAGCTCTATGACCCGGTCGACAAGAGCTCCCTGCTCTACTATTTCGAAGCGACCAATGGCCAGATCCTGGAAGAAGGCATTACTGAAGCGGGCGCGATGTCGTCCTTTATAGCCGCCGGCACCGCGTACGCGACGCACGCGCTGAACTTGATACCCTTCTATATTTTCTATTCGATGTTCGGATTTCAACGAGTCGGCGATTTGATCTGGGCCGCTTCCGACATGCGGGCTCGCGGTTTTCTGTTGGGCGCCACCGCGGGCCGGACGACGTTGGAAGGCGAAGGCCTGCAACACCAGGATGGGCACAGTCATTTGCTGGCGAGCGCCGGGCCTACGATGGCCGCCTATGATCCGGCCTTCATGTTCGAGCTGGCGGTCATTCTGCAGGACGGGATGAAGCGCATGTACCAGGATCAAGAGGAACTCTGCTACTACATCACGCTCTACAACGAATCCTACCGCATGCCGCCCATGCCGCCGCACGCGGAAGAAGGAATCCGCGAAGGCATGTACCGCTTCCGGCCGGCGCCGGACCGTGGCAAGCATCGGGCGCATCTGCTCGCGAGCGGCCCGCTGATCAATGAGGCGTTGCGGGCGCAGGATCTGCTGCTCGAACGCTATGGCGTGGCCGCCGACGTATGGAGCGTGACGAGCTACAAAAGGTTGCGTGCGCGGACGCTTGAGGCCGAGCGCTGGAACATGTGGCATCCGGACGAATCGCCGCAGACGAGCTACCTTCAGAAGACCGCGCGAGCATTTGACGGACCCTGCGTCGGGGTGAGCGATTACGTCCGCCTGGTGAGCCAGCAAATTGCCCCGTGGATCCCGGGCGGCCTGCTCGCCCTGGGCACCGATGGATTCGGCCGCAGCGATACCCGCCAGGCGTTGCGCCGGTTTTTCGAAATTGATGCCGAACATCTTGCGGTCGCCACGTTGTATGCGCTGCATCAACAGGGCGGGAAAATTCCGGCGCAGGCGGTCCGGCAAGCGGCGCAGGATCTTGGTGTGGGTGGAGACGATCAGGCGCCCTGGCATCGATGAGCCGGGCGGTCTACACAAAGGATGATGTCCTATGAGGGTGGAACTACCGTTTCTCGCGGACGGGGTCGAAGGCGGCGACGTCGTGCAAGTGCTCGTCCACGAGGGTGATCAAGTTACGGCGGGCCAAGCGCTCCTCGAACTGGAGACCGATAAGGCCACGGTGCCGGTGCCGGCGCCGTCTGCCGGGAAAGTGGCGCGCGTGCTCGTGCGCCAAGGCGATCACCTCAAGGTCGGGCAAGCGCTCGTGGAACTGGAAGGCGACGGTGGGGCGCCGTCCAAAAAGCCGGCCGCACCGGCAACACAGGAGTCCAAACAGCCTGCCGCTGCGCCGTCCCGGGAAGCCGCGCCGTCCCCACAACCGCCGCCGGCTGTCGAGGCCGCGCATGCGAAGTCCGTCGAAGAACGGGAAAAGCCGCCGGCTCAGCCGTCTACTGCGCCATCGCAGGCCGGCGCGCCGTCTTCGAAAACGGAACCGCCGGTGCAGGAGCCGCCCGGCAGCGAGCAGACTGAGCGCACTGCGTCCGCGGGTGCTGGGATCGCCGCCCCTCCGTCCGTGCGGCGGCTCGCACGTGAATTGGGTGTGGATCTCGCACAGGTGAAAGGATCGGAAGCCGGCGGGCGGATCACGGCCGAAGATGTGAAAGCCTATGTGCGCGAGCGGACGCGGCGCAGCGGCGCGCCGTCAGAGAAGGACGGGCACGGCGGGAACGTCTTTACGACGATGTACGGCAGCGAGCGGCGGGAAGCAATCCCTTCGCTCCGGCGGAAGATTGCCGCCACGGTCACGCAGGCCTGGACCACCATCCCGCACGTCCATCAGTTCCAGGATGCCGATATTACCGATTTGCTTGCGCTTCACAAACGCTATGCCCCTCAATTCAAACAGAAGGGGGCCACGCTGACCCTGACCAGTTTGTTCCTCAAGGCCGTGACGCACGCGCTGAAACTCTACCCGCAGTTCAATGCGACGATCGATCTGACCAACGGCGACATCATCTACAAGGATTATTACAACATCGGCGTGGCGGTCGACACGCCGGCCGGGTTGATCGTGCCGGTCGTTCACCACGTCGATCGGAAAGACCTCGTCCAGATTTCTCTGGAGCTGGCGGATCTCGCCGACCGCACCCGCAAGCGTGAGGTCAAGCTCGAGGAGTTGCGTGGCGCCACCTTTACGGTCAGCAATATGGGCGGGCTCGGCGCCGGTCCCTTCACCCCTATCATCCTTCCCCCGCAAGTCGCAATCTTGGGGGTCGGCAAGGGACGCCGGCTCCCCGTCTATCGCGACGGCCAATTTGTGCCCCGCATGATGCTGCCGATCTGCGTGGCCTATGACCATCGGCTGATCGACGGAGCCGACGGCGCGCGCTTTACCAACGAAATCGTCAAAGTTCTGGAAGATTTTCAGGCGATGTTTCTGGGATTGTGACCAAGCGGAGAAGACACCGATGGCTGATACGCACTACGACGTGGCGGTAATCGGCGCAGGACCGGGCGGCTATGCCGCCGCCTTCCAGGCGGCGGATCTGGGACTGCGCACGGCGCTGATTGATCAGGAAGCACAATTGGGCGGCGTCTGTCTCTTGCGCGGCTGCATTCCCTCGAAGGCGCTGCTGCATGCGGCCCGCTTGATCACCGAAGCGGAAGAGGCGGAGGGCTGGGGCATTCAATTTGACAAGCCCCGGCTTGACGTCGACGCGTTGCGCCGCCGGAAGCAGGCAATCGTCGGCAAACTCACCAAAGGTGTGCAGACCTTGGCGGGCATCAGGAAGGTCGAGGTGATCCAGGCGCGGGCTTCCTTCACCAACGCGACCACGCTGAGCCTGTCCGGTGTATCCGGCTCGAACGAGCGGCAGGAGGTGTCGTTCTCCCACGCGATTCTTGCCAGCGGCTCGCGGCCGGCGATTCCCTCATCTCTCAAGATCGAAGATCCGCGTGTGATGGATTCGACGGGCGCGTTGGAGTTGCCGGACATTCCGGGGCGCCTGCTCGTCGTCGGCGGCGGCTACATCGGGCTCGAACTGGGGACCGTGTATCAGGCCCTGGGCGCCGAGGTGACGCTCGTCGAAGCCTTGCCGCGCCTGCTCAACGGCGCCGACCCCGATCTGGTGCGGCCGCTCCAGCAGCGCATCCAGCGGCGCTTCAAGGCAATCAAACTCAATACCACCGTCGAGAAGCTCGATGCCCGGAAGGACGGCATCGCCGCGACCTGCACCGGTCCGGATGGAAGCACCACCGACGTGTTCGACCGTATCTTGGTCGCCGTCGGACGCAAGCCCAATACGGAGCAGCTGGGGCTCGAACACACGAAGATTGCGCTATCCCCGCAGGGGTTCATCCAAGTCGATCGACAGATGCGGACCGGCGAACCAGCGATCTTTGCCATCGGCGATGTGGTCGGCGAGCCGATGCTCGCGCACAAGGCCTCGCATGAAGGACTGGTCGCAGCCCGGGTAATCGCGGGCCGGCAAGCCGCATTCGACGCGACGATTCCCGCTGTTATTTTCACCGATCCGGAAATCGCCTGGTGTGGAGTGACCGAAGAGGCGGCCAAGGCCTCCGGGCAGGCGGTGACAATAGCCAAGTTTCCCTGGGCGGCTTCCGGTCGGGCCACGACGTTAGGACGAAACGACGGCCTCACGAAATTGGTGCTCGATGCCGAATCAGGCCGCGTCCTCGGGATGGGCGTCTGCGGGGTCGGTGCCGGCGAGTTGATTGCCGAAGGCGTGCTGGCGATCGAAATGGGCGCGGTCGCCGAAGACGTGGCTGCCTCGATTCATCCGCATCCGACCCTGACCGAGACGGTAATGGAAGCGGCCGAAACGTTCCATGGACAGGCCACACACATTTACCAGCCGAAGCGGTAATTCGTGCCCGCCTTCCGCCTTCTTGATCTGACGTTTCCTTCCCCCGAGGAGAACCTCGCGCTCGATGATGCCTTGCTCGAAGAACTGGATGAGCACGGCGGTGAGCCCGTCCTGCGGTTTTGGGAAAGCGACCGGTATTTCGTGGTGCTGGGCCCTAGTTGCCGACTCCTCGACGATGTCCATATCGCCGCCTGCGAGCAGGATGGAGTCCCGGTGCTCCGGAGGGCCAGCGGCGGCGGGACCGTCTTGCAAGGCCCGGGTTGTCTCTCGTATGCGTTCGTGTTGCCGGTGACTCTCCATCCGGAGTTGGCCGATATCCGATCGACCAACCGCTTCATTCTCGAACGAATCGCGCTTGGGCTCCATCGATGGGAACCGGCTACGGCCTTTCGGGGCATCAGTGACCTGGCAATCAACGGGATGAAAATCTCGGGCAACGCGCAACGACGAAAACGCAATGCGGTACTCTTTCATGGCACGATTCTTCATGCCATGTCGGGTGAGCGGATTGCGCGTTATCTGAGACAACCGGTGCGGCAACCGGACTATCGTGAGAACCGGCCGCACGGCACATTTCTCCGCACGATCAATGTCCCGGTGAAAGACCTGAAAGACGCGATAGCCGCGGCATGGGGCGCCGCCTCGCCGATCGATGTCTGGCCGGAAGCCCGAATGGCGGAGTGCATCCGGAAGGTCTTCCAGCGGACTGGGAACGAGATCAAGCCGGACGCGGCTACGGGCTGTTCGTCCGAGTCCGGAGGTTGAAGACTCCCTCCCATGGCTTCCGGCTTCCTTTGCCTTTCTGTCCGCTTGCTGTACAATCGCCGCATGGCCTTTGATCCTGCCAACCCGCCGATTTGGCTGCGCAAGCTTCACGTGACGGCGGCCCAGCTCGATCCAAGTGACTACGCCCCGACTCCGGAAGAAGGGATTCTCATGGTTTGCCGCCTATCCGATGCGCACCAAATTTTGGCAAAGGCCTTTGCCGATGCACTCTTTCCCGGCTCATCTGACGATGACCCGCGTGTCGATGACTAATCTTTGGGTAATAGAACAAGGATGGAGTCTCACGAACAAAGTTTTAATGAAGGATCGGTTATCGCAGAGTCACGCGATTTGCGGCTCGCGGACATCCTCTGTATCCCTTGGATATTATCTATGCATCAGACCAGCATGAACGCGAGGTGCTGAACCGTGCGCAGCAGACGACTCTGCTTGGTGTTTCATTTCCCGTGGTAAGCGCGGAGGATCTCATGCTGCTCAAGCTTAAGGCCGGCCGTCCAACAGATTTCGATGATGTGATCAGCGTCGTTAGGAACCCACGACGTCAGCTCGATGTAGATTATCTCTGGTCCTGGGCCGACAGGCTGGGCCTGCAGGGTGAATTGCACTATGTGCTTCAGGCCACGGGCGGACCGGCAGGCGGCTGATGTTAGTATCTGCTTACTCGTTTTGAGATTCTGACTCAGGGAATAACGGCTCCTGCAGAGCAAGCAGCTCCAATCCTTCGATCTCCTTCAGTGACTTCCCCGCGATGCCTTGCAGATCGCCGTACATCCCGACCGTTGCCTGCATGACGCGGTCGATCTGTTCTTCCCGCTTGGCCCATTGTTTGGTGATCGCCTTCTTCTCCTTATCGAGATCCTCATTCATCGAGGAGAACGCCTCGACAATCGCTTGCACTCGCTGGCGGAACCGCGGGCCGGTCAGATATTGGTAGACCATTTCCATCTTCGTCTGCTGGCCCTCGGATGACGTCCGGGCGCAGCCGACCTCCACCAATAACTGCCGTAGCGCCAGCGCGACCGGGATGAGGCAGCGCGGATGCGTGACCCAGACGCCTTCGATCAGATCGAACGTTTCGACGCCTTTCGGCACCGCCTGGCTCACAAGAACCGCCAGCTCCGCCTTGGCGGCACGCTGATCTTCGCGCAGCTTCACGAGCCAGCCGTCGCTCCAATTTTTTGTGCGTTTGGATTCCCAGAGGATGGCGCCGCAGGGGCGGCCCGCGGGACCCACAACAGATTGCAGCACATCGCCACCATATTCGCCCTTCGGCACCGGCGTGATGCGGTCCTGCGGAAACTTGGCGGCCAGCATCGCCTCTAATTGCAACTCCAACACTTCCCCTTGCAACTGCTGAGAGCCCTGCTCCGCCTTGCGGTGCAACTCCTCCAACTGCTTCTGCATCGAGGCGATGGTCTGTTCCTTCTCCAAGACTTTCAGTTTGAGCGTCTCCTCCGCTTCTTTCTTGGCTTGATCGCGCGCGGCCGACAGGGTTTCTTGGACGCGCTTTTCGATCGTGACCTCCAACTCGCGTTTGGCATCGTCCAGTTCCCGCTGTTTTCTCAAGAGATCAGCCTGCGCTTTTTGCGCCTCAGCCAGTTTGGTATTCCGTTGCTCAACGATCTCTTGAAGTTCTGCAATCGCCTTCGACTTGTCTTCCAGATCCTGGCCCAGCGCCAGTTTCGCCTTTCGCGCCTCCTCGGCCGCGATGGCGATCCGTGCCTGCTTGAGTTTTTCCGCGACTTGCTCATCCAGCGTGGCCTTTTCTTTGGCCAACACGGTTTCACGTTCCTTCAGCATCGCTTCATGTTTTGCGAGGTCGGCGTCTTTTTGCCGGAGTCGTTGCTCGTACTCTTTTCTGGTCGCATCCAGCAGCGGCGCGGCCAGAGACTCGGTGAGCTTGATCTCAACCCTACAATTCGGACAAGTGATCGTTGGCTCGGTCATGGATTGTGCCAGCGGGCGCCCTCGAAGGTTTGATTCGATTGATGCGAAAACTTGACGATGTCTCCATCCTTCACGGCGGAGGTCAGCGCACCGATCTTTTTGTTGACCGTGATCATCACCTCACCGTTATTCAGAAACGTCATCAACCCCGCCAAGCGATCCTGATTCGAAGCCAGCAGTTCCTGGACCGTCGTCGGGTGCGCAAGCTCGATGCCCAGTTCCGATTCCCCGATCGCATCCCGCAATGTCAATCCCAAAATCAACACGGTGACCATTCCTATTTCCCTCCTGATAGGCAACTCGTGACTGGGCGGCTTGTTACTCCTGCGCCCTCGCATGGCACTGAAAACAATCTTTCCGTTTGGGATGCTGGACCGGCAACGGCCGAGATCCGGTCGCCTGGTGGCACGTCAGGCATTCCTTTTCGTTCACCACCGCCCGATGCTCCGCATCGGCCGGGACCATGGGATTCCGATCGCGCGGCGACGGGAGCAGCGCGACGCCGCCGACGACCGCCACGGCCAGGACGACAAAGACGAGATCCACCCTGCGGAAGGAGAACCTCATGCCTTGAGCCGATCCGATCCTGCCGGCTCCGCCGCCTCGTACGATTCTTCGAGAAGTTGCGCGAGATGTTTCACCGTGATCTTGTCATTGCCTGAAAGACCGTTGCGAAGTTGAATCATGCAGGCGGGACAGCTCGTCGCCACCACGTCGGCGCCGGTCTCCGCCATGGCGCGCCGCTTCCGTTCGAAAATTTTCTGCGACGTGTCGTAATTCTTGACGAGATAGGTTCCGGCTCCGCCCGCGCACCGATCGGCGTCCGGCATCTCGACATAGTCCAGGCCCGGCAAGTTCGACAGGATACTCCGTGGTTCCTTCGTGACGCCGGCTGCCCGTAAGTGGCAAGAAGAATGGTAGGTGACGCGCCGGGTCTTAGAATCGGCGGCTGCCGCGGGCGGTTGATTTTGTGCGCGAGCCACAAACTCCGCGATATGGACCACCCGCTTCGCCAAATCTTCGGCGGCCCGCTGCTCCGGCGCGCCGCCAAATAACTTCACGTAATCCTTGAGCATGAGATGGCAGGAGGCGCAGCCGGTGACCACGGTCTCATAGCCGGCAAACGACTTGAGATTAAACCGCGCATGCTGCTTCACGAGGTCCACATGCCCGTAGGTCTCGATCGGCGTGCCGGAGCAGCGCTGAGGGGGGAGCGCCGGTTCCACTCCGTGTTTACGCAGTACAGCAATGACTGCGTCCCCGACGCCGTCATCGAAATAATTCGCGGCGCACCCGTGGAAATAGGCGACTCCTGCCGGTTTGCGGGACGCGCCGGCTTTGACCAAGTCCGGGTGCCGCTCGCGCAGGTGTCGTGTAGCCAGTTTCGGGAGCAGCATCTCGGCCGGGAGTCGCGCCGTCTCAGCAAGGCGCAGGAGAAACGGTTGCGCGAGCCGCTCGATCCAGCGGCGCGGCCCGGGACGATCCCACCAGGATTGAGTCTTCGCCAAGACTTTAAGGATCGGTTCAAATATCCATGGTCGCGCATGCACTGCAAATATCCACCCGGCCGCCCGATTCGGATGCTCAGCTCTGCGCTTCAGAATGAGATCGGAAACGTCGACGCCGGCCGGACAGATCGTGCGGCAGGATTTGCAATTCAAACAGGCTTCCACCACTCGTTTAGAGTCGAGATATCGATAGTCTTTGGCTGTGACGATCTCGAACCAGCCCCGCGAGCTCATGTCTTCCGACTGAAAGACATCATAGACCGGACAGACAGAGTTGCACTTGGCGCAGGTGGCGCATGACTTGGACAATCGCGTGTAATCAATGTGTTCGGTGAAAGACTTATTGCTGATCTTGATCCCAGGATTGAGAATCCCGCTCGGATCAAAAACCTGCTTCACCTGCACGAACAGGCCGTACAGTTCATCACCGAACATCTTTTGCACGTACTCCGCCCGAATCCGTCCATCGCCATGCTCACCGCAGATCGAGCCGCCGAAACGGTTCAGCACGGTCTCATGCACTTCACGGTAGGCTTGCACCATCTTCTCGAAATCCCGTTCATCATTGACGTCGAGCAGCGGCAGGACATGCGCGTTCCCATTTCCAATGTGACCGAAGATCGCGACCGGCGTCTTCTGATCGCCGAAAAATTCTTCCAAATATCGGATGAGTTCGCTGATCCGGCCGGCGCCAACGACCACATCATCCACGAAGTTGATCGGTTTCTTGCGCGTATCGAATCGATACAAGGTCGGATAGAGCGCCTTGCGGGCTTTCCATAATTGTTCGCGCTGCTCTGTATCGAAGGCGATGGCCGGCTCCGCGGCGAGTTGATACCGGCGGCAGATGGCCGCCATCCGATCCGACTGCTCGGACAGTTCTGTCCTGCTGTGGTCGGCTTCCAATTCCACGAGCAGGGTGGCGGCTGCGTCCGTGGGAATCCCGTGCCTGCTTCTGCCGATCAAGTTGAGCGTATTGGCATCCATGACTTCAAGCGCGCTCGGCGTGAGAGTCAGGAGATGGGGCACCGCCTCCCCCACGTCCTCCAGCCGCCGAAAATGGATGAGCGCCGTCAAGGTGCCGGCCGGACGCACGGCGAGCCGGAGCGTCGCCTCGCTGAAGATGCCCAACGTTCCTTCGCTGCCGATGAAGAGTTTCGGCAGATCGGCCATCCCTTGCTGCAGCCCGTCCTCCAGGCCGAAGAGGTTGTAGCCGCAGCTATTTTTGCTGACCGTCGGTCGTTTCCTGCTGATCACGTCGCGATTCCGAGTCACCATTTCCATCGTGTCACGAACCGGAGCATGGGCAGCCAGCAATTGCGCCCATGCCGGATCGCTCAATGAATAGGCTCGGGCGGCGAGCCAGTCCCCGGAGGACAGGCAGACGCGCAGATGCGAGACATTGTCCTTGACCGATCCGTATCGCAGGGTATGAGGTCCCGACGAATTATTCGCCAGCATGCCGCCCAGTTTGCACATCTCGCCGCTGGAGGGATCGGGACCGAATAGAAGATTCGCTTTCGCCAGGTGTTTGTTGAGTTCGGCGAGGATGATGCCGGGTTGGACGCGGGCCCATCGCTCTTCCCGATTGACTTCGAGCACGCGATTCATGCGGGAGACATCGAGGATAATGCCGGAGCCGATCGCCGAGCCGGTTAGATTCGTACCAGCCGCGCGCGGCGTCAATGGAATGCCGTGTGTGGTTGCGTATCGGATGAGCCGATGAATGTCGTCTTCGTGATCCGGCAGCGCCACGGCTTGGGGGGCCATGCGATAAATGCTCGCATCTACCGCGTAGGCAGTCAGAGATGGGCCGTCGTCCCGCACCTTGTCGGGGCCGATCAGGCCCCGAAGATCGGCCGCAAGCGCGCGGGACTTGTCAGGAAGTATAAGGGGCATGATGTTTTTATGATACCCGACCGCAGCGCATTCTAGATACTCGTCGGCCGAAGGACAAGCCGGTTGTTGATCATCGAGTGATCCGCTAAGATGCGCCTCTCTCGAAACGGAGTCATGATGGCACGGCGACCGACTCTCTATCTGTCCAGACTTTTACCGGATCCGGTGATGGCCGCGATCGGCGAGCGCTTCACTCTGATCGATCAACCGGGAGAGATCCCGCCGCCGGAGAGTCGGCTGTGCGAGGGACTGAGGGATGTCGACGCGGCTATCTGCACGCTGACGGAACAAATTTCATCGTCGGTGTTGGCGGGCGCCCGGAAGCTCAAGATCGTGGCCAACTATGCGGTGGGCTATAACAATATCGACCTCGCGGCGGCCAAGGCTCACGGGATCATCGTGACCAATACGCCGGATGTGTTGACCGACGCGACGGCCGATCTCACGTGGGCCCTCATCCTGGCCACTGGTCGCCGTCTCGTGGAGGGGGACCGGCTGGTTCGTTCCGGCCGCTGGGACGGCTGGCGCCCGACTCAGCTGCTAGGTCTGGATATCTCGCGGCGCACGCTCGGTCTCATCGGCATGGGCCGTATCGGCCGGGCGGTAGCGGAGCGAGCGGCAGGATTCAATATGCGGGTTCTCTACCATACTCGCCGGCCGTTGGAGGCGACTGAGCGGCGGGATACGTGGATCTCGTGCACGCTTGACGCCGTGCTGTCCGACGCGGACATCGTGAGTCTCCATGTGCCTCTGACACCGGACACCACGCATTTGATCGGCTCTACGCAATTGGCATTGATGAAGCCGACGGCAATTCTGATCAATACCGCCCGCGGCCCCGTGGTCGATGAAGCGGCATTGGCGGTTGCGTTGGAGCAAGGCCGCTTGGCGGGAGCGGGCCTCGATGTGTATGAGCAGGAGCCCATTGTTCATCCCCGGCTATTGGCGTGTGATCAGGTGGTGTTGGCGCCTCATATCGCGTCCGCGACATTCTCGACTCGCGTCCGAATGGGGATGATCTGTCTAGACAATATCGATGCGGTGCTGAGCGGACGAGCGGCGCCTTGCCGGGTCGCATAAGCAGGGGCGAAACGGGCCGTGGATCGGATAGACAATGGTCTGCTTACAGGGGACGGGAATCCTGCATGGCCCGAGGGCGGTGAGAGGCCTGGTGCGAGGCCGATGTCCCGTTGGCATTGGTTTCAGCTCGCAGGTTTTGAAGGCGTTGCGGGACGTCATAAAACGACGGGATCGATTGGTACATGGCAATCGCCCGATCGCGCGCTGAGATCTTCTCATAGAGAAGGCCCAATTCATAGCGCACGATCTGGACGTTCCCTTCGCGACAGCGAGAATCCGCCACCAGCTTTTCCAAGAGTTGAATGGCGTGATCGCACTGGTTCTGCTCCTTCAGACAGGAAGCCATCATGAGGCAGGAATCGACAAAGAAGGCCGTGTCTTTCATGGAGGTAAAGAATTCCTCCTTGGCTTCTTCCAGCAACCCCATATCCTTATAGGCCATGCCTAAGGCATAGCGCGTCTCCGCATCCAAGGACTGGACCGGCTCGGAGGCGGCGGCCTGTCGTTCGGAATGTGGAGCAATTGGTTCGGCCGGTATTGCCGGTTCAGTGAGGCCGTGGCCGGAGGAGCAGTGCATCGTCTCCAGAATCGGTTCCGGCTCGCCGGATTGGGGGCGAAACGGCGCATCGGCGACCGGTTCATCGGTCCGGGTCGGCGCCATGTCCACCGCCGGTGAGGCCGGCTCGGCCGCGGATGGAGCGTGGGCCGCTTGGTCGGGATGGAATGCCGAGGCAAGCTTTCTGGCAATGGAGCTACCGGGAGCGAGCGCCTGTACTTTCTCATACAGTTCCGCCGGCAAGGTGGGCATGCCGGGCTCCGGATGTTCAAGGAGAATTTCGACCGCCCGCCCATATTGGTCCGCAGCCGTCGCCCCGTCGCCCTTTTCCTCATAGAGCTCGCCGCTCAGTTCCAGCATGGGGACGGAATTGGGCTCGGCCTTCAGATATTCTTGAATCAGTGAGTCGGCCAACGGATAATCCTGCGCGCGCAATGCCGCTCCCGCGAGAAATCGATATTCCCCCAAGGCCACATTGAGATTTCCTTGCAGGAGATGCAGGCGGGCCAGCAGTTGGCAGATTTGCGGATTGCCGGGTTCGCGGCTCAAGAGTTGCGTGAGCATTGCTTCGGCGCCGGCATACTGGCCTTCTTCCATTCGTCTGGTCGCTTCGCCGAGCAGGTCGCCTGGCTCCGCCTGCTTGGTGCCCGCTCCCCCGGCCGGCTTGGATGGCGGGGTAGAAATCGTTTCCCCCTCCCCTTTCTTGACCATGTCGAGAATTTCTTTCGCTTCTGCGTTATTGGGATCCAAGCGGAACACGGCCAGATACGCGTCTCGCGCTTCGTCCAGGCGCTGCTGCGCAGACCGTTCACGCCCGAGCTGCAGGTAGACTGTGATCGCTTCGTCCTGAAGATTTTCCTGGACGCACAGTTCGGCTACCTGGCGTTGCGCATCGAGATTGGAGGGATCCTGAGTGACGATCCGGCGATAAATCTCGAGGGCTTGTTTGCTCTTCCCTTCTTTGAGATAGAACTTGCCGAGGGTCAGATAATCCTGCACGGCGCTGCTCAAGAGCCCACGCTCGGCGTTAAGGTCCCCCAAATGGCGGTAAACCTCGTGCCGGCTGGGATCGACCTTTAGAATTTTTTTGTACGCGGCAATGGCTTTCAGCGTGGAACCTTCGGTGCGGAAGGCGGCGGCGGCTTGGAGGAAAGCGGCGATGGCTTCGCCATTGGCGTTCCGCTTGAGATGCAAATCGCCGATGGAATTAAAAATGGTTCCGTCCGTTGGGCTGTCCGCCGTGAGTTTTCGCCATTCGGCGATGGCGGCATCGAACTGTCCTTTTGACGCAAACAGTTGGGCGTTTTGAAGCACCGTTCTCCGGTCGACGGCCACTGCCTACCTCCGCTGTCGCATGAGTGTAAACGCTAACAGTATCAATACTTTTTGTCAAAATAAATGACGAATGAACTGAGAGTGCGGAGGCGAGACAACGGCACGGCCGGTCCCAAAAGAAGAGGCGACCATCCCCCTCGGAGATGGTCGCCTCAATGAAAAAAAAGAAACCGATGTCAGGTGGCGGATGCGAGCATCTTCAGGACATTGGCCGCTTGCGGGCCCTTGGCTCCTTGCACGATATCGAACTCAACGTTTTCGCCTTCTTTCAGTGTTTTGAATCCATCGCCTTGCAGCGCCGAGTAATGCACGAATACATCTTCACCGCTATCGAGTCGAATGAACCCGAAGCCCTTGCGGTCGTTAAACCACTTCACTGTACCTTTTGTCTTCACACAGTCCTCCTTTCCTCAACAAACAGACCGAGTTACGCGCCAGCCAGAGGGGAATGACGCAGGATCACATGATGCAGCGATAAGGAATAATGATAGGGGGAAGCGCGACGGGCTCCTGAGGAGAGACGTTGAAGCAATGAGGGAACCCATCATGACCTACTGGAAAGTGCGCAGGCGAAATACCATATGACACTCAACCTTGTCAAGCTGTTCTTTTAGCATCGATATATTTGACTCAGTAGTGTGATCCTGTTATAAATACGCGCCTTGGTATGTGGCGTGAAATATTGCAGGGCTTGGTCGTTTGGGCCATCAGTAGCATTATCCTGAAAGCGTTTGACTGGCTTGTAGGGAGGCCGCATTTCGTGGAAACGATCTGGCAGAAGTTTATTGTCGAGCTATGGCCGGTGTGGATTGGCCTATCTATCGCTGCTGTTTACTCCTTCATCACATTTCTTCTTGGCACCCGTCGCATGGCTCAGCGGAGCCTACAGCTAACGGCATCACTTATTGAGCGATTGAACGCAGACGCAAATCGATAATGCTGTCCGCTAGACTTCCGCGTAACGATTCGTTACAATGTCAACTGAGGGCCTGATTCAGATAGGTGTGGGGATTGTGTTATCGGTGATAGCGCCGCTCGTAGACGCAACAGCGTGGAGGGCCGGACTTCTCATTATCGCTGGTTGTTGTTTTGGACTCGCCAGTTGGCAATATACCGAGAGCCACCAATGGCCTAGGCTGTATTTCATCCTTGCATGTATGGTGTTTGCTGGGGGGTTCAGCTATTTTTTTTCGTGGTCCACACCCCGGTTCATTAACCCACCACCGCAGCATGCGGACCAGACATCACGAGAAAATCTTGCGAATCTTATAGTTAAAAATCACTATCATACTGACCCGCCCATAGAACGTCATGCCAAGATTTTCATTCCGCAATGGCTGCAAATCATTACTAGTGTTTTGGAGGAAAGAACTGAGCATGACTTGCAAAGCGTTATGCAGCAATTTGGCAGAAGGCCCGTTGCCCTTTCCGGAGAAGGCCTAATAGCTGAGGCAAGATTTACACTGCTTTGTTTAGAGAAAGAGGGCTATATACGAATCAAGAACTCTGTACGGGGCGGGAAGTGGTGGGGCATTGAATTTACCAACCTTAACTTCGAATTCGTTCCCCAAAAGCTTGGGCAGGGCCTTTTGTAAGATTCAATGTTTTCTTGGCTTCTTTGGGGTTTTTGGCAGAGCGGATTTCGGCACTGCTAGAACCTGGGCAGCGAGCGCCTTAAACCGATCAAACGGCGTAAGCTTCTCAAATTTATCGGTTTTTTCTATTTTACGCTTGTGCATCAAGTGCTATACGCGCCGACATGGTACTGTATAACACGGCGGCATACAGTAGTCTACAGTGGGCTAGCTTCGCTCAGCTTGGCGTGATTCGCCTGTTAACTGGTGATAAGTAAGGCGCTTGCCTGGCACCAACGAAGCAGCCGCCATGAACCGCTCTTGGTCATTGCCTTTTCTTGCATTGAATCGAAACGTTTGCTCATCCAAGTAGCGGAACAAGTGAAACGGCTCTACGCTGACATAGGTTCCCTTTAACCCGCGCTTTAATAGGCTCCAGAAGTTTTCAATTCCATTCGTATAAATCTTTCCCTCTACATAGCGCTCGGCATGATTCACGACTTTATGGGCATAATCGGTTGCAAGCTTTTTATAGGCAAAGGATTGATCCGTATAGAGCGTAGAGCCAGGTTCAACATTCTCTCGTACCGCTTTCGTTATTAATCGCGCTGAGGCGCAATCAATAACCCGCGCTCGCACTTCGCCTTTTCGCTCTAATACACCCATCACGACAGATTTCCTGAATCCGCCTTCTGCTTTCTGCATCTTGCGTTGCCGTACCCAATGCATATTTCGAGCAACGCCACCAATGAACGTTTCATCGGCCTCAACTTCACCGGATAGCTTGGTATCGAATGAATTGTGGTGGAGAGCAAACCTAATGCGATGCATCATGAACCAGGCTGTTTTCTGAGTCACGCCTAAGCTGCGCGCGATTTCATGCGAAGAAATACCATTCTTCGCATTGGCAATGAGCCAGAACGCGCACAGCCATTTATCTAAATTAATCGGGCTATCCTCAAAGATGGTGCCGACCTTGACGCTATATTGTTTCTTGCAATCCTTGCACTCCCACAGCGAACGAGTCTTGATGAATCGATACTTTTTTGAGGCACAACGAGGGCAAATAGGGCCATTCGGCCATCGCAAGGACACGGCCACATTCAAGCAGGTATCTGGATCAGAAAAATAGCGAATCGCCTCTTGTAGCGTGGTCGGGAGTGGCCTCTTCTCACTCATCGCGCACCTCCAATCTATACGTAGCCTTCTACCCTACTGAGTCAAGTATGTCAATACCGTTCTTTTCCAGGCGGACCCTTCGTCTGTTTACAAGGCGGCGGCGGTCTTCTATAGTGGGGCCACCATTTTTGAATACCGCCGGCTCTCGTGCTTTTACATACCATCCTCGATCGCTATATTTTCCGCGAATTGCTCTCCCCGTTTCTCATCAGCCTGGGGGCCCTGTGTTTCGTCATGCTGACCAAAGAGCTGCTGCGGCTCGTGGAGTTATTGGTGTCCAAGGGCGTGAGTCTTTTCGCCGTCATGAAGGTATTCGGCCACCTGCTGCCTTCCTTCTTGGTCCTGACCTTGCCGATCGCCGGCATCATCGCGTCCATTACGGCGTTCGGACGGCTCTCCTTCGATAAAGAACTGGTCGCGATGCGGGCGGCAGGCTTGAGCCTCATGCGATTGGCGCACCCTGTCCTGCTGTTCTCGTTGCTGGTCTTTGGTCTGACGCTGATGTTGGCCCAGTGGGGACAGCCGTGGAGCAACGTCAATCTGAAGAAAGTGGCGTTGAATCTCCTTCGCGACGAACTCGTCCTGGAATTGGAGAAAGGCGTCTTTAACGAGACGGTCCCGAAAATGGTGATCTATGTCCCCGATGCGGGGCCCGAACGGGACAGCAAGGGCATTTTCGTATCGGACAACCGTAATCCGGACGATCCACGCGTCATCGTCGCCCGGCAGTATTTCGTCATGACCGATCCTAAAACCAGTCAGGTGGCGCTGCAGTTGGTTGACGGCGTCATCCATAGCCAGCCCGACAATGTTGAGCTTTACCAGAAAGTCGCCTTTTCCACCTACGATCTGAAGCTGACATTCGGTGAGAATCTGTACGGGGCGGAGGAGCGGTCCTCCTTGGATGCCATCATGGCCAAGTTGGAGGCGTCAAACTGGGAGGATCCGGGCGCGTTGCGACGGCTTATGGAACACTATAAGGATTTGGCCTTTCCGACTGCGTCGTTGGTATTTTGTATTCTGGGAGTGCCGATCGGGATCGTCTCCAAGCGATCCGGCCGGATGGGCGGATTTGCCGTGGGCGTGCTCGTCGTCGTGATCTATTATGTGCTGAACGTGGCGTGCGAATTCTTGGTCACGACGCTGCTGATTCCCCCGTTCGCCGGCGCCTGGTTGCCGAACGGGATATTTTTCGTGGCGACGATTATCTGGTTCGCCAATATGAACCGACGCTGACCATGACCATTCTCTTTCGCTATCTGCTGCGTGAATACCTCAAGATTTTTGTGATGTGCTTTTCGGGCCTCATGACGATCTATTTGGTCATCGATTTTTTCGAAAAAGTGCGCAAGTTTCTGCGCTACGACGCGAGCGCGGTCGACGTGCTGACCTATTTCGCGCTGCGGATGCCGGGGATCTCGTATCAGATCACGCCTCTTGCGGTCTTGATGGCGACGTTGCTTACCATCGGCGTGCTGTCCCGAACTCATGAAATCACGGCCATGCGGAGTTGCGGGATCAGCCTGTACTGGATCGCCTCCCCGTTTCTCTTTTTTGGACTCGTGCTCGGCGTGGTCCTGCTGTTGTTTACTTCGACGATCATTCCGCTGTCATCGGCCAAGGCCGACTACATCAAAGCCACGCACATTGAGAAAAAAGCGGCGCCGGTTTCGCTCAAGTCCCCGCATCCCTGGGTGCGGATCGGCAATCGCACGCTGATGAATTTTCAGACGGTCGGTGACGGCGGCACGGCGTTGCATGGCGTCCGGCTGTATCTGCTCGGCTCGAACTTCGAGTTGCTCCAGATTACCGAATCCCGGGTCGCGCGGTTCAGCGGCCGGGGATGGGTTTTGCACGACGGCACCAAGCGCCTGTTCCGAGAGGATGGCTCGCTTCAGGTCAGTAGTTTTGTATCGGAGCCGTTGCCGCTCGCGCAGATCCCGGAGGATTTCACAACTTGGTTTGAAATGGATACGGAGACGATGACGTTCAAAGACATACGGGGGTTCGCCGCCCGATTGAGCCAGGACGGCGCGGTAATCCCGCGGCTGCTGACCGACTATTACGGCCGCGTGGCCTTTCCTTTTGTGACGGTGGTCATGGTGATCGTCGGCATCGCTTTGAGTCTCCGCCGAAGCGGTGTGCGCGGGCGAGGCATGGCTATGGGCATTGGGCAGGCCTTGGCCGTGGGCTTCTTCTATTGGACGACCCATTCGGTGTCCATTGCACTCGGACGCGGTGGTGTGTTAATGCCCATGCTTGCCGGCTGGATGGCCAATCTGGTCTTCTTGGCTTTCGGCGGGTATTTGCTGCTCAAGGTGCGGTACTGATAATGATGTCCGGGACCATTCCATCGGGCTTGGCCAAGTTGACTGCCCGACGACCTTACGGTAAGAAGACGGGCATGCGCGATCCCTGGGGTTCAGCGCTCTGACTTGTATGATGCAACGTGTCGTCATCACGGGCCTGGGAGTCGTCTCGCCGATCGGCATCGGCGTGTCATCCTTTTGGAAAGCGGCGCTCGCCGGCCAATCGGGCATCAGCGCCGTCCGTGCGTTCGATCCGTTTCCGATGGACGGATATCGGTCGCGTGTGGCGGGCCAAGTGCATGACTTCGTCGTGGAACGCTACCTGACCGCCGGACAAGGCGATCGTGTGGATCGGTACGCACAGTTTGCCCTTGTCGCGGCGAAAGAAGCACTCGCCGACTCGGGCCTGCACATGGCGGGCAAAAACGCCTATCGCGTCGGCGTGATCGTCGGGGCAGGCATGGGTGGGATGGTAATGGGCGAACGCGAAATCACCCACCTCTACGAACAGCGGCGGCCCCACCGGGTGCATCCCAATTTCATTCCGGTCATCACGCTCAACAGCGCTTCCGGCATCGTCGCGATGGCGTACGGCGCGAAGGGACCGAACCTGACTATCTCGACGGCCTGTTCTTCGAGCGCTCATGCGTTGGGCCAGGCCATGAATGCCATCCGGCATGGCCAAGCGGACGCCATCATCACGGTTGGAGCAGATGCCAGCATTACGCCGCTTGTCTTCGCCGGATTTTGCTCGCTGCGCGCCTTATCGACTAAGTTTAATGAGACACCCGAACAGGCCTCCCGGCCTTTTGACAGCGCGCGTGACGGATTCGTCATGGGGGAAGGCGGGGGCGCGTTGATTTTGGAATCGCTCGCTCATGCGAAAAAGCGGCGTGCCCGGATCTACGCCGAAGTCGCCGGGTATGCGGCGACCAGCGAAGCTCACCATATGGTCATTCCGCGCGAAGATGGGACCGAGGTGGCGACCACAATGAGCCTGGCGTTGAAAGATGCCGGCGTGGCGCCGGGCGCGGTGGATTACATCAGCGCGCACGCCACGTCAACGAGCGTAGGCGACGCGGTGGAGATCAAGGCGATTCGCCAGGTCTTTCGAGGGCGAGCCGACAAACTGGCCGTCAACGCCGTCAAATCGATGATCGGCCATACATTGGGGGCGGCGGGGGCGCTGGCCGGGATTGCGTCGACGTTGGCCCTCCAGACGGGACACATTCATCCGACCGTCAATTACGATAATCCCGACCCCGCATGCCGCCTGCCCGGTATTTCGCGCGACCCGCAAGAACGGAAGATCAAGGTGGCGCTGATCAATGCCTTCGGATTCGGCAGCAACAATGCGGCGGTGGTGTTACGAGCCGTATAGGTCGGTGCCGAAGTGACCTCCGTCCCGCGCGCCGTCTATACAGAAGGACAGAATATGATGCAGTCAGAAGTGAGCCGGAAAATCACGACCGCGTTGGCCGACTATCTCAAACGGGATCCGGCTTCGATTCGGCCCGATTATCATCTGCGCGACGATCTCGGCTTGGATTCCATGGCGGTGATCGAACTCGTGTATCTGCTCGAGGAGACCTTTAATTTGCAGATCCCGGATGAAGATCTCGCCGGTCTGACATCCGTCGAACATGTCGTCCACTATATTGAAAGCCGCCTGAAGCCCCCCTCATCCTCCAAGCCGGCCGGCAGTAAGCCGGCCGGGGTAAAGACTCCGACGCCTAACGCAACCGGTTCAAAGCCATTGTCCAAAGGCGCCAAGAAACGGTCATGAGAGGATGACATACAGACACGCGCCACAGGCCGTGCCCTTGCGCGCCATTCAAGAACTGCTCGGCGCACAGCTGATCGGCAAGGCGGACACCGTCATTACCGGCCTTTCCAGCCTGGAAACGGCGGAAGCCGGCGATCTGGCTTTCCTGGCATCCGACCGGTTTTTAAAAGCGGCGCAATCATCACGGGCCGGCGCCTTGATCGCCGCTCGGCCGGTGCCCGATGTCCACTGTCCCCTGCTGGTGGTCGATCATCCCGCCTATGCCTTTGTACGTGTTGCGCAGCAATTGTTCGTCGAACCGTACCGGGCTCGAGGCATCGCTCCGGATTTGGTGCGAGGCGAAGCGGTGTCGATCGGTCCGGATGTGTCCATCTGGCCGCGCGTGACATTGGGGGATCGTGTGTCGATCGGGGCGCGGGTCACGTTGTTCCCCGGCGTGTTTGTCGGGGATGATTCGGTGATCGGCGACGACTCCGTCCTCCATGCGAACGTCGTTGTGCGCGAAGGTTGTACCCTGGGAGCGCGTGTGACCCTTCACAGCGGGACGGTCATCGGAAGCGACGGATTCGGGTATGTGCAGCACGGCGGACGGCATCACAAGATTCCGCAGCTCGGCGGAGTGGTCATTGAAGATGATGTGGAATTAGGCGCCAATGTCGCCGTCGATCGGGCGACGTTCGGCCAGACTCGGATCAAGCAAGGCACGAAGATCGATAACCTGGTCCAGATTGCACATAATGTGACGGTCGGAGCGCACAATATTTTGGTCGCCCAAGTCGGCATTGCCGGAAGCACCGCGCTCGGCGACTATGTCATGGTCGGAGGCCAGGCCGGTTTGGCGGATCATCTTGTCATCGGAGATCATGTCATGATCGCAGCCAAATCCGGAGTCACCCGCAGCCTCGAGGGCCATCAAATCGTCTCCGGCGCGCCGGTGATGCCGCATGCGACGTTCCTCAAGGCGCAGGCCGTGATTCCACAATTACCCGATCTTCGCCAGCGTGTCCGTGAGTTAGAGGAGCGGTTGCAGAAGATTGAAAAGAAACGCGGGCCAAGAAAGCGATCCTGAGATGCCGGATTTCGTTACCGCCCGTCTTTGATGACCGCCCGCCAGAAATAAAGCTTCGCCCAAAAAAATCCTCCCCACGGCATGAGGTAGGCCGCAACCGGATGCACGTGCCCTCTCTGCATGCTGACGGTGGACACGGCAATGAGGACTCCCATTCCGGCTACATACGCGAGCGGAATCCATTTGGATCCCGGGGCCTGGGGAGCCGGGATGGCAGGATCTTTCTTTGCACGCCCCGATCGTTTGGTAGATATGGGTTTCATCCGAGAGGCGAACACGTCCGGATACTTATTCAGAATGTATTGGTGATATCGGGTTTGTGCCCACCCCACGCATCCTCCGAAGATGAGCAGGCCGGAACTCATCCAGAAGGTCGCCCATGTGTAACTCTCAGTCGCAATGAGTTGGTAGCCGAGCGCGGCGGTGCCGGCGACCATGGTCACGAGGCCGAGGAAGCCCGACGGAAAAAGGATATAGGCTTTGACATAGTTCTTGGCTCTCTCGGTGGTATCTTCGAACTGCCTGACAGTCACGAGTTTCGGCATGGACGCTCCAACGGGACAAAGGTTCGTTCACTGACCCTGCATCACGGCTATGGCCAGGCAGGTGAGGCATTATAACGCGCAGATCTACGAGAGCAAACGATCAGATGAACAAGAAGGACGTGAGTATCGCGGTGAAACGGTGGAACGACGATGCCTGCTGCGGAAATATCGACGGTGTGAAGAAATGGGGAGAAGGCGGAGCGGGCCGGCGACGGCGTTGTGATGCGGGCTAGACGGGCAGGATGTCAATAATGGAGGCCCGCTCGATGCGGCCGATATCCACCCATTGTTTCGCGAGAGGCACCAGGGCGGTCAAGCGATCCTGTACTGCTTGCAATCGATGGGAGATGCTTGGTGGTTTGCTGCGAGCTGCGACCAGAAGGAATCCGCGGAGGCCTTGCAGAAACAGCATGATGGCGGCCGCGCTGACTCGTTCAGCGGATGCATGCAACTCTTCGATGTCCTGCATGACGGAGTCCAGCCCGTCGGTAAAAAGAGACGCGTGGTCGGGCCTTGCCTGGAGTCCGGCGAGTATTTTTACTATGGCCGGAACGCGTCCCGTGACGTGGTTCAAGAACTCGGTATCCACGAAGTCCAGATCGTTAAGTATGCGACCGATGGTTCGGACATCAATGGAATCGGTCAACGGCTCGAGCTGTTCCGCCCGGCGGATCACTTCCTCGAGGATATCGCGCATTGGCTGGATCGATCGCCCGCGAGCTTGGTGCAACCGCCGGAGCGCATCAAGGATCGAACCGGCCGGCTTCTCCGTCTCGGGAGTGACGTGATGTTCGGCAAGCGTGGAAGATGTTTCGATGGGACTCGGTGTAGCGGAGGATTCTTCGAGCGGTTCACTCTTCAGCCAACTGGGCGCTTCACAAGGCAGCTCGCGAACGGCCGCTGCGAGACGGGAGAGACCTTCTTGAACCATTTCAAGGTGCTGTGCCGCGATGGTGCGATGTTGCCTCCCGGCAGAATCAAGTAAGGGAATAAGGTCAAGGGCCATATGTTCGATGGCCGGGACAGGAACGGTCGCCGCGGACTTCGCCAGATTGCTCATCCCGTCCAGCATGATCTTGAGAAGTTCGGACTGGCATTCTTTTTCCACCGTCTGATCCAGCGCTACCAGGGCCACTTGGATCTGGCGGATCCATTCGCGGGCTTCCAAGGCGAACAGGCCCAGCACTTCCTTTTCGATCGCCGCATCCAGGGCCTGCTGGGCGCTCGCCTGAGCGGCGTCATGATCCGTAGAGGGCTTGGCGGCCGGCGGTGTGGAGAGACCGGCAACCTCCCTGGTATCGACGACTGTCTGAATGACATTGGCGATCGCATCGAGACTCTCCAGCAGTGCGGCAAATTGATCGGATGAGCGGACCGGTTGTTCCGCGGTGGCTCGTCCCCGTTCTGTGAACGTGGGCGTTATGTGCGACATGTCCGGCGGAGTCAGTGCCGCCGCGATCCATGCGGATGGCGTCTGGCTCAGGTCCACCACGCGCGGAGTTTCTGCGGTCTGCGACGCGGTGTCCCGGTCGAGCGTGATCAGAGGGCGACTTGGATATTTCGGATTGATTCCGATGACGATGCCTTCTTCTCCCGTATTCAATCGAACTTTTGTGCCCAGGGGATAGACCGACAGTTGTTCCACCAGGGCCTTGATCACTTCCCTGGGGAACGCATTTCGTTCGTTGATGAAGAGTTCTCGCATCGCCTCATGCGGCAGGAACCGACGGCGATAGGGGCGAGGACTGACCAGCGCATCAAAGACATCGACCACACCGATAATCTGTGCCAATTCGTTGATCTGCCTCCCCTTGAGTTTGTTTGGATAGCCTTGTCCCATCCAGCGCTCGTGTGCCTGAAGCACGACATCGGCAAGCCATTGATAGGATTCCCCGGACTGCCGGATGATCTCGGAGCCAAGGCGTGGATGCTCCTCGATGAGGACGCGCTCGTCAGGCGCCAACCGGCCTGTTTTCTTCAAGATGTTCTGAGGGATGGAGAAAATGCCGATATCATGGACGAGAGCCGCGATGGCGAGGCGTTGCAGATCGATGCCATAGTACCCGAGTCCCATTCCGATTTTGGTCGTCAGGATGCCGACATTCAGCAAGTTGGTGATGAGCGGCGGACCGGCCGGGCCAGATAGGGCCTCAATGACCAGGCGATCTCCTTTCTGCAATGAACCGATCAGTGTGGTCGCCAGCCGGGAGATCTCCTCAAGATTGAGCGGCTGGCGCTGCTGCACGCCGGTTGCCAGGCGAGACAATTCTTCTTGAGCGCGTTCGTACCAATCCGCATGCCTCATAGTCCCCGCATCCTCTCACACAACAAGCTGATCAACGAATTTTACACTCATCCCGACCCGTACTGTGCCGGGCGATACGATTTGGATCCTATTGAAGCCGCATGGGACCGGGCGCCGCCTCGATGAACGTTGGAATCCGCTGCGCGCGCGCCTCGACATCGATCGACTACCGGTCAGCCGGCAGAATTGCCACGATGGCCTCCCGCTCTTCTTGTCCGCTTTGAACCCACTCGTGCGTCATCTCCACCACCGCCATGATGCGAGCGGCGACGGCTTCCAGCCTGTTCGGCGGCAAACCAAGCTGCCGTTGGGCGACGAGCGTGAAGAAATTGCGCAGTCCGGCCAGAAACGTCACCAGTGTGACGGCATTGATATGCTGGGCTTTTTTATGAAGGCGTTCCACTTCATGTGCCCATGACATCAGGTCATCTGTAGCAAGGGGTCTGCAAGACGGCCGCGCCTTGACCGTATCAACCACGCGCTTGATATCCGGAAGCGCCCGTTGCACATCGAGATACAGTTCATCATCTGCTCCGGTCAGTTCCTCCAGCATCCGCCGGACCGCGTCTGGTTCGATCTGAGTCTTCCCCTCTGCCGCTTCCTGCTCCAGACGGCGGATGGCATTCTGGATGAGATGTCTAGTCCAGCTTCGCGTGCGGGCGCAGGTTTCCTGCAACTCGAGAAGGGAGTTCAAAAGCGAAACGACATCAATGGCGCCGGGAGCGGATACCGGTTGTTCGACCGGCCGATCGGGATCGAGCGCGATCCCCGTGGCAGTTCCCACCGAGGCTCGGACGAGGCTGAACTGTTGTCGGACGATGAAATAATCCTGATTGGTTGCCGTGGTTCTGTCCCGGATGATCTCGATGAACGGAAGCAGGGCGAACGTGGCGCGTTCGACATCGGGAAGGTTGATCGTAGCGGCGGACCCGCCGAGGCTTGTAATGGCCCGCACGATGGCCTCGACAAGTTGACTGTGGCGGTCCGATGCCGGCTGGCTTCCCAGTTCGGTCAGCGCCGCATCAATCTGGACGAGCCATTCCTGTGCTTCCTGTCCGAACAGTTCGACCAGTTCTTTCTGAAATTCATCCTCGTTGTTGTGGGTGTCGGTAGACACGGGGGATTGTCCTCATGATGAACGGGTGTCGGGACCGGCGATGAAGGAAGACAGAAAGATCAGCGTGCGCTCTGTCCCAATTGAGAGGCCAGGCCTGCAATCTCAGCCAGCTTCCGCGCCATGTCTTCCAGCCGGCGGTTCGATTGATCCGCCAGGTGTTCCGCTTCCGTGGCACGCTTGGCGAGCTGAGTGGACCGCTCGCGTTCGCTCGCCAAAACGGTGTCCAGCTCTCGCGCCCGGTTCACCGCCTGCTCGAATTCCGTCACCTGTTGGACGAGGATGGCAGCCTGCTGTCGTTCCGACGAGAGCGCGGTTTCAAATTGCGCGCATCGCTCCCGCTCCGCGATCAAGGCCGCGTCCAGTTCTTTGGCTCGCGTCGAATCTTGCTCGAGATCGACGATTCTATTGCGCAACTTGGCCGACTGCTCGCGTTCCGACGAGAGTCTCGCCTCCAGATCCTTGACCCGTCCTTCCAGATCCTCCAGCGCGGTGATTTGCTGCACGAGCTGTGTCGCCGCATCACGCTCGGCCGCGAGGGTGGCTTCCAGTTCACTGATACGGGCCGCCTTGCGGGCGTCCTCCGCGGACATATTGTCGGCGAGTAGAGCGGCCGCTTCCCGCTCGGTAGCCAGCGTCGATTCCATTTCTGCGAGACGGACTGAAAGTGGTTCGACTTCGGCCGCCCGCGCGGCGAGTTCCTCCGCGCGCCGTTGTTCATCGACCAGGCTCGCGGCGAGTTGCTCCGCCCGCTGGGAGGATTCCTGATTGCGCGTTTGTTCCTCCAGCAAGGAAGACCGTAGCGCGCGTTCACATGCTTCCCACTCGCGGCGCGCTTCGGCGAGAACCTTCTCCAGCTCGACTGCGCGCTCGATGAGCGGTTCCGCCTCCTTCCATTTGGTCTCGATCTGATGCGCGCGGTCACCGGCATCCTGAAGGGCGGCCTCGAGTTCCACGATGCGGGCCCGCAACGCGTCGCCGTCCGCGGCGGAGGAAGATTCCGGGATGGGGTTGGCCGGCTGCTGCGCCACGGCTGAAGGCATAGCCGGCTCCGGTTCGGTCTTACGATGGTCCGGAATCCGCTCCTCCGGATTCGGCATGCGATCCTGCTGGGTAACCTCGACATTGAGGTTGCCGTTGCTTGTGGCCGACGATGCCGCGTGCGCCTGTGCCTTGTCGCGGTGCTTCGAGAGGAGGTCTTGCACCCGATCTTTCAGCGAGGTTCCCTGAAAAGGCTTCTTCAGGACACCGTCTGCGTGACAGCACTCGGCTTGCCTCGTGACTTCGTCATTGACGATTCCAGAGATGAGCAGGACCGGGACAGCGGCCAGATTCGGCTGGGCTCGGACGAAGGAGCAAACTTCGTATCCGCTTTTGTCGGGCATGATCACATCCGACACGACCAAGTCGGGACACTCCCGTCCGAGAAATGCCATTGCCTCCGTCCCATTGGCGGCGAGCGAGACGACCATGCCCGCCTCAGTGAGGAGACGTTCCGCAACCTTCCTGACGGCAATGCTGTCATCGGCGATTAAAATCTTCGGCATGAATGAGTCCTCACACGTGGCTGTGATACCCGGAACCTTCGGCCAAGGCTCCCTTCCCAAGCCGGGCCAGGTGAATAATGCTGAGCTGTTCATCGCCGACCGAACAAATCCCGACGATGTCCGACTCATCACTGGGCCGTTCCTGAATGGTGGATGAATCCACCATGTGAAGCGATGGAATCGACGGATCGATACAGACCGCCAGAGGGCCGTCCTCGTGCTTGATAATCAGGCAGAGGGCGCCCACGGGATTGATGCGGCCATTCAGCTTCGCGGCCAGGTCGTATACCGGCAGGCATTCCTTATCGATTCGGATCAAGGATGTGACGAACGGGGTATTGCTCGGAACCGGCATCGCTTCGGGCCATGGACGCACCCCCGCGATTTCCTCCGTACGCGCGGCCACTTGCCGGCCGCCTACTGAGAACATGAGCAGCCCCCGATGTTTCCCGAGAGCCGTCTGTCGCTGGTGCGCGGGAAGTGACAGGCGCTGTTGAGATCGTAACAAGGTCTTCCCCTACTTTACCGGTTCGGCCGGAATCTGAACGTGTGGCACGCACGCCGCGGCGTCACAGGACGGCGTGTCTGTGCCATCCATCGTCATACAGGCTTGAAATGCGTCAATGCGGCTGTTCGTCTCAAGGAGCCACAAAGGATTCACAATTAATGCGATGGTGCTCTTATAGAACAGGATACCCGAGAGGCGGATTCGTTCAGTGCTCCTGAACTGTACCGGAAGAGGCTGCAGATCCATCCGGTTCGTATCGATTAATTCGAACACCCGGTCCACGGCAAACGCGCAGAGGCATGTTCCGCTTCCATAGAGGATGACACGTCTATCGATGGATTCCGCTGCCGAGGCGAGGAGGAGGCGGTATGCCAAATCCGTCACAGGATAAGTGGCTCCGGCCCACCGAACATCGTGGCCGAGGCCCGCTTCTTCGGGGGTCAGGATTCCGCGCACCCAGCCGGCGGGAAACGCCAAGACGTAGGGCCCGCATCCGGCTATCAGAAATCTGACGGCCGATTGAATGGCCGTGGCTGTTGGTTTATGACTGCGGAGCGCCATGACAGTCGTATTGTGTCAAGGAACGAAGAAATCACCAACGGTTTGCTTACTTTTAAACCGGACTCTCAATCCCGAGCCAATGCTGAATCTCTTGAATCAAAGCCCGTTCCTCAACCGGCTTTGCGATATAACCGGAGGCGCCGATGTTGATCGCCATTTGGCGGTGCTTTTCACCCGCCCTGGTCGTCATGACCAGAATCGGCGTCTGTTGGGTCTGTGGCCGGCCGCGCAAGGCCTGGATGACTTCAAATCCGTTCAGTTTCGGCATCTCCAAATCGGTGATGATGAGCCGGTAGGCCTGCGCGGAAGCTTTGCGAAGACCTTCCTCGCCGTCCACGGCCGTGTCCACCGTGTATCCGGCCGCTTCCAGCATGCGTCCGACAAACTTACGGATGCTCAGTGAATCATCGATCAGTAACAGCGGCCGATGTTGTGCCCGCGTTGGCGCTTCTGTGGGCGGCTCAGGAAGCCCATCCAAGGCCTCCGTGAGCGGGCCCATTGTCGCCAGAGGCAATGCGTCTCGATACTCGCGGGTGGTAAGCCGGCTGACATCGAGCACGAGGATGATTCGGCCCTCGGGATCGATGGTGGCGCCGCCGAACACCGAACGCTCAAAGGGCTTCAATGCGCCCAAGGATTTGATGACGATCTCTTGGCGTCCCAGCAACTCGTCCACGGCGCAGCCCAAGGGCCCGGTCGCGGTTCTGACGATGACGACGGGCGTGGCTTGATCGACAAGACCGGTCGCGCGCCGGAGCAATTCCGCGAGCGGATGGACTTCTATCGCTTCGCCCCCGACATGGAGAATGCTTCGGTCTCCCATTTGTTGCAGCGAGGTCGCCGATGGCATCGTGACTTCTCTGACGCTCGGAAGCGGAATGGCATAGCGCGCATTTTTGACCCGCACGAGGAGTGCGGTTGCAATCAACAGCGTCAGCGGCAAATGCATGGTGAATTTTGTTCCCTGCCCTTGCACCGATTCGACTTCGATATGTCCGTTCATGGTCTCAATGACCCGCTTGACAACATCGAGCCCGACCCCCCGCCCCGCCTGGTCCCCGACGGATTCGGCTGTGGAGAATCCCGGGACGAAGATGAATTTGATGACCTCCGATTCCGGCAGGGTGTCGGCCGTCTCTTGCCGGATGAGACCGAGACGAACAGCCTTCGCCTTGATCTTCTGGAGGTCCAGGCCGGCGCCGTCGTCTTCAACCTCGATAATGACGGAGTTGCCCCGATGCGCGGCGTGAAGATACACGGTGCCCGAGGTGGGCTTGCCCCGGGACAGGCGGACGGCGGTCGGTTCAATGCCGTGATACACCGCGTTACGGACGAGATGCACAAGCGGATCGACAAGGCGTTCGACAACCCCGGTGTCAATTTCCGTATGTTCACCGGAGGTGACGAGGTTGACTTCCTTGCCCGTCGTTCGGGCCATTTCTCGTACCGCGCGCCGGAAACGGGTAAAGGGGGTTCCGATCGGGACCATGCGGGCCCGGGCGATTTCGTCGCGCATGCTGAGCGTCAATTGCTGAAGCTGGCCCATGTCGTCCTGCGCCCGCCGAATGGATCCGCTCAGCTGTGACATGGATTCGGCGATGTCGGCGGTCACTTCGCTGATCCGCCTGGCCAGAATGTTGAAATCGTCATACTTATCCAGTTCCAACGTCCCGAATTCGCTCAGACCGGGAAGCGATGGAGATACGGCCGGCGCGGGAGCGGCCGGCATCGGCTGGAAGGAAAAGGAATGTTTGTCTTCGAAGGAACGCACGGCATCGATCAGGCGCGTTTTATTGGCCAGGACCTGGTGAGAGAGCTCCTCAAGCACGCGCAGCCGTTGCTCCAACCGACCACGATCGATCACCAATTCACCGACCAGATTCAATAATCGTTCGAGACGGTCGCGACTGACCCGGATGACCTCTCGCTCCTCAGCGGACTTGACGGCCGGCGCCTGCGTGTGGTCTGGGCTTCCGATGGAAGCAGCCGGCGCCCCGTCTACGTCTCGGCCATCCGGCGCTTCCACGAATCCTGAGGGCGGCGCAGCGCCCGGCATTTGTTCAAGCTGCTTCAATTCCCCCATGGATGCGCAAAAGCGCGTCCTTGTCCGAACAACGATGGAGGGATCTCGCCGCATCAACGTCTTGATCACGTCGATGGAACGGAGTAACAGATCCGTATGTCCCGGCAATACCTGTAAACGCCCTTCGCGCACGGCGCCCATGAAATCTTCGATGTGATGCGTTAGGTCGCCGATTGATTGAAATCCCACCGTATAGGCGGAGCCCTTCAGTGTATGGGCCGCGCGGAATAACTGATTGATGATATCGGGATCGCGTGATTCCTTCTCTAACCGCAGCAGCAAGCCTTCCAAGCTTTCGAGATATTCCTGGGCTTCCGGCGCGAAATAGGAAAGCACTTCTGCATCAAGATCGGGCACCAGATACTCGTCCGGATACGCTTCCTCCGGGTGACCGGCCTGCTGTTCCGGGTGGTCCATTGAGGCGTCCGTCTTGACCGATGTGCCGACGCCGCTTGCCTGTGCGGTGTTGCCGATCGATACAGTCGTGTCCGTTTCAGCCCCCGCTTCCAACCGACGTAACAGGACCATGACCTCAGTCAGTTCGTGTTTCAAGATGTCAATCCGGCTGGCGTCGCGCCGCATGAGGGACCGAATGAGCATCACGGCCCGCCTTATCCCGGGAATCCAAGTCGGCTTGATCTCAGTGCGCTTTTCGCGCACGGCAATCATGCAGGTTTCAAGCGGATGCACCACGTCTCCGATGACCTGAAATCCGACTGTGTAGGCCGAGCCCTTGAGGGTATGGCACACACGATAGAGTTGCTGAACGGCCTCCGCGTCTTGTGCGGCGTGCTCCAGGCGCTCGGTGAGAAGATCGATGGTGTTGAGATACTCTTCGGCTTCGGGCGCGAAATAGGACAGGACTTCCGCGTCCAATTCCGGCACCAAATAGGTATCAGAGACCTCCGCCCCAGCCGAAACCTGTGAAACCTGCGCCTCCACATGGGATTCACCGGATGAGAGGAATGCTCCGACTCGGCGCGAGAGATCCTCCAGTGGTTGAGCATTCTCGGTTCCGCCCTTACCGATGATCTCGATTTGTGCCTGGAATGAACGCACGATCTCTCGAAGCAACTCGACTGTGCCGGGCCAAGTTGCTTCCGCCATGGCTCCGGGGTCGTTGAGCAGCGTCTCGATGTGCTCGCCGAGCCGGCCGAGTCCCGGAAACCCATAGAGAAGGGCCGCTCCTTTGAGCTTGTGTCCGATGGTCTGATGGCCGCGCATGTCGTCCGGCGTCGGGTGGGACTTTCCGGCCGGGTGCAGCACGGCCGACAGCATGGCCATATCATCGCCGGCTTCCGCCACGAAGATGCCGACCAGTTGCTCGCGATCAAACTCATTGCTCATTCGAACACTCTGCTCCGAACGGCGATGCGGCCGCCGCTCTGCTGGGCGCTGATCTATGCGATTTTGAACTGCGCCACTGAACTGGTCAGTCCCTCCGCCAGCTTAGCCATGTCCTCGATCGTGAGTCGCGTGGAATCCGTCGCTTTCTGAGTCGCGACTGCGCCGCCGGTGAATTCCTTAATGGCTCGTCCTACCTTATCCGTGGAGGCTGTTTGTTCGGCCGCCGCGCTGGCGATGTTCTGAGCCAGTTCCGAGGACCGTTGAGCAATCGCAGAAATTTCCGAGAACACGTCGCCCGTCTTGAGGGCGGACGCCGATCCGGCTTCCACCGCTTGTGTTTCGTGCTCCATCGCCACGACGGCATCCTGTGTCTCCGTCTGAATCACTTTGACGAGATCGGCAATTTCGCGGGTGGCTTGAGTGGAGCTTTCCGCCAGTTTCCGAACCTGATCCGCGACGACCGCGAACCGGGCACCCGCTTCTCCCGCGCCCGCCGCCTCGATCGCTGCGTTGAGGGCCAGGAGGTTTGTCTGATTGGCAATGTCGCGAATGGTGGATACGATCTGGGAAATTTCGAGGGAGCGGTCTCCGAGGCCCTTCACTTGCTTGGACATCCGCTGCACGGCGGAACGGATACTATGCATGTCGCGCACGGTTTCCTGCACGGCGTCGTTTCCGCGTTCGGTGGCAGCCAACACCCGTTTGGCCGACTCCGAAGAGGCGCCGGCCGTATCGGCCACCTGGCGCATGGATGACGCCAATTGTTCGACGGCATTCAACGTCCGGACGGATTCTTCCGCCTGGTGGCGAGCCGTGCCGGACATCTGGCCGGCCGAATCACGCAATGTTCCGGCCGATTTATTGACGCGCTCTGCAGACTCGCGCACTTGCTTCAGGAGTTGCCCGAACCGTGCGGTCATCAAATTGAATGCGTCGGCGAGGTTGCCGAACATATCCGCCGTCACTTCGCCTCGTTTGGACAAGTCGCCTTTTCCGACCTCCGAGACGAGGACGAGAAACTGCATCAACCGCTTTTGCATGACATCCCGTTCTTCCTCGGTTTGCACCAAGGCCGTGATCCGGTCCAGCATGGAGTTGAAGGCCTTCGCCATCTGTCCCAATTCATCCTGCGAGTGCACCTTGGCGCGCGCCTGGAGATTTCCGCCGGCCGCTTGGGTCGCCACATTGGCGATATGGCTGATACCGCGCGCCAGAAACCGGGCCATGAGGTATCCGATGCCGAATCCCAACGCGACGGCGACGATGCCGCCGACCACGAGAAGGATCGTTCCGTTGGCAGCGGCCGCCTGAGCATCCTCGTTCAAGTCCTTGGCGACATCCTGCATGCTGACGACCTGTTCGCTGTGTCGCTTGATCGCCTGTTCAAACAGCGGCGTGAGATTGACCGTCAAAGCCAAGACGCCGAGGGCCCGCATTTGCTCAGCTTGTCCTGGAGACAGGAGTTTTTTATCGAAACTGTCGGCCATTGCGCTGAGCGCGCCCTGCGCGTCTTGAAAATACTGTTGCAGCGCAGACTCCAGTAGAGCCATGTCCTTCGCCTCATCCCGTCCGGACCGTGAAATCCGTAGCGTCGTCGCCTTGTAGTCCGCAATGTTCTTGGCAATGCCCTGCTTCAGCGGTTCGAGTTTGGCCGCTTCCTGAAGAAAGTCGTCTTGCTTTGTAGCTTGGGCGAGGTCCAACAGAATCTGGTGATGGCGCGTCAACGAGGTTCCGAGTTCGGCAAATTGCGCGAGCGGGACCGTATATTCCACATATACGGTCTGCGATTGGGAGCTCAATTGGCGCAGCGTGGCGATACCGACGCTGGCCATGACCATGATGATGACACTAACGATGCCGAAGCTCACCAGCAGTTTTGATTGTGTCTTAAGGTCTTGAAAGCGATGCATGACACCTTGCCCGACCATGGTTGCCTCCTTGTTCTAACTCGCGCCGGCGGCGGACCGGAGAGACCGACTGGAACGGCGGCGGGGTCTTCCTTTACGCGATTCATGTCCGATCATTGACTTTGAAGTACGGCTTCTCCTCCATCGATTTGCGCGAAGACTTGCGGCACCTCGATCACTCCTCCCAGCCGCTCTTCCAGACGGAGCACGGATGAGACGAATGGGCGCGCGCCGGCCGGGCCGGAATGCGCGGCCGGGAGGAGGTGCTCACGCGGGACGGATCGGATTTCGGGGACGTGATCGACCAATACCCCCACTTGTCGGGGACCATGTCGAATGACCACGGCAAACGGCAAGGAGACATCGGCGACCGACAGCCCCAGACTGGCCCGAAGATCGAGAAGCGGTATGACGGTGCCTCTCAAGTTGGTGACGCCGGTCAACATGCTGGGCATGCCGGGAACAGCCGTCACCGTTTCGACTTCGAAGACTTCGCGGATGTTGCGCAGATCGATGGCAAATAATTCCCCGCCCAGGCTGAGGACGCACATTCGCAGGGACATGTCGGGCCTGTGCGACGGTGATTCACCCTTCGAGTGAGAGACGAACGGAATGGCGGATGTCGGCCCATCCGCTCGCGGGGCAGGCAGGTCGGCCATCGGTCAGTTCATCGCTTTTTTGACGGCCGCCAACAGATCTTCCGCTTTGAACGGTTTGACGACATAGCCGTTGGCGCCTTGTTGTTGTCCCCAAAACTTGTCGCTTTCCTGTCCCTTGGATGTGCACAGCACGATCGGAATATTCTTGAAGCGATCGTCATTCTTGAGATCACGGCAAGCTTGGAACCCGTTGCGCCCGGGCATGACGACGTCCAAGACAATCACATCCGGCTTGTCGGCGGCCAGCTTGTCTTCCAGTTTGTCGGTATTGGGATAGGAGACGACGGTATGGTTGGCCGATTTCAAATAGCCTTCGATCATTTGCAGTTCCGCGTACGAATCATCGACGACGACGATCTTGCTCATGCGTGTTCCTCCTGGTGATTCCGATGTTGGGACGTGGACCGATGATTTCCCCTGCTACCGCATGGGAAGGACAATGCTGATGGCTCCCGCCAATTCTCCTTCTTTCCACCCTTCTTTTTTCATGCCGGTGATATCCCGCTCGCCTTTCGGACCGCCATGGCAGTTCAGGCAGGACGCCGCGGCGTATTCCGGGTCCATCATACGCAGGACCGGCTTACCGTCGATCATCGTCGCCTTGCTGTACGCCTGTCCTTTCGGATGGCGGGAATCGGCGAAAATGCGTAACACTTCGGACTCGAAATCGTCCGGCTTATTGCCGGGATACCGATAATCCGCGCTCGTCAATTTGAGACGAATCCCGGTTTTTCGGTAAAAGCGTTCACCGGCCTTTCGCGCAAACACGGCGGGAAGGAAGCCCTTGAACCCCACTCCGACTTTATTGATGACCGGTTGCGATTCATCGACGACTTCCTTTTCCGACTCCACGAGGGCCAGAAGGAGGCCGGCTTGCGGCAACCCGTTGGGGCGACTGAGATCAATGCGAGTCTGTTTACGGAAGCGCTCCATAACCTGTCCCGCGACGAAGTCTCCCGTAAAATTCTTATTGGCCTTGGCCGCATCATTGATCAGCGCCTGATGTTCAGACAGGACGCCGCGGCCGATTTGTAGCACCTTGATGAGCAACTCCGCGGTTTCAACCTCGCTGTTCGCCTGAGCGTGACTGCCCCAGCTCAGGACAGCACCCAGGAAGCCCGCGGCCAGAAATGTCATCCGGAAATGATTCACCATACCCTCCTCCTTCTCCCTTACTCATAACGCGGCATCATCATGCGACCTGTGTTCGGGCGAGGAACGACGCAGTCCGAGCAAGACCAGTTCGCAGCATGCACAGGGAGCTGTTCCGAATGTAGGCATACGTTGTGGCACCGGATCGACTTGTGCACGAACAGTGCCAGGGAAAACAATTACTTAGGTGGAGTTGAACGAAGAGAAGAAACTCTGTGATTTTCTCAGTGATTACAGAAGAACGGCCAAGTATAGCTAGTATAGGCGAGAGCGGGCGGTTCGTGCCCCTTCTTGTTCAATTCTTCAAAGGAATGACAAAATTTTGGCAATCATCCGGGCGACGGCTCTCGTTCCCAGAGCTGTTCCTTCTCGCCCTGGTGATGAGCGATCCACCGAGACAGCACGAAACAGGCGTCACTCAACCGGTTTAAGAATCGGACGATGTCCGGAGCGATGGATTCCTCCCTCCCCAACCGGACGCAGATGCGTTCCGCCCGCCGGCAGATCGTGCGCGCTTGATGCAGCAGGCTCGCGACTCGCCCCCCGCCCGGCAACACAAATTCCTTCAGCGGCTTCAAATCCATTTGGCAGGCATCAATCAGTTGTTCGATCCTGGCAATATGGTCTTGGGTCACCGTCGGCATATTAGGGAATGATTGCCCGGGCGCGGTAGCCAGAAGCCCGCCGATGTCGAACAGTTTGTTCTGAATCCATCGAAGTTCCTCTTCCAACCGCGCGGAAGCCGGTCCGGAGAGAGGAGCGTTAAAGGCTCGCACCACCCCGATCGACGCATTGAGCTCATCCACCGTTCCGTAGGCTTCAACCCTGAGACTGTCTTTCCAGACTTCCTGACCTCCGGCCAGTCGGGTTTGTCCGAGATCTCCCGCTTTTGTATACACTTTGGTAATGCGCATGTCGGACCTCCGTTTTACCGCAACCGCTCCCAGACGGGAGTGAGATTCATGTGTTGTTTGACGTGATCCGCCCACCGATCGAGTTCGCCCTGTTGTCGCCCCGTGGCGGCCTGCGAAACAGAGAGGTCCAATGGCGGTAATGCTTTGCGCTGCCGGACACGATTTAGCCAAGCTCGCCGAAATGCCGGCTCATCAAAGACTCCATGGATATAGGTCCCCCAGATGAGTCCGTCTTCGCGTACAGCCCCCTCCCATAGGTCATTTTCAGGAACGCTGCCCGGCTGGTGACCGGACACCTTCGTCAAGCGAAATGAGGGCCTATGCCGATGACGCAATGTCTGGCCCATGTGAATATGATACCCACGGACGGCAAGCGCAGAGGGCGGATCAATATGTAGTGCCACTCCTTCCACCACTGTCGTCGCTTTGTCGGTTTGTAGGGTGGTCGCAATGTCCAAGAATCCCAGGCCGCGCTCTTTTCCACCGGCCTCGACGGTATATGGATCGTCGATCCAGCCGCCCAGCATCTGATAGCCACCGCAGATGCCCACCAATTCCTTGCCACTCTGAACATGCGGCTGCAGGGCATCATGCAACCCATGCTGCTTCAGATATCGCAAATCGGCAAGCGTATTCTTGGTGCCGGGAATAATGATCACGTCCGCCCTTCGTAAGTGTGCCGGTGAGGCACCATACTGCAATGCGACATCCGGTTCATTCAGGAACGCATTGAAATCGGTGAAGTTGCTCATGTGGGGCAACAATAGCACCGCCACATTCACGAGTTCAGGGGCGAACGGCCCGGACCGGCGCAGGTCGATCTGCAGCGCGTCCTCCTGGTCCAGATGTAACGGCCGAAGGAAGGGAACCACACCGAGGACCGGAAGACCGGTGCGCTGCTCGATATAGGCCACACCGTCCTCAAACAATGCCCGATCGCCTCGAAACTTATTAATGACGATGCCGATCATGCGGCGCCGCTCTTCCGGGGTCAGCAGATCCAACGTTCCGATGACCTGCGCAAACACGCCTCCCCGGTCGATGTCCGCGATCAAGAGCACGCCGGCGTCGGCCAAATGGGCGACCGGCCAGTTCACCACATCGCGGTCTCGGAGATTGACTTCCGCCGCGCTGCCGGCGCCCTCGATGACGATCACCTCATACTGCCGCGCCAACCGCTGATAGCTGTCGCGCACGATCTCAAACAGCGGCACGCGGGCTTGAAAATAGGCGGTCGCCTCCAGCTTGGTCTGTACTTTCCCCCGCACGATGACTTGGCTGGAGGTATCGGATTCCGGCTTCAGCAGGATCGGATTCATGTCAACATGCGGTAAAATCCCGCAAGCTTCGGCTTGAAGAGCCTGGGCTCGCCCGATCTCCCCGCCCTCGGGCGTGACGGAGGAGTTCAGCGACATATTTTGGGCCTTGAACGGAGCCACTGCCCGTCCGTCGCGGCGCAGCAGTCGGCACAGGCCGGCAGCGAGAATGCTTTTGCCCACATCGGAGCCGGTGCCGAAAAGAGCGATCGCCTTGGTCTGCCGGCCGTGACGGGAGTTGCCCATCGTTACAACGCCTCGAATCGGTAACTCAGGCCTCCATAGAGAGCGATCCCCGGGGCCGGGACGACGAACCGTTCGAGTGCGCCTCCGCCGGTCAACACGTTTACCGCCATGATGCCGCTCGTGGAATATTTCTGATCCAACATATTATTGATCATCAAGAAGCCGGTCAGCCGGCCGCCGGGGACAGGGCGCTCATAGCTGATTCGGCTGTTCAGGACAAAGTAACCCGGCAGCCGGGGTTGAATATTATTTTCGTCGTTCAGGAAAAACTGTGTGCTGACATAGAGGCCGATGAGCGAGACCGTCAACCCTTCGACCGGATGTGCATTGGCAGTTAGACTTAATCGATGCTTCGGGACTTGCGGAAGCGTATCGCCGACTTCCACGGTTCGGGTGGAGGCCAGATTGAACGCCGTCCGATATTCCGCCTGAGTATAGGTGTAATTGATGATCCCTTCCAAGTATTGGTTCAGACGTGCCTTCACCGTTCCCTCGACGCCCCGGCGCCGCGTCTTATCGACGTTCCGGTTCTGGCCGTCGCCGAAACTGAAATCGCAGAGTTGGCACGTAAAAAGAATCTCGTCGCGAGTGTCGATCTGAAACAGTCCCAGGGCCGCCTCCCCCCATGTGCCGAGGGCCGTCTTTGCCCCGATCTCATAATTGCGCGTCTTGACCGGCTTCAAGTTCGGATTGGAGCCGAACGACGCGAGCGCAAACAGCTCCTGGAACGTCGGCACGCGAAATCCTTCGGTATAGTTGAAATAGACGCTCGTGGCCGGCGTCACCAGATAGGTGAGCCCTCCTCGCGCGGTCGTACGATTGAATCGCCGGGCTCCGTCATTGGCCGGCGTGATATTATCGCCGAAACCGATTTGATCGTGATCATAGCGGGCGCCGCCGGTCAGGATAAGGCGTGGCGTGAGATGCACCGTATCTTGAACATAGAGTCCGGTGCTGTCTTCGTTGGTGGAATCGACATTGGGAAAGACGCCGGGGAACCCGATAATCGTGGCGGCCAGCCGATTTCCGAAGTCATTCCGCTGGTACTCCCCTCCGAGCACGAGCTGATTGCGAAACCCCAACGGCGCGGACTCCTGCGTCAATTGAGCCGTCGCGCCTTTAGATTCCGTTTTTGTCAGCCGATTGCTGATCGAGGTTTGCCCGACCGTGAAGAGCTGTTGATTCAGATGGCGATAGAAGGCGTTGACATTTAGGGCGAACCCGAATGGCAGCGCCTGGCGCCCCACAAACCGAACGACGTTCGTTTCCTTGTCGTCAAAATCGCCGGGCGTGAAGTTCGCCTTGCGATCGAAGGCGGCCAGGCTCAGCGGCAGGGAGCCCGCTTGCAAGAGATGGTCGGTGACATAGGTATATGAAATGGAGAGATCCGTGCCGTCGGTCGGTTGGTATCCGATCTTGCTGAAGAATCGAGAGAGGCGCGCGTCGGACTGGTCGCGAAAGCCGTTTTCGGTCTCTCGGGTGAAGCTGGCAAAGTAATCAAATTTGCCGATCGGCCCGCTGGCGGTCACGTTGTAGCGTTCGCGATTAAAGCTGCCGAACATAGTTTCGCCGGTCACCTGCCGCTTTTCCGCCCCCCGCTTGGTGACGATGTTGATGACGCCGCCGAGAGCGTTTTTCCCGTAGATTGCGGCGTTGCCCGGCAGAATTTCGATCCGCTCGATTGATTCGAGCGGAATGAGATCAAAGTTGACCGTGTTGAAATCCGGCTCGTTCATCCGCTGGCCGTCGACGAACACCATGGTGGAGGGGACCGGTTGTCCGTTGAAGCCGCGCAAGTCGATCGTCTGTTGGAAGGCATTGCCGACTTGATCATACATCACGATGCCGGTCGCCCACTGGACGGCTTCCTGAATGGATTTGGCGCCGGTCTTTTTGATGTCCTCGGACGTGATGATGCTGATTTTGGCGGGCAGCTCTCTGGCGTTGACCGGCGAATCGGGAAGTCTCGTGCTGGTCACGACCACTTCTTTGGCTTCGATCGTCTCATCTTCCCGCGCGTCGGCAGGAACGGCCTGGAGAAGAAAACCCAGGGCGATGATCGCGCACGGATACAGGCTGGTCCATCGTGGTTTCACGGCCCATTGTCCCTTTCGCTCGAAGGGCTGAATGGAATAAGTTCGACAACCGGATCTCCTGACTTGCGGATCAACGCGTCCTCTGCGCCTTCCCAGTGGACCTGTTAGGCGTGAAGGTCGTCGTAAGCAAACAAACTCCTCACGCTTACGCCCTCACGCCCCACGATCCATACCAGTGGCCTGTGCAGAGTTACTTCCCGCTTACAGTGGCGGCACCGTGATGGCTTCACACCATCTTCCCCGATTCGTGAACGTTCCTTTACATACTCCCTTGTCGGTTAGAAGGCGGTACCCCAATCCCCATTGATACGCCGAGAGACCGGTACCTGATCTTTCGGCAAGCGCGGCGAATCGGCATTGACTTAGCCCGCATTATTCATGATCGCTTCTACATTCATGATCGCTTCTACTGCAACTGCGGATACGCCGCTACGACAAGCCTGGCCGTGAAGCCGGTGGCAAAAAACCTCTCCGCCGCGATTTGATCGAACGCGGCGGGTCAAGCGAAGCTTGGTATGGCGGGCGGGCTCGCCGCTCGGTGGCTCCAGCCAGCTCACCGTCTCGCTGGCGCGCACAAACGTGGCGCTCGTTCTTCCTCGCGCCGTGCGCCCCTCAACATCCACCATTTGGGAGTATGCTTCGGGGCCCTTGCATCTCCACGCGCCCATCTCGCCTAGCGTCTCCGCAGGTACGTGACGAACCGTCATGAATAATGCGACTCAGGATGTCGCCCGGCCCGGCAAACTCACTCGCGGGAGGCCGGTCTCGGGATGACAATCGATCAACATCCGGCACCCGTAGACCGGCTCAAGTACCTCCGCGCGGAGTACCATGGCCGGATGATCCATGGCCGCCAGCCGGCCTTGGTCCAACAACAGCAGTCGGTCGCAATACTGGCTCGCTAAGTTCAGATCGTGCGAGACAAGGATGATCGTCAGGTTCCGGTCCTGAACCAGAGTGGAGAGAATGCGGCTGATTTCGAGCTGATAGTTCAGGTCAAGGAACGCCGTCGGCTCATCGAGCAACAGGATTTCTGCTTCCTGCGCCAGCGCCCGAGCGATCAGCACGCGCTGCCGCTCGCCACCGGACAGGGCGATGATCGACTTTTCGGCCAGGTGGAGAACGTTGAGCCGGTCCATCGCATGATCGGCGGCGGCATAGTCGTCCTTTCCCTCCCAGCCCCAGAGGTCCCACAAGCCGGTGTTTCTATGCGGATAGCGTCCCATGAGAACGATATCTCGGACCGTAAAGGGAAAGGTTGCCTGAAACTCTTGCGGCACATACGCCAACATCTTGCCAATCGTGGTCCGCGACAGAGCCGCGAGAGGCCGGCCAAAGAGAGAAATCGTTCCCTGCGGTGGAACGAGGATCCCGGCCAGGAGCTTCAGAAACGTGCTTTTCCCCGACCCATTGGGGCCGATGACCCCCACTATCCGGCCAGCCGAAATCGTGACGGTGAGGTGATGGAAGACAGGACGCTCCGACTGCCCTGATCCGGCGGAGCGACCATAGGCGAATGACACATTATCGAGATGGAAGGCCGGGTTGGATTCGGTCATTGATCGCCTCAATTATGTCAGCGGCGAGCGTGCTCGCGTGGTCAACAAACCGATGAAGACAGGGCCTCCGAGCAGCGCCGTCACGACTCCGACCGGGATTTCAGCGGGAGCAAAAGCCGTCCGGGCAATGGTGTCCGACACCATCAAAAAGCAGCCGCCGGCAAGTCCCGACGCCGGAAGCAACAGCCGATGATCCGCGCCGATCGCCATCCGCAGCATATGGGGAATAATCATGCCCACAAAACCGATCATGCCGCTGACGGAAACTGCTGCCCCCGTCAGCAGCGCCGCAATCACCAGCACCGCTTTCTTGGTGCGTTCCACGTCCACACCCAATGTCAAAGCCGACTCCTCTCCCAAAATCATGATGTTGAGGCGGCGTGCATGCCGAAAGAGGAGAATAAAGCCGACGAGTCCATAACAACCCAGGACCAAAAGCGTGAGAAAATCCGGTGAATTCACATTACCCATTAGCCATGACATGATGCGAAAGAACCTGTTCGGATCGAGAATCGACGTAATGAACAGAATGAGCGCCGACAGCACGGCGTTCATCACGATCCCGGCCAACAGCAAGGTATGAACCGGGAGCCGGCCCTGAGCGAGGGCGATCCGGTAGACGACGACCGTTGCAGTGATGCCGCCGAGAAAGGCCCAAATCGGCAATGTAAGTTGGGCGACCAGGGAATGGGTCATGCCGAAGGCAACGACCAATGAGGCTCCCAGCGCCGAACCGCTCGATACGCCCAAAACGTAGGGATCGGCCAAGGGATTTCGCAGCAGCGCCTGCAGGGCGACACCGACGACAGCGAGGCAGGCGCCGACGAAAAATGCCAGCAAGACCCGAGGCAGGCGGACATAGATCAGAATCGTGCCCTCGATATCGCCCGCCACGGACGGCGCCTCTCCCTGTAACAAGCGGTCGAACACCCCGACCATCGCCGTGAACCCAATGGGTTGTGCGCCTGAATGCAGGCACAGGATTGCCACCGCGACGCTCCCCATCGCAATGAGGAGCAATAACATGATCGAGCGTCGAAATGCGAAATATGGTCCGTGAATAAAGAAATGAGGCTGACCAAGCAGGCCGCTTTCCGAGTGAGCAGAGCGGCCGGCCTGTTCGAGACCTCGCGGTGATTTCATGGCGAGGGCGGCACATGAGACAACGGAGCGTCGGGAAACGTTTCAACGTGGAGCAATGCGGCCAGTCGTTCCAATCCCTCGACAATCCGTGGGCCGGGCCGATCCATTAGGGCGCTGTCGATGTGATAGAGCCGCTTGGTGCGAACGGCGCTCATGCCTTGCCACCGTTGCCACTGCTGCTGTTCCTTTTCGGGAATTCCTTCCAAGGCGCCGACCGGAAAGAGGAGGACTTCGGGATCCTGCTTCAAGACATACTCCATGGAAATCCGGGGATACGCTAGTCCCGTCATTGCCCCGACATTTTCCGCCCCGGCGAGTTCAATGAGGTGATGAATGAAGCTTCCCGGCCCGACCGTCATGAGCGGGTCGCTGTTGAGCACATACAAGAGCCTCGGTTTGGGCAATCCGGCCGTGCGCTCCTTGACCAGCTGGATGCGCCGCCGCAACTCCGCGGTCAATTGGGTCGCCGCGGCGCTCCGATCAAGAATCCGGCCGATGGTATGGAGATGGGACAGTACGTCTTCGACCGTTTTCGCCTCCATCACGTAGGTCGTAATCTTCAATTGCTCGAGTTTGTCGATGAGAGCGGGATCGATGAAGGCGCGCGGAGTCAGAATAAGATCGGCTTTGAGCGTGAGCAACGATTCAATGCTCGGCCTTGCCCCGCCCACTTTCGGCTTGAGTGCGGCTTCGGGAGGGTAATCGCAGAATTGGGTCACGGCGATCACCCGATCAGCGGCTCCCACGGCATACAAGATCTCGGTCACGCTCGGCGCAAGCGAGACAATGCGCTGCGGAGGCTTGGCCAGATAGATTTTTCTTCCCAGATCATCGACAAATGTCCGGGCGGCGATGTTTGCCATGAAGGGCATGCCCGTCAAGATGCCCTGTTGTCGTCGTTTCATAGCAGGATGGTCCGCTGTAACCTCGTTGGCCGCAAACAGTGCTTGTGCCACGACCAGGAACAACGCCAGCAAAAGTATGGCGGGTCTCATTGGGCCGCGTCTCATGGCGCGCAAACAAAAAATCCCCAGGGCCTTATGATTGGACCCTGAGGATTGGCACCCGCAGACTGATCCTCGTCCGTTCCTCAGCCCTCGAAGGAACGAAGGTCACCTCGGAGCTGCGAGGGGTGTGCGCCCGAATGAAATCTAGGGAAGCAGCCGGATTTTGTCAAGTTCAATTTTGTCCCGACGTGATGCTCCGGCGCGTACATCTATCGCATCAGCGGCACCTCGCGCTTTGAAATCACGGGGTCTCTCTCCGTTTCATAGAGGTCCAGAGGTTGCCATGGACGGCACAAGGCTTGCTCAATTCGCGAAGGATTCTATGAACAAAGCAACTTCGGAGTCATCCTGACGGCATGCGTAATCTGTTCATCAGTCTTGCCATCATCGCCCTGTTCCTTGAGATCTCCGGACTGATCTGGTCGGCAAAGGATGGCCCGCCGAGCGAGGTTTACCGGCGGCTGTCGCAGCTGCCGGACAGAGGAATCGAGACACCGCTGACCAACGGCTACTTTCTGATGATCGGGTTCGCAGCCGCCGCGACGGCGGACCCGGTCCAAACGGGTTTTGATATGTGGCGCGAAGCCGAGGCCGCTTCCGGCCGGCGTCTGTTGGATTATCGCCGGCCCGGCCGCAGCGAATTGCGGATCGCGCTGGATGCGGGAGATGCGTTTCCGCCTTGGATCGCAGCGGACCCCGTGACGGAATTTAAAAAACCCGAGGCTCTTCTTCGCATGTCGATGGATCGCTATGCCAGATTGGTGAGCCGGTATGAGCGCTTTCTGGATATGCCTTTTGAAGACTGGGGATTCGGCCTTGACGGAAGCCCTCATTTCGAAGAGTTCTTGCTCATCCATCGCCTCTATGTCGCGGCCGGCTATGCGCAATCGACGCAGATCGGCTGGACTCGATTGCTCCAAGACATGCGAGTCTGGCGAACCGTGCTGGCGCAGGCTCGGACTCTGTCCGTGAAGACCGCGGCGTTGCTGATGCTCGATGATGACGTTACGTTTTTATCCAAACGGCTGATCCTGGATCGGGTGGCGCCCACGGACGAGCTGCTCGCGATGATTCAGCCGTTCACGAAAGACGAATATTCACTCCGATGGCCAATTCAGAATCAATTCGTGATAGGAGTTTCCCAAGGTCGTAGAACCGTACTGAATCCTGCGATGGGTATCGATGAAACGTCCCGTGAAGAAGCGTGGCTTGAGAAAAGTGCGCGGCTCGTTCCGGGGGCGTTTCAACGAGTGCAGCATCCGCCGCTGAAGACCATGCTGGAGACGACCGTGGCGTCGCAGCGGATGTGGGATATCTATGCCGCGTATTACGATGTGACGATCAACGCATCGGAATCCGTGCACAGCCCGCTGCCGAAACTGGACGACGTCGCTCGCTCGTCGTCCAGGACACTCATAGAAACACTGCTCCGCCCGCTGGAGTTTGAGCCCGATTGGGAGGTGTTCAGTCTGCGCCTGATGGAGACCGATGCGAGGCTACGATTGATGTCACTCCAGGTTCTCCTGCGACAACCGAGCCTATCCGCAACCGTTCCTACTCGCCTGGCCGAAGTCGGTTTCCGGTATTACGACCCCTTCACCGGACTGCCGATGCTCTGGAGCGAGACGCAGTCAATGGTCTATAGTGTAGGACGAGACCATATGGACGATGGCGGCGACCCACATTTTGATCTTGCCGTGCCGGTCGCGCCCGATGCTTTCAGACATCAAAAAATCCGCAGCCGCGCCGGTTCGTCCACCGCCACCACCAACCCTGAAAAACGCAAAACATAACGGACGGCTGTCGAAACTGCCTTGGACGCCTCGCCGCGGTTTGGGCCGGTCAGGAACGGTAGCGGATTCTTAATATCAGAATGGCGAGGGTCAAGAGCAACGTGATGAGATTCGTCAGAATGATCGGCAGCGAGTGGATGTAGAACCCGTAGAGCAGCCATAGAAACACACCGGTCGTGAATGTGACGAGCATGCCCAGCGAGAGATCATCGGCGGACCGGGTCCTCCATGTCTGCCGAAGTTGAGGCCAGAATGCGATCGTGGTCAGTGTCCCGGCCGTGAATCCCAATAGCATGCCGAAATCCATGTTGTCCCGCGCCTCCTAGCCCCGCGCCGCCTGTGCCGGTCAATCTTGTCACGAGCCGCGGCCCTATGGTAGCATGCGATTCGTTCAGGCCTCCAGTTCGGTGCGAATTCAGATTGTAAGATTTGATTGAAGGAGAACGTCGTGGCTTTTGTATGTGATGTATGCGGCAAGGGACACCAGTCGGGACATAATGTCAGTCACGCTAATAACAAGACCAAGCGGGTGTTCAACCCCAACCTACAGCGTGTGCGGGCGCTCGTGAACGGCAATACTTTGCGGATTCGCGTGTGTACCAGATGTTTGCGCTCGGGATTGGTGAAGAAGTCAGTATAAGGTTGAGCGGTAGTCCCTTTCCTCTGCTCCCTACCTCTCTTCTCAGCGCTATCAATGAACCGAATCGTCCCTTTTCGCTGAATTTCGAACCCACGGATGGTTCAGGGAGGGCAACATGGCGCTATCTCCCCTATTCATGTGGCTTTGTGTCGCGATGATGCTTTCTGCTTGCGCGGCATTCGAAGGCAAGGACGCCGCGTGGCTGGACGAAGCGCAAGGACACGCGACGCAAGAGCAGATCCGCGGACGGTGGGGTGAACCAGTCTCCATCCAAGCACTGGAAAGCGGAGAGTCTCGCTGGATCTATGAAAAGCGCGAGGAGCAGCCAGGTAATCGCTACACCGCGCCGGGTACCTGGTGCGAGCAGTATATCCTCAACTTCGATCGGCAATCAGTGCTTCGTAATTGGAATCGCAGAGAATATTTTCATGGCGGCGAGCTCATGCCGAAGGAATGCGTGCCGGAGGCCGGAACAGCGCAGCCCTAGTGAACGGATACGTGGCTCCTCGGAAGCGATTCCGAGAGCCGTATCTCGCCTTAGGCGTGTAGGGCACGAGAGAGTGGAGGCTTTGACGGGTGGCGAGGGACCGTTGGGATGGGGATGGTTATTGAGGAGACGGTTTGGCGGTGTCTGCGAGGCGGGCAAACATCGGCGTTCTCTTTTCAGAACTCCTGTGGCATTCGTGCGACGCCGTGACCAGCCGTCTACCGGTCGTCGGTGATCAACACTCGCGCCTGGTTTCATTTATCAGCGCCGCTCGAAGCGCATTGTAATCCAACGAGAGCTCGGCAATCTTGCGTTTGAGCCGGCGATTTTCACTCTCCAGGTCGTGAAGGCGCTCCAACGGCTTGGACATTTGTCCCAACATCCAATTTCTCCAACGATAGAACGTCTGTGGTGAGATGTGCTGACGCCGACAGGCTTTCTTCACAGTCAAGCCTACGTCTAGATCCTGAAGGACCCGAATCACTTTCTCTCCAGTGACTCGTGACATGTGCATGGCTAGTCCTGCGCTTGCCTCTTCGGCCGAGGTGAGCAGAAGGAACTCACACGCGCTGAAGGAGTTCATGAGGATTGGAAAGTGTGAGCATTCAGACCAGAAATGAAATTCAAGATAGTGGCATTGGACACACGATCGTCCATGACGCGCTTACGGCCAGAGATCCATTGCGACGCTGGCGGCCATCCCCGCCTCGGACGGCGGAGGTGGAATCGCATGGACCTCCCCTTTGGCGACACGGAGTGTGATCCCTTCGGTCTGAACGTCGAGGTTATCCCAGGGAATTCTGATGACTTTGCCCGTCTCGGCCAGAATAATATCGGCCTCTTTGATCTGTCTTGTCATGGGATCGATAATCAACCGTTTGATAAATCCCCACTCTTCTCCGCCGAGCGTCCTCACAACCCAGGTCTCTGTGTTCATATTTCCTCCTTACATCAAAGTTGAGGCGTCGCCGGAAGCATAATCCGGTTCATGCTTACACTCTCTCGCTATGTGATGAGGGGAGAGTTTTCTTCGGCGTGGCACAACTGAGCGGTGAAATTCTCGACGAAGGAATCCCCGGACGAACAACCGCGTCCGACATCACGAAGGAGCGGCTTTGGCTTCGGTATAGCCGTAGTCATACATGTAAGAAGGCAGGGATCCGCTCCCCACCCTGTTGAGGATGACTTGAACGGGCACGCGTAACCGCAACGATTTCATCGCGCGCTTCACGACCTGATGGGGTGTCGAGTTGGCCCGGATGACGAGCACGAGATGATCGACATGGCCGGCCAGAACGGTCATCGTGGCAAGCGGCAAAATAGGCGGTGTGTTGATCAGGATGTAGTCGAATCGCTCCCGTAGTTGCGCAAGAAGACTTTGCAGCCGCCCCGTTTTCAAGAGCTCGTTGGAATGGATGCGAGAATTCCCCACCGGCATGATCCAGCAGGGAACGTCCCCGAAGCTCGCGAGACAATCTTCCCACGACACATCGCTGATGAGGCAATCGGCAAGGCCCCACTCGGGAATCGTATCCGCATAGCGATGGAGCGTCGGCACGGTAAAGTCGCAATCAATCAGCAGGGTGCGCTTGCCGAGGTCTCTGGCAAGGGTATAGCCAAGATTGATGACCGTTGTGGTCTTGCCTTCTCCCTTGACGGCGCTGGTGATGGCGACGACGGTCGATGGGCCGGCGCTCTCAAGCAGCGCGATCCTTGTCGCCCCCACGCGGTATTGCTCCGCAACGAACGAATGCGGCATCCATTTCACAATGAAGTTGTCGTCCGTCCGCCTTCCACTACCGGCGCCTTTCTTGTGAGTACTCAAGCGCAAGACCCCTGTCGCCGTGGCCGCCTTGTCGGGGGGCATCAGGGTCCTGTGGGACGATGTCGGGAACAGCCGCAGCCAGCGCAATCGGTTATGTTCGAGCGTAAAGTCCGGAATAACTGCCAAAAGATACGGGCCCAGTATTTGTTCGACATCTTCGGGCGATCGAAACTGGGGGCGTCGATATTCGCACAATAAAGCCAGCCCGACGCCGACCGCGCAGCCAAAGAGAACCCCGAATATCATGACGCGGGGCTGATTCGGCTTTTCCGGTCTTCTTGGGAAGTTCGCCGTGTCGAGAATGCGAAATTGGGCTCCTTTTTGCCGCTTTTCGAGATTTTCCGCCACCCTGGCGTTCAGACGCTTGTCCAGCAGCGCGCGGTAATTGTCTTTCATATTCGCGTAGTCGCGCTCGAGGATCAACAGTTCCTGTTCAACCTGCGGTGCTTTTTCCACCCGCCTCTCATAATCCAATTTCTCGTTCTGAAGGCTCTGTTGACGTTGCCTCAGCAGAGCTAATTCGCTGTGCAGTTCACTGCTCTGCCTCTTGAGATCCCTGAGGTAAGGATCGACCAGTTTCTCACCCGGTTTGAATACTTCCGGGCCATACAATTCCGTGAGTTTGGCCTCAACTTCGCGCATTTCATCGCGTGTCAAGGTAACCTCTGGGTAAGTATCCCAAAATTCCGATTTGAGCTTGATGAGTTTTTCGCGGAGTTCTTTGTGCCGCCGAAACAACGGATCAGGCTCGCTCCCCCCAGACACCAGCGCGGGGTTCGTCGTCCCGGTGCGCTGGTATTCCTGAATCGCCTTATCCACCAGGGCCAGGCGATCCGAGGTCCGGCGGATAGTTTCATTGCCGGCGTTCAGTTCGCTCTGCAGCCGGTCCAGCGCGCGCAAATTCGGCTCGATTTGTTGCGGAAGCTTGCCCATATGAACCGACTTGAATTGACTGATTTCATCTTCCTTTCGTTCCAGCTCGGCTTTGGATCGAACGACTTCCTCATCAAAGAACTCGGTGGTGCCCTCGGCCGTTTGCTCGCGCATGCGCAGGTTTTGCTCGATGAACTTGGCGGCCACCCGCGCAGTCACCTGCATCGCGGTGCCCGGGTCTTCGTGGACGAACGAGACGGTGAAGGCATCAAGGCTGGTGCGTCCCACGAAGTTGGCACGGGGGCCCTTGCCGAGCATTTCGACCAGAATACTTGCAGCTAAGGTGGAAATGGCGGATTCCATGCCTTCGGTCGCCATGATATCGGGGTAGAGTCGGAACTCCTTGACGATGTCCGTCAGAATGGCGCGGCTTCTGACCTGCTTCTGGATCACGAAGATACGCTGCTCCAAATTGCCCTCATCGACTCCTTTCACAAAATTCTCCGGGATCTTTTGATCTTCCACCAAGATCATCGTTTCGGATCGGTATTGCTTCGGCGCTACGATGCAGTATATCGAGGCAACCATAACTGAGATGATAATGGACCCCACAATGGTCCATTTATGCTGCCCGGCCACCTTCAGGAGATCGGTCGGGATGGCAGTTGCGGATGCTCTTGGTTGCGGATCAAGATCCAAAGTTCTCATCCGTTGCTCCAAATTGTCTCTGAGATCCAGGCGGTCAAACGCTTTCCCGCGATCGGGATGGTGCCCGAGCGATCAATGAGCGACCTGCTCCCCTAAAGCGGCGACCATTGTGGGCTGTTGCACGACGTGAATGGCTTCCGGGGACTGGAACTCCGGCACCAATTCCCGCAGGCGGTCCAGCGCCCACTCCGTCTTGTTCAGATGCACTGCGGCTTCGATGGCCATGAGGTTGTTATGCAATGCCGAAAGATCCAGCGGCGTCGTCGCCTTGATCCGCAAAACGTTCTCTATGGGGGACGCTTCGGCGACTTCACCCTCTCCGACCAGCTTTTCGGCAAGCTTTTCTCCGGGCCGCAAGCCGACGAAGCGGATCGGGATTTCTTTGTCGGGGACGAATCCCGAGAGCCTGATCAGGTGGCGGGCTAAGGTCAACACGGGAATCTGCTCTCCCATGTCCAGTATATATGTCGCGCCTTGCTCTCCGAGCGAGGCTGCCTGCAACACGAGGTGCACGGCTTCTGGAATGAGCATGAAGTAGCGGCGCACGTCCGGGTGGGTGACGGTTACCGGACCGCCCGCCTTAATCTGTTCTTGAAATCGAAGCAAAACACTACCGTTACTGCCCAGGACGTTCCCGAACCGCACCGTGATGAAACGTGTCGGGCTTTGTCGAGCGATATCCTGGGCAATCAGTTCAGCGACTCGTTTCGTGGCTCCCATGACGCTGGACGGATTGACGGCTTTGTCGGTCGAGATCAGCACGAAGCGTTCCACTCCGCAGCGGTGGGCGACCTCCGCCGCCGTTCGGGTTCCTAAGCAATTGTTCTTCAGCGCCTCCGCCGGATTCAATTCAACCAGCGGAACATGCTTATGGGCAGCGGCATGAAAGAAAATGGCCGGCTGATGAGCCCTCAGCGTGGATGCGAGCCGCCGGACGTCGGTGACGTCCCCGATGATCGGATAGACAAAAGACGATGCATTGTTATCCTCGAGTTCCTTCCCGATGGTATACAAACTATTCTCATGCCTCTCGTACAGAATCAGCCGATCCGGATTCAACACCGCAATCTGCCGCGCGAGCTCTGAGCCAATCGAGCCTCCCGCCCCGCTGATCATCACGCGCTTTCCGCTGATCATGTCGCGCATCCCGTCCGTTTGGAGATTGACGGGAGCACGAGGCAGCAAATCGGCCAACGCCACGCTTCGCATCTGACTGACCGCGCTCCTATCGTTGATCAGTTCGTGCACGCTCGGCAGAGTTTTGATCGACACTTTGAAAGGTTCCAGCGCCGAGATGATATCCCTGAGCATCGAAGGTCCTGCATGCGACAAGGCCAGAATGACCTCTTCTGCGCGCTTTTCCGTGAGGATTCTCGGCAGATCACGCCGGGTTCCGCACACCTGAACGCCGTGTATGCGTTTACTCAACAATGTAGCTTCGTCGTCAATGAACCCGACTGGTTCATAGACCGACGCGCCGTTCGTCTTCATCTCCCGCACAATACGTTCGCCGGTATCGCCCGCTCCGATGATGAGAACCTTCTTTTTGTGCCGGTATATGCACTGCTCTTTCAACAAACGAAAGGGCAAACGGATGCCAGTCACAAAACCGATCAGCAAAAGCGCGTCGATGATGAGGATAGAGCGCGGGTACGAGGTGAGTCCCATAACCCCATACACCAAACCATAGAACGCCGCGGTGCTGAGCAAGACGCCGCTGATGATGTTCTGAAGATCCCAGATGCTCGTGTATCGCCAGAGCCCCTCGTTCAGCTTGAAGAATATGAACGCCGAAGACCGGATGGCAACCAGCCAGGGGAGGAGTTCGATAAAAAGCCTGTATTCGTGGTGCGGGATCTCGCCGTCGAAGCGAAGCCAGAAGGCCAGATAATTGGCCAGAACGATCATACCGATATCCAGGGCGATCACGATCGGCCGGCGCCATCGGATGATCCACGTGGGAATAGTTGCTCTCCAATTCCACATGCCGGCTCCGGATGAGCGCAACTCTGGTAAGTCATATAACGCAGCCGGCAAACCGGCTAGGCGCAACAGCGTCTGGCCGATAATGGCCAAATCAAAAGAAAATGAAGCGTGACGCAGGTACAACCGCGCTAATCGAATTTTTTCAGGAAGCACGGCGCGTAGGTATTCTTCATCCGCATTGCCGGCGCGGGCCAGCACTGCAGCCTCGTCGAAGAATTGGATGGAGGCGAGATCCGTGAGCCCAGGCCGAACAGACAGAATCTCGGAATAATCCGTCAGGAACGCTTCGACATATCGTCTTATTTCCGGCCGCGGCCCAACGAAGCTCATGTCACCCTTCAGAATGTTGACCAACTGAGGCAGTTCGTCTAGTTTGTATCGGCGGAGAACCCGGCCGATTTTTGTCACGCGCGTGTCCTCTCCAACGGTCAAAAGGCCACCCTTCGAAGAGGCGTCTATGACCATCGTCCTGAATTTATAGATTGAGAAGGGACGAAGGCCCCGGCCTACCCGCACCTGCCTGAAAAAGATCGGCCCAGGCGAATCCAGCCTGATCAGCATGCCAATAACCACGAAGAGCGGAAAGGCGACGGCGAGCGCCAGTGCCGCAAACAATAGATCAAATATTCGTTTTATCATCGGCGAAACCGTCGAATGAGATCGCGGACGACTGTGATCACGCGTTGGACATCAACTTCAGTCATCTTGGAATACAGCGGAAGGGAGACGATGCGTTCGTAGACCGCCCCCGCTACGGGAAACTGCGATGGATGATAGCCCCATGTATCGCGATAATAGGGATGCAGGTGGAGCGGAATGAAATGCACACTGCAACCGATATTCTGTGACTGAAGATGCTCAATGAATTCGTTTCGTCCGATACGCAACTGCTCGAGATTGAGTTGAATGACATACAGATGCCAAGCATGTTGCACATAGGGTTTAACCTCTGGGCGCGAAATCTCCCGAACCTCGGCGAAGCCCTCGTCATACAGCCCGGCATACCGTTCCCGGGCTTTCCAAAAGCGTTCCGCTTTTTGCAATTGAGAGATGCCCAGGGCGGCCGCAATGTCAGTCAGGTTGTATTTGAAGCCCGGCGAAAGGATCTCGTAGTACCAGGATCCTTCAGCGGTATAGCGCTTCCAGGCGTCGCGACTCAGGCCGTGCAACGCCATGATGCGCATCCGCGCCGCCCAGTCCGGATTGTCGGTCGTGATCATGCCGCCCTCTCCGGTCGTAATGTTCTTGGTCGCATAGAAGGAGAAGCATGTGCAGTCTGCGATAGTGCCCACCATCTTGCCCCGATATCGAGCCGGCAGTGCATGCGCCGCATCATCAATCACGCGCAAATCGTGCCGACGAGCAATGTTCATGATTCGATCCATTTCACAGGGATGGCCGGCAAAATGAACGGGAATTACCGCCTTGGTTTTTGATGTAATAGCCCGTTCGATCCCTTCCGGATCGATGGTGAACTCTCCCGGCATGCAGTCCACCAATACCGGCTTGGCCTTGAAATAGGTCACCACCTCGGCAGTCGCCGTGAATGTCATGGTAGGAACGATGACTTCATCCCCTTCCCGCAACCCGATGGCTTCCAGCGCCAAATGCAGCGCGGCGGTGCAGGAATTCACCGCGACGGCGTGCTGCGCGCCGACCATGGCGGCGAAGTTGTGTTCGAACTCCTTCGCCTTCAAGCCGGTCGTCAACCATCCCGAGCGCAGAACCGACACGACAGCCTCGATTTCATCTTCCCCTATTTCGGGGACGTGAAACGGCAAGAATGGTGTCATAAAATCCATCTCCCGATGAGCGATGTAGGCGCTTGCTAATGAATGCTAGACGGAAGGGCGCTCAACCAAGCGCCGCCTGTCAGGCGACTCCGAGCCGATGGCCTCGCTGACCGATCAGCAGTGTCGAAAGGAGAGATGTGCCGACCCCCAACACCACAAACGGCGTTTCAGCCGGCGCATTTAAAGTGACGAACCGTATGCCTTCAAGGAAGACAGGAAAAGACACAACCGCGGCGAGGGAAGACCATTTCCGCACCCGTGAAACAGGCTCATGTTTGCGAATACAGATGGACGTCATGTATCCCATTGGGAAAATCAGAGCCGAGTACAGGGGCCATTTGAACTGCTGTCCAAGGAAATCCGTGAGGGTATCGATCGACGCATTCCTGAATCGCCGCATCGTCGTTCCAAGCTGGACTCCATTTACATACGAAGTTTCTGCGCCGTCATTATAAGTGATGACCACATGTTGGGGAGATGCGCTCGTAACGTGCTTCGTCGGTAACGCGGCCTCATTGCTTCGTATGAGATCTGCGATCGTATTCTTCAATGGCGATTCCACTTCACGCTTCCAATCGGCGAATCTGAGAGCTGTCGGTGCAATGTTGTTTGAATACCACACGAGTCGAAAGGTCCCCCAGTCTTCACCCGATGGAGCGATCCACGCCTCTACTGAGAATCGAGTGTGCGCGGAAAATTGCCCGCCCGTTGGCGTGATCGTCGGCCGTGCGAACAAATGAACTGTCGTCCCGAGAACCGCCAAACCATTTGGTTTCAACGATCGGACACGGGTCTCATCTAGAATGTGAAGAGCAACAGGCGTACTCGAACCGACGGATGCGCGATGGGGGTCCTCTGGATCGGCAAAGAAATCATAGTGAAGAAGTTGCCCTTCATGAGTTCGCGGTAGCATTGATCCTCGAACATGACCCGCAGAGAAATTTGTCCGTACTTCCAGGTTGTTAAGGACGCGGCTGTAAAGGGCGATCAGGTAGATTTCCCCCTGCCAGAGGCTGTTCACGCCGCCAGCATTTCCAAGGTACAACTCAAATTCGGAATTCCAGCTGTCAAAATCTTCAGCCAGCGGTAGTGGAAAGGCGAACAGCGTGCAGAGAACCAAGCCATACATGAGTACCGGAACGGCGGATGCGGTTTGAAGGTGAAATCTGCGTGCAGGTTCTCCCAGGCGTGGATGGATTTGACTGTACGCAGCTCGGGCGAATCCTCCGCTCAGGGCGCCGAGCATATTGAAGACAATGTCTGCCACGGAAGGATGTCGCGCCAGCCAAATCTGGGCGAATTCGATCGCGCCGCTAATGAGTCCTGCCGAGAATGTGACGAGGAACAGTTTAAGCCACACAGGCCGGGCTGAGACAAAACCCTGTGTCATAAACAGAAAGCCGTAAGGTAGGAATAGCACGAGGTTCGTTGCGACGTCCCATAGTGTGACGCGAGAGAGCCCCTCAAGGCCTTCGACTGTTCCGTCAAAGGCAGTGAAACCGGGTGAGGGGTCCTTTTCCAGCATAGACGATGCCAGGCAAAAGACTATCAAGTATGTCAGGTAGACCGCAAAAACCACTCCACCTCCTGCTGTAATCGCATTACCTCATTTCCCGACGGGGCGGTTCTCACCCGGCGCAGTGTCGAGTGGGGTCAAAGCGCCGTCACACAGCGTCTCAGGACGGCGCACGAAAGTCAGCTGCGTCCGACTTCACACTCTGGCGCACGGCCTTTTTCTTCACAAGGGGCGTAATGTAACGCCCTAGTTCTGTTCCGGCTAGCGCAGCGCCTTTCACATTAAAATGGACATCGTCATAGAAGTATTCCATCGACTTCGGCAAGGCCCTTGCCAGGTCATACAAGGGAATGGAGTTGTCGCGGGAAACTCGGCGCATGGCATCGTTGAGCGATTCCAACGCCTCTTCCATGATCTGCTCACGATAGGTCTTTCCATTTCTGTACAGCATCCAATGCCAATCCCTCGTACTTGGATCGACTGAACTATTCCAAGTCGTTTGCTGGGTCATGAATACCAATTGTGCTTTATGTGCGTTTGCTATCCCCGCTATGCTCCTTAGATTCGTAAGATATCCCTTAACGTCTACTCTCGGCTGTTCATCAGAAACCGGAACGGACCTTCGCAGTGCCACCTTGCTTTTGTAATCGGTCTTCAACGGTATTTCTTCCAGCACGTCTCGATCACTTCGAGATAGCTGCTTTCGGGCATAGTACAGACGCCTCGGAATCTGAAATTCAGTAGCAAAAGAGGGAAACTCAACCATGAGAGATCGTACAGATTGAAGGACGGGCACTGAAGAAGCCGCCTGAGCCGGTTTCACATAGTGCAGGTAATCGTGATTGTATATGGACCTCGTCAGGTCATTTATGCCGGAGAACACAATGATGAGATCGGGCTCTAAATGCACAATGCGGTGCGCAATCATGGAGACATGATCGTCACTGGCGTCTCCTGACTTCCCCGCATTATAGACTCTGATGGATAAATCGAGATTGGTATGGTGTTGAACCTCTTTCTGCAACACCGCATTGAGCGCCTGCGAATCGTCAATGTAAAAGCATTCCGCGGTACTCCCTCCAACCAAGAAAATCCGAAACTCATTCACGGGCTTTGGAACCGAGAGATAATCACCCCTGAATCCCATATTGTTCGTGGTGAAGGTGTTCCTCCGTTGCATGCCGGGCAATTCTAAATCGACTTCTGTCATGACTCGATACCACGGAGGAAATTCTGATCTGATGTATTGATTCACTGCGCCCGTTTTCTGATTCTTATAGTTGGCATAGGGATCCGGTACCGGTGAGAACATCGCCAGAAGGATCTCACCGAAAATCAGACATCCCAACAGAGAACACAGCGGAACGCTTATGTAGAGAAGTTTCTTCATGGTCGATCCACCTCGGTGCCCGGGAAGCCAGCAGACTCTCTCGTCGAGAATCTTCCGTGTGTTTGTGGTCAGTTCATTCCCCGACAGAGCGTCTCGAGAGAGTCATTAAGGCTTGGCGCGGGCCTCGCCGGACAATGACAAAATCCCAAATGCCACGAAGAAAGCCGAGGCCATAACTGAAGTGATACGTGGCAAAAACTAATGGCAGGATGGGAAACAATCTCCAATTGTTGTGTCCTGCCACGAACATAGAAGCGGCAACGTTGCAAGCGGCATACAGAGCGCATAATCCGATTCCGCCCCAGAGAGCCGGAGACCACCATAGAGAAGCCATTGACAGCAGCATCAGCGATTGAAGAAAGCCGGCTGGGATCACATGACGGATCGAGGCCGGCAGATTATGCTTTTGGATCACACGGACCTTCCAATAGCCGTATTGTCGATACTGTCGAAACAAATCAATTAAACTTCCTCTCGTACGATACCAACTCTTAATCCGTGGAGATTGCCAGATTCTGCCGCCGCACCGCACCAGTCGCAAATTGAACTCATCGTCCTGATTACGGACAAGTTCCTCATCGAATAGCCCGATCCATGAGAATATATGGCGGGGCCAGCAACCGTAGGGGACGGTGTCAACGTAGCCTTCATAACAGGGATCGTGAAACTTCGCGCCACCAACTGCGAAAGGCGAATGATATGCGGCCGCAATAGCCGTTTGAATATAGCCTTGCGCGGATGTCAGCGCAGGACCCCCTACATTGTCCGCGCCCGTTTCCCGCAACACACCGAGGCAGTGATGGACGTAGTCCTTGGCATAGATGGTATGTGCATCCATGCGCAGAATAATTCGACCACGAGCGACCGCGATGGCGGCATTAAGACCGCTCGATACAATGCATCCCGGGTTATCGATTACACGGATACGAGAATCGTCTCGAGCGATGCGTTCGACAATGTCGCGTGTTCGGTCTGTTGATTGGCCGTCTGCGACAATCAGTTCGATTTCACCGGACAGGAACTCCTGCTTGAGAATCGAACGGACACAGTCTTCGATAGAGTTTTCTTCATTACGACAGGGCACAATCACGGATAGCTCTACATGATTATCTGACATGGATAGATCTGGAAAGCCGGACAACAAGAAAAAAGACCCACTTCCTGGGTTGACGCCTCTAGCCGGCGGATGTAATACGGCACTTCAACTCGACACCAGCGTGCACAGAGACAATTTCGCACAGCGGAAAACTAACCATGTAACAATGACTTAGGTATGTATCGGCCATAGGGTTACTGCTAAGCCATACAGGTAGACTGAAACCCTGTATGGGAAAGGCTGAAAAAATTTGGCAAATTCATCTGGCACATATTTGGCATACGCGTTCGTAAACGCGGAGATCAATTGCGCAGCCTAATTAAGAGATTAAGGCGGATCGGAAGAGATGGGTTGGCTCTCCTCCGCTAGGAAGGAAACATCATGGTCAAGTCGCTGAAACGGACCCTTCTGAAATTCATTGTCGCGGCGCTTCCGTTGCTAAGTCTTGGACTAGTGAACGAAGCGCAAACCTCTGCTGCCAGCTATACCGTCATTGCATCACCCACTACTGTGGCTCCAGGGGGCAATATCGTCGTTCAATGGCAGGCTCCGAGCACGCATTCCTCCCAAGATTGGATTGGTCTCTATCTGGTCGGGCTTACCGATCACAGCTCAGCCACCATTGCGTTCAAATACGTCCCCAGCGGCACGGGCGGCACCATATCGTTCAAAGCGCCCAACGTCCTGACCGCGCATATATATGAGTTTCGTTACTTTCTTAATAACGGCTACGCCAAGACCGCGACCAGCAATCCGGTTACTGTGACGCGACAAACATCTACCCCATCTACTCTCAGTCCCTCTCCCAGCCCTGCGTCACCACCTCCGCCACCATCCCCTCCTCCTTCACCAACATCTGTGCCCCCTACAACAACTAGCGGGACCTCCTCGCCAAGCCCTTCGCCTTCCCCGGCCCCTACGCCGCCGTCTACAACGCATACCGTCGTCGCATCTCCAGGAGTTGTGGCACCCGGCGGCACGGTGATGGTCACTTGGAGTGCTCCCGCCAATCATTCTGGCAAAGATTGGGTCGGCCTTTTTTTGGCAGGCATGCCGACCGCCAGCCACAGCACTATTGCATGGCGATACGTTCCGAGTGGATCCAGTGGAACCTTATCATTCACCGTTCCAGTTACGTCGGTCACGCAAACATATGACTTTCGCTATCTTCTTAACGATGGCTATATTCAGGCAGCGGGGAGTAATGCGGTCACCGTATCAGGAGCCGGAATGCCTTCCTTGTCTCCCACGGCTCCACCCCCGCCTCCTCCGCCCGCGCCATCTTCGGTCCCCACCTCATCCCCTCCTTCCACACCGCCACCACCGCCGGCGCCGAATACTGGTGCGGCGCCTTGCCCGGACGGAAAACAAATTGCCTTTCCCGGGGCGGAAGGGTTCGGACGGTGCGCACAGGGGGGACGAGGTGGGGTCGAGGTACCGGTGACGAATCTGAACAATGAGGGGCCGGGAAGCCTTCGCGAATGCGCCGAGGTGATGAGCGGGCCACGGACCTGTGTCTTTCAACTTTCCGGCACAATAGCCCTCTCGCCCGTGGTGGGCAACTGGTCTGACATTCAAATCAAGCATGACTATGTCACGATTGACGGCTCGACAGCCCCTGGTGGCGGTATTGCCCTCAAAGATGGCGGTCTCGCAATCCAGGCCTCGCATGTCATCGTGCGGCATCTGCGCGTCCGACCTGGTTCCAAATCGTGGGACGAGCGCGGCGTGAACGCCAACGGCATCATGATCATGGCCAAACCAGAGGGCGGCCCGCCGAATCACGACATCATCGTCGATCACTGCTCGACGAGTTGGGGCACGGACGACATGATCTTTGTGATTCAGGGCTCGGATCTCGTAACCGTGCAGTGGACGCTCATGTACGAGGCATTGAGCTGCGACACCTGCGGTGGCAAAGGTTTCTTAATGGGCTATGGCGCGAAACGCGTCTCCTTCCATCATAACTACTACGGCCACACCTTTCAGCGCTGGCCAGAGATCACGCAGGGCGACCTCGATTTTGTGAACAACGTCGCTTACGACCACAATGGCGTGCCGACGGTCGTGGACCCCTATCACGGCGCGGTCCGCGTCAACTTTGTCGGCAATGCGTTCAAAGACGGTCCCAACGTATGGACGCAGAATCAAAACTACAACGAGATTCGAACCATGGCGGGTCTTCCCTACAGCCCGAATTCATCGGTGTATGTGCAAGGCAACATCGGACGCTATCGGACGAAGAACAGTCAGCCCGAGACGGACATTCTCTGGCAGGATAACGGCGGCTTGCAGGTCAACGCGACGCGCTTTGATTTCCCAGCCGTCACCACGACCGATGCCTTCCGGGCCGTGGAGGATGTGCTGAATCATGCCGGCGCGTTCCCGCGCGATAGTGCGGATGCCCGCGTGGTGCAGCAATTCCGTGACGGAACCGGGACCTCGCCGCCAAGCCCTGCAGCGATCGGCGGTTGGCCTGTACTTAGGTGACATGGGCTGGAACGGCAGCGAGGGATCAAACCGAGGGACTCAATGATCACACCGGAGTCTTTTGGCCCTTGGAATCAGCCTGCGAATCAAGAAGGCAAGCGAGCATCCCGCTTGCCTTCCTGATGGGGCGGTTTCTCGGAAATAGGCGCTCCACGAGCCTAGCGCCGTGCAGCGTTAGACGGTTGGCAAGAGGGCGCAGTAATGGATGAAGGACAAAGGCCCTATGCACCGGGATAGCCTCAAAACCTACCTTCATTTTGTGGGCATGTAACCCGTTTCCATGTTGGCCCTCCTGAATGGAACTGAGGCCATAACTTACTATAGTAGCGGTTCCTTCAGTCAGAAACCGACGCAAGACAAAATTGACAAGACCATCAGCGGGGCAGGATGTCCGGTTGTCATTGTCCGAAAAGCATCCTTCTATTTCGACCCAGTTATCCACTATGGTCAAGGTCATGAACGCCGCGAGAGCGTCTTCTTTCCACGCTCCTACTGCGACATGGGAGGGGTTAGACGAAAAGCGCATCATCCGCCTGTAGAAGTGTTGCGGGGTGGTATCCGACAGTCCTATGCGTCCGCGCGTGTCACGGTACGCAGGAAATCCGGCAGCCAGCACGGTGGGCCAATCAATAAAACAAATCTGTAGATTACGATTCGCTCGTCTGGCGTCCCGCCGACCAGCGACATTCAGGTTCTCCAGCTTGTAGGATTTGTCCCGGCATAGGTAGAGGCAGGCGTTTTCCGAGTGACTCGAATCGGTCGGGATCAGATATGACGCCGCCGCGAACCGGCTCTGCCAAAGCACCCGCGTCACTTCATCATGTGACGGGGGCATCAGACAGAACGTGGGAATTCTCATCAAGGCCCATGACTCATAACATGCCCAATACGTGCCGGCGAAGCCTGGGACAAGGCGCGTTCCATGCCGCACCAGAGCTGAAGCATAGTCGTCGATTGTGATCATGAACATTCCGCATGATACTGTTGCAGGCATCGCTCCAAGGCCGCGATGCTCATGCGGGAGTATAGGTAAAGATGGAATGAGGAAAACGGCACGACGGATCTTAATCAGTGCGCATGGTAAAACGTTCTTGTTTTTTCGCTTCTGAGAGAACCATCTCGTACGTTTGCTTAATTTTAATAGCCACTCGCTCGAGCGACAGGCCTTGTATATGATCGCGGCCATCGCTTCGCTCCCGCCTGCTGACGATATGTTCTATTCGTCGGGCGAAGTCATCGGGATCTCGCGTGCAGACATAAGAGTTACGGACGCCGGCCAGCCGCTCGTGGGCATCACCGCAGGCGGTCGCCACGACAGGCAGATTACAGGCGAGCGCCTCTTTGATGGTGTTATTGGATCCCTCGTGGCGAGAGGTGATGAGTAAGGCGTCCGCAGCGTTATAGAGAAGCGGCATGCTCTTAGGAGATTCATTCTCTAGTACATACAATCGCAAGTCACCAATCTTCTTCTTTGCCGCCTCATATGCGGCGTAAGCCAGGGCTGGGTCTTTCACCCAGGCACCCTTCCTATCCATGAAAAGGATAACTGGATCACGATGATGCCATCCGAGTGCAGCCCGCGCTTCATCGCGAAGGATAGGTCGGAACAGGTCTAAATCGACACCGTTTGGAATGACCTCACACTTGTTGCGCAATCGAAGAAGCCATAGCGCATGTCTAAGTTCCTCGCTTTTCGCTATGGCGCGATGGCAGCCGATCGCACCTATGCGCGACAGGACTCCTGATAGCCAGCCTGACCATGTCTTTCGGCCTAGAGGGTCGTAATTGCCCAACAGATCGCTGCCACAGAATGAGATAATCACCGGTCTATCCGAAAAGACAACGCTCACAACGGCCTGTGCAGCGCCAAAATGCACATGAACGAGATCGGCTTCAAACTCACGTGCCTGACGCCGAATATCTAAACCGCCGCTTACCAGTCCGCCCAATGACCGTCGGTCCTTGAACAGGTACCTCTGAACTCCCACTCCCAAATTCCTCAACGACTCAATCTGCCGGTCTGCCCAAACGGCCGGCCTGTTTTCGGCAATCGGAGCAAGAACCATTAACACCCGCATAGGACTATTATTCCGTGCGCTGCTCGCCGTGCTCACAAGGCCACGGCGGCTTGTAACTGCGCGTGAATGCGATCGAAGACGTTTACGACACGCCGAGCGGATCGAGCTGAAACCGGGGTGGGAGAGCCTTGTTCAATGCTGCTATAAAAGGCGCGAATGAGGTTTCCCAGACCTTGATAAGATTTCAAGCGTCCGGATATCACGCTTATGGCGTTCGCTATTATGCCTGCGGTGATTTGCGTACTCGATTCTAGATTCATGACCGCACGAGTCATACAACCAGGAAGCGACCTCAAACGCTCTGTCCAAAGTATCTTGCTGGCGAGGTCGACATGAACGATTGCCTTGCTGCCGTAGAGACGCACAATGTGCACGTTCGGATTGATACCGAGCGATACCGCCACAGTCCCAATCACTTCCTTCCCCTCCAGTGTTATTCGCACCTCGTCGGGCTTGCCCGGGCCGAGCATCCCGGTGCTGAGCTTCGAAACCCGTACCGCCATCGGATCGCCAACAAGATCCAAGGCTAGATAAAGAGGATGCGGCGCAAGGTTCTGCAGCATCCCGCCCGGAAGTTCCTCCACCCAGTCTCGTGAAGAGGCGTGCGCGATATTGAATCCATAATGCACGTCGACGCCTATGAGTTTTCCCAAGCCCCCTGCTCGAAGCAAGGTCCACGCTCGCTGAATCACGGGATCAAAAAGGAGATTATGACTCACACAAAGCTTCACCGCATTGGCTTCCGCCGCCGCAATGATGCCGTCGGCTTCACGGGTGGAAAGAGCCATTGGCTTTTCAACAAGCACGTTACAGCCGGCCTCAATAAGAGGGATTGCAAGCGCGGCGTGTGTCTGTGGGGGAGTCAAGACATGCACAACATCTGGGATTTGCTCCTGCAGGAAAGAATTAATGTCCTCATACACTCCCGGGACTCCGAAGTCCTGAGCAAACGCCCGGCCTTTCTTGGAGTCGACGTCGCAAACCCCCACGAGGGTATGCCGGGTTTTGTATTGGCCGATATGGGTCGCATGCGCACGTGCGATATCGCCACATCCAATAAGACCTATCTTCATTGGATTCATCGCTCCCTGAGCAGCGCCATCCTTCAGAAGCCATTCGCTTCGTTGTCAGTCTACGCCACGGGATGACAGGAGAGACGTAGAGCACCATTGGAATTGCCGGGCTTCGCTATGCGGCAGTATCGTTGATACATCGCCGTTCTATACTCTTCTTCCGACCGTTGTGCCGGGTAAAGGCCCGTTGGGGGATGGGTCATATCGGTCGACCCCAGTTCCCGGCCCCCATTTCTTCACGCAATATTGGATGCTGGTCCAGTAATCTGCAAAGTTGTGAACCTCTTCTATTCTGGAATCAACCACGGTGCCTTCCGCTGCTTTGATGATTCTTATGACTTCTTCTTGCCGAATTGGATACGTTTCACGCCCATACTTGTTACGTCGGTAGAGATTGATCACCCAGGTGGGCGTGAGCCCCAGTATCAACCCTTTAACGGTTTTTTTCGGTACCGACGGCATGTTGAACAGCAACACGCCGTCTGGGACAAGAATCCTCATGAACTCCCGTATGTATTTCTCAAATATGCGCGGAGCGACATGCTGCAGTGTGCCGAAGCTGCATATGAAATCCACGCTTCGGTCTTCGAACATCATGAGGTCATCAGTGCCGTTCAGGACATATCTGCACTTCTGTGGATGCTGATTGTACGCACGTGCTAATTCCAGAATGGAAGGCGCGATATCAATTCCATGCACTTCCTCAAAGTACTCCGAGAGAGCCTGAGTCGATCTGCCGAGGCCACAGCCAAAATCCACTGCTCTGCGGGATCCGAGGCAAATCCCCAAAGAGGTCAGGAAGCTCATCATTTCCCCGGTCTGAGTCTTTCCGAAAGCAAAGTATTCGTCGATCTTCCGAATTTTTCCGCACACTGAAGCCGGCAGCATGGAGCGCAATGGCGCCTTCTTGCCTAATTGATCCCAGTCTGCTTGCACCTGTGCCAAGTTCATGTGAACCTCCTCGGACGGAAAGGCGGGGCCCCGGATAATGGATGATTAGAGTTCTCGTCCTTGGGGAAGTGGATCATTGAGCCGTCCGGTTTGCGGATGGGGTCCGGCGTTCGCACGATACCGCGCGAGCCAGCGGATGAACGGACGGCAATACGCATCTGTCATGCCCATCAGATGCGCCATTACAGGGCGGTAGACTTTAGTGCGTGGGCGCTGCCATGACTGGCAAAGTGGCCTGAACCCGGCTTTAAACTGAGAACCGCCGGCATCCCCCATGCTTGTGAAATCATATGCGTTGATGCCCCGCGCCATGGCATCACGTATAGCACGCCAGTGAAGCAGCTCAGCGGGACGGTGCTCGCTGTATTCGCGTCGTACGGCGCCGGTGATGTAATATGCAGTGCATCCAGTAAAGATGACGAGTATGGCTCCGGCCAGACATTCATTCCGCCACGCCTGGTAAAGGCATGCGCCGCCTCGCGGCGCAAACCATTCCCAGGCGGTCTTGACACTGGAATAAGGACGGGGGTGGTACCCTTTTAAATTCCCATGCTCCACCAGCAGGGCATAAATGGCATCAAAAGTTCGGCCGTCAACTTCTGTCCGTATCACCAGATCCCCGCTGAGCCCCTTTCGGATGTATTGTCGGGTCCTGGGACGAAAAGACATCAATAACTCGGCTTCTGTTTTATTTGTGAGATCGACTGTCACCGGTGTGCTGCTAAATCTGTGGCTCGTCAACATCGTGGAAGTGGTAAAGCCGAGTTCTTCAAACCGTCGAAACAGAGTCGTCTGATTCGCGAGCTCGTGGGGATAAACGGTTATAGAAATTGCCCGTCGTTCTCGACACAGTTGGTCGACTCGCTGCATTAAGGACATCCAACTGGGCCTATGCGGGTCGATGGGAAGCGGACCATGGGATAAGATAAAGATGCGCCAGGGCGCAAAGGGCACCTTAGCGCTCATGAAAGCCACGCCGCCCTGAATGGCGCCGTCCACCTCATAGGCAAGCACATGAGGCGTGAATCCCATCGGTTCATATGATTTGAGCCAGCCGTATGTTTGAAAATAGTGCGCGCCGGGGACCTCAGAGACATAATGATCCCATGACGCATATTCTTCGTTGGTCTGGAATAACCGTATCGGCATGAGGGAAGCGGAAGGGCTCAGACAGGCCGGGATTCCAATGCCAATTGAAGCGACAATAGCATGATGACCCTCTGATACAACCCCTGACGGGAAATACCCGGGCAGCGCCGTCGCTCGCAGAACGCCTCCACGACGGGGCCGTAGGCTTCGGGATGGAAAAAGTTTGGTAACAGGCTAGCGGTCCCAAGTAAACTCTCTCTGAGCCGATCTCTGAACCCCGCCTCAACCCATGAATCGATAGGTATCGAGAATCCTGCCTTCTGTTTATGAGCTACTGCGGGGGGCAGGCGGCGCTCGGCAACTGTCCGTAACACTTGTTTGCAAATCTTGCCTTGGACCTTGAGCCGGTGAGGAAGCGAGAGTCCGAACGAGAACAGGTCTTCATCCAGCATCGGTACTCGAACTTCGAGGCTATGCTTCATACTCGCGGTATCGACTTTGAAAAGATAGTCATTTGGCAGATTAAGTCGCACACCGGCTTCGGTCGCATAGGCCGATACGCGCTCTAACCGACTCGCTCTCTTGCCGAGTTGATAATCCCACTGTGGCTCAAACAGGCGGCGTATGGGAAGAACCTTGTCATAGTCGATACAAAGCCGACCAAGCTCTTTTTCTCTGATCCAACAGGACAACAAATGAACGATCGCCACGTCATCAGCGCCCGTGAAGTCATGCACCCGGGAAGCCAGGTGATCCGGGGCAAGCCCGACTGCAGCGAAGGCCGAAAGTGTTATCGCCGCGCCATACGAACAGTAACGCGGCAAGTATTGCATCCGCAGGATCCTATCGAGTTGCCAATATGTATTGTAGCCTCCGAATGCTTCATCACCGCCGTCCCCCGAGACGGCTACGGTCACATGGTTCCGCATCATCCGGCAAATGGCGCTGGTGGCAAACAAGGAGGTGTCGGCAAACGGCTGCCCTGCATGGAGAAGGAGATCTATGATCTGTGACCATGTCCCCTGAATGTCGTCCATATCGAGCACCGTATGATTGCTGCCGATATGGCGGGCTACGGCGACCGCCGCCCATGTCTCGTCGTAAGCTTCGTCAGAAAACCGCACGTTGAACGTTCGAAGAGCGCCTCCCAGCGAGGCCTGCGCGCCGCTGCTGACCAGGGAGGAATCGATTCCGCCGCTTAGAAATCCGCCGATTGGAACTTCGCTTTCCATCTGCCGACCCACGGCGGTCGTCAATAGCTGTTCAGTTCGATCGGCAGCCTCGTCGAGAGTCAGATCGTTGTCAATCGCGATCGACCAACGATGATAATATCGCTTCTTCCAATAGATCTCGTGGCCGTCGAGTCGGGCCTCCAGTAACTCGCCTGGTAACAGCGCGCGTATTCCGGTGTAGAACGTCTGCGGTGCCGGAATGTAAAAGAGCGCCGCGAAGTCATACACCGCTTGCCGGTCAGGCTGCCGGTCTACACCGGGTAAGGGAAGCAAAGCCCTGATCTCGCTTGCGAAGGCCATGCGTCCCACGGAAGGCGCGTAAAAAAGAGGTTTGATACCGAACCGGTCGCGTGCCAAAACTAAGGACATTGTTCGGGTATTGAGAATGGCCAATGCAAACATGCCGCGTAGTCTAGTGAGAAAATCCGGCCCATACTCTTCATATAGATGCGGAAGAACCTCCGTATCCGAATGCCCGCGGAAAACATGCCCTCGTCGTTCCAAATCCCGACGTAGATCATGGTGGTTGTAAATTTCTCCGTTGAACACCGTCCAGACCGTTCCGTCCTCATTCGCCATCGGTTGAGCTCCGGTCGTGGACAAATCGATGATGCTCAAGCGAGTGTGAATGAGCGTCGCTCTTGACCAGGATTGCATACCTGTGGCGTCCGGACCGCGATGGCGTAAAGCCTTCGCCAGACGCGCCGCGTACCATTCCGCCTCAGGTTGTGGGCCTAACCAGCCGGCTATTCCACACATTGAAGACGCCCTGTTAGAGGAAACTGCTCGAGTCGAGACGTGTCTGGGTCTACCCGCGCTCGGAGACGGAGAACAAAGTGAGAGCAGGTCAAGTACTGAACGAAACGGTTTGCGGTCAGTTTGGTGAATGGTTGGAGCGGTGACCAGCGCAGGTCTATGGTCTGGAAGCCGGCTCGATCGAGAACACTGATCCAGATACGTGGATTTTGATGCTTATGCCATTCGATCGAAGGAACGAATGGAGACCGCAGACCAAGCCGGACCCAGAAGTTATCCCGTCCGCAATCCGCAATGATGAGCCATCCACCGGACCGCATGCGCAATCGTAGGTCTTTCAGGAGATCGACATAGCGCGCTAGAGCGCTTTGATCGCGATCGAGGACTACCACCGCCTCTTCATCCAGATGATTGATCACGTTATACATGACCACTACATCATAGGGCCGCTCAGGCATCGGCAATTCATGCAGGAACGCGGCGTGTGCCTCAATCCGGCTTTCCAAGCCGAGCTCCGTAATGGAACACCGTAAATTATGGAGCGTGCCCTGGCTGCTTCCGTCAGCGCCTGGTTCGATCCCGACAACATGCTCGGCGCCATGAAGTGCCGCCCAGATGGCCCATGCTCCAGTTCCGCAGCCGACTTCCAGCACATGGGCGCCGAAGAGAGGGACTCCAGAGAACAGAAAATCCCCGCGCATCCGATACCGGGCTCCTGTCGCATAGCCGACAAGTCTTCCGGCCGCTTCCAGCTTCTGGCTCCTCGGCTCGATGCTCATTGTTATGATCTCCCCTACTCGCCAGCCTATTGCTGCGCGATCCATATGAACTAGGCGGACAAACAGGTCACGTCCCGCCAGCCAGCAACGCGATAGGCGCCTAACATGTCATCGACGAAACGCATCATCCCGAATTCCTGTTCTGCCTTTTGCCGTCCCAGCATTCCCATGCGGGCGCACAGTTCCGGGTCATCGAGGAGTCTTGCCATACGATCGGCCAATTTCCCAGTATCCTCGCAATCGACGACGAATCCGGTGCGATCGTCATCAACCAGATACCGCACATCGCCGACCCGGGTTGCAATGACGGCCCGTCCACACGCCATGCCTTCCATGACTGCATTGGGACACCCTTCCGTATCCGACACATGAACGAGAAATGTCCCCTCTGAAATGAATTGCGGAATATCGGTGACCTCGCCGAGAAATGTGACTTCCGCGCTGATGCCAAGTCTGGCCGTCTGCTCAAGAAGCGCACCGTGCAATGGTCCCTCGCCGGCAATACGGACCACAAAACGATATCCTTGGCACTTGAGACGGTAGGCGGCGGTCAGTAGACGATCCCAGCGTTTGACCGGAAGCAGCGATCCCACTCCAACAATAGTGTTCCCTAATTGGCTGTGGCGGCCGTGATCTCGAAAAAGCTGCAAATCGACGGCATTCCGCACGATATGAACGTGCTTGGGGGCGAATACCCTTTTCGCAAATCGCAGATGTTCGGCGGTGGTGAAATTATTGGACACCTGATGAGGCGGCCATCGTGCGCTTAAGAGTCCGATGGTTTTTCCCACGCGGCGGATGTCGGCATGTATGTCGCTCCGTAATGAGCCGATAGTTAAGGTCGACGTGCGCACTCCTGCGAGGTACGCTGCGCAATTGGTGTAAAAACTGAAGGAATGCACGACTTCTGGGCGAAGTTCCCGGACAATGCCACGAAGCGCGATCAACTTAGAAATCGGTGAGGAACCTTGGTCAAAAAGATAAAGCGGGACTCCCAAGGCGCGTAACTGCGACATGTACCCACCGGAACTGCCGGAGTTCCAAACCACTATTGCAGGACGATACTTTGTGCGATCCATTCCTGTGATCAGATAGTACAGTTGTCGCTCAAGTCCTCCGCGCGACAACTGCCCCACGACGTATAGGATTCGGCTCGTGTTAGGCCGTCTCTCCGATAACATCGAAGACCTCGACAGTCGGGGGCTGAGGTGTTGCGTAAACCACACCATATGGCCAAACCCATGTGCGCGCTCCCACGAGCAACCCGAGTCCCAAAGAGAATTCCTTTGAATACAAGTTATGGACGACCATGGAAAACAGCAGCAGGCCCACCCCTATGCCCAGTAGACAAAGCGCCGACGCCTCACGACTGCAGGCGCGAGGCACGCATCGATACGCATTCCAAAATACAAGAGCCAGGGCCGCCGCTCCCAGCATTCCCCAGTAGAGAGTTACCTGGAAAAAGCAATTGTGCGCGCCCCCGGTGCGTCCGTATGTGGCAAACTCGCTGCGCCGTCCCCATCCGGACCAGAAGTTTCCCGCCCCTACACCCGTAAGCAGGTAGTCCGGAAGATGATCTATCGCCGCTTGATAGATCAAGGCTCGTCCTTCAATTTTTCCCTCTTTTTCTTCAAACGAGAACGACATCCGTGACCACACTGCCTGAGGCACTACACTGGCAATTGTCGCAGCAATGACGACCGCAATGAGAAGCGCCTTGCCATGGCGGAGCCCGAACGCATACATCACGCTCACGCAGGATATAATAGTAATGGCGACGCCACCTCGGGACAAAGGCAAGAAGGCCCCTACCAGGCAGAATAGCCCGACACCGATAAACAACAGCCGAAAACGCGATTCTTGCCGAGAGAGTGCCCACGCGAGCGCGACGATTGCAGCCTGGCCCGCTCCGAAGGCCATGGTATTCAAATTCGCTTGCAAGGGATTCTCGTCAAAGGCCGCATCACGCAACTGAGACGCTTCATGGAAGTCACTAGCGGTGGCCGCATTGAGCGCGCCGTAGGAAGTCAGAAAGAGAAGGACTGACAACCAAACGCCGGCGACCAAATACCCGTAACAGGCCATCCGGATCGCCTGCAGGTCCCTGCAAATTGAGCCGATAAGGATACCGCCGAGGATCATTTGAGCGATCCGGATCAGTTCGCTATAGCTCGACAGAGGATGAGTGAACTCGATCAGACCTGCCAAGGCAAGAAACAACAGGCAGGCCAGAATGGTGGGTTGGCTCAGCGTGATGAGTAATTGCGCGAACCGGACCGCCAGGACATAGATCCCCAGGACAACAAACAAAAGAAACAAAATGCTATAGCCGGGGACGATACGAAAATGGTCGTCGGCGGGTAAGGCGACAATTGTGAGCAAGAGTAAAACTCGCTCGAACACCGATGTCGGAATGGAGTCTCTCATGCTGTCTCTCAAGCCTGAATGCGAATACCGACTGCTCTATCACTTCGGGATACTGTTTCTGTAGTTCCTGCGCTTGGACGGGCGACAAACTCATATTCCATTGTGGTCGAGAGCATGTATTGTTCGCGCGTCAGCAGCGATCCGTCAATCCTATGGACCGAGTATCCGAGACCTTGAAAGAATTCATAGATATCGTCCACCAGTAACCCATACGCGTCGAGATTTACCTGAGCGATTTCCAGGATCACGATCGGTCTGTGCCTCCTTAAGGTCTGTACGGCGCCTTTCAAGACCAACAGCTCTCCTCCTTCCACATCAATCTTCAACGCATCGACCCTCGTGACACCGACCGAATCGAGATAGCCATCGAGACTCATAGCTGTCACGGAAGTTCGCAAGGTCGGCCCCATCCAGCCGGTGTCCCGTATTCCATCATAGGCGGACTTATCCTGGTCGTGCACAAAGAAATCCACAGTGCCTTGCGTTTCGGACAGCGCAACCGGATTGAGCCTGACACGGTGCCCCAGGGCGTTATGTCGGATCGTGCGTTCCAGACAATGGTACGGAACGGGTGAAGGCTCGAAGCAATGCACGAAGGACTCCGGGACCATGTCGATGATCCCTAACGCAAACAGACCGACATTTGCTCCTACATCAACCACTACACTTCCTGGTTCTAAAACCGTCCGCGCATATTTCATGACAAGAGGTTCATACGCGCCCGAGGTGGCATAACGCATGACACTGTGATCGCCGGACGGATAGACCAGTGCAAAACGCCGGTATGACGTCATGAAAGGAGGGCTCCGGAAGGCTTCCCAGCGCAGGTGGAACCATGTGCGCTTTAACCAATACCATGCTTGCTTGATCGGGCGACCGAAGGCGCGACGTAGGGCTCTTGTGCATGGCCGGACAAGATCGTCCCCCGCGCAAGTGAAGCGACGATGGCCGTTGAACCGGCGAGCCTGTGAGCTGTCTGCATGAGTCGGTTTACGCGCCTCGCATAGGCTTCGATCGGCTGACGTATCGGCTGTAGGATTCGTCATGTTTGACTCAGGATGGAACGAAGCATTCCGGCTACGACAGGAGCACGAAACAGGGCCGCGGCTTTCAAGGCTTGGCGGACCAACGTGATGCGGAGATCAGCATCTTCCGAGAGACGCCGGATGCCGGCTCGAACTGACTCGACACGCGGCTCATTAACGATTAATGCGCATCGATATTGCTCCATAAAGCGCGTCAGATAACAATCCGCCGGTGCGTGCAACAGTATGGGACGTCCGCAAATCAAGTATTCAATTGTCCTTGTGGGAAAAATCGTGCGGTATTCCTCTTGGGACAATGGACCAGTGAACCCGTGAGCCAATAACACAATATCAGCTTCGCCGAGCCGCCGCACGATATCGTCGCGCGATACGGTCTCATATTGAACGCCTTCGCGGAGTATACCTAGTTGCTGCAAATACGCTCTTGGCGTCCCGGACAACACCGTCAATCTGCCGTTAAGTTGCGCCAGGGCCGCACAAGAACGTACGGCCGCATCCACACAAGATGCATTTATGTTCCCGGACAAGGTCACGCGGACTGGATCTCTCGCCCCAGGCGGAGAGAAAGCGGGGGCCTCGGGAATGTCGTCATTAAAGGAATGAACAAGGGCCGAGCAGCGAGTCACATGGGGATAGCGCTCGCGATAGAGGTCGACCATTCCTTGGCTCATTACAAAAACATGGCGCGCGTGATAAAACACCTTGGCCTGCAGCCAAGCGGCGAATCTATGAGCGACCCCGCCCGGTGTGCGCTGTTCCACATATGTATTGTGGAAATATGGATACAGTTTCATGCCGGTTATTCTCGTCAAAAGATACCCGACCAGCAGTATGTCTTCGCTCGGAAATATCAGAAGCAGCCGTGTACATCGACATCGTCGGACTATCCGCCAGCAGCGAAGAAACACGAACGGCAGCTGGCATCTTCGCCACCATCTCGCGCCGCGCCGCAAAGCCGGCCAGGCATTGTTGGTATAGACGATTTCGGGCCATTCATCCTTCCATACCACCGGCGGTCGATCGCACGGACGTTCTCCGGCGATGACCATCTCCGAACGCGTAAACTGCTTCGCAAGATTTCCTACTATGACAGCTGATCCAGTAGTTTCAGGAGGAACCGTCCACGATAGAAGCAAGATCCTGCCACCGCTGTCTTCACGCGCGCGTTGTCCCACAATCTGCGTCATACTTCCGGCTTCCGATGAACCGCGCCGATGGGTCTCGCGGGATTTCCCGCCACAATTTGCCCGGGTTCAATGTCCCTGGCCACCACTGCGCCCGCGCCGATCACCGCCGCGCTGCCGATTCTGACACCTTTCAAAATGATGGCACGGGCCCCAATGAATACGTCGTCTCCAATCCAAATTGGAGCACAGCGGGCATCACGTGTTTGGTTCTCATGGCGTCGCCACGGGTCGAGAGGATGGAAATCGGTATCCCAGATACAGGCTCCTGCTCCGACGAGAACATCCCGACCTATGGTGATTCCAACGCGCGCGACAATTGATGCTCCGGATAAACCGCTTCTCTCACCGATCGCAATAACGCTATCGGCTGACAATGCTGCAAGGATTGTTGGGTGAGGAAGGCCGGCCGGATTGCTGTCGAATCGACTAAACATCTTCACATGATCGCCGAGCGTAATCCTGGCACCCGAAACCAATGTCACGACCGGGCGGCCGACAAACGAACAACCAGCCCCGACCTGAACCCCAAGACAACGCAACCAGATCGGAACACCACATCGATCCACCAACAAGCGCATGCAGGTCCGAGGGCTTCGTCCAATCTTGAATATGACATGACGGCACTTGCGCAATGCGGCCGTCCCACGTGCCTCATATGCGCCGCTTGATATGTCTGCCGGGAGCCACCTATCCGGAGCCAACGGCGCCACCATTTAAGAATTCCTGCAAGGCCGATTGCCAAATCTCGGATCGTTTGTCGCGCAGCGTCCACTGGAGGCCGATTTGCAAACTACCGATTCCCGTCCGCCGGACGGTCAGTTCGCTTGCGAGAGAACAAAATCCGCCACCGCTTTAGTTGCACGACCGTGATTCGTGAATACTTTTCCTGTACTATCGTCGGCAAGCGGTTGCCGGTGTAACGGGTCGAGCATACGTTCGACCATCTGGCCAAGGTGCGCCTCAGAATAGATTCGCGTGGCGAGACCATCACGCCAGTTGGCGGCTAGGTCAGGCCATCCGTCCGCGTACAATTGCCAGACAGGTTTCTTGTACAAGAGCGCTTCATGCATGGCTGTGGAACAGAGCGAGGCCACGCAGTCGGAACCATCCAGAAGCAGATCAAGCTCAGGGCGATCTTTCGTCACGATCAGATGGGGACATTCTCCGTACAACGATCCATCTTCATTCGGATGCAGGCGCACAATGACATTGATCCGATCCCGGAAATGTCTTGCGACGCCTTCGAGCCAGGACGCACACTCCGCCGGGGCTCTTCCGTTGCGAAGTAGATCATTTCCGTTTGAAAAGAAGGCCAGTGTGAAATGGTTGTTGAGAGACAGACTGCGCGCGAGGAGGCGCTTTGCTTCACCGTCCGGCGACGGGCGCATGGTGTCGTGTCGCGGGCTTCCCAATGCCCGCACACGTTTCGGATCAAGTCCCAGCGCGGTAAGCGTATCGAGCGATGTTCGTCCCCACGTGCACATCACATCCGCCACCATGGGCAAATGAAACGGTTGTAAAAGGCCATGTTGCAGCAGGACCGTTCGGATCCCGTTTGCACGCGCTGATACCAGCAGGGCGGATCCACCCATCAGCTGAGTCGAGGCCGTGACAACCACGCGGGGCGTTATGGTTCCGAGCATGCGCTTCATCTCTTCAAGGCAACTCTGGACATTCGCGCAGGCGTAATAGAATGATCGCTCATGAGATCGATTTCTTAACCGTTGTTCTGTATCGCATAGAGCACTCCATGCCTCCCTTCCCCAGGAGGGAATGAAACAGGCGGCAGGAAATCGAAAGTTAACCGTGGAGACCGGCAGATGGTCGGGTCCGTTAAAGGAAACAAGCTGGACCTGCTCTTTCCGCTGCGCCAGCTCGAGGAAAACAGGCATTAAGGTATCCCGTATGATGTCGCGCGCACTTTCGATCCAGATAAGAATCGACCCTTTCTGCAGGACGCCGGCAGTGCGCTGTCTGTGCACGAGCGGGGCGATCCAGTGTTTGATGACTTCTTCTACTGGCAAGCATCGCGGCCGAATGAATAAGTCTTTGAAAATAAAGTGACGCAGGGGTTCGATCTGAGGAAACCGGGCAAATACCTCATTCGTCTTAACCGTAAAGTCGAGATAGCGCTGATCGAGGCTCTCACCGAAACTCATAGCTCGGCTCAACGACTGGGTGTTTCCGGCATAATTTCTCAACAATATAAGCGGTGCGCAAGCCGGCCTGGCCGTCGAGCGGACCGCAATCTTCTTTTCGCGCGCGGTCCCGGCCCGCGGCGTCCAGCGCCGGATTCTCCAGGTAACGGTTCACCAGCTCGATGCAGTGTTGGGGATCACGAGCCAGGCTGGAGGCTCCATAGGACATCATTTGTTTGATATCAGAACGCTTGTAGAAGCGTCGTGTCGAGGCGCCGGGGGGCAGCCCCGGCACTGAGTCGTAGTAGACGTTGACAATGGGCTTGTCGAGGATAGCCGAATCAATGTTCATAGTCCCGCAGACATTCACCTGGACATCCTGATACGCAAGCAACGATAAATGAACGGGTTCATCCTGAAGAATATGGCGCACGACATTAGCTTCGTGTTCCGGCCCTCCAAACACCGCCTTCGTGGGGGACGGATAGCTGCGGGCCTCGGGGTATTCGGTACGAAGCAACTTGATATCGGAGCCGAACATTCGCGGATGACCGCGAACCAATAATTGTGCCCCCCGGACGAAACGTCCGGCATGGGCCGCTTCCGCCAGATGCTGAGCGACCTCGATTTCATGGGCGATCACACCCGGCACACCCATGGTATACACGATCAATGGACGGTTCGGATCCAGACCTATTAATGCAAAGAAGTCGCTTCGCGATAAGCGATAAGATGAGTCCAAATGCCGGTCGAACTGCGGAGCTCCCGTTACATGCACGCGGTCGTAGGGAATTTCAGGGTACATGGCAAGCAGGTACTTCCGGAGGACATCGGACCATAGCAAGTACGCATCAGCGAAGGGAAGAAACGGAATCTTTGAGGCCAAATTGTCGCGGGATCGAATCATGACAACCGTCGGAATACCGAGAGAGTTGGCCGCTTCAATAACAGCCATTTCTCGAAACCCTTCGGGAGAGAAGCTGGCCACGACCGCCGCGCCCTCGCGTCGCAATCGTTGCCGGTAAATGTCTGTGATGGTGTGTTGTCGAAGAACAGAGGCGAACTTCTGCCGCCACCGCTGCGCCATGCCCGTCCGCCCCGCCAGCCAGAATCTAGCAAATCTTCCTGCGGCTCGTCCGGTACTCGCTGCTCGACGCAGCAGGTTTGTCGGATTGTTCCGATGGCTGCTGTACAGAAAATCCGCCCAGATTGTCGGGGGATCATAGTAGCATTTTCGCGCGTAGCCAACCCGTGCCAGAAACCTATCCAGAACGGCGTCCTGCCGAACATGAAACGCCTCGAGGCATCCGATTTCAGTGCCTTCCGGCTGGACGCAACGAGAACCGGGAAGATGCTGGGGATCCACCCATACCAGGATCTTCTCTCCCGCGAGCCATTGCCCCAGACCTCCGGTACGAACATTGCGAAGCGCCAGAAAACTATCACAACCGATAATAATGCTCATAATGGCGATCGATGAAGATGCCGCCGAAGGCCACCTATCGCGAGCCGAGGCGGCGGCGACGCATCACCGTCAGAACAAAGGATTGATGACCGGGAGACCAGGACGCTGACCCGCAATGGAGGCATGCCGGCGAAGCGTGACAACGGAAAACGTCGTCAGCAACTTGTGGAAAACATCGCTCACGAACTCCAACTTGCTCTCGAGGGGAAGCACCATTCCGGGAGTAATTGACAAGCCTTGTCCGTCTTCAAGACCCAAAAAGTCTGTCGGATGAAGCACCATAGACGGCTCCACGCCGGTCAGGCGGCATAGCCGTAGACCCAGGTCTAGGTAGCCAAGAGCAAGCTTACGAGATACTTGGTTCAGTGCGAGGAGATAGCTCATGTGCATGGGCAACTTGAAGCCAGGCAATGTTGTGACAGGAATTTCAAGTAGCTTCCGCCCATCCATATTCCAATAGTACGGTTTGTTGGGGCGCAGGCCGTCGCGCAATCTCCCGCCTAGCCACTTGCGCTGGCGCTTCTCTTCCGAGCTGAACTTTGCAGCAGCGAAATAAACCTGGCGGACGACTGGCATAAGAAACGTCGGAAACGTTGTTGCATCATAGAGATAGCCTCGCCGCGTCAATTCGCTGACAGTAGCCCGGGAAAGGCTGTAACCAGGTCCCCGAAATCCCACCGGCCTTTGACCGGTCGCCCGCTCGATGTGCTCTTCGCCCTTCGCGATTTCCGCCGTGGTCTCATGCTGTGAATAAAGGTGAAGCCAGGGGTCATGAAAGAATGAATGATGGCCGATCTCGTGGCCGTCGTCGGCAATCGCCCTCAGCAGCATACGATTTTTGTCAAGAGCTGCATCCTGGCCCACGATAAAGAAGGTGATCTTCACCCCCTGAGATACAAGAAACTTCAACGTCCGCGGTACGAGAAGCTCCAAATATGAAGGGAACGACCTCCAGCTTGGATCTCCATTTGTTTTCAAATAGGCCCATTTATCATCAAGGTCGAGTGATAGGCTTGCGACCCGCCTCTCGACGTCCGGGAAACCCGTTCTCATCTCATGTCCTGCATCTCTCACGCATGGTGTTTGTCGTCTCACATGTACCAACCCTCGCGAAGACAACCATTTCGTACCGACGGTCGATCAATCCGGCAGCCTTTTCTATCAGTGTGATCCCCAATTTTTGCAGTGGGGTGGCAAGATCAGAATGCTCAAAAAACGCCTCCTGCGAGTAGGAGTTAATGACCCGCATATCTAGTTCATTGAGTACCCTTATAAAGCCCTTTCTTGAGAAGAAATACGTGTGATAGGGGGGATGTAGAGCAAATGCCGGATACGAATAGCGCGACGCTGTTGCCTTATACAAAGCCAAGCCGGTCCTGGCAAGGAGACTGTCCTCGTCCGGCGTGCAAAAAATCAGAATCCCTCCGGGCCTGACCAATCCTTTGATCTTTAGCAAGCAGGCCATAGGGTCAATGACATGCTCAATTACGTCCCATAACGTGACAACATCGTATGCAGCTAGCGGTAACTGAGTATCTTCGAACTGTCCGTTCGCCACCGGCACATTTAGTTGTTGTCGGCATAACGATGCCAGTTTGGGACTGAGTTCGACTCCAGAGACATCCCATCCTCGTGCCTTGGCCATACCAAGAAAGACGCCTGCTCCGCAGCCAATATCGAGCAATCTGCCAGTCCCCTCCATCTTCTCTACATATTTCAATGCGCGGTCATAATCCTTGACTCTTCGCTGTGATAGCGTGATGTCACCTGACAACTCATCTGAGAAATAGTTGTTCTTCGCATACGACTCACTGCCATAAATTTGGTCAATCTTCGCCTTGCTATACATGTCGCTTCGCCACGAGTTGCGGCAGTATTGGCAGCGCACTACGTAAAACGTCGCGAAGTTATATACTTCGTGAGTAGCCTGATTCTTACACAACGGGCAGATCCGCAAAGGACATGGCTCCGCGGCAATCATGGCATGGTTCCTAAGACCACTGGGCGTCATCACAAGCTTCTCCTATATCAACATTCTGCTTGGCTAAGAGACTCCAAGCCTCATTCCTCGATAGAAAGTGCTTAACCTGCCGCCGATGCGGGGGGTAACCAATTCTTTTTGAACAACAAATGACTGCAGCAATGTAGGGATCAAGGAAGCTCTTCTATCCCCATAGTGCTTTCTCGGGCTCCTGCCGGTTAACAGCTTCACTCCAAGATCAATGAGAGGTGAGTCCCCGGGGGTGACAAAAATAAAACACCCGTCCGCTCTGAGGACTCTTTTGATCTCTCGCGCGACACCATCAAGTGGATCCATATACTCCAGACAACTCACGGCTACGATACAATCGAATGTTTGGTCATCGAAAGGAAGTGTAAACGCACTTCCGCACAACAATTTCGCGTCTACCTGATAGTGCCGAAGATTGTGCAATACCTGTGCTGCATTAGGGTGAATGTCAATCCCATACAGCTCATCACAGTGTTGTGCCAATTCGGGTAGCAGAATGCCACTCCCATAACCAACTTCAAGAAGTCGAGAGAGCCGCTGCCTCGGGAGGAGGGAAACAAGGAGCCAGAACCGCAGGCGTTGGATCAAGCCCAGCACATTGAACGTGGGCGGCTCTACGCTGCTCGTCTTTATCCGCGCAGCCCTAGGCAGCAACTTTGGGGAAAAAAGAGTGATGTTACCCTGCGGTGTGCTTGATATAGGCATCGTGAACGATCAGAAAAGTGTACCCACTTTTGAGCCGGTAGATGATTTAGGTGCTGGACATACAATTGGTTGATTGTGTCGAGTAAGCCCTCTAAGCGGGGACAGCGTCTTCGTGAAGTTGTGACAACTTATTGCCCGTCTTCACATATCGCCTTTGACAAATCCCGCAAGTCGGCGCGCACCCATTGTCTTGCAGCCGGATCCCGCAGACGCAGATCCAGCCCGCCTGCCGAGCCGGGTTTCCCATCACTAAGGCATAGGGCGGTATATCTTTCGTCACCACTGCGCCGGCCCCGACGAAGGCATACTCGCCGATCGTGATGCCGCACAAAATGGTCGAATTGGCGCCTAAGGTGGCGCCTTTCTTGACGAGAGTCGGTCGAAGCTCCGCCATCCGTGGAATGGCGCTCCGAGGATTGATCACGTTCGTGAAGACCATGGACGGACCGCAGAACACGTCATCCTCCAATACGACTCCCTCGTAAACCGATACGTTGTTCTGAATCTTCACTCCGTCGCCGACCATGGCGTTAGGGCCGATAACGACATTCTGACCGATGCGGCAATTTCGTCCGATGCGCGAGCCCTTCATGATATGGGAGAAGTGCCAGATGGCGGTGCGCTGGCCGATCTGCACATCCGCATCGATGCTGGCGGATTCATGAACCGTGTAATCCTGTGTCTTGACGGGTCGCGATAACGCCTTGCCGGGGTGACGGGTTTCCAGCTGTTGTTGACAAGCCTGCAGAATCGTCAGCACCCGCAGGCCTTCCTCGCCGTCGGTGCGCGGCCTGCGACGGGAATGGATACACTCAAGGAAATGTTCGCATTCGGATCGCAGCGGCTCGGCCGCCTCGAACTCGACCGGCTGCGCTTCCGCGCGGCTCGCAATCGGCATGTGGTTTTTCCAGTTGATTGCATGCGGATAGAGCAGCAGTTTGTCCTTCTTTTCGACATCATCGAACACGGCCATTTTTCGGTCTCCCACGACCACCAGTTTCTGTTCTTTGAACGGGTGCAGCCATGACACGAATACATGGGCCTTCACGCCGCTGGGAAAGGACAGGAGACTGACCGTGGCGTCTGCGACTTGCTGATGAAGGTAATTGCCGCCGTGGCAGAAAATCTCTTCCGGCATGTGATCGAGTAATCCCAAAATCACCGAGATGTCATGAGGCGCGAAGGACCAGAGGATATTTTCTTCTCGCCGAAACTTACCGAGGTTAAGCCGGTTGGAATAGATATACTGGATACGTCCCAGTTCTCCGTTGACGATCAGTTCCTTCAGTTTGAGAACGGCCGGGTGATACCAAAGCAGGTGTCCGACCATGAGGATCCGCTGTCGCTCGCGGGCCAGCGCCACCAAGTCTCGCCCCTCGTCGATCGAGAGGCACAAGGGTTTCTCGACGAAGACATCCTTGTCGCCTCGTAAAGCCTCGCGCACGAGCGATGCATGCGTCTCCGCCGGCGTGGCAATGGCGACGGCTCGAACGGAAGGGTCTTCAAGAGCAGCCTCATACGCGGAGACGTAACGACAGTCCGGATACTGTTGACGAAGGTCCTCCATGATCTCTGCCGAGGCATCGCACACGACCTCCAATGATCGCAGAGTATGGAAATTGCGCACCAGATTCCTGCCCCAATAGCCTGCGCCGATGACCGCGATTCCTCCCATGGCTCTTGCCCTCCCGATTGGCCCCTCTGTTCCCCTATCTCTTGCCGGAGTACATCCAGAGCGCATCACAGATCTGCTCGGCCGACCGGCCTCCGCCGAACGCGGCAAGCGTCTGCTCATCGGCGCGGTACGTTCTCGCCGACAACCGCTGTTGCCACGTCGCCACCGCCTCCTTGACCCGCGTGGCTTCCGTGCCGGCAATGATATTCGCTCCTCCCGCCACGCTTTCCACCCACTCGGTTTCCTCACGCAGCGTGACGCAGGGACAGTCGAGAAACAGCGCCTCTTTCTGTAGTCCGCCTGAGTCGGTCAGCACCATTCGCGCGGACTGTACGAGCTGCAGCATGTCGAGATATCCCACCGGCTCGATATAACGCAGACCGTTCGATTGCCTTGCCGACTTGGACATGTTTCCAATGACTTTGGCCGTCCTGGGGTGAATGGGAAAGATTAGTGGGAAGCCCCAGTGATCTGCAATTTCCTCCAAGGCGGTCAGGATTGCTCGCAGTTTCACCTGATCGTCCGTGTTCTCCGCCCGATGCACTGTAACCACTCCGTATGCGCGCGGTGACAAATCCAACCGTGAAAGCACCTGAGATTCCCGTACGGCGGCGGCACGCCATGTCAGCAAGGCGTCGAACATGAGATCTCCAGTCCAGACGGCCTGCTTTTCCAGCCCTTCTCTTCTGAGATTGTCCATCGCCGTGGGAGTCGGCGCCAGCAGAATGTCGGCAAGATGGTCCGTCGCGACCCGGTTGATTTCTTCCGGCATGCGGCGGTTGAAGCTTCTGACGCCGGCCTCCACATGCGCCACCGGAATGTGCAATTTCGCCGCTGCCAAACTCCCGGCGATCGTCGAATTCGTATCTCCGTAGACGACGACGATGTCCGGGCCGATCTCCATCAGCACCCGCTCGATGCTTTCCAGCATGCGGCCGGTCTGAGACCCGTGGGTTCCCGATCCGATCCCAAGATGATAGGCGGCTTCAGGAATTCCAAGGTCCTTGAAAAACACCGCGGACATATCCGGATCATAATGCTGCCCTGTATGCACGATAAGATGATCGAGGCGTGCACCGCGCTCTTGGCGGCTTCGGAACACCCGGGACAGGGGGGCCAGCTTGATGAATTGAGGCCGCGCGCCGACAATACTGACGATTTTCATGGCGTACTGAGCCCTAACCCATCGAAACGGCAAGCGGCGGGATCACTTCCCGGGATCGTTCGAGGCCGGCGCCGTACTTCGCCAGGAAATTGTCGACGGCACGAATGACCTCGTTGTTATTCAGCGTGGCGTTCACAAACTGCGAGGTGTTGAGGACGTAAAAGTCATCATGCTGCGTAGTGACTTGCGGCACGATCATCGAATAATTCACCACTTGCAAAGGCTGCACTCTCACGGCCCGATTGATGTGGGCGCCGACAATATCCTGCTCGGCGAGATCCGGATACATCAGGGTCACGCCCTGGAGAAACCGTTTTCGGAGCACGTCTTCCGTCTCTCTTAATATCGGGTCATCCGACAAGACATATTTCGGAAAATAGGTGATGTACAGACCGGCTGTCTCTTCGGGTGAAACGACGGTGCTCATGCCGATCACACCGGTAAAGGCGACGCGCGAATCGGCGATATTCAAGACATAGTAAGGAGTAATAGGCCGGCGGGTGATCAGGACGAGGCACACAACCCCCAAATATTCGACCTTCGTCCCTGACGCCGCCACCCGCAAGAGGTCGTCGCCTGCCAAACGTTGCAGCACATCGACCGGGCTCGTGCAAACGACTTTGTCAAACGATTCACGCCGACCGTCACAGTCGATCCAGAGACCTCCCTCCGGGCGCGGGCGTATCGCGTTCACGGCGGCCACCTGGCGTATTTCTCCGCCGTGCGAACGGATCAATTGTTCCAGCCGGCCGATGACCGTTTGGTAGCCTCCTGACACATGGCCGAGATGTTCGCGTTGCGCCGCCGTATCACGGGCCGAGAACAGTCGGGTAATGTAGGTCCAGATGAAGACGGCCGATACCCGCTTGTAGTGCTCCCCGAGCTTGGCCAACAGCAACGGTTTCCAAAACACCTCATACGTCCTTCGCCCGCATAGTTTCGTGAGCCAGGCTTCGACCGTGATGCCCTCCAGTGCTTTCCAATCGCGGATCCGCAGACAGCGTAGAACCGCCAGCGCCAGCCGCACCTTTCCGGCCAGTCCCACGAGAGGAAAACGCAGAAGCTCCATCGTATTGCTCAAGGAGTAGAACCGGCGATCCACATACAATCCGGTCCGCGTCGGGTTCCAGCGGAGTTGATCTTTCAGTCCGATCTCTTCGAGGAACCGAATCAAATGCGTATCAGAAGGCAAGATGACATGGTAGAAGCGATCCCAATGAAACGCACCGTAATTATGATAAGTCGAGAGGCCACCGAGTTGTTGATCCCTCTCGAAAACCGTGACCTGCAGCCTTTTGGCCGACAGACGGTGCGCGAGGGCGAGCCCCATGATTCCGCCGCCGATGATGCCGATTCGCGTCTGCATCCTTGTCGTGACTCCCAGCGGTTTAAGGTTTTGTCAGGACATCTAGCGTCGCCGCATCGGCGCCGGCGATCGAAGCGCGTGCAACCGAGCTTTGCCATTCGATCGTCTGCGTCAGTCCTTGTTCAAGCCCCACCTGAGCGGTGACGCCCAGAATCCGCTGCGATCTCGACACATCCGGCACCCGCCGACGCACATCCTCATACTTGCCGGCCGTGAAACTTTCGTAAGGGACGAACTTGATTTTTAATTGGCCGGGTACGTTCGAGAGGCGCTTGATGGTCCTGGCGAGCTCGAGAATAGTCACTTCATGGGTGCTGCCGATATTCAAAATCTCGCCGTTGGCCCCCGGTTCGATGATCGCGGCGTAAATGCCTGCGACGGTATCGGTCACAAAGGTAAAACTGCGCGTTTGAAGCCCGTCGCCGTGAATCGGGATCTCCTGATCGTTCAGGATAGCGTCGATGAAGACCGCTTGCGGCCCACCCCACCAACTCAGATGTTGCCGTGGACCGTATGCACCGAAAAACCGGAGGACAGTAACCGGGATCCCATAGGTATCCTGATAGGCAAACGCCATGTGTTCATCAAAAAGCTTGGAAACGGCATAACTCCACCGCGCCACCTTGGAGGAGCCGATGACTGAGTCGTCATCCTCGGAGAACGGGAGTTTCGGATTCCGTCCATAGACATCGGAGGTAGAGGCCAGGACACACTTGCAGCGAGCCCGTCTGGCGAACTCGAGGACATTCTCGCACCCTTTTGCGTTGATCCTGAGTGTTTCGAGCGCATTGCCATATCTCGGAATCTTAAACGCGGCGAGATGAACAATACAGTCGACATCCTCTCCGATTTCGCCGAATGTGGACGCCTCGGTGACATCCCGTCGGAGAAAACGGAATGAGGCATTGTCCAACTGCCCCAGCATGTTGTCCATCGTCCCCATGGAGAGATTGTCGATCCCGATGACTTGATGACCGCCCGCCATGAGCCTATCGAGGAGGTGCGATCCCAAAAACCCCGCCACCCCCGTGACAATTACGCGCAAGCATGATGCACTCATTGGCACCTCCCCTTGTCTTGTCGTGATCCGACGAGATCCCCCCCCGGCTCACTCTGTTTCATGCCGCGTTCCAGTTCCATGTGTTCGTTTGCGCCGGGGCCCTGGTCGGCCCTCGCAGCTCGCTCGCTCATGTGTTGGTACATGGAGGTACCCAGATGAAACATCTCTTCAAAATATTGCTTGCTCTGCAGCGATAGTACACCGAGGCTGATAAGCTGGATGGCCAGCATGGAGGAGAGTCCTCCGACGATAAATGTGTGAGGGAAGGCCTGATAGGCTTGTCCGACAGCGATCGAGGCCTTGGTAAAACCCCAACCGTACTGTGTCAGGGCCTGATAGTGATCATAGAAATGAATCAACATCCACGCATTCGTGTAGACGGCCAAGGTCAACAGCAAGAGGCCCGGCAGCATGAAGAACACAAAGGGGCTGAAGATGAAGCCTGTAAAGACCGTCGAGAGGATGTGCGGCAGGACCTTCATGCTCGAGCTTCGCCCGCCGTCCACCGTCCGTTGAAGCTTCCAGTCCAAATGGGCGGGAATCTCCTCGATCGGCGCGCGAAGCAGCAGGCTCTTGTAAATGATCTCCGGGCTGACCTCCATGCCGATGGAGCGCAGACTAAGGGCACGGATGAATCGGCCGTCGTACACCCGTACCATTCCGGTCAAGGTGGACAGGCTACAGCGGGCGACGCTCGAGAGAAACCGGTTCGCCCAGGCGCTCATGACTCGCCGCAGCCAGGGGACATAGGTCACTCTTCCGCCTTTGGCATAGGGGGATGCTCCGACGACCTTCGCCTGCGTGAGCCGGATTTGATCCAAGAGCAGACCGATATGGTGCGGCGCGTAGCTCAGGTCGGAGTCCAACACAACGACGTAATGTCCGCGACTGTTGTTGAAACCCGACCTGAGTGCCTGGCCCAGCCCGCGATTCTGTGGATGGTGGACGACTCGCACGCCGCTCCGCGACGAGGCAAACGTTTCGGCCAATTCGCCCGTTCTATCTGCGCTTCCATCGTTCACGACGATCACTTCCCACCGGTAGCGGTCATGAAGCGAATCCATATACCGGCAGACCGCCGTTAATGTGGCCCCCAACATGGCGGCCTCATTGAACGCGGGCATGACCACGGACACCAACGGACGGTCTTCAACCAGTCGTTCCTCGAGGAACGTTTCATTCGAGGCCATGTGCGGCGGCCCTTCGGACGGCCCCGTCGTGCTCCCCATGGTCATGACTGTCCTCCTCTCTGCTGTTGCCGGCTGTGAATCCGCCCGGCATCGCATACCTCGTCTGTGCCCGAGTGGCGTTCGTTGACCCAGAGTGGCCTAAGGTACGATGCGATCGTGAAGAGGGACCGGCCGGCGGTTTATGCGGTCTGAAGGAGTTCGCGCTCGGCGAGTTCACACACGGTATGCCAGGCAAGCAGGTGCAACTCTTGAATCCTGGGCGTCGTATCAGCCGGCGCCCGGAAACAGATGTCGGCATGCTCCTGCATCCCAATGCCGCCGGCACCGGTAAATCCGATCGTCATGGCCCCCCGTGCGCGGCCTGCTTGCAATCCCCGGATAACGTTCGGGGAGCGGCCGCTGGTACTGATGCCCACAACCAGATCACCTGGTTTGGTCAGCGCGCGTACCTGGCGGGCGAATACCTCCGCGAATTCCCAGTCATTGCCGACGGCGGTAAGGATAGACGTATCCGTCGTGAGTGCGATCACCGGCCACGGGTCGCTTTCCCGTAAGAATCGGCCGACCAGTTCACCGGCTATGTGTTGGGCATCCGCTGCGCTTCCTCCGTTGCCGAAGATTAGGATCTTGTTGCCGGTGCGAATGGTCCCCACGCAGGCTTGCATGACCTGCACGAGAGTCGGCAGGGACAGCTCCAACAGGCGTTGGTGTGCCTCCAGGCTCTGTTTCACGATGCAATACATGTCCTTTTCCAACACCCCGGAATTCTGTTCAAAAGCATGGTATTGGCTTATGAAAGCGCACGCCTCCGCTACCGCGCCATTTCCCCCGGCTCTCGCCAGGATTCGGTGCGCCGCCGCTTTCGCCAAGCGGGTCGCATTCTGAGGCGCTAAACCAAGCCCGACCCGTCGCAGCGCCGGAGCATCGCGGTCGCCGTCCCCCACGTAGCAAAACTCGTCGAGGGTTACCTCAAGTTCCCTGGCTAAGGCCTCAAGCGCAATCAGTTTGTCTTTCGCTCCCCTCTTGACCGTGTCGCAATTGAATCGTCGGCTGATCCGATCAACGGAGGACGTGTCTTCGGCCGTGACCAAGGCGACCGACAATCCCGAATGTCGGGCCTGTGTAACCGCGTCGAGGTCTTGAAAACTGAACCGTTTGTCCTCGTCGCCGAGATCGGATAATGCCGCCGTCCCGTCGGTGAGGACACCGTCGATATCCAGAGCCAGCACTCGAATTCTCTTCACCATATGGTCCGTCCTCCATCCATAATGATGTTCGCTCCCGTCATGTATGAGGAAGCATCCGACACAAGGAACACGACGGCTGCCTTGTACTCGTCCGCTGTCGCCATTCGTCCCATCGGAATCAGATTCGTCAATCGGGTGACAAATGCCTCGTCCTGTCCCGTGAACACCCCACCAGGTGACAGGGCGTTCACCCGGACTCCTCGCTCAGCCCAATATGTGGCAAGGTATCGGGTCAGGCCGATCAATCCATGTTTTACGACGGAGTAACTCACCGGTTTGACGGGCTGTTGATCGTCCGGGACACCCGGCCGGCGATAGATGCGTTGGTCCGGCGCGATCACGCCGAGATCCGAAGCGATATTTAGAATCACGCCCTGCCCCCGGCGAGCCATTTCACAGCCTATGTGCTGGCTACACAATAGGGCGCCGGTCAGGCCGACGGCGATGTCGAGCTGCCAATCGGCCAAGGAGAAATTCTCAAGCCGAGAGCCGACCCCAGAAGCAGCTTGGAGGTCTTCCTGCTTGGGATTGCGGGCCGCATTGTTGACAAGAATATCGATGCCACCGAAGTTCTTGACAACTTGCTCAGCCAATGCCGCTACCGCGTCACTTTGCGTGATATCGACCGAGAGCCCCAGCGCCTTGACGCCATAGCGGTCCGCGACATGCTGCGCCACGGCACAAGCCTGATCGCCGTCGATGTCAACCAGGACGGGCAGTCCTCCGGCTTCGGCGATAGCCTCTGCGTGGCGCGCGCCAAGAAACCCCGCCCCGCCGGTGATCACGGCCACACGTCCGCAGATATCGAACCGCGCACGCACGCCTGACGGCTGGGACTCGTTCGGGGGCGACATTGCTTCTTGCTGGAGATCCGAGCGGTTCATGGCGCTATACAGGTCGCTTGGGTTTGGCGTGCGGAGAGCGATCGCATTGGGCTCGCCCCCCTGCTGTCGCTGCTCGTCAGGACCGAAAGTAATCGGCACAACTCCGTCGATGCAATAGGCACGACTTGCTGTGACGGTCTTCTCTGCATACGAATCATGTCATTCGGCGTCGATACTGGCTGCACGGCAAGGATATCATCGATCATCCAGGCCATCAGGTCTTTGGCATCTTGAGGTCGCCCTGCCTGAAGGTAGCCTTCAACGACGGGAAGCCATTCCGTTGAATCGCCAGGCGCCAATCCCCGCTGGCGGGCTTCGTCGCCCAAGCGGGATACTTCCAGCCAGTCTTCCTGTTGCCTGGCAAGGTCAGCCTTTTGGAAGTAATAACACCAGGAATGGTCCGGTTCCGGACCGAAGATTGCTCGTGGAAGAGTGGCTGTAGTCGAGGGATTTGGGAGAATCCGGTCTATATGCGAGATGCTTCTCGCCGCCCTTGCCAATGGAGGTAACTGGGGCAATTCGTCTCTTGAGACATCGAGGAGACGCAAACAACTCGGCGGTGAAAACCAGAAGACCAAGCTCTTGGAGGTAGAACTGCCGAATGACAGGGTCCGGAATGAGTAGTGCCACGGTATTCCACTTTCCAGAGTACGCAGCTCATCCCCTAAGATTGTCGAGAGCGCGAAGAAGCCATAATCGAGATCGGTGGCTGAGTGATGCGGTGCATAGATGAAGTTGACCGGTCCGATGAAGCTGTGGCCTGCTGGAAAGGATACGACCGACTCGTCTACCAGGACCGCAGTGCCGGGCTTGAGGCCCGGCGCCCTCCAACTGAGTTGCCAAAATAGCGATTGCTGATTGGTCCAGTCCTGATGGAACTGCACGGTATTGCGGACATGCAGACCGATGGACAGCCCTACGAGAATGCTGACGATTGCAACCTGCTGAAGCGGTCTTCTCGTGATCGTACGCGTTACCCCGACCAAGAGCACGGCGCTGCCCAGCATGAGCTGCAGGCTATAGCGATCGGACAAGCTAGCCAGCTTGAGATCACGGTTGCCCAACCAGAACGGCAACCCTCCGGCCAGCATCGCGAACAACCCGAAGGCGATCGCTTGCCTGCTCCAGCTTTCTGAATAATCTTGAACTTCGGAAGTCGCTGCCTGGTCTGCGCAGCCCAACCGCCTTAGATAGGGGTAGACGATGGCGGCTCCAGCCGTAGCTACAACAAGGGTCAATGCGATCCAGCGAACGCTGGCGAATGTGAACACGTCGATCGACGCCGTGTGAGCCCACGCGATCACGCCGGCCTCGACCAGATCAGTCATCACCACGTAGAGCCGATGCAACAGAAAGTCCATCGGATCGGCGGTGATGACATTCAGCACCCGCCACTGGTCGTTGACTCCGCTGGGATGGAACAAGAAGACACGCCAGCACAGATATCCCACGAGGACTGTGAGATAGGGAGTCCACGCTCGTATGGTTCGAGTGAGCCGATGGAGGCCGCCGGACGACATCCCGTTGAACACGATCCACAACAAGACAGGACGTAAAAGCTCGAGGCCGACGAAATATTCAGAGATCAGCAGCGTGACGGCCGAGCTTAGAAGCCCGGACAAGGTCAACGGCCAGAACAGGCGCTCGCTGCGTTGCGCCCACACCATGGCTCCGAGTGAGAACATGAAGAGCGCAAAAATCACGAATACATGGCTGAGGGTCCAGGCAATCGGTTGGAGCGTAAAGCCGGGATACACGGCGAACAGACAGGCAACCATGGCCGCCTCCTGTCGGTTTTCCGGCCAAAGTCCCTGCAAAGTCCACCATGCAGCGACGGCAATTAGCCAGCGCGCGATCAAGGCGAAGGCATGCCACGCAGGTGGAGATTCACCGATCAGGGGATACGTGACCGAGTAGAGCCACCCCAGGAAAGGGCGGTCGGTGGACATGTAGTCCCGAATTCCCTCGCCCCCGAGCGAATGCAACACCCACATGGCGGGCCAATCATCCCAGTAGAATCCCAACCACGGAATTAGCGAGCCGTAGCTCAAGGCGCAGAGAAGGAATAACACGGGTGGAGTGATCCACATCTGGCAGCCAGTTCCACGTCGACTGAACGAATGCAGCAGTCTCACAATCCTACCCGGCGCAGCTTATTCATCACGGGAATCTCGCTGGGATAGAGACATTTTTTTCCGTCTCCCATGGCGCGTTCGATCGCCCGGACGTCCTTGACCAGCCGCCAGATCCCTTGCGGCTCAATGGACGCCGCTTGATCGCTTCCCCACATGGCCCGATCCAGCGTGATGTGCCGCTCGATCATGCAGGCGCCCATCGCGGCCGCCGCCACCGATGTGGCCAGTCCGACCTCATGACCCGAATAGCCGATCGGGACATCGTACCGCTCGCGGAGGGTTTGGATGCCGCGCAGGTTCAGTTCCTCCACGGAGGACGGATACGTGCTCGTGCAATGCAGCAGGATCAGGTCCGTGGTTCCCAGCACATCAACCGCGTGATCAACTTGTTGCAAGGTGCTCATGCCGGTGGACAGGATGATGGGCCTGCCATAGCGGCGGTGGTGCCGTAGCAACGCATCGTCGGTCAGCGATGCGCTGGCAATCTTGTAGCAGGGCGGATTGAAGTGCTCCATGAAATCGACCGACGCCTCATCCCAGCAGGAGGTGTACCAGAGAATGCCCTTCGCCGCACAATACCGGTTAATCTCCGCATATTGATCGTTCCCGAATTCCAACCCGCGTTTGAGGTCGCCGTTGGTCGGGCCGAAAGGATTCTCTCTGGGCTTGGCGAGTTCCTCAGGAGTGTAGACCACTTCCACGGTTCTCTTCTGGAACTTGACGGCGTCGCAGCCGCCCAAGGCGGCCGTATCGATCAATTTCTTTGCGATCTCGACGTTCCCGTTGTGATTGATCCCGATCTCCGCGACGATGAAACAGGGATACCCCTCCCCTATCGTGTACTTGCCGATGTGAACTGCATGACTCATCGTAGCCCTCCTTTGTACGAGGCAACTGTGGTGGTACCGGATGCGGCTCCGAGGGACACTGCTTCCCAAGGAGGCCGGGACTGTCCTTTAGTGTCGAGGTCAGGACTCAGACGGGATGGCGAGAGAGGCGCGTATGGTCCGGGAGCGTCTTTTGCTCAAGGCGTTTCAGGGCGTCTTCGACCAGAGCGATGTCTTCCGGGTAATCGACTTCGTACAATTGCTCGTCGATGAAGTACGGCAGCGCGCAGGTTCCCCACATGCTTGATTTTTCCAGAATGGCCCGTGGCCTCACGACATCCACATAACCATTCTGCCAATAGACAAGAGGCAGCCTTTGGCGCGGCGCCGACTGGCAATCCGGGATGCCTTGAATTTCCATCAGCGGCTTCAAATAATTGTCGGGGGTGACGAGCCACATTTTATAGGGCGTCTGGCGGGCCATGCTGATAGAGCGCACGGCATCAGCTTCCGGGTGGGATAATAAAAGTTCAATGGCTTCATCGATATGCTTTACCCGTCGGACCGGCCCGGGAGGCCGGAGATGCACGATAACTTCCGGTCGATATCCTTCGTGGTCATGCATCCACCCCAACGCATGGCGAAACACGTCGATATCCGGGGAGGCGTCCTGAGCACACCAGTCGGGCCGTATGAAGGGGACCTCAGCCCCCCACTCACGGGCAATCGCGGCGATCTCATGATCGTCGGTCGAAACGACGACTCTGTTGATCAAACTGGAAGACCGAGCCTGTTCGATAGAATAGGCGATCAGCGGTTTTCCGTTTATCGGAAGGATGTTCTTGCGGGGGACGCCTTTCGACCCTCCGCGGGCCGGAATCAACGCAAGGATCCGCGTCGACATGTCTCCGTTTGCATCAGTCATCGCACTGCACCACTGTTCCTTTGTGGAGCGACTCATCGGCGGCCAAAGAGATCCGCAAGCTCCGGACTGCCTCGTGCAAGTCTACGAGAGGAGGAGTATCCCCGTGCACGGCAGCCAGGAAATGTCGCAACTCCTCTACAAACATGTCGTTTCGATCAAATCCGCAGAACTCCATCACCTCACGTGTGCGGGCGTGAAGATCGAAGAATTCGATCGTATTCGCATAGAAGTCGTACCGGACTTTGCCGGCATCGCCGACCACTTCGCACATGCGCTGCGCCGGACGCTGCAGATAATCCAGGTGGATGTGAACCGGAAACCGCTTTCCGTGGTCTTCGCATGACAAGAGTATGCTGACCGAATCCTCCACATCGATTTCCAACTCGCTCAGGTGTCCCCCAACGGCATAGACGGATCGCGGCATTCCGAACAGCCACAGCGCATAATCGAGCTCATGCGTTTGGATCCGCAAGGACCCTCCTCCCAGCTCCCTCCGCGCCGCATGACTGAGACGATAATCTTCATAGGGATGCCAATCGGGAAGATATTCGCCATTCACGACGTGGGCGGCGACGATCCTGCCGAGCCGGCGTTCTTCCAGCAAAGATTTGATCCGACGCAGACCCCGATTGAATCGAAACTGGTACGCCACGAAAGTGACGAGCCGCTGCCGGTCCGTGATCTCGATCAGTTCCTTGACGCCGTCCAGGGAATCCGATAACGGCTTTTCAATGAATAAATGGCATCCGGCTTTCGCCGCTTCCAAGGCGACGGAAAGATGGAGACTGTTCGGATTTGTGATGAATACCGCGTCAGGTTTCGCGGCGAGCGCATCGTCCAATCGGCTGAAGGATCGAATATTGTAGGCCGCTTCCACGGTTGCATGGCGTCTCACCGTCATATCGGGGTTCAGCAGCGGGCTCTTGTTCACCGTGCGATACGCCGTGATCTCCACGGTTTCGCCCAGCAGGTGGCGCAAATTACGCACATGACGCTGTCCGATCGAACCAAGTCCGGCAAAGAGACATTTCATGTCGGCGACGCCGCGATGATTAGGAGGCCTGCAAGGATTCCACTTTTACGGCACCCTCTGACGCGATTCATGAAGACCGTGATAGAGGTCGAGATAGTTGGACGCTTGCACTCGCCGGCTATACAATCGCACCGCTCGTTCCCGGCAGTGTGAGCGCATCGTCGTGAGGCGATACGGTTGTTTGAGGAGCATTCCGATCTGCCCGGCGAGATGATCGGTTGCGCCCAGTTCGCTCAAGACTCCGGTCTGACCAGGCTCCACCATATCCGGCACACCTCCGATGTTGAAGCCTGCCACCGGCGTCCCACAGGCCAGGCTTTCCAAGACCACACTTGGAGAGTTATCGATCATTGACGTCATAAGGAATATGTCACATGCATTGTAGACTTTCGCCAAAGTCAGAGGGTCTCCAAGTTGTCCGATCACATAGACTGGTACGATACGTCGCAGCGCCATGAGCAGGTCACTTTGCAACTGCCCACCCACGAGGACCAACCCCACCTCTTCCACGCTTGTCATCTTCAGCCGCCGCAATAGTGGCTCGTAATAGTGCAACCCTTTTCTTGGAACAGCTAAATTACTGGCGACAGCCAGCAAGAGTTTTCCGGTGGCGGGCAATTGAAATTCGTTGCGACAGGATGGCGCAGGCATCGGGCAAAATGTTTCCGTGTCGACCGCGTACGGAATCAGCCGAAGTGTTTGCGATTTGGTGATGGGGGCTGAGGCGATGAAGTCGTACATCCATCGATTGGGCGCCACGATTGCGAGTCGCGTCGATGCCACGATGCTCTTTTTGCGTCCATAGACAAACCGCGTGCCGTCCAGCCACCAACCTTCCGACTTTACCTTGGGACAGCCACCACAGCCGATCCTCCACCGCTCGCAGCCATTCCACATTTCGGGGTATCCGCAGGCCCCGGTGCCGAGATGCTTGTCGTGCATGGTCCAGACAAGCACATGGTTGCGGTTTAGGCGCTTGAGCGCATGAAGGTTGAACCAACCGTTGTCCATTCCATGCAGGTGAACGATGTTGAAGTTTGCAAATGATCGGAGCAGAGAAGTGACATGCATCATGCCGGACAGCCCGATGCGTTTATCGATCCATCTCGTGAGGCGGTCGGCATACTCCATGATTGGATTTGAGGCTGAAAGGGGATAAATATGATCGAGACTCTCATCGCGGGGTGAGTGAGGCGACACAAACATTCGGCTCTCCACCCCCATATCAAGGAGTCCTGCATGAAGTTGTCTTGCCGCATTTGCAACACCGCCGTAAGCCGGGCTGAGATGAACCACGGTCAACGGAGGCCAATCACCTCTGCCGGCCTGAAGAGGCACGGTTGGGACATCGGATGTTTTCGGATAATCCGCCATTAACGCATTAAGCGGTGGGCAGGTGGGGCTCTGCGGCGTTTCAATCATGTCTTCCGTCTTGCCATTCTTCACAACAAGCCCCCGCGCCGCATCACGATATTCATGGACCACTATGCAGCTTTTTTCAGGAGGAATATGGTTTCCTCCTTGGCCGCGACAGAGGAGAACCCCAGGCGTTGGAAGAGCCATAACTTGGCAGCGGCGAGCGAGGCATTCTCGGTGTTGTAGACTCGTCGTCGAATTGGGTCGGGAAGCACTGAGGCGAGTCCTTTCATGGCGTGGCGTACCGCCACCCGCTTATGCAACTTCAGGCGACTGACAAGTTGCAGCTGGGCGGCGGCAAACGCGGCCTCCCACTCATACAATCTGTATTCATGTTCGCCGTTGTCTCGCCTGCTCAAGATAATGTCGGAAGGATAACAATTCGCGGTCAAGAATTCTGGTGAGTAGATGCGGGATAACATCTTATCCACTTCTTCGTCCGTTACGGAATTCGGATGGCAGCGATCGAAGCATAACAGCCAGCCGCCCGGCTTCAGAACACGGGCGCATTCACTGACGGTTGTGGACAGATTATCTGAGTGATGCAACGAATCGATTTCAATGACAAAGTCTATGGAATTGTCCGGCAATCGTAGATCATCGAAGGAACCCCAAACCGGTGTAATCTTTGTTTGTCCCCATCCCAGCACGTGAGCGGCTACTCGGGGGATGATTGACAGGGCCATTTTTTCGACCACTTCAAGCGCATAGATCTGCTTAATCGACTGTCCCCTTGCCACTAGGGATGAAAGAATCCCACAGCCCGCCCCGATTTCAATCCCGACCCCTTCCAGGGGCTTTGTCAGCAGACGTCGGGACGCCACTGCAATCATTCTCTCAACGTCCTCGATGGGCATGCCCGAGTATGACTGCACGATCTCCTGTACGCTCTTTGTGGTAAGCGCATCGGCAAACAAGTTGCGATAACGAACCGCAGCCGAAGCCGTAATCGACTCGGGTATCGGCCACCGCACTGGAGCGTGTATTCGGCTCCCTTCTCGTAGGTCAGTGAGGTCTGAGGATATTCGGTCGGAGCTGTAGGTTTCCGGCTCATAAAGACCGTGTGTAATCATGGTTGCAGCTCCTTGTAAAGCTGTGTGACGCTCGCAGCGTGTCCATAAATTGTTGATTAAGCGCGACGCTGATCCACTGCCACACGTAAAAGGAGTTGTCGCTCTTACCCGCAAGATAGCCATCCCATTGTTGCCACAGGCGTTCGGCATCAAACCATCCGCTGTGTGTAATCGCAGGATGATCGAGACACGCCTCCACCCATTCGCGTAACGGCCCTCTAAGCCACTCGCGCTGAGGCGTTTGTACGGGCCGCTTGGGAGCTTCTTGAAACTCTTTCGGAACCAGCGAGGCCACCATTCGCCGCAACAAATACTTGTGCTGGTTGTGGCGAATGAGCCGATGGGCGGGCTGTCGAAAAGCCAGTTCGACCAATCGGTAATCGAGGAATGGTTCCCGCAGTTCGCATGATACTTGAGATGAGGCCCGATCGTTAAAGCGAAGAGCGCGCGGAAGTTTCGTATAACGAAGATCCCGATAACGCAGGTTCGAAAGCCGATCATGGAAGGGAGCCGGGTAGTCGGGTTTCCCATGCGATGAATTAAAGTCCTCGGATAAGCAGACGCCGCCGTTGGTGACCCCATTTCGGCATCCCTGAAGAGGAAGCGACTCAGCCAGGATGCTGGCTGAACTGTCAGCATAGTAACTGTAGCCGGCCCATTGCTCGTCAAGCCCTTGCCCGTCCAGCAATACCACCGTGCCGGATTTCCTGGCGAGCTTAAAGAGTTCCGTCATGGCCAACGTCGGCAGGCCTCCGAAGGGCTCCTCCTGGTACAGGATCGCTTGCTCTGCTAGCGTGCGAACTTCATCCACTGAAATACGGGCGATATGCAGCGGGTACTCCGTGCCTTGAAGGAGGCGGCTCACCCAAGGCGTTTCATCATAGAGCGGATCACCGCATGCGAAATGATAGCTTTGGATTGGCTGTTCGCGGCCGAACACCTCGCCCAGAAGACCGATCAACGCCGATGAATCCAGGCCTCCGCTGAGGCATACTCCGACCGGAACATCCGACCGAAAGCGAATCCTTATCGCATCTTTCAGGAGTTCGTGATATTCCTCGCACACCGAGTCGTCGGAGCGCAGATCAGGCCCCCAAGCCTGTACGCGTGCCGCCAAATCGTACCAGCCATGTATGGAGTGGGACCCGTCCCGCCATACGAGACAATGGCCGGGCGGCAGCTTCCGGATGCCCTTAAAAAACGAGTTTGAGCCATGATCGTACACGCCATAGCGCAAGTAGGTGCTCCAGGTATCCGGTTCCGGCTCGATCGGTACCCCTGCTGCAGCGAGGGCTTTGACTTCAGAGGCAAAATGCAGCGCACCGCGCACCATCGCATAGTACAGGGGCTTGACCCCGAAGCGATCTCGGATAAGATACAGTTCGTTGGCGGCGCGATCCCAGATTGCGAAGGCGAACATCCCGTTCAGCCGGCGGACGCTGTCCATCCCCCAGCGCGCGAATGCCTCGAGCACCACCTCGGTGTCTGTACAAGTCTCGAACGCCATGCCGAGTTCGGCTTTGAGTTCAAGATAATTGTAGACTTCTCCATTATAGGTAATCGCGTAGCGCCCGTCCTGGCTGACCATTGGTTGGCCGCCGCGGGATGACAAATCCAAAACCGCTAAACGCCGATTTCCCAATACCACGCTGTTGCCGATCCATACGCCTTCGCCATCCGGGCCTCTGTGCGCCAGGGTGCGCGCCATTGCTCGTCCAATCGACCCAGCGACCGGGCCTTCCGAAACCGCATACCCGCTAATTCCGCACATTACTGAACTGTCCTCCTCCCTTGGTCAGCAGGCTTTCAGCCATAAGAAGGTCGGCCAATTTCAAATCAAGCTCCGTGTCGATACTGATTGATCTTTCCAGCGGCATGACATAGGGCCTGATGGTTCTTCCCCAGATTGAGCCTTGCTCCATCAGCACGTCCCGGCGGGTCAAATAAATGGCCCCATTGCGCATGTACGCAGGCGGGTCGTAGTCCTGCCGGCGAGTTCCTTCTTGTTCTTCCACGCAAAAGGGCAGCAGTCGGCCGTTCTCTATCCGTTTCATGAGAATCGGGTGGGTCGCAAATACCTGCACGACGCTGATCACCGAATCGCAGCCCCCTTCCCTCCCCAGGTCCAGACAGGCGCGAAGATCTGCAGCGGTTCGAAACGGTTCGGTCGGCTGCAGCAGGCAGATCCAATCAAAGCGCACGCGGTCCCGTTGCTCGATAAAGTTCACGGCGTGTTGTGCGACCGGTATCGCCGGTGTATTGTCCCGCGCCAGTTCGAAAGGTCGGATGAAGGGAACGTCTGCGCCATATTCTCGCGCGACAGAAGCAATTTCCTCATCATCGGTGCTCACGATGACGGAATGAAAGAGGTCTTGTGCTGACTGCGCGCACTCGATTGTGTAACTGATCAGCGGCCGGCCGCAAACGGAACGGATGTTCTTTCGCGGGACGCCTTTCGAGCCGCCGCGAGCCGGAATGAGCGCCAGGACTTTCAGCCGTGCTTCCATCAGTAAGTAATGCGCTTATCGACCTTCAGCGGTACCCGCGCAAGGATCCCGGCAATCCGTTCGCCCGCCTTGCCGTCTCCATAGAGCGGGCTGGAGGGATATCGACCGTTGGCTAAATGCCGGCGCACCGCCGCCGCAATCGCCTCTGAATCATATCCCACATCAGTGACGTTCTTTGCGCGGTCCCTTCCGCCTTGGCGGGTACCGATGTTCACGACCGGTACGCCCAGGTAAGAAGCTTCTCGGATCCCGACGCTGGAATTCCCGATCAGGCAGCGGGCGCCTATGAGCAGCCGGAGAAAATCCTCGGGTGCCATATTCTTGAAGAAGTAAATCGACGGGTTTGTCCGCGTTTCGCGAAACCGACGCAATGCCTTGGAAATGTGGTCCGACCCTGCGTCGACATTCGGCCAGAACCAGAATGTCGGCTCATTGAGGGACTCCATCGCATCGATAGTCGCCTGGATCTGCACGCCCGCGTCGCTATATTCCGTCGTGACAGGATGCTGCATGACGACGAGGTACCCGTCACGGACATCGAAACGCCTACCCACTCCCGCGTAGGACTGGAACGGATCAAACCCGTTCTTCATGCTGTCCAGGACGCGAGCCGCAATGTCGACGGATGGACATCCGGATATAAACACGGTATCCGGATCTTCTCCCATACGAATCACGCGATCTGCCGCCTGTACGTTCGCGACGAAGTGGAGGCTGGACAGTTTCGTGACTGCGTGGCGCACCTTTTCATCGATGGATCCCGTAACTTCGCCTCCCTGGACATGGGCAAGGGGGATGTTGAGATAGGAGGCGGCAATAGCGGTCGCGATCGTCTCAAACCGATCGGCTACGCTCACCACCACGTCGGGATGGATATTGTCGAAGATGGTGGCCAACTCCACCACGCCGAGCCCCGTGGACTTTGCCGTTGTGATTAAGTTTTCGCCTTCGAGCACCATATACACCACGGCATCCGGCTGAAAGCCGTCCGCTCGGATGACGTTCACCACTTCTCCGTACCGGTCCAACAGTGCGGATGCGCCTACGATAAGTTGGAGCTTCAGTTCAGGATGCGCCTGAATGGCCTGAAGAACGGTCTTGATCCGGGAATAACTCGGCCTGGCTGTAATGACGACACACACCTTGCGCATGTTTGCCCTCACGATATGGTGGCGCCGCGGCCCACAGCGAGAAAGTTCGCCAGCTTGTTCGCCATGAATACCTCTGTCTTCCGCATGGCCTCGGCGGTCGCGCCGCCGATGTGAGGAGTAATGAGCAGATTATGATGAACGCATGAATAGGCGATCAAACGACTCCTTCGACGGTCTTCGTCTTTTCGTTCCCCTGGGACGACATCCAGAGCGGCGCCGGCCAAGTGTCCGGAAATGAGCGCCTCCAGGAGCGCATCCTCGTCTATAACCTCTCCCCGCGACGTGTTGAGAAGAACGGATCCCTTTCGAAGCAGGGCCAGCTCAAGGCCACCTATAAGACCGATTGCCCCAGGGTGGAGGTTCACATGCACAGAAAGGACATCGGTATCCATCAGCAGCGCATGCAAGGAGTATTTCCTCTGCACCATGGGCGGCCAATACGTGACATATGGATCATACGCTGCAACAGTCATTCGAAACGCCATTCCATAATCGGCTACTTGACCACCCACCCGGCCGAGACCGACAATGCCCAATCGTTTTCCAGCCAGGTCTTGACCTCGTAACGCATCCCTGTTCCATACGCCGTTGCGAACGGAGGCATGCGCCTCAGGAATGTGCCGCATGAGAGCCAAGAGAAGGCCCCATGTCAGTTCTGCGGTGGCCGTGATACCTCGGAGAAAATCCGTCTCCCCCTGCAAACTCAGCACGGCGATGCCCCTTGTCGCCGCAGTCTCAAGATCGATATGGTCGAGCCCGGTGGTCGCCGACACGATGACCTTGAGTTTTGAACCGGCTTCAAGGACTTCGCGGTCGATCTGATGCCCCAAGCGGACGAGCAGAATATCGCAGTCCGGCAAGACGCTGAGCAATTCCGCCCTGGAAAGCGGCCCGTCGATGATCTGACCAAGCTCTTGGAGCCGTTTGCGGCCTTCGATGCTGTATCCCTCGGGCTCAACATTAAGAATACGAACCATCACTCCAGATCCCCTTCCGAGAGCAGCGTATCGGCCGCGACGGGTCTGCGCAGTACCCGCCCGACGATCGTGCCGACATGCTCGGCTGGAATACCCGTCCCGGGTTTTTTAAGCGCCAAATGCTCTTTCGCGAGCAACGTCCCGGCCGGGAGATCAACCGAGGCGACGATGCTTTTCATGAACAGACGCCGTAGTGGAACCATTTGTTCATAGACAGCATCTTTGTCTACTGGATGGTCCATCATTGTTTCGATCGCACGGATTCCCTGCACTAGCTGCCTCAGCTCCCCGCTCGTCAGACTGGCAGAAACGTCCGGCCCCGGCATCTCCCGGCTGAGGGTCACGTGAACTTCCAGCGCGTCAGCGCCGATTGAGGCAGCGGCCAGACCCGGGTAAACCGTGCCAGAGTGGTCTGAGAGACCTGCGGCGCACCCGTACCGCTCCCGGAACAGTGGAATGAGATTGAGGCCCGTTTTTTCCGGCGGACAGGGATATGCAGATGTGCACTGAAGCACCGTAATCGGCGCTCGATATGTCTGCAAAAGCTTGACCGCTCCATCAATTTCGGCCATCGGACTCATGCCGGTCGATACGAGGATGGGCGTGCCCGTCTCGGCCATAAATTCCAACAAGGGACGGTTCCCGATCTCGCCTGAAGCCACCTTCCAAAAATCCATGCCGACGCGGCGAAGCAAATGCGCCGCCTCGAGCGAGAAAGGGGAACTCCCAAATTGGAGGCCGCAGGCACGAGCATGTTCGCGCAGCGCCTTCCATTGTTCTTCGGTGAATTCCATCCGCTTCCAGTAGTCGTAGCGCGATTCGTCTTGACGACTGAATTTGACACGCCATTGTTCGCCCGGAGTGCTTTCGGCCAATGCAATATGTGTCTGAAATTTGACGGCATCGGCTCCGGCTTTCGCTATGGCGTCGATAAAGGCGAAGGCTAGTCCCAGGCTGCCGTCGTGAGCCTGGCCTACCTCCGCAATGACCATACATCGCCGTGACATCGTTACCCCCCGATTTCAGAGCAAGTGTTTAGAGGTTGAGAGCGGGCAGGAAGAATTACCAAACAGGATCACCAGTGATGACTGCATCGATTCAATCCGGTTGGCATATGGATCGCTCTTCTTCTCCCGGGCGAAGAGGCAAAAGCGTCACGACTTCTTGAAGGAAGCCCCCTCGCACCCCTGCATTGAACATCCTTTGCCAACGGAAGCCGTCACCTCCTGAGTTAACCTTCAGACAGCGTGCGTCGTACCTGAAGCACCTCCCCACGTAGGATCGGTACAGCACGGTCGAATGCGAAAATTGAGGCCATGCGCCGCCGCAGGGGAGCCCGCCTTTCTCAATCCATTTCCCCGGCGACAGTTCCAGTCTCGATATCCCGCTGACAAATTCATAATCCCCTGCTCGGCAATAGTTGAGCAGTTTCTCAATATGGTCGGGCGTAAACACGTCGTCGTCATCGAGATAAGCCACCCACGAACCACGCGCCAAATCATGAGCCAGGTTGTTCGCTTCCATTCCCACAACCTTCCACCGCTTCTGCTTATTACGCGGGTAGTGAGGGCGCCGGGGAAGATTGATGAATCGCACTCGAGGGTCGTGAACCTGAGACAGAAGCCTCGCCGTGTCGTCCGTGCAGTGGTCCCCCACAATGATCCATTCGAAGTTCTTATAGGTCTGCGCCAGAACCGCAGGGACTGTTCGTTCCATAAGCAGCTGAGCACGGTTATAGGTGGGTGTGGTAATGCTGACCAAGGGTTCCTTTTCATCCGCGTAACCTGCTCCCGCTCCGTTCCTGGCGCGAGCCAGTCGCGCCTTGTCTTCAATCGCGAGCTTTCTGTATATGTGCGCTGTCCGAACATCACGGAATATGCGATACGTTCTAATCGGTGTCCAGACGATGGGTCGGATGTAACTCTGATAAAACGATGCCTGTCTTACTGTTTCCACGCTTATCGGAACAGCCATGACCACCCCTTGGATATTCATAAGCGCACGTCGTGGTTAAGCGGAACCTATCCTCAAACCATGGTTGACGACGGCTCAGCTCGGTCAGCGAGAGACCCCTTCCAGTTCTTTGATCGAACTCCCGACCGGAGAGTCCGGGGATTTGCTGTCAAGATGTAGCGTTTGCTTCTGTAACAGGTCCCGAATCTCCCGGCCATGAGAGACGGCGAGACGCACCAGTTGGCTGATGGTCTGAATCGCTTCCCCATGGACGGCAGCGCCGGTCGGCATGACGATTACACGTTTGGCCATTTTTTCCGTCTCCTGCAGCCATAGCGAAGTCAATGGGAAATAGGACCGGTAGGGCTCCATATTGTGGCAGCCCGGATAGAAGTAGCGGCGTGCCAAGACGTTCTCGGCTCGGAGAATGTCCACCAGTTGATCTCTACTGAGACCCGTGACGGCTTCGTCCACCTCCAGGACGATGTAGTGATAATTGTTCTTTTCCTTTTCGTCGTACATGAGAAGCCTCAGGCCTCGGATTCCTGCGAGTTCTTTCACATAATTGTAATAGTTTCGGCGGTTGACATCGATAAACGTGGCGAGGTCATCAAGGGATGTAATTCCCATAGCCGCCGAGACTTCATTCATCTTGCCGTTGGTACCGATATAGATTACCTTGTCGGTCCCGCCGAACCCGAAGTTCGTCATCAAGCGTATCTTGGCGGCCAATTCATCGTTATTGGTGACGATCGCTCCCCCTTCGAACGTGTTGAGGCATTTCGTCGCATGGAAGCTGAACACTTCGGCGTCTCCGAAATTGCCTACCATCCGCCCGTTGTGGGAACACCCAAACGCATGAGCGGCGTCGAAGAGCAGTTTGAGATTCCAACGATCGGCGATCTCGGTCAGCGGTTCCACTTCGCAAGGGCGGCCCCACAGATGCACGCCGATGATCCCTGTCGTTCTGGGTGTAATCAATCGCTCGACCTTTGCGGGATCGAGATGAAATTCTCCCGGCGCGATATCGCAAAAAATCGGCCTAACCTCCTGCCACTGGAGGGCATGGACGGTTGCGATGAACGTCATTGAAGGTACGATGACTTCACCGGTGAGCCCGAGTGCACGGATGGCGATCTCCAGCGCTACCGTGCCATTGCACATGGCGATGCAATGTTTCACTCCCAACATCTCTTCGATGCGTCGCTCGAGCTCTTGGCTGTAGGGACCCATATTGGTCAACCAACGCCGGTCGAGGATGTCATTGATTCGAGCGAGCAAAGCCGCCCGGTTCCCAATATTGGGATATCCGACATGGAGCGGGGCGGAAAACGCCGGCGTTCCGCCGAAAATCGCCAGAGCTCCCAATCCGTTTTTCATCGAGCTCCCTCCTACCTGGTTGTTGTGACAACTTATTAAGGCCCAAGGTCAGGGCTTCAGACATTCGCGATTGATGGAGTCTTCCGCGATGAAGCTATTCAGCGGCGCGAGACGACCGGAAGAATGATGTGGGACGGCTTTGTCTTATCATGATAGACAGTCTGCTTCGCGGATTTTATCTCCTTGCCTATTCCTTGTTCACTCCCTGTATTGGGATTACGGTCATACAAGGGGAAGTTGCTGCTGGTGAGATGGACCTGGATTTTATGCCCTTTCTTAAACACATTACTGGTCGGAAGCAGTTCAAGTCGGTATTCGTAGGCCGTCCCCGGCACCAACAATCTCGGGGGTTCCCAGATCGACTCGCGGAACCTCGCACGTATGATGCCCTGGGTTAGATTGTATGCAGGTCCCTTAGGATCTACATCGATCAGCGTGGCGGTAAAATCCGTATCTTCGGCGGAAGAGGCCGCATAAAGTACGATAACGATTGGGCCGGTCACTTCGACGTCTTCGGCAAGTTCGCCGCTTGTAAACACCAGCACATCGTGCCTGGACTCATTAGGCCGTTGATCCACGGATCCGGCTCGAATTATGTGAGACAGGCTGTTGTCCGTGAACGAATGATTGCCTCCCAAGGTCGGCACCGGATCGAATGGGTCGTATATATAGGATGTCGGCTGCTCATCTCCGGGGAACTCGGGATTCAGCTTGCCCCGCCGGGAACCATCCTCACTATGAAAAAAATACTTGGTGAACTGAGTCCCTGCCAACGGCCATTCATACTCATGCCTCCATCCATTGGCTCCCATGACAAAAATCGCGATTGGAGGCTCACTCGCCATTCCATTGTCGAAACCTTTGACGACATAGTTGAGCCATCGGATGGCCAGAGTTATCTCATCTTTGATTCCCGCTTTTCCGAAGTCCCGATCTCCCGCCGTCCGATTGAGATGATCCGAAGCATCTACGACGATACGCAACTCCAGCGCTGGATTCAGTTCCTTAAGTTTCTGAAAATACGTCAACGCCGCGCCCGGATAGTTGTCGTACCATCCGGCCATGAAATAGACTGGAATCCGAACCTTGTCGTATTTCTCTCGAATGCTGATTTTGCGCCAGAAGTCGTCGTACCTCGGATGGGAAAGATAGTCGCGCCATAGCACGTTCCGGCTGGTCCCGGCTACAACGTCCAACGACATCAAAGGAAGATGGCGATACCAATTCATCCATCCAAACTGTTCGATCTTTTCCCTTCCGCCTGCATCGTAAATGCGCCGCGCCGTATGGGCCAGTTGGAGTGCACCGTGGTCCCAATATGAGCGCTCCCACAGATCCGGATTGATGTTCTGTGGAATGATCGCCTTCAAATTCGGATGCTCCAGCGGTGCGACGAGCCATTGGGTCGCTGCCCAATACGACTTGCCATACATGGCAATCTTGCCGTCGGACCATGGTTGTTGGCTGATCCACGTGAGAGTATTGTAACCGTCCTCAGCATCGTCAAAGAATCGATGGCGAACGCCCTGGGTTCCCTCCGATGGTCCATGTCCGCGCGTGGATTGACCGACATACGCATACCCCGACCGAACGAAAGGCTCTGCGAACGCCGCCGCGCTCGAGTTGTACCCTCGCGTCAGCACGGCGGGATAGCGGCCTGGCCCATGCGGCCGCCAGACCATTGTGTGCAATCTGACCCCGTCATGCATGAGTACCATGGCCTCTTCAACCACGTAGTCTCCTGCCCCTTGAAGCCTGAGGGCGTATACGGCCGCAGTCGTAATACCGATTGCTAGGCCGGCAGCAAGAAACCCCTTCGCTACAGCGGTTGCCATTCGACTGCCTCAAGTTCCACGATGGAGCCAGCTGTGCGGGGATGGCGCCAAGCGATTCATCAATGACCCATGCCCGAGACAAATGGGCACCTTGGTGCCACGGTCGCCGGCGAGTTGCAAGACTTTCCGGTGCAAAGAAATGTGGGCGAGAGCCGTATCAGGCGCCCGGGCGAGCGAACGGCCTGAACTCAAATCGCGCACCGCCAAGAATGGGACTCACCAAGGGCGGGCGCAGATCACCCTCGCTCAGTCGGGTGAATCCGTGGGGAACGGCTTCATTGGCCCGCTTAGCGGACGGCTGTAAGCTCGGTGTCTTAACCTGCAATGCGCCTCGCTCTCCAATGCTCAGCACATTATTGAAGAGCGGTGGGGAAACAGCATTGAGAATAGCTAATGTGGTGCTCGTCGCGCCTAAATAGAGATGATTACTGTCCCCAAAAAGGGCGTTCGGCAAGCACGAGATCGTTTCAATAACCTTCATACCCATCCTGGATTCCAGATCAGATAAGTAACCTTGAAAGTCGGTCTTAAACGAAGTCGGCAGATTTTTACACGAAACTTCGCTAAAGGGCATGGTGTACCAGAATACTTGGACATGGTTGGATTGTGCCAGATCAATCAATTTCTTCAGATAGAAGTCCAACAAATTGGATTTGACGAATTTACCTTTTTGTATTTCTTGATTAAGGTCCGTCGCGCCCGGCTCCGTTCCGTAATAATGATGACCATGCGAATCAGCTACCTGCGTATAAGTATCCTGGTTTGTGTGCCATCTTTTTTCTTTGATTGCCCGTCTCATGCTGTCCAAGTACGTACTGGGCAGAAAGAGATACTGCCATCTCCTATCCTTTTCTCCAAGCAGCTTATCGTCTAAGCGAGAAGAGGTGTCCATAACTTCGCGGTATTCTTCAGAGCTGAGGAAGTCATACTTCACCGTCATGTCCCAAAACCCATCCGCCACACCGAGATGAAATGGAGCATAGCTCACCACCAGTCGAGCGGGGGCAGGGTTATTCCGAAGATAGTTGGCCAAAAGATAATATCCCTCGATGGGCGTCTGCCCGGCGAGTGCAAGGTTCATCGTTCTCCTTGCAGTCAAGTGTGGTATATAGCCGGATTTGGCTCTGGAATCCCCGATGACTATCAAATCCTGAGGGCTTCGTGAGGCGGAAGTAATCACCTGTTTTACATGGAGCCACAGCGAATATTCACGGTCCAGAAACATCATCTTCGAATTATGAACGAACACCATGGTGGCAAGGTAAGCCAGCAGAAACGAAACGAATAGACCTGTGAGATACAAGCCGTATGCCAGGTTCTCAGAGGTATGTTGCGATGGATGTGTGCTCATCGACTGCGTCAAAATTGGAAATACAGAAATTCATTGCTTTTCGTAAGCGCCACTATCGCAAAATAGAACATCAACCCCACCGTCACCGCCCATCGCAGATTCGGTCTCCAGCAAACGGCCATCGCATAGCCACTCCTTACCTTGCCGAGTCTTTCAACTGATGCGTCACCGACTCGGTCCACCAGTTCTTGTGAATTTGGCGCACCCAGACAGATGAGCAATAAAAGGGGTGACACGAAATATCCGAGCATGCTCGTCGAAATGGCACCCGTACCGTTTAGACCGATCATTCCAGTCAACATGTTCATTGCACCAGAAAAGCTTGCAGCTCTAAACAACGTCCACGCGACGACAATGGCAAGCAACGTCAGCATTTGCGCACTTGCCCGTCCCCACCAAGTCGAATGTGTCAGGTCATGGCCCAATGCGGAACGCGCTGACCGCCAAGCATGATTGATAACCAAATAGATTCCATGCAATCCGCCCCACGCGACAAAAGTCCATCCCGCGCCATGCCACAAGCCGGCAAGCAGCATAGTGACCATCAAGTTCGCATATCGCCGAACCGGCCCTTTGCGGCTTCCACCTAAAGAAAAATACACGTAATCACGAAGAAACCGCGATAGTGTCATGTGCCATCGCCGCCAGAAGTCGATGATGCTGCAAGCCTTATACGGTGAATTGAAGTTCAGCGGCAGAGAGATGCCGAACATCCGGGCAATTCCGATTGCCATATCGGAATAGGCCGAAAAATCAAAATAGATTTGGACCGTGAAAGCGAGGGCTCCTCCCCAAGCCTCCCAAAATGTGAGTGCGACTTCCCCTTCCGCAGTCTGAAATACATGTGTGGCATAGGAGGCGACATGATCTGCTAAGATGACTTTTTTGAAGAATCCAATGACAAAAATCGTCAATCCAATGGCTACCTGCCGGGTGGGAAACGTGACACATAAATTTCGTCCGAACTGTGGCAGTACTTCTTGCGCACGAACAATAGGTCCCGCAATCAGCCGTGGGAAAAAGGTGACGAACAAGCAGTAATAAAGGAAGCTGGCCTTTGGCGCTTGGTCTCGGTAGGTGTCAACGAGATAAGCGATCTGTTCGAATGTCAGAAATGAAATCGCTATTGGGAGGATAATTTGAATATGCGGGATGGACAGAAAAGGCAAATTCTCGATTAGGAAATTCGCATATTTGAAGTATCCGAGCAACCCGAGGTTGAACGCGATGCCGGCCCCCAAAATCCACCTTTGTTTCCGGTCCCTCAATGCCACCGCGATGCAGTAATTGACTAGGATAGAAAGAAAGAGCAAAGGGAGATATGAAGGATTCCAGTATCCATAAAAGAAAACCGACGCCGCGATGAGCCAACCTATGGCGAATCGATGACACCCGGAGCGACAGAGCAGGAAGAATACGGCGGCCGTCCCAGGCAAGAACACAAATACGAATTCGAAAGAATTAAATAGCATGGAATACTGGCCCTATCCGGCCGGTCGTCTAGAAGGTTCGAGCGGCAGGCCAGGTTCGGCCGGAACGTTGCCGAACCTCCACGCGCCAGTAAAACAGGGGCGTGGCGGCGGCTCTGGGATGTTTCCTACCGTCAGGCCGGCCGATAGCTCCGCAAGGGCCTCCACCACCCTGACACCGGCATCAATGTGCAAGTTGGTATGGCCGGTAAGGCGGGTCTCATAGCCGCCCCCGCCGGGCCCCATTGCTTCCGGAGTAGGCAGGTAACCGCAGAACCCGTTCGCGAGGGACACGGGGAATGTGAATGGAAACTGACTCGCCTCCTTTAGGTCGAGGCCAAGCTGGCAGAACATCTCCCCAGGACTGCCGAGAAAGACGGCCGGACCAATTTGGATCGCTTGAACCTCGACCTCCGCTTCTCCCGCGCGATCGAGAAGGGCATCCAGGAGAACGATCTCCCGGGCAAAGAACCAGTCAGCGGCGTCTATTCCAGGTGTGTCGCATTGCACAATTTCTCGAGCCCGCTCTACCATGGCAGGGCACGGTCGACGACGAGGAATATGGATGACTCGGGACGCAGCCTTCACCGGCTGCAGTTCGCCGGGCATTTGGTCCAGTAGCGTCTTCACCGCCTCAGCTCCGATCCGCCCGCCTATTCTGCGGGCCCAGCGTTCACCGGTCTGAGCGGTGTATCGACTGAGCGTATCGACCGGAGCAATGTCACCGCAGGCTCCGTTGAGGAATACCACCACTGCAGCCGGTCCTAAGGCCGCTCGAATCACCTGTTCCAGATAGAAAATCCAATCTGCGGAGGTGCCGCCCGGTTTTGTGGTGGGATGGCAGGCGTAGTTGATCACACAGCCGCGAAGGCGGCCTTCTGCATCCCACGCTCCCACCGCCCCGACCGCCGGGTCGATGGGGCCCGCCGGTTCTAGAATGTCCGGGTTTCCCTGTCCCGGAAATGTGTACGTAAGACCGTTCCGCATACGGAACCGTCGATTGAACGCGGCCTTTGGTTCGCGGCCTGTGGCCACGCCGCATTGTGCTTCCCTCATTGTCTCGTTCGCCTCTGAAACGGCGAGGATAATCTGCTGCTCGACATGGTTTAGATAGATTGCATCTGCACAGGGAGAACGCTCGTAGGCCAGTCGTTGCACCCAATCAGGCGCGTGATCGAACTGGCCCGGTTGATACAAACCGAGGGGGCCGGCGCTGTGGGAGTGTGTGGCGGCAATCATGATTGATTCAGGCGAAATGCCGCAGCGATTCGCAATTCCGCGGCGGGCCCTGTGAACGAGACGGTCGGAGACGATGACGGCGTCTACACTGACTAAGGCAACGCGCGTTTCGGTGTCATCGAATACAGCCGCCCGCACTTTACAAGGATCGTGCATAGCTCCATTGTGAAACGTCCTGCGCGAGGCGCCGGGCATTTCCAAACCTCTATTCGGCGTGATGTCTCGTTCTGCGAATCCCGTTCTCATAGGTAAAATACGGTATGGCGCCTCGCGCACCGGCGCGCGCAATGACAGGGCCGTACGATCGTCGGCTTACGCTTCAGTCTCAAGAAATAGTCGCGTTTTCACGGCTTGACGACGTACGCTGAAGGCATCGTTGCAAACGTAAAGCTCTTGATCGGCACGTTGTCGGGCAGGTACTCACGTACCGCCCGTGTTTCGCCGGGCGCAATTTCGTGATTGAACTGATCGAATATCATCACCCCCCCGCTGACGAGTCGGGGCCAGAAACGCGGAAGGCAAGCACGGACGACCTCGTAGGCACCTGCGTCCATGAACACCAGCTTGAATTGTAGATGAGGATACTCGCGGAAGAACTGATCAAGCTCCTTGGTGACATCGAGCCTGTGTATGTAGGCGATGTGGTCCAGATTCTGAAGCGAGACGAGCTTGCAGATCCGCTCGTAGTCCACGGGACCGCAGGCATCCTGCTCCACCATCCGCTGCACTCGCGGCAAAGACTCATCGTCGCCGTTTCCGTGCTTGATGCCTTGGAACCAGTCAAACCCGTGTACCAGCGTAAGGGATTCAGGTTCGAAGATCTGTATCAGCTTGGCGAAATACAGCATGCTCGCCGCTTTGTAGACACCGACCTCAGCAATATGGCCCGCTAAGCCCAGAGTGCGTTTGTAGGCTTCATAGAGGGCCAGGTAGCGCGAGATGTTCATGTGTCCGGCAAAGGCGGGATTGTAATGGATGTAGTCCAGTTCCGTGAAACCAAGTTTCAGGATCTCTTTGAGCCCGGACCAGTAGGGATCTCGGCGTGTTGCGAACTTTGTGTATTCCATGAAAACACCTCACGCTAACGTCAAAGTGTGAATGCGTCGAAGCCCGATCTTGTGCGCCGCGCTACTGAAAAAGCCGTTTTACCTGCTCGGAGGTCGGAAACCCCGGATGAAGAGTTTGTGTCTCCGCATGCAACCGAAACGCGCACGGATAACCCCGTTCCACGAAAGTCGATTCCTCGAGGTTGTCGAACCGCGTGCCGCAGGCAATTCGTAGTCCAGTGCGGGTTCCTGACCCTGTGCGATGAACAAGAAGGCCTGAGAAGATCACGACGTCACCCCGTTCCATTTCCACGGGAACGAACGCGTTCTCGTCGAGCAATCCCGGCTCAATGGTGATCAGCGCTCCTCGGGCATTCGCGTTGCTCCTGTCGCCAGGAAGCACCCCCAATTTGTGGCTACCGGGAATGATTTCAATCGGATAAAAATCACGACCGACGTTCATCAAGGGCGCCCACAAGACAAACTGGTCAAGGCTCCCTTGAGCCGAACACCAATCTTGATGAGCGCCCCATCCAAAATAACCGCCGGGAATTCTGAGTTCTTCCGCTACGACGTGAATAGCTACGCCGCATGGCAGCATGCTGACTCGACACCCCAACTCGCCAAGGAGCCGCATCACGTTTTCGTGCATCGTCAGAGCATAGACCGACTGCAACTTACTGCCTAAGCGCAGAATGCTGAGATACAAGTCCCGGTCTATGTCGAAGACTGTCCGCAGCTTCTCCAGCAACGGTGCGTCACGCAGTTCCTGCGTCAAGTGCCCTTTCGACTCAAGGATTTGTATCGCAGCGAGATCAAGGTCTTCTATCACTTTCTTCATGACCTCATCCGGAATCACTGCTTTGGCGATCACGTATCCCTGTTCTTTGTAGGACGTTCGTAATAGGGTCTCGCCGGCTATCATGGTGTTCATCAGTTGTCCCCTTTCAAGACGGAGGGAGATGCCTGCCCTGATTTCATCGATCGATGAGATCGTTCCACTGCACGGCGTGATATCCGTCGCGGCGTAGGCGCTGACAAACTCTATCTTGTTGCCCGGGATTGACGGCCACGAGCACGGCGTCCGGATCCAGGTCACGCAGATTCGAATACTTGATCACGGGTTTGTTGAGATAGTTGGTTGCCTCGGGATCGTCGACAGTACAGGCTCGCACACGATCCCATATGGCCGGTGCATATCCAGCGAGGTTGCCGGACCAGCCGCCGGTCCCGAAAGAAACGAGGGTCTCCCCCTCTCTCATTCTTTCGTCCAGCTTCTCTTCAAGGGAGGACCAACGGCGTAGATACGCGTTCCGTTTCTGTTCCAAATGATCCACCTCATCCTGATCGAGCAGCGGCACCCTGTCGAATTCGCGTAACTTGGGATCCGAGACTGCGGTAGCGACCAGAAGTTGATTGAATTCGCGTGCTTCATCGAGAACAAATTCGTGTCCACCACGGCGAAGCAGCCCCGCCTTGGCCGCCACGGCGGCGAGATGACGAGGCGCGAATGAGAAGACATGATCCGAATGGATGATTTCAGCATGAGGGACCGCCCCGTTAGGACAAATCGTTACGACGATGCCTCCGGCCGCCAGACAGGCGGCTTGGGCGGCGAGAAAAGCTATGGGATCAGCCGTGTGCTCTATAACGTGGATGCTGAAGATGAGCTCAAAGGGCTCCTCCCTTATGTCCCTCAACGAGGATTCGACCATCTCCTCGATGACGCGATGACCTCTGGTTCTCGCGGCATCAGCGGCTTCGCGGGATGGTTCTGCCCCGACAGTTTCGGAGTGAGGCCACAGTTTCCTTATGGCGCTCAGCGCGCCCCCGTCTCCGCACCCGATCTCGAGAATTCGTCTGGGGCGAAGCGGGTCTACGGCGGCGGCAATGAGTTGGACCAACGCGGGATGACGGTGGGAGTTAAAGGCTTCGGCACCGGGGCGGTTGCTGTACAACGCGTACTGCTTTCGGTACAGCAACGCTAAGTCGCCAATGGGTGCTCGATAACCAAGCCCGCACACCTTGCAATGGCGCCTCCGTAGCGGCGACGGTTCCATGACGCCGTCGACGCGAACCGAACGAGTGGGATGCGGATCCACCAAGCCGGCCCATTGCTCCGATCCACAGACGACACAGGGGCGTTCCATGTGCGCGGTCTTCATGCCATTCAGAAAGCCGGGCCTGCTCGGGCAGTGACGATATCAGCGTGGCACCGCCGCGGCCTTTTGCTCTATTGAAGGCTCTTCCACCTGAAGTTCGATGGCCACTCGGTACTCCAACGCCGGCACAAACTCGAGGTCATGATACCGAGCCCCAACGATCGAGACTCGGTTCCCAGTGACTTTCACGCGATCCTCCGTGAGCCACTTCACGACCTGAAGCAAGGTCTTGCACTGCTGTTCGAAAATTCGGTGCCGCAAGGCCGCGCGACTCAGATTGGGATCGACCGCACAGGCGGTCTGCATGATGATCTTCCCTTCATCCATGACATCTTTGATGAATTCCACCGTGGTGCCGATGATTTTGGCGTGGTAGGCCGTTCCGTCGCCGAACCCATCCATGCCTTTGAAGGCCGGCAGGAGAGACGGGTGAAAGTTGATGATCCGATCAGCATAGGCGTCTCGAAAATCCTTGCTATAGAATTGGGTGTAAAACGAGATGACATAATCGATTTCATACCGCTGCATGTAGTCTGCGAGCCGGCGGCAGAAGGCCTCCGGGTCCTGCTCATCGAACAAGACCCCCGGCACTCCCCACGCCTTGGCTTTCTCGATTGCGCCGTTTGCTTGGTCTGCGACAACGGAATGGACCATGTTTCGAAGAAAGGCGTCGCTCAGCACGCAGTTCATCACCGATCCCGAAGTTGAGACGACAAAGACGAATCTGTTCTCATGCCTGGACATACGTCCTCCCGTTCCCACCGTCTCCGTGCGCCACTCTCGCCGACGTTGGCCGAATATCCATCACCGCACTGCGTCTGCCTCGCTCCTGATGGGACCGCCGACGCCGGCGCCTCTGCTGGATGTGTTTACGGCGCGGGTCTTCGCCTCACAACAAGACGCCACGACATGGGATGAGTTGACCTCTGTCTTGGAACCATTTCGGGGTTCCATCCACGGGAATTCCCAGTCGTCCTCGAATTGGACGGTTCCCCAATGCGGTCGGATCGTAGGACCGGTGAGATAGGGGTAGAGACGCGGTTCCATGATGGCTTGTGAATTCTTGTTGCCCAGATCGAGATTGTACTCGAGCCAGTACCAGAAGCGTCCCAGATCCAGCCGGTACGGCACATGTTCCTTGATTTCCGTCGTCCACTGGTACATACCCCACATGAGCTTGCCTTCCAGAATGGCGGCCCACAGCCGCTCTGGGACGTAGATCGACTGGTCAACAGGTTCGGCATCTTCCCAGTCGATCGCAAATCCATCCTGGGGGTCGGCCTTCAGGACAAACGAGAAATTGGAATGGTCCCCTTCCACGACGACTCGAAAACGCCCGCTGAAGACGATGCCGTCCTGCGTGATGTACTTATTGATGGTATCCGTGTGCAGGCGCGAGCGTTCGAGGAGGTTGGTCCGATCGGATGCATCGATCCACGCATTGTAGTAATCGACCTTCTTCTGGAGTTTCTGTTTGCAGATCTTGACGAAATCAAGGTGGCGATCCCAATCGATGTCTGGATGGTTGCGGACGATGCCGGTCGCCATGGACCAGGTGTCGGACGGGTACAGGGTGGCGACCTCCCGTTCAGGATAGTTCTGACGGATCCAATTTTCGAGAATCTTCGGGGTGGATCGTCCTTGCCAATTGTGGCTGAAGTAGCGGTCATCGTACCATCCAAAGTCCCCGGCAAACGGAACGATGCGCCTCAAGTGCAGCATTTCGATCAAGCGCTTGTGCAACGTAAAGGTCTCGCACTTGTTGCGAACGGCCTTTTCCTTATCCTCCTGCGACATGCGATAGCAAGCCGGAAACACGGTGGCGCTGGAGGTCTGGATGAACCCGATGTCGAAGGACGGCCAGCGAGAGTGAATCTCGGCACAGAGTTCTTCGTCGTCGCAGTTGTCGTTCATGTTGATGAGACGTGTTCCGGGATGATCGAAGACGATACCAGAATTCTCCCAGTCGTGAGAGCGCGACTTGGCCGATGGGATGACAGTCAAGTGCGCGCCGCCGCCGAGGGACACCGTTTCCCACGGCTGAATCTTTCTGATGCGATGAAAGCCCATTTCCCGCATGGTGCGCTCCACCAGCTGCGCCCGCAGGCACGGACGGTTGGAATATTCCGGCAGAAGAACCTGGATGTCACGGGAGATATGATTAATGGACGGGATGTGGAAGTGATCTTCGTGTGAATGCGTGATGTAGAGATAATCCAGGTCTTTCAACAGAACGTCCGGCGGGATCACCGCCGGAGGAAATTTCCACAACGCATAGTCATAGACCGGTTCGTTCAAGAACCACGGGTCGCACAATAGCGAGCCGAATTGACCGTCGATACGGAGGCAGGCATGCGAGACATAGGTGACCGTGAGATCCTTTTCCATGACGTGTTCCTCTCTGATCGTGACTTGGCTATCGGCGGTAGTCCGCCACTTGTTTCGGCAACAGCGCATACCCTCGTTTCATGTCGATGCCGAAATGTTCGTTGTCGTACGGGACCGAACAGTAGCCGAGCACGGCCTTTTCCCGATCGGAGAGGCGATCATACAATTCTTGAGGCAGATTGGCCGGAATATCGAACGCTTGCTTGATCCACCACCGACAGAATGTGGCGATCATGGCCCAGCGTGTGCCTCCACTGGTATTTTGGCGAGCGCCGTGCCAGATTCGACTGTCCCAGAAAACCAAATCCCCGGCGCTGGCCTTGATCGGAACAGCGGTTGGAAAGGCCTCTTGGACACAATATTTCCCCGAGAGATGAGAGCCTGGAATGAGAACCGTGCATCCGTTTTCTTCGGTTTGGTCCTCCAGCACGATCGAACACTGCATGATATAGCAGTAGGGTCCTGAGTATGGAATGAACGAATCAATGTGCAGTGGCATTTGGTGATTGCTACTCCGCGCCAAAAATGACCGCAGGATATAGTTCGGCGCGTCCGCCGGCATCGAAGTGAACCATCGATCGTTCAGAAAATGCATCAGGATCGATTCGATGAGTTCGTTACCGAGCACCATGCGGAGAAAGAAGAGATCCTTGCTTTGGAGATTGTAGACCATCGGCTGGTCCCGATTGAGGAACGGCATGCGATCGGACTGGCTGGCGACCGTGTTCTCATACCAGGTCCGGACGAGTTCCAATGCCTTGGATACCTCCTCCGTTGTGAACGCTTGAGGAATATAGCAATATCCGTCACGCTCGATCGCAGCGATATACCCATCGACTGCCGGCAGCACACTGCTTTTCTCCGTCATCGGTTGTAGTGACATACTGTCCTCCCGTAGATGCTCGGTCGCTTCGGTAGATCAATGCCTTAGGGATGGATGTGGCAAAGGCCTTTTTTCCGCCCGTACCGGATTGAACCGGATTCGATTGAAGGTCCAAAGAACGCGCGGCGAGACACGAACTGGCACTACTCATGCGTGTGCGATCATTTGTGCAGCCTTTCTCCGGCCTGATGGTGATGAAGAGTTGAGAAAGATCAACAGCTGACCGAATCGAGGGAAGTTCGGAACGTCTCCCGTGATTAGAGGAGTTCTCCGGCGCGATAGGCTGGGAAGTAGGTTGTTTCACCGTTACTGGACGCGCCGGTGAGTTCTCGATACACCGCATCGTTGAAAATTCGGCAGCAAAGATACACGGGGACGCTCCCCGTGCTCCAGCCTTGCTTGAAAACGGAGAGCCCATCGGTCCCGTCGGCTTTCGTCCCGGCTCCCCCGCCGAAGTCCACCCATCGGACTCGTCCCGCGAAATAGTTCAACACGAACCACTTCGTGGCGTAGGACGCCCTCACTGAATAGCCCAGTTCACTGAACGCCACCAGGTGTCCATACGCCACATCATCCTGGAGATACCATAGGTCCAATCCTACCGGCTCGTCGCCCGCGCGTGCCTCAAACATGACCATTCCGGGGATGGCGAACTGGGTGGCAAAAGCCCCGGCGGAGAATGCGCGAATTCCCGTGATTCGGTGACGCGCCGTTAAGGTCTCAAAGAACTTTATCCATTGTGTGAGCCGCGAAGCCGGATCAAGACAATGTGACACGCACACTTTCTTAATGACCCTGGCGACGGTATCTCTGTGAGACTTCTTGACAATCTGGTCGATCGGCCGGGTGAGATCGGCGACGTAATGAGACTTGAAGGGAATGACTTTGGAAAAGCACCGTTCGAGCAGTTCAGGATCATACGGATCGAACGGGGCCGGTACGATCATGAGACTCACCAGCTCCGTGCCGATCTCGTCGAGATCTTCCGCAAGGCGCGACCAGTGCCTGCAACTGAATAAGGGATACGGGCCAATGGCATCCCGGTAGCTCGTTCCAGGGATCTGCCGCTCTAAAATCCAACCGTCGCACCGTGGTAGATGACGGGGGGTGCCGAATTCGCTAAGTGAGGCCGCATATGCGGAATGAGCATACCCGAAGCGAGGCACCGTTTGAGACAGCCCGCAACGACTCTCTCCTATGTACGCTTTCGTTGCAGGCGATTGTTTCATTATCTGTGGCGGTCAGGGATCGGCTTATGCGGAGACTTAGTTCAGCTTCAGCACATGTGCGGTTTCAAGACGCTCGGTGATCCATTGGAGATGCGGACGAACCGCACCGGGCTCTCGCCCGTGCCAGCCCAATCGCCCTTTCCCTGTTTCCAGAACCTCAAATGACAAAGCATCTTCGTAACGATAAATGACTCGCGCGCGATTCTCGACCACGAGCACAACGACTCGGTGGACGCCGCTGTTCAGGAGCTTCCCCGGTATATAGCAGGTGCTGCGATAAAGTCCGATGTCCAAAGCATTGTCATCCGGCGCGTTCTCTGCCGAGCCAGTAGTGAACGCCAGGATCCCCTGCTCGGTGTACACGTGCAGTGTGATGTGCAACAAGACATCGGGTACGTAGGTCCAGTAGGTTACCTCGATCGTACAAGGCTCATCCGTGGTGATGTGGCGAGGCCGGTCATCTTCCGAGCCTTGAGCGCGTACGCGGTGAAGACGAACCTTACTATTGCCGGGCGCGTGGAGCGGATCGTCCCAAAGCTGCTCGGTCCGCTCCGTGGCGGCCATACGTAAATAATGAGTCACCACGGTGTCAGGTTTACCGTCCTCTACCACTTCCCCATCGTTGAGCCAAATCACCCGATGGCAAAGATTTTGAACGGCGATCATGTTGTGGCTGACGAAGAGGATGGTACGACCTTCCTTGGCCACACCCTCCATCTTGCCTAGACACCGTTTCTGAAACGCTGCGTCTCCGACCGCCAACACTTCATCGATAATGAGAATTTCAGGTTCCAGATGAGCGGCCACGGCAAACGCCAACCGTACGGTCATTCCGCTGGAATAGTGCTTCACGGGGGTGTCGATGAATCGATTGACTCCGGCGAATGTGACAATGTCGTCGAACTTGGTCTGAATCTCTCGTTGAGTCATCCCCAGAATGGCGCCATTCAAGTATACGTTCTCTCGGCCTGTCAGTTCAGGGTGGAATCCGGTACCAACTTCCAGCAGTGACGCTACGCGGCCGCAGATCTCGACAAAGCCTTCGGACGGCTCAGTGATTTGAGAAAGAATCTTGAGCAACGTGCTCTTGCCTGCCCCGTTCCGCCCGATGATTCCGACAACTTCACCGGGTCGCACATCGAACGATACCCCTCTTAACGCCCAGAGGGAGGTGTCAGTCTTATTGTCAGGACACGTTGAACGCCGCAACAGGCGCGACGCCCACAGCGCGGGACGGAGAAACGTTTTTGCCAACGCTTCCCGCAGAGTACTGTAGTCGTTTTGTACTCGACCAATCGTGTATCGCTTGCCGAGGTTTTGAACACGAATCGCAAGCTCATTCATGCATTGCTCATACGATGTCCGCAAAACTCCGTTCCAACCGACGGAAGAAATAAAATCCTGTGATCAGCAAAATGCCGGCGGTGACGAAAGAGACGGCTATCATTGGTCCGGGGGCCGTTTCCGTTCCAAGCAACGCCCATCGGAACCCCTCCACGACGCCGACCATGGGATTCAACCCGTACCAGGTACGCCACGGTTCTGACAGAAGGCTGCTTGGATAGGCGATAGGCGTGGCAAAGAGCCAGAATTGAATAAGAAATGGGATGGTATAGCGGACATCGCGGAACTTCACATTCATGGCAGACAGCCAAAGTCCGACAGCGAGTGCCGTTCCGCACGTAAGCACCGCAAGGAATGGAAGCCACACAATATGCGCGGTGGGAACAGTTCCATAAAAGAGCATCAATGCCACGAGTACTCCGAAGGCAAAGACAAAATCGACGACGCCGGCCAGCACGCTCGCAATTGGAATGATCAACCGAGGGAAATACACCTTCTTAAGCAAGTTCGCATTTTGCACCAAGCTGTTGGAGGACTGCGTCAATGCATTCGCGAAGAGAGTCCACGGCACCAATGCCGCATAAGCGAAGAGCGGATATGGAATCCCGTCCGATGGCACGCCCGCCAACTTCCCGAAAAAAATACTGAAGAGAACCATCGTACAAAACGGCTGGATGATGGCCCATAACACTCCTAGGACAGTCTGCTTATAGCGTACTTTGACATCCCGCCAGCTCAAGAAATACAGTAACTCGCGGTACTGCCAGACTTCTTTCAGATTAAGCCTGCTCCAGCCGACAGTGGGTTCCAACCGAACCCGCGGCCTCGCGCATAGAGCGGCGTGTACTATTTCTTCCATGCCTCAAGCCTTCAGCATAAAATCTCGGCCGACTCGTCTGCGCGAGACATCAATTCCACTTCCCTGTAATGGAAAAAATGACTACATGCCGGTTGACGATGTATCCGGCGAGGTCGGTCGGTGATGTGGTGGGATTGTTAAACTCGAAATACGTATAGGTATAGGCAAGGGAGGTGCTAACCGTTCGACTGACGTTATACGAGAGTTGTCCCGAGGCCGTGTACGATTCGAATGCCGAGAAACTCACCGGCGCTACTTCATTGTAGGCATAATTCGCGCTTCCGGTGAAACTTAACACTTTAGAGAATCGCTGCTGTATGGAAATGCCGACCGTCGTACTTATCAATGCTCCACCAGTGGCAAAAAACGCCGGTGCAAAACTCCTGGAGCCGATCGCCTGGAATGTGGTTGCCTCTCCATACTTGGCGCTCAAAGTAAGTGAACCAGTCGGATATGCCCGATTATCGACATCCAAAATGGTGGCACCGCCGCTCAAGACGGCCCCCCAATCTGCCGAGGTGGTCGCAAATGACGCTTCGAGGCCTTGTGCCAAAAAATCCGTTTCCGGGCTGTTCCCCGATGTCGCATTTAGAATATTCCTGCTTCCCCGATAAATGAGTCCAATATTTTCGGTCCGGGATAAACGCCAGGTCGGCCCAATCGACCATGCATGTTGATCAGTGTTGAAGAAGACTACTTGGCCCCCGATCGGTTGCCTGACGAAGATTTCTCCGATCCTAAGCAATGAGTATGAATAGTTGCCCTGAATGACAAGACCCGGGGTTACAGGATACGAGGCAGCAATCATCGCTATGTTGGTATACATGGTCGCCCGTACGGGGACAATACCACGAGCAAATGGATTATCGATCGCAGTTGGATTCGCTGCGCTCACGAAAGAAGGCGTCTCTGGCGAAAATCCGAAAGAGTCGGAGATTTGAAGCTTGCCGCCTCGAATAAACCCGTTGACCCATTTATCAAGCGCTGTCGTAGCGGTGAAATTTGTCGCAACAAAATTGAGGTCCGGGTTGTTGATAAACAAACTGCCGCTTGCGCCGCCGGTAAACGATGTATCCGTATATCGAGTATTGTTCACCAGCTCGATGGCCGATGTTGCCGTCGTGACGAAATCCCAGGGCGTAAGCCCGGTTTGAATGCCCGACGGAGCAAATAGAACGTTAGAGTCGTATCGCTGGTTCAGAGTAATCGATGGAACGATCTTTGTATTGCCTGAGGGTTTCCGTGTCGCAACCGGTGTTTTCTTTTCTGGTGTCGTAGGCGCTTCAGATTCCAGCTCCGGCTCATCCGGCTTAGGTTCCTCCTCGGTTACCGGCCCATCGGGTTTTCTTGAAGGGTATGCCGGATCCTCACTCGTCGGATTTCGATTCGCTTGGCCATACGCCCCAGGTGAAAGCGGTCCCATCGACTCGGCGAGAACGGCGAGACCAGCGAAGGTCATCGCCAGAACCATACGACGATGCTTTGACCGCATCCATTCACGGCACCACAACTGTGTCACCGGACAGCAAGATGATATTTCCCGGGTTGCCGTTTCCAGCGAGAAGATCGTCGTACCGTACCGGGATACGCATTTCATGAATCTTGTGGTCGCCGTTCGGTCGTATCCGTACAACCTGAAGGCGATTTTTTTTGGCGTACTCGGTGAACCCGCCCGCCATTGAGATCGCCTGCAATAATGTGACATAAGACTTGGCCTTAAACTTGCCCGGCTTCGACACTTCTCCCAGCACAAAGACGGAATAACTGTTGAGTTCCCTTACGCTGACCGAGACGGCCGGATTCCCCGCCACAAATTGCTTGAGGCGGTCCGCGATACGGTGCGCCAAAGCGTCGGCGGTAAGCCCGGCCGCTTGCACATCGCCGATGATGGGAATCGAAATGAGTCCGTCCGGACGAATCGCAGTGACCCGAGACAAGTCAGGATTCTTCCAGACTGTGATGTCCAAGACATCTTCCGGTCCCAGCAGGAATCCTGCGGGCATCTCATATTCCCGTTCTTCAACCACGGACTGCATGCACCCTGCCGTCATCCCATGCAGCAAGACAGTGCCACAGATCAATATGATCGAACTTGCGAGCCCTTGAGGGCGGCGGACATGGGAGATGCTCGATCGCATAGACACCTCACTTACTGGACACCGGGAAACACCACCATCGCTTCGCTCGGGACGACCACCGTATCGCCCGCCTTCAATTCCAAATTTTGGGCGATGACCCCGCGGAGGACGATGTCGTCGTAGCTTGACGTCAACGTTCCGTTTTCTCCGAACCGGAAGACGACGACTTGATTCCTGGCCGCAACCGGCGTAAAGCCACCGGCAATCGTAATCCCTTGAAGCAATGTCGTTCGGCTTTTCAGTGGATATTTGCCCGGCTTGACGACTTCACCCAGGACGAAAATACTGTAGCTATTGACTTCCTTCACACTGATCGCGACGACCGGATTTTGCACGTACTCCCTCAGCTTGCGCGTAATCTCGTCGGCAAGCTGAGAAGGGGTCTTCCCGACGGCCAGTACGTCCCGTATGACCGGCAGCGAAAATCGGCCGTCGGGGCGTACTTGAACGGTCTTGGAAAGATCCTGATTCCTCCACACAGTGATCTCCAAGACGTCTTCCGCTCCAATGGTATAGGCGTCACTGACGATATTGGACAACTTCTCGATCGTCTGAGTATGAGAGATGGCCGGAAGTGCCGGGCCGACCGTTGGCAGTGCCGGCCCTGCGTTCGGCGCTTCTTTCCCATTCATTTCTACGGGTTTATCAATGATGTGCGGCGGCTGCGGAAACAAGGGGGGGTCGGCCGAATAGAGAAGGCCGGGTAAAGTCAGCATACCTGCAGACACGGCCGCTAAGACGAACGTGAACATCTTAATGATGGATAATGAAGACATCGTACGCCCTCCGGTACATAAAGCAGACATGCAGGGCTGAATCATAAGACCGACACTCGGCTCACCGGTATGGGTTCCACCGGCATCACATCAGAGGCATCCACTTCCACGGCAACGGCCTGCTGAATCAGAGTGATACTCAAGACAATACGGCATTGCCGGGCATGCCGAACAAGCCGGCCTGTCGCCCCCTGGAGAGGTCCTCTGACGATTTCGACGGACATGCCTTCCTTCAAAAACGGATGCGAGTTATGCGGATACTGACTCTTCCAGAGGATTTGGAGGGATTCGATTTCGTGATCGGGAATCGGCTCCGGATAACTATGAGATCCGACGATCCTCACAACACCGGGCGCCTGAAGAATCGAGAGCCTCTTCTCGTACAGCGAAAAGCGGGCAAAGCAATAGCCGGAGAACAGTGGAAATTCAATGGTCTTCTTCCGATCTTTCCATTGACTCACGCGCCGGAGTGTCGGAAGAAAGGTTTCAATCGACTGCCGTTGAAGTTCGCCTTTCACCACCTTTTCGTGACGGGATTTGGTTTGGAGCGCAAACCACTGAGCCGCAAACAAATCCGTGGAAAGTTGGTCAAGATCGGCCTCCGGTGTATGGAGCTTCGCCCTCTGACTTACAGTCATGGTTCTTCCCCGTTCTACGGCTGGATACAACATGCTTCCCCTCCAGCCCAAAGCAGGCGCCACTTATACAGCGATGCCGTAGGTGAAACATCGGACAATTGTGCTTTTTTTAGTGAGTCACAAAATGACAGGACGGTGGCACATTTGTGCCTCACCCATCCATTGCAAATTCATGGAATTAGTTTCCGAGCCTCATTGCACGTATTTTTTCATTAAAGATTTCGCTATGCTTTCACTCAAGAATCTCTATATGTCGTTGCTTTGCTTACGTAGCACATCACTGTAAGAACCAATGAACAATTTTGAACATATGAGCTAAACATGCATAAAAATAATTCATACCGCCGAAATGGCACACGACCCTAGTAATTTTTAAGGTTGCGGAGTTTTTTACGATGTGCCAAGATGCGCGTGCGTGTAGGGCGAAGTATTCATATACATACACTAGTGCATCATACCTAGTATGTCTGCCTCTTCACCAATTGCAGTCCCATTCTCCGAGACGACAGATCAATCGATTCACGGCCGAGCGAGCCGCCCCTTGTAAAGAGAAGGGATGTCTATGAGCGGACTAAAACGAAAACCGGCGACAGTGACCAGTGTGGTGGTCAGCAGTAATCATCTCGTGCGGTTGGGGTTGCAACAAATCATCGGAACCACTCAACACATCCATCTGGTGGGCTACGTCAAGAACGGCACAGAGACGAGCGATTTGATCAGCCGGGAAAAGCCACAGGTGATTATTATTGACATGGAGCCAGAACTTGATATCCAGGCCCTTGTTTGCAAACTCAAGAACACCGCCCCCGCTTCGAAGATCATTTTGTTAAGCGGCTTTGAAGACAAGGAACGAACGAAGGAAGCGTTCCTCTTGGGCGTAGATGGAATCGTTCTGAAGGTTCAACCGCCCGCGGTCCTCCTCGCCGTTATTGAATATTTGTGTCAGACTCCCGCTGACTCTTGCGGGGACAAAGGAGGAATAGCGAGTTTCGCAGTGGCGGAGGGGACACACTCATCATTTGGCCATTCCGAGGCCCCCATCTTAAAATGGCCAGCCGCCTTGACCGAACGAGAACGTGAAGTCATTGCGCTTATCGGTCAAGGCCTCTCGAATAAAGACATCGCCGATCGTCTCTGCATTTCCGGGATCACCGTTCGCCATCACCTCACCAGTATCTTCGATAAACTTGGGGTCACCACCAGACAAAAACTGCTGATTCGCGCCCATCAATATGGTCTGGTAGAACTGACCGCATCCGCCTGAATACCCAGTTCATTGCTTGCTGCGGCCTTTATCGGTCGTCCGCAGCGGTGCGCGCAAAAGAAATACATTCGCAGTAGAATGGCCCCGGATTGGTGTGCGACATGAACATCACGACATGCACGCTGATTGCGGTGGCCGTGTTGTGTCTGGCGACTGTTCCGGCTACGCTGGCATTAGAACAGGATGCACCGCGCCGGCCCTTGCGCTTCGTGACTTTGAATATTCTGCACGACGGCCCCACCTCTGGCTTTCTCAACAACGGAACACGTCTGGAAGAGCGGATGGACTTGGTGATCCGCGAACTTCACCGATTTGATCCGGATGTCGTCGCATTGCAGGAAGCCTCTCACAGCAGGCGGCATGGCGATGTGGCGCAGAGGATGGCGGATGGGCTCGGCTTTCATAAAGTATTCGCTCCGGCGACCGAGCGCATCTTTTCGATCCCGATCATCGACAAACTTATCGTGGATGCCATGGGTTTCAAAGAAGGTCCGGCCATCCTCTCGCGCTTCCCAATCACGGCATCCTACGTATACGACCCCCTCGCTGTCGATCGCGTTTTGAGCCCCGCGTTCTCCTTCGTGCCGATCTCAAGACGCCCCACGGACCGCTCCACGTCTTCTCTACCCACACGGCACGAGGCGACGAATGCCAAATTGAGCGGGTTGCTCGGATCGTGCGGGAATACCGTGTGCCGGGTCATTCGATACTGATGGGTGACTTCAACACGGCCGAGACATCGAAAGTATTGACGATCCTGCGCGATGAGGCGGGATTTGTCGATGCCTTTCGAACGGCAAACCCGTCCGCGCCGGGTGCCACGGTGTGGCAACGTATCCATGTCGAGCAGTCGACCGTGTCCCGCCGCGTAGATTTTATCTTTTTATCGCCAAAGGAGAGATCGAGAAATGCCGTGCATTCAAGCCGTCTCATTCTCAATCAACCGGCTTGTCTTGCCGACGGTACGGTCCTGTGGCCGTCTGATCACTACGGTGTGTTTGCGGAGGTGGGGTGGGAAGCGAATGAGGATCGAGGTTTCTAATCCAGCCAGTCGTGTTCCTTCAGTTTGCGAGGAAGATACTTCTTGGTCAGATATTGGAAGTCTTTATTGGCGAGCGCGTCCAACTCGTATTTCAAGCCGTTGCTCAGCATTCGCTTGATCTCCTGCTGCCACGCCGGCTTTTGAAACCACTTATAGTTCAATAATTCGCGCGCGCGCGTGCTGTCCTTGTCGTTGAGTTTGATCCCGACGTTGCGCGGCAGCTCATATCGCTCAGGATCCGCGCTCGAGAGGCCGATGAATTTCGCCTTGGGAATCGCCATGCGCTGGCTCTCGAAGGCCAAGTTAATTGATCCCTGCTTGACGACCGAGTAAATGTAATATCCCCACGGATCGTTATCCACGAGGACATAGACCGGGAGCCGGTGCTCTTCGTGAAGCCGCCGCGCAAGCCGGCGGACACCGCGCGGCGGTTGCCCGTTACCGGTCAACAGGACGCAGTTATAGCGCCGCCAGAACTTATCTTCGGAGAGCCGATTCCATTGGGTGCCCTTCTCGACGAGCAGGAGAAAATCCGCGGTGCAGCGCCGGATTTCTAAATATTCCGGCTCGACGATGGAGGGCACCGAATACCCGCCCTTCCCCAGCCTGGAGCAGTCCACGCGATCGCCGTCGTCGCCAAAGACCACGGGTCCGACGATACTGCCGCTGTTCTCCGCTCTCACGTGAAGCTCTTCCCGCAGTGCCGCCAGCGAGACTTCAAGATCCTCGATCACGGGGTCGGATTCATCCTGCGTGTCGAAGGTATTCTCGTGCGAATTCTTGATGGTGTGTTTCGTTCGATAGTAAATTTCCCGGAGCGAGGTCGTGAGATCCGCCCGTTGCAACTCGGACAGCGCGTCCGCCACGAGGACCGTCTGCATGAACTTCTTGGCCATGCCGACGTTGAAGAATGAGCGAGCTTGTTTTTTGCTCCCCATTTCAATCATGCCCTTCCGCTCGTTGAACGACACGTTTGAAAGCGCGCGAATGGGTATGGCAAAGGTCGGATCTTTCGATTGTTGGGCCGCCGTGATAACGATGTCGGCCAAGCCGACGAGCTTCTTCTCGACCACTCCGTTGGATGCCTTCTGTCTCTTCCGTGCCATCTTCTGTCCTATTGCTTTCCAGCGCCGCGAGCGCGCTTCGGTTTATCCGTAGCGGGTGAAGCGGTGCGGCCTGCGGCCTTTTTCCCCGGAGACGTGGATTCCGCGAACAGCGGCAGTTGGTCCGCCTTGCGCTTCGATGTTTTGTTGCCGGATTCCGGCTTATGTGCCGGCGCTCGGTGTGCGGTCTTCGATTCTTTTTCCGCCGTTTGGCGCTTCTCCCGTTCCACCGGATCGCTGGCCGCTATATGCGGCGTATCCATGCCTTCGTCCCCAACCGACGCGGTGACCTCCTCGGCAATCGGTACTTCCCCTTCAATACCTTCCGGGGTGACGATGATGGAATTCGGTAGTCCTTCGGGCCCGGCGCCGGTCTTTCCAAGGGCCTCATCCGTTTTCAACCCGCCGGTCCGGGATGTCGCGATCTTCTGCAATTGTTCCTTTAGTTGCTGCTTCGGCAGCTTGCCGCCCTTGAGACGGTTGCAGGCTTCGACGACTTCCTCGATGTAGAGTTCAAAGATATTACGCCGCCTGAACTCACTCTGCGCCCGTTCGCGCCGGCGGAGAAACAAGCCCAGTCGCCTACCGCATTCGCGCAACGCCAGCGTGATTTCCTTCTGAATCTCGTCATAATCCGCGATCGCTTCCTTGCTCTCACTCGTGAAGGGCACCCACACTGACGCCATATGGACGAAGATCACCATCGGCCCGGCGGGCAAAGCTCCACGCGATTGCGTGACTCCATAATTCCGCCAGGTCGTGGCGAGTACGGCCTTGAACGTGGCGCAGGCGGATTGCTGGTAGAGCAAAGGTACCCGGTTCGCATAGCGAATCACGCGGGCCAATTCTGAGTCTTCATCGTGCTGTTCCCCTTCGGCAAGCGGGACCGCGGCCCGTTGCGGTTTCGTCGCTTCCTCCGGCCTGTTTCCAAATGCCAAGCCCGCCTCGATCGCGAACGGGTTTCCGCGATAGACGGCCGGCGGCCGGCTCACGGCCGTATAGAATTCTCCCTTGATCTGCTTGTAGAGCCCGGAAAGAATCGCCTTTTCGCCGATCGGCGAGAGGCAATTCGTCGGCGGCGCCATGATTTTGGTCGATTGGATCGCCTGGTAGAGCGCCTCGGCCGCAGTCCCATGAATGGCGCGAGGGCGAGCGTCGGGCGAAATCTTGGCGGTCTTGCAGATTTCCTCGGCCAGTGGCGGCGACACGCGGCAAAAATCGCTCGCGAGAAAGCCGGCGACGGTATGGCTCTTGGTGTCGTGCATCATCTTGAGCATCATGCCGAATTCGATCCCGTAGGGATGTGGCTTGATCTCTCGAGGCGCCGGCGGCAGCTCATGATACGTACGCGGATATTCCTTGGTCTCCCCGTCCGGCGCATGATAGACGAGCTTCACGTGCGGATTCGCGATCGACGTTTGCTCGAGGTACTCGTCCACCGAGGCGCGGCCCTTCTGATAGCGGCCCTCGACTTCGAGCGCGACCTGTGTGCCGCGCGGCTGGTCCCAGTCGATCTGCTTGTTCTCGTGGACCAGGGGCTCGTTTTTCTTCGTATCGATCTGGACTTCGAAATAATGCGCCGTGGTCCGAGGGCCGGTGCGGGAAATGATCTTCACCGGCTTTCCGGTCGTGAGTTGTCCATACATCCCTGCCGCGGAGATGCCGATCCCCTGCTGCCCGCGGCTCATGCGGAGTCGATGGAACTTGGACCCGTACAGCAGTTTCGCGAAAATCCGGGGAATCTGCTGGCGGACGATCCCCGGTCCATTGTCGGTTACCGTAATCCGGAACCGGCTCGCCTGGCTGGCCGGCGGCGGCATGCCTCCATTGGCTACGATGTCCAGTTGCACCGTCACATCGGGTAGAATGCCCGCTTCCTCACATGCGTCCAGCGCATTGTCCACCGCCTCTTTCACGCAGGTCAGTAGGGCTTTCCTCGGATTGTCGAATCCCAACAGGTGCCGGTTCTTCGTGAAGAATTCGGAAACGGAAATTTCCCGCTGGCGTGCGCCCATTTCCACCGCCGTCACCGTCTGCGCGGGACGAGCGCTACGGGCACCGGCCTTCGGCGTTGCGGGAGATTCAGCGGGAGAGGCGGCAGGAGATTGAGACTTGGGGGATGCTGCGACTGATTGCTTTTTGGCCATTCACCCTCTCATATCGGATACCCATTTGGAGGACTCCGTTCGACGGACGATCATGGTTACTGCCTGCGATAAAGATGTACCGGGGAATGGGCGAAACTGTCAACACCAAGCGATATTCTGTGGTCGCGAACAGCAGCAACTCATGGTCCCACTTACGGAATGATTCTCCTGGATTCCCATGTACACGGTGGCCGTCATTCCCGCGCAGGCGGGAATCCACGGCACTGCTTGACTCACAGGATCTCCGGAAAAAGATCCTGCCCCCTGCTATTGTGTCCTCCGATCAACGCTATCTTCCAAGCTCGATTCCACTTCTTTAATTGTCGTTCCCGCGTGATAGCCGTAACCATCTCTGTATGCAACTCATAAACCCCTCTATCATTCCGTGCTTATGCTGCCAAATCCGTTTACGGAGGTCGCTGGTGACCCCGATATACAATATACCGTTTCGTCGGCTAGCCAGAATGTAGAGGGCTGGTTGCTTAGGAAACATACGGGTAAATGGATTCCCCTGTTCACGGGAATGACGGATTGCCGCCTGGATTCCCGTGTTCACGATAATGATGGATCGTGCTCGTTTTAACGCAGGAATGGGAATAGGAAATGACAACCGCGCAAGGCCGTCCACTATAAAGCAGGCTCCGCTGTCAAATGACCCTCAGCAGAGAATGAAAGATATAGATAGGGAGAAGATAAGAATCCGGCGCGGTCCGTCAATTAGGTGGGAGGAGGCACGCACCTACCGAGGAGATGTAGGTACGGCGGAGATCTTGGTGGGACTTAAGGCTTCCCAGTCAAGCTGGGCCTGCACACCATCCCAATCGCTCGACCCCCTGTTTATCCAATATTCCCTCGGGGCGTTTCACTCCTCCCACAGCTTCACCATAAGCCTCTCAACCGACCGAGTCAAGCGAGGGGTGAGTTCCGAATTCAGAACTTCTTTTTCAAAACTCAGTGTGTCTTACCGATGCGTGAGGGAATAGCGATGCAGCCAAGCCGGCTCAATGCGCACGTCGGCTCCCACCGGGCAGTACACCGGCGCAGTGGTGTTGTTGCTTTCGACCCGCGCCGTCAGAACTCCGCCGGCCAGTTCCACAACCGCCAGATGTTCGGACACGTCTACGATACAAGGCGCCATGCGGGAGTCGCGATCGACCGCAACGGTTTTCGCCACGACCGGTTCGTGCAGCGTGATGAGGTCGTTGGGACGAAAATCAGGCCGCTCCACCAATTCCATACCGATCCATATGCCAGCTGCGATAACCGTTAAACCCACCAGCAACAAAATCTCGCGGAAGCGGCGAGGATACGTTCGTTTGAGCCATTGGACAAAGGCGAGTACGCCCATGGCGAGTAAGAGCCCGACAAACCCCAGCACGATGACAAGCAAAGCGCCGCGCGGGTTCATCGATCCGTGATGGGCCGACGGTTGCCGCCCTCGTTAGTAAACCGCGTCGGAACGGAAAGGCGGCATTCTTCGATCGAGGCGGGTCTGTGATGTGCAGCAAGCATGGCTTGGTGAAGTGGGCCGGATTAGGAAAAGCCGCCGGAAGGGATGTCCCAGCCCGACGTCACGACATAGACGCCGTTTTTGGTGGTGAGCGAAGTGAGGCTGATGTTGACCGAAAATTCCGAACCGTCCTTGCGCAGCCCGATGATGTCGCGGCGGCCGGCGGCAGTCCCCGTGCCAAAATGCGGCACGAAGGCGGAGCGGCTCCCTGATTCAGAGGACCGGAATCGTTCGGGAACCAACCGCTCAATCGATTGGCCGAGTAGTTCATATCGATCGTAGCCGAATTGGCGAGCAAACTGATTATTGGCGAGGAGAATGGTGCCGCCGGCATCCACCATAGCCATGCCGTTCAGCGCGGACTCCACCATGACACGCAGGCGCTCTTCACTTTCACGCAGCGCATCTTGCGTCTGTTTTTGTTCCGTAATGTCCTGAGCGAACACGAGGACACCCAGCACGTTGCCCTTCGGATCACAGTACGGAACTTTGTCGGTCTGCACCCAGCGCTTTTCGCCGGACCCCGTCCGATACAACTCGACAATCCCAAGTTTCGGCTGGCGGGACGCAATGACCTCCAAGTCGTCCCGGTGATACTTCTCCGCTTCATCCGGGTAGAATTCCGCAGTGGGCCTGCCCTCAATATCTGCTACGGTCTTGTTGATCGATTCGGCGGCGCGGCGGTTCGTCCGCAGGATGCGATTGTGCGGATCTTTGTACCAAACCATCGCAGGGATCAAATCCAACAGCGCCTGTTGTTCGATCTGCTGCTGCAGCAGGACCTCTTCCGCTTCTTTCGAAGCCGTCACATCCCGCACAATGCCGCAGTAAAACCTTCGCCCGTCGGATATCCAACTGCTGAGCGACATCTCGATTGGAATTTCATGATCATCCTTATGCAGCGCGTGCATCGCGACGGGTTTCCCGCCGAGACGAAAATCGCCGGTTGTGCGGACTCTGTCCAATGCCCGTCGGTGATCGGAGCGGTAACGCTCGGGCATAAGGCTCGAGAGATGGCGCCCCATGACCTCATCAGCCGTATATCCAAACAGACCTTCCGCCGCACCGTTCCATGACAAAATATGTCCGTCGCCATCGGAGAGGATGATGGCGTCCGGGGCGGTGTGAACTACTTCTCGAAACCGTTGTTCGCTGGCATCCAGAGCCTGTTTTGTCGCAGCCGCCTCGACGGACAGCCGTTTCGCAGCCACCGCTTTTCGGACAAGGGTTTTGAGCTCCTCGGCATCATAGGGCTTCGTCAGATAGCCGAACGCCCCGTCCGTCAACGCGCCGAACTTTCGAGCGACTTCCACGAATGCCGTCAACATGATGACCGGCATGAGGGGATCGTGTTCTTTAAGCAAGGTCAGAACCGACAATCCGTCCATGTCGGGCAGCATCAAATCCAACAGCACCGCGGCAAATGCTTCCGTCTTGGCCTTACTCAGCGCCTCAGCGCCGGTACCTGCGACTTGCACGCGGTATCCGGCATGATGGAGAAGATCATGGAGAGCCAGCACAATATCGGCATCATCGTCGACGATGAGGATTGCCGCCTGAGGCTGGGGCTCCGGAGACCTGGTCGTCGACATGGAGGTCATGGTTGTTCCACAGCGCGATGCGCGCAACACAGCTTGATGAACACAGTCCATTCTCCTATGTTTTTGATCAGGAATCCAGTGCGGGCAGGCTCGCCGGATCACTTTTTCCGATAGACATTGAGCCCGATCTTCTCCACCCGGTCCGGAATGGTTACATTTCCTTCCGTGGAGGCAATAATAATGGTTTTCCCCGAGGCCGATGGCCCGAATTCCTTGGACAGATCGACCTTGATGGTCAGCAGCGTTCCTTGGACGCTCAATTCGACGTTTTTCATGATGGCACTCCTTTGCTCCTACGAATAAGAATCGATTATCCCTACACAAGTCCGCCTATCCTAACCGTCGGCTCAGGTCCGCAAGCGCTCGCGTGATGGGTTGGCGGCGCAATTTGCTCGCCATGGTCGGCAAGATCGAGAATCGGATAGGGGTGCGCGTAGAGCGCCTGCATCACTTGATCTCCCGTCGCCCGCTTGCGCAGTTCAACACGAAAAAGGCCGCCCGGAGGGATCGCGCCACTGCATCGACTTCCGCTGGCGCCCCATTCAACCCGACAAACGAACTGATCGGATCTGCGATGACAAGCGCGTTCTTTTCACATGGGACGGATGGAGTCCGCGAACTCCGTCGTTTTCAGTTGGCGAAGCACGCCGTCTCGGCAAACGGCCGGCGCTCCGCCCTCCGGTGTGGGCGAGCCGCTCCCATGGACATCGTGCCGTCGCCTCATCCCAGGACAGGATGATGTCGTCCTGATCCGGCGCTTGCACTTTGAGCTGCTTCGGTAACAGCAACTCGAACAACATCCTCGAGCCGCCTGGTTCCCGTGAGTGGAACCAATCGCCTCTTCCGCGAATCGATCGACCAAGGTCCGCTGGTCGGCAGCAACCTGACTTCGTTGCTCTTGTGCCATTCATCGACCTCCAAGGCCAGTGAAGAATACGCCGTATGCTTCTTATCTGCGCGAAGTTCGGTTGCAGCGCACAACGGAACCGGCTTTCTTCATATCTCCGGCGATAAAAACGGCCGGTCGAATTTCTTCTGGTTCCCTTCCAATTGCGGCACCTGGTCATACTCACCTTTGAGCTTCGCCAGCGTGCGTGTATGGAGTTCGCGGTAGCTGAGCTTCCCCTTGGCTTCTTGGATGCTCTCGACCAGGAAGTATGTGAGTGCGCCGTTGTAGGTACCTTTAATGAAGGCGTCGGCAGACGTCTGCGTATCCCGGCAGCCGGTGATCAATAATTCGCAAATATCCGCATGCACCGCGTCGTTGCGCTTGCGTTTCGCGCGGGGCGACACGCGAAGTTCACCGGTGACCGTGCCGCGCAGCTTGCGGCCGGACTCCGCGGCCACCAGGTCCCAGGGGCTCGGCAGGTACCGTTCCTTGATCGGCGCATCAAACGGCAGAATGGCACGGGTATTGGTTCCCGAGTGACAGCAATCCATGATGGCGGTCAGACTGACGCCTGGCTTCAACTTGTCGAACGCTTTGCGCAGCCAATCGTCCCGGAGCGGATCCTTCCAATCGAGATCGGTTGGGCACAGTATTTCGTCCCGCTTGTCCGCTTCATCGCCATTGTCATCCGGGACATTTGAACCGTGACCGGAGTAATGCAGCAGTAGCACATCGCCCTTTTTCCCGCCGGCTACCAGCTTCTGGATCGCGGCCTGCATCGCCTTTTTGGTGGCTTTGAGATCGGTGAGCACCGTAATGTCCCTGCTCGCAAATCCATAATGATCCGTAAGCGCCTTCCGGAGATTTGTTACGTCGTTCACGCACCCCCGCAAATCCGCGCCGGGCACTTGATACTTGTTGATGCCGATGAGCACCGCTCGTTTGGCCATACTCTGTCCTTTCATGTGATGTGGTGGTTGAAAATGAGGATCCGTATCCTGTGGGCTGACCGCAGGAGAGCCGGCGATACGGCTGGATAGGGACTCAGGGCTGAGAAAACAATAGACGGCTGTACCATCACAGTGGGTGTGGAATGCAGTCTCTCATGAAGCGACCAGCGTGCGCCGAACGAAGGCAACGGGATCCGAAATTGGGTCACATGGTAGTCCGGATCGGACAATCTGTCCAGGGTGGATTCGGACAGAATGGATCCATTCGGCCTTACGCGCCGCGTCTGGATCCTTGCCTTGGCGAACTGTCTGTCTTGCTTAATGAACGGCGTCTGGTACAGAGTGGAGATGAAGTGGCCGGGGCGCGAGCCCCAAACGGTGAAAGCGAGGCACTGTGGCAATTCCGTGGGTGACCGCCCTTTACGTCTTCAAAAAAGTCTTACCTGTGGTGATTGATAAGGCGCCGGAGTTACTTCAGACGCTGGAGCGGCGCCGGACTGCGGCCGCCCCTTCAGAGTCGATAAAGAATGAATCTTCCCTCACGATGGTCCAAGAGCGATTGGGGGTACTGGAGCAGCTTCTGACCGCGCAAGGCGAAACGATCACCCGGCTCGAAGCGACACTCCGCTCGACGAGACGGTCGTTGGCGCTCGTCTGGGTCGCGCTTGCCGCGGCCGTGCTTGGCGCATCAATCGCTCTTGCGGCGCTCCTACGATCCTGAATCCATGAAGTAATCGCTACAGTGCACTGTTTCCATTCCTAATTCCTCACGATTCATTCCTTCAACACAAACGTAACCTTGAGCGCAACTCGATATTCTTTGATCCTTCCATCTTCGATCTCCACTTTCTGATCCTCGACCCAGGCGCTTCTTACGTTTTGCAAGGTCTTATTCGCGCGAGCGATACCGACCTGGATCGCGTCCTCAAAGCTCTTCGGAGATGCGGCGATAATTTCCGTCACGCGTGCGACTGACATAATGACCTCCCATGAATGGTTGCGTATCATCCCCCACAGTCTTCATCAGGCTAGGCCGTCCGGAATTTTCAGTCAAGGAGGAGAAAGGCGCAAGCGATCACCGTGCTTGATCGTGCCGCCTTGAAGAACCGCCGCATAGACGCCGACATGGCCATGATTATGTTGAACCGCCGTACGCAGGATGCCGGGATCCTTGGGCAGATCTCCCTGCGCCAGCGTCGTCATCACACAGCGGGCGCAGGGACCTGTCACGCGCAGACGAACCTGATCGCCGATCTGTAATTCCCGATCGATCCAGGCTTGTTCAACGAATCCCCTCCGCCCGCCGGCCAAACTCAGGACGATGTTCGGCCGAAAGCGCCGCGCCTCGAAACGTCCATGGGGATATAATTCGTGAAGCCGGTCAAGAGTGGCCGTGGTTACGATATGGACGATCGCACTGTCAAAGAATGTGCCAACGGGCAATTTGAAGTCCGTCACAATATCGCGATGGTCGCGTCCGTCGATGTCCGGCCAGTATTCCTCCGCCTTCGCCGCCCAACCGGCCGGCATCGGCGATTGAACACCGGAGATCCGGCCGCCTTCCGTGACGGTCAGGAAAACATTTTTCCCGAGAACTTTCGACAGGGTTTGATTCACGTCCTGTTGTCGACTGTTGACCGCCTTCCCGTCGGGCAATGTGATACGGATCGGAGGAATGGCCGCCTCATCACCCGTAGGCTGGAGGAAGGCGGCGTGGAAGGCAAATAGAGTCGGCCATTTCCCGGGGTTTTTGGCGGAGGCGATTTTGCCGTCGGATTCGGCGACCAAGGCGTAGGCTCGATCGCCGACGACTCCATATTCCTTCACCTCGGCAGTGGCGAGTTCCTCCCCCATCATCGATTTGACGGGATAGCGCCAGAGCGAGAAGACTGAGCCTAATTCGGGGTCTATAGGCGCCATAACCGAACCTCATAGTTGAAAGCGGAGTTATAAAGGAAGCACGGAGATATCCAGCGTGAATGATCAAGGGCGCATTATACGTCGGGGCACGGTGTGAGGCCACAGTCAAGATTGAGAAGCACGAATGAGGAATTGCTAAGCGGAACTCGGGAATGAGGAATGGCAAGTTACAGAATGGGGAATAGTTTGCTCCCCGCATACGCCAGAATGATGGTCGTTCTATTCCACAAGATTCCGTTTGCGGTTCTTGTCTGGAAAGAGTAGCCTTATCCGGCATTCGGCCCACCTGATCGGGGGGACTTGATGTCCGACCCGCTTCTGTTCCGTGCGATCCTTCCGCTTCACCTACTTGCCTCGCGAAGGACCAGCCATGCCTCCTGAGCACCTTTTGCCTTCATCATTTGATGAGTGGCGGCATGAGTTCGCGAGAGACCGGTTACGCACGCTATACTATCTCGGGCTGACGGCCAATCCTGCGTTTCTGCTGTCCGATCTCCTGTTCTATCGAGATCACTGGCCGGCGCTCCTTACGCTCCGCATTCTTCTTCAAACCGGCCTGCTTATTATGTTCCTTGCATTCGTGCGCCGCCGAACCGCCGTCAGTCCGCGTGTGCCGTTGATCGCCTGGGTGGTCATAGCCAATGTCTGCGTGTCGCATATGACGGTGGTCCTGGGCGGCTTTACCTCCGCCTATTACAGCGGTTTAAACCTTGTGTTGCTAGCGGCCGCTGTAATCGTGCCGGTTTCCTGGCTCAGCCACTTGTCGGCTCAAATCGTCACGCTGCTGTATTACTACGGGATTAACTTCCTGGCTTCTCAAGCACCCGGCGCGGAGTCGGCGGCTTTGCAGAATTCTTTCTTCCTTGTCTGGACCTGCATTGCCTGCCTGTTTTCTGTCTATCTCTATGAATCGCTACAGACGGCGGAGTTTCAGGCCCGGCTTTCCGAGCGCCGGGCGCGCGAGGAGTTGGAGCAATCCCATCGCCAGTTATTGGAACTCGACCGTTTGAAAGACCAGTTCTTCGCCAATATCAATCACGAGCTGCGAACGCCGCTCACCCTCAGCCTTGGTGCATTCACAACGTTGCTCAAGATGCCGCTAAGTCCGGAATCGCAAGCCATCGTGCAGCCGGGTCTGCGGAACACGTCGCGCTTATTGTTCCTGATCAATGAATTGCTGGAGCTGGCCCGGTTCGAAAGCGGGCGTGCCGACTTGCGTCGGGCCTGTGTCGATCTTGCCGCGCTGATTACGAATATCGCCGCCAATTTTGAATCGTCGGAACGTCGGCGGATCTTTCTTGACGGCATGGCGGCACCTGTCCCGGCGAAAATCGACGTCCGTCAGATGACGAAGTGTTGTCGAATGTACTAATGAACGCCTTCAAGTTCAGCGATCCCGAGCAGGGCAAGGTCTGGATCTCACTTGCCGCGCAGCCGAGCGAGGTCCTGATTACGATCAGGGACAATGGCATCGGCATTGCCGAGGACCACTTCGAACGGATCTTCGATCGATTTACTCAGGTGGAAGGACAGACCACGAGGCGGTTTGAAGGCAGCGGGATCGGTTTGGCCCTGGCAAAGGAAATTGTCACGCTTCACGGCGGGCGGATCGCCGTTCACAGCGTCATCGATGAAGGATCCACGTTCACCATTACCCTGCCGCGGGGTGAGGTGGAATCCCAGCCCCTTACCCCGCTCGATGAAGAAGATCTGATGGTGCCCCGCACGGTCGAGGAGCAGGTCGCGTGCGAGCGAGAAAGCGGACCGATACAAGCGGCGGCGGACTGCGAGCAGCCGCTGGTTCTGGTGGCAGACGACAATGCCGATATGCGGGCCTATCTCGTACGATTACTGGCAGATGACTATCGCGTGAAGACCGCCCAAGATGGAGCCGACGCGTTACGGGAGGCGCGCCGGTTACAGCCGGCGCTTGTGGTGGCGGATATCATGATGCCCGTCATGAGCGGGCACGATCTCTTGAAGGCTATTCGATGCGACGATTCACTCATGACAACGCCGGTTATCCTCCTCACTGCCCGGGCGGGAACAGACGCGCGGGTCGAAAGTCTGGAGGCCGGCGCCGACGATTATGTGAGCAAACCGTTCAATGAAGAAGAGCTCTTGGCTCGGATTAAAAATCAATTGCGCATCCACCGTCAAGAACGGGAGCTGGAGGCGAAGGCGACTCAGTTGCAGCAGCTCTATGCGAAGCTCGAGGCCACTAACTCGGAATTGCGGGAGCTGAGCGTGCGGAAGTCGGAATTCGTGTCGATCGTGTCGCATGATCTGCGAACGCCGCTGGCCGCTATCGGGGGCTTTGTCGAGAATCTGCTGGACGGCATTGCCGGGCCCCTTACCGATAAACAACGGCGGTATCTCGACCGGATCAAGAGCAACGTCAACCGGCTGGTCCGGATGATCAATGATTTGCTCGACTTATCCCGGATCGAAGCCGGAACCGCACGGCTCGACGCCGCAATCTTTCCTATCGCCGATCTGCCCGACAATCTCATCGACAACCTGCAGGGATTGGCTCGGGAGAAAGACCTTACCCTGCGTGCGATGACCCTGGACAAAGAACTGTTGGTGACAGGGGACCCGGACAAGCTTGCCCAAGTGCTGACGAATCTCATTCAGAACGCCTGTAAGTTCACCAAGGCGGGCGGCGATGTCCGATTGGAAATCATGCCTGGTGAAGCCGGTTATGCCCAAATCTGCGTCGCCGATAGCGGGTGCGGGATTCCGCCGGAAGAGGCGGCGCATGTGTTCGACAAGTTTTATCGGGGCAGTTCGTCCGCAGGGGAGGCGCGAGGGGTCGGATTAGGGTTGGCGATCGCCAAACATTTCGTCGAACTGCACCGGGGGCGCATCTGGGTTGACAGCGCGCCGGGAAAAGGCAGTCGATTCTGCTTCACCATTCCACTGGCACTCGGGACCTGCCCGCCTGAGCCCAAACCGCAGAAAGATCCGACTTACCGAGGCGTCCGCTGAATGGTCGAAGCATAGCCGTCGTCCGTCACGAACGCCTTCACATGATCCCCTTCGGTCACCGGGTCCATCTTCGTGTTGTCATTCACGCGAACTTTCATCGTTTCTCCGTTATCCTGTCTGATCGATACATAATTTTTGCCGACGTCCTTGACGTCACCTGTTACAGCGTCCCGAGTGAGGCGTTCGTTGAAATTCGGCTTGGCTGCGCGCCGTTCCGTCGCGGTCTGTGAACAAGCAGAGACGGCAAAGTTGCATCCCACGAAAGCAATAAGGATCACTCGCCCGAACCACCTCTCCATGACGCCACCTCCTTCTGCTTCTACGTTTCTTTGAATTTTACCGTAAGCCTTTTCCTCGCGATGCTAGGCGACACCCTGGCTGCCGACGCACAGCTCCTTCCGATCTTCCCCCCCGAAGCTCTACGGGGGCTACTCCGGTCTAGTGGTTATCGGTCATAGCCACCGGGTATCTTCCGGTCCTGATTTTTTCTGAACAAACGATGCCGCTTCTCTCCGCAGCGATTCTCGGTTATATGATTCTGCTGGTATTGATGGCCACTGCCTCGCCCGGCATCGGTTGGCTCGGGTCGGTCCTGCCGCTCTTTTCCAAACAATCCCTCGATTGCCTGCACGCACCTGCCTATGGGTTGCTCGCCTGGTTCTTCATCACCGGCTTGCTGAAGCGTGGCTGGCCTTCTTCCGCCGCGCTCACCGCCGGTTCACTGTTCGCCTTTGTGTTCGGATGCTGGACGGAGACCTTGCAGGTCTCCGTGCCGGGACGTGGACTCGAAGGTCGAGATCTCGTGATCGACACGATTGGAATTGTCTCGGCAGTCCTGATCACTCTCCGGCGATCAATCTCACTTCAGCCCGCTCCCAAGGACGTTCGAACCCGCCCATTGCCATGTTGGAGGAATGTGCATGACAGCTGACATGAACCCCAATTTTCGAGCCCGCACTCTGTGTCGGCAACTAATTCACTGTCCGATTGCCTATACCGACGGCATATTCTGCACCACCGGCCTGGTGGAGGATCTCACGCCACTCGGCGTCCGCGTGCGTGGAAGCCAACCGGTATGGGCTCAGATGAAATTGGTGGTGTTTCTCATCCCGCCGGGACGCGATTCCACCTTGTTGATACGGCGAGGAACCGTTCGGTGGGTCAGCGGAGGAACTTTCGGGATCGACCTTGTTGAAGTCTCACCCGCTTCGCATGCGGAATTGAGGCGTCTTGCCGCCCTTCATCTTCCCGGCCTCTGGTCGAACCAGAATTAGCAGCCGGTGGTTGCGTCGGGAGACAGGGTCGATTGATTGATTGACAGGCGCGCCATTGTCCTGTATGGTGTGTCGGTCACTGTCGAGACGGCCCGGCGACCGTGCCTCAGCCAGTTAACTACCGGGCCTCGTCATCGCAGCGCGATCAGATCCTTCTAGGAGCGGATTCCTCTCTGGTTCTCCCTTCCTCGGTTCTCTGACCTCGTTTTCATGCGATGCCAACAGGATTCTAAACAGCGGTTTGCCACCCTGTACTCCCGTGGGGGTTCACGGTGCCTGGTCCCTGCCTGTGTGCCGTCCTGAAGAACGCGGCCTTGAGAATCCTGCCTACAATCTCACAAAGGAGTGTTTTCTGTGTTGATGTCTACCACTGTGCCTTCCTCCGCTTCTGTCCCGCCCCCGGCTTCCACCGGAGCGACATTCCAGTCGCTTAGTCTATCCGAGGGCTTACTGCGTGACCTTGCCGGCGCCGGATACAAGGAGCCGACGCCGATTCAGGCCAAGGCGATTCCTGCCTGCCTCGAAGGGCGTGATGTGCTCGGATGCGCGCAAACCGGCACCGGCAAAACCGCCGCCTTTGTCATTCCCATGGTCGAGCGGTTGGCGCAACTGCCAGCCGGCACGCCGAGGGGTTTGATCCTCGCGCCGACGAGGGAATTGGCCTTTCAAATCCAGCGCACGGTGCAACAGTTGGGTCGCAGCCGGCGCGTTTCGGCCACTACCGTGGTCGGCGGGGAAGATATGAGCGCCCAGGTCCGCGGCCTGCGACAGCATCCGACCATCGTCGTCGCGACGCCGGGACGTTTGCTTGATCATATGTGGAACGGCACGATCAATCTGGCCGCGTTTTCGATTGTCGTGCTGGATGAGGCGGATCGCATGCTCGATATGGGATTTGCGCCACAGCTCAATCAAATTCTCGAGGCATTGGCCGAGGAGCGACAAACATTGCTCTTTTCCGCCACGATGCCGGCCGATCTCACTGCGCTCGCGCGCGCGGGACTCAAGAATCCGGTGCAGGTGATGGTGGATCGTCCGGCGACCGCCGCGCACCGGGTCACGCAAACGGTGCATCACACGAGTCACGGAGAAAAGACCTCGCTCTTGCTCAGTCTTCTTGCCGAGCCCTGTGACAGCGTGCTGATCTTTACCCGCACCAAGCACGGTGCGGATCGGCTGGGCCGGACTCTTGAAAAAGTCGGCCATCGAGTCGCGGTGCTCCATGGAGACCGCCGGCTGTCCCAGCGGCGCACGGCGCTCGAGGGATTCCGCCGCGGTACCTATCGGGTGCTGGTGGCCACGGATATCGCCGCCCGCGGCATCGATGTGGCCAATATCGGGCACGTCATCAACTATGATCTCCCGAACACGCCCGAAGATTACGTCCACCGGATCGGTCGGACCGGACGGATGAAGGCCAGCGGCCGGGCGACCAGCTTCGTGACTGCGGAGGATCACTATCAATTCCGCGCCATCGAAAAACTGCTGGGAACCCCGGTTCCTCGTGCAGCGGGAAGCCCGCCGCCGCCTCATAAGCCGGCGTCCGGACCACCGCCTGCCCGGCCGCGGCGTTCAGGCCATTCTCACCACGAGGGCCGTCGCCGCTCAAACGGCAATCATCGTCCCGCTAACAGTTAGCAGCGGAAGAACCCAGCCCCCGGTGATGAGATCGTTGTCGTCACCGCGGGGCCTCTTCTCGGGCGTCGGCCCGCAACTCATTTGCAATATTGGCCAAGTCTTTCGGATAGAGGACAATCTCGATTCGCCGGTTGGAGGCCTTTCCATCCTCGGAGTCGTTTGCCGCAACAGGTCTGGTATCGGCGTAGCCCGCTGCCGAGATCAGCTCCCGCCCCACACCGCCGTCTTCAACCAGATACCGCACCACGCTGGTCGCGCGTGCTGTCGAGAGTTCCCAATTAGTCGCGAACTTATCCCGCAGTTTCGTGCCGATCGGCACATTATCGGTGTGACCTTCGATACGTATCTGCTTGTCGGCGACATCCTTCAAAACATCGCTCACTTGTTTCAGCACCTTCAGACCCTCCGGCTTGATCTGCGCCTGTCCCGAATCGAACAGGACCTTCTCGACCATATTGATGGTGAGGCGGTCACGTACCTGCTGAATGGTGATCGTGCCCTTGTTGATCTCATCTTGCAGGGAATGAGTCAAATCGGCTTGCGCTTTCGTCAGCCTCTGAATCTCTTCCTCTTTGGCGAGCCGTTCCTTTTCGAGCCGGTTCTTTTCCGCCTCCTCCGCCCTGAGTCGATCAGCCTCTTGCTGAAGTCGTGCCAGCAGTTTCTCCTGTTCTCCGGCGAGCTGCGCCTGCCGGTCCTTTAATTGATCCCGTTCGGCCGCCAGCTTCGTCATGTCTCCAGTCAGCGAGGCGAGTTGCTGTGCCAAGCCGTCTTTCTCAATCTCTCCGGTTTTGACGCGATCCATTTCCTGTTGCAGTTTCGCCTGGAGTCGTTCTTGTTCATTCGCGAGGTGCGCGCGGCTCTCCTTAAGTTGGTCGCGTTCCTGTCCGAGCTCGGCCATTTCTTTGGTCACGGCCGCAAGTTGTGTCGCCAGGTTCTCCTTTTCCGCCGCGGCGGCTCGTAGCGCCGTCAATTCTTGCCCCTGATCGGCGGCTATCTGTCGTTGACGCGCGAGATCCTGTTCCCGTTCGTTCAATTGCCTCGCAAGATCATCGGCGCGGGCTGATACCGACTCCAATTCACCCGCCCGCTTTTGCAATTGAGCGATCACGTCCTTGGCCGTCGTGGTGCCGCTGAGAAGGCTGTGGTTCTCGTTTTGGAGGGAGCCCACTTGAGACGCGAGCGAGGCGACTTGGGCTTGGAGCTCTCGCTCTCGGTCCTGCGTGTCCCGGAGTGCGACGGTGAGGTCGTCCCGCTCTTTCTCCAGCGACGCGAGGCGCTCTCGCATAGCCTCCGCCTCTTTCTCCATGGTGGAAATGCGACCTTGAGCCGCTTGCTTCTCGAACTCCATTGATCCGAGTCGGCCCGCCGCCTCGTTATTGACCTGACTCAGGGCACGTACGCGGCTGTTCGCCTCACCGAGCGTCGCGGTCTTTCCTTCCAATTCACGTTGGAGATCCCCCAACTCCGATCGAAGAGAGGCCAGCTCCATGTGGGCGTCGCGGAGTTGTTGAGACAGCCTGCTTCGTTCAGCGTCGTTCGCTTCCGCCACAGCGGCTGCTTCCTTTTTATATGCGTCGAGCTCGTGGCGGCTCTGGAGCGTGGCGTGGCGCGCCTCATTCAATTCGCCCAGCGCTCGCGAGTGCGTGTCGTGGGAGACACAGGCTGAGGTGATCAATAAACAAAGCATCAATGCTGATGCGAACACACGTGTCATGAGAGCCTCCTCTTCTCTTGACATGGAATTGTGTGCTTACGGAACCTCCGTCGACTACAAGGCGGGAGTGCCTTGCGCGCCGAGCCCTGAGAGACCGAGGCATACGTGAAAGCAGTATATTGAGGCCACGAGGGGTGGCGGGTGCAGTAGAAGCGTTCATGAATAATGTGCACTAGGTCGGCATGTTTTTACCGATCAAATCACTGACCTTGCGCAAGGCTGCCGATTCCGCTTCTTCACTCGTTCGAAACGGAGCGGTTTGAAAGGTTGTTTGCCTCCTATTCTCCCCGACTCCGCATTCAACCGTCCCCGCGACCGTCCATTCGCACGAGTCCGTTTGCTGAAAATCCAGTCTGACCGGGCAGCCGGAAATGACCATGTCTTTGTTGAACGCGTCACGCGCTGTCATATCTTGCCCACAAGGTCCAGCCCGGGCTTGAGCGTCCGGCCGCCCGGTGTCCAGCTCACCGGGCAAACTTCCTCACCGTTGTGTTCACGGACGTAAGAAGCCGCCTGCAATTTGCGGAGCAGTTCGTGCATGTTGCGCCCGATGCTGTTCATGTGTACCTCGTAGGCGCACAGCTGACCGTCCGGGTCGAAAATAAAGCTGCCGCGCAGCGCGACTCCTTCCTCCTCAATATAAACACCCAGCTCGCGTGCGAGCCGTCCCGTCGGATCGCTGACCATCGGATATTGGATCTTTCGAATCGTCGGGGATGAGTCGTGCCATGCCTTATGAACGTACACCGAGTCGGTACTCACGCCCATGACTTCGGCACCGGTTTTCTGGAATTCCCCGTACAGATTAGCCAACTCTGCCAGTTCTGTGGGACAGACAAACGTAAAATCGCCTGGGTAGAACACCAGCACCAACCATCGCCCCCGGTATTCCGTCAGCGTAACGGGACGGATGCTGTTTTCGTGAAACGTCTGGAATGTTCCTTCAGGAATGGACCGGCCGATCAGCAGCATACAATATCCTCCTCTAGTAGTAGGCGTTCAGCACAGAAATTTTTGACCCGAACGGTCGGCTTGTTCAACACAAAAGTATGTGCCTCGCCGCCACCCATATTCACTGATTCGTCCAAGCCGAAGCTAGGGGGATGCCGAGTACTTCCTATGAGATGCCGAGAGTACGGTGAAATGACAGGGTACAAGGAAAGAAGATGCTTACACTCTCGACAGGAGGAACCCCTATGACACGCATGAACCAATTACTGAGACGCATACTCGTGGTGAGCGTGCCGATTGCGCTGGTGACGACGGGGTGCGCGGAAAATAAAATTCCTCGATCCTCGACAAAGCCAACCCCTCCGCCGCTGGCAAGCGCGATTCCCACGTTTGATCCGATACGGCAGCCCGTCTCCCAGCCGGTTGAGTCAAAAATGCCGTTCATCATCACCACGGACTTGACTCCGCTCCAGCAGGCCATCAAGGCGGCCGTACCGGAAGTGATTACCAATGCCAAACATCGGAGGGCCGGCGACGGCCGCTTTGATTTTGTCCGCGACGGCGAGCCCCAGGTCTCCATCCAGGACGGCTTGGTCGCCATTCGAGCGAATTACCGCGGCGATAATCAATCCTCGGCGTTGGCGCAAGCCTGTCGGCCGGAACAATATCGGGGAGTCCTCAACGGCAACGGGCAACTCAAGACCAAACAGCAGGATGATCTTCTCGTTTTTCAGCTCGATCCGTCACAGGTCAATTTCGACGTGACCAGCCCGATCGACTCGGCCTGTACGCCGTCGTTCATGCCGGCGAAAGAGCAACTGCCGCAGACTTTCGAAATAGTCGCCGTGCAGCAGGACCTGGCCGATGCCGTATCCCCTGAGACGTTTTCCATTCCGCTGAATCAAGTGTGGCAGGACTTGAGCAAGCCGGTTTCCGTGCCTGTGTCTTCGCTCAATACGCATCTATGCCTCTACGGGCAACCATCCGAGCTTTCAATAGGTCCGCCGCGCGGGACGATGCAACAGACCATGATTCACGGCGTTGCACGACAAGTCCCGACAGCTGCCTATGAGGCGCAATGCCAGATGACGTCCGCCAAACCCGTGAAAATTGCGACCACGCCCACAGAGGCGCCGGCGGTGACGTCCCCGCAGGAGAGGCCCTACAAAATCTTGGCTGCGGTGCCTGTGCCCTACGCCATCCTCAACCAGGAATTACAGAGCCGTCTGTTCCACAAATCCATCACGCTTGATCAGAATCGCGACTCGGCACTGATCGAGCGCGTCACCGCCTCGGACGCGAACGGTCGAGTACTGATGGCTGTGGAAACGACCGGGGGACTCGACGGAACTCTGTACTATTGGGGAACGCCTCAGTTTCAAGACGGAGGCAAGTCTATCCGCATTCCGGATCTTCAGATGGCCAATGAATCCAAGCGCGCGCTCGATTCCATGCAAATGGGGTCTTGGCAAATGGTGGATCGCCAACTGCGTGATCGGTTGCGCGATGCCGCGGTGATCGATATATCCAACCGGGTCGAACGGATGAAGACCGCCCTTTCAGGTCAACACCATGCAGGCGATCTCAACATGGATATGCTGATGGCACGGCAACAACCGGACCAGGTTCGAACGACGAAGGACGGCCTGATTGCGTCGTACTTTTTGGAAGGGACTGCAACCGCGACCGGTCGAGTACCCGTGACCAATGCAACGTCCTCCCCTCTCACGCGTAAGGACCGGCGCCCTGACCGGACGCACGAATCCGGTGGAATCCTGGCTCCAGCAGATCGCGGCACGACCGGCACTTCTGATCAACGAACGATCGTGCCGCCGGATCGAGAAACGATCTCCCCGTACGAACGCTAACGAATTCTGCCCTTCCCGGCATGCGGGTGGTCCGACTTAGACTAGCCCGCATGCCCCTCCATACCGGCATATCTTGACGACCCGGCCAGGCCGATTTTTTTCAACATTCCTGCCGGCAAGTCCGTACGGGTAGAAACCGGTTCAGGCGACGTGAGGGCGAAGGCTCGGAACCATATGATGCTGCAGATATCGAGGAAACCCGACGAAGGCCGGTTCATCCGGTGAAAGGGAAAACACTCCGGCGTTGCGCCCAAGCAACAGCAGCCATTCGGCCGCATGTCTGGCAAGAACTTCCTGGCTGAGACCGAGCCTTTGATAAGCGAACATGGCTTCGGTCGTGATTGACACCGTCAAATGAGCCGGTGTCGTTCCGAAGGTGAAACAATATTCTTGACCGGCGCGGAATACCAAATGGAGCCCGTCTCCGGCCATCAGCCCCGAATGGCCGCATTGGGGACAACGAATATGAGTGAGTCCCGTAGCGTCATTGATTCCCGCTTTGTAGAGCTGAACTTCGGGACGCATGTCTTGAATACAATTCAGATTCGGACAAGTCGGCATCGCCAATTACCTCGCAAAGTGCAACGCTTCGGGCTTTATACTGTAGGGACGTCCCTACAAGACCTGGGAGAATCCCTGGTTGTAGATTTTTTCTTTACAGGCCCTACTTTGTACCCGATTGCAATCCTGGCCGGGTCTACATCTTTGGTCTGAACACTCATTTGCCTTATTTGTACGCGAGGTTGAATCCTCAACAGGGTTTCGTTAAGTTAGGGTCCTGATGTCCCTCTCCCGCTCGCGTCTCATTCTCCTGGCCTGCGCGAGTGGTTTTCTTTATCCCTTATGCTTCCCCTCATTTAATCTCGGCTTTCTTGCCTGGATCGCTTTGGTACCCCTTCATTTCGTGATCGATTATGCCGCTTCGTCCCGGCAGGCTTTCAGGCTCGGATGGGTGTCTGGAACCATTGCCTTTACCGGCACAATGTTTTGGGTCATCACCGCAATGCATTTGTACGGCAAGGTGCCGTTACCCATCGCGGCGCTGATCATGCTGTTGTTGACTATTTATCTCGGTCTCTATTTTGGCCTGTACGCGGCGGGCCTTTCTTGGATCCGCAATACATTTCCCTCGTTGGGATTCTTACCCGCTCCGTTTCTCTGGGTCACTCTCGAGTTGATCCGGACCTATTTTCTATCCGGTCTGCCATGGGTGCTGTTCGGCTATTCTCAGCATCAATGGCTGCCCATTATCCAGCTCGCAGATCATTTTGGAGTCTATGGCGTGTCGTTTCTTCTAGTGTTGGTGAATGCCACCCTTGCCGAACTGCTGGTGTGGGGATTCAAGGTCTATCGCGGATTCGCCCTCCGATCATTCCCATGGCCTTCGTCCGGGGCCGCTGCGGCCGGATTGGGTGTCGCCTTTCTCTACGGCACAACAGTGCTTGCCGGCGCCGATCAGGTCCCGGCCCGCACCCTCTCAATTGGATTGGTACAGCCGAACGTCGATCAAGCGCAAAAGTGGGACGTGGCGTTCCGCCATGAGACACTCGACCGTTATGCACGGCTGACAGGCAGCATCGCCCACGATCTGGATCTGGTGATATGGCCCGAAGCGGCAACCCCGTTTCTCTTCGAGATGGAACCACAGTACCGCCACTTGGTCACCCGGATGGCACAGAATGCCGGCGCGCCACTGTTGTTCGGCAGTCCGGCGCTCCGGCGCTACCCCGACGGACGGCCCTACCTCTTGAACAGCGCCTATCTCCTGGCGCAGGATGGACAAATCCTCGGCCGCTACGACAAGCAGCATCTGGTGCCGTTCGGCGAATATATTCCATTTCATCACTCCCTCCTGTTTTTTCTCGACAAACTCGTCGAGGGGATCGGGGATTTTGAAGCCGGGCCGGGGTCAACGCTGTTGATGTTCAAGCCGAGGGAAAAGACGCCCCCTATGGCCGCCGCGGCCACCGTACCGGATTTCCACGTCAAGTTCGGCGTCGTCATTTGTTATGAAGTCATTTTTCCTAACCTCGTTCGCCAATTCGCCGCCAATGGAGCTGAATTCATGGTGACGATCACGAACGACGCCTGGTTTGGTCCTTCTTCTGCTCCGTACCAACATTTCAGCATGGTGGTGTTTCGATCGGTTGAGAACCGCCTTGCCTTTGCCCGTGCGGCCAATACCGGGATCTCCGGCTTCATCGATCCGTACGGGCGGGTCCGGGAAGCGACCCCGATTTTCACGCAGGAAGCGCTGCGCGGTACGGTCGAGGTCGGCTATCAGAAAACGTTTTACGCTAAGTACGGTGATGTGTTTGCCTATGGCTGTGCTATAATTACCGCGCTTTTGTGTCTGACAGGTTACTTCTCGCAGAGTACGGAGGCGGCCGGCGGCACGCCGGCCGGTCGACCAGCCTGACGGGCGCGTCAAAGTTTCCCTGAATAGCCGATGCATGAACGGTCGAGAAGAGACGAGGAATGCAATCGTAAACTGCTGCAGCAGGCTGTCGAAAAACTATCTAGACGAAAGTCGTTTCATGTGTGTGCACGGGCGCGAGTCGGTGAGCGACCAGTGTCTTGCGAACACAAAACTGGAGGACTTTTTCAACACCCTGCCAGCGATCGAAAGGATAATGTGATGCTGGAAGATACACGCACGCGGGTACGAGCGATTGGGGAACAGGTGGCCGAATTACGGGGGCATCTTTGACCTGGCTCGCATGACCGCGGAACTTAAAGAACTTGATGAGCACATCGGCCGTCCGGATTTCTGGAAAGACACGAAAGCCGCAGCCAAAATCACGCGCCGCAAAGCAACCCTCGATCGTGAATTGGCTCGATGGCAGGAGATCGAGCGGCGGCGAGAGGATCTCGGCGCGCTCATCGAATTGGCCGAAGAATCCGGCGATACCGGCGTGGAGCAGGAACTCGCAAGTGAGCTGAGCGGGTTCGAACATGCAGTGGAGGCGCTGCGGATTGAGTTGCTGTTGTCGGGAGAGCGGGATCAAAGCAATGCGATCTTTGCGATCCATCCGGGCGCCGGCGGGACGGAATCGCAGGACTGGGCGCAGATGCTCCTGCGCATGTACGTCCGGTGGGCGGAGCAAAAGGGCTTCAAGGTTGAAACATTGGATCTCTTGCCCGGGGACGAAGCCGGCATCAAAAGCGCTACCCTGTCGGTGACCGGCCCCCATGCCTATGGGTATTTGAAAGCGGAAGCAGGCGTCCATCGGCTGGTCAGGATTTCTCCCTTCGACGCCAACAAACGGCGCCATACCTCCTTCGCCTCCGTCTTTGTCTATCCCGAACTGGATGACGACGTAGAAATCGTGGTGGATGACAAGGACCTCCGGATCGATACATTCCGATCCGGCGGCGCCGGTGGACAGAACGTGAACAAGGTCGAGACCGCCATCCGTATCACCCACATTCCGACCGGCATCGTCGTCCAATGCCAGAACGAGCGGTCGCAGCTGCAGAACCGGAATGGGGCGATGAAAATCCTCAAATCGCGTCTGTTTGAGGTGGAGCAGCAAAAGAAAGAAGCCGAGTTCAACGCGATTGTCGGCGAAAAAAAGGACATCGCCTGGGGAAGCCAGATCCGGTCCTATGTGTTCCAACCGTACCAGATGGTCAAAGACCATCGGACCGGATACGAGATCGGCAATGTCTCATTCGTTATGGACGGCGGCATCGACGGATTTATCGAAGCCTATTTGAAGTGGAAAATGAGCGGAAGCAAAACGCCGATGGCGGCGAGAGAGGAAGAAATCTAGTGAAGCATATCTCGTGAAGCGTCGTTCCCGAACGACAAGCGACGAAATACCAATCACGAGATACGAACGATGAAGTACGAACGACGAGCGACGGATCCATGGACGAACTGAACGATCAACGACAGCAGCGAATCAAGAAACTGGAGAGCCTACGGAAGCTCGGCATCGCTCCGTATGGGACGAGATTCGAGGTGAAGGATCGTGCCGGCCGGTTGCTGCGCCTGCACGGCGACAAAACCAAAGAGCGGTTGGAAGAAGAGAAGATGTCCTGCACCGTCGCGGGCCGGATCGTCGGTCTGCGGCGATTCGGAAAAGCCGCGTTCGCGGTGTTGCAGGACGGCTCCGACCGGCTGCAAGTCTATCTCAAGAAGGACATCCTCGGTGAGCGGGCCTATGAGGTATGCGAGGGCTTGGATCTGGGTGATTGGATCGGCGTAACGGGTGTGCTCTTTCGGACCAAGACCAACGAATTGACGGTCGAGGTGCACGACCTGACGTTTCTAAGCAAGGCGCTCCGTCCGCTGCCGGAAAAATGGCATGGGTTGACGGACGTGGAAACGCGCTATCGGCAGCGCTATGTCGATTTAATCGCGAATCCGCAGGTCCATGAGATCTTCGCCATGCGCAGCCGGATAATTTCTGGGATCCGATCCTTTTTGCTCCAGCGCGATTTCCTCGAAGTCGAGACGCCGATGATGCATCCCATCCCCGGCGGGGCCACCGCCAAACCGTTCGTCACCCATCACAACGCGCTGGATGTCGATCTTTATCTCCGGATCGCACCGGAGCTGTATCTCAAGCGGTTAATCGTGGGCGGATTCCCGCGTGTTTTCGAGATCAATCGGAATTTCCGGAACGAGGGGATCTCGACGATTCATAATCCTGAATTCACGATGCTGGAATTCTACGTCGCTTACGCAGACTACCAGGACCTGATCGCCTTGACGGAGGAGCTTTGCGTCGGGCTGGCCAACGACATTTTGCGCACAACGACAATCGACTATCAGGGACGGCAGATCAATCTGGCCCCGCCTTGGCGGCGCTGGTCCTATCATAAGGCGATTCTAGAGGTCAACAAGCTGGACAAGGCGGTATTGACCGATCAACGAGCGGCGGCGGACGCGGCTGCAAAACTGGGACTCCCAATCGGGCAAACCGGCGCCCCGGCGCCTCTCCATGTAATTCTAAATGAAATCTTTGAGGAAACGGTCGAACCGCAGCTGCAGCAACCAACCTTCATCACTGGCTATCCGATCGAGATTTCTCCCCTGGCCCGCCGGAACGATCACGATCCGTCGCTCACGGACCGTTTCGAGCTGTACATCGCCGGAAGAGAGATCGCGAATGCTTTTTCCGAGTTGAACGATCCACTTGATCAGCGCGAACGATTCGAAGCGCAGGCGGCGCAGCGGGCCGCGGGCGATGAAGAAGCTCATTTGGTGGACGAGGATTTTCTCCGCGCCTTGGAGTACGGCATGCCGCCCACCGCGGGCGAAGGCATCGGCATCGACCGGCTCGTGATGCTCTTTACAGACCAGGCGTCCATCCGCGACGTCGTTCTCTTCCCCCAACTGAGACCGGAGAAATAGTTGGCCTTACCCTACGAAATCTTCATCGGACTTCGCTACCTCCGCGCCAAACGCCGCAATCGCACGATCTCCCTCAATACCGTCGTATCCATCACCGGTATCACGCTCGGAGTTGCCGCCCTGATCGGGACAGTCGGGATCATGACCGGCTTCAAAGAAGATATTCAAGCCAAGATCCTCGGGACCACCGCCCATATCCTCGTGCATGATCGGATGAAGGAAGCCATGGCGGATTACGACACGCAGGTGAAGCGTGTCGAAGAAGTTCCGGACGTGGTGGCCGCCACCCCGTTTGTTCTTCGCCAGGTGCTGCTGACCTCTCAGTCCGGCGTCCAAGGCGTCGTATTGCGCGGAATCGATCCGGCACGCGAAGGCAAGGTCACCGAGTTGGAAAAAAACCTCATCTCGGGGGGCATTCAGGACTTGTCCAAGCCGGTAAAAGTCGCGATTGCGGAAAAAGACCGGGAGCCGGGCGGTCCTATAGACACGCTGCGGCCCGGCATCATCCTCGGCAAGGAATTGGCCATGCGCCTCGGCGTCTATGTCGGAGACACACTGAACGTCGTGTCTCCCGTCGGCCCGGTAACGGGCGCGACCATGACCCCTAAGATTCGTCCGTTCGTAGTGGTCGCGATTTTTCAATCCGGCATGTACGAATACGATTCGTCGATGGCCTACATCGAACTGGCGGAAGCGCAAAAATTCTTCAACATGCCGACCACGGTGAACGGCATTGAGGTGAAGGTCACGGACGTCTTCCGCGCCGCCGACATCGCCCGTTCGATCGAACAGCAACTGGGATTTACGTTTTGGGCGCGCGACTGGATGCAGATGAACCGCAATTTGTTTTCAGCGCTGAAACTCGAGAAGACCATGATGTTTCTTTTGCTGGTGCTGATCACGATCGTTGCGTCGTTCAACATCGTCAGCACCCTCACGATGATCGTGACCGAGAAGCAGCGCGAGATCGCCATTCTGAAAGCTATGGGCGCGACGCGCAAAGGCATCATGCGGATCTTCATGCTCAACGGGCTCATCATCGGGTGCTCCGGCGCCGCGATCGGTGTCCCCTTGGGGTACACATTTCTATGGTTGATTCAGACCTTCTGGACCTTTGATCAAACCGTGTACTATATCTCGAAGATTCCCGTGCATGTGCTGGCTTCCGATGTCCTCCTCGTCGCAGGCTCCGCGATTCTCATCAGTTTTGCGGCCACCCTCTATCCGTCGCTGCAGGCCGCTAAGCTTGACCCGGCGGCCGCCCTCCGGTACGAATGATGTCCGAAGAATTGAGTCATCGTAGATCTTTCATTGCACCACTGAGACTAGGGCTTCAGGCCACCGAAATCATTGCCGATCCTCAATGATGCAATGTGCAATGGAACACTTCTTCCATAATGATTCAGTGATGCAACGGTGCAATGGAACAATTCTTCCATGATTAAAGTCGTCGAGCTCTCTAAATCGTTTCCCATGGCGGGAAAGGAACTCATCGTCCTCAATGGGATCAATTTGGAAATTAGACGCGGAGAGTTCATCGCTATCGTCGGGGCGTCCGGAGCAGGCAAGAGCACGTTCCTGCATATTATCGGCACGCTGGATCGGCCGACCAAAGGCACCGTGTCCTTTGAAGGGCAGGACTTGTTCCAGTTGAGCGAAGCGCAGCAGGCGGAGTTCCGCAACAAGCGCGTCGGGTTCGTTTTTCAGTTTCATCACCTGTTGCCAGAATTCAGCGCCTTGGAAAATGCCTGCCTGCCGGCGATGATTCAGAAACGGACGCAGGCTGAAGTGGAAGCCGAGGCGGCCGGCCTGCTCAAAGAGGTCGGACTGGGCGACCGGCTCCACCACAAACCCGGCGAGCTATCGGGCGGCGAGCAGCAACGCGTGTCCGTTGCCCGCGCGCTGATGCAGCGTCCTGATCTGGTGCTTGCCGATGAACCGACCGGTAATCTTGACACGCATACCGGCGAGGCGCTGTTCAATCTTCTCCGGCAGCTCAACCGTTCGCGCGGCACCACTTTCATCATCGTGACCCATAATGACAGGTTGTCCGCCCAAGCCGATCGCATCATCCATATGCAGGATGGCATGATCGTGTAGCCGAATCGAATGACGGATTTGCTCGTCGCATTGCACCGCTCGGCCGCCCATCATTCCCTGGACTTGACTCCTTCCCCCCGACAGCCTAGCCTCTCTCCATGACTCCGGCGGATCTCTTTATCGGACTCGGCTGGTTCTTTCTTGGAGCTGTCGCGATCACAGCCTTGCTCGCCTACCTTGGACGGGTCGTCCTCCGCTATATCCTTGCGGCCGAGCTTGAAATTTACAAACAGCAGCTTCAAATGGAAGGTGTAATGGCGATGGAGCGGCTGAGGGCCGAATTGCGCCGCAGCGCGCCCGATACGGAACGCCGCATCTCGAAGCTTCAGGACAAGCAGGCTGAGGTCATCGCGGAATTGTACAAGAGAATCGTCTCCTTGCGGAATGCCATGACAAGAATGGCAAGCGCGGGGCCCCAGGACCAGGCCGGTCAGGATGAGAAAGCCGCCGCGATGATGGCCGCGGGAGAGCAGCTCCGCGACTATTTCGACCAACATCGCATCTATCTCGACGAAGGCGTCTGCCGGAAATTTCACTCGCTCCAGGCGACGTTCTTCGATGCCTGGGTCAAGCACTCCTTTGCCGTTGCGAAGGACCAGTATGTTCGGCAGGGCAAAGTGCTGTCCAATGAAACCTGGAAGAAACTCAGCGAAGAGGTTCCGCCGCTGTTGCAGGATATCGAAGAAGACTTCCGAGCCATGCTCGGCCATCGGCCGTCCTGACGATTAGCACCAGGCCAACCAATTCCCTTGATCGGGTTCATGTCCCCCGCGGCGACGTGCGCCGACCTAGATGAAATACCAGGGTTCGCCCTAGTATGCTTACCAGTCACACGCTCCTATCCTGGCACCCCTGGTTTTTTCTGCACGGGATCCCAGAGTCCCGACTTTGAATTTTGATCCGAGAAGCGCCGGTATCCGATCTGGGTCATGGCAGACACAGGAACAATGGACTCGCGTGGCCGTCGACCTCGTCCACATGTGGGGGCGGATAGACTATGATTCGCGTTCAAATCGAAGTCCAACGCAAGGGCATCGGATGGTGCATCAGATTCTGCACGATCTACTTGGCTGATCGAATCACCATGCCGATCGCCATAACAGATCGGTCGTTTACCTCACAATACGGGGCCGTGAAGGATATGCGGCGCCAGGTGCTTGAGTATCTCATGGCCGAAGGCGCTCTTGATATGTCGACGCCCATCGATTGGCAGATTCTTCCCTGGGAACCGGTGGAGGCCGGTCCCCGCCGCACTCTCTAGGATCGCCTGATCCACCTGCCGTATCGCCTTGTAATTCTTGACGAACCGTTCTTCTTTTCGTAGACTCAGGCCGGCATTCGTACTATTTACCGGTTCCTCCGACCTATGCAGATGCCCTATTGGGTTCGACCAGTCGCTCTTGGACTTGTTCTGCTCATTCCTTACCAAGCCGCCGCAGTTGAATTCGTCTTTGTGGGCACCCGTCAGGTCGGCATGGGAGGAGCCGGCGTCGCCGCCACGTTCGACGCCACCGCCACCTATTGGAACCCGGCGGCCCTTGCCATGAGCAGGAAGGTCGATGTCCGGTTGCAGGGTACCTTGGGAGGCGTTGATCGGGGCGATGTGTTGGATACGATCAAGGAAATCAATCAATTCAATTTCTCCGATACGAGCGCGGCCAATCAGGCGAGGCTTCAATATCTCGTCGACAAGATCAACAAACCGACGACGAATTTGTCGTCGGCCGGATCCGGCGGCTTCTATTTGAAGGCGAATTTTGGCGAGCACGCCATCGGCTTTAACGTTTCGGATGTCGCCACAGGCGGTGCATTTACCCGCACGCCGGCGGCGATCACCGGAACTCCTGGGAATCAAACGGTGAACGGTCAATTCGGCTTGAACGGACTGGAGGCTCGGCAGGCGGCGATCTCGTATGCCTACGCGTTTGCCGACCGCATGTTCTCGATCGGCATCACCGGAAAATATATTCAAGGCGCCGCCTACAGCAGCACCACCAATATCCGCGGCGCCGACGACAACATCAGGATTTTCCAAGATCTCGGCCAAGCCAGAATCACCAGCGCGCTTGCCGTCGATATCGGCGCGATGTACCGGCCGTCATCCTGGCTCCGCTTCGGCATCGTCGCCAAGGACATCAACGCGCCGACCTTCGATGCGCCGAACGGCGAGCAATTCAAGCTGGATCCTCAAGTGCGGACGGGGTTCGCCTTCAATCCGTACAGTTCCTTGACACTATCGGCTGATGTCGACATTACCTCCAATAAGACGCTGACGCCGGGCGTTAAAAGCCAATACTTAAGCTTGGGCGCGGAGCAAACCATCCTCTCCGAGCTACTCTCGTTCCGCGTCGGCGCATTCAAAAACATGCAGGATGCTCAGACGCCGTTCATCCCGACGGCCGGGTTTGGTTTGAGGCTGCTCGCATTGCGAATCGATATCGGCGGTGGCTATGATTTTCGAGACCAGGCCGCGATCGCTTCCGGTTCGATCGGCATGACGTTTTGATACCGCGCAATCATCTGATAACCTTTCATGTGAGGCCTATGACACCGCGCATTTCCTTCTTCGTCTTATTTCTGTCGACTTCGCTGTTACTTGCCGGCTGCGGCGGGTTGCAGGAGATGTGGGAAGGACCGGCGGCGAGGGGCTTCATTCCTCAAACCGTGGCTATTCTTCCGATTTCCGGCGACTATGACAGCGCCCGGGAGGATGTGGAAGAAGTCGTCGCAAAAGTGCTGATCAAGAGCCGGAAGGTCGAAAGGGTCATTCCTCCCGAACAAGTTACCGATACCTTTCAGGCCACCAAGGAAGCGTTTGACGCGCTGGTCACCTATTTTTCCCGCATGGAGACAACCGGCCAGTCGGATAAGCAATCGGCGGTGCGGATCGGCCAAGCGCTGAATGCCGACTCCCTGCTCGTCGTGAAGGTCAATGCGTGGGAATACACGCGGGAAGAAGGAGATAATATTGCTCGGGTCGGTCTGAGTATGCGGCTGATTGACGCAATCAACGGAGCGATCGTATGGAAGGCCCGGCACCAACTCCAAGAGAGTTATCTCTTCATGCGGCCGGACATGCGGGAATTGGCCACAAAACTAGCCTCGGACATGATTAGATTCATGCCGCCACAGAAGCGCTAGACCCCTATTGCGCCGATACGGCGACCGAACCGACCGTCATGATCCCGACGGTGGCGGCGCATTGCGGACCAGGAACACGACCGCATCGTCCGGGAACGGCGCTTTCAGGGTCATCATGCCGTCCCGTACCGACGGCATGATGCTGGTATTCCCGCTCGCTGGTTCAAACCACTCCACCGACCATGCGCCTTCCGCACTCAGGTCGAGAGTAATGGTGCCGCCTCCCGGCGCAAATCCCAACACGAAATCAGGCCCCATCAAACAATAGCCCGTCGAGCAGCGCGAGGGATCCGTCACCGGAACCGAATTTCGCAGGTCCATCCGATTCGCATAGCTGCCGGTTTGCCCCATCCGCTCCATGACCGCCCCTTCGCTCGCATTGGGACGTCCGTAGCCCTGACAGTAGATGTACCAAAGATTGTGTCCTCGAGTGAATGCTTTCCAGGGCCAACGCGGGTCATTCGCTCCGGTGCACGGGACCATATGGTCCATATCCAGAATGCTGACCTGGGCTCCCGTGCTCGGCGGCGGCGTTTCTTCATAGGATGGACCGCCCGGAGCGACGAAATCGGCCACGCCGGAGGCCAGCACCCGGTTGTTGAAGTTTTGGAGCGAAGTCATGCCGACCGGATGGGGATAGAGTCGCTCGGACTCATATCGTTTGATGAAATCCACGAAGTGTTCCTGCCAGGCATTCATCGCGGGGCTGTCGTAGCATTCGTTACAGATCTCATAGAGCACATTGTCCAGGTCGCCCACCGTCTCGATCACCTGGCGCACATACGCTTCTTGGTACGGCGTAAATGACTGCTCTACGCTGCCAAGTTCAAGACCATGACCGTCTCCATCGACATCTCCGTTCACATCATTGATGTTGTTCCGGCTGTTGAAGGGATGCGTCTTCCACGACTTGCTGTCCGGTATCCGCAAGCCGCTCTCCCACCCGAAACTGTGCCAGAGCATAATCGATACATACACGCCCTCCGCTCTTGCCGCCAGCACGCGAGCCCGCATCCGCTCAAAGTAGGCATTCGCGTTGATATCGGGATTCGCGAGGTTACCGATATCCAGACGGGAGAGATCGAACTTGTTCGCTCCGTCCGCAGCACAACAAATTGGCGAGCGTACCCAGGGCATCTGCATCGCGCCTCGCAACTCGGGATTTCCGCTGCTGCTTTCGCTCGTCCACAGACGGAGCAGATTGCCGCCGTACCGCGACAACATGTCGAGCGCGGTTTGAAAATCGGACGTGGTGCCGCCGCCGAATACATAGTCCTGGAACTCCGATCCTTCGTAGCCGCCGCTCAAATAACGAATCCGCCCGTCCGGAGTCGCGAAATAACGTCCGTTGTCCGAGCTCTTGTGCAGGAGCAATGAACCCATCGGTGGGCACTGCGCGGAGGCCGGGCCGGAAAAGCACAGAGCGTGAATCAACCACAGAACGAGGATTCGACCGATATCACCGGTGGAACAGCGGAGAGTGAAGCGGGCAATCGCGCTGGTACGCAAGGTGGAGATCTACGCGGGCTGCAGGGCCTTCTTCAAGGAACCCACAAACGCGCCGACCTTTTCGATCATGCATGGGTCCTGGCCATACTGTTCTACTAGCCGAACGATGGCCGTACCTACGATCACGCCGTCCGCAACTTGCGCGACACGGGCCGCATCCTCCGGTGTGGCGACCCCAAATCCGACCATGACCGGCAGGCGCGAGTGCTGTTTGATCCTTTTGACATTGTCCGCGACACCGGCGACATCGCGAAGGCGGCTTCCCGTGATGCCGGTGAGCGACACGTAATAGAGAAAACCCCGTGATCGTTTGGCCACCAGGCCGCGACGGGCGGCCGTACTGGTCGGCGCCAAGAGGAAAATCAAATTCAGCCCGGCCTCGCCTGCGGGATCCGTCAATGGATCTGCTTCATCCGGCGGCATATCAGGCACGATCAGCCCGTCGACCCCCGCCTTTACCGCTTCCCGGCAAAACTCCCCTGCGCCGAAGGCGTAAATCGTATTGTAGTATGCCATGAGGACGATGGGGATCTGCGTCATGGTACGCACATGGGCGACGGAGGCCAAGATTTTGCGCAACGACGTCCCGCTTTTCAGTGCCCGATCGGCGGCTTGTTGAATGACTGGGCCATCGGCGATCGGATCCGAAAACGGCACGCCCAATTCGATCACATCCGCCCCTGCCCGCTCCAGCTCGATCACCAGTCGTTCGGTTTCATGGAGCGTGGGATCGCCGGCCATAATATACGCAACGAGCGCCTTGTGCCCGTCCGCTTTCAAACGACCGAATGTCGCCTCCAGCCGGCTCATGACACAGTGACTCCGCGCAACTTCGCCACCTGCTGCACATCTTTGTCGCCACGGCCTGAGAGATTGGCAAGGATCACTTGGCTCTTCTTCATGGCGGGCGCCAGCTTGACCACTTCCGCGATTGCATGCGCACTTTCCAAAGCCGGCACAATGCCTTCCTGGCGCGCCAGCAAATCAAACGCCGCCATCGCCTCGTCGTCGGTCGCCGAGGTATATCGAATCCGGCCCGTTTCCCGGTAATAACTGTGTTCGGGTCCGACAGCGGCATAATCGAGCCCGGCGGAGACGGAGTGGGTGAGATTGATCTGGCCCTGCTCATTTTGAAGCAGATAGGTCATGGTGCCTTGCAAGACTCCCGGACGCCCGCCTGAGAATCTCGCCGCATGTTTGCCGCTGGCAAGGCCGAGCCCGCCTGCCTCGACTCCCACCATTGCGACCCGCTTATCGCCGATGAATGCGTGAAACAGCCCGATCGCATTGCTACCCCCGCCCACGCAAGCCACCAGACAATCAGGTAGCCGGCCTTCTTGAGCCATCACTTGTTTCTTTGCTTCTCGCCCGATAACCGATTGGAAATCTCGGATCATCATGGGATAGGGATGCGCTCCCAACACGGACCCCAGGATATAGTGAGTATTCTGCACATTGGTCGTCCAATCCCGCATCGCTTCGCTGATCGCGTCCTTGAGCGTCCGGCTGCCGGCCTCGACTCCCGTCACCTTGGCGCCCAGGAGTCTCATGCGAAACACGTTCAAAGCCTGCCGCTCCATATCCTCGGTGCCCATATAGATTTCGCATTCGAGACCGAACACGGCCGCTACGGTCGCGGTCGCCACGCCATGTTGCCCGGCCCCCGTTTCCGCGATGACCCGCGGTTTTTTCATGCGCCGCGCCAGGAGGCCCTGTCCGATTGCATTGTTGATCTTATGCGCGCCGGTGTGAGCTAGATCCTCCCGTTTCAGATAGATCTTTGCCCCGCCCAATTTCTTCGTGAGCCGCTCGGCGAAGTACAGCGGTGTCGGCCGCCCCACGTACTGTCGTAGATATGCCTTGAATTCCGACTGGAACCGCGGATCGCGCCGCGCCTTGCCATATTCACGCTCCAGCTCCAATAAGGCCGGCATGAGTGTTTCCGGCACATACCGTCCCCCGTATTGACCGAACCGGCCTCGCTGGTCAGGCATCGCGGCCGTCATGGTTTTTGTTGCACTCGGCATGTCAGTGTTTGTCCGTTCCGGTAGACTATTTCCCAGCCTGTCGCAGTATAAGAAACCACCTCACGCCGAGGCAAGTTTCGCGGCCTGTACGAAAGCCCGGATCTTTTCATGATCCTTCTGTCCGGGACGTGTCTCCACACCGCTGCTCACATCAACGGCATAGGGTTTGACGGCTCCAACCGCCGCCGCGACGTTCTCCGGCGTGAGGCCCCCCGCGAGAATGACCGCCATCGACTTGGCGATTTCCGCGGCGATGGTCCAATTGGTCGTCTGGCCGGTTCCACCGTAGGCATCCGGCGCGAAAGCATCGAGCAGGAAGCCCCGCACCTGCGCCCTCCCCTTGTATTCGGCCAACGCTAGCAACGACGCGCAGTCTTTGAGTCCGATCGCCTTGATCACGGGACGCCCCAACGTTTCGCAATAGCCGGCCGATTCGTCTCCGTGCAGTTGAGCCAGGGCAAGGCCGCACGCATCCATGAGATCACGCACGATCTTTGGTTCTTCGTTCACGAAGACGCCGATCGGGAACACGAAAGGCGGTAGACCCGCGACAATGGCTTTGACCACCTGCGGCTCCACATAGCGAGGACTCTTCCGGTAAAAAATGAAGCCTAGCGCGTCGGCACCCGATTCGACGGCTGCAGCCGCGTCGTCCGGATTCGTGATGCCGCAGATTTTGACCCGGATCGTCATTGGATCTTCGTCAATCCCTTCACGAACAGGTCGTCGCGCTTTTCTGCCGGCCATAGAATCCGCGGTAGGCCCATTGGCAGGCTTTGCCTTTCGTATCAAAAGTCAACCCGATCGTTTCATTGCGTCCGTCCTGAGTCGGCACCGTCCACTCGCATACCTCACCGCCATCCGCGAAGGAGTGACATCTCGTGGGTATCCCCATTTCCCTGATCCGCGCATCCTTCGTGCTGCCAAGCCACTCGTCATACTGCTTTGAGTAGCCTTCCAGGTCCTGGCTGGCGCATCCACCGAGCAGCAAGAACGCCACCAGCATGAGAATCCCGCTTCGCTTCATGCCTCCTCCTTCTTGATGGGGTCTCCCAGCAGCTCTCTGATTTTGGCGCCGATATCGTTCGCGCGGATCAGCGATTCGCCGACGAGCATGGCATGGACCCCCGCCGCGAGCACTCGTTCCACATCCGCTCTGGTATGGATGCCACTCTCGCTCACGATCAGTTTGTCGGGCGGAATACGCCTGGCCAATCGAACCGTCACGGCCAGATCGGTGGTAAAGGTCTCGAGATTACGGTTATTGATGCCGATGAGGCGAGCCAAAGGCAGCCATTCGAGCACTGTATCCAATTCCCGCTCGTGATGGGTCTCTACGAGCACATCCATTGACAATTCGCGGGCGAGGGTGAAAAAGTCCACCAATTGCCGGCGCTCCAGTCCCGCCACAATGAGTAATACGGCGTCCGCCCCATTGGCCCTCGCTTCGTAAAACTGTATCTCGCCGACCATGAATTCCTTATTGAGAGCCGGAAGACCAACTTTCTGTTTCACTTGGGCCAGGTATTCAAGGCTTCCTTGAAAGAAATCCCGGTCCGTCAGGACGGAAACCGCCGTCGCCCCATGCTCGCGATAGGCCGTTGCAACCGCCACGGGATCGAATCGGTCCGCGAATTCCGGCCGGAGCAGACCCAAACTCGGGGAGGCTTTTTTGACTTCAGCGATCAAGGCCGGTTTCGTCGGGGTGCGGGTCGCGTCGATCGCCACGGCAAATTCCAACGGTGGTCCGGCGTCGCGGATTCGGCCTTTCAACTCCACCAGGTAGCCGCGACTCTGCTTATGCCGTAATTCCGCTTTCTTGTGCTCCAGAATCCGTTGAAGGATCACGCGGTTCCTCGATTGGTGAACGCGATGAGCTGCTCCATTTTCTCCATTGCCGCCCCCGAGTCGATAATGCGGCCGGCCAATTGATAGCCTTCCTGTAAAGTCTTTACTTTTTTTGCCGCGACGAAGGCAGGAGCCGCATTCAGGCAGACGACGTCGCGCTTTGGCCCTTTCTTGCCGCACAGGATGTCCCGCACGATCCGGGCATTGTCATCGGGCGTGCCGCCGGCCAAGTCCTTTGGATGGGCGCGGGGGATTGCAAAGTCCTTCGGATCAATCCAATAACTGGACACGACACCAGCCTTGCCTTCCGAGACCCTGGTGCGCTCCGTGATGGTCATTTCGTCCAGCCCGTCCAGGCCGTGCACGATGAAGCAATGCTGCGATCCGAGATGGATCAATACCTTCGCGAGGAGTTCGGTCAGATTGCCGTCGAACACCCCGAGCACTTGCACCGTGGCTCCGGCCGGATTGGTCAGGGGTCCCAGAATGTTGAGCAATGTCCTGATGCCCAGCTCCTGTCGCACACCGGCGCAATGTTTCATCGCGCTGTGATACAGAGGAGCGAACAGGAAACCTATCCCGACCTCATTGACACAGTCGGCCACACGGTCCGCAGGCAGGTCCAATTTAACTCCCAAGGCCGCCAGCACGTCGGCGCTTCCGCACTTGGATGAGACCGATCGATTGCCATGTTTCGCGACCGTGATTCCTCCGCCGGCCACGATAAAGGCCGTCGTGGACGAAATGTTGAACGTCTGCGCGCAGTCTCCGCCGGTCCCGCAGGTATCGACGACGAGAGGATCGGCTACTCGGATTTTTATCGCATGCGCGCGCATCGCCCGCACCGATCCAGCAATCTCCTCGACTGTTTCGCCTTTCATGCGAAGCCCCATCAAATAGGCGGCGATCTGAGCGGACGGAACGGCGCCGTCCATGATTTCCGACATCGCTTCCTCCGCCTCCTTTTCAGTGAGGCTGATTCGGTCGGCGAGCTTCGCGATAGCGTCTTTGATCATCAACTGAACCGTCCCTCGTCGCTCGTATTCTTATTTTGCATCGTATCCGGTGATGCGTATCTCCTCGCTCGTCAGCAATAAGTCGGGAACTTTTTCTTGCGCTTCACAGTTCACGCTTCACGAACGACGAGTCCGGCTAGAGCTTCAGGAAGTTTCGCAAGAGGTCTTTTCCGGAGGTCGTGAGGATAGATTCCGGATGAAACTGTACGCCCTCAATGCCCAGCCCCTTGTGCCGCATGCCCATGATTTCGCCTTCCGCTGTCTCCGCCGAGACTTCGAAGCAGTCCGGGAGATTGCGCCGATTCACGATCAGCGAATGATACCGGGTCGCCTCGAAGGGGTTGGGCAGGTTCGCAAAGATCGTCCTGGTATCGTGGCTCACCATCGAAGTCTTGCCATGCATCAACCGCTCGGCCCGGATCACTTCGCCGCCGAACGCCACGGCCAGAGACTGATGGCCGAGACAGACTCCCAACAATGGCAACCGCCCTCCAAAATGCCGGATAGTGTCGACCGACACCCCCGCCTCACGGGGCGTGCAGGGTCCCGGTGAAATGACGATACGGGCCGGCTTCAGGTCTTCAATCTGTTCGACCGTAATTTTGTCGTTTCTATAGACCCGGACATCTTCCCCCAATTCCCCAAAGTATTGAACCAGGTTATAGGTAAAGGAATCGTAATTGTCGATCATGAGGAGCATAACTGACTTAACCCGAATGTTTTATAGGATATAATTCTTTCCGTATCGCGTTTGGTACCCGCTGCTGTACCCATGACCTAATGTGCCTTCACCTGTAAAATCGTAGTTTGTCTCTCCACACAACTGTTTCGTAACACCGCTTCCAATCTGAGGGTGAAACCCTGCTGGACTAGAAACTTGGGATCAGTCCTATAGTTGTATATTTCACCACGACGATCCCCCTTCCGGCGATAGCACGATAGCAGAAAATGCAGTGCCCGCTCCAGTGCTATGACACGGCAAATTTTCTAGGCCTCGGTCGGATCGTACATTCCATAGTGTCGAGGCCGCCACTTCCTTCCTCTGACCGGTCATCGCCAGTCAACAATCATGGCAGCCCCAAAGAATGTGCCGCAGTCTACATCTCGTTATGCCCCTCGAATAACCTCTTGTCGGACGCTATTGCGAACCAACCGTCATTCAATTGACGCAGGGGAGCGCTTTCACCTTTGGTGATGGCAATACGGCAAGCGATTTACCCTACTCGGGTCAGAACCCCCAACCAGCCTGGGCGCGATTGTCGTAGGAATGGGTGCAAGCAGTCGTAAGGTAAGCGCATGGAAATCGGCGAGGTTCATCCGCTTATCCGGAGACGGCAAAATTATCATCACAGCGACTCGCCGTTTGGTAGAGATTGACTGTCCTGAGGAGCTTTCAATCGAGCCAGGGTCATTACTCAACAACCCACACGGCACACCCAACCGCCCGCTGCAACAGCCGCCGCGCGATGCCGCCGAAAAGGGGCTTTTTCAGGCCGGAACCTGACGAAAATCCAGCCCAGTTTCAACGGTGGGGGAAACAAGGAAGGTGCGCGGCGCGAGGGCCGGAATGGCAGATCGGGACCGTCGCGTTTCCACTGCATGGGACCTGTGTCATGCAGGCCCCACAAATCTTTCTAGAATAGAAACGCTTTCTCTCTGGTTGGGCGGTCGAAATGTTGTGCGCCCCATGATTCTGGATTCATGGACCCATTGCGCCAAGGCCGGCCTGATTGCCGAACGTCCTTCGATCAACCTTCGGCGGGTCATCACGGCCAGCTGACACAACGCCTGCAAACGACCGGTGCCTCGGAGACAGCGGTGGAAGCTGAGATTGATGCGCTCGCGATGGTTCGCTTCAATGGGTACTGGCACGTCAGCTGAGGCCGACTCTCGAGCGTGTCCCGACTTTGATCGGCTTCATACGTCTGCGCTGCAAAGTTCGGCGCACGGCCCGTTCTGTCCCGACGAGAGCGCTGCCGATCGCAACATCGAGGGTGGCGTCCTGCGCTTCGAACACCACGCTTGGAAGATTACTCAGGACTACTTTGATCCGGCAGATTTGATCGATACCGCCGCGGGGACCATTCACATCTGTTACACGCACACTGACCCGCTCGATAGAGTCGGCGAACTTTGCGAGCTTCCTCTCGAGCTTCTGCCGGATAGACGCCCGTTGGTCCTGGCTCAAATGAGCTCCCAACACCCGGATGTGAGCTGGAACCAGCCGTACATCTCTACGAGCGGATTTCCGCTTGGCCGCTTTGGGGATCCAACCCGGGAAGCGTGAACGTGGAGAACTGCGCCCACCTCGTGTTTCTTTCATATCTGCCTCTCCTCGCTCTCAGTACTCGGCACCGTGCTTGCCGGCGCCCGCGAGCCGCGGTTCTACCGCCGCTTGCCTACCTCCGCTTCAATTCACTTCCTACTCTAACCCCTGCTCCGCCAGTTCTATCGCTTTCATCATCGCCCTGGCTTTGTTACAGGTCTCCTCATATTCATGCTCCGGATTCGAATCGGCCACAATGCCGGCGCCCGCCTGAATATAAGCCTGCCGCCCCTTGATCACGATCGTGCGGATGTTGATGCACATGTCCATGTTGCCCGAGAAGCCGAAGTATCCGACCGCGCCGGCGTAGGGGCCTCGCCTTGCCGGTTCTAATTCCTCGATGATTTCCATGGCCCGGATCTTTGGCGCCCCGGAGACGGTTCCGGCCGGGAAACAGGCGCGGAGCACATCGTAAACGGTCTTGTCCCGATCCAGATCTCCCGTGACCTGGGAGGTGATGTGCATGACATGAGAATAGCGTTCTACCTGCATGAGCGTTTCGACCTGCACTGATCCCTTTCGGGCAACCCGGCCGACATCATTACGCCCGAGATCGACCAGCATGACGTGCTCGGCCCGCTCTTTTTCGTCTGCCAGCAGCCGGCGCGCCAACTGTTGGTCTTCTTCCGGTGTCTTGCCTCGCCGCCTCGTGCCTGCAATGGGACGGACGCAGATCTTGCCGTCTTCGCAACGGACCAATGTTTCGGGCGACGATCCGACCAGCTCGACGCCGGCGATCCGCAAGTAATACATGTACGGCGAGGGATTAATGACCCGTAACGCGCGATAGAGCTGAAAGGGGGTCGTGTGAATCTGGGTCTGCCACCGTTGCGACAGCACGGCCTGTACGACATCACCGGACCGGATGTATTCCTTGGTCCTGGACACCATTTTCTCAAAATCGGCCTGGTTCATGTTGGGCGTAAAGGTGATCGGCTTGCGTCGCCGCTTCGACCGGATGCGGCGCAACGGACGCTTGAGCCGGGCGATCATACCTTCGATGCGGTCGGTTGCTTCTTTATACGCCCTGCGAATATCCCGATCCTTGGTGGAGGAGACCTGAGCGTTGGCGACCACTTTGATCTTTTGGGACACATTGTCGAAGATGAGCAGGGTATCGGTGAGCAGAAAGGCCCAGTCGGGCAAGCCGAGGCCGTCTTTTCTCGGGGCCGGCAACTCTTCAAACGTTCTGACCGTATCGTAGCTGAAATAGCCGACTGCCCCTCCGACGAACCGCGGCAGGCCGGGGACTGCGACAGGACGATAGTCCTGCATGAGTTCGCGCAACCGCTCCAACGGATTGCCGCCGGAAGGAATCCGGCGGCTGGTAGTTCCGCTGGTGAGTAGGAGATCGCCGCGATCTTCATGCACCATCGCGGGAGAGCCGCTGCCCAGAAATGAATATCTCGCCCAATTCTCCCCTCCTTCGACACTTTCCAACAGGTACGCAGAGGGCCCGTGGTCGATTTTGGCAAAGGCCGACACCGGCGTCTCATAATCCGCCAGGATCTCGCGATACAGCGGGATGAGATTCCCCTCCTGTGCCAGCGATTTCAAGTCGTGGGTAGTAAGAGAGTATGAACGTTGAGTCATGCCTGCGCCTCAGCAGGATGTTGAAAAACTCCTCCCAGCGTGGTTCCCGGAAGACACTGGGCGCTCACCGACTCGCGCCCGTGCGCAAAGATGAGACGACTTATTCGTCGTCTCGCGCACCTCAGAGGCTCAACGTACAGAAAGAGTACGCTTCGCATCTTCACTGGCTGCGGCCGCGCTGGAAGGCTTTTTGAACATCCTGCATGGTATTCTCCCGTCACCCGAGAGAGCCATTTCTCCATAGTGGGAGATCGTTTTTCATCGACCTCTTAAGGTTGGGCGATGATGAGCTTTTGACCCACCTCGATGGTATCGCTCAGCAAATTATTCCATTTGCGTAATTTATCCACAGAGACATGATACTTCCGGCTGATCCGGAACAGCGTCTCGCCCGGCTGCACGGTGTGGACGCTCTCCGCCGACAGGTCCGCGGCCAAGTCCGGCGGGATGTCGGTCGCAATCCCAGGGGCGCTCTTCATCGAATTTCCAAACGTCGGTTCCTCAAATGCCTCGAGTGACGATTTCGGCGCGCTCAACGGCTCAGCCCGTTCCGCCTTCCGGGATTTTGAAGGGCCGGTCATCCGTTTCATGTCTTCGCGCGCTTTCCGTTCCAGCATCGCCGCTTCTTTCATCGCTTCCGCTTCTTCCTGAATCTGAGCGGCTTGCTGTCTGACCGCATCGACCTGCGCGCCGAGTTCGCGGTTCCGCGCCTCCATTTCAGACAACTCCCGCTTGGCCCGCTTCACCTCGCTGTCCAATTCGGCCGTTCGTTTCTCTTCCTGGGCGAGCAACCGCTGAAAATTGAGGCTCCGGGCCTTCTCGGCTTCGTACTTCTCGGACATGACGCATCCGGTTGAGAGCAGGATGCTCATGATTACAAGGGACGCCTTCGGCGCCATGGTGACAATCGTGTGCTGGGGCCCTGGTTTCATCGCGACTGTGCCTCCTTCCTACCGATCCTTCGCATCCCGCCACGCGCCCTCCGAAAGCCGGGGCCGCGGCAAATCCGCATCTCTGCCGCACGAGAGAGCTAGAATAGTGGCCAACGACGCGAATGTCAAAGCGAAAGCCCGTGCCGGGTTTGACCGCTTCCCCGCCCCTATGCTACGGTCCGGAAGGGATTTATCGCCGTCATTTACTGAACTCCTTAGACTGGAACTATGAGCCGGTCCACAAACAGGTCTGCGCCCAAAACTGTGCTGGTGGACGGCGTTACACTTCACCTGGCCAGGCCGATGACGTCGGCTCAGGAATGGATCGGTGACCGCGAAATTCTCAAGCAACTGCTCGCCTGTTGGCTCGTGATCGATGAGAGGGATCTTCCTCTCTCCCCGCGAATCACCGGTCAGCCGGGGATCGGCAAGACGACGCTAGCCATGACCGGCGCGGGCGAACGGCGTCAGGATCTCTATATCTATCAATGCACGGCGGATACGCGCCCGGAAGACTTACTCATCACGCCGGTCCTGGCCGAATCCGGCACGATCTCCTACCATGCTTCACCGTTAGTCACGGCGATTCTCACTGGCGCAGTCTGTGTCCTCGATGAAGGCAACCGCATGAACGAGAAGAGTTGGGCCTCGTTGGCCTCTTTGCTCGATCACCGGCGTTGCGTCGAATCGATCGTCGCGGGCATTCTGATCAAGGCGCACCCGGATTTCCGTTGCTGCGTGACCATGAACGAGGACGCTTCAACCTATGAAGTGCCGGATTATATCCTGTCCCGCCTGCAGCCGACCTTGAGCGTCGGGTTCCCAAAACGCAGCGATGAGTTGGCGATCCTGCGCTATCATTTGCCCTTCGCGCCGGCGGACCTGCTGACCCTTACGGTCGAGTTTCTGCAGGAAGCTCATCAACTGAACCTTGAATACTCGGTGCGGGACGGCATTCACCTCTTGCAGTACGCCCTGAAACGCCGTGCACAGGATCCCGACCATCCGCTCGCCAAAGACGAAGCCTGGCGCGAAGCGCTGATCAAGGTGTTGGGAGAAGAGGCGCTTGATCTGCAATCCTTGTCTCAGCGGCGAAAGCGGGCGCTCGGCGATCAACCTCTTCCGCAAGGCATGGGCGATTTCTTCTTCGAAAGCGACGATCCACTTCATCCCGGCCGCTGATGGGCTCCTCGGCTCCGAACATTGACCAGGTCTTTCGCCTGTCCCCGCAGATCCATGTCCTGCCGGTTCTCCATGGAACCGGCGATGTGGCTCAAGAAGTCCGCGAATTTTTGATCAGCCGTCCCGTGGATTGCCTGGCCGTGCCGCTGCCCCCTTCCTTTGAAACCGCGGTGGAACAGGCGGTCGCCGAATTACCGGCCATCCATGTCGTGTTGTGCCAGGAGCCGGACAACGGAGACGACAAGGTCGTGAATTATGTCCCGGTGGACCCCTGCCAGGCGGTGATCATGGGCATTCGGGTCGCCATAGGCGAGGAGATTCCCCGAGCCTATATCGATCGCGATGTCACGATCTTCGATTCGGGCCCGTTCACTGCTCCGGATCCGTTTGCGCTGAAACATGTTTCTCTGGCCGCCTTCGCCGCCGCCCTTGCTTCGACCCTCCCTGCTCCCGCCGTCCATTCTCAACAATGGGATCGCATTACGTGGATGGCGTTCCAACTTCATCAACTGGAATTGGATTACCATTCCGTCGTCTGTCTCTGCCACGTTCGCGATTGGCCCTGGCTGCGGCTCGCCTATCAAGAGCGCCGGCCCTATCGCGAACCCGAGTTGCCCGCGGCAAGGACGGAACAATACAGAGTCGAGCCGGACACGCTGTACTTTGCCTTGGGAGAGTTGCCGTTTGTGACCGAGTTGTATGAACGCCGCCGCGCGGAACTGCGTTCGGACCGATTCTTATCGATCGACGGGATCAAGGAATTGCTCTTGGAAACGAGAGCGCGATGGCAACGTGCGTCCGCCAAAGATGATCGTTCCATCCCGAATTGGGTGACGCCTCAGCTCCTCCAGCTGTATCTGCAGTATGTGAGAAACCATGCCTTGCTGGACCGCCGGCTGACGCCGGACCTCTATACTCTCGTCCTCGGGGCCAAGCAGATGGCCGGCGACCAGTTTGCGATCCATCTGTTTGAGACCGCGAAGAGTTATGGCTACCAGGATGAGCAAGCAGGAATGTACTCAGCCACCCTTTCCGCCGGGCTTGGACGATTTGAATTGCCGGACGGCGTGGTCGTGGCCGCGAAAAATCGCCTGCAAGGTCCGCCGTTGCAGTGGCGGTCCTTGTCGCTGCGCCCGCTCCCGTCGCGTACGAACCGCCGCCGCTGGTCCTATTTATGGAATCCCTTCCGCCAATGTTCCTGGCCGCCGGAAGACCAAAAAATTGAAAGCTTCAATACCCACGTGCGTGATCAGGCAAAAGCACTTATCGGCGCGGATCTCGCCAAAGTCGAAAAATTTACCACGTCAATCAAGGATGGGATCGACATTCGCGAAAGCTTGCGTCACTGGTACCGGCGTCATCGCGCGGGACAACCGGCCCGCATGGACATCTATGTCAGGGAAATCCCTCCCGGCCGCGGCAATGTCGATACGGTGATTTTCCTGTTCGATACTCCGGCTGATCCCGACCGGTATACCTGGCAGGCGACTTGGTTCGCCGAACATCAGGAAGAATCCACCCTGTGTTTCTACGCGACGCCGTTTCTCGATCAAATGGTCGGACCGGGCATCGGACAATCGAACTATGGCGGAGCGCTCTTTCTCTTTCCCCCTCGGCCGATTCCGGACATCTGGCAGGATCAGGCATTGGGCTTTGCCAAGACATTGGAAGAACGGCTGGTCGCCGCTGCTGCCGTCCATTCTCAAGAAACTCATGTGGCGCTGGTGTCCCCGATTCCTCCACGCGCCCGCTGGCGTCACATTGCGCGCCGATATGGGCGGCGCCTCGTCACCATTCCCTTGTCGCGGTTTTCAGGCCAGACCATCGAACGGCTTCGCCGCTTCCACGTTTTGAATGGGCATGAAATTAGGAGTTATGCGGCTAAATTCATTCGTGAATAACAACAAGGCGACCCATCGCCGGGACGATGTGCGACCGGAAGGCACGCAGCCATGACCGTCCCACACAGCGAGGCCGCCGTTCGGATTGACGAACTGCGGACTGCCATTCGCCATCACGATGAGCTGTACTACGTCAAAGATCGGCCTGAGATCTCCGATTTCGAATATGACCGGCTGTTTCAAGAACTGGTCGAGCTGGAAACAGCGCATCCGGACCTGGTTACCAAGGATTCTCCTACCCAAAGGGTCGGCGCGGCGCCCTTGGCCGAGCTGGGCAAGGTCCTTCACGAAAAACCGATGCTCAGCCTCGACTCCATCATGGACCGGACGGACGTGCTGGCTTTTGACGCGCGGGTGAAACGGGACCTCAAGGTATCGGCCGTCGCCTACACGGCCGAACCGAAATATGACGGCCTCTCGGTGGAGCTGGTGTACGACCGCGGACTCTTTGTGCGCGGCGCCACGCGCGGGGACGGAACCACCGGTGAGGAAGTCACTGTGAACTTGCGCACCATCCGATCTCTGCCGCTCCAACTCCGGAGTGGAACCGGCGTGCCGGATTATCTGGTCGTGCGGGGAGAAGTGTACATGCGGCTGGACGAATTCCAGCACCTGAATCGCCGGATCACGGAACGGGGTGAGGAACCGTTTGCCAATCCTAGAAATGCCGCGTCCGGCGCCCTCCGGCAGCTGGATTCGCGAATCACGGCGGGACGCCCGCTGGTCATCACTTGCTACGACATCATGGCGCTTTCCGGCGGATCCCTGCCGGGACATTGGGCGGAACTCGAAGCCTTGGCCTCATGGGGCCTCCCGGTTCCTCTCGACCGCCGGCGATGCGGATCAATCGAGGAGGTGATCGCCTTCCATGCCGAGATTGAGGCCATGAGGGAGAGTCTTCCCTATGAAATCGACGGCATCGTCGTCAAAGTCGATGACCGGCAGAAACAAGACCTGCTCGGCAGCAAGTCCCGCAGCCCGCGCTGGGCCATCGCCTTCAAGTTCTCACCCCGAAAGGAGATTACCCAAATCCAGGATATCGCCGTCTCGGTGGGCCGCACCGGCACACTGACTCCATTGGCCTTGCTCAAGCCGGTTGAAGTCGGCGGGGTGACGATCAGTCGGGCGACCTTGCACAATGCCGATGAAGTTGCGAGAAAAGACGTCCGGGTCGGCGATACGGTCAAGGTGGAGCGGGCTGGGGATGTCATTCCCGCGATTGCCGAACGAGTTCCCGTCGCCGGCGAGAGGAGAAGCGAGCCGTTTCGGATGCCGGACCACTGCCCGGTCTGCGGGTCCGCGGTGGCTAGAGAAGGGGCCTACTATTATTGTACCGGGCAAACCGTCTGTGTGGCGCAATTGAAAGGCGCCATTGAGCACTTTGCCTCCAAGACCGCCCTGAATATCGACGGGCTTGGGGAGAAAACCGTCGCGCAACTGGTCGATCGAGGGCTCGTCAAGAATCTGGCCGATTTATATAGTCTCGACAAGAGCCAACTCTTAACACTGGATGGGTTTGCCGATCGATCCGCAAGTCTCCTGTTGGAATCCATCGCTCGAAGCAAGCAAGCGCGGTTCGACCGGTTTCTCATGGGACTGGGTATCAGACAGGTCGGGCAGCATATCGCGCGGGTCTTGGCGAAACACTTCGGCGAGTTGCCGCCTCTCATGGCCGCGGGTAGGGAACGGTTGGAACAGATTTATGAAATTGGGCCGGAAATCGCCGGCAGCCTCGAGTCCTACTTTCAAGAGGAGAAAAATCGGCAGGTCATCGCCCAACTCCTCGAATACGGCATGCAGATCATGCCGCTGCCGGATGCAGCCGGGCCCCAACCGGCCGGCGCTTCGGTGATAAGCGGAAAGATTTTCGTGTTTACGGGTGGCCTCCAAAAATATGACAGAGAGGAGGCCAAACGCCTGGTGGAAGAACTGGGAGGAACGGTGACGTCCAGCGTCAGTAAGAAAACGTCGTATGTGGTGGCCGGAAGTGATCCGGGGAGCAAACTTGATCAGGCAAAGAAACTGGGCGTGAGGGTCCTATCCGAAGAAGAATTTACCGATCTCCTGAAGCCTGCGTGACCGGCACCGGTTCACCTACCACCGCCTCAACCGAATGAGGCGTTTTCTCTTCCTTGTAGATATACACGCTCTTGATGACGCGCGGGTCCGCCTCATGAATCACCAGCCGGCAATTACCCACGTGCACTTCTTCGCCCGCCTTCGGAATGCGGCCGAGTTCCTGTTGGATGAGCCCGCCTATCGTGATCGCTTCATCGCCGAGATCCACCTTTAAGAATTCATTGACTTTTCTGACCTCGGTCCGGCCATGCACCAGGATCTGGTTCTTTCCAATGCGCTTGATCAATTCCTCGGTAATGTCCGTCTCATCCACGATTTCCCCGACCACTTCCTCGAGTAGGTCCTCCAGCGTGATCAATCCCATGACCCCGCCGAACTCATTGACGACGACGGCCATATGCCGCTTATCCAGCTGAAATTGCTTCATGAGGTCATCGGCCGACTTGACATGCGGGACAAAGAGAGCCGGATGGGCGATGTCCCGCAACCTGATGTCGCTCTTTCCTTGAGCCAGCGCCGTCAAGGCCTTGGTCTTATAGAGGATGCCGATAATGTTATCGAGGGTCCCGTCATAGAGCGGGATCCGGGAATACTTGGACTTGAACAACATCTCCTGGGCTTCGTGCAACCGAAGGTTCGAGTCGAGCGCGAACATATAGATGCGCGGAGTCATGCAGTCCTCCGCCGTAATGTCCTTCAATTGAAATACGTTCTTGATCATCTTGACCTCTTCGGTCTCGATGACTCCCGCCCGTTTCCCCTCATCAAGCATGATCTTCAGCTCTTCTTCGGTCACGAACGGCAGGTTCATTCCCTTTCCACCGGTCAGCTTATTGATCATCGGCACCATGCCGCCAAGGATAGGGCTCAATACCTTTTGGACCCCGTACACGGGGTAGGCCATGTTCAAGGCCACGGGGACGGCATACTTGGCCGCCAAGGTCTTCGGCACGATGTCGGCAAACACCAGCAACACGAAGGTAAGGATTCCGACGGTGACCGCGACCGCCTCATCCAAATATCCCTTGTCGCCGAACGCGTTTAACGTAATGATGGTGGCGATCGAGGCCGTCGCCGTATCCACCAAGCGGTCTCCAACCAGGATGGTGGATAAGAGCCGTTGCGGGTCGTTCCGCAAGTGAAGCGCCATGGCCGCGCGCTTGCTGCCGCCCTGGACCAAAGCCCTGAGCTTGGTATCGTTGACGGAAAAGAAACCGATTTCGGCCGCCGAAATGATGGCCGATAAAATAATAAGAGCGCCTAGGGCAAGGAGGTCCATAGACTCGTCCGGATCAGCGCACTGTCAGAGGTTTGGTTGGGCGAAATGATTGGTCAGGCCGCCGCCTTCGTTGGAAAGCCGGGACCGCCTTGATAGGGAGTCGCTGCACGGTGAAGATGACCTGATAAGGTCCTATCGGGCCGCTATCATCCATCGCTTATTACATCTATCATAGGGAGCGAGCCTCATCAAGAGCAACCAACGTTCTTGCCGGCGAAGAAATATCTCAACTATCATGAGGTTATGCGACAACCGTGCCACCAAACCACGGAAATCGGCTCAATTATCATCGCGGATGATTAGCGGATCGTCGCCCCACCATGTCCGCAAGCGGAGCGCCGCCGCCTCTGCCTGAGCCTCTGTCTGGAAGCGGCCCGCCTGAACGCGGTACCGCTTGCCGTCCGGCAATTCGACCATGATGATCCTTATGTCGGAATAGGAAGGCTCGAGTCGATCGGCCAATGTGCGGGCATTGGCTTGGTCGGCGAAGGACGCAATCTGGAGCCTGAGCACGCCGGAACCGCCAGTTCTCCCCAAGTAGTCAATCACTTGAAGGTGGACTTCATCGGTTCCTCGACCGATCATTCCTAAGCCCTGGGCCCCCGCCCATGACAGATCCAAAACCCGCCCGTGAGCGAAGGGACCACGGTCATTGATCCGAACCGTCACTTGCCGCCCCGTAGTCAACGACGTGACCTGAGCGATAGAGCCGAGGGGAAGGGTTCGGTGAGCGGCAGTGAACTTATGCATATCGTAGATCTCTCCATTGGCGGTTCGATTCCCATGAAAGCCGGGACCGTACCAGGAAGCGGTTCCCTTTTCGACATATCCGACCGGATAGCCTTGGAAATGAGCGCCGCCACGAAGCGGCTGCCCGCTGCAGGATGCGAGACCTGTAAGGAGAAAGAAGCAGGAAAGAACAAGAAGAGGCCGAAGCGCTCTGCTTGATCTCCGCATCAGACTTCAGAATTCATCGAGAGACTGATTCCGCAACACGAGCAGCGCCTTTGAAGTGTTCGAAACGGTCAGCACGACGATCGCCCGCTTTCCTTCCCGCGAGGGAGTGCAGTAGCCGCTCTTCACATTGATCCGTGCTTTAGTTAGGGAATCAGCCACCTGCTTGAGAGCCCCCGGTTTATTTTCGAGGCTCAAGATGAGCGCCGTTTCCTCCCGGAATTTGATTTTGGCCTTTCTAAGCGCAGTTCTGGCATTGTCCGGATCCGCCACGATCAGGCGCAATTTTCCTTTTCCCGTGGTGACTTCAGGCGCCAGGAATGCCTTGATGTTCACCCCCGCTCCGCCGAGCACCGCCGCCACCTGAGCTAGAACACCGGGCTTGCTTTGCTCGCTGATCACAAATTGGGTTGTCGTCGGCATGAGAATCCCCCTTATCGAATTTCCATTGGCCGCTGCGTAGCCCGCTCGGGCGGCGACCGTTTATACCCGTACAACCACCGAGCCGTACCCTCTCCCACGTTTTCCACCGTATGGCGGGTCAAGGCGGGAATCAACACTTCTTCGCCGACCTCGGGACGGAACCGGCGCCCTTCGAACTCCAGTTCAAGCGTGCCTTCAACCAGCATGACCAGTTCATCGGTTTGATGGACGTAATCCTCCCATACTTGACCGGGTGGATCAACCCACAGGCCGCAAGAAAACCCGCGCTGCCGCCAGTTCAGTTCAATCTGTGCTCGATCGATTGTCGTGTTTCTATTCCCCGACATGGGGCCCGAAATTTTGGGGCGCCGGTGGCTACTCTTTCTTCTCTGGAAAAGACCACGATCGCATACCCACTGAAGCCGGTACTCCTATGATTTTGTTCTTACTGCAGTGTGCGTTCGTCGGATTATTATGGACAGAACTTTGACCCTGTATATAGTCAGCCCACCGCGATGTCAATATCGGGCTAGTCCATCGCATGCGATGTTCAGTTCCATATCACCGATCAACTTTGAGCAACCAGTGATTGATAGTGCGGTGGAGCGTTTGCTGACCACGCAGACTGGTTCGCCGATAGGCTGTTCGATCTTTGCGTCTAGGACGCATTGGGTTCCGCTCCGGTGAAACGCGGATGCGTTACGAAGCAGAGACCCGTTATGTAACGGGCGAGTACAGTGCTCCACATTCGCGGCATCCCGGCTATCCGGCCCTAGCTAGCGGTGGTAGCTCTTCCGCCGTCTACCATTACCTATTGCGGTCTAACATACCCGTCGACAAAACGACGCCATAAAATACGACACCGAAATTGGCATGATGGGCTATAGGCCAACCGGCCTTCGCCCTCTACAATCCGCCTCATAGCGCACACGACAGATTTTGTAATTCACCGCATTTCTATTTGAATTTCTCAACTCAGAGTCGTACAGATCCAAGGCAGCGACTTATCATGCCGATCCGCGCAGATAACTTCCGATACGCGAGCCTATTCGTACATAGGAGATATCATGGATAGATCTCATCATCTCGAAATGGCCATTTACCGACACCTTTATCGAATGTCCGAGTGTTCTTTTGAGGACCTGCTCGGCTCGCTGCCTCAGTATACGTGGAACGAGATGTTCGGCACGGTGGACCGGTTGAGCCGGGAGGGGCGCCTCACCCTTCGCCATCCGAGGCGCTTCGGATTTGTTATTTCGACGACAGAGCACACCTTTGAGCCGGGCCAGGCCCTCTGGGCGGAAGAGGAAAGGACTCAAGTGATACAGCCTCGGAACGCTGCCTAACCCATCGCGGTCATTGCCACTAGCCCCACGAACATTGCGAACTCTTGCAGCTGATTCTTCGCTTTCTACAAGCGGGATGACCCGTTTACATCTCGCTTGCGAGAAATTCAAATAGCCGCCTGCGACACGGAAGAGTAGACTAGGACGACGGCCTAGGAAATCTATTCCGATGCTCCGACTGGTAGGTGCACTCTTCGTACTGGCTACAGGGTTGATGGGATGTGACCTGGAACGTCAACGGTTGTTCGAGACGGAATATCCCTCCTATTCCGAACATGTGCGACGAGTCATTGCCAAGGAAAGTATCATGCGGGGAATGACGGAAAATCAGGTGTACCTTCCCTGGGACCTCCGGTCTGTAAAAAGGACATCGAATTTCAAGGAAGACCGGTACAAGTCTGGTTATACCCACCAATTGGGCGTGACGCCTGTATAACGGCCGACTTTCGGGTATATTTGGAAAACGGTCGAGTCACGACATGGGATCACTTCTTACGAGCCACACGCTTTACCGACCCACCCGGTGGCGTACGGGAATAGCTTGCCATAACCGGAGACCATCTCAAGCCTCACTCATAAGTCCAGCTGAGCATATGGTTTGATAGTCGGGCTTTCACAACTCCTGTCCACACCTTTTTTCTCTCCGTCACGAACAGCCGCTGGTTTCTCCACAGGTCATACATTTCAGACAGGTCCCGTTTCGGACCAAGGTAAATTGTTTGCAGTTGGCATTCGGACAGGGATCCCCCTCATACCCTTTGAGAATGGCCTCCTTATGAACCGATGTCACAGTCAAGGTCTCTCGCTCCCGCTTGAGCTCCAGGCGATGCGCGACGGTGCCGTTGCCGGATCCATGTCCGTTTCCATGAAGTCCGTTCTTTCTCGCAGGCAGATGTTCCGTCATGATCGACGATTTGCGCAGCGCCGTCATGTCGGCTTCTTCGGCGACACATTCCGGGTCCTGCTCATCCTTCTTCATGGAATCCATTCGCAAATCTTCTTCCTGCACCTGCGACAGGTCTTTCCGCTCCAAATAGGTAATGGCGAGTTCCCGGAAGATGTAGTCGATGATCGAGGTCGCCATTTTGATCCGTTCATTGAGCTTGACGGGACCATTAGGCTCGAACCGCGTGAAGACGAAGGCCTCGACAAACTCTTCGAGGGGCACGCCATGTTGGAGGCCAAGTGAAATCGCGATGGCGAAATTGTTCATCAGGCTGCGAAACGCGGCTCCTTCCTTATGCATATCGAGGAAGATTTCGCCGAGCGTCCCATCCTCGTATTCGCCGGTCCGCAAGTACAGCTTGTGCCCCCCAATGATGGCCTTTTGCGTGTATCCATTCCTGCGAGCCGGCAGCGGCCGCCGCTTCGCCAGGTACCGCACCAGCACCTTTTCCGCCACCCGCTCCGCCGCCGCCATGATCGGCGATGCGGCTTCCACCGTCTTGCCGCTGTCCGTCGAAGCATTCAGCGGCTGACTCAGCTTAGAGCCGTCGCGATAAAGCGCCACCGCCTTGACCATGCACCGCCAGGCCAGCAGATAGGCAGATTTCACGTCATCGAGGGTGGCGTCGGCCGGCATGTTGATCGTTTTGCTGATTGCGCCGCTGATAAAGGGCTGCGCCGCCGCCATCATCCTGATATGGGCCTCGACGGCAATGAACCGCTGTCCGAACCGCCCGCAGCGATTGGCGCAATCAAAGACCGGCAAATGCTCGGGCTTCAAATGCGGCGCTCCCTCGATCGTCATGGTTCCACAGCAGTAATCGTTGGCGCTCACGAGTTCTTCCTGGGTGAAACCTAAGGCCTTGGCCATGTTAAAGGTTGGATCGGCCAATTGCGTTTCGGTCAGCCCAAGTTTCTGGCGGCAGAAGTCCTCGCCCAAAGTAAATTTATTGAACGCAAACTGAATCTCGAAGGCTTGTCCCAGGGCGCTTTCCAACCGCTCCAGCGCCGCGTCGTCGAATCCCTTCTGTCGCAAGGTCTCGTGGTTGATGAACGGCGCGCCTTTCAGCGTCTGGTGGCCGGCGCAGTAGGCGACGATGTCCCGGATCTGCGTTTCCGTGTAGCCCAACGTGGTCAGGGCCGGCGGCAGGCTTTGATTGATGATCTTGAAATAGCCGCCGCCCGCCAGCTTCTTGAATTTCACGAGCGCAAAATCCGGCTCGATACCGGTCGTATCGCAATCCATCACCAGCCCGATCGTGCCGGTCGGAGCGATCACCGTGACTTGCGCATTCCTGAAGCCGTAGGCCGTGCCCAGCTCCAAGGCTCGATCCCATGACCGCCGTGCCGCGATCAGCAACTGGGGAGGACAGTGCTCGGGTTGGATGCCGGTCGGATGGACAGTCAGTCCTTCGTATTCGCTCGATGAAGCATGGTAAGAAGCATGCCGGTGATTGCGAATGACCCGCAGCATATGTTCGCGGTTCCGTTGGTACCCTGGAAACGGACCGAGTTCGGCGGCCATTTCAGCGGACGTCGCATAGGATTCGCCGGTCATCAAGGCCGTCAGCGCCCCACACAAGGCCAAGGCCTGCGGTGAGTCATACGGAATACCCTGGCGCATGAGAATCGTGCCGAGATTGGCGTAGCCCAATCCGAGCGTCCGATATTCATAACTCTTCTGCGCAATGGCCTTGCTCGGAAATGACGCCATGAGAACGCTGATTTCCAGGACGATGGTCCACAGGCGCACGGCATGGCGGAAGCTTTCCAAGTCGAACTCCCCGCTCTCCGTATAGAACTTGGCGAGGTTCAGCGATGCGAGATTGCAAGCGGTGTCGTCCAAGAACATATATTCCGAGCAGGGATTCGACGCATTGATCCGGCCGTCTTCCGGACAGGTATGCCATTCGTTGATCGTCGTATCGTACTGAGTTCCTGGATCGGCGCAAATCCAGGCCGCCCAGGCAATCTTATCCCAGAGGTCCCGCGCCTTGACCGTCTTGGAGACTTTTCCGTCGATCCGGCGTTTGAGCTGCCAGTCACCATCCTGTTCGAGGGCCTGGAAAAATTCGTTTGGAATGCGCACGCTGTTGTTGGAGTTCTGGCCGGAGACCGTTTGGTAGGCCTTGCCGTCCCAGTTCGTATCATATTCATGGAAGACGAAATGGGTGTAACCCTGCCTGGCGAAATCAAACATCCGCTGGATATAGGCTTCCGGCGTCGCATCACGGCGCGCCGCGACGATGGCCTCCCGTAAGGCGCTATTTTTCTTCATATCCAGATCGATCTTCGTCCTGCCTTCGCCGTCCGTCTCGAAACAGGCTTTGAGCACCGCATTCAGCCGTTGCGCACAGATCTTGGAGCCGGTCACCATGGCGGCGACCTTCTGCTCCTCCACGACCTTCCACTCAATGAATTCCTCGATGTCCGGATGATCCAGATCGAGACAGACCATCTTGGCGGCGCGCCTGGTGGTGCCGCCCGATTTGATGGCCCCGGCGGCCCGATCGCCGATTTTCAAGAAGGACATGAGCCCGGACGACCGGCCTCCGCCGGACAGAGGTTCGCCGTCTCCCCGCAGGCGGGAAAAGTTCGTCCCCGTGCCCGATCCGTACTTGAACAGCCGCGCCTCGCGGACCCAGAGATCCATGATGCCGTTCTCGTTGACCAGATCGTCTTCGATCGATTGGATGAAACACGCGTGAGGTTGGGGGTGTTCGAAGGCGTTGGTCGCTTTCACCACCGTCTTGCTATCGGGATCGACATAGTAATGGCCTTGTGCCGGGCCGGTCAGCCCATAGGCGTAATGCAGCCCGGTATTGAACCACTGGGGCGAATTCGGCGCGGCCATTTGATGCGCAAGCATGTAGCAGAGTTCATCGTGGAAGGCGGCGGCGTCTTCAGGAGTTTTGAAATAGTTGTAGGACTTTCCCCAATAGGTCCAACAACCGGCCAAGCGTTCGAAGACTTGCCGGGCGTCCCTCTCGCATCCAAGCACTTGCTTGCCGTCCGCCCCGACCACCGGGCTTCCATCGGCGTTGACTTGTGGAACCCCTGCCTTCCTAAAATACTTTTGCGCCAGGATATCGATGGCCAGCTGAGACCATGACTCGGGAATATCGATATCGGTCAGCTTGAAAACCGTCGATCCATCTGGATTTCTGATCTCCGAGGATCGTTTGACGAACGCCAGGTCCTCGTATGGAGTGCGGCCACGCTTCGTAAATCGTCTTTCTATTCTCACGTTCCCTCCTTACGATAACGGCTGTGCGAGAAGGTGGAGTCCCTGATTCAAATTTCTTCGCTTCGGCATTGCGAGCTACTACATATAGCTATTAAAAAATATTGTCAAACAAAATGTTGTGGGCTTGACTGTGAATGGCGGGGACAACCTGGTGATAACCGAATCCCCGCGACCGGTGCTCGTTTCAGGCCGGTATCGAGGGAGTTATCCACAGAGGAGCACTGATTGGTCTCGGCAACCTTCCCTACAGCGTTTCCCTAGAATGCCAGGCGGCCTATCTTGAGCGTTGCCTCTTCGACGCCGTGCAACGGGACAAACCACGTCGCCACACCGACCACGACCACCTCCTGGTCCAGAATTTTTGTTCGGTACATACTCCAGAGTCCCCAATTCTCTCGCTGCGTGGAGGAGCGGACGATGCCATCAACGAGCTGTTTCTTCTGGGACTGGAAAACGGCGCGGATCATGGCCTTCTCCGCCTCCGGTTGGTCCATGCGATCAAGCGCGGCCGCCAGCTTGAGTTCGATGAAATGCAGATACTCTTCCGTGGTCGGATTCGTCACCGCCAGTCCAATCGCGACGAGCAGTACAGCGACAATGATTCCCAGGTGCCAAGAAGTCACTACCATTCCGCGCCTCTTTAGCTTACGCCGGTTGCGCACGGCAATCCGTCAAGTCGCACCATCAGGAGGGACTCATGCTGGCGCTTGTCCCGTTCCGGCGACGACCGTCAAATAAAGAGGATGAGTCCGCTCAGGCCAATGCCTCGGCGCCGGCCCCATGAGGACTGGTTTTTTCCTCGACCGGCTTCCGGAGATGCCACAAGAGCCAGAGTCCCGGCAGAGCTGAAAGAAACGTCACGAGGAAGAACATTCCCCATCCCACCGACCCCACCAGTTTCGCCGCCGGCCATCCAAGAAACACCCGCCCGACCGACTCGACGGAGGACAGGAGCGCAAATTGTGTGGCCGTATAGCGATGATCGCACAGCGACATGACCAGCGACACGAACGCGGCGGTTCCCATGCCGCCCGTGAGGTTTTCAAACCCCACCGCGAATGCCATGGCCGCATAATTCTTTCCAACCCAGAACAGCACGAGAAAGGAGAGGTTCGATAGAGCTTGAAGCACGCCGAATACCAGAAGTGAGCGGAACAGACCCAGACGCGGCATCAGCATGCCGCCGATAAAGGCGCCGAGAATCGTCGATCCAAGGCCGAAGGCCCTAATAACCCCCACATCCGTCGAGGAAAACTCCAATCCGCGAATCAAGAACGGCGTGGTCAGGGCCCCGGCGAACGCATCGCCCAGCTTGTAGAGCACGATCAACCCGAGGAGCGCGAGCGCCATCGGTCTGGCAAAAAATTCCTTCAGCGGTCCCACCACCGCCTCTTGCATGGTTTTGGGACCCTGTTGTGCCCCGGCCGGTTCAGGACTTATGAAAATAGTCACAGTTCCCAACACCATCAGCGCGGCCATGCAGAGATAGGTTATCGACCAGCCCACTTGATCGGCCAGCACCAGAGCCACCGATCCCGACATGATCATGGCAAGGCGATACCCCATCACCCAAGTGGCCACGCCCAATCCCCGCTCATCCGGCTTCAGGACATCCGTCCGATAGGCATCGAACACGATGTCCTGCGAGGCGGACACAAAGGCCACGCCCAGGGCGATCGCCGCGAACACATGAGGCATGGCGGTCGGCCCGGTGAGAGCCATGGCGGTGAGGAAGCCGGCCAACCCAAGCTGCGTGACGATCATCCATCCGCGCCGCCGACCCAGCCATGGCGGCACCCACCGATCCATGACAGGCGCCCACATGAATTTGAGCGTATAAGGCAGTCCGACATAGGCGAAGAGTCCAATCGTCGCCAATTCCACATTCGCCATCGTCAACCAGGCCTGCAGTGTCCCACCGGTCAGCGCGAGCGGGAGACCGGACGCAAAACCCAGCGGCAACATCACGCCGAGGCGCGGAGTCAGGAGCGAACGGATTGTGACGGCGTTCATTGATGCATGATCTCGATCGGACAATCGTTCACGCAGGGCAGCATACCACCGGCGGGCAAGAGAGCGGCAGTAGAATCGACAAACGAAACGCGGGGATCATGCGATCATACGGCATGACCGGATGGGATCAGCAGGGCTGGCCGTTGAAGAGGCAAGGTTTGTATCGGGCGATGTCGAACTCGATATTCTCCTGGTAGACCTTTTCATTCCCGTTCACGCCGTCCTGCTCCGGATCATTCCACATCGTATGGTTCCACCAATAAAAGAGCGGATTTTCCTCGGTGTAATAGACCGGGTTGCCGTAGTTGCTGCGGGCATATTCCTGAACCAGACGGCCGGTGATGTAATCGATTGTCCCATCGCCCTTCAATGAATACAACATGATGAAGAGACGCGCCTCATGGTCATACAGCTCATCGATCCGCGTATTGAGATCCGGTTCGACCGGAAGCACTTCTCGGGAGGACGTATCAGCGGGGAAGGACATGATCGTCAGTAGGCCTGCGAGGGTTAGAGCAAAGAACCATCTCATGAGTCACCTCTCAGTCTGCTCATCGCGTACTCTAGCATCTTGAATTCATCAATGCAAAGGTCCGGCGCCGGCTCATGTTGATCTTCACGCGTTGAAGCAGAACGCGCGACGATGGATCATCATCATCACGGCGTCTCATTCGAGTCTGCGGACGATGATGAGACCGCTTGCTCATCGTGGAATCGGTCACCTATAATCGCGGTTTCCATGTCGCAGCACAGCACGAAACCTCGCGCCAGCCTCCACACATTGGGCTGCCGTCTGAATCAAGCCGAGACTGCCGTACTGGGCGACGTATTGACGCGCCAGGGCTACGACATCGTTCCATTTGGCCAATCGACGGATCTGCTCGTGCTCAATACCTGTTCCGTCACCGAGAATGCCGAAAAAGATTGTCGTTACGCGGTCCGCAAGACGCTGCGGCATTCACCCCACGCGTTCGTGGCGGTAACTGGATGCTATGCGCAGACAGGAAGCGAGGCGTTGCGCCGGGTGCCAGGAATCGACTTGCTGCTGGGAAATCAGTTCAAGCTGGATCTGCCGACGTATCTGCCTGCCTCCGGGTCGCTGCGGAAATTGCCTCTGGCGGAGGTACACCATACAAGAACGATTGCTCGCGAAGAGTTTACGCTGCCGGGCGCAGCCTATTCCGACTCGACCCGTGCGCTGCTGAAAATACAGGACGGCTGCGATGTCATGTGCAGCTTTTGTATTATTCCGTTCGCGCGCGGCCACGAGCGAAGCCGGATGATGGACGACGTGGTGCGCGAAGCGGAATTGCTGGCGGCCCGGGGCTATAAGGAGTTGGTGCTGACCGGGGTCAATATCGGACGGTATGACTATCGAAATAGGAGTTTCATTGATCTGCTTCGGCGCCTTGAGGCCGTCGATGGAATCGCTCGGATCAGAATCTCCTCGATCGAACCCACGACCGTCGGCCGCGACCTCCTTGAATACATGGCTGCGTCTCCCAAGCTCTGCCGCTATTTGCATATCCCCCTTCAAAGCGGCGATGATCGGATCCTTGACGCGATGAATCGTAACTACACCCTCCGGGAATATATTGATCTCATCGATACCGCCTGCGGATTGATGCCCGATCTCGGTTTGGGAACCGATCTCATGGTGGGGTTTCCAGGAGAAAGCGACGAGCAGTTCGACCGTACGATCCAGGCGGCGCGTGACCTGCCCTTCGCCTATTGTCATGTCTTCAGCTATTCGCGAAGGCCCGGCACTGCGGCGGCCAAGATGCGACAATCCGTGCCGGGCTCGACCATCAGGCGCAGAAGCCGCGCCCTGGCGAAGCTGTCTCGGATGAAGACGCTTGCACAGCACGAGCGGCACATCGGCAGGACCATGTCCGTGCTCTTCGAGCAAGGAGAACGGGACGGTTTCAGGCTGGGCTTGACCGAGCACTTTATGCGGGTCGGCGTAGCGAGCCAGGATGATCTCGCCGGCGCCTTGCGCGACGTCACGATTACAGGCGCGACCGAGGGCATGGCCTTGGGGCGCCTCGTTCCCGCGTCTCATCATCCATCAAAGGTACCTCTTTTATGAATCAGCCAGGCCGTCCTCACGCAGTCCACATCGAAACGTTCGGCTGCCAGATGAACGAATACGACACGGAACTCGTCCGTTCCTTGATGAAAGGCGCCGGGTTCGAGTTCACCACCGATCGGGAGCGCGCCGATGTGCTTCTCATGAATACCTGCGCGATCCGGGAGAACGCGCACAATAAAGTCTATGGACACCTGGCCGAATTGAAATCACTCAAAAAACAGCGACCACTTGTCGTCGGCGTGTTGGGCTGCATGGCTCAAAACCTCAAGGAGGAACTCACCGAGAAAGAGCCGCTGGTCGATGTGCTGGCCGGCCCCGACAGCTATCGGCAGCTTCCGGCCTTGATCAATCGGGCGCTCGCCTCCGAAGAAGCGGCTCTGAGCAAGCGCCTCGCCGTCGATCTTTCCGAGTACGAGACGTACGACAATATCCTTCCGGAGCGCGGAAATGGCGTCAACGCCTGGATCGCGATCATGCGCGGCTGTGACAATTTTTGCAGCTTCTGCGTCGTGCCCTACACGCGCGGCCGGGAACGATCGCGCGACCCTCAAGGTATCGTCCGGGAAGCCGAATCCGCGGTCGCCTGCGGTTTCAAACAAATCACGTTGCTGGGACAAAATGTGAATTCGTACCGGTTCGATGCCTGGGATTTCGCCCGGCTCATCACCGCAGTGGCCGACGTGCCGGGAGTGGAACGAGTGCGATTTACATCGCCGCATCCCAAGGATTTCCCGCCGGCTCTGTTGGACGCGGTCGCCGGACATCCCAAAATCTGCAAACATATTCACCTGCCGCTCCAGTCCGGAAACGATCGCATTCTGGAATTGATGAACCGAACCTACAGCAGGCGCGAGTTCTTGGCTCTCGTGGAAGACATCCGCGGGCGACACAACGGCATCGCCCTTTCGACCGACCTCATTTGCGGGTTTTGTTCCGAAACCGAGCAGGAATTCCTGGACACCTACCGGGCGGTTCAGGAAATCGGATTTCACTCGGCATTTATCTTCGCCTATTCGGAGCGAAAGAACACGATCGCGGCCAGGAAATATCTCGACGATGTGCCGGCGGCCGTCAAATCGGATCGAGTCACGCGATTGGTCGACTTGCAGAAACGCATTTCAGCCGAACTGAATCAACAGTTGGTCGGCTGCACTGTTGAGGCGCTCGTTGAAGGCGATTCGAAGCGATCGCGGGATCAATGGATGGGACGGACCGATTCCAATATCACGGTCGTCTGGCAAAAATCGGATGAACCGCACTGCGCCGGTTCGATCGTTTCCGTCCCGATCGAACGGGCCTCTGCCACCACGCTGTTCGGGAAAACCGGCTAAGCCGTTCCACCAAGCAGTGACTTCCTCCATCCCGCAGTGGGGCCGACCTGTACGGACAACTTTGTTCAGATCTGACAATTCCTGTCAGTTTTCCGACAGCGCAGCTCATTGTCGGTGCCCATCCTGGCACAGTTGGAGACACAGTATGCGAACGGATGGTCCCCCCGTATTTCCCTTGACGCCGCGCGATCCAGAATGTAAAAAGTAAACGAAATCTGATAACTTGTGACCGTTTCCTCTTCTTTTTATGCACCTTCCTTCTATGGATGCGGAACGCTGAATTCCTCGTCCAGGCCCTCTCCAATTGTCTTCACAAGACTCACAGCATAAAGGCATAAAGCTTGCTTCAACGCCTGCCTGCGACAACCATTTCAAAGAGCCGCTAACCTTTCGATCCGCTGAGGCCTCCATGAAAAAAGACCAGGCGCAAACGCAGGTGCAGCCACAAGACAAAGGAATCAGCCTCGAGACTATGATCGCCGTCGGAGTATTCGGCTGGCTTGCCATTGGCGTCGTGATGATGGGGCTCGGTATCTGGTAGAGCGCGGAACGCGCTGGCGCCGGGCCGCCTCCTGCCGCTTCTATTGATTCCTTCCGGAGGAACCGTCATGTGCCGACTGTCCTCGATATTCAGCCGGGCTCGCTATCTCATCGTCTTCATTTTCCTCTGTCAGCCCCTGCTGAGCCAAGGCTGTTCGGTCGGCTCCTCACCCGTCCGCCCTCAGCCCAGAGCCCCGCAATCCACCGTCTATTATGAAGAAGTAGCCGATTGGTCTTTCGAAGCGGCGCATCCGGCCACGATCGACCAAGCGATGATCAAGCAAGTCCTTCACGGAGTTTATGTCAGTGATCGTTCTCCCTCGTATACCGGTTCCGCGGATGGCGCCAAGCCGATGAAAGTATTCAGCGATGAGGATGTAGCGCATCTTGCTCCCCTGCTGGCCCACGCATTGTCGCAAGCGCAACCAGAGTATGTGGTTGCTTTTCGTCTATCCTCATCGGCAGGGTCAGGCTCTGAACCCACCGCGGGCACTCTCTATGTCAAAGATGACCTTCTCCACGTCACGTTGACGGCCCACCAAGGAACTCTTGCGAAGGAGGACTCTTCCGTCACGACTCAGGGGGCCGTGCGGGCGGTTAGCTTTGTCCCGGCAGCCGCCGGCCATGCACAGAAAGCCGATCCGACGATCGCGTTGGGACAGCGCGGTCTGATGACGCTCGCGATTGATTTTGATGTCCTGAACAAAAAAGTCGAGCCGGCGCCGGCACGGCCCGCAACCATCGCGCGATCAGATATGAGAACGTCCGAGATGCCCCGGCCGATGCTGATGGCCGGCGCTTCCCCTGATGATGTGAAGACCTCCGACATGGCGGCGGTTCAGGAAACGGAGATCACGAGCCTGAAAGAGCAGGAACTGAAGGAAGCGCAGCGGGCTATCGCCCGCAAAGATGCCAAGATCGATCAATTACGGCGTGATTTGGAATCGATGCGCCAGCAATTGGAAGCCAAGGACAAAGAACTCCGCCAGGTGAAGACCAAGCCCACCTCCACCAAGCGTGAAAAACGAGGTACGGCCGAAGTGGTCATTCGCTGAAATGTCTCCCGCTCAACGAGCTCCCATCTACCCCACATCGATCAATTCCTGGTTCAACAACACGATTTCGCGCGAGAGCGGTTGCCGAAAATTCATACGGCAATAACAGGCATAGGTGACGTAGGTGTCCTGAAGACAATAGAGTCCGATTTCCCTCCCCTGCCCCTGTTCCCACATCGCCGCGACTTGCTCTCCGCTTCCGGATTTGGTTTCCACGTTCAGCGCGCGCGCCAGCACATCGAGCTTGACCCAACCCCGATTGTCCCAATTGCTCCAGACCGCCATCGTATCGTAAACCGGTTCGGTCCGAAACTTGGCCAGATTGATGTCTACACTGGGCTTGATTTGCTGGATGACCGATCGCTTCCTGATAAACGGCAGGTCGAAACTCAACCCGTTATGCGTGATGAACAATCCAGGCCGATTCCGGCCAAGATGGGCCCAAAAGAGTCTGAGCAATTCCCGCTCATTTCCGCCGTACCAGGCGTAGGATCCGCGGGGTTCGAGGCTGTCGGATAATTCGATGATGCCGATGCAGACGATGCGGCTATAGGTGCCGTCGAATGCGCATTTGGCATACAGTTCGTCATCGGCCCGCCGTTGCTCATCCGCCGCACTCGCAGAAAAGAGATCCATGCACTCGTCCGAGGAAAGCAACTCACCGGCTGCCGGCTTCCCGGTCAGGCGGGCCCATTCTTCGCGAGACGGTTGAACGGTTTCAATGTCGAGGACGATCTTCATATCATCACATCAACGAACGGAACATGATGAGCGCGTCCTGATAAAAACCATCGTCCCTGCGAATCACGGAGGGCAGGCGCGCGATTTCTTCAAAGCCTAATTGCCGCCAGAGCGATCGGGCGGGCTGATTCTCGGCAAATACGAGATTAAAAATGACGCTCCGATAGCCCTGCTCTTTGGCGCAATCCAACATCGTCGTCCCCAAGAGCCGGCCCAGGCCGTGCCTCCTCCAGGAGGGAGCGACGATGAATCCGGCGTTCGCGACATGGCCGGCTCGCCCGGGCCAGTTCGGTTTGAGATAGAACGCGCCGGCGATCGGAACATCTTGCTCATCCTTATAGCAGGTTTGAGGGCCGGCCACGACGGTGAATTTTCCCGTAACCCAATAGTCGAGAAATTCTTGTTCGCTCAGGGCACGATCGTGTGGGTAGGACGCGCCTTCTTCGACAATCACGTCATAAAGGGATCGGAGGCCCGAAAAATCCGGCGGGCTCACCTGGCGAAGCTGAACCGGCATTCCGTCCTTGAGGACCGCATTTTCAGGAAGCGGCACCGCGGGGGTCCTTATCCAGCTATCGGCGACAATCTACACCTGCCGCAACGCAAGCAGAATCTCGTCATCTGCGGGAGGAAACCGGTATAGTGAGAATTCCTCGGGGTTCACCCATCGGATCTCGGCGCAGTCGCGAGCCTCGGGCTCGCCGGCCTGAATTGAACATTGAAAAAAATGGAGCTCGATGGTGTTATCCGCATAGGCATGGCGAATGGTCCGGAAGGGAACAGGCGTGGAGATCGTGACGTCCAGCTCCTCGCGCAGTTCACGAGCGAGGCAGGCTTCGAGCGATTCCCCCGACTCGCATTTCCCCCCGGGGAATTCCCAGAACCCGCCGAGATGCGTGCCCGGCTTGCGCCGGGCGATCAAATATCGGCCCTCGCGCGCGATGATCGCAGCCGCGACCAACAGGACATCAGGTTCAATCGGTTCATCCGCGGTGCCGGCCATCATACGGATAGGTCTTGCAGACTGTCTTCATAGGACAGAGCAGGCAATAGGGATCGCGGGCCGTGCACATCATCGCACCGAAATCCATGATCGCCTGGTTGAAATCGTAGCACTTGCCTCGCGGGATGAGATCCTCTGATAACTTCCACAATAAAGTCTTTTGGCTCTTGGGCTGCCCTTCGCCGACGAACACTCGGTGAAGCACGCGCATCACATTGGTATCCAAAATAGGCGCCGCTTCGCGAAAGGCAAAGGAGCGGATTGCGCCCGCCGTGTAACGACCGATACCTTTGAACGACAATAATTGCTCCGGCTCTTTCGGCAAGGCGCCACCGTATCGCGTCACCGTCTCGCACGCAATGCTGTGCAGGCGCTCGGGCCTGATATTATAGCCAAGGGGATACCAGGTCTTTCGCACGTCTTCGACCGGCGCCGCGGCCAGCTCGGTGAAGCCGGGATAGCGGTCGAGAAACTCATGATATTTCGGAATGACGCGGTCCACTTGCGTTTGTTGCAGCATGACCTCCGAGACAAGAATGTGATACGGATTGGAGGTGTTTCGCCAGGGAAGATCCCGGCCGTTTTCCCGGTACCATTTGAGCAGCCGCTGCTGAAAACGCCGCTTGTGAGAAGGTTCAATGGAGAAGATTGCGGCCTTCCGCTTGGCGCGTCGAACAGCTTTCCTGAGACGAGATTTGGCGGGCATGAAGCACTCGTTTTGTGGTGGCATTTTATGAGGTCGGCCGGTAGAAAGTAAACCTCGCAGATGGCGCTCTCTCCATTAATATTTTTAGGCACCTCGACTTGGACCTATGAAGGCTGGAAGGGGCAGGTTTACAACAAAGCTTATCCCAAGAGCCGGTTCAAACAGGACTGTCTGGCTGAATATGCCGACTACGAATTCGCCGGACAGAAATTGTTTCGCACGGTCGGCATTGACCATTCATTCTATGGGCCGCCCTCAGCCCGGCAACTGGCCCATTACGCGAGCTTGCTGCCGGCGGGATTCAAGGCCTGCGCAAAGGTGTGGGAAGAAATCACCGTACCGGCGTACCCGTCAGGCTTGCGGTATGCGAAAAAATCCGGAGCGAATCCTCATTTTCTGGATGCAGGCTATTTCATAGAGCAGGTGCTGGCTCCCTTCGCCGAAGCATTCGAAGAGCACACAGGCCCCTTCATTCTGGAATTTCAGCGGACCGGGATCGGAGCGAAAGAGTTTTTGCCGCGGCTCGACCGATTTCTCGCCCAAGTTCCGACGACATTCGACTATGCGGTCGAAGTTCGTAATCCCGCCGTCCTGAGCGCGGACTATCATTCCATCCTGAAGACGCACGGCGTGAGCCACGTCTATACCCATCTTTACGGCATGCCGTCTCCCGAACAGCAGCACACTAAGCTTGGAGAAACCTTCACGGCTCCCTTTGTCCTGATGCGGCTTCTCACGCCTCTTGATAAAAAGTACCATGATGCGGTCAAGGCCTATCAACCGTACGATAAGCTCGTGCATCCTCTGCCCGACATGCGCCGGCAAACGGTGACTTTGGTGAAGAGAGCCGTCGCGGATCAGCGGCGCGCTTATGTGCTGGTCAATAATCGTTCGGAGGGGAATGCGCCGGACACGGTCAAAGCGCTCTACGCCAGGCTGGCCGGATCGCAGCCCGAAGTAGAATAACCGGACAGTTTCCCCGGGCCTCTACGGTTTCACCGCAACTTTGAGAACTCCATCGCGGCGTTCGCCGAACAATTGATATCCTTCTTTGATTTCATTGAGTGAGATCCGATGGGTGAGCAACGGCGTCAGATCCACCCTGCCGCGCCGCACGATCTCCATGAGGCGTCGCATGCGATCCTTGCCGCCGGGACAGAGAGTCGTGACGATCCGATGGTCGCCCAAGCCGGCCGCAAATGCTTCATAGGGCATCTGAAGTTTTCCGGAATAGACTCCAAGGCTGGAGAGCACTCCTCCTGGCCGCAAGCAGCGCAAGGCATTTTCAAAGGTCTCTTGCACGCCGAGTGCCTCAATCGCCACGTCGACTCCCCCGCCCGTCAACCGTTTCACTTCGGCCACGACATCGTTCTCTCGATAATCCAGCGCGACATCGGCACCCATCTGCCGGGCCATTGTGAGACGCCGCTCATCCCCCTCCACCGCAATAATCAAGGCCGCACCTCGCAGCTTCGCCCCGGCGGTGGCACAGAGTCCGATCGGGCCTTGCGCAAACACGACGACCGCATCGCCGATGCGAACCTCTCCGGCTTCCGCTCCACTGAAACCGGTGGAGGCGATATCGGCCAACAACAGCACTTGTCCGTCGCTCAGCTCATCCGGGATCTTGGCGAGATTGGCCTGAGCGAAAGGCACCAGGAGAAACTCCGCCTGTGCCCCGTGGATGGTATTGCCGAACCGCCATCCTCCCATCGCTTCATACCCGGATCCATGCCCGCACTGAGCCCAGTGTCCCGAGAGGCACGCGCGACATTGCCCGCAGGGCGTGATAGCGCCGACCAAGACCCGGTCGCCCACGGTATACCCCGTCACGCCGGGGCCCAGCTCATGAACCACGCCGACCGGTTCATGACCGATGATTAATCCGGGCTTCACCGGATACTCGCCTTTCAGGATATGCAGGTCGGTCCCGCAGATAGTCGTCAGCGTAATCCGGATCACCGCCTCGCCGAACGAGGCACGAGGCCGTTCAACTTCCTCCACGCGAATATCGTTCGGAGCATGGAATACGGTCGCTCGCATCTTCATGATTCCTCCTTCAGCCGCGGTCCTTCATTCGCAGCCGACTCGTTTTCCGGATCGCACGATTCCTTCCTGATCGGCGAAGAAGTAGAGATGGCAGTTCTCAAAGCCGTACATCGGCAGCAACCCGTATTCATCGGCCTGGCCCGGCATGCGGTCAATACCAAAGTCCCAAACCATCTCGGTCATTCCGTCTTCCACATCATGGGGATGGAGATTGGGCGGCCCCAGCTCCAGGTATAGATCCGGGACCGGCTTGCCGAGCCACCGGTTGATGACGTCATCCCAGGTGTTATAGGGTCCCTTGACACCAGGATCCTTGCCGGACGCGCAACCGAGCACCAGGCAGATCACGCAACCGCCCACCGCCCGCCGCATAGAGGCTTGCTTCATCCAGCGCATCATCCTATCTCAGATTCGATCATACGCAGCGGGGAAGGATCTGGCAATCGAGAACAGTACGATCCGCGTGATCCCACATAGAATCGACCGTGACAGAGCAATGGTCTGTGCCGGATCCCTTCCCACACTTCAGCCAGGCTGGGTTACGGGCAACAAGACGTCTCCTCGGCTGCGTCTACTGGGCAAGTGGGATCGGGAAGCGGGCGCTTTTTACCGCCCCATAGACACATACCACGAAGCTCGCTCCTTCAAACCGCTATGGATTCAGAACCGGACTGTCGATTGAGTCACATCTCACAGAAGTCCGTTAATGGTTCGACGGCCTTTCCGATAAAGATGCGGTCGACGCTTACGGTGGACAGGTGAGCGTCGAGAGCGAAAGAGGAGCGGGAACGTCATTTCATATCGTGGGCGTATCGGCGACCCATAATTCTGTCATCCGCCAATGATTACTTTCGGCCATGCTCTGCACAATGGCCGGGGCTGCGTCCTCTATCGTTGTGGTCACGTCCAAGACGGGAGCAACTGCATGAGGAGCCCGAATTTGAGAGCCATCTCACCCAAGGAGGTCTGTCATGGCTCTACCATCATGTGCGGTGATCAAATTTACTTCGAAATTGAAGGATGCCGATGTGCAGGACGCGGTCCGCGTGATGAACCGGCAGATCATGGAAGATTTTATGCCCATTTGGGGGTATCGGCGCACGCTGAAGTACATTGCAGCAGGCTTCGAGCAAGCCGATGACAACACCTTGAAGGAAGAAAAGATAGCAGCCGACAGCGTGGTGTATTTGCTTGACGAGTCGACCTTGCCGGGCGCGTTGGGCTATCACGATCTTAACACGCGCGATATTCCGGTCGGATTCGTCTTTGTCTTGGACCCCAACGACTGGACAACCACGTTGTCACACGAGGTGTTGGAATTGATCCTGGACCCGACGGTCAACATCCTCATTCCTGGTCCCCATCCGAAAGATCCGCAAAACATAGTGCTGCACGCCTACGAGGTTTGTGATGCGGTGGAGCGCATGAGCTATAAAATCGACGGCATCGACGTATCCAACTTCTTGACAAATCTACTTTACGGTTGGAGAACAGATCGGATCCCGGAACGATTTTTTGGGAGTGGGCGTACCATCGTTCGGCGTGACCAAAGGAAGCCATATCGCGTTTTTCAATCTCCAAACCAACGAGTGGGAGCAAGTGATCGGCCAGCAGTCGTCGCCGGTGAGGGCACTCGCGCAGCGCGCGGAGCAACATGAGCATCCAAAGCCAAAGAGGGATGAATTGAAGCTGGCTTCCATCCTCGACGACTACAAGGCCAACTACAAGAAGCGGAGTGCTGCGCCGGCGCTTTCCGGTCTTCCGAAGCTGCGCGGTGTGACTCGCACGTCGCGTTACGAGGCGCTCGGGGAAAAGATGAAAGCGCAGGCAAAGGTCCACCGCTAAGGGATGACGAGTAGCCTCGATCCGTATCCAAAGCGATACAGGCCTGTATCCGATTCGGTACAGGCCCGTATCTTTTCACCGATACGAGGCGTAGGAAGATTGCTGTCGTCAGTACAGGATCCCCTATCTGCGACTCAACCTCCTGAGATACTTCGGCCCGCTGAGTAAGAGTCCCGTCGAAGATCAACCTCAGAGCAGTCAGCAAGAGCAATCACCAGCAAAAGAAAAGGATTTGTGATGGCTTAGCTCATCATTGGATCATCGTGTATCCTCGTATCCACAGTTCTGCCAAAGTAGAAGCGCACCCGATAAATCGGAATTGGCCGCCTCCAAATGCTGCACTAAGGAATAGCCGCAAACCCATAGATTTTGATATAAGCCAGGCAACGAGAACTGCGCAGTAATCGGGCCGATAGCTTGTCGACAAGGAGAATTTTATGACAGAAAAAGCAGCCGGCATTCCATCACCCTCACTGCCACAAAAAGACAACCCCTTCGAGCGAGCGGAGCGCGAAGCGCAATTGTTCAGTTCCCGCAAGGTCTATGAATACAGCAATGCGACAGGGCTCCCCATGCCAATGGCCGCAGCCAGGGCTGCAATTGTGCAACTGCCCGACCTGGTCGGCTGGATCGAGGGGCAGGGCATCAATCAGGCGAAAACCTTTGCCGATTTGGGAATTTGGAAACTGGAAACCGGCGGCTCGCCGGGCTTCTCCAGTTTTGCTGACTACGCCAAGGTCTTCACCATCTTCGAGGCGCCGGATATCATAGACACGTGGCAGGATGACAGAATCTTCGCGTCGCAGCGGATGGCCGGTCTTAATCCAATGGCGCTGAATCTCGTGACAAGTGACGGATCGGCGGGCATGGGCTGGGCGCAGCTTTCTCTCAAACTATCGGCAGCGATCAATGATCAGGCCATTCAACCACTGCTCGGCCCAACTGCCACCATCCAACAAGCGATTCAACAAAACAGACTTTTTGTGACGGACTTCGCGCCGCTGCAGGCAGCAGTGGCCAGTGAGACGGCGCCGGGTTGGCAGAAGGGCAAACCGCTCATGGCTCCCCTCGCCTTGTTCGTGAAGACCGATAATTTCCCAGGACTTTTGCCACTGGCCATTCAACTCGGCCAGAGTCCCGATAGTCCAGTCTACCTGGCCTCGGAAAGCAAAAACCCCGGCAAGCAATATCAATGGCTCATGGCCAAGACCTTCCTCCAATCGGCTGACCTGAATCTCAATCAAGTCCTCAATCATCTTTGTTTCACTCATCTGATCGAGGAAGCCTTTGCCGTAGCGATGCACCGTCGATTGGCCTGGCAGCACCCCCTGTACTGCCTGCTGCAGCACCATTTCGCTGCCTTGCTTGTGATCAATCAAGCTGGCGTGCTGACCTTGATCAACTCCACCGGAATTATCCAGCAGATCCTGGAGGGCGGCGTCAGCGGCTCCTTTCAGCTCATCGAGAACGCATATAAAGACTGGACCTTTGATGACATGGATTTCCTGGAGAACCTGAGAAAGCGCGGTGTGGACGACCCTCAAAAGCTGCCTTACTATCCGTACCGCGACGACGGCCAACTGATTTGGGATTGCCTTGGCAATTATGTGAAGGACTATCTGAGCATCTACTACTTGAGCGACGAGGATGTCGCCGCGGACTATGAGCTTCAGAATTGGGCCAAGCAATTGTCCGGCGATCTCGATTCTGCCGCAGGAATCGTACGGGGATTCCCAAAGTCGATTACAACTCGTGAACAGTTGTCTCAGATCGTCCAGCGAATCATCTGGACGGCGGGCCCTCAGCATGCCGCGGTGAACTTCCCTCAGGTGGACTTCACGACCTTCATTCCGAATGCCGTCGGCGCCACGTATACACCGCCCGTTCAAGGCGACGTGAGCGAGAAGATGTTGCTCGAGATGATGGCCCCCCAAGCGCAGACAGAGGTCCAGGTCCAGGCGAGCTACTCATTGGCGGGTTTTCATTACGACCAGTTGCTTGATTACACCCTGGACAGCCGAGATGGATCGACGGATATCGTCGAAAAGTATCGCCAACAACTCGTCACCGTAGTACGTGAAACGATCGTCGCCAGAAACCAGCAACGGTCAGGACTGGAGGGCTTGCTCGCTTATCCTTACTTCCTTCCGGAGAATATCCCGAACAGCACCAGCGTCTGAAGGGGGCGGTCTGAGAGCCGCCGCACACTTTTCAAATTATTGTCTTGGCTGCCGGCCTTCAGTGCTTTGGCACTGATTTTCGAGACCCTAAGACATCAGCGGACATGGCCCGCTGATTAAGAGTCCTGCCGGGGAGACTCCACCTCCTTGATCCCGCCACCCGTGCCCAGGATGACCGCCATATGGGAATACTCAATGCGAAGACCGAATCGCGCGCCGTCTTCGAGCGTTTGTTGGATCATGGCCGAGATGATGGAAGGTTGATAATCACGTAACCTGCTCATTGGCCAACTCGACGCAACAGAAATAGTGCGTTCCGATGCGCTTTCCCGGTTAGAGTTTGGACGCGCTTTGTGGCCCCGGCCTGTTAGACCTGCATATCTCATCAGCCAAGGGCTATTCCTAGTAGCCGGATAACAATAGTAAGTTATCCTAGGTATACCGTCATGATGACAACGTCGCAGAACCGGGGAGGTAGACGATGAGTACAATCCTATTGTTAATTTTGGTACTGGCGCTTGTCGGGGCGCTGCCGACTTGGCCCTATAGTCGTGGCTGGGGTTACTATCCGAGTGGGCTCGTCGGAGTTCTCTTAGTCGTGATCGTCCTGCTTGTACTGACTGGAAGGCTGGGATAACTATGTGCGATGCACCTAACAAGTGGAGGAAAACTATGCGCAACTTTATAGGAATAGTTTCAATGCTACGTCACTACAGGCTGCCGATCCGATGAAGGAGAAAGAGGCTAAACCATCTATGGGGGAGCGGCTGACGAAGGATGCCGTGAAGGCACATTAACGAAGATGGATGGAGAGTATTACGTCATAGAGAACACAGACGGCGAAAAGGTGAGAGTACACGTGGACAAAAGCACCAAGCTAGATAAGGTCGTGGTAGGTGACAAAGTCAAAGCGTATGTGACCGACCAGGGGCACGTCACCACGCTACAACGGCAAGAGAAATAAGTAAGCAGCTCCAAGACGTAGAGCGGCGGCCGGCTTGTAGCAGATGTCCGCCGCGTGGCCGAACCGGGGCATACTTTCAAGTGTATAACTCAAGACTTCATCTGACAGACAGCGAGTCCTCACCGGGTTTAGGCCGCTAACATTTTCTCCTTGGCCAGCGGCACACTGTCGATGAAGGTGTGCATGGGCGTCTTGCCATAGCACCAGCGGCCCTGATGAGGGCGCTGCTCGTTGTACTCCTGTATCCATGCATCCAGGTCGGCCTGGAGTTCCTCCAGCGTCCGATAGATCTTCTTCCGGAACGCCACGCGGTAGAACTCGTTCAACATCGTTTTGTGGAACCGCTCACAGATCCCGTTGGTCTGGGGATGCCGCGTCTTGGTGCGCGTGTGATCAATGTTCTCCACGGCAAGGTACAATTCGTACTCATGGCGCTCCGGCGCGCCACAGTATTCCGTGCCGCGATCGGTGAGCACACGGTTCAGCGGAATGTCGTGCTGCTCGAAAAACGGCAAGACTCGGTCATTGAGCAATTCCGCGGCCGTCACCGGCGTCTTTCGGTCGTATAGCTTGGCAAAGCCGACTTTGCTGTAGGTATCGATGAAGGTCTGTTGATAGATCCGGCCCACGCCCTTCAACGTCCCGACGTAGAACGTGTCCTGCGCGCCGCAGTAGCCGGGACATGCGCTCTCGAATTCCCCGTGCGCTTCTTTATCCGCGGTGGCCTTCTCGAGCGCCACCACTTGCGCATCGGTGAGCACCAGACCTTCTTGCGCCACCTTCGCTTCCAGCGCCTTCAATCGTTTCCGCATCGTTTCGAGATCATGGCGGAGCCAGATGCATCGCACGCCCGCCGGGGAAATCGTCAGGGCCTGCTTGCGCAGTTCATTGGCCACGCGGGCCTGCCCCCAAGCCGGCTGCTCAATGGCCATCTGCACAATCACCTGCTCCACTTCAGGCGCCACCCGATTCTTGAGGAGGGGTTTCTGTCGCGAAATCTCTTGGAGGGCGGCCTCGCCGCCCCTGTCGTAGAGTTCTTTGAACCGATAGAAACTATCTCGGCTATACCCCATCAGCTGACAGGCTTTGGAGACATTACCGAGCTGCTTCGCCAGTTCCAACACGCCGACTTTGGCCTTGATGATCTTCTGCTCCGTCGTCATTGTCCTCGCTCCTTTCGAAAGAAGGAGGACTCTACCTGACTGTCAGATTAAGTTCTAGCTTTCACATTTCAAGCTAGGCGTTGGGCTGTTTACCAGCACTCTTGCGCCGGACTCGCTGGCCACAATAGCGGCACATCCATAAGTCCGGGATATATCGCTGTCCGATCTTTGCCACGTCAAATCGGTGGGCACACAAAGTCCCACCTACACTTGTCCCCGCCGCTGTCCTCGCCGTCTGCTTAGTTTGCATGTCATCGACTCCTAAAAAAGATTAGCCGGTACTTCATCATCATAGAAGTATCCGGTCCTTTGGCAAGCTAGGCATACTCCTCAAAACAGGAGCAAGGTATCCCCGGTCCATTGGGGTACACAGATTTTTTTCACCTGGTTGGCCTTAAACTAGGGCCATGCCGAGGGCAGCGCGGTAACCTGGAGCGTTACCATAGCTCATACGGTGTACGCTCTTGAACAGGATCATTCATGCATCCCGCCCCGACAAAGACCGTGTTACTGGTCGATGATCAGCCGTTTATGCGGAAAGGTATTCGAAGCGTCCTTGAAGCCTATGAGGATATACAGATCGTTGGAGAGGCACGCAATGGACTGGAAGCCATCCAGTATGCTCGCATGCTAAAACCCCATGTTGTTCTCATGGACATCAACATGCCGCAGATGGACGGCATCCAGGCCGCGGGAATTATCAACCAAGAATATCCCGACACGATTATTGTCGGACTGACCGTTCTAGAACACGTCAGCATGCCGACTGCTCTCTTCCCTGCTGGTTTCACCAGGTATCTCGACAAAGATTGCATTGTGGAAGATCTCTACCCGACGATTACCCGATGTTGTAACCGCGCTGTCTAAAATTCGTCAGCCCAGCAACGGGGCGGCTATTCGCTCGGTGTCCGGTGGTCCTACCGTCATACAAACGCCCTGAGCATGAAGTGACCCACGAGAACAGCTTGTTTGTCATCTGGCAGCGTCGCAAAGAGCGTGACAGAGGTACCCTGGCTTCATCCCGTGAAAGCCTATTTAGTTGGTGATGCCGAGGAACAGGATCTCTTAATGAAGAGAGCGGTGTCATCGCGTACCTTTCGTTTAACCTGTTCTTCTTCATGTTGCCCTTGTGCCTGTAACGCCACGATCTGTTGATCCAGGCGGGAAACGCTGGTGAGCGCGTCTTCGCACTTACGTTCCATGCGAGCATGGAGGTATTGCTTCAGAACTTGGTGCTGCTTCTCATGGACTTGTTCGCGAATCGATTTGGCACCGGCCGTCATATTCAGCTCTTTTGTCAACTCGACGAGTTCAGGTGGGATTGGTTCATCCCCATATAAGCGGTCTAGTTCCTCCAGACTATGGGCTGATGCAGTGGTCATGCGCGGTACGCAAAACATCAGACTTAGAATGATAGAAGCGATGGTCTTACTCAGCATGGTGGCGGCGCGACCATACCAAGCGAATCAGTGCTCGGATACTGGGGAATTCCCCTGGTTCTGGACCCGCATTATCTTCAGATCGTAGTGGTCAGCCGACCTGACCCCCCTCTCTTGGTGATGAAAATCTCCCCGTACCCCGGCTATTTTTGGAAAGAGGAACTCCCTGATAAGGAAGCTACTTATGCTCGGCTAGGCATAGCAATAGCCGCCCTTGCTTGGCACAGTGTCACTGTAACCGTGAGTGTAACCGTCCAGGCACTGCCGAGCGCTACCAACCTGCAATGAATGCAGTCACACCCCGCCGCTATTTCGCGCATCATTCCTGCCATTCTTGCATTGGATCAGCATCGGACTGGTCTGCCATTTACTCCATATGTTGGTCTTGAAAACCTGACCTACCAATCCGCCCCCATCCGATCGACCACGATCTGTCGCACGATCGTGCGCGGTCCCAATGTCGCGAGGTACACCGCCGTTTCCGCAACATCGAAGGGATCGATTTTCTTGCTCGAGAGAATCTCTTCTTTCGATGCATCGACAAGTTCATCCGCCACGCCGCCCGGGCAGATTGCACAAACCTTGATCCCGTAGCTCTTTCCTTCGTCCGCCAACGTGTTGGTCAGCGCCATGATGCCGAACTTTGATGCGCTGTAGGCGCCGGTGCCGGCCCAAGCCTGGACGCCGGCGACGCTCGACATATTGATAATCACGCCTCCGCCACCCTTCTGCATAACTTTGAATCCCGCTCGGCAACAGAAAAACGTCCCGCGCAGGTTCGTATTGATCACTTCATCGAATGCCTGCGTGGTCGTCTGCGCCAGATGCCGGCCGCCAAAGATACCCGCATTGTTGACCAGAATATCGAGCCGTTGGTATCGCTTGACCGTTTCCGCGATCAATCGTTCGACGTGATGCTCCTCACCGACGTCCGTCTGGATCGGAAAGGCCTCCCCGCCCGCTTGTCTGACCTGCGCCGCGGTCTGCTCGCACAAAGTGTATCGACGCGCGGCGACGACAACTTTCGCCCCCTCCTGCCCAAACCGCAATGCGATCGCCTTGCCGATTCCGCTGCTGCTGCCCGTTACAATCGCGACCTTGTCAGCCAACCGCTTCATATCGGCTCCTTTCATCATTGCTTTCCCGCGCCGTCTCTCTCTAGACTGCGGGACGGCCGTTGCACAGAATATGGAATGTCCGCATCATAGGGCGTTGGAAGGAGAACAGTATCGTGGGCGTACAAGACTTAACGCTGGAGCAACTAAAAGAACTCGTGAAGGGCCTGGTCGATGATCGGCTCCGCGAATTGCTCGGCGATCCGGATCTTGGGGCGCCGATGGGCGAGGCGTTGCGCGAACGATTGAAACGGTCCTTGGCCTCGACCGGACGGATCAGTGGCGATGACATCGCCGAAAAGCTTGGGCTTCGCTGGTAACGCCATGGCTTGGTTCCGTCTTTCATTCCGGCCTGAAGTCGCCGATGATTTGCAACGGATCGAAAAACCCCTCGCGCAGCGGCTCTTTGAAAAGACCAAATGGCTGGCTTCGAACGTGGAAAACCTTCGCCATGAACCGCTCTCACCGGACCTCCCCGGGATGTCGAAATACTCAGTCGGTGAATGGCGCATCTTTTACTCCATCGATCGTGGCGAGCAGATGGTGGATATCCACTGTATCGCCCACGAACGGGAGATGAGGTGAATGCCGATGCTCAACGTGACCCTCTCGGCCATTGAGAAGCTGAAGACCCTTATCGAAGAACATCCGGAAGACCCGGTCGTTCGCATCACGCTTACCGATATTGACGAGACGCGGCTCTCTTTCAGTATCGTTTTGGATAATACCGCCCAACCAGAAGACGATGTGCAGGACTTGGATGGTGTGACGATTGCCATCGAAGGCAAGAGTGCGCCGCGCATGGACGGCATCACGCTTGATTATCGCGAACCGGAAGGTTTCAAGTTTCTCCATCCCAATGATCCCAACTTGATCAAACTGACCCTGCCGCAGTTGAATTAACCCTAAACCATTTTTTTACCAGTACAAGCTGCGCTTCTGCGCCAGCGACGCTCCGATAGGAAAACACACAAAGTACTTGGGCTTAAGCCTCAATTCGAGCAAGATGCGTCCGCTGGTAACTTGCGACTATGACAACCGGTGAGTTCTGCAATGATTAAACTTTTTCTTCCTCGCGGTGGTGCGAAGCGCCTGCGAACAGCCGAAATTCCTAATTGAACTGGTAAGGCGATTGCAGCACCGCGAACTGAGCAGGAAGAACTCCTCCAGTGCGAAGAACTGGATAAGTCCAAACAGCAATCCGGTGCAATCCTATTCTGTCGCATGAAGGGGGCTGAAGGACGCGGCCATCGCTCGCGTGACGGTTTTGTAGTGCTTCGCGATTGAAGACCCCCCATAAATGGCCCTTCCACCCGTCGCGGCACACCACCACAACATTCAGTGAAGAAAAGCGCCGGGCAAGGAAAGCTGGGACGCCGACATCACTGAAAGAGCGGGGGTGCCAAAAGAGGCCTTGTCGTGAAGGAAGACCGGTACTGACCACGGCACTGTGGTCGTTGGCGACCACAGCTACGGGAATTTCGGAAGGCTTCCGCACGGCAAGACCGGGAGGGCCGCTCCGAGGAGTGCGGAGCCGAGCCCGGCTTCCATTGCCCTAAACGCTGAATGACCCGGCTGCACATGCTGTTCCTCTATGGTGCGAATTCTGACCTGAACCTAGAACTTTTGCGGCGGCGGCACGTTATCGACGTGCACGGAGAAGCAACCCCGTTCAAGGTCCTGCACATAGCGCCTGAGCGCGTCGCGCACGACCTGAAACGCGAGCAGATCCCATGGGATGTCGCTCGGCTTGAACAATTTCACCTCCAGGCTTTCAAGGCCGGCCTTGAACAGCGGCTCTTGCATCATCCCGCGAAACACCATATAGACTTGGCTGATATGAGGGATGCTCAGCACGGCGTGTAAGGACAATACTTTGACCGTCGCATGGGCCTCTTCGAAAGTCTCGCGGGCCGCGGCCTCCTCCGTGCTCTCTCCGGTTTCCATGAAGCCGGCGGGAAAGGTCCACAGCCCGACCTTCGGTTCGATCGCCCGCCGGCACAAGAGAATCTGATCCTGCCATTCAGGAATGCAGCCGGCCACGATTTTCGGATTATGATAATGAATCGTCTGGCAGGTGTCGCACACGAACCGGGGCAGATTATCCCCCGACGGAATCTTTTGGCTGACGGCGCAGCCGCATTGGCTACAGAATTTCATAGACCACGATTGCTACAGAATGGATAGCACAAATCACCGCTTCTTTGCACCCTGCCCGCGCGGCCTTGAACCGGTTCTCGGCGATGAACTGCGGGAACTCGGCGCGCAGCAGGTCGCTATCACCGCGGGCGGCGCGGAGTTCGAGGGATCATGGGCGGTCTGCTATCGGGCGAATCTTGAAAGCCGGATCGCCAGCCGGATCTTGTGGCGACTGGGAGAGACACCGTACCGGACCGAAGCGGATATTTATCAGGCGGCGCACAGACTGAGGTGGCACGCCTGGTTCCCCGCACGGCGGACTATCAAGATCAAAGTCAGCGCGCAGGACTGCCCGCTCAAGAGCCTCGACTTCGTGACATTGCGCGTCAAAGACGCAATCTGTGATTGTTTCCGAATATCCGCCGGACGCCGGCCTGACGTCGACACCCGCAATCCCGATGTGCGCGTCGCGGTGTTTCTTGACCGTAACCGCTGCACCTTCTATCTCGACACGTCCGGTGAGCCTCTCTTTAAAAGGGGCTGGAGGCAGGAATCAGCGGATGCGCCGCTCCGCGAGAATCTGGCCGCCGGCATCCTGCGCCTGGCCGGCTGGCCTCACTATCAGGTGCTGTTCGATCCGATGTGCGGAGCCGGCACCTTCCCCATCGAAGCGGCCTGGATGGCGCAGCGGATCCCGCCGGGAGGCAAGCGGCGTTTCGCGTTCGAGAAGCTGCTGAATTTTGATGAACGAGCCTGGCGTTCACTGCGGGACTCCGGCATCGCCCGGCAATTGCCTTCCTGTCCCGTGCCGATTTACGCGGCTGACCGTGATAAGCGGGCGCTCGAATCGGCGGAAGCTAATCTTAAAACCGCCGGCGTCTCCGGGTCGGTGCAACTCTCTCATGGCGAAGTCCTTGACCAGCAGCCGCCGGCTCCCGCCGGGCTGCTCATTTCCAATCCATCGTACGGGCATCGAGTCGGAGAAGCTGAACTCTTGGCGATGTTCTATCCGCGACTGGGCGACTGGTTGAAACAACGGTTCGCCGGCTGGACTGCGTATTTTTTCACAGGGGATGCACGCTTTCCCAAGCTGTTGCGGCTCTCCCCGTCCAAGCGCACCCCGCTGTTCAACGGCGCCCTCGAATGCCGGCTCTACGAGTTCCGCATCCTCAGCGGCAGTCACCGCCGGCCGCATCGCATGAAACCGGACTAACCTATATTGTTCGCGAACGCTCCCGCTGCATTGCGATGTCGCTGCAGCGAGAAACGTTCGCGCGGCTAGGCCAGACCAATTCCGGGCTTGACAGTGTGCAAGCAGACTCTTATGGTGAAGCTTGGCATGCATCAGCAATGAGCGATGCATCCCTATTATGAGTTCATCGCAGGCGCCACTTACAGAGCTACAGCCGCAGGAGCCTTCCGGACTTTCTCGTCTGATCGTCGTCTCCAATCGGGAACCGTACGAACATCGCCATATCAAGGAACGGCTCGTCTGGGAGAAAACTTCCGGCGGCCTCACCAGCGCACTTGATCCCGTGATGAATCGACTGGGCGGCACGTGGATCGCGTGGGGCAGCGGCAAAGCCGATCGAGAGGTGGTGGATCATGAGATGACCGTCGAAGTGCCGCCTGATTCTCCAGCCTATCGACTCCGGCGTGTGTGGCTCGAAACCAACGAGGTCAAAGGCGGGTACCTTGGCTATGCGAATCAGGTGCTCTGGCCGCTGTGCCATATCACGCTGGACCGAGTCGAATACCGCAAGATCTATTGGCATGCTTACCAAGCGATGAATCGCCGCTTTGCGGAAGCGGTGCTCGCCGAGTTACAGGAACGACCGGGCTTCGTCTGGATTCATGATTTTCACCTGGCCTTGCTCCCGGGAATGATCAAAGCGGTCCTGCCGTCGCAACCAATATCGGTTTTTTGGCATACGCCATGGCCCGGTGCGGACGTCTTTCGGATCTGCCCGGAGCGTCGAGAAATCATTGAAGCCTTGCTGGCGGCCGATATTCTGACGTTCCAAACACCCACCTTCGGGCGAGCCTTCGTAGAGTGTGCGAAGGAATTCGTCGGAGCTGAATTCGACGCTTCCAATGAGCATCGGCTGCACTATCGAGGCCATACGACAGAGATCCTCGCGCGGCCGATCAGCATCAACTATCAGTCGCTCAATGAACGGGCACAGTCTCGCTCGATCGAGCGGACCATGGAGGATTTGCGAAAGCTGCATGTCTTCCACCCGGGCGTGCGGATCGGCCTCGGCGTGGACCGGCTGGACTACACGAAGGGTCTGTTGAAGCGCTTTTGGTCACTCGACGCTTTTTTTCAGCAGTATCCTCATTACCGAGGGAAGTTCACCTTCATTCAGATCGCCGTACCGACGCGGGGTGACGTCGAAACCTACCGCCGGTACCGTGAATTGATCCGAGAGACGGCGGAAGACATCAACAAACGGTACGGCTTTGCGTCCGGCCTCGGCAGCCAACAAGCGCTCCGCTGGCGCCCTATTGAACTGCGCGAAGGCCGGATCGGCCTCGACATCCTCGTGGCCTATTACCGGATGGCGGATCTCGCGCTCGTGAGTTCCGTGTATGACGGAATGAACCTCGTCGCAAAAGAATATGTGTCCTGTCAGGTCGATGAAAAGGGCGTGCTCCTGGTGAGTCAAATGGCCGGAGCGGCGGAGGAGTTGACCGAGGCGCTCGTCATCAACCCGTACGATCACGAAGGCGTGGCCGATTCCATCAGGGAAGCGCTAGAGATGCAGCCGGAGGCCCGGCGCGAGCGGATGCGCGGCATGCGCGCCTATTTAGAGACCCATGATATTCGAAATTGGGCCGACGATTGCCTGCGCGATGCGGGCCTGTTGTCCGAACAGGAGAACCACGTCGAGCGTTAACTGCCCTTCTAGTCGCTGTTGAGCTGCCGTCAATGATCGCGAGATGCCCTTCCGCCCTATCCGCAGCATTCGGTCCCACTTCCCATGTCACTTCTCAATGGTGATGAATTGGTTTTCCCACGGCCGGCCGGCCGGACATGTCATATTGAGTGTCCTCTGTATGCTGATCGTGCTCGCGACCGGCTGCACCATCATGCGCGATATGCTTCCCTCGGGCGCACGACAAAGCCCTCCGCCGCCGCACATGCGAGAATCCGTGATCGAGCGTGTTCAGGCGGCCGTTCGTCCGGATATTTCCCGACATCTCGGGGATCATGAGGCGACTGTGTTGCAGCAAATGGCTGAGGCCTCCCACAGGGCCGCTCAGTATAAGGCCGGCCTGTTGCTTCAAGGTCTGTCCGATCCCTGGACCGCCTTGACTACGCTCGAGCGCCACAGCCTCCTCGCAGCCGAAATGGCCGAAGGAAGCATCGAAAGCATTCCCGCTTTGCTCGACGTCCTGGAAGCCGGTTTGGATCGAACGGCCGTCTCCTTCGCTCCCGTTCCGTTTCCTCCTTCCATGGCCGGCGAGCAACTGCTCGACTTCTTCACAGATGTCCTGCAACAGGCCTACGAGGACCGTGAAAAGGCGCTCCGCAATTTGAGCCAGGACGAACGCGTCTTTCTCCATAACCATGCCGCGTCCATCGTCGAGCGATTCAGTCCGCATGCGTCGGAATTGAATCGCATGCAGGAGGAAGCGAAACGACAAGACATTGAATTTGTCCGCCTATTGATGGAGCGAATGGACTATTCCAGCATGATCGCCGCCGCTCAGCAGCTGACTCGTCTGGGCAATGAAACGTTCTTACGGCGGCTGACGGTGGCTTTCAGCAACAAGCGCCCGTTGTCTGACTCAATACCGGGCATCACAGGCGATGTGCTGCTGGCGCACCAGACTGCGTATGGTTTAATCGTCATCGGAGGGAGCGGCCCCAACACCTACAACCTCGATGCCCACTTCAGCGTCGTCATAGATCTCGGCGGCGCCGACACGTATCGCGGCGCCATTGGGGCAAGCCGAAACATTGAGCTCGGCCACAGCGTGGTCATCGACCTCGGAGGGAACGACCGGTACGATTCGTCCCCGCTTGGGCTAGGCACGGGGCGATTAGGTGTCGGCGTGGTCATCGATTTGGCCGGCGATGATGCGTATTACTTGGCACCCGGCAGTGGAGGAGCCGGATTTGCCGGTCTGGGTATTCTGTATGATGGGCGCGGCAATGATCGCTACATCGGCGGCCGCTTCTCGCTGGGAGCAGCCTTCGGAGGACTCGGCCTCCTGGTGGACCGGTACGGCGATGATGAATACCGCACCGATGGTTACGGCATCGGGCTGGGAGCGTCGCTGGGCGTCGGAGCCGTCATCGATGTCGACGGAAACGATGTTTATCGGTGCGGAGGGCGCTATCCCAGCAGCTACAATGAAGCGGAGCAACCGACTGCGCAGCCGGGCGATTCCGGCTTTCAATATGACTGCTTCGGCCTTGGTGTCGGAGTGGGAGCCCGTGTCATGGGGTCACGGGAGACGCAGTCGGGCTACAACCTCGCCGGCGGTTGGGGCTTGTTGCTTGATGTGGCAGGCAATGACCGGTATCAGAGCGACAATTTTTCCCAGGGCTTGGGATACTTCTTCGGCCTGGGCGTCATGATGGATCTCGATGGAGATGATATCTATACGGCCGCCCGCTATGGTCATGGGGCGGCGGCTCATTACGGCTTGGGGTTCTTTCTCGACCGGCATGGCAATGACCGCTATGAATCCTCCGGCCCTTTTTATAATGGCGCCGCCGCCTGGGATAAGAGCGCGGCCCTCATGATCGATGCCGGAACGGGTAATGATCAGTATCTCTTGGCCCTTTCAACGGGACTCGGCATCGCGGATCACGGGGCTTGGACCCTGTGCATTGATGAAGGAGGCGCCGATCGTTATCTCGTGGGACAAGGCCACGGATGGGGCCTGAACAAGAGCCTGGCAGGTTTCATTGATTTAGGCGGCCACGATACCTACCTGACCGGGTCGAGCCCGGGAACCGAAGGCCGGGGAAATTTCCGGACCCTCTTGCAAGGCGATCGCGGGCTTTTCATCGATAAATAGAGCCCCTTCGTTCTAAAAACCTCTGCCTTTCAGTCCGTTACCCGCCAACGGGTTGACTCACCGAGTCCTGTGGCTATCTCCCTTTCTTAGTACTCGTGCGAACTTTTTCTCGTGCGACTTGATTAATCGATGGGGAAGACTCGACCCCGGAATGGAGTCAACGGAGGGACCGATGACTGAAAGTCCACTGATTATGAATCTTCCTGTGCTGCCGGTGAAACGCACCGTGTTGTTTCCAGGTGTCTTGATGCCGTTGACTGTCGGCCGGCATCGCTCCGTGGCCGCGGTCGAGGCCGCGCTCAAGAGCGAAGATAAGACTGTCCTAGTCGTGGCTCAACGGGACGCGCATACCGAAGAACCGACTCTCGAAGACCTCTATACAATCGGCACCAAAGCCGTCATTAAACAGACCGCCCGGGGCGCCGAGGGACAACTGAACATTCTTATTCAGGGCTTGGAACGGTTTGTCCTGCTCAAGCTGGAGCAGAACGAACCCTATATGCTCGCGCGGGCGCGCCATCTTCCTGCTCCGTCCGACAGCGGTACGGAGACAGAAGCGCTGCATCGTGCGATTCTCGATGTCGTGACCGATCTTCCCAAGCTCATCCAGACACCCGGCATCCATGAAGCCATGCTAGCGCTGGGCGCGGAGAATGACCCGGTAACATTGGCTTACCGGATTGCGTCGCTGCTCAATTTAACCCTCGACGGGGAACAGAAGCTGCTCGAGGCTTCGTCTCGTGTCGATTTGCTGCGCAATCTGTACTCCGCCCTGTCCCGTGAAGTGCAGATCCTGCAGCTTCGCGACAAGATCGCCAGCGACGCACGGGAAAAAATCGGGAAAAATCAACGGGAATACATCCTGCGCGAACAGTTGAAGGCAATCCAGGACGAACTGGGAGAATCGAACGGTGAGGAAAGCGACATCGATCTCCTCAAGAACAAGATTGCCGAAGCCGAACTGCCCGATCACGTCCGCAAGGAAGCGGAGCGGGAACTCCGACGATTGGCGAAGATTCCGCCCAGTTCACCGGATCATCAGGTCATTCGAAGCTATCTGGAACTGGTGCTGGAACTTCCTTGGAAAAAGACCTCGGCCGACAGTTTGAACCTGTCCCGAGTTCGGGAAGTGCTCGATGAGGATCACTATGGGATCAAGGAAGTGAAGGAGCGGATTGTCGAGCATCTGGCCGTGCTTAAGCTGAACCCCGAAGCGAAGGCCCCGATTCTCTGCTTGGTGGGCCCTCCCGGTGTCGGCAAGACCAGTTTGGGCCAGTCAATCGCACGCGCCATGGGCCGCACGTTCGAGCGGTTCAGCCTGGGCGGATTGCATGACGAGGGCGAGTTGAGAGGACATCGCCGGACGTATGTCGGCGCCTTACCGGGTCGGATCATTCAAGCGGTGCGACGGGCCGGAGTCAACAATCCGGTTCTGATGCTCGATGAGGTGGACAAACTCGGGCGGGACTTCCGTGGCGATCCTGCGGCGGCACTGCTCGAGATTCTTGATCCGGCGCAGAACCATACGTTCCGGGATCATTATTTGGACCTGCCCTTCGATCTGTCGAAGGTCTTTTTCATCACGACGGCCAATACGCTGGACACGATTACCCAGCCGTTGCTGGACCGGATGGAGATCATCAGGTTGAACGGCTACAGCGAGAAGGAAAAACGCGAAATCGCGGTGCGCTATCTGTGGCCAAGACGGCTGAAAGAAGCAGGCATCAAAGGGGAGCAGGTGGACCTGCCGCACGAGGTGATCGACCATATCATCAGCCGGTACACCAGGGAGGCCGGAGTCCGGCAACTCGAACAGATGCTCGGACGGCTGACCAGAAAGGTCGCGATCAAATTTGCCGATCTGCCGGCGGAAGCGCCGCCGCAGACCATCGCGATCAAACAGGAGGATCTCGACGACTGGCTGGGACAAGAGCGGTTCATGCCGGAGGAAGCGAGAAAACAGCTGCCCCCCGGCGTGGCGACCGGTCTGGCCTGGACGCCGGTCGGAGGCGATGTGCTCTATATCGAGACGACGCTGCTTCCCGGTAGTCATGATCTCACGCTGACCGGCCAACTGGGCGATGTCATGCAGGAATCCGCGCGCGCCGCGCGCAGCTACCTGTGGAGTCACGCGGAAGCGATGGGGCTGGATATCTCGCGATTCAAACGAAACGGCGTGCATATCCATATTCCGTCCGGCGCCATTCCAAAGGATGGGCCTTCCGCCGGGATCACCATGGCGACGGCGCTGGCTTCGGTCTATGTCGGCAAACCGGTGCGGACCGATACGGCCATGACCGGAGAGATCAGCTTGAGCGGCCTCGTTCTGCCGATCGGCGGGCTCAAGGAGAAAGTCCTTGCCGCTCACCGAGCGGGCTTGAAGCGGATCATTCTGCCGAAGGCCAATGAAAAGGATCTCAGGGATATTCCCGAAGAGGTCCGGCAGGACTTGGAATTCATCCTGGTGCAGACCATTGATGAAGTGTTACGGGCCGCCTTCGACGGCAACGCCGAAGGCCTGTCCGAGACCAAACCTACCAATACTTCTACCGCCCCTCATACCACTGCCGCAGTCTCCTGACCCGCGTGGTCAGGCCCGGCGCCGACAGCGGCGCCGGGCCCAATCTCCCGGTAAGGTTCTGTCACGTTCTCCGACGGATATGTTAGAGTCTTTATCCGGCGGCTTTATGAGACCAGCTGATGGAGGTCTGTTATGGCACAGAAAACCGACGTGGGACCGATCGTGAAAGTCACCAGGAAAGATGACGAATGGCGGAAGCTCTTGACCGCCGACCAATACCAGATTCTGCGCCGCGAAGGAACAGAGCCGGCGTTCTACAATGCCTTACACGACAACAAGGCGACCGGCATTTATCACTGCGCCGGGTGCGATCTGCCGCTCTTCTCCTCCGAGCACAAATTCGATAGCGGCACAGGATGGCCGAGTTTCTGGCAGCCGCTCGCGCCGCAGGTCATCGGCACCAAGACGGATTTCAAGTTGATTCTTCCGCGGACTGAAGTCCATTGTGCGCGGTGCGACGGACATCAAGGCCACCTGTTCAAAGATGGTCCGCCGCCGACAGGCCTACGCTACTGTATCAACTCGGCGGCGTTGAAATTCGTCCCGGCTTGACCGGCAGGCGTCGAGGCGCAAGCCTCGACCACGCAGGCATCCTATTTCGCACCGGAGCCTCCGACAGGTTTGACTTAATCCCGGTGAAGATTTAGATTACGCATCCGAGATATTTCTTCATGCACAATCGTGTTTTCGGGCTGCCATTCCTTCTGCTTTCGACGGCCGTGGTCGCCTGCACGGCGCAAACCGACGCGGTTTCACAACACATCAATGCCTGTCTGCTCGTGACGGAAGCCGAGGTTGCGCTGGCGATCGGCACGCCCGTCTCGGCTCCTGAGAAACGCAGCGATACTCAATGCCTGTACCATGCCAAACGAAATGCCGACGAAACCGTGGTCGTGGAACTTGATCAGGCGCCAGATAAGGACAAAAAATCGCATTTCACCGCCGACCGGAAAAAGAATCAGCGGACATCGGTTTCTGATATTGGGGATGCCGCTTTCATCTCCGCCTCGCCACCGGGAGGGGTCCATCTGACTTTTCTGAAGGACGAGGCCCTGGTCACTCTGACGATCACTTCGCGGCAACAGGCCCCTCCTATTGAAGCCGTGACTAATTTGGGAAAAGCTGCGTCACGCCGGTTGGCTGCACACTTGCAGCCCGCTTCGGCTCCCTCGGCGGGCCTGGGCGCCATGGTTTCGTCTTCTAGTTGGACCGGAGATTGGTACGGATGTCGGCCTTTGGGATCGCTCAATGCAAGAGGACATCTCGTGCTCACACAGTCGGGCAACTGGTCATTGACTGCCGCGGTCGTCACACCCGGCACTGTTCTCGCCGATAAAGGCCACTGGCAGGTCGAGTCGTTTCAAGATATTCTTCACGGGACTTATCAACTCAATGGCAAGGAAGGCTTCTCCACGACCGGCATTCTCAATGTCAATTGGGATAAGGTAACCAAGGAGCAAGGCCCCTCCCGCTTTGACCGTATTCTGTACAAGTCTTTGACGGGAGTGCCGCACAAGGTGGCGGTCAAGCGTCTTCCTCCGGTAGAACCTGCCATGCTCGGGTCCTGGGAAGGATCAGCTAAGTATCTGGATCACCAGGAAGAGTTCGTCTGGTCGATCACGTCCAACAATGTATCGGAGTTCTATAAGGCGGTCATATGGAACGGCGAGATGGAGCGCGACGGAGATCGGTTCCGGCTGGTGACCACGCCGGTGAAGACCGCGCCATTCCAAATCAGGATGCTGAACGGCGAGCAACTTGAACTGACAGGCGGCGAGGACGCGCCCTCGCAATGGAGCCGCAAAGAATCCGTCCTTGCGCGCTGTTAATCAGTCCTCGGTGAACTTGATCCGGCTCGAATTCCGGCGTACACTCACTTCCATGAAAACATTCTTGGCAGTCATGCTGACAGTCCTCTTCGCGGGTCCTGTCTGGGCGGCGGACAAACGTCCGATTGCGGACGAAGGGGCCTTTGATTTTGATCAGCCCTTTGATATCGCAGTCAGCAAGCAGTTTCTACGTTCACTGCTCAACCGGGCCCTTGACGTGGTCGAAGATCATCTCGAATGGGGAGGCAACCTCCGGAGAGGGTCACAGGAGGGAGACCAGGAAGGCCGGTTTGAGCTCAAACTTTACCCGCAAGGCAAATCCCATTCGGAAGAGCACGTCGGCGCGGAAGGATCGTTTCGTTTCTCTCCGGAAGCCGGGAACAATGAATTCCATCTCCGTTTCAAATCCTCCAAAGAGCCGTCCGGTTCGTCCACGTCTGATCCAGCCGATTATCTGTAATTCGTTCGCCCAGCGTCCCTTCATTCCCTCGCCCTATCCTCTCACCGACTCAGCCGAGGAATCAGTTTCGTAAGAAACGGGTGACGAACGGCGCGCGGGCCCGGCTGCGCCATCATGCGTTGAGCTGGGACAAAAGGAGAATGTGGGCGGGCTCGGATTGAAATGCGGTGCGGATTTAAAAACGGAAACCGACGCCTCCCGAGACGATGTGAGTACGAAACGGCAAGGAGAATGACGGGCCGCCGGCTCCACCGGCCACTTCGCTTTCCCACTTATAATTGGCTACCATGTACTTGTACTCGCTGAAAAGAAAGAGCCGATCCGTCACGTTCACTCTACCTCCCCCAATCAACTGATACGCGAAGGCGGCATCCCCCGCATTTTCGTGAATCGTCCCCACCGAACTGTTCTGCACATTGATCGATCTGGCAAAGCCGCCTGACAGACCGACCCCCGCACCGACATAAGGTTGGATGACTTTGCCGGGATAGCGAAACAGCATGTTGGCCATGGCATTGAACACATTCAAACGAAAATCTGCGGTACGCGTGACTCCGCCGGAAACGGTCTGAGGCGCGTTGACCTTTCCGTTGAATCCGGACAATTCCGCTTCGAACCCGACGATCCGTCGGGCAAAAGCCGGGTAGATTCCGACCTTCAGCCCCCCGCCGAGCCCGCCTTCCACATTGGTATTGCTGTAGGGGTCGGTCTCGAACTTGAGCGCGCGATTGCTTGGAATAGTGCCGAGCATGAAGAGACCGACATACAATTCCCTCTTTTCCTCGGCCGTCTCCGACTGGTTCTGCTTCGCGGCTGCCGGAGGGGAAACCTTGGCATCCGGATCGGCTCCCATGGCTGGATGCATTGAGAGCGCGCACAATGCGACAATGGCGATCCCTACCCAAACAGCTCGTCCGATTACTGCCATTATTGGTCTCCTTCCGGCCGACATACCATACATGAACCAGGCGAACGCCGTTGATCGCCACCTGCTTGTCGTACCATGGAATCGGAATTGGAGAAAGGAATGACGGAGTTCTTGCAGGTCGCCCGGAAATCGGAAACGATCCCGGCGGTTCCGGCCGGCTGCGGCAGCTAAGGCAATAGGGCGATGAGGCGAACCGGCCCCCCGGTTCCATCCTTGATTTTCACCGGTAAGGCGATAAAGATTGCGCCGGCCTCCGGTACTTGTTCCAAATGAGCGATATTTTCCAATCCATAGAGGCCGGCGCCATTGATGAGTTGATGGACGATGAAATCAGACGATGGACCATGATCAATGCTGGCCGTATCGACTCCGATCCCGACGATCGTCCGCTCCGAGATCAAAAACTGTGCCGCGTCCGCCGAGAATCCCGGAAAATGGAGCGTGGCAGGATTGTCCGGTGTGATGCTGCCGAGATAACGGGCGCGGTCCGGCCATCGCGTTGCCCACCCAGACCGCATGACCACGATCGCCCCCGCCGGTATGCGGCCATGCCGCGCTTCCCAGGCCAGGACATCTTCTACGCGAAGGCGATAGTCGCCATCCCGCTCGACCGCCTCTCGCACATCGACGACGACGGCCGGAGCCACCAGGCGGTCGAGCGGAATCCTATCGACCGATGGCTGGTCCTTGGCAAAATGAATCGGCGCATCGATATGGGTTCCGGCATGTTCAGACACGAAGAAATCGGCCGAGGCATACCAATAACCCTGCGCGGTCATTCCCCAGGCCGTCCGATCTCGATGAAAGGGTTTATTGGTGGGCCATGCAATGCTGGAGTCGTCCAATGGGTAGGTGAGGTCGAGAAGCTTCCGCGCGTCGAGTTCCGCCGAGGCCGCGCTCCAAAGACACAGCACCAGAGCGGCCAACAAGCCGCCTCCGACCCGAATCAATGTCCCTTCTCTTTCATGTGAGCCGCTGCGCTTGTTCATGATTGCTCCAAGTTTCCAAATCGTTTCTCGGCCGCCCCTCGGTCGCACGACCAGAGACGATTGGTTTTATACTGTTCGAACCGACCGTCCGCCGCTTCCGACGAGACCCGCATCCGCAAGGCTTCCATTTCAGCCGCGGTCATGGGAACGAACCGCTGCACGATCCGGACGTTTTGCCGCAACACTTCAACCGAATCCACGCCGCTGACCAGCGTGGTGACGGGCAAGGACAGCGTATACCTGATCGCTTCCTCAGCCGACACAATCCCTGCGGCGACCGGCTTCCCGTTGCCGCAGAGAGACTTCATCGCGATCGGCGCGATGCCCTGCCGCGCGAGTTCAGGAAGCACCTGCCGCTCAAAGCTCCGAAATCCGGAGTCGAACACATTCAATGGAAGCTGGCATGTGTCGAACGGAAAGCGCTCACGCAGCAAAGCGAGATGGACGGAGGGATCCGTATGGCCGGTGAAGCCGATAAAGCGAACCTTTCCCTGCTGCTTGGCATCAACCAATGCCTCTGCCGGACCGCCCGGCCCAAAAATACGGGCCGGTTCATCCTCACACCCCACTTCATGAATCTGCCAGAGATCCAGATAATCCGTACCCAGGCGCCGGAGCGACTGCTCGAGATGAAGCAGCCCCACCTTCTTGCCGCGGCCATGGGTGCACATTTTGGTCATGAGAAACACTTGCTGCCGCTTACCTTTCAAGGCCTTGCCCATCGCTTCTTCGCTGCGATTGTCGGCATAATCCCAGGCGTTGTCCATAAAGGTGATGCCCGATCCAATAGCCTCGTCCACGACGCGCATCCCTTCCTCAGGGCTTTTTCTGAGCAAATGGCCGCCTCCGATCCCGAGAATCGGCACCTCGATCCCCGTTCGCCCCAATGGCCGTTTCGGAATGGCTCCACCAGAAGGCCGATGATCTTCAGGCCAGTCGGCATCGGCCCATCCTTCGGTCAGTTGCAATGCGCCACCGAATACAACCGTCGAACCGAGCCATCCAAGCCGTTTCAAGGCCTCTCTTCGATTGATGGCTGCGTCGCGTGTCGAATCGTGATTGTTCTCTCGTCCCGCCATGGAGGCCTCCTCTTTCGCCTTGAAGCGGTTTGTCGTTCGTCCAGCGACGTACCGTACGCCTCCCGCCGGCCGGACTTCAAGCCCGCATCATTCCGGGACGGGACGGACAGCGGGCCCACCAACATACTGAAATCGCACGGCTTTCGTCATCCTCAAGTTTCCCACTGTCCCACCGATACCATACCGGGCAGGTTCGTAGTATCCAACACTACGTAAGAAGATAGGGAATGCTTCCACGGCACCCGATGGCATCTTCGTTCGAGAGCAAAGAGCTACAATCGCTCCGATCCGTGCAGGTGGAGGACCTGCGCTTGGGCATGTACATCCATCTGAATTGCTCATGGTTCCTTCACCCCTTTTCTCGACAACAGAATTGTCCGACCGGAAGGTAGGATTGGTCCTCAGTCTGAATGCCGAGGCCCGGATGAGGCCGATGATCCTCCTCTATGACCCCTCGGCGACCGGCGATCAGCCCACTGTCATCGATTTGGCCGAGGCGCCGGCCAATTCATTGTCCGCGGCTTACCGAAACAGCACCTGACGCCGGCCATGGCGAGTTACTTGAGCTTCCATCGTTGGACCGGATACTTCATCGAAACCTCTCTCAAGACATTCAAGGATTTCGTCTAACGATCCAGTCCAGCCATCGATTTGGCCACGGCGCCGGCCGATTCATTGTCCGCGGCTTGCCGAAACAGCACCTGACGCCCTGGCGCGGCGGCGCCGTCGTATGGTATTCCCCTGCATGCCGACCGGCTCGATTCTGTTGCTGATACCCCCGCTCACGCAGCTGAACACCCCCTATCCGTCCACGGCTTATCTCACGGGATTCTTGCGCTCCCGAGGCTATGTCGTGTCCCAAGCCGATCTGGGCATCGAGATGATGCTGTCGGTATTTTCAGGCCCAGGGCTTCAACAGATTTTTGGCTTGGTCGGCGAGAGCGTAGCGCGCCTGCCTGGAGAAGCCCGCCAGATGCTCGCGCTCCAAGACGCGTACCTCGCCACCATCGATCCGGTTATTTCATTCCTGCAAGGGCGCGATCCCATGTTCGCTCCTCACCTCGCGCGAGAGGGATTCTTACCGGAGGGCCCGCGGTTTGCGACGGCGCGCGAACGCAATGCCGTCCGTCGTCAAGACATGTCACTGGCGGATGCGGCTCGTTACCGTGCCACTCTTTACCTCGAGGATCTCATGGACCTGGTCGCTGAAGTGATTACGCCGCATTTCGCCTTGAATCGCTATGCGGAGCGCATCGGGCGTTCCGCTTCATCGTTTGAGACGATTGAACGAGCATTGCAAGCCCCTCTTGCCTTGACCGATGAATTCCTCATTCAGGCCTTGTGGCGGCATGTGGATCGCCATAATCCTTCGATCATCGGCTTGACGGTTCCGTTTCCCGGCAATCTATTCGGCGCCTTTCGCATCGCACAATCACTGAAGAAACGCCGTCCGCATCTCACGATCGTCCTCGGTGGCGGCTATGTGAACACGGAACTACGCCGCCTCTCGGACCCCTCGATCTTTAACTATGTCGATTACATCACGCTGGATGATGGAGAACGGCCCTTCTTGTGCCTGCTGGAATACCTCGAAGGCAGACGCGACCCGGCGCTGCTCTCCAGGACCTACCGTCGCGAGGACGGACACGTCCGGTTCTCCAATGGCTGTCGAGAGCCGGACCTGTCGATGGAGGAGCTCGGAACGCCGACGTACGACGGCCTCAATCTCGACCGCTATGTCTCAATCCTCGACAGCGTCAACCCCATGCACCGGCTGTGGTCGGAAGGACACTGGAACAAACTCACGGTGGCCCACGGGTGCTACTGGAAACAATGCACGTTTTGCGATGTCGGGTTGGATTACATCAGTCGTTATGAGGCGGCCCCGACCACGATTCTTCTCGATCGCATTGAGACGTTGGTACGCGAGACCGGCCGGCGCGGGTTTCATTTCGTGGACGAGGCCGCTCCTCCGGCCGGCCTGAAGGCCCTGGCCTTGGCCTTGTTGGAACGGCGTCTCGCGATTTCGTGGTGGACCAACATCCGATTTGAAGAAGCCTTCACGACGGATCTTTGCCGGCTCCTCGCAGCATCGGGATGCATCGCCATGTCGGCCGGCCTTGAAGCTGCGTCCGACCGTCTCCTCTCGGCGATGAAAAAAGGCATCACCGTGGATCAAACCGCCGCGGTCGCTTCCGCCTTGCGGAACGCCGGCATCCTGGTCCATGCCTATCTGATGTACGGGTTCCCAGGACAAACGATTCAGGAGACGATCGATAGCCTTGAACGGGTCCGCCAACTCTTCGCAGCCGGCCTGTTACAGTCCGCATTCTGGCATGAGTTTGTCGCCACGGCGCATAGTCCCATCGGCCTCGCCCCCGCCGCCCACGGCATTACCGTCCATGGGCCCACCTTCGGCGGTTTCGCGGAGAATGACCTCCTCCACCAGGATCCGGCGGGCGCGCGGTCCGAATGGATCGGCCCAGCGTTGCGGACGGCGCTGTTCAATTATATGGAGGGAAACGGATTGGAAGCGGATGTGCGCTCCTGGTTCGACCGCCCGCTCGCGCCTCCGTCTGTCAGACGCAACTGGATCCGCCGGGCGCTCTCCGCCAAGCAGGACATTCCCGAAACCGCTCAGGAACGACGAGCCGTGTGGGTCGGAGGAAGACCGGTGTTCGAATCCGTGGGTCAAGCGCGAGCCAAGCTCATTTTGCCCACTCGCGGGGCAGATGTCGTACTCTCGCTTCCTCCAGCCCAGGCTCGCTGGCTTGCCGACTTGATTCGTGCAGCCACCCCCGAGGAGAGATCTCATCGTGCCGGCTATCCTCGGCTCATTGACATTCGAAAACAATTCGAGAAGGCGGTGCGGCAGGACTTCGGCGAATTCCGGAATGGGACGGCCTGGCAAAAAACTCGAAAGGCGGGACTGTTGTTGGTGTAGACCGCGATAACGAAGAGAAAGGTCCGATGAAAAGAAAGGGAGCCGGTGTTCGGCGGCTCCCTTTCTTGGACCGGCTGAAAACTATTTGTTAGGCTGAGGGGTGTACCGCAGATAGGGCTTGACCGACTTGAACCCTTTCGGAAACAGCGTCTTCGCTTCGGCGTCGCTGACCGCCGGGGTAATGATGCAATCCTGCCCTTCCTTCCAATTCACCGGCGTCGCGACCTTGTATTTCGCCGTCAATTGGAGGCTGTCCACTACCCTCAGCAACTCGTCAAAATTCCGCCCGCACGAAGCCGGATAGGTCAGCATGAGTTTGATTTTCTTATCCGGTCCGATGACGAAGACCGACCGCACCGTCATATTGTCGAGCGCGTTGGGGTGAATCATATCGTAGAGCGTGGCCACCTTTTTGTCCGGATCCGCGATCAACGGATAACTGACCGTGCAGTTCTGCGTCTCATTGATGTCCTTGGTCCACCCCCGGTGTGAATCGAGCGGATCCACGCTGATCGCCAGAATTTTCACTCCGCGCTTGTCGAACTCCCCCTTGATCCGGGCCATGTACCCGAGTTCCGTGGTGCACACGGGGGTGAAATCCTTCGGATGGGAAAACAGGATCGCCCACCCGTTGCCGATCCACTCATGAAAGTTGATAGATCCCTCGGTCGTTTCAGCCGTAAAATTTGGTGCCTCATCTCCCAATCGTAGAGCCATATCGTCCTCCTTCTGCCTAAAAGGTCATCTCGTTGTTGTGAGAAGATTGAGTACCCTACCGTGTCCACGATGCTTGGTTCAAGGGGTACCTGCGGCCCGTTCAGGCGCCCGACAAATTTAGCTTGCAGCGCACCTGCTCGCCGCCGGACGCGCCAAGTTCGACATCCAGCAAAAAGACACGGTCTTCACTCATATGATTGTCCTCTCGCTCCCGCTTCGGTTGCTGCTCCGCTTGTGCTCCTTTATCCTGATCGCTCGGGATGTCCTGATCGCTCTCTTTCAGTTGATCCGTTCGGTTCCCCTCATGCTGCTGTTTCGCTTGCGTTTCCTGATGCCCCTGATTTGCTGTTTCTCCAGGGCGCTCCTGGCCCGCGTGATTCTCCCCGACAAGGAATTCCCTGATTCGCACGGCCCGATTCTGCGCGAGCTGGCGGAGTTCGACCTCGGTGACCTGTCGGGTGGCAGCGAGTTCATTCATCACCTCCTCACCCGACATCACCCGTTCGACCGCCTTCCCCCTGGCAATTTCTTCCCGTTTCATCGGTTGTTTACCGAATTGTTCAATGTACAACTCGTTCAACAATTCCAATCTGCGATCGGCCGAGGGTGGTGACGCGGCGGCCTTCTTGTTCGTTTTCGCATAGCGTGCCAGCATGGCCGCTTCGACCTTTTGCTGTGCGAGAGCACGCCCGTCCAGCGATGGGTCCGCGCGGCCTTCCACTTCCAGACGCAATGCAGGCCGCTCATTCAGCGCCTTTTCCAGCGTCTGCAGCTTGCCGCGGTCTGCATCCGTCAATTCGGCGCTGCCCGGGTCGAAGGCTACATACTGAAGTTCCTCGCCGTTGCCGCCGACCAGATTGCCGATAGCGGCAAACGGCGACGCGGCGACCTTGGTAATCAAGTTGACCAATGCGTCCAACAGCACCTGTCCATACTTGAAATCCGGTTCATTCAAATCTCCCCGCACCGGGAGATCGATCTCGATTTTGCCCTGCCGATCCTTCAGCAAGGCCACCGCCAACCGGACGGGTAGCGAGGTCGCATCCGGGCTGTCGGTCTTCTCTCCGAAGGTGAATTGGTCGATCACCACCTTATTTTCCCCATGGAGCTGATTCTTTGAGACCTGATACATGAGATCCAGATAAAGTTTTCCCTTTGTGATGGGATATCCCGCGTACTTGCCGGCATAGGGCGAGGCGGCAATGAGATTCACATTGTCGAAGAGGACTTTGAGGTCCGTATAGGAGGTTTCGCTGAGGGGATTGATCTGTCCCTGGATCTTCATCGGCGCGATCTTATCCACCTTCCCGGCGAGCGACACCTTGGCTCGCGCCACCTCCTTGGACGAAAGGCCTTTGATTGTTCCGGTCAATTCCTGAATTCCCGTGATGACGGGAGGTTCAATGGATTGATCGACGAATGTCATGTCCATTTTGACTAACTTGACCGTATCGAAGGCGACCGGCGGCATAGGGGCCTTCCCGGCCGTTTTCACTTTTTTGGCTTTCGGAGGCTTGGCCGGAGCCGCGCCGCTCCCGCCGGCAATTCGGGACAGATTCAGCGTCCCGTCGGCGTCCTTCACCACCTGGATGGACGGCGCTCGCCATTCGATTTCGCCGACTTTGACCGAGGTCGGATTGAGCCGGATCGCCATTTTCGTCAGCGCAAGGGAATCCCATGAAACGGCTGGTTTTTTCGAGGCGCGATCGGCAAGTTCAAAGTCCGTGATGGACACCTTGCCGTCGTACGCCAGCAACGGTTCATCGACATGCTTTTCCGCATACCGGACTGCTCCGTCAAGGTGCAGCTCCCCGCCGTCTATATCCGCCTGCACAAACCGGTCGGCATAGGGCTGAAACGGCATGAGCCTGATGTGGGAGAGATTGAGGCGCAGATCCGCACGCATGGGATTCAGCCCCATTGAGCCTTCCGTTTCCACGTGCCCGGTCTTGTTGAGCGTAAGCCCCACCGCGACGTTCATCGGCTTCGCAAAAGGCACCCGCACATCCTTCACCGTTACCCGCATGTCCTCGATGCTCATCTGAGCCGTGGGAGACAAGGATCGATCTTCGAATGTGACCCCGTAGTCATTGACCTGAACTGTTTTCACCATAACGGACCAGGGTTCGGCTTCTTTTGTCTGGGCCGGCGCCTGGCCGGACGGGGGAGCGGGCACATCACGGTCTTCCGAATCAGGCGAGGCCAGAAGGGGGACATAATTTACCGAGCCATCCGGTTCAAGCCAACCGCGGATCCGTCCCTGATCGGTCTTAATGGTTCCCATCTTGATGTCACGGCCCGCCAGATCAAGGCGCATTTCGTCGATCTTGATCGATGGAATCGATATCAGCGGCTCCTTCCCGCCTCTCTCCGCCAATCGAAAATCGCGCAGCGCAAGCTTTCCGTCATTGACGCGAAAGTTGATGGGATCGGCCCGCAGGTCGAAGGAATACCGAATATCAAGGTCGAGCGCCGCCGACTTCAAATCAAATTTGAAGCGGTCTTGTACGCCGCGCCAAAAGGTCAGTAGATCGATATTGGCCAGGGATATTGTCCCATCCGATTCGAGTGGTTCAAGCGAGAATGTGCCGTTCCATGAAAAGGTCTCACCCTGCCCGAATTCAGCGGTAAACGCATAGGGATTCTCCTTGCCCGGCTTGGTGCTGAAATTGCGCAGCAGGATCTCGATCGGGACCACATCAATCATGACCGGCTTCTTCTTCGACTCGTCTCGGAACTCCAATACGCCCGATTGAATTTGAATCAAGCCGACTTGGACCAACGGAATCTCCGCCTTCTCTGCCCTAGCCGGCGGCGGCGGTGGAGTCTCGGATCGAGGTGGAAGCAGTCCAAGAAGATTCAGCTTTTTGTCGGGAAGGATTCTGGCCGACACAAACGGCAGTACCACATTGATTTCGTTGAAGGCATAGGCCTGCTTGAACAGCGAAATCAATGCTTCAAAATCGATGAACAACTCGTCGAAGCCAAGGATTGCCCTGTGATCAGGTTCCTGAATTTCGAAACCCGTGAGCCGGATCGATAGGGCGAAGGGGTTGATTTGTACATCGTGGAGCAAAACGGGTCGTTGAAGCTTTTCGGAAACGGCCTGAACGCCGTAGCGCTTCACGAGATAGGGCGCCACGACGAACCCGAGCAATGCGTAGAGACCCACCACCAGGATCAAGGTCAGAATGAGGTGTCGAAAGCGATAGAGCAATGTCATGGCATCATTGGTGCGCCCGGCTGGAATCGAACCAGCGACCCACAGCTTAGAAGGCTGTTGCTCTATCCGACTGAGCTACGGGCGCAGAATGTAAAAACGCGAGGTTGCGAGGGATGGCCTACAGCCTGATGCTCGATTTCGCTGTTTTGTGCCATTTCTTGTGCCATCCCGTCAAGCGCCGCATGACTCGGTTTACGACACGTCAAGCGTTCCAGCGATTGGACGGCGGTCCGCAAATGCATGGGACTGGGTCATAGTGAAACTCTTGTGGCTTAGAACCTCTTGAATCTCTTTCAGCGGCCGTCCGCGCATGATTGTATGGCTTGCTGCGGTATGCCATAAATCATGTGAATTGAAAATCAGGGTCAGCCGCCCGCTCCAGTGCGTTTTCACACGCGGTTCAAACCTGACCCACGCCTGGCCGTCTCGTCGTTTAGAGACTCTCCCTTTCCGTTGAATCGGGTCCGATTCAATTTCAGTAAGCGCACTGATTGCATCTTTATTCAACGGCACACCCCGAGGGTCACCATTCTCCGTATCGTAGAGGGTGATTCTCGCATTCCAGATCCTCTTTATGCTTCTCTTGCCAGCGCAGTCGCTATGGCCCGTTCCGCTAGACGTGCCATGACGGAGTACCCCTGGCGGTTAGGATGAACCCCATCATCACTAAGTTCGGACCTCAAAAGCCCTTGGCCATCATTCATAGCAGTGTAATAGTCCAAATACACCGCACTGTATCGATTAGCCAGGCCCTTGAGGATCTCGTTGAGTGCCTCGATTCGTTCAGGCGGCCGGCTTTGACTACGAACGAGAGGTTTGCCCACTTGATCGTGCCCATGATCATGCGTCGCGCCTGTTCACGTTCTTCCATGAGTGCCGATGTTGTCTTGATAATCCATTCAAATCGGCGCGTCTTCCGCCCAGCCCTGCACAAATTCCTTCTAGCCTGTACGGTTCGCCCTACAGTTCAATCCCGTCCAAATTGGTGAAGCGTTGATTGTATTGACGTATTGAACTCTCATGGATGCCCATCCGATGGCATCTTCATTGCTTGGGCTCGTCCCGGTATTCTTAGCGGGGGGCTCATCATGAAAGTTCGTCTATGCTGTCTGGTATCGGGCTTATCGTGTTTCTCCTGTCGATGACCATAGCCCCCCGAGGCCGAATCACGCCTGAGTCTTATGGTTTGTTGATATCTGGGGGCTGCTCGTTTGAGGAGAAGAAAGGCCTGACCATGCCGGTTCAACATGTCAAACCTTCGGTCTTGATACAGAAGCACCCGAATGCGGCTTGTGCGAATTGTAGGCGGGAAGCCTATGAGCACTCGGAAGATCGGCTTTGGACCATATGGACTCCTGCGATGTACTACTGCCCGACATGCGCTTCGGATGAAGGCATAGGACCAAACGATTACTGATCGCCCTGCCGGTACCACGCTCTCAACTGTCGCACCTGCGGCCGATCCGTTTATTTGGGGGAAGATTGAGACGGCGTTGGCTTGTCCAACGGCCGGGCCACCAATGCTCCGCATTCGCAACATTGCAGTGTGTTCGTGGTGTGGCCGTCCCGATCACGCACATGCTCTAAAAGCCGGGCATGCATGCAGTGCGCCGGATCGACCTTTTCTGCCGAAGCCTCACCGCCATTCGTCATAGAATAGGGCCTCCTAGCCATAGCGCAGTTCACTAAGCTGTTGGCCCCATGGTGGGGAAATACGTTCATTCTGTCAAGGAGCCGTTTGCCTTTAGCGTTATAACTTACTAAATCATGTTAGGTAGTTGTTCCAAGTTCAATCGGCAGCAAGAGGACGCTCTGCCTAATCAGGCGCGCTGAGTCACGAAGCAGATGGTTCACCGGAGGGCTTTATCCCGTCGCCACGACCCATCGAAGAAGGTTGCTGGCGGCGCTTATCCGGCGCCGGCAAATACGATGAAGCGATGAAGAGGCGACGGGTCGCACGAAGAAGTTCGCTGGACTCCAGGTCGAGCAAGCTCTGTTGTGCAAGGAATTATTCGGGCAGCATGAAGGGTTTATCTGCGGGCGTCAATGAAGAGAGGCTTCGCCTGAAATCCTCTCGACGCTCGATCTATATTTTCACACTATGGTCGGGGCGAGAGGATTTGAACCTCCGACATCCTGCTCCCAAAGCAGGCGCGCTACCGGGCTGCGCTACGCCCCGACTGTATGGCTGTCAAATCGCATGGTTCGGAGAAGTTCTTTAGCCTTCCCGAAAGCCCTAGCCCGATGGCTGACTCGATTCTTTTCTGCTTGAGACATCTGGGCCAATGTTTTCCCGGATTCTGGAATAAAGAACACCGGATCATAGCCGAATCCTTGCGAGCCGATTTCGCGGTCGGTAATGATCCCCTCCAACGAGCCTTCCACGGCAGCTGATTGGCCGGTGGGAAACGCGATGGCTGCGACGGTGATGAATCGCGCCCCGCGCCGTTCTCGCGGCACTCCTTCCAGTTCGCGCAGCAGTTTGGCGCAATTGTCCTTATAGGTGGCGGCTTCCCCGGCATACCGGGCTGCACGGACCCCTGGCTGTCCCCCCAAGGCCTCCACCATGAGGCCCGTGTCATCGGCGATGGCCGGAAGGCCCGTATGCCGTGCAATCTCCGTCGCTTTCTTTATAGCGTTGGCCTCGCAAGTCGCCCCATCTTCGACCACATCCGGCGCCTCGGGAAATTCCGCCAGGGTTCGGATAACGTAGCCCTCGCCTCCCAAGAGCGCCTTGAGTTCTTTCCCCTTATGCTGATTTCTCGTCGCCAACACGAGTTCGGTAATCATCCCAAGGGACCAACCAATGATTTCTGAAGTTCAACTAGTTCTTCGATCGCCTTCCATCCCAAATTCAGGAAATCATCCATATCCTTCTTATGAAACGGAGTCCGTTCGGCCGTGCCCTGGATTTCAACGTACCGGCCGGCGCCCGTCATGACGACATTCATGTCCACTTCGGCGAGAGAATCCTCTTCATACGCCAGATCCACCATGACTTCCCCGCCTACTTTTCCTACCGAAATGGCAGCCAAGTAGTCTGTCAGCGGAGTTTTTTTCAGCAAGTCCTTCTTCTTCAATACGGCAAACGCATCGGCCAGCGCAATGAATGAGCCGGTAATCGAGGCGGTCCTCGTCCCTCCGTCCGCCTGGATCACATCGCAATCGATCCAGATCGTCCGTTCCCCCATCTGCGACATGTCGGTCACGGCCCGCAGCGCCCTTCCGACCAACCGCTGAATCTCCAGCGTCCGGCCTCCTTGTTTGCCTTTGACCGCTTCACGCGGCGACCGATCATGCGTGGCGCGCGGAAGCATGGCATATTCCGCCGTCACCCATCCTTTCCCCTTGTCACGGAGGAATGGAGGAACCTTCTCTTCGACGGAAGCGGTGCAGATCACTTTCGTGTCGCCCATTTCCATCAAAATTGAGCCTTCCGCATGTTTGGTGAAATTTCTAGTGACCCTGACCGGCCGGATCTGGTCCTTCCGGCGCCCATCGAACCGTATCAAGTTTGATCCATTCCGTATCACGCCCACTCTCCTTCCAGCCAATGAAACGTGCAAATTATAGTGAAGGGGGTGCGAAAGAGCAAATAGCTGAACACCGGTGGGGCGGGTCTGTGTCAATTCTCTGGCACGCCGGCTTCATGCTTCTTGTAGTATCTGGAGCCAAGCCGTGTATAATCCGATCTGTACGCTTGGCTCTCGTTGCAGACTCAAACGGCACAAAAGGTGCAGTTCTGCTTCATCGACTCAGCGGCGGCCTCAAGACCCATAGTGATTATACCGATAATGAATCAGGCCGCATCTCGCACCATTCTTCCATTCTCACTCATGATCGTGGTGTAGAATAATGCAGGTAGAAACCGTTCGGACGGCAAATCACACGCTGATCGAGAACAGAAACATCTTAATCGTCGATGACGAGGAGGCGCTCCGGCGATTGCTCGGCTTCCTGCTCGAACCTCATGGCTATGCCATCAGCCTCGCCGCGGACGCGCGCGAGGCGCGTCAACACCTTGACCGTCAACCGTTCGCGCTCGTCCTCTGCGACGTCAATATGCCGGGTGAATCCGGCATGGATTTGGTCCGCCACATTCGGTCGCTCCATTCACACACCGCCGTCATTATGGTGACGGGACTCGACAGCCCGGTCCTGGCCAACGCCGCGCTCGAGATGGGGGCCTTCGGCTATGTCATTAAGCCGTTTGAATCCAATGAGGTCCTGATCAGCGTGGCGAACGCCCTGCGCCGGCGCAAACTGGAAATCGAGAACGGCATGCATCGCGAGAATCTCGAGGAAATGGTCAGGACCAGGACCATCGCATTGCAACAGGCGCTGGAATGGCTCGAGCGCAGTGAAAAGGAGTTGCGGCTCTCCCGTGAAGAGACGATTCAGCGCCTGGCCATCGCCGCGGAATTCCGGGACAGCGCGACGGCTCAGCACATCCAACGGATGAGTCATTATTGTGAACTACTCGCGCGCCGCTACGGCATTGCCCCGGACCGCTGTGATCTTATCAGGACAGCTAGCCCGATGCACGATATCGGAAAGATTGGCACCCCTGACCACGTGCTCCTCAAACCGGGAAAATTCACCCCGGAAGAGTTCAATGTGATCGCGCAACACGCCGAGATCGGCTATCGCATCCTGGTCGGTTCGGATGCGGAACTCTTGAAAGTGGCCGCGCTCATCGCTTGGACGCACCACGAACGGTGGGACGGCAGCGGCTACCCGAGAAAGTTGAAAGGTGAGGCGATTCCGGTGGAAGGCCGTATTGCAGCCGTGGCTGACGCGTTCGACGCATTGACGACGGAGCGGGTCTACAAGCCGGCGTTCCCCTTCGAGCACGCAGTGGAACTCATGACCAAGCATCGGGGCGAGCATTACGATCCGGATCTGCTCGACGTATTTCTGGCATCAATCGCTGACGTAAAGAAAATCCACGACCAATACGCCGATCGTTCGTTTAAAGCACCGGTGCGCTGACTCCCACGCCCGGACGTGATGGAAAGGCACGATGTATCCAGTATCATGGACCGGGGATTGCGAAGGGATGGAGAGGATAATCATGGCACGTAGGACACGGAATTGGCTCGCGTATCTCTGTGAAGCTCTCGCCTCAACCGGCATGATGCCCACCTGGGAAGCCGCAACGTACTTGACGGATAATCTCTTCGGAGAAAAGCCCAATCCCCGACTGTTGAAAACCAAAACGCCCTATGAAGAGACGACCCAGCTGCTCCAACGCCTCTATCAACCTTTGGTCGAGGCGGCTTCGCGCGACCTGTCGTTGCCGTCCCATTCCATGATCCACGTCTTTACCGACGTGAGCCTGACCGGAAATTCGGCCGTCTTGGTCGTGTATTTTCCGGGACATAACCTGCCGCATCAACTCTTGATGCTCGACGCGGCCAAGGCATGGGATCTGGTCTTCGATGACACGGAGACTTTTAACCGGTGGGCCGAGGAACGCTACCGCTGGGTCAAATCTTCACTGGCAGCCGTGACGAAGACGACAGCCTTGCCGCTGCCCATGCCGGCCACCGTCGCCGCTGCCAAATCGTAACGAAGCCGGTCGTCAAAATCTGGCCTGATACGTTGGTGATCTGGCGAAGTCTTTGACCTCACAAATCATAAATCACGAATTCATATTTCATAACGATTCCGGGTCGTAATTCAGATTCGGCGAGAGCCATCGCTCGACCTCACCCACCGCCATCCCTTTTCGACGGGCATAGTCTTCTACTTGATCGTGGCCGATCTTCCCCACAGCAAAATATTTCGCCTCCGGGTGGGCGAAATACAGGCCGCTGACGGAAGCAGCCGGATACATGGCGAACGAATCGGTCAACTGCATACCCGCGTGGCGTTCGGCCTCCAGCAGATCGAACACAAGCCGCTTCTCCGTGTGATCCGGACAGGCCGGATAACCGGGCGCCGGGCGAATGCCGCGATACCGCTCGCGGATCAGATCTTCGCTTGAGAGTTGCTCATCCTTTCCGTACCCCCATTCGCCACGTACTTGCTTATGCAACCATTCCGCAAAGGCCTCCGCCAACCGGTCGGCCAACGCCTTGGCCATGATCGAATTGTAGTCGTCGTGATCCCGCTCAAACCCCCGGCACAAGGGCTCCAATCCATGTCCCGCAGTCACCGCAAAAACACCCAGATAATCCGCTCGGCCGGACTCTCGAGGCGCAATGAAATCCGCCAGCGCGAGGTTCGGCTGGCCGGGCGGCTTTTCCAGTTGCTGCCTCAGCGTACGGACGGTCGCGGCGATTTGATCGCGTGCGCCGCCGGCATAGAGGACGATGTCATCCCCGATACTGTTCGCCGGGAAAAATCCGTACACGCCCTTGGCCTGAAGCAATCGCCCGTCGATGATTTGGCTCAGCAGCTTACGGGCGTCTCCAAAGACCTCCTGCGCCTTGGTTCCTACTTTTGAATCCTCCAGAATCGCCGGATATCTGCCCTTCAATTCCCAGGCGTGAAAGAAGGGAGTCCAATCGATATAGGGAACCAGTTCGGCAAGAGGCAGATCATCAATGACACGGATACCGGTAAAGGCCGGACTCGGGATATCAACGGCCTGCCAATCCGTTTGGAGATGCCGCGCTCGCGACTCAGACAACGACCGCAGTGTCTTGGCTCCGCGGTCGAAATGCGCCTGCCGGACCTGTTCATAGTCCAGTCGGACTTTGTGGACAAAGTCGCCATGCTGCTGCGGATTCAGCAGGGTCCCGACCACCGCGACGGCCCGTGAGGCGTCCAGCACGTGGATCGTCGGATTCGAATAGGAGGGCGCAATCTTCACCGCCGTATGAGCTTTGCTCGTCGTGGCGCCGCCGATGAGCAACGGCAGGCCGAACCCCTCCCTTGTCATCTCCTTCGCGACATGGATCATTTCGTCCAATGAGGGGGTGATCAAGCCGCTCAGTCCGATAATATCGACCTTCTGCTCGCGCGCCGTGGCCAAGATTTTTTCGCACGGCACCATGACCCCTAGATCCAGGACCTCATAGTTGTTGCAGCCCAGCACCACCCCGACGATGTTCTTGCCGATGTCATGGACGTCGCCCTTGACCGTCGCCAGCAAGACCTTGCCGTTGGCCTTCTGCCGACCCTGCTTTTCTTTTTCGGCCTCCATGAAGGGCATCAAGTAGGCGACGGCCTTCTTCATCACCCTGGCGCTCTTGACCACCTGCGGCAAAAACATCTTGCCTGAGCCGAAGAGATCGCCGACGACGTTCATTCCGGCCATCAAGGGTCCTTCGATGACATCCAGCGACCGCGCGCTTTTGAGCCGCGCCTCCTCCACATCCTGCTCAATATAGTCCGTAATCCCCTTCACCAGGGCATGGGTCAGCCGATCCTCCACCGAACCGGTCCGCCAGGCGTCGTCTTTTACGACCGCCTTGCCCTTCTGTTTCACCGTCTCGGCAAAGGTGACCAACCGCTCGGTAGCATCGGGCCGGCGATTGAGCAACACGTCTTCGACCAGCTCGAGCAGATCCCTTGGGATTTCCTCATAGACGGCAAGCTGTCCGGCGTTGACGATGCCCATGTCGAGACCGGCCTGGATCGCATGGTACAAGAAGGACGCGTGCATCGCTTCCCGAACCACGTTGTTGCCGCGAAACGAAAAGGAAATGTTGCTGACCCCGCCGCTGACTTTCGCGAGCGGCAGATTCTGTTTGATCCAGCGGGTCGCCCCGATGAAATCGACCGCGTAGTTGTTGTGCTCTTCAATCCCCGTCGCGACGGTGAGGATGTTCGGGTCGAAAATGATGTCTTGCGCCGGGAATGCAGCCTGTTCCATGAGGAGCCGGTAGCACCGCCGGCAGATCTCGATTCTTCGCTCCAGCGTGTCCGCCTGGCCTCGCTCATCAAAGGCCATGACCACCACAGCCGCTCCATACCGGCGAATGAGGCGCGCATGATGAAGGAACTGCGCCTCGCCCTCTTTGAGACTGATGGAATTGACGATGCCCTTCCCCTGCAGATTCTTCAGTCCAGTTTCAATGACTTCCCACCGTGAACTATCGACCATGACAGGGACGCGGGCGATGTCCGACTCGGCTGCCAGCAGACGCAGGAATTTTTCCATCGCCGCCTTGGAGTCCAGCAGCCCCTCGTCCATGTTGATGTCGATAATCTGGGCACCGCCTTCCACCTGCTGGCGTGCCACCGAGAGGGCGGCTTCGTAGTCTCCGGCCAATACGAGCTTGGCGAACGCCGGAGACCCGGTTACGTTGGTCCGTTCCCCGATATTGACGAAGTTGGATTCCGGGCGCAGTGTGACCGCCTCCAGTCCGCTCAAGCGCGTATAGGGCTCGACCGGCTTCGGCACACGCGGAGGCAGCGAGCGCACGGCTTCCGCTATGCGCGCGATGTGCGCCGGTGTCGTACCGCAACAGCCGCCCACGATATTGAGCCATCCATTTTTAGCCCATTCCGCCAATTGAGGGGCCAGCGTCTCCGGTGTCTCGGGAAACCCCGTGGGAAGCAGCGGATTGGGCAAACCGGCATTCGGATGGCTGCTGACATAGCAGGGTGCGAGAGCGGCCAATTCCTCAATGAGCGGGCGCATTTCCTTCGGACCGAGCGCGCAGTTCATGCCGACGCTCAAAAGCGGCACGTGCGAAATGGAATTCCAGAAAGCTTCCACCGTCTGGCCCGAAAAACCTCGATTGCTGCCCGCCTGGATGAAGGTCACGGACGCCATGATCGGAACGCGGCGCTCTGTCTCATCAAAGTGCTTCTGGATGGCGTAGAAGGCGGCCTTGGCATTGAGGGTGTCGAAAATCGTCTCGACCAGCAACAAATCGACGCCGCCGTCCAGAAGACCCTTAACTTGTTCCTCGTATGCCGAGACCAAGGCGTCGAACGTCGTCGCCCGAGCGGCCGGATCCAGCGGATCGGTCGAGACGGAGGCCGTCTTAGTCGTCGGGCCAATGGCGCCGGCCGCAAAGCAGCGCCGGCCGGGATCGGCGGCACAGACCTCTTCGATCGCCCGCCTGGCACATTCGGCTCCTGCCTTCGCCAAGTCATAGCCAAGATCGGCCATGTCGTAATCGGCCAGCGAGATCGCCTGGGAATTGAACGTGTTGGTCTCGATGATATCCGCGCCGGCTTGCAGATACTGCCGGTGGATGTCTTCAATGACGGCCGGCTGGGTGACATTCAACAGGTCGTTGTGACCTTTGAGATCCTTCTTCCAATCTTTAAATCGCTCTCCGCGGAAGGCCGCTTCATCCAGCTGATAGCGCTGGATCATCGTGCCCATCGCCCCGTCCAGAATCACGATACGGTCACGAAGCAGTTCGGGCAAAAGTGTTGCCGCTTGATGTTGTGGCATACTTGTCCTGTCTATTGAGATGGTGGCCTGATCCTACTGAAGAGTCCGGCTTCACGCAAGTTCTTGACAATTCGCGGTCCCAGCCGAACTTTGCTTCCGGCTCTGCGGGTTGCTCCTGCTCACGACCCCGCTTTTGGCCCCGTTCACGGTTGAAGCGCCCCCTTACTGGTCACGCTGGGATCGCCTTATTCCGGCCTGCGGGGAACTCCGGAACGCCGGGAACTTCGTGAAGACCTTTCATTCCCACCTGCGCCTGCGCGAGCACGATCTTATTGAAACCGATGCCGTGACGAAGGATCATCTGCTGCTGAGATGGCAGGACATCGCCTTCCCTCCTGTTGAGTTACAGATTCCTTCACAGCCAACTCCACATCCCATGGGACAATGGTGCGCCTCCGTTGGCTTGCGAATCTGATCTACTGAAGAGGCTATGACGTGGGCACGGTGCGGGCCGGCACCGTCCAACTCCATCTCATTCGCCGGTCCCAATCAATTCTCCATACGGTCACTTCGCGACAACCGGAGTCGGTCAAGCGGTGCATTCCCACACCGCTTCGCTCTGAGCAATGGCCGGCACCACCGATATTCCAGATCAATGTCGATGGCACGATTCCCCATCCTCTGGAACAATCCGTGACTGAATTGAACGTTATTCTGGCGAATGCTCCCCAGACCGGCTGCCCGCTCAGCCACGTCTCCTCCTTGGAAAAGCAGTGATAAATCGCCTCTCCCACGAAGATTGACATAGCCCCAAACGCAATCATAGGATCACAGTACTATGCGGGCCGGAGGAAGAAATGCCCTTCTCATTCATGGTTTCGTCCTGACGGTATTCTTGGGTACGTGGCTCATCCCGTCTTCCGCTGGGGCGGGAGCCTATTTTGCCGACGGCTACCTCGGTCTCACGCAAGCCGAGTTGCATGAGAAACTGGGCCAGCCGCAGGCGGTGCGTGATCGGAAATCCGCGCTGCGGGTCTTTACGTACTATCCGATTGCCGACTGGGAAAAATATTTCAAGAAATTGGTGTCACCGGAGAACGGGGAGGATGTCTATACCTTTCGCCGCGATGGAGTCGAAGTCCGGTATTCGTTCGGCTTCGCGGTAGACCCGAATAATCATGAGGAGGATCGACCGTTATACGTCCGGCTTGTCGATATTGAGTTTTCTCCCCCGGTTCCCCTCTCCAAGATCCCGGACCTCGTGCCCGAGTTCCGTCCGTCACAGGATCCGAACGCGCCGACCTTCCGCTCCAACGTCATGGTCTTGATGTTTCAGGGAGAGGCCTCGCCGGATGCCCGCTTCATCATCCGTGAGAAGGGAAAGGAAAGTCTCGATTGGAGCCTGGCGTTCCAGATGTTCTCGCTGCAGGGACTGCCCGATCCCCTGACGCCCAAGGCGTTGATCGATCGGGTTGAGATCAGCGCGCAAAGCTTGCAACTGGTCAAACAACGCCAGCGGAATACTCACGACCCGATTCTGAATCCTTACTCCAAGGAATTCGCGCAGCAGATCCCTCCGCCCCCGCCGCCGAAAAAGATTCCTATCCCGAAGTATGCCGATTGACCGGCGCCGACCTGCCCCTACTGGCCCATCCGATCCGCGTCAACGTCCGTTTTTCATTCCTGGCCGACGTCGCTGAGCCGAAGATCGCTGCCGTCTGCCACAGCCAGGTAGGGCTCACCCCATTGATGTGGGCTGTCAAGGTTCCAGGCTTCTTCCCGGCCGGTCGGTTTGAATCTGAGGCCGAAGATGCCTCCGTAGACCAGGTACGTCCGGCCGGCGCCGGAGTCTTCCACGGGACAAGACCAGGCAGGACAACAGGGTTGGTCCGGATCATCGCTCCAGCCCGTCACTTCGTACCACTCGCCTTCCGGCCGGCGGTCATAAAGCTTAATCTCTCGGATCAGCCTTGGACGGCTCAGTTCCTTGAAGCGTCCAAAGAACCCTTGCTCACAGTTCGGATTGGCTTCTACTTCAACGATCACCGATCCTGCCTCCTGACTACTTTATCCATGAGGGCTTCCGACGCATCGCATATTCATCGCGAAGTGTGGCGCATAATCCGGGCTTGACTCCCCGAAAAGCGATTGTTTAGCATGCAGCCGAATATGTCCAGGCCTCCCGCAGTCACTCGATCCGCCATGATGAATATACCGGCGCACGAAGACTCCACCGCCATCCCTCCGCCCGAGACATCGGAGAAGCCGTTTCTTTGCCGGCGCCCGGTGCGCATCGTTATCTATGCGTTTCTCGGTCTCTTTCTGCTGGCGATGCTGGCCGCGCGATTCGTGCCTTACTGGCTCGATCCCGACTTCAGCAAGCACATTGAAAGCCATCGGGTCATGGTCGGAATGTCACGCGAGCAGGTGCTGGAATCTTGGGGATCGCCGAACACCATCAATGTCTCTCACACAAGCGACGGGCTAAGACGCGAGGAGTGGATCTTCGAAGACTGGGAAAGCGCGGCTATCGTCAAGCACCGGTATTTGTACTTTGAGGAGGGCCGCCTCATCGGCGGTCATTTCTCCGGCTCCGACCAACGCGATCCCACGCTGACCACCCCCGATGTTCCCAAACGCTCGCCGCATCCGCCGAGAACTTAATCGTCCCGCGCCTCTTCCGCCTCTCGGATGTCCAGATGCAGCCGGCTCAACAGGACTTCGGCCCGGTCGCGCTCCGCTTCATCAACCATGACCCGTCCGCTCAAAAACGGAATTCCCGGGTATAGGCTGCTCACATGTTCATGATGTACCACATACGGAATGCCGCTGCCTTCGAGCAGGCTCTTGATCATGGCGAGTTCCCCCATGTCGCCTGCTTCCCTCAAAACTACCATTCCCATAGCGATTATCCTGCCCCCTGTAACCGTCTGGAATTGTAATACGCGTTGTGCACCGCATCGTAGACGACATGAGACAACCGGATGACCGGCCGCGGCTGCCTCATTCCCCGGAAGAACAGATCCATCAGGCGACGGCATGCCGCATAAAGCGCTCAGGAGGTGCCGACATCGATTCCGTGCCGACTCGCCGTGAACGCATGCTGCACGTGAAAGGTGTGATTCGTTGCATTTTTCTCGAAGGCTCCCTACACTCAACCGGAAGGCCGGGAGCCGTATCGGAGCGCAATCGGAAGCCATCACGGGGTTTCGGTGATTTGAACTCGTCGATCTTTTCCCAGTCCTCCCGAGACCGTCAAGACTCGTTTCCATTCACGGACTTGGTAGATTGCCCAGGCTTTCGGCTCGCCTTTAAAGTAGGCCTCGGGATCTTCTCCGGAGGCATTCAGATAAATCGGTTCGGTGAATCCCTCGTCCAGCACATAATCGAGCAGGCAGTCGGTGGTGAACCCGCGGCCGCGCAGCGACACATCCGCCAGGAAATTGAGGATGTCATCGGAATTCTGAATCGTGATCGGATCCATGTGTGAGCCCCACCTGGGCTGATTCTAACGATTGGTCGAGAAGGATGGCAAGCGATGCCGAAGAAAGCCTTCACTCCTGAACAGTTTCGTGAACGTCTCTTGGCGATCATGGACCGCAAGCACCACTGGGCTTGGCCCCTGCTGATGGGGCCGGGGACTGCCAAGCATCAACTCAAAATCCATTACCAGCAGGAATATCACGTCTACGTGCGGGATTTTCCCGTATTGTTGGCGCGCGTCCACGGTCAAAATCCACCGGCAGACGTGCGGAGGATGCTCGCGGAAAATATCTATGAAGAGGATACGGGCGGCCTGTCGTTCGGTCGCTCGCACCCGGAACTGTTCCACGAAATGATGCAAGGCTTGGGATTCGACCTCGATGCCTTTCAACGCGCGCGGCTCTTTCCCGCCAGCACGGCCTATCGAAGATGGCTCGATCGCATGACCGCCAGCCGCACATGGGTCATCGGAGCGGCCGTCATGGCGATTTTCGTGGAAGGCAGCGTCAAGGATCGCAAAGAAATCCTCGATCCCCCAAAGCCTCGTACACAAGAGGCGATCGAAGCCTATGTGGAAGCCCACCCCCTCGTGCGTCATCATGGAGTTGAAGCCCGGCATATGGATCTCATACGGGCTCATCAGAAAGTTGAATCAGGCCATCGGCAGGACGCCTATGATATGGTGATGCATTATGTGCCCACACGACGAGAACAAGACGCCGTAATCGCATGTCTCGTTACTTCCCTCAAACTGTGGCTTCGTTATCGAGATGCGGTCGCCCGCGCCTGCAAGATCCGAAAGCCCTGATTCGCCCGCCCGCAATAGGCTGGGCTCTTGTCCTCAGTGTTTTCCTGTTCCTATCTCCCGTTGCGCACAGCCTCGCTGACAACTCCTCCACCGGCGACATGGCGCTCGTGCCGCCGGGAGAATTTTCCATGGGAGCCCCAGCCGGCAGCCACGGACTGCCTGATGAACAGCCGGAGCGCCGCGTGTTTCTGTCGGGATTTTGGATCGACCGTCACGAGGTCACGAACGCCGATTATTTTGAGTTCGTCCAGGCAACGGGCCATCGCAGTCCCGCAAATGCCAACCCCGCTGCGACGCTCTGGGAATCGGGACACCCCTTACCGGGCATCGATCGTCATCCGGTGGTGAATGTCAGTTGGGACGATGCGGTGGCGTTTTGCCGTTGGCGCGGAAAACGGTTACCGACCGAAGCGGAATGGGAAAAGGCGGCACGAGGAACCGACCGGCGGATCTACCCTTGGGGAGACGAGTGGGATCTGAATCTAGCCAATAGCGCCAGCTATTGGGCCGGCCGCAAAATCGACTTTTCGAACGGCGCCGAATGGGATGAGTTTTGGCTTCGTGGTGAGGGCGCACGTATCTCCAAGGAACGAGGCCTCAAACGAGAGGTCCTCACCCTGCCTGTGGGCAGTTTTCCCGCCGGAGTCAATGCTTATGGCTTGTTTGATATGGCCGGCAATGCGGCCGAATGGGTCGAGGATTGGTACAATCCGAATTACTACAAGGACGCCCCCCTCTCGAATCCCACCGGACCGGACCGAGGCGCCATCAAAGCCATGCGGGGAGGTTCATGGCTGAAACCGGCCGTGAGTCTACGTGCCACCGATCGCGACTGGGGAACGATGGACAGCCGACCCAGCGGCACCGGCTTCCGCTGCGCCAAAGACGCGCTGTGAGTCACGGCTCCATGAGGACATAGTCAACCTGCTCGACCTGCACGACCGGCATGATGAGTCCCTGCCCCTCGTCCTCGTGGGAGAAGTCATAGATCACCGATTCCTCCGCGATCAGATGTCCGGTCATAGCGACTTTAATGTTGATTGCCTCGCCGTTCTCGATCCGGCTGATCAGACGTTCTTGCAGAGATGCCGCTGCACCGGCCGTCAGGGTCGGAAGATCCGCCGGTTTGAAGCGGACCACACCCCATCTGGTACGGACAAATTCCGGTCCCACCGCGACGGGAAAACCGTGCCGGTCAGGATCGAATTGCGACAGCCGCCCCGTCCAGAGAAAGGTCACCCGCTGTCCCAACGCGACCTTGTCCCGACGCCGCTCGTCACGGCTCCGGTTCAATTGAAACAACCGGTCATCGAACTCAGGATCATGATGTCCCCGGCCGTACACAACTGTCCAATCAGGGATTGTCTCCTCCAGGTCGGCCAGAAAGGCTTCAACCGGCTCCGATCGTAGAAGGAGACGGGAGTCTTGTGGCAGCACAGTCGGTAGCGCAGATTCTTCCGCGACGACTACTGGGCGGACATCGACCGCCGGCTCAGGCGACGCGGAGACGAATAAATCCTGCATCGCACGGCCGTGCCAGACGAACAGTGCGATGAGAAAAAGTGCGAAGGATTCACCGCGCCGCAGCCGCCAGGCGAGTCGCATAAAAAGTCTTCAGCTCCGCCAGCGCGCCGTGATCCTCCGCCAGGATCCCGGCTTCCACAAGAACGGCCAGCCGCGGAGAAGGATCCAGGCGGACGAGAGCAGCCGCGTCGAATTGATCGCCGGAGAGCACTTGGCGATAAATGGCCAGCCAGGATTCGGTCACCGCGCGCAATCCCGCATCGGTCGGTTTCATCCGCCTGAGCTTGACCTGCTCCAGCAATTTAAGAAGCGGATCCGATTGAGAGACTGTGCCGATGGCGAGGCGAAGGGCCTCTTCTTGAAGATTGGCCTGTTGATCCATGCCGCATCAGTTCATGGAGCAGGCGCCGGGCCCGCGAGGATCTCCGCAGCTTCCGCAAGCGCCGGGTCCACTTGAACCGGCCCAATCCGACGTGGCTCCCACCCCGAACGCCGAGAATTGTTTGTCAAGCGATGTCGCCTTGCATGAGGGACAAGCCGGCGCAGTCGAGGCTTGGACCAACAACTCAAACCGATGGTTGCATTCCCGACATACATATTCGAAGATAGGCATGGTCGTTATTCCTCCATCTGATCGACATTATAAAAAACGCCACACCCAATTCGCAATCAGGATGACCTGCCCATGCCACTGGAAGAAAAAAGCTTCGTATTTCGAATCAGTCTTGAAGCCGAATTTTCGGATGACTATGACGGCGACGCGGAAGAATATGCCTGGTTGGGCGATTGGGAACGCCGCATCAAGCCGGAGCTCATCAAAGCGCTCTTTGAGACGTTACGCCAATATCCGTCGTGGACCGTCCACGTGCGGAATCGCGGCAAGTCGCCTGCCGATGAAATCGAAGTGGCGATGAGGCGCGATTTTTCCCAACCTTAGCCCGCATTATTCATGAACAGTTCTACTGCAATGACGGATTCGCTACTGCGCCAAGCCTGCACACGGGTTCCACGGTGCGTAGGCGGGCGGGCTCGCCGCTCGGCCCCTCAACATACTGCCTCAAGTATGCTTCGGGCCCTCGCGCCTCCATGCGCAGGACACCGCCGCCTCACCGACTCGGCGGCGTCCACAAACGTGCCGTGCCTTATTCGGCACGGCGTGGACCTCGCGACGCGACTCCGCCATTTCGTGACGACCCGTCACGAATGATGCGGCTAGTTGCCCTGAGCGATCTTATGGAGTCGACTTCAGACAGAGGCTTGTACATCCACGTGCCCTTTTGCTGGAGCCGTTGTCACTTTTGTGCCTTCTATCTCGAAATCCATGACAAGGCGAAGGCCGCGGCCTATGTCCGCGGTCTTACTAAAGAGGTCAGGCTCCATCGGGCAAACCGGACGTTTCGAGATGAGGTCCTCACCTCTATCTATTTTGGGGGCGGCACGCCAACGACCTTGTCCACTGAACAATTGCGGTCGATTCTCGTTCTGATTCGAGAATCCTTTATGCTGGACCCGCAAGCGGAGCTCTCCATCGAGGCCCACCCCGATAGCGTGACTCCGGCGACGCTCGGTGAACTCGTCGAAGCGGGATTCAACCGTATCAGTTTTGGGGCGGAATCAATGAGGAAAGAAGAATTGACTCGCGTGGGACGACCTGGGTCACCAATGGGAACGGCGGTAGCCGTTGGAGCGGCCAGGCAAGCAGGCTTTTCCAATATCAGCCTCGATCTCATGTACGGATTGCCCGGACAGACTGCGGCAAGCTGGTATGCCTCGCTGGCAGAAATCATCGCGCTGAATCCCTCACATGTCTCCTGCTATGCGCTCACCGTGGAGGAAGGCACGAGGCTGGACAATGCGGTTCAAACGGGCGCACTTGCCGCGCCTGACGCCGATTTCCAGAACGAACTGGACGACCTGGCGGAACGAGTGTTGGCCAGTGCCGGATTTCGTCGCTACGAGATCTCGAATTATCATCGCGGCGATTCGCAGTGCCGCCATAATCTTTTGTATTGGACCGGCGGGTCATATCTCGGGTTGGGACCCAGCGCCCAGTCCTACGTTGAAAATAGACGCTACGGCAATGTCGCCGACCTTAAACAGTATACCGAGCTGCTGGATGCGGGCACATTGCCTCATGGAGAGACCGAATATCTATCACCTATCCAGCGCGTGCGGGAAGCAGTGATTTTCGGACTTCGCAAAACCACTGGAATACCCGTGGACTGGTTGCGCCTCGATCCTTCGCCAGACTGGGCCGTTACCGTCCGCCGACTGTTCGAGGAGCAGTATCTGGAGCAATCCGGTCAATCGGTCCGGTTGACCGCCCATGGAAGGCGATATGCCGATGAGGTCTCGGTGCAATTATTGTAGTCTGATTCTTTTCAACGCCCCTTATCCCACCGTCAGGCATGACACAACGGACATATTTCATAGCTGTCTGGAACTTATCACCGAGAGAAGTCGCAGCATTGACATTCCACCCGAGGCGGTAGGAAACTAATGATTGAACTTGAATGGAGTCGCATATATATGCCGGTCAACATGGATCCACGTAAACGCAAGCAAAAGCGGCCTTCCTCGCAGGAGGCGACCGATCAATCGGCGCCCGAAACTCCGGATACCGTGAAGAAACAATTCGGTGAGGAGACCGAACTGGATCGTGAAAAAGCCATTGCCGAAGCGGAGTGGAAGAATCTCTGGGATGCGACCGAAGTCATCGACATGGACAAGTGGTGACTCAATCTGAATGGGGAATTCTGAATGATGAATTGTGAACTCTGTAGCGCTACAGACCGACCATTCATCATTCCTCATTCAGCATTTATAATTCCCGGCGCTAGGCCGGCAGAAAAAAGAAGGCGATCGCAAGGATCAGATAGACTCCCAGCAGCATAATTCCTTCCAACCAGTGCGACTCTCCGTCCATCGAAACAAATCCGACGATCAATACCGACATCGTGACGGCAGCCACCTCAAACGGCGTAAAGATCAAATCCAGGGGTTTGCCGAAGAGATAGCGGGAAAACACCAACAGGGGCGCCACCAAGAGCACAATCTGCAAACTCGACCCGACCGCAATCCCGAGCGCCAAATCCATTTTGTTCTTCATCGCCACGATTACGGCCGTCGTATGCTCTGCCGCATTGCCGACCAGCGCGATCAGAATCACCCCGACAAACACTTGGGTCATACCCAATCGGCGGGCGGTTGGTTCAATCGCTTCGACCAGCAATTCGCTGAACAAGGCAATCAGCGCAGCCGCAATGGTCAGCACGGCGGCCGATTTTTTGATCGTCCAAGGATGCTTGTTTTGTTCCCTTTCCGCATGAGCGTCACCTGCAAAAAGATGCGAATGGGTCCGTAGCGAGAAAGCCAGGTTCAACAGATAAATCAGAAACAGGACGACCGAGATGGCGAAGCTCAATTCGCGCTCAATCGCAACGCCCCGCTGTGAAGCTGTAAAATGAAAGAGGGCCGGGACGACGAGACCCACCGCAGACAAAAGCAAGAGACTCGCGTTGGTGCCGGCGGCCGTCCGATTGAAGTTTTGTCGTTCATGTCGCAGACCGCCGGCGAACATGGCCGCACCTAAGACAAGCAGAATATTGCCGATGACCGACCCCGTGAGCGAAGCCTTGACCACATCGTGCAAGCCCTCCCGCAACGCGGCCAGCGCGATAATCAGTTCCGCGGCGTTTCCAAGAGAGGCATTCAAGAGACCGCCGATTCCGGCTCCGACGCGGGCCGTCAACTGTTCGGTCGCCGTACCCAATAGGCCCGGCCAAGGGAATGATACTGAGCGCCGACCCGAAAAAGATCCATACAGGATCGGCATGAATCACTTCCAAAAGAAGCGAGATCGGCGCGAAGATCAGAAGCGCATTCAGCCAGGATTCAAACAGGAAGCCCATCGCCGCCACCCTAGCATGGCCGTCGCACCGTGTCGATGAAATGACCGAGCATCGAAACGCCCTCTACTACCCATTTCATCTCTGCTCCGAGCAGACCCTGACATTGCTGCTGAAGCATTTTCACACGCTGCACTTTCGTGATTATATGGCGATTCAACTCACGCCATTCTTCGGCACGACCGCCTTTCAAGATCGCATGGGGGACGGACACTCAGAACTCGTTACCGCAGGCCGCATTATTCAAGGCCATCACACGAGCGGCACCCTGGATACCGAGCTTGAAGCAGCCATCGATCGAGATATGACGGACCCGATCTGGCGGACGTTGTTTCATCAGGTCTTGACGGACCAACGGAGATTTCAGCGCGGTCTATTTGACCCCTCGCATGGAATGATGATCGGAGATACGGTCGTGCCTGGACCGGCGGCTCTGTTATGCTTGATGGACGACTCCCGTGCCGTCCATCCCTATACAGTGGAGAATGTGCGGCGCATGAGTTCATCGCGGCCAACGCTTGCGGCAGGCTACGAATTCGAATACGGATTGGCATTGATCAAAACCGCCGCCTCCGGTATATGGACCCGGCGGCTCGCGCTTCACCATCGGTTGGCCGTGGTGACGGATTCTCCCGGGCATCACGCGCTCTTGCGGCGATCCTGCAATCGTGATGGGATAAACCTCGCTGATCATCTGCTGCTGAACGGAATCCTTCGAATAGGAGGAAAGAGTTACGTCTTGGACGAGGACGGCGGGTTGGGACTATAACAACGTATCAACGCGGATAGTTGGATACTCACATGATTGAAACAGTCACTCCTGATACCGACGAGATTACCGACGTGGGGACCGGAGACGACTTGGAGGCAAAGGTCGTCGTCTTCAATTGTGATTGCCATACCTATCAGCAGGTAATCACACTCTTTTGCCGGATCATTCCCGGGATGAGTTCATCCCGCGCGTTTGAGCTAGCTTGGAAAATCGACCATGAGGGTCAAGCCACGGTCTATGCGGGCAACCGGAAGGAAGCAGAGTCAATAGGAGCGCGCTTGGCCGGTGGAGGACTGAAAGTCGCCGTTCAATGAAAGAGTAGGGTCACTCAGAGTGGTCAACGCCCGCCTTTTCCTTTGGCGGATTGGGTCTTTGATGACTTCGAAGGCTTTTCTCCGGGCGTATGCCCGCTCTTCCGGCTACCGTGAGCCACTTTTTCACCCTTGCCGGATTTGGAAGACCCGCTGGCTTGAACAGATTTTTCCTGGCTGGCAGACTTATAATATGCGCGGTTCATTTTGTTGAGCATATCACCGCTTAATACACGCACCTGATAAAGCTCGAAAAGCTTGCTGATGGCCTTGGGATCGCCTTTCCTAGCCGAGGTGAGCAGGCGACGCCGCTGGTTCATCTCTTCTTCTTCGGTGTGCGAAGCTGCCCGTCGCTCCATACCGCTACCACTCCTTCTGGGTGCTGGGACCCCATCGCCGTCAATGTGAAGGTACGGCTTGTGATTATACAGGACGAAGGGGCATTTTTCCAAGTGGAAAAAACTGGTGAGTCCACGCGAAAACAGCCTGCTTCATCATTTATATCAAGTTTCACTTTAATTGGGGCTTTTAGCGCCAACTACAGAGTCTCCTATTTTCTTCCATTGTGCAATGCGTGAAGCGCCCGTATAATCACCCCTTTTCCACAGTTCCATAAAGGAGATCACGACATGGAAAGCACTACTTCCCAGCGCGAACAGACCCCAGTCACGGATGATCCGGCGGCGCGGTCACTCTTGCGTAGAGCTTTTGAGAATACCGCCCGTTGGCAACCAGATTTCAGGGGTTTCTCCGCCGACTTGACCGTGAATACAGACGGGAAGGAAATATCAGGGTCGGTGACGGTCAAGGGCGCGCGTGATGTGAGCGCCACATTGCCGGATGCCGACCTCCAAAAATGGACGCAAGACCAACTCGGAATGATCGCGGTTCATCGCGGACCCCGGAGCTTTGAAGAGTCGGATGGAAAGTATACGCTGACCATGGAAGATGACGGGCATCCGTTCGGGCCAAAGCTGATCATTCACGGTTCGAATTCATTCTATCGCCTCAAGGACAACCGCATTACTCAGATTAACCGCAAGATGGCGCATCCTGGCATGCAACCGTTTGCTTTTACGATTAACGTCGAAGAGAGCGCATTGACCCAAGACAAGAAGAATTTGACGACGAAGTACACCGTCTACTACTACGCTCCGGACAATGGAAAGCTGAACAACGTGGAAAGCTTCACAGATACCCATGTCCGTGTCGGCGCGTCTGATTTGCCCGAAACGAGGCGTATCATCTCCTATGAAAACGGACAGGTCGTGGTTCGCACGCTGACCTTCCGCAATCACAAGCTGCTGTAACCTAACGGGGTGTTTGTGGTCCAGCACGACCCGCGCTTCCCCACCTCCGGAGTGGCCCTTCCAGAGCTTGCCGGGGCGGAATCCTTCCGGAATTCCCGTGCCTGTGGTCATAAACCACAGTGGCATGGTCAGTTCCGGCCTTCCTGCCCCGCAAACCCTCGGTGGGCCCCTCACTCCTCTCGGCAATGGTCGCGCTTGGTCCGCCGGACCACTCGGAATATTTTGACTTAAGCCTAACTTCTCTCAATGGACTTGCGCCGCCAGCCGCCCCGTAGCCCGCGTGAACAATCGGCGGGCTACGTTCACTTGGGCCGAATGTTGGACAAGTGCCGGGCGACGCTCATCGGCACACAAGGCGACTACATTTATCCCTGCCCGATGGACCGACTCTTGTTGGACTTTACCGGAATTACCGCGGAGCAGCTCACGGAAGCGGCCAAGCGCGCATCGTCAGATGAAAAACTAGTGGAGTGGTTTTCTAAGACCGCCCACCCGCGCAGTGAAGCGGAGGTGGCGGAGTTCAATCAACGGCTGCTAAGCCATGCTCCGGACACCCCTGAAAAACTGGCCTCCTTCAAAAAAACGCGGGACACGATCGATGCCTCCCGCACCGATATTACAACCTGGGCCGATCTGCTTGATTTAGAGGAAGAGCGAGCGGTGCCGCGACGGTCATAACTCTTTCCCACCATTCCAACATCCCAAACATCCCAAACATCCCTGCCACCATTTCTTGCCCGAACCGGGATACTGTAGTTAGTCCACGGATGGATGACGTCTGGAAGGAAGATACATGGATTCAGAATGCGGGTGACGAACGGCGCGCGGATTCGGTCGCGCCATGATGCGTTGAGCAGGGGTTGCGCTGCGAACTTTCTTCTGTTTCGCCGAGCGCGCCTGATGCTGCGATGCAGCATCGCAATGCCGGCGCGTTCGGCACCACTGCCCTAACCGGACAGCCATGCCGCCATGCCGCGAACCTCACCGCGCATCCGTTCCACCCGCATCGACTCATTCACAAAACCTCAACGGGCATACTCGTATGAGATTAAGGCGCGATCGTCGTCTTCGAGGCTGGCTATTTTGCTAGCGCCAAAGGCAAGAAACGCGTCTTGATAATTCGGCAGAGCGGAACAAAGATGCCAGCGGACTTAGGAGGCGATATCTAGGCGTCGTTGGAAGACAAGGCTGACATTTCACCTGTCGAAGATACGGTCCGTCGGTTTCTGGCGGCTCTCTGACAAACATGGGAGACTACGTCTGGTCTGGTGTAATTCTCTGGCACAATGAAGATGGCGTCACGAAATAATAACCGTCAGGCCAGCGGCTTTTTATAAGCTCCGCGCTGCGGCGAACCCATCTATGGGCTGCATCTGAGTTTGTCCTAGATGATCATCAGTTTTCTTTAGGACATTCGTGCGGATCATCATGAAGCTCTATAAATGAGCTTGCCCACATTGTTTGGACGGTTTTTACCGAACACAAGTTAATGGATTTCTCTCGATCCTCCTCCTTTCCTTCTGAGTTCTCCTGGCTCCTTTTGTCTGCCTGGACCAGGAGGGCAGCTTTAAAGGAGCGCGCGGCAGACAGGCAATGAGCAATAGCGGAATCCAGCTCATCGCATTATGGCGAAATCGGAGCTGCCCACTCTTCTCACCCGCCCACCCCGGCGCGCCGAGACGCGCCTTTCCGCAGCGTCAGCCGGACGCTTCTCTTTCTTAGCATTCGCGGGTGGAACGGATGTGCGGTGCGCCTCACGACATGGCGATGAGCCTTTCCCGAATAGTGATGGGACGGTAAGACCTGCGTCGCGAATCGCGCGGGGGATCGGGGGGTCCGCGACGCGACGAAGAAGGAGCGTCATGTTGCGCACGGGCGCGAGACGGTGAGCGCCCAGTGTCTTCGAGTCTTTGCGGACGCCGGCGAGACGGTGAGCCGGCAGGGTGATTTCGCACTTGCCGAGCAGATGCGGTCGCGTAGCGGCGGCAAGCACTGTTCGACGTTACCGTTTATTCATCAGGACGCTGTCGTGCTGCGTGCGACCTTGCCGGAGGAACGGGGACCCACCGAGGCTTGGCCGAGAAGGAAAGCTGGAACTGACTGAAGCACTGCGATCACATGATCGCAGCTGAAGGAATTCCAGAAGGGATTCCGCTCGGCTGAGCCCGGAAGGGTCGTTCTGAGAGGTGGGGAGCACCGCACGCATGACAGCGGCCATCATTCGCTAAGTGCGGTCGATTCGATGCCGGTGGATTATCGCCTACGCGGGAATGACGGCTTGGAGCGCACTCTGCCGCGCGTTCATTTCAATCCTTCCCCGCTCATCCCCCCGCCGAAGCCGCCGAAGTTCCCCCCGAATCCTCCTTGCCCGCTGCCCCAGTATTCGCCGCGCCTGAGACGGCCGTACGGATGGCGAAGATCCGGTCTGCTCAACCACCAGAGAAATGAAAGCGCACCCACGGCGGTGAAGAGCGTCAACCAGAAACCCAGCCCCTTAAAATGTTTCTTGGCGAGAATACCGACGCGGATATCCTGAGACACCGTGGCCAAGCCAACCGCCGTTCGATACAATCCCTCGCCAAAATGTCCGTTCCGAATCGCCGGATCCAGATAGTCGGCGCCTATCTTGCGCACGACCTCGCCGGTGGTCACCGGCAGCATCCGACGGCCGACGGTCACCGCCGCCTGCCGTTCGTGGACGGACAGCAGCACAAGAATTCCATGCTCATCTTGGGCAGTTCCAATTCCCCATCGCTGATACAAGGTCGTCGCGTATTCGTCTGCCGTCTTGAACGGCTTCAAGGACGGCACAGTGACGACAATCATTTCCACGCCGGTCTTTCGCTCAAGATCCTGACAGACCGATCGGATCCTGGCTTTCCAATCCGGATCGATGATAGCGGCGTGGTCACTGACATATCCCAACGGTTCAGGCAAAGAAATCTTTTCATAGGGCCCGGCCTGCGCCGTTCCTCCAAGCGGGAGCAGTACGAACAGGCTCATCGACAGGAACGCCCACAATCCCCGCCTCCCTCTCATGTCCGGCTCCTCCGAGACGACTCGACCCAGTGAATCAACGCCTCCAGAGCGGCGGCGTAGCGATCGTACAGCCGCGGGACCTCGACCGGCCCGGGAGTAATAAGACCGCGCTTTAGATGCAGGACGTCCAAAAACCCCGAACAGTCCGCCTCTGTCACGTCCTGCCATTCGACCAACAGTTGCTCCGCCGACCCGGATGTTTTGCGTTGCGCCAGACGCTGAAGGCCCCGTATACAGGGAAGAACAGCTGTCAATGAAAGCGGGAGCAGAATCGTGATCGCCTCTTCGGTTCCTCCTCCTTCTACGAACCGCTGCCGCAGTCTCAGCAAATTCGCCCGCAAATTCTGTCGAATCTGAAGTTCCAGGCCCGCGGTATCGACATGCAATCCGATGAACGGATCACGGCCCGTCAGCAGGCGATGCTGTTCCTGGATCTCCATATACTCCAAGGGAAACAACGCGACGGAAGCGTTGAGCTCGGCTTCCGTCAGCAGCAACGGGACAATAACGTGCGCGCGCGCCCACTTCTTGTGGAGTTTTCCATAGGCGGCGAGTTTAGATCGATCATGCGCGGCCAGCAACAACAAGAAATTCAGATTGGACCGGCCCGGCAGAAAGTCGCCGCGAACCGCGCTCCCATACAGAATGGCGCCTTCCAGCAGCGTGCCGAATACAGTACTGATCTCTTTGGTATAGGATCGGATTGTGCTTTGTGTTTCGGAGGGCAACCCCTCAAAGACCGCAAAACTTGCCATGTCGGTATCTCCGCGTGACGAACATTAGCCGCCCATGTCGTGCGACGGCGTCGCACGGGCATTGGGATCCGGCCATAACCCTGCCGCAATGACGCGATCAACGAGAGAAAAAGGCGCAGCGGTCCGCAAGCCGGCGGTGGTCGCCAACACTCGGTAACGCAAGCGTGCGTTCCGGTCCAGCGTACGAAAGACTCTGTCCCGCAGCGAAGCCAGTATGGGATTCCCCGTGTTCCACCACATGACCTGTTCGTCGGCCAAGCGTTGCAACATTTCTACCTGCGGCCGCCGGGCATGCTCGTAAACCTTCAAGCGATCGGCCGACCAGTCGCCTGATTGCAGGCATGAGGGAATCAGATCAGCCAGCGTCACCGCATCCACCATCGCCTGCATTCGGCCTTGGGACGCATGGGGATTCATGGCGTGGGCGGCATCTCCCAATAATGCCGCGCCGTCCGCAACCCAAGTTTTCGTCTTCACCCGTCCGGTCGGCATGTAGGCGGTCTGATTCCAGTCGACGAGGCTTTTGAAGAGATCTTCGTCCGACGGCGCAATGGCCGTCCATGCTTGCTGCAGGGACTCGAGCCCCTTGGCCTTGATCTGATCGAACGACCCGGCGGGAATCATATAAAATAGGTACACCTTTCTGCCCGCCGCCGGAAAAAGACCAAGGATCGTCCGCTGTCCCACGAAATATCTTGCTTCAGTGTCGACACGAGGACTGTCCAGAATCGCAATCAGATACCCTTCGGAGTAGAGATGCATGTCGGCCTCGATGCGAAGAGACTGGCGCACCTTCGAGAAGGCGCCGTCGGCGCCGATGACGATCTTGGCTGTGATCTTGGTGGGTTCGCCGTCTCGTTCAGCCTCCAAGCCGACAACTTGCCGGTCCTTATAACGGAGGCCGGTGAACTGAGCGTCGTACCAGAGGCCGGAAGAGTTCGCCGCCTCCAGCTCCTTCAAAATGGCATGGTGCGCCACATTGGGCAAGGTGACCAGCGCGCGGTTATAGGGCGCCGGGAGATCACCGTAATCGACGGTGCAGAGTCGCTCCCCGCCGGCCCGACAGAAATGAAACAGCCGCACGGGTTTCACGGCATCCGCCGGAAGCCTGGCGAGCAAGCCGAGTCGATCTAAAACGCGCTGCCCGTTGGGCTGAAGGATTTCTCCGCGCAGCCCGGTCGGAGGGCCGGCGCTTCGCTCCAATACGATGGAGCGGACTCCCCGCTGGGCCAGCATCAAAGCCAATACCGCGCCGCCCCCGCCCGCGCCGACAATTGCCACATCCGTTTCAAACTGGGCATGGCGGGTCATGCTTGCATCACTTCCAATCGGAATAACGCACGGCATCCGTCCACATGGACAAGAACTTTTTCCGCGCTCGCGCCGTCACCCGCGCGTCGGTGATCACATCCAGGCGTTCATCATTGTATCGGTTGCCGCTGGTTGTGTGGTTCATCGATCCGCTCACGTTGATGTCATCGTCGATCACAACCTGCTTGAGATGCATCAACCCCTCGTGACGGCTGACCTTGATTGGCACGCCGGCGAGCCGCAACGTCCGGAGCGCTGTCTTTTGCTTGGGATCGTCGAGTCTGCCGCTATCCGTGATGACCCGGACGTCCACCCCGCGCTTTTTGGCCTCGATCAGCGCCTTGACCATGGACGGCGCGGTCATGCCATAGACCGAGACATAGATGGAACGCTTGGCCCGTCCGTAAAGATGAAGGACTCGATCCAGAGGCCGATCTTCCGGCGCATAATAGACTTCGATATCGCTTGCCGCATCGGCGTCAGTGCCCGCGATGAATGAAATTGGCGAGAGGGCGCTCAGCACAATGACGAGGGCGAGCAGACGCATGGACCGGAACGCAAGACCGATCACTCGGGATCGAAAAGAGTTCGGAAATGCTCATCCGATTCCGTCCAGGCGGCCGGCCCCTCCCGGCTCAACCAGTCCCGCAAGAACGTTTTCTGTCCCGGCGTCAGCATCTGCTTGATCTGATGAGTTCGGCCTTGCAGCGGTTGGAGGAACCCAGCCCGGCGCGTGAAATCCAACGTGGCCGTTCGCACATACAGGTTCGTGTACAAGGTCGGCTTTTCATCGTCACCTTCCCCCTGCACCCATACCGATAAGAATTTCTCGAGATGAAGTCCCGCACTGTCCAAAGCCGGTTCGGTATCATGAAACAGTTCGTTCTCCGATTCCTTCAACGGAGTGGATTCCTGCGCGCGGAAGAGGAAATTTTTTTTCCACATGGGAGTATCTCCAACCGGCTGCATACTGTAAGCGGCGAACAATGAAAGTCAAGAAAGCAGTGTTCCGGAAATCATGCGCGCGCGGTGTCTCGCGCAGAGATCACGGCGAACGTCGTCACCTTGACAAGGATTGATCCTCTTTGCTAACGTCTTGAAATTCTTTTGAAACTCTTAGCGGTCGGTAGGAGCCTGCATGCAAGTCACCATAAACGGCAAGGCGGAAGAGGTCACCGGAGGCAGCGTTCTCGATCTCCTGAAAGCCAAAAACATTGAACCTCAAATGGTCGCCGTTGAGATCAATGATCAGATGGTGGAGCGCGCGCATTTCGAAACCACTCACTTGAAGAACGGTGACCAGGTAGAATTTTTGTTCTATATGGGCGGTGGCCGGTGACTATGATCGCCCACAAGGAGATCACGGAACTCATCGGCAAGACCCCGCTCGTTCGGCTCAATCGACTCAGCAAACCGGGCAGCGCGAGCATCTATGCCAAAGTGGAATCCTACAATCCGGGCGGCAGCGTCAAAGACCGCGCCTGCCTCAATATGATCAATGAGGCTGAACGACAAGGTAAACTCAAGCCGGGCGGAACGATTGTCGAATCGACGAGCGGAAACACCGGCATCGGCCTGGCTCTCGTTGCGGCAGTACGCGGATATAAACTGATCCTGGTCATGCCCGAAAGCATGAGCATGGAGCGGGCAAGTCTTCTGTCTTCATACGGAGCCCAGTTAGTTCTGACCGCCGCATGGGAAGGCATGAAGGGCTCGATCAAGGAAGCGGAAAGCATTATCGCTCAGAACCCGTCCTACTTTATGCCGGATCAGTTCTCCAACGAGGCGAATCCGGCGATCCACCGGACGACCACGGGACCTGAAATTCTGGAAGCCCTCGATGGAAAGGTGGATGCTTTTGTGGCGGCCGTCGGGACGGGCGGCACGATCACCGGCTGCGGTGAAACGATCAAGGCGCGCAATCCTAAGGCCAAAGTGATCGCGGTGGAGCCGGCGGGATCTCCTGTTCTCTCCGGCGGAGAACCGGGACCGCACAAGATTCAAGGCATCGGCGCCGGGTTCATTCCCAAGGTGTTGAACCGAAAGATTCTCGATCGTGTGATAACCGTCACGGACGATGAGGCTTATCAGACGACCAAGCTGTTGGCGAAAAAAGAGGGCCTGTTGGTCGGTATCTCTTCGGGCGCCAATGTGTTCGCCGCGCAGAAGGTGGCGGAGGAGCTCGGCCCCGGTCAAAATGTCGTGACGATTTTGTGCGATACTGGAGAGCGCTATATCAGCATCGAGAAGTACTTCAATATCTGACACCTCGCAGCGTGGATGAAGTATGATTTCGCGGGTTCAGATTTGGTGAAGTGAGGCTTCGCCAGATTACCAAAATCTCCCAGTTGTACTTGCGATTGAGAAACGAGCGACTAAATGGAATTTACTGAATCACAGATAACCCGCTACAGCCGGCACATTTTGCTTCCCGAAGTCGGCGGCAAGGGTCAAAAGAAGCTCGCGAAGGGCCGCATTCTTCTGGTCGGAGCCGGCGGCTTAGGATCTCCGGCCGCCCTGTATCTGGCGGCGGCGGGAATCGGGACCATCGGCCTCATCGACAGCGACGTCGTCGATCTGTCGAATCTTCAGCGGCAGGTTCTGCATCACACGAGCGATATTGGTCGCCCCAAGGTCGTATCCGGGAAAGAAAAAGTGCAAGCTATCAATCCCGACGTCGAAGTGCGCCTTTACGAGGAACGGCTCAACGCGTCGAACGCCCTCAAGATCTTCGCGGACTACGATGTCATCATTGACGGCGTGGATAATTTTCCCGGCAAATTTTTGATTAACGACGCCTGCTTCTTTGCCGGCAAACCCTTAGTCCATGGCGGCATTCTGCGTTTCGACGGCCGCCTCACGACGATCATTCCCAAGAAATCCGCCTGCTATCGATGTATTTTTAAGGCTCCGCCACCGCCGGGTCTGGTAGCCTCCTGCCAGGAAGCGGGCGTGATCGGCGTGTTAGCCGGCATTATCGGAACGCTGCAGGCCACGGAGGCCTTGAAGCTGCTTCTCGGGATCGGCCGTCCGCTCACCGACCGCCTGCTCGATTTCGATGCGAGGCGCACCCATTTTCGGGAAATTAAAGTCAGAAAGAATCCCGATTGTCCGCTCTGCGGAGAGCACCCGAGCATCACGGAGTTGGTCGAAGAAGGTGACATCAATCCCAGTTGTCCGATGCCGGCCCACAGTAACTAACAGGTGGTGTTTCTATGGCTAAGATGAGAGCCCTTGTTTGTCGGGAGTGCGGGAAAGAGTATCCCGTGAAGGCCATTCACGTGTGCGAGATGTGTTTCGGCCCTCTCGAAGTGAAATATAACTACGACGAGATCAAGAAGAACATCTCGAGGAAAAAGATCGAAGACGGCCCTTTGAGCATGTGGCGCTATATCGATCTGCTCCCCGTCGAAGGCGTCTCGCTGGTGGGTCCTCATGCCGGGCTGACTCCGATGGTTCGGGCCAAGAATTTGGGCGCCTACCTCGGGTTGGACGAGCTCTATATCAAGAACGATACGGTGAATCATCCTACCCTTTCGTTCAAGGACCGGGTGGTGTCCGTGGCGCTCACTCGGGCGCGCGAACTGGGATTCGAAACGGTCGCCTGTGCCTCAACGGGGAATCTCGCCAATTCAGTCGCGGCGCATGCAGCCGCGTCAGGCATGCAGTGTTATGTGTTTATCCCCGCCGATCTGGAGGCGGCGAAGGTATTGGGTAATCTTATTTACAAGCCCAACGTCGTCGAAGTCGAAGGCAACTACGACGATGTGAACCGTCTCTGCAGTGAAATCGCGGCGGAACAGGGATGGGCCTTCGTCAATATCAACATCCGGCCGTACTATGCGGAGGGCTCCAAAACCCTGGCCTTTGAAACCGTGGAGCAATTAGGCTGGCGGACTCCGGATCAGGTGGTGATTCCCATGGCGTCGGGCTCGCTGTTGACCAAGATCTGGAAAGGGCTGCATGAGCTGCAGGCTTTGGGACTCATCGAAAACGTCCGCACGAAGATCAACGGCGCCCAGGCGGAAGGCTGCTCCCCGATCGCCACGGCCCATAAAGAGGGTCGGGACTTTTTCAAGCCGGTCAAACCCAAGACGATCGCCAAATCGCTCGCGATCGGCAATCCCGCGGACGGCTATTACGCATTGAAGGCGACCGCGGAGAGCAAGGGCGCGATGGACGCCGTTTCCGATGAAGAAGTGGTGGAAGGGATCAAGTTGCTGGCGCAGACCGAAGGGATCTTCGCCGAGACGGCGGGCGGCGTGACCATCGGCGTCCTCCGCAAACTGGTGAAGCAAGGACAGATCAAAAAGTCCGACGTGACGGTGGCCTATATCACCGGCAACGGACTGAAGACGCAGGAGGCGGTGGTGGATGCGGTCGGCCGTCCGTACCGTATCCAACCGAGTTTGGTGAGTTTTCAGAAAACGTTCGCGATAGGAAAACATGGTGGTGGTGACGCATGATTAAGGTTCGGATTCCGACGCCTCTTCGTCCGCTGACCAAGGGGCAAGGCGAAGTTGAAGCGAAAGCGGCGAGCATTGTGGATATGATCGGCTCATTGGATGCAACTTATCCGGGCCTGAAAGATCGGCTATGCGACGACAAGGGCGAGTTGCGCCGGTTCGTCAACATCTATGTCAATGAAGAGGACATCCGGTTCCTCAAAGGGAAGGAAACCTCATTGAAGGATGGCGACGAGGTGTCGATCGTGCCCGCCATTGCGGGAGGATCACGATGACCAGCCTACGGTTCCATATCCGGTTTCCGGAGAACAAAATCAAGGAACCGATCATTTATGAGATCGGTCATGAGTACAAGGTCGTCACCAACGTCAGGCGGGCGGACGTGCGCGAGACCACAGGATGGATGGATCTCGAACTGACCGGCGACACGGAAGAAATCGAGCGGGCGATCCAGGGCATCCGCACGAAAGGATGCGTCGTGGATCCGATCGAATTGAACGTGGTCGAGTAACCACGTGACCCGCGCCTCCTGAACGCGTCCCGTTCCACGTATGCGCGCTTCACGTTTCACGAGAGACGAATTATGGAATTTACCGATCAACAGATCCAGCGGTACAGCCGCCACCTCATTCTCAACGAGGTCGGCGGCAAGGGCCAGACGAAACTCTCCCACGCCAAGGTGCTGATAATCGGAGCAGGTGGATTGGGTTCTCCCGCCGGGTTATACCTTGCCGCAGCCGGCATTGGAACCATCGGGCTCGTGGACGGCGATGTCGTAGATCTCTCCAATCTTCAGCGGCAAATCCTCCACTCCACCGCGACCGTCGGCAAGCCGAAAGTGGAATCGGGGCAGCAGACGCTTACCGCCGTCAATCCCGATATTACCGTCAAGACCTATCAGTATCACGTGGACGCCTCGAACATCCTAGGGTTGATCCAAGACTACGATATCATCCTCGATGGATCCGACAACTTCACCACCCGCTTTCTCGTGAACGACGCATGTTTTTTCGCGAAGCGGACGTTGATCTCCGGCAGCATTTTTCGCTTTGAGGGACAACTGACGACCATCAAACCGCACGAAGGGTTTCCTTGCTACCGCTGCCTATATCCGGAGCCCCCTCCTGCAGGGCTGGTCCCAAATTGTCAGGAAGCGGGCGTGCTCGGGGTGCTGGCTGGAACGATCGGCGTACTCCAGGCGTCGGAAGCCGTCAAAGAGATCCTGGAGATCGGAGAAACCCTGGCGGACAAATTGCTGATCTACGACGCATTGGAAATGAAGTTCCGCAAGCTGTCCCGTCCGAAAGATCCGGACTGTCCCCTCTGCGGCAGCCACCCGACCATTACCGACCTGGGCGGCGATTACCAGGTCACTTGCGCGATCTGACGTGCCGGACCTGACGATTCCCCGACACATCGTGGACGGCATGATCGCGCACGCGCGTGAAGTGGCGCCGCACGAGTGCTGCGGCCTGCTGGCCGGCCGAGCGAAGCAGGTGACGCAGCTCTATCGCATCCGGAATATCGTTGCGATGGACGGCATTGAAAAGCAGTCGCCGTTTGATCCGGACAAGGCGGCGCACCTGCAACGGCTCTCCCCCGAAGAACGCGCCGAAATCGCGTTTGTCATGGACATGCAGGAGTTCTCGTACGCGAAGAAGGACATCCGAAAGCAAGGACTCGACCTCCAAGTCGTCTACCATTCTCATCCGAAAGATCCCGCGCGGCCCTCGATCACCGATATCAAGATCGCGACCGATTACGAAGAAATCTGGCCGCAGATCAATCTTCCCGTCCCCGCCTATCTCCTCGTGTCATTGATGAACGGCGATGATCCCGATGTCCGCACCTATTGGATCAAGGGCGGCCGCGTCACGCCGGCGGATGTGCTCATCGAATAGCGCCGCTGTCCGTCTCAGGAGAAATCCTCTACCAATCATGCACCGACGGTGCCATAATGCGCCGTCACCCTCAACCATAAGGGAGTGTGCACATGAGACCGCTTGTCGCCGTCGCGTTAATCGCCCTCATGTTCTTTACTATCTCAGCACCACTTCATGTTGCAGCCGAAGAAAAGGCCTACTACAGTCCGGTCATCTATGTGGACAAGGAAAACAATCGGATTTTGATCTCCACGTTGGGCTCGGTGTTTTGGGTGGATGTGCCGGACGCAGCGAAACCCCATCTGGACACATTACCAGTGTCGGGACTGGCGGACTTTGTGGTCGAAATGAGGCCGGGACAAGCGCCCTTACTGAAAACGTGGAAGTTCGCGTCGGGGGATACGCCCTGCAAATATTTTGACGGGCAAAACTGCAAATGACCGCACTCGGTACGCCGAGCGGCGCGAGAAGAATTTTATTCCGAGCTTCCCAGCATGTCGTCGATCAGCGGGCGGTTGATGTCGAGGCATCCGGGACAGATGACATCGAACAGAGTCTCGTAGTCCGCCACGAAATTGCGCTGGTCGACTATCTGGTCGTGCATGACTTCGTCATAGCACGTGTCGCACAGCATCATAAGCCCGCGCATCACCGATACCGTTCGCCGCCCCGTGCTTCCCATGATTTCGCTCCCTAGACCGACCCCTTTTGCCGGGCGATCCAAAAGTCTTCCCGCTCAAGCTCAACTCCGCATGCCGGACATTCATAGGGCCGGTCTTCCGGCGGCAGCATGAGTTCATTCCGATCAATCCGCCCCCGGCAAACATGATAGAAGCGTCCCCTTGCATCCTCGGAATCCAGGGGATCGTTTTCATACACCAACACCATCGTGTCGCCTCTCCTATTGTCGCCGACCGATCGATAGCGCACAATCCGTCATAATCACGAGGCGATAAGATCGCCGGTGCTTGACCATATCCGGCGAGACCATCTCAGATCTCGAATTGGGCTTCATACAGTCCGGCATAGAGCCCGCCGCCGCGCATGAGTTGCTCATGCGCCCCTTCTTCCACAATGCGTCCCTTTTCAACGACGATGATCCGATCGACATCGTGCAGTGTAGCAAGCCGATGTGCAATAATGAAAGTCGTCCGACCCTCCGTCAGTTCGTGGACCGCTTCGCGAATCTTCTGTTCATTTTCCGTGTCAATATTCGAGGTCGCTTCATCAAAAATGACAATCGGCGGATCCTTGAGCAGCACTCGGGCGATCGAGAGGCGCTGCTTTTGGCCCACCGACAGTTTGACGCCTCGCTCCCCGATCCAGGTTTCATAGCTCTCCGGGAGATCGATGATGAAGTCATGGGCGCGCGCGGCCCGCGCGGCCGCTTCAATCCGGGCCTGATCGGCGCCCCGATCGCTGTAGACGATATTTTCCCTCACGGTGCCGTTGAACAGAAACGGTTCTTGCTGCACCAGCCCGATCCGGCTCCTGAGAAAGCTCAATGGAAGATCACGCACGTCATGGCCGTCGATCAAGAGTTGCCCGGACCGGACATCGTAAAAGCGGAGCACGAGCTTTAACAGAGAGCTCTTCCCCGCTCCGCTCGGCCCCACCAGGGCGAGCCGTTCACCGGCCCGGACCGCCAGATTGATATCGGACAGCACCGCCGTCTCGTCCCGGTACCCGAAGGACACCCCGCGAAACTCGACTGCGCCTCGCAGCGGCTCGGCCGGAATGACCGCCGCAGGATTGTCCTGTACATCGGGGGTCGCGTCGAGGATTTCGAACACTCGTTCACTGGCGGCCAAGGCATGCTGTAACATATGATTGACCGAATGGATCTGATTGATCGGCGTATAGAACAGCGCCAAGTACGAGAGAAACATGACAAGTTCTCCGACGCTCAGCTGCCCGGACAGCACCTCACCCGCCCCATACCAGACGATCAAGAGCGTGCCGATGCTGCCCACAAAGACCATGCCGGGCCAATAGACCGACCACAGAAACATCGCACGAAGATTGCTGGTGCTGTATTCCTGGCTGAGCCGGGCAAACCGGTCCCGTTCATAGTCATGCTGGCCGAATCCGATTGTCTCCTTGATGCCCGAGAGCGCGTCCTGGAGATAGGCGTTCAGGCTCGCGCCGCTTCGCCTGATGTCGTGGTAGTAGCCGTGAACGCGCCTGGTGAACCAGGACGCGGAGAGAATGAGCACCGGGATCGGCACCATCGAGAGCAGCGCCAATTTCCAATTGAGGAAAAACAACATCACCGTGATCCCGGCCAAGGTCAACAAAGCCGTGAGCAATCCCTCGAGCCCGTCCACGAAAATGCGCTCCACATGCTCTGTGTCGCTCGTGACTCGGCTCATAATTTCTCCGGTCGAGCGGTTTTCAAAATAACTGAGCGATAATCGCTGCAGAGCGCCGAAGACTTGCGTCCTGAGCGTATGGACTGCCTTTTGTTCCAACATATTGTTGAACCGCACGCGCAGGCTGCTGCAGATATTTCGCAGCAGGTACGCGGCAAAGAGCGCGCCCAATACCCACCACAGCAATTCCGGCCGCTTGGCTTCGATGACGTCATCAATGACGATCTTCAACAGATAAGGAGGGACCAATTCCAGCGCGGTCGCGAGGCCGGCGAAGAAGAATGTCAGCACCGCCAGTAGGCGGAACGGCTTGAGATACGAGAGTACGCGAAGAAGGGATTTCACTGGAAATCGGTGAGAACCGCCAATTAGATCACGCTGGCCGGTTGTTTCTGCCAGAACTTCTCAAACTCTTCCAACTGCGTTAAGGTGGACAAATCCGTCATGCGATCGAGAAACACCTTTCCGATCAAATGGTCGAGCTCATGCTGTATACACACGGCATAGAGGCCGGTTGCCTCAAAATCCATCGGCTTCCCGTCGCGATCCAACGCTTGGACGCGAACCAGCGACGGACGCGTCACCTTTCCCCGCAAACCGTCCACGCTGAGACAGCCTTCCCAGGATTCGACTTGCTCGGGACCGTAGAACATAATCGTGGGGTTGATGAGGACCGTCGCCGGAAACCCGCCCTCGCCGGGACAATCCATCACCACCAGTTGCTGCGAACGCGCGACTTGGGGAGCCGCCAACCCGATCCCCGGCTCGTCATACATCGTTTCAAACATATCGTCGATCGCCTGCTGGAACGCCGGTTTGCGGATCTCGGCCGGATCGACAGGCATTGCACGTTGCCGGAGCAGCGGATGCCCGAGCTTAATCACTTTTAGTAGCGCCACTGATATCCTCGGTCAAAGTGTGGAACCATCGTTTCCTCATGCTTGTGTATCTAACACACCGTTTCAATCCGTCGCAAGGCAAGCGGCCCGCGTCCGGCTGCGGCGGATTAAGAGGCTCGGCGCCGCTTGATCTCCGGAATTTCAAACCCGTCCTTTTCGGCATTCCACCATTCGATCCATTCTTGAGACCAGGCCTGGCGATCTTGCTTGGAGGAAGCCTCCCAGTCATGAAATTCGGTTTCGTGTCTCGTCAACATCCAGAGCGATTGCACCGCCGAAATGGCCACATAGCGTTCGTCATCGGCGATGAGATCGATCAGCGGTTGAATCACGCCTTTATTGCGGACATACCGCGCCTCGAACGCGGCTGTTTTGCGGATGGCCGAGTTGGAGTCCTTGGCCATGACCTCGATCGCGGCCGGGGCCGAGGAGGGATCGAGCCTGATGGCCACGCGCAAGGCATGTTCGCGGATCCGCGGCAATTCACCGGACTGTTTCGCCGTTTCAAGGAGGGCCGGCACGGCCACCGGGGACTTCAGCATCGATAAGGTTTCGATAGCGTTATACCGGACGCGAGGTCCCGGCATCGTCAAGGCCTTGGTCACTACCGGCACGACCGGTTCTCCGAGATGGACAAATTCCCCCATGGCCCAGAATTCTTGTTTGCCTTCGAGGAGAGGAAGCAGCGCTTCGGCTCGTTGTAGTTCTTCGGGCGACAGCGGCTGAGTATTCGGCGGCACCGCCACATCGGGTACAGGCACCGCCCTCTCGGGAGGAGCTTCGTAGGGCATCTGCGCGAGCAGGAGATGATCCCCGACTTGTCCCGCGGCCCATCCTGAAGCGAACCCGATCAAACTCACCAAGATGAAGAGACAGATTGTCGCTGACCTCAAGCGCATCACCATGACCATGCGTCCTTTCTTGCTCGACCCATTACCAGTCGGAATGAAATAGTATACCCGATGCATTAGTCTTCTTGCTCGGCTTCAGATCGCCGGGCGGCGCGTCGATGTACGACTTCATACAGCAGCGGCAGAACGACGAGGATCATGACTGCCGCCGTCAGCATGCCGCCGACCACGACCCGAGCGAGCGGCTTCTGAGCCTGCGAGCCGATTCCGGTCGCGACGGCCGCGGGAAACAGCCCAATGGCGGCCGCCAAGGTGGCCATGAGAATCGGCCGCATCTGTACGTCGGCCCCCTTCAGAATGGCCTCACGCATGGCCAAGCCGCCGGTGCGATAGTCCTCAATCCGGGAAATCAACAATACCCCGCCCAAAATCGCCACACCGAGGGTGGAAATCACGCCGACGGCGGCTGAGATGCTGAAATGGGTGCCGGTCAGCGTCAGGGCCAGGACACCGCCGATCAAGGCGAACGGCACGGTCACGAGAACCAGCAGCGCATTTTTGATTGAATTAAAGGTCGTATACAAGAGGAACAGAATCAACACCAGGCTGAGAGGAACGATTTTGACCAGACGGGCCTGCTCATTCTTCAGTTGATCATACTGCCCCGCCCATTCCATGCGATAGCGCTCCGGCAGTTTCACGTCCTGAGTCAATTTCGCCTGCGCCTCGGTCACAGTGCTCTCCAGATCCCGGTCCCGCACGCTGAATTTGATCGGGATATAGCGCTCATTGTTTTCGCGATAGATGATAAAGGCGCCGGTCTGGGTGGTGATCGTTGCCAACTGCTTCAAGGGGATGCGGGCGCCGTTGGGCGTATTGACCAGAATATTTCCGATGGCCTCCGGATCCTGCCGGTACTCGGGAAGGAAGCGCACGACTAGATCGAACAGCCGCTCGCCTTCGTACACCTGCGTCACGGCTTGTCCTCCGATAGCGGCTTGAACGACCGCGTTCACGTCGGAGACCTGCAGGCCGTATCGGGCGCTCGCTTCCCGATTCACTTCGATCAACAGGTTGGGTTGCCCCATGAGACGCAGGATGCCCAAATCCTTCACCCCGGAAATGCCCTTCATGACCTTTTCGATTTCGACCGCTTTGGCTTCCATCATTTTCAAATCGTTCCCGAACAGCTTGATCGAATTCTCCCCTTTGACGCCGGACATGGCCTCTTCCACATTGTCCTGAATCACCTGGGAAAAATTAAAAATCACCCCGGGAACCGATTTGAGCCGACGCTCGATTTCTTCGATCAATCGGTCCTTCGTCAGACCCGGACGCCACTCGCTCGCCGGTTTCAGGTTGGCCAGGAATTCGGCATTGAAGAAACTGGTCGGATCCGTCCCGTCATCGGGCCGTCCCAACTGCGACACGATCGTCGAGATTTCCGGGGACTGCCGGAACATGCCCCTGATTTCTCCCGAGAGCCGCGCAGCCTGATCAAACGAAATATCCACCGGCATCGTCGCCCGTACCCAGAGGTTCCCCTCTTCCAAGGCCGGCATGAACTCACCCCCGATGAATTGCAGCGCCATGACCGTGAGGAGCATGGCCGCGACGGAGGCGCCGATGACGATGGTTTTATTCCTGAGGGCCCATTCGAGCGTGTGTCGATAGAGACCCCTGATCACGCGGACGAACTTCGTATCCTCTTCCTTCAACGGGCCCGTTAGCAAAAATGAGCATAAGACCGGCGCCAGCGTGAACGCCATCAACAGCGCCCCGAGCAAGGCGAAGCCGTAGGTGATCGACATTGGGGCGAATATTTTTCCCGGCACACCGGTCATCGTAAACAGCGGGATGAAGGCCACGACGATAATCGCGGTCGAGAACAAGATCGGCTGTCCCACCTGGCGTGCGGATCGGACGATCTGCTGATGAATAGTGAGCCCGGAGCGGCGGTCGTGCGCCAGATGGAAGAAAATGCTTTCGACCATGACCAATGTGGCGTCCACGATGATGCCGAAATCGATGGCACCCAATGAGATGAGATTGGCGGACTGGCCGGCGAAGACCATCATGGAAAAGGTGAACAACAGCGAGAGCGGAATGGTCAGGGCCACGATCATCGCCGCGCGAAAATGGCCGAGGAAAAAATAGAGGATGACGAACACAAGGATCATCCCGCTGATCAGAATGTCCCGCACCGTCTCGACCGTCGTGTGGATCAGGGCGGTTCGATCATAAAAAGTTTTGAGCTTGATGCCGGACGGCAGCTTCCAATTGTTCAACTCCGCCACCTTGTCCCGAACGCCGTCGAGGGCGGGCAACGCCTTGTACCCGCGCTGGAGCAAAATCACGCCTTCGACCACATCGTCCCGGTCATCGATCCCGACTTTGCCGAGCCGGACACGATTGCCGACCGTCACCTTCCCCAGTGTCCTGATAAAAATCGGGGTTCCTTCCTTCTCGGCCACCATCACATGCTCGATATCCTGGAGGCTGTTGATGAGTCCCAGACCGCGGATATTATAATTTTGGGCGCCCACGGTGAGGTAGTTGCCGCCGACGTTCGCATTGCTATTGCTGAGCGCCTCCATCACCTGCGTAAGGCTGACTCCATAGCTGATCAGTTTCCCCGGATCGATATCGACGTGGTATTCCTTTGTGGTCCCGCCGAATGCCGTCACGTCGATAACGCCGGGCACACGCCGAAACTCCCGCCGCACCTGCCAGTCTTGCGCCGTCTTCAGATCGGTCAGGCTGACGTGTTCGTCTCCGGCCAGCTCATATCGATATATCTCGGCGATGGCCCACCAGGGCGACAAGGTCGGAACGGCGCCGGGCGGAAGGGCGACGGCGGCCAGGCGATTCACCACTTCTTGTCGATCGCGAAAATAATCCGTCCCAAAATTAAAATAGACCTTGATATCGCTCAGCCCGAAAATCGACAAGGAGCGAATATCGCTCAGTCCCACCATGCCGTTGAGCGCGACTTCGATGGGAATCGTAATCTGGCGCTCGATTTCTTCAGCCGACCACCCGGGAAACTGGGTGATGACTTCGACCATCGGCGGCGAGGGATCGGGATACGCGACGATATCGAGCAGGTTGAACGCGTAGAGTCCGCCGAACAGCAGCGCAACACCGAGGGAGCAGAGAAGGAATCGCTGAACGAGGGAAATTTCGACGATGCGGGCGATCATCGGCGTGGATGGAGGCTCCTGAACCGGCTACACCCGGCTCTTGCATCCCGAACGAAGCTCACCCTTTCACCTCTTGACCTTTGACCAAGACCGCGCCCTTGGTCACGATGCGCTGGCCTGGCGATAGGCCCTGCAGCACGCGCACCATATCATTCGAGACGTTCGAGACACGCACTTCGCGCTTGATATATTTATCGGGCGATTCGACCAGATAGACGAAGTATTTTCCGTCCACCTCCACAACCGCCTCTTTGGGAATCGTCAAGAACGGGTTCGCGTCCCCGATATCGAGCCGGAGACGGGCAAACATTTCAGGCTTCAGGCGGTGATCTTGATTATCGACCCATGCCCGGACCTTGATGGTCCTCGTGTTGGGATCCACCACATCGCCGATGGCCGCTACCACCGCGGCGAAATCCGCATCCGGGTAAGCTTCCACGTTCACCCTGGCCACCTGACTGACCTTCACCAGCGCCAGATCCCGCTCATAGACGTCGGCGACCACCTGCAGCCGGTCCAGATCGGCCACCGTAAATAAAACTTGTCCCGCATCCGCGCTGACCGACTGGCCGGGCGTCACGGTCCGTTCCACCACCGTCCCGGTCAGCGGGCTCTTCATATCGAATCGCGAGGTGATGCGTTGCTGCGCCAAAGGCTTATCGAGCTCGACGCTGGGGACGCGGAGGGACAAGAGCCGCTCTTTCGCCCGCCGGAACTCCGCCCTGGCTTTAATGAGGTCATTTTCCGCCTGTTTGAGGTCTTTCAGCGCCAGCGCCTTGGTCTGATAGAGTTCTTTTGCGAGTTCATAGCCGCGTGTGGCGAATTCCAGTTCCGACGCCTCCTTGACGAACTCCGAATAGGCTTGCGTAATGTCGGGGCTGTCGATGATCAGCAGCGTATCGCCGGCTTTGACGCGGTCTCCCAAATGCGCCCGTACTTCCATGACTCGTCCCTGTAATGGAGACGAGACCTTTGAATACCGGTCTTCGCCGTACGCCACTTTGCCCGCCAGGATCAATTCCGGCTGCACCGATTTTACATCGATGACCGCCGTTTCAATCTGGCTGGATTGCGCGAACCGTTCGGCCTGCGGCTCGGCGGCCGATGTAGCCGCGTCCGAGGATGCCGGCTCCTGAGCTTTTCCACAGGCTGCCAAGCACAAGCATACGATGCCCGCCATCGCCGCGCCCCGCATGAGCCTCATGAAGCAATCTCCTGCCCGACCGCACTTTCGAGCTGAAACAAATTATGTTGGTACGTAAACAGGGCTTCAATGTAGTTCTGCTGGATGGCGCGCGACGTCCTGGCTGCGTCCAAGAGATCCAGGATCGTCGCGCCACCCCGTTCATAGGCCCGCTCGACGATCGTGAAGGTTGATCGCGCGTCATCGAGCACACCGGCCAGATACGCTTCCACCAAGCGGCGGCTCTGGAGCAGATTGTGGTAGGCCACGTCGACCTGATTCTCCACCTGGTTCACGGTCTTGTCCAAATCCGCCTGCGCCGACTGAGCCGCGACCTCCGCCTGGACCACGCCGCCCTGGTTCCGATTGAACAGCGGCAGCGGTACGCCAAAGTTCAACACCCCCATTTGCGGGTTGTCCGGTCCGCGAGGACCTTGCACGGCAAAGCCGGCGCCAATTGTGACGTCGGGATACCGATAGGCCTTGGCCAGTTTCAAATCGGCTTCCCGCTGCGAATAGGCCGCCCGCTTTCCGCGCAGATCCGGCCTCGCTTCGAGCGCCACCGACCGCAGTTTCCCGATGTCGGGGTCAACGCGGCGGAAATCCAGATCCGTCGTCAACTCAAGTTTGGTCAGCGGCGAGAGGCGAAGGAGTTGGCGCAAATCCGCTCGGGCGGACTCCGCTTCCTGGATCGCTTCGATGACCTGGGATTGAAAATCCACGACCTGCAGGCGAATGCGGATCAGATCGACTTCGGCAATGTAGCCTTTTTTGAACCGGATGGTATTCACTTCCATAATGCGTGAAAACCGATCCCGGTTTTCTTCCGCCAGTGCCAAGCGCCGTTGCGCCAGTTGCACTCGATAGTACGCATCTTTCAAGGTGAAACTGAGTTGCCGAACCGCATCTTCAAAGTTGGCCTCAGCCGATTGGGCGCCAAAGGCCGCGCTTTCGATGCGATATCCCCGCTTGCCCGCGATCTCGAAGAGTTGCTGGACCTGCGTCAGAATTTCGCCGCTTCTGGTGACGGTATTCCCTTGAGTCCAGGAACTGAGCGTGCCGACCGAGAACAATGGATTCGGAAACAGCTTCGCGGTAATTTGTTGTCCCCTGCTATATTCAATGCCGTATTTGGCAATCAGCAGATCGAGGTTCTGTTTGAGGAAGAGCGAGAGAGCTTCCGGAAGGCTTACCCTGACGCTGGCCGGCGAGTGAGAGCCGGCCTTGGACGGCTGATCGACTGACTGCGCGGCTGACGCGCCGTCCTTCGCGGAGAGAGAAGCCAGGAGAATAACGCAGAGGAAGGAGACGGCTCGCGCACGTCTCCACATATGTTCCAAGTCACACCCCGCAGTCACCATGCGCCGCGCTCGCTTGGATCGGAACAAGTCAGGCGGTCAGTCATGTAGCAAGCCGCTGTATTATACTGATTCTCCGCACCTTTTAAAACAAAGTCTACCACCGACTATTTTCATCGCATCTTCAGCTCGGTCCAGGCTCGGTCGTAGGCGCGAACAGCCGCTCCAACATCCTTCATCCACTCCAAGCGATTGAGGATCTCGTCCGGCGGATACACCGCGGGATTGTCTTGGACGCCAGGGGCCACCAACCCCTTGGCAATCGCCGGCGCCGCGGCAAACATCAGGCGTTCGGAGGTACGGGCCGCGACCTGGGGATCGAGCAGATAATCGATAAAGCGCATGGCGAGTTCCTTCTGGGGGGAGGTTTTGAGCACGACCAGGCAATCGGCCCAAATCGTTCCCCCTTCCTTCGGCACGACATATCGGATCGATGGCCGCTCCCGCATCGCCCGAGCGATGGGACCACCCCACCCGTGAGCCAGCACGACTTCCCCCGTGGCCAGCAATTGGTCATAGTGATCGCTCGTATAGGTCTTCACCAGCGGCTTCTGTTCGATCAATTTTGCCTTGGCGGTTTCAATCACTGCTTGGTCCGTGCTGTTCAACGACTGTCCCATCCATCGGAGCGTCGCTCCGAACACTTCCCGCTGATCGTTCAGCATGCTGATGCGTCCCTTGTACCGAGGATCCCACAGAATCGCCCAGCTATCGGGTGGGGTTTTGATCAAATTGGAATCATAGCCGATCCCCACCGTGCCCCAGAGATAGGGAACCGAATATCGCTGGGTTGGGTCGAACGGCAACCGTTGAAGATGCGCGTTCAGAGCCTTTGCGTTCGGGATGGCCGCCTGGTCCAGTTCCTCAAGCAATCCCAATTGCATGGCAATGGCCACCATGAAATCCGAAGGTACCGCGACATCGTACCCGGTTGCTCCGCTTTGGAGCTTCGCCAAAAGTTCTTCATTGCTGCTGAATACATCGACGACCACCCGTACCTGTTCCCGGCGCTCGAACTCGGCCAAAATCTCCGGCCCGACATAATCGGACCAGGTGAAGTAGTGGAGCGTCGGTCGTGATCCGTGATTCTGTGCCTCGGGCAGGCTTGGCTGCGGATCCTGAGTGCAAGCAGCGGCTAGAGCGACGATTCCCAAGCAAATCCCGATGGCCGGGAGCCGCTTCGTTCTCATGAGGAGGAGCGACGCTGGATCAAAAGAGAGATGGTAATCAGACCCATAGAGGCCAGCACCATGACTGCTGATAAGGCATTGATCTCCGGCGAAATGCCGGCCTTGATCATCGAATACACTTTGATCGGCAGCGTCGCCGCACCGGGTCCAGCGAGAAAGAACGTCACGATGAAATCATCAAGCGAGACGGTCAATGCCATCAAGCCCGCCCCTATCACGGCTGGTCGGATCATGGGTTCGGTCACTCGCCGGAAAACCTGCCATGTGCCGGCGCCCAAGTCCCGCGCCGCCTCAATCAGCCTGGGATCAAGCTTCCGCAGACGCGCCCTCACGATGACCATGACTAACGGCAGATTAAAGACCACATGGCCGATCACCACCGTGACCAAGCTCAACGGCAGTCTGACGGTAACGAACAGCAGCATCAAGGCGACGCCCATCATGATCTCAGGAATGATCAACGGCAACAGGATCATCCCGTCGAAGGCCGTCTGATAGCGGGCGGACAGCCGCTCGATGCCTAACGCTCCCATGACACCCAATATAAGAGAAATGACGGTCGAAAGACCGGCCACGATGAGGCTATTGAACGTCGCCTCCAGCAAAGCCTGATCTGTCAACAACAGCCGATACCACTCTAACGTGAACCCCTGCCAGCTCGCCGACAGGCGGGAGGCATTAAACGAAAACAGAATTAGGACGGCGATCGGCAGGTAGAGAAACAAGACATTGCCGGCCGTGGCGAGCTTCAGCCAGAAACCGCGCGGAGTCATTGCGACACCTGCGGCAGGCTCCATCGCCCATCGGCGCGAACATATCCTCTCAATAACAGGATGACGACGGCCATTAGGACAAACGAGAGCGCCGATCCCAATGGCCAGTCCCGGACGACCAGATATTCATGCTGTATCAGATTGCCGATCATCATCGTGCGGGCGCCTCCCAGTAAATCAGGCGTGATAAAGGCGCCGACCGTCGGAATAAAAACTAAGAGCGAGCCGGCCACGACACCCGGCTTGACGAGGGGCCAGATGACCAGACGGAACGTCGCCGTGCGTCCCGCATACAGATCGCGCGCGGCATCGATCAGCGTGGGGTCGAGCCGTTCGCACGCCACGTAGAGCGGCAAGACCATAAAGGGAAGGTATCCGTAGACAAGGCCGATCAGCACGGCGACGGGCTGGTAGAGCATGTGTATCGGCTCGTCGATCAGGCCCCAGTGGAGCAGCCACCCGTTGAACAAGCCTTCAGCGCGCAACAGAAACATCCAGGCATACGTCCGGACGAGAAAATTCGTCCAGAATGGCACGAGAATCACCAGGAGCCAGATTGATTGGAGATGGCGGGGTGCCCTGGCGATGAAATAGGCGAACGGAAAGCCGACCACGAGGCAAAGACATGTGGTGACGGCGGCGTACACGAGCGACTGGACGAAAATGACGACGTAGATCGAATGCAGCAATTCGCCGTAATTGGCGAGTGTGAATTCCCAGACCACCCCGCCATAGGCGCCCCGCGTCGCGAAACTCACGGCCAGCACGATCAGCAGTGGAGCGAGAAAGAAACAGCCCATCCATAGAGCGGCCGGCGCCAAGAGCCATCCGGAGTAGCCGAGCGGCGGTTCCGAACGCGCAGGTTGTGAGGGTGCCGAGAGATTCTTCACTCTGGAAAGATCAGTCCATCATCGGCGCGCCAGCTGAGGAATACCTGTTCGCCCGGCGCGAATGGTTTGTCGTCGCCACGCGGAGTGGCCGTCACGACTTTCCAGCACATCTCCTCGCTGACGCGAACCATATAATGCGTTTCATGACCGCCGTACAGGGCCTTTTCGATGCGGCCCGGCAACCGGTTATCGCAGGAGTTATGAAAGTCGCCGCGAAAAATCCGGAGGTGCTCGGGGCGAAGCGAAAGAACGACGTTCTGGTGCTGGGACTCCGACTTCCTTGCACAACGAGCCTTGATAGCCGGCGCCTGTATGAAGGACGGCGCCAACATCCCATACCCCCCGCCGATATCATGGAACAGTCCTGAGAGTTCGTTGGATTCCCCGATGAAGCGGGCGACGGAGAGGCTTGCCGGCTGGTCATAGACTTCGCGGGGAGTACCGACTTGAACTAAGCGACCTTGTTGCATCACTCCGACCCGATCCGACATGGCGAGGGCTTCCTGCTGGTGATGGGTCACACACACAAAGGTGATGCCGACCTGCTCTTGAATCGACTTCAATTCAACTTGCATCTCCTGGCGGAGTTGCTGATCGAGCGCGGACAGCGGCTCATCGAGCAACAATACGGCGGGCCGGTTGACCAACGCGCGGGCGAGCGCGACCCGTTGCTGTTCCCCGCCGGATAACTCGTGTGGCCATCGGTGCTCTTTTCCCGACAGTTTCACCATCGCGAGGATATCAGCGACCCGCTCGAGGATTTCAGGGCGGGGCCGGCGCTTCATTTCGAGGCCGAAGGCGATATTCTCGGCGACTCTCAGATGCGGGAAGAGGGCATACGACTGGAAGACGAGGTTCACCGGCCGCCGGTGCGCCGGCACGCCCGCCATCGATTGCCCTTCAATCGACAACGTGCCGGTGTCGGGCGTTTCGAACCCGGCGAGCATGCGGAGGATCGACGTTTTTCCCGCTCCGCTCGGACCCAAGAGAGAAAAAAACTCGCCTGGACGTATGCGCAGGCCTACATCATCGACGGCAACGACGGCGCCGTAGCGCTTGACGAGATGCTCGGCTTCAATACTGAATCGGCCGGGAAGGAGGCCTGGAGAAGAAGGGAGATCGGTAGACAATGACTCCGGCATCAAACGCAAACGGCTACATAAAGGAGAGACTCGTTCAGCTTTCCGCCCCGTTTTTCCAACTCACATCGCGCAAGTGCCGGCGCACGCGAACTTTCTGTTCATGCTTGCGCAGCAGCGAGCGGCGAATCACATCACGGTCCTCGGCGACGATCCGGACCAGCCGGTCATTATCTTCCGCGTGATCTCTGACCAGCTCGGACAGCTTCTGCACCTGCCGCTCCAGACGCTCGAGCCTCCAGATGATGTCTTTCATGGGATTGGCGGTTCCCGCGCTTTTCACCACCGATCGAACTACGGCTTGACGTTTCATAGGCACTCCTTGTCGCGGCGCCCCGGCGTGAGCTTATTTCCGGAACGCGCGCCTGGTCCTAGTATTATCTCCATCGGCGGCGAAGTCAACGTTTCCTGTTCCTTTCCATTTGTCTATGGTCCTGTTACAATCCCGACGTGAATAAAATCTTTACCATGGTGCTGGCGGGCGGAAAAGGGGAACGGCTCTATCCCCTCACCGAGCAGCGGGCCAAGCCGGCCGTTCCGTTTGGAGGCAAGTACCGGATCATCGATTTCACGCTTAGCAACTGCCTGAACTCCGGACTCCGGCAGATCGCCGTCCTCATCCAATACAAATCGCATTCGCTGGATCGCCACATTAGACGCGGCTGGAACATTCTGAATCCGGAGCTCGGTGAATATCTCGCCTCGATCCCGCCCCAGCAGCGCATTAGTGAAGACTGGTACAAAGGCACCGCCGACGCGGTCTATCAAAACTTGTTCCTGCTGGACCAGGATCCCCCTGATTTTCTGCTGATCCTGGCCGGGGACCACATTTATAAGATGAACTATGCCGACATGTATCACTTTCTGCTGTCGAAGCAGGCTGACGCCGTGGTCGGCGCCATTGAGACGCCGCTCCAAGACGCCAGCCGGTTCGGGGTCATCAGCGTGGACGAGGATTGTCGGATTCTGCGCTTTGACGAGAAGCCGGCGAAGCCCAGCCCCATGCCGGGTGACCCGACCCAAGCCTTTGTATCGATGGGGATTTACCTGTTTCGCACCGAGGCGGTCCGGGAACAATTGATCCGGGACGCCAAGGAAGGCACCAAACATGATTTCGGCAAAGATATCATCCCCCGCATGATCGAAGAACAAAAGGTGTATGCCTTCAAGTTTCAGGACGAAAACAAAAAGGCCGTCAAATACTGGCGCGACATCGGCACGCTGGACGCCTATTGGGAAGCCAATATGGATCTGGTGGCCGTAGATCCCCTGTTCAATCTCTATGATCAGGAATGGCCCATCCGAACGTATCAGGGCCAATTCCCTCCGGCCAAATTTGTCTTTGCGCAAGACTATCAAGGCGGGCGAATGGGAGTCGCCCTCGACTCCGTCGTCTGCGGCGGCTGCATTATTTCGGGCGGCCGCGTGCAAAATTCGGTGCTTTCCCCCGATGTCATCGTGCATGACCATGCCGACGTGCGGGAATCGGTGGTCATGGAAAATGTCGTGATCGGCGACCGCGCCCGGATCCGGCGCGCGATCATCGATAAGGATGTCGTGATTCCGGCGAAAACTGAAATCGGGTATGACTCCGCCGCGGATCGCCAACGTTTCAAGGTCACTGAATCCGGACTGGTGGTCATCTCGAAGGGTATGAAGCTCGATGCCTCCCTCCATTCATCCGGTTGATCTCATCGCCACGCTTCGGAACAAACATCTGACTCCCGCCATCGTGTTTCTCACCTCACGGCGTGCGTGCGACGAGGCGATGCAGGCTTTCGAGCACAGCCAGATCGTCTTGCCGGCAATCCGGCAACAACGCATCGCCGACGTGCTGGCGCATGTCATTGAGCAATTTCCGAGTATCGCGGAACACCCTCTCATTGCTACGGTTCAACAGATCGGTGTGGCCGCCCATCACGCCGGCCATCTTCCCTCATGGAAAATCGCCGTGGAGGAACTGATGCGCCATGGCTGCCTTGACGCCGTGTTTGCCACGACGACCTTGGCGGCGGGCGTCGATTTTCCGGCTCGCACCGTCGTGGTGACGCAATCGAGCATTCGCAAGGCGCGCGACTTTACCGATCTGACGGTCAGCGAGATCCAGCAGCTCGCCGGCCGTGCGGGACGGCGCGGCAAGGATCTCGTGGGTTTCGCGGTCGTTACCCCGTCCCCCTATATCGATTTGATGGCGATTGCCAAAGGACTCACGGGACAGCCGGAACCGATCGACAGCCAATTTGTCATCACCTATCCGATGGTCCTGAACCTGCTCAAAGCCCACCCGCTGGAGCAAATCCAATCCATCCTTGCCAAGAGCTTTGCGCAGTTCCAGTTGAATCGACGCGCAGAAGCGCTCGAGCAGAAACTCGACGGTCTCCGCAAGGACATGGAGCCCTATGGGCCCCGGGTCTGTTCCGACTGGATTACCCAATGGCAAGTCTTCGACCATGCCCGCAAACATAAGCCCCATCGGAGCCATGCGAAGGCGACCGAATCACCGGCGCTGGCCGCCCGACTGCATTTTCTGACTCCCGGCCGGGTGGTGGGTCTTTCCAAAGGCCGTGGCATTGTCCTCCGCCAGTACCGGAGTAAAGGCCAACGCAGTCCGATGGTCACTCTCTTGCGGCCCGGAGGCGGCATCACGGAATGCCCCGCCACTCATGTGGCTTCCATCTTTGATCGGACCTTCGAGTGCGTCGAATCGTCCGCCTATCCCTGGTGCACGCAGGAAAGTCTGGGACACCTCGTCCATGAACTGTCGGAGTTACCTCCTCGCCTGCCGCTGCTCCCGATCATCGCATCCAAGGAAGCGGAAGAAGCCATCGACGGGTCGATCGTGCAAACCTTGGGCGACTTTCCCTGTCCCACCTGTCCGTCGCGATACGCGTGCCAGAAGGATTACGCGGCCGCGCATCGTATCAGGCAAGATATTCACCGCCACACGAAAGCTATTCAGGCGCTGCATACGAGTATCTGGCATCGTTTTCAGGAACGGATGGAGGTGTTGCAGCAGTTCGGCTACCTCACGCCCACCGCCCATTTGACGGAAGACGGCGATTGGGCCAGGCTCATTCGAATCGACCATTCGCTCCTGATCACGGAATTGATCCGCGCCGAGGCGTTTGCCGGAGCGGATCCTGCGCTGTTGGCGGGCATCATGGCCAGCATTGCCCATGACGACGATCGCCCCGGCTCATTTCCCCGGGGTAGTGCCGGTTTGCTCACGCTGCTGTTTCAAGTTCGGAAGCTGGCCGAATCCCTCGCGCCTCACGAGGAGTCCCCGCTCCTGCGCGCCGACGTCGCCTCGCTCACGGAACGGTGGGTGAACGATCAAACACTGACATGGATCGGCCTGGCGCGCGTGACTTCGATGGCCGAGGGAGATATGTATCGATTGTTCGCCCGCACGCTCGAATTCCTCTCTCAACTCCAGTCGCTCAGAGCGAGTCATCCGTCCTTGGCGGAAACAGCCGAACGGGCCACGCAGGCGATGCGTCGAGGGGTGCTCGAGGAACTGCCCTAAGAAATTATGAATGAAGGATGAGGGATGGGGAATTGTAATGATGGGATCTAGGAATGGGGAATGATGAAATGAAGAATTTGAAAACACGAACGATTGAAGACAAATAACGAGGGCAGATGACGACCGAAGAACTTGAACGTCTGCTGGCTCAACAACCCGTCTCACTGCTGCATCGACTCGCCCGGGGGCGTGTGCCCCGGCATTTTCGAGCAGGAAAGCGACGGCTGATCGATCTGCTCCTGAGACATTCTGATCAGAACCGTCCCGGCCTGGAATCGGATCTTGTCACCCTCGTCCAAGATCGCCGGAACCGGCAGGCAGAACTGTCCGATCCGCGCCCAAAGATCCACCGTCCACCGCATGCCCCTCGAGCGGCAACAGAGCGGCGGGAGCAGAGGCAGGCAGAGCCGGAGCACCATAGTCCGCCGGTTTCGCTTCATGCGTGGCTGGAAGGTCTCGGCGTGCCGCCATCCCAGCCTTTTGTTCCAGATGCATGGCAGACGGAGGCCCTGGCCTGCCTGGCTGAGACCGACGTTATCGTGAGCGTGCCGACGGGGAGCGGCAAGACGTATGTCGCCGTCGAAGCAGCGCGCCGGGCCATGGAAGACAACCGCACCGTCATCTATACGTCGCCGCTGAAGGCCCTCTCGAATACGAAATATACGGAATTTTCAAAACTGTTCGGGCCGGAACGCGTCGGCATTCTGACCGGAGACCGGCGTGAGAATGCGCAGGCGCCTCTCTTAATCATGACGACCGAAATCCTGCGGAATCTTCTCTATGACGCGGCCGGCGGTGAGATCGATCTCAGGCTCGATACGATGGGTTTGGTCATTCTCGATGAATCGCAATATCTGGCCGATCCGGAACGCGGAGTCGTCTGGGAGGAAACCCTGATTTTTTGTCCCAGCCAGGCCCGCCTGCTTCTGCTCTCCGCTTCGATCGGCAATCCTCAAGACATCGCCGATTGGCTGAGCTCAATACGCTCGACGCCGTGCCATTTAGTTCGGCATGCCCGCCGGTCAGTGCCGCTTCGCGCGGGCTATCTGCATCCCAACGGAAAATTGACCCCGCTGTTCAGAACAGTGGGTATTCCGCAGGGACAACCCCACCTGCTGCATCCGGAAGCACGGCGATTATTCGCGGAGTATGAAGAGGAAACGTTGCCGTCACGGGGACGATAAGATACGCGGTCTTGGAACTCAGAACACGTATGTGAGTCCGACCGTCGGCCCGTGGCGCAACGTTTCAAATTCATTGAGATTCGCGCTTGCGCTCGATCCATTCGCCCCATAAATTTTCCAATCCCCGTCGGTGACCTTGGTCCACCAGACGCGATAGCCTCCCGTCAGATAGAGCCGCTGTATCAGCATCACCCGGACGTTGATATCGGCATTCGTGCCGATCCCGACTCCCGTCATTTTGAAACTGGGATCCTGCGCCAGATCGGTGCGCAAGTGATGCACATCTTCATTATTCAACCATGTGACGAGAAAGGCGGCCTTGGCATCAATATCGACCCGGGGCCAGAGCTGGTACCGGATCTGGCTTCCCAAGACCTTCAATGAAGTCCAGTGCACGGTATTGGTGATAACCGTCTGACCCTTGAACCGGCTCGTCCCCGCGGGAGGACAGCCGAAAGAGGGGTTCGGAGACGAAGCGGTGGTGCACTCGACTTGGAGCAGGCCGTTCGCAACCTGCTTCTCCCGCCAATATTGAAATCCGACAAACAAGTCCAGAAAACCCTTGTTGCGGCGGAACTCGTGCGCCAGGAATCCGATGTCGGCGTTGACGTACCACATATCGTCGCCGCCGATATCGCTGAAGGTCCGGGAGAAGCGCTGCGCACCCGGCATGCTCGCGCCGTTATTGGCGGCGCCTTGCGCGCTGAGGAAATCGTCGTCCGTTAACCGGCCTCCGCCGATCTCCGCAAAACCAAAATTCGCCTGCAGAAAAAGCCGGTTCTTGAATCGAACCTTCCCGGCCAGTTCCACGACATTGGTTCCTACGTCCTCATATTTCAATTTTGAGCTGGGATTCCCGAGATCCGGATCCAGATGGGACGCGTCATGGCTCCAGTCGGTCTTGCCCTGAGTGAACCACCCGGTCACGCCGACTTCGACGCTTTTCACCAGTGGATCCTTCGCTTCCGGTGTGTCCGCCCAAGCCGGTTCGATCAAGCCCGGCCATGCGGCAACAAGGAACACGCCGATGATCGCTCGGCGCCACCAACAAGTCGTCATCACGTCATTCTTTCTCCGTTGCAAGCCGGGTTTCAGGCCATCAATTTGGCGCCGGCACTGGGGCTGCCATCATCTAGTATATGTACTTAGTATACTACGGGCGCCGTGGCTTCTCAGATACCCGATCCTCTCCTATCGGGTCAACAACTATTTTCGTTCTTCAACCGGGCGTCACGGGATATTCCCGTTCTCAGTCCAAGTCCTTAGGAAATCTTTGCCGAGCATCACTTTTGTACACCCATGTGCCGGCCGCCTACACATGTCGCGCGGTGATAGACGGATCATTATCGACGGCGGAGCCCGGCGGTGTATGCAATTTCCCGAACAATATTTCTTGACCGCAGCGTCTATGATCCACTATGGTGCGGCGTCACCAACCACTTAGGGAAGATTTCGTCGGTGCGATTTCCTCTCGCATTGAGCGTGATCGCTTGCTCGCACCAAGCAACCGCCATGATGGCATGGCAGTTGCTCATGGACTGCTTTGCTCTGGGCGAGGTCGATCACTTCAATTGGAGGAGCCGTTAATGAATGCAGGTCTCTCTCACCACAAGCTGCGCCGAATTACACAGCCCCATGTGTCACGCGCAGGAGGAAAATTCTTCACGCGAATTTGCATCCTGACCACGGCATTGATCGGCCTTTTTGGCGCATCGGCCCTTGCGCAAAATATCCAAGTGTCCCCCGCCGCCCTGTCCGCAACCCTGGTGAAGGGGCAGAGCACGACCCTGACGCTCAACCTTCAAAAAAGCACCACCGAGCAGAATTTCTGGGAACCCAAAACAAGCGTGACGTGGATTGCTCTTTCTCCGGCCTATGGCAGCAGCAATACCATCACAACCGAAGTGGATCAGGTGCGGGTGACCATCAACAGCGCGAACATGACGCTCGGCACGAATTCCGGCCTCGTCTACATCATGCAGTCGGGTCCGGGTATTTCCAATTTTGTTACGGTCCCGGTGACGGTGACAGTCACCCAGTCCGGCACGACCACGCCGCCGTCTCCACCGCCCGCCTCACCACCGCCCGCCTCACCACCCCCGGCCTCACCACCCCCTCCCGCCTCGCCGCCCCGGCGTCGCCGCCGCCCGCGTCACCACCTCCGGCGTCACCCCCGAGTTCGCTGAACTCGAATATCACAGCCTGGCCCGCATCGCTTTCGGCGAATGTCGTCAAAGGGCAGACCACGACGCTCACGCTCAATCTCCAAAAGACCGGAGCCGAGCAACACGTCTGGGAGCCAAAGGCCAGCGTCGGATGGGTTACGCTTTCGCCGGCCTATGGCAGCAATAACACCATCACGACCGAACTTGATACCTTGCGGATCACTGTCAACAGCACCAACATGACCGTCGGTACGAACTCTGGATTGATCTATGTATGGGAATCCGGTCCCGGCGTCTCGCGTCTCATGCAGGTCCCCATAACAGTCATGGTCGCGCAAACCGGGACAACCACGCCGCCGCCCCCGCCGCCCGCGTCACCGCCCCCGGCGTCACCACCCCCAGCCTCACCACCGCCCGCCTCGCCGCCGCCGGCGTCACCGCCGCCCGCGTCACCACCTCCGGCGTCACCCCCCCCGAGTTCGCTGAACTCGAATATCACGGCCTGGCCCGGATCGCTCTCGGCGAATGTCGTCAAAGGACAGACCACCACCCTCACGCTCAACCTCCAGAAGAGCGGCACCGAGCAGCATTTTTGGGAGCCGAAGACCAGTGTCATGTGGGTATCACTTTCACCGGCCTACGGCAGCAGTAACAGCATTACGACGGAACTGGACACCGTACAGGTCACAGTGAACAGTTCTTCCATGTCGCTGGGTGCAAATTCCGGATTGGTCTATATCAGCGAATCGGGGCCGGGCGTCTCACGTCTCATCCAGGTCCCAATCACAGTAAACGTCCAGCAAACAGGCACGACCACACCGCCGCCGCCGCCCCCGCCGCCTCCTCCGATTGGCGGGGTCACCCCACCGCCTCCACCTCCGCCGTCGCCCACAAACGGCACGGCGACGGTGACCTGGGCGGCGAACAGCGAAGCCGACCTTGCCGGCTACAGGCTGTATATTGGAACAGCTTCAGGCGTCTACAGTCGAACGGTGGATGTAGGGAAGGTCACGTCCTATGTCATTACCTTGCCGAAGGGCGTGACCTATTTCTTCGCGCTCACGGCATATGACAATTCCGGAAATGAAAGCGGGCGGTCCGCAGAGTTGAGTCGAAGTCTCTTTTGATCGTCGGACGCGGCGACTTGACCCCTTTCCTCCAAGACCTGTATAACGAGCGCTGCCTTGCTGCTTTGCCTACGGAAGCAGCAAGCGCCTCGCGCCCGTAGCTCAATGGATAGAGCACCAGACTACGGATCTGGGGGTTACAGGTTCAAGTCCTGTCGGGCGCGCCACTTGCCACTTTGTGTGGACCCCGCTCGTCAGGCGCAGCCTCTCTTTCTTGCGCGGGCGGATACGACTCGCCGGCACGCTCAAGCTCAGCGCCTCTTACGCGTCGCACCGTACACCCTCGGCGGACCTCGCCTTTACCGCTTCGCGACGATATTGATGAATCATTCGTGCCGGCTCCACACTTCCGGTGAGCCGCGGGCTATCCAAGCGCAGCATCTCTTCCGTGTGCCCGCGTGTAAAAACCATAATTCGATTCCGCGCACTTGTACTTGAGGTAGGTCTATTACGCCCGTTCCACTTCTCAGGAATGCCCTGCCATTTACAATGACGAGATCTTAAGACCGCTTTCACGTGTGCTTACACAACTGCACGACCGCCAATGAAGTCATGCTTGTCGCGCTTACGAAGGACCTGCTGACCGCACTGCCGTGAGATCCACGAGTCCGGAATAAATAGCCCCTACTTGCGCCGTCTCAAATCGATGTTCGCACATGACGCGTGGGATACCAGAGTATGCCCGAACACCATCTAGCGCCCTTCTTCAACAAGCCAGGAAAACTCCAAGCAACTCAGCCCATGTTCCCCTAGGAGCTTGGCTGCTGCCGCCTCTTGATTAAAGTCTTCGATTGCGATTAGTAAGAGATCTTCGGCAGCACTCGCTTAAAGAATGTCCTTAAACGTCGGGCACGGCTCGAAAAGGAGCGATTACCATGGGCAAGATCATCGAGTGTGACAAGGTAGATCCGACATCCGGATGTAAGCAGGTCATCCGCGGAAACACCGAAGAGGAAGTTCTGAAGAACGCCATGGAACACGCGAAGCAACATGGCATTCGCGAGGCCACGCCGGAGCTCAAGGCAAAAGCGAAGGCAGCGATCCGGGACGAGAAGTAAAGACCTTTTGTTGAATCATTTGTGAATACAGCGTCCCGACTCAATGGCGAAGATGTGTTGCGCATCGCCTCATCCGATGGGATCAGATCCTATAAAGTCTTGATCCGCGGTGCCTTACTTACGACACAGCGCCATCCCCTCTGCAATTGCATCAGTTGCTGATTTATAAGGACATCGCCTCACGGATCAAGCAAGAACTTGCCGGCCTGTACGTACTGAGTCACGAGAATATCTCCTAGACCATTAACTAAGCCATACCATACCACCCCGCGGCATCGTGGAGACTCACCTCCTTGATTAAGCGTCAGGAAGTTGCCATGGTTGTTTATCTCCTCGTCGTATCGGAGGTGCTCTATGCGAACATGGATCCATGACTCATCCGAGACGTATCCGGAACAGGAAATTGCCGTCCTCGCCACGGCTACGGTAATAGCCAGTTCGGAAGCCGACGGCCATCCGGTGTCGCAGGTCTTCGATGAGCACCGGGGTCCCGGGGGGACTCAATGGATTGCCGGCGAACCTGGAGATCAGCACGTGGTCATCGCATTTCATCAACCTACCACCCTCCGGCGGATCACGGTGGAAATAGAGGAACGTGAAGTCCCTCGGACGCAGGAATTGCAGGTGAGCGTGTCCGGCGATGGCGGCCGCACGTACCGGGAACTCCGGCGACAGGAGTTTACTTTTAGCCCGGACGGAGCCACCTGGGAGTGTGAAGACTGGGCTGTATCCGAACTGAACGTGACCCATGTCAGGCTGATGATTCGGCCTGACAAAGGGCGCCCGGATGTATTTGCCAAGCTCACTTCTTGGGTCCTCGCAGATATTGACTGATGCTGCCAATATCAGGCCAGAACTCGCCAATCCCGATCAACTCGCCCTTTGCGTGCCATTGGTGCCTGCTTTCGCCTCCCTGACGCTCGATGCATGGAGCGCCAGGTATCTTCAAATATGGATAAGACCGCTATTGTCCTTCAAATGCTCGCCTACCCATCGCATGCTCCTCTTTCGATGGGCTGCTTGGCGTAGTTGATATAAAGCTCCCTCATAGGTTCAAGCAAACTTAAAAACTGGGGACAGTACCAGGCCCCAAAACCCGAAACCATCCATTACAGTGATACCATGGAAAATCGGAAGACTCTCATAGCTGGATTGATCCTGAATCTCGGGCTGCTAGCTCTGTTCATTGCCTACCTCGTGGCTGCGCTCCTTGCCGGCACGCCTTCTTAACGGTGGATCGCCCGAACCCTCTCATCAAAAATTTGTATCAGCGGCGTCCACAAACGTGCCGCGCCTTATTCGGCGCGGCGTGGACCTCGCGTGGCGTCTCCGCAGTTTCGTCACGAACCGTCATGAATAATGCGGGCTAACAGATCTCTTTCCCTCACCTCTTTCTTTGCGAGCAGGCGCATGGGACACCAGGAAGCACAGGCTCTGATGGCTCACCCCTCCAGTCTGAACAGCAGCCGCCGTTGCTCCGGATCGTACACCGGCAAAATGGCGGTATGAGGCGGAGGCGTAATCCAGAAGCCATGGCGCAAATCTAAATTCGCCACATCAGACGACATGCTCATTTTCAAGTCCACCGGTTATATCAGGGCTAAAAGACTCCAATCTAAAGCTCTCTTCGCACCCGTTATTCTCTCTGATACAGTTTGCTCATCGAACATGGCGGGTCTTGTGATTATTCAGAGCAAGGACGTGGTCCGCTCTCAGTACCGTGAACCTTTTGAGCGAGCCGGGTATTTCGTGCATGAGACCGCGGAGGGTTTGAAGGCACTCCGCGGCCTTCATGAACGGTCGATGGACCTGGTAATTACCGACATTCACCTCTCGGATTGCGATTCCTTGGAGTTCATTGCAAGCCCACGCCGGGGATGAGGACGCGCTCATCACATCGAAACTATTGGGCGCGGATGCCATTGTGCAAGACTCGTTGGACGAGAAGGCGCTGCTCCAAGCCATGAAACCGCAATTGGGGCCCAGAGGAGAGGCCGGATGACACAGCTCGCTATGGCGCATCTTCTCGTCATCGAGGATGAGGCACCGGTCCAGGATCTGCTTTCCATGATGCTGAGTCAGGAAGACCATAAGAAACCTGGTGATGATCAGAAGGGGGGTTGCAGTCTTACGAGGGCTAGGCGTTCACCAACAGACGACCGTGATTATTCTTACCGGATATGGATTTGACGAGGTGGAGGCGAAAGCACGGACGCTTGGCGCCCATCCGATATTCAAGCAAAGATTCTTGCTGCACGACCTCGCACCAGCCATTCATGCCATGATCAGCAGCATGTCGAGTCAGCGTCCCGACCATAGATCAGCGCCGCGATAGACGATTTGCTCTTCCGAGAATTTCGACCGCTTCATGGGTCCACTCCATTCGTCGAGCACCGCGGCGCCGGTGGTCTATTCCGGTTTTAGAGTGCCGTCGTTTTAGGGGAGACGTCCCGCTCGATACCGGTACCTCGCAGGAGGCCGGGGCATGCCTCCCCCAAGGACAGCCCCCTGGTGGCCGGCAAATATCCATTGTCTGCTCCGCAGACTTGGACAATAGTATTCAGTGATTTAGGATCAACTATCGGAAGAGCGGAAGGGAAGTCCACATCTGAAATGGAAATCAGCGGCAGCCTCGTCGTAGTGACCGGAGCCTCAGGAGGAATCGGGGCCGCGGTGGCCAGAGAATTGGCCAGAATGGGAGCCTCGGTCGTTCTGCTGGCCCGGCGAAAGGTGCAATTAGATCAAGTCGCGGCGGAAATCACCTTAGCCGGCGGAAAAGCATGGACATATAGCGTGGATCTGACCAACGCGGAGGCGGTTGCATTGGTGGCGGCCTCAATCAACAAGCAGTTAGGGATACCGATTATTTTAGTCAATAACGCAGGGGTCGGCACATGGCGGTTCACAGATGAAACGAGTCCCGCTGAGGCGATCACATTTATGGCGGTCCCGTATTTTGCGGCCTTCAACGTCGTGCATGCCTTCTTGCCTTCTATGCTGAGATGGAAAAAGGGCCACATCGTCAACGTCAGTTCCGTGGGCTCGCGGTTCACCTGGCCCGGAGCCACGGCTTATTTGGCTGCTCGTTGGGCCATGCGCGGCTTTACCGAAGCCCTGCGTGCTGATCTCGATGGATCCGGCATTGGTGTGACGTTGGTCGAACCGGGGGTAGTGAAATCGACATACTGGGAGCACAATCCTAAAAGCCGAGAGCGAGTTCCAAAACTAGCCAAGCTCATCCCGGAATTAACACCCGAGGATGTCGCCCAAGCGATTACCCGCGGCATCGAACGAAACAAACGGGCGATTGTGATTCCATTCATGATGAGATTAACCTGCTGGCTTCATGCCTTATTTCCGAGGCTGGTTCAATGGCTTATAAACAGGACAGGCTATAAGCGTCCTTGAAGCCATTCCGGATGAGTGATCGGTTGGAAGAGAATGTGTCTCTGAAGAGCAATCGCCCGAGGACGGTTCAGCAGGCTTGTTTCTCAAGGGATTTATTCGAGAAATAATACTGGCAAAAATTCGACAGATCCTCACTGGTCGTCAAATCCGCACTTCCGTTCTTCTGCCGACTGACCAAAACCCATTCGGTGACCTGCCTCGCCAACTCATCCGGATTCAGGCCCTCTCTTTGAAACATATGGATAGCCGTCATGGACAACGTGACACAGACGGTCGCTTTTGCCTCATTGTCTACAAAGACATATTCATTGCCACCGCGGAACACGAGAAGTATGTGGGTTGGACTGCCCGCCCGCATGCCGATCCTCCACTGATCCGCCATGACACAAGATACATTCAACTGCCGGCCCGATCGTTGCCATGACTGTTTTGGTGATTCGAGAAGTAATCGCCGATAACGGTGTTTGCCCGACGGATACATATAGCCGTGCTAAGGCAAACACCATGCCGCCATGTGCATAATTCTCTATGTATTGGAAAGAACGAGCGCCGGCGGCAAATCCATCTTCTGCGGCTTGGAAACATCGGCCCAATTGCGTATCCAAAACTCTATAGATGTATCTTTTTTGCAGAAACTGGAGGGCTCTCTTCTACGCAGAAAACTCCCGAGACCTCTGTCGCACTATAAGACAGTCGGCTCACTCCGGGCCTATCCGTTGCCTCTTCCCTGGCTTCTCAGCCGGAGGAAAAGATGGAGGTCAACCGGCAACGAATTTCTTCCGCCTGATACGTTGGCCGCAATAGCGGCATTCCCATAAATCGAGGATAAATTTACCCTCGACACACATGACATCGAACCGATGGTCGCAACCTTGTTGGCGCGCGGATATGTGACGCACTCCTGTTTGATTCATTGTCTCGCTCTCCGGCATCATGTCCCCCTCACAAAAAATACATGGTCGGTGCAATAGACCCATCGATATCTCGAAACAAGGTCCTACCTTCAGCCACAATGTAGATGATTGTCTCCACAGGAAGTATATCCGTTGGCGGAATGAAGCCGGTGTTCCAGTTCGCAATAGATGCAGCGCCCTTTTTCGATCACACTATACTTGTGACACCGTTCACATACTCGGGAATGGAACAGCAGCAGGCGCAGTCTTTTCAACATAGTGGCTCTCGGCTACGCCGGCATCTCTTGAGCAGCGGGATCGGCATGTGACTCGCTTTTCTTCATCGACGGCACTGGAACATGATCGACTCGTTACGCGGACACAGAACACTCAATTGCTGGACAATGTATGCGGGCAAGCCATGCCGGGGTATAGACGCTCCTTCAGAACTCCTGTCGATGATTTACGACACAGCCGTCAGGCAGGCCGGATCCTCCTTTGCCAAGGAAGTCGCTGGTCCTTGTGAAGCCTGATTGGTCCACAGCGTGGCGGCGGGTGGCGAGGGTGACCTATGGCATTTCAGGAGAGGACCTGCGCTTCAGTCAGATTATGAAAGCGCTGGATGCTTGTGATGAGGCGTATCTGGCGAATGACTGGGCCAATTTCAGGGAAGCGCAAAGCTGATTACACGAATCGTCGGCACATAACGGATTGCCTGACTCTTGTCTCGGTTCAACCAAACCGGACGCATGAACATCCTACGGATGCGACTTACCGAATCACGGTCACGTGCACATCGGCGGGGGCTGAAGGCCGACCATCCTTGGGAGGAGGAGCGGGAGCAGGACGCGAGGAGGCGTCACAGGGCAACGGGCAATTGGGCGCGCTGATGTGCAGCTGATCGATATATTGATGAACATCCACGGTCCGTCCCAACGCATTGCTGTGTCCGTCCCATGTCTGAGCCCAGACCCATTCATTCACGACCTTTGTTCCGTAATTGAGATTGGTATAGTTGCCGGCCAACTGTCCATCGACCCACCAACGCACGATCCCATTCCGGCAGGTAGGACAATTGCTTGCACGCACATAGGCTTCGATGCGATGCCAGCGTCCGAAATAGATATTTCCGCTTCCGACATTGGGATGGCAGACCAGACCCATATCAGAGTCACAGGCGTGGCTATTGTCGACAGAGCCTGTATTGTGACTCCATATGAGCTGCATGGGATTCCCATAGCCGTGTACGCCCCAGTACCCATTTGTTTTGGAACCTCCTTGAAGATCATCCTCCGCACGCAGAAAAAATATCTTATTGATTCCGACCATGTTCTGTTGCCAATCTTTATTGACCTTAAACCAAAACCCGGCATACATCTCTCGCAGAGGCGCTCGCTTCAGATAGACCAGCACAATTCCGCCGTGCGTGTTTGGATAAATGAGGCTGGCACGCGCCACCTTCGGCGGCGAACCAGGCGCGCTTTCATCCTCGACGATATCCCCTGATTTATACACGTTCACTAATTGGCCGCCGCAGTCGAGCGAGTCGAATGGACAATCCAGCAGAGTCGTTGAACCGGGCGGTTCATTCGGCCAGCCTGTGGCCGCAAAAACATTCGCGGACCAAACCATCACGATGAATACGAGAAGCAGAATCCAAGAGTGCCGCATAACAAACTCCTTGCATCAATGATTGAATCACACAGCATCGGCTCGTGACCGCAGAGGCAGATGAGCAGTCCATTATAATTCCGGCACTTTCGCTCTTGACGACTTTATTTGAACGGGGTACAAGAACGCTATCCTGACGGGTGCCTCCTGCAACGATCCCCGCCCCATACAGCTATGAATCCCTATAGCCAAACCGAAGTGTTGAATAGAAGATTCAAGCGCGTAGCTTGGTCAACGTCATTCCTGTTTCTCAGCGTGATAGCTCTTCTGATCATGGAACTCACCGGTGTGATTCCTGTCAGCCCCCTTCAACCGAACACCACAACCGGTACCAAAACTTCGTCGCCTTCCCAGGTCCTGCCAGCGAATCCCCCGCCCGACCCCGCATCCGGCGCCGCCAAGCCCTGATCTTGTTCCTATCCAAATATCGAGATGGGCCGGATTTGGTCCCGGTCGTTGCATTTGCGTCTTTGCTAGACAGACCGGCGCGCGGCAGGTAAGCTTCTCTTGCGTCCATAGATGGCGAGAGAGGATGACACGGTCCATTCAGCACCGCGGTCATGGTCGTGACGAAGGGATATCCTATGGCTACCATTCTGGTTATCGATGACGAGACTTCAATCCGCACCCTTCTCCGAGGGGTCCTTGAGCAAGCAGGCCATCGGGTCGTGGAAGCGCATGACGGTCGAGAAGCCATATCGCAGTATCAACAGAATCGGCCCGATCTGGTGATCATGGATTTGTTGATGCCGGAGGTCGACGGCCTCGAAGCCACATTGCAACTCAGCCGCGAATATGTCGATACGAAAATCATCGCGATGACCGGCGCCCAAGGGGATCGCAATTTTTTGGATGTCGCGCAACTATTCGGCGCCTGCCGAGCGTTCGAGAAGCCGTTCGATCTCCAGCACATGCTCCAAGCGGTGCAGGAAGAGCTCGCGGCTACCGGTTCCCGCTGACCCCTTCCTCCGTATCAATTCGATGCCGATTCTGCCCGGCAATCTCCTTGTCCATCCGCCGACCCGGCCGCGTAATTGTACGGTTAGAAGTGCCGCGCGTACCCGAGATAGATCGTGGCTGCACGACAGATAGTTCTGGAAAGAATCGAACACGTTCTGCGACAATTACTCTTTGTTCCTGGAAAACGCCGAGCCAGGTTGCGCTCTCATCGTGACGCTGATGTCATCAAAATGGTCGGTCATGTGGATTTCGTGGATCGTTGTTATCCTCATGGTCGGAGTGCTCCCGCTGAACAATTTCGTCGGACACTCCCACTGGGAATACATTAAATGGGTGCCGACCGCTGAACAGCTGACGTCCCCTCTTACGCTCATCGATCTCACCCTTGATGCGATCGCCAATATTCTGCTGTTCGTGCCGTTCGGTTTTCTCTACGCCGGCCGGGCGCAAGCAAAGGGCGCCTCACCTCTCGTCCTGATTCTCCTCGCTCTCGCGCTATCCTCGGGCATTGAATTGTATCAAGTGTACTGCCACAACCGAAGCACCTCGCTTCTTGACGTGATCGACAATGTGGCAGGAGCCTATGTGGGCCTTCGACTCGGCAGGCGATTCTTTGAAAAACCACTCTCGGTGGAGGCGCGCCACATTGCCACTATTCCCAGCCCATAGGTTCGTATCCCCGCTCCCGCAGGCAACGATCGACTACACGGGTATAGGCCGCGCCAGGCCGTGACTTCCTGAAGAGCCCCCGCAAGAAGCCGGCCGTCCCGCCACCGGCTGCTCCGACCTTTGCCCCGCGTCCTGGATTTCCAACCACCGCGCCTCCGACCGCCCCGGCTGCCGCCCCGATCGCTCCACCGGCCACGGTACCCGTTCCGACTTGAGCGCTTTTCCCTTGGGTCGGCGACGCGCCGGACGATTCCGCTATTTCTCGGCATGCCTCGATATCCGCCTCCACCACGTCGGGGCCGACCTGCTGATAATGTTGGTTCGGATAGAGGATGGGTTTTGACGCACTACAGCCGCTCACCGTGATCCACATGGCCCACAGGACCATGATGGGCTGCATACCATATCGGTTGAGTGGGTAACGGGATGACACGGCTTTCACCATCAAGGATCGGCCTAGATGCGACCGCCAAGTTCCTTTCTTCGGAGCCCGCGCATCATGGCGACATCGCTATAGCCGACTTCACTGAGCGCATCCATGATGTGGAGTCCTTTGGTCGCGACCAGTTCCTTGGCTTTCGCATATTGCTTACTGTTGAATCTGGCCACCGCCGGCTGTCCGTTGACGATCTGGCACGCCAGCACTTCCCCTCCGACCTCCAACGTCCCGCCTTCTTCGATGAGCGTTTTGGCCTGCGCAATTGGAATGCCATGCAAGGCGGCAAAATCAGCCAGCCCGCCGGTTTCAACCAGGCGTCCATCCGGCATGATGCAAAGCCGCTTGAAGTGAGGCGACCAATCCTTTCGGAAATCGATATATTTTATGTCGCCGCCTTTCGCCACCGCGTGGTCCAGCGTTCGATAGTCGAGGCCGAGATTCTTCTGGTCGAGTTTACGGCTTAGTTCCTCCGGGAGCGTCCGCCTGAATACGTCAAAGGCGGCGTCCTCCAACGAAAGGGATTGCGCGCGCGCCAATTGTTCGGCTTCGGCGAACTGCATGACATCCAATACCCACGTTTGCTTCGGCGCGCTTCCTGCCGCATCGATCCGGCAGGCAAAGAGTCCTCTCGTCACGATTCCACCGACTTGCGGATACACATAAACCCCGCCGTCGCTCAGCAACTGTGTCAGTACCTCCAACGGAATGTCATAACTTTCGGAAAGAATTTTGGCGTGAGCCGGCCCGTTCTCCTGAAGCGTCATGGCACAGACCGTCACGTTCCCGGGCGCATCAAACTCCGAGTAATCTTCGATAATGTTGTACAGAGCCGGTGGCTTCGCCGGAGCCGCCTTTTTCTTAATTTTAAACATGGGACCTTCAGTGTTATGAGTTCTGAGTTGTGAGTTCTGAGTTATGGATCAGGAGTTCTGAATTGCGAATGTTGAGTTGCCGCGTCTGTCACGACCGTGCGGTGATATGGTGATAGGGCGACAAGGTTTGCAACCTGATATCATCGACTGCTCCGCCGATCGTGAAATGGTACAATGACTGCAAAGTCAGCCCCTTGATATTGACGATCTCGTGGACCGGATCATCGAAGAAACATCCGATTCCCGTTCCTCGCACCCCGGCCACTTCGGCTTCGAGATAGAGAACTTGCCCGAGCAATCCGGCCTCCCAGAATAGGCGTGGATACCACCACGCGCCTCCCCGACGCAAGAGTCCTTCGAATTCGGCCAGCATACCGAGTGAAAAGGCGCTGTCACCGGCAATGTCTTGATGGCAGCTCACCTGAGCGGCGAGTTTCCTGGCGTCTCCCTGGAGTAACCAGTAGAGCGGCAAATCCGGTGGACAGTCGGGCGCGAGGGTCCATTCCAACTCCGGGTTCATCGCTTGCTGCAAGAGTGTGACCTTCCGCGGATCACGAGCCAGCACGTAGAGGCCCGGCATCAGCCCTTCGACTCGATGCACGAACAAGAGCAGATGAATCGCCGGATCCCACGGAAGGGCATCCCAGGGCATCGGACGCTCCAGATAGGAATGATCGGCCGACGGCATGACGCGCAGCATCATCCGAAAGAACGTAGCCGCCGTGATCGATGTTTTCCCGTCAAACGCCACCGCGCTTCGCCGCTGGCGGATGATCCGGCCGGCCGATAGACCCGCATCGTTCGCGAAGCGCGGCGTGTCGCTACCCCGAACGGCATGGTCGTGACCAGGCAACACGAGAGGGTTGCGCTCAATGGTATGTTTCCAGCTCGCAGCCGCGGCATCATCAATAATCTCCCAGTCAACGGGATTTTCCCGGCTCAACCGATTCGCTCGACCATGCCAGGCCGCATCTGAAAGAGGTTTCACCGAGGCAGGATCAATCCACAATGGAATCGAGCGATCCTCCCCCACCGCTGCCGCCTCGCCCCGACTGACTTCACCTTGCGCTCTCCCCTCTGCCGGATCACCCCTCCCGTCCTCCGGCTCGTACCTTACGCTTACCGCCTGGCGCTTCACGTCTTCGCTCGGCCACACCAGCGCTACGCAATCGGGATGTTCCGGTTCCGCGTTCACATAGTCTTCCGGGCGATCAGTCCCCAGCAATGTCGCGACCGTCTGCTGATCCGTGCCGTCAAGCACGATCAGGTTCCATCCGAGTGTGGCGGCGGCAATCCTCGCGCTTCCGATCGCATGGCCGACATCATGGTTGCAGTATCGGAAAGCCCGTTCTCCATACTTCCATGATTCGCGCCAATGAACCGACGTCAATCCGAGCAAAAAGGACGAACGAGGAAACCAACGGAACAGTTCGGCCGCCTGCTCCACTGAAAACTCCGCCCGCCGCTCCAGTCCATGTTCCTTGGGCGCATAGTGATAGAGCCCCGCGGCCAACTCCAGCCGGTCCACAGTCGGAAAGACGAGATAGCCTTCGGTCGGATGCAGATTCCCGGACGACGGATTGCTTCGTAACGCCCATTCCGTATCCCCGGCCCGCTTCCAGGCCGACAGGGCCAATGCCAGCTCGAGAAACCGTGACAAGGCGACAATGGTCACCGGATGGCTTGATACCGTTCCGTTCCGATACATTGCGTCATACGACGGAGACTGGGGCTCATCCTCCGGTTTCAGCAACGGCAGCGGGATCAGCGGCGCGCCTTCGAATCGCCGAAAGGGATCGGGCTGATTCGCCCAGTCCAGAAAGCCGAGCGAGCGCGCATAGCGATTGAAATGATGCTTAGTTCGGAGATGGTAGCGAATGACGCGATCGATGGGATCGGGCGAGGCCGCTTCGGTCGGTGCGGGCGAAAACGGCTGTTGGATGCTCATTCACCAAGTCTAGCGAGCGGGAAGATGAAAAGTAAATGTGCCTCTATTGACCTGCTTTCCTATCCCCGCGTATGGTGATCGCATGGTGCCGGCTCGCCGGTTGGAGATTAGGCGTTCGTTCTTTCATCGCGTATAAGAAATTGCCGTGGCCGATATGCAGTTCGATCCAGCCCTTGCCGCACAGGAGGCCTTCAGCCTGGCCGGAGCTAAGAATGAACTCGGGGTCGAGTGGGACCACGCGGTCGAGCTGGAAGAAACGTTTTCTTCCAATGCCGGCGCGACGGCAAGGGATGCCTATGAGCGCTTGCTCGCGCTCGGTGCCCGCTATCCACATGCCGCTGCCTTCCAGGCCTTTTGCATCTACATCACCTGGCAACAGGTCACGGAGGAAACGATCTCGCGCCATTTCCGGACCGGCCTGGAGCTTTGCGAAACCTACTTAGCCACGCAGGACGGAAAACATGCCCGAGACATCGAGCGGATCACCGAGCTCTACGGATCATTCCGCGACGGATTGGGATTGGACGAGGAGGACGACAGCCAACAGGAATTTCGCCGCGATACCGTGAAGGGGGGAGACTAATCCAATCGTTTTTCCGGCTTCAAATCCCGATCGCCAGACGAATCGGGCTGGCCGACTCTTGGATGCCGAATCGAACCTCCCGGCCGGCGACTTCAGGATCGGCGTAGGTGCCGAACAGACGATCCCAGAAGGTGAAAACCAGGCCGAAGTTTCGCATATAGCACCGCGGATCGTCGCCGTGATGGATATGGTGATAGCGCGGCGTGACGAATATCCATTCAAGCCGGCGCGACTGCCATGTGACATTCATATGCATCCAATTATTGGTGACAATTAAATAAACGGAATACAAGGTGAAGAACAGCGGGGGAACCGGCTTGATAAGCGGCAACCAGATCGTGAACGGAATAGCGGCCATGATCACCTGCGGCAAACTGGCTCGGATCCCGGCGAGCCAATACATGTAAGTCGGGGCATGGTGCCACTTATGAACCCGCCAGAACCAAGCCGTATGCCATAAACGATGCAGCCAATAGCCGCTGCAGTCGATCAGCAAAACAAAAACGGCCACCTTGACTGCGAACGGCAATGATTGAAACTGCCATGGCACATAGTTCGGGATTGCGATGCGATCGCTGATAAAGACAGCGGCCAGAAAAAAAAGATTGTAGGTGCCTAGGGCGAGCAGGTCCTTGGCGAAGACCATCCGGTACTGAACCGGCCTCGCAGGATATCGCCATTCAACGAGAAAAAACGCGGCGGCGATGCTCCAGTATATGAGATACGGTGTGTAATCAAAATCCATCTGACCACCGCCGCATGTCCCACGGCCATCCTACCATAAGCCGCGTTACAGACCACCGATTATGAGTTACGACGATGTCCGAACATGATAAACATCGGGCCCGCATCTTTCTCCATCGCGGAGATATTCGTCAGGCACGGGCCGCATGGGAATCGGCCGTCGCGGACGATCGAGTCGCCGGCAACCTGAAAGAGCTGTCGAACAGCCTCGGCAATCTGGGAAATGCATGGGCCCTGTCGGGTGAATTCGAGCGGGCGGATGCCTGCTACAAGGAAGTGCTCTCCATTCAACGAACCGAACAAGACGACCATGCCATCGCTCATACCTTGGTCAATCTCGGCAACCTGTATGTCGGGGCCGACCGCCATGAAAAAGCCCGCGCCTATTACCTTGAAGCACTGGACCTGCTCCAGCCGCTGAACGACCATCTCGCCCTCGGCATTCTCTATCATAATCTCGCGATGGATGAGGCCCGACAATACCATTGGGATGAAGCGGTTCGCCTGTTTGGGCAAGCCTTGGAGTCCCACCGAAAAGTCGGCAGCGAGGACGGGCTTGCCGCGACGTACAGCCAACTTGGACGAACTTTTCTCGGCAGCGGCCGTTCCACGGAGGCCGAACGTTGTTTCAGCAACGCGTCGGAACATTTCGTCAAACTCGGCAACCCGGTCGGCGAAGCGGCCGTCCTCCGCGAATTGGCGGATCTGTACGAAGAACGGGACGACCGCCTCTCCGCGATCAGATGCATCGAACGGGTGCACCACCTCGCGTTGGGCACCGGAACAGCCCCTTCCGAGGCCGACCGCGAACGACTCAAGAGGCTGCGGACCGCAGGTAGCTGAACGAGCGGCGCCGGTGGTACAATCCGCCGCAATCAAACCGACGAGAGTCATCCGGCAAGAGGAGACCAATGGATATCAACGCCTTTCGACAAATGGTCGAGAAGAACCCCAAGGGTTTTCTGGGCCGCTATGGTCTTGGAAACAAAATTCTCCAGGAAGGGGGAAGTCTTGCAGAGGCCGCAGAACACCTGACGGTGGCGACGGAACTCGATCCGACGCACGTGGCCTCTCACCTTGCCCTCGGACGAGCGCTGGTTTCTTTGGGAAACAAAGAAAGGGCTCGGTCTGTGTTAAAAGCCGGCATCGACGCGGCGCTTTCCGGCCGGTCGAACGGAGGCATGGACCTGGTTCCGGAGATGCAACATTTGATAAGTACCCTGGGATAGCACGCGACATGGAGGCCGGCTATGAATCTTGATGACGCGAAACAACGCATTGAATCGGCCATGACCCAATATGGCCAGCATGCCGCCGCGGCCATTGATCTGGTTATCAACGAAGTCCGGTCCGATCTGGGCCGTGAGGCCGCCAATGAGCTGATCGAGGAGTTCGACCTCGAACTGCAATACAACATCGCCCCCTCGGAGTCGGACCTCTCCAACAGTTGAAGGTTGACGCTTCTTGCCTTTGATCTGGTGCTCTATCTCAGGGCATGGATTCGGCCATGCCGCTCAAGTGGTTCCCGTCCTTAACCACCTCGGCCGATGTGTCTCTGATGTCACCGCCATACTCAATACATCGGTGCCCTCCTCGTTCTTTGAGGCACGTCTCAAGATTCCCTGGCGGCTCAATTCCACGCCGCAAGATATCGGTTGTGTGCAGGACGGCCCCCTCCGAATCGACGTACCGGCCACATGGGAGGCCCACTGGCGGTTTCATATGGACTGGGACACCAGAATCCAAGCGGAGGCGGCTCTGATCAAACAGTCTTCTCCGGCGCTGGTGCTGTCCGGCATTTCCCATATGGCGGTGGCGGCCGGAGCATCGGCCGGCGTCCCGACCGTCGCGCTCTGCTCCTTATCGTGGGACGCCGTGCTGGAACTCTATGAGCAACCCGGGGTCGCTTCCGAGCAGAACATCGTGCAACACATTCGCCGCGCCTACGCCGGAGCCGACTGCCTGATTCGTCCGACGCCCGGGATTCCGGTTACGGCATTTCGGCGGGTGGCGGATGTAGGACCCATTTGCGAACCCCATCGTCCAAAGACTCGAGAGCTTCGCGCCGTGCTCGAGGTACCAGACGATGACTGCCTCGTCTTGGTCGGCTTCGGCGGCATTGCACAGAGAGAGTTGCCGTTCGCGGCGTTGGACTCCATGGCGCCGTTCCGCTTTATCATCGATGGCGATGTGCCGCCGAACCTGACAAGGGTGGTTGCCACCAAGGATCTTGGCTGGCCGTTTCACACCCTCCTCGCCTCAGTCGATATGATTATGACGAAGCCCGGATATGGGACGATCGTGGAGGCGGTCGCCCTGCGGAAGCCCGTGGTATACGTCCGTCGTTACCATTTCGCCGATGAACAATCCCTCGTGGACTATTTGCACCGTTACGGCCGGGGGATTGAATTGGACAGGGAGGCCTTTGTCGCCGGTGTATGGCTGGAAACCCTGATGGCAGCCAGAGAATCACCGCCTCCGGTCCTCCCCGCACCCGCACCGACCGGCGGCGCGGACGCCGCCTCCCTCCTCCGACGCTACCTTAAGTAAACTCCAGCGTCCCTGCCCGGGTCTTCGTCGATTGACATCACCCCTTTATTTGGCCACGCTCTCAAACGCACATCCTTTTGGCGAATTATCCCGTAGAGTGATATAGTTGGGCCTGCATCGAGTAGCGACGGGAGTGAAGGAACCGCCAAGCCTCGCCTGATGGAAGCTGCTTCACGACAGGCCGCCACAATCATCGATCCCAAACTCCTTTCTCGAGTTGCGAAAGGAGACCTCGAAGCATTCAGCCTGCTGTACGATCAATCCAACGTGCTGCTCTTCACGCTGGCCTATCGGATTCTCGGCAGTCGCGAAGACGCGGCATTACTCCTTCAAGAGGTGTATCTCGAAGTGTGGAGAAAGGTGGTTCGCTATGATCACGGTCGCGGCACGCCGGTCTCATGGCTGGTCACGTTGACGCGGAGTAGAGCCATCGATCGAATTCGCTCCGGAGTATCCCGCGGATCGCACACCGTTGCCGATGCCCTCAACGATCCGTCCAGCCTTTCCCGCCGAGAGCCAATTTCGGCCGGCACGGCAATGGACGGCGAATTGCGACCACTACTGACCAACGCGATTGCGGAATTGCCTGTCGCACAACAGCAGGCGGTTGAAATGGCATATTATCAGGGGCTCTCGCATGCGGAAATCGCCGCGAAATTGAATCAGCCTCTTGGGACGGTGAAGACACGAATCAAGCTGGCAATGATTAAACTGCGTGCATCGCTCCATACGACGTTGGAACAACATCATCCATGATGACGCACGAGGAATTGGAGGAGGCGGTTCCGCTCTATGCCGTCGGCGCATTGGAGCGTCCGGAGCGCCAGGCTTTGGAAGCCCATCTCCTGTCCGGTTGCGCGACCTGCCATGCCGCGTTGAAAGATTACCAGGGAGTCGCGGCGCTCCTGCCGTTTACCCTCCCGCCGGTGGCGCCTCCCAGCGAACTCAAAGCGAAAGTTCTCGCCGCCCGCAATCCTTCCCCTCCTCCGATTGAAGAGACCAGACAAAGCGTGAAGCCGAGCCTGGAGCCCGGAGAATGGATGAACCATCTCTTCCCGCCCATCACCCCGGCTCGGTCATGGCCCTTTCAGCTTGCCTTTGGACTCCTGAGCCTGGTGCTTTTCGCGGGCGCCGGGTATTTCGCGTGGACGGCGCACAGCCGCTCGACGCGTGAGGTGGAACAAACCACCAACCTGCGAGAGATCCTTGAACAAGAGACGTCGAAAACGACGGCTCTCCAGCGGGACATCATCGAACGGGAGAACGCCATCAAGCAATTGCGTGATGAATTGGACGTCCGGCGAGCCGATCTCACCGAATTGAGAGATCAAGTGATCCAGCGCGATGCCGAACTGGACGATCTTCGCAGTCAACTGGCGCAGCGTGCCGTCCGCCAGCAGGACGAGTTTGCCGGTCTTTTGAAAAGCCCCTCTTCCAAAGTCATCGCTCTGTCAGGTACGGAACGAGCCAAGCAGGCCGGCGGGTTTGTCCTCTTCGATCCGACCGGGAAGAAAGCCTGGCTCTATGCATTTGATCTACCCGATTTGCCGGCCGGCACCGTCTATCAGCTCTGGGCGATCGACGAGAAACCGTTCAGCATGGGATTCTTCACGCTTGACACCGGTCGAAAAGGACGATTACTCATTAAGGGAATGCGGAACGTCTCGAAACTTAAGCAAATCGCGATCAGCATTGAGCCGGCCGGAGGCCGGCCCCAGCCATCGGGCGCCGTCTATCTTCTCAGCCAGACCTCATGAAAACCGATATGGTCGTTGACGTCGAAACGCCTGTCCAGAGACCCGTTCAATCAACGATGATGGACCGCCGATTCGCAACCAATGAATTCGGTGAAGGCCTCGCACAACTTGCCCGCTGACGCCGGATCGAGTCTCATGCTACCGGATATGGAATTCATGCAGGCGGCACTGGCCCTTGCCAAGCGAGCGGCAGCCGAGGGAGAAGTGCCGGTGGGGGCGCTCATTGTGGCCAATAATATCGTACTGTCCCAGGCCTACAATCGACGTGAGCAATGGCAGGATCCCACCGCTCATGCGGAATTGATCGCCATTCGGGAAGCGGCCGCTCGACTCGGCACATGGAGGCTGACGGAGACGACACTCTATGTCACCCTCGAACCCTGCACCATGTGCATCGGAGCGATTATTCTTTCGCGGATCTCACGGCTCGTGTACGGCGCGCCAGACCCCAAAGCAGGCGCTTGCGGTTCGGTGTTTGATATCCCGCCTGAACCGCGATTGAACCACCGTGTGGAGGTGCAAGGAGGAGTGGGCGAAAAGGAGAGCCAATCTCTGCTCCAAGAGTTTTTTCGAAGACTGCGTAAGAACGCGGAACTCAATACTATCCTCTAGCGCGTAGCGGGGCATAGTGGGAGATGGCGATGTCCCAGTCATCCCCTCGTGCCGCAACCGCGGCGGCCACCTCCTGCCCGAGCGACAGTTCCTTGACGGCCCACCGGACGACCTGACCGCTGGGATCACCCTTGCTGTCGCAAGACCTGATCACTCCGCCCGCGTCGAACCTGAGTTCGATCCGTTCCAAGCCGCTTGAAAGCCCCAGTCCACGCGCCTTGAGATAAGCCTCCTTGCACGCCCAATAGCGATAGAATAACGCCTGCCTGGCTTCTTCAGGCGCTTGCTTCAAATCTTCGTATTCCCGCCTTGCGAAGAACCGGTCCGCCAGTTGAAGATACTCGACATCCGACCGCATGACTTCGATATCCACCCCCACCTCTCGGCTTAGCGCAAACGCGCAAAGACAACAGTCTCCGGAATGAGACATATTGAAGCACAAGGAGTCGGAATCGTTCTCGTGTTCATTCAATATGGGTTTTCCGTGAGCACCATACCGAAAGATCAGGCCGGCCGGTTCGTGATTCAGATACTGTCCCAATAGAATGCGTAGAATCCCATGCGTCAGGACGAATCGGTGTCGATCCTGCTCAAAGACAAACCGTCCCGCCCGCCGGCGTTCTTCAACTGACAGAAGACCATGCAGCGCCTCCAAACTGCCCCGGACGTGAGGCAGAGAGATGCTCCACACCTGCACCAGGTGTGGAACGAGGCGTTCGACGGGAAAGTGCGGAAGATTCACGGGACGTAATCAGCCAATAGCGGCAATGGCAGGCAGGATCGCTCGTCAGTCGGCCGCGGCCGCCGGCCATACGAGCGCCGGCCGTTGAGTAGGTGGCGCCTTTTCATGCTGACGAGGCCACGTCTGTTCGGCCATACGGCCGTCCTCCAGTTTCAACACCCGATCTCCGAGATGGAAATATCGATCGTCGTGCGTCACGACGATCACTCCCTTGCCCTGCCGGCGAAGAGCGGGCAACAAATGTCCGTAAAATATCTCTTTATATTGCGGGTCCTGATCCGCCGCCCATTCATCGAACACATAAAATGGTCGATCATCCAGAAGCGCTGCGACCAATGCCAACCGCTTCTTCTGTCCTTGGGATAGATCCACGGTGGAAAAGCTGTCGCCCTCGATCCGGACCTTATGGTCGATCTGTAACAGCCTGAGGCAGTCTTGAGCCGATTGTCCCAGAACGGCCGGATCAATACCAAGCAGTTTCTTGAAGAGAAAGAAATCGGAGAACACCACCGAAAAGTGCTGGCGGTACCAGTCCTGCGTGGCGGCTGACATCAGTTCTCCATTGAGTCTAATTTCTCCGGATTGCGGCGGATAGAGGCCCACCAACATTTTCACGAATGTCGATTTGCCGCTGCCGTTTCCACCGATGACAAATACAATCTCTCCGGATTCGAGGGAAGCCGTAATTGGGCCCAATGCAAATCGCCTGTCTTGGGCCGACTGGCTCTCGTATTGGAATGACGCGCCCACGAGATCAACCCTCAGGGGACATGTGGCCGCCGGGCGCAACGGTTGAGCGGATTCTTCCTGCTTCGTCCCCTCGTCCAATTGAAAGCCCAACTCTTCCAACTTTGCGAGCGCCACCTGCCCCCGGCTTAAACTCGGCAACATCCCGATGAGCGCCCACATGGGGCTCACCATGTACAACATCGCGAAGACGTAGCCACGCAGTGATTCACCCGACAATGTCAGGATCTCGGGAAAGAGGAGCAGAATGATACCAATTAAGCCATAGAATAACGTTTGAGTCCACGCTTCCGCCGCCAGATAGTGTCGGGTCGCGAGAAAATTGTGATCCCGCAAGATGCGGGCGGTTCCTTCAATCTCCACTGATACAAACTCATCGCGGCGGGAACGATGGAGCATCAACTCCTTCATCCCATCGGTCAGGCCCCGGAAATGACCATACAGGGCCGCACGACTCTCCCGCACCGCCTGATTCGATTGCAGAAACCGTCGATAGAGGCGCCTATAGCCGGCGAAGCCGACAAAACTCAGCAGCAGGACGCCCATGAACGCCGGCCAGGACAACCAGGCGAGATACAGCGAACAGCCGACGAGGGTGGCGACGTTGATCGCCAACGCCGGAAGCGATTGTAGCGACCAAGCCAAGGCCCCGGTATCGTCGGTGAGCGTGGCCAAGACCTGTGGCGTGCCATGCCGTTCCAAAATACGGAGCGGCGCCCGGGTCACTTTGCGGCACAGACGAATCCCGATATTCAAGATCGCTTCTTGAGCGAACTTGACGAGGAGAATTTGCGACAGCCAATTGGTGAAGACCTTCACCATCACCAGGCCGGTAAACCCGGCCGCCAGGACAGCCGGCACTGATGCGGGGTCACTCAGAATGCGATTAATGATTGTGAGGAGCCCGACACTCGAGAGACCGGCCACGAGTCCCGTGACGGCCATAAGGAACACCATCGGTTTGGCGCCTTCGAGCAGAAATATGAGAAAGCGGGAAGTCCTCATGGTCGGAACTTGCGCCTCGAACATCTCTTACGCCGCTTGTGAAGGTTTCCCGTCGGGCGCGGCCGGCAAGGGTGCATCCGAACAGTTCTCGCTGTTCAGAAAAGTAGATAGATGTCCCGCCAGGACTTGAACATGCGGCGAGACGAACAGCCGCCCCGAATCTTCCGCCGCCACCATGACGGTTCGGCTCCCTTCCGCGGCGGCATCCGTGAATGCCAGCCGCGTATCCAGGCTGGGATCGGCCAAGGGCCGCCGTGATGCCACCACGTTGAGCAACCGTCCCCGATACGGTTTGAAATCATAGCGGGCCGCGGCATGGAATGTCGCATAGGTGACATAATCCCGATATGGCAGATACTCCGGCTGGGATGTTTCACCGACTTCCCATAGTGTATGCCATAAGGTCCGGAATTTCTTCCAGCCGTACTTGGGCCAATCCCGCACGGAGTAGCCGTTGAGCAAGCGCATATAGGCGGCAAACTTTCGGACGATGAACACCGCCGGCCATACCAGCTGTGGCGGACGTCTCCAATGAGTCCGGTATGAGCGGGGATGCCACGATTCCATGATCGCTAACAGCACCTCTTCGCCCTCGCCCACCAATTGCTGCGCCATTTCATAGGCGACCAGTCCTCCGGTGCAGGTGCCGCCGATTTGATAGGGCCCGTGTGCCTGAACCGTGCGGATTTCGGCGACATAGTGCCGGGCCATGTCTTCGATTCGTGTAAACGGTCTCGCCTTGCCGTCCAGGCCCTGCGCCTGAAGCCCGTAGAATGGTTGATCCTCTCCCAGCAGCCGCGACAAGCGGGCGAACACCAACACATTGCCGCCGACTCCAGGGACGACGAAGAACGGCCGCCTTGTTCCATGTGCCTGAATCGCCACCAACGATCTCCAGCGGACGGAACAGCCTCCATCGCGAAGGACATTGGCAAGGTGCTCGATCGTGGGGGCCTGAAACAGCATGGCCATCGGTAATCGCGTGCCGAAAATCTGCTCGATGGCGCTGAACATGCGCAATGCCAGCAACGAGTAGCCTCCCAGATCAAAGAAATTATCACGGACTCCCACCTGGCTGATGCCCAGCACCTGTTCCCACAAGGCCACGAGCTGCAGTTCCACTCCATCGCGTGGCGCCATCGGTTCTTTAGGATTCGGATTTAAGCCGTCAGCCGGCGCCGGCAGGGCACGGCGGTCTATTTTGCCATTGGGAGTCAATGGAAACTTCGCCATACGGACAATGGCGGATGGGACCATATAGTCTGGCACCCGATCCCGCAAAAATCTCCGCATCTCCAGAGGGTCGAAGACAACCGGCTCTTTCAAGGTGACGTATGCGACAAGGTGTTGCTCTCCGTCCATTTCCCGAACTGTCGCCGCCGCCTGGCTGACGGCCGGATACTGTCCCAATACCGTTTCAATTTCCCCCAATTCAATCCGGAATCCGCGAAGCTTAATCTGAAAATCCATGCGCCCAATGAACTCGAGCCGGCCGTCCGGCAGCCATTTGACGGCATCGCCCGTCCGGTAAAGCCGTCCGCCTTCCTCAAAAGGACTGGAGATGAATCGCTCGGCGGTCAACTGGGGGTTGCCGCGGTATCCGCGAGCCACCCCGGCGCCGCCGATAAAAAGCTCACCGGGAATTCCGATCGGCACAGGCTCAAGATTGGCATCCAGTACATATACGTGCGTGTTGGCAATGGGGCGGCCGAGTGAAACGGTGCGCTCGATCTGTTGCAGGTGTTCAATCGTGGACCAGATGGTCGTCTCAGTCGGGCCATAAAGATTCCATACGGCGGCGGCACGGGCGCATAAGTCCTGCGCCAGATCAGCAGACAGCGCTTCGCCGCCGCACAGGACCGTGATCTTGCGGGTTCCCCGCCATCCCGCCTGCACGACCATCCGCCACGTGGCCGGAGTCGCCTGCATGATGGTTGCCTCTCCTTCATCAAGCTGAGTCCGCAACCAAACTCCGTCCACGGCGCGGCGGCGGCCGGCCAGATGAAGAGTCGCGCCCGTGATCAACGGAAGGTAGAGTTCAAGGCCTGCAATATCGAACGACAACGGCGTCACGGAGAGCAGCACATCGTGTTCGGCGATGCCGGGACGCCGGCGCATCGACAGGAGTAAGTTGGTTAAGCTTCGGTGTTCAATCTCGACGCCCTTCGGAAGGCCGGTAGACCCGCTTGTAAAGAGTACATATGCCAAATGTCCGGCATCGGCCGATTGGGCAAGATTCTCGCCGCTCAGGCTGCCGATCGCGTCCGATGTTTCTGGCTGATCAATCACCACAACCGGAATCTGCTGCGAGGGAACGCCGGACATCAAATCGCTCGTCGTCACCAGGCAGCCGGTCTGGGCCGTTTCCAGCATCACCGCCATTCGCTTGGCTGGCAGCCCGGGCACCAGGGGCAGATAGGCCCCCCCGGCCTTCATAATGCCCAGAAGGCACGCCAAGAGATCCGGCGAGCGGTCCAGATGGAGCGCGACGACAACGTCCGGACCGACTCCCTTCTGTTGAAGATAACGAGCCACTTGGTTGGCGCGCCTGTTCAATTCCTCATACGAAAGCTGGCATGACTCGTCGATGACGGCCGTCCTCGTGGGAGACCGCCCGGCTTGCGCCTCGAACAGCTCGGAGACGGTACGAATCTCGCCGAACGTCGTGGTGGTCGCATTCCAGCCGGACGTAATCAGACGCCGTTCAACGGCCCGCAAGAGCGGCAAGCGCCTGATCGGCTCGGCCGGGTGGTCCACCATGGCTTCCAGCAGCGTGAGATAGTGCCGCACCCACCGCTCGGCGGTCTGCTTCTCAAATAAATCCGAATTAAACTCCAGGTAGACTTTTCTGGAGGCCATCGGATCGATGGATAACGTCAGATCAAACTGCGCGGCGCCGCGGCTGATCTCGTAGGGGGTCCACGACACATATTTAAAGTCCGTCCGCGCAAACGGCGTATTGGTAAAGTTGAACAGCACTTGGACAATCGGCAAGCCCCCTTGGCTCCGATCCGGCTGCAACGCCTCGACGAGTTTTTCAAACGGCAGGTCTTGATGCGCATAGGCATCCAGGCTGACGTCCCGCACCGATTTCAGGATCTGCCGGAAGTCCATTTCGCCCGAGATATCCGCGCGAAGCACGAGAGTATTGACGAAGGTGCCGATCATGTCCTCGATGGGCAGCCAGTTCCGATTGGCGATCGGGGTCCCGATCACAAGATCCCCTTGTCCGCTCAGTCGATGCAGTAGCGCAAAAAATGCGGCCAGGAACCCCATATAAAGAGTCGCGCCTTCGACGACGGTGACCTGTTTTAACCGGTGGACCAAGGACCACGGCAGCTCGATCGAGACCTGGTCTCCTTGGAACGAATGGCGGGGCGGGCGCGGACGATCGGAAGGGAGCGTAAGCGTGGACAGATTCACAAGGCGGCTCTTCCAGAATGCAAGTTGTTCGTTGAGAACTGGGCCGCTCAACCAGGTCCGCTGCCATTGCGCAAAATCGGCGTACTGAAATTCCATGGCCGGTTGAAGCGGCACCGTCCCTTCGCAATAGGCATTGTACTGAGCTACCAGTTCCCGCGCGATGACGCCATAGGACCATTGATCGGAAATAATATGGTGCGTCGTCAGCACGAGGACATGCTGTTCCTCCTCCAATTGCAGCAGCAGCACTCGAAATAAAGGCCCGGTGTGGAGGTCGAAGGGCCGCCGGGCTTCCTCGGTTGCCAACTCCGCCGCAAGACGCTCACGGCCGTCATGCGGCTCGGTGCGCAGGTCCTTCTCCTCCCAGATCGGATCAAGCGTCGCATGGATTTGCTGGACCGGCCGGCCGGCGACTTCCCCGAACGTGGTCCGCAGTGATTCATGCCGTCGCACCAATTCCGCCACACCGCGTCGGAGCGCCTCCTTGTTGAGCGGACCTTGAAGTCGCACGCTGGCGGGGATATTGTAAGCGGAGCTGCCGGAAGCGATCTGATGGAGGAACCACATCCGTTCTTGCGCGAATGACAGGGCGAGCGGCCTCGTTCGCGAAAGACGCGACATGGAAGGCACGTCCGGCTTCAAACCAGACACTCCGCTCGCTCCGATGAGCCGGCAGAGATTCGCGATCGTGGGAGCCTCAAAGATCACTCGCAGCGGCACATCCTGATGAAACAACCGCCTGATCCGGGAAACCAATTGGGTCGCCAGTAGAGAATTACCGCCGAGTTCAAAGAAATTGTCATGGATGCCCACATCCCGGACATAGAGAATCTCGCTCCACACCTGTGCCAGCATTTCTTCGGTCGTATTGCGCGGCGGCACGTAGGAAGAGGTCAAATCGAAATGGCTCGCCCGGCTGTCCCGCTCGACATGAAGGGCACGCCGGTCCAGTTTGCCATGTTCGGTGCGCGGGAGCGCGGTCAGTTCCACGAAGGCCGACGGCACCATGTAGCGAGGCAGCGTATGTTGTAAATCTTGCGTCAGCCGTCCAATGGTAAGGCTGCTGCCTGGACGCGGGACGATGAATGCCACAAGCCGCTTGTCCCCCGGCATGTCCTCCCGCACCTCTACCGCCGCCTGCAGCAGGTCCGGATGGGAACCGAGTACGGATTCAATCTCTTCCAGTTCGATCCGATGGCCACGAATTTTTACCTGACGGTCGACTCGTCCCCGGTATTCGAGCCAACCGTCCGCCCGCCACCTTGCACGGTCGCCGGTTCGATACAGCTTGTTCTGCACGGGCAGATCCGGCGGCGCCTTGATGAATCGCGCCTCGGTCAGATCGGGTTTGCCGACATATCCGCGCGCGAGCCCGATGCCACCGACGTACAGTTCTGCGGTGATTCCAATCGGGACCGGTCGCAAATTGCCGTCAAGCACAAAGACCTGGGAGCCCGGGATCGGCCGTCCGATGGAAACCTCCCATGAAGCATCTTTCATTGCTTCCGCAGGCTCCACATCGCCGATCGTGACGGCAATCGTGACCTCAGTCGGCCCATAGGTATTTACCAAACGGACCTCCGGCCGCACCATGGCGGCCCATCGTGCGGCGGCAGAGGGCAGCGCGCGTTCTCCGCCGATGACGACGACTCTGACGGCCGCGGGCAGTTCCAACTTGTCCTGATCCATCCGTGCGACCAGCTCATGCCAGAGGGCGGTCGGCAGGTCGAGCACGCTGATATCCCAGCGCCGGCAACTCTCGATAAACTGCGCCATCGAATCCATCATGGACACCGTACGCAACACCAGCGTGGCCCCGGCCGTCAGACAGGGAAAGATTTCCTCGGCTGCGGCGTCGAATCCGATCGAAGCAAATTGCAGGACGCGATCGCCGGGAGCCAGCTGTATGTGGCGCGTGAACGCCTCAACATAGTTGGCAAGGGACCCGTCCTCCACCATGACGCCCTTGGGCCGGCCCGTCGTACCGGAGGTATAGAGCACATAGGCAAGCTGATGCGCCTGCCTTTCTTCGGATGGCGGGTCATCGGACAGACGGGCTATGGCCGGCCATTCGGAATCGAGACAAATCGTGTGGGGATGGGCCGACGGCAAGCGCGTCAGTAGACCGCTATGGGTCAAAAGCACCCTAATTTCCGCATCCATCAGCATCTGCTCAAGGCGCTTCGTGGGATACTCCGGGTCAAGCGGAAGATAGGCGCCCCCAGCTTTCATCACCGCGAGCAAGCCAACGACCAGATCGATGGATCGGTCGAGACAAATTCCCACCACGACTTCAGGGCCGACCCCGCGCCCCCTTAGATACCGGGCCAGCCGATTGGCCCGTCGCTCCAAGTCCCGATACGATAGCTGCTGGTCTTCGTGAACAACTGCGATGGCATCGGGCATCTGTTGGGCCAGAGATTCAAACTGTCGCGTGAGACTGCCTATTGAAGGGCACGGCAAGGATGGTTGATTGAAGTCAGTGACAAGCCGCTGTCGTTCTGTCTCATCCATCAGCGACAACGCCTCGATCGGACTATTGAGATCCTCCAACATCCCTTCAATGATCCGGCAGTAATGTTTCTGCATGCGGATAATCGTGTCCTCGGCAAAGAGGTCGGAGTCGTATTCGAAGCATCCGCTCAGTTCCGTAGCCGCCTCGGACATTTCAATGCTGAGCGGAAATTGTCCGCCCTGCTGCGGAAGGACGTACCAGTCTTCCCCGAACCCATCCGGCCGAACCGGGAGCGGGCCCCCGCTCGCCATCCGCCGATCCGCGTCGGACAACAGCCGGAATTCTTGGAGGGCGAAGAGCACGTTGACGGTGGATGATTGACCGACGGCTTTTCCTTCGTTGTGGTCCTTCATCGCGAGCGCAAAAGGATAGTCTTGATGCTCCAAGGCGGCCAACACTCCCCGCCGGGTCTGTTGCAGCAGAGACTGAACGGTCATTTCCCCATCCAGCTGTTGCCGCAAAGGGACAATGTTGACACAGTCTCCCACGGTCTCCGCGAACCATGCGCGTCTTCTGCCCGACACAGGAGAGCCGATGACAATATCGTTCTGCCCGGTGTAGCGATACAACAATATTTGGAGTGCGCACAGGAGCAGCCCGTACAAGGTCACGCCATGAGCCCGCGCCGCATCCTGCAATCGCCGGCCGATCGCCGCATCGATGGTGAACGCCCGCCAGGCATAGCGCCTGACATCGCGCGATCCGCTCGGCCGGTCATAGAGTTCCTCGTAGCCGGGCCAGCCGTCTACGAGTTGTTGTCGCCAATAGGAGGCGAGCGTGCCTCCGTGCTCACCGGCCAGCATCTCGCGTTGCCACGATACAAATGACCGGTATGGCGGTGGCCATGTTGCGGGTGTGTCCGCTTCTCCCGATCGCATCGCGTGATAGAGGTGCCGTAATTCTTTTACCAAGACGGCCATCGAGGTCCCGTCGGCTGCGATATGGTGCGCCACGAGGAGCAGCACACTTCGATCTCGCCCGCGAAACGTACAGACGCGCCATACCGGACCTTGTTTCAGATCAAACGGCGTGGCGGCCGACGCAATCGCTTTCGTACGGATCTCATTCCACGTCCACTCCGCAGCGTCGATCACCTGCCAGTCAGGAGGAAGCGCCTCATGCACTCGCTGCAAGGGCTCCTCGGACCCTGATTCATACGTCGTTCTGAGAATGGGATGGCGCCGCCCCAATTCAAGCAGGGCGGCATGCAAGGCTTGTTGGTCCAATTCCACCGCTAAGGGCAGCAGCGCCGCCACGTTCGCGGCCGCGTTCAGCGGGTCCAGCTCATGATGAATCCACAACGCCCATTGATTGTAGGAGACCGGATAACAGACGGAGTGGGACTGGTCCGTCACTACAGGACCGGACTGGACCTGCGGCTCGCCTGAAAATCGAGAGAGGATCTCCGCGGCCAGATCCGCCACCTTACCCTCGCCCAATACCGAAGAAAGCGGGATCACGACGCGGAAGCGAGTCTCGAGATGATGCAGCAATTTGACCGCTTTCAACGAATCAATCCCGAGGCGATTCAGGGGTTCGTTGCCGATGAGGCTGTCTTCGCGGCCAAGCAGCGAGGCGATCGTCCTGGTCAGATAGGATTCCAACCACGGTCTCCGTTCCTTATCCGGTAAAGACAATAGATCGGCGATCGAAATTGATTCGGAACTGGTGCTTGCAGCCGACCGATGGATCCGGCTGACACCGACACACGGGAGATTTCCCGAGAGGAAGGCCTGTCGGCAGGCGCCGCGTTGAATTTTTCCGCTGGAGGTCTTGGGAATGGATCCCGGCTTCACCAAGGCGATGGCCATGACTTCCAGATCATGTTGATCGGCCACTGCCTGGCGGATGAAACCGGCCACGTCTTCCGGGTTCGGACCGTTCGTCACCCGTTCCATCTCCTGTACTACGACGAGTGCCTCTTCCTGATCGTCCACAACCGAGAACGCGACAGCGCTGCCTCTTCTGAGAGACGGATGACATTGCTGCACGGACTGCTCAATATCTTGCGGGTAATGATTTCTGCCCCGGATAATAATGAGATCCTTCAGCCTGCCGGTGACATAGAGTTCTCCATCGCGGACGAATCCCAGGTCGCCGGTCCTGAGAAATGGTCCTTCCTTCGTGTTCTCTATCACGGCCTGGAAAATCTCTTCAGTCTCCTGCGGTCTGTTCCAGTACCCCTGGGTGACACTCTGTCCGGCAAGCCAGATCTCCCCGACCTGATCTTCCCGGCAGCGTCGCCTCGTCACGGGATCGACAATCGCCACAACCGTGTCACCGACCGGACGGCCGCAGCCGACCACCGCCCGCGCCACCGCACTCTCGCCGGTTGCGGGCTCCACCGTTCCCTGTTCAAGAGAACGAGCATCGATCCACTGGACCTGCGGCCGTTCGCCGGGCGGCTTCAACGCGATCAGCAAGGTATATTCGGCCATGCCGTAGGCCGGATAGAAGGCCTCGGCCGTGAATCCGGCAGCCGCGAATGCCGTGATGAACTCTTCCATTGTCTGGCGAAAGATCGGCTCGGCGCCGCAACTGGCCACCCGCCAACCGGACAGGTCCAACTGCGATCGCTCCTCCGGCGTCGTCATGGCAACGCAATGACGGTAGGCGAAGTTCGGCCCTCCACTATGGGTCACGCGATGGCGTTGGATCGCTTGCAGCCAACGGAGCGGACGTTTGAGGAATGTGACGGCCGACATGAGATAGGCCGGCCTGCCGATCGATATCGGATGGAGGATGCCCTTCACCAACCCATAGTCATGGTAGTGGGGCATCCAGGACAGGGTCACCGCCTGTTCATCATATCCGCCTGCCGTCGTGATACACCGGCATTGGTGCACCAGATTTCCATGGCTCACCATCGCTCCCTTGGGCAGGGCCGTCGAGCCGGACGTGTATTGAAGATAGGCCAGATCTGAAACGGCGCAATCGGGGGTGCGCCAGGAATCTGCATCCGCAGTATCCAGCATCTCCGTGGCGATCCATTGATCGGGATCACCCAACAGCCCCTGATAGCGGGCCTCACGGCACAATGCGATCGTGTCCTGCACCGTCAGGAGGCCCGCTGCTTGGGCGTCCTGGCTCACTGCAGCCAGTCGGCCGGCGCTCTGTTTGATGCGAAAGATATCGGGCGGCGGAATGGGAATTGCCACCATTCCGGCGTACAGGCAACCCCAGAAAGCCGTAATAAAATCAAGGCCGGGCGGGTACATCAAGAGAAGGTGGGTCTTTTCGTGAAATCGTCGGCTTAAGAGCAACGCGAGTGATCGCGCGTGCCTGTCCAATTCGGCATACGTCAGGGCATGATCGGCAGCCATTCCGTCTTTCAGGAAGATATAGGCCGGCCGATCCGGTTCCCCCGATGCCCGGGAACGAAGCACATCGATAAGGGTATGGCGCGATGGGAGATCGGGGCCCGACGGTGTCGTCACAATAGTTTTGGGATGATTGCCTTATCCAATGGCGCGGGGGTTCTTGTCAGTCTATGTGTCTACCAGAGTCTAAGGCACCATCGAATCATCACAAAATGTAATCGCATTTTTCTCCTTCCATCTTGAACCGCTATAACGCATTGACTCCATCTACGGGTTTACCCTGAATTTCTCGCCTCGACCGCGACGTGAAATGGCTGCCCTTCGGCGTGGGCCTTCGGCATTTGTTAAAGGCCGGACCTCGGGATTCTTATCGGAGGCTGCCAGAGGCGGTAGGATGATCTGCAAAGAAGGGCGCATGTGTGCGCCGTAGAGATCCCATGCTCGGGATGAGTCCGAAGTTACCTCTCACCACATTTTGTGATGCCCTACGCCACAGCGGCACTTTTTCATTGTGTCGCCTAATGCCTCATGAGCAGGTGGATGCATAACTTTGTCGTATGATCTTCAGTTGCTTATGCGCGGCACGAAGTATGCGTGACGCTGATTAGCATCGTAGCTCATGGTGAGCTTCGGTGGAGGACACAAGGAGGTTTATTATGGATGCCGTTGTGGTCGCGCTGATTTGCACTTTCGTTGTCATGCTGGCTACCGGCGCCGTCGCCATGGGTCTCCAGCGACCGCCGGTGCACTGGGAACAGTTGACCTGTCCCGAAGATCACAGCCCCGCCCTCGTGGCGTTAGGGTGGAGGTCAGGTGAGCGCCAGATGTCGGTCGTGGGATGTGATCACCGCTGCTGGAGAGATGGACAGTGTCAGAAAGGATGTGAGCCATCCGTCCAGGCCGCCTTTTCCGAACTGATTCCCACGACTGTTGTGGTGTAGCGTCCTCTTTAACCGAAGGAGCTTTCATGAAACGAACCAGATTAGCTGTGTGCTGTCTGATCCTCATACTCGCGATACCGCTCTCCGCACGGGCCCAGGATAAGCAGACGATTCGCTTCAAAATCACAAAAGAAGGGTTGATAACCCGCGACATCAAGATGGATGGAAAGCGGTTCAGTGTGCCGCAAGGCGTGCGCCTCAAACTCATCTTTGAATATGCCGACACCAATGCTAATGCCCATCAGTTTACGGCGCTGTCGGCGGACACTGAGGTGACCGGCGCGCGTATGACCCCCGATGGGCCGAAGCTCTCGATGCTGGAATTCACCGTAGGCGACCGCGGGGAAGAATTCTATCGAATTTCCTGCGACCTCCCCTGCCTGGCAATGGAGGAACTGACCGACTACCTGTTGTTCGTGGATCGAACGAAACAGCGTTGACGTGCCTCGACCGGCACCCTTGACGGCACCCGGTGAAGTGCTGGCCAGGGGTGCCGATGTCTACGTCTCATTCGTAACCGAAAGTGGGTGCCTGCCGTGCCGCTTAAGGTATCACTCTGCTTCCTTCTAAAGACAGAAGACCAAGGTCATTTCGCTCACTCTCTACGTTCAGGACGGCGAACGCATCTCAGACACTGTTCAAGATCATTACTTCTGCTTCGCAATTACCTGGTCCCTGATCTTGTCATAAGCGCCTGTGGCACCACTTCTCCTGCACCAGATCGTCCTTCCTGCAAGGCGTCTTTTAATGATCTTGTCCGCATAGGCGCCATCGATGGCCGGCGGTGCTTTCAGCTGATCGGCGGTTGCCGTGTTGAGGTCCGGTGATACTGGTTTCGACATGCCGTCTCTTACGAGCGAGCGGTCCCTGTCATGAGCGCCGCAGTGCATTTTCAGATGATCCAACGATGCGGCATATCTTTGACTACATCGAACGCTGGCATAATCGGCGACAACGGCGACGCCTGGCGTTCCAGCAACTGCCGCAGAAACCTATAACTCAGGTGTCCGCGGAAACGGCAGTGCTGAAACACTTGTTCAACTATTGCCGAGGACCGAAGCTCTATGAGGGTGGGAATCCGGCAGAAGAAATTAAAATGGTGAAGGAACCGAAACGGCATCTCCGCTTTCTGGAAGCCGATGAGGAACAAAGACTCATCGAGGCCTCCACGTCACCATTGAAAGAACTGATCATCATTGGTATAAACTGCGAGCTTCGAACGAAGCGGAAGCGTTATCCATGCGGTAGCATGACATCGATTCCCGCCGCAGCCTCCTCACCGTTCAAGCCGCCTACGCGAAAAACGGCACATGAGGAGTATCCCGCTCAACCAGCGGGATCTCGACGCTTTGATCGAATTGAAGCAATGGGGAAAAGGTAAAATCGTGTTCAGCAGGCCGAACGGGCAGTCATATGACAGCATGGAAAAGCACTTCACTGTCCTCGTTCGCCACGCCCGCCTTGAGGGGACAGGTGTCTCCTTACGCACATCGCGACATACGTTCGCGTCCCGCTCGGTTCCCGGAGGATGGTCTAATCTCTCCTGTTACAGCGTTATGCCCATGTCGGGCCTAGCCAAAAGGCGGAAGCCGTGCGCCGAATCGGGAAACATTTCACAAGGTTTTTCACCACGCCGGCTCGGAGACGAAACGGATCACGAGCGAGAAAAGCGTGGCAACTGCATGATATATCTGTTAAATTTCTGATGCGGAGAGGTGCGAGAGCGGCCGAATCGGGCGGTCTCGAAAACCGTTGTCCCGTAAGGGACCGTGGGTTCGAATCCCACCCTCTCCGCCATACCTTGCTTGACCCGACCGGGATCCTCTCCAAATCGTTCTTGGCGTCCGGATAGAACCCAAAATGTGATTGTTTCTCTGTGCTCGACCCGAAGCATAGTACTCCTCGTGCGGGCCGTCGGCCTATCGTGCGCTTTCTTGTAATAGCGGCCGACAGATAAGCCCCTTCAGGTCGCCTCACTGTTTTACGAATGCTGCTCGACCAGAGCCTACTGCTTTTCCGGTGAGCCAACGGCTTCTTTCCCGATTTATTCGTCATGACGGCCGTTGGAGAAACCCTTTCTCGGCATACCCACTGCACCAGCCGTGGCCCAATTGGCATTAACGGGATGCCGGTACGTCGCCAATAAATCCATACTCTTGGACCACCCCGTTCAAGTCGTACACCACCCAGAACTGCCTGGTGCGAGCTTCACCATAAAAAGGGATCTTAGTATTCGACCTCGTGTAGAGATAGATGGCTTTCGTTTGTTTTGGCGGCTCATCGACATGCACGGTGGCGGTAGTGGTGTGCGATTTTCCGTCGACTTCAGCCGTCGTGGTCGTCGTCGAAGTCGTGCTGGAACGAAGAGGCATTTCAAACCGTGGTATTCCGAACCTCTCAACAATTTGGGTTCGTGTCGTCACCCCTTTTTCTATCCATGTTATTTCTTCTTCACTGATCGGTCGTCCATGCTCTTCTGTCGCGCATCCCAACAGTATGAGGCTGCTGATGATTACCCCATCGATCAGTCGCATGGTGGCCAAGGTCCGGTTATCTTGATGTTCGTTTGTCTATCGTCCTGACTATGGACTGACGTCATGCAACACATTGGCATACGAGTCTGCCTGACGCCGCTGCGGCCATGTCTATTTCGTTATCCTACACCCATTTTTCTTCCACTTATATCCGGAGAACCAGCCCAGTCACTGCCCGCGATTAAGAGTCCCGCAATGCCTTGCAGGACCGGCAATGGGCCGCTGCCGGCATTCCCGCCGTGACGAGCAAGGGGTACAAACGGACCTACCGGCTCTCTTATGGGCCGGAACTGTATGGGAGGGAGAGGTGCACCCAGGATATTCCCTATTGATTTTATCGCACGTTTAATCTAATAGGGTGTTCGCTAAGTCCGTTTGGTCCTACGCCATCCATCCTGTTATCGGAGGTAAGACCAATGGCCGACACTCCTGTCGTATCTGCCTCTGCCTCTCGATCTTCCGCATCCCATCACAGCAGCCTGCGGGCGCTCAGTAGACAAGAGTTGATCCAATTCAGCCAACAAGGGTTTCTGAAAATCACGGCCTTGGCACCGCCCGATGACATTCTGGAGGTGCGCAGGATAATTGACGGTGTGTACGCGCGCCAACAGAAGCAGTGTGGCTCCATTGATGGTCTGTTGGCCCTAGACCAGACTTTGAGGAATACGGCCACTTATAATTCCTGTCTGGGGATTGCTAAACAAATATTGGGACCCACCACGGGGTATGCCTGCGACAACGGCCTCTATAAGGAACCCCACGGAAGAAACGGTACCCCGTGGCATCAGGACGGGGCGTTTCATGGCAAATACTTCCCCAATAATACGCTGGCATTTTGGATCCCATTGCAAGATGTCACGTTAGAGAATGGGTGCATGCACTATATTCCCCTCCGCAAGGGACAAATTTTACTGCCTCACCGGCCTTACTATCCGAATGACTACCGGTCCGCGACAACAGACGGCGTTGATGCCACATTGGGAGTCGCATGCCCTCTTCGAGCGGGCGATGCGACCATCCATGGCCCGTTGACTCTGCATTCCGCCCTGGCTAACAGTACGGATTTCATCCGCCGTACCTGGCTATTGACGTTTAGACCTTGGGGAAAATGGGGATTTTTTGCCCCCTCCCGCCTTCTTCATCGGGTACGGGTGATTCATGACCGCCTGAGGTGGCGTCCCGATAGCTGAGAGTCGAACCCATTTAGTTACGCTGGAATTCACTTCCCGATCGGGCCATTGACCGGCCGATTTTCTTTGCATCTCGCAGTTCTCTTGTGCCACAGCCTACGAAGTACTCTGCCAAGCCTCTGACTGTGCCGTGCACTCAGGCAGTCGCGTCCCCGCTCCAGCTTCCTGATCCGGTCCTAGCCCACATCATTCATGAACACTTCTACTGCAACCGCCGAATTTGGACAGTGGGTGAGGAAGAAATCAGTCAAAGTGCTGCCCTGCCGCGAGATTAATCAGATAGCGCTCGATTATGCTAGCGCGGGGTTTGGTAGTGTAGTCACGAATCCATCATGAATAATGTGGGCTAGGGAACAGCCTAGCAGACACGGAACCTGGTTCCCTGCCATCATTACGCACCGCTCCCTATGGAGGTGGCCTATGCTTCAGTACCTGCGCTATTTGCTGTTCGGCCGGCAGCTTTGTGCAGCCTGTCATCGGTACAGTTCCATCCCCAAAGGTCTCTGCCTCTACTGCGTGATCAAGCAAAACTGGCTCAGGCGCGCGGCATAGGCGTGCCTTTCAGCCTATCGCAGAGCACGAGGGTCTGGCACGAGAGAGCAGCGGCGACGGCCTAAAAAGAAACCCTAAAGGCCGCCGTCTCGGCTTTACGGCAGGTTCGCATCGGCGGATCGCCGTAGTTTGGTCTTCAGCACTTTTCGAATCTCCACCATCGCCAACGTATCCCGGGCGCAATATCGTGACAAGGACTCGGCGATGCGTTCCTGTTCCACCCAATCGGCCTCATGAAAAATCATGCGGTAATAAGCCCGCGCCGCGCTGCTCCCATCCTGAAGATCCAGATCCTGATATCCCAGCGCCGGCACGATCGCGGGCAAGACCGTCTTGATGGAATAGGAGCCGGCAAAGGCCGGATGGTAGTAGTGCGCCTTGATGACCTCGTACAAATCCCACAGCCGCGCCATGACCTCCGTCAACGGCCGTTCGAAAGCGGGGAACGTCTCGGCCAATCTCTCCAAAATGGCCCGTTCATAGCCTGAGTACACACAGATACTGCCCTCTGTTCCGAGAACTGCGAGCAAGGCGGTCACGAAATCTTCACGCGGGTCTTTTGGATGGCGATAGAGGAATTCATGGTGGGCAATGGCGCCATCGGCGTATTCCACATGGTCGGACCACTGCATGGGAATGACCTGATACGGCCGCGTATCGCGAAATCTGGGTACAGGCGGCATAAACGTTTCGAAATCGAGATGGTGCACGGGATAACGAGCGGATTCCAGGGCGCCCGCCAGGTCATCGCTCAACCATTCGACATTGTCTCTCACCCGCCGCTGCACGACGGACAGGCGGGCGTCTGCCGGAATATGATCGATCGTCTCGATTCCTTGCGAAAGGAGCAACGCCGGGAGTTGCCCGCCGCCCGGCAGATAATAGATCCATCGAGGCGGCTTGTCCTTCGTGCAATAATTCCAAAACGGGCATTCATACGGAGAGTGACAATGGCTATCGGGAACGCGCTCGGGTGGAGCCGGTTGCGTCAACATGGTCTGAAAGGAAGCCAGACGATCGGGCACGGCGGCGACCCTCTCCTGTATTTCACTTGTCAGATCCCGCCACGTGAAAAGCTGCTCGACATCCGGTTCTCCACCCTCGTAGATATAGTGGCTATTCACATGCAGCAAACCCGTTTCAGCCACCGGCAGGCCGGCTTCCCGCGCGACATAGTATTGAATGGCTACATCATCGACATGCGTCTCTTTGGCTTTGGTCGAAGCCTTCACCTCAATGAGCCGCCATCGTGTCGAGCCGTCGGCTTCAATGATGCGCTCCAGAATGTCGACGCGGACGAATACGTGGTCAAAATACAAGGCCGCTTCGAAGATGGCTGGCACCTCTGGATCGGCAACCAGTTCGGCTGTTCGAGCCAAGGCTTCCTTCCCTTTTCGATAAGATGAGTCCACCAGGACGCCGCCCGGAAATCGCTTGCGGGCCACCACGCCGATTTCCGTCCCCATATCCAAGATCGCTTGATCGGCCGCGTCGGGACGCGTGGCTAATTCTGGATGATGAATAGCCAAATAGAGCCGCTTCTCACATTGCAGGGCGGCGAGGAACTTCGATTTCGAGAGACGATGGGGCGTGTGCGAAGGAGAAGAGACAGATTCGGGAATGATGACCATCCTAATGGTTCAGGCTACAAAAGCCGGCGGGGTTTGTCCAGTGCGCCCACAGCGGCATCCGATGCGACCATCGCCGATCTGTTAGGATGGCTCTCCTATGTCCGCTAGTCGCGCTGAAATCCGAAAGGCTGTCATGACCTTGGCGCTTCCCGTCACGGTGAGCAGCCTCCTTCAACGAACCGAGGGCATCATCGCAGTGTTTCTCGTCGGAGGTTTGGGTGCCACTTCGATCGCAGCGGTCGGCCTGGGGCAACTCTTGGCGTTCATCGGGACGACGCTGGCCTCTGGATTATCGGTCGGCGCCAACGTGATCGTCGCTCAACTGTGGGGCGCGCGGCGGACGCGGGACGCGAGCGAGGCCATGGCGCATGTGCTCGCGATCGGCGGATGTGTCTCGATGCTGCTGGTCGCCTTTGGCCTCACCTGCAACCGAGCCGGCATGAGGATGCTCGGGGCGGAAGACCCGCTGATCGAGCTTGCAGGACCTTACTCAGACATCATCTTCATGGTCATGCCGTTGACCCTGCTTCTGCATGTCCTGACGGCAATTCTGCAAGGAACCGGAGATACCAGAACGCCGATGTATGCCATGATGGCCGTCAATATTCTCCATGTACTAGCGGCCTACCCCCTGATCTACGGATATGGGCCTGTTCCCGCCCTCGGTCTGAGCGGAGCGGCCGTCGCCGTCGGTCTGGCCGAGCTGGCGGGCGCCGTTATTTTGCTGATTCGTCTAAAACCGCTTCTGGTCAAACCTCTGCGGGCGCGTCTGGATTTGGTGTCCTCCCTGTGGCAAGTCGGAGCCCCCGTCAGCGGTGAACGGCTGGTGCAGCAAGCGGGCATTCTTCTCTATACCAAACTCGTATTGCTGTACGGGACGGTGTCCTATGCCGCGCACCAGGTCGGTCTGTCGATTGAGGCCTTTTCCTTCCTTCCGGGATACGGGTTTGCCGTCGCTGCCGCGACTATGGTCGGGCAAAGTATCGGAGCCGGCCAGTATACCCGTGCCAAACACGAAAATTGGGAAGCCAATCGCATGGCCGCCTCAATCATGGCCGGGATGGGGGTCCTGTTCTTCTTTTTCCCCTATGCCCTGATGCGGGCGTTTACCAATGACGAAGCCGTGGTCGAACTCGGCACGACGTTCTTGAAAATTGTCGCCTTATTGCAAGTCCCGCTCGCTCTTACGATGGTGCTGGCCGGCTCCTTGCGAGGCGCGGGGGACACCCGCTTCATCATGTGGGCCACCATGGCCGGCATGTGGGGCATCCGCGTGCCGATCGCTTTTGTTGCGACTCTCTGGCTGAGGGTGGATATCTGGTACGTGTGGAGCGCAATGATTGTGGATTGGACGGTGCGGATGGCTCTCTTGCTCTGGCGCTACCGATCCGAACGTTGGCAGGAGATTAAAGTGATCGTTCAGGAGTAGTGACCCTAACAGTGTTTCCGTTCATCGGCAGGCGGGCGAGTATCCTTGCCCGACCCCGCTCGCACCTCAATCCGCCCCACTCCTTTGACGTGGGCACACAGATCTCCCAGCCCCGGCGCAATGAAACGGAACGGTCCGCCTTTTGAGTCGGGAATGGGTTTCCCCTCCATCTCGTATAACAGGAGACCATGCCGGCGCGCCTGCTCCAAAGTCAGCGTCGCGGCGTAGCGGCCATCTTGGGAGTGAATGGTCACATGGTCGGCATCAATTCCCAGGGCAGGGATCTCCAGCAGACCGCTCATGGTGACGGCACGACCCGCCATCCCGGGCGCTATGGTGCCGACATCGTCCACACGATGCTTTTCCGGCAGTTGCACGAAGGCTCGGCGATCCAGCGCAAGAGGCTGGACGACATCGCCGTCGATCCGGATGACATCCGGCCCCGATCGTTCCTTTGCCGTCAGGACCGTAATGAGCGCGGTCAAGGCCTCGTTGACCGGGGTCGGAATGCCGAATTCACGGCCCTGCCGGACGATGAATCCATTCAAGTAGTCGATCTCAGTCGGCCGTCCTGCCTTCCAATCATCGTACATCGAGGTATGGATGTCGCGGATCTCCTGCGTCCATTTGACCACCTTATCAGCCATATCCGAAGGCAGAGGAACTTTCATCGCAGCTGAAACCGCCGTGACTTCCCCGACGATCTGACGGATGACCTTCATCATGTCTGGATTGTCCAACGCCTTGGCCACCTGGTCGTTGATCAGCACGGTGATGGGATTAAAGACACAGTTCCAGCACATCTTTTCCCATTTGCTGCGCCTGATATCTTTTGAGAGCTGGCACGGAATCCCGGCGGCAGTGAAGAGATCACGGATCTGCAGCAGCCGTTCACTCTCGTGCCCCATGAACTCGCCGATCGCAACCGCGCCTTTCTTGTAATGGTCGATGACCCCCGGCTCGGCAATCTTGGAGTAGATGAAGGCGACGCCTCCCACGACGCAATCTCGTTTCAGCCGCGCTAGGATCCGGTCTTCGGTATCGATCCCGTTCTGCAACGTCAGGAGCACGGTGCGATCGGTGAAGACCGGCTCGAGCTGGTCCATGACCTCGTCCAAATCATAGGCCTTCACGGCCAGCACAATCAGGTCCGGGAGAGGCAGTGCACGCGGGTCGGATGCAGCTCGCGGCCGAACGGTGAACGATCCCCCGGCGCTCCGGATGGTAACCCCGCGCTGCTGCACCGCGGCCAAGGTCCCAGGTCGCAATAAAAAGGATACGTTGGGGTTCTGCTTGATCAGATGCGCGCCAAAAAATCCTCCGACCGATCCGGCGCCGACGATCATGATCTCTTGCATCTTCATCATTACTCCTACTGGTTGCACCATGGATGCGCTGTACTATAGCATGCTCCTCGCCGGCTCCAACAGCGGACGATTCGCACGAACACCGCATGATCGATTCCTCTTCTCTTGATCTTCTCAAGCAGCGAGTGGCATCGGCTCGCTCCGTCACGGTGATTACCGGAGCCGGCATTTCCGCCGACAGCGGCATTCCGACATTTCGCGGAACAGATGGGCTGTGGAAGAATTTTCGCGCGGAAGACCTCGCTACCCCAGAGGCCTTTGCGCGGGATCCCCGCCTCGTCTGGGAATGGTATGACTGGCGGCGCGGCCTCATTGCCGCTTGCCGGCCGAATCCGGCGCACGACGCGGTCGCGGAATTGGAGCGGCGCTCGCCCGATTTTTGGTTGATTACTCAGAATGTGGATGGTCTGCACCGGCAGGCCGGCTCTCGAGACCTCTCGGAGATTCACGGCAATATTTGGATGGTCCGATGCACCGGCTGCGGTCTAATCGAAGAAAATCGCGACGTCCCGCTTCCCTTGCTTCCGGCATGCCGGGATTGCGGCGCCTTGCTGCGGCCCCATATCGTCTGGTTCGGAGAATCACTGAATCCTCTCGACCTCGAACGGTGTGAGGCTGCACTTGGAACATGCGATCTCTGTCTGGTGATTGGAACATCCGGGGTGGTCTATCCCGCGGCTGGGTTCGCCTCACTCGCGAAGCAGTGCGGCGCCTACGTGGCCGAAATCAATCTCGATCCCACGCCGAACTCTGAATTGGTGGATGTGACGATTCGCGGGCGTGCAAAAGATATAGTTCCGCTTCTCTTATCCCCGTAAGAGCAACGGATAGAGCGCATCCAAGCTCCTGATCGCCGGCACGGCAGAGCCCGCCGGTTCACCTTCTCTGGCAAGCAGCACAGCGGCGAGCCCCGCCCGCCGGGCCCCCTCAGCATCTTCAGCCAAACTATCCCCGACATGGAGCGCGTCGTCCGGGTCTACCGCATGTTTGTCCAGCGCCTGTTTGAAGATCAACCCGGACGGTTTCGCGGCATGGGCCAGGCTGGAAATGGTCACGGTATCAAAAAATTCTTCGATGCCGAGCCCCCTCAGAATGGCAAAGAGCCTCGAATCGAAATTCGAAATGATGCCGAGTTCCAGCCCGCTGTTCTTCAGTTCTTTCAACACGGCCATCGTCTCCGGATAGAGCAGCCAGGTCTCGGCGCGCGCAAAGACGTCGAACACTTCCTCAAAGAAGTCATCGAACCGCTCGAACATGCCGACCCGGTAAAACACATTGTGCACGATATCGAACCACCAGAGGCGCTCGCATTGTTTGATCTCCACCGGCTCGGTCGCGGCAAATACGGGAGGAGGCGCGTCCCGAAACGCACGTGAGAAGGCGGTCTTCACGGCGGATAACGAAGCGTCGGTTTTTTTGAAACCATGGCGCTCCGCGTGGCGCACATAGATTTCCGCCACCGACCCGTTCACGTGGAACAGGGTGCCGGCGGCGTCGAAGAAGACGACGTGAAACCGATCAGCGTCCATCGCCTGCCTGCCTTGGTCCGATTTCACGGCATTTCCCCACGGATATGCGGATGCGCATCGACCGTCCCTCCCGACGGAGCTGAATTCTATTGAGCCGTTCCGTTGAAGTCAAAGCGTGCCGTTCGTACTTTTCTTTGACAGCTTGCAGACCCTTTGCTAGCTTCGCAACTATTGGACTCATCGGAGTCGTCGTATGCCCGCATCCATCTTCATCATCGACAGCAGCCCGGCCGTACGGCGCATGGTTGAACAGATCTCGTCGCCGCAGGGTCATGAGGTCATCGGGTTCCAGGACGGACCGGCCGCGCTGGAAGCAGCACGGCGAATCACGCCGGATTTGATTATTGTCGATTATCATCTTGCCAAGATGACCTTTTCCGGCTTCTGTAAGGAAGTCGCCAAGCTGAACAGCCTGGCCGAGACGGTCCTGGTGTGTTTAGTTGATGCCGCGGACCGGTTGGACGAACAGCACCTGCGCATGCTGGGCGTGCAGGCTAGCCTGAAAAAACCGCTCCAACAGGAACATCTCCTGGACGCAGTCAAGCAACTGAAACAACGATCGGCGCACCAGACCGCACCCGCGACATCCCTGAAGAAACGCGCTTGGCCCCCCGATTCAACCGCCACCGATACGGAGGACAAGACGGCGGCCTCCATGGACACCGAACAGGATAGCGTTGCAGAAGCTGATAGTCCTGTGCACGAGGAGTCGCCTATGACTTCATTCACTCCTATCCCGAGCACCGGCACAACGCCGGATGAGACAGCGGAAAACGCGCCTCGATCGAATGGAGCTGCGGCCGCGGTTGAGGCGATGCGAGGGTTCCTTGCTCACTTGCTTCAATCGGTCGTGCAGCAGGCAGAGCAGAAGGTGTCGGAACTCATTCCCCCCGTCGTCGCGAAGGAACTCACACTTCAGCTATCAAGAGCCGTGCAGCAAGAAGTACGTGATCAGATCACCGCGGCTCTCTCGGCGGATCGAATCGAAGCAGCCATCGGCGCGGCGCTCCAAAATGAAATGCCGAAGCAGGCGGCGTCACAGTTGGCCGTATTGGAGAATACCGTGAGGCAACATGTCGGGGAGGTCGCCGCGCCCCTCGTGGAGCAGACGAGCGAGAAACTGATTCGCGAAATGACCGCCGCCGGCCTTGAGAACCACGTGCCGCAGGCTGTCCGCGAGCACCTCGGACCGGTTGAAATGGTGATCAAAGATGAAGTGCGCCAAGCGGTTGCACGGTATGCTCAGCAGATCACCAAGGATATCGTTCGGGAAACGGCGCCGGAGCTGATCCAGAAAGCCGTTCACCTCATTGTTCCGGATGTGGCAGAAGCGCGGATCAAGGAAGAAATCGCCCGGCTCACCGCTCCCGAATAAGGAAAGGACCAGCCGCTTCGCTCGTCTACCGCTTCGCTTTTTTGGCCACCGCCCGCCTTGCTTTCACAAGATTTTTGACGCGCTGCACATTCTTCCGATGCTTCTTTCTGGTCTTCCGATCCTTCTCCCGTCCTCTCGGCATAATGATGGTCTCCTCGTTGGCGTCTCGCGTCGGCATGAGATTGCCGACGCGCGCGTTGTATATCATACGGCCCGCCGCACTCACAACCTCAGGCGTGAGCACGACCTGTCTTGTGAGGGCTCATTGCGCATGTTAAGATGCCGCCCGCAGACACAGCCGGCTCACAGGACACTGGTGGTCAGAAGACACGGCCCGCTCACTGACTCGCGGGCGTCCATAAACGTGGCGCTCAACATTCTTCGCGCCGTGGACCTCCCACCCGTGCACAAACGTGAGACGATTTATTCATCGTCTCGCGCACCTCGCCGCTTTATAGCGACACATGTCACAACCACAGCTCGACAAGATTTACGACCCTAAACAGGTCGAAGAACGCTGGTATCGCCGGTGGATCGACCTGGGATTCTTCCATGCCTCCATCACCGATCAGCGCCGGCCTTATTGCATAGTGATTCCTCCTCCGAATGTCACCGGTTCTCTTCACGTGGGCCATGCGCTGAACAACACACTTCAGGATATTCTCATTCGCCGGCGGCGCATGCAGGGCTACAACACCCTCTGGATGCCCGGCATGGACCATGCCGGCATTGCCACTCAGAATGTGGTCGAACGGCAATTGCAAGCAGAAGGGACCTCGCGGGAAGCCCTCGGCCGGGAAGAATTCCTCGAGCGCGTGCAGCAATGGAAGGAACGCTCCGGCGGCGTCATCATCTCTCAATTGAAGCGGCTGGGCGCATCATGCGACTGGGAACGGCAGCGCTTCACCATGGACCCGGGTCTCTCTGAAGCGGTACGGCTCGTCTTCGTGCGTCTCTACGAAGACGGCCTGTTATATCGCGGCGAACGGCTGATCAATTGGTGTCCAAGATGTCTGACGGCTCTGTCGGACATCGAGGTCGAGCATGAGGAGATCACCGGCAAGCTCTACACGATTCGCTACCCCTTGGCGGACGATCCATCCCAACATTTACTTGTGGCGACGACTCGTCCGGAAACCCTGCTCGGTGACACGGCCGTCGCGGTCCATCCGGAAGATGACCGGTATCGGCATCTCATCGGCAAACGAGTGCAGCTTCCATTGACGAGGCGTACCATCCCAATCGTAGCGGATCCTATTCTCGTCGATCGTGAGTTCGGCACCGGCGCCGTGAAAATTACACCGGCGCACGACTTCAACGATTTTGAAGCGGGCGAACGGTTGGACCTTAAGAACCGTATCAAAATTATGGATATTCATGCCAACCTTCAATTAGCAGGGGCGCTGGCAGAACCCGAGGTCATCCAGGCGGTCAACGGGCTTTCAGCCGCCAAAGCGAGACCCAAGATTGAGCAATTGCTGGCCGAACGCGGACTCCTTGAGAAACCCGAACCCCACAAGATGGCGCTCGGTAAATGTTATCGCTGTAAAACCGTCGTGGAGCCGTTCCTCTCGGATCAATGGTTCGTCAACATCAAGCCGCTGGCTCAGCCGGCCGTTGAAGCGGTCGTGGACGGTCGGGTCAGGATTGTTCCCGAATCATGGAAGAACAATTATCTCGGCTGGATGAGGGACATTAAAGACTGGTGCGTCTCTCGGCAAATCTGGTGGGGCCATCAGATTCCAGCCTGGTATTGCGAGAGCTGCCATGGCTCCGATTTTTTACGCCGCGCCTCGGATGGTCAACCGCTGATTCCTTCCGATGCCGTCCCGATCGTCGCGCACACGAAGCCGGCCACCTGTCCGAGCTGCCACGGTGCAAAACTCGTCCAAGACCCGGACGTGCTGGACACCTGGTTCTCCTCCGCACTCTGGCCTTTTTCGACGCTCGGCTGGCCGCGGCAGACCCCGGAGCTGAAGATTTTTTATCCAACTTCCACCCTCGTCACGGGTCTCGACATTCTGTTCTTCTGGGTCGCGCGCATGATCATGATGGGCCTCAAATTCATGGGCGATGTGCCGTTCCGAGACGTGTACATCCATGCCCTCGTCCGTGACGCGGAGGGCCAGAAAATGAGCAAGTCTAAAGGGAACGTCATCGATCCCCTCCATGTCATGGAACAATACGGCACCGATGCGCTGCGCTTTACCCTCGCCTCGATGGCGTCCCCCGGCCGGGATGTGAAATTGGCTGAGGAACGAATCGAGGGCTACCGCAACTTTGCCAACAAGATCTGGAATGCCGCGCGATTCATCCTCATGCATCTCGGCGGCAAGCGAGAGGCGAGCCCCCCGGAAGATCGATCCTTCGCCGACCGGTGGATCCTCTCGCGCCTCGAAGCGACGATTCGGACGGTGAATCACGAACTCGATCAGTACCGTTTCGACCGGGCGGCCGGTGCCCTCTACCACTTCATCTGGCACGAGTATTGTGATTGGTATCTCGAACTGGCGAAATTGCCGTTGCAGGATCCGTCTGGAGTTGATGCCGCTCGAACCCGCCAGACACTGATTGAGAGCTTTGAAACTGTGATGCGCCTGTTGCACCCCTTCATGCCCTTTCTTACCGAAGAGATCTGGCAGACGTTGCCCCATAACGGTGAGAGCGTCGTGATCCAACCCTATCCGGCGGAACGGCCGGAGTGGCGTTCTGAAGATGCCGAGTCTACCTATTCTTTCCTTGAACAAGCGGTATCCCTTATGCGGACTGGACGCTCGCTGCTGGATTACGCGCCAAGCCAATCCGTCGGCCTCCAGATCATAGCGGCGCAGGGGCAAGACCGCGCTCGATTGGAATCGCTCGCGCCCGCCATCGGACATCTGGCTCGAGGTCCGGTTTCTGTTACATCACACGTCGCGACCCCGCCCGCCGATTCGGGTCTGTTGAATTTGGCCGCCGAGGGACTCACGGTCGGAGTGGCCGTTGAAGGGGAAGTGGATTTGGTAAAAGCGCTGGATCGCATCAAGAAACAAAAGACCGAAGCGGGAAAAGAAATGAGCCGGCTCTCCGCCAAACTCGATAATCAAGGATTTGTGGAGAAAGCCCCGCCGGACGTGATTGAGGAGCATCGCGCGCGACTTCAACTGCTTACGCGGGACCACGGCATTCTGGACCGCAGCGAACAGCAACTTCAAGCCATCCTTCGCTCAAGGACGGCATGAGTCGGCCGCCTGTCCCATTTTGTCAGGACATTGTCCGCCAAGCCATCGCCGAGGATCTCACCTTCGGCGACATCACGACTTCTGCCCTGTTTCCCGCACCGCATCGGGCCCGCGCGACCATTGTTGCCCGCCATTCGATGGTCGTTGCGGGGCTCGCTGTCGCTCAGGGGGTCTTCTTGGCGGTTGATCCTTCGTTGAAGATTAGTTGTCCGGTTCGGGATGGACAATCGGTTCGAGGCTCGACCGCCGTCCTTGTCGCCTCGGGAGACGGCCGCTCCCTCCTGATGGCGGAGCGCGTCGCACTGAATTTCCTCCAGCGCTTGTCAGGCATCGCCACGCTCACGCGGGAGTTCTGCCTTACCGTCAAGGGCTTTCCAACCCGCATCCTGGATACCCGCAAAACCACGCCAGGCCTACGCGCGCTTGAAAAGTGGGCTGTCCGGTTGGGCGGTGGTCGCAACCATCGATTCACGCTCGGTGACGGACTCTTAATCAAAGACAATCACCTGGCGCTCGTACGGGCGGAAGGAGATGACGTACGGGACGCATGCCTGCGCGCCAAATCGGCGGGACCGCATGGGATCAGAGTCATCGTGGAGGCGCAAACCCTAGCCGACGTCAGACAGGCAATGAATGGGAAGGCGGATGTCATTTTGCTCGACAATATGTCCCCTTCTCATGTGCGCGCGGCCGTCGGTCTGATAAAGGGCAAGGCCTTGGTCGAGGTGTCCGGCGGCATCACTCTGGCCAATGCCAGGGACATGGCCCAAGCCGGAGCCGACTTCATTTCCATCGGGGCTCTGACCCACTCAGCGCCCGCCGCGGATCTCAGCATGGATCTGATTTCAGCCGCACGGAAGCGAGGCTCGGGACGCCGATGACCACTGGCTCGCTCCCGGCGTATGATATCGCCGCGATTCAAGAAGGACTCCGCACGGCGGCGTTCGGCCGCACCATCCGTTATCATACCTCCGTCGACTCCACGAACAACGTCGCCATTGCGTTGGCTCAAAGCGGAGTCTGCCACGGCACGGTGGTGCTCGCAGATGCTCAAAGCGCGGGCCGGGGACGGCGCGGGCGCCACTGGCATTCGCCACCGGGTCAGCACCTCTATTGTTCGGTCATTCTGCGTGGATTTCCGGAACAGACCGCTTATTTGACCCTCGTTCCCTTGGCGTCCGCCTTAGCCGTGGCTGATGCAATTTTCGATGCGGCGGCCATTCCATGCCGATTGAAATGGCCTAATGATGTTCTCATCGGAGAAAACAAAGTGGCGGGCATTCTGTGCGAAAGCGTGAGCCGGCAACCCACGACCATCGTCGTGGTCGGCATCGGCATCAATGTCAATGGCCGCCCGGAAGATTTTCCAGAAGACCTCCGAAAGACCGCCACGACGTTGTCAGGCGAACAAGGGTCGCCGATTAACCGGACCGGCCTCGTCTCGGCCTTGATGAATCGATTGGAAGAGCGCATCTCCCTGATCTCGCCGCAGACGGTCTCAGGCCTCCTCGATACCTATAGAACTAGGTGTTCCACGATCGGACAGGTTGTCCGGGCCATGCTCGGCCAAGATGATGAGATTCAGGGAATCGCGGAGGCGGTTGGGATGGACGGAAGTTTGCATATCCGACGTGGCTCACCGGCCGCCCCCGGTCGGCCTGATGAAATCGTGGCCGTACACAGCGCCGATATCGCTCACATTCGAAAACAGTGACCGGTGTGATTCCGATGGAGTAGACTGACGAACCATGCTTCTGGTGATCGACGTCGGAAACAGCAATATTGTCTGGGGTATCTTTGAGGGGCAGACCCTGCTGAGCCATTGGCGACTCGCCACGGACCAGCGGAGAACTGAGGATGAATACGGCACGCTCTTTTTGAGTCTGATGGAACGCGGCGGCTACACTGCCACGCAGGTCACCGGCGCAATCTTATCGAGCGTCGTGCCGGTCCTGACCTCGACGTTTGAGGACATGGTCCAGACCTATTTCCTGCACTCTCCCATCTTGGTGACTCCGGAGATCGACAGCGGACTGAGCCTGCACTATACGAATCCGAGAGAGATCGGCAGCGACCGCATTGTCAATGCCGCAGCCGCCCATCATCGGTACCATGCCAATCTGATCATCGTCGATTTCGGCACCGCGACGACCTTTTGCGTCGTCACCAGAGCCGGCGAATATCTTGGCGGGGCCATTGCGCCGGGTCTCGGCATATCCGCCGACGCCCTCTTTACCCGAACCGCCAAGTTGCCGAAAGTCGAAATCGTTCGTCCCAAGTCGGTTGTGGGCAACGATACCGTATCCGGCATTCAAAGCGGCCTGCTGTTCGGATACGTGGGATTGGTTGAAGGCGTGCTCCGGCGCATGGAACAGGAACTGGGTTTTTCCTGTCGCGTGATTGCGACAGGCGGGCTATCGACGATCATCGCGCGAGAAACGGAGTCCATTCATGAGGTAAGGCCGCTTTTGACCTTGGAAGGGCTCGAACTCTTGTATCGCAGGGCCACCGGGGCCGAGTAATACAGATCCGCTTTTCTCCGAAGTGACCTCGCGCTTTTTTGGGAAGATTTTCTATTGCTCCGGTTGACTTTACATCCCAGGTGGCTATCTCGCCTGATGAATAGGAATTCTCATGACCGATCAAGAACATAACCGCAATACAATCGACGATTTACCGCCGGATTCTGTACAGGCCGATGAGCTGGCCGACGACCAGAACATGCCCCTTGACGCTCTGAAGCGATCGCTGGAAAGCAAGGAAGCTGAGTGTAAGAACGCGCATGATAAGTATCTGCGGCTGGCGGCGGAGTTTGACAATTACAAGCGACTGGCCCAGCGCGATCAGCGCGACCAGATCAAATTCGGCAATGAGCAGATTCTTAAAGAATTACTTCCGGTCATCGATAATCTCGAGCGCGCCATCAAAGCGGCCAGGGACAACGGCGGCGGCGACGCCTTGGTCCAAGGTGTCGAACTGACTCTCAAGCAGTTCGTCGGCGTGCTCGCGAAATTCGGTGTGACCCCTGTGGACAGCGTCGGCCGGCCTTTTGAACCGGCGACTCAACAGGCGGTGACCCAGGTGGAATCCGAGACGGTGCCGGAACACAGCGTGGTCGAGGAATTCCAAAAAGGCTACCTGCTGCATGACCGTATTTTGCGCGCCGCGATGGTCAGCGTATCCAAAGGGCCGTCCGCGGACGCGTAGGCCGACGAGAAAGACATGTCATGGACTCATTGAGATTCTTGATGAAGGAGACAAGCCATGGGTAAAGTTATTGGAATCGATCTCGGCACGACGAATTCCTGCGTTGCCATCATGAGCGGCGGCGACCCGGTCGTCATCGCCAATGCGGAAGGCAGCCGGACCACCCCCTCGGTGGTGGCGATTACCGACAAGGGCGAGCGCCTCGTGGGTCAGATCGCCAAGCGGCAGGCCATCACCAATCCCGAAAATACTATTTTCTCGGTCAAGCGCCTCATGGGACGCAAGTTCCGCAGCCGGGAAGTACAGGATGCCATCAAACGGCTTCCCTACAAGATCGTGGAAGCGGACAACGGGGACGCGCACGTCGAACTACGCGGCAAACGCTACAGCCCGCCTGAAATATCGGCCATGATTCTCCAAAAAATGCGGCAGACGGCCGAAGATTATCTTGGGGAAAAGGTCACGGAAGCGGTGGTGACCGTGCCGGCCTATTTCGACGACAGCCAGCGGCAGGCGACCAAAGACGCCGGCCAGATCGCAGGGCTCAACGTGCTCCGCATCATCAACGAACCGACCGCCGCCTCGCTCGCATACGGCTTGGACAAAAAGAAGGATGAGCGGATCGCGGTGTACGACTTGGGCGGAGGCACCTTCGACGTCTCCGTGCTCGAAATCGGCGACGGAGTCTTTGAGGTCAAATCGACCAACGGCGATACCTACCTGGGCGGCGACGATTTCGACCTCCGGGTCATGGACTGGCTCGTCGATGAGTTCAAGAAGGACCAGGGAATTGATCTCCGCAAGGATCGCATGGCGTTGCAGCGTCTCAAGGAAGCAGCCGAGCGGGCCAAAATCGAATTATCCTCCTCGCAGGAAACCGAGATCAACTTGCCCTTTATCACCGCGGACGCGAGCGGGCCGAAGCACCTCGTTACCAAACTGACCCGCGCCAAGCTCGAGCAGCTGGTGGGCGATCTCGTGCAGCGGACGATCGATCCGTGCAAGAAAGCGTTGAGCGATGCCGGAGTCACGGCCAAGGATATCAATGAGGATGTGCTGGTCGGCGGCATGACCAGAATGCCTAAAGTCATTCAGGTGGTGAAGGACTTCTTCGGCAAGGAGCCCCATCGCGGGGTTAATCCAGATGAAGTGGTCGCCGTCGGCGCGGCCATTCAGGGCGGCGTCTTGAAGGGAGAAGTGAAGGATGTGCTCCTTCTCGACGTGACGCCGTTGTCACTCGGAATCGAAACGCTCGGTGGAGTCTTTACCAAGCTCATCGAGCGTAACACCACGATCCCGACCAAGAAGAGCCAGATCTTCTCGACGGCGGCCGACAACCAGACGGCTGTGACCATCAGGGTCTTCCAAGGCGAGCGGGAAATGGCCAACGACAACAAGCTCCTCGGTCAGTTCGATCTTGTCGGCATTCCACCGGCGCCACGCGGCATGCCTCAGGTCGAAGTGACGTTTGACATCGATGCCAACGGCATCGTGCATGTGTCGGCGAAGGATCTGGCGACGCAGAAGGAACAATCGATCAAGATCACGGCCTCCAGCGGGCTCAGCAAAGAGGAAGTCGATAAGTTGGTGCGGGATGCGCAATCCCATACGGAGGAAGACAAGCGCCGGCGGAAAGTCGCCGAAGCGCGCAACCAAGCGGACTCCTTAATCTACAGTACCGAGAAAAATCTGACCGATCACGGCGACAAGATCGGGGAGGATGATAAGACCAAGATTCAGGAGGCGATCGCTGAACTCCGGAAAGCGATGGAGGGAGACGATCCCGACGCCATCGAACGGGCGACCCAGACGCTGACCACGTCTTCCCATAAATTGGCCGAAGAGATGTACAAGAAAGCCTCTTCGGCAGCCGGTGCCGGTCCGTCCGGAGACAGCGGGCAAAGCCAACAGGGTAAGACGGACGAGAAGGTGGTCGACGCGGAATTCGAAGAAGTAGACAAAGACAAGAAGTAAGCTAGAATACAACGACAACGAGGCCGGGTCTCATGATGAATGAGACTCGGTCTCCCAGCTCTCGCCGGATAATGAGCACTGTGGGCAAACGCGATTATTACGAAACTCTGGGAGTCGAACGCAGCGCGTCGGATGACGAACTGAAAAAAGCGTTCCGAAAACTCGCCCGGCAATACCACCCGGATCTCCATTCTTCCCCCGAACAGAAGAAGACGTCGGAAGAAAAATTCAAAGAGATCAATGAAGCGTACGAAGTCCTGAGCGATCAGGACAAGCGCAAGCGCTACGACATGTTCGGGCATGCCGGCGCTCAGGGGGGCTCGCCCGGTTTTGAAGGATTCAGCGGCGGCGGGTTCGGCGATATCTTCAATGATATTTTCGAAGATTTTTTCGGCACGCCGCGCGGGCGCAGCCGCGCCGAGCGCGGCAACGATCTGCAATACAATCTCGATTTGACCTTCGAAGAAGCGGTGTACGGGAAGGAAGCGAAACTCAAAATCCCGCGCTGGGAGACCTGCGCGGAATGCAAAGGAACCGGCGCGCGATCGGCAACCGCCATCAAGATGTGCCCGAGTTGCAAAGGAGCGGGACAGCTCCGTTTTCAGCAGGGCTTTTTCAGCGTCAGCCGGCCCTGCGGCCAATGCGAAGGCAGCGGACAGATCATTACGGAACCCTGCGCCAGCTGCCAAGGTCGTCAGCGGGTCCATCAGGAACGCACGCTCTCGGTCCAGATCCCGCCGGGTATCGAATCGGGCATGCGACTGCGACTTTCGAATGAGGGCGAGCACGGAGTCCAAGGCGGCCCTCCGGGTGATCTCTATGTCGCCATCACCATCAAACCCCATCCAATCTTTCGCCGGCAGAACCTGGATATCGCCTGCGATCTACCGGTGAATTTTGTCACGGCGACGCTCGGCGGGAAGATCGAAGTCCCGACGCTCAAGGGCAAGACTGTCATGAAGATTCCCGCCGGCACACAGCCGGATAAAATTCTGAGATTGAAAGGTTTGGGATTCCCCAGCCTTAAGGGCAATCAGACCGGCGATCAGATTTTCAACGTGAAGATTGAGATCCCGACGAAGCTGTCCCCGAGGCAGAAGGAGCTGCTCCAGGATTTTGCCAAGGAGAGCGGGATGACTCCCGAGACCGACGGCGACGGATTCTTTGATAAAATGAAGACGTTTTTCGAATAGACCGATCCAAAAAAACTCCCCTGCCCGCACCTCTTTCCCTATGCCGGCCTATTTCATTCAGTCGCGGGATGTTCATGACGATGCGATCACCATCACCGGCGACTTACTGCATCATCTCCGTGCCAGCCTTCGCCTTCAACTTAATGAACCTCTTCACCTGACCGACGAGCGCCGCCGGCGGCATCATGCGATCGTCACCGGGATGACCCGCGACCGGCTTACGGCGAGAATTCTCCGCAGTATCGACGGACCGGAACGCCTCCCTCCAAGGCTCACGTTGGGACAGGCGCTCCTGAAAGGCGACCATATGGACTGGATCGTGCAGAAGGCGACGGAGTTGGGCGTCGATACGATCATCCCGCTCATCACTCATCGCAGCGTCGTCCGCCCGCAGCAGGCTCGTGTCGCCAACCAGACGGCACGCTGGCAGCGTATCGTCTGTGAAGCGGCCCAACAGTCCGAGCAATGGCAGCTACCGACCGTGCAGGCGCCGGTGAAGCTCCATGAGTTTGTCACGCAGTCAAGAGCAACGCTCCGGTTGATTCTCGTTGAACGGGCCGGCGCAAAAAGGCTTGGGGATATCCAATGTCCAATGGAGCCCGCTGCCTCCATCGCCGTCGCAGTCGGTCCCGAGGGAGGCTGGCAGACAGAAGAGGTGATGATGGCTGAGGAACAGAATTTTCAACCAATCACGCTCGGTGGCACGATCTTACGATCGGAGACTGCGTCGCTGGCCGCGCTCGCGATCATTCAACATCGCTCGGGCGCGCTGGGATGACCTGCCCTCCGTGGAACGTTACCGGGGCGGCTCGATCTGAATGATCGCTCCGTTTTCCCCTGCCGCCCATCCATGCGAAGAGTTGGGAAAACTGAGCCCAAGGAAGGACACTTTCACTGAATTAGGCTGTTCTATCCAATTGAATCCGGCGTCGTTCGTGCTCAGAATAAAGCCGCGTTCGCCGACAATCCATCCGGTTTGGGAATCAGTGAACCGGATACGGATCAAGTCCGTCAGCTTATTGCAGGTCCGTCCGCAAGGCAGCGTACGATCGGTCCAATGAGCGCCGGCGTCGGTCGTTTGAAAGAGTGCACCTGCATTTCCGACGGTCCAACCGTTGGCTTCATCGGTGAAGAACACGTCAAAAAATGTGGCCGAACTGTCCGTGCCTTGTGCCGACCAGGTGGCGCCCCCGTCTTCGGTAGACAATATCGTCCCTAATGCCCCAACCGCGGTTCCGCGCCGTTCATTCACGAAGTGCACGGCATGCAGGGCCGCGCTGGTACCGCTGGTCTGATCGGCCCAGGTCGCTCCTCCGTCCGACGTGTGAAGGATCGTGCCGGCCCCCCCAACAATCCAGCCTTGAGTCGGGGACACGAATACGATGCCATATAGCGGCGTTTGAACCGCAACGGGAACGGGAGTCCAGCTTTCCCCGCCGTCAATCGATCGCCGTACGGTTCCGTTCGCGCCAATCGCCCATCCCCGCTTGTCATCAATGAACAGCACAGCGGTCAATAGGGACCCGGTCCCACTGCTGACCCGCTTCCACCTTTTGCCGCCGTCCGCTGTTTTGAGAATCGTCCCGTTCGCCCCGGCTGCCCACCCCAGCATGGGATTCCGGAAATATAGGCCCATCAACATGGCCTGAGTGCCGCTCTTCTGCTGGACGATTGTGGCTGTTGACTCAGCGCCCGACGTGACCGAGCGCGGAGCGCAGACGAAGAGCACCATGAGACAGACCACGAGCGAGAGCCGCTGACTCATTGCATTTGCCATTACGGAGTCGTGGAGGCTTCGGGGCGGGTATCGGTAAAGAACCCTTGATCGGGAAGCCCCTTGGCTTCGATCGTGAACGTGCCGGCTTCGAGCGTCAGCCATTTCTTCTTTGTACAGCAAGACCCGTCGGGACGGATGTCCCAGGAGCCGCGCCGCACGACGAGCGGACCGACCGTCGCATCCGAAGTAAACTCATGTTTTTTGCCGACGCCGAACACATGGCGGTGGGGCACACGCACCTTGATTTCCGTATCGGTCCAGGACGTAATGATGGCGGCGATGTTGTTGAACAACACTTCGGTCCGGGACACGTTTTCATGGAGCTCCAGATCTCCTCGCTTGAAAATATCTTCCCGCAAACCGAGTTGTGCCTCTTCGCGGGTCTTGAGGAATGAACCGAACCCGGACCCCTTGATGGTGACGATGTCGTCCAATCCGGCCGAGGTAGGCTCATAGGAATCGATCTTCGGGGTAATCAAGGTGAATGTCCCGGCTTCAGTGGAAACCGTGCCCTGTTCTTCGCAGCAGCTGCCGTCCGCTTTAGGCTTCCCTGCCGCCCGCTGGACGACAACAGGACCGCTTTTCGCGCTGAACGGAACCCACACGTCGATCCGATCATCATGCCATCGATAAATTACGGCCGGCACGCCGCCGATAAGCACACGGTTGCCGGTTTCGGCAAAATCAATATAGTTGAACGGCGTCGAGCCGCTTTCCGAGTAGAATCCAAAGTGTTCACCGGAAATCCGCAGTAGAGATCCGATCGGGGCGCTGGTTGGACTTACCGCCGTCGCGTGGGGCACCTCGACCGTGAACGTCCCGAGTGCCCGCTCCTGTCCGTCGTGCTTGAGCACAACCGAACCCGTTTCCGATCCCAGCGGTACGTGAAAGACAATCATTCCATCGGTCCACTGGGCGATCGCCGTCGGCCGGCCTCCAAGGAGAACAGAATCCCCGGACGATTTGGCGGCCCCAAAATTTTGGCCGAACAACACGACCTTGGTCCCGACCGGACCATTCATCGGATCCATGCGAATGGACGGCAGCACCGTAATCGGGAGACTATTGCTGGTCGTGTATCGGACGGGCGCGCAGCAGGACCCATCCGGCTGCGGGTCCGTTGACGCCAGGCGGACCTGGATGTCGCCCGATGTCACATTGGCGGGCACCACGATGTCGATCTTGTCATCCCGCCATTTTTTGGGTCGCACAGAAATGCCTCCCACCGTCACATCATTCACGCCAAACAGGCTGTTGGGATCCCTCGGACCGGCGGTATTGCCGAAATGTCGCCCGATGATCTGCAATTCGGAGCCCGGCACGACATCGGCGGGAGAGACCGACAGGATGGTGGGCTGCAGGACGGAAAAGGTCCCGGCCGCCATCTTCTTCTTTCCAACGATCACCTCAACAGGACCGTTTTCGACGGATGACGGCACTTTGACTTCGATCAAATCCGGTTCCCACCGTTGGACCAGGGCGCTCACCCCGCGGAATCTTACTTGATTCGAGCGGGTGGATTTGAACGGGCCGAAGCCTTTCCCTGTAATCGACACCGTCGCACCGGGAAGCGCCGCATCAGGGACGACTTGCGCCTGTTGGGAGGCCGCATGGGAGGTAACACTCGTGATGATGAGCAAAAGCGCGCTCGCAATAAGGGATCGGACGGCTTGCATAGAAGAATGCTCCTTCAACTGCAGGAGATGACTTCGTGACCCGAAACACCGGGCCCGTCGAGCCATGACCATGTAGACATCGCGGTAGTTGCCCCACACGTGGCACAAAACCCCACGCGACTGAGGCATGAAGGCCGAAACGGGGGGCACAGCGTCAGGCGAAGGGACAACCGACTATAGCAAGCGCATTTTTTTCATGTCAAGAAGACGGCATCGCGTCGCCAGTCAGAAACGTGGGATTGGTGCGGCATTCGAGCCCTCGATGGACGGCGGCTCTGTGCGCCGCGCGGGGCCGGTGACCGGCTACGAGATTTCGATGATCAATTCGAGCTCGACGGGAGAATTCAACGGCAGTTCTGCAGCCCCCACGGCTACGCGGGCATGGCGCCCTGCCTCGCCGAATACCTGAACGAGCAAATCGGACGCCCCATTGATCACGGCAGGCTGTTGGATAAACCCTTCGGCCGAAGCCACATGCCCTACCATGCGCACCACTTTCTTGATGCGATCCAACGTTCCCAATTCTTGTCGCGCAATGGCCAACGCATTCATGACCGCAGTTCGAGCAGCGTCGCGACCTTGATCCGGGGTCAGCTCCCGCCCGACCTTACCCGTGAGCGTCAATTGTCCCTCTCGAAACGGAAGCACGCCGCTCAAAAACAGCAAGTTCCCCGACCGGACCGCCGGGATGTAACTGGCGACCGGTTTGGGCGGCGCTGGTAACTCGAGGTCTAATTCGTGAAGTCGTGCATCGAAAGACATCCGGCTTATCCCGCACGCAGCGAATCAAGAAAACTGTCACCGACCGGGATTTTGGCCGCACCGAGCGCCTCACCGATCGTTTGTCCCAGATCAGAGGCGGTAGGCCTTGACCCAAGGTTCACGCCTCTGGCGAGTTTTGGTCCTGTAACGAGCAACGGCACATATTCACGCGAATGTCCCGGCGTCGGCCGGCTTAGATCACACCCATGATCCGCGGTGATGATTAACGCATCACCCGGCTTCAATTGTTTTTGAAAGTCGGCCAGCCGCCGATCGACTTCTTCCAGCGCGTGAACCGAGTCCTCCAAACTTGGCGAGAGCACCTCGATCGTCGCGAACAGCAAGCCGCGCGGGACTCGGCTGAAGAGACCGAGCAACTCATCCAAGGCTTCGCGATACCCCGACACCAATGCCGAGCGCGTCACGCCGCGCCCGCTGAACAAGTCACCCACCTTTCCGATTCCAATGATCAATTGGCTGGCGCGGCTCAACTGATCCAACAGCGTCGCCCCGGGTGGTTCGCTCACAAAGTGCCGGCGGCGATCTTCGGATGACAAGCTTCCGGTATGGTGATTAAACGGATGAGTGACAATTCTCACGACAGGAAATCGGCTTTTCACGACACGGCGAACGTCTCGACCCATCCGGTACAATTCCTCGGCCGGCACAACCGCTTCATGGGCCGCCAAATGAATAGCGCCGACATCGTCGATCCAGGCCAGGGGCGCACCGGACCGCTTATGCTCGGCGATCAATTCGCTCAGAGAGCCGAGTCCTGATCCCGCCCCATTACCGATGGTCTTCCGGCCGATCGCGGCCGCAATCATTTCCACCAGCGCCGGTGTAAATCCGCCTCGGACTCCGCTTTCTTCATCCAAAGGACAACAGGCAATCTCCCAATGCCCTGCAACGGAATCTTTTCCTTTCGAGACGAATCCCATTCGACCGAAGCACCCTTCGGGTTGCGCAATCGGGCGAACCCCGATAAATGCACCTAGATGGCCGAGACCGAGACTCTCCAGATTCGGGAGGCGCACGCCCCCCGCCGCCTCACACAGATGCGCCAGCGTATTGCAGTCGGCATCCCCGTACTGCGCAGCGTCGGGTAAAGACCCGATTCCCACCCCATCCAGTACGAGAAGAAAAATCCGATTAATCATGCGGGGGCACTATATAGCAGAATCATGTCGTGAACAATATTCCGGCAGCTTCACCGGCACATCGATGCGAAATATCCTGAGTGCGGCCACCCCTCATCCATTTCGCGACAATCCGGCACGCCATTCTTCAAGAATCTTCACACTTGTGCTCGTGCCGATTCGATCGGCGCCAGCTTCCAGCATAGCTGCAAGAGTCTTCAAGTCACGGATGCCGCCTGACGCCTTTACTTTCGCACGACCGGCCACCGCCTCCTTCATCAACCGGACATCCTCGACTGTCGCGCCGCCGGGCCCGAAACCGGTGGACGTCTTGACATAATCCATGCCCGCCTCCACGGCAAGCCGGCATGCCGTGATTTTTTCGTCGCGCGAAAGGAAACAGGTCTCAAGTATCACTTTATGCCCGACTCGAGGCGTGGCCCGGACCACTTCGGCCATATCCTTGCGCACCAAATCCGTATCCCCCGACTTCAGACGGCTGACATTCAGCACCATGTCCAATTCTCCGGCGCCATGCGCCGCCGCTTCCTCGGCTTCCGCAACTTTGTTGGCCGTCGTCTGTCCCCCGAGTGGAAATCCAATGGGGATTCCGACTTTGATGGAGGTTCCGGCGACAGCCGCCACCGCCTCCGCGACATAACAGGGCGGAACGAAGATCACGACAAATCCATGCTGTTTCGCCTCTTCGCAGAGCCTTAGGACATCAGCCTTTGTCGCATCCGGCCTGAGAATCGTATGATCGATAACGCCCGGCAAGCCCTCAAGTAAAAGATTCGGAATCATGATGCACTCCATGAAGTTCTATCAAGACTCTCACCGCGACAGGCCGCTAGGCTCCGATGCGGTCTGATGCTGGCGCGGGACTGTTTGCGAAACGGTTGCTTTTGAAATCTCTCTACCGCGCGGTTGTGCTCCTCTAACGAAGAGGAAAAATAATGGGTGCCGTCATTGCGAGACACGAAGTACAGATAAGGAGTCTGTGACGGAAACAGCGCCGCCCGGATCGAATGGGCGCCGGGATTGGCAATGGGCCCTGGCGGCAGCCCTTGGACGCGGTACGTATTATAGGGACTGGGACTCGACAGGTCGCGCTTGCGTAGATTCCCGTCAAAGGCCGCCAATCCATAAATCACCGTGGGATCGCTCTGCAATGGGATTCTGCGCCGCAGTCGGTTGTGGAAGACGGCGGCGATCAACTCCCGTTCCTCCTGCACCCCGGTCTCCTTTTCCACCACCGAAGCCAGAGTCAATACTTCATGCAACGTGAGACTCAATCGCTTGGCCTGCTGTTGAAAATCATCCGTCCACACGCGTTTCACCCCATCCACCAGCGTTCGAATCACTTCCTTGGCCTTCGTCGCCCGCGCGAAGTAATAGGTGTCCGGGAAAAGGTACCCTTCGAGAGACGCGGCCTCGATGTCAAGCGATCGGATAAACTCAGCGTCCCGTACGAGGCGCAGGAACTCCGCCATGTCCGTCAACTCCAGTTGCCCCAGCAATTGTCCGATCTGAGCCATCGTAAAGCCTTCCGGAATTGTGACCGGGTGCAAGATCACCCGTCCGGCGAGCAGCTTGCTCAGAATCTGGTCGGCCGACATGGCGGCATTCAACTCATATTCTCCGGGGTGAATTTTGCGGTCGGCCGCCTTTGACTTACCCAGCAAGATAAAAGCGGCCCGGCTCTTGATCAGATGCTCGCGCTTCAGCAGACTGGCGACCTGTTGGTAGGAACTGCCCTCGGGGATGACAACGATCTGAGCAGGAGGCTGTCGGTCCGGACTAACAACCGGACGTTGAGCCCATCGAAGAGCCTGGTACCCCGCCACGCCGGCAAGGCACAGAACAATCAGGATCCATAGAAGAGGTCGATTCTTCATCCGCATCCTCGACAGCATTCTCCCCCTGATCGGTGCCGCCCTGTGCCGATCCTTCGCCGGAGAAATCCGGCGTCTCCGCCGGTTTGGAGCGGCTCTCAAGATAACTCTGAAGAAGGATCGCCGCCGCGATACGATCGACGGTGCCTTTTCTTTTTTTTCGACTGACATCGGCGGCGATCAGCACTTCTTCCGCCGACTTGGTGGTCATCCGTTCGTCCCAGGCCACCACCGGAACGGTCAAAACTTCTTCCAGGCGCTTCACGAATTGCTGCACCAATTGAGCCGCGGGGCCGATCTCCCCGTTGAGGCGCAGAGGCAGACCGATAACCACCTCCGCGACATTATGCTCGCGCACCAGACGATCAATATGCTTGAGATCGGCGTCCAGCGTGCGCCGCTCGTAGGTCTCCAACGGCTGCCCGGTCCATCCGAGCTCATCGCTGAGCGCGACGCCAATCCGCTTCGTCCCGTGGTCCAGGGCCAAAATACGTGTGCCTTGCATGAGTTTACCGCTCCAGCGCCGCTTCAACCAGTCCAAAAACCTTTTCCAACGCGGTTCCGAGTCCGTCGGGATTCTTGCCGCCTGCCTGCGCCATCTCCGGACGTCCCCCGCCCGTCCCGCCGACTTCCGCCGCCATCGATTTGATCAGGTCTCCAGCCTTGAGACGCGGGATGAGATCTTTCGTCACCAATACCAGCAGCGACACTTTTCCATCATTGACCGCGCCGAGCGCGACGACACCGCTGCGCAATTTATCGCGAAGCTGATCGCCGAGCGCGCGCATGCCGTTGATGTCCAAACCCTCCACTCGTTGCGCATGGACTTGGACTCCCCGAACGGTCCGCGCCTGCGCCTCCGTCGACGACCTGCTGGCCATCCGCAGCTTGAGCTCCTCCAGTTCGCGTTCCCTTTCCTTCAGTTGATTTGTGAGTTTTTTCGTTCGGGCAACGAGCTCGGAAGGACCTACTTTGAGCAGGTCCGACAATTCCCGCACATCCGCTTCAAGCCGTTTCATCGACTCCAGTGCGCCGCTTCCCGTGAGACATTCGATTCGCCTGACCCCGGCCGCCACTCCGGTCTCCGAGACGACGCGGAACAGGCCGATCTCGCCCGTATGCCGGCAATGCGTGCCGCCGCATAGTTCCTTGCTGAAGGAATCGATGCTCACGACCCGGACCTCGTCTCCATATTTATCGCCGAAGAAGGCAAGCGCTCCGGCAGCCACGGCATCTTGCACGCCCATCACATCGGTCTTCACCGGATCGTCACGGCGAACCTGCTCATTGACCACCGACTCGATTTCATCGATATCCCTGGACGACAGAGGCCGGAAATGAGCGAAGTCGAAGCGCAGGCGATTCGGAGCCACGAGGGACCCGTACTGTTTCACATGCGGGCCCAACAGATTACGTAGGGCTGCGTGCACCAAATGGGTCGCCGTATGGTTGCGCGCGGCCGCCTGTCTCGTCTGCCGGTTCACCGTCAGGAGCAGACGTTCGCCCTCTCGAATCGATCCGGTGCGAATCTGTCCCTTGTGCAGGATTAACGTCGGCACCGGCCTGGTTGTTTCACGAATTTCCATGCGACCATCGGATCCGACAAGCACCCCTTGGTCCCCAACCTGCCCGCCGCCCTCCGCGTAGAAGGGAGTGACGCTCAAAACCATCTCTACTTCGTCGCCTTCATGCGCCTCTTTAACCAGGCGGTCTCCTTTCAGGATGGCTTGCACGACACTCTCGGCTTCGAGCCGCTCATAGCCGACAAATTGTGTCTGGCCAACGCGGGCCGCAAGCTCGCTGACGGCAGGGCGGGCCGTCTCCGCCTCGAAGCCGCTGGTTTTGCGCGCGCGGTTGCGCTGTTCTTCGATTGCCGCGTTGAATCCGTCCTCATCCAATCGGATGCCTTGTTCGCGACAGGCCTCGGCCATCAGATCGAGAGGAAAACCATAGGTGTCATAGAGTTTGAAGACATCGCCGCCCGGCAGTATGTTGCCGCCGGTACCGCGGGCCTTCTCAATCATCTCATTGAGGATCGGTAGACCTTGATCCAGCGTCGCGATGAACCGTTCTTCTTCGCCTCTCGTGGCTTCCATCACCGTCTCTGCAGCTGATCGGAGATCCGGATACGCGGACACCATCTCATCCACCACCGTGCCGGTCAATTCGTAGAGGAACGGATCAACGATTCCTAGCAGCCGCCCGTGCCTCGCGGCTCGGCGAAGGATGCGCCTCAGGACGTATCCGCGCCCCTCGTTCGACGGCAACACTCCGTCGGCCATAAGAAACGTGACGGCGCGGAGATGATCCGTCACGACTCGCATCGAGCGGTCGGCGGATTCTTTGTCGCCGTATCGGAGACCCGCCCGCTGTCCGATCGCGGCCAACAGCGGCATAAAGAGATCCGTCTCGTAGTTACTGAACTTTCCCTGGGCCACCGCCGCCAACCGCTCCAACCCCATACCAGTGTCGATGCTCGGCTTCGGCAACGGATGTAACACCCCGGAGCTGTCGCGATTGTACTGCATGAAGACCAGATTCCAGATCTCGATGACCCGATCGCCTTCCCCGTTCGGCGTCGCATCGCCCGGCACGGAAGGTCCTTGGTCGAAATGAATCTCCGAGCAAGGACCGCAAGGTCCCGTATCCGCCATCTGCCAAAAATTATCCTTTTCGCCGCACCGCATGATGCGCGAGGCCGGCACACCGATTTTTTCCCACAGTTCATAGGCCTGATCATCTTCGCGAAAGACCGTCACCCACATCCGCTCTTTCGCCAATCTGACCGTCGAGGTGAGAAATTCCCAGCCGAATCGAATGGCCTCTTCTTTGAAGTAATCGCCGAACGAAAAGTTACCGAGCATCTCAAAAAAGGTATGGTGCCGGCTGGTATACCCGACGTTCTCCAGGTCGTTATGCTTGCCCCCGGCCCGCAGACACTTCTGCACCGTCACCGCGCGACTGTACGGGCGTGTCTCCTCGCCCAAGAAGACTCGTTTGAATTGGTTCATGCCGGCGTTCGTGAACAACAGCGTCGGATCCGCCTGCGGAATCAGCGGCGCGCTGGGCACGGCCTTGTGCCCCTGCTTTTCAAAGTACTGAACGAACGCCCGCCTCAACTCGTGCGCGCTCTGTGTCATGACGTGATCATTCCTCTGCCTCTATGTGAAGGACCCGTACGATTGTCTCGGAAGAGAATCCTCGCGCTTGGAGAAATCGACCCATCTGGGAAACGGACGGCCGGCCGCCGCGCAATGCGAGCGCTTGCGTGGCCAGTTCGGACTCATCAACCGTCGCATAGAGCTCTTGAATCGTCTCCTCCGCCAGTCGATCGGAAAACCCCCGGTTCAACAATTCTTGTCTTATTCGCAACCGCCCCGACGGCCGTTGGGCCAATCGCCGTTCGGCCCAGCGCAGGGCATGGGCCGCTTCATTCAAGTACCCGAGACGCTCCAATTGCCGAATGGTTCTGCTTGCGACGGCGCGGGATGCCCCCTGCCGAGTGAGATAACGAGCAATCTCGGCTTTGGATTTATCCGACCGTGCCAGATACCTGACGGCGCGGTCGAGAAAGACCTCGTCAGGCCCGAGCGCCATGAAGCCGCTTTTCCTCGTGGCGGCCTTCTGCTCGTTTCTCCTCTTTAGTTTCGGCACGCTTTTCGTCTTTCGCTTCGGGGCGCTTGTCGGCCGCGCGGCCCGGCAAGCCGGCCTGCTCGCGCAGGCGGTTTTCGATTTCGCGGGCGACGGCCGGATTCGTCTTGAGGAAATCCCTCACCGCCTCGCGTCCCTGTCCCAGCCGATCGCTCTTATAGGAATACCACGCGCCGGACTTGTCCAGGATCCGCTTTTCGACGCCGAGATCGACCAGTTCACCCATCTTGGAGATACCTTCGGCGAACATCACGTCGAACTCCGCCTGCTTGAAGGGAGGAGCGAGTTTGTTCTTGACCACCTTGACCCGCACACGGTTGCCGGTGACTTCCTGCCCTTCCTTGATGGATTCGATGCGGCGGATATCAAGCCGGACCGACGAATAGAATTTCAACGCGTTCCCGCCCGTGGTCGTTTCCGGATTGCCGAACATGACGCCCAATTTCATCCGGATTTGATTGATAAAAATAACGGTCGTTTGGGATTTGGCAATGGCGGCGGTCAACTTCCTCAACGCTTGGGACATCAACCGAGCCTGTAACCCCATATGCGCATCACCCATTTCGCCTTCGATCTCCGCGCGGGGCACGAGCGCCGCGACGGAATCGACCACGATCAGATCAATCGCGCCGCTCCTGACCAGTGTCTCGGCAATCTCCAACGCCTGTTCGCCGGTATCCGGCTGGGAGACCAACAGATCATCCGTCTGCACGCCGAGCTTTTTGGCATAGCTCAGGTCCAGCGCATGTTCCGCATCAATGAATGCCGCCACGCCTCCCGCTTTCTGGGCCTCGGCAATGGCATGCAGGGTGAGCGTGGTTTTGCCGGATGATTCCGGGCCAAAAATTTCTACGACACGACCACGGGGAAAGCCGCCGACTCCCAACGCCACATCGAGCCCCAATGAACCGGTCGAAATCGCCGGCACGTCGGCCGTCGCCTCAGCGGTCCCAAGCTTCATGACGGCGCCCTTGCCATATTGTTTTTCAATCTGAGCCAGGGCCAGGTCCAGCGCTCGTTTCCTGTCATCTTTTTCGGCCATAAGAAGACTCCTCTACCGGGATAATGAAATGAACCAGCCGCACTCTCGCGGTTCGTGCCGGCCCGTGAAGCCTGACGCGTGAATGATCGTGCGTGATCAATCAGGAGAGAGAACGGCCCACGGGGCGACCGGTTGACGCACAGTTCCGACACGAATAACCGCGCTTCGAACCACGCGTGAACGGGCGATTATACCGGAGTCGAGAAGCAGAAGCCTAGCCCACATTATTCGTGACGGCTCGTGACGAAACCACCAAGGCGCCAGGCGAGTGCCCACGGCGCGAAGAATAATGAGGTGCGCGACGCGACGAAGAAGGAGCGCCATGTTTGCGCACCGTGCGCCCCTCGTCAGCCGGCTCCTACGTTTATTTCCCACATCTTCGTATAGACCGACCCGGTCGGCCGCAGATCGCTTTTCAACAACACGACGGAATTCACCGCAAAGGATCCCAATCTCACCGGGTGGTCCATTACGCCGCTTCTCGCCAGCACATTGCCGGCATGCCGCTCCCCTTCTTTAATCCGTGCCAACGTGAGATGCGGGGTGAACGGTTTCACTTCACGAGGAAAGCCCAGGCTTTCGCAGGCCTGCTCGATCGACTGTTGAATCGCAGCCAATCGTTGAGCCTCGTCTCCCTGCTCCCATTCCTCTAACGGCCCTACCCAAAGCACGCGAGGGGCCTGGAGCCGAGGAAAAGCACCCAGCCGTTCCACCGGGACCACAAAAGGGGGCAAGTTTCGGACGGCCTCTGCGATGGTATCGCGCAACGGCGCCATGAGCTGCTCCTCGATGTCTCCGAGAAACTTGATCGTCAAGTGAATTGACCCGGGCTGCACCCATGAGATGCGCGCCTCCTTTGACCCCTCCTTTTGAAGACGCCGCTTCAAGTCATCCTGAAACGACGCGATCGCGACTCGAAGGTCCTCGGATAACTCAACGGCGAGAAACGCACGGATCATGGCTGTCCTTTGCTCAGCAGCCATCGGCGAAGAAGATCGAGCGCCCCTTGGGATGAGCGGGTCTTAATCGTGGAGCGGTCGCCATGGAAGCGAAACTCCTTGGTCTCCCGGCCTGCCTCTCCGGCATCGAGGCCGACATACACCAACCCCACCGGTTTCGCCTCGGTCGCCCCTCCGGGCCCGGCGATGCCGGTCACGCTGAGCCCCACCGATACATGACTCCGCTCCCTCACACCAGCCGCCATTGCAGCAGCCACTTCACGGCTGACCGCCCCATGCCGCGCGATTACCGCCCGCGGAACGCCGAGCAAGTCACTCTTGGCCTCATTGCTGTAACAGACGAGCGCGCGATCCAGATAGGCCGATGAGCCAGGAACCTGTGTGAGCCGATGGCCGATGAGCCCGCCGGTACAGGATTCGGCGATGGCCAGCGTGAAGCGGTGTTGGACGAGGTGATGTCCCACTACTTCCTCCATAGTTTGGTCCCCTTCGGCGAAGACCACATCGGTCAGCCGGGCGCGGACCTCCAGGAACAGATCTTCGAGAAGTCCGCCGTGATCTCCGCCGGCCTCACTGGGGCCGGTTAGTGAAACCAGCACCCCGAGGGGTGAACTCAACAAGCCAAGCCTGATCGGACTCCCTTTTGGGATGAGCGCCGCCAACCGGTGATTAATGTCGGATTCCGGCAAGCCGAATGTGTGGACCACCAGCTTACGAATCGGGATCGGATCGGATCGCCGGCCTGTCCGGGGAATGATCTGAGTCAGGCGCGGCAAGACTTGCGTTTCGAACATACGCTCCGCCTCGGCCGGGACGCCGGGCAAGGCAAAGATCAGCCGGCTCTTCCAGCGAACCGCGAAGCCGGGCGCCGACCCGATCGGATTGTCCAGGACATCGGCTCCCGCAGGAATCATGGCCTGCTTTCTATGAGCGCGCGTCGCTGTTCTCCCCCAGCTTGCGAGCCGGGCCATCAATATTTTGCTCGCCTCGGCCCGCTTCCGAAGCGGGCAGCCGGTCACACGCGCAATCGCCGGCCTGGTGCAATCGTCATCGGTGGGACCGAGTCCTCCCGTCAGAATGACAATGTTGACCCGGCCGGCGGCGATTCGCACCGCCTGCACGATATCATCTTTCTCATCGCCGACGATCGTCTTGAAGCGGAGAGGAATGCCGGCGCGCGCCAGCTGATCGGCCAGGAATAGAGAGTTCGTATCGCGCCGATTGCCGAGCAGCAGTTCGGAGCCTATGGCGATGGTTTCCGCTGTCAGCGGCATGCGGGGATTCACGATGGCGCGCTCATGATCGAGAGGAGAAGATCGGGGTGTCGATTGCCGTCTATTCGATTTCGGAAAAATCCAGATCGAAGCTGACTTCTCCACCGCCGGAGGGAAAGACCATCAACTTCGTCTTGGCGCGTGGGTCAAGATCGGCATACGCAAACAAGGCGACGATCTTCGCGCGAAAGGCCGGCCGTTGCGGCCAGACGGCGCTCCGTTCCGCCCTCGCGTCGAACCGCACGTTCTCGGGCTTGATCGTGCGCCCGTTCTGCTCCAGGACAACATAACTGTTCACGGCAAAGTTGGGCCGATCTCCGAAGATGACGACATTGACGAGGAGGCTCTTGTTGTCCAACACCTGTGCAATGTCCTGCGCGCTCGGTGTGAGAGCCCGGAGTGCCATATGGTTGGCGAGGACCACGAGGCTTCCGACCTTCGTCATCAAGAATCCGCGGGGCTTCAGATCTTCCTGCGAGCCGAAGGATGTATGCAGTTGATCGGGAGGGATCCGTTGTTCGGCCGCCAGCTGTCCCCGCCTGAGAGCCTGGTCCACTGCTTCAGCGCTCGGCGTCAATTCAATCGCGGTCGCCTGCCCGGCCCAGAGCAGGCCGCCTGTCATGACGGAGGGCATCAGCCATGGCAACACACCGTTCACGCGAGGCGTCCTCCATGCCGCACTGCTGCAAGTATCAGATCGCCTCTAGACTGTCAACGTGCCGGCCCCGGCTCTGTTGACAAAGCGAAAGTTGAAGTGCTAAAGAAATCAATCCTTTCTTGTGTCATCATCAACACGTTATCAACACGTTTTTCGGAGGGTGAGCATGTCCAGCCCAGAACAGACGGCCAAGCGCCAGTATGTGAATTTCGCGTTTTACAAACTAGACCCGGCTTGGCGCCGGCTTCCCGAGGACGAACGGACCAAGGGCAAACAAGAATTTATCCGCGCGATCGAAGATTACAGCGGCAAAGTACTCGTCATCGCGTATACGACGGTCGGCATCCGCGGCGACTGTGAGTTCATGTTGTGGCGCATCAGCTATGAACTGGAACTGTTCCAGGAAATGACCACCAAGATTCTCGCCTCCGGCTTGGGCAAGTATCTTTCAACGCCTTACTCGTATCTCTCCATGACCAAACGCTCGATCTACGTCGATCATCACACGCACGAGAACCAGGAGAGCAAACGCTTGACGATCGTGCCCGGCAAAGCCAAGTATATTTTCGTGTACCCGTTCCTGAAAACCCGCGAGTGGTTCCTTCTCACCAAGGCGGCCCGGCAGGGCATGATGGACGAGCACATTGAGGTCGGCCACCGGTTTCCGTCGGTGAAACTGAACACGACCTATTCCTTCGGCTTGGACGATCAGGAATGGGTGGTCGCATTCGAAACCGACAAGCCGGAAGATTTTCTCGACCTGGTGATGGCGCTGCGTGAGACCGAAGGCAGCCGGTACACCTTGCGGGACACTCCAATCTTCACCTGTCTCCGGAAAAGCCTGAAGGAGACCGTCGATACCCTCGGCGGATAAGCCTCCCGTATGATGGGCTACGTCATGCGGCCTTCGATCCTCCGCGATCGAAGGCCGCTCTCTTTTTCTCGTCTCGATTGATGTCCAGCGGCGCTTCATTCTTGTCCACGCCAAGCCCCATGGCCGCCCTCTTCTCTGCACTCATTCCGGGGTTAGGCCAAGCGATGCAGGGCCGGATGCGGCCCGGGTTCCTGTCGTTTGCCCTGTGCGTCGGCTTGGCGGTCTTTTCAGTGGCCATCGGCCGGCTGGCCGGCGCCGGAGCCGAAGTCTTCTTGCTGATGCTGCTCGCTCTACCCGCATGGATTTTTCAACTGTACGATGCCTACCTGTCCTTCACACCGGCGCCCGGCACCTTGCGCCGCACGTGGAGCATAGTCTGGCAGCGTGCCTATGACGTCCGCTACCTCGGAGCCCTGTTTCTTCTCAGTGCGGTCATGGACCTCTACATTATTCTGAAGCAGCCCGATTATGCCCTCTCAGTCTTTTGCACCAAGCCGGCAGGGCTGCCCGGGCTTCTTTTTAAAATCCAGTCCCCGACCATCCATACCCTGATCGGCTACGGATTTCTCCGATTGCGGCGCTGGGCACTCTTGCTCTACCTGGCCTATGCCGGTTTCGGGGTCATGAACGCCATGGCGAATTTCTCATGTTTCGGCTATGGACGCGTTCGAGCCGCCTTCTTCATCAGCCTGATCGGCTTTACCGCCTACGTCTGGTTTCGCCGACAAGCCTTCGATCGGCCGTGACTCGTCCGGGACCCGGCTGCTTTGACACCTTGAACCGGCGTGTGTTAGAGATGGCTGAGCTATCAGCAGGAGTGACATGGCGGAAAATAACGCCCTGTACGCCATCCGATTTCCGGATGGATCAGTCAGCCTCTACATTGACGAAGAATATGCCCTGGAGCGCGGGGTGGACCCGTCGAAGCTGGTTCGCGTAGAAATTCCACGGGACTTGTTCGTCAGCGGCACCGTCCAGCAAATTCGCGAGTACGTCGCCGTGTATCTTGAAACGAACCGCCAAGGAACCGCATAACCACATTGGAACATTCCGCCATGCCGTCCATCCTCACACACGAAGATATTCAGGCCGTGATCGACGGGTTGCCCATCCAAGGGCGCGTGATGCTGCGGCTCATGCTGCTCCAGCACTTTGATCTCCTGCAGGAGGATATTGAGTATATCGCCGCCGACCGCCCTGATCCCCGTTGTGTATCCGGGACCAAGCCGACGCAGATCCTCACCCGCGATGCCATCGCCTCCGTCGAGCAGCGCCGGGATCAATATCGGAAGCAGGTGCGCCTGCGCCGTGAACGAGTCTGGCTCCAAATCGAAACCCTCCGCAAGCTGATCCGCATCTGCGAGGCCACTTCCGCTGCGGCCAAACGCCTGCTTGCCGGAGCCGGGATGGAAGCAAGCGCCATCAATGATCTGATGCAGCAGGCGCGTACGGCCATACGCAAGCCGGCGATGCGTACTCTCGACCGCAGATGGGAAAATAACGAGATCACAGCCGAGGAATACCAGAAGTCCCGGCTCGCCATCGAACTCCAGGCTCAAATCCGCATGATTGAAAAATATCGCAAGCGCTTGGAGCTTGCTGAGCGCGAGTGGACCTCAGCCCATGCATCTCCCCTGCTGGATCATGAAATCGGGCACATCTGGGGCATCCCTGCCGGCAGCTTATTGGCCCGCAAGGTGAAGTATCTCCATCAATATCTTCAAGGGCTTCATAAACGAATTGCTTCGAAAGAGCCGGCGATGAACCCTGCCACGACCCCGCCGCTCGATTTGTGGAAGGAAACATTGGCCGTCCTTTCCGAGAGACCGGTGGAACGGTCCGTGGCCGCCTATGACGGCCTTGAAAAGACGGAAGAAAAACTCCTGGAGAAACTCCGGGCATTCGCCTCGGGTACGCTGCCGGAAGAAATCGAGGGAAAATTCTGGTTGTCCCTCGTCCACGGAGCCAGCTCGAATGCCGTGCTTTCCGAACCGACGCGGACCGTGTTTGGACTCCAACGGCTGGCCGCTATCCTCGGGGAAACGGATCTGGAGGGAGACGCAGTCGAACAGGATCTCCTGGCTCGGACGGCTCCGACGCCGAAGGAAGAAGCGGCATTGCTTGAAACATCCGGTGCCCCATCCAAGGAGAAACTTTCCGAGATTCAAGAACATATCTTGCGCAGTTTTGCCGGGGAAGACCGAAACGTTCCCCAAGGCTGGTGACCAGGACCACTCCACTGATTTTTTTCATCTCCCCGCTTTTCTGAAAGGTCTGAGTTTTGTATAATGAGCTGCATGTGGTTGCGCTCGCCCCTTCTCTCCTTCGCATCTAGACGGTCCTATTTGTCGGTCGTCGCCGCCTCAACGCTTGTGAGTTTGCTCATGATGGCAACGCTGTACGCCGCCGTCTTGACCGAGGTCACCGAATTATTGGCTCATCCCGATCAATACGATCACCAAGTCGTCGCCGTGAGCGGCAAGGTCGCCAATTTCCAGTTAGCCACCAACCGTGAAGGGCGCCCTGCGTATGGATTTCTACTCCAGTCCTCGGCCGGAACAGTCAAGGTGGTTGGGTTGGGAAAAGCTGAAGTGCGCGAAGGAGATTATGTCATCGTCGAAGGAATTTTCAGTCGCCTCCGGCAAGCGGGCCGGACCATCGTCTATAATGAAATTAAAGCTACATCTGTCCAATCCATGACTCGGATGAATCCCGATCTCGTCGGCTAGCAACCCCCAGTACATTCTCGCTTCCATTGCATCTTGGCTCGCTTCTCGGAATACCGTCACCGCACAGTACACCCGTTTCATCTCATCTGTACCGCACTAGCGAAATCCAGCCGCGTTTCCTGGGTTTGCCCGCATCCCGATAACGGCGTCCGATCCAGAGCGCCAGGGCTTCGTGCGGCAGGATGAATCGGTTGCAGCAGATTTGTCTCTAATTAAGATAGGAAAAGAGATTTTCACTATCCACGGAGAGGCAACATGTTGATGAACACAAGAGGCCTTACGCTCCGTCGTCGGGTACTGGGCGGTGCGTTGATCGGATTGGCCATCGTGGCGACGAGTCTCTTATCCGTGTCTGCTGTGCAAGCCGGCCTGACCGGCCGCATGCTGATTGCCGGGTATGGTCCTGAACTACACCTGTTTCAGGATCTCGGCAAAGCCTTTGAGAGGGCCCATCCAGGAACCGCCGTGGATTTTGAGTGGGATCGGAATGTCAAAGCGGCGGAGTTGGTTCTGGCCGGAGCAGCCGACCTTGCCGTCTCCGATCATTCAGCTCCTTCTCTTCGGGAGACTCAGATCGCGTGGGATGGAATCGCAGTAATTGTGAACTTCGCCAACCCAATCCGGGAGATAACCAGTCGCCAACTGCGGGACTTGTTCACCGGTCGCCTGGCTCGTTGGTCGGATCTTGGCGGATCACCGGCCAAGGTGGAGGTATTGGAGCGGCCCCCGGAGGATAACATTAAAGCCGGCTTCGAGAGCTCGCTCGATATTGCCGATCGTGTCTTCACTCCGGCGGCCGTCGTTAGGAGTGATCAAAAGGCGCTCCGTGCGGTGTCGGGGAACACGTCCGCCGTGACCTATTTGTCGCTTTCCGCAGCTTTAAAGGCACAGGAGGATGGAATCCCCATCCAGATCCTCACGGTCGATACGGTTGAACCGGGCCTTCCCACGGTCAAGGACGGCTCCTATACGTTGCGCCGCCCCCTGTATTTATTGAGCCGTGAACAGCCTGGTCCAATCGTGGAGGCCTTCCTGACTTTCGCTCAATCGGCCGAAGCAGCGGCCGCATTGAAGACGGCCTTCGTCCCGGCCCGTCCGCCATCCCGGGAAATCAAAGACCTCGGTCTCGTGAACACTACTACGCCCCCGGCCGCCGATAAAGGATCATGACGAACCGGCCCGCAAGAGGGTAAGTCGGGGGTGGGAGAAACGTGTCCGCTATTAAATCGGTGATTCCGGTCACGACAGGGCCACATCGGCGGCTCGATCCAATCCGTACTGGCGGATGCGCCGGTAGAGCGTCGAGCGGCTGATGCCCAATTCCTGGGCCGCGCGGCTCAGATTGCCGCGTGAAAGGGTAAAGGCCTTCATAATCAGATCGGTTTCAATGCGCTGTTGATTAACCTTGAGGGAGATGCTGTCTTCTTGCGTGTCTCGTTCGCCCGTTCGAAGATCGAGATCGGACGGCTCGATCAACTGTCCTTCGGCGACCACCACGGCACGCTGAACACGACCGGCCAATTCGCGGACATTATCCGGCCAACCGTGAGCGGACATGGCGGCCAGCGCAGCCTTTGTGAATCCGGCGAGAGGCGTGCTCCGTTGGCCGGCCAACCGCCGGAGAAACATCTTGGCCAATACCGGGATATCTTCCTCACGTTCACGTAGAGCCGGCAGGGTAATGTGAACCGGAAACCGCCGAGACAGTTCCGATCGAAACCGCTGTTCCCCCATCGGGGTCTTCGAGTCTGGATTTGAAGACGCCATAATCCGCACATCGTCCTGCTCGGATTGCCGCTCCAACACACGAAGAAAGGTCTCGTAAGACTCGGCCGGCACGTGGGTCATATCATCAAAAAATAAGGTGCCGCCTTTAGCCGCCGTCAGCTTTCCGCTTTTCCCGCCGGCGCTTGATGCAGCGGTTCCCAGCTCAACGCCGAAGAGTTCGGCTTCCAACAGAGCGTGGTTGTGCAAGGCTCCGTAGGCGACCGGCACGAACGGTTCGGTGGCGCGCGCACTTCGTTCATGAATAATCCGAGCAATAAACTTCTTGCCTGTTCCGGGTTCGCCTGTAATTAAAACCGGGACATCCGTCATGGCCGCTTGCCTGACCGCCTCATGGATCGGGGCCATGCTGGGACTGGTCCCCATGATTTCCTCGATATGATCGAAGGCCTGCGCCGGATCGATACCATCCTGCCGCGCTTCTTGTTCCAGTTCGGCAAGCCAGCCGGCTCGGCGCAGGATTGCCCGAAGGGTCGAGAGATCAATAGGCTTATACAGGACATCGAAGGCGCCGTATCGAACCGCCCGCACGGCCAAATCCCGCTCACTGTACCCCGTACAGACGACCGTCTTACACCGACCGCCGCTGCGCTGTATCGAGCGAAGCAGGCGGAAGCCCTGCTCAGGAGAACATTTGGGAGGAAGCCCGAGATCCAATAGCACCAGCCGTGGAGACTCCCGCTCGATCAGCAGAGATGCCTGCTCGACATTGTCCGCCACCATCACGTGAAATTCGTCGCTGAGCGTCGACTGCAGCAGCGTCACGATCGGTTCATAATCTTCGACGATCAACAGAGACGTTTTCGGCACGGATCACTCGCCTCCATGTGTTCCACATTCATTTCCACGTTTCCAATGCGGGCGGCACAATCACCGATTATTGACACGGCGGCAGGGATAACTATTGGAAAAGCCGCAGCGATTCGTCCTGATCCGATGGCCTGCACAGAAACACACCGGCCCCGGACGCTGTTAGTTGTCCGGCTTTCCATGTCGGACGATTGAAGCTCTCCGGCTGCGCCATCGCGATGATCGGCACATGAGGCAGGGCCGACTGGAGGCGCGAAAGAGCGCCTGGTTCGGCAGAGGGGTTAAGACTGAAGACGATCACATCCGGCTGGATATGCGGAAGATCCGGCTGAATATCCTCGATACGTCGGGTCAGGACGGCCTGGTACCCACGCATGGCGAACCAATCCGCGACTCGACAACCGATGGTCGGGTCCTCCTGGAGCACGATCACGCATCTTCGTTCGGCTGTGCCGTTCTCGTGAAGGGATGGCCTGTTCATTGAGGCGCCCCGCAGAAAGATTTTGAGATCGTATTTTCTTCATCGCTCCATCGATGCAGCCGGTCTTCCATCACCGGTCCCCACCATGTCATATCCTGGAGCAATGCGGCTTCAATTCCGCGCAACCGCGTGAGGGTACCGGGCCATGAGGGGCCGACTGCCTTCCGGGGACCTTGACAAAGTTCAGGAGAAACTCGATCGGTGTGGGAGCCACGGACTTCAGCCAAAACATCCCGCAGCGAGGAAACGCTGCCGGCCCATAAACCTTGCATGGTGGCGTATTGTACGTGGGAAAACCGCCTGAACTATCGGATTCCGTCTGATTGTATCGTCGCACTAATGTGAAAAGGCATGTCATCATTTGTACGATAAGCCGGGACATGATCCGCAGGCCTTGCCAATCACAGCACCAGCCCGTGTTGTATGGCATAGCGGGTTAACTCGGCGTTATTTTTTAAACTCATTTTTTCCAGAATGCGGGCCCGATATGTGCTGATCGTCGTGACGCTCAAATGTACCTCTTCCGCAATTTCACTCACGGTTTTTCCGGAGGCGATCAAGCACAACACTTCATATTCTCGATCCGATAACCGCTGGTGAGGAAGCTTCTCCGCGCCGCTCCGCACGGTCAAGGCCAGCGCTTCCCCGACTGTCGCGCTGACATACTGCCCGCCTGCCAACACTTTTTTTGCCGCATGCACCAATTCTTCCGGGGCGCTCGATTTCGTGAGATAGCCCGACGCTCCGGCCTTGAACATGCGAATGGCGTATTGATCTTCGGGATGCATGCTGAGGATGAGGACCGGCAAGGCGGGATTCAAGCCCTTCAGTTCCTTGAGCACATCCGGCCCGCTTCGTCCCGGCATGCTGATGTCCATAATGACCAGATCGAACGTTTTGGCTTTGATCTCCTGCAACATGTCCATCGCGTTCCCGCATTCCGCCACTACGGCTCCCTTGAATCCTTCCGCAAGGATGTCTTTGACTCCCCGTCGAAACGAGGGATGGTCATCCACAATCAAAAATTTTACCGTCGTCATGGTCGTTCTCCACCGCAACCATCCGCAAAACGCGGAAGCCGTAACACAATGGTCGTCCCGCCGTCCGAACCGGCCTGAATAGTCAAATCGCCTCCCAACAGGCCGGCACGTTCTCTCATTCCCTGCAATCCGAACGAGCGGGGATGGGAGAGCCGGTCTTCCGCGATTCCGCGGCCATTGTCACCGACCACCAGCCGAATGGTTTCCTCCAGTTCTTCCAATTCAACCAGCACAGAGGTGGCACCGGCATGGCGCGCCACATTCGTCAGCGCTTCCTGGCAGATTCGAAATACGGCAGTCGCCTGCTCCGGTTCGAGCTTTAAATCCTCATGACTGAACGAGCATTGGCAGGCAATCCCCGTCCGGCGTTGAAAATCACGGCACTGCCATTCAATTGCAGCCACCAGCCCGAGATCATCCAGAACCCCGGGCCGCAGTTCCGCCACGATTCGTTGTACCGAGGCGATCGTTGCATCCACCTGTTCCTTCATGGATCGAATTCGTTCATCCGCGGCCGGCCGTTCCCGGCTGCCAAGCTTTTCCCCGACCAGATTCCCGAGCCGCGACAGATCGATTTTCAAACAGGTCAGCCCGACGCCCAATTCGTCATGCAGTTCCCGCGCAATCCTGGTTCGCTCTTCTTCGCGAATCCCTTCCATGCGGCGCGATAAGGTGCGGAGCTGCCTGAACGAGGCTTGAAGTCGTTCTTCCGCCTGCATCCGCTCCGTGGTGTCCTTAAATACCACTACCACGCCGACCACCTCGCCTCGTTCTCGTATCGGAGTGCTGACATATTCCACCGGGAATTTTGTGCCATCCTTTCGCCAAAACACGTCGCGATCCGTATGAACCAGCCGGCCCTCCACGAATCCCGCCCGAATCGGACAGGCTTCGGTCGGAAAGGGTGCCCCGTCGGCGTAGGAATGATGCACCAGGTCGTGCATGGGGCGGCCGACGAGGTCTTCCACTTCCCAGCCCAGCATTTTGGCCGCGGCCGGGTTGATAAAGGTCGTCCGTCCTTCGCGGTCCGTGCCATAGATACCTTCACCGGCCGAGTTCAGGACAAGATGATGATGCCGGTTCAGGCGTTCCAACTCTTCTTCCGCACGCCGGCGTTCCGTAATATCGCGAATGATCAAGGTGAAAAAGAGATCGGTCTTGCCCTTCCAGGCGGCCAGACTCAACTCCATGGGAAATTCCGACCCATCCTTGCGCTTGCCGACTACCTCCAAACTGTTGCCGGCGGTGGAGGCACGGTCCAACAGACGGGCCCGCTGAAAGCTGTGTTGCAACAGCTCGTGATAGCGTCCGGGCAGGATTGTCGAAATGGGATGGCCGACAATATCCTGCGCGGCGTATCCGAATGCGGCTTCGGCTCCCTTATTCCAATAGGCGATTTTCATGAGCGCGGTGACCAAGACGATCGCCTCCCGCGTCGACTGGACGATGGAGCGCAGGCGCTCCTCACTATCGCGAAGCGCATCTTCGATCCGCCGCCGCTCGGTAACATCCCGCACCACCCCCAGGACTCCGACGATACGACCGTTCTGAATTTGCGGGGCGCCGACGAATTCGCCCAGGACGTAACCGCCTGCCTTCACCGTGAGGTGCATAGAGCAGGTGAGCGACGTGCCGCGTTCCAGGATCGCCTTGATGACGTCCCGGCAAAACGACACGTCGTCCGGATGCAGCAGTGAACTCAGCGGCTCGCCAATCCATTGCGCGCGGGACCATTGGGTGACCGTTTCAAACGCCGGATTCAGCGACGTGATCAAGCCGGCTTCGGACACCGTGAAAATCATATCCTGCGCGCCCTCTACGAGGCTTCGGAAGCGATGTTCCGATTCATACAGCGCCTCCTGCGCCTGCTTCAACCAGGTGATATCGTGAAAGACCGCCACGGCTCCCTGAGGCCGCCCATCGGTGGTTTTGATCGCTTGCGCATTGACGCTCACCCATCGGCCCGGTTCGCCCGCCGCCGGCCGTATGCACATCTCGGCCCAATCCACCTTTTCTCCCCGGAGTGCACGCATCAGCGGCCAATCAGAGGCGGGAAAGGGAGTAGCCCCGTCGCCAAGGAATACTCCAATCCGGTTCGGCCAGTCATTGGGCGGCATCTCGAGCGGAGACAACCCGACAATGATCTCCATCGCCGGATTCGCGAGAATCAGCCGCCCGTCGGCATCCGTCACCACCACGCCGTCGCCCATGCTGCGCAGAATGGACTGCACGATCTGTGTCTGTTCCTGTATCGCTCCTTCTGAACGCTGAAGCGCATCGGCTCTGTCCCGCAAGTCCTGATGGGCTTTGGAAATGCGTGCGGCTTGCGCGCGAACGGCGTCCTCATAAAACTCCAGCAACTGTTCCGTCACGCTTATGAACGGCGCCCGGTGCAATTGAGTCGAGGCGGACTCTACCCCTGTTCTGCCGTTCGCCGGTACGGTGAGAGATTGACCGGGCTGGATGCGGGGACTTTCGGCAAAGGGCAGGAGTGAGATCTTCACGCCGAGCGCCAGCGATTTGCATAGGTTGGCGGTTTCACGATCGATCGGAATTGCCGAAAACAGGATGACGGCGAATAAATCCTTGGGAGACAGGAGGCCGCCGAAGCAGAGGACCGATTCGATTCCGTGCTTGCGGACAAAATCTTCCTGCACCGGGACGTAGGGGCTTCCCGCGGCGGTCGGCACAAAAAATACGTTATAGGTCGTTTCTTCCAAATCCACCAAAAAATCCCGTTCCGGAGAAACGGCCGTTTCCAGCGACACTCCGAATTGATGCAGCAACTGCGAAAACATGGGAAGTTGCCGAACAAACGCCGGACTCACCAACGGAATGGCTCGATAACGCCGCGAGTTTTCCACCCTGTTCCATTCCGGTTGGACGCCGGCGGAAGCGATCAGCGTGAAACATTTGGTGTCCGGGTCGGGGGTCATGCCTCCGATCTTCTCGCGGGCCAGAGCCTGTGTGTCCGGATCAAGCGATTGGTATGAACAGGTCTTGAAACAGCGCACGAGCACGCAATCCCGGCGGCCAGTCGCCGCATCGCCGAGGTGCGCAAACAAATATCGCACGACGCGATCAGCCGCCTCTCGAAGCGTGGATGACTCCCGCCCCAGTCGCCTGAGGGCCGCCGAACATTCGATCATTTCCCGAAGAGAAAAACGGGCGAGGCTATACATGGGCTGGTCCTTCTCTATGCGACCGTCGTGGATGGGAGGGGCAGAAGAGAGACATGGGGATGTCACGGCTTATCTCGGCCCGCATCGAGAATCCGCCTCATGACATGCCAAACGAGAAGATATCTTGCTTCTCATTCCGTGCCGAGTCTAGTGAAGGGTCGGCACCTTGTCAAGGCGATGACCGGGCACGACAAACCGGTTCATCCGTCAATTGCGCAAACCGAGCTATCGGCGCCGCATGATTTTTTCCGAGTCGTCTCGTCCATCCAAGCGGAATTTATTTCCCAGCGACCGCCCCATTCTTGCCCAGGCGCCGAGTGCCGCGCGTCTACTGATCGATCGCCGATCCCTTGATTTGTCAAAAAGCGAGCCCTCATCTAGACTTGTTCCATGGCGATGGTGAATGGATGGTCCGAATCGGCCTTGAAGGCTGTCTGCGTAGGACTCCTCATAACGGTTGTGGCCGGCGGCTGGAGGATTGAGACCGCTAATGCGGCTCATGTCGTACAGATTCCGATTTCCGCCGCCGTTCGAACGGAAAGCGGCTCCGCCTTCAACGTCGTCGTCATGAGCTGGGATCAGCAGGAGTCGCCTAACCCGCTTCGATTACAGTGGAGCAGCAGTCACGTACCGGTTCGCGGCGCCGGGTTCGGATCTCTGGCCGGAGCATTCGCCTATGCACTTGACCGGCTCGGGGCGATGCACCGTCCGACCGGCACTTTATCCTTGTCCGTTCAATCCGTCACACCGATGAGTTCGGAGGCGCACGGCGCCGGGGCTGCGCTCGCGGTCGGATTTCTCGCCGTGCTCAAGGGAGAGCGGCTCATCAGCGGCATCGCGCTGACCGGCACATTGGAACCCACGGGACGAATCGGCTCGGTATCCCGCATGGCGGACAAGATGAAAGCCGCGGCTCAAGGCGGATATCGCCTGTTGCTCGTGCCGAGAGGACAACTGCCCGCTCCCCGGGTGAATCTCGTCCGTTTCGGCATGGAATCTAGCCTCATTCTCCAGGAAGTGGGCACGGTGGATGAGGCGTATGAGATTATGACCGGCAAGAAGCTTTAATAGGAAACCTTGCCGAAACAATTTGCCGTAACCCGCTAATCTCTTCCCCGGCTCGTTTACATCCAGTTGCTCAGCAGCAGAAACGGCGCCCAGTAGCCGGGATGGGTATGGCCCGGTTCGCTCAGCACTTTCTGCTGAGCCCGCTGAAGGGCGACGGCCTTCGATACGGTCGAATCCTGAAGCTGCCGGTAGAATTCCTCGACAAGATTCACGGTCGCCCGGTCATCGCTGACCCACAGGCTGGCCAGCGCGCTGCGTGCTCCCGCCTTGAGCGCAACACCGGTCAAGCCTAGAGCGGCTCGATCATCCTCAGCCGCCGTGTCGGACGCGCTCAGCGTCAATAAATCGAGCGGCCTGTTCCGATATTGCTGGCCTCCCACCAACTGCGACAGTCGATCCATCGTAATCTTGTCATCATAAGCCAGGACAAAAGAGCTCTTGGCGTCGCGATCGAGCACTCCATGAGCGGCAATATGTACGACCTCAAATTCTACGCTCTTCATTTCCTGTTCCATGGACCGCACCACGAATTGCTGATCGAGCAAGGAACGGCCGCCATAGAGCCGGTTGAGATACTCCACTTCCGCGGCGGCGTTCGGCAACGGAGGAAATCCCTGCACCGAGGATGTCAGACCCATGGACAGCAGATTGATCTGGCCGCGATCGGAGGCTTGCGCATCGGTCAATTCCATACCCGGCGTGACGGCGACCGCATAGCGATCCACGAGAAACTGTCTTCCGTCATGCAACGCCGCCAATGGCATCGTGCGCAACGGGCCGTCCGGCACAACCACCAGCGTGGTGACGCCGGACGCCAGGAGTTCCGGCTGCACCGGCGCAATCAGCCATGCGTACAGCGTTTGGGCCGGTCCCAGATAGGAGCGCGAGCCTCGATCCTGCACCAAACGCCTGAAGGATCGGATTTCCCGGGTGAGCTTGTCCACCGGAACCGCGATTCCGTGCCGCGTGAATCCACGATCCGTCTCGAGCAACAATTCGATCCGATCCGGCAGAAGAATCGGATAGAGGACCGCCGTGTCGCGAGGCACACGATTCTCCCGGTGTTTCGCTCGCGCGGTGGCGATGCAATCATCGTGGAAATAGTCTTGAAGCTCCGCGGCATGCGAGGCTTCGATCGTATCGCGCACCAACGCGAGCAACTGTTGTGTCTGCTCCGGCGTCGTTGCGACGGCTGCCCTCCGCAACAAGGTATCCTCTAATTCGGTGAACAACGGCGCGACGGCCTCACCGAAAGAATGATGGCGCCCTTGATAGCCGACCGAATACTCATACCGAATGGGTTTCAAGATCGCGACGGATTGCTGATAGGCCGTGAGCGACTCTTCGTCCTTGCCGGTCGCCTTCAACAGGCGGCCGGTTTGCCAGTGCCATCGGTACAGCGATTCCGGAATATTGCCCCGCTGCGCGGCAAACGCGGCTTGCCTCGTAAAAGTCAGCGCTTCCCCATATCGACGTTCTTTTTCCAATAAACGCCCCAAATAGCCCCACGCATAGGACTGCGCCCGTGGGTCCCCCAGGCGCGTCGCGACCTGAGCGGCCGACACGAAGGAATCGGACGCCTGGCGGAGCAAGCTCTGATCCGGCGGAGATGATCCATTACCCGGCTCTCCCCTTCCCCCTCCGATGGCCTTGGTCCCGCCGGCCAACTGCGGTCCCGCTTCAGCCATCATTTTCGGCGCCGACAAGGCTGCTTGGAGATCATCGTAGCCCAATCCGATGTTGAGCAGTCCATAGGCTTTGACGTACGAATCCTCCAACTGTTGAATATCGGAAGAGGCGATATCGAATTGCCTTTCCGCCTCAATGAATTGTTGATCGTCCAGAAAAGCCGTGGCCAAATTGATCTGTGCCGTCACCGCCAGCGCCCGCTGACCGGTCTCCAAAGCGAAGCGCCGGCTCTCGCCGTACACATCGATCGCCTCGATCGATTGGTTGCGCGAGGACAGCACATTCCCCAAGTCATTCAGCATCACCGCCACCAGGGTCGTGCTCTTTTCTTCACGCGCGATCGCGAGACCCTTGCTTAAATGGTCCACCGCTTGGTCGCCCTTGCCGAGACCATAGGCGGCGTTTCCCAATCGTCCCAGTATCGATGCGGTGAGCGGCCGGTTGCCTGCCTGTTCGGACAGATTCAGCGCGGCTTGCAGCGTCGCCATGGCTCTCTTGATTTGACCTTCCTGATGAAGGGCATGTGCGAGGTTGATCAAGGCCCGGCATTGCTCTTCCGTCCTTTCGTCTTCCTCGTAGAGGCGGGCGGCTTTCGACCAATGCACCGCCGCTTGCGCAAAGGCCCCTTGGTGGAAACGTGCGGTGCCGCGCTGCATTTCTTGATCGGCCGACGGGGAAGCAGCCTGTTGAACATTTCCATCAGCAGCCTGCGCCTCGTTTCCACACCAGCAATGGGCGCCGGCCACCCATATCGCGCAAAGGATCGCCGCCACCCCCGGCCGCACATGACCAAGCCCTACGCTCCGCTCGGATCCTGACCGCCGGTGCTCGCGGCCGTCGCAGGCACGTTGTGAACACGACATCATAGCCACCTCTCAATTTAAGATCCGCATCCCGAGCTCAGCCTGACCGCCGGATCGATCGATAAGATGCCGCCCGACTCGGTCCGTTGCGCCACCAACGGAGTGCCAACTGCACGAGACTGAGCCGCCGGTTCTTCCCAAATAAACGGGCTTGCCAGCGCGTTCCCTGGTTGCGGAGGAGTGATATCGCGGGATGCCTGAACAAACGCGCTGAACTCCCCCTTCTCGCCTCCGGCGCACCGGCTCGTCAGCAACGCCAGAGGAGGCGCCGGGGCGTCCTGGGGAAGAATCGTCGCGGCGCGATTCAAATACACTACGGGGTCAACGGGATTCTGCGTCACGACCGGCGCTTGCGTACTAGTATTGGCGGCGGGAAAAACGACCGGAGGCAACCCCGAGTTCGGGCCGGGCGGCACGCCGCCCGGACCGGCGACAACTTCCACACCGGTGAGGAATCCGAAGGGTCCCGTCGTCCGGTTGACCTGCGCTCCCTGCGGCACGACGATGGTGGCGGGGAACACTTCGGCCGAGAATCCTGCTTGGATTGAGCTACCCACCGAGGCCGAGAGCGTGCCGGCCGGAGTACTGCCGTTGAAGGAATTGCCCGCGCCGGGATCCACATTCACCTGCGCCCCCGCCCCGACCGCCCCAACGACAGTGCGCTGCGCAGAAATTCTGGCGCCGTCAAGCTGGACGCTGCCGCCTGCCATGAACAGCGTGTTGTCACTGATCTGCAGAGTCGATCCCGAGATGACGACGGGGGCGGGCGCGCCGGATCCCACGAATCCGAACGCCGCCGGCGCCGCGGTCGAGAGCGTGGCGTCGAGCGCCACCAGATTGGTCGAAAACGTCTTTCCATCTCCCAACAAGAGTTGCTGCGCGGTACTGAAGTAGGCCGAGCCTGACACATTCAGATGCGCCGACGGCCCGAAAATAATTCCGGAGGGATTCATGAAATAGAGATTCCATCCCAGCGCCTGGATGGTCCCGTTGATATTCGACGGAGACCCGCCGATGACTCGAGCGAGGACGCGACTGGCCCCGCCCGGGTTGATGAAGGCAGCGGTATGCCCCTGTCCGACCGAAAACTGATTAAAGCTATGAAAGACATTCGGCCCGTTGCCGGGCCTCAGTCCCCCGGTAATGTCGGTCGTATTGCCGGCCTGTGTCGCCACCGTGCCCAGCCCGCCGGTCCCGACTCCGCCGGGGGTGGGGACAATATTCGTCGCCTGCGCCGACGCATTCGTCGCTTTCCCCTGGAAGACACCCATCGCGAACAAGACGAGCCCGACGACGGCGGCGGCGTTGCAAAATCCGATTGCCATATACGTCTCCTTATTAGTACTCAATGGGAACGGCGGTCCTCTCATACTCCAAACGTACCGGCGGCGCAACGCGATGTAACTTATTAGGAATACATCCTAAGGATGAATGCAGCATCGCTCCTGTCGATGCCGGGGTCAGATACGCCATCAAAACGCCTCCACGACTAACTGGAGGTGAACTCCATGGTCCTGCAGGTTGTCTCTTCCGGTATCGAACTTCTTCAACTGTTTTCCCCAGTAGACTTCGAAATGGCTGCCTCTCCAGAAATTCCACATGGCGCCGATTCCGACGCTCGCGAGGGTCTGCGGGGGGGTGTCGGGTGTCGCAATGGTGGTCTCCCAGCCGTGGCCAATGTCAAAAAACGGTACGAAGAAGAACGTATCGACGCCGGCTGTGTTGGTATAGACCGGCACCCTCGTTTCGATGCTCGCCATCACGGCGTTGTCTCGAATCAGCGTGTATTCGCGATATCCTCGCACGCTGTATCGGCCTCCGACGGCAATTTGTTCCAGCGTAAACAAATGGTCGTTGGACAATTGGGCCACGCCGCGCGCCACTACTTGCGTTCGACGCCAGGGAAGGAGCCGAATGATTTGCGCTTCCCCCAACCATGAGAAGAATCTTGCGTCGGGCAAATTGGCATCGCCGTTCGCCGTGGCGCCCAAGGCCCCGATGCCGACCGAAAAGCGCGAGAGGGCGGCAATAACTTGTTGAGACGAGCGTCTCGTATACTCCTGTCCGAACCGCAGAGCCGATACCCGGAACACGCCTCCCGGCGAGCCGGCCACAAGCTCGGTGGGAACTCCTCCGACAAAGCTCTTGTTCTGCTCATATTCTCCGGTCAGCGACAACGCGAATTCTTGTTCCGCCGTTCGATAGACCGGTTGCCTGGCGGCGAGGCTGAAGATCTCGGCCTTGTTCACGATATCAAGCTGATCAAACGGGCTTTCTTCCACGGAAAATTCGAATCGCCGGTATTGGAACGACACGGTCGTATCCCGCGCCGTCACGGGAATGGCGTATCGAAAATTCAAGATAGGATTGACGCCGGCAGACCGCCCGTATTGCAAGCTCAATTGATCCCCGAGCCCGAGCAGATTTCGATGCGCGACCGTGACGAACCCCTGCTCCGCGCCGACCACGGGAGACTGATAGTTGTTAAACTCCAGCCATACCTTGAGCGGGTTGGCTTCCGTCACTTTGACATCCAGCATGCTCTCCCCTCTGGTGAGCCCGGGCCGCAATTCGGCGTTAATCCGCTGGACCCGCGGATCAGCCTGCAGGATTTGCAGCCGCTCCTGCAGTTCATTCACGTTCAAGGGAGGACCGGCCGCCAGATTGAGCCGGCGTTGAAAATAGGACGGCCTGAACCATTGCAAATCATCGACATTGATTTCGGCAAGCTTTCCTTCAACGATTTGCAGATCGAGAATGCCGTCCACCACGGTCTGTTCAGGTATTAATGCCCCGGAGGTGACGTACCCCCGATTGATGTAGTATGCAGTCAGCGCGAGCCTGATCGACTCCAGATCCTCCGCGGTCAAATCCCGATTCCTATATGGCTCCGTCACCTCGGCGAGCTCCCGGGAGCTGAACGCCGTATTCCCCGTCAATCGGATATCCTTGATGAAAATCTTGGGGGCGGTGATCGCTTCTCCTGGCTGTGCCGGTGGCCCCGGAGCAGGTACTTCAAGCTCGGGAGCGCGGGGCGGCGGGGGCGTGGGCGGTAACTGCGGCGGCTTCGGCGGCAACGGCCCGAGCTGCTGTTGGGTGCCCGAGGGCAATTGCGCCGCTCCCGGAACTTGGCTCCAAACCGGAGCGGCCGTGCCGATGAGAAGTATGAGAGCCATGGCTACGTATCGAAACTGAATCACAGAACTGTTGCCCGCTGGGCCCGCGCCATGGTCGCTCGATTGTTCTTCCAAATGGGTTTCTCCTCTCTCGCGTCTCATAGCTTTTACTTCGGCGCCTATGAAGGCAGACTGCCGCCGCTCCTCAGCATGCCACAAGCGAATCAGAGCGGACCAAAGGCGTGCGAATACTGCAGCGGCTTTCATGCAGCCACCCGCTTCGCTAACCAACACTACGTAGTTTACTGTATTTGTCAGTCGGCGGTGGATGCTTATACCACGCCGCGCGTAAAACTCCACAAGAAAATGGGCGGGACAGGCATATTTTTGGCCTGATTTATGGACCTATTGGTTATACCTACTCATTCCTTCGCCCGGAGGTGAACAGACGGAGGCGATCGCGTTTGTTCCGCGCTGCAGCGGGAAATCATCCGGCCTGTTGTCAGTATTGTCGGCGAATCTGAAACCGCGAAGGCCTGCCTGAGTCCGCTATTCCATCTTCGGAAACGAACAGGTTGTCGCAAAACTATTTTGGAGGTTACTGAGACAATCGCTGTCGATCGTTTCGGATGGTCAAAGAAGATCGTGTAGGACGTTCACAAAGACCCTTCCTCACACCCGCCCATCCCCAGTGCACCGAGATGACTGTTCCATGGTTCGGCCGCAGCAAGGTACAAGGCGCGAAGAATAATGAGCGCCAGGCTTGTGGACACCGGCGAGTCGGGCCGTACGTTGAGCCTCTGAGGTGCGCGCGAGGCGACAAATCAGTTGTCTCATGTTTGCGCAAGGCGGGAGCCGATGAGAGCGCCCGGTGTCTTCCGAGCACGAAGCTGGAGGACTTTTTCAACACCCTGCTAGGGCTCGAAAGACTGAGGATCGTCCGATGCGACAAGGATGGCAATCTTTTCGAAAGGGAGCGATCGAAGGAGGAAAAGGGGGACGCCGGGCGCCCCGCGGGATCCGGCGATCAGGCGCCTGGGTGAAGCCAGATCACCCACATCGCCGAACAGACCGAGTCAGCAACCATCGCTCGCTCAAATACCCATGACACGGACGCCGTGCCGTGCTCTATTCTTTCTTCCGTCGATCCGCAGATCATCCAATTTGACTCTATTCACACTGATGACTTGATCGACGATATTCCCGCACGCGAAACATTGCCAAGCGCCTGATCGGTCGGTTCCCCGGCCTCCTCCCCAATCCCGCAGCTCGACCGGAAACATTAAGTTGTGGCAACGACAGCAGCGCATATTACCTCGACAGCTCGCTGAAGGTTTACAGCTTTACGACCGTCGCCCGCGGCGCCCCGCTGATCAACCAGCCGGCCGGCGACCCCGATCCCATCTCTTCGCAGGTGGTCGCAGGCGCATGGTAGAAAATACTGAGTGGAGTCCATACTAGGAAAGGCCCTAGTGTCCAAATGATCCTACCCTAGTGCTCTCTTCGGGGAACGACTCAAGCGGCGACGGTTTAAGGAATGGGACAAATCCAAAAAGCGGTGGTACCGGGAAGGCCGATGCCGTTGCGGCGATGTTCCAAAGAATGCACGTATTCTCCGACCCCCCTCATTGCTCAACCCTTCATCGCTTGTGATGTCCCACTCACCGACTTGCCTTCAGCTGTTCAGCCAAATCTTCGCGTAGTTGCTCCGCGTTGACAAAATGTACCGTGCGCATGTTCAGCCGCCGAGCCGGTTCGAGATTCTCCGGCCGATCATCGATAAACACGCAATCTTCGGGTGGAGACTGGGTCAGTTGCAGCGCGAGTTCATACATTCTGTCGGCCGGCTTTCTGACTCCGAGATAACAGGAACTGAAAAAGCACCGGAAATACCGGCGTAAGCCGAACCGTTCGATCCGATACTGATTAATCGGCAAGGACTCGTTATTCAACGCCGCCATGAAGCAGGTCCGATTTGCGGCGCACTCCTCGGCGACCTTCAGCACATCGGGGAACGGTTCCGATCGTGAATACATGAATTCGCGAAAGGCCTCTCTGGTGAACTCCTGAGGACGGAAGAATATTGTTTCGATCATATACTCTTCCAAACCCATGCGGCCGGAATCAAAATCATCGATGACACGCGCATGGCGCGCCTCAAAGTCGGCCCGATCGAGGTGAAACCGCCGCACAGCCTCGGCTCGGGCATGCCGATCCCACCCGTTCGTCAGCAGAACTCCGCCAATATCCCAAAACAAATTCATCGCTCTCCCTCCAAACAGAGGACCGTTTCACGGGCAATAGCGGACTGTTCATCCACGCCCGCTACAAAAGCGGCCGGCATGGAGTCGCGCCGAGTGATGCGTGTAATCGACCCGCTCTGAAGTTTTGTCACCGCCTCATTGGCCTCTGGATCCAGGACGAGGCCCAACCATTCCATACCGGAACAGATTCGTGATCGGATACCGGGCGCATGTTCTCCGATGCCGCCGCTGAACACAATCGCCTCCACCGGGCCGAGTACGGCCAAATAGGCGCCCAGATATTTCCGCGCTCGATAACAAAAACTTTCCACCGCCAAACGCGCCCCCTGATGTCCGTCCCGTTCGGCTTGCAACAGAACGGCCATGTCGGGGGAAAGGCCAGACAGTCCAAGCAGCCCGGATTGTTCGTTCAGCATCCGTTCGATGTCTTGGCAGGAGCGGTCGGTGACCCGCGCAAGAAATGCCACCAGCGCCGGGTCAATATCCCCGCATCTGGTTCCCATGATCAAACCTTCCAGCGGTGTGAACCCCATCGACGTATCGATTGATTGTCCGCTGCGGATGGCGGTCGCCGAACAGCCGTTTCCCAAATGCAGCGTGATCAGATCGACCATGCCGGCCGGTTTACCGGCATGGTCGGCGTACAGAGCGGTGGATGACCCATGGGCCAACCCATGAAATCCGTACCGCCGGAGGTGGTATCGTTCGGTGAGATCATGCGGAAGCGCATAGGTCCGCGCATAGTCGGGCAAGTGCGAATGGAAGGCGGTGTCGAAGACGGCGACCATCGGCACCCGATCTCCCATGAGCGCTCTTGCCTCGCGAATCCCGGCCAGAGACGCCGGGTTGTGGAGAGGCGCCAACTCGGCAAGCTGGTCGAAGCGAGACAAGAATCGCTCGTCAATGCGGACAGTCTCCGTAAACCAATGTCCTCCATGGACCACCCGATGGCCGATTGCCTCGACTTCCTTGCCGGAGATGAGATGCAGCAGCAGGCGGGCAGCCTCATCATGATTTTTTACACCGGCCTCTTGTTCCTGCCATGCCGTCCCATGCTCTCGATATTTAAGGCTGGCACGCGAGCCGATTCCAGTAACGGCGCCGGTGAAGAGAGTGGTCAATGCAATGGATTTCGATGATCCCGGCTGGACGATTGCCTCGAACAACGCGCACTTGATCGAAGAACTTCCGCTGTTGACAGCCAGTACTCTCATCGATTGCCCCTTTCAATCAATCATCGGATGAGCCGCGCGGGCTCGGCAACAGGCCGTACAAGCCGTGAGCCGGTTAGCACATGCCAAATGGGCGGATATTGCGGCGTTTTTTCCCTTTGACTCACCCGCCCCATAAAGCAGTACAATAGCATTGGTTCCGTACTCGTGAAATCCCTAGATCCTTTAACCGTGCCTACTAGGTGACTTAATGAAACCTCGAGTGATCATTGCCGACGACCACGCACTTGTCGCAGAAGGGGTCACCAAATTACTCGAACATGACGTTCAGATTGCCGCTACGGTGGCGGACGGTCGGGCGCTGGTGCACGCCGTTGAGAAACACAATCCCGATCTTGCCCTCGTGGACATTTCACTTCCCTTACTCAACGGCCTGGATGCCTGTCGCCAGCTGAAAAAATCCAATCCATCGGTCAAGGTCATTATTCTGACCATGCACCTGGAGAAGCATTTCGTGACGGAAGCCTTTCGGGCCGGCGTTTCCGGCTACGTGTTGAAACAATCCGTCACAGATGAGTTGCTGTTTGCCATCAAGGAAGTGCTCAAAGGCAGAACGTACGTGTCGCCGTTGGTCACGCAGAGTTTGGTCGAACAGGCGCTCCAACCGTCGCCGTCACCGGCAGCCGTTGAACCGGCAATTCCGGCCGGAAACCTCAGCCTGCGCCAGCGGGAAGTGTTGCAGTTGGTTGCGGAGGGCAAATCAACGAAAGAAATCGCCTCCACGTTGAACGTGTCGATCAAAACCGTGGAGTTCCATAAAACTCGGATTATGAAGGAATTGAAATTACACAGCACCGCGGAATTGACGAAGCACGCCATCGCGATCGGGCTGGTCTCGGTCAACGAGGCGGTAACTTCGAATGCTCCTCGGTGATGACGGCTTCGGAAGGAGGCGGCGCATCCCCGCGTAATTCGTGAATCGACGTCAGTCCCTGCGCGATCGCATATTTCGTCAAATCCGACGCCGTCTTCAGCCCTAGTTTTTTCGTGATATTTGCTTTGTGAAACTCGACCGTTTTGAGGGACACATTCAATGAGCGGGCGATTTCTTTCGCCGCATAGCCGCTCGCCAGCAAGCGTAAGACTTCCACTTGGCGGTCCGTCAGCCGGCTCGTAAACCCCTCCGGGCGCATCCATTGGTGCTCGACGATTTCCCGCACTTCCGGCGCGACCTGCGGTGAGACGTACCGGCGGTTCGACAGGACCACCCGGATCGCGTTGACCAATTCGGCCGCCGCGCATTGTTTCAGCACATACCCATGGGCGCCCCGGCGAAACGCCTCACTGATATAGACGGGTTCCGTCATCATGGTGACAAAGACGATCTTGACGCTCGGCACGAGCTGCTTCAGACGTTGAGCGGCTTCAAATCCATTGAGTCCGGGCATTGAGACGTCCAGCAAAACTACATCGGGCGCCAAACGCGGCGCCATCTCCAATAACGCCTGCCCGCTCTCCCCGGTTCCCACCACCGTGAACTCCGTCTCAAGCAGCTGGCGCATGCCTTCCAACACTAACGCATGATCGTCAATCAACAGAATGCGGGCTGAATGCATGGGCGACAACCTACCTGGCCTCACATTATCGACTACATGAGCACTAGTCAATGAAGCAGGACGTTCCATAGCGCATTATTCACGACACGCACCGTACGTTTCGGTCTTACAGTCAGAGTAAATTCAACCCTGGGCATTGCATACTAGGGGGACCCCCAGTACGCAGGTTATGCTCCGCCGCTTATGATCGGCCCATGCCAGACGAGAAGCGTCCTTCCCACGAATCGGATTCCGGCCTGTTCGGTGAATCGACCAATGAAGAGCGTCACGGGCTCTTGGAAGGGGAACAACGTCCCATCCGTGACGTGATGGATCGGAACGTCCTGACCATGGATCCTCAAGAAAGCCTGTGGGAGGCCGCTGAGACGTTTCGACGGCTTCATGTTCAGGCTGCGCCGGTCTGCGCCCACGGCCGCCTCATCGGCTTGATAACAGAACGCGACATCGCGGTGAAAGGAGTCGTGAAGCCGGGCAGCCCCCGCAGTATTCCAATCCGGGAGGTCATGCAAACGGAAGTGCCAGCCTGTTCAGAGAACGATATTCTCGCTCGAGCGATCCGGCTCATGGTGGAACATCGCGTACGATGGCTTCCCGTCCTCGATACCACCCATCAGGTGGTAGGCCTACTGTCCGCCGATCAGGCGGCTGGTTCAGTGAGTCCTCGAGCAGCTGAAGCGCTCTTACAGCAACTGCCGCCGACGCAGTGAAGAATGGAATTGCACCATACATCAGTGAGTCATTCCACCTTGCTCGATTAAGGGTGCAATAACTCAATGCTGCAATCGTTTGCATGATTCAACATGAAAGGAGTTCGGACATGAAGCAGGATACCTTCACCATGGACATCAAAGCCATACGAGATCGCGCCCGCCAACACATTCAAGACGGCGCGAAGACGGCCGGGTATAAAGCGAAGATCGAAACCGTCATCAAGCTTCTGAATGAGGCGCTCGCGACCGAACTCGTCTGCGTCCTTCGATACAAGCGCCACTACTATATGGCGTCGGGAATCAATTCCGAAGGCGTCAAGGCGGAGTTTTTACAGCATGCGAACGAGGAGCAGCAGCATGCCGATCAAATCGCCGACCGCATCGTTCAACTGGGAGGGGAACCGAACTTCTCACCCGATGGGATTCTGAGTCGAAGTCATTCGGAGTACGTCGAAGGGAAGACGTTGGACGATATGATCAAGGAAGATCTGGTGGCGGAGCGCGTGGCCATTGACAGCTACCGCGGCGTGATCGATTACATCGGCAATGACGATCCCACGACACGCCGGATGCTGGAAGAGGTTCTCGCGAAAGAAGAGGAACACGCCGAGGATATGGCGAGCCTTCTCGCGAAACAATAAATACGGAGAATCGTGACATCATGAAGCATCGACTTGCCCTCCATAAGATCCGGCCGGGCCGCTCCTACCCGCTCGGCGCCACGTGGGACGGAGAAGGAGTGAATTTCGCGCTCTTCTCGGAGAATGCGACCGCGGTGGATCTGTGCTTATTCGACCGGGCAGACCAAGAAAAGGAAACACATTGCATCCGTGTTGAAGAGCGAACAAACCAGATCTGGCACGTCTACCTGCCTGAGGCCCGGCCGGGACTGCTGTATGGATATCGCGTACACGGGCCGTACGATCCCGCCGCCGGCCACCGCTTCAACCCTTCTAAATTGCTGATCGACCCTTACGCGAAAGCCCTCACCGGAGACGTGCAATGGTCCGACGCCATGTTCGGATATCGAATCGGTGATCCGGAAGCGGATCTTTCTTACGACGACCGGAACAACTCCGCCAATGTGCCCAAGTCCGTCGTGATTGAGCAAGCCTTCACGTGGGGAGACGACCGTCCGTTGCGACGAGCCTGGAACGAAACGGTGATCTATGAAATGCACGTCCGCGGCTTTACTCAACGCTGCCCGGACATCCCGGAAGCGCTGCGCGGCACCTACGCGGGTCTGGCGACCAGGCCGGTCATTGAATACCTTCAACAACTCGGAGTGACAGCGGTCGAGCTGCTGCCGGTCCACGCGTTCGTCACCGACAAGCACTTGCTGGATAAAGGGCTCACCAATTATTGGGGCTACAATACCATCGGCTACTTCGCGCCGGACCCCCGATACGCGGTCCAACCAGAGCGAGGCATCTGGCAATTCAAGACCATGGTGAAGACCTTCCACAGCGCCGGCATCGAGGTCATTCTGGACGTGGTATACAACCACACGGCGGAAGGCAATCATCTAGGACCGACCCTTTCCTTCCGGGGCATCGACAACGCGACCTACTACCGCCTCGTGCCGGACAATCAACGCTACTATATGGATTACACCGGCTGCGGGAACAGCCTCAACGTCCGCCATCCCCGGACGCTTCAACTCATCATGGATAGCTTGCGCTATTGGGTGCAGGACATGCACATCGACGGATTTCGCTTTGATCTCGCCTCCACCCTCGCCCGCGAGCTGCACGATGTGGACCGGTTGAGCGCCTTCTTCGATATCATTCATCAGGATCCGGTTTTGGCTCGGGTCAAATTGATCGCCGAACCCTGGGATCTCGGCGAGGGCGGATATCAAGTCGGGAATTTTCCGCCCGGCTGGGCGGAATGGAACGGCAAATACCGCGATACGATTCGACGTTATTGGAAAGGAGACGGGGGCCAGGTAGCCGAACTGGGCTACCGCCTCTCCGGCAGCAGCGATCTGTACGAAGGTAGCGGCCGCCGGCCGCACGCCAGCATCAATTTCGTCGTGGCGCATGACGGCTTTACGCTGACCGATCTCGTCTCTTACAACAACAAGCACAATGAGGCGAACGGGGAGGACAATCGGGACGGTACCGATGATAATCAAAGCTGGAACTGTGGAGCGGAAGGTCCGACTGACGACCCGGCCATCAATGAACTTCGGCAGCGGCAGAAGCGCAATATGTTGGCAACCCTGCTCTTATCCCAAGGCGTGCCGATGCTGTGCGTGGGCGACGAAGTGGGCCGCACGCAACACGGCAACAATAACGCCTATTGCCAGGACAACGAGATCAGTTGGTTCAATTGGAGCTGGTCGAAGGCCGACCAAGCCCTGCTGGAATTTACGACCTTTCTCATCGAATTGCGCCAGCAGCATCCGGTCTTCCATCGCCGGCAGTTTTTTCAAGGTCGGCTTATTCATGGCGCCGAAGTCAAAGACATTGCGTGGTTCCGGCCGGACGGCAAAGAAATGACCGAAGAGGATTGGAGCCAGGGATTCGCCCGCTGTCTCGGCGTGAGACTCGCGGGAGACGCGATCGCGGAGATGGATACCCAGGGTGATCCCATCAGAGACGACACCTTCCTCCTTCTGCTCAACGCGCACCATGAGCCGATCACATTCATCCTTCCCGCCCATAAGCGCGGCGTTCGCTGGGAACTGGTCTTCGATACCAGAGACGGGCTTCCCGGCCGAACGCGGAGCCAACATCTTAAAGGTGGCGCATCCTACGACTTGGAGCATCGTTCCATGGCGCTCCTGCGCGCCAAATCGAAGTAAGTCCTTTGCCCACATACGGGGCAAGTAATTCTTCCGTCCTTCAATGGGGATTTGGCCCAGCAAAAGGAGGCTGACAGCCACAAGCCCAAGATTGACCGCAATGAGGGTAAACGCCCAACTCAACGCAGACGATTGCTACCGACCTCCGTTGATCGTGCGCTCCCGGAGTCCGTCCACCAACCGATAGGCCGCTCGCGCACTGCGAAAGGCGGCGCGGACGGCACGGCATCTACTGTACCGCACCACGAAATTCCGTTTCAGCTGCACCATCGATCATGTGTCCTTGAGAGGGTGGAATAGGTGCGGTAAGGGAACTCTCGCGATACGTAGTCATGTTACTGTCACTTTGATCTGCGACCCCTCGCCGAATTCCCAAGGCCCTGATCGGTCGGACGGAGAATCTGAAAACCTCGATGGAGTGGGAATGACGTACCAACAATACGGCCTGTCCCAGGTTGTGGAAGGTTCAAGGAAAAGTCGCGCTGGGGAGCAGCCGGCCCACAACTAGGGCTTTGTCCAGTCGCGACTCAACTCCGCTCAAAGTACAACCATAGGGAGAGTCGAGAAGAGAGACTCGGGACAGCGTCGGTTTACTTTAGAGAGAGCAAGGAGGAGACACATGAACGCGGAGCAATTCAAAGGAAAATGGAATCAATTCAAAGGAGAGCTGAAGACAAAATGGGGAAACTTTACTGACGACGATCTTATGAAGATCGAGGGCGATTACGATAAGTTCAAAGGATCGCTGCAGGAACGGTATGGCGACAAAAAAGATGAGGTCTCGCGCTGGGCGGATGATTGGTACAACCGGCAGAAAAGCCCGGCGTCCACCCCGTCAGGCCGCTGATTCAAGGAGTCGCGGCGCCTCTTCGTTTGCAGCTGGCGCCGCGACCGTCACGGTCGGAAAGGTCACTATGCCGCCGCTCTTTCTCATCGCTGCTCTCTCCATCATCATCGGCCTCGGCCTTGCCGCTTCACCCGTGCAGGCAGCAAACATCGAGTCGGGGCTGTGGAGCAAGCCGGATCTGCTGTTCGTGCTCAGGCATGAAGAGCCCGCCGATACATGGCGACAGCTGACAGCCGAGTTCAAGCGCACCTGGGGATTCTTCATCGAGGACGACCTCCTTTATATCGAGGGACGCGACGGGAATCCCCACAGAAATGCGTCGGAACACTTCGGAGACTGGAAGACGGAGGTCGAGCTCTGGACGGGCCCATGGTCCAAACGGCCCGGCTTTGAGACGGAATGACCATGGCCATTGGCTGCTTAGGAATCATAGGATCATGATCGATCTTAGTTTCCATTTCTAACGTGATACGGAATCGTATCGTCCCATGGATTATCGGGCGTTTCGTCACAGGCTTTGTGTATCGTGTCGGACCGATTCTCTGCCTCGCCTTATGTGTCTTGACCGGGGAGGCAGCCGACGATTCCTACATAGCCGGGTACGCGGCGGCGGTTCTGGAACACGAATTCAGCGTAACGGACGCCGTCATCCAAGTCGAAAACGGCGTGATCACGGTTACAACCAAATCGATCGGGCATGTGGATCGCGGCAAAGTCATTTCGGCACTGAAGAAAATTCCCGGAGTTCACAACGCCGAGATTCGTATTCAAGCGCCGGACAGCATGCCTGCCACAACGCCCCCGGAGGGAGGCATCAGGGAGACCGAAGAGGGAGTGGAAACGGCTGTGCCGAGCCCGCAGCCCAAATGGCTGCCCCGCGGGCTGCTCTTTTCTCCGTTCCACGCCGATCCGCGCTGGCCTCATTTTTCAGCTCTGTACCGGAATTTTACCTCCGGTCTGAATCTCTCCGGGGTCTTCAGCGGAAATTTCGGCGAGACGTTTTCGATCTATCGCAACAAGGCCGCGTTCGGCGGCGAGTGGGATTTCGGAGTCCAAGGCGGAGTGTTCAGTATCTTTGACGTGAGCAAGCAATCGATTGATCTCGTCAATGCGGACTATCTGGTCGGATTCATGGCGAGCTATCGAAACGGACGGTTCTCCAGTTTCGTCAGGCTGCATCATCAAAGCTCTCACTTAGGAGATGAATTCATACTGAATAATCCGGGAGTGAACCGCATCAACCTCAGTTTCGAAGAGCTGGATGCCAAGGTGTCCTATGAGCCGGCGAGCTGGCTACGAGTGTATGGCGGCGGGGGATTCCTGGTCCACCGCTATCCGGACATTGGGCGAGGAACCAGCCAATGGGGTGTGGAATTGACGAGTTCACGCACCTATTTTGACGGGCGGTTGAGGCCGGTGGCCTATGCGGATTTCCAGGCCAATGAACGGGCCAACTGGAACGTCTCACGGTCTCTCATGGCAGGATTTCGATTTGAGAATGCGCGCATCGGCGACCGCCAAATCCAAATTTTGGCGGAATATTTCGCCGGCCCCTCGCCGGACGGCCAGTTCTATACGCAGAAGGTGGAATGGATCGGAGCCGGCGTGCATTTTTTCTTCTAGCAGGGGGCGAGGCATCGAGCCGGGCAAGGAGGAATCGCTATGACCAAACACTGTGCGCATCCGTCCTGTACATGCGAGGTTCCACCGGGCAAGGAGTTCTGTTCCGACCAATGCCGCGCCGCACAACCGATTACGGCCGGCCAGTGCCGATGCCAGCATCCCGGATGCCGCGCATCGGGTTCTCATCACAAAGGAGGCTAACATGCTGAGTTGGGCTGTGACATTTTTGATCATTGCGCTGATTGCCGGTGTGCTAGGTCTGTCGGGTGTGGCAGGCACGGCGACGTCGATCGCGTACGTGCTCTTCGTGGTGTTTCTGATCGTGGCGGCGGCCAGTTTCCTGATGGGCCGACGCCCGCCCGTCACGTAGGCTAGCGACAGCTGGCCCATGTCAACTACCTAAGCCGTCCCGCCGAGTTCCGCGAATTCCACTCGGCGGAACGGTTTGCTTTCGCTCAGTCACGAAAGGTCAGAAAAGGCGGAGCTCACTGAATATGTGAAATCGCCATAGCTCGGTTCGAGGGAAAGAGACGACCGCCAGGGACCGAGTAACGGCGACCAGAGCAGAGAATCGCGGCGGAATGTGAAAATTGCTGACATTTTACTCTGGGGATTACTCGCGACCGGACTGCTCACGACTCTCATGAGGGCCAGTCAGGCGCTGCACCTGACGAGGATGGATGTGCCCTTTCTTCTCGGCACAATGGTGACGCCTGATCGCGATCGCGCGAAAGTGATCGGCTTCATCATTCACTTCATCAACGGATGGTGGATGGCTTTCCTGTATGCCGCCTTCTTTCATGCCTTTGGTTATGCCTCTTGGTGGCTCGGATCATTGATGGGACTTGCGCACGCCGCGTTCGTCTTGATCGTCGTCCTTCCGCTTCTTCCGGGCGGCCATCCGCGAATGGCGTCCGATTACCATGGACCGACCCCGACACGCCTCTTGGAACCGCCCGGATTTCTGGCGATGAACTACGGTTACCAAACTCCCCTCGCGACCGCCATCGCTCACCTTGCCTACGGAATGGTCCTGGGGGCTTTTTATCATCCTTGATCGAGGCGCAAAGCCGCCCTGATGTGAGCCAGATGCGTCAGGGCCTGAGGGAAATTTCCGAGCATCCGGCCGGTCTTCGGATCCATCTCCTCCGAATACAGTCCGACGTCGTTGGCGAATTTCTGAAGCCGTTCAAAGAGCTGCCTCGCTTCTTGCCGTTGTCCGATCGCCGCTAAGGCCTCGACCAGCCAGAAGCTGCAGGGAAGAAATGCCCCTTCAGTTCCCGCTAAACCGTCGTAGCCGCGATAGCGGTACATCAGATCGCCGTCTCCTAGTCTGGCCCGAATCGCCCGTATCGTCGAAGCCATGCGAGGATCATCTCGTTCGATGAATCCCAGGTCTACAAACGTCAGGGCCGTCGCATCGACCTCCTCGCTCCCGAGCGACTGGACAAAACTTCCGAGCCTCTGTGAGTAGCCGGCATCGAAGACGGTTCGCCGGATCGCAGCCTTTGCGAACTGCCACGGTTCGAGGTTGGCCTGCATGCGGAGCTTCTGGACGATTTGCTCCGCGCGATCCAGCGCCACCCAGGACATGACTTTGGAATGGATGTAGTGCCGGCGTCCATGGGGAATCTCCCAGATCCCATGGTCGGGAAGGGTCCAGGCCGAACTGACGAAATCCGCCATCCGAAGCAGCCGCTGCCGCATCTCGCGATCGAGATCATGTCCCGCCTTGACGCATGTCCAGATGCCATCGAGTACTTCCCCGTACACATCTAACTGGAATTGCCCAACAGCCTGATTGCCTACGCGCACCGGATGCGATCCTTGATACCCTTCGAGAGAGCCCACATCGGCCTGGGAAAGAGAAGATTCACCGTAGACATCGTACACAACATTAAGTTCCGGATAGGTCAACGCCGTGGCGTGCATGAGCCATCGTATAAACGCCGTCGCTTCCGCCGAATAACCGATTCGGCTGAATACATGCGCCGTGTATGACGCATCGCGCAACCAGCAATACCGGTAATCCCAGTTGCGACTTCCACCGATGGCCTCCGGGAGCGAGGTGGTAGGCGCCGCGACAATGGCACCCGAGGGGGCGAAGGAGAGCAGTTTCAACGTCAGCGCACTTCGGATGACCGAGTGGCGGTACGGGCCGTCATAGCTACATGCGTCCGCCCATTGCTTCCAGACATCGACGGTCTCCCCGATCGCCGATTGCGCCTCCGACAACAACGGGTAGACGGCGGGAGCATCTTCCGAATACGTCAGCCACAAGGCGTGACGCTGGCCAGCGCCCACACGGACTCGCCCTTGCAACGCTCCCGGCCGTATGGAGAGTGAAAGATCGGTTGCCAATTGAAGAAGGCGGCCTCCCAGATCAACGCAATAGCCGCCGCGACGACGCAGGTTGAAAGCGGGCATCAGGCGGCCATGGTCGGGCCTGGGTTTGAAGACAATGTCCAGCTCGACCATCCCTTCCAGCCCCTCTATGTATCTAAGCACGCTTCGAAACGGATAGAGCCTCCTCGATTTCTCGACTTCCGGCAATACCGGCATGCAATCCGTGACTCTGACAATCCCCTCATCCGTCTGAAATTCTGTCAGCAGGACCGCTGTTGCGTCCCTGTATGACCGGCGGACGGCAAAAGGCTGCAGAGGCGCGACACCAAAATGTCCGCCATGCCAATGATCCAGCAAACGATTAAAGCAGGAAGGGCCGTCGAACTGAGGAAGGCAGAGCCAGTCAATTGAGCCGGCCTTGGAAACAAGCGCCGCGGTCCTGGAATCCCCGATCACCGCATAGTCTTCGATGTGGGACAAATCCGCCATCTAATGGGAACACATACAACTACCGGCTAGCCGGTCTCATCGATCGGCCTTTAGGCAACGGTGGCGGACCATATACCAGCCACGCGGAGGTCTGGTGGATCCGGCGCCACGTCATTCTTCATTCCACATTGTCATATGCTGCGGGCCATCATTGCCGAGCTGATCGCCTCATAGAGCTGGTCCACCGCGCAGTCTTTAGTGAGGAAGGCCGCGGCCCCGGCCGCTCTGATCGCCTGCTCAACCTGATGAGTTTGATGCACCGATAAGCCGATCACAACCGTGGATGGGTGGGCCTGGCAGATGTGCCTGGTCGCCTCGACACCGTCGAGCGACGGCAAGCTGAGGTCCATGACGACGACATCGGGACGCAGCTTGTCGGCCAAGGCAATCGCATCGAGTCCATCCCCCGCCTCTGCCACCACTTCCACATCACGATGATTTTCGAGCAAGCTCCTGAGCCCTTGCCGAACCATGGCGTGATCGTCCACGAGCAACACGCGGAACTTGGCGACGTGCTGCCGAAATGAGGAATGTGGAATGTTGAATGAGGAATGATCGGATTGAAGCTCGGCAGCCGGCGCGCTCTCATTTTTCATTTCTAACTCCTCATTCCTCATTCCTAATTCGCCGCGTGTCATCCATAAATCGGCCTTCGCCGACTGCGGCGTGAGCGGCATGATCAAAGTCACACGGGTGCCCTTTCCGGGCCGGGATGTCACCTCCACCATACCGCCCAATGATTCCATCCGTTCCCGGATACTGAACAGACCAAATGCATTTTTAAAGACTGCATTCTCTTTTGAAACGGAGGCGTCGAATCCTTGCCCCTCGTCCGCGACCGTCAATCTCAAGTCGCCGTTCTTCAATTCCAGTTGCAACCGCGCTTGATCGATCGCCGCATGTTTGACAACATTCAACAACAATTCCCGCGCCGACTGGAATAGGAGCACTGACTGATTCTCGGTAAGGTCCATAGGCGTGGCATCGATTTTAGAGATGACGGTGAGGCCGTGCCGCGGCATTTGTTCTCCCAACCATTTCAGGGCGGCCGGAAGCCCGAACTCATGCAGGACCGGCGGGCTCAATTGCGCGACGAGCGTCCGCGTATAGGTCAACGACTGGTCCAACATATGATCCACCTCGCTCAACACGTCAGCCTGCTTGGCCAATGAGCGCGCCTGACGGCCCTGGCTCAATTTCATTCTGGTCGCGACCAGCAATTGCGCGAGGTAATCATGCAACTCGCCCGCTATCCGCCGGCGTTCGCGCTCTTCGGCGACGCTTAAATCCGATGCCAATTTCCGCAGCCGGTTTTGCGAGTGGACAAGATCTCTCGTTCGGTCGGCCACCCGCCGTTCCAGATCCGCATTCAATAGATGCAACTGCCTTTCGGCCTGTTTCCGTTCCGTGATGTCCACCAGCATGTTGATCCCTCCGACGACCCGCCCCTCGCCGTCGCGCAACGGTGTCGGATACGGCATGAACCATATGCGCGTGCCGTCGGGCCGTTCGCCGATGGTTTCGGCTCCTCGAACGACCCGATTTTCCCTGAGTGCAATCGCCATCGGGCATTCCTCGTGAGGTAACGGTGTACCGTCGGAACGGTACAGCTTCCAGGTCACACACCACTGATCGGTTTCCAACAGGGGCGTGCGGCCCGACAATTCGACCGCAGCGGGGTTGAAGTGAGTCAGGCGGCCTTCTACGTCCGTCGTATAGACGGCGGCCGGAAGCGCGTCGATCATTTCACGAAAGCGCCGGTCGCTCTCGCGGAGCGCCTCCTCCGCCCGTTTACGCTCGTCAATGTCCTGAATCACCCCGATGATATGTTCGAGACGCCCTCCCGCGTCCCATAACAGCGCCAGGTACATGGACACCCATACGGAATGGCCGTCGCGCCGAACCAGACGCTGTTCGATCGAGACATCAGCCGCGCCTCCCAGTAACAAGCGGCCCATCGATGTTTGGTTATGGGGTCGGTCCTCCGGATGAGTAAGGTCAAGAAGCTTTCGATGGATCAAAGCGTCCATTTCTTCGCCAAGGAGGACACAGAGCTTTTGATTGACCTGAAGGAGGTGCCCCTCCGGGCTGATCAAACACATGCCGACGGCTGCCTGATGAAACATCGCGCGGAAGCGCGCTTCGCTTTCCCGAACGGCTATGTCGCGCATCTTCAGTTCGGTGATATCCCTGATGACTCCGTTCATGCGGGCGGCTTTGCCGTGCTCACTCATCGTCACCCGGCCGCGGTCGGCCACCCACCGTATCGATCCGTCGCTCAACACGACTCGAAATTCCTCATGGTAATCACGTCCCTCGCGCAGCGCGCGTTGGATCGCCGCGACGACGCGCGGCTCGTCCTCCTGATGCATGAGCGCGAAATATTCTTTGCTGCTCTGGAGCATCGTGCCTTCCGGCAATCCCAACACACGACAGGCATTGGACGACTGAATCATCACGTCGCTGTCCGGGTTCCAATCCCAGGCGACCATGTCGGCCGAATCCAGGCCATACTGGAGCCGCTCGATGAGACGGCGATTCTCCGCTTCGCGCGACCGTACACGCAGCAATGCGTTCACGTTCGCCACCAGTTCATTTGGTTCAACCGGTTCGGTCAAGCAGCCGTCGGCGCCTCCCTCGAAACCTTCCGCCTCGGCCCGGCCGAGGGTCTCCTTAGCTGCAATATGCACCACCATAATGTGCGCCGTAGCGGAGCCCCTCTTCAATCGACGGCACACCTCCGGCCCGGGAATATCCGGCAGCTTCACATCCAGCAGCACGAGATCGATCCTCTCGGATGCCGCCAGCCGCAACGCCTCTTCACCGCTGTTCGCTTCGAGTACCCGGTGTCCTGCGCGCGCTAGAGCATTGCTCCTGGCATGGCCGAACGCCCCGTCACCATCGACGTTAAGAATTGTGCCCGCCCAAGCTTCGCTCATGAAATCCTCCGTAGACACAGTTCTGAATTATGAATGCTGAATGATGACTGTCCGGGTTCCCTCCACTGAATGCCGAACGGGCATTCCGGGTTAGGAACTCGTATGACGCGATAAAGATCAAGCTCAGTTTGACCAAGTATTGGTCGGCGTCCACTCAAGGCCGCACGCGCCCTACCGCGCCATAGCATTCATAATTCAGCATTCACCATGCAGCCTTCCGCGCAACCTCCTGAAATGCGGATGTCCGACTGCTCGGGTTCCATTCATGAAATGGGACTCGTGATTCTGCATCCGCCAATCAGGCGCACATAGTCTACGACTCGCGCTTCGTCTGTTTTTACTAGGCGAAGCCCTAGTTTTATGGCCTGGGTAAACCTACGAACAATAGGGAGCAATGAGGTCTGCCGGAATGGGATGCGAACGCATTGTGCGAAGTAAAGAAATTCTAATTCCTCATTTCACATTCCTCATTCAACTGTTGGTTTGATCTGTCCCAAGGCTGCCTGAATGGCTACATAGAGTTGTTCCACCGCGCTGTCCTTGGTCAGGAATCCCACCGCGCCCGCATCCCGCATGGCTCGTTCGATCTGGGGATTATTGTGAACCGACAAACCCACTACGGCGATAGTGGGTTGTTCCTGTCTGAGTTGGCGGGTCGCTTCGATGCCGTCAACACCCGGCATATTGACGTCCATGACGACGACTTCCGGTTGGAGGGACTGAGCCAGCAGAACAGCCTGTTCTCCATCCGAAGCTTCACCCACGATTTCGACGTCCGCGTAGGCATCGAGTACACTTCTGAGCCCCTGCCGCAACATCGCGTGGTCGTCGGCCAGGAGGACCCGCACGGGAGAACGCCGGGAAAGTTCTGAGTTCTGAATGCTGACTCTTGAGTTCACGCGAGGCGCAGTAGCTGAGAAGACTTCAGAGTTTACCGACCTTTCAGATGCCGTCAATCCCGCTACGATCACTCCCATCTCAGAATCCGCAACTCTTAACTCAGAACTCTGAACATCTGACTTAGAGCACGCCGTTTGCAGCTCACCTGCTTTCCCCTCCGCCAATTCCTCATTCAACGTTCCTAAGTTATCATTCACCGTCTGCGGCGTGAGCGGCAGCACCAGCGTGGCCCGCGTCCCGCGTCCCGGCTCAGAATGCAAATCAAAATCCCCGCCCATCGCGCACATCCGCTCCCGGATGCTGAACAAGCCATAGTGAGAAGAGTCCGAGACGGTATTGTCGGCAGCCTGCGTTGCGTACAAGTCGAATCCCTTGCCTTCGTCCTTGACCTCAATACACAACATGCCGTCCGCTTCGCTGACGATCACTGTAGCACGATCGGTTCCGGCATGCTTCGAGACATTGATCAGGAGTTCGCGCACCGACTGGAACAGCAACACCGCCTGTTCTTCCGGGACAGAGGTCTCCTCTACGCACCGCTCCACAGACACGTTCAATTCATGCCGCCGCATCTGATCTGCAAGCCATTGCAGGGCGACCAATAATCCGAAATCCCGGAGCACAGGCGGGCTTAACTCGGCAATCAGCGATCTCGTATACGTCAGAGCCTGCGTCAGCGTGCTGTCCGCCTCGGCGATAAACTCAATGGACGACGGCGCCAAACCGGACCGTTTCGCTTGGTTGAGCTTGAGCCTGACGAAAACCAGCAATTGAGCCAGGTAATCATGCAGGTCTTCCGAGAGACGCCGGCGTTGGCGCTGTTCGGAGAGATTCAGTTCAGTCGCCAGCGCCCGCAACCTTGCCTGCGATCTGACGAGTTCCCGAGTCCGCTGTCTGACCCGCTGCTCCAGTTCGATACTGAACTCACGGAGCGCTTCTTCAGCCCGTTTACGATCCGAGATATCGGTGATCAAAATGTAGAATCCGGACACCGACCCGTCCGATTTTGTATCCGGCGTATAGGAGACCAACGTCGTCGCATCGCGCGCCTCTTGGGTAATCCGGTTTTCGAACGACACGGTTTCGCCCTTCAACACCTGCGTAATGAATGGCTTGAGCTGTTCATACCCCTCTCCTGCCAGTTCCTGGACCGAATGGCCGGTAATTTCCCGCCGGGACCGCGAAAACAGCGCCTCATACCCGGCATTCACGAACCGATATCGTTCATCGCGGTCGACATAGGCGATGAGACTAGGCACCGAATCGGTGATCACACGCAATTGTTCCTCGCGCTCCCGCAGTGTCTGTTCGGCCCGCTTCTCTTTCGTGATGTCCTGAATCTCCAGCACGGCGCCGATCGCGGCGCCGTCTTTGAGGATCGGCCGGATCGCGCAGCGCACAGGGTACGCGTGGCCGTCCTTATGCAGAAGCTCGTCCTCATAGCGCTGGATCGACTCGGGAGGCCGCAGGGCCGGATCAAAGGGGCTTCCGGCGTGAACCGGAGAGCCATCGGTCCGCTTGTGCCGGATCACCTCGTGTAAAACCTTCCCGATCAATTCTTCGGTCTTATACCCGGTGATGAATTCCGTCGCCGGGTTGGCAAACGTGCCGACTCCGTGCCCATCCATCATCAACAAGCACGAAGGGGTGTTGTCCGTGATGGTGTTGACCAAATTCAATTGATCCTTGAACGCTTCTTCGACCAGGCGGCGCTCCGTCACGTCATTGACCATGAGGATGAAGCCGCGAACCTTCCCTGAGGCGGCGCGATCCGGCGTATAGGTAACATCCACATGTCTTGTGCCTAGTTTCTCGTAGGGAATCTGAGCCTCAAAGTGCTGCGGCACGCCGGACAGTGCCAATTCGACGTGCAGCCTGAGTTGCTCATACGCCGCCTCGCCGACGATTTCACGCATGGCGCGACCGGTGATCTGTTCAAGCGGCCGCCCGAACCAGCGTTCGTAGCTGAGATTATTGAAGCGATATCGCTGATCGGCGTCGACATACGCGATCAGAATCGGCAACGAATCGGTGATCAGCTTGATTCTTGCCTCGTTTTCCCGCAGCCGCTCCACCAGAATCTGAAGCTCCTGCGCCCGGAGCCCCAATTCCCGATTGAGCTCGGCGATCCGTTCGTCCGCCCGCCGGCGCGCCGTGATATCAACGCCGGAGCCGACCATCCGAACGACTCGTCCTTGTTCATCCCAGACCGCTTGGCCGCGATCCTGGATCCACCGATACTCGCCGTCTTTGCAGCGGCTGCGATACTCACATTCGTAAATCGGGATTCGCTTGGCGAAATACAGCTGGAGCGTCCGCATCACGCGTTCCACATCGTCCGGATGAATCCGGGAAGACCATTCCTCTGCATCGTCGCCGATTTCTTCCTCCACATAACCGCGCAGCGCCTTCCATCGATTCGAGAGAAAGACTTTATTGGACCGCAGGTCCCAGTCCCACATCCCGTCGGTTGTGCCGTTGATCGCAAGTTGCCACCGTTCTTCGCTCGCGCGCAATGCCTCCTCTCCCCGCTTCCGTTCCGTGATATCAAACGTGAGGCCGCTGAGACGCACCGGGCGACCTTGCTCATCTCGATCGATCTGGCCCTTCCGCTGCACCCATCGGATGGTCCCATCCGGCAACTGAACCCGATATTCCAAGTCTTGGTCCTGCTGTTCCGTCAGGATTTGATCATACCGGGCTCGCATGACCTCTCGGTCATCTGGATGGACGCGAGCCAGCCAGTCCCCTACCATGGGCTTATTCCCCCGATCCAAATCGAACAGTTCATAATAGGCGTCGGACCATGCAAGCCGGCCGGTGCGAAGATCCACCTCCCACAATCCCGCCTTTGCCGCTCTTTGGGCCCGCAGCAACATATGCTCCCGGCGCCGGACTTCCGCCACCAGCCTGAGACGCTCTTTAGCCATCGCGGCATACCGGCAGAGGATGCGCATGAGGTCCGCATCGTCCCCGTCAAAACGTTCTTTGGATTTGCTTCCCAAAGCGAGGATCCCCAGGCATCGATCGCCCACCGTCAATGGATGACAGGCGTACGCACGAAAACCAAGCCGCGCCAACCTTGTATCGTACGGGTCCACCGACTCCTCCACCCGTTCGATCATCACGCACTCTCGCCGTTGCCATGCGGTGCCAATGGGTCCCTCGTCCAACTTGAAGCATTGGAACGGCGCCAGCGCGTCCGCTGGAATCCCGGCGGACCCGTCGAGAAGCATCACAGGCTCATACTCATCCACGGTGTAATTCAGATAGCCGTCCAGTCTCAAATCTTCGCGCATCATGTCGAAGAGGGATTGCATCATGGCGGTGGAATCCTGCGCGAGGAGCAGCGTCCCTTCCGCCCTCGCCAAGAGTTCCGATCGTTGATTTCGTTTCAGCAACCGCGCTTCGGCTCTGCTGCGCGCTTTGGCCAGGGCCACGTAATGAGCGATCGTGCCGAGAAATTCGATTTCCTCGCGCTCGAACGCTTCCCGGCGGCGACTGGCAAACCCCAACGTTCCGAGAAATTCCTCCCCCACAATCAGCGGATAGCCGGCATAAGCGCGATGCCCGTTCCGTTTCACCAGAGCGGCCTTGGGATCGCTGGATTCCTGGAGCCGCTCCACGATGATCGGCGTCCGAGCTTGAGCGCAGGTTCCGCACAAGGCTTCCCCGAAGCGCAAGAATTGAAAGGCCGGCGCCGTCTCCGCTGAAATGCCCGCCGAACCGGCCAGGCGCAGTCCATCGCCGGCCTCGTCACTGTCATAATCCCAATAGGAATCAAGCCCGAGGTGCGGCGCAAGGACGCCGTATAATTGTTCCATCGTCTTGGCCGAGCATTCCTGGGTCAACAGGCGTTCCGCCGCCTCCGCCAAGAGGGCCAACCGCGCCGCCTTATTCTGCAGCCGCTCTTCGGAGCTTTTCCGGTCGTGAATATCTTGAACCACACCGGTCATGCGCACCGGCCGGCCGGCAACGTCATAGTAAAATTGACCGGTCCCGGCCATCCAGCGGATCGTTCCATCCGGCAACACATAGCGATATTCGTCGGCGTACCGGGTATCCCGCCGGTCCATCGCCGCCTGGAGGTCATGCTTTACGCGCGGGCGGTCGTCCGGGTGCAGCACATTCAGAAAGTTGTCGAACTTCCCGGTGAAACTTCCCGGCCGCAGTCCAGCCAACCGCTCATGCGCGCCCAACCAGTCGAGCCGGCCGCTCGCGATGTCCCAATCCCACATTCCGCAGTGAGCCGCTTCCGTCGCATCCTGGAACTGCTGCTCGCCGCGTAACAGCCGGGTCTCGTTGGCTCGAACCGTCTCTTCCATGCGCTTGCGCTCGTTGATTTCCTGTCCCGTGCCCAACACTTCGACCACCCGCCCTTCTTCGTCCCGCCTGAATACGACATTGCGGGTCATAAACCAGCGCCATTCATTGTTTTTGTGCTTGAAGCGGCATTCGAACTCGACCGCGTCCCCGGAGATGCCTTCCAACGTCGCCAACAGGCCCGGAAGGTCATCCGGATGCACCAGCCGCCGGAGGAGATCGTCTGTCATCTGCGCCATCTCTTCCGGACGATATCCCAACGTTTGGCCTGAGGACGGATTCAGATAGACGGTCCGCTTTTGCCGAAGATCGTAAAGATAAAAAGTACAAGGCGCCGCGTCGATCAGGCTCCCGATGAATCGCTCGCGCTCCGCCATTTCGTCGAGCAACCGCCGATTCTCCTCCTCCCGTTGAGACAGGCGGAACAAGGCTCGCACGGCAGCCAACAGCTCATCAGTCTCGACCGGTTCGGTCAGAAACGTATCGGCGCCGCTACCCACGTCAACGATCCGGTCCGGACTGGTCATGCTCGCAGCGGAAATCTGGAGTACCATGATAGGGGCGGTCGCGGGAGCCGTCTTAATGGATCGGCAGACCTCCACGCCGGAAAGACCCGGAAGCTCCGCGTGCAGGACGACTAATTGAGGCCGTACTTCGCGGACAAGCCGCAGCGCCTCCATGCCGTCCGCGGCTTGCATGACCTGATACCCTGCGCGTTTCAGAATGCAGGTCCTGGCGGACCGGCTCGCCTCGTTCCGATCGACATTGAGAATAATGCCCGCATTACAGTCCGGCATGGCTCATCTCACGCTTCATCCGGGGTGGTCCCATCTTCGGCTGCTTGGGACGGCGATTTGAATCGTCTGATACAAATCCTCGACCGCCGCTTCCTTATTGATGAATGCCACCGCCCCGGCCTCCTTCACCGCGGCCTCCGCCTGCCCGGCGGTCTGAAGGGACAAGGCGATCACTCCGATGCCGGCCGAAGCGCGGACGATCCGCCTCGTCGCTTCGATGCCGTCCATCTGCGGCATGTTGATATCCATGAGGATGACATCGGGTTCGAGCTTCTCGGCCAAGGCGACTGCTTCCTCCCCGTTCGCCGCTTCCCCTATGATATGAATGTCGACATAGGCTTCCAATAGCCCACGCAACCCTTGCCGAACCATGGCGTGGTCGTCCACCAGCAGGACACGAATCTGCTTCGTGTCCTGCTGGACTGAGGAATGATCAATGGGCAATGAGGAATGGTGGGCTTGAGGACCGTGGTCCGGCGCGATTCGCGATCCCGATGCCTTCGCTTCTAATTCCTCATTCAACATCCCTAATTCATCCTTCGCCGTCTTCGGCGTCAGCGGCAACATGAGCGTCGCCGTCGTTCCCTTTCCCGGCGCGGAATCCAAATGAAACTCGCCCCCGAGGGCCGTCATGCGCTCCCGAATGCTGAAGAGCCCGAACTTTGAGGAGTGAGGGGTAATCGTACCAGCAGCAGCAGCAGCAGCAGCAAGATCAAAGCCCGCGCCTTGGTCGATAACCGCTATGCGGACATTGCCTTGTGCTTGCGCCACCCGCACTGTCGCTTCGTTCACGTGCCCGTGTTTCGTGATATTAATGAGCAACTCGCGAATTGATTGGAACAGCAATCGAGCCTGATCTTCCGGAATCGATGGAAGGCTCGCTTCCATGTCGAGCGTGACGTTCAAATTGTGAAGCTTCATCTGCTCTACCAGCCAATTGAGCGCAGACGACAGGCCGAACTCCTGCAACATCGGCGGGCTTAGCTCCGCCACCAGCGTGCGCGTGTAGGTGAGGGCTTGATCGAGGACCTGTTGCACCTCGGAGACGGCCGCCTCTACAGGCGGCAGCATGTCATGCCGCTTGGCCTGCGCCAATTTGATCTTGCTGAGTGCCAGAAGCTGCGCCAAATAATCATGGAGATCCGTCGCGACACGCTGGCGCTCGCGCTGTTCGGCCAGGTTCAGCTCGGCGGCCAACGCGCGCAGTCGCTGCTGCGAATGCGACAGCTCTTCCGTACGACGCTGAACCGTCGCTTCGAGTTTCTCCGCAAAAGACTGGAGGCGGCTCTGGGCTCCCTTTTGCTCGGTAATGTCATAATTGACCCCGACCATCCTGGTCGCGCAACCGTTATCGTCCATAACCGTTGCGCCATGACCGACGATCCAGCGTACGAGGCCGTCCCGACGGATAATGCGGAATTCCATATAAAATTGTCCGCTTGCCGTCGCCGCGACCATTCCCTGCTTTACACGAGCCACATCGTCGGGATGCACAGAGGCATAAAGTTCGTCCATCGTCTTCACCGCCGCGTCTCTCGGCAGTCCGTACAAATCACACTGCTTGGCGTCCCAGGTCACCGTGCCGGTCGCAAGCTCGATATCCCATGCGCCCATGCAGCTGGCCGCCATGGCCAATCGGAGTCGTTCCTCACTCCGGCGCAGTGACTGCTCGGCGATGGTACGTTCGATGCCCAACGCGAGCGTTCCCGCAATCGCCTGAGCCAAGTCGATCTCCTCATCGTTCATCACATGGGGGTGGTTGAAATAGACCATAAACTTGCCGAGCAGCCGGCCACCGTACATCAAGGGGATAAAGCTGAGCGCCTGAATGCCTTCCCGGCGAATGACCGATCGCAATCCTTCTTCAATCTTCGCCGCGGCGATATCGCCCATCACCATCGGGCGCGGAGAGCACGAGTCTCGCCGCCAAGGAGAATGGCCCTCGACGGCGCGACGGTACTGCTCCGACAAGCCGCGACTGGCCTTGAAGCGCATCACGCCGTCCTCCTCGAACAGCAAGATCGACGCACGATCGGCATTCAATGAATGGATAATGGCGTCCAGCGCCTTGTCATAGAGATCAGCGAGGACTCCGGCCCGATTCACGGCCTCGGCCAAGTCGTAGAGCAGACGCTGCTGGCGGCTCCGCGTGACCAGCGCCTGCTCCTGTCGTTTGTGTTCGGTGATATCACGTGCAATCTTCGAGGCTCCGACAACTCTGCCTCGGGCATCGACTATCGGAGATATGGTCAGCGAAATATCAACCCGCTTCCCATCTTTTCGCCGGCGGATCGTTTCAAAGTGCTGGATCCGTTCACCGCGGCCGATGCGCTCCAAAATGCCCGCCTCTTCATGCACGAGGTCGGGAGGCATCAGCATGGTGATCGGCTTGCCTATTGCCTCTTCCGCCGTATAGCCGAAAAGTCGCTCTGCGCCCGCATTCCAGGTTCGAATGATTCCGTCAAGACCCTTGCTGACAATCGCGTCTCCGGAGGACTCAACAATCGCGGCCAGCCTACTCCTGGCTTCATCGGCACGTCTGCGCTCCGTAACATCGCTGGCGACACCGATGATCTGTTTTGCCCGGCCGTCGGAAGTCCGCTCGAACACGGCCGCACGGGCGAGAAGCCGCCGATAGGACCCATCCACATGGCGGATGCGATGTTCATGTTCGAGAACATCGTCGTCCGCCACATCGTTGAATGACGCATACCAGGCCTTGACGCCGGCCAGATCGTCCGGATGCACCAAGGAATCGGTCGGATCCTGCGCCATTGATCGGAGGCCTTCAGCTGTATGGCCCATCACCGATTCCACACTGCGGTTGACGTAGATGTTTCTGCCTTCGATGATGTCGAAGACGAACAGCATGTCCGGCGTGGAGGCGGCGATCCGTTCAAGAAACAGCTTGCTGCGGCTGATTTCGGCCTGCGCTTCGCGGCGGCGCCGTGCCATGTCCAGATGGCTGCGCACCCTGGCGAGCAATTCCCGCGCGCTGAACGGCTTTATCAGATAGTCGTCGGCGCCCTGATCCAATCCTCCGACGCGGGCTTCTTCCCCCGCCCGGGCGGACAAAAGAATGACTGGAATCGTTCGCATGGCGGAATCGGCCCGCATGGCGAGAAGCAGGCCTAGTCCATCAAGGCGCGGCATCATGATATCGCTGAGCACGAGATCGGGCGGCGCCCTCCGTGCCGCTTCCAACGCCGCCTCTCCGTCGCAGGCGGCTACGGCTTTGAAGCCTGCGGCATCGAGAAGGCGCGTGACATACTCCCGCATATCGGCGTTGTCATCGACGACGAGAACACGGGGCCGCGCCGCTGGGCGTAAGTCTGCCTGCTGAGTGCTGAATGATGAATGAGCGCTCGCAAGAACTCCCCGCGATTCTTCATTCATCATTCCCAATTCACCAGTCGCGTTACTGTCGGGTAGCCATCGCAGCGCCTCTTCCGCATAGGGACCGGCGTCCGGAGAGACGACGGCGCCATTTTCGCCGGCGCCAATCCTGTCCGGTGGAAGGTGATCCAAACCCAGCGGTACAGTCACGGCGAAGATGCTTCCGTGCTCGCGGAGCCCACTTTCCATGGAGGGCTCGCCGGCGGCATCCTGGGGGACACTCTCGACGCGAACCGAGCCGCCGTGCAGCTTGACCAATTCCTGAACCAGCGCCAAGCCGATGCCGGTCCCTTCGTGGGTTCGGCTGCGGGCGCCTTTGACGCGGTGAAACCGGTTGAAGAGCCTCGGAAGCTCGTCCGGGGAAATGCCGGTTCCCGTATCCTGAACGGATAATTCCACGCCTTTCCTTGTATCCTCCTCACCCTGTCCGGCCAAAGAAACCGGCCGCAGCGTCACCGTGATCGTGCCTTCGAAGGTGAACTTTAAGGCATTGCTCAACAGATTCAGTACGATCTTTTCCCACATGTCGCGATCCACATACACCGCTTCCGACAGCGGGCTGCAATATACAATGAGGGTCAGTCCCGCCTTCTCCACCGCGGATCGAAACACCCCGGCGAGGTCGGCGGTAAACGCGGCCAGGTCGGTCGGTTCGTACAAGATCGTGGTTCGTCCGGCTTCGATCGATGAAAAATCCAGCAGCTGGTTCACGAGCCTAAGCAGACGCAGGCTGTTTCGGTGGGCAATTTCAAGGCGCAGCGCGTCCGGCCGCTCGCGCAATTCCTCTTCGAGCGGACCAAGCATGAGGGTGAGCGGAGTGCGGAACTCATGGCTCACGTTGCTGAAGAATACCGTCTTGGCGCGGTCAAGTTCGGCCAGCGCCTCGGCCCGGCGCTTCTCTGAAGCGTAGGCCCTGGCGTTCGTCAGGGCCGTTCCGATGTGCGACGCCACAAGTTGGAGGAAGTGCCGGTAGTCGTCATCCAACGGGTGGCGGGGATTTACACCGACCACCAGAACCGCCGCAGGATCCGGCTGTCCCGCGACAGTCACCGGCAGCATGAGCGCCTGCGTCGTAGGTTCCGGCCACTGGCCGCCCGGCAACGGTCCGAACCGATCGGTCACGTTTTCGACGATCAGCCCGCCCTCGCCGCGAAGGACGGAACCCACCGGCCACGTGCCCTCGTCGATCGCTGTAGTGAGGTCGATCCGACCCGGCCTGGCGCGGCTATCCTGAGACAAGCCGGTCGTCCCCATGAGCCGAGCCTGCCGGTCGCCCGCTTCGACGAGATACAGAAGCGCAAAAGGGATATCCGCCATATTGGATGCAAGGGCGGACAGGGCGAGCTCACCGGCCTCTCGCTCGCTCCGTCCCGAGCCGGACTGAGAGGCCAGTTCGCGCAGCAGCTTGGTTCTCCGCTCGTTCAGTACTCGATAGGTCGTCTCCTGGACGACATTGAGAACGCCTACGACAGTCCCGTTCTCACCTCGGATCGGATTGAAGGTGTAATCGAAGTAACATTCCTCCGTATAGCCGAAGCGCTGCATCGGCAGCAATTCATCGCCGCGCCATGTGGCTTGGCCGGTGGTCCGCACGCTCTCGAAGAGCGGCGCAATGGCGTCCCAGATCTCGGGCCAGACCTGACGAGCCGGCCGGCCGATGGCCCAGGGATGTTTACGCCCCAAAATCGGACGCCAGGCGTCGTTGTAAAGCAGGAACCCTTCGTCTCCCCAGTAGATCGCCATGGGAAAGCGGGCGCTGAGGCAGATATTTAGCGTAGATGCGAGCACCACCGGCCATGTTTGAACCGCACCCAGCGGCGATTGTGTCCAATCATGCGCGCAGATGAGCCGTTCCATTTCGCCGCCGGATAAGGACGGCACGTGGGATGACTGCTGCATCAGTTCTCAATACCTGTTTTCATGCTGTTCTCATAAGTTGCGCCGGATGCTCTGATACAGTTCCTGCACCGCCGCGCCTTCGTATGGAACGCCGTGGCGACCGCATCGCCTGCTCGATGTCCCGGCTGTGGCGAATCGACAAACCGATAATCTTGACATGGTGCTGCTCCTGCTGGAGCCGTCTGGTCGCTTGCCCCCCATCTTGGACATATTGACGTCCATGGCGACGACAGGGGGCTTCAATCGATTACTGAGCGCGACAGCCTCTTCCCCGTTCACCCCCTCGCCGACGATATGAATATCGGCGTACCCATCCAATAAGCCCCGAAACCGCTGGCGAACCATCAACGCCGCTCAGGGGCGGGTGATATCCCTATCGTTGGATCGAAGCACCGGGCTTCCCTGCGTCTTTCTCGAATTCAAGCGGATAGCGGATGCACTCGCCGAGCCGGCCACACAATTCATTGACTTCTTTCTTCAGCCCAATCATGCGCAACTCACGATCAACGGCGACCTGATTGAATCGCGCCAATTCCTCGGCTTGAGCCTGCAGATCCGCATGGGTCTCCTGTAGCGCCTCCTCTGCCTGTTTCCGATCCGTGATGTCGATCACCGACCCCGATGTAGCCCAAGAACTCGCCGTTCGGACCGAGGCGCGGAGCGGCGGAATCGATGACCCAGCGATAGTTCCCATCGCGGCGACGCAGCCGATACTCGAGCCGGAAGGCTTCCTGTTTTTCATTGGCGGCTACAAACGCCTTTTTCGAGGTTTCCCGATCTTCGAGGTGTAGCGCCTCCACCCATCCGAATCCCAATCCCGTTTCAGGCGTCTGGCCGGTAAACTCGTACCAGGACTTACTGAGGAAGAAACAGGATCCATTCGGCTCCGTCACCCACACCATAACGGGAGCGTTGTCCGCCATCTCTCGAAAGCGAGCTTCGCTCTCGCGCACCGCTTCCTCGGCCTCGCGCCTGACACGAGCCATGCTGGCATGCGCATCGACCCGCGCCAACAGTTCACGAGCGCTGAACGGCTTGATGAGATAGTCGTCCGCGCCGCGCTCCAAGCCGTGGACACGGGATTCCTCACCGGCACGCGCAGACAAGAGAATGACGGCCGTCGTTTTGAGAGCGGGATCGCCGCGCAGCTCCCGTAGGAGACCGAATCCATCGACCCGGGGCATCATGACGTCGGTGAGGATTAAATCTGGCCGCCGCATCCGGGCGGCGGCCAAGGCTGCTGCGCCGTCCGCCACCACCGTCACCTCATACCGATCTTTTAAGAGCCGGAAAAGATATTCCCGCATATCCGCATTATCATCGGCGAGCACAATACGCGGCCGGGGCGCGAGGCGTAATTCTACATGTTCAGTGCGCAATGATGAATGAGGGCTCGGAACGCTCTCCTGCGATTCATCATTCATCATTCCGAATTCATCATTCGCGTTAGTGTCGGGCAGCCACCGCAGCGCGTCTTCGATGAACGGAGAGGGTCCGTCGGCGGCGCCTGCTTGGAGATCGCCTGCGCCGATCCTGTCCGCCGGCAAATGCTCTGTTCCGAGTGGGACGGTCACGATGACGGTGGTCCCCTTGCCGATCTCGCTTTCGATCCGGACCGACCCGCCATGGAGTTTGATCAATTCATGGACCAGCGCCAGGCCGATCCCGGTCCCCTCATATGTACGGCTGCGCATGTTTTCCACGCGATAGAATCGCTCGAAGAGATGCGGAATATCTTCCTCTGGAATGCCCTCTCCTGTGTCGCGCACGCGAAGCGTGACGCTGGGAAGTGCTGAGTTCTGAGTCTTGAGGTCTGAGTTACCTGTCCTGCTTTCCCGGAAGCTAATCTCGATCTCGCCGTGGAACGTAAATTTAAAAGCGTTCGACATCAGATTCAGGACTACCTTTTCCCACATTCCGCGATCCACATACACGGGCCTGATCGAGCCCGGACAGTCCACCACCAGCCGCAACCCCGCCCGCTCCGTCGCCGATCTGAACATGCCGGCGAGATCCGCCGTAAAGGCGCCGAGGTCCGTCGGCTGGAAAAATGCCTGCATCCGACCCGCCTCGAGGCGTGAGAAATCCAGCAGCGTGTTGACCAGTTTGAGCAGACGCATGCTGTTGCGGTGAGCCACTTCCACATTCGGGGCGCCCGGCCGCTCGCGCAGCTCGTCCTCGAGCGGCCCCAACATGAGCGTCAACGGAGTGCGGAATTCGTGACTTATGTTCGAGAAAAACACCGTTTTTGCACGATCGAGCTCGGCCAAGGCCTCGGCACGCTTCCGCTCCTCTTCGTAGGCTCGAGCATTTGCAATTGCGGTGGCGATCTGCCCGGCCACTAAGTCGAAAAAACTGCGGTAGAAGTCGTCGAATTCTAACCTGGCACTGATCCCGGCTATCAAGAGTCCTGCAGGCTGATGGGCGATGTTGGAACGGAGCGGTAGCACGGCAGCCTGTCGAGGCGGGTCGGACCATGGGCCCCGTGGCACTGCCCCACCGAACCGGTCACCCAACTCCCCGACAAGTTGCATCGTATCCGAGCGAAGTGCCTCGAGCAGCGGCCAGGGCTGCTCTTGAGCGGGTTCTCCGACCAACTTTAGAACCGGCGGCACGATGCGACTCTCGCAATCAACTCCCATTGCGCCCGCCAGTCGCGCCTGGCTCCCGTCAGGTTCGATAAGGTACACCAGCGCAAACGGAATGTCCTTCACGTGCCGGGCGAGCGTCTTTGCCGCAGCGACACATGCCGCTTCCGCTGTTCTGGCCGTGGTTGCATGGGCACCCAAATCCCGCAATGCAATGACGCGACGCTCGCCGACCACCTTCTCGGTGATTTCATGCACAGTCGCCAGCACCCCGCCGATCCCATTGCTCACCGTCTCGTCAGGCACGGGGCTGTAGGCGATCGTAAAATGGGTCTCTTCGACAAAACCATGGCGATTGATCTCAAGATAAATATCGTCGTCCCAGGTCGGCGGCCCCCCCGTTGAACGGCGTATCGATCAGCGGCTTGAGAATGTGCCAGATCTCGCTCCAGCCATCGACAGTACGGTTGAGGCTCGGTATTTTATCCAGGTGGAAGAATGTAGGATAGGCACCCGGCGCTTGCTACTAGGGTTAACCCTGGCGGGAGACCTGATAGGCGGGCGGTTAAGCGGCTGTTCGGTTCTTGTCGATAATGGCGACGATAATCAGGCCATATGAAACTACGCGCAGGATATAAATGAACGGTTCGCTTTCCTGGGAAATCGCGCTCAAACCCATGACAATCCGGACCAACGCCTCCACGCCAAGCGCGACGGCGAAAAATAAAAACAATCGATCGCGTGTCGTCCGCCAGAATCGAAGGAAGAACAGGCCGGCCGTGAGGCATCCGACCGCCACGCCGCCTAGGATCAGAGTCTTCACCGCGACGATATCCATCGACATCCTAATCGCTGTTCCACACCAGACCGTACAGAAGTACGGCGATCGTGATCAAGGCCAATCCATAGCGCAACAGACTGAGGTCGATTTCGGTGGGGAATATCAATTTATCGACCACCAAGAGAATATTATTCACCGTCGTCAGCATAAAGAACAGGCTGCTCCAGAACAGCAGGCGATACCGGCTCCGGCGGTACGCGGTGAACAAGAGCCAGGCGCATGCGAACGCCGACAGCGCGCATAACCCATAGATCACCGCCGCAGTCATGAGTTGTCCTTTCTCAATTTGAAGGCATCGGCGAATTCCTGGACACGCAGGCGCGGTTTATCATGGATCAGTTTGGTGATCGGCACCAAATGTTTGGCATACTCCGCCGCCACACGGTCGGCGAGCGCTGCCAACTCGCTCGACGAAGGCCGGTACCTAAACTGTGCCTCCGGTGATTCGGTGCGCATGATAAAGCCGTCTGCGCATAAACGCGAGAGAAGCGGCGCAACTTCCTCGGGTTCCAAATATAGTCTTGCCGCCACCGCGGGCTGAGACCATTCCATGTCCGGATTGTCGCGGAGCAGTAAGAGCGCTTCCAGATGGGCGACGGAATCGATCCGCTTCAACAAGAAGCGACGCACATCGTCTGGGATGACATATGCGGGCATGATCCGCGAGAGTGTTCAACGCAACAGCGAATCATGAACCCGCTGCCACATCGAGCCGAGCCCACGGGTCGGTCCGGCCGGCGCCCGCAGGCGCGAACGTAACGGTATTGTCGGTATTGATGGCAGTAGACTCAAGACTGGTCTCGGAGGGGAGCGGCCGTAACCGTTTTGTCCGCCTGTCTTTCCCCGTCCGCTTTCACCGTTGCGATAATCGCTTCATACAGCCGATCGCCCGCCGAATCCTTGGACACGTAGCAACTGGCGCCGGCTTGAAGCAATAGCGGTTCCACCTGACCGGGATTGGAAAAGGAAAGGCCCACGATCAACACGCTCGGCCATTGAGCTTTGATGCGGCGCGTCGCTTCAATGCCGTCCATTTTCCCCATGTTGACATCCATTACGACCACGTCGGGAAGCAGCAATCTGGTGAGTTCGACTGCCTCTTCACCATCAGCCGCCTCCCCGACGACCGACACATCCTGATAGGCCTCCAGAATACTACGCAGCCCCTGCCGGACCATGGCATGGTCATCCGCCAATACAATGCGAAGAGTCCGGGCAGACGGACGAAGTTCTGAGTTCTGAGTTCCGAGTGTCGAGTTCCCCGAAGTTGCAGAGCCTGCCAACTCGGAAGTCAACACATCTGGCTCAGCACTCTTTCCAGCAACGTCTTCCAACTCAGAACTCACAACTCCGAACTCAAAACCTTTTTCATTCGCCGTTTTCGGCGCTGCCGGCCAATAGGGAAAAATCAACCGCGCGCTCGTGCCCTCTTGCGGCCGAGACTCCACTACCAGCCGGCCGCCCATGGCTTCCATGCGCTCCCGCACACTGAAGAGGCCGAAACGCTTTCGCCCTTCACTCTCACGAGACACGTCGGCCGGCTCGAATCCGGCGCCCTTGTCGGAGACGGTAATGACCAGTTCCCCTTGCTTGTCCGCTTTGACCGCCACCTCCGCTTCGCTCGTGCCGGCATGCTTCAAGACATTGAACAGCAGCTCCCGGACGGACTGAAACACCAGCACGGCCTGGTCGTCCGGCAGTAAAATACGTTGCAGCTGCTTCTCTATGGAGACGGCCAGCCCATGCGTTTTCATCTGATCGGCCAGCCACCCGAAGCCTTCAACAAGTCCGAATTCCTGGAGAGCCGGCGGGGCGAGTTCGGCCATCAAGGATCTGGTGTAATTCAATGAGTCGGTGATCGCCTGGTCCGCTTCTTTCAACAATGACGTCGCTTTCTCGTCTGAGACACGCGGGGCTGCTTGGCGGATTTTCATTCGGATCAACACCAGCAGTTGGGCCAGATAGTCGTGCAGGTCGCCGGCGAGTCGCTTACGCTCCCGCTGCTCGGTCAACGTCAATTCGGTCGCGAGTTCCCGCAGGCGCTGCTGCGACAGCACCAATTCCTGCGTCCGCTCTCCCACGCGCTGTTCCAATTCAACCGCGACTTCGCGCAATTGTTCCTCCGCCGCCTTCCGTTCGGAGAGATCGCGCGTCACGCGGGCAAAACCAGTGAGCTTGCCTGACTCATCCTTGAGCGCCGACATCACGACATTGGCCCAAAAGGTCGTGCCATCCTTGCGCACCCGCCAGCCTTCATCTTCGTGCTGTCCCACGGACGCTGCAATTTGCAGTTCCAATCCCGGATATCCACGCTGAATGCCTTCTTCCGTATAGAAACAGGAGAAATGCCGGCCGATGATTTCGTGCGCCTGGTATCCTTCGATCAATTGCGCGCCGGGATTCCAGCTCGTCACCAGGCCGTCCGGGCTGAGCAGGATAATGGAATAATCCTTGATGCTGTTGACCAGCAGCCGGAACTGCGCCTCTCCATGCCTGATCGCCTCCCGCTTGACTCGTTCCCGCATGCGGTACAGCTCGACGAAAACGGCGACCTTGCTCTGCAGGACTTCGGGCACGACCGGCTTGAACAAATAATCGACCGCCCCGCTCGCGAGCCCTCGGAAGACGTCTTCATCGAGCTTGTCGACCGCGGACAGGAAAATAATCGGAATATAGCGTGATTGCTCCCGCTGCCGAATGAGCTCCGCCGTCTCGAAACCGTCCACCCGCGGCATCCGCACATCCAGGAGAATCACGGCGAATTCATGACGGAGCACCTGGCGCAGCGCTTCCTGTCCGGAATCCGCTTTGATCACGATGCGGCCGGGGCCGGCCACAAGCGTTTCCATCGCCATCAGACTTCTGGCGTCATCATCGACCAGCAGAATCTTCGCGCCAATGTCGGGCATGGGATCTCTCCAAGGGAATTGCATCACTGAATCACTGTGCCATTGCACCAGCGATTCAGTTGATCAGTGCGCGAGTTAAGCATTGCACTATTGCATCTTTCACGAGCTGGTTCATCGCATCATTTCAACAGTGATTCAGTAGTGTAGCGACTCAATGTGCGACGTTCAAACGCTGCAATGATACAATGTTCCAATGGTGCAATCCTTCCGCTTCACCGCTTCATCGCTTTTTTTCGTCCGAACAGCCAGATCCGCAATAGGGCCAGCAGTTCTTCGGTATTGACCGGCTTCGCGATGTAATCCGAGGCACCGGCTTGCAGGCATCGCTCTCGATCCCCTTTCATGGCTTTCGCCGTCAATGCCAGAATCGGGAGAAGCCGGAGCTTTGGGTTCTTCCTGATCTGCTTCATCGTCTCATAGCCGTCCATTTCCGGCATCATGATGTCCATTAAGACCATATCCAAGTCTTCGTCCTGCTCGACCTTCTGAATCGCTTCCCGGCCCGTTTCAGAGCTCGTCACCTCCATGCCGTGCCGCTCCAATAGGCTCGTGAGCGCGAAAATGTTCCGGATATCGTCGTCCACCACCAACACCTTCTTGCCTATCAAGGCATCGTCGCTATGACGCACCCGTTCCAGCATCCGCTGTTTCTCCGGCGGCAATTGCGCGGTCACCAGGTGGAGGAAAAGACTGGCTTCGTCTAGCAATCGTTCGGGAGACTGGACCCCTTTCAGCACGATGCCCTGAGACAACTGGCGGAGTTGGATTTCTTCATCCTCCGTCAGGTCACGGCCCGTGGAGACGATTACCGGCAGGTCCTGCATGGCGGGCTGCTCGCGCATGCGCTCCAAGAGCTGAAAGCCCGACATATCGGGCAACCGAAGATCCAGCACGACGCAATCGAAGCGGCGCTGGGACAGCAATTCCCAGGCCAGCGCGCCGTTGTCGACGGCGGAGATCTCTACGTCTTGATGGCTGAGCAACTCGCCGAGACTTTGCCGTTCGATTTCGTTGTCTTCGACAAGCAGCAAATGTTTCCGCTGGGATTTGCTGAAGTCCAAGAGACGACCGAAGGTCTGGCCCAGGGCCTCGGTCGTGGTGGGCTTGATCATATACCCGAACGCGCCGTGCCCCAGCCCGTGCAGGCGTTCTTCCTCCACCGTAAGGATCTGGACGGGGATGTGACGCGTTTCCGGGTCCTGCTTGAGATGGCTCAATACCGTCCAACCCAGCATGTCGGGGAGGAAAATATCCAGCGTAATGGCCACCGGCTTGTATTTCTTCGTCAAGGCAAGCGCCAGCCGCCCATGGGCCGTGACCAGCCCCTTGAATCCTTTCTCGCGAACGCTGCCGAGCAAGACTCGAGCATAGTGGGGATCGTCCTCGACGATCAAGATCGCCGGTTCCCCCGGCATCAACGTTTCCCGGTCGTCCGGGATATCCTCCAATTGGTGCGCTTGCTGCACCAGCAGCGGCGCCTGCTCATGGAGCTTGATCTTGGGCGATACCAGATCGGCCGCCACCCCCATATAGAACTCCGGTAAATACAAGGTGAACGTGCTCCCTTCTCCCGGGCTGCTGACCAAGCGGATCTCGCCGCCCAGCAACATCGCCAGCTCCCGGCTGATCGCCAAACCCAAGCCGGTTCCGCCGAAGCGCCGGCTGGTGCCGGCATCCGCCTGTTGGAACGCCTCGAACACGATTTTCTGTTTCTCGACCGGGATACCGATTCCCGTATCGCTCACTTCGAATGCGACCACGGTCGGTACGGTGGCGAGAATCGGATGGTCATGGCTCCACCCGCCCGCCGCCCGCCTGACTCGAAACGTGACATGGCCGTGAGACGTGAACTTAAAGGCGTTCGACAACAGGTTTTTCAGCACTTGTTGCAGCCGCTTGAAGTCCGTCACCAAACTGCGGGGCAATTGGGAATCGATATCGATGTGGAAGGCGAGCTGCCTCGCTTCCGCCACGTGGCGGAAGCTTCGCTCCATGGCCTCCCGCACCTTCATGAACAACACTTCCTCCGGCTCCACCGTTACGGTTCCGGACTCGATCTTGGACAAATCCAAGATGTCACTGATCAGGTTTAACAGGTCCGCACCGGCCGCATGGATGTTCTTGGAGAACTCCACCTGCTTGGTGCTGAGGTTCTGATCCGGGTTCTCCGCCAGTTGCTGAGCCAATATCAAAATACTGTTCAGCGGCGTCCGGAGCTCATGGGACATGTTGGCCAGGAACTCCGATTTGTATTTCGAAGCGAGCGCCAATTCTTTTGCCTTGTCCTCGAGCGCATGACGCGCCTGCTCGATTTCACGATTCTTCCGTTCGACTTCGGCGTTCTGTTCGGCGAGTTGCTGGGCCTTTTTCCCCAATTCTTCGTTCGTTTGCTGCAGCTCTTTCTGTTGCGCCTGCAGTTCGGTGGCCAGATTTTGCGACTGTTGCAGCAAGCCCTCTGTCTGCATGGTCGCTTCGATCGTGTTGAAGACGACACCGATGGTCTCGGTCAACTGGCCCAGAAACGCAACATGAGTCGGGGTGAATTCGAACAGGGACGCCAATTCGATCACCGCCTTGGTCTGGCCTTCGAACAACACCGGCAGGACGATCACGCTTCGCGCGTGAGTTTGGCCCAATCCCGACCGGATCCGGACGTAGTCGGCCGGTACATCCGTCAGGATGATGCGGCGCTTTTCTCTGGCGCATTGACCGACCAGCCCGACGCCGACGGCCATTTCAATCGGCGCTTGTCCGCTTTCCCCGCCGGCATAGCTCGCCAACATCCGCAGAACCGCCTGCTGGGCCGCCGTCTCACGCTGATAGATCGCGCCATATTGTGCGTTGACGAGGGGCGCCAGTTCGGTGAGCAACATGTCCCCCACCGTCGTGAGATCGCGCTGCCCTTGCATCATACGGGTGAACTTGGCCAAGTTGGTCTTGAGCCAGTCCTGCTCGGTATTCTGGTCCGTCGTGGCGCGCAGGGTGCTGATCATGACGTTGATGTTATCCTTGAGCTCGGCCACTTCACCGCGGGCTTGAACCTGGATCGACCGGGTCAGGTCTCCTTGCGTCACAGCAGTCGCGACTTCGGCGATGGCGCGTACCTGCGTGGTGAGATTGGCGGCCAGTAAGTTCACGCTTTCCGTGAGGTCTTTCCAGGTCCCGGCCACGCCCGGTACCGTCGCTTGGCCGCCCAGCTTGCCTTCCGTTCCGACCTCTCGTGCCACGCGCGTCACTTCCGACGCAAAGCCGCTGAGCTGGGCCACCATCCGGTTGATTACATCTTTGATTTGGAGGATTTCACCGCGCACATCGACCGTGATCTGCCGAGTCAGGTCGCCGTTGGCGATCGCAGTGGCCACGTTCGACATATCCCGCAACTGTACGGTAAGGTTGCTGGCCATCGCATTCACGCTATCCGTCAAATCTTTCCACGTCCCGGCCACACCCGGCACGATCGCCTGCCCGCCGAGTTCCCCTTCAGTTCCCACTTCGCGGGCCACCCGCGTCACTTCCGCGGCGAAACTCCGCAATTGATCCACCATCGTATTGATGGTGTCCTTCAATTGGAGAATCTCACCGCGCACATCGGCGGTGATTTTCTTCGACAGGTCGCCCTTCGCCACCGCAATCGTCACGTCTGCAATGTTCCGCACTTGGTTCGTGAGATTGCTGGCCATCGAATTGACGTTGTCGGTGAGATCTTTCCAGGTCCCTGCCACGCCAGGCACCACCGCCTGGCCGCCGAGCTTGCCTTCCGTCCCGACCTCGCGCGCCACCCTGGTCACCTCGGCGGCGAACGCATTCAATTGATCCACCATGGTATTAATCGTGTCTTTCAATTGGAGGATTTCGCCGCGCACGTCGACCGTAATCTTTTTCGATAGATCGCCGCTGGCGACCGCGAACGTCACCTCTGCGATGTTCCGCACCTGCGCCGTCAGATTTCGCGCCATCGAGTTGACGCTGTCCGTGAGGTCTTTCCACGTCCCGGCGACACCAGGCACGATCGCCTGGCCGCCCAACTTCCCTTCCGTGCCGACCTCGCGGGCCACGCGCGTCACCTCGGCTCCAAAGCTGCGCAACTGGTCCACCATCGTATTGATCGCTTCCTTGAGCTGAAGAATTTCACCGTGGACGTCCACGGTGATTTTCTTCGACAAGTCGCCGTTCGCGACGGCGATGGTCACCTCCGCGATGTTCCGCACCTGCGCGGTCAGGTTGCCGGCCATTAAGTTCACGCTTTCCGTGAGGTCTTTCCACACGCCGCTCACATCACGCACCTGGGCCTGCCCGCCCAGCTTGCCGTCGGTGCCGACCTCGCGCGCCACGCGCGTCACTTCCGCGGCAAAACTCCGCAACTGATCCACCATCGTATTGATGGCTTCCTTGAGCTGGAGGATTTCGCCCCGCACGTCCGCCGTGATTTTTTTGGACAAATCCCCGTTGGCCACCGCGATGGTCACCTCGGCGATGTTCCGCACCTGGTCCGTCAGGTTGCTCGCCATCGAGTTCACGCTGTCCGTGAGGTCTTTCCACGTCCCGGCGACTCCGGTCACCGCCGCCTGGCCGCCCAACTTCCCTTCCGTGCCGACCTCGCGGGCCACGCGCGTCACCTCGGCTCCAAAGCTGCGCAACTGGTCCACCATCGTATTGATCGCTTCCTTGAGCTGAAGGATTTCGCCCCGCACATCCACGGTGATTTTCTTCGACAAGTCGCCGTTCGCGACGGCGATGGTCACCTCCGCGATGTTCCGCACCTGCGCAGTCAAGTTGCCGGCCATTAAGTTCACGCTTTCCGTGAGATCTTTCCATACCCCGCTCACGTCGCGCACCTGGGCCTGCCCGCCCAGCTTGCCTTCCGTTCCGACCTCACGGGCCACGCGGGTGACTTCCGCCGCAAAACTCCGGAGCTGATCCACCATCGTATTGATGGCTTCCTTGAGCTGGAGGATTTCGCCCCGCACGTCCGCCGTAATTTTTTTGGAGAGATCCCCATTGGCCACGGCCGTCGTCACGTCGGCGATGTTCCGCACCTGTGCCGTCAGATTGCTCGCCATCGAGTTCACGCTGTCCGTGAGATCTTTCCACACCCCGCTCACGTCGCGCACCTGGGCCTGCCCGCCCAGCTTGCCGTCGGTGCCGACCTCGCGCGCCACGCGCGTCACTTCCGCCGCAAAACTCCGCAGCTGATCCACCATCGTATTGATCGTGTCTTTCAATTGGAGGATTTCGCCCCGCACGTCGGCCGTAATTTTTTTGGAGAGATCCCCGTTCGCGACCGCCGTCGTGACCTCCGCAATATTCCGCACTTGGTTCGTCAGATTCGTTGCCATGGAGTTCACACTGTCGGTGAGATCCTTCCAGGTTCCGGCGACGCCCGGGACGACGGCCTGCCCCCCCAGTTTGCCCTCCGTCCCCACCTCACGGGCCACGCGGGTGACTTCCGCCGCGAAGCCGCGCAACTGGTCCACCATTGTATTGATGGCTTCTTTGAGTTGGAGGATCTCGCCCCGCACATCCGCCGTGATTTTTTTGGAGAGATCCCCATCGGCCACCGCCGTGGTCACCTCCGCGATGTTCCGTACTTGCGCCGTCAGGTTGCCGGCCATTAAGTTCACGCTTTCCGTGAGATCTTTCCACACGCCGCTCACGTCGCGCACCTGGGCCTGCCCGCCCAGCTTGCCTTCCGTGCCGACCTCACGCGCCACGCGGGTGACTTCCGCCGCAAAGCTTCGGAGCTGATCCACCATCGTGTTGATCGTGTCCTTGAGCTGCAAAATTTCTCCGCGCACATCGACCGTAATTTTTTTCGAGAGATCGCCGTTCGCGACCGCGATCGTCACGTCGGCGATGTTCCGCACCTGGTTGGTGAGATTGCTGGCCATGGAATTCACGCTGTCGGTAAGGTCCTTCCAGGTTCCCGCGACGCCCGGAACCACCGCCTGGCCGCCCAGCTTGCCTTCCGTCCCGACCTCACGCGCCACGCGCGTCACTTCCGCGGCAAAGCTCCGCAGTTGGTCGACCATCGTGTTGATCGTGTCTTTCAATTGGAGGATTTCGCCGCGCACGTCGGCCGTAATTTTTTTCGAGAGGTCCCCGTTCGCGACCGCAATCGTCACGTCGGCAATGTTACGCACCTGGTTGGTGAGATTGCTGGCCATGGAATTCACGCTGTCGGTAAGGTCCTTCCAGGTTCCCGCGACGCCCGGAACCACCGCCTGGCCGCCCAACTTGCCTTCCGTACCCACCTCGCGGGCCACACGGGTGACCTCCGCCGCGAAGGCATCGAGACGTCCCACCATAGAGTTCACCGTCTTGGCCGTATGGAGAAATTCTCCACGTAACGGATGGCCGTCCGCTTCTAATGCGACTGATTGTGTGAGGTCGCCCTTGGCCACAGCTCCGATAACTCGAGCCATTTCGGTCGTCGGACGGACCAGGTCGTCGATGAGCCCGTTGACCGCCTCGATATTGATCTTCCATGCTCCGATTGCTTCGGTCACCGACGCCCGCTCGGACAGTTGGCCCTTCTTACCCACGACGTGACTCACCCGCTTGAACTCATCGGCGAACATCGCGTTGAGTTCAATGATCCCGTTCAACTCATCGGCTATTTTCCCCATAAGGCCTGTCCATTCGACCGGAAGCCGTACAGAGAAGTCGCCTTTCTTGACGGCTTTGAGCACCTGGAGGATAACTTTTTCGTGACCCTCCTCCGGACCGGCTACGCCTGTACCGGTTCTACGTGTGGATCGAACAAGAGGCTTCGCGCCCATTAGACCCTCCCAATCACCTGAACAAGTGAATTTGGCGATCGCACTTTACACCGATGCATTACGGGCGACCAATGAACCCCGGAAATCCGCTGGGAATGGAAATTACCGAAGGACTATAATCTGAAGCAGATTAACGAATGACCTAGGAGGAACCCTAGTTAAAGGGTAAGACAGTCGAATACTTGCAGAGCCGGCACTTTCCCTTAAGAAGAACCCGGGCCGAGACCGGTAAAAAGGGATGAGCACCGGGCGGCAAGGTGGGATGTTAATTCGTAGGAGCTGGCAATTCCGGAATGGATTGGGACTCGATGGCTTTGATGGCGCGCCCGTGCTCATCCATTTGTATAGTGATCTCTTGCCCGATCGAAATACCTTGAAATAGTTCCGGTTTGACGATCTGAAAGAACACCGGCTTGCCGGCCGACGTGATCAGCATGCCCTTCTTAGCGGACAGGTCCAATTTCTCGACCATGCCTGTAACGGTGAGCTTTTTCTGATCGGCGGACGAACCGGCGGCCTCCCCCATAGCGAAACCCGGTGTTCCCACTGCGATGGCAATGAGCAAAGCACCGGCCGCCATGAGAGAGGACGTCATGGACATCACCACATTACGATCGCCCGCCAGCGATGTCCCAGTCCGGCGACGGGAACCGCGATTCGCGCCACGCCGTTCGCGACATGCACCGACGCCAATTCAATGTCCCCATCGGTCGGAACTGGGATGTAGCGTTGCATGGCGCCGCCCGAGATGATGACTCCCTGTTGCGCGAATTCCACCGTCACATGCTCGGCGTCAGGCACCATTCGAAAATCGGCATAGACAGTGAACCGTCCGTCCTGCTCAGATACTTCAATGATCGGCTGGGACTCCGGCGCCGCCCCCGGCAATGGCCGTTGACGTCCCGGTGTGCGATGCCGAGACAGTATCGCAGACTTCCCGCTTCGGTCGACATTGGCACTCGCTGCATGGCTGTCGATCATGATCACCCCTTTCACAAGACGATCTGTTCGTTGCTTGCTTTGCACAGTAGAGTTCTTTGCTCTTTCAAGCCACTAGGTTGGACCCTAGTTTCATTGTCGCTTATCGTCGACAGGGTATGGGTGCAAACAGAAGGTCACGGGTTTCCGTATGGCAAACGGATGAATCTCTGTTGATGAGCCACAAGCGGAAACACGGCGACACCGAAGAAGCGATACTCAGTCGGTCGGGAATTTAACCGTAATGGAAGGGAACAGACTTTGAAAGCAAAGGAGTGGGCGCAGGGTCTGACCCACTCCCGTTTTGCTGTTCAAACTGATTTGCGGACTTCGTGCCTTCTCTTGTCCGGCATGCTCATCGTGTACTGGCCGGGGCCTGCGGACGCTAGTTCGATTTCCCCTGTTCGGCTCAGGCGGTCGACCTCTAGAAAGACTTGGTTCCAGGTGTACTCAGGACAAGCGCGCACGAGCGCATCCAGGTTGCAATTGGGGCTGCGGCGTATGGTCTGCAGAATAAGGCCGGTGATGGTCAGGCCCGGCCGTCTGGCCCGTGACTCTTCCTCATAACTTTTCCCGATGGGCACGTACCGGTGCACGCAGACCGGACAATATGTGTGCGTGAGCCTGTAATCCGACCCGCGCAATCCGTGCCGATCTAAATAGGATCCGAGATCCGACCAGGGCTCGTCATCTCCGTTTCCTGTCTCTCCCGCCTCATCACGCACGAGCCCGCACACGCAGCAGATGGGAATAAACGGTTGGTTGGCGATGGCACTCATGGCAGCCCCTCCTTAGCTACGGATCAAAATCTACTGGACTCTAGAGCACCGCTGATGGGCGGACCACTAGGATGCTCCCTAGATTTTTAAACCAGGGCAACGACTGGACTGGGGACTTTTCCCTAGCTGCAAGGCCACGTTCACCCGCACGCATGGGGAAGAGACTAGTCCCGGATGGGCTCGAATTTTGATATCTCTCAAGGTAACGAAGGAGTAGAGGGACGATGAAGAGACGATTCCTGGATCCGTATGTCGTCATCCTTTTTCTTGTGGTAGGGCTGCTTTCGCCGGTGATGGCCGGCGCCGGGCTGCAGCGGGCTCAAATCATTCGGTTTCTGGGAGTGAGCGTGGCCCGCGACGTGCGGGATATGCGGCAAGGCGCGGTCGGGGAACTGGTGGTGGGATGGGAAGAGCGGTCGGATCAGCACGGCATTATCGTTAGTTTTCTGGAAGGGCCGGTGCGTTCAGCCCGGACACAGAACTTGCCATCCTTGGCGCAATCGACCGGGCCGCCAGAGCGGCCGGTTTAAAGACGGACTCATGGAGTGTGAGCTTGGCCGTGCACGAACCGGCAGGAATGATTTTCGGTGACAGTCTCACCGCCATGGTTGGATTAACCGTCGTGGCCCTGGCGAAGGGAGACTTCATCCCTCTGGATCGCACCATGACCGGCACCATCACAGCCGATGGGGGGATTGGGCCGGTCAGTTCCGTGCCCTTGAAAATCGAGGCTGCCTACCGGAATCACTTGAGGAGGGTCGTCGTTCCCGATGCGCTCGATGCAACCGATTCGGATTGGTGTACTCCATTCTTGATGCAAATCTCTCCCATTCATTCCGCCGCCGTCGCCTACCAAGCTTTGACAGATCATTCCTGGGTTTCGGCGGAGACCGACCGATTGTCGTCGCCGCCCGTCTCTCCCTAGTCAGAATGTCCGCGCCGGCGAGAATGGGAAGATCCGACGACCGTGGACAGATCAGCTCTGTTGCGGAGGGATTGATTAGCCATCGGTGCCTACCCCGATACGCTGATCCGGCTTACGGATCGGGGATTACGATGTTCAATGAGCGGAAGAAGGTTCGTGAGAGATGTCGTCGTTGCGAAGCCGGATTGACAGCACGACAACCGGGACAGGCCAGCATGTGCTCGCTTCGGTGGCTCAGTATCTGCCCCCGCGCGGTTGCGCGGGCGCCTCATACAACCAACACCGGAGTCCCGAAGCGACGCGGATCGGCCGAGGGAAGCAGTTTACACGGCCTCAAAAAGCGATTCCGCCGCCATCCTTCGGTCCTTCATTCGAAGCGAAGGATGAGACCATCGGCGCTCGCTCATGGACCGGTCGACCGGGCGGGCGATCGCGCCGTCCGGACCAGGGATATCGGAAATATGGCCGCAGTTTAGGCATCGCAACCCGTCATACGACCACGCTGATGTGCCTGCCGTCGTGCCATAAAAGTGATCGAAAATCTTCAATCCGCCGCATCGTTCACAGCTCATTTTTCAGTCCCTCCTTTGCGTCGCATCCACGCGGGATCGACGAGAATTAGTTTGGCCTGACTGTCTGACGAATCAACGACAAGAATTCCTTGTTCTGAAACGGCTTATTCACCCACTCGATCCAGAGCGCGCGGCTGATGGACGGAGGAGGCAAACCTCCGTCGCTTCGCGAAGGCGCACACATGCTCAACACAATCACCGGAGGCGGAGAATCACAATGTCGAAACCAGTCGCCCATCAACTTGAGCGCCGTATGATCCGAATAGAGTGGGATTCCGTCGACATCGATGACGACGCCTTGCACCCCGTTCGCCGGCAATTGACCGACTGCGTATTTCAACGAGTCTGCGATGCAGACTTCAAATCCATCATCGAAGAGCAGCTCACCCATTGCGCCGGCCAATTCTTCATCCGGTTCGACGATCAGGATCACGATCAAGATTCCCTTCTTCAGCCTCTCGCTCTCGTTGCGCACCCACGAAAGCATAAAGGTTGCCAGCGCGCGCGAAACCCGGTAACTGCCCGATTCTATTCGGCAATGGAGGCGCAGGCACCGCGCGCGACGCTCACATGGAAGAAGCCGTCGGCAGACGAAGTATCCCGCAACAGGAAAACCTGTCACATTCAGAAGGAAATGAGGATGAGAAATGAGCACTGAAAAATGACGGTCCTGAAAGAAAAACCTCGGACTCTTTGTCTCCTTCACGGGACAAGTTGTTCCCCCGGGCCGGTAAAAGGGGTTTACTAAAGATCGCGAAGACTCTAGGATTTTCTGGGAAATAGGCTGCCGACAGGCTGCCCATCAGCAGCTTTTCCCGGATAACCGAAGACAGGCTGGCCCTCCGCGATGCTGGGCCAATCCTGGCATTTCTCAGCGTCCAGGCTTGCTTGCGGGCGGATATGCGGCAGCCGCGTCTTCGATACATTGATCTGCCGGACTTTTGTCGCCGGAGAGTTCAACTGCCGCCAATTGAGACAGGCATCGCTCTCGCAATCTGTGCAGGGTTTATCGTATTAAGGTGTCGATCTGCCGGACCGGGGATCAAGCCGACGACAGTCCTGCAAACCTCGGAAACGTTCCCCTTGCGCTTGGAATCATCGCAAGGTCCGTACGGCAGCCGGAACAATCGGGGCCAAGGAAGTGAACAAGGAACGGGACCAATTGCTGGTCGAACAATTCGGCCGCCAGCGAGCAGAAGAGGCGTTACACGACGCACAGGTGCGGTTCCGGAGCATTTTCGAATCTTCCCACGACGGATTCGCCTACATGACGTTCGAGGGCGCCTTCGTGGAGGTGAACAGCGCCCTGGAGCGGTTGACCGGCTATTCGCGGGACCAACTCTTGATGAAGACACATGGAGATCTCATCGCGCCGGACTACCGGGCGATCGAGGAAGCCGAACGGCGAAAGCTGCTTAGGGCGGGCCAAGCGATTGAGTTTGAACTCCAATATCGCACGATGCGCGGTGAGCCGGTCCCGGTCTGCGTCAACATCTTCGTCGTGCGGGGCCGTGACGGAACCGCCACGGGCCTGGCGATGATCGTCAAAGATTTTACGGAGCGGAAACAAACCGAGATGGCGCTCAGGAGAACCGCCGAGGAGCTCCATAAGAAGAATGAGCAGCTGGCCCAAGCAAACCAACTGCTGTCCGCCGCTCAACGGACAGCGGCACGGGTCCAACGGCTGTCCGCCATCGGCCAATTCGCGGCCACCGTGGCCCATAAAATCGGCACGCCGCTGACCGCCCTCTCCGGTCACGTCCAATTGCTCAAAGAGGAGCATTCTCTGGCCCCGCATGTCCGTGCGAGGCTACAAATCGTGGAGACCCAGATAGAACGGACATCGACGATCATACAGGATTTGCTCGTCTACGCCCGCCGGCCCGATCCGGTCCGATCCATTATCGACATCAACGCATGCCTTCAAGATTCCGTTGCCTTGTTTCAAACAGAATGCACGCGGCTACAGGTCACGTGTACATTGACGCTGTCCCCTGATCCGGCTTTGGTGTCCGCGGATCGGCAACAGTTGCAGGAAGCGCTCAATCATTTAGTCGAAAATGCGCTGCAATCGATGCCGGCCGGGGGAGCTCTGAACATTCGGGCATACACGGCGGACGAAGGCGGCGCCGAATCGGATAAACGTGTGGGTATCGACGTCGCCGACACCGGTACCGGGATCGAACCGGAGCATTTAGCGCCCATCTTCCAGCCGTTCTTCACCACGAAAACCATCGGGCGCGGAACGGGACTGGGACTCGCCATCGTTCAAGAAACCGTCCGCGCCCACGGCGGACGAATTACGGTGGAAAGCGCGCCTGGCAAGGGCTCCCGCTTTACCATCCTGCTTCCGCTTGTGAGGTCATCGCTATGAAACTTGATCACTGCAATATTCTCATCGTGGACGACGACGCCGAAACGCTGGCCTTGCTCCATGAGATTTTGTCGAAAGAAGGCTATGCCATTTCCACGGCGCCCCACGCGAAAGCGGCGCTGGAACATATCCGGGAACATACTCCGGATCTGATCATGACCGATATTCACATGCCGGACATGGACGGGTTGGCTTTTCTCGCCGAACTGCGGACCCAACAGCTAGACATGCCGGTGATTTTGATGACCGCCTATGGGTCGCTCAAAACCGCCGTGGACGGCATCAAAGCGGGCGCTTTCGATTATCTCAGTAAGCCGTTCATCATTGATGAGGTCCGGCTGGTGGCCCGGCGCGCCCTGGAGCATAAATATCTCTCGACGCAAAACCAAGTCTTACGTGAGCAACTCAAAAGCCGCTACCGATTCGATAATCTGGTCGGTAGCAGTCCCGCCATGGTCGCTGTCTATAAGTCCATTGCGCGGGTGGCGCAGACCGAAAGTACGGTGTTGTTGCAAGGAGAAAGCGGGACGGGGAAAGAATTGATCGCCCGCGCCATCCACGCCAACAGCGCCCGAAGCGGCGGCCCGTTCGTCACGGTCGACGGAGGGTCACTTGCGGAAACCCTGTTGGAATCGGAACTGTTCGGACATGAGCGCGGGTCCTTCACGGGAGCCGTGGCCGCAAAAAAAGGGCTGCTCGAGAAAGCACATCTCGGTACCTGCTTTCTGGACGAGGTCGCTGACCTCTCCCCCGCGCTCCAAGGCAAACTGTTGCGGGTGATTCAGGAACGGGAAATCCGCCGGGTCGGCAGCACCGCGTCGATGGCCATTGACGTGCGCATTATCGCCGCGTCAAAGAAACAGCTCGACTCGCTGGTCAAGGCAGGCACCTTCCGCGAAGATCTGTTTTACCGGCTGAACGTCGTCTCAATCGATATTCCACCGCTCCGCGAGCGGGTTGAGGACATCCCGCTTCTCGTCCAATTTTTCATCCAGACCTATGGGGCGGCCAAAGAAAAGCCGGTCACCGGCGTCTCGCCCGAAGCGATGGAACTCCTTCTGCGCTACTGGTGGCCGGGTAACGTGCGGGAACTCGAGCATGCGATCGAGCGGTCGGTCGCATTGACGCCTCATTCCATTATTTGCCCGGAAGATCTCCCGGCGGCCGTAAAAAGCGCGACGGTCCAGACGGTCGCGCAGGCCCAAGGCTGGGTCACGCTGACGGACTTGGAGCGGGATCACATTCTCCGCGTGCTGGAGTCTCATGACCGGGACCTGGGTCGATCGGCTTTGATTCTGGGCATCCACCGCAAGACTCTGCTTCGCAAGCTGAGGCAATATGGGGTCGCCGCCCAGTTCGGAGTCGGATAACCCGCCGGACATCTTGTCTGATCCGGCTGCCAATCTGTCTTGCTGTCCCGCCTCCGCTTCCGCTGTAGGCGCCAAAATCCACCCAATTGCCTGAATTTCATCTCGCGTAGGCAGTGAAGGTCGCGGCCCACAATTTGCTCATCCATGGCTGCGGCGGATGAAACCCGCCAAGGAAGGGGGCCGGGATGCGAGGCGAAGATAAACGAATTCTGCTGGTTGAAGACGATGAGGATATTCGCTGCTTGCTGGCTGATTTGTTCCAGCAGGAAGGCTATCAAGTCCATCAAGCGGCTGACGGCCGCGAAGGATTGGCCGAAATGAAGAAGCGCCGTCATCATGTCGTGCTGTGCGATTACCATATGCCGAATATGGACGGGCTGACATTCCTAGACGTGAGCCGACTAGTCTGGCCGGACACGCCGGTCATCATGGCCTCATGCGATTCCGACCTGATGGAACGGAAAGACAGTCAGCCCTTGATGAGCGCCTATACCTGTCTCTCCAAACCCTTCGACTTGGATGAACTCGTGACGGCGGTGCAGGAAGCAGCGAGCCACACACACGAGTCACAGTTACGCTATACCGCATCACGGTGACCGCCGGGGACAACCGCACGAGCAGCCCCAGGCTCCGTCGCCCAAAAGACTGCCTGTCTCGGACGGAACATTCTTGCCGGGCGCACCGGACGAGATTCGCCATACCCGACATGAACATAATCTTGATCCCAAATATGGCGTGTGGCTCGCGCTTTGCACACAAGCAAATGTAACGGGGGATCAGGCCACAAACTGGCAGGCGAACGTGAAGAGTCGAACGGTACAACTCAAGCTAAAGGGGAGGCTCCCATGATGAAATTCTTTCAGAGCATTCCGGCGCTCGTCATCGGCATGGCATTGGCCGGACTGCCCGCCTATGCGACGGAGGCTGATAAGGCACCCAAGCAACAGGGAAGTGAAACAAAAACGCAGAAACAGGAACAGAAACAAAAACGCAGCGATACTGGTCCGCAGGGTGAAGAGCAGACCGGTGGCGCAGGTCCCAGCGGCCCGAGCAGCGGCGGCAACGTCAAGGCTCCGCAACATGAGGGAGCGGGCTCCAAACCTACGCACTGAAGGTTGTCGCATGATTCGTGACCGGCCGGCCGTAGTCCTAGCCTTGGCCATCGCCGTAGGCTTGGACTGGTTCTGCCTCCCGCGCTATGCGAGGCCTCAGTCCCAGCCGACACAACCTCGGCCGATTCCTCCTGCGCCGTCCCCACCTCCGCCGGCGCAGCCTCTGCCCCCTGCCCCTGTTCCTCCGCCGCTGCCGGAGCCCATTCCACCTGCGCCGCCCCCCTTGCCGCAATCGGCTCCATCATGAGCGCGCCCATCGTCCGAGTCGGTGATCTCGAGATCAATCAGGATCTTCCGGTCCAGCACCGCATGTGGAGGATTCAGCGCGTCGGATGGGCGGCAATGGGGCTGATCGTTCTGTCGGGTCTGGCTGGATTATTCGGTCACGGGCCTTTGAGCGACACAATCGCCGGCGACATTCATGGACCGCTGTGGGTGGAGTATGAGCGGTTTGGACGTTACGAAGGCTCCTCCGAGCTACGCATCCATGTGAAGCCCGGACAGGCGTCCAATGGCTCGGTCCGGATATGGCTCGGTCCGGACTACACCGGCCGCGTGAATATCCAGCGCATCACGCCGGAGCCGGTGACCAGCGGGATGGCTGATAACGGCCTCCTGTTCGAGGTGACCATGACCGGCAAGCAAGAATCGGGGATCATCACTTTGAACCTCCAATTTATCGATGTCGGCTGGGTGACTGGTGAACTCCGCTCGCCGGGCGTGGCCGCGATACCGGTGCGGCAGTTTGTCTATCCCTGAAGGACGAATGGACCGACATACAATACAACGGAAGGAGTGAGAATGGATGCTGTCTTACGGGCTCTCGCTGTCTATCTTTTCCTGCTGTTGATGTTTCGGCTTGCGGGGCGGCGAACACTCAGCGAAATGACGAGTTTTGATTTCGTCCTTTTGTTGATCATCAGCGAAGCGACGCAGAACGCGATGATCGGCAATGATTATTCGATGGTGAACGGAATGCTCGTGATCACGACGTTGGTCGGGTTGGACGTCCTCTTTACCAACTGGAAACATAGAAGCGCGTTCATCGAGCGATGGCTTGACGGGCTGCCCCTGGTCCTCGTGGAAAACGGACGGCCCTTGGAAGCATTGATGGATCGCGCGAGAGTCGATCGCGAGGATATCCTGGCCATTGCGCGGAAGACGCAAGGGCTGGAACGGATGGATCAGATTAAGTACGCCGTGCTTGAAGTGGGCGGCGGTATTTCGATCGTCCCGAAAAGTCAGGACTGATCCACGAAACGAGGCCTCCGATGGATACATCTGTAACGGAATTTTTTCATACCTTTGCAAAACGCGCGTCCATCTGGGTCGGGAGCCCATGGGCGTTCATTCTGGCCGTCTTCGTCGTCATCGTCTGGACCGCGACCGGTTCGCTGTTCGATTACTCGGACACCTGGCAACTGGTCATCAATACCGGAACGACGATCGTGACGTTCCTCATGGTATTCCTGATCCAGAACTCGCAGAATCGCGATGCGAAGGCGATTCATCTGAAGCTCGATGAGCTGGTCCATAAGATGAAAGGCGCGCGGAACAGCCTGATCGACCTGGAGGATTGCACGGACGAGGAATTGGACCGGCTTCAGGAGCAATTTGAAGCGCTGCGGCGTAAAATGCGCGGAGGAGAGCTTCATGGGGCGCTGGAATCGAGCCGAAAGCCGTCATGACTCGAACGCCCACACAAGCGAGAATAGGAGCAGATGTTGGCTCTGCACGAGCCGCGGAACCCCAGGGGCCGCATCCCCGCCGCGAAAGAATCCGCCTTCCTTGCCTGTCGAATTATCATACCGATATTCCAGGCGCGTGAGCCAAAGCTGCCGCCCGACGTGCCGCCGATATTCGAGCGTCGTGGTGACGGCCCATAGGAGCTGGCGCGCATCCGTCATGCGGCCATTGCGATCCCAGAATACTTCCGGCCTGACCGAAAGACTCCATGGCCCGGACAGATCCCAGCGCGTGAACAGCGCCGCTCCCATCCAGAACGTCCGCTCATGATTCGCCAAATCGGTCGCCCGCTCCGTTCCGATGTCATACGCGAGGGCCATCGTCAATCCATCGCCGTTCCATTGCAGCTGGGTGTCCGAAAAGAATCGCCAGAATCGGAGGGACGTGTCGGATTGGTCCGGCCCATAATACACATTCTGCGCCAGCACCACCCGCCTCGCCACCCGCCAGTCCACTTCCGCGCCGTAGCTCGGCAGGTTATTGGGGTGGGCCAGGTGCTGAAACCCGTTGATGACATGCAACCCGACATCGATGTTGTGGTTGATCGCGTAGCGGCTCCCGAGCCCGAATAGAAAATTCGGCGAATAGTCCGTGATGTAGGCTCTCGTATAGTTCAGATTATTCTTCGCGTAGAACGATTCGTAGTTGATGTAGCCTTGCATGAGTCCGGCGGTCAGCATCAAGCCGTTGCCGACAGGCGCCAGGTAACTGACGTTCGCTCGGGAGAGATGACGCAAGACATCGGCCCCCGGCACCGGCCTGCCACGTCCTTCCTGTTCATTGGGGACGAGCGCGTCCATGTCGTATCCGGCTTGGCCAGCGAGTTCCATCCCCCATTCCCCGGTGCGATGCGGTTCCTTGTGAAGATAGCCGAGCGCCATATTGGGTGCGAACTCATTGGTGCGAGGAGTCGTCTCCTTGCTGCGCCAGCGGTGATTTTCAGGAAAGTCAAAGTCGAGACCGTAACTGACATCGACCAGCGTTCCGTACTGCCAAGGATTCGGACCTACGGATGGAGCTTCAGATGCGGCGAGAGCCGGCCATGCGCGCCCCAGCAAGGTTGCGCACATGGCCGACATGGTGATAAGGGCGAGAACAGCGGTCATACCTACTGCCCGGGTTCCGCTGCACGCAACAGGTCGCGGACGCTGATCTCTGACGGCCTTCCTCATGAGGCTTGCGTGAAGAGCCTCCTCAGGCGGCATCGCGGGCGTTTATTTCAATTTGTAAACTTTTCCGGTCCCCGCGTCCACATAGACCTTTCGTTTGTCCTGTTTCGCGTCGATGAGCTCCACTTCATACATCGCGCGCCCGTCTTCTTTCTCCAATTCCGCTTCGACCGCGCGCCCGTCCGTCACGGTTGCTTCGGCCGTCCGGACCGCTTCAATCAACGAAATGTTCGTGCTGCCGACCAGATCCCGTTTGCTGCCGTGGCTACAGCCGCCGGCCATCAAAGCCATGCTTCCCACGACCATGGCCCCGAATACGATCCCTTTCATAACGCCTCCTTTTTGAGTGTGATTACTGCTCCACCTGCACCTTGTTGACCACCTTCGACACTCCCTCGATTTGTTCGGACAGCCGCTCGGCCTCTTCCTTATGGCGGTACTCGTCCACTTCTCCGCTCAAATAGATCACGCCTCTGTGCGCGCTGACATCGACCCGCAGCAGATTCACCGGTTCATGGTCATACAGTGACTGCTTGACCGCGCGGGCAATGCCGTCATCCTGCTCCCTCGCCATGTCGGCGCAACCAATGACTAGCACGTGCGCCGCCACAACAACCGCGAAAGCGATTTCTCTATCAATCCGGTATTCAGCCATCAGCCGGGGAGCCGCACATCGCGTCGACAATTCCTCATTTCTCATTCCTCATTCCACACGTCATCAATCCTTCGCGGGAACGGTGTAATGCTCCTCGATCGCCGTTCGCATGAGACGGCGGCTATCCTCCGGCGTGAGTGCGGCGTCATTTTCAATCCGCCTGGCTGCTTCGGCGAGCACTTCATCTTTGATCCCCTCTACAAACCATTGCGAGTAGTCCCCGCGTCGCAAGTGGTATTCCCACGTGGCGTCATCCACACCATCGGCGATCTGAGCGAAGAGGATCAGATTTTGAGCTCGAAGATTGAGGCGCCCGGACGGGCCGCGGAAGTAGAAACTGCGCTCAGCAGGCAGCTCCCCTTCCGCGTATTTGCGGCGGTGACGACGGCGGTCCATCTCGCTGGGCGCGATGCGCAACCGGAACGGCGGCTCTGTTGTTGCGCGGAGCCAGATAATCCCCTCGCCCGGCGAGAGGGATTGCTGCGGCACAGCCGGACAGGGTTCACCTATCGCCGTGCAGAAGCTTGCCATCGTCCGGTCCGGCGCTTCTCCAAGCATGATGGCTGTGTCGATCGTTTTCAGCACGGAACGCTCTATTTGTTCGGGATGGACGGTGACATAAATCATGCAGGACAACTTCTGCGCCAGGACGAGCGAGGCTGGGTTCCAGTCGGACGGTAACAGATGGTGGGTCTCATCCACCAGAATCCAGTGCGGCCGCCCGGTTTTCGCGCGCAGCTCCTGAAGGCGCGGGACAAGGCCAAGAAAAAACGACGGCCGGTCTTGAAGAGGCAAGCCGACCAAATTCACGACGACGTTGTTATCCGGCTTATCCAGGGCGGTAAGGATTTCCTGCACGCTCGGGCCCCGTTGCCCTGTGCCCAGAATGACAGCCTCGGTAAAGGCCTCATAGTCCCCTTCGGGATCGATGACACAGAATTGATAGCCGCGCTCGGATAAGCGCTCCAGAATGCCGGTCGCAACGGTCGATTTACCGCTGCCGGATGTGCCCGCCAACAGCACGTTGCCCCACGCGGGATGCAGGGTGACATCCGATCCCTCCTCGCGCTTCCCGAGCAGAATGCGATGGCGGCTCGGTTCATGCTGATCGCGCTGAAGATCATTTTCCAAAAGATCCGCGATTATTTCCTCCACTCCGGCGCCGCGGGCCCCCATCGTCGTACGATCCGCCGCTTCCTTCAGCATCGGCACCGCATTCGCCACCGCCACCGCGTACTCCGACAAACCGAGCAACGCATGGTCATTCTCTCCATCGCCGATCGCAACGATGTTGTGCGGAGAGAGATCCAACTCTTTCAGCGCCGCCATGAGCCCGGAGGCCTTGCTGATTCCGGTCGGCAAAATCATGACCGCGCCCTTATTGAATACAATCCGTAGCTCCAACCCCATGTCACGGATGACTTCCAGCGCGATCCGCTCATGCGGATGGCGCGTCGCCACAATCGACTGTCCGACGCTCACATCCTCGACGCCCCGCCGCCGCAGTTCCTCGACAAACGGCGCCGATGGAGCCGGCGCGAGCACATTCAGCTCCTTGGACGCCGGCCGATAGAGCACCGCGCCGTTTTCCGCCACCACTCGCTCGCACAGATCAAGCCGCGGAAAAATTTCCAAGAGATCAGGAAGCACCCGGCCTGTGACCAGGATCAGCTTCCGCCCCGACCCGACCAACCGCTCCAGGGCGGTGATGGTCTGGTCCGGCACGATCCCGTCCGTCGCGAGCGTGCCGTCATAGTCCGCCGCTAATGCGAGATACCGCATATCGATAAATAGATGATCCGGTGATGTGACAACTTGGCGAAGCGCGGCTTTTTAAGATGGCACGTCACAACATCCGCAATGCTTCGGACCCTCGCGTCTCCACGCAGAAGACACTGCCGCCTCACCATCTCGGCGGCGTCCGCAAACGTGACGCTCATTATTCTTCGCGTCGCGGACCTCGCGTGGCGTCTCCGCAGTGTCGTCACGAACCGTCATGAATCATGCGGGCTAAAGCATACCTACGGGTCGTTCTTCGTTGACTGTCAGTCTTAAGCGGCCCTGGCGAACCGGTTCGTCAGGGTCGCGGGTATAATGGGTTAAATCCTCCCCGATTTCGATGTCCCGTAACGGCAAGGTTACCCGTTGCTTCATATGGGGAGCGGCAGTCTCCAATGCGAGACTGACGACCTCATCCGTACAGTCTGTCACTTGCGCATTGAGATCCCGCTCGTTGAGGAAATCGACGGTGACCCGCTCCTCTTCATTAATCCAAGGCTTGATCATGCGAGCTTTTTCATCATTGTCCATCACACGCTCCCTCGCTCATCGTCGTGCTCCCGGATCTCGTTCTGTCCTACCGTCACTCACCGGAGACGCGGCGGCTGTCCCAGAAGATGAATGGGCGATACCCGACGAATGGCGAACTTAGAGGATATCGAGTCAGGCCTACCTGGCGTTCCCATACTGTCATATCCCGTATTAGCAACGCAGGCGCGTCATATGAGTCGTGATCAAGCCGGGAAGGGACAACCCCTTGGACTTCGCCGATGACCGTGACGAGCGTCCCCTTTTTCAGCGCGCCCGCGTCCTTCATGTCTTGCTTCGCATCGATCGCGAGAAACCGCCCTTTCGATGCGGCCTTGGAATCCAGCGGACGTAACGTCCGATCCAAGGGTAATTGGAGAATTTCGACCGTAATATTGTCTCTTCCGAGGGATGTGCTCAGGATTTCTCCCCCCCACACGACGGTCTCTCCCCGATAGGACTCAGGGGTCTTCTCGACCTGTTCCAACCCAATATCCCGGCGCACTTCGCCGTCCAGATGATCAGGAATCACCTCATAGGTCGAACAGCCGGTGACGGCAGCGACCATGATGCATGCCCCCGCCGTCAAGATCCGTGTTGTCACCATGCCTTACTCAACTCAACTGCCCGGCACTCTGGTCCCGTCCCAGAACACATACGGCCGGTATCCATAATAATAATGTCCGTAGTAAGGACCATAGTAGGGATACGCCATGGCCCTCGACATTTTTCTGTCCCATATCGTCATGTCTCGGATCTGGATCACGGGGTACTCGTGAGGCCCCAGATCCGAGACCAACGATTCAGTTCCCTGTATCTGTCCGATGATCGTGACCCTCGTTCCTTCATTCACCACCGCAGGGTCAAGAATCTCTCCTTGTGTATCGAAGGCCAGAAAGCGGCCGTTCGATTCCACGCGTTTTCCCGCCGGAATGAAATCATCGGTCAACGGCAGTTGCAGCACTTCAAGTCGCGTGCGGTTCGGCAACCGCGTCGCTTTCAACACCTCTCCTCCCCATACTACGGTTTCTCCCTTGTATGTCGCAGGACTCCCCTTCGCTTCCACGAATGAGAGCTTCTGGTTGACCCGTCCCTGGTATTCCTTTGGAATAACCTGATACCGATTGCAGCCCGCCAACGCCAGTATCGCCAGGACAATCACCACATAGGAGGCTTTTGGTGTCATAACGACTTCCTTCTCTACGGCAAGCGTTCTCAGCGTCCCTTCTGAGGCGGCACCGCAATATCAACCACCTTATTCTCGTTATCGACAAGAAGAATCACGGACTCCCCCTTTTGAAGCTTGGAGATGCGGTCTTGCATGATCTCGCGCACCTCGAACGGCTGCTCTCCTTCTCCCGTCTTGATCGTAATCTTATCGGCATGCAACGGCTCAACCACCGTCCCATCGACCCGACGATTCGCCCCTTTTATAGACGATTTATGAGCGGTGTCTGCCGGTTGCCCTTTGATGGCGTCCATGCTGGCGAACGTCCCGTCGCTGATTTTATTCGTTTCATCAATCAGAAATAACGCGGGCGTGCCCACAGGAATAGACGCGATCTTGCTGCGCGCCTGGGATCTGACTTCAAACGAGGATTCCTTTCCATTGTCCTCCTTGATCACCACCCTTTCCTGCCCGATCGGCATATCGTCCGCAATTTTTCCCCGCACGATCCTGTGATGGCTCGACGAGGGATCATCCAACGGATGATAGTCTACGATCAGATTTTGCCCGTTGACCGTAATGACGAGATCATCGCCGGCCTTGATATCGGGAAAGCCCTTTTCTTTTGCCTGGCTCAACGGCAGGAATCGAGGCTGCACTTCGCCGATATTGACTTTGATCTGGTCCGACGTGACCGCTTCGACTTTGCCAAGGACCGCTTGATTGCCCTGTAATAATTGTTGCTCCCCTTGGTCCTTCGCTTGCTGCGCGACCGTGCGGGCTTGCGCCGGATCGGTCACCTTGAGAGCTTGGTAATCGACCCCCTCACCGTAGGCCGGAGTAATGAGGGCCACGGACAGGGTGGCTGCAATCGTCAATGTCGTCTTGAGATCGTGCATGAATGAACTCCTTTGTTCGGTTATGGTTTGACGGCGACGGACATGCCGACTCGCCGCGATGCTCATTATGGGTTTTCGATCAGAAGCCTTACGCGCACCGTGTGGTTTCGTCCCGTCGTGACCTGAATCCGTCTCTTCATCGGCCGCCCACAATGCCTACGCGGCTTGCGCCCGGTGAATCGAACTCTCACTTGGAGGAGGCCGATTGTATCGTCACGGGCTCCGATAATAGCCGGTACATGACTCCGTACAATTACCGCATCGAAGTCTCTCCAACGCAAAATATAGACCTAACCGCAGGATCGATCAGGCCGCTGCGGCGGCGTGCCGCTTCTCCTACAGAGACAAGGTCGCAGGCTGCTTCTTTGATCTCGCATAAAGCCGGGCTTAGATCATTTCAACCACTTTGGAGAGGACAACTTGTCTCACGGGGGACAAGCCATCCGAGTTGAACGACAGATCCGTTGTACACGGACAGGACTATCGCGCGTGGGAGCACAATCTACTTGCTCCATCAGGCATTCATTTTGCTTTTTTTAAGATTCGGGCTCGGCCAGGACGGCAACATAGACAGGAAATGGCGTATGAACAGTATGATCGTAATCGTGCTGCTTCTGGCTTCGGCTTTAGCAGCCCCGTTGCTGGGTTCGGCCGTCGTGGCAGGGCTCGTTGCCGGTTTCAGTGTCGCGATCTTCTTGCTGTTGTTTGTCGCCGGGTGGGTGGCGCAGAACTACATCGACACGGCCGGCGCACGCCGCCCCACGTCCTATCCCTAATTTACTTCACGGCATACCGCGCGGGGCGGCTTCTAGAGTTTGCCCACGACGACCATCCGCACCACTCGAATGAGCGGCTCCGGATTGACGCCGATCCAGACGGTAAGCAGCGTCACCACCGCCAGCGACGTACTTCCGATCCAAAGGTAACGGGTGTCTGATTTGGTGCCGATCGGCTGCACCGCTGAGGACGCTGGCTGCAGCATCACCACGACAATCCGAAGATAATAAAAGAGGCCGATCACGCTGTTGGTCACAAGAATAATGAGCAAGACCCACAATCCGCTGCCTACACCGGCGGCAATCGCATAGAACTTTCCGATAAACCCGACGGTCAGGGGAATGCCGGCCAACGACAGCAACATGACCATCATGGCCGCGCTCATCCACGGCCGCCGCCAGAACAGCCCCTGATAGCGATCGAGGGGATCGGCATCCTCCCGGCTGGTCGAGAGCAGAGCCACCACGGTGAAGGCCCCGAGGCTCGTGAGGACATACGCCGTCAAATAGACCGTGACGGATTCGACCGCCAGAGATCCGCCGGCCAAAAACGCCACCAGGGCATACCCCAGATGGGCAATGGAAGAATAGGCCAGGATGCGTTTGACGTCGGACTGGAACAGCGCCAGTAGATTTCCCGCAAACATCGACAAGACCGCCACGATTGCAATCAGGTTCCAGAATGCGGCGTGCCGTTCGAGATCCATGGCTACGGTCAGGCGAAGCAGCAACGCGAAGACGGCGGCTTTGGAGCAGGTCGCGACGAACGCCGCAACAGGAGCCGGCGCGCCTTGATAGACATCCGGCGCCCACATATGGAACGGGGCGACGCCCAGTTTGAATCCGACGCCGATCAGAATAAAGCCGAAGGCGGCCAAAACGGTGAGCGAGACGCCCTCCTCGATCCGTTGCAACGTTCCCATCCTGCTGAACTCCATGGTCCCGCTGTGGACATAGAGCAGGGCCAACCCGAACAGCAAAAAGGCCGATGAGGCGGCGGACAAGACGAGGTACTTGATCGCCGCCTCAAGCGACCGCAACCTGGCTCGCAGATAACCGATCAGCCCGTACAGGGACAGGCTGATCAATTCCAGTCCAAGGAAAAAGGACGCCACATGATCAGCCGCGACAAGGACGCTAGCGCCGATCGTCGCCAGCAGAAGCAATACATAGAACTCCTCCGGCTGACTTTCATCGCTGGGCCGCATCAGGAGATAAGGCAGCGACATCGCAACCACCGCCAAGGAAGTCGCCAGGATCACGCCCATGTAAAACAACGCGTACCCGTCGATCATCAACAGCGACATCACCCGCCGCGCTCCCTCAGGAGCAGCCAAAGGCAGGCAGGCCAAAGCGGCGGCACAGGCGCCCATCGCCATCCCGGCTGTGATCAGATGGCGCCGATTCCATGCGATTTGGAGCATCATCGCCGCCGCAGCGATCGTCAAAATGATGATCGGCATCAGGGCCATGAGATCGGCCTGATTCATCCGGATCCTCTCTCGGCCGATACGACCCTCGGCTGCTCGATACCGGTGGCCGGCCCGAGCATCCGTAACAGCGGCTGCGGATAGAGTCCGAGCCAGACGAGAATCACTGCCATTGAGATGAGGGACCACTGCATCGGCTGCGACAGATCGACCACGCGGCGGTCCGGCTCGGGCTGACCATGCACCGTGTGTTGGACCATCGCCAGCGCATAGACCGCGGCCACCACGATGCCGGCGGTGGCGGCCACCGTCAGCACGGCATGCGGGGAAAACGAGCCCAGCAACACAAGAAATTCGCCGATGAAATTTCCAAAACCCGGCATCCCGAGGCTCGCCACCGCAAAGAACAACAGCAACGAGCTGAACACCGGGATCTGCCTCCACAAGCCGCCCATGTGACGGAGATCCCGCGTGTGCAGCCGCTCCTGCAGCACTCCAACCAGCATGAACAACGCCCCCGTGCTGATTCCATGAGCGATCATTTGCATCACCGCGCCCTCGAAAGCCGGATGAGTGCCCGCATACACACCGAGCAAGACGAAGCCCAAGTGACTGACGCTGCTATAGGCCACCAGTCGCTTGAGATCCGTCTGCGCAAATGCGAGCATCGCGCCATATAGAATGCCGACGACGCCGAGAAACATGGCGACCGGGGCAAACTCTCGCGAGGCCTCCGGAAACAACGGCACGGCGAACCGGATCAACCCATAGGCGCCGGTCTTCAACAACAGGCCGGCCAGGATGACGCTGCCCGCGGTGGGCGCCTCGGTATGGGCGTCCGGCAGCCAGGTATGGAAGGGGAACATGGGCAGCTTCACCGCAAAAGCAAGGAAGAAACCGAGCATCAGCCAGGTTCCGGCGGCTCCGCTCATCTGGATGGCGAGCAGATCTTGATAGTCGAATGACCAGATACCTTTCTGTGCCGCCTGGATGAAGGCCAGTGCGATGATGGCGATCAATAAGAGCAAGCTTCCCGCCTGCGTGAAGAGAACAAATTTATATCCCGCGCGGAGCCGGCCCTCATGCCCCCATAGAATGATGAGCAGGTACATCGGGATCAGCATGACTTCCCAGAAGAGAAAGAAGAGAAACAGATCCATGGCGAGAAAGACCCCGATGACTCCTGTGAGCGTCCACAGCAGATTAAAGTGAAAGAATCCGACTCGGTCCCGGATCTCGGTCCATGAACAGACAACCGCCATGATGCCGAGAAACGCCGTGAGCAGCAGCAATGATAGACTCAAGCCGTCGGCGGCCACATGCAATCGGATGCCCCAGCTGGGAATCCATGACCCGTTCCACTCCGCCACCCACGTTCCTGGCCGCGACAACGGCGTCGCATGGACGGCATCCAGCCACAGTACCCCGGCAAGCGCGAGCTCCGCCCCCAGACAGACCAAGACGGTCCAGCGCGGCCACTGAGGGCCTCGACGTTCGACCCACCAGGCCGCGCAGGCGCCGGCCATCGGAATGATGATCAGCCACAAAAGGATCATGTGAGCATGTACCAAATAAAGAGGACCCCGCTCCCCGCCAGCACCGTGGCATACCATCGCACCGATCCGGTTTGCGTGTCGCTCAGCGCGACATGCGCCCGCTCGACGACGCGTGCGGCGGCCGTATACAATGCATCGACCGCATCCGTCCGATTCATCCGAGCCATCTCAATGAACGGCCGGACGACAAACCGGTCATAGAGACGATCAAACTCCCAGCCTTCGAACCAGAAGCGGCGCAACGAGGCGGCCGGCCCGGAGCCGGCAAAGATCGCGAGACGCTCTGGCGCCGCACGATAGAGCCAATAGGCAATGCCGGTCCCCGCGAGGGCCACGAGCCCCAGCAAGCTCTGATGAATGGCTTCCACGGCAACCGAGGCCGGGGCAGCCGCATGAGCACGCGGCATCGCGGTCTGAAGAAACCCGCTGAACAACGGCCAATGGCCGAGCGTCCGGGGCAGTTCAAGAAAGCCGGCCACGAGGGATAATCCGGCCAGTATTACTAACGGCACGGTCATCATCGGCCCCGGCTTTCCGTGCGGCACCGTTTTCATGTCACCCAAGAAAACGAAATAGAATAGGCGAAAACTGTATAGCGCGGTGACAAAGGCGCCCGCCGCGCCGCCTATCCATAGCCAGGGTCCGCCCTGAGGCGAGATCCACGTCTCCCAGAGCACCAGATCTTTGCTGTAGAACCCGGCGGTGATGAGCGGCAGACCGGCGAGCGAGGCGACGCCGGCCAAAAAAGTCCAACAGGTCACCGGCAAGCGCCGGCGCAGACCGCCCATGCGAAATATGTCCAATTCATGATGCAGACTGTTGCTCACGGCGCCCGCTCCGAGAAACAAGAGCGCCTTGAAGCAGGCGTGGGTCAGGAAATGAAACATCGCCGCCACCGGAGCGCCGACACCGAGCGCGAGAAACATGTAGCCGATCTGGCTGATGGTCGAATAGGCCAGCACGCGCTTGATATCCCGTTGTGCCAACGCACTGAACGCGGCGAGCAGCAACGTCACCACACCGACCACCGCCACACAGAATTGAACGGCCGGGGCGAGTTGAAAGAGAACGTGCGTACGCGCCAGGAGATAGACCCCGGCCGTAACCATCGTGGCCGCATGGATCAATGCGCTGACCGGCGTCGGGCCGGCCATGGCGTCCGGGAGCCACGTCTGAAGCGGCACTTGCGCGGACTTGCCCATGGCGCCGATCAACAAAAGCGCGGCGGCGGCCGTCGCGATCGGTGAGCCTGCATCCCACCGTCCCGAGGCCTCGCGCATCAGGTCTTGGATATCGACGGTCCCGAACGAGGCAAACAACAAAAACATGCCGATCGCCAGCGCGGTGTCGCCGATTCGGGTAATGATGAACGCTTTTCTGGCCGCCCATCCATTGGCCGCCTGCTCGTACCAGAATCCGATTAGCAGATAACTACAGAGCCCGACCCCTTCCCATCCGAGGTACAACAGGAAAAGATTGTCGGCCAGGACCAGGACCAACATCGCGCCGACGAAGAGATTCATGTAGGCGAAAAACCGCCGGTAGCCTGAATCCTCCGCCATGAATTCCGAGGAGTAGACATGAATGAGGAACCCAACCCAGGTAATGACCAGCATCATCACGAGCGACAGGGCATCGAGATCGAACCCGAGCTGAGAGGAAAAAGGGCCTGCCTCCACCCAGGTCCAGAAATCCTGGGTGACGCGGCCGCCGGCGGGAGGAGACACGATGAACGAAATTGCAACCAGCCCGGCGACGATGGCCGAAAGCCCGACCGAGCCGACCCCGATCCAGGCGATCATCCGCCTGGACAGTCGGCCGCCGGCGGCGACGAGCATGAGGAAGCCGGCCAGCGGAAGCGCCGGAACCAACCAAAGCCATGTCAGCAATGACTCCATATCAACTGTGAGAGCCCGATTTAATGATCTGGTAAAGTGTGTACCTCACGAAATCACTACCTCACCAAATCGCACTTCTACCCCCGCATGCTGTTCAGCGCATCCACATCCATGGTGCGGAACCGGTCGTACATGAGGAGCACCAAGCCCAGCCCGACGGATACTTCGGCGGCGGCCAACGTCAGGATAAAGACGAACATCACCTGGCCGTCCGGCTGCCCCCAGGAGGCTCCCGCCGATACAAAGGCAAGGCCCGCCGCATTCATCATGATCTCGATGGACATCAACACATAGATGACGTTCCGCCTGACGAGCAGACCAACGAGGCCCAGCGAGAACAAGATGGCTGCCAGAATCAAGGCATCGGATGGCATGCTAGCGTTCACTCCATTGACGCCGGCCGAGATGGTAAGCGCCAATGATTCCCGGCAACAACAAGAGCGAGCCCAACTCCACCGCCAACAGATACGGTCCGTACAGGGCCATCCCGACTTCATGTGGACCGACCGCCGCGCGATCGCCGGATGGCGCTCCATTCCACAGCAGATAGATCACTTCGGCCAACAACAAAGCCGAGAGCAGCCCCGGACCCAGCCATATTCCTCTCGGAGCCCACCGCCGTTCCTGTTCAATCCCGCGGGCGCCCTGGTTCAGCATCATCACGACGAAGACGAACAGCACCATGATGGCCCCGGCATATACGATAACTTCGAGCGCAGCAACGAAGGGCGCGCCCAGCAGATAGAGCACCACGGCCACCGCCATGAACGAGACGATCAGATAGAGCAGCGCATGCACGACATGGAAGTGGGTCACGGCCCGAACCGTGGCAAGGACCGCGACCGCCGCGGCGATATAGAAAGGGATGTTCATGGCAGCAGGCTCCGTACATCCACTGGCGGCTGCTCGTTCTCGGCCTCGCCCTTTTCTTTGCCGCCGATCTGCACGCCGGCGACCCGATAAAAATTGTAGTCGGGATACTTGCCGGTTCCACTGATCAGCAAATCCTGCTTTTCATAGACCATATTCCGCCGCTCGTACTCGCCCTGTTCAAAGTCGGGAATCAATTGAATCGCATAGGTGGGACAGGCTTCTTCGCAATGGCCGCAATAGATACAGCGCGAAAAATTGATCCGGAACCAGGCCGGATACCGGCGGTCATGCTGATCGGGCGATTCCGTCGCCTGCAGCGCAATGCAATCCACCGGACAGGCGGCCGCGCAGAGATAACAGGCGACGCATCGTTCCTCACCGTCGGGATCGCGGGTCAAGACGATGCGGCCCCGCCATCGCGGCGGCAGATACGGCTGCTCTTCCGGATATTGCACCGTAATCGGGCGCCGGAATGTGCGGCTGAGCACTACCCCCAATCCCTGAATGAGCGACCAGATCGATGACCACACGGCCGGCAATCCGGCTGTCTGTCGGTGCGAAGAGCCGATGTCCGGCATGTCACGCTCCTTGTAAGCTCAGTACGACGGCGCCGGTGATCAGGAGGTTGATCAAGGCCAAGGGCAACAAGACTTTCCAGCCGAACGATAGGAATTGATCGAACCGGAGCCGCGGGAACGTCGCCCGCAACAGAATGAAGAAGGCGATGAAGACGCCGGTCTTCAGACAGAACCAGACCAGCGGCGGCAACCACGGTCCCTGCCAGCCGCCAAAAAAGAGCACCGTGATCATCGCCGAAATCAAGGCAATGCCCAGATATTCGCCGACAAAAAACATGCCGAATTTCATCCCGGAATATTCCGTGTGGTAGCCGCCCACCAGTTCGGCTTCGGCTTCCGGCATGTCGAACGGCGCCCGATGGGTCTCGGCGACTCCCGCGATCAGAAATCCAACAAAGCCGAGCCATTGCGGGATCACGAACCAACCCTCGCGTTGCGCCTCGACGATCCGGCGCAAATCAAATGATCCGGCTAGCAAGACCACGCCCATGAGAAAGAGGCCCATGAAGACCTCATAGCTCAACAGTTGCGCCGCCGCGCGCAATCCGCCCAGCAGCGAATACTTATTGTTCGAGGCCCAGCCGGCCAGGACGACGCTGTAGGCGGCCAGCGACGACATTGCAAGAAAGAACAGGACCGCGATATTCGAATCGGCGACGCCGGCGAATGGCCCAAATGGGACGATTGCAAACGACATGAGGGTGGTCGTGACGACGATCGTCGGCGCCACGATAAACACCCATTTGTCGGCAAAGGGGGGAACCCAGTCTTCCTTTGTAAAAATCTTGATCATGTCGGCCAGCGACTGGAACATGCCGAGAGGACCGACTCGATTGGGTCCGAACCGCTCCTGCCACAATCCAAGCAGCCGCCGCTCAACCCAAATCAACAGCGCGGCCAGGGTCAGTACCGCCGCCAATACCGCTGCGCTCATCGCCAATGACCATACCCACGAATTCACGGCGTTCCCTCTTTCTGAAGCTGGCACCAGCCGGGCAACGGCATGGATATGCATTCTTCAAGGCGCGATACCGTGACGGTCCCGCGAGGAACCGCTTCGTCCACGACCAGCGGCAACCGAATTCGTTCTCGATGAAGCGAAAGCTGCAATCGCTCACCGGCCGCCCAACCCATGCGACCGGCATCGTCCGGATGCATCGCGATCGACATGGAGGGAATGCGGGTTGACAAAGCAGCCGCCGAGGCGCTGAGTTCCTCGCTCCCGAAGATTTCATAACGAGGCAACGCGAGCCATTCCTCGGCACGAGGTCGAAATGCCGGGGGAACCGTGCCAATGCCTGGCGCGGATGACCCGCCGCTCACCGGCTCAATCAATCGAGGGCCGATCAGTTCGTCGCGCAGCGGCCCCCCCACCTCCTCCTGGAATTTGTTCAAGGCCTGATTGCTGTTCCACCCCGGCGCCCAGACCTGAGGCTGCAAGGACGGCGGCACGGTATTGTGCGAACCTTCCATCGTAAAGGCGAAGGGCGAATCGGGATCAACGGGAGGCGGCGGCTCGTGCATGGTGACATTGGCCACCATGGCCGTGCGGCCGCTGTAGCGCTCCGGCTGGCGTGGAATCTTTCGTCCCGCGATGCGCAGATTAGACGCAGGCAGTGTTTCCTCGATGGGCCGGAACACCGGCAATTCACGACAGAGGTCCCTTACGACATCATCCAAGCCGGTCCAGCCCACCATCGCTTCCAGTGAGGGCTGCCTGGCTCCGTCCAATCCGCGGGCGATGTCCCTCACCCAGCGCCAACTCTCCTGAACCATCCCGCCCGGGACGAAGATTTGATAATAGCGTTGCGCTCTCCCATCGTGATTGACCAACGTGCCGTCGCCTTCGGCGAACGTGGCGGCCGGCAACACGGCATCAGCGGCTCTGGTACAACCATTATCGAGATGATCGATCGCAATCCAGAAGACACCGTCATGAGCGGCACACCGCCCGTCCAATCGATTGGTTCTGATCACCGCACGGCGAGTCACATCGTTCTCCAACACGATGACGACGTCCGCCCGACCGGCATCGAGTGCGTCAAAGGCTGCTTCCAGCGGTTGTCCTCCCAGCAGGGCGGCTCCGGCGCTATTGCATTCGGGCATCACCATTGCGAGCTTCACCGGCTTTCCCCGTTTATGAAGAGCGAGCGCCACGCGCCACGCAGCGTGGACCACAGCAGGACTCAGCGCGCCGGTCCCCGAGACGACGGCCGGTTGTGTCGCGTGCAGTAAATCGGTTGCGATCCGCTGTGCGAGCCGCCGCTGGTCCTCATTCAAGTCGCCCACGGCAGGAGCGGTGGAATCCAATTCACGCGCGACGGCATATCCCAGGCGAGCTAGATCATCCGGCGCCGCATGGAAGACGGCAGTCGCATGATCCTCGATCCAGGTTTTCCGGTAGCCCGTCACGTAGAGCGGGCCGGTGCGCTCGTTGATGGCCTGGCGGATCGCTCCATCGTTCCACATGGGGATGTCCAAGTGGTCGATCGAGGCCACCGGCTGCCGCCGGACCGCCTGCAAGATCGCAAGCGCCAACCGGGGAGCGGTGTGCAGCACGTCTTCGCCGATGATGAAAACGGCATCCGATTGCTCCACATCTTCAATAGAGGCCGAAGTCAATGGGCCGTCGTGAAAGAACCGGAGCACCGTCCCCACGAGATCGGCCTCTTGTTTCGTCACGCCTTGATAAAACCGCTCCGGACCGAGCAGGTTACGCAGCGCAAAGTTGGATTCGAGCGAGGCGCGCGGGCTCCCGATTGCGATTGCACGTCCATGGGACAAGCGGGACCGGATCGCTTCGAGCACACCCGCCGGATCTCTCGGTTCCAAGGATTCCGCGCCAGTCACGCGCATCAACGGCCGGCGCAACCGCTTGTCGCTGTTGACAAATTCATAGCCGAAGCGTCCCCGGTCACAGAGAAAATATCCGTTGATCCGGCTGTTGTAACGATTCACGACACGCCGCAGCAGCCCGTACCGCTCACCCGGAGTTGTATTGCATCCCAAGCTGCAATGGACGCAGATCGACGGGGCGTTTTGGAGGTCCCATTTGCGCGTGTAATGGTGAAAGAACGTCTGGTCGGTAAACACGCCGGTGGGACACACCTCGACCAGGTTGCCGCTGAATTCGTTTTCCAGGATGCCGGGGCTCGAGCGCCCGAAATACACATGATTATGCGAGGCGAACACATTGAAATCTCGGCCCCCGGCGTACTCGCGATAGAACCGGACGCATCGATAGCATTCGATGCAGCGATTCATTTCGTGATGCACGAAAGGCCCGAGATACTGGTTGAGATACGTGCGCTTCGTAAACCGGTACCGCCGGTAGGCGTGCCCGGTCATCACGGTCATGTCCTGAAGATGGCATTCTCCTCCTTCGTCGCAGACCGGACAGTCGTGCGGGTGATTCGTCATCAGCCATTCAATGACGGACGCGCGAAACGCTCTCGCCTCTTCGTCTTCAATTGAGGCGCGGAGGCCGTCGGACGCCGGGGTCATGCAGGCCATCATGAGGCGGCCGCTGTGGTCCTTCTCATCCTTGAAAACCTTCACGGCACATTGCCGGCAAGCCCCCACCGATCCCATGGCCGGATGCCAGCAAAAGTACGGAAGGTTCAACCCACGAGAGAGGCAAGCGGCGAGCAGGTTCTGCCCCTCCGAGATCTCGTAGGAGCGGTTATCGACGTAGATCGTCGGCATGGTTCTGCTCAAAAGTACAACTTGGTGATTTCACCCGCCCACCCCGGCAGCGCCGAGACGCTGCCTTTCCCATCTCACCCGCCCACCCTGGCAGCGCCGAGACGCTGCCTTTCCCAAGGGCATCCTTTTTTCGTGACGTGCGCTTCGAAATCGTCCTTGAAATACTTCATCGCGCTGGCCAGCGGATCCATCGCGCCCGGCGCCAAGGCGCAATACGTATGGCCAGGACCGAGAAATTTGGTATGCATGTCAAGCAACCGGAGATCCTGATCGGTTCCGCGTCCCTCCTCCAGCCCCCGGAGTAGTTTGGCCACCCACGGAAGGCCGTCGCGGCAAGGGGTACACCACCCGCAGGATTCCTGCGCGAAGAACAGCTGTAGATTCAGCATCATGGCGACCGGGCACGTTTGATCATCCAGCACAATCATCGTGCCGGTGCCCATGCGGTTGCCGGTCTTGGCGATGCCGTCGAAATCCATCGGCGCATCCAAATGGTCTTTGGTCAGAAACGCCGTGGAAGCCCCGCCCGGAAGCAGGCCGCGAAACTGCACGGATCGCCGCATTCCGCCGGCATGATGGTCGAGAATCTCGCGGACGGTGGTGCCCATCGGAAGTTCCCAGGCGCCGGGCTTGTTCACTCTTCCACTCACGCCGTAGATTTTTGTCCCTCCATCGGTTGCTTTGCCCAATGCCCGGTACCAGTCCACTCCATGCAGCACAATGTGCGGCACGTTGTAGAGGGTTTCGACATTCTGCACGACGGTAGGTTTCCCCCAGAGACCGGTGACCTGCGGGTAGGGAGGCTTGGCGCGCGGAATGGCGCGCTTTCCCTCCAAGGCGTTCAAGAGCGCGGTCTCCTCTCCGCAGATATAGCGGCCGGCGCTCGTATGAAGAAACAGGTCGAAACTCCATCCCGAATTCAGAATATTCCGCCCCAAATAGTTTTGTTCATAAGCTTCGGCGATCGCGCGGCGCAGTCTGGCAGCCGCCAACACATATTCCTGCCGCAAAAATATGTACCCCACGTCCGCTTGGATCGCATAGCCGGACACCACCATCCCTTCGATCATCTGATGCGGGTCGCCTTCAAGCAAAAGACGGTCCTTGAACGTTCCCGGCTCCATTTCGTCGGCGTTCGCCACCAGATATTTGGGCCGCGGCGCGTCGGCGCCCATCGGGACAAAGCTCCACTTTTTTCCCGTCGGAAAACCCGCTCCGCCTCTGCCGCGCAGTCCCGACCGACTCACCAGATCCTGCAAGGCGTGGGGCTCCGTGCGTCCGACGGTATTGCGGACAGACTCATAGCCCCCGGCCTTCTCATAGTCGGCCAGCCAGAGCGGCTCATCCGACGGCTTGATGCGGCGGGTCAGCGGGTTGGTGAGATCAGCCATAGCGCTCCAGAATCCGATCGACCTTCTCGCCGTCGAGATCCCGATGCAGATCTTCGTCCACCATCATGACAGGCGCATGGTCGCAGGCCCCGAGACAGACCACCGGAAGCAATGTCAACCGTCCGTCGTTCGTGGTCCCGCCCAGTGTGATGCCGAGCTTGTGTTCTATCTCGCGCCGCAACGAATCCGCTCCCAACATCCAACAGCTGACGCTGTCGCACAACAGCACGACGTGACGCCCAACGGGTTTTCGAAAGATCAAACTGTAGAACGTGGCGACTCCATCAAGTTCATCGGCGGTCATGCCGAGCAAAGACGCGACGCTTTGGAGGTGTTCATCCGACACCCAGCCGTAGCGACGCTGCACGACCTTGAGCGCCTCCACACAAGCGGCCTGCTTGGTCGGATAGTGCTGCAATTCTTGCTCGATCTCGGCGCGTACGTCGTCGGACAGCATCGTTTGGCCCACCCTGACTTGGCGATTTCGCGATCTGGAGATTTCGCGAAGTTCTTCACTTCACCAAATCACCCACTCACCAAATCGTCCTTTTTACCAATCACCAAATCGTACATCCTCACCTGTCCACATCCGACAGCACAAAATCGACGCTCCCCAGGATGGTCACCAGATCCGATAGCAAGTGGCCGCGTGAAATATACGGGACCATCTGAATATGCGGGAACGACGGGGTCCGGATGCGGGTCCGGTAGCTGTTCTGCGTCCCGTCGCTGGTGAGGTAGTAACTGACCTGTCCCTTCGCGCCTTCAATCGGAACCGCCGCCTCCCCGGCCGGAAGGATGGGGCCCCATGTCACGCCGAGGAAGTGCGTGATCAATGTCTCGATGTCATGCATCGTGCGTTCCTTCAGCGGCGGCGTACTCAACGGATGCGACGACTTATAGGGTCCGGCCGGCATTGCATCGACACATTGTTGGATAATGCGACAAGACTGCCGCATCTCTTCGATGCGCACGACCGCACGATCATAGGAATCGCCTCGATGCGCCACCGGAATGTCAAAGTCAAACCGGTCATACCCCGAATAGGGTCGTTGCTTTCTTAGGTCCCATTGGAATCCCGTGGCGCGGAGGCCCGGGCCCGTCACGCCCCACTCCATGGCTTCATCCGTTGTATAGGTTCCAATGCCCACGGTCCTGGCGCGAAAGATCGCGTTCTTCATGACCAAGCGGTCATATTCATCGAGCCGTTTCGGAAAATATGCGAGAAATTGGCGCACCAGGCGGTCCCATCCGTCGGGTAAATCGTGAGCCACGCCTCCAATCCGAAACCAGTTGGGATGCATACGCGCCCCGCAAACGGCCTCCATGATGTTATGAATCCGCTCGCGGTCGTTGAACATGTAAAACACCGGGGATAACGCCCCCACATCTTGCGCAAATGTCCCGTACCAGACCAGGTGGTTGGCCAACCGATACAGTTCGCACAGCATCACGCGGATCACCTGCACTCGTTCGGGCACCTCGATGCCGGCCAGTTTTTCTGCCGCCAACACGTAGGGAAGCTCATTGAGCACCCCCTGGAGATAATCGACCCGGTCCGTATAGGGAATATAGGTGTGCCAGGTCTGGCGTTCGGCCATCTTTTCGGCCGCCCGATGATGAAACCCGATATCCGGTACGATATCGGTGATCATCTCGCCTTCCAGTTGCACCACCAAGCGGAGCACGCCGTGGGTTCCGGTATGGGCCGGCCCAAGATTCAGAAAAAGGTAATCGAACTCCGCATTCTTTTCCGTGCGGGCCATGCCCCACTCCTCCGGGCGAAATTCCAAGGCCTCCTGCTCTTTCTCCTGTTTTTCCTCCGGCAGTTGAAACAGTCCCATTTCCGTCGCCCGCGCCGGATGTTCCTTGCGAAGCGGATGCCCATTCCACGTGGCCGGCATCAATAGGCGCCGCAAATGCGGATGTCCTTTAAAGACGATGCCGAACATGTCCCAGATTTCGCGCTCATACCAGTTGGCGTTCGGCCAGAGGTCCGTAATGGAAGAGGCCGAGGGGGAAAGGCCGCGCAGAGGAACCTTCACGCGGAGTTCCTCATTCCGTCCGAACGATGCGAGGTGATACACGAGCGTAAAGTCGGAAGCCGGCTGGCCTCCTCGATGTTGCCGGAGCCGCTCGTCTACCGCGCTGAGATCGTAGAGCATGCGGTAGGGCTGCTCGATGTCCTCCTTGAGATAATGCAGCAGCTCAACGGATCGCTCCGGCGCGATCCAGAAGGTCGGAATCGCATCACGGGTTTCCTGACCCGTCAACGATTCCGCATCGAACCGGCGGCGGAGTTCAGTCCAGACCGGCATCTGTTCCAATATCAACACCGGTATGATCTCATCCGCCGGATGGCGGCTTGGTGCGTGGGCTCTTCTCTCCGGGACGCCGTTCACCGGGACGCCGCCATATCGCATCCGTGAGAGGAAGCCGGTCCATTTGTGGATAGTCGGTTTGAGTCGTCCTTTGCTCTCTCAACGCATCGCGACGAGAGGGCATGACCAAGGGCTGCACATCCTGTGGCCCGGCGATCCAACTCAGCGGCCGCCGCTGCGCGCCCACTTTTTCCTGCAACAACACGAGGCATTCCATGAATGCGTGGGGCGCAGGGGGACAACCAGGAATGTAAATATCCACCGGCAGGAATGAATCCACCCCCTGCACAACCGAATAGACGTCGTACATCCCGCCGGAATTCGAGCAAGATCCCATGGAAATTACCCAGCGCGGTTCCAACATTTGCTCATAGAGCCGCTTCACAATCGGCGCGACTTTCACGAAGACCGTGCCCGATACGACCATGACGTCGGCCTGGCGAGGACTGCCGCGTACCACTTCGGCGCCGAACCGGGCGATATCAAACGTACTCGTCAAGCTGGTCGCCATTTCGACATAGCAACAAGACAAGCCGAAATTGAGCGGCCAAAGAGAATGTTTCCGTCCCCAGGCGATCAAATCCTGCAGCCGGGCAAGGAGGACCGGTTGCCCGGGAAGGAGGGACGGGTCGAGATGTGCGTCCGGCCCGGAAGATGGGCTGCTACGCCACCATCGCACGCTGTTCCTCCTTCGCCCGTCTGCCGGCTCGTTTCGCCGGCAGGTGAGCCCCCTCGCGTCTCCAATCGAGGGCGCCGACCCGCCAGAGATAGACGAGCGCGATCATCAGCAGCGTGATGAATACGGCGGCCGCCACGAATCCCGGCCATCCAGCTTCACGCGCCGAGACTGCCCAGGCGTACAGGTAGACGGCTTCCAGGTCGAAAATCACGAACAACATAGCGACAAGATAATATTGGAGCGGGATGCGGAGCTTCGCATTGCCGGTCGGAGCGATGCCGGATTCGTAGGCCTGCCCCGTGCCTCGCTCTCCGCGTCGCGACGGCTTCCGTCGATGGCGTTCGCCGAGCAGGCCGGGCACGACAAGCATGGCCACGACCACCACACCGACGAGCAGCGAATAGAGAAACAGAGACCAAAACGGATCGTGGCTCATTACTACGTTCTCCATTCGGCTTCGGCTGGATGCGAGATCAAGTCACGCGGAGCATGCACATATCGACCATAGTGATTGATGTCGACTTAAACAATGGCTATGCGCACGTTTCTCTGTAGGAGTGAATGGGACGTCTCGTCGTCCACGGGCCGACCGCCGAGCCCCGGCGGTCGGCCCGTGTCTCTGCTGTGCGTCTCAATGAGTTATCGCTTGCTGCTGGGATTCCCGCCCTCCAGCTGAGGGGCTTTTCCACCGGGCGGTAATGCGCGCGGCCCTGCCGGTCCTGCGCCGCCTTCTTTGTCCTCACCGCCGAAGCCGCCCGAACCGGGCTGATCCGTGACGCCAATACCCGTTTCTCCTCCGGTCGGATTTTGCCGAACGGCATTGATCTCATTCATGTATTGAGAAATCTCCGGCGAGTGATCCTTGGTCAAGCCGGAGTTGACCGGGGCTCGGAGTTGGTCCTTGGTCGCGTTCAAAGTCAGCTTGTCGCCCTGCTGTTTGAAGAGACTCCATTGGAGCGGAAGTTGGAATTTGCTATCGGCCAACTCCAACACGGCATACTCCACCTTTCCGGTCTTGCCGTCCTTGAGCAACTTCTCGATGGTGCCGATCGTTTCGCCCTGCTGATTCTTCACTTCTTGGTCCAGCATGCCCCCCTCGGCGTCTTCCAACTCACCGCGGCGGACCGGGACGACATCATAGCGTTCCGGCAAGCTCGATTTTCCTCCCGTCATATCGATGGATCTTTGGTCCATCACACCCTTCTCCGGCTGGTTCATTCCTTGGCCGGGCGGCACATGCTCAGATGAGCCTCCCGGTTGATCTCCCGATTGTCCGGAAGCGCCACCGGACTGAGCGTAGACCGGGAGCCCCTGTCCTCCCATGAACAACACGGCGCTTCCAACAATTGCAGCTGTCAATGACCTCATGCCTCCTCCTTTTGTAATAAGCGATGGGATATCCCATCTGCCGTTAAGACCGATACTTCCATCAACGCTGCGTCGTGCCGGAAATAGCACACCGACATATGGGCCGGAGCGACGCATCTCTCAATTGAGAATCGGTAGTTTTCTGGACCGCGGAAGGATTGCTCTTAGAAACAGTTCGATTCCCGGCAAAGCCGCGAGGCAGGTGTCTCAGTACGAAACACCTGCCTCGCACGCATCACGGCACATGCATCAATTAGCGCTTGCTGCTCGGCTTCCCGCCCTCAAAGCCGGGGGCTTGGCCCTGCGGAGGCAACGCTCTCGTTCCCGCCGGTCCTCCTCCGCCAACATTTTCTTCGCCCATCGATCCGGCGCTGGCTGGTTGATTCGTAATCCCGATGCCTTTCTCTCCTCCGGTCGGATCCTGACGAACCCGATTAATTTCATCCATATATTGAGAGATCTCCGGCGAATGATCTTTCGTCAGGTCCGAATTGACCGGTGTCCGCAGTTGGTCTTTCGTCGCCTTTAAGGTCAGCTTATCCCCTTGCTGCTTAAAGAGGCTCCACTGAAGCGGCAATTGAAATTTGGTATCCGCCAGCTCGAGCACCGCGTATTCCACTTTGCCGGTTTTCGTATCCTTCAGGAGTTTTTGAATCGTGCCGATGGTTTCACCCTGCGGGTTCTTCACTTCATGATCCAGCATGCCGCCTTTTTCATCCTTCAACTCTCCGCGGCGAACGGGCACGACATCATAATGCTCGGGAAGGCCGGACTTACCGCCCGTCATATCAATGGATTTCTGATCCATGGCATGACCTTGGGGCGCGTTCATGCCTTGCCCCGGCGGGATGGCCGTCGATCCGCTTCCCGGTTGATCCCCTGATTGTCCTCCACTGGCGCCGGACTGGGCATAGGCTGAGAACACTTGCCCTCCAAGTAAGACCGCGCCGCCCAAGACGATTGCAGTCAATATCCTCATGTCTCTCCTCCTTTGTTTGAGAGATGGTTGCCCACCTCGACAATAGATAACCCGTGCGTTTGGTTCATCATGGGTTTGGTAAAGCTACCAATAGCTGGTCATGTAACCGTGCAAATTGCAGACCGATAGCACACGACGGCGGGAACACCAAGGCAGTGCTGAACAAGTCTCCATTTCAGTGTGGCGCGGGTCGAATCAACTCAACCGGTCGGGGACAAATTGTCTGAGGGGTCGGACAATTGGTCCAAGCTGAGGCCGGAAATGTTTACGGCGAATATTTTCGTACGCAGCACGCGCACTCACCCTATGACAGGGGCAAGGCATCCGGCTTGCACGACAGTTCGGTGCAAATGCGATGCACGCCTGGCGGAGGACGCCCTGCTCAGCACGATTGCGTTCGCACAATCATGAATGACGAATCGGGAAAGTTAGAAGTTAGAATCCGCGCGCCTAAAAGCCCGCGGAAGGATCCGACTCCCCGCGAACCGCCTCGGGAAGAACCATCCCGGGATGAGCCGCCGGTCGAGGAACCAAACGATGACCCTCAACCGATGAAATTACTGAGCAGTTCATTTCACATTTACAGGTGACGTGATGATGACCCTTCTTGCCGCCGGCATGCTGGCGCTGCTGATTTTGACGGCTCTCTATGCATTCGGCGTATTCGGAACGCCCTATCTGGACGCGTTCCGGTTCGCGTTCTATCTGATTCTGGTGATGTTCCTGGTGGTGATTGTCTTTACGTTGGGTGATTATCCCAATCAAGGCTACGATCCGACACCCAGCGGACCATGACAATGGCGGACCCCCTCGGCCCCATCCCGCCGGAACAGAGGCCCCGCCATTCGTTTCCCGAATCGGACACGAAAGCGGCCGTCGATCGGCATTTGTGGGAAATTACCGCCGTTCAAGATCTGTTGTGGTTGGCGGCGGGCGCGGCGCTTCTCTGGATTATATCCAGCCTCAGCTCGGTGTTCGTGCCTATCTTTATCGGGATCTTTCTCGCCTATTTGGCAGACCCACTCATTCGAGTGGCGGACCGGCAATGGCGGATACCCAGGCCGTTGACCGTGTCGCTCTTATTGTTGTTGTTTTCATTCGCCGCGGCCGGGCTCGTGATGGGAATCGGCCCGCTGTTGACGGAGCAAGTTCAGACCTTGGTGAAGAAAGCTCCCGCCTATGTGTCGAGTCTCAATCAGCGACTCGGCAATATCGACGGCCTGTCGGACCAGATTGACGCGACCTTGAGCACGTTCAAAGAAGATCCCCTCTCATTTTTACGGCCATTCTTCATCGGAACCGGCCAAGCCTTCGGGCTCCTGGGCACGGTGATCGGCAGGACCGTCAATTTCGCCCTCGCGTTCCTGCTGATACCACTCTACTTTTTCTTTTTCGGTTGGTATTTCGACCGGATGCTGCTTGCCCTGTCCCGCCTGATTCCCGCCAGCCGCCGCAATCGCGTGTATGGAGTGTTGAATCGCATGGATGCCGCCGTCAGCGGATTTTTCCACGAGCGCCTGCTGATCGCCCTCATCACCGGGGCCATGTACGCCGTCGGATGGCTCGCGGCCGACGTGCCCTATTGGTTTCTGCTTGGACTCGGAACCGGCTTGCTTACCTTGATCCCGTATGTCTCGGTCATAGGGTGGCCCCTCGCGCTCCTGTTGAAATATCTGGACTCGCTCACGGCGGGCGGCCAGCTCAGCTGGACCGGCATCCTGCTCTGGCCCAGCCTGGCGTATCTCGTCGTCCAGTTCATTGAAAGTTGGATCCTCACGCCGTGGATCCAGCAGCGATCCAGCGACATGAATGCCGTCACCCTGCTCATCGTCATGTTCATCGGTGGCGCGGCGGGCGGCCTGTTCGGCCTGATCTTCTGTATTCCGATCGCGGCCTGCATCAAAATCCTGTTCGAGGAATTCCTCATGCCGCGATGGACTCGTTGGGCGGAGAGCCAATAGGAAATGAGGAATGTGGAATTAGGAATTAGGAATGAGGAATTAGGAATGAGGAATGAGGAATGAGGAATGACGAACGAGGGGATCTGGAATGAACGATTCTAGGATTGCTTTCTGAGATTTCTAAAGAGATATCGTGGTTGTAAACAATAAGAAAAAGCGGCCGGAGATTGTGGTCATTACCGGGGCCTCCGCCGGAGTCGGCCGGGCGACGGTCCGTGAGTTCGCCCGGCATGGCGCGTGGCTTGGCCTGGTGGCCAGAGACCGGGATCGGCTTGACGCCGCCCGCCGGGAGGTGGAAGGGATGGGCGGCCGGGCGGTGGTCCTGACAGCCGACGTAGCCGACGATGTGCAGGTCGAAGAAGCCGCGGAATCGGTCGAACGGCTCCTGGGTCCAATCGACATCTGGATCAACAACGCCATGGTCTCGGTCCTGTCGCCGGCGCTCGACATGACGGCCGATGAATTTCGACGCGTCACCGATGTGACGTACCTGGGATATGTCTACGGCACTCTGGCCGCGCTTCGCCGCATGCGCCCTCGCAATCGTGGCGTGATCCTGCAGGTAGGTTCCGCGCTGGCCTATCGGGCCATTCCGCTCCAATCCGCCTACTGCGGGGCGAAACACGCCGTGGAAGGCTTCACCGAGTCGTTACGGTCGGAACTCATTCATGACGGCACCCTGGTTCATCTGACCGCCGTCCAGTTGCCGGCCGTCAATACCCCGCAGTTCAATTGGGTGAGATCGCGGATGCCGCGCCATCCGCAGCCGGTGCCGCCGATCTATCAGCCGGAATTCATCGCCCGCGCCATCTATTGGGCGGCGCACCATCGGCGGCGCGAGGTGAGCGTGGGGTGGCCCACCGTGCAAGCCATCGTCGGAGACAAATTCATGCCCGGCCTTTTGGATCACTATTTGGCTTGGATCGGATACGAGGCACAACAGACCGCCCAACCGGTTTCCCCCTCACGTCCCGATAATCTATTCGAAACAGTTCCCGGCGATTATGGCGCGCGCGGCTGCTTCAACACCGGGGCGCGGCGCACGAGCTTTCAATTTTGGGTCAATAAACGACGCGGTTGGCTTGCCATGGCCGGGTTGGGCATAGCCGGCCTGGTGGCTCTCCGTTCTTCCACAAGGGCCGACACACGGCCGTCCGTTCGACCACCAGAAAGGAGAACTTCATGACACGCTACAGCTTCATGATCCTGTTCGCGCTTCCCTTAACGATGAGCGTCGCTTGCCAATCTTCCTCACCGCCGGTCGATACCAAGCGCCATGCGGTTGCCGCCGGCGGCACGCCCGCGACTGCCGCTCAAAATGAAAGGCACGGCACCGATCAGGCTCCCAGCTTGCCGCAAGCCGATCAACAGATGCTCGAACAGTTGAAACGACAGGAGCCTCAATTCAAGGACCATTATGATCACCATTATGCCGATTCCGGATACGGCTATAACCAATATCGCCCCGCCTATCAATATGGCTACGAGTTGGCGATGGATACCCGCTATAGATCCATGGAATGGAGCATTCTCGAATTGCAAGCCAGGAAAGGATGGGATGAGAGCACCATGGGCCTGTGGGAACAGTACAAGGATGCGGTGCGGTTCGGATGGGAACGCGGGGTGATCGCGCAGCGAGGATGATCTTTCATTCCTTGCGCCGTGCGGTGCAGGCTTGGATCCGGACGCGATCGCACCAAGGATGCGTTCGGGCGGCCGGCTTGATCTTCGTAGCGGTCTTGCTCGTGATTGAGGCCGGCTGCGCCTGGACAACCGGGTATTCCGAACAGCGGACGACCAGCAGCAACGAGCGGCGTTGCGCGCCGACCCCGATCGAGAAGCAGCTTCGGGCCGTGTCGTTGGACGAGGTGGACCGCTCGTCGAACGATCTTCAGGCGGAAGCTGCTCAAACGGGATTACCGACTTCGTTTTCCTGGCGTGCCGTGCAGACGGCCAAAGCCATCGACATCCTACCTTTGTTAAAGCAAATCGAGGTAGTGGAGGAATCACCGAACCCTGATTCGTCGGCCCCGCTCACATTACTGTCGTTGCGGCAGGAGGCGTTGGGGCGTATATTGCTGGCTCTCATCGCCGTATCGAGCACCGTTGCGCAAGTAAGCTGCGAGATCGAGCGCACATACGAAGTCGCCGATCGTCTCAAGAATGCGGAAACCGCCCGCGTGAAGCAACAGACTCTGTGGGCCGTCATCATCGGCGCGGGAGCGGCAATCGCGACCGGGGGATTCAGCTTGGCGGCGACCGGTACGGTGGCGGAAGACATCGCCACGGTTGTTGGAGGCGCGGTAGCCGGCGCATTAGGTATTTCAGCACTGTATCAGGAGAGCGAGCACAGATTCGAACATCCGGATAATATTCTGCGAGAAATATGGGAACATCCCTCTCATCCGAATTACATCGCACCCTCGGTGTGGGAGTTCTTGAATCACCCCATGAAGGAGGAAGCGGGCAGCCGCAGTTTTCGCGAAGAACTCGTCAATGGTTGGAGACAGGAGGGGCGGCTCGGCGCGGAAGGCTCCAAGGAAGAACAGCAGCGCATCGCGCTGCTGTTCGGGGACGGCGGACTGTATCGCAGCAGCGATTTGATCGTGCGCGGGCAAATGCTCGACATGCTGCGTGCCACCGTCGGGCTCATGAATCAGGAGCTTGAGTTGCTCATTCGCGAACTGATGATTCGAATCGCATTGCGCAAGGAATCTTGGCAACAAGGCGGGAAGCAGGAATGAGCGACCTGCTCGCGGCCCGCAGCCAAATGGCGATGTCGCTCGGCTTCCATATCATTTTTGCCGTCATCGGTGTCGCCATGCCGCTGATGATGACGATCGCGGAATGGCGCTGGACGCGCACCAAAGATCCGGCATACCTGGCGCTGGCGCGGCGTTGGGCCAAGGGAGCCGCCATTCTCTTCGCCGTCGGAGCCGTCTCCGGCACGGTGTTATCCTTTGAGCTCGGACTGCTATGGCCGCGCTTCATGGCCTGGGCCGGAGCGATCGTCGGCCCGCTCTTCGCGCTGGAAGGCTTTGCATTCTTCACAGAAGCCATTTTTTTGGGGATTTATCTCTACGGCTGGCATCATTTGCGACCCGCCCTCCATATCGGTGCGGGTATCATCGTCACGGCAAGCGGGGTGGTGTCGGCCGCCGTCGTCACAACGGCCAATGCCTGGATGAATACTCCCGCCGGCTTCGAGTTGACGGACGGCTTGCCGCGCGATATCCAGCCCTGGGCGGTGATGACCAATCCGCACGCGCTCCATGAAAGCCTGCACATGGTGCTGGCCGCATTTGCCGCGACCGGCCTATTGGTCGCCGGCATCCATGCCTTCCTCATTCTGCGCGGCGCCCATGATAATTTTCATCGCTACGCCCTCGCCATCGCCCTCCTCGTGGGCGGCATTCCTGCTTTGCTTCAGCCGATCAGCGGCGATGCGTTGACCAAAGTCGTGGCGGCGCACCAACCGGCCAAGTTGGCCGCCATGGAAGCGGTGTTCCATACGGCTCCGGGCGCATCATTTCATCTCGGCGGTCTGCCGGACGAAGAGCGCGAATCGGTTCCGTACTCGCTGGAGATCCCGAAGTTGTTGAGTCTTCTTCTCTATCTCGACCCGCAGGCGACTGTCGTCGGCTTGGACCGGATACCCCGCCTGGATTGGCCTCCGGTCGCCGTCGTCCACGTGGCGTTTCAGATCATGGTGGGCGCCGGCCTGGTCATGATGATACTCGTGCTGTGGGCCGCATGGCGCTGGAAGCAAGGACGGCTGTACGCGGATCGTCTGCTGCTTTGGTCCCTCGTGCTCGGCGCGCCGCTTGGATTTCTCGCGATCGAGGCCGGATGGGTCGTGACCGAAGTAGGCCGCCAACCCTGGATCATCTATGGCATCATGCGAACGAGCGAAGCCGTCACCCCGATGCCGGGAATCGCTGTCCCGTTCGTCATGTTCACCCTGTTATATGGGGTGCTGTCTCTTATTGTCCTCTGGACGCTATCGCGCCACATCTCGGCGACGGAACGGCACGATCAGCCCGGCGGTCCCGAGCGACCGTTTCCGTCGCCTACCGAATCAGCGGAGACCCGATGACATTCGACATTCTACTTGCGGGAATGTTGCTCAGTTCGCTGGCCTTCTACGTCCTCACCGGCGGAGCGGATTTCGGAGCTGGCGTCTGGACGCTGCTCGCCCGTGGTAAACGGGGGCATCTCCATCGAGCGCTCATCGACCGGGCCATTGCGCCGATCTGGGAAGCGAACCACGTCTGGCTCATCCTCATCGTGACGATTTTGTTTGCGGGTTTCCCGCGTGCCTTCGCGGTGATCACCACCGCGCTGCACATCCCTCTTACAGCGTTGCTGGTCGCGATTGTATTGCGTGGCTCCGCCTTTGTGTTCCGGACCCACGATGTCCAACCGCGATCGGATCGTGACGCCTCGCAGGTCTTCTGGAGCCGGGTTTTCGCCGGATCCAGCATCGTGGCGCCATTAATGCTCGGGACGACTATCGGAGCCATCGCGTCCGGCCGTCTCTCGGGACAGCCCCCGTCGTTTTTCGATTTATTTATCGCTCCCTGGCTGGCGCGCTTTCCGCTGCTCGTCGGGTGCTTTACGTTAGCCCTGTTCGTCTTTCTCGCGGCCATGTATCTCATCTTCGAAACAACGGATCGCCCGCTGCAAGAGGACCTCCGACGGCGGGCGCTTGCCCTTTGGCTCATCGTGTCGTCGCTCGGAGCGGCTGTCTTGCTTGTGTCCCGAACCGGCGCGCCGATCATCTACGACGGATTGGTGTCTACGGGCGGCGGCCGCATCATCCTGGGTTTGACGGCGGGCGCGGGGCTGGTCAGCTTGGCCGCATTGGTCTTCCGCCGGTTCGGAATCGCGCGCGCCGCCGTCGTCGTACAGGTCATCTTGATCATTTTCGGATGGGCGATTTCTCAATATCCCTATCTGGTCGTCCCGGACGTCAAACTGCCCGAAGCAGCCGCTCCGGTTCAGATTTTGCGGCTGTTGGTCTGGAGCCTCGTGATCGGCGGCGCCGTCCTCTTTCCGTCCTTGTACTATCTCTATCGCCTTTTCAAGGGGCATGCGCTGTTCCCGCCGCCGGCGGACCGATAAGGCAAACTGTCCTCCCCTAGACATCCTGTCCGGCACCGAGGCGCTTCAGGATACCAAGACAGGGATGTGAAAGCGGCTCAACGTTTGCACATCGAGCAGGGCGAACCATGGACAGAGGAGGTCGATGAGAATGCAGCCCTCATTTTCGGCCCGGACGGGAAAGACCTCCGGCATGGCGAGTGGACATACGGAGCTCACCGACCTGGAACGATTGATTTGCGGCATGACGGGAGCCGCATTTCTACTGCATGGATTCAGGCGGCGCGGGTGGGACGGCTGGGTCACGTCTCTTGTGGGAGGAGCCTTTTTGTATATGGGCACGACTGGTCGTAACGCGCTGTATCGCAACTTGGGAATCCATTTCGTAAGGACCGTCGCCGGACGGCAACGTAACGAGGTCATTCGGAGCATGACGATCAATCGGCCGGTTGGCGAGCTCTTTGCATTCTGGAGAGACTTTAGGAATCTACCTAGAGTGATGTCACATTTGGAATCGGTGACGGTGTTATCCGAGAGACGTTCCCATTGGAAGGCGAAGGCGCCGGGGGGTTTCTCGATCGAGTGGGACGCGGAGATTGTCAACGAAAAGAAAGACGCCTTGATCGCATGGCAGTCGTGCGAAGGCTCATCCGTCGGCAACTGGGGAGCCGTGCGCTTCAATCACGCGCCCGGAGGTCGAGGCACTGAGGTAACCGTCGAGTTGGAGTATGAGCCGATCGGCGGCGCGACCGGGATTGCCGTGGCAAAATTGTTCGGAGAGGAGCCGTCGCAGCAAATTGAAGAAGATCTCAGGCGATTTAAACAGGTGATGGAAACCGGCGAGGCGCCGACCACCGCAGGGCAGCCGCGAGGAGGCCGGCGGGGTGCACGTTTCCAACGGGGATAAAAAGACCATACAAAGGGAATGACTATGAAGTCGGGAGGATCAGCGGCAAAAGCACTCATGGCGAGATCGAAAGGGGACATCAATCGGGGAACATCCATGCCGTCCCGCTCGACAGCGGGCCGAGCAAAGGGTAAAACGATTTTTCTTCCGACTCCACGCGAGCGCGAGGTCTTAAAGCTTGTGTGGACCGGATTTTCAAACCGCGAAATCGCGGAACGCCTGGGTATCTCATCGCGCACCATCGAGGCTCATCGCGCGAGTTTGATGAAGAAACTGCGGGTGGCGAATACCGCTCAACTCGTGCGGATCGCGATTGAACAGGGGTTGATTAAGGTGGGCTAAGTGGGAGTCACAAGGTACGGGTTAAAAGTAAATAGTTAGAAGCGTCCATTTTTCCATTTCCTCGTTTTTCCATTTCCTCAGCTTTCATTCCTCGTTTCCCATTCCTCCGGCACGGACATTGCTCCTTTCTTCGTCGCGACAAAGACAGCGGATCAACGCCCTATCAGGAGGAACACGTCATGACGAGATACCACGATGTGATTCGGCAACTGGACCCGCAGAAATTGAGAACGGTCACACCTGATTCTGGCGATGCTTGCTGGATGACGAGATTACACGTCAATGCGATGACCATTCCCACGTCGATGACGCCGGCGGATGCCGCTCATTCGGCCGGAAAGATGCATCGTGACGAGTAACATGCTCTTTGCCATTTTCGGTGCGTGCACACTCTTCGTTTCAAGCGGACTTTCCTTCGCACTCGAATTCGCGGCGGACCGGGTGACCCGCTCGGATCTACAGGTGCGCCACCAGCGGGTGTTCTATCGCGACGGCATGTGGCGGATGGAGCATAATGGGCCGGGCGCCGTCAATGTGACCATTGTCAGAAAAGATCAAAATCTGGTCTGGCATCTCTTGCCGGCAACCAGGCATTTCAAGACCATGGTCTTTTCCGCCGACTATGCGCTCATGATCACCGCGCATCTGGACGGAGAACTGTCCCGCGATATCATCGGCAGCCAAACATTGGACGGGCATCCGACCACTCTTTACGAAGTAACGGTGCGAGAACCGGGCGGCGGCACGGCGGCTTATTATCAATGGCTCGCCACCGATATCAATTTCCCGCTCAAGCTGGCCAAGAAGAACGGCGATTGGGCCGTAGAGTATCGGCATGTGAGGATCGGCCGCATTTCTGATATGCTGTTCGAACTCCCCCGTTCCTATCTGCCGCTCGAACCGCGATAAAACCACTCTATTGCCGGACCGTAGCGGCGTCGCTACACCACGACAGCCCACTTCCCCTTTTCCTACGCAGTATAAAGATTTTTCAATTAGTTAGACAGCCTGTCCAGGCTGGCGACAGCCTGTCCGATACCCCCTGTCCGAGTTGCCGCCCTTCCTCAATCGGACATCCGGCGGTATTGCCTTCAGTCATGCGGTGATCGGCGATTTCCCATCCGCTCCTTTCCGATCGGCCTGTCTGCGGCCCGTGCTTTGCATCGCAGAGCCGCCGTTGATGCACCCAAGGAGCTGCTGATGCCAAAGAAACCACGACATGGAACGATCGACGCGGACGAAGCGATCCGCCGTTACTACGAAGACGGGCCGGCTTCGGAAACCGAAGCCTTTCGAGACGAAACAGAACCGGTGACACCTGCTGATGAACGCATCGGACATCCGGTCGCCGATCGAGAAGCGGTCCGTTTGAGCGGAGGCGATGTGGACGCCTCCGAGCAGGACATCGATGTCGGAGCCGAGGCCCCCGGAGGGTCGAACCCGACGCCGGATCAGGACATCGTTGATGAGATCGGGAAGGCGGTCGGCGTGACGTATCAAGACAATGAGCCGTTGAAATTCGGAGACAAGGTCGGCGAGCGGGACGAGGACCGATGGGAGCTTAATCCCGCCTCGGCGGAAGATTACCAGGAACGGCGAGAGGAAGCGGCCGACGCCATCAAGGCCGCGTCCCAACGACCCAAGACGTCATCGACTACGAACAAGCCGGCGTCATCGCAGCGACGCCGAAGCAAACGGCCTAAATCATAAACCAGGGAGGCCGGCATGCCGGAGCGTAAAACCAAGCAGCGGGCCAGAAAGGCCAAGCGAGAAGGCAAGGCGCCGACGACTCAAGCCGGGGAATTTGTCCGGGAAGAGATGCATCACAAGAAAAGCGGCAAGCACCCGGTCAAGTCACGCAAGCAGGCAATCGCCATCGGGCTCTCCAAGGCGAGACGATCCGGCATCGATGTGCCGCGCAAGCGAAGCTCGCGTTCCAAGCGCCGCTCCCACGGATCCAAAACCCGAAGCAGGTAAGGACCGACGAACGGAATATTTTACCATGGCCTCATCGTCGTTTCAGCTCAAGAGCCGGTCCCCCCGAACCATTGCCGTGCTCCGCGCTCTCCAACTGGGGGATCTGCTCTGCACAGTCCCGGCATTGCGCTCGTTGCGCAGGGCCTATCCCGATTCTCACATCGCACTGATCGGATTGCCCTGGGCGCGAGACTTCGCCGCCCGCTATGCGGGCTATGTCGATGAATTCATCGAATTCCCCGGCTTTCCCGGCCTGCCGGAACGGCCCGTCCAAACACAATCAGTCCCAGGCTTTTTGGCATCGATGCAGCAGCGCCGTTTTGATTTGGTGCTGCAACTCCACGGAAGCGGTCATTACACCAATGAGATTGTCATGTTGTTTGGAGGCGCGATGACCGCAGGCTTTTACCAGCCGCCGGAGTACTGCCCGGATCCAAATCTCTTCATGACCTATCCGGATGGGCTGCCTGAAGTCTTACGTCATCTTGAACTCCTCCGGCATCTTGGAATTCCCGAGCAGGGACAAGACTTGGAATTCCCGTTGACCGACGCCGACCATGCGGCATTCGGCAGGCTCCGGGCGGCGGCCCCGTTGACGCCGGGAACGTTTGTTTGTGTCCATCCCGGCGGGAGAGGCCACAACCGGCGATGGGCGCCCGAGTCTTTCGGAATCGTGGCGGACCGGCTGGCCCGCGAGGGATACGACATCGTGATGACCGGCACCGCGGAGGAACGGGACATCGTCAAGGCGGCGGTCGCCGCCATGCGATCGGATGTGATCAATCTCGTCGGCCAGACCAATTTAGGGACCATGGGCGTCCTGTTGAGCCGTGCGCGACTGCTGCTCGCGAATGATACGGGAGTGTCCCATTTGGCGGCGGCCTTGAAAGTTCCGAGCGTCATCCTTTGTGTCGGCTCGGATCCCCACCGCTGGTCTCCTTTAGACCGTCATCAACATCGCGTCCTCTCGGGCGGTATGGCCACGGTCGATTCGGTGCTGGCAGAACTGCGGGATGTGCTGGATGGACCCGATAAGCCGATCACCGTCACGTTCGGACACAGCCCGGTGCCGCTCCCGATGAGCAATTCGGACGCGCTCGTTGCGCGGAACCACCAATACTTGACGGGGATTTGACGCACCACCCCAACCGCGAGCGAGCCCATGAGACCACTGCGCATCTTTACTTGGCATGTTCACGGCAATTATCTCTATTATCTGACTCACGCGCCGCATGAATTTTATCTTCCGGTCGGCCGGCCGGGACCGGGCTACGCCGGATGCGCACCCGGCTTTCCATGGCCTGACCGTTGTCACGACGTTCCTGTCGATCGAATTCCCTCGACCGATTTCGACGCCATCCTGTTTCAGTCACGCGCCCATTACATGACGGATCAATTCGAGATTCTTTCACAGGAGCAGCGCCGCTTGCCGGCCGTCTTTCTCGAACACGACCCGCCTCAAGAACATCCGACCAATACCCGTCATGTCGTGGATGATCCGGCTATGACGCTGGTCCATGTCACGCCATTCAACGCGCTCATGTGGGACAGTGGACGCACTCCGACCGCCGTGATCGAGCATGGTGTGCCGGCGCCGGACGATGTCTCGTACAGTGGCGAGATCGAGAAGGGCCTGGTCATCGTGAACTGTCTCCGCCGGCGCGGCCGGCGTCTCGGGTTGGACATCTTTGAGCGGGTACGAGAACGTATTCCGCTGGATCTGATCGGCATGGAATCGGAAGAACTCGGCGGGCTCGGCGACATTCCGCACGAGGCTCTCCCCCGAATGATGTGCCGCTACCGGTTCCTGTTCAATCCTATCCGCTACACGAGCCTCGGCTTATCCGTATGCGAAGCGATGGTGCTTGGCGTGCCGATCATCGGCCTGGCCACGACCGAGATGACGACCACGGTGGAAAACGGTCGCTCGGGCTATGTCGATACCGACGTGAACGCGCTGATCGAGCGCATGGAAGAATTATTAGGCAATCAGAAGGAAGCCCGCCGGTTGAGCGAGGGAGCGCGGGAGGCGGGAAGGCGGCGTTTCAACCTGACACGGTTTGCGAAGGAGTGGGACCGTCTCCTGACCGAGGTCGTGATGCGCCGCCGCGACCGGCGGACGGAGCCTCAGGTTTCAGCGCTTCAACCTCTTGCGGCAGGACGGAGTTATTCATGACCAGGCAAATTGCGTTGATCAGCGAGCACGCGTCTCCCTTGAGCCTCTTGGGCGGCGTCGATTGTGGAGGACAGAACCTGTACGTCGGCCAGGTGGCGAAATCCCTGGCCGCCGCGGGATACGATGTGGATATCTTCACCAGGCGGGACAGCGAAATCCTTCCGGAGACCGCAGAATGGGTAAACGGCGTGCGGATCATCCATGTGCCGGCCGGACCCCCTTCCTTCGTGCGGAAAGAAGATCTCCTCCCCTACATGAGATCGTTCACCGACTACATGCTGAAATTTTGCCGCTGTCAGCGGAAGGCCTACGATCTCATCCATGCGAATTTCTGGATGTCGGGCCTCGTGGCGGCAGATTTAAAAAAACAGCTCGGCACGCCGTTCGTCATTACGTTTCATGCGCTTGGACGCGTCCGGCGGCAGTTTCAGCGGCAGGCCGACGAATTTCCGGACGCCCGCTTCGAGATAGAAGACCGTATCGTGGCGGAAGCCGACCATATCATCGCGGAGGCGCCGCAGGATGAAGAAGACCTGATCAGGCTCTATAACGCGGACCCGGGGAACATCACCATGATTCCCTGCGGCTTCGATCCAACGGAGCTGTGGCCGATCAGCAAGGCATTGGCCCGGATTTCATTGGGCTTGACGCCGGATGAGCGGGTCATCCTGCATCTGGGCCGCATGGTGCCCCGCAAGGGGACCGAAACGGTCATCGAGGCCTTTGGCAGGCTCAGGCAGACCCATCAATTGGAGGCGCGGCTGTTGATCGTGGGCGGCGATAGCGACGATCCGGATCCGCAAGCGACGCCGGAACTCGCGCGGTTGCAGCGCATCGCCGAAGGGGAAGGAGTCTCGGATCGCGTGACGTTCGTCGGCCGCCGCGGGCGGGAAACCTTGAAGTACTACTACAGCGCCGCCGATGTGTTCGTGACGACTCCCTGGTACGAGCCGTTCGGCATCACGCCGCTGGAAGCGATGGCCTGCGGGACGCCGGTCATCGGGTCGAACGTGGGCGGCATCAAATTCACCGTACGAGACGGCGAAACCGGGTATCTCGTCGCGCCGAAGGATCCGGACGCTCTGGCGGATAAGATTGCGCACCTCTACGCGAACCCGAAGCTCTTAAGCGTGTTCAGCAGGCAGGCCATTCAGCGGGTGAACGATCTCTTTACCTGGACGACCGTGGCGAAGGGATTGAGCGCCCTGTATGAACAAGTGCTAAGCGAGAAACAGCCTGTCGGCACCTACCGCGCCGATGAACTGACACTCGTCGATGCGGGCTTTGATGCGGCGCTCGAGTCCATGCAGGAAACCAGGCGCCGGCTGCGGTCTCAACTCTTGGATGCGGCCCACCTGCTGGGAGATAGTTTTGCGCGAGGCGGGAAGGCCTTGATCTGCGCCTCGCCGGGCCAATCGTCCGCGGGGGAACAATTCGCCATGCAATTACTCCGGAGGACCTGCTGCGCCGACCGCCCCGGCCTTCCGGCCCTCTTCCTGACCGATGAGCCGTTTTCCACCGGCCTCTCCTTGACGGACGACGGCTTGGCGAAGCAAGTTGAGATCTTCTCACGGCCGGAGGATGTTCTGATCGGGATTGCGCTGGATGGAGTCTCTCCCGCCCTCTTGCGCGCGTTTGAGGCGGCGGACCGGCGCGGACTGCATTCCCTGGCCATCCTCGGCGTGGAGACGGCCGATGTCCGGCGGTTGGCGCACGTCACCCTCGCCGTCGCATCCCAACGCCGCGATGGAATCGCGCCGCTCTATCATGTCGTGCTTCAAGTCTTATGCGGGCTAATCCAACAACGAATGGCCGCAGCGGACGGCGCCGTCCAGTTCGCCGGCGCGCTCCATTCCATTGCAGAACTGCCTCGTCGGGCCAGAGCGTCGGCAACCCGCCGCCGCCCCGCGGTTCAACGGGCGGTCAGGAGGTAACCGTCGTGACGACTCCATCTCCGCTTTCAAACAAAGTCGCGCTGATCACCGGTGGGGCACAAGGCCTCGGCGAAGCGCTCTGCAGGACCTTGGGAGAAGACGGCGCAATCATCGCGATTGCCGATGTGCGGCATGACGCGGCCGAATCGCTCGCCACGAAACTGAAACATGATGGGATCGAGGCCACCGCCATGCCGCTCGATGTCTGTGATTCGGCACAAGCAGAGGCGGCGATCCGCCGGCTGCGCGAAGCCTATGGCGGGCTCGATATTTTGATCAATAACGCCGCGATCGACAAAACGGTATCGATCGACGTACTGACCGTCTCGGAATGGGATCGCATTCTCTCCACGAACTTGCGAGGTCCGTTCGTCATGTCGAAGTCGGCCCTGCCGGTCATGAGGGAACGGCGCGGCGGCCACATCGTGAACATCGTCTCGACCGCAGCGAAGCGGGCATGGACCAATGCGTCGGCCTACCATGCGAGCAAATGGGGGCTGCTGGGATTCAGTCATGCGCTTCACGTCGAAGCCAGACCCCACGGCGTCAAAGTCACGGCGGTCGTGAGCGGCGGCATGCGAACGCCCTTCTTGCTGGATCGCTTTCCCGATATCGATCTCGGCACCTTGCAGGATCCCCGGAACGTGGCGGAAACCGTGCGCTGCATTTTGCGGCTCCCCGCCGACTCCGTCGTGCCTGAGATTACCGTCATCCCCATGCGCGAGACATCGTGGCCATGAACGCCAAAGCGGTATTTCTCGATAAGGACGGCACGTTGATTCAAAACCATCCGTTTGACCGGAGGCCGGACCATATCCGGTTGTTGCCCGGCACCGTCGAAGGGCTGAAACTGCTGCACCAAGCCGGCTATGCCCTCGTCGTCATCACGAATCAGGGGGGCGTTGCGCATGGCTGGTTCACCTGGGACGCGATCACCTACGAAGAAATCAGCTTGCGTATCCGGCTGGCCACTTTCGGGATTCCGTTGGCCGGGTTTTACGTCTGTCCTCATCATCCTGACGGTACCGTCACCGAATATCGTCTTCATTGTTTGTGTCGCAAGCCGAAACCAGGTCTGCTGATGCAAGCGGCCTGCGAATTGAAGCTCGATCTCGGCCGCTCTTGGATGGTCGGTGATATTCTGCACGACGTGGAAGCGGGACGTTCGGGCGGGTGCAAGACCGTGCTCCTGACCAACGGCCACGAGACGGAATGGGAGATGACGCCGCTCCGGTGGCCCGATTTCATCGCAGACAATCTCCTGGAAACGGCCCATCTCATTATGGCGGCGGATGAGTCCTTCACGGGCGAAATGCCCCGGCCTCTGGAAACCGAGGAAGAATGATGGCGCAGAACAAGCCCGACGAGCTTCGTAAGGACGCTTGGCGCCGCGCGCGGCGAATTCTCTGTGTCCGTCTTGACGCGCTGGGCGACGTCATCATGACCGGCCCGGCCCTGCGCGCGGTCAAGGAGGCGGCGCCGCATCGGCAGGTCTCGCTCCTCACTTCGCCGAGCGGGGCGGAAGCCGGCCGCTTGATGCCATTCCTTGAGGAAGTGCTGCTCTATGAAGCGCCGTGGATGAAGGCGGGTGACGCACGGGATTCCGCCGCCTTGGATCGGCGCCTTATTGCGCAGCTCCGGGCTGCGCGCTTTGACGCGGCGATTATTTTTACCGTCTACAGTCAAAACCCCTTGCCGGCGGCGCTCCTGTGCTACCTGGCCGACATCCCGTTGCGCCTCGGCCACTGCCGTGAAAATCCGTATAAGCTGTTCACCGACTGGATTCGTGAACCGGAACCGGACACCTGCATCCGGCATGAGGTCCGGCGGCAACTGGATCTGGTCCAGTGGATCGGCGCCCATGCGGAGGACGAGCGCCTGACGCTCGCGATTCCTCCCGCCTCGCACGAGGCGATCGATTCCCTGCTTGCCTCGACGGTTCTCTCCGGAACAGACCGCTTCGTCGTGATCCACGCCGGAGCCAGTGCGGCCTCGCGCCGCTATCCGCCTGAACAGTTTGCCGTCGTCGCCCGCCGGGTCGCGGAGGATTTCGGTTGCGGCATTTTTTTTACCGGCACGTCATCAGAACGTGATCTCGTGGACGCAATTCGCGCCGCCGCCGGTGTCCCGTCCTATTCTTTGGTGGGGCAGCTCGATCTCGCAAGCTTGGCCGCGCTCTTGTCCCGCGCCCAACTCCTCATTTCAAACAATACCGGCACGGTACACGTCGCGGCCGCGGTCGGGACACCGGTGGTGGATCTCTACGCTCTCACCAATCCTCAGCATACTCCATGGCTGGTTCCCCACCGCGTGCTCTCGCACGACGTGCCGTGCAAATTCTGCTATCGCAGCATCTGTCCGGAAGGGCACCACGACTGCCTGCGATTGATTACACCCGACCAGGTGATGAGCGCGGCGGCCGAACTGCCGAGGCTCGGGCTTCTATCCGACAGGAGAGGAGGGACGCATTGTGTATACGCTCGGGATTAATGCAGCCTTCCACGATTCAGCCGCCTGCCTCGTGCGCGACGGTATCGTCATTGCCGCGGCGGAAGAAGAACGCTTCACCCGGATCAAGCATGCGAAGCGCCCCATCCCGTTCAGCGCGTATGAACTCCCGTTCCATGCCGTTGATTTCTGTCTGGCGGCGGCCGATATCGCGCTTCGCGACATCGATCATATCGCCTATTCCTACGATCCCTTTCTGATGCTCGGTCCTCATGCCGGCGACCGCAGCCTCACGCTTCCACTCGAGCCGAGCGCCCATCCCACGCCGGCTGAATGGGAGTCGGTATGGGATCCCTTGTTTCTCTCATCCATCGTCAATGCGCCCCGCCATCTGGCCTCCGGCGCGCCGCATCACCTTCGAAGCCGATTTGAGGGCGTGACGGCCGAAGGCCCCTGCATCTGGCATTTCGTCTCCCACCATCTCGCCCATGCGGCGAGCGCGTTTCTCGCCTCCCCGTTCGAAGAGGCCGCGGTCCTCACCTTGGACGGCCGGGGCGAACGAGCGACGACCACCTATCACGTGGGCGAGGGGTATTCATTGCGTCACATCGGGCAAGTCGAGTTCCCGCATTCACTCGGACTTCTGTACGAGGACGTGACCGCCTACTTAGGCTTCCTGCATTCCTCGGACGAATATAAGGTGATGGCGCTCGCGTCCTACGGCAAGCCGCGCTTCGTCGGAGACTTTCGAGAGATCATCAAGCTGTTGCCGGACGGGGGGTATCAGACCCAACCCGCTAGCCTGAAGGAGCGATTCGGTCCGGCGCGCCGCCGGGGCGAACCGTTGGAAGACCGCCATTACGATATCGCTCGGTCGCTTCAGCAAGCGCTGGAGGAAACGGTGCTGGAACTTGCAGCTTGGTTTCATAAGGTGAGCCGCAGTCCGAATCTCTGTCTCGCGGGCGGTGTCGCGCTGAACTGCGTGCTGAACGGCTCCCTCCGCGAGCGCGGCCCCTTTCGATCGATTTGGGTACAACCAGCCGCTGGAGACGCCGGCACCGCACTGGGCTCCGCGCTCCATATCGATGCGGCGCACCGGAAGCCGAGCGGGCGCAGAACATACCGCATGGATCATGCGTTCCTGGGGCCTTCCTTCTCGGAATCCGACATTCAAGCAACCCTGCATCGGGCAAAGCTTCGCTACCGGCGCTTGGAGAATGTCGCAGAAGCCACGGCGGATTTACTGACCAGGGATCGAATCATCGGCTGGTTCCAAGGTGCCATGGAATTCGGCCCCCGCGCCTTAGGAGGACGCTCCATTCTCGCCTCACCGCTCAGCCCGACAATGCAGGACCGCTTGAACGACATCAAGGATCGCGAAGACTTCCGGCCCGTGGCGCCAGTGGTGACGGAAGAAGCAGCCGGCCTGTGGTTCGATGGGGCCGGCTTCTCGCCCTTCATGTTGTTCACGTATCAAGTTTTGGCTCATCAGGCCCATCGGATCCCGGCCGTTCGTCACGTAGATGGCTCGGCTCGCGTGCAGACCATCAATCGCGCGCAACATCCGCTGTACTATGATTTGTTGAAGGCCTTCGAGCGACAAACCGGCGTGCCGGTGCTGGTGAATACGTCGTTCAATACGAGGGGCGAGCCGGTTGTCTGTACGCCGCGCGACGCCATTGAATGCTATTCCAGCTCGCCCTTAGATGCGCTCGTAATCGGCCCATTCCTCCTGGCGAAGGAGAATATGTAACCATGCCAAGCGTGAGTTCCACCGTCTTGTCCGGACAACGAGACTCATCCATCAAATCGACGAGCCGGCATCGCCGGCAGTCTGATGGTCCGCCTGGTCAGGCAGTCCGGGTTTCGGTCGTTATTCCGACCTACCGGCGTCCCGAATTGCTGCGGCGTTGTCTCTCTGCTCTGATTGCCCAGACGATGGATCCCGCGCTCTATGAAATTCTGATCGTGGATGACGGCGCCACTCACGATACGTGGAAGACGGTGAGAACCGCCGCGTCATCGCGCTCAATGCCGGCTATTCGTTATATCGCGGCGCCCAGCCGGCGCGGGCCCGCCGCCGCCCGCAATCTCGGATGGAAAGCCGCCCGCGGATCGATTGTGGCCTTCACCGATGATGACTGCATCCCCGTTCCGGAGTGGCTCTCGGAAGGGATGGCGGCCATGGATGATCCCGAATGTTCGGGCGTATGGGGCAACATTATCGTACCGCTGCCCGAGCAGCCGACTGATCACGAACTTACGACCAAGGGTCTCGAACAGTCTCCTTGCGCCACTGCCAATTGTTTTTATCGGAGAGACACGCTGACTTCGGTCGGCGGTTTCGACGAGCAGTTTACCGCCGCCTGGCGCGAAGACAGCGACCTACAATTCACGTTGCTGGAGCACGGCCATCGCCTGCACTCCTGTAAACGAGCCGTCGTCGTGCATCCGGCTCGCCCGGCTCCCTGGGGCATCAGCCTGCGCCAGCAGCGGAACAATGTCTTCAACGCCCTCCTGTACAAGAAGCATCCCCGCTTGTACCGGTCAATGCTCCAAGCACGGACTCCATGGCGTTACTATGCCGGCGTGCTCGCATTGCTCGGTACGCCGGCGGGAGCGTTCCTGTTCCAATCGATTTCGGTGACATTAGCGGCAGCGGCTGTGTGGATCGGCCTGACAGGCGATTTCTGCCGCCGCCGTCTCCGCGGGGCATCCCGCCGGCCGAGCCACGTAGCTGAGATGATCGTGACGTCCGCCCTCATTCCGCCGATCGCGATTTTTTGGCGTCTCCGGGGCGCAATCCGGTATCGCGTCCCGTTTTTATAAATGGCCATGCTGCAGGAATTCGGACGCCTGAACGTGGGATGCGGGCCCTGCGCGGCGCCGGGTTGGATCAACGCCGATGTGCGAGCCGGGCAGGGAGTGGATCTGGTCGGCGACATTCGGTCCGGGTTGGCGCTTGACTCGGACAGCATGCAATACATCGTCGCCATCCACGTCCTGCAAGATTTGTCTTATACGGATATCCCGATTGCGTTGAAAGAATTGCGGCGAATGCTCGTACCGGACGGCGTGCTTCGCCTGGGCTTGCCGGATCTCGATCAAGCTATCCGAGCCTATTTGGCCGGTGACCATGCGTACTTCTATGTGCCGGACTGCGATGCGCAATCGATTGGGACAAAGCTCGTCACCCAGCTGGTCTGGTACGGCTCCGTCCGGACGCCATTGACGTTCGACTGCATGGAGGAATGGTTGCTGCGGGAGGGATTCCACGACATCCGGCGCTGCGACTTTGGCCGGACGCTGAGTCCCTATCCGGACATTGTGAGTTTGGATAACCGGCCTCGCGAAAGCTTCTTCGTTGAGGCCCGTAAATAACGGACCGCTACCTGTTGTGCTTCCCGGCCCGCTGCAACGGTTGCTCGTGATTTCGCCGCATTGCGACGATGCGGTGTTTTCGTGCGGTGCGCTGCTCGCCGCCCATCCCGGATCGGTCGTCGTGACGATTTTCGCGGCGGGTCCGCCATGTCATGATCCACTGACTGAATGGGATCGAGCCGCCGGGTTCGAGCCGGGCGACGATGTCATGGCGCACCGGCGCGGCGAGGATGCCAAGGCATTGGCCCTGTTGTCCGCACATCCTCTCTGGCTGGACTTCTGCGATAGCCAGTACCAGCGAAGCCCAACCAGTGCGCGTGTCACCCTGGCGCTCGACGGCGTGATGCTAGTAGTACGGCCCCACAGCATCGTGGCGCCATGGGGCCTTTTCCATAGCGACCATGCGCTGGCTTCGGAAGCCTGCATGGGCTTGCGCTCCAAGTATCCAGGGCAAGGCTGGTTCTTGTATGAGGATGCGATCTACCGGCGCATTCCCGGTCTGTTGAGCGATCGTATCGCGCGGATGCGGGCTTGTGGCATCCGTGCCCGTCGGGTCGCAGTGGCTACAGACCCAGACAGCGCGCGCAAAGCCGAGGCAATCCATTGCTACCGCTCGCAGCTCCGCGCACTGACGTCATGCGGCCGGCCCGGCTACCTGGATGCGTTCGAGCCCGAACGGTTATGGGTGATTGAATCCGCGCCCGCGGCGCGCCGGAGCCCGGCATGACAGAATCGCGAGTCACGGTCGTCGTGCTGTCCTATAACCGTGTCCAAGAAGTGCTTCGGACGCTGCATCATCTTTCCAATTTGGAAGAGCACCCTCAGATTATTGTGGTGGACAACGGATCGAATGACGGAACCGCATCGCAGGTGGCCCAACGCTATCCGCGGGTGACGATCATTGGGCGAGACTCCAACATTGGGGCGGCTGCCCGCAATGCCGGCGTAGAGCGAGCGGCCACTCCCTATGTCGCCTTATGCGATGATGATACCTGGTGGGCAACCGGATCACTCAGGCGGGCCGCCGATGCGCTAGACGCACACCGATCCGTTGCGGTGATCACGGCCAAGGTCTTGGTCGGGCCCGAGGAACGCGAAGATCCGACCTCGACACAAATGGCAAATAGTCCCCTCCCCCGCCCTCTCGGGTCCCCCGGACCTCCGATTTTGGGATTCCTTGCCGGCGCCTCCATGATCCGCCGCGACGCCTTCCTTGGGGTGGGCGGTTTTGAACCGAGATTCTTTTTAGGCGGTGAAGAAGCGCTCGTCGCTTATGATCTCGCGGAGGCCGGTTGGACGATGATGTATCTGCCGACGGCCGTCGTGCATCATTATCCGTCCCGGCTGCGGGACTCCATTGCCCGCCGGCGCCTGCTTCTACGTAACGCCCTCTGGGTAGCATGGCTCCGGCGGCCGCTCGCAAGCGCCTGGCGCGAAACCGGAAATGCCCTGGCCCATCTCCGGACCGATGCGGGCCTTCGTCCGGCCTTCGTGGACGCGCTTCGGGGTATTGGATGGGTGGCGCGGAAGCGGCGGCGAGTCTCCGCTCGCATCGAAGAACAGATCAGACTTCTGGAATGCCCGATTGCTTCGAAGTCGACCCCGGACAGGATGTCTTCTCCGAGACAAAGTGCCTGCCATTGATATTCCCCAAGGGCGCAGCGTCATAAGATTTACGCCAATTAGCCCAAATCAGGACATCCGTCCAACGGGCTGTGACCGAGCAGCCGGTCCATGTTTTGCTATCCATTCGCCTAAGCGGTCACCGGGCGACTATTCCGTCCGCTGACGGACTCCCTCATCTCTTTGTCCAATAAAGGAGTTGTGCCATGCACCAAGACAACCGACAGCTGACCCGGCATTATCAAGACTGTATCGCCGCCTGCTGGTCCTGCGCGCAGACCTGCAACACGTGCAGTGACGATATGATCGGAATGGAATCACACGGCCACGACATGGCAATGATGGCCCGCTGCATACGCCTCTGCCGCGAATGCGGGGATATCTGCTCGCTGGCGGCGCAATGGATGAGCCGAGTTTCCGCGCTGTCGGAGGATATCTGCCGCTTTTGCGCCGACGTGTGCGACGCCTGCGCTGAAGTCTGCGAGCAGCATGCGCCGCATCACCCGCTGTGCGGTCCCTGTGCCAAGGAGTGTCGTCGCTGCGCCGGGCTCTGTCGAGAGATGGCCGGCGCCAAGGCGGCCTGAATCGGTTGACTCTGCACCGCTCCGACCGGCCGAAGAGGCCGGTGTTCGATGCGGATACCCATAATCAATCACGGACCGCCGCCGGAATGCGCGCGACGATGCGATGTGTGGCAATGAACGTGCCGTGTCGGACTGCGCGTTGCGACCAATGGTACGGCGTTCGGAGATTCGAAAGGAGGCTCACATGCCTACACTGAAAGAGATCATGACTCCGCAGGTTGATACGATCTCCCCTGACGCGACGGCTGAGGATGCATCGGCAAGGATGAAAGATCTTAATATCGGCGCCATTCCCGTGTGCGATGAAGACGGCTTGATCGGCATGCTGACTGATCGTGATCTAGTGGTGCGCGTTATGGCGCAACGCCGGGACCCGAAAGCGGTCCGTGTCGGTGAGGCGATGACGCCCGAAGTCTCCTATTGCTTTGAGGATGACGATGTGGAAAAGGCCGCCCAGCTCATGTCGCAGAAACAAATCAGGCGGCTGCCCATCCTCTCTCAATCAAAAAAGCTGGTCGGCATTGTTTCTCTCGGCGACCTGGCGGTGCATGGAATGGATACCAAAGCCAGCGGCAATGTCCTGGAGCAGGTCTCGCACCCGGCTCAGCCCCGTCGGTAGAGAGCGTGAACCGCATCACATGAGACACGACAGACCCAAGATCTTAGAAGGAGTGTGAGACCCACGAAAGGGGCAGAATCATGAAAGCCGTAGTGTTTTACGGCGTAGGGGATATCCGCTTGGTCGATCAACCGGATCCCCGTATCAAAGAGCGTACTGATGCCATAGTCAGAATCACGGCCAGCGCCATTTGCGGCACCGATCTTCATATGGTGCGCGGCACGTTGCCCGGTATGAAAGTCGGGACGATTCTGGGACACGAAGGGGTCGGCATTGTCGAAGAATTAGGCCCCGACGTCCGTAACCTGAAAGTCGGCGATCGTGTCGTGATCTCATCAACGATCGGATGCGGCTCATGCAGCTATTGTCGAGCCGGATACTACGCGCAATGCGATCACGCGAATCCCAATGGACCGAGGGCGGGCAGCGCGTTCTTCGGAGGACCGTCCGAAACCGGTCCATTCCAAGGCTTGCAGGCGGAAAAAGCCCTGATTCCGTTCGCGAACGTCGGACTCGTCAAACTGCCCGACGAAGTAACGGACGATCAAGCCATCCTCATCTCGGACATTTTTCCAACCGGGTATTTCGGCGCCGATATAGCGGAAGTGAAACCCGGCAATACCGTCGCCGTGTGGGGATGCGGGCCGGTCGGGCAATTTGCTATCTTGAGCGCCCGGCTCCGAGGAGCAGGACGGATTCTCGCCATCGATAACATTCCATCCCGCCTCGATATGGCGCAAGCGCAGGGAGCCGAGATCGTTAATTTCAATCAGGAAGAGCCGGTGGAGGCGCTCCTCCGGCTCACGGGCGGGATCGGGCCGGACCGAGCCATCGATGCCGTCGGGGTCGATGCAGTGGCGCCGTCCGAAGGTCCGGCCCGGCGACAGACTGCAGGCGAGTCCACGCAATTTGAAGCGGAGCGGCGCGAGATCACGCCCCGCAGAAATCCACAGCATGATAATTGGCACTCGGGAGACGCGCCGTCACTGGCGCTCTCTTGGGCCGTCCAGGCATTGGCGAAGGCCGGCACGCTTGCGATCATTGGCGTGTACCCGCAGACGGCGCGGGTGTTTCCGATCGGCGCGGCTATGAACAAGAATCTGACCATCAATATGGGCAATTGTAATCATCGGCGCTACATTCCCATGCTGCTTGATTGGGTTCAGAACGGCACCTGTCATCCTGAACAGGTCTTAACGCAAACAGGTCCTTTATATGCCGCAGTGGATGCCTACAAGGCTTTCGATACCAGGCAACCGGGCTGGATGAAAGTGAAACTGGAGCCGGAGACTGTATTGGCCGGCACACGCGGGCGCTAGCGGCGCCGGTTTTAGAGCACCGGCATGATCACCGATTGCTCCATGGAGGAGAGAGAAGGGTATCGAATATGAACAGATCGAGAGGGGCCGTCACCGACGACCGGCGGAGTCGGCTCATCACATTGTGTGTCATCCCTTTTGTGGTGCTTCTTTCTCTTCCCTGCACGGGAACGACGGACCCGGTGCCGGCTCCACAACCGGGACCCGGACCGACGGATCCGGTTCCGAAACCAACCGAACCGAAACCTGTGCCGCCGATTCCCAGCCCAGCTCCGCCGGCCCCGGCCCCTGCGCCCGTCCCAAGCCCGATTCCACCGCCGTGACCTAGGCCGCGGAGGATGAATGCATGGAAAGGGAGATGATGCGCACCCCCGAACCGACCTACGCGGAATTGCTACGGATGGGATGGGCGATGTTTTGGCGCGGGGTCGGAAGTTTTATCGTCCTCCTGTTCAGTATGAATGTGCTCATTTTGTTCCTTATGCCGGAATTGACCCGGACGGAACCGTCGTTCTGGGTTGCGGTGCTCCCGCTGGCGATGGTGACCGTCTTATGCACGTTTGTGATCATGCCGTATGTCGCTCGCAAGCTGGTCCGGACACCGTTTCGCGGATTTCATGTGCAGTTCGTGCGCGATGAACCGGCGAACCAAACCGTGGGGTGACCTTTGCGCATGAGCCCACAGGCGGCGGAAGTTCTCGAATCGCTCCACCCCTTATCCGAGTCTCCCGCGGACTTAGACGGCCTGCTGGATTGCATCGGGCAAGCGCGGATCGCGTTGATCGGCGAGGCTTCGCACGGCACGCAGGAATTCTATCGATACCGGGCGATGCTGACCAAGCGCTTGATCACCGAAAAAGGGTTCACCGCCGTGGCCGTGGAAGCGGATTGGCCGGACGCCCACCGGGTTCATCGCTATGTCACGGGACAGAGCCGTGACGTGACGGGGCTCGACGCCATGAGGGACTTTACTCGCTTTCCCTTGTGGATGTGGCGCAATACCGAAGTGCTGGGCTTTGTTGGGTGGCTGCATGCCCATAATGCGGCGCTTCCTCGCGACCAGGCTCCGGTCGGGTTCTATGGCTTGGACCTCTATAGTCTTCATGCCTCCATTCAGGCCGTACTGTCCTTCTTGGACATGGCCGATCCCGCGGCGGCCAAGCGGGCACGCGAACGCTATTCCTGCTTCGACCATTTCGGACGAGAATCGGATGACGGCTCGGCCGCGGTCGGCCTCGGCCTCTCTGCCGGATGCGAAGAGGAGGCCGTTTCCCAGCTGGTCGAATTACGCCGCCTGGCCGCTCGCTCCCCGGCTGCTGATCATGCCCCTGCGCGCGAGGAGATATTCTTCGCGGAGCAGAACGCGAGGCTGATCAAGAACGCCGAGCAGTATTACCGCACCATGTTTCACGCCGTATCCTCGTGGAACGTTCGAGACCGCCACATGGCGGAGACCCTCGAATCGCTGTTGCCCTATCTGTCCCGGCAGCACCAGCAGCCAAAGATTGTGGTCTGGGAACATAACTCCCATCTCGGAGACGCGCGAGCGACCCAGATGGGCGACGCCGGAGAAGTCAACGTGGGCCAGTTGGTCCGCGAACGACACGGGAGCGATGCGCGCCTCATTGGTTTCACGACTTATACCGGCACGGTGACGGCCGCGTCCGATTGGAACGGCGAGACCGAACGAAAGTCCGTACGGCCGGCGCTTCCGGACAGCTATGAAGCTCTGTTCCACGAATCCGGAGTTCCTTCGTTCTTCCTCACCTGGGACAATGACCGGACCGCCGACATTCTGCGGGACCGACGGCTTGAGCGTGCGATCGGAGTCGTGTATCGTCCGGAGAGCGAACGAATCAGCCACTATTTCTATGCGAGTCTGCCGGAGCAATTTGATGCCGTTATCCACCTGGACCGAACGACCGCCGTGACTCCCCTGGATCGGCCGGCGGGCTGGATCGGCGCCGACGTGCCGGAGACATATCCGAGCGGCCTCTAAGGCGGGCATAGCCATGAGCCCACGAATCGTTCCGACAACCAGGCGAGGGGCTGTAAGAACGAAGTCCGGCTCCAAGCAGAAGAACCGGCAACAAAGAGATGTCGTGAATTTGGTTGAGCAAGAAACGGAAGAAGCGAATCGGACGATCGCCGCCCCTTCTGAACGGCGCAAGGTCGTCCGAAGTCGTCCCTGTGTCGAATAAGAACCCTTTCACGTGACGAAGGAGACACCCATGTATTCCACGACCAGCATCCCCCCGTATCGGGTCCAGTCGTATGATCTACACGGTTTGACCGGCATCTCGGACAAGACCATGCAGACGCATTTCAAGTTGTATGAGGGGTATGTGAAGGAAACTAACAATCTGACCGATCACATCAAGGAGTTCTTAAAGGATGGCAAAGTGGATCAGGAAGAACTGCCCGCCTATTCCGAACTCAAACGAAGGCTCGGCTTCGAATATAACGGCATGGTGCTTCACGAATACTATTTCGAAAATCTGAAATCAGGCGGCTCCGGCGATCCGGTCGCGACCGGCTTGTTCCGAAAGGCGACCGAGCAGAGCTTCGGCTCATTTGAAACATGGAAAGTCGATTTCGTCGGCGTGGGGAAAATGCGGGGAGTCGGATGGGCCATCTGCTATTTGAATCCCAGCAACGGCCGCATCAGCAACCACTGGATTACCTTGCACGAAATCGGGAATGTCGCCGGCTTCATCCCCGTTCTCGTCATGGATGCATGGGAGCATGCCTTTATCCTCGACTACAAACCCTCGGAGCGAGGCGCCTATATCGACGCCTTTTTCTCGAACATCGATTGGAAGGCCGTGGACGAGCGGTTGACGCTCAGCAGGGCCCCTGCGACCCCGGCGGCGGTGTGACAATGAAGAAATGAGGAGTGATTAATGAGGAATGAGGGATGAATGATCCAGAATCGTTCATTCCTCATTATCAATGTTCCCGTCAGCATTCCTAGTTTCTCATTCCTCATTTCCCATTCCTCACTTCTCGTTTTTTATTTTTACTTTTCCATTCCTCATTCCTAATCCCTCATTTCCCATTTCGCTACCATTCGATCGTGGCTCTGAGCGGGAGATGATCGGAGGCCTTGAGCGAGAGCGCGGTCTTGTGCACATACATCTGCATGACGGTGGCGGCCGGCCGCACCCAAATGCGGTCCAGCGCAAACACGGGAAACGACGAAGGGAACGTCCGCAACGCCGGCGTGTGGCCGAAGATCGCCTTGATCCAGCGCAGGGGCCGGCCCCACAGAAACCACTCGTTTAAATCCCCCATCAGCACACAATGTTTCGTGCCGAAATGAGTGAGCAGATGCTCGACCTGCGCGCGCCGCTCCGACGGTTTCAGGCCTAAATGGGCGGCGATTACTTGCAACCGTTCTCGCTCGCAAAGAATATCGACATCGATCGCGCCCCGTGGTTCACGGCGCGGCTGGCTCAAGTCGATCAGCCGTACTTTCTCAGGCTCGCATCTCGTCAAAATGGCATTCCCGCGATGGCCCTTGCGTTCGAGCAGCGTGGGCCCCGCGATCGGCGTGAGTTTCACCTCCTCCGCCAACCGGTGCAGCAGTTCAAGCCCATGTTGCTCCGGTGTATCGACTTCCTGTAACGCTATTATATCTGCATCCAATTCACGCAGGACGCCGGCGATTCTTCCCGGATCATACCGCCCATCCGTGCCGATACAGCGATGAATATTGTACGTCGCCAGGGTCAACCGCATGAGAATCAATTCCCCGCGGGCTTGTCGTCGGAATGTTTCCGCAGCCAGCGACGCAGCATCCACACGCCGCCCACGATGATGATCGCGGAACCAGCCAGCAGCGCATAGCTACCGGGCCCCGGATGCTTCACCGTGCTCGTGATCTGGTCGATAAAAATAGACAAGGCGATGAGCCCCGGGAGCTCGCCGATCACCGTGCCGATTACAAAATCTCTCGCGCGGATATGGGTGGCGCCCGCAATCATATTCACGATGCTGAACGGAGCGACCGGCAGGACGCGGACCGTCACGACCGCCAGGATGCCCTTCTCCGCCAAGCGGCGGCTCAATCGGTGAAGGCGCCGGGACCAGCGTTCGACGATCTGCCGCCCGAGCAGTCGTCCGATCCCAAAAGTCAGGATCGCGCTCAACGTCATGCCGGCGAACGAGTACAGGAATCCATAGATCGGTCCGAAAGCGAGCACCGTGACGGTGATCAGTACTGTAACCGGGGCGACGAACAGTCCCCCGATCAGGAAACCGGCGATGGTGACAAAAGGAGCGGAGGGGCTCTCCGCAACCGTCTCCACGTACGAGAGGAGCCGCGGCACGTCCAACCATTCCGCCAGCGGCGACCACCGCCAGGCCGCCGCCAAAGCCACGACCGCCAGGAGAACGACGGCGCCGGTCACGATTTGGCGATGGGTACCGGAGCGTTGCTCATCCGGCACCAGATTCGTCTCGTAGGGATGCGACGGGTCCACAAAATCCGCATCCGGCACCAGTTCATCCACATCCGGCGGGATTTGGCCGTCGAATGGGTCAAGGGTGCGTTTCCCGCCGCGTAGGGATTCGATGGCCGCGATCAGCGACGGGTGCGAGGCGACGGCGCGTCCCACTTCCTCCACTGGGACATCGAGATGCTCGGCCAACAGTCCGTTTCGAAAGTCTTCGATCCGGCTCTGACGGCCGGGATTCCCCTCCGAGGACAGAGCCAGATCGCATTCCGAGTCGAATCCCATCGAACGATTGCTCAGATTGGCGGATCCGATCCGGACATAATCGAGGTCGATGACGCAGACTTTACTATGCATGCTGATGCACTGACCCTTCAAATCGGGAACCTGCGGGTAGTACAACCCCAGCCTGCCGAATCGATCCGCCGCCCGCAGGCGCTTCAACACCCGCCCGCGCAGAACGTCCATCGTGTGCTGCTCCAACCAGCCGTCGCTATTGGGATGGAGAATCATTACGACATCCGGTCCTTCCGGCTCCTGGAGCCGCGCAACCAATACCGCAGCCAGGATCTTCGAGGTGAAATATTGTGTCTCGATATAAATGCACCGGCGGGCCGTCTTGAGCAGATCCACGAGCAGAGTCTCGACTTCCCTGACCTCCGGCCTGCCTTCCCATTCGGGATATGTCCGCGCGATGGCGATGTCTACATCCTCCACCGCCGGAACCAATGAAGCGGGCCAAGGATCACGCGACAGGGCGGCGGGCGCCGGGGCGAGGGACCGCCCGCCGGCGGCTTTCCACCGCTCGCGGGCCAACCGGCCCAAGGCAGACGCTGCCGCTCCGTCTACGGCCATTTGCACGTCATGGAACGGCCGGCAGGGCGCGCCATCCGTCGAGAGTATCCGCGCCGGATGACCCGCGCGATGGGCGGACGTATCCCACCGGCATTGAGCAAAATCCAGTCCGCCGACAAACGCGACCGCGTCGTCGATGACCACGATCTTTTGGTGATGCGATGCGCCGACAGGATGCGTGCCGTCCTTGCGAAAATGAAGGCGCCTCTGATCGAGCAGATTGACGGGCAGCCACCATTGCCGCTCTCGGAAGTAAATGACATGGAAATCCCACGTGCACACATAGATCCGGAGCTGTTTTTGCTTGGCAAGCAGAGCGGAAAGGAAACGGCCCAATTGATCCGGAAATCCGTCCGGCTCCCGATCGATCAACGTGCGGATTCTGCTGTCGAAGTCCCACCCGAGAATAAAGATGGAATGCCGGGCTTGGATGGCGGCTTCACGAAAAGCGCGGAAGTACACGTCGCCGTCGACGAGAAACGCCGCCCGATTGGCACGCTCCACCCGCCAGCAATTGCGCCCCGGCTGAAATAAGGAATGGATTGCGGGTTTTTCCTCCACGTCCACGGAGGGCTTTGTGCTCTCAGGAGATCCCATGCATACTCCGTCAGTGTCGGGAGCGGTGCAAATAAAATGCCTTTCACCGAAGATGGTTCGTTGGCGGTCGGACTCTACTCCTTTCCATTGCCCCGACCGGATGCTTTGTCCTGAGACAAGACATGGTGTCTTCAATCATTCTGGATTCCTTTCGCTGCTTCTTAAAGCGGCACGTGTGGTCCATCCATTTTTACGCCCAGCCGCGAGTTTCCTTCGCCTATCTCCGCCGGTAAGACGATTTCTATCATGCAGGGTGGGGCCTGCCTTTTGCAAAAGCTTCCCCGTCGATGTCATCTCCATCTCTCATCAAGGAGGTTCACATGAAGACAGTACAGGTGTTCACGGTGGCTCTCGTAGCAGGAGGGCTGCTTGCTTTTACGGGGCTACCTTCACAGGCGCAACATTCGAGCGGCGGGACTTCGCCAAGTGTAACTGAAGGCAAAGGAACAGGATCAAGCGGGTCAGGCTCATCTGGCATGTCGCAGGGCCAGCATGAATCCTCCGGCAAAGTGAGCCCGGGCGACCGCATGGAAGGATCGGGCAGCCAAGGGCAATCACGAAGCGGGTCCGGCAGCTCCAGCGGCGGCTCCGGTTCATCCGGTTCCAGTTCAGGCATGGGATCGGGATCAAGTTCCGGAATGGGCTCCGGTGGCAGCGGGGGGACGGGATCGGGCGGCGGAGGCGGCAGGTAGTCCAGGATTACATGCCGGGGCAGGAGCCGAATATCGCTCCTGCCTTACGGTTCCAAGCCGGCACGATGGGTCACGAGCCGATCCTACAACGTCGAATGCTCCTTCAATTAGGGGGCCTGGCCGTCATGGCGGGGCTGATGAAAGGCTGTACGGGATTAATGGATGCTCCAAAAGGACAATCAGTGGACACCTATTCGGGGCTTCCGCAGGTCCAGCTTGCTCCGTTGGATGGCCAGGTAGATGTCACACAAGGCTCCCTTTATTTCATCGGCACGGCAACCGTGCTCATTCGCTATGCGGGCTTCACTATCCTGACGGATCCGAATTTCCTGCATCAAGGCGAGTATGTGAGGTTAGGGTATGGTCTCCGGTCAAAGCGCCTCACGAATCCTGCGATCCCCTTCGAGGCGTTGCCTCCATACGACCTGGTGTTGCTTTCGCACCTCCATGAGGACCACTTCGATCGCCGAGTTGAAACCCTGCTCAACCGAAGCACCACGATTGTTTCCACTCAGCACGCCGCGTCATCGCTGGCGGAGAAGGGCTTCCGGCGCAGTATGGGGCTTACAACCTGGCAGGACGTCGCATTTTCACGCGGTGGGATAACTCTTCGAATTACGAGCATGCCGGGTCGCCACGGTCCAGCGCTCGTGTCGGCTCTTCTGCCTCCGGTCATGGGCAGCATGTTGGAATTCATACAATCAGATCACATCCTACTTCGCCTCTATATTTCGGGCGATACGCTGATGATCGACGAACTGAAAGAAATCCGGAAGCGCTATGCGCATCTCGATCAAGCGATTCTGCATCTTGGAGGAACACGGATACTTGGCATCCTCGTGACCATGGATGGTGAACAGGGTGTCGAGCTTCTGAAACTGCTGGAACCAAAGATTGCCGTCCCGATTCACTACAATGACTACACCGTCTTCAAATCGCCTCTGTCGGATTTTCAGAAAGAAGTGAAGAGGGCCGGGCTGGAGGGCCGCATACGATATCTGCAGCATGGCGAGACTTATAAGTTCGATGTCCCCGTGCCGTCCGACAGGCCGATGAAATAACGCCTCAGTCTCACGACACCCGGCATTGCCCATGCACGGGTCTTAATCCCTGAAGGAGCGAACGACTATGGCAGAAGGATCCAAGCAACCGCCGCAGCAACAGGAGCGCCGTCCGGGCCTGGAATCGGAAATGACGCCTCGTCCGAAGACGGAAGATCGCAAGCACCACGGAACCGGCAAACTGCGGGGGAAGGTCGCCTTGATCACCGGCGGCGACAGCGGCATCGGTCGTGCCGTGGCCGTGGCCTTCGCCCGGGAGGGAAGCGATGTGGCGGTGGTGTATTTGAATGAGCATAAAGACGCGGAAGAGACCGCGCGGCTTGTGGAACAGGAAGGCCGCCGTTGTCTCACGATCGCAGGCGATGTCGGGACATTCAGGTTCTGCCGTGAGAGCGTGGACCGAACGCTTCGTGAATTCGGCCGGTTGGATATTCTGGTGAACAACGCCGCGGAACAGCATCCACAGGAGAGTATCATCGACATTTCACCTGAACAGCTGGAGCGCACGTTCCGGACGAACATCTTTTCGTTCTTTTACATGGCGCAGGCCGCCCTACCCCATCTGAGGGAAGGTAGCGCGATTCTCAACACAACCTCGGTGACCGCCTACAAAGGCAGCGCGCACCTGCTCGATTATTCCTCAACGAAGGGCGCGATCGTCTCCTTCACCCGCTCCCTGTCCCAGGCGCTGGCCGAAAAGCACATCAGGGTCAACGCCGTCGCTCCCGGCCCAATCTGGACGCCTCTCATTCCCTCCACCTTCCCCCCCGAGAAGGTGGAAAAGTTCGGATCCGATGTGCCGCTGAAACGAGCCGGCCAACCGGAAGAGGTCGCCCCGAGTTACGTTTTTCTCGCGAGCGACGATGGGTCATACATGACCGGGCAGGTGCTCCATCCCAACGGCGGGACCGTCGTCAACGGTTAGCCGGCATGGGGGTTCTATGAAATCATTAACCAACGAAAAACAAGGAGGTTCCTATGCCGAGACGGACACAAAGCGCGGCAGCTTCTAAGACAAGCTCCGGCAAACAGCGGGCGGCGGACGCCCTACAAATGTTGAAACAAGACCATGACAAAGTAGCAGAGCTGTTCGAGCGGTTCACCGAAGGGACTTCCACCGATAAGCAGCAGGTCGCGTCCCAGATATTCAAGGAGTTGGAGATCCACAGCACATTAGAAGAGGAAATATTCTACCCGGCATTGCAGAACCAAGGAGATCCGGATGAATTGGCGGTCCTCGAACACGGCGATGAGGAACTTGACGGAGAAGAGATCCTCGGCCGTGACGAATCCGACGAGGACGATGATGAGGACGAGGAAGAGGCCGCCTCGGATATGGATGAAGACGTCATTACCTCGGCCTATGAAGACCACCAGGCGGTCAAGGAACTGATCCACCGCCTGAAGGGTTTGGATTCCGGCTCATCGGATTTCCAACAAGGCATGATCGAGCTCCGCGAGATGGTGATCGATCATGTCGCTGAAGAAGAAGATGTGCTCTATACCGAAGCCAAGCTGAAGCTCGACATCAATAAACTCGGCGTGCAAATGCAGGAGCGCAAACAAGAACTCATGTCGCCGACCGCAAGCTAAATAGAAAGGATTGCCCGCATGAGAGACGAGTTACAGAGACGCAGGAGTGCGAGAGTGATAAGCGCGTGCATCATCGCGTTGGGCGCGCTTGGATTGGGATACACCACGCCCGTCTTCAGTTATGACCCGACTCAATCGACGGGAACCGGTACGGTTCAAGGAGAGGATGCGTCCATGTCTACCAAACGCGGCGGGAATACCGGCCCGACGACGGGTCGGAATGAACACAGCGGTTCCGGTACAGGCGCCGTGAGAGATGCCGCGCGCTCTGAACCGGAGCAGGATCGGAGCAAAGGCCCCAGCCAGTTGGGATCCGACTCCAGCCATGAAGCCAGTCAGCAAGAAGGAAGCGGCGACGAGGGTCGAGGCCAGGCCGGTGTGCGAACGAACAAGTAAGGCAGCCGCAACCGGACACAGCATGTGCCGACCGAGGTGATCGGCTTCACTCATGCCGATGGCGCTTCGGTCGGCCGTGTTCCGGATCAGGGTCATCGGGTAACGCGACGAGCAATTGGGAGTCAATGATGCCGACACTGTCTCATGAAGACCTCAAGTCTGTCATAGCTGCGGGACAAGCGCCCGCCGTCTCCATTTTTTTGCCGACCCACCGCGCCGGCCCTGAGATTCAACAAGATTCCATCAGGCTGAAGAATCTCGTGAAGCAAGCCGAACGCCAACTGCTCGCCGAAGGAAGCCGGGGAGCCGATGCGCGAGAGTTGCTGGCTCCCGTCACGGAACTGCTTGATGATACCGCATTCTGGCGACATCAAGGCGACGGACTCGCTATCTTTCGCTCTGAAGATCTCTTTCGAGTCTACCGCCTCCCTATGAACGTCCAAGAGTTTGTCGCGGTCTCGCACCGCTTTTATGTGAAACCTCTGTTGCCGCTGCTGATGAACAACGCGCGCTTCTATGTCCTTGCCCTGAGCCAGAAGGCGGTTCGCCTGTTGGAGTGTACCCGTGAGCAGGACCAAGAAATCGAGTTAGCCGGCGTCCCTCAGGGCATGCACGAAGCACTGCCGATCGGACCGGCTCCGGAATTTCAACGATACACGCTGCCCGTGGGCGGTCCTCAAGGCGGGCGATTGCACGGACATGGAGTCGGAGTGGACGATGCGGACGTCACAAATCTCAGCAGATATTTTTATCGTGTTCATGACGGGCTGAAGAATATCCTCAAAGAGGCCGATGTACCGATGGTGTTGGCCTGCGTCGAGTACCTGGCTCCCATCTTCAAAGAAGTGGCGAATTACCGGCATATTTTAGAGCCGATCATCCCGGGAAATCCGGATGAGATACGGAATGAAGAGCTTCGGCAGAAGGCATGGAAGATCGTAGAGCCGCACGTTCTCCGGGCTCAGGCCGCAGCGGCCGCGCAGTATGAAGAGGGCATCGCGAAAGGACGAGCCGGGAAACACCTCGCCGACATCCTGCCCGCCGCTCACCAGGGACGGATTGCCGCGCTGTTTGTGCCGCTTGGTGTGCGACGATGGGGCCGATTTCACTTCGATAGCCTGACGCTTGAAGAACACGATAAGGAAGAGCCTGGGGACGACGAACTCCTGGATCTGGCGGCCATGCAAACCATGATGCACGATGGGATTGTCTATGGTGTCAAACCGCAAGAAGTACCCGGTGATGGTTCAGCGGCCGCCGTCTATCGCTTTTAAATGGGTGGGATGATGGACCTCCAGATTGAAGGGCGCCATGTCGATGTGACGGCCGAGTTGAGATCCGATATTGAAGCGCGCGTGCAGGACCTGCTCCCAGGGCAAGAGACAACTCATGTCCGCGTCACATTGACCAAGCAGAATCACCGCAAGGCCGACGATTCCTGCGAGGTCCTGATCGTCATGCATATCCCAGGACATACGATCACGGCGAGAAAACACCAGAACACTTTCGAGGAGGCGCTCCGCGACGCATTTGCGGCCATGGAAACCGAATTGGAGACGATCCGCGGCAAACGAGCGTCATATGACATACGAAGCGCCGCCCCACCCCAGCGCGGTATCGTCAAGAGATTATTCGCCGATGAGGGCTATGGGTTTATCGCCATGGACAACGGCCTCGAAGTCTATTTCCACCGCAATGCGGTGCATGACATGGCGTATGAGGATCTCGACGAGGGTATGGAGGTCAGCCTCAATACCGAACCGGGCGAAAAAGGTCTCCAGGCAACGACGGTGAATCCCGTGCCTTCCGTTACCGAATACTATGGCAATAAAGGATCGACCACCTGAGCGGAGTCGCTCGCTGATTCCACTGTGTCTTGTCCGGCCTTTCAGGCAGTTTGTCCACCACAGACACCCTGTCCTCCACCGATATTCCAGCTTTCGGCGTCCCGGCCCTAACGTCTCAATTTCTTAATCGGTTACGCGTCTGTCACGGCGGGTTCGCATTTTGCTAGCGTAGTTTTTTATCAGCTTGATCGTCGACAACCGAATGAAAGGAGCGTTGTTATGCCTGATAAAACAGTCAAGACCATAGTTGTTGCGGCCGCCTGCGGCCTGTCGCTGCTCGGCGGCGTCAATGCCTTTGCCCAAAGTCGGGATGTGGCCGACACGGAGCGGGTCCAATACCGCAATACGGACCTGTCCGGCGGTTTTTACAACGATCGCGACACGACCACCAATTGGTTCTATGACTATTACGATACTCCCACAACCAGCACCGCGGACCGCACGGATGCTGTTTCCAAAGAGCGACTCACCCACCGGCGGGGGGATGACAGCTTCCTGCGCGAGAGAGATCGTCTCTCGGACGCGGCACGACCAGTCAAATCGGTTCAGCGGCGCAGCCTCCAGGACAATGTGTATCGAAACTATTACGACGAATCGTGGTTCTATGAGCCGCGGGACCCGGCCTACGGCATGCCGGCGAGCTCCGCATGGAATGACTCCTTTTCTACGAGCTCTCGCGACGAAGAGTTCATCAGGGGAACCATTCAGGCGGTGAAACAGGTAAGGAATAGGACAAACGGCGGGCAGAACACCGTTGCGCTGGTCAGAATGGCAGACGGTCGTCGCGTGATCGCGGACCTTGGTCCATCACAACGGACCCTGGATTTCGGTCTCACGCAGGATGACAACATCAAAATCTGGGGGCAACGGGAAACTATCGGCCCCTACTCGGTCCTGATGGCACACGACATCCAATCCGGCGCGAACCGGGCCAGACTGGATCGGGTCACCACCGAGCCGAACAGCGATTACCGAATCATTGATGGGCGAGTCGAACAGTTTCGCGACATTAGGGTCCGCAGCAATGGCGGTGAATTGCATCGGACGGCGGCCCTTCGCACGAGCGACGGCCGGTTGGCGATTGTGGATATCGGACCGAGCCCGGCTGAGAACGTCCCGGGCAACGCGGCGCCTGGAGACCGCATGACGGCGAGCGGTCCGGTAGTTCAAGTCGGCAACTATCCCGTCCTCCTTGCCGATCGCCTGGCGATCAATAACAGCATACCGGTAAAGGTTGTGCGGTCGGACGCGGAATATGTCGAGCCTTCCCGGCGGCCGTTTGAAGCGTCACAGGAAGAACGAAGCGCAGCAACCGATCCGACCTGTATCGGCGGTGGCTGCGAGGCAGGATCTGTGAATAGATCCACGCCGAGAAACCCGTTAAGCAACGCGATGGACGGCGATATCGGATCGGAACGCCGATAGGCCGGCACACCACTTCAATGCGTCGGCCAGTTATCGCGCCCTCTCCCCTCTCTGCGAGAGGGCGCGATCAATCCTCGCCGTTCAGACAGATTGTCCTTACCATTAGACAAGACTTCCGATCCGTCTGTTCTTCCCGCGACTGCTACAGACCGGAGACGCCGTTCCTTCCAACAAACCGCGCGGGTGCTCCTTTACTCGAATGACCATCCGCATTGGCCTTACATTTGCACACTGACCGTGTCACCAAAGAGCAACCATCCGGATGCATGGCGATCATGGCAATGATGCCGACTTTCATACAAGTTGAACCGGTGGGGCAATGCAATCTGTCATGCCTCATGTGTCCGGTCGGCGTCAGAACCGATCGACCGCCGGATGGCTCACCGGCCTTCATGACCTTTGAACAATTCGCCTCCCTTCTCGACGCATTCCCCGATCTCAGAGAATTGCATCTCCAAGGGCTGGGAGAGCCGATGATGCATCCGCGCTTTTTCGATATGGTGCAGCATGCCGCGGAGAAAGGCATCGCGGTTACGTGCAACTCAAATCTCACGCTGGTGAACGAAGCTCGCGCGGAGCGCTGCGTGACCAGCGGCCTGAAAGAGCTGCACATCTCGCTCGACGGCGCCACCGCCGAAACCTACGAATCGATCAGGACGGGCGCGCGGTTCGCTCGCGTCCTCGCCAATATTTCCCGCGTGCAGCAAACCCGGCAGCGGTTGAGGAGCGACACTCCCGAACTGATTCTGACGGCCGTGATCATGCGCCGTAATCTGCATGAACTGACCGATCTCGTCAGGCTGGCGCATGACCTGTCGATTCGCTCGCTCTTTGTCCAGCATCTGGGACAAGACTTTACCGAACCCTTGCTCAAACCTGCGTATCAGCCGTTTCGCATGTTCGTTCATCAGGAATCGCTGCTTCGCCACGACCGGCCGGCCATCGACACTGTGTTCGCTTCCGCTCGAACCTTGGCAGAACGCTTGGGCGTCATCCTGCGCCTGCCGCGGCTCGATGCCGTCGAGCCGCCCGAAGGCCGAAGCAGCCGGCGTTGTGATTGGCCGTGGAAGCGGGCCTATATCACCTACCGCGGAGCCGCGGTCCCCTGCTGCATGATCGCAACACCGGACCGCTTCCAATTCGGCAATGTCTTCGATCGCGGTGTTGAGGAGGTTTGGAACGGTCACGAGGCCGAAGAGTTCCGCCGCCGGCTGGATTCCGACCAGCCGCCCGATCTCTGCGCCTCCTGCGCGGTTTATAAAGGAGTCTTCTGATGGCCGACCAGCGGAGCCCCCGCGATCAAGGCACGGGCGGAAAAGACCCGGAGGATTATCCGCAAAACATGGGACCGGTGCCGGTGGGAAAGGCGCCGGTGAAGGCGGAGCAGGACAGCGATGAGGCGACGCTCGGCATCGCCCGTCTATTGACTCCGGTCGAGAAGCGAGAAAGAACCAAGGGCCTGGCCCGAGACGCTGTCGGGCCGGAACAATCACAAGAGCCTGGGAGGCGAGACGGCGGCGCTGAACCGGGAGACAAGGAAGCGGATCGCCGAGATCGAATATAGCGCGCCCTCGCTCAATTAGTCTCATGCCGGCGCCTGTCCGGCGACGGCCCGAAATAGGAGGCAACAATGGCACACATGCGTCGTGGAATTCGTACGTCGTCAATGAGCGGACGGGAACGGTACCGCACGAATACGCAGGACCTGGATTGGCCGGAAGAGCAAGCGGGCTGTCCACACCAAAATGTCGGCGATGTCGAACGCATCGCCTCCGGTTTGATTGGAGGGGGACTGCTGTTACGAAGCATCCTCCGCCCGTCCTGGCTAGCTGGAGGGATCGGCGCGTTAATCGGAGCCGCGCTGGTGCATCGTGCTGTCACGGGCTATTGCGCCGGCTACGGCGCCATGGGCGTCAGCACGAAAGAAGGTGATGATACGTCTTCTATTGGGCGCCGGAAGGTCCACACCGCTCGCGCCGTGAAGGTGGAAGAATCCATCACGATCGACCGGCCGCCCCGAGACCTGTACCGGTTCTGGCGTCAACTGGAGAATCTGCCGAAAGTCATGACTCATGTGCGATCCGTGGAGAGCGTGAACGACCGATTGTCCCACTGGGTCGTGAATACGCTTCCCGGCGCTCCATCGGTCGAGTGGGACGCGGAGATCATCAATGAAGTCGAACCCGAGCGGATCGGCTGGCGGACGCTCCATGGCGCCGCCGTGGATCATGCCGGTTCGGTTGAATTTCAACCCATCGGTGACGGTGCGAGCACGAGAGTGACCGTTACGCTGCAATATGATCCTCCCGCAGGCCCGATCGGGGCAGCATTGGCGACGTGGCTCGGCCAGGATCCGGGTCACACGATCGCCGAGGATCTCCATCGCTTCAAGCACGCGATGGAAACCGAAGCGCGTACGGCGGAGAAGGCGTGAATGAGAAATGATGAATGAGGATTGGGAATGGAATCATGAAGGGGGTTCCGAAATGAGGAGGGAAGAGTCGGGAATGCCGATTTACAGAAAGGGTGATCCATGAATCAAACGATACACGAAGGGCGGACAGAGCGGCTCCGCCAGTTGCTCATCGCCCGGCGACAGGAAATCCAGCATCAGATCGACGAATTGCTGGCCCAACATCGCGCCGATCAAATTCAATTGCGCGAAGAATCGGTCGCGGATGCCGAGGACCTTTCAACCCGGGACAGCGCCAGTCACCAGCAATTGTCCATCCTGGAGGTCCGGAACCAGATGCGGCTTCAGGTCGAGGCGGCTCTGCAGCGGCTGGACGAAGGCACCTACGGGGTCTGCGAGGATTGCCTGACGCCGATCAACGAAGAGCGCCTCAAGGCGATGCCGTTCGCCCGTCGCTGTATCGATTGCCAGCGCCATGCGGAATTGCTGGAGCAGATCGAGAAGAAAGAAGATCGGGAAGATATCTAGCCCCCGCCATGACGCAATCGAACCGAACAAGGGCTACGCCCAAAAACCAAGCCTGGTCCTGGTCGCCTGCCAATGAGCGCAAAGCCATGAAGCAACTCGGGGTCAAGGCGTACCGCCCGGGTCAACGGGCGCTGATTCAAGCCGTCATGGCTGGTCGCGATGCCTTGGGCATTCTGCCGACCGGAGGCGGCAAGTCGCTGTGCTTTCAATTGCCCTCATTGTTCTTGCCCCAGGCGGTGCTCGTCATTTCGCCGCTAATCTCATTGATGCAGGACCAGGGAGCCAAACTGCGCGCCCGCCGGATCGCCGCCGCCACGTTAAACAGCGCCGTCTCCGACGCGGAAGAGGCACAGTCGGTGCGGGCGATCCAAAACGGCGCGCCGGAAATGATCTATGTCACTCCGGAACGGCTCGAGCAACCTGCTTCTCTCGACATGCTGAAACAAAGTGGCGTGTCCCTGATCGTCGTGGATGAAGCGCACTGCATTTCCCAGTGGGGACATGATTTTCGCCCGTCCTATCTGGCGATCCGGGACGCCGTGCGCCGATTGGGCCGCCCGCCGGTGCTCGCCCTCACCGCCACGGCAACCCCCGACGTCATGACCGACATCGTCGTCCAGCTCGGTCTCACCGACCCCCTCATCATCAATCACGGCGTGGACCGCCCGAATTTGATCTTCGAGGTTTATCGAACGGTCAACGAGGAAGAAAAACTGGAGCGGCTCATGGAAATCCTCCGGACAGCACAGGACGGGCCGGGCATTCTCTATGTCGCCACGGTCCGGCAAGCCGAAGAGCTCCACGCGGAATTATTACGGCGAGGCGTCAGGGTGGGGCGCTATCACGGCAGGATGAAGACCGCGGATCGCCGGCAGACCCAAGAGTCGTTTATGCGTGATGAGTATGACATCATCGTGGCGACAAAAGCGTTCGGGCTCGGCATCGATAAGGCCAACCTCCGGTTCGTGGTGCACTATGCCTTTCCCGACTCGCTGGAAACTTACGTGCAGGAAGCGGGTCGCGCCGGTCGGGACGGCAACCCGGCACATGCCATGCTCCTCTACCGGCTGGAAGACCGACGGGTGCAAGCCTTTTTTCTGGGCGGTAAGTATCCAAGCCGAGACGAATGCCTGCGCCTGTACCGCGTATTCTCGGCTCTTGCCGATTCGTCGCCGATTCCAAAGGCGGCCACGATACAATCGCTCCAGATGACCACCGGCATCGGGAGCAGGCGGCTGAAAGTCATCGTCGCGTTATTGGAACGAGCCGGGATTCTCGTACGCGAACAAGGCGGTCTTCGCCCGCAGCGCACGTTTCGCAATGATGAAGACTTGGCGGCCTATCTCCGCGAGTACGATGACCGACAGCGCCGGGACGAAGGCCGGCTTGCCACCATGATGAAGTATGGCCAGACCACGGAATGCCGCGTCCGGTATCTCACCCGTTATTTTTCGCAGGAGACCCGAACGGATTGCGGGCGATGCGATAACTGCCGGAACAACGCCACTGAGCTGACTGTCGACATCCGCGACCTTCACGCCGGCGCGGCCATCGCCGTCTGAGGAGACACATCGGGCCATTTTGATACCCTGAAAGGAGTCACCAATGCCTCACACCACATTCGCGGGACATCCGCTCCATCCTCAGCTCATCACCATGCCGGCGGGCCTATTGCCCTTCAGCCTGGTGTTGGACCTTTTGCATATGAAGACCGGCCGCCAATCGTATGCCGACGCGGCGTACTACACAATGGTCGGCGGGCTCGCCGGAGGGCTGGCCGCAGGCGCAGCGGGAGCCGCGGATTACTTCACGATCCCGCCCGAGGACAAGGCCAAGAAAATAGCCGAGACCCATGCCACGCTTAATATCGGATTGCTGGCGCTCACCGGCTTGAATCTCGCGCTGCGCGGCAGGCGGCGGAAGTCCTGGAGCCTGCCGCTGCTCCTGTCCCTTGTCGGGAACGTTGGGTTGTTCGTTTCAGCCTGGTACGGGGGTCATCTGGTCTATGAATACGGCTTGCGGGTGAAGCCGGCCGGTCCCCCCAGTCATGAGCCGGAGCTGAAACTGCCGGGTGACGAGGGAATCGAACAAGCCATTCAGTCGTTCAGCGAATAGAACGGAGAGCGACCTATGCGACCACGACAGTGGAGGCCCGGCTCATGAATGATGACCGGCGGGCGTGCTGGTATAAGAATGCGATCATATATGGGGTCGACGTCGCGACATTCCAAGATTCCGACGGAGACGGAATCGGCGATTTCCAAGGCCTGTGCAAGCGGTTGGACTATCTCGCCGGGCTGGGAATTACCTGCTTGTGGCTCCTCCCCTTCTTTCCCACCCCCGATCGCGACAACGGCTACGATGTCCGCGACTATTTCTCGATCGATCCTCGGCTCGGCACGTTGCAAGATTTTCTAGCGTGCGTACGCGGCGCCGGCGAGCGGGCATTAGAATCATGATCGACCTCGTCATGGACCATACGTCCGATCAACATCCCTGGTTCCAAGCCGCGCGGCGGGACCGGGGCTCCCGCTATCGGCGCTATTACGTCTGGACCGACGCGCCGCCGCCGGTCGAACCGGGCAAGACAAACATTTTCCCAGGCGAGGAATCGAGCGTCTGGACCTATGACGAAGTGGCGGGACAATACTACTACCACCAGTTTTACCATTTTGAGCCAGACCTGGACGTCGCCTGTCCCGACGTTCGGGAAGAGATCAAGCGCGTCATCGATTACTGGCTGTCATTCGGGATATCGGGATTCCGCGTGGACGCCGTGTCCCATATGATCGAGCCGCATCAAGCCATGCAGCCGGCCACGCCCCATGATCCTCACTTCATCTTGCGCGAGTTGCGCGCCTACACCTCGTCCAGACGGGCCGACGCGGCCTTAATGGGCGAAGCGGACGTCGAGCCGGAGGAGTTGCGCGCCTTCTTCGGCGACGGCGACGAAATGCACCTCCTGTACAACTTTTATCTCAACAACTATGTGTTTCTCGCGCTCGCCACGGGCCAGGCCGAGCCGCTGCAACGGTGCCTCAGGCGTCTTCCTTCCATCCCCGAAGCCGGACAATGGGTCACCTTCCTCAGGAATTTGGACGAGCTGGATTTGGAACGGCTCACCGAGGAAGAAAGAGAAGCGGTGTATCGCGCCTTTGCGCCGGACCGGGACATGAGAATTTTCGGCCGAGGCATCCGCCGGCGGGCGGCGCCGATGCTGAACGAACGGCGCCGCCTGGAGTCGGCGTTCAGTTTGTTGTTCTCCCTGCCGGGCACGCCGCTCCTCGTGTATGGCGATGAACTCGGAATGGGCGAGGACCTGTCGCTCGCTGGAAGAAACGCGGTTCGGACACCGATGCAGTGGTCGCGCGAGCGGCACGCAGGATTTTCCACCGCTACCGCTCGCGCATTGCCGCTGCCCCTCATCACCGACGGGGCATTCGGCTATAAGGCGGTCAATGTCGCGGATCAAACGGAGGATGCGGATTCATTCCTGAACTGGATGAAAGACCTGATCCGCCTCCGCCGCCGGTGCCCGGAATGGGGATGGGGTTCCTGCCACGTGCTGGACTCAGGAGAGCCGACTGTGTTCATGCACCGCGTGGAGTGGAAGGGCCGCCGCCTCATTGCTGCCCACAACCTGACCGAGAAGACAGCGGCGGTGCGGTTGGAGAAAGAACCGGATAGCAGGTTGACGCTGCTCTGGTCCAGCCGACGCCGGGACGCCTCCCCGGACTCGCTCAAGCTCGACCTGGAGCCCTACGGTTACCGCTGGTACTGTCTGGAATCCGCCATCGGCGGACGCTCCTTACAGAAGACACAGTAGGTCATTCATCCACTGCCATAAACTCGCGCGGTTCAGTAGAATTTCGACCATGGGATCTGCACAGGAACGCGCCGCCGTGCGGTGGTGGCAGCGCGGCGTCATTTACCAGATTTACCCCCGGTCCTTCGCGGACAGCAACGGCGACGGCATCGGCGATCTTCGCGGCATCATCGAGAAATTGGACTATCTCCACTGGTTGGGCGTTGACGCGCTGTGGCTCTCCCCCATCTATCCCTCTCCGATGGCGGATTTCGGGTACGACGTCTCCGACTACATGAACATCCATCCGATGTTCGGCACGCTCGGCGATTTCGATCGACTGCTGTCCGCGGCCCATCACCTGGGGCTGAAAGTAATCCTGGATCTGGTGCCCAATCACACATCCGAACAACATCCCTGGTTTATCGAATCCCGTTCATCGCGCAAGAATCCCAAGCGCGACTGGTACATCTGGAAGGATGCTGCGCCAGACGGCGGTCCGCCGAACAATTGGCTCAGCACGTTCGGGGGAAGCGCCTGGGAATGGGACGAGTCCACGGAACAGTTCTACTATCATGCCTATCTCAAAGAGCAGCCGGATTTGAACTGGCGAAACAAGGATGTGCAGGCCGCCATCCATCGAGCCATGCGGTTCTGGTTGGACCGGGGCGTGGACGGATTCCGCGTGGATGTCATCTGGCACCTCATCAAAGACGATCAATTCCGATCCAATCCTCCCAATCCAGACTATCGCCCCGGTGAATGGCCATACCGCCAGCTGCTCGCCACCTACTCGACCGACCGGCCGGAAGTCCATGACATCATCGGCGGCATGCGAGCCGTGATGGATGCCTACGAAGACCGCTTGCTGATCGGAGAGATTTATTTGCCCTTGGACCGGCTGGTGACTTATTACGGCACGGCCGGTGAAGGCGTCCATCTGCCGTTCAATTTTCAATTGATCGAAGTGGCCTGGCATGCGCCGACCGTCGCGTCGACGATCGAGGCCTACGAAGCGGCGCTCCCGTCCCATGGCTGGCCGAATTGGGTCTTGGGCAACCATGACAAACCGCGTCTGGCTACGCGCGTCGGCGAAGCGCAGGCCCGCGTGGCCGCGATGCTGCTGTTGACGTTGAGAGGAACCCCGACGCTGTACTATGGCGATGAGATCGGCATGACCAATGTGCCCATCCCGCCGGACCGAATCAGGGATCCCTGGGAAAAGAATGTCCCGGGACTGGGACTCGGCCGGGATCCGGTCCGGACCCCGATGCAATGGAACGATACCGCCCAGGCCGGTTTTACCACCGGCACCCCGTGGCTCCCGGTGTCCGCCCAGGCGCTCGCAACGAATGTGGCGGCGCAACGGGCGGCCCCTTCATCTCTCCTCTGTCTTTATCGCCGATTGATCGCTCTGCGCCGGGCGGAATTGGCCCTAAGTCTGGGAGCCTACAAGCCGGGGCCTGCCACCGAGGAGGTGATGGTGTACTCGCGGGAGCTCGCCAACAGCCGGTTTTTGATTGCGCTGAATTTGTCCCACCGGCCGCAGAGCCTGTCGCTCGACGAACATGTTGCACAAGGTTCGATCGTCCTTTCCACGAATCTGGACCGGGAAGGAGAGCGATTCGAAAAGAAGCTCGACTTGCATGGCGATGAAGGGATTATTGCCAAGCTGCGGTAATCCGCCGCCGCTTTCCTGCCGGACAACGTGCGCAGCAGAGGACATATCAGCCTTCTGAGCTCACTCCCTCACTCTGCCTGCCTCTCTCCTTAACGGTTGCAATGTAACGGACATGCAGATAAGGCCGATATCCAGTCGCCTGGTACGGTGCTTGCGTCTTTCTGTTCAATGACAGCAGTCGGGCGCTCTTTTTTCATTCAGACCACTCACATCATTGTTTTCACCGTAGAAGTGCAACATCACGCCCCTTCCGATTTAGGTTGCACCATTGTGTCGCCCGTCTGCGCATACACAGACAAGGATGAAGCAGAGAAGCATATTCAACTCTCCAGCAGGCGACCGTTCTCCTTCGCAAGGTTCTTCCTGTAGTCGCGCAGTGACAACCTGACTAGGGAGTTGCCGGGATTCGGCGTCCATGCAGCCGTGCTAAGGACAATGGACGGTCGCGACGGATAAAAAAGAGAGGCGCACAACGTGAAGATGGCATTACGTCGTTTGCGGGACCAAGTCCTGGTGATTACCGGCGCATCGTCCGGCATCGGGCTGGTGACGGCCCGGATGGCCGCGCGCCGTGGCGCGCGGCTCGTCCTGGCGGCTCGGAGTCAGGACTCCTTGACGCGGCTGGAGCAGGAATTGGGACATGGCGACCGGCGCGCGGTGGGAGTGGTCGCCGATGTAGCACGACCGGAAGATGTACAGCGTATTTCCAGGGTCGCACGCCAGAAATTCGGCGGCTTCGATACGTGGATCAACAACGCCGGCGTCTCGATGTACGGGAAGTTGCTGGACCAGCCGATCGAGGACATGCGCCGTCTGTTCGAAACGAATGTTTGGGGAGTCGTCTATGGATCCCTCGAGGCGGCCCGGCATTTTCAGGCACGGGGTGAACCCGGCGCCATCATCAACATAGGGTCCACTTTCTCGGACCGAGCGATGCCGCTCCAGGGGATGTACAGCGCGTCCAAGCATGCCGTGAAAGGATTCACCGATGCGCTACGGATGGAATTGGAGCAGCAAGGCCTGCCGGTTTCCGTGACGCTGATCAAACCGTCCGCGATAGCCACGCCCTATCCGCATCATGCCAAAAACTTCCTTGAGGAGGAGCCGACCAACCCGCCTCCGATCTACGCTCCCGAGCTTGCAGCGAAGACGATTTTGCATTGCGCCCAACATCCTGAGCGAGACATGTTCGTGGGAGCGGCCGGCAAAGTCATCTCGACGATGGGAACATTTGCGCCTCGCCTGGCTGATTTCGTAACAGAGCGGATGTTTGCAGGCGGCCAGCGCACCGGCCGCCCTCCTCGGCCGCGCGAGGAACACGGGCTTGATCGGCCCTCAGGTCGGCTGGAAGAGCGTGGCAAGTACGCAGGCCACGTATTCGAAAGCAGTCTGTACACTCAAGGCTCGTTGCATCCCGTGCTGGCAGGCACAGCGTTCCTCGGCGCGGGCCTCGCGATCACAGCCTTGTGGCGAGCGGCGCGGGAGCCACACGACCGACGCCGAACGTAACACCGGTACGCCATGACGTGATATTGGCGCTATTGCCCATGGCAACCAGCACGTCAAGCTTCCAGCCAGGAGAAGCGGCCGTGAAGAACCATCCATTGAAACACGCGGCCATGTGGCTAACCACCTCGCGATGGCGGAGCAGCTACAGGGCTTACCGGCCATCTGACGCTGACGACAGCGCCGGTTCACGACGCAGACGCAAAGGAGACGCGATCCATGTCGAATCAACGTCATGCAGGCGATAGCATCACACTCGACTACGCAGACCCGCGCGAGGATAGCCGCGCGCGCCGCGGCTATGAACGGGGCAACCGACATCAAGGCTACGGGTGGCCGGAGGGCGCCACGCGAGCCACGAACGAGGCACTCGGTTGGTTCAGTATCGGGCTCGGTGTGGCCGAACTCGCGGCACCCCGCTTTCTCGCCAAGACTATCGGGGTTCCAGGTCATCACCCTCTGCTCTTCAGACTCCTCGGTTTGAGAGAAATTTCGAGCGGCCTCGGCATCCTCGCACGACGGCAGCCGGCCGTGTGGATGCGGTCACGCGTCTGGGGCGACATGATGGACCTGGCGCTTCTGGGCGCATGGCTCGCCGCGCCCCGCGGACGGCCGGAGCGCCTGCTCGCGGCCACGGCGGCGGTGGCCGGCGTCACATGGCTCGACAAGGTCTGTAGCCGCCAACTGGAAGCGAATCCGCACGCCATCAAGTCGGCGATTCACATGACGACGGCCGTGACGGTGAGTCGCTCTCCGGACGACCTCTATCGGTTCTGGCGGGACTTTCACAATCTCCCATCCATTATGCCTCACCTGGAGTCCGTGCAGGCCACGGACGGCGCTCGATCGCATTGGGTGGCAAAAGCGGCGCCCGGCTTGAATCTCGAATGGGATGCCGAGCTGATTGAAGACAAGCAGGGGGAATTGCTCACGTGGCGCTCTCTCGAAGGAGCGGAGATGGAGACTTCCGGAACGGCCCGCTTCGCTCGCGCAACCGGCGGACGGGGCACCGTGGTCTGGGTGGAGCTTCATTATGACCCGCCGGCCGGCCGCCTCGGCTCCTTCTTCGCCAAAATGTTGGGACGAGATCCCGCCGCAGAATTGCGGGAAGGGCTGCGGCGCTTCAAGCAGGTGATGGAGACCGGCGAGATGGCGACGACGCATGGACAACCTGCCGGGCATTCAGGGCTGGCGATACTGAGGAAGAATTAGGGAATGAGGAATGAGGACTTCGAAATGAGGAATGAGGGGCGGACGCGAAGCGGAGAATTTGTGAATCGCAAAAAGGGGGAATCATCATGAAAGCAGTCTGTTGGTACGGCAAGAACACCGTCGAAGTGGAAACAGTGCCAGACCCCGGCATTCTCAATCCGCGCGATGCCATCATTAAAATCACCGCAACGGCGATTTGCGGGTCCGATCTGCATCTGTACGACGGATATATCCCCACGATGAAAAGGGGCGACATTCTGGGCCACGAGCCGATGGGGGTCGTGGTGGATATCGGCAAGGAGGTCAAGAAGCTCCAACCGGGCGATCGTGTCGTTGTTCCGTTTACCATTTCCTGCGGCAAATGCTTTTTCTGCCAAAGCGATCAATGGTCACTCTGCGACAATACCAATCCAAACGCCTGGATGGCAGAGAAACTCTTCGGGACTTCGCCGGCCGGCCTCTTCGGCTATTCCCACATGACCGGAGGATATGCGGGAGGACAGGCGGAATATCTGCGGGTACCCTTTGCCGATGTCGGAGCCCTCAAAATCCCCGACGGGCTGCCGGACGAGCAGGTCCTGTTTCTCTCCGATATTTTTCCGACCGGATACATGGCGGCGGAAAACTGTGACATCGAAGCCGGCGATACGGTCGCGGTGTGGGGCTGCGGCCCGGTCGGCCAGTTCGCGATCAAGAGCGCGTATCTGCTCGGCGCGGAACGGGTCATTGCCATCGACCGCGTGCCCGAGCGCCTGCGCATGGCGCGGGAACATGGCAAGGCGGATATTCTGAATTTTGACGATCAGGATATTTTCGACAAACTCATGGAAATGACCGGCGGGCGCGGCCCCGATCGATGCATCGACGCGGTCGGAACGGAGGCCCACGCAGGGGGCAGCTTCGATGCCGTGTTGGACAAGGCGAAGGCCAGCATCTTCCTCGGCACTGACCGGCCTCACGCGCTTCGCCAGGCGATTCACGCCTGCCGCAAAGGAGGAACCGTCTCGATCCCCGGCGTGTACGGCGGTTTTCTCGACAAGGTGCCGTTCGGCGCGGCGTTCAACAAGGGCCTGACGCTGAAGATGGGGCAAACTCACATGCAGAAGTATATGAAGCCGTTGTTGGATCGCATCCAAAAACACGAGATCGATCCATCGTTCATCATCACGCATCGTCTTCCGTTAGACGATGCGCCCAGAGGCTATGAGATCTTCAAACACAAACAGGACGGCTGCATCAAGATCGTGCTGACACCGTAAACATTCAATTCAGGGCTGAGTGACGAGAAAACAACAGAAGGAGAGAACAATGGCGTTAAACCTGCTTCACGATAAGGGCCTTCCCATCGATCAACAGCGGTTCACGTGGAAAGATCTGGTTCAAGAACCGATCAGCAAGCTCAACGTGGACGCCTTCACGAGGGTGCGCATTATTCTGATGAACGGGATCGAGTCCGAAGCCGTGCGCTTCAGCCACTCATGCGCGCGAATGAATAAGGCATTACAAGTCCCGCTCGCCAAGGTCCGGCGGATTGAGCAACACCAGCAGACAGTCGTAAATTGGTTGAATCCGGCCGACCAATCTCCGCTGGAAACGACAATCGGCTACGAGCAAGTCGCGATCGAAGTGACCGCGTCACTGGCGCGGGTTGAGCCTGATCCCTATATCGCACAGGTTCTGCGGTACGGCTTGCTCGAAGATTTCGATCATCTCTATCGTTACTCGGCTTTGCTCGATCGCCTGCAGGGCATCGACGCCAATACCATTACTCAAGGCTATACCGACATTGTCCCCGGGAGACCGACGGTGGAGGAGCACCGCGATCCGATGGATGATCTGCGGAATCACTACGATAAGCGCGCGGCGCACCCCCTTACGAAACTGCATGCCTATACCATCATGGCGGGCGAACATCAGACTCACGACTATTACATGCACTACGGGCCGTGGTTCGCCGACCCGTTGGCGCGGGCGCTCTATGCGGAAATCGCGTCAATCGAGGAACAGCATGTGACCCAGTACGAATCGATCATCGATCCCACCGAACCGTGGTGTGAAAAATGGCTCCTGCACGAGGCGAATGAGGTCTACAACTACTATAGCTGCCTGTCTCAAGAGAGCCATCCCCATGTCAGGGCGATCTGGGAACGGTTCCTTGATTATGAATTGGGCCAGCTCCAGTACGCGATGGAGGTCTTCAAAGATACGGAACGGCGAGACCCGGCGGAAATTCTTCCCGCCGCGCTTCCTGAACCGATCGCATACAAGAGCAACCGTGAATACGTGCGCCAGGTTCTTCGCGAGGAGGTGAACTTGCGCGCCGACGGGCCTCGGTTCGTGGACAAGAATCAGGAGCCGGAGCGTTCCCTTGAGTATCGCCGCCACATGAACCGGGACGGCTCCCCGACACAGACCGTCGCCGCCGGCTGGAACTGGGCGCCCGGTGGAGAACTCACATCTCAACGAGGGTACAAGGAGGTTGCATGAAGAGTCCCGATTCCATAGGCATGAATCGAAGCGGCATTGATATGGCGCCACAGGGCGCCGACGAGATGGCGCAGGCCGTGCAGGAGTTCCCCCCCAGCTCGGCCGGCGATAGCCGGACGCTCGTAGACTTCCGCGCGTCCTATCTGGAGCAGGCGGATCCGATCGGCACCATCCCGGCGCCCGGCACGTTGAAAGGCACGGTGAAGACGGGCATGCAGAAGTTGATGGGACGCCATGCCGAAGTGCTGATCGACAAACTCGGCGGCCGGCTGGCGTTTGAACGAACCGGCACACGCCTGTACGACGCCCTGCTAGGCAAATGTCGGATCCGCGGCGATGAGGCCGCTTTTCTATCAATCGATCAGTTGGAACATTTCCGCTCCGCAGAAGCGGCGCACATCGGCATCGTATGGGACGCCTTGCGCCAGCTGGGCGCCGACCCCACATGCGTCACGCCGATGGCCGATGCGAACGGCGTCGCCTCGATCGGCCTGATGCAAATCATCGGCGATCCGCGTACGACGGTCCCGCAAAGCCTCCATGCGATTCATGTGGCTGAGTTGGCCGACAACGATGGTTGGCAGTTGCTTATTAAGCTGGCGCAGGAGATGGGCCAGGACGACATGGCGGCGCAGTTTCGCCAGGCGCTCACGGAAGAAGACGAACACCTCGCTGCCGTTCGCCGGTGGATGGAGGAGGCCGCGTTGAGCGAAGCAGGCGTGATGTGAGCCACGTGGATGAATGGACGGAGCCGGGCCGGCCCGAGACCACAGCCGAGTCCGGCCCTCCGTTCATATCGACATCAGACAGGAACTTACGAGGGGCTTAGGTCATGACATAAAGTGTGCCGCCCGCCCCTTCCACCGGAAGCGACCTGCACCGTCCAATGCCGACCGGAACCGGCGCCCGCGGCCGCGTGCAAGAACAAATGGACGAGCGAGATCGTCCCAAGTAGGGCAAAAGCGACGGCAACGTGACTTCAAGAAACACAGCATGCGCGGGTAAAATGAAAAGGAGCAACACAATGGCACAGACGTTACAGGACATGAAGGTGGCCATCCTGGTGACGGATGGCTTCGAACAAGTCGAGCTGACCGAACCGCGCAAAGCATTGGAGCAGGCGGGTGCGCAGGTGAGAATCGTCTCGCCTGCCAAGGGCAAGGTCAAAGGATGGAACCATACGGACTGGGGTAGTGAGATCGCGGTCGAGGAGCCGCTCGATCAGGCACGGGCTGACCAGTATGACGCGTTACTGCTGCCGGGCGGGGTGATGAACCCGGATAAGCTCAGGCGAAACGGGCAGGCGCTGGCCTTCGTCAAGGGCTTTTTCCACGAACAAAAACCTGTGGCCGTCATTTGTCACGGCCCTTGGACCCTAATCGATGCCGGCGTCGTCCGCGGTCGCCGGATCACGTCCTACCCGACCATCCGGACCGACCTGACAAACGCCGGAGCGGAATGGACGGATCAGGAAGTGGTCGTCGACCGAGGGCTGATTTCGAGCCGCAAACCGGACGACATTCCGGCATTCAATCGAACAATGGTCGAAGAATTCTCGAAAGCGCGCCGCCAACGAAGCACGGCAGCGTGACGGCGCATGGTGGAATCACGCGCCTCTTTAGATGAATACCCGAAGCGCACCCGGATCGAACTGCTGAGCGATTGCTTAGCCCGCATTATTCATGACGGTTCGTTGCGAATTGCGCAGTCGCCTGGCGAGGCTCACGGCTCGAAGAATAACGAGCGCCACGTTTGTGCGCGCCAGCAGGACGGTGAGCTGGCTGGAGCCGCCGAGCGGCGAGCCCGCCCGCCATACCAAGCGTCGCTTGACCCGCCGCGTTCGACAACGCGGCGGAGAGGTTTTTTGCCACCGACTTCACGGCCAGGCTTGTTTGTAGCGGCGTATACGCATTGCAGTAGAATTCATTCATACATAATGCGGGCTAGAGAAGGTCCATCATGCCGGAAAGCAGGTCACGGAAGGGTACACGGACCGTCAGTGCACGACGGGCCGAAGGTTCGCACGACAAGCGCCTCAATCAACAACGGCGTTTCGATGCCGAAGCGCTCCAAGCCGGTCGTATGATCGTGGAGTTCATGAAAACGAGCGCACGCGTGGAGCATTATCTCCAGAAGAAACGGCCGTTAACCGATTTGCAGTATGACAGCATCGCCACCACGGTCGAGGGCCTGCGGACATTCTTGCTGACGTGGCGCACTCACTTCCACAGCGTGAAATAGCCCATGATGGAAGAATGCCGCATGGAGGCGCGACTCGGTCGCCCGGCACCCGGTCCCACTCTTGCATCCATCGATACCATGTATGCTTTCACAATCTGACCCGGGAGAAACCTATGAAATACTCTATTGCGATGCCGATACTCATGGCCGCCGTCATTTCTGTTCCAAGCCAGTCTCCTGCCTCAGATTCCCCGGATGGTAATTCCGTCGAGACGCGTCAACAGATGACGGGCTCGCCCCTCGATTCCCGAGCTGTTGCGCGGCCGGATTGGACGCAGGTGAGCGGCGAAGTGGAAGACCAAGCAAAGAAGTCGCTGCAAGAAGGAGACTCTCCTCGCCTCATTGTCACACTGAAGACCGTGGAGGGAGCCACGATTAAGGCGGACCTGGGTGATGCGAACCAATTGGCGAATGTGGAGTTGCAGAAGCGCGACTACATCCATGTGCGAGGCCCCATGGCTCGACAAGGGCTGACCCAAGTCCTTGTAGCGGGAGAACTCATCGCCGACGGAAAGGTCTTTCGCATCGACCGGCAAGATTGGAACGCCAGCCAGCAACTGTTCCAAGATGACCCCGATGCGGCGAAGAAACCGAAAACGCCGCTGAGCCCCGCGGGCCCGGAGGGTCAAAAGGACAAGAAAAGCAGCCGTCGATAAGCGCCTCGTGTCTCCGGCTCGGAATTATGTTCGCGCGATTTGTCGACGAGCGGCGATGGCGGATTATTCCGGGCGCCCACCGAACTTGTCGAGCAGTCCGTTACGCAGTACGCCCGCCATCACGGTATGCCTGCTTGAAGCCACTGCTCTGTGCCGCGGGGCTACAGATCGCTGTAGCCCCGATGAGGGCGCGGTCGGCTTTGCTAGAAACGGTACGGTACTGACATCACACCTTGTAGGTCAGTGTGGAGACGAGTCACAAAATCTTATCTCTCTTCTCCGGATTGCTTTTGAGCTACGTTTGCATCGGATGCTCTAATGTCAACGTGCTGCGCCTAACGTCCCAGACATTTCCTCCCCGCTCTGTCGATGAAGTGGCGATTTTGAGTCGCGAACCGACTGCGGAACATATTCGGATCGCGGAGCTCAGCGAGACAGCCTCTTCCAGTGTAAATACACTCCAGCAACACCTTCTTAAAAAAGCAGCCCAATTGGGGGCGGACGCCGTCGTATTCGGCCCTTCTCACACACGCTCGGAACAACGGTGGGACTATCAGCCGTATTACAGTCCGTGGGGATTTTATGCGCCGTATTACTATGGCCCAGGCCCTTATGGATATGCGGGGCCTTGGGGATATCCGTACGGCGCATGGGGACCTTCATGGGGATATCGGCAGTATGCAGCCGTCCCCTACTCAGTTCGTCTCACGACGCTCAAGGGGATGGCCATCAGGTACACTGGGTCATCGCAGAATCCGGCACAATAAAAAGGAGGAGTACTGTGAACAGAGACGTGCAGGCGCTGGCGTGCCTGGTCATCCTCATGTTGATGGGATGCGCCGGCGCGCCTGTCATACAGGAAGAGCGACACACGGTGGATCCAGTCTTTAACATGCTGCACCGGGGCATCCTTGACTTGGAAGACAATGTGGAGGAACTCAACGGACGTATTGCCGAACTGCAGCAACTGCCGCCGGTGCCAGACCCCACCGTCCAGGAGTTGCGCGCGCTCGATCTCTCCGGATGGCAACTCCACCAACAGCAGTGGCTGGTCCAGCGCGAGCGGTTATTTTTCGCAGTACATCAGATTGAGCAAGCTCAGGCACACCCGTCCCAACGGGCTGATCTATGGGCTCAATGGACGGACCGACAACAGCAATTCCTGACTGCTCTGGAGAACCTCCGGGCTCAACGGCATGCCTTGGAACGGAAACGCTTGGACCTGGAATCCCAGCTTCTGGAGCGCTATTTTAAATAAGTTCGATAAGACTTCCCCAAGAAACATCAGACTATACGGAAAGCTTGAGACGTATGTGAGTGAGCAAATTTCAAGCAATATGCGGTGTGGCCGGCGGGTGATATATCGGTGGTACGAGCAGCTGCTCAATGCAGGAAAGAATGAGAGGACTTTACGCCTCTGCTGTTTGCATAAGCCGGCGCAATATGGAGTAATAAGGCTTGGAGCGGAAGGCGGAGCGCCAAGGAGGAAATCAAGATGTCACACTTTCACGTACAACTTCTCTGCTATGCCATCGTCTGGTGTTCAGTCCAAATTATCACGGCTTCGGCGCAGGAGCCTATTTTGCCTCACGGGGATCCGCGGGCGCAATCGTCCGAGGCTGATCGGGCGCATCGGGAAGACATTCGCGATAGGCATTTGAAACAGCAAGGCCAGGGATCGAATTATCGCATCGAAGGCGAACAGCAGTCTTCAGCCGGGGCGACCGGCTCCGCTTCCCGCGATACCGGCGGGCACAGCAGACAAGATACCGGTCTATCAGATCCGACCGTCAACCCGGGCCAGGCAGCCGGCATGAAAGCAGTGCAAGGGCGTATTGTTGAATCCGACGCCGGTCGCCATGTGGTCCGCCAATCTAACGGCAAGGAAATCAGCCTGGTCATCGACGCTCAGACGACGGGCGATACTGATCTTCATCCCGGAGATGTGATCAATGGTCTCATCACACCGCAGGGGCGAGCCACCGCCATCCGGAAGGAAGCGCAACCGGAACAGGCGCAATAGAGAAGGGCAGCGGTGCCTGGAAAACGGCTCCTGCGGTGAGCGGAACCGGCCGGATCGATTTGAGGAGAACTAATGGCCAAAACGGAGCGCCGACCAAACAGGAGGACTCGGAAGAGCCGAAAATGGTCTGCCGAGGTCATGAAGCATAGCAATGCGCTTGACCTCGAACCGGGTGTGTTTACTAAGTCGAGCCCGCAGGAGATCGCCGCCTCGCTGAAGAGCTCGGCCATGCGCAGCAAGCGCCGAAGGGGCACTCCCTATCAATCGGCTATGTCGATGCTCAATTTCCATATCAACCGGGCCGGCAAGGGGCTTAGCGCCGCGCAGAAGTCGCGACTGGAACGGGCCAAGGACGAACTGCGCAAATTGTTCGGCCGGCCTACGGCTTCTTTCGCCTCTTCGAGGCGCCGGCGAAAGGAATGACCGCTTCAACGACCCAGCCATGATTTGACTCGCTGCGCCAATACCGCCCCCGCAACGAGGAAGATCACGCAGATCGCCAGGAACAGGTAGAACAGCACTTTCGCAACGTCCGCCGCTCCTTCCGCCACCCCGGTGAACCCGAACGCAGCCGCAATGAGCGCAATCACGAAGAATATGGCTGCCCATTTGAGAAGCATAGAGATCCTTAACGGGCGGCCGCCTCACCCCGCTTGAGGCAGGGGCTCGTGCGGCCGCCCTTTCTTAAACATTTATCGACCGCTTCCCGAGCCCGATTCACCCTGCGCCATCTGTTTGATGGTCGTGGCCGTCCCCATGTCCGAGGCTTCGATGCGGACCTGGTCTCCGACCTTGAAATTGCAGCCTTCTTGGCCGCCGACGACAAAGCCGGAGCCCTTCGCCGTATCTTCCTTCGCAGACTGATCGGTCGTTCCCACCACGTCCTTCAACTGGCTGGGATCCTTGGATAGCTGGCCGACTTCCTTTTGAGTTCCGGATTCATGGAGCTGTTGCATCATTTCCTTTTCCGACGGAGCGCGGCCGCCTTTGCCGGCTTGCTGCTCCATGAATTGCGTCGGCGGAATTTCCTGCTGTTCCTCCGCCCCTTGTCGGCCGGTGGAGAATTTGGTTCCTTGACCCTGTGCGCACACAAGGTTGGTGTCCTTCGTGACCCGCAAACTGACTTCTTGACCTCGATCCCCTTGGATAGAATACTGATCGCCTTGGATCTTGCTGATCTTCCCGACAATAATGTCCGGCCCGCCCATGATGACATTGGACGACTGTCCGCCGGAACTGAGACCGCCGGCCGAGGAGCCCAGACCGACGCCCTGTTGCCCTTTCTGATCTGAAGTTTCCCCTTTCGCCGTGCCGTCCGCGGCGCCGGCCAACGCGGGAGCATACGCAGCCAGCATCGCGGCCAGCGCGATGCGTCCTACGAGTTGTCTACTATTCCGTTCCATGCTACACCTCCGGTTCATGTATGGTTCATCAAATCACGACGGACAATTCGTCCCCCGTGTCGTACGTAATAGTGGTTGCAATTCCCACGCCTTTGCCGGGCATTCTGGCGCTTTTCCATCGACCGCCCGTAGAACCCCTGGCTTCCTATTCGGCATACGGCTAAAAGTGAAGCGCCAAGCCGCCGATCACGTGGCTTGCCGTGTAGTTTCCACTGAGCCCAGCCGTCGAGCCCTGCGCCTCTGCAAAGTTGAAGTGCGCATAGTTGAATTTATATTCAGCGAAGACAGCGAGATTCCTGTTCATAAAATATTTCGCTCCAGCTAAGGCATTCAGGCCGACACGCCCGTTGTCGGTGCTCCGCCCGAATTGATTGGATGTCTCGGCAAAGAAAATGCCCGGACCTGCTCCGGCGTAAAGCTGCAGTGGGCATCTCAGGTTTTCGTCCAACGGAGACCATCGGTCCGCATCCCGGTCAGCCACTGTTCCGTCCCGGCGAACATCATCGCGATGCCGGCAGCCGAGCTTCGTGCGGGCAATCACATTGAATGCAAGGGTCGTGACGCGAAGGTGTGTACCGGGCAGCCCGTCTCCCTGCTCAATATGAGGAGTCGTGTTGAACGCCTCCACTTCCAAACCGAGCCAATTGAGCCGGCCGGGATGAAAATATCCGATCTTACCTCCGTAGACGGCAGAGTTTGCCAGATCCTGTCCCCCATAGTCCTGTCCCTTTGCGGTTCCGGTGCCGTCCGCGCTACCAAATTGGTGCCCCCAGGTGAAACCCCCAAAGCCGGCTACGTAGAGCTCTCCAACCCGTCGTCGTTCCACTACACGTTCTTCGACGATCGGCTGGTTTCCGGCCCGTTCCCGTTCTAGGGCTCGTTCCTGCATTATGCGATCGCTGGTTGGAGGTCCCACGTCGCGAGACCGCTCCTCTATTACCTGCGCATCAGATCGGGCGACACCGCTCATCATTGTCGCCAACGCGATTCCTGACACCGCCAAACATTGTACGAAACCCCTGCGTGACATACGTGACCTCCATAGTGAAAATTGAAGTGATAAATCGGCGGGCCACTCCCTGTGCAAGCACTGGACCCGGTGTTTCACCTGCACCGAATGGCAGGGGAACGTTTCCTCATTACGTGCATTACACGCCATCACAGCATGAATAGAGGCTGTTCGGAATGCGGGCTCACGATCGCCGTGTAGAAACGAAGTCCCGCCTACACCGCTGCGACGGAATGTTTGTCTCCGGACGACAGCTTGTCTTATGCAATGCGCCGCTGCAGTTCTCTTCATTGCAGCGCGAATCCGCCCCGTGTTCGCGATGAATCATGCGATTGCGGACATCGCCTGGGAGCCGCTCGGATGTCGTGAACTGCCCAGTACCATCCTGTATCCCGAAGCTAAAACGGAATCTTTACCGGACGAGAGCCGTGCGGTCTATGTTTGGCAACGTGACCACTTACCCATCACGGTTGATGATCCTGCGCGATCCGTCGCACACAACGCCTGGGAGGCTAGCATTTCGCGGCGCGAACGTCCGTCGCGTGATCTGCAATTACGTCCGTCGCGTGATCTGCAATTATTTGTAGTGTTTTGGTAACTGGAACGATTAGCAAGTTCACGACCCCTGTAGGACTGTGTATATCCAACGCACGGGACGACACGCGCACTATTTGCATAAGTTGACCCCGCTGTGAGGTAATAAGGCTGTGCAGCGAGGAATGAATCCCGAGGGTTGTCAAACTGTTTCGTGTGAGAGACATGTTGGAGGACATCGCGATGCCGAAGGCTCGAAGCGCGAAACATTGCGCGAGGTGCGAGGAACAGGATCGAGTCAGAATGACGTTCATGATTTGTAGTCGTTGCCGCCAGTACTTCTGCAGTGAACATGGCATGTCGGAGCTGGACCAATGCGAAATCTGCATTGAAGCCGCCGAGGACGCGGGTTAGGCGGAGGCTGCCGAATGAGACTGAATTGGCCGCCGCCCGGATTCCTATGGTCGGGCCTTGCCGGCTTCCTTATCTGGATGTGCGTGCGCCGCAAAAGTCCGGCCATCAGTGGAACGGCGTCCATCGGCGCCGGGTTCCTCATCACGCAACTCATCAACCGGGCCTTCGTTCGGTGGTTCCGACGACAGCCTGAACGGCCCGGCAGGGGCGACAGTATGACAATAAGGAAGCGTACAAGCGAAGCGATTGAAGGTGAGCATGGCGGCCACAGATCGATGTGGTGACGCCGGGACGCCCGCGCCGCGTGATTCGCCACAGTGGAATCGCCGTCTCCTTCTTGAAAGAGGTTCGGTCGTCGCTCCGGTTCCTTTCCGAGTCAGGTTAATTCACTGAACCGAGACAAGGCATTTCAGATGGAAGTGACACACCACGCGGTAGCCTTGGTCGAAATGGTCCGGCAGATCCGAAGCGGCCGTTATCAGAGGCCGGATCCCGGCCAAGAGCCCCCGCGCAAGGAGTAGATGGAAGACGCGACGGAGATCAACAACCGGGAAGTCATCATTATCGGCGGTGGGTTGGCGGGGCTGTCCGCGGCGATTTATCTCGGCCGGAGCCGGCGCGACACATTGCTCGTCCACACAGGCCGTTCCATGGCCAAATGGGAAGTCGACGTGCAGAACTATCTCGGCTTTCCGGACGGGATCGACGGCAACGAGTTACTCGCCAGAGGAATGGCGCAAGCTTCCCGCTACGGAGTCGCGCTTCTCGAAGATGACATTCAGTCGCTCAGCCGCGAAATGGACACCTTTCTCCTCCGCAGCGCCCACCATCACTATCGAGCCAAACGAGTCCTCCTTGCGACCGGGTTGACTCATCTACCCCCGGATATTCCCGGCGTCCGGGACTGTCTCGGCCGAAGCTTATTTTTTTGCAAAGACTGCGACGCCTATCGTGTTCAAGGCAAGCGGATTGCCATCATTGGCCGGAACAACGAGGCGGCCGATTACGCACTGGCGATGCTGCACTTCTCCCCCAGCGTGATGATCTGCACGAACGGCCGGGAGCCGAGCTGGGATTCAAACCATGAGAACTGGGTGCGGCGGTATCGCATTACAGTACGTCAGGACCGCATCTGCGCAGTCAAACATGACGCTGGGCAGCTCCTGGCTTTTATATTTGAACAGGGTGATCCAATAAATATGGAGGCGGCATTCACGACACGAGGGGATGTCTATCACAGCGACCTGGCGCAAACCGCCGGCGCCGCTCTGGACGATGAAGGCCAAATCCTCGTCGATGACCATCTGACAACCAGCGTGCCGGGCCTTTACGCAGCGGGCTGCGTCACACCGGCGAACTGCCAGATGATCATCGCCGCCGGCCAAGGGGCGATCGCAGCTCAAGCGATCAATCGCGATTTGTTTGAGGAAAGCCTGCGGCAACATACGTTGCCGGTTTCGGGCAGCCAGGCACCGGTCGAATCCAATCGGATTCCACCCCCTCCGGACTCATTCCGCCCCTGTCAGGATCAACCGAATCAAAATGAGGAGCCACGTCAGGATAAAGAGGAAAGGTAGACCGATAGGCGGGACCCTGCCCCATTTGCGAGATACATCGGATCCTTGAATGGCAGGAAAAAGCCTGGCGCTGTGGTCATCTTCGTCCCGATGTTTAGGGTAATGTTCGTAGAGCTGCCGCAAATATTCGATATTATAGAGCGACGCAACAATACTGATGCTCGCCAGGATGCCGGCCAGGAACGCCGCAATCGGGACTGCCCATAGTAGAAACTCCTGTTGCTGGGCGAACAAGTAATTTTTCGCCACTCCCTTCGCATTCAGCAGCGTGGCATAGGTACTGAAGAAAAAGGATTGCGCCAGAAGTTGCCACACGACTCGTATATTGATCAGTTCATCTTCATGCTCGATCTGGCTTTTCACCCGGTCATACAGTTCAGCGCTGGTCAAGGTACCGGATTCAGCCATATCTCTACGGTCTATTTGTGCTATCAGCCAATTGGAATTGGAGGTAGTGTTTCCAGTTCTCCGGGCCGTAGACCAAGCATTCAAACGGCAACAAGTTCGTCGCATCATTCGAGGGAGTGCGCCGGCCATCATATCGCCTGGATTCGGAGCTGAAGAGCACAGTAGTGTCATTTTCCACCGCCGGCAATGCCACCGTCTCTGCCGTCAAGTTACTAAATAGCTGCACGGTTCTGCTTGTCTCAGGTTCTACTCCCCCGCGTATGATTTCAAGCACCGCATGACCGTCTAGGCCGCGATGGATCTTTGCCGCTCGCTCAGCAAAATTGCGAAGGGCCGGCCACGATCGTCTAGCATCCAATAGGTCATGATACAAACACCTGAGTCCCTCTTTATGCGGCTGGACCCATGCCCAGGTTAATCGGGATTGTGCAAAGGTGAATTCCGATTGCGGGTCGGGCGCTATTGCTCCTTCTGCATGGAAGGCTTCAAATTCCTGTTTCCGGCCGCGACGCACGTTTTCGATCAACTCCGCTTCTTCGAATGAACAGAAATATTGGAAGGGATGCTCCTCGCCATATTCCTCCCCCATGAATAAGAGCGGCAAATGAGGGGCCATCAACAATAGCACTGCAGCCAGGCGCTGAGCCGGCAACGCGAGCAATGTTCCCAGTCGTTCTCCCAGCGCGCGATTGCCGACCTGATCGTGATTCTGTATGCAGACGACAAATCGATCCCCCGGCAACCCTTGATCAGGCCCGCCGTGACGGCGATCACGGTGCCCGCTGTAGCAACCGTCCAGGACAAAGGTACGCTCAACGGCTTTACACACGTGTTCCGGTTGTCCGTAGTCGGCATAGTATCCCTGCCGTTCCTTGGTCAACAGGGCATGGACCGCATGGTGATAATCGTCGCTCCATTGCGCATCCAAGCCATACCCGCCTCGCTCCACGGGCAAAAGAATACGAACGTCGTTAAGATCGCTCTCCGCTACAATATGAACCGGGAATGTCCGGTTTCCCGCAGACAGCTCGGCCGCCTCTTTGATATCCCGGAGGATGTGGCGTACGCCGCCATCATAAATCGCATGGACGGCATCGAGCCTGAGACCGTCCATATGATAGTCCTTGATCCACATGCGGACGGAGTCCAAAACAAAGCCGCGAACCGCATCGCTGCCGGGTCCATCAAAATTCATCGCGTGCCCCCACGGAGTCCGATAGCGGTCCGTAAAGTATGAGCCGAATTCCGACAGGCAGCTCCCTTCGGGGCCAATGTGATTGTAGACGACGTCCAGAAAGATGGAGAGCCCTTGCTCATGGCAAGCGTTCACCAGACGTTGAAGGCCATGAGGACCGCCGTAGCTGTTCTGAACAGCAAATGGATGGACCCCGTCATAGCCCCAGTTGCGGCAACCGGGGAATTGGGCGACCGGCATGAGTTCGATGGCAGTGATACCAAGATCTTGAAGAGAGGAGAGGCGAGGAATAATGGATTCAAATGTCCCCTCGTCGGTAAAAGTTCCCACATGAATCTCATAGAACACCAGATCTTGCCGCGCCACCCCTGACCACGCATGATCGGTCCATACGAAATCGGACGCGCGTAGCACCGCCGACGGCCGATTCACTCCGTCCGGCTGCCATCGTGACGCGGGATCCGGCCGATCCGGCCCATTGTCGAGGGAATAGACATACCGCCTTCCCTCAGGGACATTATCCTCTCTATATTGAAAATACTTATGGGATTCCGGCGCCATGCGTTGGATGCGCCGATATTCGCCATCGAGAAAGATGATATCGACTCGTCCGGCATTCGGGGCCCACACTCGCCATTCTACCGATCCGTCCGGCGATGACACTGCACTGCAACTAAACTTGAAGTCCATCAATGCCTTCCCATGCGGCACAAAACCACAATCCTACTCACTCCAAAGTGAAATCCTGTTTTATACGCTGCGTACCGGTTGGCGATGCAGCATCAAGATTCCTTCGTCGTGTATTGACCACATGGTAGATATGTCATTCTTGTCGGCTTTGAGGCAGGAAACGCATGAATCATCTCCTGCCTCTGCTCCGTCCAATCAGCCGCGTCATCCTTACCTTCCGCTACTGCTACCCCCGGACCCGGATCCCATGCCGCTACCCGAAGTGGAGCCGGAGCCTTTGCTACCAGACCCGGATGTCCCACTCGGCCCCATATGGCCGCCGGATTCCATATCTCTCTCCGAATGGGATCCCGATTCGAGGCCATACCCGGTTCCCTTGCTCGACTCCGGCGGGTTTGCCTCACCGGACCGCTTTTGAGAGTCGGACGACCCGCCTGTCATTCCCTGCGTACCTTTGGACCCTGCCTTTCCTTCAGTCACACTCGGAGAAGTTCCGCCGCTGGAGTGTTGTGCGCGGGAAGGTACGCCAGAGAAAATAATCACTGCTGCGGTCATACACACAATCGAGACCGTCTGTAAGACTTTCATTGTTCCTCCATGAAAGGTTTGGACGTTGAAGATTGAACTTGCCGACAACCACTAGCGCGGCTGCAAGATCAAGACCGACTCACCCTAGTATCGTGATCGCGAGCATCCGAGGGGCGCCACTATGACAATTCCTTGTCCTGGTCATTCTTTCACCATGAGGGCAGCTACCTACCCGCTCGGCAATCGCCCGATGCGGCCGGTTCGCCGACATGAGATTGAGGACAGCATGCCTTTGAGACGGACGAGGTGTCCTGATTAGGACTCCATCGCGCGACGCGGCACGTAGTTCTCCAACCATCTCTTGATGCGGTCGAGATTCTCATTGTTCCGGGTGCTGCCTCACTGCGGTGTAAACGCGTATCACTGTACCTCTCCAGGGAATCCGCAGCCTCAGCACCAAGCGCCGAGGCGGCAGGAGACGAAGCGCTGCGTCACTTTGGTCCCGGAAGTATCGGACAAGATCGGCGGTCGGCTGAGCGGAGTACGGAACACCGGTTGCGGCCGGGTATCGGCCAGAAGACTGGCGTTCGTCACGGGGGCCGGCGAAGCCTCCGGGAACTTCGCGACCGCGGACGGCGGCGATGCCGGCTGGAATGGCGCGCCGGCCGGTGAGGGCGGCGCGGCTTGCGAGTGCGCGACCATCGGCGCCGGCGGCGGGAGCTCTTTGGATTGCGCCACGACCGGCGGCGGATTGGTGGACTGGATCTTCGCGAGCAACTTCCTTCCGTCTTGTGCCGCCTCACTCTGCGGGTATTTTTCCGCCAGCATGATGAGTTTTTCGCTCGCCCAGTCGTTCGCGCCCATTTCCTTATAGCTCAGCGCCAAATAATACAGGGCGGCCGGGGCGACCGATTTGTCGGGATACTCCTTCATGATCTGATCAAACCGATGCGCGGCGGCCAGAAATGAGTCGCGACGATAATAAAATTGTCCGACGAACAGATGGGTCTGCGCCAACCAATCATGACAGTCCTCGATGCGTTGCACCGCCTGCGCGTCATACCGGCTGCCGGGAAATTCTTTTCGAAGACGTTCAAAGGCGGCGATGGCCTTATGAATCGGATCCGGGTCTCGGTCGATTGAGCGGGCGATTCGCAAATGGCTCTCCGCCAATCGGAATTGCGCGTAGGCGGCCAGCATGTGCGAACGGTGCAGATCCAGAAAATGTTGATACTCGACGATCGCCTCGGGGAATTCCTCCTTGTCGAAGAACGCCTCGCCGCGTTTCATGATCACATTGGGATCATAATTCTTTTCGATGGTGTCACCGAGAAAGATTTGTTCATCGGTGCTGCTGAGGACTTTTTTATCCGCGGGATTGCTCTTGGGAGTACTGGTGCAGGCGCCGAGCAGCCAGAGCAGGGCCCCCAACGCCACGCACGGTATGAGAAACGGCCAACGGTGCGGCATTCGTTTGTGTAACTAGACGGCCCGATGAATATGTTGCCGTTTTTTAGCAGAACAATACACGCGCTGTCGGCTCCGCACCTTCGGCATGCCTCAATGGGCAAAAAGGGAAAGAACTAAAATGGGGGCCCGCCATCTTCAATGACGAGCCCTCTCACGGCTGACCCGGAGATGCACGTCGGCAGAGGAGGATCCGACAACTGGGTCGGCCGAGACACAACACGCGTACCTTCCTTTTAAACCGGGTCGGGACAGGAATCGCCTCGGAGCGTCCCTAGAAGCGGAGTCAATTTGCAACTACATGCCAGTACTTAGCGGCTTCCCTCTTGCTTCCACGGCCAGGCTCGCTCCTCGGTGACCGGCATCGCGAAGTCGTCCGGTAAAGATGACGCGTAATGATTTCCGGCCGGGGACTTTCCCAGGTACGATGCGGTACCGCATCGGGCAGAATGATGCTGTGGAGTCACCGGTGCGAAGACAAGCGCCCTGTTCCCGAACCAGCCGTGATTCGTCGGCCCTCCAATGGTGGCAGCGGGCCATCATCTATGAGGTCACGCCGATTTCTTTCCAAGATTCAAACGGCGATGGAAGAGGCGATCTGCCCGGCCTCATCAGACGGTTAGATTATTTGGTGTGGCTGGGAGTTGATGCCGTGTGGCTGACGCCAATTCATCCCTCACCCATGTTGGACCTGGGTTACGACATCAAAGATTTTTACAACATCAACCCGCTCTTTGGCACTCTGGAGGACTTCGATCGATTAGTCGCTGTGCTGCATGAGCGCGACATGCGGCTTATACTGGATTTTGTCCCGAACCATACGTCTGACCAGCACCCCTGGTTCATCGAAAGCCGCTCGTCGCGGACGAACGCCAAGCGTGATTGGTATGTATGGGCTGACCCGGCTCCAAATGGCGGTCCACCGAACAATTGGCTGAGCCGTTTCGGCGGCAGCGCATGGGAATGGGATAAGCACACAGAACAATACTATTACCACTCCTTTCTTCTCGAGCAACCGGACCTAAACTGGCGGACTAAGGAGGTACGCCTGGCGATGGCCGAAGTGCTCCGTTTCTGGTTGCAGCGGGGTGTCGACGGTTTCCGCGTGGACGCTAGCGCCGTGCTGGTGGAAGACAAGCTGCTCCGCGATGATCCACCGAATCTCCAGAGTGACGCCCGCACGCCGCCCCCTCAACGGCTGAAACGCATCTTCACAGATGACCGGCCGGAGTCGATGAACTTTCTTGAGGACATTCGCAGCGTGGTTGACGAGTTCGAGGATCGGGTCCTGGCGGGTGAGGTGCAGGGCAAGACCGATCGAATCGGACACTTTTATGGGTCGAAAAAGCCGCGCCTGCATCTGCCGTTGAACTTCACGCTGCTTGATTCTCCGTGGGACGCGCTATCGCTCCAGGCCAATATCGACGCATACTTCAATGCCATCCCGGATACTGCCTGGCCCAATTGGGTCATCGGCGGACATGACAAGCCGAGAGTTGCGGGGAAACTCGGACAGGCGCAGGCCCGCATCCTTGCCATGCTCACTATGACGCTAAAGGGCACGCCATTTTTCTTTGCCGGCGATGAGCTCGGCATGGAACCGGTGCCCATCCCGCCGCATCAGGTTCAGGACCCATTCGAAAAGCTCGTAGGCGGCTACGGCCTTAATCGCGATCCGGAGCGGAGTCCCATGCGGTGGGATGGCTCCGAGGCGGGCGGATTCAGCTCAGGCGAGCCATGGCTTCCGATGGGAGCCGACATCGCGGAACGCAACGTGACGGCATTTCAAACAAATGAGCAATCGCTGTTATGGCTGTATCGCCGGTTAATCATGCTGCGGCGGGTGGAGCCGACTCTCGTGGCCGGCGACTACGCTTGCGTTCGAAGCCGTAACGATATTCTGATTTTTATACGGCGATCGAACGGCGAAGAGGTCTTGGTGGCACTGAACATCGCGGCGGAGCCGCGGAAGCTCGCATGGGCCGGCGAAGGTAGACTCCTCCTCACGACACATCTCGATCACGAAAGCGGACCGATTCCTACCATGTTGCGCGCCGACGAAGGCATCATTGTGAAGTTGAAAGGACAATGAATCAGGCGGAGCAGCCGCCCGGCGCATTTCATCGACGCGCCAGGCGGCTGCCACATGACTACAACCACTGCCCCCCTCAGCCGGCCGAATGGAGACCTTCGACATGAACCCTCGCCACGTCCTTCTTTCCCCGTTCAGCGTGAATTCTGCTCATAGCTACTTCCACCACATGCCGCATACAGGCCGGCGGTAGATACCTAAGCGGTTATGGCTTCATCGCGCAGTAGCCCATTGATGGTTGCATTCCCAACACCTCCAGGCAGGTGAGTCTGTCACTTTTGTATCGGCCAGCACCGGTCCAGCGACCGGTTGCGTCGATGACTCGACGGCTGTCACTCTCGTGCCGCGACATTTCGGACATGGCGGTGGAGTTTCTTTCTGCATTTGAAGTCCTCTCCTTCTTCGTTGTTCAGTACAGTTCAGTGGTACGAGTTCCCTTTAATGAACCTCGCTCGCCTATCACAAGCAGCGGTTATATTGGGATACCAGCCCTTACGCAGTGATCGACTCACATCGCCCTGTCTGTTGTAAAACGGCCCTTCTTTGTACCATGACATAGCGTGTATTTCCTTTATGCGGTTCAATGAGTTGTCGGGTTGATTTGGCAGCTATAACTTCCTCTGGGATTGAACGCGATGTGCTGCGGAATCTCGCTAAAAGCTATGGCGCGCAGCGCGTTTTTGTAGCCACTGCGGAAAAAAATGCGCATCCTTTAACTTATCGATATGCAGGATACAGTGAAGGCCCGCCCTGGCTGACGACGGTTTACGATCCGACGATTACTATTCGAACTCTAGGCGCCCGTGAGCCTATCGTCTATTGGACTGTCATCGCCGGTGGTTCGGCTCCAACATTTTTCTGGGGGCGCAGCCTTGGAGAAATCGTTGAGGCTGCACTGCAACAAGTGGAAGCCCGCGGTGAAGCGAATGTACAAGAGAAACTGAACTGCTCTATCAGCCATAAGGCCCGCTAACGCATGCTTAGGCCAATCCGCATACGACTGGCAGGTTCTTGTGAGAGCGGCGCTCGACGTAGCGGACGACGTTAACGGGATTCCGCAACAGGTGGCTGTGTTAAGGGAGACGCCATTCGGGCCAGTATGGTGCGCAATTCCGGGGTGTAGTTGACGCTACAAGCGGCGGCCTAGGGGGCTCCCTGAATATGCAGAGCCGCGGGCAACGACCTTTCATCATACGTCGCGGTCCCTGTGCATAAGTAAAGAAACAGATGGCCATAGTTTAATTACGTAGTATTGGATCCAAAAAACCCGAGCCGATCCGCTCACGCTATAGAATATGAACGTGTCAAGCCGCAAGATATGGGGGCTCCGGCCGGCCTCTCGATCTATGCTCAAGAAATAGGCAAGTTGACGAATCATGCATGGATGCCGAACATCGTGCGCGTCACCGGGCGATATCCACATCGTTATGCACAGATTTTGTGAACACCAGGGGTGCCCCCCTTCTAGCGCGATCGCGATACCATCTATTGGGGCGTGCGGATCGGAGAGAGGCTTGCAGCGCGCCCCGGGGTAAAGCGAAGCGACAACTTGCTTGCCGCCTATGAGCCACCAGCCGATAAGCAGCACGATAAAGCGCGCCTCATGCGCCTTTTGGCCACCTTTGAGGCTCGCCACACGGACCCCCTGCGGGACCGCGTGTTTCACCCGCTGATGGTAGCGGTCCGGCCGGCCAAAGGCTCCATGCGGATACGGGCGATACGTCATCGGTCGATCGGCAATCGCCGGCAAGAGAGATGGAGCGATGGCAATGTAATAGGCCATCAACCCGGCTTTCACCCCCTTTCTCGAAATCGAGTCCGCGCAGTTCTATCCATAGACTGACGCGGAAGACTGCGCTGTCATGCGCGATGGAAAAATATGACTCTTTTTAGTGACGTGCGCAGGAAATCGCAGACGATGGCTCTGTCACGATAAAACTACATAGTGATGCGTGAATAGGTTGCTGGAATAGACTGGGCGGGAATTAAGGTGACGGACGGAAATAGAATGAATGCGTTATGGAGCTTTTGGAGAGGGGATGTTAGCGGTGGGCCAACTAGGCCAGGTGAGACTTCCCCGCCAGCGTCACCCGCGCGACGAGTGAATACACCATCATGAGCAACATACACTCGGATCCCGATGGACGGCATTTGCCTGGCTCCTTATGTAGGCAGCGTATCAACCGGCTATTAAGTGGCGATTAATCTGAGCGTAAATAATACTTACAATAGTTGGCCGCTCATACAGAGAGGGATGTACCGACGTGCGCCTTTGTGCGCCATGAGCAGCCGCCCTATGTGGCGCTCTGCGCGCCATAGCGTTCTCCCTAGGGCACCCAATGAAAAAATACAGGCGCACGCTTGAACAGCCGAATGTGATGGCGTAGGTTTTAAACGAAAGAAGCCGTCAGCCACAGCACACTGACATAGTTCTGAAACGACATGGTACGGGTTCTCATCGGAGACGATCATTCGGTGTTTCGTCGCGGGATCCGCGAGCTATTGCACGAACATCTCGGGTCGGTGGAGGTGGGCGAGGCGGAATCCGGCGCAGAAATGATTCTCCTCGCGCAGGAGAAGCCGTGGGATCTCTTCATCATGGACATTACGATGCCGGGGACTTCCGGCACGGATCTCCTTCAGGAGTTGCGCCGCTTACGGCCGACCACCCCCGTGTTGCCGTTCAGCATGCACCCGGAAGCGACCTATGCTATCCGGATGCTCCGGTGCGGCGCGAGCGGCTATTTGAATAAAGCCACCAGCCCGAATCAACTGGTGACTGCAATCAAGACGATTCTGTCGGGGCGTCGATACATCAGCTCTCAGTTGGCGGAACGTCTCGTGGAAACGGTTCAGTGTGATGCTAACAAGCCGCCCCACGAATTGCTGTCAGACAGAGAATTTCAAATCCTGCGCCTATTGGCGACAGGGCAGCCCCTGAAGGAGATTGCGAGTCATCTCAAGGTAAGCCCAAATACAATCAGTACCTATCGTGCCCGCGTGCTCGGAAAGCTCGGCCTGAAAAGCAATGTAGAGCTGGCCCGCTATTCCATGGAACACGGCTTGGCCGACTGACCGCATTCTTGATCGTCCCACCATTCGCCAATCTTCAACCTTCCAAGAGGTATACAGGCGCATTCTGTCTAGGAGAGGACAACTCAGAACAGTGAGTGATCGGTGCACCTCTGGGGCAAGCGCGTTTATGCGTTTATGCGCAAGGACTGAGGTATCGATTTTGACGGCACAATCATTGCGAATGCGTATGCTTTAGGCGGACGACCCGGGGCCGGCAAGTTGCTAGGGTTCATCCTCGTATGCCGAGACCAGGCTTGGACATAGCATAGACCGCCCCTCGGCCGCGCGTGGCTCGTTATGGCGAAATCAAGACAAGCCAAGTCGGCGCCTACTGAATTATCCTGTCCCGATTGTATCGGCGTCTTGAAAGTGGTGCGCGAGAATAATGGACATCGCGACTACCGCTGCCAGGTCGGCCATCATTTTTCCACCCGAAGCCTGCTGATCGCCAAAGAAAAGGAAGTGGAACGGGTCTTATGGGCGTCGGCGGCACTGCTCGAACATATCATGCTGGTGTACGCCCGCATGATCGAGGAGATCAAAGGAGGCAAGGCAAATCACAAGCGCCGATTGCATCAGCGGATACGCGAGGCACGCCAACAAAAAGCCACGCTTACGCGCATGATCGAGCGCACCCATGCCTGGGAGTAATCTACGCCGGCACTGGCGCCACGACTTGGATGCCCTGCGGCTGAAAAAAGGTACCGGCATGCTGAATAGCAAAGGCATCGCCCGCAACGTCGTCGTCATTGGCGCATCAGCCGGGGGGATCGAAGTGCTGATCCGAATCTTCAGCCAAATGCAGCCGAACCTCCAGGCAGTGGTCGCCGTGGTCTTGCATCGCGGCCCGACGCCTAGTGAACTGTTGCAGGTACTGGGCAAGAGATCGACCCTGCCTCTGATCGAGCCGGAGCAAGATATGCGGATGACAAGCGGCACGATTTTCCTGGCGCCGCCGGATCACCACATGGAATTTAAACCGCCTCGCATCCTCATCCGGCGCGGGCCGAAAGAGCATAGCACCAGGCCTGCCATCGACCCCCTGTTCCGTTCGGCGGCGACATCATTCGAGACTCGTGTCGTTGGCCTGCTCTTGAGCGGGTGCGGGGACGACGGGGTTAACGGAATGGTGGCCATAAAGGAGAAGGGGGGTCTGTGCCTGGTGCAGGACCCACATGATGCCGACATGCCGTACATGGCGATGAATGCGATCCGGTATGATCATGTCGACGCCGTGCTGCCGGTCAAGTCCATCGCGCCAACCGTGAACCGACTCGTCGAGGGCCAGGTAATCGAATGTTGAAGGCTCATCCGACACCACGAAAGCTCCCCATCGTGTCGCCGATGTTCCGACTTGCTATAGCGCGGACGCCGCTCTACAATCCCAGCCTCCGTCACCGCGCCCGCCGTCCCGTCTATGGGTTTTTCGGGTGGTGTGATCAAAGAGGGACGCTCTTCATGCCTCCAAAGAAAACCACCGTCCCGCCGGCCCCACGGCGTCGAAAGTCGTCCACCTTCACGAGGCGGGCCGCGGCAAAAACTCCGGCCAAAGCGCGCCTGCCGTATATCGTCGGCATGGGAGGCTCGGCCGGCTCGCTGGAAGCCTTTGAGCAATTTTTTGCTCACATGCCTTCGGACAGCGGCCTCGCATTTGTCCTGATTCCTCATCTCGATCCCAGCCACAAGGGCATCATGCCCGAATTGATCCAGCGCAGTACCAAGATGACGGTGCGCCAGGCGGAAGATGGCCTGAAGGTCCGCGCCAATTCGATCTATATCATTCCTCCAAATAAAGACATGTCTCTTCTGCACAGCACGCTGTATCTCCACGAGCCGACGGCAGCGCGAGGCTGGCGGACCCCGATCGATTTCTTTTTCCGACACCTGGCGGAAGACCAAGGCGAAAAGGCGGTGGCGGTGATCCTATCGGGCATGGGGACAGACGGAACGCTGGGCATCAAATCGGTAAAAGAGCACCTCGGCCTGGTCATGGTTCAAGAATCCCGCTCGGCCAAATATGACAGCATGCCGAAGAGCGCCTTCGGCACCGGGCTGGTGGATTATGTCGCGCCCCCAGACGAATTGCCGGACAAACTCATCACCTATGTGAAGCATATTGCCAAACAGCCTCCGCAGCCGCTCGTCCAAGAAAGCACCGCCAGCGCATCGCTGGCGAAAATTTTGGTGTTACTGCGTTCACGGACGGGACATGATTTTGCATTCTATAAAAAGAATACGATCTATCGGCGCATTGAACGGCGCATGACCGTGAATCAGATCACCAATGTCGGAAAATATGCTCAATATTTACGAGAGAATCCGGCCGAGGTTGACCTGCTCTTCAAAGACCTGCTGATCGGCGTCACCAATTTTTTCCGCGACAGGTATGCGTTTGAGGCATTGAAGGACAAAGCGCTGCCCGACCTCATGAAAACCAAAACCAGGGGCAGTTCGATACGAGTCTGGGTACCCGGCTGCTCGACCGGCGAGGAAGCCTACTCCATCGCCATTTTGATCCGGGAATCCCTGGAGGAGCGGAAGCTGGAGGGAGCGGTCAAGGCTCAGGTCTTCGCCACCGACATCGACAAGGACGCGGTGGAGAAAGCGCGCCAGGCCGTCTACCCGAACACAATCGTGCAAGATGTGTCGCCGGACCGGCTTCGCCGGTTCTTTGTCAAGGAAGACGGCATCTATCGCATCCATAAGAATATCCGGGAAATGGTGGTCTTCGCGCCTCACAATGTCATCATGGATCCTCCCTTCACCAAGCTGGATCTGCTCTGTTGCCGCAATCTCCTCATTTATTTCACCGCCGAACTGCAAAAGAAAGTGCTGCCGCTCTTTCATTACACGTTGAATACCGGCGGCATCTTGTTCCTCGGATCCTCTGAGACGATCGGAAATTTCTCCGATCTCTTCGGGACTGTCGATGCCAAATGTAAGATTTTTAAGAAAAAGCAAGGAGAGGTCGTTACGCGCCCCATGGTGGACATTCCGACCGCCATCGTGCCGCACGATGCCAAGCCGCAGGATACCAAAGTGAAATCGACCATGGATGTCACATTTACGGATCTCTTTCGCCAGCTTCTGGTCGATCGCTTCGCCCCGCCTTCCGTGCTGGTCAATGAAAACGGCGACATCCTCTACATCCACGGGAAGACCGGACGGTATCTGGAGCCGGCGGCCGGAGAAGCCGCCATGAACATCTTCTCCATGGCCCGCGAAGGGTTGCGTCTGGAAATTGCCTCATTGGTCCGCCGCTCGTTCCTGCAACGACGCGAAATGCAAACCGCCGGTCTCCGGGTCCAGGGCAACGGCGCCCATCATATCGTTAATGTGTCGGTCCGGCCGTTGACCGGCGTCGCGGATATGCGCGGCATGGCGCTCGTCGCCTTCCAGGAGATCGACGAACTCAAAGGAGGGCATGCCGGGTCCTCTGGGCAGAGCTCCCACATCAAGCCCATCAAGGCGATCAAGCAACTCGAGCAGGAAATCAGGCATTTGAAGCACCAGCTGCAAATGAGCGTGGAGCAGATGGAGACGTCGCAGGAGGAATTCAAAAGCGCCAACGAGGAGCTGCAATCGACCAATGAGGAGTTGCAGAGCACGAATGAAGAGCTGACGACGTCGAAGGAGGAGTTGCAGTCGCTTAACGAAGAACTCGTCACGGTCAATTCCGAGCTCCAGCAAAAGATCGAAGACATCTCGCAGACGAACAGCGACATGAAGAATCTCTTCAACAGCACGGATATCGCGACGATCTTCTTGGACAACGACTTGAACATCAAGCGCTTTACGCCGCAGGCCGCCCGCGTCATCAATCTGATCGCCACGGACGTGGGGCGTCCCTTCAGCGACATCGCGACGAATCTCAAACACGAGGATCTCGTGCACGATGTCAGAGAAGTGCTCGACAACCTCATCCAGGTCGAGCGCCACGTGGAGGCTAAATCCGGCGAGTGGTTCCTCCTGCGGATTATTCCCTATCGCACGATCGAGAACGTGATCGACGGCGCGGTCTTGACCTTTACGAACATCACCGAAATGAAGAAGCTGGAACAGTCGTTCACGGACAGCGAATCACGGCTCCGCGCGCTATTCGCGCACATGCCGGTCATGATAGCCGCCCTGGATAAGGAGGGCCGGCTCGCCGCCTGGAATCACGAATGCGAACGGGTCACCGGCTACCAGGCGGCCGACATCATCGGCAAATCCGATTGGCTGAAGAAACTGTATCCCGACGACGCCTATCGTGACGAGATACGGACGGGCCTGGGAAAGGATTACCGCAACTGGGACTTGCGCTTGACCTGTAAGGACGGCTCTTCCAAAGTCATTCGATGGACCAGCATTTCACGGCAACATCCGATTCCCGGTTGGGCGGAATGGTCAATCGGTTTCGAAGCCGGCGAACAGCCGGTCGGAGGTGCCACCAAGAACCAAGGTGATTGATGAATTCTCCACGGACGAACGTCGAAGCGCTGCGCCGCAAAGCGGAAGATTATCTGAAAAAGGCCTGTGAGTCCGTCCGGCCTGATCGGATGAAACAGGACGCCATGACGCTCGTGCACGAATTGCAGGTGTACCAGATCGAACTCGAGATGCAATGCGAGGAGATGCGCCGGGCGCAACTGGACCTGCAAGAGAGCCGGGACCGATACGCCGAACTCTATGAGTCGATCCCGGTCGGCTATTTCACCTTCAGTCGGCAAGGCGTCATCGAGGAAGTCAATCCGGCCGGATCCGCGATGCTGGCTCGGTCCACGAATCAAGTTACAGGAAAGCGATTCCAATTGTTTGTCCCGCCCAGGGACCGGCGAGTCTTTACCGATTTCTGCCGGCAGGTCCTCGACCACCAGGAGAGCTTTAGCTGCGAGGTCAGGATTTCGCCCGATTCGTCGAACGACCCCGATGAGCAGGAGAGCGCGGCGAAGACCGTCCTGATCGAAGGCCGTCCTGTCAGAAGCGGCGAGGCTCCGCTGGAGCATCTGCGCGCCGCCGTCGTCGATATCACACTCCGGAAGCAGGCCGAACATCGCCTCGAGCGCCAGGAAGCAGAGTTGCGCACCAGCCGAGAGAAGCTGCAAGAGATGAACGCCAAAATCTTAAACGTGCGGGATGAGGAACGGCGGGTCATTGCGCGGGAATTGCACGACGATTGCTGCCAACAGCTCGCTTTGTCGATCATCACGACCAACGCGATCGAACAACTCTCGACCAAGCCGGTCTCGGACAAGCTCCGTACGCTCGGCACGCATCTCAAGCAGGTGTTGGATACCATCCGCCATGTCGCCTACGGCATGCACCCGGCCATGTGGGAAACGACCGGCATCGAAGAGGCCGCGCGCAACTACATCGAGGACTTCACCGCCGTGACGCAGTTGCCGGTCTCCTTCACCTGCCGCGATGTTCCGGGGCACCTTCCGCAAACGACTACGACCTGCCTCTTCCGCACGTTGCAGGAGGCTCTTCATAACGTGGTGAAGTATGCCCGTGCCTCGAAGATAACGGTCAATCTTGAAAAGGACGGCAATATGATTCGGATGAGCATCGCCGACGATGGCAAAGGATTCGATCCCAAGCATGCCGAGTCGCCCAGGGGCCTTGGCCTGATCAGCATGCAGGAACGCGTTCGATTACTGAACGGCGCCTTCGAAGTTCATAGCCAGTCCGGCAAAGGTGTGAGGGTTCACATTTCCCTGCCTTTCAACCGCTAGAGGTCGCCCGCTCCGGCTCCTAGCCCGCCTGGGTCACCACTACATAAGACAGGCCGGGTTTCGCCGGCCCCATACTGGCACGGCACGCGGCCTGGAAGCCCGACGACATAGCCGCGCTGGCATCATTACCCGCACGCGATGGATCGTCCCGAAGCAAGATCCTGGAGAAGAGTGGGAATCTCGCTCAGGGTCGTGACCATATCGACATGATCGTCGCGTAACGCGCGCACCGGCATGGAGGGATTGATCGCTTCCGTTGGATCCTGAATCACCGACAGGCCGCGGTGGAACTTCACGCACACCAGACCGCGCACACCGTCCGCCCCTCCGCCGGTCAAGAGCAGGCCCACGACCCTCATGCCGAAGGAGGATGCGGCGGAGACGAACAAGGGGTCGATCGCCGGGCGGGTAAAATGCTCCTTGGGACCGTGGCTCAGCTCAATGAGGTCGCGATGAAACAGCATATGGCGATCCCGCGGGGCGAAGTAGACGGTTCCCTGCCGTAACGGCTCTTCATGCGCCGGCTCGCACACACGAATTCTGCCGGCTTTCTCATAAATGGCCTGCGTGTCGATGTCATACATCGGACTCCGATGAAGGACCACTCCGATCAGGCCTGGAAAATCAGGCGGCAGCTCAGAGCAGAGCCATTTCAACGCCGCCACCCCGCCCATGGACGCCCCGATCACGATGACATCCCTGGCAATCCGTTCCCCATTAACTTGAGATGATCCATTGCCGGACATAGAGCCTCAGCCGATCGGGAAGGAGAGATTCGGCCGTTCCGTCTCTTCCACCATGGCCCGCAATTGCGCCGCCTGCCGCCGTCCCTGTGCCGCTCGTTTCTGAAGCGCCTCATGGACCTTATCGTTGTCCTGGCCCGGCTGCTCCAATAATTTCTGGATGACCATGTCGAGGTGCGCGAACAGTGCGACGACCGACCACATGGCCTTCTCCAATTCCTCTTCTTTGGCCTCCAGCAGCGAGTCGAAGGAAAATCTATGCCCCACGCTGCACATCAGATGCGGACGCAAGGATCCTTGATCTTTCCCGATGGCCAAGACTCCCGCGCAGGCCGGACACCCGATCATCGTGGCATCCAGTTCATCGTGTGGAGGCATACCCGTCAAACTGTATGGCTCTTCCATGGACACACCTCTATACGAGAATCAGCGCCCGCACCGACATTCCTTTGCTCATTCATCCATACTGCTCACGCTGAACATTTTGATCAAGGCCCTTGCACTATCATTCTTCCTAGTCTTGAATACGATTCGAAGAGTACGAGACCGCATGACGGTCCGGCGCTGCTCTTCCATGGTTTAACCAACTGCGAGGAACCCTGTCATGAATGCATCGATCATGAGACACGCAACATGGATGTTCATTTTCAGCTCTCTTCTGTTTCTACTTGCTGCCGGCGGCGGTTCTGCGGCCGAATGGAGCAACGACGGCATGGCGGAGCCTGGTAGGTGGACTACGGGTTTCCGCATCGGCCCAAGTTTCATCACGCAACGGAGCGTCCTCGATACAGCGGGACCGGCGCTGAATTTCCAAGGTCTGTACGGGATGAATCGGTGGTTCAGGCTGGGGGGCATGCTCGAATGGTCGAATCATGGATTCGACCGAGGTTCTGGTTCCGTAGACACCGTGACGTTGCTTCCAGTGCTCTTGGAATATCGCCCCGGCCACTTCGGCCCGGTGATCCCTTATCTCTCCACCGGCATCGGTGTTAATATCAACAGCAACAACGTCAGCGATTCGTTCGCGTGGAGAACCGCCGGCGGCATCGACTACGCCATGAATAACTGGTTTCCCAGTCTACCAAAGGGACTGATGTTCAATACGGAAGTCGCGTGGAACCGGAACCATACCAATGTCGGCGATCTTTCCGCGCTCACCATGCTGTTCGGCGTCCGATATACCTTCCAGTAAGCTGGGGTAACGTAGAGTATCTATGAGCATGTCTCGCGACAAGACAAGACGAGGACCCAGCTCAAGTCAAAAGCCCATTCAGAGGCTCGACAGGGCCCCGGTTCGGACAAACCGGATGGTCGCTGACTTCATGAAGGTAAGCTCCGATGTGGAGCGTTATCTTCAGCAAAAACAACCGTTAACCGATGTGCAACTTGAGAGCATCGCGACCACCATCCAGGGTTTGCAGACATTACTCGAGACATGGCGGACACACTTCGGGATCAAGCGGGGTTTGTGATGCTCGATCGCGTCGAGTGGAATACACAGAGAAAAAGCAGCGGACGTATCGTCAAGGGTGAGGCGCGGCCGCCAGATTCGCGTCACTTATCGAGGAGAGGGGGTCTCTCCTACCGAGGCCCCCTCCATGACCATGGGGAATCATGCCGCCTTGTGCCATACACGCGGGTATTCACCGGTTGCAGCTTCTGCACGTGAATCCGGGGCGACGAACGCGGTGGTGGATTCACTCCGCAAGGTGAAAATCCCCATAAAAAGAACCGCCATCATCCCTCCGAACGTCAAAGCCGCGTCAACGACTGAACTAAGATCCATCATCGTGTTCACCCCCTTTCCTCATCGTGGTCCTATAAACGTTTCATCAACGCGCCATACCTCCTGCAATGCTGGTATGACCAAGCCGAAATAAAGCCGGCCACCGCCGCTTCTTGAGTTGGTGAAACACTGTTCTGATATGTCTTGTCAACGTATGCCAGCCAGCTTCCATAACTGGTCTCTCCTTTCCGTATCCGTTATGGCTCACAGCGCTAATGATCGTCTCTTCACCAGCCCGCGCCGGCGCCCATCACTCTCGGAACGCCGGCGTGCATGGGCATACAATCACATATCCTTACCCGTCAATTTGAATGTGGCGGGCCTTGGCTTCTTCGCGTTTAGGGAATGTGATGGTCAACAATCCCTGATTAAACGAGGCCCTCACCTTCTCCTGGTCCGCGTAGTCGGGCAATCGGAATGAAGATGAAAAAGGGCCGGTCCCGATGCCCCGCTCATACCAGGTTCTTTGTTCCGATTCGTCACTGCTCCGCCCGCCCTGCACACACAACATCTGATTTTCCACCTGCACATCAAGCTCCTTGGCGTCCCATCCTGGAAGCGCCATCTGAACCGTGAAGCCTTCGTCGTTTTCGTACACATTGCAGGCCGGATTCCACCGCTTCGACCATTGGTTCACCGATTGAATCGCGTCGCTGAGAACACGATCAATTTGGGAGTCGAGAGACCCATTTCGAAACGGGACCGGCAATTCATTCAGGATCATCATACGATTACCCCTCCTTCACCATAGGTGAACGTTTAATGGTTATGGAAAAAGCTGGAGCTTAGAGTATGGAAGGGAGGGCCTGCGGGACATGCGGAACGACCGCTATTCCAGACAGTGAGCCCTCCATCCGTCCATCTAGTCCAGCCGGTCAATGTACGTCCCAGTTAATCCACGATTTTGTAAAGTCAAGAGCCGGGAAAGACGATTACAATCCATACTTTTCCACCAATTGCTCGAGATACAGACGGACAAATGCTTCCTCATCGTCGGTCAGTTCTGTCGACAGACCTATAGGGGAAAGCAGATATTCCGCGACACGAGCAAACTCGGAAACCTCGTAACGGATCAGCTTCAACAAAATGTCCTGGGCATTTGTATTTCCATCAGCCCGTAGCCCTTGGGTGCTGAACGGTTCCGGTCGCCGCAAAGGCCGCCTCGGCGAAAGAAGCGGTTCGGCATCGGTATGGATCGGTCGCTTACGCGCCAACAGCGTTTCGTCATATTGTTTTCTGCGTCGGGCATCGGACAAGACTTCGTAGGCTTCATGGACCGTTTGAAACCGTTCAGCGCCTTGTCCGCCGGCATGGTCCGGATGGCATTCCTTGACCAACCGGCGGTAGGCCTTCTGGATGCCTTCAAAGCTTTCCGTATGCGGCACCCCTAATACGACATAGTGATCGTGTGCCTGGTCCATACCGGCTCCCTTGCCATATCGGGTCCACCCCCGGAATCATCTGCGTCGAACAAGAATCGTTCCCGTCGCTTGCTAATCGACACCTGAACGGATCTGGGAGAAGCCCTAGCTGATTTTCACTTCAATGGATCTTGGTTTTGCTTTTTCAGATTTAAGAAGATGAATGATCAGAATACCGTTTCGGAACTCCGCCCCAACTTTTTGTTCATCGACCGCGTCCGGAAGAGAAAAGCTTCGAGCAAATCGTCCATATGACCGCTCGACGCGGTGATACCGCCGCTTCTCGTCCTTATCCTGGCCTCGTTGACCGGTTATCGTCAGCACTCCTGCTTCAACCGACAACTTCACGTCTTCTTTCTCGACGCCGGGAAGTTCCACAAGCAATTGGAACTCTGCGTCCGTTTCCACCACATCGACGATCGGAATCCAATCGGCCACTGCCATTGATTCCTCTCGGCTCCCACCGGGCATGTTGCGCCCGCCGAGAACCTTGTTAAGACGCTGCGACATATTCTCCAATTCACGGAATGAATCCTGGTCAATCATGGCTCGCAGAACATTCATGGCAGCCCTCCCTTCTGTAGAAATGTATTGCAGCCTCTTCGCTGACCTTGGCGAGCAGCTAATTCTTCAAGACCGTCGAGTCAAGAGGACATGCGAAAAAATGCTAACGTTTGTAGGATGCGCCGGAGCCGGGGACTTTCCTAGTTATTCATTGGCGTAAATCGAGATAGGGTACTGCCCGTTCACGGCGGCTTTTCCACGCACTTTTTAAGCGGCAAATCCCGATGACGACATCCAATCCTTGGGGAATCGATGCGACGTATGAGGACGCGGCCGGCGAGGTTCAACGCGTGTCCGAACAGACCATCGAGTCGATCCGCACCGCCATGGGAAGGCCCCCCGCGCAGGCGGGTTCCTTATTTGATGAACCTGTTCTTGTCATTGGGCAAAATGAACCGAAACCGCTTCCGGGTCCGGCTGAACTGATACTGGAAGAGGGTTCGGTCCTTCGGTTAACAGGCCGGCTTCCGTCAGATCTCCCGATCGGCTACCACCAATTGATACCGCGGATTGGCTCCTCCCGCCCGGTTCGCGTGATCATCAGCCCGAAGCAGTGTCATTTACCCTCATCTTTACGCGTGTGGGGATGGAGTGCGCAATTGTACGCGGCTCGTAGCCGACAAAGCTGGGGCATGGGTGACTTAGCCGATCTCCGACGCCTTACCGAATGGGCTCAGAGTCAAGGAGCCGGGCTCGTCTTGATCAATCCCTTGCACGCCACCGCACCGGTTCTGCCGCAGGAGCCGAGCCCCTATTCCCCTTCAAGCCGCCGGTACTTGAATCCGCTCTACCTACGGATTGAAGACATCCCCGGAGCCGCTCAGCTCGGACACCGGTTGCAGGAACTTGCCGCCCGCGGGCGCGCCCTGAATGACGACAGACTGATTGATCGCGATCAGGTGTTCCGGCTGAAGCGGCAAGCATTGCAGCTTCTGTGGCCTTCTTTTCATGGTGATCCGGAATTCGAGCGGTTTCGGACAGAGGGAGGCAAGACGCTCCGGGAGTTTGCCACGTTTTGCGCGCTGGCCGAACACCATGGCGCGGACTGGCGACGGTGGCCTTCACAGTATCGCCGGCCCGACTCACCGGCCGTGCAGCAATACGCCGAATCGGAATCGGACCGGGTCGGGTTTCATGAATGGCTGCAGTGGTTGATGAACCGGCAATTGGCTCGCGCGGCACAGCCGGTGCCGCTCATGCAAGACTTGCCGGTAGGATTTTCGCCTGACGGGGCGGACGCATGGATATGGCAGGATCTCATTGCAGGCGACATGAGCGTCGGCGCGCCGCCTGACCTCCATAACGCGGAAGGTCAAGATTGGGGGCTCCCGCCTTTTATTCCCCATCACCTTCGAGAAACGGCCTACGAGCCGTTCATCCAAACAATTCGCGCCGTGTTGCGCCATGCGGGAGGGCTCCGCATTGATCACGTCATGGGCCTGTTCCGGCTATGGTGGGTTCCTAGAGGAGGGACGCCGAAAGACGGGGCCTACGTGCGGTATCCCGTCGATGACTTGCTATCGATCATCGCGCTGGAAAGTCATCGCGCCGGGGCCGTTGTCGTGGGAGAAGATTTAGGCACGGTGGAATCCGGCGTTCGCGAGCGATTAGCCGACCGTAACGTGCTGTCCTATCGATTGCTGTGGTTCGAAGACCAGCCGCCCTCCGAATATCCGGAAAAGGCATTGGCGGCGGTCACCACTCATGACCTGCCCACGCTCGTCGGAGTGTGGACCGGGGCGGATCTCCGCATGCAGGAACGAGTCGGCGTGGAACCGGATCGGTCGGGACACGAGAAGTTCAGAAGCAAGGTATTGAATGCCAGCGAGGTCAAGGAAGAAGCGGACGTGGCGATTGCTATCCTCCAAACCTATGAGCAATTGGCCGAGGCGCCCTCTATGATTCTCATGGCCGATCTTGAAACGGCCTGCGTCACGGCCGAACGACCCAACATGCCCTCCGCGCCCGGCAAGTATCCCAATTGGTCGGTGGCCCTGCCCGTCCCGCTCGACACACTGGAGACGGCTGAGTTTCCACGCACCCTGGCGCAACTTCTTGGTCAACGGGGCAACCGGCGGCCTTCCCACAAGAAATCCGATCTGAATGCCGCACATCCGGATCAATAACTCACGATCTTTATAAGAAGGCTTCCACTAGTTTTCTCGCATATAGGAGAATCACTTCCTGCTCATGCGCTGTGAGAGGCGTTTCGCGGGAGTTCTTCAGCAATCGTTGGCATGCGCGGAGATATTCGACCACATCAGATCTGAAACAATAGTGAATGCTCGCTTCTTTCATCTACGTCCTGCCGTCGCTTCTCTTTAGCCGATCCTCGCGAATCAACCGAATGCTGTCTATCGACCTAAGATTCCGTCCCGAGCCGTGCGAACCCGTCGCGCGCCATACCGGAACCTGGCAATCATGGAACTGATAAATATTGCAACGGCCGTCAAATAGACCCGCAGCCCGATATGGTGCATGGCTGACTCCTTTGTTCAGCCACAGTAACAATCGAGGATTAGCAGGGCATTAGTCTGACCTTAGAAAAGGCTTATAACACCGGGTACACGTTTTAGTAATGAAGGGCGGAGCGACGACCGCGAGGAGGCCTCACGGTTGGTGCTGGACAATAATCATGTCTCATACACCGCCACGTAATGTTTCACGAGGGTGAGCGGTACCATTAGCGGTACGAGCCCGTGGTGATAGTCGGCAATAATATCTTCAAGCTCGGCCCGTTCAGCAGAGAGAAGTCTTGACTTGAAATAACAAGATGATTGAGCACGTTGACATGCTTGCGGGTCGTGGCCTTGACTCTGAGCGCCTCCATGAAAAGGATCCGCATCGCCCAAGCAAGTCCGCCGGCCGACCGTCCCGCTTATGGCCGCCATCATAGCGAACTGCATCACCCAGCAAGCGTCGGCTGATACCGAGCCGGAGAGAGACTGATTGCAGATACTCGTTCATTGGCATGATGCCCTTCAACGCCGCTGCTTGGCTTCTCTTGCCAATTCCAGGTATTCCTGTCTGGCGCGGCTATGGTCAACGATCGGCCTCGGATAGTCGCTGCCGATGCGGCAGGCGAAGCGCTGTTGCTGATCCGGGCTCATGAGGTGCGGTTCATGGATCAGCGAGGAAGGCACCCGAGCCAGCTCCGGGACGTAGGCTCTAATATACCGACCGTCGCCGTCGAACCGTTTACTCTGCAGAACGGGGTTGAAGATCCGAGCAGGGCGCATGGCGTCGGTTCCCGTGCCCGTACACCATTGCCAGTTTCCATTGTTGGCCGCCATGTCGGCATCGAGCAACTGCCGCATGAAATGCCGTTCGCCGCTCTGCCAATCCAGCCTGAGATCTTTGACCAGAAACGATGCGACGATCATCCGCACTCGATTGTGCATCCACCCCGTTTGCATCAATTGGCGCATCCCGGCATCGACGATTGGATACCCAGTTCGGCCGTTGCGCCAGGCGTCAAACAGCCGGTCGCGTTCGCGGCCCGGCTCTCTCGCCGGCGGCATCGCCGCGTCCGTACGAAAAGGGCCCGCGGCCACCGCGGGAAAGGCGGTCAGGACCTGCTGAAAGAAGTCCCGCCAGATTATCTCTTCGACCCATGTCAGCACGTCGGCTCGCGATACCGCGCCGCTTTTGTTCAAGGTCGCCATCGCCGCGTGGACAGCGGTGCGCGGCGTGATGGTACCGAAGCGGAAATACGGGGAGAGCCGCGAGGTGCCGTCTTCCGCGGGTAGGTTGCGGTGTCGGGCGTACGAATGGATTGGTCCGATCAGGAACCAGTTCAACCGTCTCCGAGCCGCATCTTCACCGGGAGCAATCCACGGCACAACGCTCGTGTATCCCAGATCCTCGGCGGAGGGCCATGAGGCAGCTCTTAAAGTTGCCGGATCAACAGGCCTCTGTCGGGGCGATGGTCTCGGTAATACAGAGGGGGCGGCCGTGCGCCATCGGTCCCACCAGCGCTTGCGGTACGCGCCGTAGCGCTGCAACGGCTTCCCTGTGGTCCCGCGGATCTCGTCCGCTTCAAAGATGACATGGTCCTTGAATGTTCGAACGGCGACCCCGTGCCGAGCCATGCACTGTTGCACGAGCCGGTCTCGCTGTAGCGCGCCAGGCTCGTAATCACGATTCCAGTAGATACGGTCGATGGCTCGTTCACGAATGGTAGCCGTGAGCTCATCGAGTGGCTCGCCTCTTCGCCACGTCAATTCGAGTCCGAGTTCCGACAGAGTGATGGATAATTCATGCAGTGACTGGAGCATGAAATTAACGCAAGGGGAACCGAATACCTGGGATCGCAAGAGCGGTTCGTCAAAGACAAAAAGCGGCACCACCTCTTTGCATTCTTCAACAGCCGCCGTCAGAGCCGGATTGTCCTGAATCCGCAGATCGCGCCGGAACCACACCAAGCCGCGCATCAGCGCAACTCCTCCGAGGCATCCGCCTCTCTCATCACTTCAGCCGGGCAGCCGTCCAGATTAAGATCAGACCAACGAGCAGCACGAGCGAGTTCAACACAACAGATTGCCGGTGAAGTCGATCCCACTTCTTCTTTAAGCCTGGATCGACGGCTCCATGCAATTCCTGTTGTTTCAATTGGTCGCGTATGGCATTGCTTTGCGGGGTCACCCATGAGCGGCTGTACGTCTCACTCGCCAGAACGCCGGCCCACAAGGCCATGGAGACAATCATCAGATAGCCGGCGCCATGAAGGACAGCCAGGCCCATGAGACTGGCAAGCGCGATTGCAGCGCTTCCCATACCGAGCAGGTAATATTCGGGAAACAGCCGGCGGACGGTCTTGCCGAATGCTTCTGCATCAAGCGTTTGGGCCATGATCGGCGCGACGACGAACGACAAGAATACGACCTTTCCAACTAAAAGACCGGTCGCCAGCTCATACAAGTAGTTCAGGAGCATATCCATCGCATTTGCCTACGTCATTTCGTTCACGGCGTTTTCGGGCCTCACGCGGCTCGCGCCTGTTTCACATTCCTACCCAAAATGGCCCGCAACGCCGGCTCCAATGCCGCATATTGAAAGGTATACCCTCCTTGCGCTGCAACGCGCGGCAGTACCCGCTGCCCCGTCGTCATGACGCTCCCCAGCTCTCCGAGGCCCGCGCGCACCATGAATTCCGGGACAGGAAGCCACGACGGCCGATTCAATGCCTTCCCCAGGAAACGGCAAAACGTACGCATCGTCACCGGATCAGGCGAGACGGCATTGACCGCTCCCGACACTCTGGGATTCTCGAGAGCCCACTGAATCAGACCGATCACATCCCGCCGATGAATCCAGGAGACCCATTGTGACCCCGGCATAATGTGCCCACCGAGGAATAGGCGAAAGGGCAATACCATCTTAGGCAACGCTCCTCCATCGCATTCCAACACCATTCCCAAGCGCAAGCGCACCACGCGCACCCCGGAGTCTTCCGCACGCCTGGCTTCTCGCTCCCACTCGACGCAAAGATCGGCCAGAAACCCGCTCCCCGCCCCGACCGTTTCATAAATAGAGATTCCATTGCTCGCGCCGTAGTACCCGATGCCGGACGCGTTCACCAACACACAAGCCTTGGTGGCACGGTTGCATAGTGTTTCCACGACCGCTCTGGTAGCGCTTACACGACTCTCCCGGATCAGCCGCTTCCGCGCGCCGGTCCAGCGCCGTTCCGCGATCGGTGCTCCGGCCAAATTGATCACGGCGTCAGCGTCTTCAAACACCTCCTGCCATCTATCGGCTGAGTGAGGATCCCAGCCGACGCACGCAACCGACCGGGAAAGCAGCGCTCTCACCGCGACTGGGTTTCTCGAGAGCACTGTCACGTCGTGCCCGTTCTGCCCTAGCTCATGAACTAGAGCGCGTCCGATAAAACCGGTTCCCCCTGTGACAATCACTCGCATAGTCCTTACTCCATTGCGATGTCACGCCGTAAAACATCCGACTGCTCACGCTTCTTCAGAGCATTATTCGTCCTCATCATCAGACACATCTGAAATACGCTTGCGCGTTGACTCGATTGGCACAACCCGCTGGCCGTACTTCCTCTGCTTGTTCCATACAGTTTGTTCCATACAGAAGGTTCAGAGCCGGTGCCCGCCGGTTTTCGAGGATCACCTGATCGATAACCTCGCCGCAAACCGTGCACCGCAGAACAGGAAAAACCAATTGGCCCGTTGACACCCTCCTCCCTCTTCAAGCACCCGCTTGGGGAACGCGGAAATCCATGGTTACAACTGCCACTGTTCGACGCCTCGCTCGGGATCCGACATGCCGGGACGGTGCGTCCGATTGAGTATGATCACGCGATCAACGATGTCCCCACATTGAACGCACCGTTCCGCTGTTGTTTCTGATGAACGAATATTCAGTTCCAACAAGAACTCCGGCACCAGCAGGCCCCCGCACCGCCGACAACGGCCTTGTCCATACGCGTCGCCGAGGAGAAGTACTGGTTGTTCTCTAGAAGAAGGTTTCATGTGAGCCCTCCTTTATGTCAAATGTCTGTCTAATGTATATCCACACTTGGTCTGTTGTGACAAGTATTTTTTGCAAATATGTTTGACAAACACTAGACATTAGACATATGATTGGGTACGAACATTTTATGAATACCCACAGAATACGGAGATTCGCGAAGCTGACGGGATTGTCCAAAGATGTGATCCGAGTGCGGTACGGAGTGTCGATCGGTATCGCACCTACACGGCTGAAGACGTGGCCTTGCTTCGGTACCTCAAGCGATCAATGGATCAGGGACAGTCGATCGGAAATTTAGCGGCAATGGGAAAAGATCATCTTATGAAGGCTGCGGCTGGAGCGGCGCATTCAGTCGCGGCCACCTTGCCACCCTGCGAGCGGGTGCTTCACGAGCTGATAGAGCTGCTCGACCCCTTGGATAAGGCCCCGTTCGAACGCCGGCTCAATGGAGCCGTGGCCGTTGTGCCGTTCGACGAGGCGTTACACGGCATTCTCCTACCGCTTCAACAGCGTATCGGGGATTTGTGGCATGAAGGTAAGGTGAGCGTAGCAGTGGAACACTACGTGACGAACCACGTCCGGCAGAAACTATTCACGGCAATGAACCAATTGCCGATCCATGAGCAAGGACCTCGCGTCATCCTCGCCTGTCCTCCGGGAGAATACCATGAGGGAGGAGCGTTGGCTGCCGCCTACATCTGCGCCTCCCGAGGCTGCCGTACGTACTATCTCGGGGCCAACGTGTCCTTCGAGGAATTGGCCACACTGTGCCGGCATATCGACCCGCACGTCATCCTCCTCTCAATCATCGCTATGCCGGCCCCCGAGGAAGAAGCCCGGCTGATGCAGGGCTTACGTGATTTAGCAGCGACGAATCGCTCGATCGTGCTGGGCGGGGCCGGGGCGCGGTCCCTTTCAAATTACTCGCAGAACATCGAAATCATGACCGACCTCGCCGAACTAGAGCGTCGCCTTCTTCTATTCTTCACCAATGACGCCTCTTGATTGGCTGACTTGTCGCGTCTCCATCGCAGCGGGTCTCACGCCGCGATGCAACAATGCAGATGGACCGGCTTAGACCAGGTACCACGCATTCATGGAGCCTCTATCTCTACGGGATCCGCCAATGAGCCCGGTGGCGGATCAGCAAGCACGGCATCTAGGTGTTCTCGTTCTGATCGCATTTAGTGAATGCTATCGTTCCTCCTAGTTCCTCGGAGGATATTCCCGACATACGATACGCTGCCAGGGGCTATCTGCAAAACACATGACAGCTCACTACCACCCAGGAGACCATTATGGCGAAAAAGCGCGGTTCACAGGCCTCCGAGGTCAATCGGCGACCGGCGCAGTATGCTGATCAGACCGTCTCGACCGGAACTGGAGGAGAAGTTCATCAAACAGCCGCCGGCGATATGCCGGTATTAACGACTCAACAAGGCATTCCCATCGCCGATGACCAAAACTCATTGAAGATTGGAGCGCGAGGTCCCACGGCGCTCGAAGATTTCCATCTTCGCGAAAAGCTCTTTCACTTCGACCATGAGCGCATCCCCGAACGCGTCGTGCACGCCCGCGGGTTTGGTGCGCATGGGTATTTCGAAACCTACGAATCGCTGGCCGATATCACGAAAGCCGACATTTTTCAGCGAGCCCGTGAAAAAACGCCCGCTTTCGTGCGCTTCTCCACCGTGGCCGGCAACAAAGGGTCGGCGGACCTGGCGCGGGACGTCCGCGGCTTTGCCGTGAAACTCTACACCAAGCAAGGAAACTGGGACATTGTCGGCAACAACATTCCCGTCTTCTTTATTCAAGACGCCATCAAGTTCCCCGACATGGTTCATGCCGCCAAGCAGGAACCGGACAGGGGGTTCCCTCAAGCGCAGACCGCGCACGATAACTTCTGGGACTTCATCTCCCTGACGCCCGAGAGCATGCACATGGCCTTGTGGATTATGTCGGACCGGGCGATTCCCCGCTCCTTCCGCTTTATGGAAGGGTTCGGCGTCCACACCTTCCGCCTCATCAATGCGGAAGGAAAATCGACCTTCGTCAAATTTCACTGGAAGCCGAAACTCGGGCTGCAGTCGGTGGTCTGGAACGAAGCCGTCAAGATCAACGGCGCCGATCCTGATATCCACCGACGAGATTTGTGGAATGCGATCCAAATGGGCGACTACCCGGAATGGGAGCTGGGATTCCAGCTTTTCGACGACGCATTTGCCGAGCGTTTCGAATTCGATGTGCTCGATGCCACGAAAATCATCCCTGAAGAGGATATCCCCGTAAGACGCGTCGGGCGACTCGTGCTCGATCGCTGCGTGGACAACTTCTTTGCCGAAACCGAGCAAGTCGCCTTCTGTACGCAGAATATCGTCCCGGGAATCGACTTTTCGAATGATCCGCTTCTTCAGGGTCGCAATTTCTCCTATCTCGATACCCAGCTCAAGCGACTCGGCGGCCCCAACTTCACGCACATTCCAATTAATGCGCCGAAATGCCCCTTTCATCATTTCCAGCAAGACGGGCACATGGCCATGACGAACCCTAAAGGTCGTGTAAACTACGAGCCGAATTCATGGGACGGTGAAGGCGGTGGTCCGCGCGAATCACCCGCCAGGGGTTTTCAATCGTATGCGGCCGAAGAAGGCGGCCCGAAACTTCGCATCCGGTCCGAAACCTTTGCCGACCATTACAGTCAGGCCCGGCAATTTTATATCAGCCAAACGGAGATCGAGCAGCATCACATCGCCGACGCATTCATCTTCGAACTGAGCAAGTGTGAACAGGTCGCCATTCGATCCCGCATGGTGTCGCATCTGCGCAACATCCACGCTGACCTGGCCAAACGCGTGGCTGAGGGACTAAGGCTTCAAGCCATGCCTCAACCGGCGGATGCCGCGAGGCCCACCAGGGAAGATTTGCGGAAGTCCCCGGCGCTCAGTATTTTCTTGAACGGACCGAATAGTTTCAAAGGTCGGAAACTGGGCCTGCTGGTGACCGATGGTATGAACCTTGAGATTTTTACCTCTCTCCAAGCCGCTGTCGAAGCGGAAGGCGCGATACTGGAGATTGTGGCTCCGCAGGTCGGCGGCGTGAAGGCAAGCGACGGTTCGTGGATCGAGGCGGCTCAAAAACTCAGCGGAGGGCCATCCGTGCTGTATGACGCAGTAGCGCTCGTGCCATCAGTGGAAGGCGCCGCCCTGCTGGCTAAGGAAGCGGCCGCACGCGACTTTATCGCAGACGCCTTCGCGCACATGAAATTCATCGGCTATGTCGAAGCCGCAATCCCTCTCCTAAAAAAGGCCGGGGTCGAGGAGAATCGAGACGGCGGATTTATCGCGCTGGAAGAGCCGGACAACTGCGGCAAATTTATCACCGCCTGCCGTCGCCTGCGGTTTTGGGAGCGCGAGGCGGCGCTGCAAGCATAGGATCGGCAAGCCAGACCGTGTTGGCGAAAGGAGCCTGCTATGGCCGCCAAACCGAAAACGCCGCCTTGGAAAAAGAATCCACCGTCCGGAAGGCGAAAGAAGACGCTCTCCAATTCTGAAAAGAAGAGGGCGCAAGCTGCCGCCAAGAAGGCGGGCCGCCGCTACCCTAACCTGGTCGATAACATGCGTGTCGCGGCGAAGAAGGGCCGATGACTATTGCATGGGATCGACTAATTGAATGTGGAGGAATAGCTGATGCCGTCCTTGGATACGCTACAACGGCTCTGGTATGCCGGCATCATGGGATGCCTGTTGAGCAGCGCCTGCGCAGGCCCGGACCCGAAAAGTGCTCACCCCCTCCCCGTCGTCTCGTCGGTCGATCTCGCCCGGTATGCGGGTACGTGGTACGAAATAGCGCGGTTGCCGATGTGGTTTCAGCGGCACTGCGTAGATTCCAAGGCCGTCTATACAGCCCGTTCAGATGGAACAATCGGGGTACACAATGAATGCGTCACCGACAATGGCAATACTGATAGCGCCGACGGCATTGTGACTGTAGTGGATACGGAGACAAACGCCCGGTTGAACGTCGTGTTCGACAATTGGTTTGCGCGGCTCTTCGGTTCATCCGATAACGGTAACTATTGGATTCTTGATCTCGATGCTGAATATCGCGCAGCGCTGGTGGGTACGCCGGATCGGCAATATTTGTGGATTCTCGCTCGCTCGCCGGGATTGGACGAGGCGACGTTCCAACGGCTGGTCTCAAAGGGCCGAGAGCTTGGCTTCCCTGTGGACAAGCTAATTGTAGACAAGCGAGGGAGCAGAGTTTAGTCGCTAACATGCGTGCTGCGGCTCAAAAGGGAGGCAGCCAATGTCCGTCACAGCCACCACAGTCGTACGTATCCTTAGGTCCGGAACCTATGCCGGTCTTTGCATGAGCACGGCCATCGGGCTTATTGGTAAGATGATGATTGGAACAACCGCGGCGCCCCTTAATGCCATCAGCCACATCGTTTGGGGTCATAAGGCTGCCTGCGCCAACAACTGGTCAATGAAGTATACCGGTTCCGGCCTGATCCTGAATCAATTGGCATGCCTCTTCTGGGCCGGTTGCTATGAGGCTCTGGTCGACGAGAAGAAGCCCGCTGGATTTTCCAAGGCTGCCGCTGTGTCGGCTGTCGCCTACCTGACCGACTATCACGCGGTGCCGCGTCGATTCACTCCCGGATTCGAATTCGTCTTCACGCGCCGCATGTTTCCCTTTCTGTATGCCGCGCTTGCGATCAGTTTGGTGGCCGGCGTCCGGATGCGGCGCTCGCTCGAAAGATGACCACGTCTCGGTACAGACCGGGTTCTTCCCGGGCGAAACAGACGTTATAATGACCCATGTCGCTTCAATCCAAGCTCGCGATTCTTGCCGACGCCGCGAAATACGATGTGTCGTGCGCCAGCAGCGGGTCGACGCGTGCCCCGGCTCCCGACCGTTTCGGCCATTCCGAAGGCAAGAGTATCTGCCATAGCTTTACACCGGACGGCCGGTGCGTCTCACTGCTGAAAATTCTCTTTACCAACCACTGCACGTACGACTGCGTCTTCTGCGTCAACCGTGTCTCGAGCGATATTCCCCGCGCGTGTTTCAGTCCCGAAGAGGTCGCGCAGGTGACGATGGACTTCTATAGGCGCAATTATATCGAAGGGTTGTTCCTGAGCTCCGGCATCTTTCAGAGTCCCGATTCGACCATGGAACAGCTCATTCGCTCGGTGCGGCTGCTGCGAACGGATCACTCCTTTAACGGCTATATTCACCTCAAGGCCATTCCCGGCGCATCGCGGGAGTTGATTCACGAAGCGGGGCGCTGGGTGGACCGCTTGAGCGCGAATATTGAGCTGCCGACCCAGGCAGATCTCACTCAACTGGCCCCGGACAAGAGGCATGCGGTCATCGAACAGACCATGGCACAGATTCACAACGGTGTGGTCGAGCACGCCGATCGGACGAAGCGGCCCGGCGAATCGTTTGCCCCCGCCGGACAGACCACGCAAATGGTCATTGGCGCGACCCCGGCTTCCGACGCCGATATTTTAATGAAGTCGGATCTCCTGTACCGCACCTATCGTTTACGTCGCGTCTATTACTCGGCCTTTAGTCCTTATCCCAAGGCGGATCCTAGATTGCCCGTGCATGCTCCCCCATTATTACGGGAACACCGGCTGTATCAAGCCGATTGGCTCATGCGGCATTATGAATTCACGTGCCAAGATCTGACTGAACAGCCCAATCTGAGTCTCGACTATGATCCCAAGCTTTCCTGGGCTCTCCGCCATCGGGACCGGTTCCCGGTCGATATTAATGAAGGGCACCGGGAGGAATTGCTCCGGATACCAGGAATCGGCTACAAGAATGTCGCTCGCATTCTGTCCATCCGGCGGTATCATCGCTTGGACAATGGAGATCTTCGGCGCCTCGGCATAGCTCTAAATCGAGCGGCGCCCTTTATCGTGACGGCCGATTCCGGCTCCGCCACACAGTTGGACCGCTCCACTCTTCCGCGCCTCATGCGCGCACCCCGGCAGTTGGAGCTGTTTGAGGCGGCGAGGGAAGCCGAGACCGGTCAACTGTGAACACCGTCGCCGCTTCCTCTCACTTTAAAATTTGGATCCAGGCCGCACAGTCCCTGCTTGACCAGCATACTCATCCCGATCAAATCTTCTGGGCCGACCAAACGTCGCAGCCGCTCCTTCCCGGATTGCTTGAAAGCGTCCCGCCTGCGGCCAGTCGCGCCGCTCCATCCCAACGTGGCCTCTCTCCTGCCTTCGAGGCCGCAGCGCGACAGGTCCTCGCCCATCGGAACAACGCCAAATGGCAGCTCCTGTATCGAATCCTGTGGCGTCTTCACCACGAGACTCCCCATCTTTTGCAAATCGAGTCTGATCAGGACGTCGCCCAGCTCCGCCGGTTGGAACAGCAAGTGCGACATGATACGTACAGAATGACGCAGTTCGTACGATTCAGGCGAGTCGAAGGCTCCGATCCCGAGCATTTTATCGCGTGGCACCGTCCTGACCACGATGTGCTACGGATGGCGGCTCCGTTTTTTGTCAAGCGGTTCGCCCGACAAAGATGGTCGATTCTTACGCCATTTTCTTCGGCCCATTGGGATGGAAACAAACTGATCTTCGCCGCGGGGGCAGCGCAACATGAGACACCCACGGGTGACGAGCTGGAATCGTTGTGGCGTACATACTATGCCGCCATTTGCAATCCCGCGCGCATGAACCCTCGTGCAATGTCCGCCCAGATGCCGGGCCGCTTCTGGGGACCGCTGCCGGAATCCGCCGAAATCATGACATTGCTGACTCAGGCGAACAAACGCGTATCGATCATGGTGAAAACGCAACAGAGCCAGTCCAGCGCCGCCGCTTTTGTTCCCCAGCAGGGAGATCTCGTCGCTTTGGAATACGCCTCTCGCTCTTGCCACGGGTGCGAGCTCCACATGGCGGCCACTCAAACGGTGTTTGGGCAAGGTCCATCACGGGCTCGGATGATGATAGTGGGCGAACAGCCGGGCGACGAAGAAGATCGGGAGGGAGCGCCCTTTGTCGGGCCGGCCGGTGACGTTCTGAATGTGGCCCTACAGGACGCGGGGTTGGATCGCGGCTCTCTCTATCTCACCAACGCCGTGAAGCATTTTCGATTCGTACCGGCCGGTCGCGCGCGGCGGCATCAAACGCCACGCCCCTCGCATATTACCGCCTGCCGTCCGTGGCTCGAAGCGGAACTCTCGCTCATTCAGCCCCGCTTGATTGTGTGTTTGGGCGCCACTGCGGCGAGGAGCTTGCTCGGCCACGCCGTTCGCGTGATGCAGAAACGCGGGACCATACAGCGGTCGGAATGGGCGCAAGGTCTCATGGTCACGATCCATCCGGCAGCGGTGTTACGCGCGGCCGATGGACAAGCTCGCCGGCATTTGTATCGATCCTTGGTCGACGATTTACAAACGGCGGCTCGATATTCGCGAGAGCCAGATATGAGGAGCGCTCCGTTCCCTGCTGAAAGTCGGCTCGTCAAGGGCTCGGATGAAGGCTAAGGGGGCAGGAGTGATTTTTGCGTGAATACCCATTGAAATATCATCCATTGTTGTACATCATTATCCCTTACGGCCAGCAAAGTGAAATCATGCCAAGACAGCATCGTGACCAGAAAGACCTTCCGTCGTTACCAAAAGCCCCGACCGGTATCATCGGGTTCGACGAGATTACCGGCGGCGGTCTCCCGAGGAGCCGTCCGACACTTATCACAGGAGGGCCCGGGTGTGGAAAGACCTTGTTCGGGCTCGAATTTCTGGTGCGCGGGGCGATGGAGTTTGCTGAACCCGGCCTCTTCATGTCGTTTGAGGAAACTGAGCAAGAATTAACGCAGAACGCGGCGCCCCTCGGCTTCGACCTGACAGATTTAGCAAAGCGGGGGCTGGTGACGCTCGATTTTGTGCGAGTCGAGCCGAGCGAGATAGAAGAGACTGGTGAGTATGACCTGGAAGGTCTATTTGTACGTCTCGGCCAAGCGATCGATCAGATCAGCGCGAAGCGGGTTGTGCTGGATACGTTGGAAGCGCTGTTCGTCGCACTGCCCAATCAGGGTATCCTCCGCGCGGAACTCCGGCGACTCTTCCGCTGGCTAAAGGACCGCGGTGTGACGGCGCTTATTACGGCGGAGCGCGGTCAGGGGGCTTTCACTCGACACGGGCTGGAAGAGTACGTCTCGGACTGCGTGATTCTGCTCGACCACCGGGTTGCCGACCAGATCTCAACCAGGCGGTTACGAGTGGTCAAGTATCGCGGATCCGCCCATGGGACTAATGAGTTTCCGTTCTTTATCGATCACAATGGATTTTCCGTGCTCCCGATCACTTCGTTGAGCCTTACTCACGATGCGCCGACCGAGCGCATGTCCACCGGCCTCAAAGAGCTCGATGCGATGCTCGACGGCAAAGGCCTCTACCGTGGAAGCAGCACGCTCGTCTCGGGCAGCCCCGGCTCAGGCAAGAGTTCACTCATAGCCCATGCAATCCATGCTGCCTGCCAGCGAGGCGAGCGCTGTCTCTATTTCCCGTTGGAAGAATCTGAGGCCCAAATCATACGGAACATGCAATCGATCGGCTTGGATCTCCGTCCCTGGGTCTCCCGCGGCCTCTTGCGGTTTCGGCCCGCACGTCCGCACCAGTATGGCTTGGAGACGCATCTGGCCGTCATCCATAAAGAAATCGCGGCGTTCGAACCGCAGGTCGTGGCCATCGACCCGTTAACGAGTCTCATGGAAGCGGGCAATCTATCTGAAACAAAAGCGATGTTAACCAGACTGATTGATTTCTTAAAGGTGCAGCGGGTCACCGGCATCTTCACGAGCCTTACCTCGGATTCCAATGATCCCGAAATGACACAGCTCGGCATCTCTTCGCTTATGGATACATGGCTGCTGGTCCGTAACTTGGAAAGCAACGGTGAACGCAATCGAGGTCTGTATATCTTAAAGTCCCGAGGCATGCCGCACTCAAATCAAATCCGTGAGTTTATCCTGACCGACCATGGCGCGAAATTAGTGGAGGTGTATGCCGGTTCGGCCGGGGTATTGACCGGCACGGCGCGAATCGTTCAAGAACAATCGGACAAAGCTCAGACGCTGGCCCTCCACGAGGAGATCGATCGGAAGCGTCGTGAACTCGACAGCAAGCGGATGGCCATGGAAGCCCGGATCGCCTTATTGCAGGCCGAGTTCGCATCAGAAGCGGCTGAACTGGAAACGCTCATCGAGCGAAGGGGTCGGGCCGACGCCGCGCTGGCGGAACAGCGCGCTCTTCTCCGAGGTCTGCGTGAGAACAGACCGCCCCATACGTTGTCCGATGACCGAAATAGATCGGCACATGAATCGCAGTCGCGACGCGCTGGGAAAAACAATGGACGAAACTCAAGCGCCCGTACCCAACGGAAATAAGAAGTGGCGACTGCGCCTCTATGTGGCCGGACAAACGCCTCGATGTTTGGCGGCATTGGCCAATCTCAGGGCATTTTGCGAGCGGCATTTGGAAAATGACTACGACATCGAGGTCATCGATCTGCAAAAACATCCACATCTGGCGAAAAGCGACCAAATCCTGGCCATCCCCACGTTGGTACGCAAACTGCCGGAGCCCATGCGAAAGATAATCGGAGACCTTTCCAATACGGACCGTGTGCTGGTCGGATTGGATTTGATTCCACGATGATGACGGATCGCATGGACCGTCTCAGACAGTCGGAACGAGCATGGCTCACCTGCGGAACACCATGAGCTCCCCGGATTTTCCATGAGCGAAGCAATGGCGAGAGCCGGTAACGATGCCGATGATGGGTCCGAAAAAGTCGGCGTGACGGACCACCAAGTCCCAGAATATGCTCTGCGGCTTTGTATCACCGGAATGACGCGGCGTTCACAGCAGGCGTTAATGAACATCAAGCATATTTGCGACAGCTATCTGAAGGGACGCTACCATCTTGAAGTCATCGATTTGTACCAACAGCCGGAACTGGCCACTCAGCTCCAAATTGTTGCGACTCCCACCTTGCTACGAGATCAACCGCTGCCATTGCGGCGACTGATCGGCAACCTATCGGACACCAAGCAAGCGTTGCGCCTTTTAGGAGTTCCGGTTCTAGAGGACGGGATTTCATCATGATGGATGCGGGCATGACGCCGTACGACGAGTTACTCCGTGAGAACCAACGACTCCAGGACCGCTTGGAGGAGGCGCATGAGATCTTGACTGCCATCCGAACAGGGGCCGTGGATGCCGTGGTTGTCGACGGCCCAGCCGGCGAACAGATCTACACATTGGAGGGAGCTGATCATCCGTACCGCATCTTCGTTGAGACCATGAACGAGGGCGCAGTAACACTGACCGCAACCGGCACGATCGTCTACTGCAACCAGCGAGCCGGCGATCTGCTCGGAATGCCGCTTGACCAAATTTTGGGCAAGGGCTTCGCCGATTTTGTGGGTTCAGCCGGCCGAGCGGAATTTGAGGCGATGCTTGCGCAGGCCGACGAGGCCGGCAGTCGCGGAGAATTCCTTCTCGATCAGCCCTGTTGTGAGCCGATTCCCGTGAGGGTGTCGGCTCGTCGTTTGCCCGAGGAATGTGGAAAGAGTCTCTGTCTCGTGATCACCGACTTGCGCGGACAAAAGCTGCGAGACGCGCTACAGCAGAGCCAGGAAGAGCTGCGGGCATTTGCGGGGCAATTAGAGCAGCGGGTCGAAGAGCGGACACAGGATTTGGTCGCTTCCCGCCAACACTTGCGCGCTTTGACCGCCGAGTTGAATAGAACCGAACAGCGGCTCTGTAACCGGCTGGCCAGGGAGCTGCACGATTACCTTGCGCAGTTGTTGGTTTTGGGACGGTTAAAGATCGGCAGTGCCCGGTCGCAATGGGACGGGACCGAGCCTTCAATGGTCAATTTTATTGGGGAGCTGGACGACATTTTCGCCAAGTCCATTGCCTACACCCGAACGCTGATGGCCGATTTGAGTCCACCTGTCTTACAGCTGGGCCTGCCTGCAGCTCTTAAATGGCTGAGCGAGCAAATGGTGAAGCATAAGCTCAACGTCACCTTCCATGCGGCGCAGGAGCAGGTGCCGTTGCCGGATGATCATGTAATGCTCCTCTATCAGTCGGTGCGTGAGCTCTTGATGAACGTCATAAAGCATGCTCATACGCCCCATGCCACCCTATCAATCGCCGTAGATCGCGGCGACTTATTAAAGATCAGCGTGCGAGACGAAGGGAAAGGTTTCAATCCACGGACCCTCGATCTTCAGCCCGCAAGCGAGCATTTCGGCATTTTGAGCGTGCGAGAACGTATGGAGGCGCTTGGAGGTCGGTGCCAAACCGACAGTGCTCCGGGCCGAGGAACCGAGGTAACCCTCACTGTGCCATTGCAAACCACCGTGGCGGTGGCACGGGGCGACACGGCGCGCGCGCTGAGTAGAGAACCTCTCGCCTTAGTGGAAAAGAACGGTCCCGTTCACCGGGTAGTCCTCGTGGAGGACCATGCCATGATCCGGCAGGGTCTGCGAGCAATCTTGGACGGATTCCAAGACGTGCTCGTCATCGGAGAGGCAACCAATGGTGAAGAAGCCGTGTCGATAGTGTCCGACGTCAGGCCTGATATCGTTCTGATGGACGTCAATATGCCCAAAATGGATGGCATCGAAGCGACCAGGCGCATCGTGACAACATTCCCCTCGGCCGTCATCATCGGGCTTTCCGTTAACGATTCGCCGCCGCTCATCGAGGCCATGAAGAAAGCCGGCGCGGCGGCCTTTGTCGCTAAAGAAGCCGCGGCCGAGCAATTGCACGATGCCATTGTCCGCTTTGCGCCCGTCATGGCGCGCTCTCCCCACGTGCCCTCTTGACCGCGCGGCATCCGGAAACAGCCGCATCAATGGTCATTCATTTTCGTCTCGTAGTTTCGGTTGGTCAAGGCGGTCCACCGGTACGGGAATCCGCTCTTCCGAGTTGTCTTCCTGGTAGCCCCCGATTTCGGCGCTCATATTGATCTCGACGTACGATGGCTTTTCCCAGGTCATTCGGTCCTCCTTTTTCCACCTATGTTAAGGCAGGGCAAAGACGAACAAAGCATTCCCTCGCGGCGCACCAATCAGGTTCGGAGCGAAGCCTTTGAGCCAGCCTCCCCATCCGGCCGGTACAGCGATGTACTGTTTCCCATTGACACTATATGTCACCGGGCTGCTATGAATCCCGCTGCCTGTGCGGTAGCGCCAGAGTAGTTCTCCCGTGCGAGCATCGAAGGCGTCGAACTCGCCTGTTGGTTCGCCCGCAAATACCAAGTCCCCGGCTGTCGTCAACACGGAACTCACCATGGGCTTGTCATGCTTCCACGCCCAAACCTCTCGGCCATCGAGATCAAACGCTTTCACCGCGCCGCCACGCTGATGTCCCATCACCATCGCTTCACCACCCCAGTAGGGCATGCCTTCTCGAAATTCGGCCGGCTTTAGAATATAGTTTGCGCAGGCATCAATGATCGGCGCATACAAGAGTTTAGTGCGGGGGCTGTAGGAGGCGTGCACCCATTCCTTGGACCCGGCCGGCGCCGGACAAATCACTTGTCCCTCCAGTGTCGGGATTTTCTCAATAGTCACATGGCCGCCGTCGTCAATGTGGCCCCAAGTCGGATTCCCGAAGGGGGTCACGCGGAGAAGTTTGCCACTCGTGCGATCGAGGACGAAGAAATATCCATTGCGGTCAAAATGTACGAGCAACTTCCTATCGCCGTCGTCCACCAAAATATTTTCGTTGACGCCGGAGAAATCCCATACATCATGCGGGGTCCACTGATAATACCAGCGGAGCGAACCATCGGCCGGATGTAACGCCAGCACCGAGTCGGTATACAGATTATCACCGGGTCGAACACCGCCGTCGAAGTCCGGCCCGGGGTTACTGGTCCCCCAAAAAAGCAGATCCAGTTCCGGATCATACGTCCCGGTAATCCAAGCACTGCCTCCGCCACGCGCCCAGGCATCGCTATTCTTTGGCCATGTCTCGGACCCCGGCTCTCCCGGCTTGGGCACGTTGTAGCGCCGCCATACCAACCGCCCCGTGTCCAGATCGAAGGCATCGATATGCCCCCGCACCCCGTATTCGGCTCCGGAATTTCCAACGATGACGAGATTCTTGACAATTAAGGGGGCGAGTGTCGCACTTTCACCGGCGCGAATATCCGCGAACGGTTTACTCCATACCTCTTGTCCATTGCGCGCATCGAGCGCAACCACGTAACCATTCTGAGTGGCAAAAAAAACTTTGCCTTTCGCGACGGCGACGCCGCGATTGATGTTTCCACAGCACAGCGGCGTATCGAGCGGGATTTCTCGTTTGTACCGCCATAACTCTTCCCCGCTTTCCGCATTGATGGCCCAGACATACCCGTCCCATCCTGACACGAACATCACTCCGTCAACGATCAATGGTGCCGCTTCAAAGGCATACGTCGCGGCGGTCGCAGGCAGACCGATTTGCCCGAATTGGAAAACCCAGGCCGGCCGGAGATCCTTGACGTTATCTCGGTTGATCTCACTGAGCGGGCTGTACCGCCAACCGTCGTAGGCGCCGTAGTACGTCAGCCAATTCTGAGGCTCGGAGCGTGCGCGGAGCAACCGCTCGAACGTCACCCCTTCGGCCACGGGAGGAGCGGACCCTTTCGTTCCGGCTAAAGATCCCAGGGACTGTCCTTCGGCGAAGAGCGGATAATCCGGCGTGGGATGATGGCAACCTTGCCAAGCAAGAATCGCCCAGGTACTCATCAGAAGGATCGTGACGAAACGACAAACAGCCATCATGGTCTTCGTTGAGGGGGCCGATCAAGCTTGGCGTCCGACGGTACGTCGCCCCGTACAAGAATTAATCCTAGCATGCCTCTGCCGACATGGTTTGCGACCGGACAGCCAAACCAATAATAGCCTGGCGCGTCCAGCCTGATTTTTGCGCGGCCCTTGGTATGGATCGGCAAGGGCAGATACTGCTTGTCCCCGTTGCTCGGCATAATGGCGGCATGGACCGACATGCCATCGTCGTTAAAGAACTCCACTTCCAAGTCTCCAGGATGTGGCATCACAATGATCGCCGGCTGCCAAATCATCTGTCCTTCGGGAATCCGGATTTGGTCATGCATCTTGCCATCCGCCGCTTCTTCGGCATGGGACAGCCCGCCGTGGGCAAAGAGCCTCCCGACGATATCCTCATTGGGTCGATCAACATTCGGCAGTTCATTTAGCAGGCGGACGACGTCGGGGTTGAGCTGCTTGAGCACACTCGGCCGGAACAGTTTGACGTACTCACACCCATCGAGACTAAACACAGTAATGCAGAGCATTACAAGAATCTTGATAAGGCGATCGGCTGTCATTCGCATGCTCACACGTGGTGACACGGTGTTTCGGTATTACATCCACTTATTCCGGCTGATCTGTTCAGCTCGGCTTCACGTATAGTACGCGTGCTATTGGGTTAGAACAAGCGACACTTTTCACGAGCTAAGTACGCTCCAGGTGTACCCACGATGAGCTTTCAGAGCGATGATACAGCCCTTCGGCCCCTTCGCTGACCAGCGTGGTTTTGCTTTCAATCTCTCCGCGGCCTGCGTCTATCGCTGGCATGAACCGACCCGATACGATGGCAGCGTGGCAGTTAGCGAGTTCCGTAAGATGCTGTCGCCGAATTGCCAACAATCGTGGTAATGCCTGACTAGCGCCTCTTCTGAGAGATTCCGATCAGAGGTTGATAGAGTCAAGCGTAGTCGCCTCGGATGACTCCTATACGAATACGAACGCGGTGGGATTACGGCTTGCCGGCGCCGCTCATCACCGCGCCGGAGCCGGGTCTGAACGTCCCGATCGCTTCACTCATTGACAAATTTTGAAGAAGCGGCTGCAGGTTCGCATAACAATGGTTGCATTCGAGCTCGGAAAGTCCTTGGATGCGCCGCTGCGGCACGCCGACTAGGGGAACTGCCAGGTCCTCCAGCCCATTGCTCCTGGTATTGTTTCTTGGGAGTTGGAATATGACGACGTTGAGAGAAAAGTTGCTGGTTGCCTTGGCCGGTACAATTCTTCTCAGCCTGACCGTCGTGTGGGACGCGCGAACAACCACCACCATCCGGGATGGAACGGGTCATATCCGCATTGAACCCTGTCCGGCTCCCGATTCCTATTCCACCGAGGTCCGTCCCGGGCCGTCTCTCTCTTGTCGAAACAGGTAATCGTGGCGGCACGAAGCGTTTCCACTAAATCCTCAACAATTCGCCGCACACCTCGACGCGCATTCACTGCCGGGGTCCGGTATGCGATCGTCGGCTTGGGACATATCGCGCAAGTCGCCGTGTTACCGGCCTTCGCCCATGCCAAAAAGAACTCCCACTTGACCGCGCTGGTGTCGGACGATCCGATCAAGCTCAAACAAGTCGGCGGAATGTATCGCGTTCCGTATGCCTATTCCTACGAGGAGTTCGACAAGTGTCTCCACGAGGGCCATATCGACGCCGTCTATATCGCCTTACCCAACAGCCTGCATTGCGACTATGCGGTACGGGCCGCCAAGGCCGGCATCCATGTCCTGTGCGAGAAGCCAATGGCGGTGACGGAACAGGAATGCCGGCGCATGATTACCGCCGCGGAGCACGGGCATGTCAAGCTCATGACTGCCTATCGGCTGCACCTGGAAGAAGGCAACATGAAGACCGTCCAGCTTGCCCAATCCGGTAAACTAGGCAATCTGCGTCTGTTCAACTCCGTGTTCAGCATGCAAGTGCGCGAGGGAGACATTCGAGTTCAGAAGGAACTGGGCGGCGGCACCTTGTACGATCTTGGCGTCTATTGCATCAACGCCGCGCGCTATGTGTTTCAAGAGAATCCGACGTCCGTGAGCGCCTTCTCCGTCGGTGGAACGGACAAGCGATTCCGTGAGGTCGATGAGATGACGGCGGCGTTGCTGCATTTTCCGGGCGACCGCCTGGCCACCTTTATCTGCAGCTTCGGTGCGACGGATGTATCGGCCTATGAGATCGTCGGAACGAACGGCCGGGCGCGGCTCGATCCGGCCTATGAATACGTCGGTCCGTTGAAGCAGCACGTCACGATCGAGGGCAAGGAGCAGTCCCGGGAGTTCGTCGCTCGGGACCAGTTTGCGGCGGAGCTGCTCTATTTTTCCGACTGTGTCTTGCAGGATAAAGAACCGGAGCCGTCCGGTCTCGAAGGACTGATCGACGTGCAGATCGTTCAAGCATTGTATCGCTCGGCCAAGACAGGACGGCCCGTGAAACTCTCACTGCCGTCAAAAAGCCGATGGCCCGATCCTCGTCAGACGCGTCAACGACCGCCGGTCCGCAAGCCGAAATTGGTTAAGGTGCAGTCTCCTTCGCTCTAAGCATGAAGACCAAGGCCGCCGCATCCCAACCCAGCCCGATGCCACCTCCCTCGGCCGTTGCACCGCACAAGCCCATTCGCACTTTTGTCGTCGATATCGGGGGCACCGGGATCAAGGCCATGGTTCTCAATGAGATCGGCGAACCGATCAAGGAGCGGAAGCGCGTGCCGACCCCGCGATCGGGCAAGCCCGAGGAAGTCATCCAAACGATCGAAAAACTGGCCAAGGAATTCGGGCCGTTTCACCGTATTTCGGTCGGATTCCCCGGGATAGTCCGGAGCGGGGTCGTCGTCGGAGGCGCAGTGAATCTCGCCCCGCAATGGAAAGATTTCAACTTAGCCAAGGCGCTCGAGACGAAGTTCAAGAAGCCGGTCCGCGCGGCGAATGACGCGGACGTGCAAGGCTTCGGCGCCATTTCCGGGAAAGGAGTGGAATTGGTCCTCACGCTGGGAACCGGCGTGGGGTCGTCCCTCTTCGTGGACGGACGGCTCGTGCCAAATGTCGAAGTGGGAAAAGCCAAATTGCGGGACGATGAACTGACCCGCATCGGCAAGAAGAAGTGGAACCGGCGCGTCGCCAAAGTGGTATCGAAATTGGACGCCATGTTTCACTACGACCGCCTTTACATCGGAGGTGGCAATGCGGCGACCGTGGATATCAGCTTGCTACCGGGGAATGTCACCATCGTGTCGAATCTGAACGGGCTACTCGGCGGCATCGCGCTCTGGAACGGCGGCCCGTCGCCCCTAATCGACAATCGATCTTCCTATCCCGCCTGACGTCGTTTTCTTCCCATCAGCAACACGACGGGGCCTCGCCTCCGTTCATGAAGTTCGGATCCAGACTCTCATTCACCGTTCACGCGCGGTAGGTCTTGATTCGCCGGCCCGTTGATGACCTTGCCGAACCTGTCGAAACGTGATCCGTGACAAGGACAATCCCACGTTCTTTCGTTCTGGTTCCATGCCACGATGCAGCTCAAATGGGTGCAGACCGCCGATCGTTCATGGAGCATTCCATTGTGATCACGGTAGACGGCCACTTTCCTGAGCCCCCGGCGGACGACGGCGCCGCTGTCGGTCGTGATCTCGTCAGTAGAGGCAACATCACCCCCGGTAACCCAGTCCGCATATTGAGACGCCACATTGACGTTTTCCTGGGCATAGACGCCGGCTGCGCCGGCAGTTTTGCGTGACGGCTCATACAGTGCCGCCCATGGAGAATCCCGCCCCATAATCAAATCGGTCAGGAGGATGCCGGCAATCGTCCCGTGCGTCATGCCCATGCCCGAGTCGCCCGTTGCAATATAGACATTCGCAGCATTGCCGGGATCTCGCCCGATGAAAGCCAGGCCATCCACCGGCTCCATGACCTGCCCGGACCAGCGATACTCGATCCGCTCCATCATGGGAAAGCGTTGTCTCGCCCATTGCTCAAGGCGAGCATATCGCTCTTCGGAGTCGTCGGCTTGTCCCGTCTTATGATCTTCGCCTCCTATGATGAGCACATCAGATCGGTTATTGCCGACCGACGATCCCGGCTGAAGCCGGACATAGTGATAGGGATCTTCCATATCCCAGTACAACGCTTGTGCGACAGCGCCGCACGGCACGTTTGCCCCGAGTACATAGGTGGTGTAGGGCGCCTGCTTGGTATGAATCGTGACAAGGTCAACGATGGGACTATTGGTCGCCACCACAACAGCTCGGGCCGTGATCACCGCTCCCTGCTCAGTTTCGACTCGGACCTTTGTTCCGCCTTCTATGCTGGTCACATGTGTGCCGGAGAAAATTCGGCCGCCACGCCGCGTGATGGCCTTTGCCAGTCCCGCCAAGTAGCGTAGCGGATGAAATTGCGCCTGGCGGGGAAATCGCAGACACGGCCCGGACGTAAGGCGCGCGACGGGCGGATGTTTCACCTTTTCGACGCCGCCCAGACCGGCGCGGACAGCAGCCAGGAACTCGCGTTCAAGCGCCTCTTCTCCGCCGGGCGTCGAAAACAAATAACCATCGAGCCGTTCAAAGTCGCAATCGATGTGTTCATTTGCGATAATTCGCTCGATCCGATCGATCGCCGCCGTGTGGCTGCCTGCGGCGAGTCCGGCGCCTTCTTCTCCATGCAATCGCTCAATCTCGGCATACCCGTCATCGATGGCATTCGACAGATGCGCGGTGGTTCGTTGCGTCATTCCACTTCCAATCCGCCCGTCATCCAGTACGACCACCGACTTGCCGTCCAGATTCAGACAATAGGCGGTTGAGAGCCCGGCTATGCCCGCCCCCACGATACAGACGTCGGCATCGAGCGATTGGGTGAGTCGCGGCTCGTCCGGCTCGGCCGCCGTCGCCATCCATACTGAAGTGGTCTGATCGCCCTTGTTTTCCATCCTTCGCGGGTTCCTTTCTTCACTATTGATTCATGTCTGTGTGACCGGCGCCCCTCGCCTGACGTCCAGCATGGCGATAATTCACTATGGCATGGCCGGCGCGGCGGACAGGAGATTCCGCGCGACACTCACCGGGGTCCGGGAAAGAGGCTTGCCGAGGCCATAATAGACATCCAACCATGGCGTGAAGCGGGTGCTGTCCGTGCTCCAAAGGGACTCCACGGCGCCGGCGCAGCGGCAGGACCACTTGGTCACTTTCTCCTCCACCATCGCCCAGGCCTTGGTATCCCGATCGGAAAGATTCATGAGCGTGTCGCGGGTGAACGCAAGCCGTCTAAAACCGTGCCGGCCCAGCAGCTGGTCCAGCGTGGAAATCGAATAGCCGTGGAGATAGGGAAATGCCAGGAGATTATTCCAGGCCAATGCTGCCACGATCCATTGATGCTCCATTCCTCGCCGCTCGAGAAGCTTCGCTCCCCACTGATACATGACGCCATTGGGAACTCGGATGATCAGCCGCCCGTCCTCCCGGAGGATGCGGCGTGCCGCGGCGAGGGTGGTGTCCGGATTCGGCAATTGATCGAACGTATTCCAGATCGCGACCGCATCCACGGATGCCGAGGCGATCGGCGCATCGGCTAACGTCCCGCCGTAAACCGAAAGTCCCAGCGCCCGGCAGAATGCCGCGACTTCTTTTCCCGGATCAATTCCCAACATGGACCATCCGCGCCGCCGCCCCGCATCCAGAAAGCCGCCGACGAAGCTGCCGACTTCCACGATCGTCGGACGATGACGCCATCGCGCGTAGCGGGCGAGGAACGCGGCCTTCTTCAGTGCCCATTGTCGCTGCGACAGAAATTCGGATCGAAGATGATCGTCACTATAGCGGTCTTGGACATACGCCCCCATCACCGCTGCAACAGAGGGCCGCGGAGTCCTGAAGAGAAACCCACAGGATCGGCATTTCGCAATCCGAGTCGCATAATCCTGGGTAAACTCCACTCGATCGGCCAGACCTGCACGCGCCTTCGTTTTGCGCCTGCACCGGTGAAACTGCTGTAGGAGTCGTTGCTGACCTTTAACGTCCGCCAGCGAGCCAACGGTGTCGGTCTGTTCCCCGCCGCAAATCAGGCAAGGGACTTCAATGAACGATTCCTCGGCGCCGAATTCTTCTGAAAGGTTGGTCTGCTGTGCAGCTTGCCTCATCGCCGCCATACATATGGGCCGAAGCCTTGGCGCTCTGTTCATGTTACCGTCAAGGCCTGCGGCGCCGCCTGATCAATCCTGGTCCGCAGCCAGGCGAGTTGCCGGTCGGTGTGCTGTCCCGATTGTTCGCAGAATGACACTAACGCCCGGTCGTGCAACGCCCTCCCCGCCTGCCTGATCGCTTCATAGCAGAGATGGACTTCCGCCGCCGCCAACCAGAGGTCATGAAGATCGCGCAGGAGCCCGACTCCGCCGCTTCGTGGACCCTCGAAGAGCGCGCGGCGCAGGCGATCAGGTTCCTTCTTTGATTCCTCTCGGTAGCGGGCGATGAGCGGGTGAAGCTTCTGCACATGTTCGGCGGACCAGCCGGCCATCAGCATGCAGGTCTCGTAAATGTCGGGACTCTGCCGGTGATGGTCGGCCACATTCTTGAACGCGTCCGACAGGTGCTCTTCGCTTCGGTGGAGCAATCCCACATATAACGACAGCGGCAGCCGATTTTCCGCCGCCTCCATGGCCTTCTTCAGCTTTGCCGGCGCTTCCTTTATGCCCGCCGCCACATGTTTGAGTTGAGCCCCGACGTTCTCCACTGCCTCCGCCGCCTTTGCCATGGCGGACTGAGGCTCAAGCTTTTGCAGGCTCGCGGCTGCATACTTGTAGTAAGGCTGCTTGCTGACAGGATCCCATTCAACGATGGTCAATTCGTTCGCGGCCCTGGCATGACCGGGATCGTCCCAATACCCGTAGTGAAACGGCACGAAGATGTGCCCGCGGATGATGTCGCCGACCTTCGCGGGCACGGTGATCCGGCCCCGTCTGGTTTCGATCGCGACAAGATCTCCGTCTTGAATCGCCAAGGCGGCCGCATCCTCCTCCGAAATCTGCGCGAATGCGTCCGGGGCGGCTTCGTTGAGTTCAGGCGCGCGCGCCGTCTTGGTTCTCGTGTGAAAATGGTAGAGCACCCGGCCGGTCGTCAGCCAAAAGGGATAGTCATGGTCCGGTCTCTCGTGCGGTGCTTGATAGTCGGTCGCGAAGAACAACGCCCTTCCCCGGGGATCGCGTGCTCGATACTCTTCCGGCGTATTCTCCGCCCCGGTGGTGAGGTCATGGCCGAACGTTTCGCAATAGTCCGCTGCGGTATTGAACCGTCCATCCACGTACAAGCGTTCGGCTCCGTCAGGAAATCGTTCGTTACAGGGCCACTGGATGCCCGACGTCCCGCTCAACTTTCCATAGCTCATGCCGCTATAATCACAGGGCCTGCCCTTCGAGCAGGCCTTCCACGCCTCGAAGGCCTCTTCCGGCGTGCGCCATTTGATGAGCGGCGCGCCGTCACGGTCGCGGAATTCCATCCGCTCGGCGTAATCCAAAAAAATATCCAGGTCGGACCGGGCCTCGCCCGGCGGATCGACGGCTTTCTGTGAGAGGTGCACCGTCCGATCGACGTTCGTGAAGCATCCGGTCTTCTCTCCCCACAGCGCGGTAGGCAGCACGACATCGGCATACTCGGTTGTTTCGGTGAGCCAGGCATCCTGCACGACGACGAAAAGCCCGTCCCCTCCGAGAATGCGCCGAATCCGCGGCAGGTCCGGCAAGGACACGGCGGGATTGGTCCCGCTGACCCAGAGCATTTTCAACGATCCCTGCTCGGCATAGCGGAAAATCTGCATCGCATGGGTCGGAGGCGCCCACGAGGGAATGATCGCGGCATCCACGTTCCAGAGCCGAGCGAGATCCGCAATGTGCCGCGGATTCTCCCAGTTGCGAAATCCCGGCAGATCCCCATCCGCGCCGCATTCGCGCGTGTTCTGCGCGGTCGGTTGCCCGTTCATTTGCAGCACGCAGCAGCCCGGCTTGCCGAGCAGGCCGCGCAGCAGGTGAATATTATTGACCTGGACGGAAGCGGCGGTCGCCTGATGCGATTGATACACGCCTTGCAAAACCGTGGAGATGAGCGAAGCCCTTTCACCGATGACGGCCGCCGCCGCGCGCAAGTCACGGGGTTCGATCGCCGCGACATCCCGAACATGCTCCGGCGTCCATTTCGCGACCATACGCTCCAACGCTTCGAAGCCTATCGTGTGTTCCTTTATGTACGTTTCATCCAGGCGGCCCGACGCGATGAGCAAATGTTGCAGGCCGTTCAGCACCGCGACGTTCGTGCCGACTCGAGGCGCAAGATGCACATCCGCATGTTTCGCCGTCTCGGTCGTCCGGGGATCGATGACCAGCAACTTGGGCCGGTTCGCGCTCGCAAGCCGGTCAAGAATCCGCATCCAGAGCACGGTCTGTTGCGAGGCGATGTTATGACCCACGTGCATAATGGCATCCGTCACGTCCAAATCCGCATAGGAGCCCGGTTGTCCATCCGTGCCGAAGGACAATTTCAGCGCGGCGGCCGAGGTGGCGGTGCACAGTCTGGTGTTACCGTCCATGTGCGGCGTCCCAAGGCCGGCTTTGCCGATCACACCCAGCGTATAATATTCCTCCAAGAATAACTGCCCGCTGGTATAAAAACCGATGGCGCTGCTCGTGTGAGCGTCGCGGACATCACGGGAGCGGCGAACGATGAGGTCCATCGCTTCGTCCCACCCGATCGGTTCTAATCGGCCATGGCGCCGGACCAACGGCTTCGTCAATCGGTCGGGACTGTGGTTGGCGATCCACCCGTGCAGCCCTTTCGGCCCCAGCCTGCCGTGATTGACCCGATCGCCTTCACGACCGCGGACGCCGACCATACGGCCGTCTTTCACGCCGATGTCGAGCCCGCATCCGTTCGAGCAGAGCAGGCAGGCTCCCTGCACCCACCGATCCGGCTCCTCAATGACATGCTCATCGACGCGAGCGGGCCAGATTCCATCCGCAGTCGGCGTCCGCTCGCCCCAGATGTCTCTAATACTGTCCCGCGTGGTGACGGCGATTTTGTGGGCCATGGCGTTCCCGGCGCTCCTTATTCTACTCTTCGTCTCTTCCGTGCACCTGAGCCGGAGGAGAGGTCGCCTCGATTGCCGTAAACGGTTCGAGGATCGTGTAGCAATGGCTCGCCCCTTTTGGGACAACCCAAGAGTCGCCCGGTTCGAGCAATACCATCTGGCCTTCCAGTTCGAGTTCCGCCCGCCCCTTGATCACATAGCCGACCGTTTCGTATGCGCGCTGCGTCGGTTCGGCCGGAGGAGCGACGGGCAGCGACTCCCAGAGCCGCATCGAAACATGGATGCCCGATGCCAAATAGGTTTGCCCCATTTCTCCTTTCGGCGAGTATTCGGATGTCACTTTCTTCACGCTTCGGTCTGCCATAATGCACCCCTTTACTCTGAGGACCCACACCTCTCCGCCGCTTTTCCGATGCAAAGCTTCAGCCAGGCCGGCGGAGCCAACTTTCGGACGAAATTATCGCTCTTTCAAGGCGATTGAGATGGAGCCGCGCAGAAACAATGCGGCCGATGAGCCGTATCGGAATGGTTGTCCTTTCATTGAGCACAGACTGTCCCGCGCCGCGGACTGAAATCCAGACTGGCTCTTAACAATCGCCGATCCCGATTCCTTCGCGCGACTACATAACTAGGGATGTGCCTAGGTCCAGGGTTGCGACATGAAGATAATTATTACGCCATGGCCACGGATCCGGCGGTTGCGACGACAAGCCCCATTCAAGCCGCTCGCTGTCCGAGCTCATATGGAAAAAGGAATCGCGCGATGGCAGCCGCGGGGTTATGGATGGACTGGCTCGGACTGCCGGTCGTGCTTCCACCTCTAGAAGAACAACACGATGTCGAAACTGCCGGCGACGCCGCACGCGCAAAAAGGTCACGGCCAGACACCGCTGCCGTAACGGATGAAAGGACTCGCAATGGACGATACAGGCAAATCTTTGAAGCAGTGGCCCGGATCTCCGTATCCTTTGGGGGCCACCTGGGACGGCAAAGGCGTCAACTTCGCGCTGTTCTCGGAGCACGCGACCGGGGTGGAACTGTGCCTGTTCGACTCGCCCGACGCTTCACGAGAATCGCAGCGCATACGATTCACGGAATATACGGATCATGTGTGGCATGCGTATCTGCCCGAAGTCCGGCCGGGCCAATTATACGGCTATCGGGTTCACGGGCCTTATGAGCCGCAGCAGGGACATCGGTTCAATCCGAATAAATTGCTGTTGGATCCCTACGCCCGCGCCATCGGCCGCGATGTGAAGTGGGCGGACGAGGTCTTTGCTTACTGCTTGGGCGATCAAGGAGGTGATCTCTCATTCGACGACCGGGACAGCGCCGCCTATGCTGCGCTCGCCATGGTGGTCGATCCGGCTTTTACATGGGGAAGCGACCGCCATCCCCGCACACCGTGGCACAAGACGATCGTATATGAGCTGCATGTAAAAGGGTTTACACAATTGCACCCGGCTCTTCCCGAGGAACTTCGAGTCACCTACGCGGGGCTGGCGTCAGAATCGGTACTCAAACACCTGGCCGGACTGGGAATCACGGCCGTCGAGTTGGAGCCGGTCCACTACTTTCTGAATGACCGCCACTTGGTGGAGCACGGGCTCACCAACTATTGGGGTTATAACACGCTGGGCTATTTTGCGCCGGCCAGCCGATACGCTGCGAAGCATATTCAGCAGAACGCGGTCCAGCAGTTCAAAATGATGGTGGCGGCGCTGCACGAGGCCGGTATCGAGGTAATCCTGGACGTCGTGTACAACCACACCGCCGAAGGGAATCACTTGGGGCCGACGCTTTCCATGCGCGGCATCGACAACAGCGCTTACTATAAGCTCACGGAAGCCGATCGCCGCTACTACATGGACTATACCGGCACCGGCAACTCACTGAACGTCGGCATCCCCGCGTGCTCCAACTCATCATGGACAGTCTCCGCTACTGGGTGACGGACATGCACGTCGACGGATTCCGATTCGATCTGGCGAGCACCTTGGCCCGCGAGCTTTACGAGGTCGATCGGCTCGGCGCCTTCTTCGACATCATTCATCAAGATCCGGTCCTCTGCCAGGTGAAATTGATAGCCGAACCCTGGGACGTGGGATCGGGAGGCTATCAAGTCGGGAACTTCCCCGTGTTGTGGAGCGAATGGAACGGCATCTATCGGGACAACGTCCGGCGGTTCTGGAAAGGCGACGGCGGACTTCTTCCCGATTTGGCCACCCGCTTGAGCGGCAGCAGCGATCTCTACAATGACGACGGGCGCAAGCCGTACGCCAGCATCAGTTTCGTCACCTGTCACGACGGCTTCACCTTGCACGATCTGGTCAGCTACAACGAAAAGCACAACGAGGCCAACGGTGAGAACAACCAGGACGGCGCCAACGACAACCACAGCTGGAACTGCGGGGCCGAAGGCCCGACCGATGATCCGGCGATCAATGCGCTGCGCGCCCAACAGAAGTGCAACTTCATGGCGACCCTCCTCCTGTCCGCCGGCGTGCCGATGATCCTCGCCGGCGACGAGTTCGGCCACACGCAACGAGGTACCAACAATGCTTACTGCCAGGACAACGACCTCACCTGGTTGAACTGGAATATCACGGACGAGCAGCGAGAGTTCATGGATTTCGTTCGAACGCTGATCGGATTCCGGCGGACACAGCCGGTCTTCCAGCGAAGAAAATTCTTCCGGGGTCGCCACATCGAAGGCGCCGACGTGCCGGACATCTCATGGTTCCAGCCCACCGGCGAAGAAATGTCCGATGAAGCCTGGAACTCCGGCTTTGCACAGTGCTTGGGCGTTCGTTTGCCCGGCGATCTGATCGGGGACGTCGATGAACGAGGCGAACCGATTATCGGTGATTCCATCGTCCTGCTGGTCAATGCACACCATGAACCGGTTCGGTTCACGCTCCCTTCCCGTGGCGAGAACCGGGAATGGGAGCGACAAATCGACACGGCTGATCCCGCGGCTAAAGCAATCAGAATCAAGGAAAACGATCAGTACGAGGTCAGGGGACGCTCACTCGTGGTCTTGCGGGCCAAACCGCCGGCCCAAACCGGCTCCCCCGCGCTGGTTCTAGAGGCTACCCCTGGCTCTTGAAGAACACGGCCGCCAGGGCCGGAACGGTGATGGTCAGAGAATGAGTGCGTGCGTGGAGCGGAACGGGCACGGCATGGACACCGCCGCCGTTGCCCCAATCGCCTCCTCCATACCAGGCGGAATCGCTGTTTAAGATTTCCTGCCAGTATCCCCCGCGCGGTGCTCCCACCCGATAGTTCGGACGGGGCGTCGGAGTGAAATTGCAGACCGCGAGGATGATATCCTGCGTCGAATGGCCCTTCCGGATCAGGCTGATCACGCTCGAGTCGGCATCATTGCAATCGATCCATTCGATACCGGACGGATTCAGATCGTCTTCGTGCAAGGCCACTTCCGACCGATAGACCCGGTTCAAATCCGCCACCCATCGTTGCACGCCGAGATGAGTCTCGTGCTGGAGCTGAAACCATTCCAGTTCGCCGTCATGCGCCCATTCCGACCGCTGTCCGAACTCGCCGCCCATGAAAATCAATTTTTTGGCCGCCTGAGCGTACATATAGCCGAACAAGACCCGGAGATTGGCGAATTTTTGCCTATCGTCCCCCGGCATTTTTTCCAGCAGCGAGCGTTTGCCGTAGACGACCTCATCATGCGAGAGCGGCAACACGAAGTTTTCATGGAACGCGTACAACATGCGGAACGTCAAGTTGTGATGATGATACCGCCGGTAGATCGGATCGAGCTCCATATACTTGAGCGTGTCATGCATCCAGCCCATATCCCACTTGAGGCCGAAGCCCAATCCGCCGACATACGTGGGACGGGAGACCAGGGGCCAGGCCGTCGATTCCTCGGCCGTCGTCTGGACGTCGGGATAGTGACGGTACACTTCCTCATTGAATCGCCGGAGAAACGAGATGGCGTCGAGATTTTCCCGGCCGCCGTATTGATTTGGAATCCATTGGCCTTCTTTGCGGGAATAATCGAGATACAACATCGAGGCCACCGCATCGACCCGCAAGCCGTCCGCGTGATATTTGTCGAGCCAGAACAAGGCGCTGCTGATCAGGAAGCTGCGGACTTCGTTTCGGCCATAGTTGAAGACGAACGTATTCCAGTCCGGATGGAAGCCTTGCCTCGGATCGGCATGTTCGTACAGGTGCGTGCCGTCGAAATAGCCCGGTCCATGTTCATCGGTGGGGAAATGCGACGGAACCCAATCGAAGATCACGCCGATACCGTGCTGGTGAAGAACGTCGATCAAATACATGAGGTCCTGCGGCGTCCCGTAATTGCCGGACGGCGCGAAAAATCCGGTCGTCTGATAGCCCCAGGAGCCGAAAAAGGGATGATCCATGATCGGCAGGAATTCCACATGGGTGAAACCCATGCGCCCGACATAGTCCGCCAGCGGCTGCGCCATTTCCCTATAGCTTAGCGAACGATGGCCTTCCGCCGCGACACGCCGCCAGGAGCCGACATGCATCTCATAGATGGCCATCGGCGCAGTGAGGGCATTATTCCCCTTCCGCCCCTTCATCCAATCCGCATCGTTCCATTGATAAGCCAGGTCCCAGACAATCGACGCGGTCTTGGGCGGAATCTCGTTAAAAAACGATAACGGATCGGTCTTATTGACCCGGTAGCCAAGATGGCGAGAGCGGATGTGATACTTGTACAGGGTGCCGACCCCGATACCCGGCACGAAGCCTTCCCAAATACCGCTGTTTCCGCGAGGTGACAGCCGGTGAGATTCCTGGTTCCACTCATTGAAGGTACCGACGACGGACACGTGCTCCGCATCCGGCGCCCAGACCGCAAAAAACGTCCCATCCCGGCCGCCCACGCGCCCCGGATGCGCGCCGAGTTTGTCATAGAGGTTGACGAGCGATCCTTCATTGAACAGATACAGATCCTCTTTCGTCAGCCTCGTCGGTTCCTCAACTGCCATCATGGCTCCCTGCTGTGTCGTCACGGCTTCCCTCATTCGTGATTGCCGATTGTCATTCCTGCTTCCCATTTCTCATTTCTAATTCCTCATTCCTCACTCCTCATTTCCCATTCGTCATTCCATTCATCCTTCCCAACTGCTGCCTCTCAACGAAGACGCCTCATTACCCACATCACAAAGTCGAAGGAGTCCCTGCAACGGAATCCCGGACCAGCTTGGCCGGTTATTGAGTTCATAACTCAATTCGTAACAGGCCTTTTCGATGAGATGGGCCTCCAACAACATGGCTCGCTCATCCGCTGCCGGCGGCCAAAACGGCGCGTCTGCGGCGACCGCTGCATATCCCGAGAGAAAGGCATCGGCCGCCGATTGAGACCAGCGCCGAGCCCATAGTTCCAGTTCCGTTCGTTGCCCGTGCTTGTGATGTCGCTCTCCTTGTCGTTGAAGCGCCGCGTAGGCCGCATAATCGAACGATCGAATCATGCCCGCCACATCCACGATGGGAACATGCTTGGCCCGCCGCTCGGCCAGCGGTCTCGCCGGTTCTCCCTCAAAATCAATAATCACGAAATCCACACCGGTATACAAGACCTGACCCAAATGATAATCCCCATGACATCGGATACGCCGGGCATCGAGATGCCGGTCCGTCAGCACTCCGACCCGGGACAATAGCTGCCGCTCCAGTTCAAACACGAGCGCCGCTTGACGCCGCTCGACGGAGCCGAGGTCGGAGAGTCGCCGGCGAAGTAATATGAGTGAGCTTTCAATGGAACGTTCCATTCGAGCACGCAGCGCGCGCCAATAGCCGGGCGTACAGGGCGCCGGCGCAAAGTCCGGATCGTCCGTCTCCTGCCCCAACACGAGATGTAAATCGGCTGTGCGCCGCCCCAACGTTTCGGCCAGATCCATATACGCTTGAGAGCCTGCCTTCTTGGCCGGTTCACCACTCGATGCGCGTGTTTCCGGAACGGAGTCGAGGTCCCGCTCCAACTCGCGCAACGTATATTGCCAGGCGTCCCCTTGATTCTCGATAAATGCTTGGACCAGCGCGACCGTGGACGCTTCGTGCGCCGGCCTGCTGTATTCCAACGAGCCGAGCAGCGCCGGACTGTGAGCAAACCCGCGCATCGTCAGAACCCGCCCCACGTCCAAATCCGGATTGATCCCTTCTTCAAAGCGGCGGTACAGTTTCAAGATCGCCCGCGCGCCGAATTTCACGGACGTATTGCTTTGTTCCCCCTTCATGACCGAAGGCTCCTCCGATGCCGCCTCCGATATCGATCGCGAAAAACCCCCGACCGTAGAGGCGATGAGCGAGCCCCCCTCGGTCTCAAACCGTGTCCCCTCTTGGATGGTAAGAAGCAGGGAGCGGGCGCAGGCTGGGTCCGAAAGCGCATCATGGAGGATGCCGCGACGTTCCCCGGTCTGTTCAACGACGTTCAAGTCCGTGAGGACCGCATCGGGATACCGGCGTGCAACGGTCTCGGCCCGTTCATCGAACGAGGCGGACAACAGCATGACATATGTCTCACGAGCGTCGTCCGCATAGGACACGTCGATCAACACCAGCACCATCTTCCCGCCTTCCATGCGGATCGGAATGGTTTCCTTGATCCGAGTAGAGGTGATGGTTCTCGCCTTGCCGCCAAACCATCGCGCGGCGACCAGGGCCGACGGAAGGCGCGCTTCCAGCGCGCCGACCGCATCGCGTTCGAATATACGTTCCCAATGATCTTTCACGGTCAACAATGTGCCTTCCCCTTCTATTCCATAACGACAATGAGCCGATCATGGGCCGTCACGCTCACGTACGATTGGTGATGTGGTAATCGGGTGAAGTCCGGTCTTCCCAACATCACCACATCACGAAAGCACACACCGTACTTCGGACGCCCGCCGCCTACATGAAGTAGTCGAAGTCTTGTTCGCTCCGTACATGACGCCGGACCACGAAGATATGCGCCGGAACGGAATGGGGATCGATCTGCACGTAGTTTCTCGATCCCTGCCAGGGATAATAGGCCTCCGTCAACAAGTCCTCGACCTGAAACGGCCGATCCGGCTCGATCCCCATGGCTTCGAGATTCAACTCGACCCACCCAGAATGCACGTAATGCGGGCTGAGATTGACCACAACGAGCACGATGTCCTCTCCATCCGGCGAGCGCTTGCTGTAGGCGATCAATTCTTCATTGTCCACATGATGAAAGGTCAGGCTCCGATCATTCCGCACGGCAGGATGGTCGCGGCGAATCCGATTCACCCGACCGATGAATTCCCGCAGGCTGTCCGGCCGATCGAGTTCCCAATGCCTGATCTCATACTTTTCCGAGTTCAGATATTCTTCGCTGCCGGGTTTCTGCGGTTGATGTTCGAGTAGCTCAAACGCGGGTCCGTAAATGCCGTAATTCGCGCCGAGCGTGGCGGCGAGCACCAGCCGGGACATGAAGGCGGGACGGCCTCCGTGCTGCAACTGGTCAGTCAGGATATCCGGCGTATTCGGCCAGAGATTAGGCCGGAAGAATTCGCGCACCTCCGTCTGTGTCAGTTCCGTGAAGTACTGCATCAGGTCTGCTTTCGTCTGGCGCCAGGCGAAATAGGTGTACGACTGTGTGAAACCCAACTTGGCCAAGCGGTACATCACCTTGGGACGAGTGAAGGCTTCGGCCAGGAACAACACGTCCGGATGATCGCGTTTCACCTGTCCAATCAGCCAATGCCAAAACGGGAACGGCTTGGTATGGGGGTTATCAACGCGAAAAATGCGCACGCCCTCCCCGATCCAGTGCAGCACGACGCCTTTGAGCTCCAGCCACAGGGCTTCCCATTCCGCGGTCTCGAAGTTCAGCGGGTAAATGTCCTGATACTTTTTCGGAGGATTCTCGGCATATTGGATCGTGCCGTCGGGACGTTGCACAAACCATTCGGGATGCCGCTTCACGTAGGGATGGTCGGGGGAACATTGAAAGGCCAGATCCAGCGCCACTTCCATTCCTTGCTCCCTGGCTTTTCCGATCAGCCGCCTCAAGTCCTCTGCAGAGCCCAACGCCGGATGAATTGCGTCGTGCCCTCCCTCTTCCGCTCCGATCGCCCAGGGACTCCCGATGGCGTCCGGCCCCCCGTCGGGCTGATTATTCTTGCCTTTGCGGAATTTCATGCCGATCGGATGAATCGGCGGCAAATAGAGCACGTCGAAGCCCATCTCCGCGACATACGGCAGGCGGGCTTCACAATCCTGGAACGTCCCGTGGCGCGCAGGATCATTCGTGCAGGATCGGGGAAACAGCTCGTACCAGGAACTGAACCCCGCCTTGTCCCGATCGACGACGACCGCCAACTCGCGATCATACTGGGTGGGCCAAGGCCGTTCCGCATAGGCCGCCATGAGACCCGTAAGTTCCGGCCCGAGCGCGATCTCCAGAGCCCGTTCCCGATCCTCGGGGTTTTCCAGTGCGGAGGCGAGGGTGGCAAGCCGGCCGGCATCGTTGTCCGCGGCGTGCTGTCCCGCCGCCTTGACGAGATCTCTGCCGATCATCAGGTCCACCGTCACGTCCTGACCGGCCGTGATCCGTTTCCGCATGTCCCGCTGCCAGGACTGAAAATGGTCCACCCACGCCGCGACGGTATAGTAGTAGAGTCCTTGTTCCGTCACCTCGAATGACGCTCGCCATCGATCATTCTCCACGAACACGAGCGGCACGTCGGTCCAAGTCTCCGTCGGTCCTCGACGGTATCGGAGCGCGCCGGCAATCTCATCGTGGCCGTCGGCAAAGACATCCGCCTCGACCACGACGGACTCACCGACGATTCGTTTGATCGGGAACCGGCCCGCGTCGATTTCCGGGCGGACATGTTCAATGACCACGCGGCGGCGGCCTTCCATGCCTGAAATAGCTCCGCCGGAAACCGGCCGGCTTCTTTTCTCCTGGGTCGGAACCGGCGCTTCTTTGTTTGCTGTTTTTGTCTGCCGCTTACCTTTCATGATGTCGGCCATCTCAGCATGTAGCCAGGATTCGCATCGTTGAACAAGCCCTTTGTATCGGCGCGGCAGAAGAGTTCAGACGCAGGCTTCACCGGAAAGCCGAAACTGACCACGGCACTGAGGTCGCCCACGGCGCCGTCAGCCACGGCATTTCGGAAAGCTTCCGCACGACACGGCTCGATGGGGCCGATCCGAGAGGTGCGGGGCGCTTAACTCTCCTGCCGCCACGAACTGGGAAGAATGCATTCGGACCTACAGATGCGACAGCTCGTCAAACTTTTCCTCCTTATGCCTCCCCAAGCGCCGCTCGATCGCATCCTTCATGAGATGTCTCGCCCCCAGGCCGATGGCCAGCGCCAGCGCAAACACGACGCCGCCGAAGGTGATGGAAAACGCGGAGATCACGATTTCTTTCGCGATGCCCAACTGGGTGAGCACCATCGCGAACGTGAACAATAAGATGCCCCACCGGACGAGGCTCGCCACGATACGGGCTTCCTGCAGTTGCGCGTTGACCGCCGCAATCAGCGCCGCCTCCGCAAAGAAATTCGCGGACAGGACCCCGATCAGCAGCACCAGCGACGCAGCCAGAACATTCGGCAGAAAACTCACAATCTGGCTGATCAGATTCGCCGTCGCCGGCAGATTGACGGCGTCCACTCCCATGAAGGCGAACAGAAGGAAGACCATCCAAAACAACACGCGGCTCACGACCACGGAGACCGGTTGCTTGATCCCGGCCTGCGCCAGCGGCTTGTTCATGCCGAATCGCTCGCAGATCCGGTCGAATCGGAAGGCGGCCAGCAGACGCACGGTCAAGGACTTGACCAGCCAGGCGAACACCAATCCCAGCGCCAGAAAGGTGAGCAGCGCCAACAGCCTGGGCAACACCAGAAGGATTTGCATAATCGTGTCACGGAACCCGGCCACCATCGTGTCACGCCAGAGATCACTCATCACGCCACCTCCATCGGTCCCTCAGATAAGGCTTCATGGCTTCGAAACGCAGGCACAGCGACTCGACGGCCGTCTCCACTTGCTGAGTGTCGCCGTGCTGGGTGTCGAGGACGAACGAAGCAGTCCGTCCGAGATACAGCGGGGTCAACGATTTCAAGATATGCTCACGGTGCAGGACTTGATCATGATAGGCGAGGGCAAATTCATAGACGACCTGCACCCAGAGATCGGGCGGGAAATGAAATTCATCCGATTCCTGGATCCCGATTGCCAAGATACTGCCTAAGGTCTCCGGCGACAAGATGACTTCCCAGAGAGGCAACAGATCTCGAATGCCCTGTCTTACCCCGCTTACCATTCGCGCGATGTGAACCGGCCCGGTGAGCGGCGCGTACTCGATGACTCCGTAGAGCGGCACATCGACGGGAGCATGCGTCTGCTCCCAGGCCGACTCGTAATCTTCCATCGAATGAAAAATAGATCCCACAGCGGGCGCGAGCACATTGGCCAGATCCGTCGAGCCCAACTTCAGGTCCTGATCCTTCGCCCCGAGAAACGCGTGACAGACCTGATACTCCTCGGCGAGGGCCACGGTGGTCAGCCACCCGTCCAGGCTGATGCGCGTCGCATCTTGGGACCAGAACGGCTTTTTGGTAAGTTCGCGGGCCAGCCTGCCGGAAAGGCCATACCCCCCGCCGCTCGGATACCGCAGCCGCTTACCATACAGCGCGCGCATCAGGGGATACAGCAGATTGGTGACCAGCGTGCCTTCGTAGCGGTGCCGCCGGAACAGCGGCACCACATAATCCATCTCATCCTGATAAATAGGCCGCCCGAGCAATTCGATCCACCGGGGCGTGAATGATCGGAGATTGCCCTCCACGATGAGACAGACTTTCGCCTGAACCTGTTGCGCCGTTTCACACAGACGGCGGACGTCTTCTTCGCGCCCAGACAGGCCGGAATCCGTTGCGATGCTCGCGAAGCGCCCGGCGGCGGCGGGGATGAGGCGCAGAGGAACCTGACCCGCGGCGAGACGTTCGATCATCTCCACCGTGCCGTCCTGCGACCCCGCATCGCAGTTGACGATCATCGCCGACGCATCCGAGAAAAACTGCCGGAGTCCCTCGAGCACGCCTTTCACCACATGCTCGATCGTGCCCGCATTGTTGAGGGTCAGGACCCCCACCACGACCTCCGCCGTCACGGCCGGCTTGGTCACGGTCTGTTCGGATGGCTCGCCCGGAACCGGTTCGTCCGTCATTGCCGACCTCGGCACCCGTCCCGGCGGCACGATACTGGTGCCTGCATATCAATCGCCGCTCGTCCCGTGACACGTATCTCGCTGTTTCCACAATTCATAACTCACAACTCAGCGCCTTGCGTCTGAATCAGGATCCCGGCTCAAGCCCGAGAGCATTTCTCAGAATTCGCCTCGCGTCACTGCGGCGGCATGATCTTCAACAGGGTGAGATAGTCCGCCAGTTGCCTGGTGATCAGGAAATTCCGGCGCACATGCTCGCGCGCCGCGGCGCCCATACGCGTGATCAATCCCGGGTTGTTCAGCAAATGGCGCATGCGGAATCCGGCGCCTTCCACCGAATGCACGACGTAGCCCGTCACTTCGTCGATGATCTGCGTCGCAATGCCTCCCGCCGTTCCGCCCACCACCGGCTTGCCTTTCCACATGGCCTCCGAGACCGTCACGCCGAACCCTTCCTTGATCGACTTTTGCAGGACGATGGTGGCGGTCCGTTGCAGCGCGTTGATTTCCAGGTCCGCCTCCGGCGGCAATTGGATCAAATAAATGTCCGGATCCCGGCCGGCCGCCTCGCGCAGTTCCGCGAGCACCGCTTCTCCTTCCGGATCATGCAGGACCCCGGACCCGGCCAGCACCAATTGGCAATCGTGATGTTTCTTGACGATTCGATAGGCTTGAATCGCGCCGAGCGGATCTTTGAACCGCTCGAATTTGGCGACTTGCAGCAACGTCGGCTTGGTTCGCGGAATGCCCAGGCGATCGACGATCTGGTTGATCTCCGATCGGGTCATCTCCCGGTTCTTCGGACTCAACGGATCGATCGAGGGGTAGATCAGAAATTTCGGAATCGGCAACCGCTGGGCAAAGTCCGACAAGGAGAAGATGGCCGCATCATATTTCAAGACATACCGCCTGAGCAGCGTCCAGGCGCGCCGCTGCGGCTGCGCCAGATCCAGATTGCAACGCCACAACCAGGAACCACGGGTCCGATACTCCACCATCCCGACCGGATGATGATCGTGGATCATCACCATGTCCGCTTCCAAGTTCAGCGCCTTGGCGTTCTGCTCATTGATGTCCCGGAAGGTCTGGTACATCTCCTCGGTGATTCTCTCGTCTCTCCCCTGCAAGGCGTTGGTCAACCGTTTGACCACCGCAAAATATTCCTGCGTGCCGGCGATCACTTCCCAGCGGGCTTCAATGCCCAGCGCCGTCATCATTGGGACCAATCGCCGCAACAGCTCGGCCGGGCCCCCGCCGTAGCGGACCGCATTGACATGCACCATGCTCCGGCCCTTCACCAAGTCGCTCAGACGGTATAAGAAGTCCACCGTCCCCTTCGGCGACACTTCATGGTATTCGTCCAGGGCGGTGCTCATCGCAAGGTCTTCCTCTGCCGGACCGCCCTTGTCTGCCGGTGTCAAATGGCGCTCCATTCAATGTTATAGGTGCTGTCCCAGGACCGGGCCGCCGGCAAACTGAACCAATAAGATCCGTAGGGGCCGAGGCTGAGCACATAGGGATGGTCGCCGATCTGGGGAAAGCGCGAATCGCCGAACAACTCGATCGGCACGATGCCTTTGAATCGGCTGAGATTCAGCTCCACGGCCTGCGCCGACTCCGCGAGATTGTGCACCAGGAGAACCGTCTGCTCTTCGTAAGTCCGCAGGTACGCCAGGATCTTTTCGTTCGACGGCGTCAAAAACTCCAGCGTCCCCCGCCCAAAGACCTTGTGCCGCTTGCGCGTGGCGATCATCCGGCGCGTCCAATGCAGCAGAGAATGCGGCGTCTGCTTTTGCGTGTCCACGTTGATCGATTGATAGCCGTAGACAGGATCGGTGACCAGAGGCAGAAACAGTTTCGCGGGGTCCGCCTTGGAAAACCCGGCGTTCCGGTCCGCGGTCCAGTGCATCGGCGTCCGCACGCCGTTGCGGTCTCCCAAATGGATATTGTCCCCCATGCCGATCTCGTCGCCGTAATAGATGATGGGGGTCCCCGGCAGGGTAAAGACGATGCTGGTGAGCAGCTCGATCTTCCGCCGGTCATTCTCGAGAAGCGGCGCGAGGCGGCGCGCGATGCCGATGTTGCGGCGTGCCTGAGGGTCGCGCGCATAGGCATAGTACATGTAATCGCGTTCTTCGCCCGTGCACATCTCCAAGGTCAGTTCGTCATGATTCCGAAGGAACAGGCACCATTGGCAATTCGGCGGGATCGCCGGTGTATGTTTGAACATATCCAGAATCGGCCGCCGATCCTCGCTCCGCAAGCCCATGAACAGGCGCGGCATGAGCGGGAAATGGAAGGCCATGTGAAATTCATCGCCGTTCCCGAAATAGGGACGCACATCGCTCGGCCACTGATTGGCCTCCGCCAAGAGAATCCTGGTGCTGTATCGCTCGTCGATCCGCTTCCGGATATCCTTCAGATAGGTATGGGTTTCAGGCAGGTTTTCACAGATCGTCCCCTCGCGCTCGAACAGATAGGGCACCGCATCGCACCGAAACCCATCCAGCCCATGATCGAGCCAGAACTCCATCACGTTCACCATTTCCTGCCGGACCGCCGGGTTATCGTAATTGAGATCCGGTTGATGGCTGAAAAACCGGTGCCAATAGTAGGCCTTCGCCTCGGTATCCCAGGTCCAATTGGACTTTTCGGTGTCCACGAAGATGATGCGCGCCTTGGCATACTTCTGATCGGTGTCGCTCCAGACATAGTAGTCGCGCATGGGACTTTGAGCCGACCGGCGGGACTCTTGAAACCAGGCATGCTGATCCGACGTATGGTTCAGCACGAGGTCGGCGATCACGCGCATGCCGCGCTGGTGTGCCTCATCGAGGAGCCGCCGGAATGTCTCCGTGGACCCATAGGACGGAGCGATGTTCCGGAAATCGGACACGTCGTACCCGTCGTCACGCAGCGGAGACGGATAGAAGGGCAATAGCCAGAGACAATCGACGCCCAACCATTCGAGATAGTCCAGCTTTTCGATCAGCCCGGCAAAGTCACCCACACCGTCGTCGTTGCTGTCGTAGAACGCGCGGACGTGCAATTCGTAGAACACGGCATCCTTGTACCAGAGGGGATCTTCGTTCAGCATGCCGGCGTTCTCTTGAAGTGGTGCTCTCTCATGGTGGTTCTCATGCGCGCGCGAGGAATTCGTCGCAGGCCGTAATCAAACTCGACCGCAGGCGTTCGAGACTGCCGAGATAGGGATTGATCGACCTGATGCAGTCCGCCAGATCCAATAATCCAAGGCTCAATCTGATCCACGACGAAAAGTCGCTTTCTTCACGCCCCAGCCTGAAATGGGCTTCGAACATGTGAAAATAAATCGCGCTCACGTCGACTTCGGCCACCGCTTTGCGAAATTCCGGCAGCGAGCGGGCTTCCAAGCCGATCGGCACTTCAAGGATGCGGGACCGCTTGAAGTGAAAGGGCTCGCCGAAGACCACGCGCGGAATGATTGACATGCGGGACAAATGATCATCGATGATCGAAATAATTTCTTCCCGCAAATCCTCCAGATTCGGATAGTCGAACGGATCGATGACGGCAAGCCGCTCGCCCAGCACATGGTCGCCCATCTGCGTCACCACCCATTGGGCAAAATCGTTGGGATAGGCCCGCTCAATGAAGCGATGGCGAAGAAAATAACTGTGGGTATGAAAGTGGATTGAGTCGAGCGGCACCTCTTCGACGATTTCTGCCAGTTCTTTCTCATCATCCGCCTGACGCCCGAGCATCTCTTGCAACTCGCTGCATCCGATGAAGGTGAAAGGTGATTCCGCGACCTTATGACCGGCCCGTTCACTCATAGGTTTGTAGAATCCTTTGTCTTGAGGGTGTCCTGCCTTCGCATGGTTTCAACCCCTGGTGTTCCACAACGAGACAGTCCGTTCTTCGAGATAGTCCGCCTCTTCCGGTGTGACTCGAATCGGCCGAGGCACTCCACGGAAGGAGAACCGTCTGGACAGCAGCCCGCCGCCTCACGTCCGACCCAAAGATGGCATGCATGAGAGAAGAAATCAATCGCGGCGGTGCATGCAAATGGAGCCGGGCCAGACTAACCTACAACCGATCCACCTGAACGACTGAAGAAGGGACAGCGCGAAGCGCATGTGAACTTACGGCACCGCTATCCAGACCCCGGCGACAACAAGAAATCGAAGTCGGCTCTCGTCAGCACCCCCTGTCCGGCGCCGCGTACCGTTCCGCGCATGACCGCTTCATACAGATCAAGCTTCCGCTGCTTCAGCGCGATCATCTTCTCTTCGATGCTGTGGCGCATGAGCAGCCGCACGATGGAGACGGTCCGTTGCTGCCCGATGCGATGTGCCCGATCGGAAGCTTGATTCTCCACCGCCGGATTCCACCAAGGATCCAAATGAAAGACGTACGTCGCCCTGGTCAGATTCAGCCCCTGGCCTCCCGCTTTGAGGCTCAACAGAAACACGCTCGGCTTGTCGGCAGCCTGAAACTTTCTCACTCGGACCTTACGCGCGGTCGGCGCCGTGGATCCGTCCAGCCGGTGGTATGGAATGGCATGCCGGTCGCATGCGTCCTGCACCAGGTCCAGAAACGTGGTGAATTGGGAGAAGACCAGCGCGCTGTGCCCCTCATCCAACAACACCGGCAGTTTCTCCATTAAAAAGCTCAGCTTGGGCGAGGACTCTTCGTCTCGTTTCGTCAACAGGCGCGGCGAGAGACAGATCTGGCGCAGTTTGAGAATGGCCGTCAGGGCGATGAACTGCGCCTGACCCGGCGTGCGTGTCCGGTATGCCTCGTCGATGGTGGAGCGGACGTGATCGACCGTCTGGCCATAGAGCGCCTTTTGCCGATCAGTCAAGTCGAGGAACATCTCACTCTCAATCTTCGGCGGCAAGTCATGGAGGATCTGAGTCTTGGTCCTCCTCAGTATAAAGGGCCGCGTCCGGCGAAGCAGCCGGTCCAGCGCTCCGTTCTGAAGACGTTTCACCTCCGTCTTGAACCGATCATACTCACCGAGAAGCCCGGGCAGGCACAGATCGATCACGGAGAAATATTCGCCGAGATGGTTTTCGATCGGCGTGCCGGTCAGGCCGATGGTGAAGTGACGCTTGAGACGGCGAACTGCGCCCGTCGTATCCGCATAGATGTTTTTGACCGCTTGCGCTTCATCGAACAGAACAACGTGAAACGCCGTTCGCTCCAATGCGTCGATGTGCCGGCGAACGAGTCCATAGGTCGTGAGGATGACTTCTCCATCTTCAACGTCGAAAGTTTGCTCACCGCCGCGGAAGACGCGGAGCCTCAATCCGGGAGCGAAGCGCGCCAGCTCCTGCTCCCAGTTGAACAACAGGCTCGTAGGCGCCACGACGAGATGCGGGCCTTTCACCTCAGCGGAAGGCCGGATCAGTCCTTCCTCGATGGCGGCCAACAGGCAAATCGCCTGGAGCGTCTTGCCCAACCCCATGTCATCGGCCAGGCAGGCACCGAACCGGTGTTCATAGAGAAATGCGAGCCAGCCGTAACCATCTCGCTGATAGGGCCCGAGCGTCGCGTTCACGCCACGCGGGAGCGGCGGCGCGGTGATCCGCTTAAATTCCAGCAGTCGGGCGAGCACCGCCTCGTCTTCCACCGGCAGAGAAACCGCGATTCCTTGCTCGCGCAACGCCAGCCAATCAAGAATTTGCAGCCTGGGCACGACGACGATGCGCGCCGACTCATGGCCGGCTTCGCTCTGTGAGGTGATGTCGATGATCGCGCGCAAGCGTTCCAATGTGGAGTGATCCAGCACGCGAAGGCCGGATTCCGTCTTCACCAGTCCGCCCTGTCGGAGAGCCGACCGCCACTCTGCTTCGTCCAGCGCCACGCCATCGCAACGGATCTCCGGGCGGATTTCGAACCAATCGATCCCGGTGCCGTCCGACGCACCCCGTTCCACATCTAAGGTACAGTCCCACCGGGAGATCTGGACCGGCTTGTCGCAATAGAGCAGTTGGATGCCGGCCGCCGTCAGCTTCTCCAACAATTCCGGTAGTCGTTGAAAGAGAACCGCTGGGTCGACGGCCATTTCGTCGCAGCGCTGCATCCCGCGAAAAATCACCGGACCGAACACCTCGCCGGGAATCCGATACAGCAAGGCCTCGCGGGCTTTGTCGACCGGCCGCAGCTCCCAACGTCCCGCATTGAACCCAAGACGGACGTCTTGACGTCCAAAGGCCGCTAGGGCGTTCCGGAGAATCCATTGAGCCTCGCTCATGACCGAGCGCGAGCGGAACTCATTCGAATGCAACGCATTCTTGATACGCCGGTCGAGCTCCTGCGGGCCGACGGCGGACAAGAGACTGAAGAAAGTTTCGTAGAGAATGGTCTTCCGCTTCCTGGCTCGCAGCGGGGCGGACAGGGTGCCCGATTGTTCCAGATAGGGAAAAACTCCGAAGACAGAGGCGCTAGGCGCCGTAGCGCGATCCCTCGACCGGTACTCGGCCCGCAGTCTGTACGGGACATTCGGTGTGGTTTTGGAAGTCGGATCGGGAGACGGAGGAGGAATCAGAACCAGCCGGTGCACCGGCCGTTCGTCCTCTGAAGCAAAATTTCGCCGGAGGCTCGACTGCGGTCGGCCGTCCACTGTCAGAATGATATCGCGCTCAATATTGTTCACTTGATGCAGAATGATGTCAATCTGCGCGGTCTGGAATTCACCCAACGAGAGGCTCATCGCCATCTTGTCGCTCCGGATCTCCCGGTGCCTCACGACGGACGGGTCCGGCAACAGGACATGCCGAACGCCATAGTCTACGATCTCATCATCTAAAAGACGGTAATTGCCGGCAGCGAGACATCGGTGAATCGCGAGCCATGGAGTCCACCCCTGCTTGTCCTCCAGGTGCATCAAGCGTCCGCTGTCCAGGTCGGCCACAAAGGACTGGAAATGCACGAAGCGCTTCACTTCGATGCCGCCCGCCAAGCAGACCGCTCTGATCGTGATCCGGTCCTCAGTCGCATCCAGCGCGGTCTTGCACAGGCATCTGGCCGAAGGGTTCCATCGGAGTGGAACGGTTTCCTGACCCGTTTCCAGAATCAATGGATAGAGGCCCTTATTGTGGCGCAGGTACCGCAACAGTGGATCTTCACCATAGCCCGGCCTGAACGTCGCGGCATGCAGCAACGGGATCAGTTCGGCCGGAAGGCGCTGGGCCGGGTTCAAGCTTGAAGACCAATTCACCTTGATCCCATCGCGCCGAAACGCAAGCGACGGCCGGTTGTGCCGCGCATCGATGACAATTTCTACAGTGGCCTTGGAGCCGACCGCTTCGCCGAAAGGCTGCCGGCGCTCAGAGCCAAGCAACTCGGCCTCAAGCCTGCCGCGATGCGGCCCCGCGAACCACGAGATGCGAAAGGTATCCGGCGAGAGCAAGTTCTTGGTCGTGAAGCAGGCACACAGAATATGTTTGCAGAGGCGGTCCGGTTCCCAAGCCGGACAGTTGCAGGAGGCGGCGAGAAACCCCTCGTCCAAGGAAAATACCACGGCGTACGGTAGGCTTGCCTGCCCTTGCACCGAGGCAGTGAGGCTATCGTAATGGGGACCCCACTCGTATTGACGAAGGCGCTGTTGCTTGTAATAGTCGTAGCCGCGGACGACGGACTCTTTTGGAGCCATGGTATAGACGTCGTTTGGCGAAAGAGCCCGCAAGGCGTTGAGGAGTGCAGGAGATTCGGCGGCGCGTGATGGAAGTTCTCTGAAATCGGTCGAGATGTCGCCGCCGGCAGTTCCCGTCTTCTTCTTTTTGGCCATCGGCGAGTCACTATAACGGGATGGCTGAAGGTCCTCAACCAGCATAACATCGCCGTGACGGTACATGTTCGGCTCGAATGATTCGTGGCGGTTCAGGTGGGGACACTTCGGTATCCATTTAATCGGATCCGACCTGAATAGAAGCAGTGCGGATCGAGAGCCCTGGAAAGGCAGCAATGCCGGATTATTGCAATTGGCTTATGCAGAGCGAAACATTGAACAAGCCTGGGATTCTATCATTCTCAATGGTATGCAAGGGGTAGCTGCCGGGCGGCTGTGACAGGATCGAGGTATGGGCCACTGTGATCAACCGCAAGGCCTCCGCCAACTCGCCGCCGTAGCGTGGGCCACAACAGAAGATGCCAATGATTCGGCATCAAGCAATAAGCGGCGATGCGCAGACGAGTCTGAGTATACACCTACGCGAGAACTTGTTCGAATGCCGCATAGTCTGCCGGTTTCTCAAATAAAGGCAGCCGCCCGATTCGGCGGTTCAAAACGATAAGCGAGATCGCCCACAGCGAGACGAGGCTGTAATGACGGGTTAGGCAGTTCCATGCAAGCAGACGCATGCTCTCACGATCATTGATGCAGTCTCTTGAGCGCATTTGCCAGATTTATGATGCGCGGTTCGGCTTGTCCCCGTGCCGGAGAAGCCGTTTCGCGTAGAAGCTTCACAATTTGGTCGGGCGAATTGAAATGTCTCTCGGAATAGATTCTGGCTGCAACGCCTGCACTGATTGCAGCCGAATACGAAGTGCCGGAACGAAGGGAGAATTCGGTTGCGCCAGGCACTTGTACAGGAAGCTGAACACCTGGGGCCCAGACCACCTGTTTGGAATTCGGAGAAAACTCGGCACGGCGGCCGTACTGATCAACTGCACCAGCAACTACCATGCGATCCAACAGATTCGTCCCCTCGAAAGAGATTGGCTCGTTGGGGGAATTGCCCGCTGCTTGCACTAAAAGTATCCCGCGCTCTGCCGTCTTTGACATCGCCCGCGACCAGATTTCTCCTCTCATCGGGCCAAATGTCCATAGGATTACTTGTGGCTGCGCATCCACAAGTTGATCAAGGGCACGTAGCAATTCTGAGTCTGAGAAAGCGCCTGAAAAGTCTGATTCCGACCGTAGCGGTGCGAAGACAAATCGGGCCTTCGGTGCGATAACGCGTACCCACTGAACCAGAGAATCAACATAATCTTCCATCATTGGATCGGATTTCGCTTTGGCGCTATCCGAACCCAAGATCGTATAGCTCTTTTCTGGAAGGTCATTCAATCGAGGGAAGCCGCCCGCGACAGCGATTAAAACCTCCTTCGGCATGTCAAGGCTCTCTACCCCCACCGATCTTAGGATTGATTCCGTGACTTTTGAAGCAAGAAGCTGCCGCAGGAGTGGGTCCTGCTCGATGATTTTTGACGACAGGTTGCGAGGGATCTGGGCGGAAATAGAGGCCTTACTCTTAGCAACCAATCTTGATTGCACTTCACTAACCCGCGTTTTGGTCTCGGTATACTTCAGATCCTTATCCGAAAGTACTGCCAATTCGCGCTGGTAGTACTGTAGAGCAAGCTGGTCATTCTCTGAGTTCTCAGCCATCTGACCTGCGATCCTCAGCAGCGCTACCCAGCGAGGCATTTTTTGAACAAGGGGGGCTAGCTGGTCTAATAAATCCACGTACGGTTTCGAGACTTGGGCACCGAGTGACAGCTGCGCGTTCATCTTGGCTGCGGCGTTTAGCGTCGTCAGTAGCGCCTTGAACTCCTTGACCGACAATGCTGAAACCTCAGGAACGCGATTTCCCATCTGTTGCTGCATGATGCTGTAGGCAAACGCATCAATGACTTCATGGTTTGTAGCACTTTCGACCTCCAAATGCACGGGAGGCTTATCTTCTCCCGGGGCGATCCCCGCAACGATCGCACGGTCGCTGAGAAACTCAATCGATACCCGAAATCCTCGATCCGCCGAAAAAAGCTGATGGAACCACGATATAACTGGGCCCACCTCCACTCCTCCAAGTGAAAAGTTTGAGGTCAAGCGGCTCGAAAATCTGCTCTGGAATAGTCAAGGCTCGATCGGGATTGATGTCCATGAGCTGTGCCCCTGAAGGAGCGACAGTAATCGACTTGGCTACTTTCAACGCCTGAGTGCTGGTTTCCATCTCTTGCTCGATACGGCCGACACGGGCTATAAGCATCTGCGCAAGAGTTTGCCCTAACTTGCCAGACGGATCGTCCTTGCCGATCACTTGAAATGGCATCAACACGGACCTTGATTCACCGAGAATCTGCTCAGTGGCGGCCCGTAGCAACCAGAAGGTCGCTGACAACACCGTCAGCGCCACTCCAATTAATAAGGCATAGCGAAAGAACATCTCTACCAAGCTCTCACCTCACTTTCAGCAGTGTTCACGGAATCGATTTGAAAGGTGAACACTTGGAGTCCTGTGATTGCCTTTGCGATCTAAGGAATCGAACCCGACGAACTCATTTGTTTCTCACTGATCTGGCAAAATATTCCAAGGACGCTTTGTTTTCATGTTGGACAGTGTTGGGATCCGAATCATGCTAACTTTATCGGGTTCGATGGGGTTCGACACTTTGCCCCTTTGTTTCTCTGCATCCAAAATGCCGCCCTAAAGCTTACAATTTCTTCCGTAGCCACCGGGCTTAGGAAAACATGCCATCCGCAAGCCATTCGGACCGATACACGGTCCAGAAATCCACGGCTAACCCATTCTCGACATATTCATAAGGTAGGTAACCATAACCATCGACGCCCCAGTCTTCGCCCCAGGAGTTGCGGAAGATCAAGCAGCCCTCGCTTGTCTTCTTGCCAAGAGGATCCTCAACTTCAATGTTATCGTCATAGCCCACCGCCAGAACAGCATGACCTCCCTGCAGCGTGTCTTTGGAAGTAGGATAGGGTACATATGGCGATTCGGTCATAGCATTGTAGACAGGAAAACCAAAGCTCACCACGAAGCCAGCCGCCAATGTCCGTTTTACTGAATCCAACGTGTGTGCTCCGGTGCTATTGTAGGGATCAAGACGTGCATACTTCAGTGCCTTAAAATTATTGGCATAGCTGTAGAGAAATGCATCCGGTTCTTGCTCATAACGACTGATGTCATAGGGACAATGCTCCTCAGGTGGCACGCCAAAGCAGGCGGCGGCCTTGATCGTAGTCCGAAGGTAAGCACCCGTGTCTCCGGTCCATCCCAGCAGCCGGCGGGTGACCTTGTACAAGAATAGGCTGGAGAGGTCTGTGTGCTCCCCGAGACCGCGGCGCATCATATACTCCAACATACCCACTACAGCGTGTGCGGTGCATGAACCGAGTGTGTCTTGATTTTCTATGGGGGAGCAATATTGCCGATTGTCCATTCGACTTGGAGCCTTGGCCTTAGGGACCGAGGCTAAGCGTGCGTTCGCCTGTCGCAGCGGTTGCTCGAACTCCTCCGTGTCTAGAGCATGATCGCGGCAATCCGGAATATCCGGTTGCCACCCGCCAGAGACTTGCCGCCGACCGGAACGTGGGATAATCGGACCGCCTCCCGCTCTCAGAATGACAACGCCACCACCAGCACGGGGGATAATAACACCACCTCCGGCGCGGGGAATGACAGGCCCTCCACCCGCTTTCAATCCAGCTTTTCTTTTGGCCATGTTGACACCTCCTCTCATGACAACTTGCGTTTGCCTAGATCATTCAAACGGAAGATACCGGGCTTGCCATCTACCGTCTCCAGGTCGGTAGAGGTGAGGCCGCGTAGTGCGACCATTGTGACTGGATCGCCGGCGCTGAGAATTGGCATGTTCGCCACGATCTCGGCTAAGACTTCAAGAATTGCAGCGTTCTTCGCTTCGGCGTTCCGTCGCTCCACTGTGCCAGGGCCCGCGGTAAGTGGGTCGATCTGTTGTACCCAGAACAGTGGGTAATCCAGCGATGTCCGGAAGGAGGGATCACGACCAACACGCCGTGTTGCCTCCGCCGCAATCCGGCGTTGTTCGAGCACAGACTTAAGAGATGCGGCGATGGCATCCACTTCTGGACCAATACGCTCGCCGAGGGATGCATCGGACGGATTGTCGAGCAGCTTGGTCAGCTGACGCGCATCGCGTTCAGAGGCGGCCTTAAGTGCCTCCGGCTCCAACCCAAGCGGTAGACCGGTCACTATGGAAAGCACAACATGGGTGCGATCGGTGAACCGCTGGCGAATGCCCTTGGTAACCGAAAAGTCCACGGTGCGGTTGGGCCCTGTACGGAGTCGGACCGTCGCGCGGTCTACGTCTTTTCCCGACTCAAACTCCCTGATGCCGGTGACGATCCGATAGAGATAGCCTCCTTGGTAGCGCAACACTTCGTTCACGTGATACTTCTTCCCATTTCCACCGAGATATTCAGAAACGAAGAACTCCTGTGAATAATCCATGTCGAATACACTGACTTCGGGGAGTGGCGCGCCCGTCCATGTCCTGAAATGCTCCCACGTACTGAATCGCTCTTCCAATTCACGTTTCATGATGGCGTAGAGACCTGTACGCAAGGGCAATACCATGGTCACTTGTTTTTCATGGCGCTGAACGGGCTCGCGGGCATCGTCCAGAACAGCATCGCCAGTGGAAGCCTTGCCGATGGAACCTACGGGGAATAGCGTCAAATCAGACCGAAGTTCAAAGTCATCTTCATTCATTGCGTTGATGCCCTTGGCGATCGCCACTGCGACCGCGATGGCCGGCGCTGCTTCGGGCTTCGCGGTGGCTGCCGTTGTACCCGCAGCATCAATGATCTTTGAAGCGAGCTCCTTCTGCTCCTTATCGAGTTCCACAACAAACAGTTTGATCCGCAGGGGGAAACCTTTGAACGGAGTGGGGCCGTATAGAACACGATCAGCTAAACCTAAGTTCACGCCCTCAGGCGAATTGCGTTCGTTATAGAGCACCTTCGTTACAGCGGTGTCGGCATTGTCCGTGCCATCATCGAAAATTTGGGCGTATACCAGCACATGTGGGCTGGCCCCTCCTTTGAGATATTTGATGAAGGCAGTATTGAGCACAAGTGTGATGATTTCACCCTTGTGTGGGATCACCAAACTGGTGTTCGTCGTGTCCGGTGTATCTCGATCAAGCACCTGCCCTTTGTCCGATGCGATCCCATAGACAAGAGGTTCACCCGTAATGACATGTTGGTTAGAGCAGGAGGCAAGAAATAGAGCGGAAATGAGTGAGAAAACAAATTGCCATTTCATCAAAATCTCCTTCTAAGGGGTAGATTCATCGCTATCGCTTCAGCTTCCTTGCGGTTGTATTCCGAGCTTTGCCGAGTCTGGAAATCAACCGGTCATCCCAGTCCCACGATCTTGAGAACGAGCGCGCTATCCGTGCCAAAAAAGACAGGTCGAACATCGTCTCTGGAATTCCGATTCCCGGAAAACCGTTTGTAACCAAGAGAGTCGCATAGGAAGCCAATGGCAATTTGTGGCTGATAATCTGAAAGCAAGGCGCTGCTCGCTATCGATTTGTCCCATTCACAGTCTCAACTCGCGTTTTCAATTGCTCGACGCGGGTGTCCCAATCATTACCCGGAGAATTATCATAATGGCAGCCGTGGTTTGAGCTGCGTCTCCGGATACAAAGGCTGAGCCGATTGTGCGCGCGAAGGGATAGCTGTTGCTAAATCTGAAGCTCGCCATAACAGGCAGTTTCTTGCCGTTGTCAACTGCGGCGTCTCGGTGCCTTCGAGGCGGGCTATGTGGCCAACTCCCCAGATGTGCTCCCTGCCGGTATCTTTATCGTAGTAATGAATGGCACATCCCATGAGCATGTTGGCTCCCAAGATAATACTCATCGGAGAGAAAACGACGACGCGTGCAAACGAGCGCGCATTCATTACGTGTGAGATAGTCTTTCGATGGACGACAGAAAAGTCTTTATTTTCATTCACTGAGCAAAACAGATACCACTTGGGGCTTTGCAGAATGGCGGGTAAGGATGCCTAATTATTTTAAATAGTTGGCAATTCCTGTGCGTGCGAGAACACTTAAACGCGTTATCCTTATGTATCTGATGAGATACGGCTAGGCATCCTTCTAGATACATAGAATGGCTCAACGGTGATGTGATATGGCATGGCACTGTTGACGCAGCCCCGCTCCCGACGACCAATTTCTTCTCGCTCTATCGCGCTAATTTTCTCGCGTAACGTAGCCATCAGGGCAGCGCCACATTAAAGTGGAGATTGTCTGAGAGGGCCCCGTTGATCTGGCTCACCAGGACCCATGTCGGAATGGAATGTCATTAAACGGCTGTAGCTTACCCTGTAAAGTTCGCTATTTGGCCAGAATCTAGACCTCCATCGGCCGTAATTTCACGCGCATCATCCGCGCCGGGCCCGTAGTAATCCCGCCGTCGATCTCGCGGATCTCCAGGTTGGATCGGGTTTTAACTGAATCAGGCGTGCATCCGCCTCTCCGCGGAAGCGGAGCAGTTTCGACCCCCTAACCAACACGCTGCGCCGGTTTCTCACGTCATCGGCGAATCCGCGATCTGAGTCGGAGACGTCACAATCATTTCCGGCTTGCCTTGGTACAATTTCAGCGGCCCGCGGACAAAGGCATAGCCTCTGCGCGGGTGGGTTTCGCCGGCTGCGATGTACCGGTTGTCCAGCAAGCGCAGGATGTCCTGTCCTGTCTCCACACCGTTGGGAATGAAGACTTGAAATGGCTGCTGAAAAGAGCCGATCGTGACCACGATATGCCGGCCGGCCATGCGATACTCCCGTAACTCGGTAAAAACGGTCGCTTCGGTCTCCGACTTGGCGAGCTCAAGGAGTTGCCGATAGTCCCGACGAGAATCCAGCAGATCGGGATTGGAGAGTTTGGCCGACCGGTAGTCGTCAATGGCATCCGCTCGAAGTTGCCACCATACGCCAAGCACGGCATAGTTCCGCGCTTCGTAGCCATTGACGGTGAATTGATCCCACATCCCTCGGTGTGCCGTCTGCGACTTTCGCTCAGCGGCCGTGTACCGGTCATGGTAGGCCGGGAAATCCGCATAGCCGTATTTCATGAAGTACGGACTATAGCCTTCATGAATCATATGTTCTTGCACATCCAATCCATCCTTGTGGAGATATCCCAACAGCCGGCCATAGTTGTCCCGGTGCTTCTCCCAGCATTCCTCGACTGGTTCACTTCCGGGAAACTCCAGCGTCACGGTTGCGCCGATAGGAAACATCTGCTGCGCTGCTTCCTTGGCCTTGTGCCCCCATGGCGTGACCGGTTTGTTGCTGCCCAAATTCGATTCTTCCGTATCGAGCGCGAGCAGCCGCACACTTTCCTCTCGCCCACCTGAAGTCAATCGGACCGTGTCTCCATCGATTGCCCGGACCACCGTTGCTGTGATCGCCGTGCCGAATAACATCTAAGCCTCCCGGGTGTGAATACTGGGATTTTGTCAGCTTCTGTTCACAGTTATCGAAAGGCAACTGGGATGCCACGCACGGGAGGAATCCCCTCCATTCGAAACCATGCCATCTCTCAACAACATAAGAGACGGCGTGTACTGTAAAGAGGATAATTCGCCCACGACCGGTATCTGAATAGATACGCCTTCGGCACGATTGGATACGCTGCCGATGCCCATTCGTCCGTTAGAGCAGATGAAGATCCTGGAGGCGTTTCGTACACGGTCCTCCCTCGCCTTTATCTATGGTGACTTGGTGCGGTCGGAGCCGATACTGCAGAGGGCGAAACTGTGCCGGAGAGAGATGTGTGAGAAAAGCCCTTGTCCGTCGGGAGAGCCTTCGAATTGCGCGACCGGTCTATTCTGCTTCTGCGAACCCGCTTCCTGCGGGCATTTATGGCCGATCCTTACTATCTCCACGCCGGTAATTCTCATCAAGCGATCACAATTACGGTAAAGCTTTCCGAAGTCGGTTGAAAGAAATACCGGGGGCCGTCATGGCATGACTTCCGCACCGGCGCAGAGAGCGGTGCTGCTCAAGTTTAATCAGCGAAGAGGCTGGTCTCTCATGCGTCTCTATCAATGCGGATCGAGTCCACGCTTACTATCACCGTCGATTTGAGCGCGCACCACCCTCGCCGCCATGCCGTCGATGTGTACCATCGTCCGGTAATACAGTCCCAAGTAGGAGGTGAGCACCGTCGTAATTTTGGCGTTGATGAGCAGTGTTCCGTCGCGGAGATTCAAGGCCTGACGCCTGACTTCTTCATATAATTGTCGATCGGCAGGCTTGGCCCACAGCAGCCCGCCTCTTGTGGCCGAAGCCGCTACGGCTCCGAGCACCTCGACGTGGTCGGTCGGCGCGATAATTCGATCCGTGGCGATATTCGTGCCGATCTTGGTCGTACAGGAGGTGAGGAAGATGACGAGGGGTGCCATCACCACAATTCGAAGGTTCATTGAGATATCATCTCAGGCGGAGCCGGCCGGCTTTCTCGACCATCAGCAACCGATTGAGGCGTTTCCGATAGGATCTTCGCGGCGATTCCTTCGGCTGTCCACGTCACCCACCATAGGCTGAGATCAACCACGAGCAGCCCGAGGGGCAATCTGGTGGCTCTGACCGAAAGCGTATAATGGATAAGAAGGTCGCCTTGTTTTGCTCTAATGGCCTCCTGCACCGCTTCAGCTTGAAGATTGGAATGTAAAAAGTCCGGCAGCCCTCCCCACGAAAAAAAGAAATCGCTGGCGGTCCCCTTCGTATCGCCGAGCGGAACGATCTGCGCTCCTTCAGCCGTGATATGCGATTGAGCGACAGGCCAGAGGCCCAGTCCCGACGAGCATCCGTTCAGCGCAATCGACGCAACCAGCAACGCCGGAGTGATACAGGCGCGCCGCAGGATGCGAAACACGGACCGGCCAAAATCATCACAATCCTTATTCGCAGTGTCCATGAGGATTCGACGAACGGGGATGCCGGCGGGCTCCGCCCGGCTTGTTACGTGGCATTCCACACCGGGACAGGCTATGGCTCCCACGGCTTCCGTTCGTTGCGCTTCCCTCAGCTCTGATCTATAGTTGATCGTCGGCAAGCGTCCGACTATAGCGTTCCGCACAGGGGATGTAAAATGGACGAAAGGAATGATTGATGCCGGAACCAACGGCTGATTCGTCTGGCATCAACGTCAAAGCCTTCGAGCGGATCGACGAGGCAGGTTCCGTACAGGACTACATCCGTATCCTGGATATCTTCGACGGCCTTGCCGGTATCCAACGATTGAAACAGGTCGCGATCGAGCAGTGCCGGCTCAAGCCAGGGATGTCGGTGCTCGATGTCGGATGCGGAACGGGTCTGGAAACAGTCAGACTCGCCAAGGTGGTGGCTCCGTCAGGCACGGTGGTAGGGATCGATGCGAGCGAGAAATTCTTGGTCGAAGCCCGCCGTCGCACGGCAGGACTTGGGCTGCCGATCGACTACCGGCAAGGCGACGCGCTGCAAATTCAGTTTCCGGAGAAAACCTTTGATGTCGCGCGAGCCGAGCGGCTCTTCCCCTATTTGGCCGCTCCCGAACGAGCCCTTTCCGAACTGATTCGCGTCACGAAACGGGGCGGCGTCGTCGCCTTGATCGAACCGGATTTCGAGACGGTGATGATCAACGTGAGCAATCGAACTCTCGTGCGAAAGGTTTTGCATTTTGACTGCGATCACCACACCAAGCACGGCTGGATCGGTCGGGATCTGCCGCGGCTATTCAAGGCGGCCGGGCTCGTGGACATCGCGATCGAAGCCGATGTGGTGATCTTCGAGCCGACCAGTTTCAGCGCCTATTTTCTGGAGATCGGCAGAGCGGCCCACCAGGAACAAGTCATCTCCGCCCTCGAACTCGATCAGTGGCGGCAGGACATCACTCGGCTCTTGAGCCGAGACGAACTCTTCTGCACGATCAGCTATTTCCTCGCCGTCGGCCGGGTGCCGGACCGACTTTCTTCTTAGGATGGTGTTGCCTCCTCATCTATAACCGGCCGCATAAAAACATTCCCCACGCTGTTCCGAATGAGCTCTTATGGACACCGGGTTTGAATGGATCTTGCGGTATGAGTATGCCGGGATTTTCCTGCTGCTCATGCTCGGCATCGTGGGCCTGCCGGTGCCCGACGAAACGTTGCTGACCTTCGTCGGGTATTTAAGCTTTAAAGGCGACCTTGCCCTTGTTCCTTCCATGGCCGCAGCCTTTCTGGGAAGCTCGACCGGCATTACCTTCAGCTACGGAATCGGGCGTGTCGCCGGGTCACGGGTGGTGATGAAGCTCAGTCCCCTGCTCCATCTGCGTCCTCAGCACATCGCGAGCGGACAGATGTGGCTCCAACGTTGGGGCAAGTACGCCTTGCTCATCGCCTATTTTGTTCCCGGACTCCGGCATCTCGTCGCCCTGCTGGCCGGCGCATCGGGTCTGCCACTGCACGTCTTTGCGCCTTTTGCCTATGGCGGCGCGTTTCTATGGTCGGCGACCTTCATCGGCATCGGGTACGGCCTCGGGGAGGAATGGCATCGACAGTCTCCGCTGGTGCACCGCGCAGTCGTAATCCTGGCGATAGTGGTCGGGGCTATGATTCTCGTTGGATTGCTTGTTATGCGCCGGCGGGTTCTGACCGGATCTCTCGATAACGCGAAGAGGAGCAAAAAAAACCAGGTATGAGGGTGTCACGGATGGACTTAGCTGGGCCGTCGCTACAGCCGGCGTCCTCCAAACAGGCAGCAAGCTATAAGCCGGATTGGCCTCTTCGCGGTTTGCCTGATACAAAACGTCCGACCGATATCCTGCCGCAAGGGTGAGACGCCCTAACTTCACCGGAGTGAATTTCATCAAACCGACGGCCGAGTACATATCGATGACGGATTTACTAGACTCCGCGCCGCGCCATCCTCGCGGCGGCCCGTTGTGGGCGGATGGCGCATCATCCGCCGGAGCGGACAGTGAGATTTCCCGGTACAGTGAGGAACTCGAATATCTATCTGCCCGGTGCTCGCGTAAACGTGCCCAATCCCTCCTGGTTCAGATTCTCGACGATCACGCTGGTCGCTTTGCCGTCCCCGCCTATGACAAAGGTGACGCCGCTTAAGCCGACTTCACTTTCACCGGTCGTGTCGTAGTAGAACGTATCACGGTCATAATGCGTCAACGGGTACGCCGACCTTCTTGGTCCGGCACGCATCATCAGCCTGCCGTCCTGGGCAATGATCTCAAGCTTCCCGTAGAAATCGTTCTCGTAGGCGCCGAGATAGATGACGTTCGGCAGCGCCGGCGTCCGCGAGGCGGGCGCTTTGGAATAGTCGATGGGACTGTGTCCCTCCAGCGCCATTTCCTCAAAGTACGGGTGATAAAGCGCGTACCAGTCATGTCGCACTTTGCCGTAGGTCGCCAGGTCGATGAAACTTTGCGCAAGTGCCTCCGGGAGGCCAAGCGGTTGAGCATTTGTCAGGACGACAATCCCCAGTCGGTCGGCCGGCACGAGGGAGACGGCCGTCGCGGCCCCCAGAAGGAACGCGCCTGAATGCCCTAACTTGACACGTCCCAACTCGTCATAGTCCACATTCCAACCTAATCCATAGAAGCCATATCGTTCCGCGGCTGGTTTGATGGGTTGAGCGTTGAGTACCATGTGGGGTCGATACGTTTCCGCCAACGCCTCCGCTGGGATGATAAGTTCGCCGTTGAATGTGCCGCCGTTCAACAGCAGGCGCATCCAACGAGCCATGTCGTTCACGCTCGAACTGGCGCCGCCCGCCGGTGATTGAGCATCGGGGTCACGCTGGTACTTGGCCATCCATTTACCGTCAAGCCACACGTGGCCCCGGGCCCGATTCGGGCGGGCCAAGAACTCGGACAGGCGCGAGCTTGTTGAACTCATGCCTATTCGTTTGTACAGCCGCTCTTCCGAAATCGTTTCCCACGATTTTCCGACGGCCTTGGAGGCGGCCGCCGCTCCTTCGGTCAGACCGAAATTGGTATAGGCGTAATGGGAGCGAAAGTTATTCTTGGTGGGAACGAAACGCAGGCGGCGCAAGACTTCGGCGCGGTCATACCCCATGTCTTCGAGTAAGTCGCCCGCGTGGTCCGGCAACCCGCTCCGGTGTGAATACGTGTCGCGGATGGTAAGCGCGGCCGTTACGGCAGGATCATGCATTTGGAATCCCGGGTCGTGATCAATGACGCGATCATCCCATTTCACCAGGTGGTCGCCGACCAACGCCGCGATTACCGTCGAGCCGAGCGGCTTGGACACCGAGGCGAGTTGAAACACGGTATCGGTGTCCACGGCATCGGGCTTGCCCGCTTCACGCAGGCCGAAGCCCTTGGCATAGACCACTTGATCCTGGTGCACCACTGCGATCGCCAAGCCCGGTACGCTTGTCTTCTTGAGCAGATCTGTGGTCAGCTTCTCCAGTTCCAGAAGCGCCGTCTTGACCTTATCCGGGGTAATCGCGGGTGCCAGAGGAGCACTGATCGGCTGAGCGGCGAATCCGACTTGCTTGCGGACCGGAGGGGAGCCCTCGCGATCTGAAGCACAGCCGCCTACGAATAGTCCGCCCAGAATAAGGGCGAGGGCACCGACCGCGACGTTGGCCAAGCGCGGCGTGGCAGCAAATGCCGCACTGGTGAGTGAGCCACCATAAATCTTCCTCAGCTGGTCGTTCCAAGACTGGTTTGGCTCGACGGAAATACTCAAAAGACTGTTGTTCTGCTTGCCTGACAAGCTTCCCATTGATGTGCTCCCTTGTATGATGTGCTTCCTCATAGTGCAACATGTTGCAGAGGCGTCGTACGGAGGATCGCTTTGGTGATGAAGCGATGTGGCCGTTACTTTTTTGCGCTCTCTTGTTCCAGACGTTCCTGGACCGCCTTGCGGCACGGAGCTGAGAGCTTGCTTTCGTTCGCCTCGATACATTTCTTGATCCGTCCGCCGCCGGGGAGGATGCCTCGGCAGAGTTGCTTCACCTCCGCTCGGCACTGTGGCGTGACCTCACGGTGCTCAGACGGGTCCTCGGTCTGGGTCGCCGGTGGAGTGGGCAGCTGAGAAAAAGACGACGGCGGGGCGGGATCCGCGGCTGAGGCCAGCGCCGGAGCACCCCACTCGAGCAAGAGGCCTAGGAACAGTCCGAGCATAAAGAACAACCGCTGCGGCTCAGGCCATAATCCTTTCATTCCCCTCCTCCTTTGGCCGCACCGGTATTATCGAAGGAACGAGACCAGCGGCCGGAAGCCATCTACTGACCCCAGAAAGGCGCGCATCGTACGCCACCAGGAAGGCGGTTGCAAGAGGGCACACTTAATACCTTACGTAGCAAGGCCGAGCATGGTAATGTCCATGCCGATTCCGCGATCGGACGTATGATCCGATGTGTAAGTTTGGCGAGCGCCCATCGACCGACGGTTGAGAGTCATGACACCGGCCATTCCTGACAAAGCGAAAGGAGCGCGCATGATACATGTTCCCTGCCCGAGCCACCCGCTTCTCCGCCGGAGCCGACCGCGGCCGCCATCGCCGAGCGCCATGAGGGCCGCACGAAAGCGCATCGTGACAGGCGGGCTACTCTGCCTCCTCGGATTGGGTTGGTACGCCACGCCTTCGGCGGCCGAAGTTCTGACCCTGGATCAGGCGATCGCGTTGGCTACTCAGAATAATCGCCTGGTGAAAAACTCATCACTCGACGTCGAGAAGGCGGTGGCGCAGACCGATGCCACCAAGACCCATCGGCTGCCGAGCCTGTCGTTCAAGGCGCAAGCCAACCAACTCTTGTCCCCCCTCGAGTTCACGTTTGCGCAAGGCGCCTTCGGCACTTTTCCGGCGACCGGGCCCGTTCCCGCTCAGGAAACCAAACTCCAGACGAGCCCGCGGATGACGGCCCTCCTGTACGCGACGATCTCACAGCCGCTTTTGGAACAATTCACCATCCATAAAAACATTGAGTTGGGAGAAGTCAACAAAGAGGTCGCGACGGAACAATTGCGCAGCCAGCGGCAAACGGTGATCGCCAATCTGAAACGCACGTATTTCGGCATTATCCAGACGCAGAGTTCGTTTGCTTCCGCTGTGGAAGCCGTTCAGCTCTATCGCGAACTCGAACGATTGGTTCGGGAACAAGTCCGGCAACAGAAGGCGCTTGAGGCCGACCACTTGGACATGAGAGCGCGGCTCGCCGAGTCGGAATACAACGCACTGGTGCTACAGAACAGCCTCACGGCGCAGAAAGAGCAGCTCAATGAACTGTTGGGCCGCGATGTGCAGACCGAGTTCAGCGTGAGCGAGGGACCGGAGGTGATCGAGGTGAATTATCCCGCGGAAACCGCGCTGGAACGGGCGCTCCAACAACGACCGGACGTAAGGCAGGCGCGGCTGCAAGTGCAGCAGGCCGAGTACGATACGGCGATCAAAAAATTGGAATATCTCCCGGCGCTCGACTTGACTTTCAACTACATCTCACTTCAGAACGTGGGCCAAGTGCTTCCCAGCCAAATCGTTACCGCCGGCGTGTGGTTGACATGGGAACCATTTGATTGGGGCCGCAAGCAACAGGAACTCGCGGGGAAGCGCCGGGCGCTCACGCAAGCCCAAAACGGCGTGGTCGAAACCGAGGCCCAAGCTCAAGTCGATGTCCGCAATCGATATCGGACGCTGTTGCAGGCCCAGGCGCTCCTGCCCGCCAAACGGCTGGCGAAGGAGACCGTCCAGGAGAAGCTGCGTATCACGAAGAATCGCTATGCGCAAAAGGCGGCGCTGCTGAAGGATGTGTTGCAGGCGCAATCCGATCTGCTCGACGCCGAGGCGCAATACAGCCAGGCCTTGAGCGGATATTGGAGCGCTAAGGCCGACTTCAGCAAAGCGATCGGGGAAGATTGATGAACCCGCACCGGCTGGTGATCGGTATCGCCGGCGCGCTGACGGCGCTCCTGGGATGCGGCCAAGAGCCGGCATTAGAGAAGCCGTTGACGCCGGTCACGGTCTACCGAGTTCAAGCTTCCTCCATGCAGGACGGCAGCCGCTATTCCGTCAGCCTCTCCCCCCTCACCCAAGTCGATCTGGCATTCAAGGTCGGCGGATACGTCAACGACATCCAGCGAGTCGGCGGGGCGGACGGACAGACGCGGATCATTCAGCCCGGCGATGAGGTCCGCAAGGGCGCGGTGCTCGCGCGGCTTCGAGAGTCGGATTATGCGGTCAAGCTGAATCAGGCAATCTCCAACGAAGCCGACGCCAAAGCCAACTTCACACAGGCTAAGCAGGACTTTGAACGGGCCAAAAATCTCTACGCCGCACAGAGCCTCACGAAATCCGATTACGATGCCGCGCGCGCCCGATATGATTCCGCTCAGGCTAAACTCCGGGGGGCGGTTGAGAGTCGAAAAGAAGCGGACATCTCCATGCAGGACAGTACACTGAAGGCCCCCTCGGACGGCGTCATCTTTAAACGCAATATCGAGGTCGGCAGCTTGGTCTCGGCCGGGACCGTGGCCTTTGTACTGGCCGATACCTCCGTGGTGAAAGCCCTGTTCGGCGTGCCGGACATTACGGTCCAATCGTTGGCCGTGGGGCGGCCTCTGGCTTTGACGAGTGAAGCGATCCCGGGCACCGAATTTCACGGGCAGATTACGAAGATCGATCCGTCGGCCGACGCAACCAGCCGGGTGTTTCAGATCGAAGTCAAGATCGCCAATCCTGACCACCGCCTCAAGCCCGGGATGATCGCCGCGGTGAGTTTGCCGGGCAACCATGATTCGACACCTCGGCTCGCCGTGCCTTTGTCGGCCATCGTCCGCTCGCCGGAACAAGACACGGGATATGCAGTCTACGTCGTGGACCCGCAGGAAGGCCGGGCCGTCGCTCGTCGCCGCTCCGTCACATTGGGACCCGTGTTGGGCAACAGCGTGATCGTCACTGAAGGAATCGCGCCGGGCGAAAGCATCGTCGTCAAAGGAACGACGGTCATCGTCGACGGCGAACAGGTTCGCGTACTCTCTGAGGGCTAGATACCGGCTGCCATGCCTCACAACATCAGCGACGGCGAATTCATTCGGACCCACCACAATCTTGCGCGCTACTGCGTCGAGAATCGCACGATCGCATGGGTGCTGCTGATCGCGACCGTCCTGTGGGGCGTCTACGGCTTCCTCGCCATGCCGCAACGCAAAGACCCGAACATCCCCTCCACCGAAGCCTTGGCGGTGACGCCGTGGCCCGGCGTGACGGCCGAAAAGATCGAACAGCTGGTGACCCGGCAAGTTGAAGACAAGATCGCGGAAAATCCGAATATCCATCGGGCGACGGCCGGCTACTACGGAATCAAATCCATGACGTTGTCCGGACGGTCGTTCGTTTGGGTGAACTTGGAGGATTCCGTCTCGGACACCAAGAAGGAATTCAACGACATCAATCTGAAGCTAAAAGATCTCGACGCCAATCTCCCCGATGGGGCGGGCCCGGTGCAATTCAAGAGCGACTTCGGCGATACCGCCGCGCTGATGCTCACGGTGGCCAGCCCAAAGGCCGACGCGATGGCGGTCGCGTTGCGGGCTCGATCCATCCAAGAAGCCATCGCCCCGATCCGCCGTGCCGCTGCCTCATCTTCGGCGCCTCGATTCACCATCGTGTACAACTTTCCGCCGTCTGCCAACCCGCGGCTGTTTCGAATGGCGAGGGATTTCTTCGGCCGTTTCACGATCGAACAGGGCGTAGCGCGCGATCTTCGCTTCATCGAGGGCACGGGATTCGTAGGCGTGGACGCCGAAGGATCGGCCGATGACGCTGCCATCATGGCGCACCTTGACCGGTTCGTGCAGGAACGGCTGCGCGGGTCGGAGATTCACCCGGACGCATGGAAGCCGGTCATCATTCGGAACCCGGAGGACACCGAGTCGATGTTGCTACGCGCCGCCGGCGATAAATATACCTACCGGGAACTCGATGATTTCACCGATCTCATTCAGCGTACGCTCCAAGGGATTCCACAAGTATCGAAAGTCACGCGGTCCGGTGTTCTGCAGGAAACGATCTATTTGAATTATTCCCAGGAGCGGCTGGCTGCGTACGGCATCGCGCTCACCGGCCTGTCCGATATCCTGCGCGCGCGCAACATCACCCAGCCGGGCGGCATGTTCGAGGTTCGGGGGAAGAACCTGGCCATCGCGCCCAGTGGCGAATTTCACAGCCAAGACGACATCGGCGGCGTGCTGATCAACGTATCGTCGAGCGGCAACTCCGTCTACCTGCGGGATCTGGTGGATATGTACCGGGGATATGAAGCGCCGCCGAAATTCCTGAATACCCATAGCCGGCGTACCGATACCGGCGAATGGGAGCGGACCAGGGCCGTCACCTTGGCGGTCCAGATGCGGCCGGGAGAGCAGATCGGCCGGTTCGGCCAAGCCGTGGATGCCGCCCTCGCCGAGTTGAAACACCGGCTTCCCAAAGACCTGATTCTCGCCCGCACCTCGGATCAACCCCGCCAAGTCGAAGAAAACGTCCATCTCTTTATGGACGTGCTGATGGACGCGGTCATCCTGGTCATTCTCGTGTCGTGGATCGGCTTTTGGGAATGGCGCTCCGCCCTGCTGATGGCATTGGCGATTCCCATTACGCTCGCCATGACGTTCGGGATGATGAATCTGCTGGGCATCGATATCCAGCAGGTCTCGATCGCATCGTTGATCATCGCCTTGGGCCTCCTGGTGGATGACCCGGTCGTGGCGGGTGACGCGATCAAGCGTGATTTGGCGGCGGGCCACCGTCCCGTCGTGGCATCCTGGCTGGGCCCGACCAAATTGGCGACGGTGATTCTCTATGCCACGGTCACGAACATCGTGGCGTACCTGCCGTTTCTCCTGCTGACCGGCAAAACCGGCCAATTTCTCTATAGCCTGCCGGTCGTGATTACGTGTTCGCTGGTGGCCTCGCGTCTGGTTTCGATGACTTTCATTCCATTTCTCGGCTATTACCTGCTGCGCCCGACGAGGGAACCGTCGCTCGAAGAACGGAAGAGGAAGGGATTCATCCGGCTCTATTACAAGGTGGGCGGATTTGCGCTCGATCATCGCTGGGCCGTCCTGGCCGGATCGGTCGCGTTCCTTGCGCTCGGCCTGCTCTTTCTGAGCCAGCTCAAAACGCAGTTCTTTCCCAAGGACCTGGCGTATCTCTCTTATGTCAATGTGTGGCTTCCCGCCGACGCGCCGCTTTCCGCGACGTCCGAGACGGCCCGCCTGACGGAATCGCTGATCATCCAAGCCGCGGCCGACTATGCCAGGATCCGTGAGAAGAATGGGGACCGGCCGCGAGACGTGCTGAAATCCTTGACCTCGTTCATCGGCGGCGGCGCGCCCAGGTTTTGGTACACGCTGGGGCCGGAACAGCAGCAACTCAACTATGCCCAGATCATCATGGAGACGGAGGATAAGCACGACACCACACCGTTCATCGACTACCTCCAGCCGCTTCTCTCTGCCGGCATTCCTGGCGCCCGGATTGAGGCCCTCCAATTGGAGAGCGCGAAACCGGTCGGCACGCCCGTGGCCATTCGCGTGTCGGGAGAGAATCTCTCCGTCCTGCGACGCTCGGCCGAGGAATTGAAGGCTATCTTCCGGTCCACTCCGACCTTGACCCGCATCAGGGATGACTGGGGTGAAGACACGTTTACCGTGAGGTTTGACATCGATCCCGATCGCGCGAATCTGGCCGGCGTCTCCAATTTTGATGTCGCAGCCTCGGCCGCCGCCGGTATCAGCGGCTACCAAGTCACCACCTTACGGGAAGGCCACCGCCAGATTCCGGTGGTCCTTCGCCTTCGCGTGGACGAGCGCGCGCAACTCGCCGACCTTCACAATCTCTATGTCTTTTCCTCGCAAGGAACCGCCAAAGTGCCGCTGGGACAGGTCTCCAACATCTCGTACCAAATGGAAGCGCAAAAGCTCAGGCGGCGCGAACACTTCAGGACCATTACCGCGGAGGCGTATCCAATTCCCGGCGTGCTGTCATCAGAGGCCATGCGGGCCATTCGCCCCCGATTGGCGGAATTCAAAAACACATTGCCGCCCGGCTATCAGATGCAAATCGGTGGAGAAGAGGAATCGCAGATCGACGGATTCAAGAACCTGGGGATTGTCATGGCCATTTCCATCGCGGCCATTTTTCTCGCGCTGGTTTTTCAGTTCAAGAACGCCGTCAAACCGCTCTTGGTCTTTGCGGCGATTCCCTACGGCATGGTCGGCGCGCTCGCGGCCTTGTATGTCATGCACACACCGTTCGGCTTCATGGCCTTCATGGGCGTGGCGAGCCTGGTGGGAGTGATCGTGAGCCATATCATCGTATTGTTTGAATTCATCGAAGAGCGCCACGCACTGGGAGAGCCCTTTCGCGAAGCGATGCTGGATTCGGGCATTCTCCGGCTGCGTCCGGTGTTGATTACCGTCGGCGCGACCGTGATTGCCCTCTTCCCCTTGGCCTATCGCGGCGGACCTCTGTGGGAACCGATGTGCTATACGCAAATCGGCGGCTTGCTGCTCGCGACCATCATCACCAAGATTTTGATCCCCGTGCTTTACGCCATTTTCGTACAGGATCTCAAGATCTTGAAATGGGAAGAAAAGAACCGGGCGGACATGGATGACATGGCATCAGGCGACGGCGATGGAGATGGCGCGCTCGTCCAGCCAGCCGCTGCCCTGCCGGCGGCGCCGTCACCGACGGCTTAGCGCGGGTATCGGGTTGGAAAGGGATCTCAACTAGACTGACATGAAGTAAGAGCACCTGCGTGCCCGCCAACGCGCTGGAACGGAAGAATCCGAACGTGCGTAGGGAGTAGGCCACGCCGACATGAAGACGACCGTCACCTACACCACGCGTCCTGCATCGAGGCAGCAAAGGTGTACGGAGTCCAGCCGATGCGCTTATCCAAAGTTGAGTCCTACGCAGCTATGACGAAACTATGCCGGTCGGTGTAGGTCGATAGAGTTGACAAGCCCATGAGCCCACACAATAATTTCGCTCACGTTGGCAGAAGGTAATTGCGTACTATGCCGTTCAGCGTGCTGAATAGTTAGGCCTCGTGAGATACATCGTCAGTAAGGCAGTGCTAGCACCCACCCCTGAGGTGGAGATCTCAGCAGAAGAGTATTCGCTTCTTGGCACGGCTCGAGGCGTTCTATCAAGCGCGCTTGCCATCGAGGAGAAGTACGAAATTCTGATTGCAAACTTCCTTGCGCTCGAGACACAGCTGCTAAACGTCGCTGCCACCAATGCAGTGCGGAACACCCTGACTTACTCAGGGTTCTTCGAGATCCGTTCGGCCCTAAACGTCCACGTCGTGAACCTGCTAACGGCTGCGCGACTTTATCTAGATCAGCTTCCACAGGACGTCGCAGACTGTCTACCCGAGAACGCTGACGCGGCGGATCGTGTGAAGGCGCGCTGTTCGAAAGAGTACGACGAACATTTCGAGTACCGCTTTATGGAGGCGCTGCGCAATCATGTCCAGCATCGCGGCATACCCATCCATTTCGTTAGACAGAACGCGCAGTGGACATCGATCGGGGAAGATGGCCGTATGGAATTTACTGTTGATATCGCCGCGCAGCGGCGATATCTCGAAGAAGATGAGAAGTTCAAGAAGGCAATACTTGATGAAATCGCGAGCGATGTAGATCTGAAGGCCGCATGCAGACGCTATGTCGAGTCGCTGAGCGTGATCCATGAGTTTGCACGAAACTTGATTGCGGAAGCCGCGAAGTCTGCACGCGCGAGACTTGAGTCCGTACACAAGCGGTATGCGGAGGTCTATTCTGAGAAACTCATAGGGCTTACCGCGTCAGCCATGGACGATGGACGGGAAATCTCTTCCGTGCCTCTGCTCCTGGATTGGGATGATGTGCGACTCGAACTCCAGAAAAGGAATTCGCAGCTCGTTAATTTGCATAAGAGATATGTGACAGGACGAGCGTTGAAGGATAAGAAATGACCCAATGGCACTCTGGGACGACGGGGCACAGAAATGGGGCACAGAAATCGTATCAGGAATCATTTCGTCCCATTCTCCCAGTCTGTCTGACCCACGGCTGCGCCATCATTCCACACGCGACAGAGCACAATAATTGTTCCTGAAACCATTCTGATTCCTGACATTCGCACATGGTATTTGCGTACTATGCCGGTCCGCATACTCAATAGTCAGAGCGCATCAAACACGACCTCGCCGTGTTGAAATCCCGCCAAAAAACCATTTCGATCATCGGATCGCAATATGGCCAACCGATCGCCGACCTGATCGGAGGCCTGATCGCGCGACCAAAACAATCGTCTGACCGCGTCTCATCGAATCACTTCGAAGGTGGATATGCTGCGGCCATTATTATTCTCCTCGCCGCGCACGTCGAATCATTCGTGCAGCGCGATCGGTATTTCTGTGTGAAGAAGAAACAGAGCAGGAGGGCAGGTCAAAGTGTCGCCCTGTACCTGAAGACCACATTGAAATATCGACGTTGGAATCATATTGAAGAGCTCTTCGAAGTACGGAATGCAATCGCGCACAACCATATCTGGGAAATTGAGTTCGAAACACCGAATTCCGGTGGACGCCGGCACAAGTCTTCGATCATCGTTCCATGGACCCATCGACTGAAGGTGGCGCCAAATCAGGCATCGAAGATTCATCGAACGAAACGCCTTCGTCTCCATCTCCTTCCGTCCCTACTCGATCGCCTCGACGTTTACCGTGCACTCCAAGCATCAATCCACGTACTAGATTTCATCTCACGAAAGGGGCACAATCCCGTTCCATTGACGAGGACGACCGTACACATCAATGGGAAAAGACTCCCATTCCGAGAGATATCGAGCCAGGTAAAAGGCGCGCTCTAACAAGCCGCTGAACACGGACGCACAAAGAGCGGTGTCCCGCTTGCTGTTTGTGGGCCGGTTAGCGGCATTCCGCCAGCCTTTGAGGAGGTAAGAGTGATGTATACGCCAACGGGTGAAAGCAGCGAACATGGCAGGCCGAAGATCGCTCTCTTCGCCGTCGACCCAGACCCTTGGCATAACGCATACCTGGATCGCGTGCCCATGCCCTGGTGCCTGTACGCCGACGGGTACCTGAAGGCGGCTACCCTCATCGTTGAGCGGTGCGAGACCTTCTATGATCGAAACACTCTCATATACCCGATGGCCTTCCTGTACCGGCAGTATCTTGAGCTTGCCCTTAAAGGTTTCATTCTCGACGGAAACAAGGTCATCGCGCAGCCCTTTGTCCTTCCGAAGCACCACAAGCTCGATCAACTATGGGCGATTGCTAAGGAGATCGTCCAAGAGCGGCGGCTACCGGTATTGCGCGCTGACATAGCGGCGATTGAACAGGGCATACGTGACTTTAGCAAGGTCGACCCGACATCTGAGGCTTTTCGATATCCCGTGGACAAGCAGGGGGCACCATCGGCGGTCTCCACCGCCACGTCGTTGAGTATTCGTGGGCTTGCGCAAGCGATGGAGGAGCTTGCCGCCGGCCTTCGGAAGCTCGACGGTCTCCTTGGCGGAGCGTCGCGACGCTTCGCAACTGGGAGCAGGGGCGACGCACGCCGGACGGTCCAGCGTTGGCTCTACTTCGCGTGGCTGCGAAGAACCCCAAAGCTGTTGCGAACGCACTGTACGGCGAGTCCAAGCGAGGTGCGGCCTAACCACCGGATGCACCCAATCGCTTTACGACGGGTGATCCTTGCACGTTAGCGGACCACATGGGGTAACTGGTAAACTAAGCGGCAGCAGAAAGCGGGAGGGAATAGTTATGGGCCGCGCAATTGAAAAGCTTGAGGAAGAGATTCGGTCGTTAAGTCCAGGACAGAAAGTGGAACTGCTCCGGTCGCTCATAACTGAACTCGATGCTCCGGCCGACCCCGACGTCGAGCAGGCTTGGCTTGAAGAGGCACAGAGGCGACACCGGGAACTCATCGAAGGAACGGTCACGGGTGTTCCCGGCGAGCGCGTGTTTGAGAATCTGCGGTCGCGTCTTGGTCGATGATCTATGAGTTTCATCCTGAGGCGGAGCAAGAATTCATCGAGGCCGCAGCCTATTATGAACAAAATGTCACGAGCCTTGGCGAACGCTTCGGGAGCGAGGTGCGCCGCACTATAGCCCGGCTCCTGGAGTACCCTGAGCTCGGCTCTCCAATTGATGCAGACTTACGCGGACTTAGATTGACTCGTTTTCCGTACTTCCTGATCTATAGCTTCACCTCAGAGTTACTACGGGTTGTCGCCGTGGCTCATGCGCATCGTCGCCCAGGTTACTGGCGATCTAGAGCCAACCGCTAACCTGGGATGGAGACCGGCACGCTGTGCGGCTCATCGCACTCGTTGGACTCCATACAATACAAGTTCTTCTCTAGCCCCGAGAGGCTCTTCGCAGATTTCCAGGCTGATATTGAGAGGTGAGACCATGAAAACGGCAACGCTTGAAATTCGCTCTCCCAAAGAGGCCATGGCTGCGTTGGCGCAGACATGGAAAACGAAGAAGCGTCAGAAGTCTGCGGCGTATTGGCTTTGCGTCACTTGAGCTTCCGTCGATGGTAAAATTCCGGGGCCCGATTCGGATGAAGGGCAATTCTGAGCGCAGCCGTCCGCCAGAATCGTAAAGAAGCGCGGCTTTGAACCACTCGTCTTGAGTTGAGCCTGTCGCATATAGATAAGGAGGTCTTCCATGGTCTTCTCGCTGTTCCGCGCCCTCGTACTCGTCATGGCAGCGTTGTCGGTCGGTTGTGCCTCGACCAAGCAAGCGCGCTCGATGGAGCAATCCGGCTTCCTCGGCGATCTCTACCCGCAGATGCAAAAAGGCAAGGATGGCGAGGCGCTGCTAGTCTACAAGAATCCGCGCGTGGCGGATATTGCGCGCGGCACGTATAGGAAGATACTCCTGGAACCGGTTACCATCTGGGGTCCGCCGGCTGCGGAGCACGATCCCGCCCGACAGAAAGAACTTCACGATATCGCCGACATGCTGTACAGCCTGATGTACGAGAATTTGTCGAAAGACTACGAGATGGTGTCGGCGCCGGGCCCCCACACCTTACGCATCCAAGCGGCGATCACGCACGCCGATCGGTCCTATGTCGTCCTGCGCGCCGTCTCCACCATCCCTGCTCCCATGAATGTGTTCGCCCTCGGCTCGCTGCTCAAAGATCTCGAGACCGGGAAACCGCTCTTCGTCGGAGAAGCCAGCATCGAAGGGAAGATTTCCGACGCGGCAACGGGTGAGATCCTCGCCGCCTCCGCCGATCGACGAGTCGGCAAGAGACATCTGGATTCGAAGTCCTTCGATTCCTGGGACGATGTCCATAAGACCTTGGCATTCTGGGCAGAACAGTTGCGATACCGATTGTGCCAAGAGCGCGGCGGAACCGACTGCACCAAGCCGAAAGAATGAGCGCCGCGCCAGGGTCTCTCCTTATGGCTAGGGGCTCCCCTTATAGAACGTCTCGTAGAAGTGGCGGTCGAGATGATGGGCTTGATAGGCCAGTAGCGTGCGGAAGGGGCCACTGTTGGCGGGAAAACGGCCGTAGCGCCGGTAGACGTAGTCGCAATAGGCGATAGTCGCCTCAATGGCTTCCTCGGAATAGGGAGGGATGCCGGCCTGTACTACTGCCCCATTCCGCCAGGGGGTGGCCGATCCTCCATCGCGCAATGTCCCTCTGCCTGTTCCATACTTATAGTCTACAAAAGCGAGCACCGCCTCTCTCATGCTGCGATAGTACGGCGGACAGAACGGCTTGAGCAGCACATCCCCTTGTCGCTCCAATCCTACGGCCGTCGGGAGTAGCTGGTTCTTTTTGAACAGATTCAACACCCATTCCTTCACCGGACCGGCGCCGATCGTCCGAGCAAACGGGACGTCTTCCATCCGAAAATTCAACGCCTGCATCCATCCGAAAGGATGAGCGGCAAAGTGGGGAAAGCCGCCGAGCCCCAAGGCTTCGGCCATCAAGGCCAGGTTTTGCAGCATCTGCCCCTGTTCGAACGACGTGAACTCATAGAGCCAGGTCTCCAGGACTGTGATCGTGGCGACCCGCCCATCCGCCGGATCGTCATGCAACGGCCCGCCGCGGCTGCGGGCAAATCGTGTGATACCGGCCGGCTGAAACCCCTGCCGCTCATCCACGAGAAAATATCCGAAGTCCTCGCTGAAGATGGACAACAGAATGTTGATATAGAGGGCCGTCAACTCGTTGATCGGCAGAAAATAGGTGGCGCCCGGCTGGTTCGCCGACCATTTATTGAAGGGCGGAACGTAAGGCAAGGTCCGAGGCACATCCAGCCGCCGGTCGGCAATCCGCACGCGGCTCTTTTCGTAGAGCGCGACAAATTCATGCGCCCGCGCCGCGTTGACCAGGCTTGGAATCTCGCCGCGCGGATAATCCTGCGGGCGTTTCAAGAGCCACACGCCGTCGTCGTTCAACACGAACAGCGTCACGGCATGAAGGGCGTCGCCGCTCGCGACGGTGCGTCCAATGAAGTGGATCAAAATATTTCCGCCGCCCGTTTCCGGTCCATCACCGTTTTGAAACGGCAGATCAGCCAGCGCATACCCGGTGACGCCGCACGCGGCGAATGCTAACATCGCTTCTTCTTCCACGCTCAACGGCTGCGGAGCCTCGGCGCTGGTAAATGACAGCGTCCCTCCGTTCAGACGCAGGCCCTTGGCAAAGCGGCGGGAGCGACGACTGAGCAAGGTTTGCAACAACGAATGGGTGGATGCCCTTTCGATTGTCGGGGAACAACAACCGGCCTGACCGAGTTCCATGCGAGTCTCCTCCTCTTTTCAGTTCGTGTCGCTCATCTCCTCTCCTCTATGATACCTCCGGCTTAATTTCGGCCCGGCAGGGAAGCCTAAGCAAGACACCCCTGCCTGATTCAGCGGATTCTAGCGCGCGACAGAGGCTCGTACGGTCCCGTCACCCGGTGACGCGTCGTGTGCGGACATCATCTCCATGGCCGGCAATGCGGCCATCGGCTTTTCAACGATGTCCTTCTTCATGGGGCCGAGCGCGCCCAGCAATTCGCTTTTCTCCCGCTCTCCCACTTTGAATTTGGTCAAGGTCGCCGTCAGATCGCCGACCAACGCGTCGAACTCCGTTCCGCTCACCCCCATGCCGGCGTGGGCGCTCTTCATATCGCGTCCTGTATACGTGCAGGGGCCGCCGGATGCCTGGCAGATCTGATCGACCAACATGGTTTTCAGCCGCGGGATATTGGCATTCGCGAATTTGCCGTTGATGCGGGTGTCCGCTGCGACCCGGGCGACAAAGTCGTCCACCACGGCCGTAATGGCCGGTTTGCCTCCCAATCGATCGTAAAGCGACTGTCCGGAAGCCATCGCCCCGTTTGATCCGCCCGTCGTATTGCAACCTGATACGCTCAATGCCAAACCGAACACGACAATTACTGCCGTCACACGTGGATACATAGTTGTCCCTCCTGGTTGATTATCCACACCATCTGTCTTGAGAAACGCCGGCGATCTGACTTTCTCTACGTAACCTGGAGTCGGATCGGATTGCTTCGCTCCAAACAGCCGGGTTGAGAGCTCCATACCCCGGTGCTATAGTCCAGTTACTATTCTCGTAACCCATACCATCTCTCCTTTGTTATCCGGATACATGGGAGAGACAGGGCCGATAACGGTCGTGGAATGGAACCTGCCCAGCGGCTGCAGCAACAGGAATGGGGCGACTTAATCGCGCGAACGGCGCAGGGCGATCATGCGGCTCTTGCGCTGCTGTACGACCGGACCAGCCCCTGGGTGTACGGCATGGCGATGAAGATTCTCGGCGATGGCGGAGCCGCGGAAGAAGTGACGTTGGAGGTCTATACTCAGGTCTGGCGCCAAGCATCCCTGTACGATGCCCAGCGAGGGACTCCGGCCGGTTGGCTCACGACCTTGGCGCGAACCAGAGCCATTGATCGCTTTCGAGCCGATTATTTGGAAAAGGGCCGCCGGACTCCATTGGACACCGCTGCGGATCTTCCGAGCGATGAGGGTGATCCCGAACAGGATACAATGGGACAAGAACGCCGGCGCCTCGTCCAAGCGGCGCTCGCCCTGTTGCCTTCCGAGCAGCGAGAAGCGATCGCCTTAGCGTTTTTTTGGGGACTGAGCCACCGCGAGATAGCCGAACAGGTGAAGGCGCCGTTAGGAACCGTCAAGACGAGAATTCGCATGGGCATGATCAAACTTCGTGAACATCTCGCCCCGCATGAGAAAGGGCTGGCATTATGACGCACCAGGACCCCGCCGAACAGAAGCGTGAACAGGCCGCTTTGTATGTGCTTAGCGCATTAGGCGATGAGGAGGCGCAAACGCTTGAACGTGAACTCGAAACCTCGCCTGCGCTTAAAAGCGAAGTCCAGGCGTTTCGTCAGATTACGGACGAGTTGGCCTTCAGCGCGCGGTGCATCACCCCGCCGCCGTCACTGAAGGAGCGCCTTATGGCCCGCCTGGCGCATGAACCGCGACAAGAAGACGATTCCGGGACTTTTACCTTCGTCCGATCAGGCGAGTTGGACTGGCGGAATATCGGGGTGGGCGTCGCGGTGAAAGTTCTCTTTTTCGATCCGGCTGCCGGCCGGCTGACGACGCTGATGAAAATGGCGCCCGGTTCCCGGTACGGCGCCCACGTGCATGCGCAGATGGAGGAAATCTATGTCGTCGAGGGCAGCTGTGTCTGCGCCGGCCGGCCGCTCCAAGCCGGCGATTATTTTCGGGCGGAGCCGCGCAGCACTCATTCGGCAACCTACAGTGAAGGAGGCTGCCTCGCTCTGATCATGACGTCAAGTAAGAACAAACCGATTGGCCCGACGGACTTATAACCTGCACTCCTCATCCGCCTGTTGGAACGGCGTGGGCGCATGATCACAGGCCCCGGCCTCCCGCATCAGCACGGTGGCCGCGTATCTGGTTTCCTGTTCCGTCAAGCTCCCTCGCGGAATATGGCGCGCATCATGGTAATCGCCCTGTTCGGTGTGCACCAGATATTGGGACCACGAGAGCAACGTGCCTTGGCACAACCGCGGATCGGGCGGGAGGCTGTTCATCTCCAACTCGACCCGGCGCATCAATTCCGTCATCAACCAGGACGGTATTTGCAGGCGATGGCCCGGATAGATGAAGCCGAACAACAAGAGATGACTCAGCAACACACGCCAGTGCCGATGAAAGCGCGAGAGTAGCCGCGCCCAGTCGAGTGTTTTGGCCTGCGCCCGGAAGAGATGCGCGATATCGCCGCCGTCAAATCGATCCCGCTCCATGATGAAAGCTTTCGACCAGATCATTTCCTCGGCCGGAACAATATCCACGCGCTGACCGAGCACATCGCCCGGCTTCGCATGCTCGAACCACAGATCGTCGACCTTGCACACCCCATTGCCGCTGTTGAAGACCACATCGATGAAGTATCCGCCCTTATACGCCTTCCCTAACCAGTGGGGAAACCGGAGCTCCGTCCGATATCCGCTGCGCCGTAACCGTGAGAGCAATCGGTCGCACTCGCCCGGCCGAACGAAAATATCAAGGTCTTTCGTCCGGCGCACGAGCCCCGTGTAGCTTTCGAGCGCAAACGCGCCTCCGATCAGGAACGGCACCCCGGTCTCTTGGAGAGCCGTGACCGCCTCCCGGTAAAAGCCTTGCGCCTCATCGTTGGTGAACCCGTTGGCCTGCATGGTCCGTCCTATTGCACTGTCGTCGTGACCCCGGTTGGAACTTCCAAAATCCTGACGGGACGCCGATCCGGAAATCGATGCCGCAGGAGCGGAAGCGCCACGTTATAGACCGGTACCCCTTCTCTGGTGCGGCCTTCCGGCGTCCCATGATGGGCATGCCCGTGAAATACTGCGGTCACGGCATAGCGGTTGATCGGCTCTTCCAGCCGGCTGGAGCCCAAAAACGGATGGATCTCCGCCGGCTCTCCCAGCAATGTCCCGATAATCGGCGAATAGTGGCACAGCACCATCCGTTGCGGCGTGCGCAGCTTGGCCAATGCGGATTCCAACTTGAGCGCTTCTTCCACCGCTTCATGGACAAACCGTTTCAACACGATCTCGCCCCATGGCTGCAGCGCCCGATCTCCGAATCCGCCCGCAAAGCCCTTCACGCCGGCAAACCCGATCCCCTTTATCTCGGTCGCCGTCCCATCCAGCAAGGTGACGCCGCTGCCGGCCAGGATCTTATTCACCTCTTCGTGCTGCTCGCATTCATAATCATGATTGCCGAGAACCGCCACGATCGGGATGCGCCCGCAGGCGGACAACTGTTGGGCGAATTGACGCGCCTCGTCCGGTTTCCCAAAATCCGTCAGATCCCCGCATAACAAAAGGATATCGGCGTGGTCCGACACATAGGCGAACAACCCATGCAATTCATCCGGAGACGTTCTCGGGCAGTGCAGATCGGCGACGGCGGCCACGCGCACCATCCCGTCATTCTGAGTCATCCGATCCTCCGGTGCATACTGAGTGTTGATTCAATACCGGCAACTCCTTTCTACCGGCAACTCCTTTCTAAATGGTCCGCGGCTGCCGCTGCCCGGACAGGGTTAGCCCATAATCCGTGCAGGCCACACCGGTGGCTGTCGCACATGGCCTTCTACAATTGTCGTCCGGGACTCCGAGACATAAACTGTCTCGGAGTCCCGCCGTGCTCGATGTATCAATACATCAATCGGATCGACTCGATTGTCGCTGAATCTGAAGGTTATTATTGACGCGGGTCACGCCGTTGACCTGACGGGTCAATTCTTCCGCCCGGCTTTTCTGCTCGGCGGATGCGACCACGCCGCTGAGGTTCACCACGCCCCGTTCCGTATCCACATCGACGCGGGTAAAGTTGGAAATCCGGTCCGCTGTCAGTTTACTCTGAACCGCCGCGGTAATCCGGCTGTCGGTCATGGTTTGCCCGGCCGTTTTGCCGGTCGTCGACTGACAGGCGCCGAGAGTAAGGGCGCCGATGAGAGCGCACGCCATTGCAAGGGTTCTGAACATATCGTTCCTCCAGTCCGATAAGAAAGACAGTGTCGGGTTGTTCTGCTTACATCCTATTGGCCGCTTCACGGCCGGCATCCTTGAACTTGGCAGCCGCTTCTTTCCCGGCTTCCTTCACTTTCTCCTGTCCGCTTTGCATATAATCCCGTGCGCTCCGACCCGCCTCCTGCAACGTCTCCTGGCCGCGCTCCATGTACTCCTTGCCCCGCTCCACTGCGGTATCCCAGGCTTCCCGGCCGCGCTCCATCATGTCGTCCTTGGCTCTCGACGCATAGTTGCGCAAAACACCTCGCAACTCCGAACCGGTCTGCGGAGCAAAGAGCAGAGCCAGACCCGCCCCAATGAACGCGCCGGCCAAAAAGGCCGACCAGCCGGCCGATTCACTACCATAATAATCTCCGCTGTAATAATCTCCGTTACGCATGCGTCACCCTCCTTGGTTGAATTGGCGATGTTTCATGTTTTCCAGCGCCTTCTGAAAACGACACAATTCCCTCTGCAAGCTATAGGCCCATTGTCACGCGCAATTCCTCTCGGATAGCGGCATATTTGGTGTGAATAGGGCCGCCCGGGTACGTTGAGTCGCTGAAGAACCAGCCACCGTGTCCCGTTCTTCGGACATTCTGTCCGTTCAATGGTCCCAATCGTTGTCGCCGGCGACCTCTCGTTCCGCTTCAAGCCAATGTTCGAGCGCCCGGCCCTGCTCATACCCCCCTGCCTCATACAGCGCATAGGCGCGTTGTGCAATGCGCTCTCGAGTTTGCCCGCTCTTCTGCATATCTTCGACTGCAAATGTCCTGCATGATTCTATGTCCTCGGCCTCCAAGCGCTCCGGCAAGACCTCGCCCATGCTTTGCGGAGAGGACTGGCGGTTCTCATTCTGATCAGTTCGATACTGGCTCGGCTCAGCTGCCGAAGGCCGACCATGAGGCGCCTGTGCCGGTTCCCTGCTCCTCAGGGCGGCGCTCTGTGACGGCTCCGCTGGAGCCTTTGGCGGATTCGAATCGGAAACTCCCTGGCCTGATGATGGTTTTCCTTTGGTGGATCGACGTTGTTTCATGAATATCCTGCCTTCGTTATGGTCCAAGCCATCGCTGCTTGTGATGGCGCCGTTGATGGTCGCTTTTGTTTCCAGCCTCGCCCGCCTTCTGATCCGCTCCATCTATTATGATTCGGGCCCGCTCGTGAATGGCGACGGTGAATCAATAGCAGAGACCCCGCATTCGTGGCTGTCTTTACTTTGGCGGCTCTTCTGTCCCTTGTGGGCCATATCACCGGTCCCGGATACAAGGAGGGGATTACTTAAGCTGACCACACCCGCCATTGTGACTACCGCCTTCACAATCCCTCTGAGTCGAGTCATCGCTTACCTCCGGCTCTCGGTTCACTTGTTGTGTGCAGCAGAGTGGGTTGCGCTTCTTCTGACGAATCCCCATGCGGGTCGCGCACCACCGGAATCGCGCGTGATTACTTCAGAGTTTCACGCAATCCCTTTGCACCATACCGCTCCCCATCATGCGAGGCTTCTGGGGATTACCCTAGTTTTGCTCTGCACATTGCTTGATGCATACTGGGGCCACAATTACGCGAGATTCACTCGCCTCCCTTCCAAAGATCACATCGGGCTTCGGCATCATGAGCAACGAAAACATTCTTTCCGTGTCATCGGCGACGCTCGATCGGGCTGCATGCGGGTTCTTCAATTCCGCATACGGATTAATCGATTCTTTGCCGGCAGGAATCCGATGACACGGGCGGCCGCTCAAGCTCCAACCGTTCTATCTGGTGAACAGGTTACAGTCGTCTTCGATGGAACCATGACGACGCCGCAACTCGATCATGCCGAAGGGTTGGCATTCGACCATGAAGGACAGTTGTATTGCGGGGGCGAGCGGGGCCAGATTTATCGCCTTTCCCTGCCGGATCGGCAATTCACGCAGGTCGGATCCACCGGCGGCTTTTGTCTGGGGATGGCGTTCGACCGGGCCGGCCGGTTATTCATTTGCGACTCACGCCTTGGAGCAGTACTGCGGTTTCATCCTCCCACCGGACGTATTGAGACATTTGCAACGCAAGCCGGCGGAGTGAAGTTGCGTATTCCAAATTTTCCGGCATTTGATGCGAAGGGCCGCTTATACGTATCGGACAGCTATGAGTATAAAGATCCCGGTCCCGGAATCTTCCGTTTCGATCCGGACGGGTCCGGCATCCTGTGGTGCCGCGAATCCCTCAACTTCGCCAATGGTCTTGCGCTGTCACCGGACGGCCGCTTTCTCTATGTCGTGGAGACCTTCGCCCGCGCGATCAGCCGGATTCCAATTCTCGACGACGGATCCGCCGGTCCCAAAGAACATGTCGCGCACGTCGGCGTTGTTCCCGATGGACTGGCATTCGATGAAGAAGGCCGATTGTATGTCGCCTGTTATGAGCCGAGTGCCATCTATCGAGTTTTGCCGACCGGCCAAGTGGAAACCGTGTGGTCCGATGAAGAAGCGCAACTGCTGTGTCATCCGACGAATTGCGCGTTTTGGAACTCCAGTCTCTACACGGTGAATCTCGGCCGATGCCATATCACTCGTCTGAATATTGGCGTCAGAGGCGTCGCACTGCCTCCTGTTCCAGTTTGACTACACCACATTTCACAAATACCGCTCTCAAAACTAGGACCATTCCTAGCTACCGCTCGCCCTGGCTCATCGCTATACTCCCCTACAGACTGGACCGATACTTACATTCATTATGGATAGTCCTCTTCTCCGATTTAACTTTTAAAAAGGAACAGAGTATGAAGATCGCACAAGTGGCACCGCTTTGGGAAAGTGTCCCACCGCAATGCTATGGCGGCACGGAGCGCATTGTTTCCTATTTGACGGAGGAATTGGTCCGGCTCGGCCATGATGTCACGCTGTTCGCCACCGCGGATTCCGTGACGGCGGCCAAATTGGAAGCGATTTTTCCCCAAGCGTTGCGCTTAGCCAACGGACTCTGTTGCCGGGAAGCGCCGATTTTCTTGGAGCTCGAGCGGGCATTCGGAGCGAAATCCGACCAATTCGATCTCATCCATTCGCATGTGGATATCACCGGATTTCCATTCGCCCGCCGTTGCCGCACACCGGTGTTGACGACGCTTCACGGACGTCTCGACTTACCGGAACTGCTTCCGATATTCCAAGAATTTCCTGAGATGCCGGTCGTGTCCATTTCCGACGCGCAGCGGCGTCCGGTCGGATGGTTGAATTGGCAGGAGACGGTCTACCATGGGCTCCCGGCAGACCTCTATGCATTTCATCCGCAACCGGGGAAGTATCTGGCATTTTTAGGCCGCATCTCGCCGGAGAAGCGCCCGGATCACGCCATCGCGCTGGCCAAGCAAGTCGGCATGCCGCTCCGCATTGCAGCCAAGGTCGATCCCGTCGATCGGGTCTATTTCGAGACGCAGGTCGAGCCGCTCTTGGACCATCCGTTGGTGGAGTATGTGGGAGAAATTACCGACGAGGAGAAGAATGATTTTCTGGGCGACGCGTATGCCTTGATCTGTCCGTATGATTGGCCGGAACCGTTCGGCATCGTGCTGATTGAAGCGCTCGCGTGCGGAACCCCGGTGCTCGCTTACCACCGAGGCTCGATTCCCGAAGTGATTGAAGACCGGACGACAGGGCTCATCTGCGAAGACCTGTCCCAAATGATCGGCGCCTTGGAATCCGTTGCGCAAATCGATCGCGCGCGTTGCCGCGAGAGCTTTGAACGGCGATTCACCGTCGAACGGATGGTGCAGGACTACCTCAAGGTTTACCAGCGGCAGGTGGAAGGAAGAAATCTGTTGCCCGGTGCGTCGCTTCCGGCCTCATTGGAGCAACCGCTCATGATTTCAGAGAGCGGGGCTCAGCCTTTGATGCTGTCAGAGGGAGGCATAATTGGAAGGACTTAGGAACCTACGGCGCACCTAGCACTTTTTTCATGCTCCGGGTCAACTTCTGTCTGATCGTAAAATAATCCCGCCAGGGATCGGACCTCAGACGGGCCAACCGAGCGGAAACATTTTTGACCGTAAAATGATCGGATCGAACCTCGTCCGATAATTCATCCCATGCGATCGGCACAGAGACGGGCGCCAGCGGGCGCGCGCGCGTGGAATAGGCCGCGATGGCCGTTGCCCCCTTCGCATTTCGCAGGTAATCGACATAAATCTTCCCCTTCCGTTTCTGCTTCGACATGTTGGCGATGAACCGGTCGGGGATCAACCGCACGAGATGCTCGGCAATCGCTTTGGCAAATTCCTTGACTTCATCCCAAGTATGGACGCGCTGCAGCGGAAAGGCCACATGCAAGCCTTTCCCCCCGGTTGTTTTGAGGAAGCACTCAAGATCCAATTCGTTCAGCAAAGTCCGGACCAGTTGGGCCGCTTCCATGACCGCTTTCCACGGCACGTCCGGATCCGGGTCCAGATCGATAATGATCCGATCGGGGCGGTCGAGAAGATCGCGTTTCGCTCCCCAGGTATGGAATTCGAGCACGCCCATCTGGACCAGTCCGACCACCGCTTCCAATGAATCGGCAACCATATATATGCCGGTCTTCTTGCCCTCGGGAATCTTCACTCGCCCGATGACCTCAGGCACCGACTCATTGGCATGCTTCTGATAAAAACAGTCGGCGGCATGGCCTTCCGGACAACGCACCAAAGTCAACGGCCGACCTTCCAGATGGGGCACGATCCAGCCACTGATCTGCTCGTAATACTGCGCCAGCGCCAGTTTGGTCAGACCCTGCTCCGGATAGAGAACACGGTCAGGATGGGACAACGTGACGCCGGCCACAACAGGGGGCTCAGCCGATGGGTGCCTGTTTTGCCGGGGCGCCGGTCCTTGAGGCTTTCTTTTCCGCCACCGCCTGGTCCGACGCGAACCGGCCCCCGCGGCACTTTCCGCTGGAATCTTTTTATCCGGACGCTCGTGAACCACAGACCGCGCATCCTTATCGTCACGCAGCCCTTGAAACGACGCCTGGCGCAGCTGCCCTTCATTCGTCCATTCGGCGAAGGCCACCTCCGCTACGAGGGTCGGCTTCACCCAATGCACGCCTCGCGCATCGGCCCCGGCGGGGGGATCGATAAAGGGCGGCGTCTTCTGTTCCAGCGGCGTGAGGCGTGTATGGAGTTCTTTCAAAGACCGCTCGGAAAACCCGGTTCCCGTTCTCCCGGCATACCGCAATTGTCCTTGGTCATCAAAGACGCCCAACAATAACGCGCCGAAGGCGACCCGCGAGCCGGACGGGTCGGTGAAGCCGCCGATAACGAATTCCTGTCGTTGCCCGCATTTGGCCTTCACCCAATTTCGATTCCGGCCTGCCACGTACGGCGCATCCGCACGCTTGGCGACCATACCTTCCATCCCGCGGCGGCACGCTTCCTCGAATACGATTGTGCCTTTGCCGGCAATGTGGTCGCTATACCGGATTAGGTCTTCCGCCGATTGGTCGTTCATGAGCGAGGCCAAGGCGCGCTTGCGGTCGAGCAAGGGAACCCGTCGCAGATCGTACCCGTCCAGATACAGCAGATCGAAGACATAGTAGATCAGATTGGTGTCGGATTTGACGTCGAACGCATTCTGCAGGACTTGGAAATTAATCGTTCCATCCGGCATGACGGCCACGACTTCCCCGTCCACCCAGGCCTGCTTCACCGGCAATGTTTCCGCGGCCGCGGCAATGCGCTTTAATTTTGATGTCCAGTCATTGCCGTTTCTAGTGAAGAGTCCGGCCTTGCCATTACGAATGGAGCAGAGCATACGATAGCCGTCATATTTCAATTCATGAAGCCAGTCGTCGCCTTCCGGCGCATGATCTACCAACGTCGCCAGTTGCGGCGTGATCCATGCTTCCTGGGAGGCTTTGGCGGCGCCCGGCAGCGTGGCGGGATCAATGGCATTACGCCGGGGCGAGGAGCGCTTCACGGGCCTTCCGCCGGTTGCGTCCTTTGTACCGGATTCGGCAGAACGGTTCGAATGCCAGACACGATGGCGGCCTTGGGCAATTTGCTCCATCGTGCGGCCGCTCGCCACACTGTCCGATTGAAGCGTGATATCGCCGTCATTGCCGCGGCGCGCTTCTTCATCGTTTTCTTTGATCAGGAGCCAGTTTTCCTTGTCTTCACCGGACCGCCGTCCCATCCGAACCAGATTCCAGGCGCCACGCAGTTTTTTCCCCGCTAGATGAAATTTCAAACGACCGCGGCGATATCCCGCCGCCGCATCCCCGATGGGTGACCAATAGCCCCGATCCCAAAGTAAGACCGTCCCGGCGCCATATTGCTTGGGCGGAATGATGCCCTCGAAATCCGCATAGTCCATCGGATGGTCTTCGACATGCACCGCGAGGCGCTTCTGCGCAGGGTCCAGGCTGGGGCCCTTCGGCACGGCCCAGCTTTTCAACGTGCCGTCCAACTCGAGGCGAAAATCATAATGCAGCCGACTCGCGGCATGCTTCTGTATGACAAACTGAAGGCGTGCGGAGGAAGGCTTCGGTGTTCCTCGGGGTTCAGGCGTCTCTTTGAAATTACGCTTCTTCCAATACCGCTGTAGGCTCATAGCCTCACAACAACCGTGTGTCCCGTCGCGATCAATCCCCTTTTCTGAATTGCGGCGGCGCCGAGGCCGGAGGGGGACCGCTGGGTGCGGCTGAGCCGCCGCGAAACCCAAAACCCGGCCCGAAATAATAAGGATATCCGTAGGGGTATCCATAATAGGGATAGCCTCCGTACCCGCCATACGGTCCCCAGTAAGAATACGGGTAGGCATACATCGACCTGCCGTAGGGATAGGCATAGGGAGCCGCGCGGACTTGCGGATTCACCTCATCCCAATCCACGACATGTTTGATCTCGACGACGGGATAGTGATAATCGCCATCATCCAGGGAGCGCGTCACGGCCTCCCGTACTTCACCGACGACAGTGACCGGCGTGCCGGCGTCGATCACAGCGGGATCGAGAAATTCTCCGCTCTTGAACGCCAGAAATCGTCCTTGGGATCTCGCGCGGTCCTTCGTCGGCGCCGCGCCGGAACCCGTCGGAATCTGCAGCACTTCGATCTCAGTGCGGTCTTTCACCCGTTTGCTCTTCAGAACAATGCCGCTCAGCATGACGGTCCTGCCTTGATAGGCGGAGGGATCCTCCTTGAGATCGGTGAACGACACGGATTCGTCGATCTGGCTCTGCAGTTGATCCGGAAGGATCTTGTCGAGCAGATCACGGCCCGATTGATGAGCGCTTTGGGCGCAGCCTGTCCCCCACAAGGCTACCGCCACGACACACAGAATACGAATCCGGCCGGCCCTGAAGTTCGATTTCGCGATCTGGTGATCTGGTGAAGTTTTCATGTTTTCAATCGGCACTTCATACTTTTGACTCAGCATAGTCTCTATTTTTTCAATCACGAAATAACCAAATCGCATGTTAGAAATGATACGAGACGCCAAACACCAATTGCTGGGCATGGTAGTTCCCGCTGAAGCCGCCTCCGGGCGGAAAGGCTCCGGCAAAGTCGAACGTTGATTGCGAATACTTATACTCGGTAAAGACCGCCGTATAGGGTGTGACAAAGGCCCTGATCCCCGCCAGAAGATTCAGGACGGACGCGACATCGGTATCAGCTTTGGTCGTGGCGGAATCCCCAATGCGCGCGATCAACGCGCCGGTGCCGATGCCGACATACGGTTGGAACGTCACGCCCGGATAACGGGCAATCACATTAACGCCGACGTTCGTCACGCGCATGTGAATGCCCGGCACGTCGTCGAGGTTCTTGATGTTCGGCTGACTGTTAAAGGCGTCCAACTCGACACCGAACCATCCGTTTCCAGGGAAGACGCCTACTTTGGCACCGTACAGCACCGCGTTCTTCAGATCAAAGTCCGGCGCGCGAAAGCCGGACAGGTTTCCGGTCCCGCTGATATCCGTCAGTCGATCGGCAAAATTGACCCCCACCTGCCCCGCGACGTACCATTCGGCCAAGGCCTGCCGCTCTGGATACGCCGTGAACAGACAACACACAAACAGCAATCTACCAATGCGTGTCACAACCGCCTCCTGTTGACCCGCCGGACCTATTCCGAGAAGATTCGCTCCGGCTTTCCATAGCCATTGTTACGTGATCCACCAGACTACGCAACATGCCTCCGCCGCTGGATGCCTTAGGCGCCGCTTTTGCAGAAACTAGCCGTGCTCAGGACCAATTGTCCTTTGTTAGCCGATTCAATAAGGAGGCGCACCATGTACCGGTCTCTTCTCCTCACCGTTTTGGCGGCAACAACTCTTTCGACTGCGTCATGTGCAACGTTCGAACGGGCCGCGCCCATTGTGTTGTCCGATGCCGACATCGTCTGGATCATGAACCTCGCCGACACGAATAATATTGAGCGCGGCCGCATGGCCGAAGCGCGGAGCCTCAATCCTAAAGTGCAGGGATTCGGCCGCACCATGATCGCCGATCACCGCACTCTGCTGAAAGATAGCACGACGCTCTCGCATCGTTTCAATATCAAGCCGGTTGCGCCGGCCTTGGGCGTACAGCTCGTGGAGAAACACCAAGCAGCGGTGAAACTCATGGAAGAGAAGTCCGGGACGACCTTCGATCGAGCCTATCTTGACCACGAAATCGACATGCATACCAGGCTGGTCGATTTGGCCGGCAAAGCCGCACACACCGTGAACCACGTGGCGCTCAAGGCATATCTCCATCAAGCCAAGCCACTATTGCAGAACCATTTAAATACGGCTCGCATCATTAGAAGGGACCTTGCCGCGCAAACCGACGAGCCAGCGCGGGCGACTCTCGTCCGCTCTTTATCGAGCGCTCGACTTGCGCTGACCCCTTCGCCGCATGAAGTAGAGAACCAAACCGAGCGCAACGAGACCGGTGATCCATAGACGACGCCGGGACCGACGTGAGGCGCCGCGGGCCGGCCGATTTCGATCCAGATAGTCCCGTTCCGGATAAGCCGATGCGCCATCGCCGCCGGTCTCCTGCTCTTCCTGTTGCATGGCCAAATGGGCAAGCTGAGCGATGTGCAGCCCGCGCCGGTCGGTCGTCTGCTCAATCTGCTGCCGGCAGCTGAACCCGTCCGCCAGGATAATCGCCGTCGAGTCCGCGGCCCGAACTGCCGGAAGGAGCGCCAACTCGCCGATCTGCACGGATAAGTCATCATGTTCTTCTTTGAAGCCGAACGATCCTGCCATTCCGCAGCAGCCGGTATCGGGAAGGTCCGCTTCCACGCCGAGACGGTCCAGCAGTTTCTGTTCCGCGCCCATGCCGATCACAGCCTTCTGATGACAGTGGCCATGCCCAAGCACGCGGCGCCGCATGCGGCCGAATCGGTGTTCGGTCATATAGCGATCGGCAAATTCAGCAAACGTGAAGGTCTGTTGCGAGAGGCGCTTGGCCTGTTCGTCGTGAGGAAACAGATTGAGCAGTTCGTCACGAAACACCGCGGCGCAGCTTGGTTCGAGCACCACCATCGGGACCCCGGCCGTAATGAACGGCGACAGTTCCCAAAGAATTTCCTGGAGCTGCCTCCGCGCCGACGCCAACATGCCGAAATCGTACAGGGGACGGCCGCAGCAGAGCGTTTTGCGCGGCAATTGAACATGGAAGCCCGCCGCGTGGAGCACCTCCGCCGCCGCCACACCGATCTCCGGCGTGAAGTAATTGGTAAATGTGTCCGGCCAGAGTAAGAGAGACGTGCGGCCGGTTTCGGGCCAATGATGTTGCCGGTACCATTCAGAAAACGACGTGTCCGCAAACGGCGGCATCCGCCGACGCAGGGAAATGCCGCCTGCCATTTGAACCAAGGAGCGAAGGCCCGGAGTCTGTGTCAACCGGTTGGCGAGCCGGGGAGCCATCGAAGCCAATCTGGCCCAGACATGGATCAACCCCATCGAATAGGCTGCGCGGGGCCGCAAGCGTCCTTTATAATAATGGGCGAGAAACTCCGCCTTGTACGTCGCCATGTCCACATTGACGGGACAATCGCCCTTGCAGCCCTTGCAGGCCAGACAGAGTTCGAGCGACTCTTTGACATGGGGATTACGCCAGCCGTGCCTGAGCGGATCTCCTTCAAGCATTTCGAACAGCAGCCTTGCCCTGCCCCTGGTTGAATGCATCTCTTCTCTGGTCACCCGGTAGCTGGGACACATCGTCCGGCCTTCTCCGCGCCGGCATTCCCCGACACCGACACAGCGCAAGGTGGATTGGGCGAAACTGTAGTCGTCATGCGGGAACTGGAAATAAGTTGACAGAACGGGCGGCCGATACTCGGCGCCCAGCCTGAGATTTTCATCGACGCGATAAGGATGCACGATCTTTCCCGGATTCACCATCCCGTGGGGGTCCCAGATCGCTTTGAATTCTTCAAATGCCCGCATCAACTCGGGACCGAACATCTTCGGCAGCAACTCGGCTCGCGATTGTCCGTCTCCATGCTCGCCGGACAAGGACCCACCGAAACTCAGCACAAGGTCGGCCGCCTCGAACAGGAACGAACGGAATGTGCGGACACCTTCCCGGCTCTGGAGATCGAAATCGATCCGCGTGTGGACGCACCCCTGTCCGAAATGCCCGTAGAGGGCGCAGCCATAGTGATACTTGTCGAACAACTTCCGCAGCTCGCGCAGGTAGCCGCCGAGTCGATCCACGGGCACGGATGAATCTTCCCATCCTTCCCACGTCACCTTTTCGCCCGGCACATGGGCCGTGGCGCCCAGTCCGGATTCGCGCACCCTCCAGAGAATCTGTTCTTCGGCGCGGCGGTCAAAGAGCTTCATGCTCGGCGGACTCCCTTGCGCCTTCAGCCGGTCCATGCAGCGACGGGCGCGATCGTCCGCTTCATCTCTTGTGTCGCCACCGAATTCCACCAGCAACCAGCCGCGACCTTCCGGCAGGAGGGTGACATCCTCCGGATGGATATGCATCTTGATCATGTCCTGCACCAGCCGGTCGTCCATGCCTTCCAGACCGATCGGCTCGCACTGGAGAATGTCCGGGATGTGGTCGCCCGCTTCGTACACCGTCGGATAGCCCAGAACCAAGAGCGAACGCCGCGGAGGACTCGGCACCAGCCGCACGGTAGCCTCGAGAATCGTGACACAGGTAGATTCGGAACCGACCAAGGCCCGGGCAACATGGAAGCCCCGGTCGGGCAAGAGCGCCGGAAGGTTGTATCCCGAAACCCGTCGTGGAATATCGGGAAAGCGAGCGCGAATGAGATCGCCGTACCGATCCCGTAACCCTCTCAACTTTCGGTAGATCTCGCCGCGGCGCCCGCCGGCCGCAACGATCTCATCCAGCTCGCGGTCGCTCGTCTGTCCCACTCGCATCCGCACGCCGTCATAGGTCACGATGTCGAGTGCTTCCACATTATCCGCCGTCTCCCCGGCCATCACCGAATGCACGCCGCAGGAATTGTTGCCGATCATGCCGCCTAAGGTGCAATGGGTATGAGTGGACGGATCCGGTCCAAACGTTAAATGATGCCGCTCGGCCTCATTCCGCAGCACGTCCAAGACAAGGCCGGGTTGGACTCGGGCCAGCCGTTGCTGCGGGTCCAAGTTTACGATCCGGCGCATATACTTCGAGCAATCCAGCACGACGGCATAGTTGCAACATTGCCCCGCAAGACTCGTCCCGCCGCCCCGCGCGAGTATCGGCGCGCCATGGCTGCGCGCCACCGCAATGGTGCGGATCACATCCTCCGCATGCCGGGGAATCACGACGCCGATCGGCACTTGCCGATAGTTCGATCCGTCCGTGGCATAGAGCGCCCGGCTGCCGTCATCGAATCGCACCTCGCCTTCGACGGCGGACCGGAGAGCCTTCGCGAGCGCCTCATGATCAATGCGTCGCGCATCTCGCTCCTGCGCCGCAGGACTAGGACGTTCGCCATCGAACGCCGGCCCCCTCCCTGATACATCGTGCCCAATCTGGATCAATGGTGTATCCATACCGTCCACCCTTCGCCCGTCCTGAATCATGCGGGTTATAGTTCGTAACGTTTGGCATCCCGATGCTTGAACTCCAGTCCTGTTCCGGGCCGAGAGAGATCCGGTCTGATTCGACCATCGACCGGCGCCAGCGCGCCGTCGAACAGCATGCCTTCGATCCTGACATGGTCGTGAAAATATTCGATGTGCCGGATCGGCTGAGCCGCGCAGGCCACGTGGGCATGGAGCGACGGCGCGCCATGCGCAGAAAGCGGTAATGAGCGCGCTTCGCATTGAACCCCGGCTTTGAGAAAGCCGGTGATGCCGGCGCAGCGGCTGGCATCGGCCTGTAACACATCCACCGCCCCCGCCTCCAACATCCGACGAAAATAGACCTGATCATATCCATACTCGCCGGCCGCAATCTCCATTGCGGCCGGCGCGCGATTGCGGATCAGGGCCAATCCGTCCAGATCATCCGAAGAGACCGGCTCTTCAAACCACGTCACGCCGCAGCGCGCGAACCGTTCGGCCAATCCCAATGCCTGTTTGCGGTTGTACGCGCCGTTCGCGTCCACGAACAATTCCGCCTTCTCTCCAATAGCCACACGGGCCGCTTCGACCCGCGCAGTGTCCTCCTGCGGATGGCGGCCGACCTTCATCTTGACCCGCGGAATTCCGGCCCCTACCCAGCCGGCGAGTTGGTCCTGTAGTTGCTTGATCGAGTAGGACGTAAAGCCGCCGCTGCCGTAGACGGGCGCGGCCTCTCGCACCGCGCCCAGCAATGTGACAAGGGGAACGTCGAGAAGCCGAGCCTTCAGATCCCACAGCGCGGCATCCACAGCGGCCACCGCCATCGAGACCACGCCGGGGCGCCCAAGATTCCGGATCTCATGGAGCATGGCGTGCCAGCATGCGGTAACCGCCATGGCCGGCCGGCCGCAGACGATGTCCACGAGCGTCTGTTTCACGAGCCGGGCGGTGGCCGTATCCGCATACGTAAAACCCACCCCCATCCGATTCCCCGCGACCGCTTCGACCAGTACCAGCGTCGTATGGTTCCAATCCAATGTTCCGTCTGCCTCGGGATAATCGGTCGGAATGCGATAGGCGGACACCGCCACGCGTTCGATCACAGGTCCATCGGAATCGTGGACCTGAGCCACGGATGTCGAGGTCTGTTCGGTTGGTTGGCTATCGCTCGCCATCTCGCCGTCCGGTTCTTTAATATTTGCGCTGCCGCGGTGTGCATACAACGTTCCATCGAACAGGCGGCGTGATGTGAAGGCCAAATCGTGCGGAACCGCAATCGGCGCTCACAGCGCGGCCTCGCCGTACTGAAGGTGAACCCAATCCGTACGACCCACGCGTCCGGTTTTGACGCGATTCTTGTCCGATTCCGGAGATGCCCCTCTCGCCCGCCGACCTTACCTCTCGGCGACCCCCATGGAAGTATTGTCTCGTAATGGACAAGGTGTCCACGATCTTGGCGGCACGCATCATTTTTTCACAGCCCGACACCGGTCATTTAACCGTTCCTTCTCGTAATCTTGACGGGCTCACCGGCATCCGACAAGGGCGTGCATATTGCACCACAACATCGCGCCGTGACGAGGAGTGGACACCCCTGCTGTAATGCACCATGAACAAGCGTGGCTGGATGGCGGCGGCCGTCCTCATTTCGACGGGAGCCCTGGCTGCCGCAATCGGCTTGCTTTATTCCAAGGGAAGCGCCGATCTGATCGGGAGTGATGAGCAGCCGTTACGCTTCAGCCATGAGCTGCACGCGGGACGACTGCACGTGGAGTGCTTGTACTGCCACCGCTCGGCTGAACAATCTACCGCCGCGGGTATTCCCTCTATGCAGCTATGCATGGGATGCCATCAGAACTTGGCCATGGGGACGAAGGACACTGCGACACTGGTCGAGCATTGGAAGCGGAAGGAACCGGTATCCTGGGTCCGCCTCCAGCGGCTGCCGGATTTCGTCTATTTCACGCATGAACGTCATCTGGCTCATGGACTGGAGTGCGTTACCTGCCACGGGCACGTCGATCAGATGCCGTACACACCCCGTGCGGCCACGTATGAAATGGGCTGGTGCCTGTCGTGCCATCAAGAACGAGGAGCATCCCGTGATTGCTGGACCTGCCACAAATAGTGAGCCCGAAGAAGCCGCGGTCACCCGACGTTCATTCATGACGAGACCCCCGACGATAATTTCCTAAGGCAGCCGGACTCGATGGACATCAAACGCCGCACATTCATCCAAGCATTGGGACTCGCAGCTACCGGCTCCCTGTTGCCGGGATGCGGGCGCGAGGTGGGCCGGCTCGTTCCCTATGTCTTACCGGACGACGAAATTGTGCCCGGCGTCGCCGACTGGTATGCCTCGACCTGCCGCGAATGTCACGCCGGGTGCGGGATCACCGTGCGAGTCATGGAGGGCCGGGCCAAGAAAATTGAAGGCAATCCCGGCCATCCGGTGAATCGTGGAAAACTGTGCGCTCGGGGACAAGCCGCTCTGCAACGACTCTACAATCCCGATCGCCTCACCGGTCCGCTGGGCCGAACCGGCTCGCGATTGACCGGCGACTGGACTTCGATTACGTGGGACGACGCGTTCGGGACGTTGAGCGAGCGCCTGCGGGCGAACGGCGCGGACACGATCATGCTGAGCCGGCCCTTGTCCGGCACGCTGGCGTGGCTGGTCTCCTCATTCATGCGCGCCATCGGAGGACGGTTATTTTTTTACGAGCCGGGCGCGGACTTACCGGTCAGAACCGCCGCGCGTGACGCCTTTGGAATCGAGGCCTGGCCGACCTACGATGTGGCGGACTCCGATTATGTCCTGTCATTCGGCGCGCCGTTTCTCGAACAGTGGCTTTCGCCGGTCTCTTACGGGATTGCCTATGGAGAGATGCGACAAGGACGACCTGCGACCCGCGGCCGTCTCGTGCATATTGAGCCGCGCCTTTCGTTAACGGCCGCCAGCGCCGACCGGTGGGTGCCGGTTCGCCCCGGCACGGAAGGACTCGCCGCGCTGGGAATCGGACAGGTACTTTTCAACGAAGGACGGTCGGCACTATCCGGAACCCAACGGCGAGCCTATGAAGGATTCTATGCCGGCATCCCGTTGGATCAGGTCGCCGCCACGACGGATATTCCTCGCGACCAGTTGATCCGGATCGCCCGCGAATTTGCGACCGCGGCCGCACCGCTTGCCATGGGCGGTGGCCCGGCCTGTGCGCACACCAACGGCACCGACACGATGCTGGCAATCCATAGCCTCAACGCCATCATCGGCAACCTCGGACAGCCCGGTGGTCTCCGGTTCTATAGGCCGCCCTTGTTCGACACAGGTCCACCTGTTCCGTGGCTGATCGAGCGGCGGCTCGCGCAATGGGCCGAAGGAGCGGAGAACGGCAGGCCGCCGGCTGTCTGGTTGCTGAACGATGTCAATCCATTGTTTACGATGCCGCTCTCGATTCCGGTCCGGCGTCTGTTCGAACGGGCCGAGTATCGTGCGAGCTTCAGCTCTTTTCTCGACGAGTCGACCGAAATGGCGGATCTGATCCTGCCGGATCACGCGTCGTTGGAGTCATGGGGAGATCATATTCCGCCCGTCTCGTCAGCCGCTCAGGTCGTGAGCCTGCTCCAGCCGGCGGTCTCGCCTCTTTATGACACGCGGGCGCTCGGGGATACGATTCTCCACATAGCGTCCCACCTGGGAGTCCCCGGCTTTTCCTCAAAAGATTTTCCCTCCTTGATTCAAGAGCGATGGCGGCATCATTTCGGCGGAGAGAGTCGGAATACAGATGATGCTCGATTTGAATCAGCCTGGATTGGTTTTTTACAGCAAGGCGGCTGGTGGAACAGCGCGGCTCCGGACATGGAACCGGCACAGTCGGCGCCTCCTCCTCGCTACGAGGCTGCCCATTTCGACGGCGATCAGCAAGAATTTCCGTTCTATCTCCTCCCATACCCTTCGATGAGCCTCGGGTATGGGCGGGACGCGAACCTTCCCTGGCTTCAGGAGCTGCCGGACACTCTGACCACTGCGATGTGGGGCAGTTGGGTCGAGGTCAATCCGGTCACCGCTCGATCACTCGGCATCACACCCGGCGACATGGTTCGCATCCACTCGCGTCACGGCTCGCTCGATGTCCCCGCATTGATCGTTCCAGGCATCAGGCCGGATGCGATCGCCGTCCCGATCGGACAAGGCCACGCGGACTATGGCCGGTATGCGAGCCGCCGCGGCATCAATCCCATTTCCATCCTGGCCCCGCTGTTCGATCACCGTTCCGGTTCACTGGCGACCGCGGGCACCAGGGTCCGGATTGAAACGACTACGGCGAAAGGGCCGCTGGTTCTCTTGGAGCGACCGGGAATGGAGCCAAGCCCTGCATTGTTGTCGATTCAACGCAGTCGTCCGGGAGCATAGAGAAGGAGAATTTTCCACCAAAGGGAGCCGCATATGGCCGACGAGAAGAAAGAGACGCGACAAACTCATGCCTATAAATGGGAAATGGTCATCGATCTTGATCGCTGCACCGGATGCGAAGCCTGCGTAGTAGCCTGTCACGCCGAAAATAATATCCGCATCTCAGGCGAGCAAGAAGCGGCCGATGGCCGCGCCATCAACTGGATTCGCATCGAGCGCTATTGGGAAGGCGAGTATCCGAACGTCAGCGCCAAATTCATGCCGGTGCTCTGCCAGCACTGCGGCGCCGCCCCCTGCGAGCCGGTCTGTCCCGTCTACGCGTCCTACCACACTCCGGAAGGTTTAAACGCACAGGTGTACAACCGCTGCATCGGCGTCCGCTATTGCGGCAACAATTGCCCCTACATGGCCCGGCAGTTCAATTGGTTCGATCCGCACTGGGACAAGCCGCTGGAGCAACAATTAAATCCCGACGTGACGGTCCGCCAGAACGGCATCATGGAGAAATGCACGTTCTGCATCCAACGAATCAGGCACGGCAAGGAACAGGCCGAGCGCGAGGGCCGGCGCGTGCGCGACGGGGACATCACGCCCGCTTGCGTCCAGTCCTGCCCAACCTCGGCGCTGGTTTTCGGAGATCGCCACGACCCGAACAGCCGCGTCGCACAATTGGCCGCGAGCGACCGGCGCTTTCATCTGCTGGAGTCTTTGGGAACCGAGCCGGCCATTACTTATCTCAAGCGAGCAACGTGATGAACGCCGCATCCTCCGTCTGGCGCGACATGCCGAAAATCAACCGCGACCTGCTGGCGCCGCTGGCCGAGACAGGAGGTGGATATCTGTTCCTGGTCTCCGTGCTCGTCGCTGTCGTGGCGGCGGGAGCCGGCGCCTGGGTCTATCAAATTGAAACCGGCATGGGCCGGACCAATATGCACCCGCCGATTTTCTGGAGTGCCTACATCGCCTCGTTTGTCTTTTGGATCGGGGTGAGCCACTCGGGCACCTTTATCTCGGGCGTGCTGCGCTTGAGCAAGGCGGAATGGCGCCGGCCGGTGACGAGAGTGGCCGAATTGATGACGATCATCTCGGTCGTGATGGCCACCATGTTTGTGTTCTATCATCTCGGTCGTACCTGGCGTTGGTATTATCTGATTCCCTATCCCAATCAGCGGGAGATTTGGCCCGATTTTCGATCGCCGCTCATGTGGGACGCGACGGCGGTCTTCACCTACGCGACGGCCAGCACGATTTATCTCTATTTGCCGCTGATTCCCGATTTCGCCTTAGCGCGGGATCGCATCACAGGATGGCGGAAGCCGCTCTACGCCTTTCTGTGTCTCGGGTGGCGCGGCACGCAGCTGCAATGGCAGGCGCTGAACACCGCCATCCGGATAATCACGCCCTTGATCGTCATGATCATGGTCTCCGTCCATTCGATCGTCGGCTGGGATTTCGGCATGTCGCTCGTGCCCGGCTGGCACACGTCGATCATCGCGCCCTATTTTGTCGTGGGCGCCGTGCATTCGGGCTTGGGCATGGTTGTGATCGGCTTGTATCTGATCCGGCGCGTGTATCGGCTCGACGAGTACATCCGGCTGGAGCATTTCGACAAAATGGGCAAGTTGCTGGTCGTGACGACGCTCACTCTGGCCTACCTTTATTTTGCCGAGCAACTCACCGTCTGGTACGCCCGCATTCCCGACCATATGGCCGTTCTGAATTCGATGATGATCGGGGCCTATGCCGTTCCCCACTGGACCATGATCGGCTTGATCTATGTGCTGCCGTTGCTCACCCTGACACTGCCGCCGTTCCGCAGGTGGCCGCTTGGGATGATGCTCATCGGCATCAGCATCAATATCGGCATGTACATCGAACGCATGCTGATCCTCGTGCCGCCCTTGGCCCACCCGCGGCTGACATACAATTGGAGCGACTATTTTCCCTCGGTGGTGGAGCTGACCATCATGGCCGGTTCCTTGTCATTGGCGATTCTTCTCTACGTGCTGGCCGTCAAATTCGTTCCGATCATTTCGATATGGGAAGAAAAGGAAGGGCGTCTCCATGGGCATGCCTCAGGCTCGTGAAATCTCCGCCCTCCTTCGGCCGGGCGCAGATATGTCCTCGATCATCGCACGACTTCAACAGTCCGGCGTGAGGAGAGAGGACATTGCGGTCTGCTCTCCTTTGCCGCTCGAGCACGTGTCGCCCGCGGCCACGTTTCCATTGGTGCCGTATCTCATCACGATCGCCGCCGGTCTGGTCGGAATCGGAGTCGGTCTGTTCTTTGCCGGTGGAACCGCGGTCCTCTACCCGATTGAGACAGGCGGGAAAGCCATCGTCGCCGCGCCCGTCGTCGGGATCATCTCGTACGAGACCATGATGTTGCTTGCCGTCCTCGCGACCTTTCTTACCATGATCGTCAGAATTGTCCGCGAGCAGGGCCGCGCCTCGACGCGGGACATGCGGGTCGACGACGGCATGGTGCGGATTATCGTCCCGCTCGTCCCATTAGGAGCGGAAACGGTACTGACGGGAATCCTAGAACAGGCCGGGGCCACGGATATTACGATCGGGTCACGCCCGAATGACCAGCCGGGATGGGAGCCGAGTGGACAGGCTTTGGCGGCGTGGCTGTCGGCGGCTATATGGTGTGCCTCGCTTGCCGGCTGTTCACGCGATATGCAAGACCAACCGTCCTATCAACCCCAAGAAGCGCCTCGCCTCCATTCTCCAGCCGGCAGCGTGCCGCGGGACAGTCGGGCAATCCTGTCTGCCGCAACGCACAACAACGCCCGAGCCTCTGTCTCAGGGGAGGATCTCTACCGGGTGAATTGCCTCCATTGCCATGGCCCCAGCGGCGAGGGAAACGGGCCGGTCGCGGCTTATCTCAACGAACGACCGGCCGATCTTCGGTCTCGCGCGGTGCAAGAGAAGCCACAAACCGAATTGTATGAGATCGTCACCGACGGCAAAGACATGATGCCCGCCTTTCGAGGAGAATTGTCGGCGGCGGAACGACAGGCAGTGGCCGCGTTCGTGAAGCACTTCCCCGAGCAAGTGTCTCATGAATGATAAATGTGAAATGAGGAATCAGAAATAGCGGGCTGGATCATTCCGAAATCTTCATTCTAACTTTAGCCACGTGTCATGGAACTCACACTGGAACGGCTTCATTTCCCGCTGCTGGGCAATAGCCTCGTGGTCGGCTTGTTCAGCCTGCTCCACATTGCGCTGGCGGGACTCTCCGTGGGTTTTATGGTCCTCGCGCCGATCTTCGAAGCCGGCGGCCGTTCCATTCCGTTCAATGTAGACCTGGCCCGGGCCGTCACCCGTTTCACGGTCGTAGTCTTCAGCGTGAGCACTGTCCTAGCGGTCATCATGGTCGAATTGATGATCGGCTTGTTTCCCGCGACCACGATGTGGATGTGGAGCCGGTTTCGCCTTCCGATCGGACTCGGCATCGCCGCGTTCATCCTGCAACTGCTCGTGCTCTACCCTTACTATCATTTTTGGGACAGCATTCGCGTACGCAGCGTGACTCTACATCTCTGGCTCGGCACGCTTGCCGCCCTGTTCATGCTGGTCTGGGTGATCGTCCTGGACGGGATGGGCTCGTATATGCTCACGCCGGCGGAAGCGGGGGCGTCAGGCGGATCGCTCTTGAATCCCACATGGCTGCCGCTCGTCGTTCATCGGTTCGTGGGAAATCTCTTAATCGCCGGATACGCCATAGCGGCATACGGCGCCTGGCGCGGCGGCCGCCCGCAAGATCGCGAGCATCCGGCGTACTATCGCCACCTTTTCACTACCGGGTGGAAAATCGGCGTGATCGGTCTACTCTTGCAACCGTTCACCGGCTTGTTCTATGCGCTGTCGATTCAGGATTCCGCACCTGCTGCTTACGAGCAGTTGATCCACGGTCCCTATCAACCGCTCCTCTATGTGCAATTCGGACTGATCGGCTTTTTGGTTGCCGGCAGTTATTTTCTCTTGCGATCGACACAGTGTGCGAGTCGATTCACATGGCTCGATGCGGCGGTCCCCCTTGCCGCGCTAGGCATGGTGCTCGCCATCGGCGAGACAACCGTACGCCGGGCTTTTCTCTATCTGTTGCTCGCGCTGTTTCTTTGGTCGCTGGCCCGATACGGACAGTCGGAACAATCGGCCGTGACTCGATCGAACCGACTGTTCCGCCCCCTCGCCATCTGCCTTGGGATTGTGTCGATCTTGATCTATCTGACCATGGGAATCATCAGAGAAACCGTGCGCCGTCCGGATACGGTGCGCGGGGTGATTTCATTGACCGATGAGCAGCGCCATCCGGCGGCGGACCGGAGAAGCCAAGAAAGCAGTGCTGAGTTAGGAGTTAGCCCTAAATATTGGGAGTGGTCCGGCGGACCAAGCGCGACCATTGCCGAGAGGAGCGGGGGAGCCCACCGAGGGTTTGCAGGGCAGGAAGGCCGGAACTGACCACGCCACTGTGGTCCATGACCACAGGCACGGGAATTCCGGAAGGATTCCGCCCGGCAAGCCCCGGAAGGGCCGCTCCGGAGGTGGGGAAGCGCGGGTTTCGCCGGACCAGTAATTTCGATTCACAACTCTTAACTCACTCCGTGAGGTTTCATGTCGCCTGATTCCGTGGATATCCCGATGGTGTACGGGCGGGTCGCCATTGCAGCGGCGGCGCTGACCCACGCGCTGTTTGCAACCTTCATCGTGGGATCGTCGTTGATCGGCGCAGCCTGCGAAACAATCGGATACCTCCAGGGCAAGGCTCGTTTCGAGCGATTGTCCCGTCACATTGCCTTTACGTTGATTTTTACGACGGCCGGCGTCTCCTTCCTGGGCGTGACGCTGATCTTCGCGCTGAATATTTTCTGGCCGCATTTCTGGAGCACGTTGTTCCGGATCATGTTCTGGCCGTTGCTGCTCGAGGCTTCCCTTTTCCTGTCCGAAGCGATCTTCGCTTATCTCTGGTACTACTCCTGGGATTGGGCCGCGGCCCGCCCGGCCCGCAAACGCCTGCACTTGTCCTTCGGCTGGATTGCGGCGATGTCATCGGTGATTGCCATGGTCATGATCGATATCGTGGCCTCCTACATGCTGACGCCGCGGCCGCCTGGCGATACATGGGGCAAGATTCTTAATCCGACCATGATCTATCTCGACACGCACCGTATCGTGGGCAACCTGACCTGGACCGGATTCGGGCTCGCAGGACTATGGGCAATCGCATATTTGCGAGCGGCCACCGCAGATGAGCGGGCCTTTTTCCGATGGGCCGGCGGCGTCTGCTTCGGCATCGGGTTCGGCGGCCTTCTCATCATGCCGGCTATCGGGTATCAATATCTTTTGAAGATCCGGTACACCGAGCCGCAGGCCTTTTATACGCTCATGCTCGGCCCGCGATCTTGGCTCTTCGATCTCGTCGCGCTACTGTACAGCGCCTTGATCGTACTCGGATGCTCCTACATCGGCCGCGCGATCCGGCCCGCCATGCCGCGCGAGGCAACCGCGCGCATCGTGCTGCCCGTGTCGCTGGCGGCCGTGGCGCTGGCCGGGCTGGTCTTTACCATGCCCTACCATCTGCAACATGTTCCGCTGCTGTCCCGCCTGACCGACATTGCGGTGAATCCGCTGGGCGCCATGCAGCCCAATAAGTACGTGGCCATTGCGGCGCTCGTGCTCTTCGGGCTGTTGAACTGGCTCTATTTTTTCCGGTCGTTTTCCGCACCGGCGCCATGGTGGAGAATCAAGGACGCTCAGAGCCCTGACCGTAGGAAGCCGACGTTGCTGATCGCCCTTTCGCTTTGCGCCATGTTGATGATGCTGGCGATGGGATGGGCGCGGGAAACCGCCCGCGCTTGGAACGGATATCTCATATACGGCGCGATGACATTCGATGACGAGGCATCACACTATCGGCCTTCCGCGGACACACAGGCGTCGGCACCGCTCGATGATTGATGCTCTACATACCTGTTTCATGCCGCCACAAAGGTGCGACAGTGCCCCGTGACGTGAACCGGGACGACCTTGTTGCGACCGTGAGCCGGGTCTGGCGCATGCTGAGCGCCAGTTTTTGGTTCCTTCCCACGCTCCTCACCGTAACGGCGCTCGTGATCGCCCCGATCCTCGTTCAACTTGACGAGCGGCTGCAAGCGGCCGGTCGGTCAGTAGCATGGCTCGAATGGATCTACGGCGGTGGGCTGCAAGGAGCGAGACGGCTCTTGTCCGCGATCGCCGCGGCGATGATGGCGATTTCCACCGTCATGTTTTCCAGCCAAACGACCGCTCTGACGTTTATCGGGCAGGAGTACGGCTCCCGGCTGTTGCGGAATTTCCTGGCCGACACGCGGAACCAGCTCGCCTTCGGCATCTACATCTCCACCTTCATCTATGCCCTCATGGTCTTGCGGACGATTCATAAAGACCCGGATGATGCCCCGGTTCCGCATCTGGCCGTATCATTCGGGATCATCCTGGCCATGGCCGGCTTGGGCGTCTTGATTTATTCGATGTATCACATCTCCCGATTTCTTCAGGCTTCCACGATCATCGGCTATGCGGCGAAGGACCTCGACAGCGCCATCGTCCGGCTGACCCCCGAGAAAACACCACGGCGATCGGGCGGGACCTTCGCCGGCGACGACGATGCCCAAGGCTCGTCCGCGTTCGACTTCAGCGGCGTCCCAATCATTGCGGAATCCACCGGATACCTTCAGCGGGTCAAAACAGCCCGTCTGGCTCGATTCTGCCGGAACGCCGGATGTCGCATCCGGATCGACCGGAAGATCGGCGACTTCGTCATGGCCGGCGCTTCTCTCGGAGCCGTCGCGCCGCCGCCTCCGTCCAACTCCGACTTATTCATGCACATTCAGCAAACCATTGTCCTGGGTCCTCAGCCCAATATCGATGAAGACCTGAGATACGCCGCGAATCAGCTTGTCCAGATCGCGCTCCGCGCCGCCTCCACGGATCGAAACGATTCGTTGACGGCGGTCATGTGCATCGATCGCATGGGAGCGGCCCTGTGTCTGCTGGGGCGGCGCATGCCGGCTGACGCGATCGTGCGCGACATGGACGGCGCCCCGCGGCTTAAACTCGAATCGGCGAATTTCGCCGACATGCTCGACGTCTGTTGCCGTCCGCTACGGGAGTACCGAGAAGCGAGCCCATCAGTGCTGGTTCATATGCTCACAACACTTCGCGCCGTCGCGGACTGCACGGAACGCCCGGAAGACCGCCGTGCACTGCGGCGGGAAGCCATGCTTTTCGCGGAAGCCGGATGTGACCAAGGAGGGATGGACCCTGCCGGGCGGAAGCGGATTGCGCGAGCTTATGAGGACGTGTGCCGCGCGCTGGATACTTTTCCTAGCGATTGAACGAGTGAGGCACGGCCAACGCCGCCAACGGTTAAACCGACAGTTCCGCCAGGTCGGACGTCACCACGTCGGCGCCGTTCTCCTTTAAATCGGCCGCATGCCCGGTCCGATCTACGCCGATCACCAATCCAAATTTCCCATTGCGTCCCGCCTGCACTCCCGCGATCGCGTCTTCGACAACGACGGCGCGTGCCGGCTCAATCCCCAGGCGCCGGGCTCCTTCGAGAAAACCATCCGGCGCCGGTTTCCCGGCCAAATGAAGTCGTTGACTTTCGATGCCGTCGACACGGGCATCGAAGCAATCGGTCAACCCTACCGCCTGTACGACCGCCGCCGTGGATTTGCTGGCGGATACGACCGCGGTCTTCAAGCCATGGGCGCGAACCGCGCGCAGGAACCGGACCGCATCATCGTAGACCTCGACCCCATGCTCTTTCAGGTGAGCCTGGAAATAGGTGTCCTTCTTATTTCCCAAGCCATGGACCGTTTCCTTCTCGGGGCCGTCGTGAGGCGACCCGAACGGCAGCGCGATGCCGCGCGAGTCGAGAACGCTTTTGACCCCGTCGTAGCGAAGCTTGCCGTCCACGTATCGTTGATAGTCCAGCTTGATATCAAAAGGCCGAAAGGACGTATGGTCGCGGGACGCTCTCGCTTGCAGATAGTCGTCGAAGAGTCGTTTCCAGGCCGCGGCATGCACCGCGGCGGTTTTCGTGAGGACGCCGTCGAGGTCGAACAGGACCGCGTCAAACTTAGCCAGATCTATGGATCGAGAGCCGGGTCGGTCCTGCTCAGAGAGGCGTGAAGGCGACATTCGTTCCTCCTTTCAGAACGACACATTCACAGTTGGAATGGAAACAGCATCTCTGTATGCTACATTCTGGACGTCGGTCATGTGAAGGGTTCGCTCTATGTTGGGCAGTCGCGCCAAATCGCTCCTGCACCTATCTACGCAGGATGACGCAGCCGTGAAACCGGCCGCGCGCTTTTTTGGAATCGATCCTCCTCTCGTCATTGATCCCGGTTGGATTCTCATCGAGAAAGGATTCCAGCTGGCGCGGGAACATGAGATCGAGTCGATCTTCACGGTGGCGAACGGCTATGTCGGGACGCGGGGCTCGCTCGCCGAACGTAACAGTCTGTCCCGCCCGGCTACATTCCTTGCCGGCGTATTTGAGGCCGGTGAAGAATCACCGGCCTCGCTCGAACTCGCGCGACTGCCGGACTGGACCCATCTGCGTATTTTGGTCGAGGGCGCCGCGCTGTCGCTCGACAAGGGAACCATCCTCGAGCATCGACGCATCTTCGATCTTCAGCATGGCGCGCTGTTCCGGCTCTGGCGGCATGAGGATCCGGCAGGCCGGGTGACCGCCGTCACGTTTGCGCGCACCGTCTCGCTGTATGATCGTCATTTCTTCTTTCAATCCGTCACGGTGACCCCCGAAAACTATGCTGGAACCGTGTCCATTGAATCGTCGCTGGAAGCGCCGGGGGCCAAGACGCAGTGGACACCGCAGACTCACGACGACGCGGCTCTTTTGGTGGGCATGACGACGAGAGGGACGACCATCGCGATGGCTCATCGTGGCGAGATCGAGTCCGGCCCGGCAAGTGAGCAAACCAGCGGCATTCGAGGCAAGAGCATCCTCCAACGCTGGACGTGGCCGGCCAGCCTGGGCGAGACGGTCCGATTCAATCGCTCGGTCGTCGTCTATTCATCGCGGGAGACAGGGGATCCGGCCTCTGCGGCTCGGCGGCATCTGAACACGGTTCTCGATGCAGGACCGGATGTGCATGTCCGTCACCATGCGCAGGCGTGGGAAGATCGCTGGCGCGCCGCCGGCCTGCGGATTGTGGGCGACGATGAAGCGCAGCGCGCGCTTCGGTTCGCCGTCTATCATCTCAACGGCGCGGTGAATCCGCATGATGAGCGTACGTCCATCGGCGCCCGGGCCCTGACCGGCAAGGTCTACAAAGGCCACGTGTTCTGGGATACGGAAATCTATCTGGTTCCGTTTTACCTCTTCACCGATCCGCCGGCTGCGCGTGCCCTGTTGATGTACCGTTTCCATACGTTGCCGGCTGCTCGTGCAAGAGCGCGAAGCCTGGGGTACGAAGGAGCGCTCTATGCCTGGGAGTCCGCCGACACCGGCGAGGATGTGACGCCCGCGTCGGTGGTCGCGCCGGACGGCCGAATTGTCCAAGTCCTCACCGGAATCCAGGAACACCATATCAGCGCCGATATCGCTTACGCGGTCTGGCAATATTGGCAGGTCACGGCCGATGAGTCCTTCTTCCTTTCGGCTGGTATCGACATCCTCATTGAGACGGCCAGATTTTGGGCAACTCGCGGCCGGCTCGAAGCAGATCGGCACTATCACATCCGAATGGTCATCGGACCGGATGAATACCATGAGAGCGTGGACGACAATGCCTACACGAATGTGATGGCGCAATGGAACCTGGAGCGGGCGGCCGACGCGGCCGAATGGATCCGCGCCCATCGGCCGGAAGCATGGGATGCCATCGCCGAGCGGCTACGGATCATGCCCGAAGAACCGGCCGTCTGGCGCCGGGTCGCCGGCGTGATGATCACCGGATTCAACCCCCGCACGAATCTCTTCGAGCAATTTGCCGGCTATTTTGATTTGGAGGACCTCGATCTCGACGCGTACCGCGCGCGGACCGTGCCGATCGACGTCATCCTCGGGCACGATCGGACCCAGAAATCCAAGGTCGTCAAACAGGCGGATGTGGTCGCGCTGAGTGCATTGCTCTGGGACCAATTTCCTCGTGCGGTCCACGACGCCAACTTCCGGTATTACGAACCGCGTACCGCGCACGGCAGCTCTTTGAGTCCCGCCTTTCATGCGCTGGTCGCCGCCCGGCTCGGCGACCGCGCTCTCGCCATGCGGTACTTTCATGAAGCCGCCTCGATCGACCTCTCCACTCATATGGGCAATGCGGCCGGAGGCGTGCACATCGCCGCTTTGGGCGGCCTCTGGCAGGCTGCGGTCTTCGGGATGGCGGGCGTCAGGCTGCGCGAGGATGGAGTCGTGCTCGATCCCCATCTTCCTCAAGCATGGAATGAATTTTCGTTTTCCCTGCAATGGAGAGGTCGCACGGTCGCCGTTGACTTGACCCGTGAACCGGCGCAGGTGGTCGTTACCCTCCGAACGGGCGACCCGATGACTATTGCGCTCGAGGGCGGCAAGGCCGCAGAACTCGATGCACAACATTCGTACGTCGCTCATCGCGCCGGATCCGATTGGGGCGATTGGCAAACCAAGAGGCGTTAACCCCGGATGTTTGGACAGGTGATTCGTGGAGAACGGACTCAATCGCGCCTCCTCAGTCTCCGGCGGCGGCTGGCGCCCACACGGAGGCGTTATTCTGGTGCCGCTCGATGGATCGGCGCAGGCAGCCGACGCGCTGCCGGTCGCGCAAGGGTTGGCCGCATTGACGGATGCGACGGTTCATATTGTTCACGTGTCGCCCCAAGCCGTCCCTATTCAAGAGATTCGTGACACCCTGCATTTGACGGCAGCCAATGTCACAGGCGCCGTGCTCGATCAACGAACCGGTTCCCCCGCGCCGGCCATCACCGGGGAAGCGGAACGGTGGCATAGCAATCTGATCGTCATGTGCTCCCATGGCAAGACAGAGCTTCAGCAAGGCGCATTCAGCGACATTGCCGAACAGATTCTGTTGCATACGCCCTGCCCCATTGTGTTCGTGCCGCGGGGCCGCGGTCAACGTCCCTGGTCGCTCCGGCGGCTCTTGGCCCCGCATGACGGCACGCCCACCAGCGCCATCCCGATCGGTCCGGTCAGTGACTTGTGCCACCACACCAGGGCCGAGATGACGATCCTCCATATCTCGACGGCCGCCGCCGAGCCGGCCGAGGACCGCGGCGTCCTGACCGCGCCACGCTACATGGACCAGCCGCAACATGAGTGGCCCGCATGGGGCGCCGAGTTTCTCGATCGTGTCCGGGCAATGGCAAAGCCGCCATGCGATCTCAAACTGCGGACCGTGCTCTGTACCGAGGAGATCGGACGGGCGATTGTGCGCTTCGCGGCGGAGCAAGACATTGATCTTATCATCATGGCATGGCGGGGACATCTCGAACGAAACCGCGCCCTCACCATAAGGACAGTCGTCGAGCAGGCGCCCTGCCCGGTCGCAATCCATCCGGTCACGGTGGATGAAGACCGGTGAGCGCGTCCTGATCCCGGGCTCTCGAGCAGGCGCGCGCGGCGGCCGCACGTCAGGATGGAAGCGGCTTCTGGATGAATCCGATGACGCTCATTGATGTCACACGAAGAAAAACTGTATAACCACATAGGGGGCCGGGGAAAATCTCGCTTTTCATGGCGGGGAGCATGTCAACTGATTACCAGGAGGAAAATGCCGATGCGCGCTAGAATCATCAGTTCCATTGCAGTGAGCCTGTTCCTGTTCTCCACGTCTGCGTATGCCGACAAAGGCGGAGGAGCGCACTCTCATCACGGGACCCATATGAAGGTCACCGGAGTGGTCTCCAAGGTGCAGGCGGATCTGATCACGGTGAAGACGCCGTGGGGTCAGATGCGGATCTCCTCCTCCACCGCCCCCAAAAATCTCGAAGTCGGCGAGGAAGTGGAGATGCAGGTCAACGAAAACAACGCGGTGATCGACGTCCATCGCAAAGGAGACCCGTCCCACTCCCACCGCTTTGTCTCGGGCAAGCTGGCCTATGTGTCAACGGACCGGAGAGAGATCAAGCTGTGGACCCCGGAAGGCGAAAAGAATTTCGATGTGCAAACGGGCCGGTCGCAACTCTCCGGCATCGATGAAGGGATGCCGATTGCAATCGAACTGAACGAACAAGGCAAGGTCATCGACATTCATCGCATGACGGTGGAAATGGAATTTGACGAGCATCCGCACACCAAGTCCGGCAATCATCTGACCTTGCATGGAGTCGTGACGAAAATTCAGTCCGGTTCCGTCTTCGTGAAGACTCCGGTCGGACAATACAACATCAACGCCAAGACCGCGCCATCCGATGCCGCGGTCGGCGACGAGGTCACGCTGTGGCTCAACGAAGAGAATCTCGTCATCGATCACCACGGCAAGCACAAGAACATGCCGGGTGCGCACCGCCTGATTACGGGCAAGTTGATCTACACCGGAGCGACTAAGAATCAAATCAAACTCTGGACCCCGGAAGGCGAGAAAGTGTTTCCCCTCGAGCGGATGGAAGTGAAGACGAAACCGATCCCGGAAGGCTCCATGATCACCGTGGAATTAGACGAAAAAGGGACTGTCATCGACCTCAAGAAGGCGGAGTGATTCAACCTTCGCACGAGGTATGAGATCAGGCAGCATTCAAGCAGCGGGCGCACCAGGTGTGTCCAGGTGTGCCCGCTCCACCGGCGACTACCAGGTTGTTGAAAAACAATTTGTGCACCACCGGGAAGTCCAGGATAGATAAAGGTGCCGAATGAGCGTCAATGCCGCCGCAGGATATTCACGGGCGCGAGTCGATGAGCGCCCAGTGTCTTCTGAGAACAAAGCTGGAGAACTTTTTCAACATCCTGCTACGCCGCCATGACAGGAGGAGAGCCCATGTTACCGTCTACGATTCGAGTTGCCGGCGCATTTTTGGCTCTTTTCGGGATCACCGCCTGCTCCACCATGTCATCGGACGATTCACAAGGCCCGGCCCCGGCCTCCACACCAACCGCCGAATCAAGCCAGCAAGACTTTGCCTCCGCCACAAGACAATACCGGCAACATGCAGCCGAGCTGCGGGAGATGGCCCGCCGCCGGATGATCGAAGCGGATGTTCTCGCGCAAAAAGACAATCCGGACATGGAAATGGTTCAGGCCAAGCGAGACCTCGCAAAAGATCTGCTGGAGGCTGCCGATCAGTCCGAGGCTAAGGCGAGGGAGCTACAGAAAAAAGTTCCTCACGGAATGGTGCAATAAATCACACCCCCCGATCAGATTCCGAGAAGCATCCGGGCGGGCTCCTCGATACAGACCTTGACCTGCTTGAGAAAGCTCACCGCCTCCCGACCATCCACGATGCGATGGTCATAGGTGAGGGCGACGTACATCATGGAACGGATCACGACCTGCCCGTCTCGCGCAACCGGCCGATCTTGAATCGCATGAAGCCCGAGGATGCCGCTCTGCGGCGGATTGACGATCGGAGTGGAGAGGAGCGAGCCATAAATCCCGCCGTTCGTGATCGTAAATGTGCCTCCTTGAAGTTCATCGACCGTAAGCTGTTTCGCCTGTGCCCGTTTGGAGAAATCGCCGATCGCCAGTTCGATTTCCGCAAAGCTCAGACGGTGGGCGTTCCGTAACACCGGCACAACCAATCCGCGGCCGCTTCCAATGGCGATTCCGATGTCGTAGTAGCGCCGGTAAATAAGATCCCGGCCGCGAATCTCGGCATTGAGCTCGGGAATCAACTTGAGCGCTTCGATCGCCGCCCTGACGAAGAAGGACATGAGGCCCAGCTTCACCGAATAGCGATGCTGAAACTCCTCTTGGTGCGTCTCCCTCAGAGCCATCAGCGCCGTCATGTCGATTTCATTGAAAGTGGTCAACAGGGCCGCCGTCTGCTGGGCCTGCACCAATCGCTCGGCCACGCGGCGACGCAGCGGGCTCATCGGTACGGATTCTTCTTCTCGCTCCCCGGCTAGCGCGCTTTCTTCCTTGCGCGACGACGGTGGGACAATGGGGGCCGGCTTCGATTCGAACGGAGACTCATCCTGGCCGCGACGGAGTTCAGTGATGATGTCTGCGCTCGATGGAGCCGGCAGCGCCTTCTCAACCGTGCGCTGATCTTCGGCCCGTGATCTCGGCGCCGCCTCCGGCCTCTCGGGCGATTGCGGCCCGGCGGCCGGCTCTTTCACGGCCGGCCCCTCTTCCAGCTGCGCGATCACTTCTCCGACTTCAGCCGTCTCGCCCTTCTTTTTGAGAATCTTACTGAGGACGCCTGACACGGGCGCGGGCAGATCAAGCGCGACCTTATCGGTCTCGATCGATACGACCGGTTCATCCTGCTGGACCGCCTCGCCCGGAGATTTCAGCCAGTCGGCAATCTGAACCTCTGTGATCGATTCCCCGATCGTCGTCGGGACCTTGAGTTCAATGGACATCGAACGCCGCCCTCATAAGTTTTGTCTGCTCTATTCTATGAAGCGAACCCCATCCTGTCGCAGGACTGGCGGAAGCCGGACGACATACCGCCGAGAACGGCCACCGGTCGAACAGGCATTCGCCGAACCGGGCGAACAAGTACCGCCATGCTCCCATATTGACCGGTTCCTCTTGAACCCACACCATCGGCGTCCTCGGGGAACACTCGGCCAGCGCCTCCCGGAGCTCGTCCTCGTGCAGCGGATAGAGTTGTTCGAGCCTCACGATGGCGACATCGCGACGATCGAGTTCTTCCCTCATCCGCACAAGCTCATAGTAGAGCTTTCCACTACAGAGCAACACGCGGCTGATCTGCTTCCGTCCGGCCGCCGCATCAACAAGAATGCGCCGGAACCCGCCGTGCTCCAGGTCCTCCAGAGGCGACACGGCCTGCGGATGACGAAGCAGACTTTTGGGGGTCATGATCACGAGAGGTTTTCGCCACCGGCGAAGCGCCTGGCGTCGCAGAAGGTGAAAGTATTGAGCGGGCGTCGTCGGGTTCGCGACTTGAATGTTGTCATTGACGGCAAGCTCCAGAAAACGCTCGAGCCTGGCGCTCGAATGCTCCGGGCCCTGACCTTCGAAGCCATGAGGCAAGAGCAGCACAAGACCGCTCAGCCGGCGCCACTTTTCTTCAGCGCTCACCATGAACTGATCGATGATCACCTGCGCGGCATTGACGAAATCGCCGAATTGCGCCTCCCATAGAACCAGCCCGTCAGGGTAATCCAAACTGTATCCATACTCGAATCCGACTACCCCCGCCTCGGAAAGCGGGCTGTTGTGGATCTCCACCGGCGCCTGGTCGGACGCGATATGCTGAAGCGGCATATACATCCGTCCGTTTTCGGTGTCGTGCAAGACCGCATGTCGCTGGCTGAACGTCCCACGGGGCGTGTCTTGCCCCGATAACCGGATCCGGGTCCCTTCTTCTGCGAGCGTGGCGAAAGCCAGCGCTTCCGCCGTCGCCCAATCAAGAGGACGTCCGCCGCCTGCCATTTCACGGCGGCGCCCCAGCCACTGGACTAACTTCGAATGGACGTGGAAGCCCTCCGGCAATCGCGTGAGCGTCTCGATCAATTTCATGAGTCTGGCTCGCTCGACCGCGGTTCGGATGTCGTCTTGATCGCCGCCTGGTCCGCCGTAGTAGCCGGTCCAGATCCCTGCCGGTTTTTCACGAAGCTGGACATACGCGGGACTGCGCGCCTCCGAGAGGTCCCGCTCAAGCGCGGCCCTGCGGTCTCCCGCGATTCGATCCGCCTCATCACGACTCATCTCGCCCAGACTCAGAAGATGATCGAGATAGTATTCGCGCAGAGGGCGCCGCTTGTCGATCCCTTGATACATCAGCGGTTGTGTGAAGGCGGGCTCGTCTCCTTCATTATGACCCTGGCGGCGAAAACAGTACATGTCGATAACAACATCGCTCCGGAACGTTCGACGGAACTCCATGGCGAGCCGCACCACTTGGGCCACCGCTTCGGGGACCTCTCCGTTGACGTGGAAAATCGGAATCTGAAGCATCTTGGCCACGTCGGTCGCGCGCGATGACGACCGTGCTTCCTCCGGCGGCGTTGTAAAACCAATCTGATTGTTGATGAGTATGTGCAGCGTCCCGCCCGTGTGGTAGCCTTCAAGCCGGCTCATATTCAGCGCTTCCTGCACGATCCCTTCACCCGCGAATGAGGCGTCTCCGTGGATGAGCATCGTCGTGACACGAGCGCGGGACTTGTCGCCCGCCCGATCTTGCTTCGCGCGTGTACGCCCCAGTGCAACGGGGTTCACGAATTCCAAGTGACTCGGGTTGAAGCAGAGAGACAAATGTACCCTCCGTCCGGACGCGGTCATCCAGTCCCCGCTGTGGCCAAGATGATACTTGACGTCACCGCGCCCCTCCGGGAGAGGATCGAGCACGTCTTCAAATTCATGAAAGATTTCCCGAGGACGCTTCCCGACAATATTTGCGAGTACGTTCAACCGTCCCCGGTGCGCCATCGCCAATACGATCTCTTCAAGGCCCTGCTCGCCGGCAGTCTCAATGGCAAGATCCAGCAATGGGATCAACCCTTCCGCACCTTCGAGCGAGAAACTCTTGGCGCCGGGATATTTCTGCTGAATGAACTCTTCGAAGATGACGGCGTCGGTCAGCCGTTCAAGGATGCGGAGCTGCTCGTCCCGCTTGAGATGGCTCCGGTTCTGTATCCTTTCCATCCGGTCCCGCAGCCATGCCCGCTGCTCCGGATGGTCGATGTGCATGAACTGCACGCCGATCGAGCTACAGTAGATCGCTCGCAGGCGTATCAAGAGTTCACGTAACGTGAGAAACCCTGTTTCCGCAAGCCCGTGCGCGAAGACTCGTTGGTCCAGGTCTGTCTCCGTCAAACCATAAAACTCTAGAGTCAACTCCGGATGAATGGGAGTGAGCCGCTCAAGGGGATCGAGTCGAGCCGCGGTGTAACCGCGAGCCCGGTACGCCAGCACGAGTCGAGTCACACGATCTTGCAACTCGGCAACGGCATCCAGAGAGAGCGAGGGAGCGACCTCGTTGCCAGGGCGTGCGCTATCGCCAATGCCCTCCATCGTCCGGCGGTCACCTTCGCGCTCCAACGTCTCGAAATAGTCCCGCCACGTCGAAGAGACCGACGACGGCTCTCGCACGAACGCGCCATACAATTCTTCGACGAAGGCACGATTCGCTGGATTGGGAAGGGATGTTTTCCGGCTCATGTAGTCCATACGGCGCAAAAAAATGTCACTCTACGCGCATCCACTGCGCTAAGCAAACATGCGTTACACTCTTAACCTGCCGCTTAGCTCCGGCCTAGGGAGCCGCCTAGCCTTCTCAAGGCCGCCGATTAAGGTATATATTCCTACGCAACGTGCACGGTCTATACCGGACTGCCCCTTTCACGGCATATGAAACGATTGATTGCCACGCTGTTGGTGTCATGCGCCTTGATTTCCGGCTGTTCTTCACTGCTCAGATCCGAACAGCAAGGCACCGCGACCGAATACAGCCAGCACTGCATCCCGACGGCCGCCAGGAAGCCGCATCGCTTCACTGGATTAATGAAAAGGGCTGCGCCGGTCGCTCCCTCCCCGCAGGTACTCGCGCGGTTCAGCCCGGAATCATTGCGTGTGGCTGAGTCAATCGGCGTGCTGTCTCTCTTGAATGACCTCACCGAGTTGACCGCATCCCATCCTGACAACATTCTGGGCATTCTCGTGCGCCGGCAATTGCTCACCGACCGAACTCAATTGGCTCTGCTGGAAATTGCCTCCACCACCGCGGAACTGGTGTGCGAGCGGGACCGGGCGGACCAACTGGCCGACCGCATCGACGAAGTGGACGGGACGCGTATCAAGCAGCTCACGATCGCCTCCATCGTGTTAGGCGGGGTCGCGGCCATCGTCACGGGAGGCATCGGGCTGGCCGGCGGCGCGAGCACCGGGGCGGACGCCTCGACGGTGGGCGGCGGCATCCTTTCCTCCTGGCTCGGTCTGTCCGCTCTGTTCGTCGAGTCCGAAGTCGAACTTCACCACGACCGCAATATGCTGCGCGAACTATGGGAAGACCCGGACGAACCGGAAATCTTTTCGCCCATCGTATGGCGCTATCTCCGCCGACCTGCCGACTCGACCCGCGACTCTCCCCGCATCGAAGTCATAAATGCGTGGCGCCAGAAGGGCCGCCTTGGGCAAGAAGGAACCGACGACGAAGAACAACGGCGGCAACTCTTCTTCAGCACCGGCGGCCGGTATGCCGCTACGGAGCTGCGTGCCCGCGCTTCCATGCTGGAAACCCTGGAAGCCTCGTTGCGCCTCATGCACGAAGAACTGGAGGTGCTGATCCGGGAGGCCTCCGATGTGACCGAACCAGTCTTGGCGCCGGTTACGATGGGCGGTGTATATCAGGATGGTTCTCTCACGAGCGGCCTTCCGTCTCTTAGAAGTCAATGACGACTCTTTCGCCGATCTCCATGGTTTCATTTGTCGCGTCTCACCAGAGCTCCGTCGAACCGGCAAGTTGAAACCCCCGCTTCAACTGTATTTGCTCCTACGTCTATGCATTAGGCCTTAATGCCCTCTTGCCTAGGCATTTTTCATGCTCTACGCTTGATTCATGGGAGACATGGGACCGAGAATGCCGGCTCGTATTCTGATCGTGGACGACCATGATTTAATGCGCCAGGCCATCCGTGAACTCGTGGAGACCTGCCAGGACTTCGAAGTCATCGGCGAAGCAAAAAACGGATTGAGCGCGGTGGAACTGGCCCGCCGTTTACACCCGCACATTGTTTTGATGGATTTCCACATGCCTGTCATGGACGGCCGCGAAGCGACGCGAGCCATCCGTCAAGAATTGCCCGACATTGGGGTCATCGGCTTGTCGGTGCATCCCCACACGGAGACGCTGATGCGTGATGCCGGCGCCTGCGCCCTCGTCCAAAAGACGGAACTCTTTACGGAGCTGTATCCCGCCATTTTCACCGCTTTAGAAGAGAGGCAGCGCCTGATTCATTGACCACGCCGCGTCATTTTTGTGATTGATCTATCTTCATCACCGCTCCACTATCGAGGAAGTAAGTAGCTTCGACTCCTTCGGCAATACCAATCGTCGGTGCCTTCCAAGCGGAGGTTTCGGACAGCATCGGCCTATGCAGTCATTGCCGGGCATCACGACGGAAAGATATGTCGATGTCCGATCGCGTTCAAACACAAGGCTCCGTCCTGGCTGGATCGAGCGCGGTCATGGATGAACTGGTCGATAAAGCGCTGGTGAGAGCGTGGGCGCGGTGGGCGCTGGTATGGCTCACCATTTTTCCCTTCGTCGGCATTCTGGTTTCCATTCAATTCCATAATCCCGAATTTTTGGGCGGCATCTCCTGGTTTACGTTCGGCCGGCTGCGCTCGGTGCATCTGGGCGGCGTGCTGTTCGGCTCATTCACCACGGCGTTCATCGGGCTTCTTTACTATTTTGTGCCGCGGCTATGCGGGACGCCGCTGTACAAGGTCGAGTGGGGGTGGTGGCTGCTGTGGATTTGGAACGCTTTCCTTGTGCTCGGTTCCCTGACTCTCCTCATGGGATACATGGTGGGCGTGGAGTACGCCGAGTACGAATGGCCCTTCAATCTGCTGCGGTTCCTCGTGGTGGCGGCCGTGGCCATTCAAGTCATCGGCACGATTTTTCGACGCCGCGCATCACGGTTCTACGTGTCCTTGTGGTACACGCTCGCCGCCGGCATTTGGACCGTTTTCAATCTGCCCCTGGGCGCGGCCCTGCTCCCCTACGGCCCCGTCAGCGGAATCAACAGTGCGGCGATCCATGGCCTCTACATGCATAATTTAGTCGGTCTCTGGATCACGCCGGCCGGGCTGGCGACCATTTATTATTTTCTGCCGCTGAGCGCCAAGAACGCGCTTTACAGTCACAAGCTGTCTCTCCTCGGCTTCTGGACGCTGGCGCTTTTCTATCCTCTGACCGGGACGCATCATTACCTCTACAGTCCGATTCCGCATTGGACGCAAACCGTCGCCGTCGTTCACAGCCTGTGGATGATCATCCCGGTCTTCACAGTGATCGTGAATTTCTTCGGCACTATGCTGGGACGCTGGGGCACGGTGCTCGGCGGAGGCGGAGCCGACAATTATGCGGCGAAATTCCTGATGATCGGCGTCGTCTATTATCTGATCGGCAGTGTTCAAGGCTCCATCGAAACGTTGCACCGGTTTCAGCAGCTGACCCATTTCAACGATTTTGTCGTCGGCCATGCGCACCTCACCGTCTTCGGCGCCATGATCATGTGGGTGGTGGGAGGGCTGTATTATCTCTGGCCCCGGCTGACCGGCCGGCAGCTTTGGAGCGATCGGCTCGCAAGTTGGCATCTCTGGCTGACCATCACCGGTTTTACGACGATGGTCCTCGGGCTGACGGCGCAAGGCTTTATTCAAGGGGCGATGCTGGACCACGGCGCGGACTTCGTGGACTCGGTCAGAGAGATGAGGCCGTGGTGGATCGCCCGCACGATCGTCGGCACGATCATGGATGTGGCGCTCGGGTTCATGGCGTACAATTTTTATAAGACCGTCCGCGAAGGGCAGCCGTTCGAAAGCGAGGAACGCGAACCGCTACCGAAGCTTAGCCAACCGAGTGCAATTGCGACAAGGAAGAATTGGATCGAGAATCCCTCGACGGTCGGCATCGTAGCCGGCGTGATCTTTTTCGTCGGCTCCTTTTTCCTTCTCGGGGGCCTTCCATGGCTCCAGGCCTCGACCCATTCGACGACGGTCGCCGACGCGGTAACCGGCCTGCCGATCAGGGTGAAGGATTACTCCCCGCTCGAACACCGCGGCCGCCAAATCTACATCCGAGACGGCTGCTGGCAATGTCATTCGCAATACATCCGTCCGGTGACCGGGGAAACGCTGCGATGGGGCCCCGTATCTCAGATAGGTGAATCGGCCTTTGACCGGCCCCATATGTTCAGCACGCGCCGCATCGGCCCGGATCTCACGCGGGTCGGCAGGAAATACGGCGATGATTGGCAGATCGCGCATCTCTGGAATCCGCAGGACGTGGTCGCCGATTCCATCATGCCGCGCTTCACCTGGCTCTTTGAAGAACAACAGGGCGACGCCCCGCCGCAACTGACGGAAGAAGGGAAAGCGCTCGTGGCCTATCTCCAACGACTGGGGACGTCAATCGGCGATTGGAGGACCGGCTCCCTGTCATCGACGACATCCGGAGCGGCCATGCTCCGCGGAACTCCGGAAGGTCGAGAGGAGATGCTGTCGCTTGGTCACTCGGTCTACGCGCGGCGCTGCGCAGGCTGCCACGGCGTCAAGGGGGACGGCAAAGGCCCGTCGGCTCAATTTCTGAACCCGAAGCCTCGCGATTTCACCACTGGCCTCTTCAAATTCCGCTCGACCGCCGGAAAGGATTCGATGCCCACGGATGCGGATTTATACGTCACGCTTACGCATGGTCTCTGGGGCACCTCGATGCCCGCCATGCATGAACTTCCTGCTCCGCAACGGTGGGCCGTCATCCAATATCTGAAGACGTTTTCCGATCGATGGGCCAAGGAGCCGGCCGGCCGGCCCATTGCCATTCCTCCGGAGCCGCCCGTCACACCCGCGTCGATTACGAACGGCGATACGCTGTTTCAAAGCAATTGCGCGCTTTGTCACGGGGAACAGGGCAAGGCGGATGGCGCGCTCGCCCAGCCCGGCATGCTGGTCGACGACTGGGGTGCTCCGATCAAACCTGCTCACCTCTCTCTTCCGGCCGGCGCGCCGGGCGGCGTGAAGCTCGGTCATGGCGGCCCGCGTTTGTATCAGACTATCGTTGCCGGAATCGGGGCGACCCCGATGCCCCCGTTCGATAGCCTGACCGAAGAAGAAGTCTGGGATCTGGTGCATTATGTTCAATCCCTGCGGGTCACGGCCAATGAGGCGGAACTCCTCGCTGCGGGACTTGAGGAGCAGGAGCGCGAGACTGCGCGGGAGAGAATTTGGGCGGCAATGTCCGGCCACGCGGCCGACACGAAGCCGATCGCCGATGATGAGTTACGACACAACGTTGTGTCGGGAAGGGCGCATCCGGAGCGTTGAGCAATCCTATGGCGAAACATTCCGCTCCATTCGACTCCACCAGTGCCGCGCCGACCGCCGGCACGGGGGACGAGCCGGATATCTATCGCTATGAGCCGTCGGGAATCCGCGAACGGAGCGGCCACATCCCGACTTGGCTCAAGCTGGTCATATTCGCACTGATTGTCTGGGGCCTGTATTACGGGATCCGCTATTGGAGTTCCTATTGAAAGACGGTTTATGAAACCCGAGTAACCTGACGCAACAACCAACGACATCATATGGAGGACGTGGCGATGACAAAGGTATACCGATGCGCAGTGGTGATGGCTTCCTTGTCAATGGCATGGGGATGGTCCGCGATGACGCAAGTGGTTTCAGCCGCCGGCGGCGACGCCGCCAAGGGCAAGTCCATCTTCCAGTCCAAATGCGTCTCGTGTCACGGACCGGAAGGCAAAGGCGACGGACCGGTCGGAAAGGCGCTGAAACCGCCTGCCGGAAACTTCTCGAGCCCCGAAAGCAAGAAGAAGTCCCCGGATGAGTTGCAAAAGATCATCGAGAACGGTGTGCCGAAGACCTCCATGGTGGCCTGGAAAAAACAGCTGAAAGAGACGGAGATTCAAGATGTCCTCGCGTATGTGCTGACCTTACGGAAATGACGAAGCGACGCCTCATCCGGCGAGAGAGACGCGAGAGCGCGGTGCTTCACATCTGAATTGTCGGGCATGATAAACCACATGACGGCAAAAGGAACTCTCCATGATGGACCAACTTATCACAAGCCCTCATGAGTCTTTTACCGTCAGTTCTTGATACGGATGGAAGGAGAGACCATGACTGAAGCGGTGAACATACTCGGATTTGCCGGAAGCCTGCGAAAACAATCTTACAACCGATCGGCTCTCCGGGCGGCGGTGAAACTCGTTCCCGCCGGCATCGCGCTTGAGACGTTCGATTTGAGCGGCATCCCGCCCTTCAATGAGGATCATGAGAGAGATCCGCCCGCGGCCGTGCGGCAGTTCAAGTCTGCGGTGAAAGCGGCGGACGCCATCCTGATCGTGACCCCGGAATACAATTACTCGGTTCCGGGCGTGTTGAAGAATGCGATCGACTGGGCCTCTCGCCCATACGGGGAAAGTGCGTGGCATGGAAAACCTGTCGGCATTATGGGCGCCTCGATTGGAATGCTTGGAACAGGCCGGGCGCAATATCACCTGCGCCAGATGTTTGTCTTTCTCAATATGTTGCCGCTGAATCAGCCGGAAGTGATGATCGCCAATGCCGACGATAAGTTCGACGACGAAGGCAATCTCAAGGACGAAAAAACGGCTCAGAAAATCCAAGAATTGCTGAAGGCCCTTGCCGACTGGGCGAGGATGTTGAAGAAGGCGAGGCCTTAAGAGTAAAGGCGGACTCACATGCCGGAACTGATGCCCGCAATCTTTTTTGGACACGGCAATCCCATGAACGCCATACGGGCCAACGGCTACACTGAAGCCTGGCGGCGTATCGGGTCGCGAACGCGCAAGCCGAAAGCCATCCTCGCGATCTCGGCGCACTGGTATGTGCCGGGAACGGGCGTGACGGTCAGCAACGCGCCCAGGACCATTCACGATTTCGGTGGCTTTCCACCCGAATTGTTCCGGGTACAGTATCCCGCCTCGGGTGATCCCCAGCTTGCCCGCCGGATCCAGGAACTGCTCGCGCCTCTGCCGGTGACGCTCGACAACACCTGGGGACTCGATCATGGGACGTGGTCGGTGCTCGTGCATGCCTATCCCAGGGCCGATGTTCCCGTCGTGCAACTGAGCATCAATGAAATCCAGCCTGCCGCCTTCCATTTCGAGCTCGGCAACAAGCTTACGCCGCTGCGCGACGAGGACATCCTAATCGTCGGCAGCGGAAACCTGGTGCACAATCTGCACAGCTACGCCTGGGGTCGGCACATGCCTGAGCCCTACGAGTGGGCGGTCGAGTTCGAGTTGGAGGCAAAGCGGATGATGCTCGCCGGTGATTCCAAATCGCTCATCAATTATGAAGAACTCGGCCCGTCCGCACTACTGTCTATTCCGACGCCGGATCACTACCTCCCGCTGCTCTATGTAATCGCGACCCGGCAACAAAGCGATAACATCACGTTCCCGGTCGAAGGCGTCGATGGCGGATCAATCTCAATGTTGTCGGTCTGTATCGGGCGAGCCGAAGCGACGTAAACACGGTTCAGGTGGAGAGCCGCCTCGCTCTGTTTCAAGAAGGCCGCGCTGATCAACTTCGTCGTACGCGCCGAAACGTGACTCGAAGTTGGAATGCACGCATTGCCCGGGACGGTAACGGTGGGTAACTCGATGGTGCGGTAGGCGCTGCGTGGAGAACGGATCGACCGGGGATCGGCGGTCTATCCGATCAGCTGTTCGATTCTCTTCGCTCAAGCAGGCGCGATGCGCGGGAGTGAGGAACCACGGCGGGGAAGTGACGGAGATCTAAACGGAAGGCATCACGGCAGGACGGAGGCGATATGGAAAAGACGACCACGGACAACGCGGCGGCCGCGCTGACTTTGACGGCGCTGGTCATTGCCGCCACGCTTGCGGGGGCGGCATGGGCTGCGCCGCAACAGCCTGCGGAGCAAGGGTTTGCGTGGAAAGACGGAGCGGAAGTGTACACGAAGATATGCGCGCTCTGCCATGAGACCAAAACGGGTCCGACCATTCGTGGCCGCGGCCTCGATCCCCTGTACATCAGCCTGATCGTGCGAAACGGGTATCGGGCCATGCCGGCCTTCCGCGCAAGCGAAATCGATGATGAATCACTCAAGAAGCTGGCCGAGTACATCTCAAAAACGGCAGCCGACAAGTAAGGAGGAGACGTTCCATGGACATTGATCGGCGCAGCCTCATGAAAGGATTGCTGGCAAGCGGGACTCTCCTGGCGCTCGGCACTCCACCATGGTCTTTCGCAAACTCCCCTGTCCGGAGACCTAAACAATGCATGTTGTTATTGGGCGGCAGTAGCGCTGATGAGGCCTTTGCGCATGGCTCCCAAACAGCTTGCGCCGCCATGGCGTGCGGCAGGTTACCGATCGTGACGCTGAAAGGCGCACTGCTTGCGGGGGACGATGAGGCAGTCACACTCTTGGAGCATAGCGTGGGGACAAGATGGATCACCGTCATGGACGACGCAGCCGCGATGATTTTTATCGAACTGGTGCGAACAACAGGAGCCACGCTGGTATCCATGGGGATGCACGCCTGTTCGCACGACGCACCCTGTCATCTCCGGCATGATTTCGCCTCGACCTCATCCGACCACGGGGCGGGAGGGCTGCTGGCTTCGCACTTCATGCAACAATCGGTCGGCTTTGCCATCACGGAACGCTTTCTTCAGGAACCGGCCGGGATGAAACACGGCGTTACGAGTTGGGGGGCGCCGGAATTCTTCTCTCACCGATTCACCGGATCGGACGCAGTCCATGTGCATTGTTCGGGTTGTTCTTTCCCGGCAGGGAGCCGACTCCTCGGCCTCGACACAACACAGAAGTGGATTCCGATTCCACCACAAGCCCGGGCCGGAGAATCGGTGACCTGGCAGTTCCGGAACTGGATAGAGTCCGTCGGTTACGCCGTGACGGCTTCGGCTTTGGGGGCGGCTTCTGTTCGAGAATCCTGCACGGGCCGTGCATTTGTGCGCCGGTTGAGCGATGAAAGAAGGACGCAGCCTGCGGAACGGTTCACCTCATTCATCTTGGATGTCTAACAAACACTGATGGGATCACATCCACCAAGATGTTCAAACCGGCCGCTGAACTCGCCCACGCACCCCGGCGTGCCGAGACCCACAAGGGCTGGGCTGGTGTAACAGCGGCTGTTTCAACATCCTGCGGAAGGAGAGAGCATGGCCAGCAAGTACATCGCGTTGCCGAAGGGAGTTTCGGAACAGACGTTTGATCTTGCCATCAAAGAGTTTCGACAGATCTTGGGCGACCGCAACGTGCTGACGGAGGCGGGACAACTAGCCCCGTACGCGAAAGTCATGATGCCGGTGTCCGAGGAAAACCATACGCCGTCCGCAGCGATTCTGGCGACGACGGTGGAGCAGATCCAGAAACTCGTCGGCGTGTGCAATAAGCACAAAGTGCCGATTTGGATCATTTCAACAGGTAAAAACCTGGGCTACGGCTCGGCCGGCCCGGCCGAACGGGGGCAGGTCGTGCTGGACCTGCATCGGATGAACCGCATTCTCGAGGTCGATGGCGACCTCTGTTATGCCCTCGTCGAACCCGGCGTCACCTATCGGCAGCTCTACGATTACTTCCAGGAACATAAATTGGCCCTGTGGTTGTCCGTTCCGGCGCCCTCCGCCATTGCGGGGCCGACCGGCAATACGCTGGACCGGGGCGTCGGGTATACGCCCTACGGCGAGCATTTCCTCAATGCCTGCGGCATGGAAGTGGTCCTCGCGAACGGCGAAGTCCTCCGCACGGCCATGGGTGGTTTGCCTAAATCAAACACCTGGCAGGTCTTCAAGTGGGGCTACGGCCCGTATCTCGACGGAATCTTCACGCAGTCCAATTACGGGATCGTCACGAAATTCGGCTTTTGGCTCCAGCCGGCGCCGCCGGTGTACAAACCTTTCATGATTCAATACCAAAACGAAGAAGACGTCGTGGAGATCGTGGAGACCATGAGGCCGTTGCGCCTCACGGGAATCATCCCCAATTCAGGGGTTATTGCCCATGCGCTCTACGAAGCGCCGTTGAAGGCCAAGAGGAGCGACTACGTGTCCGGGGCCGGTTCGATTTCGGATGAAGCGGTGCGGCAATTGGTCAAGGATCACAACATGGGGATCTGGAACGTTACGGCCGCGCTCTATGGCACGAAGGAACAGGTGGACGTGCATTGGAAAATCGTCACCGAGGCTTTCGGCAAGTCGGGCAAGGCGAAGTTCTTGACGCAAGAGGATGCCGGCGATGACTCTCAGTTCAGTTATCGGGCGGCCCTCATGCGCGGCGGGATGGACCTGAGGGAGTTCAATCTCTACAACTGGCGCGGGGGCGGCGGGTCGCTGTGGTTTGCGCCCGTGTGTCAAGCGCGGGGCAGCGAGACCCTGAAGCAGATGGCGATGGCCAAGCGCATCCTGACCAAACACGGGTTGGACTATACCGGCGAGTTTATCGTCGGCATGCGGGACATGCACCATATTTTAGATATGCTATTTGACCGCACAGATCCGGAAATGACCAACGCGGCCTATCAGTGCTTCGATGAGCTGATCACGGAATTTTCGGCCGAAGGATACGGATCGTACCGCACCAACACGGCGTTTATGGACAAGGTTGCGGGGACCTACGATCCTATTCAGCGGTCCGTCAATCGCGCGCTGAAGCACGCACTCGATCCCAACGGTATCCTGGCGCCGGGCAAATCCGGCATCAGGCTGTAACGGGCGAATCCGCGAAAGCAACCGCTTCACCACGGCGAGTCAGAGGACCACGGCAATGACAAGCAATGACAAGAGTCAAACCCAGGAGATCACGGCAGCGGTGATCCGCAAAAAGGGCGGCCCGTTCCAAATCGAAACACTGACGTTGGATGAGCCGCGCTCCAGCGAGGTGCTGGTGCGGATCGTGGCGACCGGCATGTGCCACACCGACATGGTGGCTCGCGACCAACTTTACACCGTCCCGATGCCGGTCGTGCTCGGCCACGAAGGGGCAGGCGTGGTCGAACAAGTCGGTGCCGGAGTCAAGAAGCTCAAGCCCGGCGACCACGTCGTGCTCACCTACATGTGGTGCGGCCACTGCATCCCCTGCCTGCGCAGCGATCTGACCTACTGCGCCAATTTTTATGCATTGAACTTCGGCGGCGCCCGCGAAGACGGGAGTACTGCCACTCATGATAAGCAAGGAGCGGTGCACGATCATTTCTTCGGACAGTCGTCGTTCGGCACCTTCGCCCTGACCCATGAGCGTAATGCCATCAAAGTCTCACACAATGCGCCGCTGGAATTGCTCGGCCCGCTCGGCTGCGGCATTCAAACCGGCGCGGGCGCCGTCATGAATGCCTTGAAAGTCAGTCCAGGGAGCAGCTTTGCGACGTTCGGTGGAGGCGCGGTCGGCTTGAGCGCGGTCATGGCCGCACGGGTGGCTGGGGCGACGATCATTATCGCCGCCGATGTCGTCCCCTCCCGTCTTGCTCTGGCCAAGGAACTCGGGGCGACCCACACCGTGAACAGTAAAGAGACCGACCCGATCGAGGCCGTCCGCAACATCACCGGAGGAGGCGCTGATTTCACGCTCGAATCAAGCGGCCGGCCTGCCGTGCTCCGTCATGCGATCGACGCACTCGCGATCCGGGGGACCTGCGGCATCGTGGGAGCGCCGGCGCTGGGTACCGAAGCGAGCTTCGACGTGAATGGGGTCATGACGACCGGCAAGACCATTCTCGGCATTATCGAAGGCGACAGCATTCCGGATCTGTTTATCCCGGCTCTCGTGGAACTCTACCAGCAGGGACGATTCCCGTTCGACAAGCTGGTGAAGTTCTACAGCCTGGACCAGATCAACCAGGCGGCGGAAGACAGCGAAAAGGGCGTCACGATTAAGCCGATTGTCCGTCTAGAGTCCGACCAGCGAAACTGACATATGAGGTTGGCGGCGAGGCATGCCCGCTGCTGCGGGCCACATATCAACGGAGGAATCATGCGACTGACACAGAGCATTGTCTCGATCGCTACGCTGGTCATCACGAGCCTCAGCCTCATTTTCGTCGCCGAGGCGAAAACCATCGAAGCGGGTGAAGCCACTGCGAGCTGGAATGGAACCGGGGTGATTCAGAATCTCGGAGACGCCGACCGGGTCTTTACCGGCGCCATCACGGGAACCATGTTCATCCGACATCCCCAAGGTGCCGGCCGTTCGCAAATCCATGCAGCCAAAATCGACTGCCAGGCCGTGGTTCGCATCACCGATAACAGGGAAGAGCGACAGGCCGCGCTCTGTATGATGTCGGCCCATGAAGGAAAAGATGTGGCCTATGGAGAAATGCGTTGCACCGGAAAGAAAGATGACTGCCGGGGCGAATTCTCATTTTCGTGGGGAATCGGCGCCTTCACGGGCATCACGGGGACGACGCCGTTCGTCGGCGGAATCAATATCGAGCGAAAAGAAGAAGGACGAATTTATGGTTATGCCGCCTGGCCGAACATGACCTACTCGCTGCCGTGACGTTCAACATGCTGCGCGCAAGTTCACTCGCAGAATGGGCCTCTAAACGAAGGAGTACATCATGGCACAGCCCGCCGCAACGAAGGAGCCGATCTTCGTGAGCGCCTATGACGGCTTCGACCGCATGCCCTTGAACGGCCAATGGCGCGGCGGACGAAGCGGTCGCGTGGCGGAAGATCGCGATCCCTATTCGGACGAAATCTTGGTCCGTATTCCCCTCGCCGATGAACAGGATCTGAACGAAGCCTACCAGGCGGCCGCTGCCGCGCAAGCGAAATGGGCGGCCACGTTGCCCGGTGACCGGGCTGCTATTCTCCGCCGCGCCGCGGATCTCATGGAAGCGCGCAAGGAAGAAATTCTCACCTGGCTCATCAAGGAATCGGGCAGCACGCGCCTGAAAGCAAACGTCGAATGGGGTTCTGCTCACGCGATCATGTTGGAAGCGGCGTCCGCTCCCTACCGGGTCCAAGGCCGGATTCTGCCCTCGGATGTTCCCGGCAAGGAGAACCGCGTATATCGGCAGCCGGTCGGCGTCGTTGGGGTGATCAGCCCATGGAACTTCCCTCTACACTTGAGCAACCGTTCGGTAGCGCCGGCGCTGGCCGTGGGCAATGCCGTCGTGATCAAGCCCGCCTCGGACACTCCGGTCACGGGAGGGCTCCTGCTCGCCAAGATCTATGAAGAGGCCGGCGTCCCTTCAGGAGTCTTGAACGTCGTGGTCGGCCCCGGGAATCTGATCGGCGATGCGTTCGTGCTCCATCCGGTTCCTCGCGTGATCTCGTTTACCGGCTCCACGCCGGTCGGCCGGCGCATCGCGGAACTGGCCACCAAGAGTCCCATGATTAAGCGGGTGGCGCTGGAACTCGGCGGGAACAGCCCGTTCATCATTCTGGGCGATGCGGATGTCGATCTCGCGGTCAACGCCGCCGTCTTCGGAAAATTTCTTCACCAGGGACAGATCTGCATGATCACGAACCGTCTCATCGTGGATGCCAAGATCTATGACCGGTTCGTCGAGCGCTTCTCCGCCCGCGTGCGTGGCCTCAAAATCGGCGACCCGAATAAGGCTGACACGGCAATTGGGCCGATCATCAATAAGTCCCAGTTCGAGGGGTTGATGAAACATATCGAAAACGCCCGGTCCGCTGGAGCCCGACAAACGGCCGGCGGCGATCCCACGGGTCTCCTGCTCCCGCCTCATGTGTTCGCCGATGTCACGCCCCACATGCCAATCGCGCAAGATGAAATGTTCGGCCCGGTCGTGTCGATTATCAAAGTGACCGGCGAAGAGGAAGCCATCCGCGTGGCGAACGACACAGAGTACGGGCTCTCGAGCGCAGTGTTCACGGGGAACGTCGAGCGCGGCGTCCGCGTGGCACTGCAAATCAAGGCCGGCATGACGCACGTGAACGACCAGCCGGTGAATGATCTACCGAACTGCCCGTTCGGCGGCGAGAAGAACAGCGGGCTCGGGCGCTTCGGCGGCGATTGGATTATTGAGGAATTCACCACGGACCATTGGGTCAGTGTGCAACACCAGCCGCGCCAATTTCCGTTTTGAGCGTGCCGTGATGTGACTGGCAAGAGCTGACTCACCGTGTGCGTCTAACCGAAGGAGGCCTGCCATGACACGACAACATTGGGTCCCGATTGCAGGTATCATTTTCACGCTGACCATGTTCGTCGGCGCTCCAGCGGAGTCGGGCGATAGCGACGCTCCCCTCTTACAAGGAGAACGTCACGTCAAGGGGACCGTCGAACAGATTAAAGGGGAACAACTTTAACTCAACACCGGCGAGATGGAGCCGCGTTATATCCCGTTGAAGGGAGCGACAGAGAAGGGATTTCCCGAAATCAAAATCGGCGCTGTCATGGAGTTGACCATCAACGATCAAAACCTGCTCGTAGATTATCACCTGCTGGATGAATCGGGGAAGCCGATAGGACACAAGCACCACATATTGAAAGGGCAGATTGCCCAGCCGCTGGTGATCGGTCATGACAGGGTGCTGATCCGTACCGAAGACGACAAAGAAACGAGTTACAAGATTCGCACCCAAGCACGGTCAAGAGCATGATTTTGAAGTTCGGCCTTCGATGCGGAAAAGGATCGGGGCCTTGCCTAAGGGAGAAGCGATCGTGTTGCTGATCGATGGGGACAACCGGGTGGCCGATGTAGCTGTTCCGCCTGGACAGAAGACGGGAGAGTAACCGGCTTGTCAGAGACAGCTTACGTCGGACGGTGTTTACGTTGCACGCTCCTGGTTGAAGATGCTGCCATGCCACAACCCTCGCGGCCTCACTGTGTCTGTGCAGATAAACTGTGGCGGTGAGGCCCCACACACCGATGACTCATAGCGGAGGAGTCGAAAGGCCGACACCGCACTGATTGAGAGGAAATGCACCATGAAACTCGCACTAATAGGGGCCACCGGCTTTGTCGGATCGGCAATCTTACAAGAAGCCTTGGATTGCGCCCATGAGGTCACGGCCATCGTTCGGCATCCGGAGAAGCTGGCGCCGCGTGCGAAGCTTCATGCCCGGAAAGGCGATATTTACGATGCAGATGAGATGGCAGGGTTGCTGGCCGGACAGGATGCCGTGATCAGTGCGTTTAGCCCGAGCAAGACGGACCCGGATATCAGGGAGAAACACGTGAGCGGGATCAAGGCGATGATCACCGCCATGAAACGGGCCGGCGTCAAGCGACTGCTCGTGGTGGGAGGAGCCGGGAGCCTCACTGTCAAACCCGGACTTCGCGTGATCGATACGCCTGATTTTCCTGAACAGTGGAAAGGGACGGCCCGTGCGACCGCCGATGTGCTGGACTTGTTACGCGGCGAACCGGATCTTGACTGGACGTTCCTCAGCCCCGCGGCAATGCTGCAACCAGGCGCGCGCACCGGAAAGTTTCGGCTAGGCACCGATCAGTTGCTCGCCGATCCGAATGGAAACAGCAGTATTTCCACCCAGGATTATGCCGTGGCCATGATTGACGAACTGGAACGCCCGGCCCATATCCGGCAACGGTTTACTGTGGGCTACTGAGCAACCTCCGACCACTAGGGAATCTCCCCTCTCTGGATAGAACGGGTGGAACGCCGGCCGCCGCTATCGGATCCGCCTGCGCTCCACTCTCGCGAGTACACAACAAACAAGAAAGGAAGACATACTGATAGCGTCCATACAGTGCTCACGATTCAGTCGATGAGAGCTTAGTGTAACGCGGGTTTCTTGAATCGCGAAGCAATGCACTCGAATGTTCCCCTCTTCGGGGGGTAAGGAAAACGGTACGCCACAGGCGAAGGCTGCGGAGGCAAGTGCTTGAGATCCCGGTAGACGTCAACCGACACTTCATCCATTGCGAGGCGAAACATGGAGCGATAGCCCAGCCCCGAGCCGAGCGTGTTGAGCAGCTCGTGAGGGCCGTTCTCTTTGGCTCGGCTCACCATCCGCCGGCCGATTGATTGATACGAATAGAAATGTCCTTTTGCCCATTTCTGTCCCCAGTACAATTCCTCAATCGTCATCTTCGCCGGACGATAGACGACATGTTCTCCGCTGTAGCAGGTCCAGTCCGTCGTCAAGAGCCGGCCCGCCGCTTTGAGCTCTTCAAATAGCCGCGTGCCCGGATAGGGAGTCAGGATGCGCCAGATTGCTCCGCACAACCCCATGCGAGTCGCCCATTCCGCCGTCCGCTCGAAGTCATACACATCCTCGTGGTCCAGACCACAGATGAAACCGGCATGAATATCCATCCCATGGCCGTGAATGCGGCGGATTAATTCTTCATAGAGATTTGCATTGTTTTGCTTGCCCACCGATTTGAGCGAATCCTGGTTGATGGACTCGATTCCCATGAACATCGCGGAGCAGCCGCTATCCGCAAGAGTTTTCAGCATTTCGGGATGATGCGCCACATAGGTCGCGCTCATCTGGCTCATCCACCGCCTGTTCAACGGCTTCAGCGCCAAGCACAATTCCTTGGTATAGGGCGGGTCCGAGAGAAGATCGTCGTCCCAGAACATGACCATCGGCCCTGTCATCTGTTCGACGAGCTTGACCACCTCGGCCGGAGATTTTCTGCGATAGCCGTACTGGCCGCCCCCCAGCGCCAAATGGATCGAGCAAAACGTGCAGCGATAGTTGCAGCCACGGGTGGCAGTCAACGCTTCCCGGAACATGTAACCCTTCGGCAGGAGATCCCAACGAGGAGGTCGCTGATCCCATTCCTGCACCATGTGGGGCATGCGATACAACCGCTCCAGCTTATTGTTCTTGAAGTCATTAAGGAGCCGCGGCAGCGTCAATTCCCCTTCCCCGATCACGACGGCGTCCGCATGGTGGGCCGCTTCTTCGGGCAGCGTCGAGGGATGAATGCCGCCTAATACGATCTTGGCGCCACGTTGACGGAAGAGCCTCGCGACCTCGTAGGCGCGAAATGCTACGGAGGTCGTTACCGTGACGAGGACAAGGTCATACTCGCGGGTAAAATCAATCGGCCCCACGAGTTCGTCTTGAATCTCGATGTCCCATTCCTCCTCGGGTATCAGTGCCGCGAGGGTGGGAAGATTCAAATTGGGCGTGCGGAACAGCTTCCAGACTGTGTCCCACTTCTGCTCTTCGGGATGCGGAATAATGAGACCGATTTTCTGGCGTCCCATGGTTCCCTCCGCGCGATCGTGGCGACAGGTATCTTTGTAGCTCTCGGATCATTCTTCCACGCGAGCCAGCTTCGATCAATGGCGCAATTAAAGATCAGGCGTACAAGTACGACGAGTCTTGCTCAAAGATGGCGCCGCGACTATCGTCATATGAAGGCTTTCACTCTGTTGGAACCGCCGGTCGCCGATCTCAGTAACAGCTGTCGTCGCACAAGGAGGTCATGACATGCCGACGTTCATGAAACCGTATGAGCCCCAGGCGTACGCCCTCCTCCGTATTGTCGCCAGCCTGCTGTTCATCTGGCACGGCAAGCAAGGATGCGGCGCGTGGCGAGACGGTCGGTTTTTCCAGAGCACCATCACCGATGACGCGATAAAAAGTATGAGCCGCGTGAAGCAAGGCAAGCAGTGTAACGGACTATGTGATAGGAGGAATTCCTCGCATGATCGCCTATGTCGCGAACGCCATCAGCCATGACATCTCCGTCCTGGAGCTGAATCAGCGAGACGGCACGATACGCCTGATAGAGAACGTCCCTGCTGCCGGAGAGGTCATGCACCTGGCGATCGATCCCGACCGGAAATACTTGTACGCGTCATTGACCTCGGACCCGCCTTCGGTGAGCAGCTGGGACATCGATTCGAGCACCGGCAAGCTGCGTCCGATACAAACCGTCCCTGCGGTCGACAAGATGGCCTATCTTTTCGTCGACCGGAACGGGCGCTACCTGTTGGGCGCCTCATATTTCGGTGATAAAATTGCCGTTAATGCCGTCGGTGCTCGCGGCGAGATCAGCCCGAAGCCGCAGTTCGTCATCCCGACCGGTAAGCATCCGCACTGTATCGTGACCGATCCATCCAACACGTTCGTATTCGTTCCCACCTTGGGAGCCGATGCTATCCTGCAGTATCGATTCGCCGAGACGACCGGGGAACTCACGCCGAACAGTCCACCGGCTGTTTCGACCCAAAAAGGAGCCGGTCCTCGTCATCTCGTATTTCACCCCGATCGCCGCCGGGCCTTTTGCACCAACGAGCTGAACGGCACCGTGAACATGTATGACCTCAGCAAGTCCGGCACGCTGACCCTGCTCGGCTCGGTATCAGTGATGCCTTCCGGTCACAAAAAAAAGCCATGGGCCGCCGACATCCACGTGAATCCGGACGGACAATTTCTGTACGCCTCCGAGCGCAGCTCGAGCACCATCGCGGCATTTCGAATCAATGACGGCACACTGACACTCATTGGACACTATCCGACCGAGAGCCAGCCGCGCGGCTTCACTATCGACCCCGAAGGTAGATATCTTCTTGCGGTGGGAGAACAGTCCAACGCCTTAAGCACATACGAGATCGACGGGCGGACGGGAGCGCTGCGGCAGCGTGCACGCGTGGATGTTGGTCGAGGGCCGAACTGGATCGAAATCATTGCATTGCCCAAGTGAGCGTTCCAATGCGCGGCGGGCAGAAGTCCGGAAGACACCTTCGCTCGACCTCACGATACCAACGGAACGTTACACGACCCGCCGTGAGCATTACTTTCTTCGCCGTTTCACAGGCCGGAAACAAGGACTGCTCGCGCGAATCATAAGCCAAGCACATGGAGGCTTTTTGCCGTGAAGTCTTTTTCGCATAACAGTTCTCATGCCGTAGCCGCCTATGTCCTGTGTGCGCTGCTCATAGGCTGCGGACGCATGTTGTCTATCGATTATGAACCAACCAATCCCTGGAAGGGGCAAGGCGCGCTGACGGTCTTGCCATTCCGATACCAAGCTGCCGAAAACGATCGAGTAAGACCTCGCGAAGTAGAAACCAACCGGGCCGCCAGGACGGAGTTGTTTCTTTCTCAGGAGATCAGCTCGTTCTTTACGGAAGCGCTCAAAGAGGAATTGGTTCATTCCGGTTACGCTATAGAGAAGTCGAGTCCGTTCGTCATCCGTGGTGCCGTTACACGGTTTTATGTCGATGTGAGAAATGGCGTTGAGCGATTCTTTGAATTGCACGCGACATATACTGTTCAGTCTCACTACCACGCTCCATTTACCTGGGAGTGCTCGTCGCTTCAGTCTGGACCTAATACGCTGGCACAAGACAGTATTCTGATTCGAAAAGGGACCGCGGACTGCATGACACGATTCATTCAAGCGGCGCTGGAGGCAAAGGTTTTATAACGCGTCCCGTCTATTGATTAGTCCCGTTAGGAATTGCAGACTCTCTCACACATGGAATGACAAGACCGTTTTTATCAAGGCGGCGGCATATCATCATAAGGAGGATGAGTAATGACAATACCAGGCACACCATGGGGCGGGATCAGCACGATCGGACAAATCTCCGGAACCCACACATTGCGCTTCCGCGCGAAGCAAAGCGGACTGGCCATCGCGGTCGAACTACTGGCCGCTCACAGCTCCGGCGCGCCGATCGTTGATGACGCGGGCAAATTTATCGGATTCGTCAGCGAGTTCGATCTGCTTGGCGCGATCGAATCCGGTCAGAATTTGGCCACGGTCACAGCGGATCAACTCATGAATAAGGAACACTTCGTCGCCGACGCCTCGACCACCGTTTCCGATGCCATCCGCCTGATGAAGGAAAAGCACTTGTTGATTCTGCCGGTGATCAAGCAAGGCAGAGTGGCCTATTCGGTTACCCGCCACGATTTACTGAGAGCCCGCATCGGTCTCGGGATGGGCATCGAAGTGTGATGCGGCGCGGATGTGCTGTGGTATCAACTCGCATAGACCTGCAATAACGGAGCGTGACCATGGCGCATCTTTTTGAATCGTTCACGATGCGGGACGTGACATTCCAGAACCGAATCGCCGTCTCGCCGATGTGCCAGTATTCCTGTGAGGACGGTGTGGCGAACGATTGGCACTTCGTGCATCTGGGCAGTCGCGCGGTGGGCGGAGCGGGCCTGGTCATGGCCGAGGCGACAGCCGTGACCCCTGAAGGACGGATCAGTCCGCAGGACAGGCCAATCTCGTGCTGCTTGCGCGGGAGTTCTTGCGGGATCCCTATTGGCCGCTGCACGCGGCGCGCGAACTGGGCCATGAGGTCCCTTGGCCCGTTCAATATCTGAGAGCCGCTCCGGACGGATCCCACGCGCGAATGCCGGTGGACCGGAAGACATTGAGTGGCTGCTTCGCTGAACACCATGCGGTGCCGGAAGAGAGCTAGGTAAGAGAGGCGCGGCATCATGGCGACTCGAATCGGGTTCATCGGGCTCGGGCGTATGGGACAAGCGATGGCGGATAATCTACTCACAGCCGGCTATTCGCTGTCCGTGTTTAACCGCACGCCGGAGAAAGCCGCCGGGTTAGTGGCGCGAGGGGCGACGCTCGCGGCTCATCCTACCCAAACGGCGGAGCCCGGCGGCATCGTCATTACCATGCTCGCGGACGATCTCGCGTTGGAGAGCGTTACGTCAGGCACAGACGGATTCCTCGCTCGCCTGGGCCCCCGCGGCGTTCATCTGTCCATGAGCACGATCTCTCCCCGACTTGCGCGTCGTCTCGCGCAAGATCATCACCGGTCCGAGGTCGCCTATCTCGCCGCTCCGGTGTTTGGACGGCCCGACGCAGCGGCAGCGCGCCGGCTCTGGATCTGTGTCTCAGGTCCTCACGAAGCGAAGCAACGAGTACGGCCCGTCCTGCAGGCAATGGGACAAGGCATTTTTGACTTTGGCGAAGAACCCGGCGCAGCGCACGTCGTCAAGGTAGCCGGCAACTTCCTTCTCGCCGCCATGATGGAAGCGCTGGCAGAGGCACTCACGCTGGGAGAGAAACACGGCATCGATCGGAGCGCACTGGCTGATATGTTCTCCAACACCTTGTTCGCCTGTCCTGCCTACCAGGTATATGGCAAAGCGATGGCCGAGGGGCGGTACCAACCTCCGGGATTTACGGTCACGCTGGGACTCAAGGATGTGAACCTCGTCTTGGACACTGCGGCGATGAGCACGATGCCGATGCCGTTGGCCAGTCTCCTTCATGATCGTTTCCTGGCCACGATCGCGAACGGATGGGGACATCTCGATTGGGCCGCCGTGGCATTGGCCGTGGCGCAGGACGCAGGCATGGCCTCTGCTCACATCGGAAAAGAAAAACAATGAGGCGACTGTACTGCCGGCTGCCTCGCTCCCTCAAATCACGGCGCTCCTTATCGGACTTCGACGGCCTGCGCACATCTGAGGCGTTGGTTCAATAGTCCACCGGACCGGCGGCGTTGAGCTGTAGCCTTGATCTTGGTCAAAAAGAACGGTATTGACGAGAGCATGGCGCATCAACGTTCGATGAGACCCTGTTCGCCTGCACAGCCGGAAGCTTGACACGGAAGGGAGAAGACCATGGCAGAGGGAGTGAAGAACAATGGAAAAGTACAGTCTCGTCTTCCCAGGGTGCTGGTCGTTGACGTGGGCGGGACGAATCTGAAAGTGATGGCTACTGGAAAACGCGCACCGCGAAAGGTGCGTTCCGGCCCGACCATGACTGCGCAACAGATGGTGGAATCGGTTCGGCAGCTCGCCGCCGATTGGTCCTATGATGTCATCGCGCTGGGATACCCGGGAGCCGTGCTGCATGGCAGGCCAGCTGTCGAACCGAAGAACCTAGGCGATGGATGGACAGGCTTGGATTTCGAGACGGCTTTCGGTTGTCCCGTCAAGGTGCTCAATGACGCCGCCATGCAGGCACTCGGCAGCTACGAAGGCGGCCGCATGCTGTTCCTGGGGCTGGGAACCGGTTTGGGCTCCGCGCTGATCACCGACGGCGTGCTCGTGCCGATGGAACTGGCGCATTTACGATACAGGAAAGGCCGGACGTACGAGGACTACGTCGGCTTGCGCGGGCTTAAACGGTACGGAAAGAAGAAGTGGCGCCGGTATGTGTGTGATGTGGTGGCGGCGCTCCGAGAAGCCCTCCAAGCAGATTACGTGGTACTCGGCGGCGGCAATGCCAAAAAACTCAAACATCTGCCGGAAGGCGCCCGCCTCGGCGACAACACGCATGCCTTCAGCGGCGGCTTTCGCCTCTGGGAAGAAGCCTGGCAGGACGAGCGTCCTGCCACTGTCGTGAGGAGCGGCCATATGGAAAGAGGCTCGGACGCGGGCCCGACTACGAGGCCATCTCGACGGGGACCCTTTGAGCGGAAGTCGGATGTGAGTCACTCAAGAAGGTAGCCGCTTGGAAAGGAGTACTCATGGTCACGGCGAAATCCGACGCAGTCGTCTTCTTCGGCGCCTCCGGTGATCTTGCATACAAGAAAATCTTTCCCGCTCTCCAAGCCATGGTACGGCGCGGCCATCTCGCGATGCCGGTCATTGGAGTCGCGAAGAGCGAGTGGAGCCTCGAACAATTCAGGAACCGCGCCCGCGATAGCGTGGTGAAGCATGGAGACCTGGATGAGCAGGCCTTCGCACGATTCTCGGGCCTCCTCCGATATATCAGCGGCGATTACCGCGAACCGGCGACGTTCGAGCGATTGCGCAAGGAACTCGGCGCCGCCCAACGGCCCTTGTACTATTTGGCCATTCCTCCGAGCATGTTTCCCACTGTGATCGAAGGCTTGGCGAAGTCCGGCTGCCTCGGAGACCACACGCGGGTGGTGGTCGAGAAGCCCTTCGGCCGAGACCTCGGTTCGGCCCAGGCTCTCAACCGCAAGCTGCGCACCCATTTCCCGGAACAGGCCATCTTCCGAATCGATCATTACCTGGGAAAAGAGCCGGTCCAAAACCTCATCTACTTTCGTTTCGCCAATCCGCTCTTTGAAAACGGCTGGAACCATCGCTACATCGAACGCGTGCAAATTACGATGGCCGAACGGTTCGGCGTGGCGGGCCGCGGCCGTTTCTATGAGGAGGCGGGGGCGATCCGAGACGTGGTGCAGAATCACATGTTGATGGTGATCGCTTCGGTGGCCATGGAAGAGCCGGCCGGAAATGACCATGAGTCGATGCGGGACGAGCGGGCAAAAGTACTGGAGGCGATCCGGCCGCTCAATCCATCGGAGGTCGTACGGGGCCAGTTCCGCGGCTACCGTCGCGAGGAAGGCGTGGCCTCCGACTCGCAGGTCGAAACATTCGCCGCGCTCCGGTTTCACATCGACAACGATCGGTGGGCGGGAGTGCCGTTTTACGTGCGGGCCGGCAAGTGCCTCCCTGTGACGGCGACCGAAGTGGTGGTGCAGTTGAAGCCACCCGCTTGCCCCGTGCTGGATGAAACTGAACGGCCGCTCGCAAATCATTTTCGTTTTCGGCTCAACCCCGACGTGCTGATCGCTTTGGGCACCAAGGCCAAGGTTCCCGGAGAAGCCATGAGGGGAGAACGGATCGAGCTCGTCGCGCGCCATTGCTCCGGCGACGAGATGGACCCCTATGAGCGTCTTCTGGGAGACGCCGTCAAAAGCGATCCCACCCTCTTCGCGCGAGAGGACGGCGTGGAAGCCGCCTGGCGTGTCGTAGAACCGATCTTGGGAGCCGTCACACCGCTGTATGAGTATGAGCCGAACACGTGGGGACCAAAGGAGGCTGATCGGCTCATTTGCGATAGCGGCTGGCACAACCCGCAAGCGGACGCGTGAACGGACAGCGCGTTTCACAGCATTCTCAATGGATTGTTCGGACTATTGAGCGGCGGTTGAAATGCCGGATGGATCATGTGCCTCATCACGCCCCGCTCATGTCCCGGCCACGCTGCCGAGCCGTCATGCATTGCTTGATAGGGATCGTCAATGAGCGTAAGTCCTCATCGTCCTCGGGTCGTCATCGTCGGCGGTGGGTTCGGCGGTCTTCATGCGGCCAAGGTCCTCTCCAATGAACCAGTTGACGTGACCCTCATCGACAGGAAAAACCACCACACGTTCCAACCGTTGCTCTATCAAGTGGCGTTGGGCATGTTGTCGCCCGGTGAGATCGCATCGTCCCTGCGCTATATCTTGCGTCACTCGCGCAACGTTCGAACCATTTTGGCCGAGGTCGTCGAATTCGATAGAGCCGCGCGCCTGGTGAAACTCAGCGACGGAGCTGAACTGCCGTACGAATATCTGATTGTTGCGGCGGGAGCGCGTCATGCCTACTTCGGGCACGATGAGTGGGAGGAGGACGCGCCCGGTCTCAAGACCATTGAAGACGCGGTAGAAATCCGCAAGCGGCTGCTGCTGGCGTTCGAAACGGCTGAACGCCACGCGTACGTGAGCGGGAGGCAAGCCCCGCTCAACTTCGCCGTGGTCGGCGGCGGTCCGACCGGCGTCGAGCTGGCAGGGGCGATTGCCGACCTGGCGCGACTCGCTCTGGCACGAGACTTCAAGGCCATCGATACGACCACCGCACATGTCCGCCTGTATGAGGGCGCCTCGCGCATCCTGGGAACCTATTCGGAAGAGTCGTCGAGGAAGGCCACCCGGCAATTGGAGCAGCTCGGCGTCGAAGTCCACACTGGGAGCATGGTGACCGGAGTCGAACCGGGGCGGATCAAAGTGGGAGACCACTGGATTCCGGCCGATGTGACACTGTGGGCAAGCGGGGTCGCACCCTCGCCGCTGGCCAAGGCGCTCACCACGGACACCGATCGCGCGGGACGAGTACTCATCGAGCAGGATTTGAGTCTGCCCGGACACCGTGAAATCTTTGTCATCGGCGATATGGCAGCGCTCACCGATGCGAATGGGATACCGGTGCCCGGTCTGGGCGCGGCTGCCTTACAGCAAGGGCAAGCGGCGGCAGAGAATATCCTGCGCGACCTGCGCGGCCAGGACCGTCTTCCGTTCCGCTATCACGATCGCGGCATTCTGGCGACGATCGGACGCCATCGCGCGGTGGCACAATTCGGACGCGCAAGCTTTTCGGGCTTGCCGGCCTGGCTCCTGTGGTCGCTGGTCCATATCTTTCTGTTGATCGGGTTTCGCAACCGGCTGGCGGTCATGGCGCAATGGATCTGGGCCTATTTCACACGCCAAGGAAGCAGCCCCTTGATTACGGAGCATTTGCAGAAGGAATCTGATGGCGGGCGAACGGAAAAGAAGTGACGCCATGCCGCTCTTTCGGCTCTGTGCCGCCATTTCGGCACTTCCTTTCGTCACATCCTTTCATTTCGTAGACCACCTCTATCAATCCAGGACTGATAACTTCGGGCTTTCAACGGCATACAAGGTGAATATGATTGCGGTTGATCGGCTGGAACGGCTCCTGCTGATGCGTAGTGGTACGTGGCTAAGGCGATCCTGATCTGAAATGGAGATTTCCATGCGTATCGTGAAGTGGTTCGCATTCTTGATGGTACTTGGCTGTCTCTTGGTGCAACGACCGGACGCGCCGGCTCAGCCGAGGGCGGACAATGAGATCACGAAATTGAGCGAGGGCCTCTATCTGTTCCGGCATCAATTTCACCAATCCATGTTTATCATCACCCCGCAAGGCGCCATCGTCACAGACCCGATCACTCCCGATGCGGCGGCATGGCTCAAAGCCGAGATCAAGAAGCTGACCGATCAACCGGTGCGCTATGTGATCTATAGCCATCACCATAACGATCATATCTCCGGAGGCGATGTCTTTGCCGACACGGCGATTTTTGTGAGCCACTGGGCGGCCAAGCGGCAGATTGAAAAGGAGCCGGATCCGCAGATCCCTGTGCCGGACATCACCTTTACGGATCGCCTGTTCATCGAATTGGGCGGCAAGCGCGTCGAGCTGATCTATACCGGGAGAAATCATTCCGACAACAGCATTGTCCTCCTCCTGCCCCAGGAGAAGCTGCTCTTCGCCGTCGATTTCATTCCGGTTGAAACCGTCGCCTACCGCACGATGCGTAGCGACTATCCCGATGACTGGATCGAGTCGCTCAAGCGGGTCGAACAATTGGATTTCGAGACGCTGGTGCCGGGTCATGGCAACATCGGGAAGAAGGAGCATGTGCGGTTGTTCCGCGGATATCTAGAGGATCTCACCGCCGCGGTGAAGGAGTCGATCCAAAAAGGAATGACTCTGGAACAGGCCAGAGATACCGTGCAATTACCGAAGTATGAGCAGTGGCAACGCTACAAGGAATGGTTTCCCGAGAACGTGGAGGGTGTTTACAGGTATTTCGCTCAATCCCAACGCAGCAACCAGTGACTCGCTCGGGATTCACCACGAATCGCTCGCTGTCATGTTTCGTCGTCCCGTGAAGCGGGACTCATGCGGTCACCATCAACCGTCCGGATGTCCTTAGGTCTCCCCGCCGGCATCTCCCACGCTTCCTTCGGCTTCTCATATCCCTGATCTATTCCGCGTTCAACGCGCTTCTCTTTCTCACCCGGCCGCGCAGCCTGGAAGCAGAAAATCCTTGCTTCGATTCACCATCCTTATCTGGTAGCTTAGGAGCCACGGATGCCTATGTTTCTCGCCTCTCTGGAGACGACCTCCATAAGAGCTGCGACAAGAGCTGCGACGAGACAAGAATGACCGCGACGACCCAACTTGAATCGACCGAAGCTTACCGGCAGAGCGCCGACCACCTGCTGGCCTGGTTGAACACCGATGCGCAACACGGCTTGAGTGACGAAGAGGCCCGCGCCCGCCTCGTGACGTACGGCCATAATGTCTTGACGGTTGAGAAACCCGTTCCTGCCTGGAAGAAGTTTTTCGCTCAATTTCTAGATGTCCTCGTCATTCTGCTGCTGGTGGCAACCGCGATCTCCGCAGGGCTGTGGGTCTATGAGCGGGACTCGGCACTCCCCTACGAAGCGATCGCCATCTTCATCGTCGTGCTCCTCAACGCCGTCCTGGGGTACATTCAGCAGGAACGGGCGGAAGAGGCCGTGGCGGCGCTCCGCCGCATGTCGGCGGCGCAGGCCCGAGTTATTCGTAACGGCGTACGCCACAGCATTCCGGCGGATGAGATTGTGCCGGGCGACATCATGCTTATCGAGGAAGGCGACACGATCCCCGCCGACGCGCGTCTGATCAGTTCAAGCTCCCTGCAAACGGCGGAAGCGCCGCTGACGGGCGAGAGCCTCCCCGTCTCCAAAGACACCGTCGCAATCGCCGAAGACGCGGAGGTGGGAGACCGTCACAACATGGTCTTCAGCGGCACGGCCGCTACGTACGGCCACGGGTGCGCGGTGGTGACCGCGACCGGCATGCAGACGGAGATGGGACGCATCGCCAAGCTGCTGAAGCAGGCCCCGGCCGAGATTACGCCCTTGCAATCGGAGTTGGACCATGCCGGCAAAGTGCTCGGTATCATTGTCGTCATCATCGCGATCGTGATGATCGCCACGATTATTTCAGTGGAGCATGTGCGCAGTCTCTCAGCGGTCATCGATGTCCTCATCCTGGGCGTGGCGCTGGCCGTCGCGGCCGTACCCGAGAGTCTTCCGACAGTGGTCACCGCCGTGCTGTCCATCGGCGTGCAGCGCATGGCGAAACGGAACGCCATCGTACGCCGGCTCGCCGCAGTCGAGACCCTCGGCTCGGCGACCGTGATCGCCTCCGACAAGACCGGCACCCTCACGAAGAACGAGATGACGGTACGCAAGCTCGTCACAGCCGGTGGGAGCGTCAGCTTCAGCGGCACCGGCTACGCGACCCGCGGCCTGGTCCAACCGGACGGCGGAGGATCGCTGGACGGAGCGCTGAGGTTCGAGGTCATGCGCGCGCTGGCGGCCGCCGACCGGGCCAACAATGCCGTCATCCAGGAACACAATGGGGCTTGGACAGCGCAAGGCGATCCGACTGAAGCGGCCTTGATCGTCGCGGCACGGAAGGCCGGGCTTGAAAAGGAACCGCTGGATGCGCGCTTCGCACGCCTGGCCGAAGTGCCGTTCTCATCCGAGCGCAAGCTGATGAGCACCATTCATAGCGACGCAAACAGGCAGGAACGGCTCCTCGCCTTTACCAAAGGGGCGCCGGATATTTTGCTCGCGCGCTGCCCGCATGAATTGGTCGGAGAAGAGACGCGGCCTCTCACAGACGCGCGTCGGGCAGAGATCTTGAAAACCAATGAAGAATTGGCCGGCGAGGCGCTGCGGACGCTTGCGCTGGCGTCCCGGTCCTTGCCGAAAGAGGGATTCAAGGCCGACGAGGTGGATCAACGAGTCGAACAGGACCTCGTCTTTCTGGGCCTGATCGGCATGATGGATCCGCCGCGCGAGGAGGCTCGGGCTGCCGTGACGCGGGCGAAGAACGCGGGCATCCGCGCCCTGATGATTACCGGCGATCATCCGGCAACCGCCGCCGTCATCGCTGAGGAACTCGGCATCGCGACGGCCGGGCGGGCCATGACAGGTGCGGAGATCGAAAAGATGCCGGATGAGGCCCTGGACCGGACCGTTCAAGAAGTGTCCGTCTACGCGCGCGTCAATCCGGAACACAAGCTGCGAATCGTCAAAGCGCTGCAACGCGACGGCAACACGGTTGCGATGACGGGGGATGGCGTGAACGACGCGCCCGCGTTGAAGACCGCCGATATCGGCGTGGCGATGGGAATGGCCGGAACAGATGTGTCAAAAGAAGCGGCCGACATGGTGCTGGCCGACGATAATTTCGCCACGATTGTCGCGGCTGTCGAAGAGGGACGCGCCATCTTCTCCAACATCCGCAAGTTCCTGCGCTATCTGTTGTCATCGAATATCGGCGAAGTGATCACGATGTTCTTCGGCGTGTTGCTGGCTGACGTGATCGGGCTCGCCTCCCAAGGCGACGGCGCCGTCGTGCTGCCGCTGCTCGCGACGCAGATCCTATGGATCAACCTCGTGACCGACGGCGCTCCTGCACTGGCACTGGGAATCGATCCGGCTGAGGCGGGGAACATGACTCGGCCGCCGCGCCCGCGCCATGAACGGGTGATTACTCGTGACATGTGGGCGGGCATTGTCTTCGTCGGCGCGATCATGGCGACGGGAACGCTCTTTGTACTCGATGCGAGCCTGCCCGGCGGCGTGATCGAAGGCTCCGGCACGATGCAGTACGGGCAGACGATGGCCTTTACCACGCTGATCCTGTTTCAGCTCTTCAATATCTTCAATGCGCGCTCTGATAGCGAAAGCGCTTTCGTCGGACTCTTCAGCAATCCGTGGCTCTGGGCGGGCATCCTGTTATCGCTCTTGTTGCAGATGGCCGTCGTCTACATCCCCTTTCTGCAGCAAGCATTCTCGACGGTGAGTCTGAGCGCAGAGGACTGGCTCCGGTGCACAATCGTGGCCAGCTCGGTCCTTTGGCTCCGGGAATTGAGCAAACTGATAGCGAGAGTCAGACGCTGGAAATAGCGCTGCCTGGTTCCTATGACTGCTTGCTTTTTCATGTGTCCGCGCTTAGCCTATCGACTATTAGAGCTAGATTGAATCCATGACCAAGACGACTCAATTAAAGATCGAGCTGGAGCAAGAGGAAGACGGTCGGTGGATCGGTGAGGTGCCGGCGCTGCCGGGGGTGATGGCTTACGGGGAGACGCGTGCCGGCGCGCTGGCCGCGGTCCAAGCCCTGGCTCTTCGCGCGATGGCTGATCGTCTTGAACATAGCGAAGCAGTCCCGGAGGAACTACTGAACCTCTCCTTCATCGCGGCATGAGCCGTTGGCCCTCGACACAGGCCTCCCGCGTTCTTTCCGCTCTTCTTCGCATCGGCTGGCAAGTCAAACGTACAACCGGATCTCATCGGGTCCTTCACCGACCTGGTTGGCCTGATGTAGTGTTCGCTTTTCATGATCGTGATGAAGTCGGCCCGCGCATGCTCGTCCGACTCTCGAAGGTAACTGGTCTCACACCGGAAGATTTGTAGATGGCGGCTCACGCCGGACAGTCCCACGTTTCCTGATCGCGCCTTCCTGTATCCAAACGTCTTCGACTCCTTAGCGATACCATGGCTCCTCCCAAAACAATCCCATTGCGATCTCCACGTGAATCGCTCGGCGGATATATTCTTCTACCACGTTTGATCGATAAGGTCCGCCTCTTCGCCAAAGGGGAATTGCCACAGGCCTACGCCGCCAATCTGCTGGGAGCGGACTACACGCTGGACGGACGATTTCTCGCGTTTACCGGGTTGAACGCCGAGGCATTACGCCAGGCAATTATGTCCAGCCGCTCCGATGATGAGGTGCTCGCCTGGGTGGAGGACCATGCGAAGCCGGCGACCCCGTCCGAAAAACAGGCATGGGCTGAACAAATCGAGCGCTATCGACCCGACGCAGCACTCGCGGGCTATCGGCGGCGTATGTATCCGGACCTCGCGTCAAAGATAGACGTCAATTCAATAAGTGTCCTGGATCTCATCGATCTGGACGAAGGCCGCCTGCCGGTCCAGAGAAGCTAAATTCCTCTGAAGCGAGAGCAAGCCGAGTTAGGCGCCTCCGCACTTCTCGGAGCGCCAACTTGTCCTGAGCATGAGAGGCCGCCAGCAGAATGTGTAGGGAGGCTTTCAAGGAAAGATGAGAATTTGTGATGTGAACCTCGCGAAACACCAGGAATCGAATGCATGCCTTTGGAGCATCATTCACCCGGTTTGCCGAGGCGGATGGCTACTTAGGTGCCGACTTCTGTAATGGAATGAGGTAATGGAACTTCATACGATCGAAGAACCGAAGTTAAAGCTTTTTCTGATGTCTGAAGTCGCCTTAATTTCCATCCCCCTAACTACGCCCGGTGGTGCGACAGGTCTTGCGCCCGATAAAGCCCGAAAGGGTCTGTTCCCATGCGCATGGCTGCTCTCCGGACAGTTCGAATCCACACTTAAAGTCTTTCCTTATGTGTGACTGAAATCATCGAACGTTTCCTACACTTACGATTCCACACAACATAATCAGGAGAGATGGCGGGCGAGAGTTGCAGGGACGGATGGCTGCTCAAACGTAGGCTTTTGTTTCGATATTGGCGACCAACTGAAGATGCAGGGGACCAAACTCAACTCGACCGATCCGTCGCCTGCGAACTCTTCTGTGTCACGCTTTCGTGAGCCGGGCTTCCGCTCTTCTTTTCCGCCGAGGGAATGGGCAGCATCCCGTTGTCCAGGGCCGGCGCAGGCGGGAGTCCGGTAACCTCCAAGATTTCCTTTTCATTGAGCGTCTCCCGTGACAGTAAGGCCTCTGCCAGCGCATCGAGTTGCTTCCGATGCGCGGTCAGCAGGCGCTTGGCCTCTTCATGGCTCTCTCCGATGATTCGCTGCACTTCGGCGTCGATGGTTTCAGCCGTCTGATCGCTGAACGGCTTGGCGCCGGTGAACCCGCCCGCGCCGCCGAGATAAGGATTATCTTGCGGCGCAAGCTGCACCAGCCCGAGCCGATCGCTCATGCCCCAGCGCGTCACCATCCGGCGGGCCAATCCGGTCGCCTGTTCAATGTCGTTTTCCGCTCCGGTCGTCCTGGTGCCGTAGACAATTTCTTCGGCCGCGCGGCCTCCCAGCATGCCGACAATTCTGGCGCGGAGATAGGCTTCCGGGTAATTGTACCGGTCACTCTCAGGACGCTGGTACGTCACGCCGAGCGCCTGCCCGCGCGGCACAATCGTCACACGGTTCACCGGATCGGCGCCTGGTACGACAAGACCGAGGATCGCGTGCCCGCCCTCGTGATAGGCGATCCGCTCCCGATCCGCCTGGCTCATGAGAATCGGCCGTTCCGGACCGAGCACGATCTTTTCCAGCGAGTCGAGAAAATCCTTCTCGCGCACCTCGTTCTGCTCGCGGCGAGCCGCCAACAAGGCCGCCTCATTCACGAGGTTCTTCAGGTCGGCGCCCGAAAGGCCGGGGGTCACGGCGGCAATGTCCGCCAGGATCGTGTCCTTCGCAAGCGGCACATTGCGGGTATGCACTTTGAGGATAGCCTCACGCCCCGTCTTGTCAGGGAGATTCACGACGACGCGCCGATCGAATCGTCCCGGCCGCAGCAACGCCTTGTCGAGCACGTCCGGCTGGTTCGTCGCCGCCAACACAATGATACCTTCCCGGCTCGAGAAGCCGTCCATTTCGGTCAGGATCTGGTTCAACGTCTGTTCCTGCTCGCTCGAACCGCCGATCGCCACCTGGCCGCGCGCGCGACCGATCGCATCAAGCTCGTCGATGAACACAATCGCCGGCGCATGCTCCCGCGCCTGCTTGAAGAGATCCCGCACTCTCGCCGCGCCGACCCCCACGATCATCTCCACGAATTCCGCCGCGCTCATCGAAAAAAACGGCACTCCCGCCTCGCCCGCGACCGCTCGTGCAAGGAGCGTCTTCCCTGTGCCGGGAGCCCCGACCAGCAGCACGCCCTTTGGGGCGGTCCCGCCCAAGCGCGTGTATTTCTTGGTATCCCGCAGAAAATCGACAATCTCCACCAATTCGTTTTCGGCTTCATCGATGCCGGCGACGTCATCGAAGGTGACTTTCGTATCCTTGTCCTGATCGTACCGGCGGGCCGTGCTTTTGCCGATGCCCATCAGCCCCCCTCCCATCAGGCCGCCTCCCTGCTGCGATGCCCGCCGGAAGATCCAGATGTAGAACCCGATGAAGAACAAAGCGGGACCGAAGCTGAACAGAAGCGTGGCCCAGAGACTCCCGCCTTCTTGTATCGGTTTCGCGCTGATCTCCACCTTGTTCTCGATCAAGAACTTTTCCAACCCCGGATCGACGAAGGCGGGCAGGATAGTCTCGAACGTGGTGACGGTGTTGGGCGAAGGGCCGCGAGGTCCCACGCCGCGCTCGCTCGTAGTCCTGGAACCACTGCCGGATGACGAGCCCTTATCGTTTGCCGGCGGATACGTGATCGGCGCCGTGAAGCGACCCGTAATAGTATCGCCCTGACTGTAAATCGCCTCCACGTTGTTTTTTCCCACTTCCTCTTTAAAGAGGGTATAGGGAACCGTGATCGGGGCTTCCGGGCTTGGAACGAGCATCCGCACCAATAAATAGTTGACCGCGAGGGCCAACATGAACCACAGCCACGTTTTGCCCGGCGGCATCTTCATCAGATCGCCCTTTGTGGAGCCGGATCCCCCGTCGGGCGGCTGTGCCCGCCCGGCCGGCTTGGAATCGCCGTTCCGTCTGGTCTGCGGTCCCGTTGAGTTCATGGTTGATTACCCTCCTCCGATACCCAGGGCGGGCTGCATACTGGGCCCACTGAATATGGACAGTATCACTGACACATTCTCATAACAAGCTGCGCCACCGCCGGTTGAACGATTCTCGAACATCTGCGCTAAATGGGCCTGGTGGACCATGTCGTGACATTCCTTACGACTGCGCTCGCGCTCTATGCGCTCCTGACGGGTGTGTTCCTCATTTTGGAAAATCGGCGGCCCCAAGCGACCCTGGCCTGGATGCTGGCATTTATCTTTGCTCCAGGCGTGGGCGTCTTGGTGTACGTGCTGTTCGGTAGAGATCGAAAAGCCTTCAGCAAACAGACCGAGCTGCTCCGGCAGGACCTTGAAGCGAACGCTCTCCCTCTGCTCTCGCCGGTACTGTCTCGCCAGGATACGGAGATCGCGCGCCTCGAAGGACAGAGCGCCGGCCGCCGAAAACTCATGACGCTCGTGAGGCGCAATTCCCATTCCGCGTTGACCAACCGAAATCATGTGGAGATTCAGCAAAACGCGTCCGAGTTTTATGCCAGCCTGATGAAAGACATGGAAGCCGCGCAACAGTCGATCCATCTCCAGTACTTCATCTGGGGCACAGACCCGTTCACCGAAACGTTGAAAGAGATCATGAAGGCGAAAGCGAAGCGGGGCATTGAAGTTCGGCTGCTCTATGATCCGATCGGCTCGCATGCTCACCTCACCCGCGCATATCTCGCGGACCTCCGAGCGGCTGGTGTCCACGTCGCTCCTACTTCGCCCCTCTACCGGTTCCATACCATCAGCTACCGCAACCACCGCAAAATCACAGTCATCGACGGATCGATCGGCTATACCGGAGGCATGAATATCGGACAGGAACACCTCGATGGAGGACCGGGGTTCGACTCCTGGCGTGACACGCAAGTGCGCCTCGTTGGCGAAGCGGCGGTTCTCTTACAGGCGGTGTTCATGGTGGATTGGTACAACGCCGTGAAGGAAAACCTGTTCTCACCCGCTTACTTTCCACCCCTCACGGCTGCCACCCCGCCGGGCGAGGTGCCGGTTCAGATTTTGACCTCCGGCCCCGATTCACAATGGGCGGCGATCCGGCAGCTCTACTCCTTCATGATCGTCTCCGCGCAGCGGCACGTCTACATTCAATCTCCCTATTTCATTCTCGACGCAAGCCTGGCCGAGGCCTTGAGCTCGGCCGCCATGTCCGGCGTCGAGGTGAAAATCATGCTGAGCGCCCGGCCCTCGGGCAACCGGCTGCCCGATTGGGCCGGCAACACCTATATGGCCGAAATCGTCGCAAGCGGCGCGCGTGTCTTCCTCTACCAAAAGGGCTACCTGCATGCCAAGACGATCAGCATCGATTCGAAAGTCTGTTCGATCGGCTCCGCGAATATCGACATTCGCAGCTTCAGTATCAATTATGAATTGAACGCCGTGCTCTACAGCGAGCGCTTCGTCAAAGAGTTGGAACAGGACTTTGAGCGGGACCTCGCCTTCTGTACCGAATTTGATGTCGCGGAATATGAGAAGCGAAGCGTCGCGGTTCGGCTCCGAGACTCGGTCGCGAGGCTGCTGTCTCCATTACTGTAATTCAGGGCCGTGATTCAGTCGTGATCCAATTGGACAGCGACGGCGGCACAGAATGCCTCGCATAGAGATATGCGTGCCCCTATACTGACCGTTCACCACGAGACGAGGATCTCCATGCGGGTATGACGAGAATCGTAATTATCGGAGGCGGATTTGCCGGCGTGGCGTGCGCGAGAACCTTGAGAAAGAAGCTCTCCCCGGAATCCTCCGCTCCCAAGTGAACCGATGAAGACGGCCGGGCCTGGTTCCTTGAACAACTAAAGAGCACGCGTGAAAAAGGAGCCTTATGGAAACACGACGAATCGGATCGCTCACCGTCTCGGTGGTGGGCCTTGGCTGCAACAATTTTGGAGGCAGGCTTGATGAACGCCGCACCGAGGCGGTGGTCAAGGCTGCGCTGGATGCGGGCATTACGTTTTTCGACACGGCCGACATCTACGGCGAAACCAAAAGCGAGGAATTTCTCGGGCGCGCGCTCGGCCGCCGCCGGAGCGACATCGTTCTGGCCACCAAATTCGGCATGCAGGTAGATGCTCAACGGACCGGCGCGAAACCGGATTATGTCCGGCAAGCGGCCGAGGACAGCTTACGCCGGCTGGGAACCGATTGCATCGATCTCTACCAACTTCATCAGCCGGACCCCAAGACACCGATCGAAGAGACACTGGGCGCGCTCGATGAACTGGTGCGGGCGGGAAAGGTGCGCGAGATCGGCTGCTCGAACTTTTCGACAGACGAGCTGCAGGCCGCCGAAAAGGCGGTCCGCCCGGGGGCGGCCCGGTTCATCAGCGTGCAAAACGAATACAACCTGCTCCACCGGGAACCGGAACGCGGCGTACTGGAAGAATGCCGCCGCGCCGGCTTGGCCTTTATTCCCTACTTCCCGCTCGCGAGCGGCCTCTTGACCGGTAAATATCGCCATGGGCGGCAGCCGCCGCAAGGAAGTCGCCTTGAATCCCGATTCGGCACAGAGCCCTTCACGGAAGAGAATCTGTTGCTGGTGGACTCGCTGTTGAAGTTTGCAACGTCGCGCGGCCGCACGCTGCTTGAGTTGGCCATGTCGTGGTTGGCTTCCCGGCCGACCGTCGCATCGGTGATTGCCGGCGCGACTTCACCCGACCAAGTGAAAGCCAATGCCGCCGCAGCCGGCTGGCGCTTGTCCGAGGCGGACCTGGCGGAACTCGAGAACATCTTATCGAAGCCGACCGGGAATCATGTTCATGCGGAACCGACGGGATGAACGCCCGTGAGCGAGAGCCCGCCTTCAACACGCCGCCTTTGCGTGACGTCGCCCTTGTTCAATGTTTCATGGCGGGCTAGGATTTTTTGGGGAGGACCTTTCCATGGACGACAAAGTCAAGGCAACAGATCAACCGGTACTCGCTCGGATCCAGCAACTCGTTGAAGACGAACATCGGCTCTATGAGCAGGGGGAACGGGGAATAGCCGGAGAAACCGATCGTCAATTGCTTGCCAATATTCAAGTGGAATTAGACCGCTGCTGGGACTTGCTGCGCCAGCGTCGCGCGCTTCGCGGAGCCGGTCTCGATCCGGACCAGGCCCAGGCCCGTCCGGCACAGGTCGTGGAGAACTATGAGCAATAGAGGCCTGCGCCCCTTTCGCATCCCAGCCGTCGATATATCTCGCAAGGAACGGTACTACGGCGTAGGACTCATCGACTCGGTGTGAGGAAGGAGCCAAGCAGATGAATCGGCGGAAGTTTTTGCGGCAGAGCGCGGGTCTCATGGCGGCGGGAGCGGCTGCCTTGATTCTTCCTGCGGCCCGCGCAGGAGAGACCGTAGTTCCGCAGGATCCCATGCGCGTGCCCGGCGCGTTACCTCGTCCATACGGCGAGCGGTCGCCGTTTGAGAAGCAGGAACGCCTCGGTGGAGCCGGACCGGGAACGCCCCATGGATGGGGCGCCAACGCTCCGAATAACTACAATTCGCTCACACCGATTCAAGATCTCCACGGGATCGTCACGCCGTCGTCGCTGCATTTTGAGCGACACCATAACGGCGTCCCCGCGATCGATCCAACTCGCCATCGATTGCTGATTCATGGGCTGGTGGAGAAGCCGTTGATCTTCACCGTCGAAGAATTGGAGCGGTTGCCCGCCGTTTCCCGGCTCGCCTTTGTTGAATGTTCGGGCAATACCTGGGACGGCTGGAAGGACGCGCAGGACTTTTCGGTTCAGGATACTCACGGGTTGACCAGCACGAGCGAATGGACCGGTGTGAAGCTGTCCACTCTGCTTGACTCGGCCGGCATGCGTCCCGAGGCCTCTTGGATGCTGGCTGAAGGCAGCGATGCGGCCGGGCTGAACCGCAGTGTTCCCCTCACGCCGGAGGTCTTGCAGGAGGCGATGATCTGCTATGGCCAAAACGGCGAGGCGTTGCGCCCTGAACAAGGATACCCCTTGCGGCTCCTTCTGCCGGGATTCGAGGGCAATATCAATGTGAAGTGGCTCCGGCGACTCAAGCTCGGGTCCGCCCCATTCATGACCCGCTGGGAGACGGCCAAGTACACGGATCTGATGCCCGATGGGAAGGCATATCAATTTACGCTCGTGATGGAAGCCAAATCGGTAATTACTTATCCCTCCGGCCGCCAGCGGATCCATCCCGGCATTCACGAGATCAGCGGCCTCGCATGGAGCGGCCGGGGGCGGGTCACGAAAGTAGAGGTCAGCTCCGATGGCGGACGAACCTGGCAAGAGGCTCGATTGCAGGAGCCGGTGCTGCCCAAATGCCATACGCGTTTCCGCCTCCCCTGGCGATGGAACGGCCAAGAAGCGGTCTTGCAAAGCCGGTGCGTCGATGAAAGCGGGTATGTCCAACCGTCGCGAGAGGAACTCGTGAAAGTCCGGGGAACCAATTCCATCTATCACTACAACGCAATCCAAAGCTGGAAAGTGGAGCAGGATGGATCGGTACGGAACATCTATGCGTGACGGGACCGTGAACAGGCCCGCCTGCTTCATACTCGCATACCTCGGAACGGCGGTGGTCGTGCTTGGTTGCGTGTGGCCCGGATGGTCGGGGGGCGAACACGGAGGGATGGATACAATCGGTCGCCCTGCGACCCAAGAAGAGATCCGAGCCTGGAACATCGATGTCTCACCGACCGGTGAAGGCTTGCCGCCGGGACAAGGCACGGTGCAGCAGGGTTCCCGCGTGTTTGCGACGAAATGCGCGGCCTGTCACGGGCCGACCGGGGTCGAAGGGCCGAAGGATAGGCTCGTCGGCGGGCAGAATACGCTGCAGGCCGCCAAGCCGGTCAAGACTATCGGCAGCTACTGGCCTTATGCGACCACTCTGTATGACTACATCAATCGCGCCATGCCGTTTGACGCGCCGCAGTCTCTCACACCGGATGAAGTCTACTCGGTGATCGCCTGGCTGCTCTTCCAAAATAAGATCATCGCAGAGGATATGGTGTTGGACGCACAGGCCCTGCCGACCATTCAGATGCCGAATCGAAACGGCTTTGTGATGGACCCAAGGCCGGATGTCAGGTAGCCAACCGCTGAACGCCGAGCAAACTCGACGTCCATCATTTCATCATAAGTAGAGATACAGCGCCGCCACGATGCCGAAGAACTCGGATGTGTTCCTGCCCCGCAGGCTGAACCAGGGGCCGGCAATGACCCGACATGTTGATTCCAGAGGTATTCGACAGCGGGCGCGAGGGTGAGCACTTCGCTATAGCCCTTTCCGACGGTCGCGGGCTCCGCCGTCACGCCGACACCAGGCGTTCCGGAAAAGCGGGTCGCCTCTGCCAACTGCACACTCACGTCAAGCGCCAGAACCAGATGGCGGGTCAGCGTATATTCGCCGGCGACCGTGAGCGTGGTCACTGATCCCGGCTCCACACGGCCTTCCGTCCCGAACCCTCCGCCGTACGAGTTGAACCCTTGCACGGTGACCGGTGAATAGAATCCGTAGGAGGCATTCAGGCGTCCCCTGAACACATGACCGTCGTCCAGCCAGAACAGCTTTTGCGCGCCGATGCCGAAAGTTGTGGCAAACGATCCGCCGCCTGTCCCACCCAGATGCCCTCGGGTCGGCTGCAACTTGCTATAAGTTCCCGTCGGAAATGTCTCTTGAACCCAGAGGCGGACATCGGGCCGCCATGACTGGACGCGGCCTCTCACCACTTGAAAGCCGATCTGAAGCGGAAAATCTCCAAAGCCGTCGATCGACTCGTCCTGGGAATGATTGCCGAGCCACTGCGGCGCAATTTCCACATCGATACGATCGGTCACGCCGTAGATGAAATAGGTTTGCGCCACGGTGGTACGGGTGGTGGTCGCCGATTGCAGCCGCCAATTGTTGTTGTACAGTCCGCCGAATCGGGTGAAGTAGAAGTAGGGCTCCACTACCATATGGCCGTGATCCATCGTACTGCCGCGGGTGGAGAGCAGCGTGCCCGTAAACAGCGGGGCTTCACGAACCGGCGCGCCGGCTGCGAAGTCGCCCGCCCATGCGGTGTCGAGAAGCATACAGCAGGCGGCGAGTAGACTTAGAAGGCACCATCGGGCAGGAATCATGTAACATGCCAACTCGTGCGCAAGGAAAAGCTGCGCCTCTTAAATCATCCTTTATTCTTTAGGCGGTGAGCTAAGGAAGTTCACGGCCAGGGAGGCCATGGTTCGAGTGCCGATCACCAAGGCGCTCTCATCGACAAAGAAACCGGGACTGTGGTTCGGCGCGGCCTTCGCGGGATCTTGATCGCGGGGCGTGATACCCATAAAGACAAAAAGGCCCGGCGTCGCTTCGGCAAAGAAAGAAAAGTCTTCGGACGCCCCCACCAGCGGCCCATGACGCAGCCGGCCGTCCGTTGCCCGGTGCAAGACTGGTCGAGCCCATTCAGCCAATCGCTCATTATTCACCGTCGTATTATAGATATTGACGATCGACACATCAGCTGTGGCTCCGGCACTCTCTGCAATCTTTTCCGCCGTGACTCGGCTGTCATGGTGAACGACTTCCCGTACACTGTCATCGTACGTCCTGATCGTTCCCGTCATATGCACCGTCTCAGGGATCACGTTCCCCGCTTCGCCCCCGGTGATCATGCCGATCGTGACGACGGCAGGTGAAAGAGCCAGGTTGGCCTTCCGGCTTACCACGGTCTGCAGGCCGGAGATGATAAGGGCCGACGTTGCGATGGGGTCAATGGAGTTCCACGGCATACCGCCATGCCCTTGTTTCCCGGTCACCGTGATGTCGAGAGAGTCACCGCTTGCCGTGGTTGCACCGCTGCGATAGAAAATTTCACCGGAGTGTCCCGGCATGACGTGTAAACCGAAGACGGCATCGGGTTTTGTCTCTGCGAAGACTCCTTCTTGGAGCATCAATTTGGCTCCCCACGTCTTTCCGGAGCCTGGTGCAAAGAGACTGGAGCCTTCCTCCGCCGGCTGAAAGATGAACTGGACCGTGCCGGGTAGGTCGTCCTTCAAACCGGCGAGCACCTCGGCCGCCGCCATCAACATGGCGGTATGCGTATCGTGCCCGCAGGCATGCATGACGCTGACCTCTTTTCCCCCATGCCGCCCTTTCGCCTGGGAGGCAAACGGTAACCCCTCCGGTTCCTTGACGGGAAGCGCATCCATATCAGCGCGTAGCGCCACCGTGCGACCCGGCTTGGCCCCCTTAAGAATGCCGACCACTCCCGTCCGCGCGATGCCGGTTTTGACCTCCAGCCCCAGGCTGCGTAAATGTTCCGAGACAAGGCGAGAGGTGCGGTTTTCCTGGTCCCCGAGTTCCGGGTGTTGATGAATATCTCTCCGCCAAGCGATCAGCTTGGCCTCTACCGCTGCGGCCCTCTCCCGAACCTTCGCCTCAAGAGAAGGATTCTCAGCCTTCCCTTCGTTCGGAATCGATATGGAGAACAGCACTCCGAAGAAAAGGCCGGCAGAAAGGGGGAGAACGTTCATCGGTTGTCCTTTCGACACTCACTGACTATCCAGGCGAGTCATGGACTCATTCCACCGACTACAACATCCACATAACTAGGTCAACTGGACAATCCGGAACGATGCCATAGGGCTTGCGGGGGTGCGAACCGAAATCAACTCGCTTATGCGGAGTTCCTTGCCCGGCTTCGCGGCGACAGGATCAGAACGCCCGCGACTCCGGCCAATAATGAAGCAATGAAGATCGCGATCTTGGCGGCCGCATAGTCAGTCGCGTCGGCAAATGCCTGGCCCGCGATGAACAGGGACATCGTAAACCCAATGCCGGCCAAGGCGCCGGCGCCGAATAACTGGCGCCATGAATAGGCCGCCGGCTTTACGGCAATGCCCCCAGCGGACCGCAATCCAGGCGGCTGAAAAGATACCCAGGGGTTTTCCAACCACGAGGCCAAGAATGATCGCTGCAATCAGACGTGCATGCCCTTCGAACACATCGAACGACCAGACTACGCCGGCATTGGCGAGGGCGAACAAGGGCAACACGACGTAGCTGGACCAGGGCTCGACCGATCGAAGCAGTTTGCTGGCCGGCGATTCGATCCGATCATGGATGACATCCATGGCCTGAATGGCCGGCTCGGACGGTCCGTGCCGCATGACGGCGTCTCCGGCGCGTTTGATTTCGGCGCGAAAGACTGCTTCGGCTTGCGCCAACAGAGCGCGGAGATTCGCAGGGGGCAGCGTGGGAGTCACGGCGGCGAGGATCACGCCGGCCAGAGTCGCATGCAGCCCAGAGCCATGCAGACAGGCCCATAAGACGACCCCGACAATTGCATAGGGCAACGAACTATACACACCCCCCTGATTAAACGCCGCGAGCAGCCCCGTGACGGCGAGTGAGGCAACCAGATATCGCAGGTCGAGCGCGCCCGTATAAAGCAAGGCAATCAGGGCAATCGCTACCAGATCGTCCATGATCACTGCGGCAGTCAGAAACACGCGCAGCTCCACCGGGACTCGATCTCCAAGCAATACGATCAATGCCACCGCAAAGGCGGTATCCGTGGCGATCGTCATTCCCCAGCCCGCATGCCACGGACCCGGCGGGACGACGAGCAGGTAAATGAACGCCGGTGCGATCATGCCGCCGCACGCGGCAAGGATCGGAAGCGCGGCGGCCCGTCTCGTGGCCAGGCGGCCTACTGTGAACTCCCGTTTGATCTCCAGCCCCACCACCAGAAAGAAAATGGTCAGCAATCCGTCATTGATCCACTCGAGGACGGGCAATGTGAAATCTCGGCCGCCGATGTGAAGGCCAAAGGGCTCGTGCCACCAGGAGGTGAATGCCGAGCCGATCGTCGAATTGCTGAGCAGAATCGCCACGACCGACATCAGCAACAAAGAGAGGCCGGCAGACGGCGCCCATCGAACGAAATCCACCGTCGCGCTGTGAAGCCGATGCCCCAGCGAGCCCAGCATGGCTTCGGCGAGCGAGTTCTCGTCCCACGCGCCCTCATACCGGCGGTTTTTCAGATAGAACGTCGGCGTTTCCCGCACGCCGCTGCGCTGCGCGCTCCGAACGTCCTCGGCAACTCGCTCACCGGCCGCTCGTCGAGTCCCCTCATCCCACGCCTCGCGCGGCGGCAGATCGAACTCGGAGGCAATCCGTTCGAGGTCTCCTTCATGGAACGTCGGCCCGCGCGTCATCAGAGCATCGTGAATCGGCCAGAATTCTCCGGTCGTCTGCGACGCATACTCCGCCAGTACCGCGGCTCGCTCGGCCTCGTCGCTGCCTGGAATGGGCCGATGCCGAAACACATATCGCATCCGGTCGCCGAACCGATCGCGCAGCCGGGCAATGATGTCATGCGCGGCATGGCAATACGGACAGGCGTAGCTGCCGTACTCGACCAGCGTCATGTCGGCATGGGAGTTTCCGAGGATGTGATCCCGTTTGCTGTCGACCGGCCGATCCAATTTGTGTGCGTGGCCATGAGTCATCATTGACCGGCCTTCCAGAGAGGAGAAAACGACAATGGCTTGTTTATACCATCCCGGCAAATATTTCGGAACGCCGTCCCGGCAGCCGAGAGCGAACCTATGAATTGTTCTCGATCTTCAGGGTTGATCTGAACCTGAACCGGGCGCAAGATGAGTACGTATGAAGAGAAGGAGCTGCGCTTATGGCAACCATTTGCACCCATCTCAATCAAATTCGTACTGTGGAACCGAGCGCCGAAGGGTGTGAGGACTGTCTGAAGACCGGAGATACGTGGGTCCACCTTCGCCTCTGCCTCACGTGCGGACACGTCGGCTGTTGTGACTCATCCAAGAATACCCACGCAACGAAGCACTTTCGCAAGACGCAGCATCCGATCGTGCAATCGTTCGAACCGGGAGAAGCTTGGCGCTGGTGTTACGCCGATCAGCTGATGATGACAGGGTAAGGGCCAATTCGTGGCGGGGTATTATGTTCTGGGAGAGCATAACCGACAAGTCCAGGCAGCGCGAGAGCGGTTGGCGAAGCCGTCCTCGCCGGCCTGAAAGTCATGTAACCGCAGAACAGGCATTGTGAGGCTGTTATGGAGGCCGCTTATTGACCGGCGAACGAACAATGACGGTTCCGAGAGACACGCCTGTCTGGCCAAGCCTGCCTTTGCAGGCGTGGCGAGAGACCTACGCGACGCTCCACATGTGGACGCAGATCGTGGGCAAAATTCGACTGGCGCTGGCGCCGATGATCTGCCAATGGTGGGAAGTGACCCTGTATGTCACCCCTCGCGGACTGACCACGTCGCCGATACCCTACGGGACGCGGGTCTTTCAAATCGATTTCGACTTTCTCGACCACAAGCAGATAATTCAGACCGCGGAGGGAGAGATTCGCTCGATCGCGCTCGTGCCGCGCTCCGTTGCCGATTTTTATCAGGATACGATGGCGGCCCTACGATCACTGGGCATCGAGGTGGACATCTGGACGACGCCCGTTGAAGTGGACGACCGGACGCCGTTCGAACAGGACCGGCATCACACCGCCTATGATGTCGACTACGCCCAGCGGTGTTTGCGTATCTTGCTGCAGGCCGATCGTGTGCTGACGGACTTTCGCGCAGGATTCGAAGGCAAAGTGAGCCCGGTGCATTTCTTCTGGGGAGCGTTCGACCTGGCGGTGACTCGCTTCTCCGGTCGCCCTGCGCCGCAGCATCCCGGCGCCCCCCACCTCGCGAAATTCGTGGCGCAGGAAGCCTATTCACATGAAGTCAGCAGCTGCGGCTTCTGGCCGGGCGGAGGCGCGGTGGATCAACCCTGCTTTTATGCTTATGCCTATCCGGAGCCCGAAGGGTTTGCCTCCTATCCTATCTATCCAGACGAAGCTTTCTATAGTCGGGACTTTCGAGAGTTCTTGTTGCCGTATGACGCCGTTCGCAGGGCGGAGGATCCCGACCGCCTTCTTCTCGCGTTTCTGCAAAGCACGTATGAAGCGGCGGCCGATCTTGGCAAGTGGGACCGGGCTGCGCTGGAGCGGAGGAGCAAGTGATGGACGGCTCATTCGCCACGAAAGGAAAGGATCATGAGCGGCAGACATGAGGCGGAGGCGGCCGGACCGGCGATCGACATTCGTCGTGCCGACGATCGATTCCACACGCAGATCAGCTGGCTCGATTCTCGGCACAGCTTCAGTTTTTCGAGCCACTATGACGCAGCGAATACGCATCATGGCCTGTTGCTTGTCAGCAACGATGATCGCGTGGCGCCGGACACGGGCTTTCGCACGCATCCTCATCGAGACATGGAGATTGTCACCTGGGTCCTGGATGGGGAATTGGAGCATAAGGACTCTGAAGGCCACAAAGGCATGATCTATCCTGGGCTCGCGCAGCGAATGAGCGCCGGAACCGGCATCTGGCACAGTGAAATGAATCCGATGAAGGATAAGGAGGTCCATTTCGTACAAATGTGGGTGCCGCCGGATACGGAGCGGATCAATCCCGGGTATGAGCAGCTCGATATCAGCAGAGAACTGAATAAGGGCGGCCTCGTGCCGATCGCGTCAGGCCGCGGACATCAGGCGGCGATTTCGATCAGGCAAAAAGGCGCGGTTCTTTGGGGCGGACGACTCAAGCCCGGCGAGGCAGTGCAAGTTCCCGACGCCCGATATGTTCACATCTTTATCGCCAAAGGAACCGCCGAACTGGAAGGAGCCGGATTGTTGCAAACGGGCGATGCCGTGCGGTTGACCGCAGCCGGCGGCCGGCGGCTCAGCGCCGGCATACCGGACGGAGCGGAAGTCCTGATCTGGGAGACCGCAGCCGGCCTGTCGTCCAGGTAACCAGACGGTCCTGCGCCAGCAATGGGGACTACACACCGATGAGTCGGCGGCCGGTCCTCTTGGCGGGAATCATTCTGTGCCTGGGTCTCTCGCCGGGATGCGGCGGAACTCCCGAATCCCCGCCCGGCGGCAAGGCGCATATCCTGAACAATGGTTTTCGCAACACCGATCCGGCATTTGTTCCGCCGAGCTTCTGGGAGCGCCTGACCTTCGTCCCGTCGCGAACATGGACAACGACGTTTCATCCACGAGTATCCAACCTCCCGGTCGTTGATCACGCCGCGACTGATTCCCTGCATCGGAATACCGGGACAACCGCGACCTGGTTCGGGCATTCCACACTGCTCATTCGATTGGATGGGATGACGATCTTAACCGATCCGCAATGGTCGGAACGGGCCAGTCCGGTCTCGTTCGCCGGACCGAAGCGAATGACGCCTCCGGGCGTTCCCTTCGAACAATTGCCGCCGGTAGACATTGTCCTGATCTCGCACGATCATTATGACCATCTCGATGTAGACACGGTTCAGCGGTTGGCACAAATTCACGACCCGCTGTTTTTCGTGCCCCTCGGCTTACAAGCATGGCTCGCAGATCTCGGTATCACGAAGGTGGAGGAACTGGATTGGTGGGAGAACCGGGAGATCCGCGGTCTGACCTTCTCCTGTCTTCCCGCTCAGCATTTTTCAGGACGCACGCTGTGGGATCACAATCGGCGGCTGTGGAGCACCTGGGCGGTGGCCGGCGCCGGGAAACGGTTTTTTTTCGCGGGGGACACAGGCTATTATTCCGTCTTCAAAGAAATTGGCACCCGCTTCGGCCCGTTTGACCTGGCCGCGATTCCGATCGGCGCCTATGTACCTCCCTCGATGATGCGGATGACACATATGACGCCCGAAGCAGCCCTGCAACTATTTGCCGACATTCAGGCCCGGAACTTTGCCGCCATCCATTGGGGCACGTTCGACATGACGGATGAACCGATTGCGGAGCCGCCTCTCCGGTTGAACGCCGAAGCTCACCGATTAGGACTCGATCCCGCCCGGGTGTGGGTCTTTAAACATGGAGAGACGCGCGAATGGTAACGTTCCGAACCAGCCCGTCTCATGCCGATGATCCGTGGGTGAGCTCTTCCCGCCTTCCGCTTCGGACACCATCATAGGCTAGTTATCTCTGGGCGAAGGTGAAGCCTGTAGACCGAAGAGACCCGTGCCGATTGCACAATACTGTGGAGGTCCAACTTAATGATTCCTGGGTCATGACTGGGCGATGAACCAGGCAATTTCATGGCACAGCCTCGACATCAACGAGGAGTTGAACGGCTGGAGAGCGATCGGCGCCGTGGACTGGCGCCAGCCGAAGCAACGCGACGACTAGCGGAGTACGGACCCAACCGGCTTCCGCCGCCACGCAAACATCCGGCCTGGCTGCGTTTCCTCCTGCAGTTTCATAACGTGCTGATCTATATGATGCTAGTCGCAACGGTGATCGCCTTCCTACTGAGTCACTGGATCGACGCAGCGGTACTCTTCGCAGCCGTCATCGTCAATGCCGTCATCGGTTTTATCCAGGAAGGCAAAGCCGAGAACGCCCTCGATACGATCCGCAACATGCTTACGCTCCAAACGACAATCCTTCGCGATGCGGAACCAATCGTGATGGCTGCCGAGGCTGTCGTACCGGGCGACATTGTGGTCCTCTCGTCCGGTGACAAGGTGCCGGCCGATCTCCGCCTCATCGCCGGAAAAAGCCTGCATGTGAATGAAGCGATCCTGACCGGTGAGTCCCAGGTGGTGGAGAAGTTGCCGGCGTCGGTGCGGGAGGATGCGGCGCTGGGCGATCGCCGTTGCATGTTGTATTCCGGCACGTTGATAGCATCTGGACAGGCGTCCGGGGTGGTGGTCGCGACCGGCATTCGAACCGAACTGGGCCGCATCAGCTCGATGCTGGAGCAGGTGCAGGAAGTGACGCCTCCCTTGCTGCGCCAGATGGCGGGGTTCAGCCGGTTCCTGGGGATCGCCATCGGACTGATGGCGTTGGCCACTTTTCTGATCGGAGTTCTATGGCGCGGGCACGCTCCCGATGACATGTTCATGATGGTCGTGGCCTTGGCCGCCTCCTCTATTCCCGAAGGCCTACCCGCGATCATGACCATTACGCTGGCCCTCGGCGTGCGGCGCATGGCCAAACGCAACGCCATCATCCGGCATTTGCCGGCCGTTGAAACGCTCGGGTCGGTCACGGTCATCTGCTCCGACAAGACCGGTACCTTGACTAGGAATGAGATGACGGTCCAATCGATCACCGCAGGCCACCATATATTTGAAGTGACCGGGGTCGGGTATGCGCCGGAGGGCGGATTCCATCTGGCGGGAACGACCGTCTCGGCAGGCGACTATCCGGAGTTGATCACGGCCGTGCGGGCCGGTTTGTTTTGCAATGACGCGCGCCTCCGCCGTCATGATGGCACCTGGCTGGTTGAGGGCGACCCGACGGAGGGAGCCCTGCTCACCATGGCAGCCAAAGCGGGCATCGATCGCGCTGCTGAGCAAGAGGCTCTTCCACGCACCGATGGTATTCCCTTCGAATCCGAGCATCGCTTCATGGCCACGCTGCATCACGACCATGAGCGCCACGGATTCATTTTTGTGAAGGGCGCGCCCGAGCGCGTCCTCGACATGTGCACGCACTATCGCTCCGGCGCTCACGATCTGCCCCTTGACCCAACCTACTGGCTCGCCCGCGCCGCTGATTACGCCGGCCAAGGCATGCGTATTCTGGCAATCGCCATGAAGCACGCTCCATCCACTCGCCACGATTTGCGGTTCTCGGAGGTTGAGACAGGCTGCACCCTTCTCGCCCTCCTGGGAATCATTGATCCGCCCCGGGATGAAGCGACGGCCGCCGTGGCGGAGTGCGCGTCCGCCGGAATCCGGGTGAAAATGATTACCGGCGACCACGCGGATACGGCGCGCGCCATCGGCGCGCGCCTCGGCATCGGCCACGACAAGCCGGCCCTCACCGGCTCCGCAATCGAAACGATGGACGACACGCAACTTCGACTGATCGTGCCCCAAATCGATGTGTTTGCGCGTGCCAGTCCGGCACACAAGCTGCGTCTGGTCCATGCCCTGCAGGCGACGGGCCAGGTGGTCGCCATGACCGGCGACGGGGTCAACGACGCCCCGGCGCTCAAGCGCGCGGATGTCGGAGTGACCATGGGTTTGAAAGGCACCGACGCCGCGCAGGAAGCAGCCGATATGGTGCTGGCCGACGACAACTTCGCGACGATCAGCAGCGCCGTGCGTGAAGGGCGCGGCATCTACGACAGCATCCGGAAATTCGTGCTATTCATCCTGCCGACGAACGGAGGCGAAGCGCTGGTCGTGACGGCCGCAATCCTGTTCGAACTGACGCTGCCGTTGACGCCGGCGCAGGTGCTCTGGATCAACATGGTAACGTCCAGCACGCTCGGCCTCGCCTTAGCCTTTGAACCGCCGGAATCCGATGTCATGCAGCGGCCTCCACGCGATCCTCGTGAGCCGCTCTTGTCCTGGTTGTTCGTATGGCGGATTCTGATGGTCTCCGTGCTGATGATGACGGGAGCCCTCGGGCTATTCCTCTGGGAGTTGAACAGCGGCGCCACCATTGAAACCGCACGGACCATGGCCGTGAGCGCGGTCGTGGCGGCTGAGATGTTCTACCTGATCAACAGCCGCCATATTTTCGGATCCGTGATGTCGTATGACGGACTGTTCGGAAACCTCTATGTCCCGATCGTGATCGTCGCGTGCGCGGCCCTCCAGGCGGCTTATGTGTATGCCGGTCCGCTGCAGAAGGTATTCGGTTCGACGGGTCTGACTGCGGGAGAGTGGCTCAAGGTGGGTCTGGCCGGCGCGCTTGTCTTTATCGTCGCCGAAATCGAAAAGGCGGTGCAGCGCAGGTTCAATCGAACCTGGCGCCGGCGGCCGGAGTCTCCTTCCATGGGTTGATACCGACCGGCCATGCGTGTAAATATACGTGCCCGAGCGCCTGCAATCGTGAACTGCTGGAGGACTTCTCATGAAGGTCAGCGGATTCACATTCATTCGCAACGCCGTGAAATACGATTTCCCCGTCACCGAATCGATCCGATCCGCCCTGCCGATCTGTGATGAGTTCATTGTCAATGTCGGACATTGCGAAGACGGGATGTTGGAACTCATCCGAGCGATCGGTGATCCCAAAATTCGAGTCATCCAATCGGTATGGGATGACACTCTCCGCAAGAACGGGCTGCTCTATTCGCAGCAAACCAACCTCGCGCTGTCCCATTGCACCGGCGATTGGGCGTTCTACATTCAAGCGGATGAAGTCGTGCACGAGGAGGACCTCCCCGTCCTTCGGGAAGCGATGACGAGCCATCTGGGAAATCCGCACCTGAAAGGCCTCCTGTTTCGTTACTTGCATTTTGTCGCCGATTACTGGTCGACGAATCCCTGGGCCTATCACAAGGCGGTGCGCATGATTCGGAACAACGGCGAGGTCGAGTCCTGCGGCGATGCGGTTGGTTTCCACGTCAAGGCGACCGGGCAATACCTGCAGAGCGGACCGCCGGAATGGCTGGCCTACTCCGGCGCCCGGATGTTTCATTATGGATGGGTGAAAGACCCGAAAACGATGGTCGCGAAAAAGCGGGAACAGGTCGCGGTGTACCACGGCGACCATGTCCCCGCCTCGGAAGCAGAACAATTGGCAGGCGAGACCTTCCGGTTCGAGAATTACTCGGTCCTAAAGGAGTTCAGAGGACGTCACCCGGCGATGATGCGGGACCGGCTCCAATCCGCCGGGCGCTGGGCGACCCGGCCAAGCCGATGGCTGAACCGGCCCTTCTACCGCGAAATTTTTCGGCGCGGCCTTCGCGGATGAAGGAGCCCGGTGACCGGCCGATTAGCCCGCCTTTCGCTTCTTCTCGATGGCCTGAAGGCAGGTGTCGTACGAATCGATGAATTTCTGAATGCCTTCGTTTTCCAACTGCCATGTCGCGCAGCGATAGTCAATGCCGACATTTTCCAATTCGCGCAACACCTCGAGCGCATCCTCCACATCGGCTTCCACCGAATCGGGGACGACCCGCCCATGGTCGGCAAAAGCTTTGATGGTGGCCTCGGGCATCGTATTGACGGTCTCCCGCCCCACCAAGGGCTCCACATACCCCACGTCGCTGTAGGCGGGATTCTTTCGCCCCGTGCTGGCCCACAGGACCCGCTGCACTCTGGCTCCCCGGCCGGCCAGCTTGTCCCACCGCTCGCCGGCAAACATTTGCTTAAAATACTTATAGGCCACCCGCGCATTCGCCACCGCCGCGCGCCCCAATAATTGAGCGGGCAAGGCGCTCTTGTCATCGCCATAAATCCGATGCGCCAATAATTGGTCGATCAGCGTATCCACCCGGCTGACAAAGAAGCTCGCCACCGAGGCGATCCCGTCGATGGCCCGGTTGTCTCCCACCCGCCGCTCCAACGCGCGCAGGTAGGCCTCCGCGACTCCTTGGTAACTCTGGATGGAAAAGAGCAAGGTAATATTGATATTGAGTCCCTCGTACAACATCTCTTCGATCGCCGGGATTCCGGCCGACGTGCCGGGGATTTTGATCATGACATTGGGTCGATTCACCACGGCGAACAGGCGTCGCGCATGTTCCATGGTCCGATAGGCGTCGTGCGCGAAATGAGGGGACACTTCCAGGCTGACGTAGCCGTCGACCCGTCCGGTAGACTCATAGACGGGCCGGAACACATCGCACGCGTCGCGCACATCAGTGGCCATGAGCGACTCGAACAGCTCCGTGGTGCTAAGCCCGGTGCGGGACAATTGTTCGATCTGCTCGTCATAATCCCGACCAGCCGTGATCGCCGCGTGGAACGTCGTGGGGTTGGAAGTCATCCCCCGCAAGCCTTCCTTCGTCACCCGCCGTTGCAACTCTCCGGTCCGAATCATGGATCGAGTCAAATTGTCGAGCCAATAGCTTTGCCCGCAGGAGGCAAGCTGAGAGAGCGGATTTTGAGTCAGCGTCTGTTGAGAAGTCATACTCCTCCAGGTGATGACAGGGTGATGAAATGATATTTTGTCATTCTGGCGCGTTCCCGATGGTTAGTTCAAGGGCGGCATTGAAATAAATCATGATAACTCGTTGAGGAAAGCGAGGAGCCGGAGCCCGACACAGAACGGTTGCCCTATTCCCGCAGGTCGTGCACACTGTCCCGACCGGGTACAATTATCCGGTTCAATCACTGACCGGCGAGATGGATGACAGAGACGATAAATGGCCGGCTGCCGATTCGGCAAGCGTATCAACCAGGACCTCTTTGTTCAACCGACGATCGACCGGCGCCCTGATCGGTGCGATGTGTTCTGTGATGTAGAAGGCGGCTCGCTCGTGAGGACCTGTTCTTGCAGCTCCTCCCTCGCGAAAGAACTCGACGGCGTTCCTATTGGAGAAGGTCGAACGGAGGCGGACTTTGTTGATAGACAAGCTATTCGGCGCCTACGTGGCCTATCTTCCCTGGTTTAGCCTGGCGGTCGGTATCATCTTGCTGCTCGTTGGATCGACTACCGGATCGCGAAGCCGGCGCCTGACGTTCATTGGACTCGGCGTGGCCGGCGTTTCGGTATTGTGGCTTCTCATCAGGATCTCGGCCTCAACATAAACGCGACACCGTCTGTGTTTTGTTCAAACATATAGGGATCATGCTATGAATAATCAATCGATGTGGCCAAGCCGGTTGCTCGGAGCAACGGATTTCAGCCGCGCGGCAGCTCTGGCTCAAGACTATGCGATTTTTTTAGCTCGTGCCTCAGGAGGTCGCCTTCATATTTTGCACGTGTCCCAGCCCTATCCGACGTTAACGCTGGATGCCGTGGCCGACACGAACCTGCTTGATCCCGTACGCCGGGAAGTCTCGATCGCCTTGGACGATCTGGCTTTGCAGCTGACACGAGACGGGGTGCAAGCTTCCGCGACGCAGGAAATCGGGACCCCGAGCGAAGAGATCATCCGCGTCGCGGATGCGGAGGCCGCTGATCTGATCGTCCTCGGCTCACAGGGACGGACCGGCCTGGAACATGTGCTGGTTGGGAGTACCGCCGAACGAGTGGTGAAAGGAGCCGCCTGCCCGGTCCTGACGGTTCGCGCCGAGGGGCCCCACCCGATGTCACCCGCGATCCGGCATCTTATCGTCCCGATCGATTTCTCACGCGGTTCGGCTGACGCCCTCGAAGTGGCCGTTGTAATGGCCCGGATGTTCAAGGCATCGATCACATTGGTGCATGTGCTTGAATGGTCCTGGCTGCGCCTTCACTACACCATCGCGGAACTTGCGGACGAAGCACGCATCAGGCGGGAGCTCCAAGGGCGTCTGGAGCCCTATGCGGAGGCGATTCGCTCGCAAGGGTTGACGGCCGACATTGTGACGCTCGGAGGAGGCGGACCAGCGGACTTCATCGTCGACACGGCCGCGAGCCGGAACGCGGACCTGATCGTTATGGGGACGCATGGACGGCGCGGCATCCAACGCGCGCTGATCGGCAGCGTGGCCGAGGGCGTCCTTCGACGTGCATCCTGCCCGGTCCTGACGATCAAAGAGTACACGCACGCACCGGGACGCCAGCGAACCGTTTCCATTACGGAACAGGCGATCTAAGCGTGCGGGCGAATCCAAGGCCGTAAGGTGACCGCTATACGGCGTCCTTCTCTCGAAGCACCCGCGCGAGGTTCACGCCGCTGGCAATCACCCCGATGTGGCTGAAGGCTTGCGGATAGTTGCCGAGGAACGCACCCGTCGTGGGATCGATTTCCTCGGGAAGCAAGCCGAGGTGTCCGGCTCTGGCGCAGAGGGAATCATACAGCTCCAAGGCCTCCTCCACGCGCCCTTGCCCGGCTAAGTTGTCGACGAGCCAAAAACTGCACAACAAAAACGCGCCTTCCTGCCCCGGGATTCCGTCCGGAGACTCCTCATGCCGGTACCGATACAGCAAACCTTTGCCCGCGCCCAGGCGATCGCAAATCGCCCGCGTTGTCGCCACCATCTTCGGATGGTCGGCCGGCACGACCCGCCGCAGCGGCAAGGATAGGAGGCTCGCATCCAACTTCCCGCCGCCCAGATGCTCGGTCAGCGTGCCGGCCTCTCGGTCCCACGCCTCCTCCAATATTGTTCGACCGATGTCGTCCGCCATCTGCTTCCATCGCTGTCTCGGACCAGGCAAGCCGAAACGTTCAGCCATCCGGGCCGCCCGGTCTACCGCCACCTGGCACAGCGCCGCCGAATATGTGAAGGGCCGCCCGCTGCTTCGTACTTCCCAGATACCATGATCGGGCGTTCGCCATTCCCGCGCCGCTGTCTCAGCCAAGGCACAGAGATGATTCCACAGCCGCTCCGGCATCGATCCGTGATGAGCCGTCCATTGATAGGCGCAGTCGAGAATCTCTCCATAGACGTCGTGCTGTGTTTGACCGGCTGCGGCATTGCCCCACCGGACCGGCTTGGAACGCCGGTACCCTTCAAGCTCCGGGTCATCGGTTTCATCCGGCGGTCTGCGGCCGTCCAAGTTGTACATGATCCGCGGAGAGCCAATACGCTCCACCGCTTCGAGCACCCACGCCAGAAACCCCGCCGCCTCATGCGAGAGACCGATCCGATGCAGGGCGTACACCGAAAAGGCGGCATCCCGCACCCAGGCATAGCGATAATCCCAGTTCCGAACCCCGCCGATGTGTTCCGGAAGCGAGGACGTCGGAGCGGCCACAATGGCCCCGCTCTCGAAATGATCCAAGAGCTTCATGGTAATGGCGGAGCGACGGACCAGGGCCTCCTGGGGGCCATGATACTGGACATGGGTCAGCCATTGTTTCCAGACGGACATTGTGTCGCGATACAGACGACGCGCATCGAACGGCGCGACATGGCCGTGAGACTGTCGCCACCGCAGCAAGATATGGAACGATTGGCCTTTTTTCAAAGTCACCACCGTGCGGAGCCCGTTCAACGGCGCGGATGACAAGACATGCAAGATGAAGTCGGGCTGGCCGGCGCACCGCACCCGAAGTCCACCGTCCCGGACCTCGGCCTCAGCACCTCCTCGAGGTTCAATATCGATCCGTAGACGCACCGTGCCCGACAGGACCTCCACACTTCTCAAGAGCTCTTCCCTGGTGGCCCGGATATCGTCGGTCAGGTCGGCCCCGGCCATAAGCGGGCAACAATCGGTGAGGCGGACCAAGCCTCCCGCGCTCTTCATCTCCGTTACGAGCACCGGGCTGTCCGGTTCGTAGAACTGTCGGGACTCCTGGAGGTCTTCCGGAGTAACGGCAAGATGGCCTCCCCGATCTCTATCCAGCAGGCTACAGAACAACGCCGGAGAATCGAATCGAGGCAGGCACAACCAGACGATTCGGCCGTCGCGGGCGACTAAGGCCGCGGTCGCGCCGTCTCCGATCAGACCATGATCCTCGATCGGCAAATAACCGTCGGTCCGATGCAGTGGTCTCATAGCCGGTTCAGCCATATTGCCCGTATTGCTTCTCCCTAGCGGCCTGCCTTCTTCCTTCTCCCTCCAGCGGAACAACAATGCCGATGATGCCGCTCAGCAGGGCCAACACACCCAGCACAGCCAATGGTTCCATGTTCTCCTCCGTCACAGCGCAGGATATGGGCGGGGATGACTCTTATCCGCCGGATACGGTCAGCGGCCCCTGGCAGCCCGTCACTTCATGCTTCAGCCGGCCCCCGGCGCCTCGCTCGAATCTGAGGTCCACCACTGCCTGCCCCACCCTCAATCGCCGCAACTCCAACCAAGTAACGAGGGCCGGCAAATCGGGATTCACGATGTCGAGCCGCTGGTCAAACGCATGAGGCTGCAGGCCCAGCATGGTCTCAAGCAGATAAGGAATTGATCCCGCCGCCCAGGCTTGCGGATGGCAGGCAACGGGATAATGAACCGGCACGCCATATTCTTCGCGCGCAAATCCGGCAAAGACTTCCGGCAACCGGTAATGATCGAATCCCATGGCAGCTTCCATGAGACCTTCAAAGATTTGTCTGGCGGCGGCGTCCGACCCGTACCGGCGGCAGCCGGCTGCGATCAACGCATTATCATGCGGCCAGACCGTGCCCAAATGATAGCCGATGGGATTGTACCGTCGCTCCTTTTGAGAGAGCGTGCGAATGCCCCATCCATTGTACATATCGGATGCCAGCAGCCGATCGACGACTTTCCCCGCCTTGCCGGGATCGACAATGCCGGTCCACAGGGCCTGCCCGGGGTTCGAGGAAATGACGGCACATGGACGGTCGCCGGATTCCAGCGCCAGCGCAAAAAACCCCTCGTCCTCCAACCAAAAATCCCGGTTGAACCGTGTCCTCAGGTCATCCGCTTGGCGACGAAGATTCGCCGCTTGTTCTGCCTCTCCGACCCGCTCGTACAGGTCCGCGATCGCATGCTTCGCCATATAGACATAGCCTTGGACCTCCACCAACGAAATCGGAGGCCGGGCCAACTGTCCGTCGGCCGTAACGATGGCATCGCCCGAGTCCTTCCAGCCCTGATTAATCACCCCGTGTTGCGTTGTGCTGTCGTATTCCAGATACCCGTCGCCGTCTCCGTCACCGTACCGCTCGATCCATTCGAGCGCGCACTCAACATGGGACCGCAGTTCCTTGAACAGACCCAAATCCCCGGTCCACTGGGCATGTCGGCTGATCAAGACAAGGAATAGAGGGGTGGCGTCGATGGTGCCGTAATAGGGCGTATGAGGAATCTCATGCAGCCGGGCCAATTCGCCGACTCTGAGTTCGTGAAGAATCTTCCCCGGCTGCTCATCTCTCCAATGATCGACATGTTGGCCTTGATACTGAGCCACCAGTCGCAGCGTGTCGCGCGCAATATCAGGATCGTAGGCCAAGGTTTGCAACGCCGTGATCAAGCTATCGCGGCCAAACAGGGTCACGAACCAGGGAACTCCCGCCGCGAAGAAGCGGCCGCCTTTCAGCGAGCTTTCCAGCACATGCAGGTCGAGCAAAGAACGACGCACGACCTGATTGAGCAGCAGGCTGTTGCTCTCAACGGCGGCTTCCCGACTCAACCAGTTTTCGGACGACCGGTCGAGCGCGTGCTTGATCGCATCGAGTTGCCGCTCGACCGGGCTGCAGGGTTCCGGGTGGCCCGGCTCACGGAACTCCGCGAGGGTCAACGACACGCCGAGCTCCCAGCTTTCCCCCGGCTGAAGCGCCATGGTAAATGCGGCCGTGACGCCGTTTTGCTGATCGGGAATGGGGGAAAAATGAATGGTGATCGTTCGGGAAATCTGATCCGCGCCGCGATAGGCAAAAAACAGGCAGCCGTCCTTCCATGCAGGCTGGTAGATCGTGCCGCGCTTCTTCGGCATCAGCCCGCGGACCGTGAACAGATCTTCGAAATTCGACCCGAACGTAAGCGAAAGGGGCAATTCCACCGGTGCTCGTCCTAAGTTCTGAATCGTAATCGTCTCCAGCAACGCCGGATCACGCCGTTCAACCATGCGTTCCCATCTCACGCCGATCGTCTCCCGGTGGATCGACTGTCCGTCCAGGCCGCGCATATCGGGCATCGTGAGCTGAAAAAGGGCCCGCGAACCAGGCTGCGCCGTCGCAGCGAGCGGCTCCGGGTGCACATTGCCGACGGTCAGCTCGTAGCGATTGAGGTACCGGCAATCACGATAATAGAGACCGAAACCATGGCCTTTCACCGGCGGAATCTCGCCGCCCCGCGGCGCGAGAAAAAACAGGTTGTCGTCTTTGATGACGATCGCATGGGCGATGCTCTGCACGACCGACGGCACACCCTTGGTCAGGACCTGTTGCTTCCGTTCGTCCTGCTTCTTCCGCGAACGAGGCCGCTTGGCCTCCTTGGCCGGCGTATTGGTCGTAGCCACGTTTCGTTCCTTTCAGCGCCTGCTATTTCGCGATGGCAATACCGGGCACCTGGGCAGCAATCGGCTGCACCATCATTTGGAAGAGCTGGTACAGCATGCCGAAGGCCTTGATATTCGAGATGCTGGACGGGTCGCCGGCGTCCGGCCGGCGGATCCCAAAGTAGCGGTCGGCATACCGTATCGTCACAGCAGCCTCATTGAGCGGCCGAACCGACTCTTCAATCATGAGGACATGACGTGCGTCAAATCCCCTCAGCGTGCCCGGCGCTTCGATCTCCGGTGTGGCTTTCAGGACGTCTTGGGTCGTCCGGGCGAGAAAATCGAGGACGCCGGAATTCCTCGTACTCTGCAATGCGACCCGGATCGTTCATATACACGTGAATCATTCCGTCATGATCAATGCGAAGCGAACTCGCAACCATACGCAGGGCCATGCCTAGGTCAGCGCCGACCTCAAGCAATTTTAAGAATCGAGTTTCATCCAACGGCGTCAGCAGTCTCGTGGTAAACTCCTCGCCGTCGATCGGCACAATCGTCACCGTGGGATTCTCCGCCATTGTCGCGCTAAACACCGGCCCAACCAGTCCGCGCGCGTCCCCTTCGGGCGGCGTAATGCCTGCGCTGACACGGAAGTCAAACGTCGCTGCCACACTCGATACTTTCGTAAAGTGTACCGGTTGATAAAATCGGGCACGGACAATGTTGAGGAGCAATTCTTCGCTGATCACCCGTTCGACGCTGCGATCATAGGCCAGAACTGCATGATGCATGGCGATCGGGGAAACACAGCCGGCCAAGGCCAACGCCATCAGCCCCGGCATGCATGCCAGAAGACGGCTCCGCCGCCGGCCCCTACACCACTTCACGGACGGTATTTTCAACCAGGGTCTTGATGATGTCCCACCGGTCCTTCTGCCCGCGGGCCATGGCCTTGGTGAATTGCCAGGCCTGCTCCGTGGTGATTTTTCCCGGCAAAGGCGGTTCATTGGGATCGACCACGGCTTGCACCAGCGCGGGCCCCGGTTCATCGAACGCCTGCTTCAACACGGAGCGCACCAGCGCCGGATCCTCGACGGTAAATCCCCGCACCCCGCACGCTTCGGCGTAGGCGGCAAAATCAATGGGGTGCAATTGCACGCCGTATTGCGGATTTCCTTCAAACGCGACTTGTTCCCATTTGATCATGCCCAGCACGTCATTCTTGATGACGATGACCTTGACCGGTAGCCGGTACTTCGCGATGGTGGCCAGTTCTCCCATCAGCATGGTGAAGCCTCCGTCTCCGGTGAAACACACGACTTGCCGCCCGGGAAACGCTGCCGACGCCGCCACGCTGTACGGCAAGGCGTTGGCCATGCTCGCCAACGTGCCGGACGCCGAAAACTGCATCTCGCCTTTCATCCTGATATGCCGCGCGGCCCAGGTGGTCAACGTGCCGGTGTCGCAGCAGATAATGGCATCGTTCGTCAGGAATTGGTTCAGCTCATGGGCCACGACCTGAGGTTTCATCGGCTTGTCGGATCTCGTACCCCGTTCCATCATGAGGTCGTTCCAACGCTTCATGCGGCTCTGGCACTGTTCGAGAAAGCGACGGTCGCTTTTCGACTGGATCAACGGCAAGAGCGCGCGCAATACATCCCAACATTGCCCGACCAAGCCGACATCGACCGGGTAGCGTAGCCCGATCCTGGCCAGATCAAGATCAATCTGCACCGCCTTGGCCTGGCCCGGCTTGGGATAGAACTCGATATAGGGAAAGCTGGTGCCGGCAATAATCAGTGTATCGCATTCCTCCATCGCTTCTTGAGATGGAGCCGTGCCCAATAGCCCGATGCCGCCGGTCGTGTAGGGATGATCGTCCGGCACCACCCCCTTGCCGAGCAATGGCTTGATGATCGGCGCGCCGACCCGTTCGGCCAGCATGATGATTTCATCCCGGGCCGTTAGACAACCGCGCCCCGCCAGGATCGCGATCTTGGATCCGGCATTGATGATCTCGGCCGCCCGCTCGAGCGCGGCCTTGGGCGGCAATGGATAGGTGTCGCTGACCAGTCCGCCGCTGTGGTGAGGAATGTTGGCCTTCGACCGAAGACCGTCCGATGTCCAACTCTGGATATCCTTGGGAATCGTAATATGCGCGACTCCCCGGCGCGCATGGGCCCGCTTCACCGCTTCGTCGACCATGTTACAGACGTGGGCTGGCCCCATCACGCGCTCGCTGAAGACCGCCACGTCGCTGAATAATTTGTCGAGATCCACGTCCTGCTGATAATGAGTGCCGATCAAGTCATGAAACGTATGGCCGGTGATCGCGAGGACCGGCTGCCCGTCAAATTTGGCGTCATAAAGGCCGTTCAAGAGATGGATGCCGCCCGGACCGGAGGTCGCCAGGCAGACGCCGAGTCGCCGCCGGAACTTGGCATAGCCGCAGGCGGCGAACGCGGCTGATTCCTCATGCCGCACTTGAATCAGTTTGATCTTGTCCTGTCTGGTGCGCAGGGATTCATAAATCCCGTTGATCCCGTCTCCCGGGAGACTGAATATCGTGTCGACGCCCCATTCGATCAATCGATCAACCAACAGATCGCCAACCGTTGCAGCCATGGGTCACCTCACACCTGCGATAAAAGTATGATTGTGTGATTTATGTATGACTTTGCGATTTATGATTGAATGATTTGCGATGTGATGACTGGGTCGTGGATCTTCGCTACATCACCAAATCAGCGAGTCAGCAACTGATATGCCCGCAATACTTCCGCGACGCTCCACGCCTGCGCAATGCAACCGCGCGGATGGTAGGGCGGCTCGGCATCAAAGATTTCGCTGATCGTCCCGACGCCCTCGTCGCGCAGTTGTTGCCTGAATCCTTCCAGCATGAACCGTGCCCTCTGTTTGTCTTTGTACACTCGCAGCCAGGCATCAATGAAATGACCGATCAACCAGGCCCACACCGTCCCCTGGTGATACGCGGCGTCCCGCGCGCGGAGGTCTCCGAAATACTTCGGCTTGTAATCACGTTGGCCGCGGGCGAGACTTCTCAAGCCGACGGGAGTCAGCAACTTCTCGATCACACAGTCCACCACCAGCCGCCATCGCTGTTCATCCAGCACCGGATGCCGCAAAGAGATGCTGAACATTTGATTCGGGCGGAGACTGGAATCATCGCCATGCTCGCCGTCCACGACATCAAACAGGCAGCCGGCCGCTGGATTCCAGAACCGTTCGTTAAATGATCGGCTTGTCTGCTCCGCCATGCGCAGCCATGCGTCCGGCCGTTCTCCCAAACTTTCCGCCCATTCCGCCATCAGGCGCAACGCGTTGAACCAGAGCGCTTGAATCTCGACCGGCTTCCCGCGCCGCGGCGTGACCACCCACCCGTCAACCTTGGCATCCATCCACGTCAGCTGGTACCCCTCGGAGCCGGCGTGCAGGAGGCCGTCCTTCGGATCGACCCCGATTCCAAAGTGTGTGCCTCTTACGTGGTGATCGATGACTCCCTTCAAGATGGGGTAGAGTGTCATCAAGGTGTCCCGATCTCCGGTCGCCTGGTAGTAGCGATCCAAGGCGTGGAAGTACCAGAGCGTCGCGTCGGCCGTGTGATACAGCGCTTTGCGCTGCCCTTCAGGAAAGAGATTCGGCAGCAATCCGTCGCGAATGTAATTGCCGAACGTCCGCAGGATCGCCCTTGCCTCCTTATGGCGGCCGGTACAGAGGGTGAGACCGTCCAGACTGATCATGGTGTCGCGGCCCCAATCGGTGAACCAATGATAGCCCGCGATGACGGTCCTCGCTTCATCGCCGGACGCCTGCGCCAGCGCATGTTCCTCCAGGCGACTGCCGGGAAAGACGATGAACTGATCGGCGGCCAAGACAAGAAGGTGTTCGAAGTCGTCAGGTTGCGCAACACTCGCCAGTGCGAGCAATTTCTGCACCCGTTGGGACTCTGCCTCGAAGATGGACCCGGCGTGAAATTCGAGCACCTCCCAGCTCTCGGTACTGGCCACAAAGGCGATCGGCCGGTCGGTCGTGATCTCCGCGGTAAAATATCCGGGGCTCGCCAGGTCTTCGATCGATTGGGAACCGCGATCCCTGTCGACACGGTAGAGAATGCCCCGGCTCATCTGATAGTCGGCGACGAAGCAGCCGCAGTGAGGGCGCAGGCACATTTTCAGCGCCGGCGCTCCTTCGCTCAGCTGCATTTCATAGCGGCCGCCGAGAATCGTCAGAGGAAACGGCGGTTGGCGCGCATCCTTGATTTGCGCATCCAGCATGCGAAACGTGACGAAAGGCCGCACATTCAACCGTACCGGACCGCCGGAGAGAAGTCGATATTCCACATAGACCGTATTCTGCCCATACGGCATGATGACCCGCTTCTCCACCTCGCGCCCATTGATAACCATTCGCCAGACCGGCGTCTGCCATTCGCGGCGGAATTCGCCGATCACCTTGGGTAGGTCGCTATCGAGCCGGCCGTCTTCATATTCGACCCCGCTCACCAGCACACTTCCCCCCTCGGTGCTGAGCTTTTCATCCAGCCGCGGCATGATGATCGTCCGGCCCCATGGAGACGGAAGGTCCGGCACGAATGTCCCGTGATAACGCCTGGTTGCCACCCCGTGGATCGTACTGGAGGCATATCCTCCCAAACCGTTCGTCACCAGCCACTCTTTCGAAAGCAGCGACGCGGAATCGCGCAATTCGTCGCGCGAGAAGGTGATGGTCAACTCAGAATTCATAATTCGGAACTCAGAACTTTATTTCCGTCTTGTACAAACATGCGGACATGCCGGGAATGGTCCATCCTTCGTCGGTCAATGGAGCGATGATTCCCGGTCCTCCATAGCGCGGATCGTCGCTGGACCAAACCAACCTCCAAGGTCCCCGTGGGCTTGGCGCGATCAGGGGCTCGGGCGCAGGCCGATAGCGGAGATCAGCGCCGAAATTGATTACGAGCAGTCGGTCATCGTCCTCATCCCCGAAATAGCGCAGCAGACACGCGTGCGGCCCGATCACGGCTCCATCCACGGCATCCCGTGCCTGCTTAGCAATCACGGTGTCTTCGCGACGAATACGCAAGAGATCTTGGTGAAGGGCATACCAAGGGGCATGGCGCTGTCGCTCCGAGAGATCCAACTTGGATCGTTCAAAGGTAGAGCGATCATTCGGGTCAGGGACCAGCGCCTGCGCGGCCTCGGACGCATAGCTGGGAAATTCAGCAAGGAATTTCCGCCGACCTTCGTGAACTAGCTTGGCGAGTCCGGGGTCGTGGTCGGTAAAGAAAAGAAACGGCGAGGAAGCGGCAAATTCCTGTCCCATGAATAACATGGGAGTCTCAGGCGCCAGCAGCAGCAACGCCGTGAGCACCCGCAGGACAGCGGGATTGGTCTTGGCATCAAGCCGATCGCTCCACAATTGGTTCGCCACCTGGTCGTGGTTCTGAATATAGAAGACGAAGGCCTGCCCCGGCTGGTCCTTGACCACCGTCCCCCTCGGCTTCCCCTGCCATTGGTACTGTTGCCCTTGATACAGGAACGCTCGTTTGACGGCCGACACCAGTTCCTGCGCCATGCCTCGGTAATCGCTATAGTAGGCTTCGTGCCGCCCGGTGGCCGCGACTCGACATACATGATGAAAATCGTCGCTCCACACGGCGTCCAATCCCCATCCACCGCGCTCAATTGGTTCGATGGTTTCGATGAGCTGCGATTCGCATTCGGCAATCAGGATGATCGAGCGCTCTCCTGCCGCCCGCCTGGCCTCCTGTGATAGCTCCGCGAGCACATGGACCGGGCTCGCATCATGGATCGCGTGGACTGCATCCAGCCGCAATCCATCCAGATGAAATTCGTGAATCCAGTAGGCGGCGTTTTGAACGAAAAATTCACGCACCGGCCGCGCATCGGGGCCGTCGAAATTCAACGCCTGTCCCCATTCGTTGCCGTATCGGTCGGTAAAGTATTCGCCGCTGTAGGTCGGCAGATAATTACCATCCGGGCCGATGTGGTTGTAGACCACGTCCAGAATGACCGCGAGGCCGCGGGCATGCGCTTCATCGACGAAACGCTTCAGCGCGTCGTGCTCGCCGTAGACGTGCGCGGGAGCATAGAGATCCACCCCGTCATAGCCCCAATTCCAGCGGCCCGGAAATTCCGCCACCGGCATGACCTCGATGACCGTGATCCCGAGTCGCTTGAGCTCATCGAATTCCTTGATCGCCGAATCGAACGTCCCGTCCGGCGTGAAGGTCCCGATATGGAGTTCGTAAATGACTTGGCCGTGCATATCCACGCCCCGCCACTGTTGGTCCCGCCATCGATAGGTTCCCGGATCAACGATGAGCGACGGGCCGTGCGGCCCTTCCGGTTGAAATCTGGAGCAGGGGTCAGGAAAAGAGTCATTCCCGTCCACGCGATAGCGGTATGTCATGCCGGCTTTCGCTTGGGGAACAAGGCTGGTCCAATATCCGGCATCATCCTTTTGGAGTTGATGGGCCGTGCCGTCTTGAAGAACGACCTCGATTCGTTTCGGCTTCGTGGCCCAGAGGCGAAAACGAACTCCATCCGGAGTGACTGTGGCGCCGAGATCCAACCGCCATGGCTTACCGCCTTGATCTTTCGACTGTGGTCTCCCGGGCAGGGTGTCGGAGCGGGACATCATGAGGCTCCTAGGTTAGCTCTCGAAGTAATCGTTGTCAGTTAACAGGTTATGAGTTTGACCCCAACTAGGAAGACCCCTAGCTAGCAGACTGACTGATTGTTCCATGAGCCAACAGGTCGCTCTCAAATTCACGGCACTGTTACATACACGTACCTGCTGATTTTCAGCAAGCGGGCCCGGCCTTGAGGAAGATCCGTGCGATCGGCCAAGGTGATCTTACGACCACGCTAAGCCTGAATGGTTAAAATCTCACCGTAAGCCATCCCATGATGCGCCTGCTGATGATATCCCCGAGCGGATGCTCTTTGTGCTGATCATCGAGCGCATTAAAGACAGAAACGGCGATCTCGGCATCACGAAGATAGCCGGCAGCGGCTTTTTGTTGCCAAAAGCGATAGCCGGCACGGAGGTTCAGCAATGTATAGCTGTCGACCTGCGGCGTGATGGGGGAAGAAAGAAGCGGCCCAAAAGCTGAAAAGAATTCGATTAATGGATACGTCGCTCCAGACACATAGTGAACGGCGGCCTCCCCGCTGAGGCCATTCTCCCATTCACCCCGGAGGCCGACGTTGGTCTTAAGATCCGGCGCCCCGCGACGCGCCACGCCTGTAAAGGTTTGACCGATTCGTTGATAGGTGATATTGGCGAAGCCGGTGAGCCAGCGAGTCGCGAGAAATTCGACGCCCCCCTCCGTGCCATAAATATCCGCCTGTCCGCCATTGACTAAAGTCCTTGTACCCCCGGCCGTCTCAAAATTGATGAGATCGGACAGATGATTAAAGAAGAGATCTAGTCGAGTGCGGAGTCGGTGCTTGAGCCACCACCCCTGATAGCCGAGTTCATAGGAAATAATTTGTTCCGGGCCCAATGTATTGGAGCCGAACAAGGGGAACGGCGCAAACAACGGTGGGCTCGTCGGGACAAACCGCAGGTCCAGATTCGTTTCAAACAGCGTGGGTGGTCGATAAGCCACCGACCCACTCAACCGGAAGGTATGATCCGGGGTGACACTATAGAGCAGTGCCACGCGAGGACTCCATGTTCCTTTGATTCTGGTATGCAGATCATACCGTACTCCGGCCACCGCGGTGAGAGATGGAAGAAACTTCCATTCATCTTGAACATAGAATCCTAGACGATCTTCTCGTCCCCGTTGAGACACGGCTCTGCCATCAACCGTATTATAGCGATAGTTCACCCCATAGGTGAGCCGGTTAGCTCGTCCAATATCGAATCCATGTTGCGCCTCGATATTGTAGGTATTCGTCGAAAACGAGAGATCATTGCCGCCCTGGGCGTTCGTTTGCCGAAGGAAGGGCGCGAGAAGCGGATAGGTGGATGATTCGACCGGAATATCATTCCCTTGCCACCATCCTCGAAGCACCAAGCTCCGATATTGATACTGGACATCTCCATACCCCTGATTAAACTGCGTCTGGGGAATCTGGACGTTCGACACAGGACCATCGAAACGGTTCGTATCGATGAATCCTCCCGCGACCTGAAGAGCCGAGTCCGGCGAGAAGGTATACTGTGTCTGTATGTTGAGTTTATGTGAACGATACGCGAGTGCATCTTGATCCCGCCACTGTTGGTTTTGATCGCGGCCCAGCGATAAACGATAGTCGAATTTGCCGGCAGATCCCGCATGAACGGCAGCACTGGAAATGGTGCCGAACTCTCCGCCGCCGAATTGCATGGTCGTACCCCTCATCTCCTGAGCAGATTTAGTAATAATGTTGACGACTCCATCAAATGCATTGAACCCATAGACGACAGATGCAGGACCTTTCAGCACTTCGATCCGCTTGATTTCGGGCAAGGTCACAGGGATGGATTTCCAAAACACGAGTCCCTGTCCGTCGATATAAATAGACCGGCCGTCGACCATAACGAGCAATTTGTTGGCAAAAAGCTGATTGTCGCCACGCACGCTGACATTGAAGTCGGCTCCCGTCATCTGCATGACATCGATACCCGGAATCCGCCTAAGCACCGTTGGTAGGTCGGTTGCCCCGGACTGTCGGATATCCTCGTCGGTGATCACATAGACGTTTGACGGAGCCTGTGAAATCGGCTGTTCGTGGCGGACGGCGATGCTGACTGTTTCTTCTTCTTTCAAAAGTTCGAGTTCCTGTGAGACCGATGAGGAAGAGGTCTGAGACCTCACTGGAACTGAAGACAGTGCCACGAGCACGCCGGGCATACAGAGGATGGCGATTAATGTTCTTCGCACGGCACGCATGGTTCAGCAGTTGAACGGGCAGTCGGGCGCCGCGGTACCAAATGCAAGCATTTATTGTGTTCGCAATGAACGAACTCGCCTCAGTGAAGTCGTGTAAGCAATGTTTGAGCCGCACACAGAAGAAACAGAATGCGTGGGAAATGGACTGCCCCTAGGAGAGAGAGGCGCATGTGTTGGAGTCTGCGTTGAGGCCGAACGAAGATGTATCTAATCGAATGCACTACCGTATCTGGAAAGATACAGTTTGTTCGCAGAAATCCATTGCGATATGCGAACTGTCTCTATGCTGAATCACAGAATGGTCAGCGACGGGATATAGCGGGACCGGACGGTTCCATGTTCTTCGGAGACGGCTCGCTTGCTGCCGAAAAGATGTTTAGCGAGGACAGGATCAGGATACAGCCCAGAAGGGTTTTTAGCAGTGAGGCTGAGACAATGCCGATCATGGCGGCGCCGGCAATAGAGCCGATGACCGACCCGATTCCCATCGGAATCACCATCTCCATCACATCGTTGTCATGGTAGCGTCCCTGCTTCCAATACCGGAATAATCCGACAAAGATTGTTACTGAGCTAATGAGAAGACTGGCGGTACCCGCTTCCTTGATTCCCAGGCCGAAGACGAGAATCAGCGCCGGGATAATCAATTCGCCTCCCGCGACGCCGAGGAGCGAGCTGATGATTCCGATGATCAGCCCGAATCCGACAGCTAAGGCGGCATTCGCAAGTATTCCTTCCGCCACACGATGGGTCGCAAAGTCAAAGAGCGACTCCGCAATGAGCAGGCCGCCGATCAGGATAAGAAGCACCGCGACGACCTTTTCAAAATGGGAATCATGTAATCGAAGGAGATAGCCCGTGCCGATATAGGCGCCGATCATCGAAGCGACGGCGAAGAGAACCAGGATAGGAAGCAGAGCAAGGACCGGCTCCCCAGCGGTCGTCACACGGGTCGCAGAGGCAGAGACGACGGTTACCAAACTGATCGCGAGATTGATCGGCACCGCGCGCTTCGCCGGATACCCGAACACCCGCATCAGAACCGGCAGTCGAAATTCCGCCCCGCCTAGACCAATCAGTCCTCCCAAGACCGCAATCGGAGCGGCGAGGAGGAAGGCTCTCATGCTGCTATTCGCCCCATCTCTATTCCGCCACGTCCTCGGCGAGCGCTACGGATTTGATGTGCGCATAGACCTGTTGTCCCGGCTTGAGGCCCAAGCCGGCCACTGACTTTCTCGTGATGCTTGCAACCAAGGGACAGCCGATATCCAACCGGATATCCACCGTCGATTGGTCCACTTCCTGGATCTCCACCACGGTGGCTGGAAGGACATTCAACGCGCTGGTCTGATGCCCGGCCTGTCCGACCGACAGACTGACATCGCTGGATAATATATGAACCCGCAAGGGATCGCCGATATTCAGTGATTGAAGCGGTACGTAGAGGGACTGCCGGTTGAATTCGAGACGAGTCAGGCCGAACTCCCGCTCATGACCGGCCACAGCCGTGTCGATGACCGAACCGATTAAATGCGGCCCCAGGTATCGATGTAAATCCAGACGCGAAAAGACCTCGTTCAGAGGCCCAGTCGCGATGCCCTTGCCGTTCCGCAACAGCACCACGATTTGTGCAAGCTGAAGAATTTCATGGAGGGAATGGGTGACATAGAGGATGGGAATCTTTAGTTCCTTATACAGCCGTTGAATGAACGGCATGATTTCCCGCTTGCGCTGACTGTCCAGCGACGAGAGCGGCTCATCAAGGAGCAACAGCTTGGGGCTGGTCAACAAAGCACGGCCGATCGCGACTCGCTGTTGCTCGCCGCCGGACAGTTTATGGGGACGCCGATCCAGCAGGGCCGCAATGCCCAAGACCTCGACCACCTGATCGACCGACAGCCGCCGTTCGCCGACCGGTGTGCGGTTGAACCCATAGACGAGATTTGATCGGACGCTGAGGTGCGGAAACAATCTTGGCTCTTGAAAAACATACCCGATGGGGCGGCTGGAGATCGGTTCGTACAAGTTGCGGCTCTCATCCTGCCACACGTCGTCACCGACCTGCATGAAACCGGTCGGTGATCGCTCGAGTCCGGCGAGACAACGAAGGAGCGTGGTTTTTCCGGAGCCTGATTGCCCGAACACGGCGGTGATGCCGGCCGCCGGCACATCGAACTCGACGTGGAGATGGAAGTTCGGGTACGAGACGTCGAACCGTCCGATGAGCCGGCTCATGACACGTGGAGAGGAAATTTGCGGTTCACGATGTACACACCGAGCAGAACCAGAAAGGAAAAGAGCAACATGGCGGCCGAGATGATATGCGCCTGCGTGTACTCCATCACTTCCACGTGATCGAATACCGTGGTCGAAAGGACGCGTGTTTTTCCCGGAATCGACCCGCCGACCATGAGCACCACGCCGAATTCGCCCATGGTATGGGCAAAGCCCAAGACGATGCCGGACACATACCCGCGAATCGCCATGGGAGACGCGACCGTCAAAAACGCGTCGAAGCGGGATGCCCGCAGGGACCATGCGGCTTCCAGCGGCGCCTTGCCGACCGCTTCGAAGGCCGCATGCAACGGCTGGATGACAAACGGCATCGAATAAAAGGCCGATCCGATCACCAGCCCCCAAAAGGTGAACGCCAAGGTCAGGCCGGTGAAATGTCCGATGGGGCCATAAGGTCCCAACGCGACCAATATATAAAAACCAAGAACGGTCGGAGGCAACACGATCGGGAGGGCGACTAAGGCTTCCACAACCACCCGGAAGCGCGATCGCGTATGGGCCAGCCACCAGGCGAGGGGCGTGCCGACAATAAGCAGCACCAGCACCGTGGCGCCGGACAAACGCAGGGTCACCCAGAGGGCGCTCCAATCCAGATCACTCAGCATGATATCGGGCGCCTCCCTGCCTTCATTTTTTCACATCATACCCGTACCGCTCAATAATCTGAAGCCCTTGGGGGCCGCGCATGAATTCCACCAAAGCTTTGGCGGCAGGATTATTCTGTCCTTTTGTCAGCAACACCACGTCCTGCGCGATGGGTTCATGGAGAGACGTTGGGACATCCCACCGGCTCCCTCTTCCCTTCAACGCGGGATCGAGCACCTGAGACAGGGCCAGAAAGCCGAGTTCCGCATTGCCCGAATCAATAAACCCGCTGGTCTGGCCGAGGTTTTCGCCCTGCACAATTTTCGGCTGCAGCCGATCCCAGACGTTGAGTTTCATCATGGCCTGCATGGCGGCGGTGCCGTAGGGCGCGGTCTTGGGATTCGCCATGGCGAGGTGCCTGAAAGTTTCGGACCGCAATGTCTCCTCTCCCTTCACCAACTCCGGGTTCGGGCTCCACAACACCAGCCGGCCGACGGCATAGGTGAATCGGCTGCCCTTCACGCCGAGCCCTTCTTCCTCGAGCAGCTTCGGCCGCTCGTCATCAGCGGAAAAAAAGACTTCGAAGGGAGCGCCGTTCTTGATCTGCGCGTAAAATTTCCCGCTGGAGCCGGCACTGAGTTGCGCCGTATGACCCGTCGCTTTCTGAAATTCCACCGCGATCTCCTTAAAAGGCGGGACGAAGTTCGCCGCGACTGCAACCTGCACCTGGCCGGCATGCGCCGGTGCGCCGGACAGACCTATCCAGGCGATGAACCCCGCGATTGTACCTACCATCCGGAGCATAGAAGGAACCTCCTTGCATCGGTCAAAGATAAAGGTCAGACTACTTTGATACGGGACGTGGTTTACTTGGGCGTCTCAGCAGTCCCTCACTCGATGAGGCGGATGCTAGCATAGTTATATATTATTTATCTATTATTGACGCTCGAATCAGGTCTCAGATATAGTGCCATCGACACTTTTGCACATGTTTTGTATGCAGGTGAGTATGCGTGCTGCCAGAAATTAACGCGGGCATCCGGCGCAGTTAACGAACCTGTAACGCCACGCCGCTATCTACCGCGCTGTTGAAGAATAGTTGTGCAGCAGATCGTTCGCTGGTCCCGGACCTCACGGAGATTTCATGGCCTTCTTGGTGTGTTTGGGTTAATCTAAGCCCTAGGGATTTCCTTACAGTGATGCCTCTCGTATCGCCTCCACCCCAATGCTGACTCGCGCCGCCCTGAAGAATCCCTATGCCCTCTTCGCCCTCTGCATGATCGCACTCGTGCTCGGAACCGTATCCTATAAAAAGATGCGGGTGGACATCTTCCCCGAAATCAAGCTCCCGACCATCCTCGTGACGACCTTCTATCGCGGCTTGAGTCCGGCTGAGATGGAAGGGGCCATCACCCTGAAGCTCGAACAACGATTGATTGAAGCCAGCTATATCGAGCACATTGAATCGCAGTCTCTGGCGGGGATGAGTTATATCAAGGTCTTTTTTCAGCCGGAGTACGGCATCGATGCGGCGCAGGCTGAGATCACGAGCCTCGCCTACAACGTGATCAGACTTCTCCCTCCCGGCGTGTTCCCTCCGTCGGTCTTCAAATTCGGGGCCTCCAGTCTTCCCATCGGCCTGCTCTCGGTGAGCAGCGACCGTCTGACCGCCAAACAGATGCGCGACCTGGCCTACTTTACGGTCCGCAATCAGATTGCAAGCGTGCCCGGCATCGCGTTCGGCTCGCCTTTGGGCGGGCAAGTGCGCCAAATTACCGTCTTCCTTGACCAACAACAAATGCTGGCGCGAGGCGTTTCTCCTTCCGAGGTCGTCAAGGCCATTAACTCGCAAAGCGTCATCATCCCGTCGGGCGATATCAAAATCGGCGATCTCGACTACTACGTCTATTCCAACAGCCTCATCGACGTAGTGGACAAAATCAATGACATCCCGATCAAGATCGTGAACGGTACGCCGGTCTTCGTCCGAGATATCGGCACCGCGGCGGACTCGGCGGCCATTCAAACCTCGGTCGTGCGCGTAAACGGCCGGGAATCGACCTACATTCCGATCACCCGCCAGGAAGGCGCGAACACATTGGAAGTGGCGGACGGGATCAAAGCGCGTCTCCCGAGCCTGACGGAAATTCCCGCCGGAACGGCGGTGAAATACATCTACGATCAATCGCTCTACATTCGGCAAGCCATCGCCAATTTGCAAAAGGAAGGGCTGTTGGGCGCCGGACTTGCCGGTTTGATGATTTTCTTGTTCCTTCGCAGTGTGAAGGCGGCGTTGGTCGTCGGCCTGGCCATTCCACTGTCATTGACGGCGGCGCTGGTCGCGCTCTACTTAAACGGCCAAACGGTCAACATCATGACCCTCGGCGGTCTGGCGCTCGTAATCGGGACCTTGCTCGACAACAACATCGTGGTGCAGGAGAATCTTCATCGCCATCTGGAAATGGGGAAGGACGGGCGATCAGCCGCCGAAGACAGCGCGACCGAATTGACCGTGCCGATCCTGGTAGCCACGATTTGTATTTTGATCGTCTATCTGCCGATCGTGTTCTTCAGCGGCATTATCAAGTATCTCTTCGTGCCGTTGGCCTTGACCGTCGCCTTTGCCATGCTGGCGGACTATGCGGTCTCCATGACGGTAACGCCGGTGATTCTCGCTCGCCTCTATCAAGGCGGCCACGGCGCCGACACAGAGGGCGCAGTAAACGCAGGATGGTTCCGTTACGTGCTTGCCGGCTACGAGCAACTCCTGCGGGCCGGTCTGCGGTTTAAGGGGCTGGTGATGGTAGTAGCGCTCGTTGCGCTGCTCGGGACCGGCTTTCTGCTCCTTCCACGACTCCCGACCGAGTTTTTTCCCAAGATTGACGCCGGCAATTTCACCATGCTGGTAACGGCGCCCGAGGGAACCAGAATCGAGAAGACCACCGCCATCGTGGCGCAGATCGAGCAACTGGTCCAGAACACCATCCCCGATCAGGAACTCGAGCAGGTGATTTCCAATACCGGCTTCTACTATGGGGACGCGGCCCGCTTCGCACCCAACACGGGAAACCATACGGCGTTTGTGCTGGTCAATTTGGTCACGGGACATGAGACTTCCACCGCTGAATACATCGGCCGACTGCGCGATAGACTCAAAGCCGAATTGCCTGGCATCGACGTGGCATTTCAGACGGGCGGAATCATCAGCGATGTGCTGAATTTCGGTCTTCGCGCCCCAATCGATATCCAGGTGCGGGGGCCGCAGCTCAATGTCCTCCGTCCGGTGGCGGAAGAGATTCAACAGAAGGTGGCAGGGATTCCGAATACTGCGGATGTCCGCATCAAGCAAGGAAAGGCCTATCCGGAACTGCACATCGATGTGGACCGGACCAAAGCCGCGTACTACGGGCTGACACAGGACCGCGTCATCGTCGATGTTATTACGGGCATCAGCTCCAACATCGCCCTGTCGCCGAACTATTGGCTCGATCCGAAGACCGCGAACGGCTACTATCTGCTGGCGCAGTACCCTGAGCAGTCGCTCACCAGCACCGAAGATCTCTTGAATATTCCGATTATCGGAGCAAGAACTCCTCTGTTGCCGACCGCAAGCCTGACGCCGGCCGGGGCGGGCGGATCCATACTGGCGCTTCAGAACACGCCGTTTGCCGGCCGCGCGCTGGATATGTCGAACGGCTTCTACGCGGGCGGCGATGAGCGTCGCGGCCCGCCCGTCTTGCTTCGCGACGTCGCTTCTCTCAAGTTCAAGACCGGTCCGGATTCGGTGGACCATTATGATCTCTCGCGACTGGTCGATGTGCTGGTGACGCCGGTCGGGAACGATCTCGGAAAAGTCGCGCGCGACATTGAGGCGGTGCTCGCCGGCATCTCGTTGCCCAAGGACGTGACGATTGACCTGCGCGGAGAAGTCGCGAACATGCGGGCTGCGATCGACAACTTCGTCTTGGCCTTGCCGCTGGCCGTGCTTTTGATCTATCTCGTCATGGTGGGACTCTTCCGATCGCTGATCGATCCCTTGATCATCCTTCTGGCGGTTCCTCTCGGATTGATCGGGACCGTGCTGACCCTGTACCTCACCAACACATCGGTGAACGTCGAATCCATGATCGGCACATTGATGATGATGGGCATCGTCGTGTCGAACAGCATCTTATTGGTGGACTTTGCGCACCGCATGGTACGGGCCGGAGCGACCGTTGAAACGGCCGTGTTGGAGGCTGGAAGACGCCGCATCCGACCGATTCTCATGACGGCGCTGGCAACGATCCTTGGACTATTTCCGCTCGCTCTCGGCTTCGGTGAAGGGAACGAGACGATGGTTCCGTTGGCCCGGGCGGTCGTCGGAGGCCTGGCGGTCAGCACGGTCATGACATTACTCGTGGTTCCCGTCATCCATAGTCTGGTCCTCGGGCGCCATACTCATCACAAACTTTCCTCGACACCCACGGCCATAGCGGAGAAGCCTTAGATGAATGAAGCCGATAAGCAAAAGGAGACGCTCCCGGCCTACCGGCGGTGGAGCACCTTTTTGGTGGGCGGAATGCTGATCCTGATCGCCATCGCCGCATATCTTCACTTCCATGGCCCGGACAACGGCATCTCCTCACCCCCGCCGGTCACTCATCCGGAGTCGTCTTCCGGCGCCGCCCAATCCCCGCCAAATGAAAACCGACCGATCGATGTGCAGATCGCCAAACCAATACGCCGGGATTTGGTCTACACCATCACGCTTCCCGCAAACATCGCCCCGCTCTATCAAACTACTCTGTACGCCAAAGTCTCGGGCTATTTGAAGTGGATCGGCCCGGACAAAGGCGACCTGGTCAAGAAAGGCCAAGTCTTGGCGATCATCGACGCACCGGAAGTGGAAGAGCAGTACCATCAGGCGGTTTCGGATTACAAAATCAAGAAGCTCACGTACGAGCGGCTAGCGAAGGTCTGGAAAGACTCGCCGGATGTCATCGCCAAGCAGGATGTGGACGTAGCCGAAGCCGCCTCCCAGGGAGCCCAGCACTCGATGGAGCAACGGGAAGTGCTGCGGGCCTACACAAAAGTCCGCGCTCCGTACGACGGGACGATCACCGCGCGCTTCGCCGACCCCGGTGCGCTGATCCAAGTCGCCACCGCGTCGGCCACGGGGGCCATTCCATTGTTTACCATCATGGATCTCAACACGGTTCGTGTCTATACCAACGTCCCGCAAGACGACAGTAGCTGGATCGTCCCCGGCCGGACGAAGGCGTCTCTTATCCTGAAGGAGCCGGCCGGCCGTACTTTCACCGGTACGGTCACGCGGACCACCTTGGCCCTGGATCCTTCGACGCGAAGTCTCTTGGTCGAGATCGATCTGCCTAATCCCGATCATGTGCTTCGTCCCGGCACATTCGCGGAAGTCGCGCTCGGGCTTCGTGAAATTCCGCAGGCTCTGGTGCTGCCACCCCAGGCCGTCAACGGAAGCGCATCGGGGCAATCGGTGTTCGTCATCGAGCAGGGGCGGGCCAAAGCGATCCCGATCCGCACAGGCATCACCGACGGCCGCTGGGTTGAGGTCACGTCCGGATTATCCGGGGGGGAAGATGTGGTCGTGGTCGGCAAACAGAAGCTGCTCGATGGGGTGCCGGTACTGGCATCGCCCTTTCGCCTTCCCGACGCGAAACCCGGACAACAGAAATTTGAACGGCGCTCCGCGGCGCTTCCTCCCCCGGCCCCGACTTCATCACGATAACCACCAACCACCGCCCACGAAGAGGAGATGTCTATGGAACGATCTCTGTTACGGTCACCTGTTCATTGCGCCTCCGTGTTGTTGTTCCTCTTGTTTCTCTTGCCCGCCCATCTGAACGCCCAATCCTCCACAAAGGCCGACCAATCCGGACGAGGGCGATTTCTCGGCCTGCAACATGCCCTTGAATTGGCGCTGACGAATCATCCCCTTTTGCAGGAAGCGTCCGCCAACTTGAAAGCTTCCGAGGCAAGGACGGAGCAGGCCCGTTCCCTGTACTATCCGCAGGTCTATGCCAATGCCAATACGGTGGCCGGAGCCGGGCGGTCCAATCCGAGATTTATGATCGGAGGAGGACTCCTTCAAGAGAATCAGACGGCGTTTGCAGGCGGCCTCATCGCCAACCAGCGGATCTACGATTTCGGCTATACGCAGAATCTGGTGGAATCGAATCAATTGGCTCAGCGGGCGCAACATGAAGATATCAATGCGCGCCGCGCCTTCGTGACGATGAATGTGCAGCGCAGCTACCTCAACAGTTTAAAGCGGCGCCGGCTGGTTCAGATCGCTGAAGAGACGGTGCGGGAACGAGGCGTGATCGCCACGCAGATTGAAGCCTTGCACCGGCAACAGCTCAAGTCGAAATTGGACTTCGACCTGGTGCATGTGGAGCTGGTCAACGCCGAATCTCTCCTGGTGAAGAGCCGCAACGATCTCAGGGCCAGCTTCGCCGATTTGAATCGTGCCATCGGGTTCGCCGGATCCAACGAATACGTGCTGGAGGATGTGTCGACGGATGTGCGGAGCACGAAAGCGTTGAACGATTTGATCAACGACAGCCTGTCTCATCCTGAACTGAAACGAGCGAAGGAACAGACGGCGTCGGCCGACGCCCGTATGCGCGCGGCCAAGCGGCAATTCCTTCCGACCGTGTCAGCCATCGCCAGCGGCGGAACCTATGACCCGTTTGATCCGCGCCAGAATCAGCAGACCGGCGGCTGGTGGACGGCCGGCGCATTGGTCTCTATGCCGCTCTTCACGGGATTCCTGATCGAAAACCAAGTGTCGGAAGCCAGAGCGCAAAAAGACGCGGCCGACGCCGCGACGGTGAATGTGGAACAAGCGTTGACTCAACAAGTCACCACCGCCTATCTCGACACAGTGACGTTTGCTCAACAGATCAAACTGGCCGAGGAACAGGTGAAGACCGCGCAGGAAGCCCTGCAGCTCGCCAAGCAGCGTTACAAGCTCGGCCTCGGCTCGGTGGTGGAGGTTACGCAATCCGAAGTCGCGGTCACCGCCGCCCAGACCCGGCTGGCCGACGCTCAGTATGATTATAAAATCGCCGAGGTGACGCTGGCCTATGCGACGGGCGGCGTGTCCTTATCGGCAGCCGGTCCCGCGTCTTCCGTGTTCGAGGGACCCGCGATAGAGTATCCGGGGGCAAGTGATACCATGCCTGAGCGGAAATACTAGAACCTATCTCCAATGGTTGTCTCTGCGATGAACCACTGGGTGAAATTTCCGACTACACCCAGCCGATAATATGTTCCACACACCGGACGGCTTTCGTGCTCATTCCTCAATGCGAGTAATAGCTTGGCCGCTTTCGTCATGCAAATCTTGCATCTTCGGCTCCATCGCTGAAACTGCAGCTTCAGCGAGGGATGCAACGCGCAGGCCGGTTCCGGACGGAATGAACGCTTCGACCAGTATCGTTCCAGAACTAAACTCCAGGGCGCCACCACTGACCCATATCTTCCAGTAAAAGGTGTGGTCGCCGGCCGGAAGTTTGATCGCGAACATGGATCCAAAATTCACCCACTGTTGCGCATGCTGAACGGTCACTCGTCGCAGGGAGTCGGTCCACATCACATTCGGAGCGACTTGATTGTAGAAGCCGGTCGTGAATGTAAGTGGTACAGCTTGGAGGCTTCGCACACTAGAATTAGCTGAGATATGGATTTCCATTGGTTGATCGAGGCGAAGTTTCACCTCTAGAATGTTGCTGTTTGCGTTGACGTGCTTTGCCGGCGTCCATGGAAACTGGGCTGATGACCCGGGAACACCGAGGATCGCAGCTGCAGCACAGTCAGACGGGCGCGGAATCTTTCGAGAGTCGGCTGCGGCTTGTAGCTCCTTCTGATGAGACGAACATGTACCCAAATTTCCATCGGTGTCGTCTGCCAGGAAACTCAAGTATACGGCATCCGGAATGTGAGAAGGATTCGCCGCCGCCGCCGCTATTATTAATTGCCCAGCTATATGGAAGGCTCCATCTTCAGAGAACGTTTTCTTAAGCTGCTGGACGAGTTCCCAGGTAAAGCCGGCGTATCTTCGACCGATTTGATGGACTCCCTCTCCGGACGATGGGGGCCACAGTATAAGATCGGTCGCTGGGCGAAGACATGTCCCCGCTCCAAAGAAATCCCGCCCAAGGCAAGACTGCCTTGTTCCAAGTATGGCCATCGCATCTCCATAACCTTCGCTGTATCCTCCGTCAAGGATGCCGCCTTTCTGGTGATCAATTCCATGACCATACTCATGAAGCACAACATCCGCATAAGCCGTATTTGGGCACCCACCACCGGCTCGAAAGAAATTAATCGAAGAAAAATCATAGAATGCGTTGCACGAAGCATTAATATTTACGCGCGTTGGTAGAGCTGCCAACTCTCCCGGAGCTAGAATGCTGTCCGCAAGACGATGCGCCGCATTCGTCCAGTAAAAAGCTGTGACCTGTGAAAACTCAAACTCGCTTGATGCACCGAAATTCAAGTCAATAGGGCTGACCGGGGTTCCGTTCTGCGTCGTGTTCATCACGGTACCGGCCATATTCTGGATAACAGCATTAGGACCGCTTAAGTTTGCGGTGATCGTTGCGTTCCCCGTACCGCTTGGGAACCCATATCGGCCGTCTTCCGCCGTAATCTGGGTGCCACCGCCTCCGCCGGTGCGGGCCAGCTCAAGATCACCCAGTGGACGATTTGCCGTCGTTTGAAGCGACGAATTTGGCCACAGCGTGCCGGACCCGGTGCCGAAATGCGTATGATAAATCGTATTTTCTTTATTAAGTACCTTCGGCTCGCCGACAGCCCCGACCCAGTAACGCCAACCACGTGGATTGGTTAAAGACCCTGATTCGACAATGAAGGTCCATGTCAGGTGGCCCATTTGCCGGTCATCAACCCAAATCTCCAGTTTGGGATCATTCACCTTAGCATCCTCGAGTGACGCGTCCTGCTTGGCAACCTCAATGGCCTTTTTCGCCGGCACAGTCGGTTCGGTTGCATCAACTTTTGCCGGCACATTCCTCTCTCGTGTTGCCAAAAGGCGCCCATCATTGCTTACGATGGCTAAGTAGTCGGCACCTTTAGATAGAGCGACGCCTTTATACGCGAGGGGATAGAGGATGATGGATTTCTCTGTGGAAGCTGGTTCCTCCTCAGTCTCTGTTCCGCGTCGTGACTTGCGATTTGGATCCAATGCCCCGGGCATGTCATGCATGACCCGGCTGGCGGCGCCCTCCTTTAATGTGAAACCTTCGGGAAGCCTTGATTGAATTTCTGCTGCCGCGGCGAAACCTAAGGCCGTCCCCCTCATACCGCGACGTGCCCCGGGTAGCTCTACACCGCCACTGATGGATTCATATTTGGACTGCAACCTTCCGCCGTTTGGATAGCCTTGTTCTGAGGCGGGTGCCCCGGCAAGCGGGGTCTGTGGAACTTCTGATAGCGATGTGTCGATGAACACAACCGGAGCGAACGATACTTGTACCAACGCGACCGTACTTATGAGTAGTTTCCTATTCATCTCATAACTCCTCTTCGACAGCTTCAGCAATTTAAAGAAACCGTAGAACCTAATTTCGAGCGTGCACGAGTGCCAATATTCCAAGCGCTATTTTGAGGAGCTTTGTTTTAGCGCTAGACGGGTCATCCTGACCGGCAGCGTCTTCCAGGCTTTGTCCCGGCTCGAGCATTAACGTCGAGGTCTTATTACCAAACGTGATGCTGACCCGGCGCGGATTGATGTGTACCTGGTTCTTTATGTCGGCAGGGAGTCCCAGAAAGTCTTCGCGTGCGAGAAGATGTCCAAGGGATGCAATTTCGTCCGCGTTGAGTCTTCTCATCGGGTACGGATCATCGGTTCGTTCGTTAACAAAACGATAACGCTCGACATTTCCTTCACGTGCTATTTTCCAGATGGTCCCGGTAATTCCTGCAAAGCCTTCCTGTCCGTCCTTTAACTCCAGTGATCCGCTTAACTCTCCGTTTGGAGTAATGAAAACATTTCTTTCATCCGCGCTCATAGCTAAATTAACAATAGCGCAACACAGCATGACAGCGATCAGCATTCGCATGCGTATACTGCTTCTCAGCAGCCTCCGTAGTTGATGATAGGCCTGCAAGGCACATACCGTTAGAGTCCCGCGGCCAATATATGTTAGGGAATTGAAAATCCATGCAAACGTATCTGTTGCAATTCTGCATGATTGAGATGCTGGACCAAAACCTGCCTGTTCTCTAAGTTGCCTCGTACAGGTCTAAATAGCGTGACCAGCGTTCACCGTCCAGTATCAAAACCGATACATTCTTTATCATTTTGGATACAGCGTGAGTCACCAAAAAATGCGCTCTGGTTTAGGAGCCGCGGCGTCGTCCCCATTAACATGACACGCTGTGCAATTCATACTTGCCACGGCACTTGTTGTGCTGCGCTCCCGGCAGCAACGGCGGCGGATGAATCACGCCGTTTGGGCATCTGTTTGCTCTTGATTTAGCGGCAAGGAAGCGCGAGATTGGGAGTGCTAAGATGTGAATCGGCGTGACATGCTCGGCGTAACCCCTCGAGAGGTTGAAGATGAGGATCGTTGTTGTCCTGCTTATGCTTTCCCTTGTGTTCTTACCAGCGGTGAGTGATGCCCGCTGTCGGACAATCCAGGAAAGTGCCAGCCTCGGATCTGAGAAGGGCACATTCCCTCTGTACCCGGCCGAACGCCTCGTGCAGATCGGCGAGCAACGGGATAATCCGGTTTTGATGTGGACAGGCTACATCATTGGGGTGCCGCTCTTTGTCCCGGCGGCGGCGACCGCCATGCTCGGGGCCGGTGTCGGCGCCCTCGCTCATCCTTGGACCAAGTGCATCGAAACGGACGAGCAGCGAATGCCGGAATGGCAGGCGGTCAAGGCGTTGGCGAAGTCGCAGGAATGAAAAACGATCGCACACCGCGGTTCAGTTCGATAACGGATCAGCCCGAGCAACTCTCCTGTATAACTCTTCGAGCCATCGTCGCGCAGTATCACTCTTGAAGAGACAATTCTGCAAGCCGCCATCCGGAGGTGCATACCATCCGGAGATACATACAATGTAGTCCAAAGATAAACAAACGGCTTTCCATAACGGCAGCTCCACAACTCTCACAACGCCATAGCCCTCGCTAACGAACGTCCTCTCGTCCGCCATTTTTTACGGTGTGCGGGTACCGTGCACTTGGCCGGCCTCTTTACCGCCTCATGTCGGTCTTCTTGGTCCTCTTGCTTTTCTTGGCCCGCTTGGTTTTCTTGGTCTTCACGCCGGCCGGAGGCGCGTCCAGTGCCTTAAAGACGGCTGTCAGCGGCCTGCCTTGTACCCGTTTGATGTCCGCGCGAACGGTATCGATGGCGGCCCTGAGTTTCTGGCTGGCAAGCTTTCGCACGACCGCAAGGGCCTCGTCGGTCTCGTCGAGATCCCTCTTCGTAACCTTTCGTGGCAGAACCTCATCGTGCTTCGAGAAGAAACGGCCGGCAATACGCAAGAGCGCGGCTCCGGCCTCCCGTGCCGCCTTGTTATTGATGACCAACCCGACCAGCTCCGGGGAATGCGCGCGGAGCATCCCTTCGTACCGAACTCCCGCGGCCGGTTTCAGCATGTACTGGTCCCGGAACTTTCGCATCGCGCGCAACGGAAAGAGTGCATCGATGAGCGCCTGTATGGCGTCGGCCGGACAGAGCGTCTCGAGCAGGCATTCCATGAGGCCGGCCGAGACTTCCGTGATCACATTGTTCTTCTCTGTGTCGGACGGTTGAAACTCCCTGGCGGTCTCCAGCGTGAAGCCGAGGATGCGGCGCCGCCCCGTATCGACGAAGTGGCGCGCATAGGCGTAGTCATGCGTCGTGGCGCTTGTGGGATAGAGGGCGATTCCTTGCTGCGCGGTGTAGACGCGTCCGCGGACGCCCGCGATGGCATCGCGAATCCGCTCGGCCATGATGACGTGATCATGCAGATCACCGGCCGGAATGTATTCCTTATAGCCGCTGCCCGCGATTCCGCGCTGACCATCGAACGCCGGATTCAGGAAATTCTGGTTGGGATCCGTGGTCTGGTTCTCGTCGTCGCCCCAGGGATACAGGACCAGCTCGCTGTAGGAGTGGATGTCGATCAAACAGGCTATGTTGCTAAAATTATCGATCATCCAACGCACGTTGCGTGTTTCCGGCTCCGAAAACGCGCCCGGGCCCTTGAAGACGTCGGTACAGGCATTACTGCTCGTGCCGATACCGCTCGACCAGAGAAAGTCATAGTTGCGGTTGAGATCAACACCGCGGCATGCGAAGCCGGGATGATTCGAACGGTTCTTGCGCCACCACGGGTCGCCGCCGGGCATCAGGCAGAAATGGCGGCCGTCGGGATTGACAAGAGGCAACATGAAGATGTCGAGGCCACTGACCACGGTTTGGATGGCGGAAGGCTCGAAGACCTTGGGCCCGAAGGTCAGGCCGGTATTATTGGTGTAGGCGTCGCAGAGCCGCAGCGTAAAACTCAGCACCGTCTCAGGATTCACGAGCTCGCGCGCATGGGTGCCGCCCAGAAACAGCACACCGGTGCGATTGGAGCCGGCTCCGTGCGCGACCTTCAAGGCCCTGATCGGCCGACCTTCGACCGAGGGCTCAGGCAAGGCAATGATCTGAGTGATGGCCGGATAGGTGCCGGCGATGTGATCGAGCGCAGCCGAAATGGCCCCGACTGACAGATAGGGCATGGATCGACCTCATGTCTTTCACGTACGAAAATAGCAGCTGCCGCACTGCACGAACTATTTGTGACGCCCGGGCTTCTTGGTTGTCTTCTTGGCGGCGTCCCGCTCCCGGGTCACTTCATTCTGCATCCCCTGCAACCATTGGGAAAACTCGGCGGGACTCTCGGCGCCGCGAGAGCGATTCGCGGCGGCATCCACCACATGTACCCGGTAACCCGCTTTCACGACCGTCTCGATTTCGGCCATGGTCAGGAGTCCATCGATGGAGAATGGAAACTCCTTGTCTCGGTCGGACCGTTTCGCCGTCTGCGGAAAGACATCGAGCTCGAATTGTTGCAGCGACCGCATGGCGTCGGCGTCGCGAGCAAACACCGCGACGAAATAGCGCTCCATTTCCTGCTCGTTACGTGCCATGGTTCCCTAATTCCCCGGTGCTTGCTCTCCGGTGGACTGATGAGGTTTGACCTTTGCCGAGAAGATCCATTCGCCTTGGTCCTGGCCTTCGACGACTACTGTTTGCCCTTCATACTCCTCCAGACGCATCTCGGCGTTCTCGGGGGGCATTGTGGCAAACACCGGGATGGTGGTCAGGCGTTTCCGTCGAGATTCATCCGGCCCCAGCGGCTGAAATTTTCCCTCTTTGACGATGCCGACATATTCCTTCACAAGCCGTTCCTCCTGAACAAAGTTTTCCGCACGTGATGGACTCAGAAAGGGCCCGACTAGACAACCGGTCACGACACACATTGCCGCGAACTGTATGGCAGATCGTCCCAAACTGTCATCGCCTGATCGCACAATCGAGGCGGGACATGTGGCTATCGTCCCACCCCGACTGTTCATGCGAAGTTCCTCCGTCTGATTGCTATGCGTCCACGTGTTCAAGCTCTTTTTCAATCTCCTCCAACTCAGCATTCACCTGTTCCATGGCCTGGTGATCATGCCGACCGTCGGCGCCCACTTCCATTCCTCGCGCGACCTCCTGAAGCGCTTTAATCCGGCCCAAGGTCACTAACTTGCAACTGTCCACCACGCCATAGCCATAGTCATAGTCGAACCCTGCTGCGCCACGGTCCTCCGCCGTGACACGAAGGAGCCGGCGCATGACCGACGGCCTCGAGAGGGGATTGAACCGATCAAACGGAATACGGGTGCGCAATGCCGCCACCACACCAGCGACGACCGGTGTAGCAGCCGAGGTTCCTCCGTCGGCAGGATACACGCCGGAGCCCTTAAAGTGGGTGTAGCCGCACACGTCCGGTTTTTTATTATACAGCCGCCCCGGGCCATTGTTTGAATACCCGACGCGCGTCTTCGTAATATCCACCCCGGCAATGCTCAACACACTGCGATGCGAGTTCGCTCCATAAATTGATCCGGTCACGCCTTGACACCGCCCGTCGGGACAGTCCTTCCCGCAGTTTCCCGCGGCGAATAGAATGTCGGCGCCCGCTCGTTCGAGTTTGCCGACCATGCGATTGAACGGATGGTTCGGATTGTCTGAGTAGTTGCTGGGGTGACCGACCGGGAAATCCCAGCTGGGATGGAACATGCCCCAGCTATTCGTCACAACCATGGAGGTGGCATCGCCGGGACGCTTTGGGGCGGCCATGATCCCAAACAGATGGGTATAGGCCGATACGGCATCGCTGAGCAAACCTTCCATGATTGAGCCACCGGTCCGATTCGACAATAACACGGCGACATCAAGCAGGATGGCATGCGGGGCTGCGATCATGACGTCGTACGCGCACATGGTGCCGTGATTGACGGGGAGGCTCCCTGGTATGAGACCCGGCTGAGGGACCCAGCTTTTCGCCGCATCAAAGTTGGCAATTTTTCCCTTGCTCTTCAGGTAGGCAATATTCATCCCTGTATCGACCACGGCTACCATGACGCCTTTGCCGTCCATGCGGTGCTGCCAGAGCTTTTCCACGCACAGCAGCTTTTCCACATCGGCATCCGTGCCTAATGGAGGGGAACCGGGACAAATCAAACATGGTTGGATCAGAGGATCCGAATACACACGAGCTCGACCTGAAGGAGTACGGATGGTTCCTTCTTCAGGTACGTGGTCCATTATCCCCCGAACCATATACGAGCTACTTTCCGGCTCGTTCGCCATAGCGTCGAATGCGGCACGCGCATCGTCTTGATTCGTCGGCTCGCGAGGGATCTGAACGACGCCAAACGACGCATCAATCTTGATTCCCGGTATGGCGGGAGTATTCGCGGCATCGAGCCGCATGTCCCGAGCCAATTCGGACGGTAATCCGACGGCCATTCGGGTTTTTGCCGCCGCCTCTTGAAGCTCTGGAGAATGATCGAACTCAATCATGACACGTTTACCGGTAGGCATGGGCCTCTCCTTTGTGAATGGTGAAATACCTGCATTATGTGGAACGACTACTTCATGCTCTGCGCTCGTTTGCCTTTGCAGACCGGCCTAACGCAACACCCGTGCCTTTGCATCTGTAGTGCGTTGATCTCATATGCTGTCGGAAAAGCAAGACTTGAACCCCACACGTAAATAATCAGTGAAGCCCCTTCCATCATAACTGTAGCTAATCGGATACGAGGTGTATCTAATTGTGAGAGACTTCGCGTAAGACAAAGTGCAAATACATGCAATATTCCACGGATTATTTGCCAACGCTCACTATATAGCCGTCGCTATGAGTTAGGTCGAAGGAGCACAACACGGCGAGCGCCTGATGCTTAGCCCAGATATTCTCACAATGTCGTATCGGTAGGGCTATTGGTACTTGATCGCTTTTTGAAGGTATTTGCCATATCCTTACGGTCCGTCCAGAGACGCACATCAATTCTCAATTAGAGGAGGTAAGATGATTTGGATCTCAATTTTTATCTTCCTTGTCGGCTTCCCTCCGATCGCGTCCGCCTTTCAAGTCAGCAGCGCAGCTTGGTCTGAATCGGTTTGGCAGGCGCACTGTAAGGATATTCGAACGAGTTATAACCCGAGCCACTCTCTCTCGACGGATGATCTTACCCTTACCCCGGATGATTCTCGGTTCAACGATTTTCTTTATTGGACATGGGCCAACAAAATTCTTGAACATCAAGTTGAGCAGGTCGGGGGAACGGAATGGACCGGACCAACGGACGGGGTCATTTTTCATTGGGCGCCCGGCTCCAGGTGGGAGACCCACACCGTCGCGCCGTTCGATCACGCGATCCATCACATCACGGATGAACACCAATGGCAGGACAATATGTTCAAAGACTTTTTTGAGAAGTTCGGGCCGGTCGAGGGCGTCAGTATTAAACAGCGGCTTTCAATGAACAAGCCGCCAACCTGGGCGCAGTTTCTCGAACACGTCGGGGGACCGGAAAGTCCGTACTACCGCTATGTCTTTCACCAAGAAAGTTCCATTGACGTCGAGCGTCGGATAGTGACTCTCTTTGGAGGCCAAGGAGTACACTTCGAATATTCATTTGAACGGTACCTGAACGAGGCTCGTGAAGTGCTTACGGATTGTAAGGCCTATCAGTTCTTTCAGCTGTTCGATATCTACGGAAAAGGATTTGCCTCGAAGATGGGATGGGCTGGACAACGTACGCCGCAATAACACCTCAAAAATTTGTCGAAGAAGGCGAGGACTTGAAACGATTCCTTCTCTTCGCTTCCAAGCGCGCCGCAGGTCTTTTGCGCATCTTCGGGAGAACCGCAACTGTGAGACTTGGAGTTGTTCATTTTTCCTCTTGCATAAAGTCCATGAGAGAGGCTGAATGGATCTATACTCAACCTCATAGCCCCTAGGAGGAACCATGGCTGTCGAATTTCTGGACGCCCGACAGCGCGATGAGCGTCGCTTCAAAAAAGTTGCGATCCTTTCGTTCGTTGTGTTCTTGTCTGTCTTGGCCGCATACGTGTTGCAGTGGATGAACTATTTCGATCTGACGCTTCGCTGAATCGGTTCTGACTGCTTCGTTTTAATCAGTCTATCCCCGTCATAGCCTGTGCAATTCGAATACTTCGGGCCAGGCGCGCCGGTAAATGGCGCGGAGCGTCCCTTAAGGGAGGCACACTATTTTTTGACTGTTCCAAGTAGAGGAGACACTTCCATGATCATGTTGTTGACACATCGAGCCGACCTCCGAGAACAGATTGCCACGTTATTAGAGGCGAAAGGACATCCGGTGTGTGTCCCGCCACATCGTACGGAGGTCACCACAGAACTGAAAGAATCTCAGCCGGAACTCGTCATACTGGATATGTATCTCGATAATCCTGCAGGTCGGCTGGTCCTCCACAATCTGCGTCAAGATGGGTTTCGAGGCACCGTCATCGCGTTATCCGGACCATCGCAAGCGGCCACCATACGAGACTCACATTCGCTGGGATTACACCGGGTACTTCAACATCCGGTACAAATTGCAGGATCATATGACTTACGAGAGTTGGAAACTGCGATCGAGACGGCATTGAATCCCGGTTAGCATGCCGCTGACCGAGCCTCTGCTGAAGATACTACGGCACAAGCGGCTCGCCGGTGAGGCCGAGGTAGGCCTGTTGGAGGGAACTGACCGGGCTCACTTGCATCAGGAAAGGCGTCTGCCAATCTCCATCATCGGGGCTGATTTCTTCCGGCACGAGCACGCGCTTGAAATGCGCCAGCCCCGCCGCTTCAACCTTTAACGGAATGCCGCCGACCGTGAGGATATGCCCGTCCGGCGCGATCCCGCCCGTCAAGACACGACCGGGCAGAATGGTTTGTCCTTTGGCTAGCGCAATGACCGTCAGGCCCACCATTGCTGAGAGGCTGTTGCCGTGAATGGTCATCCTCGGCTGATCCACGGCAACCATGACCGTCCAGGAGTCGGTGGACAGACCGGCGGCCCGCGCCGCTCTGTAAATGGCCTGCTCGGTGGATGTTTGGGCCATCGGAGAGAGTTTGCCGGCTCTGCGCGGGAAAATCACCGCCAAGCCGGTGGAATCGGTCCGTTCCGAAAACGAGACCGTAATGTGGGCCACGGTTCCGACGATCCGGTCTTCTTCAATCATGATCCCGAGAATCGGAATGCGTTGCTCCAACTGCCGGTAGGGATATCCAAGCGACTGAGCGGCTTGCGGCTCATTGCATAACTGAAACGTCAGAGCCAGAAGAAGGATCGCCTGAACGAGAAATTTGCGCATGTTGGCATTCCGTGGCCTGAATATCTGCAAGAAACAGGCCGTACAAAACCGTTGTTGCCAAGCGATTATGGACTGCAGCAGAGAGAACGCTGTAGCGAAACCGTACCAGGGCCCGACAGTTTGTCCCCAACCCGGCACAACAAATCGCCAGACAGCTTCAACGACTCGATCGACGCATCCTACTGCTCAGGATCTTTAACCAAAGTAATAATTGGACTCACCCGGCTTGTGAATGGTGTGGTCGGCGACTATCGGTTCTTACTCGCGACTGGAGGCAGGCAAGGACGGCCGCTTCCTCGAGCGGAAGTCGTCCGCCTGCGTGAGCCTGAACACGGCTCACACGTTGCCGAAGACGTCCGGCCAATGCGCCGTCCATGTATGCATCGATGATGTCAGGATGGATGTAGCATTTACGGCAGATGGCCTTCGTATTTCCCAGTCGCTTTGCGACGGCTTCGACCGCCGCGACGACATTGCGCTTGGCTTGCGCCGCCGATTCGTATGGCGGGAACTCCTGCAAGGCGGCGGCGGCCAGCACCGTACCAGCCCAGGTCCTGAAATCCTTGGCGGTAAATTCTTCACCGGCGACCTGTCGCAAATAGGCATTCACGTCCGATGAATCAATCGATCGTCGCGCACCCTGTTCGTCGATATACTGGAACAGTTCGTACCCGGGCAGATCGCGACTCTGCTTCACGATCCGGGCAAGTCGCCGATCCGTCAAATCCACCGCATGAGTGATCCCGCTCTTCCCGCGAAATTCGAATCGCACGGTCGCGCCGTTCACCTTCACGTGCCGGTCCCGCATCGTCGTGAGCCCGAAGGAGTCGTTCGCCCGCGCATACTCCTCATTCCCCACTCTGATCAATGTCGTCTCAAGCAGCCTCACGACTGTGGCCAGGATCTTATCGCGTGATAGATTCGGCGCGGCGAGATCTTTGGCGACCCGCCGTCTGATGCGGGGCAAGAGCCTCCCGAAAGCCAATAGCCGGTCATACTTCGTCTCGTCCCGCATCTGCCGCCAGCGCGCGTGATAGCGGTATTGCTTACGTCCCTTGGCGTCTCGTCCCACAGCCTGTACATGCCCGTCGGGATCCAAGCAGATCCAGACATCTTGCCACGCCGGCGGAATGACCAAGGTTCTGATACGTTTCAGCATAGCCGTATCCCGCACCGTTTTTCCGTCAGGTCCGACGTAAGAAAAACCCGACCCTTTGTTGACGCGGCGGATACCGGGGCCCGTATCGCAAATGTACCGCAGGCCGGCCGTTTTGGCCGAAGCCGCCACATCGGCGACGAGCTTCAATCCTCGCCTCTTGGAAATGGACCGGGACGCCGTCTTTCTCGTTCCCATCGAACTCCTCGATCCGCTTCCTTTATAGAGCTAGGCGCTTTTACGGCGAGGCGCCCGCTCATGGCGGCCGGCGGCGCGCTTCGCGCCGGAGAATTCCCTTTGTGTCTGCCCTTTTTCCTGCACACTGCGCTTCAGCAGGGCCATGAGGTCCACCACCTCCGCCTGCTTCGGCTTTTCTTCTTCCTCTTCCGTTTCCGTCACGACTTCCGTCTGGCCGGCCTTGATCCGTTTTTCAATGAGATGCATGAGATCTTCGTGATAGCTATCGTGATACCTCTCCGGGTCCCATGAGTCGGCCATTTCTTCCACCAGCTTGGTCGCCATCTCCACCTCCCGAGCCGTGACGCCGACGGCCTTCAGCTTGTCCGATGGGACGTCCAAGTCCTTGCTCGACTTCAATTCATTCGCATAGCGCAAGGTGTTGAGCACAATGACATCCTTATCGGGAATGAGCGCGGCGATATACTGCCTGGTGCGGATGACCACGGTCGCGATCCCGATCTTCTTCGTTTGCTTCAGCGTTTCCCGCAGCAAGGCATATCCCTTCTCACCCCGCTTGTCCGGCGCCAGATAGTAAGGGGTCTCAAAATAGGTGGGTGCAATTTCCTCGACATCGACAAAATGCTGGATATCGACTGTTTGCGTGGCCTCGACATTGGCCCGCCGAAAGTCTTCGTCGGTCAGCACTACATATCGCTCTTTCTCATACTCATACCCTTTGACGATCTCATCCCATGGGACATCCTTTCCAGTCTCCTTGTTGTACCGTTTGAACCCGACCGGCTTCATATTGCGGCGATCCAGCATCGTGAGGTCAAAGCTGTTACGGTTCTCCGCCGAGTACAAGACGACCGGAATGTTCACCAAGCCGAAACTGATGGCGCCTTTCCATAGGGAGCGCGGCATAATTCACCTCTATGCCAGGACGTTGAAAAAACCCGCCAGCTTTGTTTCCCAACGAAGTCGGAGACTCAGGACCTTCAACACAGAGCTGCAATGCGGTGCGGCCGAGTGCACGGCACGGCGTGTCTCGGCACGCCGGGGTCGGTGGATGAAATCGTCGGCCTTTTTGAACATCCTGTAAGCGGGACTCATTCAAATAGTTCCATCGCTTCCGCCATGTCTTTCGATACAAGTCGTACACACCGCCAGGACATCGCCGGGAATGAATAGCTCCCCGCAACAGTGACAGACCTCAAACACGATCTCGCCCGTCTCTTTACATCCGTCTGTGCGGCAGGTCGGGTCCGGGCACATCGCGCAATCAAAGGGACAGATCCTCACGCCGTCGCCTCACGATCACGCTTCGCCTGCCACGCTGCGCCAGCCGACTCCTTGGCCGACTGTTGAGAACGGGCCGCCTTCTCTATCTCCGCGTTGACTTCGCCGCCCAACAGAAACGTGATCCCCGACCAATATAACCACAGCATAAGAACGATCACGCCGGCGATGGAGCCATACACCTTATTGTAATCGCCGAAATGTTCCACGTACATTTTGAAGCCGAGCGAGACAAGCAGCCACATCAGAACCGCCAGCAGCGATCCCGGCGTCACCCATCGCCAGTCTTGTTCCACGTCCGGACAGAAGTAGTACAGGGCCGCCAAGGCAAACAGCATTAAGCCGACCGCCACCGGCCATTGCAAAATGACCCAGGCGAGCTCGAACAACCATCCCAACCCGACGAAGCCTGCGATCCAGGCGCCGATATGCTCGCCATAGAGAATCAACGTGATCGAAACAATGATGAAACCCGCCAGCGCGAACGTCAGGGCAATCGCGAGGAGTCGAACTTTCCAGAACGGCCTGGTCTCCTGCGCCCCATACACCGTATTCAACGATTCGATGATGGCGGTGACGCCGCTGGACGAGGCCCATAGCGCGCCCAGGAACCCCAGCGAAAGCAATCCTCCGCCGCTTCCGCTCACGACTTGCTCCAAGTATTTTTGCACCAACGATAAGGCGTCGGCCGGCAGTACATTTTGCAGATAGCTCATCAGCTCCGGCATCGCGTTTTGCAACGGGAAGAGACCCATGAGCGCAGTGAGAAAAATCAGGGCCGGGAAGAGAGCCAGGAGAAAGTAATACGCGAGTTGAGCGCCGCGTCCTAAAATTTCGTCGCGCTGAAACTCCTGCCACAGCCGCCGGCCCAGTTCAGCCAGAGTCAGGCCGCCCAATTTCCAGGGGTTGTGGGCCGGTGAGGAACTATCGAGCGCTGCGGCGGTGGAGATGGTCTTCATGCCTTGCCGTACTCCCTTTCGAGGCCAGGCAAAATCGCCTTAAAGAAAGCGTTCTGGATCAGGGTACCCACAATCTGCCAGGTGTCGGCTCGGGGGTTGGGTACCGGACCGGAGACATCGGTTTCCGCGGCCACCTGCTGGCGCGGCTCATTTTTCAGCAAGTCCACCACTCCTTCAACAACTGCCTCATAGACCTTTTTTGTCAAGGCCTTGTCGGTGTCTTGCTTGGGATCGTAGACTTCGACATCCTTGAAGATAGGTTTGACGTACCCTTGAACCTGGCCGTTTTTTATGGCCAGCTCGCTAAAAAATGACAGGTTGCCCTTGGCCACGTCCATGTCGGCGTATGCACGGAGGACATTGTTAAATGACTTCATCTCGGTTTTCACGATTTGCACACCGAGGTCGAAATCCGGGTTCGGCTTTTCGGGGCGGAAGGTTCCGGCGATGACGCTTCGGCCGGTGCCCATGAATTTGCCCGTTAGTTTCACGACGGCATCTCCGCCCTGGAGATCCTGCAGCCTGGTCGTAAAATGGTCGAGCTCCGCATTAACGTCGCCGACAAACACCCGGTAGTCCGGCTTGGCGGATTTGTTCACAAATCCGAACTCGCTATGCAGGATTTTTCCGTGCTTCACGGCCACGACAAGAATCGTTTTCTCTTTTACCTCTTTGGCTGCTTCGGCCGCCTCGGCGCGATGCTTCTCATCCCGCGGATGCCGCCGATAGACATAGTCCGCCTTCACATCCTCCACGAGCAAATCCTGGATATCCGCCACCTGTTTCCACGGCGAGTATTCCGCCCGCCCGCTGGCCCCCAGCACGCCGCCCTTGAGCATGACATTGTACCGGCCGGTGACGCCGATCAAATCTTCGACCGGAACGCGTTCAAGATTAAAGTCGACGTTTATGCCGAGAAACGGCTTGGCCAGGAAATTCGCTGTTCCATCCGCCTTGATATGTCCGTCCTTGAATAACTTGGCGTCCACATGCATCGTCGAAGGATAGTCTCCTTCCCGGTCGCGGTTGCTGATGTTGCCCGCTTCAAAGTGCACCTCCGTCAGTTCCAACGGCCTCGCTTTCGGATGGTCGAAATACGTAACCTCTGCGTCATTTACCGTCAGCTGATTAATGCGGAGCGGAAATATCTTCCGAAGCTCGTCCTGCCATACACTGCGCCGGGGATCACGCAGCTCGCTTTTCGCCTGAGGCCGGGTGACATAGACGGCGGGCCGTTCAATGACATGGTCGCTCACTAGATTTCCCTTGAACAACTGACCCCACTGCACGCTGGCATGCCACTTCGGCACTTGAACCATCGGCGGCTCCGGATTCCTGTTCTGAATGAAGGTCGCGTTTTCCAAATCGAGCGACAGCGTCAGCGGGTGCAGATCCAGTTTCCCGATTCGAAGCGTATATCCCTTCAAGCTTCCATTGACTGTTTTTTCGGCATACCGGCGTATGGGCTCGTCCATGAGAGCGGCCGCGATCAGCGACAGGACAACCAGGATGCCGACAATCGCTCCGGTCCACTTAAGCCATCGCGGAACTCTGATCGCTTGCGCCATGTGGGTCTCTCCCTTTCTCGATGCCATGCGACCGGCCGGTCATTTTTCCTGCACCAATCCGATCGTATTGGTGATCAACAAAGAATTGGGGATCAGAAAGGTCTGGTCGCCTTTCTCTAATCTGGTGTAGCGGAGGTCAATGTCGGTCACCAGGCCGTCCAACCCCGTCACGGTAATATGATCATTCACGCTGAATGGGCGATACAGCAGGATCAGCACGCCGGACACGAGATTCGAAAGGATGTCCTTCATCGCGAACCCGAGTGCAAATCCGGTCAAGCCGAGACCGGCCACGAGCGCAGATACGTTCACTCCCATCGTGCCGAGTGCCGTCACCGCTCCGACCAAGAGCAGAGACGTCGAGATCACTTTGGCTCCCATCCGGAGCACAAACTTCAGATTGGCATCGGCCCTGGATGCCACTCGTATGATGAAGTACCGTGCAACCGAGCCAGCGATCATGAACGCGGCGAAGACCACGACCGCCACGCCGACTTTCGGCGCCCAGGCCGTCACCTGGTACTCCAATTGGGCGAGAACTTTCTCAACCATGAGCGACAGTCTCTCGGTCCGGCATACGCCGGAATACACACATCGGGCGTGGACGCGCTGCCGCTCACCGATCGGAAGGATGGAAGGACGAGTCTCGTTCAGACGAACCGGCGCTCTTCATCACGCGATCCCCCAGGGTGTGAAGCAAAGAGGGAATGACATGAGTGCTCACATCGCGGAGAAAGACGCGGCCTGCTTCGATCACTCCGGCTTTGATGTGGTCCACTTCCTCCATCAATCCGTCGGCCACATCTTGCACGAACGACATGTGGGGTGCCATGGGCTTGGCTCTCTCGCTCTGCCGCTCCCGACCCGTTGGATAACCGGTCGGATAATAGGGATAGACGCCTTCGTCCGGGGCGGCCCGTTCCTGTCGCGGACCGGACGGCATGACGCTCGCTCCTTCCGCCCCCGGCGTATAGTAGGGATAGACGCCGGTCGCGCGCATCCGGCTCTCCACCAAGCCGGCGATATATCCCAACATGATGGCGCCACCCAACATGACCCAGGGCCGCTGGCTGAATTGATGAAGGGGATCTAATGTCGTCTTCGTTTTATCCATCAACCCCTCGACCACGCCGGCCGTATGATCCACCAGGTCCTTCACCGCGGTTCTGGACCGTTCCATCTTTTCCTCGACCCGGTGCTCGAGCAATTCCAATTTGTCGGAGATCGCCATACGGGTCTGCAAAATGTCTTTTATGTCTTGTTCGATATGATCGTCTGTTTGATCCATTGTGCGTCTTCCTTCATGGATTGCATGGTTTTTACAGGAAGGACGTGAACGCTGCCGCCGACCTTCACGGCCGACCACAGCGCGATGAGTCCTCCAATAGCTCCGGCTGTCGCCACGATCCCGTAGCAGACCCAGAGCGGCCATTCCGTCGACCACTGAACTAAGTGAACCAGCATGATGATGAAGAGCAAGCCGCTCACGGCAAGAATGCTGGCGCCTATGGCGACGGAGATTGTCGCGCGCTTCACTTTTTTAACTTCCCCCTCGATTTCGTGGCGCATCAGCTGAATATGCTGCTGCGTGAGCGTGCGGAAATCGTCGAAGAGCTCACCCACCAAACGAGCAATCGAGGGAACGGTATGAATGGTCTCAGGGGCCATAAGATCATCTCACTTTACTGCGGGACAGCAAATATCCCGCCGCGAACCCCAGCGCCAACATCGGCCAGGGGTTTCTTCGGACAAATGCTTCGATCTCATGCAGTACATCAACGACATCATGGAGCCGCACATCGGAAAAGAGGCCCCGGTGATCGACATCGAATGTCGGAGTCTGCCGTCCCGCGATGCAAGCGTCCAGATCAGCGTGGACGGCGTAGTCACTCCCCCGCGAATCCGGGCCGTCTCCAAGTCCCATCGCTCCCACCGCTCTCCCACTTCCTTCTCCCAGCTCATCAGCAGGCTGTTCCATACCGTTTCCTCCTGATCCGTGGACGTTCACCGCATGCTTGCTATTCCCGCGCCGATGGGACGATCAATAGAACGGGCTCCACAATCTCCTCGGTCAGGATGGCCGGCAGGGCCGGTGCGACCGGCCGGCCCATTGCTCGTGATCACGCCGCCGCCGGCCGGATGCAGATTGGTTGTCAGCACCAACGAAATGACTCCGGCCAAAAGGATCAGCCCTCCGATGAATCTTGTCTGGGCCCACGAATCCGCTGAAGATTCCAACAAGCGGCGGAGCCGGTTTCGGACCACTATCCACACGCGGCGCCTCTTGATGATCGTCATACGTCTCTCCGCGTCCATCCTCCCGCCACAGCGTTGCGTGTAAGCGCAACGAAATAGCCAGGTTTTACGGTATCATGCCCGCCCTTCAGTCCAACTCGGATAATCCCTAGTTAGGGACAACCTCGGAGTTCAGGCGTGGTTCGCCCGTCATATTCTTGGCGGGGATGACTCAGCGAATCGCTTCGAGCAGCGCGACGGGACAATCGCGTAAGATGTGCGCCAGGAGCAAACTCCGGCGGCCGTGGAGCAGGACTGAATCTACCGTTTGCCCGGTCAGCACATTGCGGTAAGTGGCGGCCGGCAGATCATCGGGAAGAGCGACCCATGTGTCGCGCCAGATCTCGTCTCCCAGCGGCGCAGCCGAACTATCCGGCATCAAGCTTCCGACGAGACGCGGCACCACCGCGAGCGCCGCATCCTGTTCGCACACCCGCGCAAACCCGAAAACGTGGTGTTCCTTCTCGCCGCCCGCCTCGAGCGCGGCATACCGACCTGCACTGAACAGCCGCCGGTGCATTCTTCTGCACTCCAACCCAGCCATCGCAACATAAAACTTGATGTGACCATTCGCCTTGTCGGCCAGCAACTGCCGAGCCAACTGCCGGCGGTCCGCCCCGGCAGCCTGAACGGCTTGCGTGAGTCCATTCAAGACCTGCATGCGCGCTTCATAATCCACCGGCCTCCGGTTGTCGGGATCGACCAGACTGAAATCCCACAATTCCGTTCCTTGGTAGAAATCGGGAATGCCGGGGGCCGCGATCTTGATCAACAGCTGGGACAGTGAATTGTAGAGACCATAGTGAGCGATGTCGGCTTGAAACGGCAGGAAGTCTGCGAGGAAGGCATTGTTCACATTACGATCCAGCACCGAGGCCACGAACATTCGCACGGCTTCGTCATATCCTTGGTGCGGATTGATCCAGCTCGTATGGACCTTCGCCTCGTAAATGGCCTTTCTCATATAGTTGATGACACGCTCGGTCAAGGTCCGATACTCATCGTCCCCTATCCGGCCGAGCGGCCAGACACCCAGCAACGTTTGGTACAAGAGGTACTCGTCGTTGCGATCCGGAGCCGGTTGGCCTTCAACTTCCCTCTTGTATTTTCGATTCCATTTACTCCAACGGGCGATGCAGTCCTTCCAGCGGGCGGGGAATTCCGACAACACGTTGATGCGGGCTCGCACATCTTCGCTGCGCTTGGTGTCGTGAGTGGAGGAGGCCGACAACGACAGCGGGTAATGCTCGTATCGGTCTCTCATACGATCATGGAAGGTCTCCGGGGTGACGCCGAATTCGTCGGATGTTCCACCGACTTCATTCAAGGAGACAAGCCGATTGTAGATGTAGAACGCTGTATCTTCGATGCCCTTGGCCGTCACAGGCCCCGTCGTCTGCTGGAACTTCATAATGAAGCGCAATTGATCGGCCCGCTCCTGGTCCGTTCTCGCATCAGCCTGTTTGAGCAAAATGGCGCGGATAAAATCAAATACTTGCCCGCTCAAGGCCGGATTACGCCGTTTCGCCCGCGCCACTGCCATATGAATGTAGGCGCGGTCTCGCTCCAGAATCGGCTCGTCTCCTTCCGTGATGTACGTCCGATACACGGGGAAGCAGGCGATGATCTCGCGCAGCGCGTCCGTCAAATTATTCAGCGTGAAATCCCGAGACCGCCGGTCTCGTTCCGATAGGAGATTCAGGAAATGCCCCAAGACATTCACTTCACTCGCCATGGACATGCGCATGATTAAATTCTTGGACTCATACACCAGATCATCATACGAGTCCCGCCGCCGCGTGAAGCGCTGATAGATATCGGTCAATTGCCGCTCGTGCCGTCGATCCACATAGAGACCGTTGACCAAATTCAGAAACCCATACCCGGTCGCACCGTGGACCGGCCAATTTACCGGCAAGGGTTCCTTAAATCCGAGTATTTTCTCCACGACGATGAAGAGAGGCCTGTTCACGTCGGCAAACGGCGGTTTGAGATGCTCGCGCGCCCATGTCTGAAGCTGCTGCACATAGGCGCCGGGATCGTACAGGCCGTCCACGTGGTCAATGCGGAGTCCCGTAACTTGTCCCCGTTCCACCAGCGACAAGACGAACCGATGAACGTCTTCGAACACCCGGGGATGTTCAACCCGAATGGCCGCCAATTCGTTAATATCAAAAAAGCGGCGATAGTTGATTTCTTCGGACGCCACTTTCCAAGACGCCAGGCGATAGGCTTGGCCGTTGAGCATGAGGTCCAATAAATCAAAGCTCTCCGGCCGGCCCTTCTGGCCGTTGAACCGGCGGACATTCTCGAGGATAAAGTCGCGGATATCGGCATGCTGTTCGACCAAGGTGGCAAGCCGGCGCTTAATGACGTCCTTTTCGCGGTACCGTTCCGCCACACGGTCCGGATCACGCTCGTGCTGGGACGGCAGATGGCGGAGACCCGTCAGAATACTCTGCAGCTCGATGACCTGAGGATCGCCGGTATTCGTCAGCCGCTCAATGTCATGCTCCAACACATGGATCCAGGATTTCGGCGCAAGTGGAAGTGTGTGGTCGGCATACTGCAACTGGAAGGCTCCGTCAGTGAACGTAATCTGAATCTCTTGATTCTCCAACACGGTTCCATACTGATCACCGAGAATGGGCAGCAACACTTTATTCTCCAACTCTCGTTTCACCGGATGCCAGTCGATATCGAATACGTCCGCATAGTGCGAGCTAGGGCCGTTCTCCAATACGTCTCGCCACCAATTGTTCATGGCCTTCCCGATGCCCATATGGTTGGGCACGACATCCAAGATCAGCCCCATGCCGGCGGACTGAAGGGCCTGGGCGAACGCGGTAAAGTCACTTTCCGTGCCGATCTCTGGATTCAACTGGGTGGGATCGATGACGTCATAGCCGTGGTTGCTGCCCGGCATGGCTCGTAAGAACGACGACGCATAACAATCGCTGATGCCGAATCCCCTCCAATAGGGAATGAGGCGGCGGGCGTGATCGAAGGTGAACGATCGGTTGAACTGAACACGATAGGTTGCAATGGGTTGACGCGCGGTAGACACGTCGATCACATTTTCGCCGATTCGGTCAGGTTCGGCAGGACGGATCTGAACCGATAGTTCCGCGGGAGGACGATCAGGCCGGACTGGGAGACATAGAAGCGTTCGCGGTCGACCGTCTCGCCATACCCCAGTTCAATGCCCGCCGGTATGTTGCTGAACCGATCGGCAATGACACGTCGCAGCCTGGCGCCGGCGCCAATGTGCACACCGTCCGCGATGACGCACTCGTCAAGCCGGGCGCCCGAACCGATTCGCACGCCCCGGCCGATGACGCTTCGCCGGATGTCCGCGTCGATAAACTGCCCTCCCTGGCCCACCATGGATTCGTCTACCGTGGTCCGCACCAGGCTCGCCATGGGTCCATCGTAGGAATCGGTCAAAATGGGCCACTTGGTATTCCGCAAATCGAATGTCGGCTGTTCTCCCAGGAGATCCATATGGGCTTGCCAATACGCGTCGAGTGTGCCCACGTCCCGCCAGTAGCCCGGCTCTTCGTAAGATTGCAGACCTGGAATAGAGTTATCTTGAAAGTTGTACGCCAACACCCGGTGGGACTCAAGCAGGTGCGGGATGATGTTCCGGCCGAAGTCATGGGATCCCGGCTTCGTGGCATCGTGTTCCAGGACTTCGACCAATAGATCCTTGTTGAACAGGTAGTTCCCCATCGAGGCGTACGCGCGGTCCCGGTCGTGAGGCATCGGATTCGCCTGTTGCGGCTTTTCCAGGAATCCCACGACCCTATCATCACCATTCACTTCGACTATGCCGAAGCTGCGGGCCTCGGACAGAGGCACCGGTAAGCAGGCGACCGTGACATCCGCCTCCCGTTCAGCATGAAAGCGAAGCATCTCGTTGATGTCCATTCGATAAATATGGTCTGCGCCGAAAACAGCGACCACGTCGGGGTCAAAGTCATACACCAGGTTCAGATTTTGATAGACGGCATCTGCCGTGCCCTCGTACCAGCCCTCCCCCGCCCGCATCTGAGGCGGGACCATCGTGATGAAATTGTTTTTGATTCGGCCGCCGATACGCCAGGCTTGCCGCAGATGTTCAATCAACGACTGGGATTTGTATTGCACCAGCACATAGATCGCCAGTACGCCCGAGTTCACGAAATTACTAAGAACGAAGTCAATGATGCGGAATTTTCCACCGAAGGGTACGGAAGGCTTGCTCCGGAACGCGGTAAGGGGCATTAATCTTTCGCCCTTCCCGCCGGCCATGATAATGGCCAATACCCGTTGTCTACGCCGTTGCATTGGCACGGATAATGGCTGAATAAGGCCGAAAGAGCACCTATGGAAAACCCTAGTTAGCCCGCAAACCCCCGCCTTCTCAGATTTTTCCCGTAACAGCGAGCAAGAGAATAATGATGAGTATTGTCCCGAGGAAGCCGGTCGGGTAATAGCCCCATTCCCGGCTATAGGGCCATGTCGGCAACGCACCGACAACGAGCAAGACCAACACGATCAATAGAATGGTACTCATGATCCGCCTCCTGTTCATCGGGCGCCGCAGTGGAAGTCAGCCCGCACAATCAGGATACTTCATTACCCTGGGCTATATGACTCGGAAGAGCCCCTGACCGATCACCGATTACAAGATCTGGTATGTCGAATCATTTAGCTATTTCCTCCTGGCCCCCTTGATGCTGGCTTGTTTCATGTTCCGTCGTCCTCCTGTCGATCATATTCATGAGGTTCGTACAGAGTGCCATCTCCTCCTTCAGTTCAGTCAACTTCATCCGGCTCAATTCCAAGACTGCCCTCATCCGAGCGACGTCGTGAGAACGTTGCGCATACTCCATTTCCACGAGAACTTCATCAATCGTATCGGCCACATTCTCATGCTGCTCCCGGCATTCTTTGACCATGAGCTTGGTCGCTTCGATGGACAGAGCGCCTGACTGGGCGAAGACCCAACCGTTCCACCACGCCGACAAGCCTATCCCGGCTGCAATGCCCCATATAATCAGCCAGCGATCTTGTCTCATCTCTTGCCTTACGATGACCGGATACCGTGCGATGCCGCCCGAAACATCTCCTGCCATTTAGCATGGACGCATATTTTGTAAAAGAGGGCGGCCGGTGGACGGAATGGCCTGAGTTCGGCATTTCTCAGTTGGTCTGAATCGTGAGCAATGGTGACGGAGCCTTCTCGCCTGGTTCGGCCAGCGTCAGCATGACGAGGAGGAAGGAAAATAAACCCTTCGACGAGAGATCCTCATTGTCGATCCAATACCATCGGTCGCCATAGTGCACCATCACAAAGGCATCGGTCGGCCGAGTTACGTCGCTTGCGATACGAATCAGCGGAGGCAGGGATTCCTGATCCTGAGACGGAATCACGGCATGGGGATAGGCACGCTTCTTCTCATGCTCCTCGGGAATCTGCACGTAGGACGCAAGCTCGATCAGGATCTGAAATCCCGAGCGAGTACGCACGGCCACGATATCATCCCGATCCGGCGGGACCGGGCCATAGATCACCGAAAACTCCGTCTTCTCAGGATTCAAGCCAAGGAGGCGTTTCACCATATCGCGATCTTCCTGAATCTTAGGCGGAACTTTTTTCGTCGCAAAAAACATTATGAGACCCTCGCCCTTCTTATCTTTGTCGGCATCGACGCGCAATCCCACGGCGCCGGACGCCTGGATCCGCCGGAGCGCTTTGACCAGTGTCGCGAATTCCGGATCGGCCGCCTTTCGCCCTTGCGACCCGCCCTTGCTGTTGGACAGTCCATTTATAGACTGCACCGCAACCATGAAGAGCCGGTCAGCCGGCCAACCGGCCTCGATCAGCTCGAACAGCCGGATCGGTGGAATCGGGGTCAATAGGGTCCGGATAAATTGAGACCCGGTCAGAGGTACGTAGGTGATCGTGGGGCGATCAGTGTATTGTCCCTGCGCGCCTACACTGAAGAAATTGTTGAGGGCCTTGCTTGGACCCGTTTCCAGGTTGGGGTAGATCGTCCCGCCGGCCTGGACGGTACTGACCAACTGATAGCCGCTGACAATCTGTCCGACATCGACGAAAATGGGAGTATCCGCGTAGCGTAGTTTGACGATATTGAGCAGCGTCTGTTGCTTCCAGGAATTCGCGACGGCCTGTGTAAAGTCGAACCGGTCACGGTCCAGCGTCAGCGCGCCGAAGTTCATGCAGCCCTGCAGATGGAGAAGCACCACGACTGTAACCCACGGCCGTATCCGGTCAGCCCAGTTACCGTTCGTGAGGCGTGCATTAGCCATTCGTTTCCTCCTGTGTTGAAGGTGAAGATATCGAGCGGCCTTTCCCGCGTCGCCGAAACATGTCCGTAATGCCGAGCAGGATTCAGTCCCCAGGTTCCCGATGGGAGGGCGCACATTACTGCCGGATGATTATTCGAGACTCCCTCCCTTCAGCCGAGGCCGATAGCGATACACCGAAAAAACCGAATGCTTTCGGAGTATAGAGGAGAAAAGATAAGAGAAGTAGTAGGACCATCAGAAAGAAATGCGAGGCTTGTTAACGAACCGCGAGGCAGGTAACCGATGCGAATATTCAGTGAAGGAATGGGCCATTGGAAAAAGCTTAGGTCTGTAATGGACAGGAGGTCGTCAGTGCGCGGACTATTGCGGGAAAGTTTGCACCGGGACCATGCTTCCTAGAAAGGAGGCCTTACCGTCCGGCCCCGACCGCTGTGCAATAAGCCGGGAGCTTTACGGCGTCCTTGTCGTGATGGTATATGGTATAAGGTGATGTTAACATCAATGATGCGGCGGTGTAGCTCAGTTGGCAGAGCAGCGGACTCATAAGCCGCGGGTCACCCGTTCGATCCGGGTCACCGCCACCAAACCATTCAACAACTTATGACTCGCTGCTCCGCGCTATCCACAGGAGGGTGCGCGGGGGGGTGCTAAGATGTATTTCGATGGGCTCCTGGCTCGATAAGCAACAAGATCAACGTATGCCGCAGATCGTGGAAGCGCACAGACCGAATCTCCGCCTTTTCTAAACTGTATAACTCAAGACTTCATCTGACAGACAGCGAGTCCTCACCGGGTTTAGGCCGCTAACATTTTCTCCTTGGCCAGCGGCACACTGTCGACGAAGGTGTGCATGGGCGTCTTGCCATAGCACCAGCGGCCCTGATGAGGGCGCTGCTCGTTGTACTCCTGTATCCATGCATCCAGGTCGGCCTGGAGTTCCTCCAGCGTCTGATAGATCTTCTTCCGGAACGCTACGCGGTAGAACTCGTTCAACATCGTTTTGTGGAACCGCTCACAGATCCCGTTGGTCTGGGGATGCCGCGTCTTGGTGCGCGTGTGATCAATGTTCTCCACGGCAAGGTACAATTCGTACTCATGGCGCTCCGGCGCGCCACAGTATTCCGTGCCACGATCGGTGAGCACACGGTTCAGCGGAATGTCGTGCTGCTCGAAAAACGGCAAGACTCGGTCATTGAGCAATTCCGCGGCCGTCACCGGCGTCTTTCGGTCGTATAGCTTGGCAAAGCCGACTTTGCTGTAGGTATCGATGAAGGTCTGTTGATAGATCCGGCCCACGCCCTTCAACGTCCCGACGTAGAACGTGTCCTGCGCGCCGCAGTAGCCGGGACATGCGCTCTCGAATTCCCCGTGCGCTTCTTTATCCGCGGTGGCCTTCTCGAGCGCCACCACTTGCGCATCGGTGAGCACCAGACCTTCTTGCGCCACCTTCGCTTCCAGCGCCTTCAATCGTTTCCGCATCGTTTCGAGATCATGGCGGAGCCAGATGCATCGCACGCCCGCCGGGGAAATCGTCAGGGCCTGCTTGCGCAGTTCATTGGCCACGCGGGCCTGCCCCCAAGCCGGCTGCTCAATGGCCATCTGCACAATCACCTGCTCCACTTCAGGCGCCACCCGATTCTTGAGGAGGGGTTTCTGTCGCGAAATCTCTTGGAGGGCGGCCTCGCCGCCCGTGTCGTAGAGTTCTTTGAACCGATAGAAACTATCTCGGCTATACCCCATCAGCTGACAGGCTTTGGAGACATTACCGAGCTGCTTCGCCAGTTCCAACACGCCGACTTTGGCCTTGATGATCTTCTGCTCCGTCGTCATTGTCCTCGCTCCTTTCGAAAGAGGGAGGACTCTACCTGACTGTCAGTTTAAGTTCTAGCTTTCACAGCTAAACAGCGATACCACCCTCGGCGCAGGTTCCGCTCATCCCACCGTCACTTTTTAGGTGAGAGAACACATAGGGCTCCATTGGCCTCCCCTGTGACATAGCATTGAGCTGCCGAACCTCCTTCAGGCGCTTTAAGGTATCCTGCAGTGCTGGCTCATTTCCACGCGGCGGATCTCCTGAAATTTCGTGGTCGTCTCCTGACCAACACCACACCATGCCGAATCTCGATGAACCGCCCGTGAAAATCTACGTCACCCCATTGGGCCCTATGAGTTCACCGGTCGTAGTCCCGCCCTGAGCGCAGAGCAGCACGGGATATGACACCGTGTAGTGTTCCGCTGCCGTTTGCAGCAACGCCCGGACTTCCTCACGCGTCAGCAAGGCTGAATGCGTGCCCGGCGGTCCTGATGCTTCTCTACTGCCCGCTTGTAACCCCGGAACGTGGACGCTTTACAATGCGGTGCGGTTGCGCGTACACCTGGAGCCAATCCGAAAGGTACGCCCCTGCCGTGGGCATTTTATTGTCCGGCTCCGACAGCACAATCGGCTCACCGCCGGTTTCCGCCCATTTCAGTCGTGCGCTGAGCTTTTCCGCGAACAGATTCGCCGCATTCTTGCCCTGTTTGCCCTCACCGAAGCACTTCTTAGTACGTTTGCCTCGATAGTTGATAAAGACGACCATCCAGGCTTATCGTCTCGCCTTCCGACCCGTACCGCCATGCGCGCCTCCTTTCAACTGTCAACGCACTTCTTTGACACCAATGATGTCGCGGAACGTCTCGTCCACCAGCTTGTTTAGATCCACTTGTGGGACCTGCCGTTCTATTCTCTGGATAAATTGGTCTAGGTCCTTCAGACGGATGAGACCCGTCCGCCCCTGCTTATTAGCACGTGCAACGAGACACTTCTGCCTAATCCCCCGTATGGGCGTGAGGAGTTCATGCGTGAATGCCTTTCCTTGGTGAAAAGGGGGTAGTTACGTCGCACTTTCGGAGAGGAAGTGCCTGTTTACGATTCGTGGGCATTGCCACGCTTTGGCAAAGCGGCCAAGCGATCAATGTCTAGGGGTATCCTGAGCACACATTGACAGAGTTTCATGTCATAGATACGCCATGGTTGGCTTTATTCAGCGTCGTCTCTATAAATTGCGAATCGGTACGCGCCCGTGCCGGATCTGTGATCAGCGGCAACCTTTACACGAGGGCCTTTGTCCCGACTGCAAGACCGTCATACGCGATTTCGTAGCCCGTCGCAGGCGGATCACCTGTACCTCACATTAATCTCTGCTCATTTCTAACTGGAGCGTTTATGTCAGTTGAAACACTCAAGCAAAAAGGCATGATGGCTCATCTCATCGATAGCCTCCAAACAAAAAAGGACATCGGCCACTATGGACGGCTCGTGCTCGCGATGGTGGCCCGGCATTTCTTGTCAGAATCCGAACTTATCACCCTGCTCCAACAGAACCCCGGCATCACCGAACACGAAGCCCGTTCGCTGTATCTTCAAGTTCAGGGCAAGGACTACAGCCCGCCCCGGCGTGAACGCATCCTTGAATGGCAAAAGGAACAGAACTTCCCTATCTGCCCGAATCCCGAAGATCCAGACGCCTGTAACGTCTACAAGGATCTAAAATTTCCGCCTGAGGTGTACGAACACATTTCAGGTTACTATGAGGGAAAAGCGGAGTCCTCACAGTCACATTCCTGATCGCCCCGCTTGCCCGTCACAGATTTATCTTTGCCCTGAAGTAGAAGCACTCCTGGATGCAGCGGACACTTTCCTGTCTTCGATCCTGCTTGGCTCACCGCTTCACTGAAAGGTTAGCGCGGCATGAATGAGCTTTACCTAAGTTTCCTTTAAGCAGTTGGCTGCGCCAGGAGGCGCATTCGCCGTACAGTGGAACCCTATTTGATTCCAGCATGGCAATTTCTAGTATTCCCCCCTTGACTACCGGGGCGCATTTTATGGTCGCTCTTGGTCCTGGTTCGATCGAAGGATGCGATCCTAAAGATTAGTTCCGTCAAGAAATAGAACATGCAATCCGTTTGAAGCGTAACATCATTCCGATTTTTCTAAAGAAATTCAGTTTTGATGACGACAACCCGCTTCCAGCTGGTCTACTCCATCATTGTCCTCGCTCCTTTCGAAAGAGGGAGGACTCTACCTGACCGTCAGATTAAGTTCTAGCTTTCACATTTATTCGATCGTCCTACATGTGATTATTCGTCCCTTTATGCCGGGCTACGCCGAGGTCTCGGGGAAAAAGAACTTTAACATCGAGCGATTCTCGCGTGACTTTCTCCTTCTTTGGTTTTTCCAAAAAAAGCTCGAAGGCAACAGAACCGTCCATATATGCCGTTGTGTCAAGAGGCGAGCTTAAGGCGTGCCCGAAATTATTCCTTATGTCACCGCCGAACCGCGACACATACCGCAAATTCCATGCAGCTAAGCCAGGCTCTCATGTCCGCTCTTTTTCGCCGCTTTCGTTTGATCCTGCAAGGGATTGCTGGGAGGCGCCGACTATTTTTCGCCATTAGGCGCTTCCCGTTGTGGTTTCTGTTCTTCTGTGGCCGGTTGCGACGCGGTGGATCAGGCGGACATGGTCTTTGTAAAGCGCAGGCCGCGGTATTGCTCTGAATGTAAGGGAAGTTAGAAAGCCCGACAGAGAAACGACTCTTGCCACTCCCCTGTCGGCTTACGTTCAACCCGGTTGGCGACTACACGGACCCAGCTCCATGTTCTTCATTAAGGAGCTCGAGACGCACCAGACGTTCGGCCTCCAACCAATCGTCTTTCTCTGTGAGAGCTTGGCGTTTTTGGTAAAGTTCGTAGGCTTTGTAGGCGATCCGGGCTCTGAATTCATCATCGGACAAGACGGCTCGCGTTGGGGACGACGGGGACTGCTTTTTGTCCTGCGTGAGCAGGCGTTCTTTCTCCTCCACTGGTGTCCGCGGGGTCACAACGTCATTTCGGGAAACTTTGACTTTCCCCGCCGTGCGCCCCGACCGCTTGTCGTCATTGTTCCTTTGGACACTTCGCATTGTTGGGTAACTCCTTGCTAATTGTTAGTGCCATCATCCAGCTCTTATAACAACAACAATAACGTGGGTCAAAAACATTCGGCAGCACAGCATAACAACAATTAACAGCGGGCTGACTCGCCGCCAAAAGCGTCAGATATGTCGGTCACGCAATTCAGGCTTTTTTTATTTTTTGCGAAGCGTACACTCGGTACCAATACCCGCACAGGAAGCCGGGGCCATGTCGTCGCAAGGGTGCCCCGTGGAAGAATCGCCGAAGATGAAGATGAAGCAATGACCTATCGCCCTAGCGGGCAACGAGTTAGACAGTCGGTTCACCGGACGTATCGTTGGGGACAAACATTGTGCCGTTTATATCCGCTAACGTCTGTGACGAAAGGAGTCCGACATGATCGGCGTATTTGTTACCTTTAGCTACGGGGACAATTTCGATGAGGACGCCATCCGAAAGATCGCCGAGACAGCGCGAGGACGGTTCGAGGGGATGCCGGGGCTGCGCTCCAAGGTCTTCACGGTGAATCCTAGCGCGCGTGAAGCAACCAATTTCTATATTTGGGACTCCGAGGAAGCAGCCAGAGCATTCTTCACCGATGAGCTACTTGACAAGGTAACAGCTCTTTACCGGATACGTCCTGCCATTGCCTTCGTGCAAATTGCCACTTTGGTGGAGAACCATTCTCGGTAGCAGTGACAGTCTTATGCATTTCAAAAAAGACTGATGAGGTGTTTTCGACGGCGAACCGGATCAAGCCTCCCCCGGCTTCATTAGATAAAGACCGTAAAACGCGGTACCTGAACCGCACAGGAAGGCGGGGGTGTCAGCGCCGATGGTATCAGTCCAAAAGTCACCGAACTGACAAGTCCTCTAAACACCGAGTCACAATGTCCCTTCACCGATCATCCAGACGGAGGAGGGACGATGCTATTATTTTTGACGATAGACTTGTGCCTTTGTCTCCCCGCCAAGCACCTATGTTGCCCAGTTCTCGAACTCGGCGGTAGTGTCGGATTTCGCTGTCCCCGACATAGAGCACATGGCCTCTGCCTCCGTTCCCCTCACAGGTTCCTGGGTTCGGCATCGCTAGGCGATGAGACGGGCAAGACATGTACCGTAACGGGATCTCAAGCCGATCAAACTTTATTTCGGTCTTTGCGATACAACCACGCACATGCGAATGGGGTCCATGAGCCATGTGTATCTGAAATTGGTCCGAGGTTTATCTGAAAGGATACAGCCAAAGGACATTGGAGCATATTGCCGAGGGGCATATGATGGAGGGGCCGACCCTTCGTGGAAGACTCTTCAAGATGACTCACTGTGCTATTGCGACTATGAATGAACCGCAGTGATGGCCTTCAATGAGTCTGACGAGCTCCAAGGTTGCGGTGCCAGATGATCAGTCATGCCACCCCCAAACTCGTGACGGCCAAGCGGCTCGGTTTCGCGGTACTCACTTGCGCTTGGGCCACCGAGAGTTTGAAATTCCCGCCGATGCCAGTGAGCCAGTTTTCACCAGCCGGCAAGCCTGTCAACGAGAAGTTCACTGGACACTATTCCTTGCCGCTAGGCGCCTGTCGCGGACGGGACTCTCTTCCCGGCAAAGGTCTGATCATTTGCCGCCGTAGCTGTTCAGCGACGTTCGTCAGATCCGCCTTCGCTTCGACTAATAGTTCCTTTCCTATGGCAGTAAGAACCGGCGAGACATCCGTGGATGCGTCGTTCACAGTTTTCATCATTTCTTTCGTAAACGCTTCTATTCTTCCAACAGAACTTGTCTTGCGATCGGTCCGTTTCGTTTCATGGTCCAATGCCATGCACGACGAACACACTATCGCAACTAGTCCCAGACAGAGAAGCGAGCACATATGACCTCCTCGGACGCGCATAGCGTAATGAACCGGCTTGAGATTGATACGGGGTTGGTCTCTCGCGACGCCACACCGGTCGGGCAGATCGCCGCCGAAACCTACTGTGAACCGCAGGCAGGGACGTCCTTGTCCTTTGCCGGGTCCATCGCCCTGCTGTTTATTTCGGAAACGGAAATAGTCACGCCGCTACTCTGTTCAACTGCTTGCTGCAGCAAAGGAATGGTTTCGCTGAGGATTGAATGATAGAGGCCAGCGAAGCGTTCTTCCGTGATTTGATCACCGGTCAGCCGAGATGCTATGTGTCGCCAATTCTTGTCAACTTCTTCGTTCATTAACTGTGACGACGGCGATGGCGTCCCCCGCGCCATGTCGGACCGGCTGGCGGCAATATAGTAGAGCGCTTCGACAGGCCTGTGATCCTTGGTGCAGGCCGTTGACCTGAACACCCGATTGTCGTGTTGATGAAAAACATCCTCATCAGACATGGTCAAGAAGGTTCCAGCCGTTGCGCTGCCTAAAACAACCGTGGCAAATACAACCTCACTATAGACAATGAGCTTCACGGCAGACCTTCGTTGTCACGATCACTTGTGGTAGGTTCACTCTCATGCTCACTCTATCAAACAGGAAAGCGGCCTGAATAGGGCGGTTCCTTCCAGACACGTCTGTGCGTCGTCGGCTTGGCCATCTAGTCGCCGCTATGCCGGGCGTAGGCGCGGTCTCCCGCTAGATGCCCAGAGATCAACCTAAGACGACGGATAGATGGCTGGTTCTAATGGTCCTGCCCCTGAAGTTCTTCGATCATATCGGCTGATAACAGACAACACATACCATCGCCTCCATGGGCTCTAAGCGGACCCGCTTTTTCGGCTTAACGTGCTCCGCGCCTTATACGGAGTGAACAAATAGTGTGCCGCTGGTCATAATTCTTTTGATCCCGATCAGCGGCTCAATGTAATTTCCGCCAAGACGCCGCTGTGGTCGGACACCGCGGGCTCGGATGGATCGATTGGACCAGTTGCTGTATTCCCGGGATTGAAGACTACTCGACTCAGGTGCACGGCATCGGCGTCGCGAAGGAAGAGATAATCAATTCGCGCAGGCTTGGAGAAAGCGGCGCCGGTTCGCTGAGCGATTAAGCCCTGTAACGGGCTCACGCCATCGGTGCAGTGGATGTCGGCCTTTCCATTCCAGCATAGAGTGTCAGGGGCGTCGCCGATTTGAGCTCTTCGGTATTCCGCATACACGTCGCGAAATCCGGCTCGTGTGATGATCTCGTATACCGCCTGTTCGGCTGCCCCCTTTGCGAGGTCCAGGTTCAGATCCCCACCGAGGATTACATGGCTGCCGGCTGCTTTACCTTCGACGCGCTCGACGAACTCGAGCACTGCGCGAACCTGCCGCTCCAACGATTCGCTCGAACAGGCGGCGCAGAAGTGCGTGTTATAGACATGGAGAGTGCCATATCCGGGCAGGCTCATCTGCGCGACTTGAACATTGCGCGTGATTTTGAGGTCAATCCCTTCAAATGCTTCTTCGGATTCGACAGGAAGAAATGCCGCGAAATGCCGCGTGACATCGCAGCGGCTCAGAATCGCGTTGGCGGTGGTCAGCACCAGCGGAACGCCGGTTTCCCAGGCAACCCGCAATTCATACGGCTCCGAGCTCCGTTCATTCAATGCCCGCTGCAGGTCGCGGGCACTGTCCGAGGTGCCCAAGAGTTTTTGAATACGGTCGACATCGCTCAACACTGCTTCTTGCAGCATGAGCACATGGATCTTGTTAACCGCGGCAAACTCGGCGATGTCGTTCCATGCTTTCTGCCGCATCGATGCCGGCGCATCGTAAAGTGTGTTAAGCGTCAGCACATTGAGCCGTCCCGTCGTGGCGATATCGGGACAGTCCGCCACGGGTTCCTGCGACCGCTTTGAAGCGCACCCGGAACAGACTAAACCAAGGGCGATAACGGCGAAAGCTAAACGCTTCATATGAGTTCTTGCTCCATGCGTGGCCGTAATCGGTCAGAGTCGATCTTCTAAAATTGCGGCTGGTCTCCGACACCCTTCGAGCAGATGTCACTGTGATAATAGCTCGTCCATTGAGGATGCACAACGGTCGATCACCTTGAGCCCCGCCTCCTCTGCCTCAAAACTGTTCGCTCTATAAGCCTGGGCATCTGGCTAGGCTTACTATACCGACATAGCCTTCGCCGGATTTACCGAGATTCGTCTTTTCGTCGAAAGCCTTGTAGTTGCCGGAATCGGCAGGTTTGATTTAGTTCTATCTGCGTCGGCGCCGGAACCAAGCGTGCTCCTACTTATTGGCTCCGAATTGGCAGGGCTCGTTATACTGAAACGCTGGCGGCTGGGCTAGCTCAGGACCTGCCGGCCATGTGAGTCAGGTATCCTTTCGGCCACCCGCTCCGCTGCGTCCGACAACGACACCGGTCTGATACCGTGGTTGCGGCAAAATTCCAACACTGTGCGCAGTGCTGTCATAAAACGATTCTTCTCCCTCCCGGTGCGCACAAATGGCGTGCAGCCGATTTGCAGAGACGGGGAATGAAAGAATAGATTGAGGATCTTGCAGCCTTCCCGCATCGACTGGCGCAGGAGTCTGATCAGCCGAGCCGGGGTTTCTCGTTCCGGCGACAGCCAGACTCTGCGCAGAAATCCCAGTCTTCCCAACAAGCCGGCCATGCGCAAATGCTGAAACGGCGGCTGTATGAGTTGTCGATGCAGTCGGTGACAGCGCGCAAAGCTCCCGCCGACATACCCGATCGTCACAGGCACTTCAAACATGTCTCCGTTGGGATCGTTCCTTGAAAAGTCCCCGCGCGAAAAAGCAAATGCATGGGGCGAGTAAGCTGAAAAATCCGGCCCCCCTGATGCCGTCCAAGAGGTGTATGGGGTGATGGAGGTATCGATCCGGCATCCCAGCCCGGCGAGGATGCCGGCTGCTTCACGGCCGAACCCCCATCGCCCACTTCGAAAAGCCAGTGGCGCTCGGTCGAAGCGCCGTTGAATCATCTCGTGCAGCCGTTTTAACTTCTCCATTTGCAGCGTCTGAGGCAGATTGCACAGCATGCTATTGTGGCGATTCAGCGCCTCCTCACGAGGCGGGGTGGTCCAAGGATGGCAGTGCATTCCGATCTCGCATTGTCCCGCATCCAGCAATTCCCGAAAGACCGCCACCGCCTTCTCGTCGTTCGCCACCGGATACGTGAGCAAATAAGTCGGCACAACATGATGGTCGTTCAACAAGATTTGGAGTGCCGGCACCTGCTGTATATTGGTGACGCTTGGGATCCCCGAAGGCACACCCCACTGATCCTCCTCCGCATCGATGGTGACGACGATTTCCAGCTCTCTACCTCACGAGGATTTTGACGGCCTGCTTCGCGCTCTCGATGACCTTGAGTAGAAGAGCTCGGCCATGGCGGTTATAAGCGCGCATTGTGACGGATCGCCTGATATCGTCAGCCCAGCGCTCTTTGTAATCGGCTCGTCCTTGCAAGAAGTCGAAGTGGTCGTCGCCTTCTTCGATAGCCTGTTCGATGCGATGGGCAAGTAACAGCATCCCGGGGCTGGCATGAGGCGCCGCCGTGGGATCGCATCCTGGCAAATAGAAATAGTACGTCCCCTCGTAGATGAAGCCGTAAATGCCGGCGATCGGCCGATCATCGAGGGTAAGCAGGCTCAGACTCAGCCATCCTGTGTTCTCGAAGGAGCTCACGATATCGTAATTGAAAGCGCGGAAACGCTCACGGCTGAACGCTCCTCCGCCTCTACCGGCGCTCATCCATTTGGTCTCATGAAGCGCAATGATTGCGTCAAACGCCTGACTCAACTCCGGTCCATTTTGGATATGGCGATACGACACCGGACCGAGCCGTTGCAGTGCTTTCTGCTTCCGTTGCAGGTTGTAGCGGCGATTGGCGCTCAATGTGCGTCGATATTCGACGCACGAACGCGGAAGATGGAGGATGGGGCAACAGGTGCTTCGTGTCATATCGATGACTTTGCCCGCCGCCTCAAAACATTCTCTAAGGATATCGACGCTTGACGATTCAGCCGGAATCTCTTCCAGCGTGAGCACATCCCATGCGTTCGCAGCCTCCTGGAACAAGAAACGGTAGAGGCGGCGCCACACCATTTGCTTGTCCGTTGGCTCGGCAATAATATCCAAATACGAGGAGCACACTTCCTCCGTGCCGAGAAATGCGATCTCCCGATACCGTGCGACGGAATCGAATCGAACCGACCGGATGTAGAACGGCGCGATCCCGCGCACATGATCGCCGTCATCCACGACGATGAGAATCCAGAGACGATTACCGCCGAGGAACCGCCTCGCCCATCGGTACAGCCATTCCCACGTCAGAAAAATTCCGTGAGGTCCGGACCGGTGCAAGAGATCGGTCCATTCTGATGCAAGCCGGCTGAATTCGTCCACGCTGCCGATGACACGAACCGAGAATTCACGAGACATAGTCATTCCGCCACGTAGCGCTGAATCACGGGAAACAGCGCCCGCGCGAATGCCTCAACCTCATCAGCTATGGCCTCTTTATTGCTTGCGTGAGGTTCTCCGCAAATCAGAACCAACGCGCCATTCGACCCTTCGTGCCTGAGCGCTTGGCCAATCGTCGCCGCTTTCGCTTCGTAACGGTCGGCAATAGACCGGCCGTTGACGGAATACCAAAACAGAATCGGCGTGCGGACTCCGTGTTCCTCCGCGAATCCGATATTCACCGTCCGGTGATGCGTGCCGATCCTCATCGTCGTTGCGGTCACCCTCCGATGGAGCGGCGCCGTTAGATAGCTCACCAGTTCTTTGCCCTGCATTTGGGAATCGAGATACGCGATGTACAGGCGAACGGCCGAGCCGCCGGCCTTTCGATATGTCCGGATCACTTCGTGATCAGCCCCGGCAATCTTCACGAGCGGCGATCCTCTCTCTGGTCCGTCGGCGGCCCATTCACCGATGGTCGATGGAAAGGTCGCGAAAGATTCTTTCGCGGCCACCGGACCGCGATCATAGCCATAGAGATAGACGATCGCCGGCAACAATATGGCTAGAAGCAGCCGCCACTGGCGCCTCCAGCTTTGCCACGCGGGAACCTTGCGTGGGACCGAGACTCCGGGGCGACCGGCCGGCACGATTGTCCCTTGTTCCATTTTCGACAAGGTCCACGCGCATACGAAGAGGCCGCCGAATCCGATCCAATACACCAACATGCCTTGCAGGATATGGAAAGGCCCATGCACTTGCGGGCCCCAGCCCCAGAGGTATCCAATCATGCCGATCAGTGCCACTCTCGCCCAGTTGGCCACGACGCTGATAAGAAGCGCCATCATGATGAGCACGAGTCTGCTCCGCCACCGGCACAGAGCGACTGAAGCCAGCGGCAATCCGATCGCGAGGACCGCGATCAAATACCCCGCCCCGCTGCATTGAACAGCCACCTCGAGCACGCCGTTCGGAAAATGAATGAAGGTGCCGTCGAGATAGATCGGCACACCCGCCGACTGGAACAACAGGCTCACTACTTTCGCGGCCAGGGCTTGCAGCGGCTGATGCAACGGCTCCACGACCACATCCAAGACCGGTGTCATGAACGTGAGGTAGATAATCGGAAACGCTAAGGCTTTTAGGCAGGGGCGGCCGAATAATACCAGCATTAATCCCGCCAGCATTCCAATGAACGACACGCTGCTGAGCGTGATGACGCCGCCGGCAATCCCAACAAATAGGGCGGCCAATGACAAAAGAACCAAGCCCGATCCAGGAACGGGCGCCGGCTTGATGGGAAGTTCGGCGAGGTCCGGCCACTTGGTTTTGGTCAGATAGAGACTCATGAGAGGAATCAAGAACCCGTGGGAATAGTCTTCACGAGTCATCCAAAGGTCCCAGAGCTCTCTGAAGACCGGCACATATAAGACAAACAAGGCAACACCAAGGAGAACGGCATAGAACCAAAGGCGGTTATCGCTCCCTCGCTCGCGAGGCAACACCCTACGAAATGTCGCGGCCGTCTCTGAAGAATCCCGTGAGACTGGTTCAACAAATGGATTGTCGAATGTGGGCATGTCTATTCGCGCAACTGAGCCAATGTGGTGGCCGCTTCCTTGGCGCCGGGAAAGGTTTTCGAAAGGGACAAGGCTGCTTCCAGTTCGGTTGCTGCCGAGACCTTTTCACCTCGTCGCGCCAAGATCATGGCATAGTGATATCGAACCGCCGGATTATCACCGAGCCCGCCGACGGCCGCGGTCAAGAGTGGATACGCCTCATCAAAGAGTCCCTTCTTGAAATAAATCCATCCCACGGTATCTTGAACCGCCGGAGAATTGGGGGCGGCAGTAATAGCCAGCCGGCCATACCGCAAGGCTTCATCCAGGTTCGCATCCTGATCGACCAGACTCGCGGCGAGGTTGTTCGCCGCCACATAATTTGTCGGTCTGAGTTCAAGCGCTCGCCGATACTCGGCATTGGCCTCTTCCATACGTCCTACCGATGCCAACAAAAGGCCCAGCGAGGTATGAGCGGCCTCAAAGGCGTCATCTTGCCGGAGTGCCTTACGGAGGGCCGCCTCGGCTGCCGCCGTCCTCTTCTGTGAAATATACAATTGTGCCAATTGATAGGTCGGCCGTGAATCGGAAGGCGCCAAGACCGCCGCCTTTAGTAACGCTTCTTCAGCCTGGGCAGGATGCCGCGCCGCAATATGAAATCGACCGGCGACTTCCCAGCGGACCGGGTCTTGAGGCCCCTTGCGGAGATAGTCTCTGAGCAAGCGTCCGGCTTTCTCTTGTTGTCCGGCCGCGATCAACGCAAGCAGATATTCGGACATGAGCCCATGATCGGCCGGGCTCCGTTTGACCGCCTCACCAAACAGCGCCGCTGCCTGCGATGACAACCCTTGTCGTTGTTTGAGCAGCGCCATTTTGGCCGGACCAATGGAGTCTTGCGGAAGCTGTGTCAGAATCGCTGAATAGACCGCTTCGGCCTTCCCCCAATCATCCCGAAGCAAAAAGGAATCCGCATACAGAACGGCTGCCTGAACATGAGCCGGATTACGGCGCAGGATCTCAAACGCCTCCTGCTCCGCCTTCGCAAAGGAGTTCTCTCTCAGATACAGCTCGGCCAGTACAAGATGTGCCTTGACCGTCGCCGGATCGAGCTTCACCGCTTCACGCAGCTGCTCTTCACCCGCGACGCGGCGTCCCTCCACGAGATCGAGTACCCCGAGATACAAGTGTGCCGCCGCCATGCCGGGCTCACGCTTGACGACCCTCTCGAAGAGAGTTCGGGCCTCCACGCGCTTCTGCTCGGCCAGCGCAAGACGTCCTTTCAGATAGAGGGCGGCGGAGCCCTGCTCCCCATGCTGCAGCACGGCCGCCACAAGGGGCTGGGCTTCGGCGACTTTCCCTAATTCCAGCTTCAATTCGGCCAGCAGGGCACGAGCTTTCCGGGATTTTGTTTCCTCCGCGAGGGCGGTCAATTCTTTCTCCGCGCGGTCCGGTCGGCCTTGCGTCAGATGGTGAACCGCAATAGCCAGGCGCGTATCCTGCGCCTCTTTGCTGAGCGCAATCGCCCGATCGAAATCCCTTTCACCGTCAGCCGGACGCCCTGCCGCAAAAAAATAATTCCCTCGCGCCACATACGCTTCGATCGAATCGGGATTGGTCTTCACGGCACGGTCATACCAGGACAGCGCCTGGACGGGGCTCTGCTGAAGGAAATACAGATGGCCCAAGGTCATCATTGTTTCGAACGCGGTTGGATCTCGTCGCACCGCTTCCTCGAAACGGGCGATGGCGGACGCAATATCCCCTTGTCCGGCCGCTAGGCGACCCTGAAGGATATAGCCGGTTGCGCGGTCTCCATGTTCCGCCGTCAACCGTTCCGCGATCCGAGCCGCCTCCCCGATTTTTCCGGTTGCGAGGTACATCTGTCCCAACAGGTCTTTCGCGTCGATATGGGAGGGGTCGATCGCCATGACTCGCTGGAGTTCGGCAATGGAGGTTTGACCATCTCGCACGGTCAGCGCGGCACGGGCAAGTTTCCAATGGATGGCGGCATCATTCGGCGCCGCCCGCGCCGCATTCTTATACTCAATGACGGCCTCCGCGTACTTCCGCTGCTCGGCATACCGGTCACCTCGTTCCACATGCTGGGCGGCCTGCTGCTCACCCGATGACGTACAGGACCACAAGACGGCACTCAGAGAAAGCACCACCCAATATCGCGCCGAGGGACGCATCGATTTATCAAGCTTGTGGCTCACAGAGCCTCAGGAAGGCACAGAAGTCGATCGTAGGTCCTGTTTTTTTCGTAGCGATTTTAGTAACCGTGCACAAAATGTTCAATACGCCTGTCACAATGGAAGCATTTCCTGCATCGATCATGGAGGATGACAATCCATCCCTGCCTGAAGTTTCAGGTCGGCGGGAAGCAGCACCGAAGGAACCTGGAACAACCGCGCAGCGATCCTGGACACCTGAATCAGCGGTCTTTCCCGCTTTTCAACATTATTCTTGTGAGATCGGGGATCGGAATCGGGACGGAACGATGTGTTCAATTGATACGCCGATTCGACCACCATGGTGATCGAATCGAGGTAATCCATCAGCGCCGGCGAAACAGATAAAATCTGCGGCCGCATTCCCGACATCGATAGGGATATCGCCCGATCAGGCTGTATAGAAAATCTTTGATGCCGTGTCGGGTCGAGCGATAAACGCGGAACCGGCATGCGCAATGGCGGACTGTCTCCGATTCTGAAGAACGATCCGCTTTGAAGCTGAGGAGTGGCATGGCATGGCTCAGGGCTTGAGTCTGGCTAATCATGAGGATCGGCGGCCATTGTGAGAGTCCGGTCGGCATAATGTCCGACGCCAGCCAGCCAATCCTAACAGCCCGGATCCCATGAGCAAGAGCGTGCTGGGTTCCGAAGCCGCGGCAAAGCCGAATCGAATCTCCGTAATTTGCGTAGACCAGGAGGTTTCTCCCGACGCCCACTCTTGAATCGTCCAAAACGACTTGGAGTTGGAGGGGTCCACCATCGTGGCGCTATAGTCTCCCCACAGGAGACGGCGATACGATGCAGCCCCTTCCCGCAGCAATAATGGATCGCCAAACACCGTTTTGCCGTTGATGGTCACCCCCGCCACGGCATAGGCGCTGGCGAACTGGCTTTTCCCAGATCCCGTAAAACCTATGACCACGTCCCCGCTTTTATTCACCGCGATTGAACCATCGAAAAAATCCAGTCCGGGTTTTTTGATCAAGCCTTCCTGCAATACTTTATTGCTGTCCCCATCGATTTGGAACCAGCGAAGCGCAGCCTGGCCGCTATCCGAGACTGTCTGGACGCCCCAGACCGTATTATTCTGCATGACGACGGTACTGCCGAGCTCGCTGCCGCCGCGAAGGTTCAAGTTTGGCGCCACGCCCGGCTGCGCCGCAGTGAACGTTGCCGGAAAGGGGGAGAGGGGGATGAAGCCGCCGGCGGTATTGAGGGTCGGCGATCGGATATCACCGACAATCTCAGACTTTTTCAGCTGATCGGTAAAGAGGAACGGACTCGATAAGAGCGCCGCCGATGATCGCTTGTTATCCAAATCGACAACAGGCTGTACGGCGAACCCCGTTTCGACTTGATTAGGGAATATGGTGGCATGCGCCACCGTGGGTGTCGGAGAAATTAAATCAGTTTTAGGCACCGCCACAATAGTATTGGTTATCTGGCCGACCTGGATGGGAAACATGTTCGCCGAAAGATAGACCCCTTCACGATTATAGCCCAGCGTCGGGAAATCGGCCGCACGCTGCCGAGTGGAATCACTCTGGATTGAAAATCCATTCCAGCCCAACGTCGGGTCGGATGATTTTGAAACGGCGAGCAGAAAGTTATTCGGACCATCGGCATTATCGACCGAGGCCGCCAGATAGCGTTCGCTGAAGGGATCGTACACCACACGCGGATCGAATGCGTACTTGATAGGAACGGCGCCTGCATTACTCCAAAATTGATCCAGGGTACTGCTTTGAATGACCGAGCCGGATCCCTTGTCGTAGACCGCATATCGCCCGTTCAGTATTTCGACAAAATTGGTCGGGCCGACCGCTCCGATCGTATCGGGCGGAATGAAGCCGCTGTTTAAAAAGCTGCTTCCCGTAAAGTTCTGTCCGATGCTGACCAGCTGGTCGCTGATCGAGAACGGGGCTGCAGGACACACTGAAACAGTCGCCACTTCAATCATCATGATCAAAAATCCGGCAGTGAAAGGCCGGGATGAGAAGCGGCGTGGCGTCACAGGCGCATCTGCATGCATTGAAGCAACCTGCCGACCTGAATCACGATTCGCTCGCCGGTAAACAAAGCCGACGAGAATCGTCCCGGAGTATAGACCTTAGCGGGATCGGCCGCAATCGGCTCTGTTGAGAATACGTGTATTATTCACGCCTCGTTCAACAAGCAGGCGACTGGCGGACGATCGGCTAGAGCAGTTGTCTCCACCGCCACCACGTCAAACCGGCGACACCGAACGCCATGAGAAACACGGTACCCGGTTCGGGAGCCGAGGCAGTAGGAAGAATAAGGATTTCTCCCACGCCGCCGCGGACACTCTCGTTCGCGAAGGTCAGACCGGGTCCGTCAGACGACTGGTAACCGAACACCGGGCTCGTCATTCCACCAGCAAATCCGCTGAACTGCCATCTCAAGACATTGCTGTTGGTTAAGGCCTGGCCGTCTGTGCTCATTTTGACCTTCGGCGACGGGTCCTGATTGATCGCAAGTCCGAAGCCCTTCGCTCTATCCAGATCACCCCCGGGCCCATCGCCGGCACAGGATGGAAATTTGCAGCCGGATATCAGAAAGTTCACGGTGCTGAGACGTCCCGTCGCATCAACCATTTTCCCTTGGTCGAGAAAGTCTGCACGTAATCCCTGAGCATCGAATGATCCCATGGCCGTGACTCTTCCCCTCGATTGGAATGATAAATCGGTGATGTCCGAAAACGGCGAGGCGCTTCCGTAATTGGTGACCTGATAGAGATAGGTGAACTGGTGAGGATTCAAATTGGCTCCAGAGCTTCCGCTTGATTGAAATAACGGAGTCAAGACATTGAGGAATGGATCGCCCGGCGGAAGCACGGCAAAATTGACCACACTGTTCAGATTCTCGCTATGGCCGGTGTATCCCGGCATGGGCACAGCGTATGACGGCGAGCATATCAACCCGAAGATGAGCGCGCCGATTACCAATCCCACACTTACAGCATGCATCTTGCCCGTCATGCGCCCTCCTCTCTCAATAACGGCCATCATGAACTTACCGACCAACGACGTTCGGCATGCGAAGGTCGCATAGAAATCCTGACGAATTGGTGTTCGATAGTTCGAAGCAGCGGGTGCAATCGCAGTGGCTATTTTCCCCTGGTGGAGAAAATCAAGCCCGAATCATTCGGCCCTAGCGTACCGGGCAGTATAGTAATCGGGACGACGGGTGGCAAGACAAACTTTTTTCAACACCCGTATTTGTGCGACTCGCTCACCGGCCTTGGACAAGGTGTCCATATGGTCCGGCGGGGAATTGAGAAGTTTATCCGTGCTGTCATTGCGCCTGCCCACCATTAGGTGATTTGGCCTAATCAGGCATCTGCGTCGCATATGTGAAAATGGATTGTAGTGAAGGATCGTTTAAAGGCGGTGAACCCGCTGCTATGGTTGGCGCGCCGCCGGCGCCGAGGGCAAGCCCGCATTCGAACGATTCATGGCGGACCGAAAGACCAGGCGCGCCACGACTATGCCGACAATGAGCATGGCGACATCAGCGATGAGAAGTCGCTGTATCGTTTGTTCCTTGAGCGATTGTTCTTCGAGGTCAACCTGTGCGAACTCATCCGCAAGCCGGCCTTCAAAATCCTCCACCGCCTTTTCGATGGTCTTCGACAATACCAATCCCTCTCCCGACCTGATGTACGACAACACGTCCTCCTGCTTTCCGTTATCAATCTGCATCGTCATCTTCCGCTTCGATTCCACCAGCTCGCGCAGCCGCATTGATAAGATTTTGGCCCGCGCCTGGAGGTGAGGAAATTTTTGGGTCAGCCGAAGGAGACGATCGACACTGTCTTGTACTTTCGCTTCACCCGTCACAACCGGCTGCAAAAACGCGGTTTGACTTGTGAGGACGTATCCCCGGAATCCATTTTCAATGTCCGCGGTCAGCCACTGGAGTCGCAGCATCTCTTCTTTGATTTGGTGCTTTTCCTGCTGGGCTTGATTTATGGCATGCCATTGCCATACCAGAGGAATTTGGGCGAGGACGAACAGTCCGACAGGGATCACCGCAGCCAGTACGTAGGTGAGGTACCGCTTCCGCACTCGACCCTCCCGGACAGACCAGACGCGGCTACGAGGCTTCCTTAATCCATACCACGACTTAAATAACAAAGGCAGGATGCTCTCTTACGAACATCCTGCCCTTGCTGTTCGGACACATGAGTCCTCTCGCCGGCTCGTATGACGACTGGTCTACGCTTCAACGCACGACCAATGCCTTCTTACCTAGAGAGAGGACCTAGACTCACAGTCTTCGACTCTACCGTTCTACTCGTCCTCCCGAACACCTGCAGCAGATAAGTCCGACAGGAAGAGGAAGGATAAATCCTTCCTCTTCCGCCGTCATGGGACTTAGAGCCACTGCACCCGTTCAGCGGGCCGGATGTAGATCGGCTCTTCGACCTGAATACGCGCCACTTCCTTCCCCGACTTGTTGAAGCCCAGCACGGTATCGTTGAACATCTCGAACCGCTTCCCGTGAATCTGGGTCTCGAACACCTTCGGGCCCGGAATGACGTCGTACCGGAAGATGATCTGCTGGCTCGCTCTCCAGAGTTGGAGCACGGCCAACAACTCCCGGCTCGGCACCAGGTACTTCTCGATCGCATTGTCCACGCCCGGCCCGAACATCTGCCGCGCGTAGCCCCGCGGGCTGTGCCGCGGCGGAATGTAGAAGCCGTTCGGCTCCGTGCCCCACTGCGGATACAACGGCAAGGCCACCTGCTCCACGCGAATCGCGTAGTACAACGGATGCCACCGATCCTCCGCCCAGAGGCCGTCTTCGCCGATCCGCACCAGGCTCTGCATCCGGATCTTCCCGACGCAGGCCGCCATGCAGCGCGTTTCCATCGGCTCCCCGCCCGTCAACGGATCCTTCCCTTCGATCCGCGGATAGCAGGCAATGCACTTCTCCGACACCCGGGTCGTCCCCCGGTACATCGGCTTCTTGAACGGGCACTGCTCCACGCACTTCTTGTACCCGCGGCAGCGGTTCTGGTCGATCAACACGATGCCGTCTTCCGGCCGCTTGTAGATCGCCTTCCGCGGGCACGCCGCCAGACAGCCCGGATACGTGCAGTGATTGCAGATCCGCTGCAGATAGAAGAAGAACGTTTCATGCTCCGGGAGGCTGCTCCCGGACAGCCGCCACGGTTCGTCCCGGCTGAAGCCCGACTTGTCGATGCCTTCCACCAGGGCCCGCATCGAGGTCGCCGTGTCTTCATAGATGTTGACGAACCGCCATTCCTGGTCCGTCGGGATGTAGCCGATCGCCGCCTGGCCCACTTTGGCCCCCGCGTCGAAAATCGTCATCCCTTCGAACACCCCGTAGGGCGCATGGTGCTTGCGGCCCACCCGCACGTTCCACACCTGCCCCCCCGGGTTCACTTGCTCGATCAACTGCGTGATCTTCACGTCGTAGAACTGGGGATACCCGCCGTACGGCTTGGTCTCCACATTGTTCCACCACATGTACTCCTGGCCCTTCGAGAACAGCCAGGTCGACTTGTCCGCCATCGAACAGGTCTGGCAGGCTAAACACCGATTGATGTTGAACACAAAGGCAAACTGCCATTTCGGATGCCGCTCCTCGTACGGGTACAGCATCTTCCGGCCCAGTTGCCAGTTATAGACTTCAGGCATTGTGAATCCTCCTTCTGGTCATGATCTCGTGGTTAGTCGTTCGCATCTCGTCCCTCGGCTCTCGCATCTCGTGATGCGTCCCTTGCGAGCGACGCGTCACGCTTCACGAGGTCCGCGTTAGACTTTGATCTTGATGTGCTCGCCTTTGAGCCACTTGATCATGAACTCGTTCTCCTGACCCGGCGTAAACCCGGTCCGGACCGGCTCCCATGGGCCCCGCGCGCCGATGCCGCCGTCTTCCGCCTTGGTGATACGGATCAAGCATTCCTTCGGCGTCGTATTGACCGCATGGTGGTCGATCGCATACCCCCACTTGAACTTCCACGCAATCGCGTGTTTGCCCGGTAAGCTGTCGGTCTGGTGCATCGGCATCAACCAGCTCCGCGTAAACGACTGCTGGGCGCCGTACCGGAAGTTCGACTGATACCCGGTATCGACGGCAATCGCGCGGCCGTCCGGCCTCGTCTCGTGCCCCTTCACCGACTTCGCCGTCGACACGTACGGGGCGTGCTTCGCCATCGTCACGTGGTACGGATACGCCGGGTTGTATTTACACCGGATCATCAACCGGCTGACCTTGTAGAACGGGTCCGACGGTTTCCAGCCGCGATACGGCCGGTCCACCGGGTTGCCGTCCACATAGCAATAGTCGCCGTCATTGATCCCGCGGTCTTTCGCCGCCTGCGGGTTGATGTGCAACTGGTGCTCGCCGACCCCCGGCGTCCGTTTGTCCATCCGGTACGGATCCCCGAAGTTCGACTCGTAAATCTGCACCCAGTCGTTCACCGACCACTGGCTGTGCACCCGATGCCGGGTCTTGGGCGTTACGCAGTAGAACTGGTAGCCCTTCTCCCACAACGGGTTGGCATGTCGCTTGATTTCTGCCCACGGCAGCTTGATGTTCCGCACGTGCTTGTCATCATGGTGCTGCGCCGTGATCGGAATCCCGTAGTCATCCGGCCGGATGTACGGGTTATTCGAGAAGATCGCGTTCGGCAGATACGGCGTACACTCCGGGCCTTCGCGGTGCACCACGAAGTTCTCGCCGTACTCGATCGCTTCCGGCTCGATCCGATAGGTCTCCAGCCGGCCCGACCGCGTCCATTGCGGCTTCGACTCGTTCGTCTCTTCCCACAACGGATGGCGCGGATAGGTGCGCGTCATCACCATCCAGCCCTTCTCCGACTTCAGCATGACGTCGGCGCTGTACCCGTACATCGTGGCGCTGGCATCCAGCATCCGCTGCGGATACACGTCCACCCGGTTCATGTACACAAAGTGGAATACACCCCGGATGCGGGCATCGCCCGTCATCTCGGAGAGCTTCGCCGCCACGCCCGCGAACGTATCGGCATCGTTGCGCGTGTCATACAGCGGCCGGATCCCGCCCTTCCAGATCTGCACCCACGGATTCGACACCGTGGCCGTCATCTCCGGATAGGTGAACTCCATCCAGCTGTTGCACGCAAAGGCGATATCGGCATGGTTCACGTCCGACGTCATCTCGATGTCCTGGGTCACGATCATCTCGATGTTCGGATCGACGTTCTTCACCATGTCATAGTGGTGCTTCGCGTTGTTCAAAATGTTCACGTTCGTGACCCAGCGCACCTTGCTCGGGCTCGGCATGTGGGTCTTGCCCGTGAACACCTTGCGGCCGTACTTCGGCGTATTGACGATCAAGGCGGTGTCGCCATGGTTCCAATAGCCGACTTCTTCGCCGTAGTAGTAGGATTTGGTCTTGACCTCCTTGCCGTGCGCATTCGGATCGAGGGTCAGATTGAACGGATCCTCGCCCGTATGCACCGCCAAGCCGGCGCCGGACCAGGGCGTCGCATTCCAGATGCCGGCCTTGTAGTTGCCGGACCAGGTATGGCAACCCGTCCCGAACTTGCCGTGATTGCCGGTATAGGTCAGCAACAACGCGGCCGCCCGTCCCATTTCCGTCATGTGGAAATAGTGGCAGACGCCTTCGCCGTTGTGCATCGCCGCCGGCTTCACGGTGCCGCTGTCCCGCCCCCATCGAACAATCAAATCCTTCGGCGAGCGAGTGATTTGATGAACGGTATCCAAATCATAGTCCTGGAGGTGGACTTGGTACATTTGATAAATCGGCGCCACGTCCACTTCGCGGCCATTGAGCAACTTCACGCGGTACGTCCCGGTCAGGGCCGGATCGATGCCGCTCTCGACGAAATGGAACCCGACCTGCTCCCGATGCAAGGGCACCGGCGCCTTCTTGTTCAGGTCCCAGACCATCATGCCGCCCAAGCGGTCAATTTGATCCGGCTTCAGCGCCTGCACCCGCCCCGAATAGCTCTTCGAGAAATCGGGGAACTTGTAGTCCGCGATCACGTCCCGCGGATCCAAATACTGCAACGTGTCCGTACGAATGAGAATCGGGAAGTCAGCGAATTGCTTGATGTAGTCGATGTCCTGCATATTTTCGTCAACGACGATTTTGCAGGCTCCCAGGAATAAGGCCGCATCGGTCTCCGGCCGAACCGGAATCCAATAGTCGGCCCGATAGGCCGTCGGGTTGTATTCGGGCGTGATCACCACGACGCGGGCCCCGCGCTCGATACACTCCAACTTCCAGTGCGCTTCCGGCATCTTGTTCTCGACAAAGTTCTTGCCCCAGCTCGTATTCAGCTTCGAGAACCGCATATCGGATAGGTCGACATCGCAGTTCTGCGTGCCGTTCCACCAGGGATGGCTGGGATCCTGGTCGCCGTGCCAGGTATAGTTCGAATAGTACTTCCCGCCCTGCGCCCGATCCGGATCGACCTTCCGAATCCAGCTGTCCAAGAGCGGCAGCACGCCGCCGTTGAAGCGGGTGTTCATCATCTTGCCGACGATGCCCAAGACCGGCATCCCGGCGCGATGCTTGAAGCAGCGCACCCCGGCGCCCTTCATCATCTCGATCATTTCCGGCGCATACCCCTGCTCCCGCAGACGGCGGGCGCCCGCCTCGCCGCTATAGCGCGTGGCAATGATGATGCAGCCTTTCGCCGCGTAGGTGAACGCCGTATCCCAGGAGACGCGCACCATGTCGTCGAGATACCGGCTGTCGAATTTATATTTCCGCTTCACGTCCGGGGTCAGCTCCGGGGAGCCGGCATCCATCCATTCTTTCCAGCCCTTCCGCATCAACGGCCCTTTCAAGCGATAGGGACCATAGACCCGGCGGTGGAAGGTGAAGCCTTTCAAACACATACGCGGGTTATGGCCGAACGTCCCGCGGTTGCCATACAGATCTTCGTAGGTTTGGTGGTCGTAGTTCTGCTCAACCCGCATCACCACGCCGTTTCGGACGAAGGCGCGGACGCGACACCCGTGGGTGTCGTTCGGAGAGCAGCACCAGGTGAAGGAGGAGTCATACCGATATTGATCGTGATAGACCCGCTCCCAGGACCGATCCGGATATTCGCCGAGTGGATTGCCGACCTCGACCACCGGCTGCAGCGCCGTCAGCGCCAAGGCCTTATCGGCCAAAGCCGCAACTGCGACGGTCCCAGCAGAAAATTTAAGAAACTGCCGACGTGATAACTGCATTGCGAACACCTCCTGCTTGAATAGACATTCTTCCTGTCAACGAAATTCCCTCGTGCCTTTCGCTCCGGGGTCTACCCTCACCTCCTTTCAAAATGCTCATTATTTGGCCTCCCGACTGAGTGACATAGAAGTATCGCGGCGGGAATCTATTACAACGATCATGCCGCGCAAGCAGACAAAACGCCAAACAGCTCATACGTTTTTATCTTGTTATTTCAATGGCTTACCAGCATTGCGAAACGAGTACTGAGCCGACTGGTGGCAGCTTGATAGGTCTATTGTCAGTGTACGCTGACCCGATTAGACACAACAATCATAAGTATTTGAAATACCTAATATTATTGCTGTCAGCAATTACTGACACCAAGGCGGATCTTGGGATTTCCGCATGAACACTGGGGATACCACTGGAAGGGGAGAATCAACTGTCAGAAAAAGCTGACGCTATTGATGACTATCCTTAATATAGCGGCGCATGATTTCGTGGAAGTATGATCGCGGCAAACCGGCATCGGTAGCCGCATGGGTCACATTGCCTTGGCGATGTTCCAGCTTACTGCTGATGTAGCGCCGGTTAAACTCTTCCAATACCTTTTCCTTGGCCTTCGCGTAGGGAAGATGCAGATAATCTTCTGTAACGGAATTGCGAGTCTCATCGGGAAACTGCAATAGACTCATGATCTCGCCGCGCCCGATCCGATCTCCCTTTGCCAGCATGACCGCTCGCTCCATGACATTTCGCAGCTCCCGAACATTACCCGGCCAAGGATAGGCCACCAATTCGGTGACGGCTGCTGGATGGAGATCATCCACATACTTACCGAACTCTCTGGCATAGCGGCCGATAAAGTGCCGTGCCAGGAGCGGAATATCCTGAGTTCGTTCTCGTAACGACGGGACTTTGATCACCATGACATTCAAACGGAAAAACAGATCCTTACGAAATTCATTACGTTTCACTCGCTCGGCCAGATCTTGGTTGGTTGCAGCAATGAACCGGACATTGACTTTTTTCTGATGGGTGCTCCCCACAGCCCGAACTTCACCCTCTTCTAAAACCCGCAACAACTTTGCCTGCAATGCCAGCGGCAGTTCCCCGATTTCATCAAGAAAAACCGTACCACCCACGCCCAATTCGATTAGGCCGGGCTTGTCCACAACGGCTCCTGTAAATGCCCCACGGACGTGACCGAACAGCTCGCTCTCCACCATACCTTCTGAAAACGACGTGCAATCCACGACCTGAAAGGGCCCGTTCTGATCAACACTTCGGTCGTGAATGGCCCGGGCAATCAATTCCTTACCAGTCCCAGTCTCGCCGATGATCAACGTCGTGGATGGTACACATGTCGCCGCCTCGATCATGGCCATTACGTTTTGGATAGCGGGGCTCACTCCGATGATATTCTTGAAGCTCTCCGTAGACACCGGATGCTGAGGCTCATATTGTGACAGAATTTCCGACATCCGCATGGCTCGATGGATCCGAGCGATCAGGTCGAGCCGCGCGAAAGGCTTTACAACGTAATCAAAAGCTCCGTGCCTCATGGCATCCACGGCTGTTTCAACGGCATCAATACAGCTCAGGATCATCACTGGGATCCGTCGATCCATCATCTGGACGCGCTGCAATAATTCAATGCCGTTCATGCCTGGAAGCCGAACATCCGTGATGACGAGATCGACACGTCGTTCTTCCAATATTTTGAGCCCACCCTCTGCACGAGCGGCAATAACCAATTCCACGTCCTCGTCTTCATGACGCGGTAGGTCGTTTTCCGCTGTGTGAAGGAACGTTTCCACATCCGCGCCGCTGTCTTCCACCAAGAGAATGGTAAAGACCTTTTGTGCGGCGGTCGGCTCACGTCGATCATGAACCCGCCTCATGCCTCTGCTCCTTGCCTGCGAAAAGCACCGGGGCTAACTGTGCATGGGAATAGTACCATGGCATGCGGGGGTTTCACTAGATTCCAAGAGCGGCGCGAGTACCCCGGACGGCTTCGATGGCGACGGGATAGTCATTTGCTAGCCGCAGCATCCCGACTGGAATTGACGCCGATGATAGAACCATACGAGACACCGGATGCACAGATGAAGATCCGTGTGGGACTCTTCGTCATGGAAACTTGTCCGGCGTGCGGCGACCTGACCGCAATCTGAGCACAGGCCGGCGGTCGAGGATTCTTTATCAGAAGAGAGAAGGGGCATGACGTTCTACCCTCCTATTTTGACGAACCATAGCAGCGGCCATCCCACTCTGCTTCCAGTTTCCAAACAGCGCACGGAGGCAAGACCCTTTCGGAAGAACGGAGCCTGCCGGCACATGCCCGCGATTTAGTTCCTGCTGTAGTCGGCTGACACGCTGGTCAAGCACCGCAATGGTCTTTTCCAGGTCATGCAGCCGCTCAAGGAATTGCAAACGTTCACCGGCTCCCATCGTTTCCTCCCTTCGCTCATGGTTCACAATGGCGAATGACTCCAATTACTACACCTTCAATTCTGAATTCGTCGTTGGCTCGGACAACAATAGAGCTCATCGACGTGTTCGCCGGATGGAGTTCAATGTGCCCCTCCTTTCGATGAAAGATTTTTACCGTGGCTTCGCGATTGACGATCGCCACGACGGTCTGTCCATTCCGCGCGGTAGCTTGTTTCCGGACGATCACGAAGTCACCGGAAAGAATGCCGTCCTCCTTCATCGATTCACCTTTTACCCGCAACGCGAATGTATCGCCGCCGCGTAGCATGCTCGGAGGAACTTCGACCGATTCCGATTGGGGCACCGGCTCGATGGGTAAGCCGGCCGCCACGATCCCCGCCATGGGTACCTCGATATTTTGAAGCAGTTGGCGAACGGCGACCTGTACGGCACCTCCGATCTTCCGGGCGCCGGTCTCATAGCGGGCAATCGACACACGAGTAGTTTGCAGCGCGTCAGCCAGTTGCTGCTGGGTCAGCCCCAGTTGCTCTCGAATGGCTTTTAGGTCGGCGGCCTTCATGGTGTATCCATTGGTTACATCATTCTCGCATTGATTGTCAAATCGATTTGTCTGGGTATCGCTTATCCCGATTCAAATTGAACACCTCTAATACTAATTCGTATGATATTCCTACACTTAGTAAGACAGCCCCAATATCTTGTAGTGTGAGTTACCGGCGGTTCAATGCCTAAAAATTAGGCAAGGTGGTCTTCAATGTCGCCCTGGACTGAGGCCTGACATGCAAGGAAGTCCTTTATCAACAGGGATATCCACAAAACTTGGGGAGAATAAGGGAGCAGATCAATATACTTGACCAGGAGGCAGGCAAGCTGTGAATGTAGAGAATCGTATTCTCATCACTATCAAGGCTACCGGCTGGTGAGCGATATCTTAGGAAGAACACTTAGAAGAGCTTGATGCAATGGGACAGGCCATGGGCGCCGGTGGAACACCGGCCGGTATGCCGGATATGAATGCAATGATGGCGACCGCCATCCGCAGGGCAGGCTACGCCGGGATGGCGCCGCATTCTGAAGTGAAGGATGTCTTGTATGTTTGTGGCCTCGACGTCCGAGTAACTAGGCGATCATTGATTTCGGGATAGCTCAAAGCATATCGTATGCGGTCCGTCGGCCAAGTGCTTCAAAAAGAACTCAATATCCAACAGGCGACGCCGATCGTGCGCGAAAAGCCCACGACCGGCATCGCCGGCCTCTTCTGACGGCGTTGTCAGCCCGACACTTCCTTTCAACCCAACTTTCGTCCCACGCGCAACCGTTTCTGATCGCGCCGAGCAGCGAGTGAATTGCACTGCGAAACAGGCTTATTTGCCGACCATCACTTCGGTTGCCTTGACCGCGATCGTCACCGAATCGTTCACCTTGAGTCCCATCTGTTTCACCGATCCTTCCGTGATCGCCGCCACAAATTCGAGAGTGCCCACCTTGACGGTCACCTCGGCCATCGCCTGACCCTCGGTGATTTTTGTCACCGTGCCCTGGAATTGATTGCGTGCGCTCAGTTTCATCCGAGACCTCCTTGTCCTGCGTAAATGGTTGCTCGACCGAATTCTCAGTGTTCTCTGATCAACATCACGTCGGTCGCCTTAATCAACGCCACCACATGATCGCAATTTGCAGCCCCAGCGTATCAAGACGTCGCGCGTGATGACCGCCGTCACCTTTTGATCCCCGACGTCAAGATTAACTTGCGCCAGGATGACGTCTCGCTTGATCGCCGAGACTTTCCCCACCAGCCTATTGCGGCCGCTGACATCTTCTCCCTCAGGCTTCTTCACCATGACCGCGATAACCTCTGGGAGGCCCACCGGCAACGTCGTGCATTATTCTGTCGCCTCGAACTGAGGCCGATGTCCCATTTCCCCCATACCGAAAGACGGCACAGCTGACATCCCAACGACGAGCGCGAGCGTTGCGCCTGCTCTGGCGATCTTGAATCGAGAGTTCGATGTCATGATCAATCGATCCTCCGGTGTAAAAAGAGTTTCGACGCCAGACGACCAATACAATTCTAGGAATCTTATGGAGCGTTTCGATATAAATCCAGCTGTTTCTACCGTCAATTTATGATTATTCTAGCGGCGGCGAAACCGCGCGGTCCCGCTCGTTTATAAAAACGAGGCAGGGTCAGTACCATGAAGGTGTGCTAGAACTCAACAGCGGATGGAGCAGGCTGGTCGGACCAGAAGAATCCGGTCATCGATGAGAGGACAGACTCGTGCTCACGAACAATCGCGAAAACATCTTGCGCCCTTATCCCGAGGATGCGTATGAGTCGGCCGTAATTAAACTGCCGACCACTTCCCCGCGAGCGCCGCGGAGACCTGGCCCAGTCGAAGACCGTTCACTATTCGGACTTCCCAGACATGCGTGGCACGTTGCATGTACTTCAGCACGAACCGCTCGACGATAAAATCATCCTGACCGCTTTCGAGCAGATGCTTCGGATTCGCGCAATCGCGCAATCGAGCGGCGTCGGAGCAGCCCCGGTACAAAAAAAGGCGTAGGAGATCCCGATGACCGGAGAAAAGATTCCCAATGGCCTGCTCCGAATCTTGGCCAATTACTTCGGTTGCTCACTGGTGTGATGGGCTCCTTCTGTAACGGCGCTGTCACCGTCCTTGCATTCGAACTGAATCCCCCATCGCGTTCCCCTGATTTCATCTTCCGTTCCTTCTACGATACCCATACCGGCGCTGCTGTACCCTCTCGCCTGCCCTTCTCGGATGATCCGGGAACCGGCTGGACACTTGCGCTTGATCAGATCCATCGCCTCCCGCCTGTATATCGACCCCACCGGCCCGCCCCGATCAACTTTATAAATGTAGGTAACCAGGCCGCCTTGGTCCGATTCCCGGTTCATCGTGACTGCCTCAGAACAAGCGACCGACGTTATGACGGCCGCCATACAGAGGGCCTCTCTGCAATATTTATATTTACTCCGGCAAGGCGAAGCCATAGAGACGCATGACCTCCTGACCATCGGCACCCTTCATGAACTCTATAAACTGCTGCGCAAGTTTCTGATTGGTCGAACGTTTCAGGATCACCGCCCCTTTTTCAATCACCGGATGGGCCTCGGGCGGGACTTCCCAATAATGACCAGCGATTTTCATATCAGGTGAAAGGGCCACAGAAAGGGCGATAATCCCGACCTCCGCCGCGCCGGATTCGACAAACTTCGCGGCCTGAAAGGTATTCTCCGACACGACCAATTTATCTTTCACCGCATCATAGACCTGAAAGTAGTTCATCGCCGACACCGCCGCTCGACCGTAGGGCGCATGTTTGGGGTTGGGGATGGAGACCTTTTGAATGCCGGAGTTCCGCAAAAGCTCCAGACCCTTTTCGACATCAAGTCGTGAACCATTTGGAACCCACAACACAAGACGGCCGACCGCATACCGATACAGCGTACCGGGCGCGGTCAGTCCCGCCTCCTCCAATTTCTTGGGATAGCCCATATCCGACGAGAAAAACAGATCGAACGGCGCATCGTTCCTGATCTGCGAATACAAATTGCCCGACGAGCCGATCGATACGTTGACTTTGGCGCCGCTGGCCGCTTCGAACTTGGCCGTCATTTCCTTCATGGCGAAATTGAGCGCCGACGCGGCCGCAATGGCCAACTCCTCGGCCGGCGCGGCGGTCGGCAGCGCCTGACTTCCGAATGCGAGGAAAAAGACAACAGTCAGGCAACGAACATATCCTTTCATAGTCGGCACACTCATCCCTCCTTGATACATACACACAGGAATCGATCTCATTAATCTGAGACGTGTGTGCCGACGATTCTAACATTCACTATCCCATCCTTTCAGCTTCTACTCGGCCTTCATCTCATTTCTTCATCACTCCCGCAGCGAAAGCTTCGCCGTACAACAAGACTGATCCTCTCGGACTAGAAGAATATCTGATACTGCACCCGGATCATGTTTTCGATCAATGTTCCGCCTCTCGCATCGAGCGGGACCGTTCCGGATAAGGGCGGCAGCGGGTTACTTCGCCCGATCGCATAGCCTCCCGTGCCCATTTGAATGTTGCTGTACGTGATCATGATCTGATGGTCGTAGGTTCCGCCGAGAAACCAGTTTATCGAGGCGTCGGTTTGGTAAATCAAGTCATCCGCCGCGTTGGTGTCCGGATCCCAATAGGCGAATCGGCCCGCGACTTCCAAATACCGGGGAATCAAATAGTAACCTGCCTGCACATACCAGCCGGTGGCATTCCCGAGAAGCCCCGGCGCCGTCAGCGTGCAAGCGGTATTCATGCAGGGCAGACCATGTTGGTGGCGGTCGATGTTCTTAAAGTACCACTCTCCTTGAAGCGAGAAGCCGCGATACTTGAACACGCCATCCACTGCATAGGTGAAGTAGTCGATCAGACCCCAGCCGAGCTGTCTGGCATTGCCGAACGCCGCGATCTGCCGGCGGAAATTGAGATTGGCCAGGTCCGTGCCGATGAACGAACTGTTTGAGCTCGCATTCACCGCCGGATTGTAAGCGACCCCTCCGCCGATCGCCATCTGCGGTGTCTCGGAATACTGATTGTCGCCTTCTCCATATCCGGGACGGCCCATAATATTCCAGTTCAAGCGGGCGGTGTACATGAGTTGATTGATGTCGTTCCGTAAATTCGCGTTGATATTTCTCTGGGGATTCGGGCAGCCTGGATCTGATGGAAATGGCGGCTGCCCGGTGGTGCCGCCTCCGCAGCCCTCGGTCGGCTGCTCGCTGAAAAATCCGCCGATCCGGTTAAAGCTCGGTCCGGTGCCGTTGAAGATCCCAAAGTAGTAATTCACGGGATACACTTCCTCATCATTCATGATCGTGATGCCTTTATCTCGTCGATCCAAGCCGCTGGCCGTGAAGGCGTCCATCACCAATGCGCGTTCGGCAAATTGCATGGAGGCCGTTGAATTGATCTGTGACCGATTGAAGTAGACCTTGAATTGACCGAATTGAAGATTGAAAAGCGGAAAGTGCGTGCTCGAAAAATTCAGGTCGAGGACCCGGACCGAGCCTGGTGATTGAGAATTCTCCTGCGTCTCCCCCGCGAGCTGTACATAGTACTTAAAGTCGGGGTTGAACAGGTGCCCCATAAAATACAGGCGTGTGCGCCGTACACTCATTGTCGACGCCTCGCTGTCCGAGCGGTTCGCCCGGTAATCGCCGAAGACTCCCAACAATTCCGGAAAGTTTTTCGCGTCTCCCGGATCCCGCCAGGCGTCATTACGAAAGCGTTGCGTGTATCGCAATTGCGTTCGGAATCGGATCTTGAGAAAGAACGCATTGTCGTTCATCGAGAGATTGAACCCTCGGTCGTACCACCCTCTGAAACTTGGCTGCAGCAGATAGTTCCGCTCTTCTGAGGCCTTCACGACCTCCGCATATTCTTCCTGCGTGATAATGCCCTGTTTCGCCGCGCGGTCGAGCAACAGCTTGGTCGCCGGATCCATGCTTTCGACGAACACGTATTTCCCGTCCTTTTCCACCAGTTTCCCCGTATCCGCCGCAATCGCCGCACCAATGCTGCCGAACGAGGCGCAGGTGATGAGCAAGATCAGACAAAACAGCCTGCCGGCATATATAGATATAATATATAAATTAATTATCAGTAATGGTCTCTTCATGGGTATTCTCCCGTTTGTTTGGATACTACTATTTCGCTGGATCGTGGAGATCAGAGGTTACGGAGCGCCGGCCGGCGGCAATTCTTTGGAACGGGCAGGACCCGCTTCTCCGGACTTGAGGAATTGCCGGAATTCAACGGCGTGGTTGCCTTTTTCGTCGGTGGTCCAAAATCGCCCCGGCTCGAAATAGAGAATGTAGTCCCTGGACGGAGGCGGTGGGGTGGGATAGTTGCGATCATAGAGATCGGAATGCCGGATCGGAATCGAGGTATGGAAATGTTCGACGGTGAGATAAACGTAGGGATCCCGCATCGCGACCCATCCCTCGACAATATCCCGGTCATATTGGGTCAACATCGGTGTCCGCACTTGGAAATGCGCCCGCTCATTCGGGCCGGCCTTCTGCAAGGCCTCGGAGAGATACGGCGCCAGGACGCGCACTTCATCGTCCCGAAGCAGTGGTTTCGGCGGCGCCTCCTCTGCAAACCATCTCAACGGCAGGCGTTGCTGCGGGCGAACGGAAAATCCCTTCAATATGCTGGCCACCTCTCCGGCCGTCAGTTGAACGGGGTGGGTATAGGTTCGCGGCTCAACTTCCTTTTGAAGCGTCACGACGACCTGTTCCTCCTGATGCACCGTCTGAGTGGTATAGGGCTGCCTTGCGCACCCGGCCATAAACAGATCCATTACCAGCGGCACAACGAGAGCCGAAAAAGCGGTCCATTGCGAATGTCTCCCCAGCCCTATTCCAGTCATCGATGTCCCCTCCTTCCCATAGAGCGTGTATGAATGATTGTAATAAATACTTGCATACTTGATCCCCATGAACCAAAAAGCTACAAAGCGGCTCAATATGAAATCCCTATTATAATTCATAAAGACTTGTATACTTGCACCAACAACCAAAAAAAATCAGAATCGGTTCATCCGCTTCTTAGTTTCCAGGCACATCATACCCGGCCTTTCGCACAAGAGTCTGTCCTTCGGCGCCTTGAATATAATCGAGAAATTGTTCGCACAGGTCCCTGTTGGGACAATACCGTTCCATGGCCATTGAGTGTACGGTCGGGTGATATCCTTCTTTGATGATCCCAACCACCCGCAACCGCTCCTGTTCTCTTGCCGCCTCATGTCCATAGATAATTCCTGCATCCGCTTCCCCGGCAAGCACATGATCGATGACTCCTCTGGAATCGGTGGCTTCGTCCAGACGTCCCTCAAAGGATGACGCGAAGCCCAAAGCACGCATGGCTTGTTGGGTCTGCTTGCCGAGCCTGGTTCGTACAGGTTCCGCAATGGCCAATCGGGCGGTTCCCCGGCTCATCGCTTCAAGGGATTCAGGAGCCTCTGACAATGACTCCGGGACGACGAGCACGAGTTGTTCCTGTGCATAGGGGCGTTGGGTTCCTCGCAGCACGTAATTTTTCATTTCTAATCTGGCGATTAACTCATCTCCTCCTGGAGCCACTAAGTTGATGGGGCCTGTCCCGATGAAATAACGGCCCACCATGCTGTTTTCCATGCCCGCAATGGTCTGTCTCAATTCCAGGCCGGAGTTCAAATAGAGTTTGACGCGGATGTCCGGATGCGACAGTTCAAAGCCCGCGGCGAGCTGTTCCAAGACGCCCTTCAGGCTTGGAGATCCCGCAATGACGAAATTTTCGGCAGCGATCGCGCGAGGCTCGGGCAGAACCGACAGCAACGCAAGAACTACCCCGACCAATATCTGACAATACCGACGGCTATTCCGCATGATGCACCCTTAGGTTGTCGTGATCTAGATTCTCTAGACTAGCTGGCGCGAAGGTGGTGAATCTTACCGGTCTGGCTCGTATCGTAACCGCCCAACGCTTCAATTTCGGTGCGAAAGGGCCGGCTGACAATCGTGTCGAGCAGTTGCTCCAGCCCATGATTCATTTTCAAGAGCTTCGTAGGAATCACCAGGTCATATCGCTCGACCTGCAAGGGAATGAAATCCAGCCCGAGGGCGATTGCGGCCGAGCGTACGCCGACGCCCGTATCGGCATGGCCCTCCGCGATCAACCGCGCAACCTCGAAATGCGACATGGCCGCATGGTCATAACCTTTGACCTGTTCGGACTTGATGCCGGCCTCCGTAAGTTTGCGATCCAGGAGCATGCGAGCGCCGGCCCCGACCTCCCGATTGATCAACGTGATGTCTTTTCTGGTCAGATCGCCGGCATCCCTGATGTTTTTCCGATTTCCGGCAGCGACGATCCATCCTTCTTCCCAGGTTGCAAATGTGATGACTGTGAAACTGTCGTCCTTGAGATGTTTGCGGAGAAACGGCAGATTGGACTCGCCCGATTTCGCATCGACCACGTGCAATCCGGCGACATGAACTTCACCCGCTTTGACTGCCTCCACCGCTGCCGCGCTTCCCATCGACCATCCGATGACGGTGATGTTGTTTTCCCGGCGTCGTAAATAGTCTCCGGCCAGGAAAATTGTCGGATCGCAACCGGCCACGGCAATTTCTTGCTCGACCGTTCGACGATCTCTCAGCAAACGGACCTTAACGCGAGGCGGCGACTTCCCGCCTCGCCGGATCGAGTCGGCATCGACGATCAGGCCGTCGGCCGGGACGGTGTAATTTAATACTTCGCCGAGCGCCGACATCGGACGCACGACAAATCGATCCCCGACCAGCGCCACCTTGACGCGGGCTCGATCAAGTAAGCGCCGCTGGGATGAATCTATTGAAATCAGATCGCCCTCGATCAAATCTCCGGTCGTAATCAGGCTGAAGAGATCTTCGACCTTACAGTGAAGCGCGCCGGCCAGACGCAAGGCGACGGCGGTCGTCGGCAGATACTGATTAGCTTCGATGGCGCAGACGGCCTGGCGGGTGATTTGAGCGGCATCCGCGAGCTGGCCTTGGGACCATCCTCGGGCCATCCGATGATTACGCAGACGATTCTCGATATTCTCGGGACGTTCGGCCTTGTGTTTTTCACCCATAGCGGCGGCTAAATACCATAATAGATTAATCGATGTCAACTATCCTGTTACAGTAAATTGCCTTACTCTAAAGAAACCCGCTTTACCCGAGGTCCATCTCTGAACTTCCACAGTCAGACAACTCTCTTTCAGATTATATTCCGCCGACCGGCCCATACGTCACTTCCACGGTATGGCCTGGAACCGTGCGCTGCCGATTGGCCCCATTTGTAGATGAACGATTGGATACCCCGTTCTTCCGTGACGGCGATATGAACTATCCATTTGCGTGACGTCAGCGTCACCATTGGCCCTGCACGGTGACACTAATTTAATAACTCTCCTTCGGATTCGCGGTCGTATGGGTGTCGACCCAACGAACCTCGCCGGTGATGTAGGGCATATTGGTCTGCCAGCTGATAAGGAACGCCTTCCACATCAGATCGTCCTCCTTTGTTCTACGGCGGATGGCCCCGATACAAGTATAGTTGACATTGTTTAAACTTTACTGATATGTTATCGATATTCTCACCCGATCCATGTCGATTCAATCCAGGCACAGCGGAGGAATGCGGATGAACGACTCACGACAAAGTCGATTGGCGGTGCGCCCATGCCCCGGGTGCGCGCGCGAAACGCTGGTCTCAAATGGAGCGTTCTGGGCTTGCGCCGGTTGTCGCTACGCCGTCACGTCAATGGCGCTGGCGATGGATCGCGCTGCACCGGAGAGACTCTTGAGAGGCCGGGAGAAATTTCCGCCACATGCCGTTCCAACCGCCGGCTTTGACGAGGCGGAATTGGAAACGGAAACGGCATCTACCGCACGCTAATCAGCAGTGAAATTGGAAAGGAGGTCCCCATGGCTCTGACGGCACACGGAATGGAACCGGCTCCCGATGTCCTGGATACACGCCTTTCTCACATCCGGATTAAGAACAGGTTGGTCGGAACAATTGTCGCCCGGCACCATCAGCATCCGCATTACCCTCTCGCCAAATATTCTGTCCGCTTGCTCGATAGGGGAATAATTGACTTTGTTTCCTCACCAGAGATGCAACAATCCAACGAACTCGACATCGGTCAGCAGGTCACGCTGGAGGTTCCTCCCGGAGATGTCCTACTCAGTCCTCCGCGATGGGTCAGCTTTTTAGAGGATAACTGCTGGCCCGCCCGCGTGGTCCTCGCAGCCAACCGAGAGTTCAAGTCCCTGCTGGTGCTGAAGCTTCTGGGCCGATGTTTGACGCTCACGACGACGGACAACATGTTCTGGCTGAATCGGCCGCCCCGGGCATGGGATCGCGTGACCATTCATATTCCTTTGAATGCCATCTCCATCAAACAGTGCTATCCCGGCCACTCTCTTCTTCGTCCGCGCCTGCTTACAGACATCACACGTGCAACCGAAGAGCAAGGCTCAACGCGGCTTATATGAATCAGCCCTGTGACCACAGCCGAATCGTTCAACCGATGTCGACAGCTTCGCGGTAGATTGCGCCTCATCAGGTCACTGGAAGAGCGGGATATCCCGCCCATCATATCCGCTCATCTGAGGCAGGAATGCACTCCTGTGTTCCTGCCCTCTCTTGTTAAGAGCGGGAACGGCCCTCGTTCGTAAATCGCTGAGCCCTTGATGTCCTGATAACCGCCAGGAATCGAGGAGCCGAAATGTCTTACGCCTCGTAAAATGACCGGGTTGACACTGGCCTGGCCGGCAACGGTTCCAAAATATTTCACCATATCGCCCAGTCGGCGTCCGCCCTGAAGTTTGAATTAATTGATTTTGCCGATATAATTAATACTTGACATTCTTATTCAAGTTTATTATTTATAATCCTCATCGGATTACTAATGATTATAAACATACGGAGATAAGCCATGCAGAGAAACGAATCGACCACCACCTATTCCTATGTCAACGAACAAGATCTCTCTCATATTGCTTTGGCTATCGAGGGCATTCGGTATGGATCGATTGAAATCACCATCCATGATTCACGCATCGTTCAAATAGAGCGGAAAGAGAAACTGCGTTTCGACCGCGAGCGTTGAATGCGCGTAGGTCGTTTCGACCTCGGCTGCCAGACTACTGGAGCCATATTTCGGCGCTCGACAATTTATTGCGGGAACTGACCGGACGACTGGAGGTTCTCATGTCAAGGAGGACATCGGGACATGAGGCCGTCTGCGTTGGTTTCTTTTCTTATCTTCGGATTCATAATATCGTCGGCCCCGATTATCCATGCTGTGGAAGAAGGCCAGCTCGTGAAAAAAGACGGCCGCTGGGAATATGTTTCCACAGAAGACCCGGGGCTGAAATATCTCTATCTCAAGGGCATCATCACCCAACAGGAATATGAACGCGGGCTGAAGGTGCTCGAGGCAAAAGAACATGCAGCCAAGCCAAACTACAGCGTGGATATCAATAACGGATTGAACATCCGTGTCGGCTCAAAATTTCTGCTCAAGATGCGACTCCTCACCCAGGCGCGTTACTCCTACAGCACCTACAATAACGCATGGTCGACAATCGGAGACTCGAGGAATCCTGAGATTTTGGGGGGCCAGGTCGAGTTCCGGGCCGTCAGGCAACAGAGTGATTCGAGCACCTTTACGGTTCCTCGGACGCGACTGCAATTCCTGGGGTATGCCTTCGATCCCGATCTTCGCTACAACTTTTCCGTCCAATTTGATCAAACGCCGTGGAACCAAGAGGGTGCCAACGGGACCGGCAAACTGCTCGATGCCTATGTGGCGTCCTGGCACATCCCCTTTGCGACCATCCAGGTCGGCCAACAACGCGTGTGGTTCAATCGCGCTCTGATTAGTTCAATTGCCACCTCGACGTTCGCGGATAATTTGATTGTCCAGAACGCGTTCGCCGCCAACCTGGTCAATAGACGAGATATCGGCATCACCATTCTGAGCGATGAGGATAACTATAAATTCAACTACGCGATCGGCGTTTGGAATGGAGCCGGGACGAATTTATCCCGAGAAGGTACGTCCGTCAGTCAGGCGCTTCCGAACAACGCGGACCTTCCCGCGGCGCAGCGCCGAACCTTCAATTACGATACGCGTTTCCTCACTGGCGAGATGATGTACACCATCCGATTGCTCTACAAGATTTCTGGCAATCCCGGGTACGGCCAGGGCGACATTCTCAACTCTCGCGTGCCGCAGGTGGCGATCGGCGCCGGTTACGCTTACAATCCCGGTCAAAACTATCTCAGCTCCACCCGATCCGACATTGTAGACCGCGCCTATCGCCAGGCTGTGTCGAGGAGCTACAATGGTCGCCTCCTTGGCGGCGGCATCTACGATTTCCAAACCTATGAAGTGGACTTCATTGCGAAGTACCAAGGCTGGTCTTTGCAGGCTGAAGGATACTACAGGCACCAGCGCGTGCGGAACGCTGAGTCCGGCACCGTTCCATTCGACCCGGCGACAGCCGTCGTCTTAGGGCCTCCCGTAGAATTGGGACAGGCTTACGGCTGGTATGCTCAAGTCGGAAAGTATGTCATCCCCCGCAAACTTGAGTTGGCCTTCCGGTACGGCTTTATGGATCCCTCCACGAAGCAGACCCACGACCTCGTCAAAGAATTCGGCGCCGCCCTCAACTATAGTTTCGACGGCACATACAATAATCGTCTAGTCGTCGACTATTCGAACATCACCTATGGCAGCGGCGGACGCGCGCCGGACAGATTCCCGTTCGAAAGTAACCCGGGATTCGGCAGTGATCTCATCGAAAATCGCATCAACGTCCAGTATCAGTTCTTTTTCTAAATCGCGCAGGGCAATCTCACCATAAGAGATAGGAGAACGGTCATGAAGCCACACAGGATGTCTCTCCCGTTTTTTCTTCTTGGTTTTGTATTGGTCTTCATTGGAATGACGGCCTCCGTCTCGGCTGAACCGACCGAGACCTTGACAATCGCAGCAGCCAACAGTCTTCGCGAGGCGCTGCGCAATGTGTTGCCTCTTTTTGAAAGCCGACACCCGGACATCAATATTCGCGTGGTATACGGCCCGTCCCAAACGTTACGGGACCAAATCACGCAGGGCGCCCCGGTGGATGTCTTTCTGCCCTCTCTCTTTGAGGAGATTGAACAGCTTGAAAAGAAGGGACTGATCATCCAAGGCACCAAGCGCCTCTATGCCGGTACAACGCTCGTGTTGATCACCAGCACGGCGCTCCCCGCCCCGATCGGAGTCATTCAGGATCTTCATAAGACCCCTATTCGCAGGATCGCCGTCGGAGACCCAAAGACGGCCTCAGTGGGAAAAGTCGCCGCGCAATTTCTCAAATCCACCGATCTGGAACCGCGATTGAAGTCACAGTATGTCTACGGCGAGCATTCGAAGGCGGTTCTCGACCTGGTCGCCAATGGAGAGGCCGAGATCGGCGTGGTCTACCGCACCGATGTCGCCTCGAATCCGAAGGTCCGCATCATCGACCAGGCGCCGGTCGGCTCCCATAATCCGATCCGTTATGGCGCCGCCACTGTCTGGACGGCGCGCAATATTTCGGCGGCGAAAAATTTCACGGAGTTCTTGCTCACACCAGAGGTGCACGCGCAGTTACAGAAATACGGGTTCGATCGCGTTCCCTCATCGCCCGGCCTTGTTCAACGGTGGGAGGCGCCACAATGACATTGGTCAGGAAGGAACCGCGCACAGTATGGATATCAGCTCGACTCTCGGCGGCGGTGCTTATTGCAGGGTTGTCCGTCATGACCGGTTGCGCATCGAGCAAGCCGGCACCGGCGCCCAAGATCGTGTATGAATCGGGGCTAAAGGTCGTGCACCTGGAACAGGACCCCAATTCGACATCTAATTCTCACCCTGTGGCCTTGACGCCGACTCAAGTGGGGACGCTTCTCCGCGGCGTCAGAACGTCTGAACGGCGGAATTTCATTCACCGGCTGTTTGCCGGCAAGGCGGATAAAACCAGGGCGTTTCGTGACGACGAAATTGCCGTTCTGGCGCCTCCTCTCTCAAGAGCCCTGGCCGAAGCCCAGCCGTCGGAGCGCGTGTATTTCCATCTCAGCAATCCCACTGAGGACGGTTTTGAAGAGACCACGACCGGGTGGGTGTCGATTCGGGATCCGATTTTCTATCTCTCGTTGAGCGAAGTGCACGACAAACATGGACCGGGTCCCGATATCAGCAAGTATGACCGACAGATGCCCAATGTCCCTCAGGTCTCGCCTGAATTCGATGTGATCTTCGAACCGGAAGAATACCTAGTCCAGGTGAAATCCGTGGGTCGCTTTTACGCCCCGGATCAGCGAGAGGAGTTGCAGATTCGGTATCGCGAAGCGCTTTCTGCAATGCCGGTCTACCCGGTAAAAGAAGAAAACAGAAAAGAATTGCAACCTTGAGTGCCGTACCCTTTGGCGACAACAAGAAAACCGGCGCAATTTCTGTTCACGACCAACAGGGGGGACAGTACCGGCTCAACATTTTCATCGTCGGAGTCGACTCGATCGGAATATTCCAACAGAGGAATGCACGGGGTCGTCGATCCGTTGCGCACTTCACTGGTCGCCTGCGGCGCGATCTGGCGAGGCCGATCCCGCGGCATACGGAAGCAGTCGTCGTGGTGCTGGACCAGGTAACCCATGCCTTAGCGCGAAAGATTCGCATCGAGGCCGGACGCCGCGGCCTTCCCATTGTGTACCAAAGTGCCCACATGAATGCAGCCGACGGTAAATCCCACGGCCTCGCGCGGTTGCGGGCACTCAAATAGAGGGAGATCGGAATGGACAATCATCGCAGCATTGCTGGCCAACATATCGGCATCGTCGCTGGCACGGCCGAAGGGGCCGCGCTCTGCTATCGGAGCATCTGCGTGGAAGCAGGCAGGCTTCTAGCCTCCCATGTTCACCCCGAGATCACCATGCATACGTTTCCACTCCATCTGTATTTGGAGGCGATCCAGCAGCAGGATTGGCATTCCGTCGCGGCGCTCATGTCCCGGTCGGCTGAGAAGCTGACTCTCGCGGGGGCAGACTTCATCATTTGTCCGAACAATACGCTGCATCAGGCCTTCGACTTGATCGATTCTCCCATCCCATGGCTGCATATTGTCGATGTGGTCGCAACCGAAGCCGCGCGCCGGGGCTTTCATCGAGTCGGTTTGCTCGGCACCCGCGTCGTCATGGAAGGATCCATCTATCCACACAGACTGGGACGACTGGGCATCGACCATGCCTTACCTGCCGAGCACGATCGAGCCAGATTACAAGACGTGATCCTGAATGAGTTGGTCGCCGGGGAGGTCAGAGAAGGGTCTCGGTCGTTCGTCTATGACGTTGTGGAGAGCCTGTACAAACGAGGTTGCGATGCCGCCATTCTGGCCTGCACAGAGTTGCCGCTCCTGGGTGTTTCTGAACAATCGGTCCTGCCGTTATTGGATTCCACGCGACTCCTGGCACAGGCTGCGTTGAGAAAAGCTGTTCGGAATCCATGCGCCGGCAGCATGCATGCCGCTTGATTCTCGTGATTGTGTGACATCCGAGACGCGTATTGCTATAGGTGGCGCACAGCGCCGGGATCAACTTCGCGGCCAAAGACAGGACGAATCATTCCCGATGTCGTGGAAAGAAAGCGAAATTCCGGAAGCTTTGCAGGGGTTGATCGCGCAAGCCGCCCGCTCAGACGCGCCGGTCCTCATTCTGGGCGGAACTAAGTCGGACAAAGAGGCGGTTGCGCGCCTGCTGCATACGCAGAGCCGCCGGGCCGGCGGTCCATTCGTTGTCGTCCATTGCGACCAGGTGAGTCGGGAACTGTTGGGAAGCGAGCTATTCGGCAATGAGACGGATTCATCTACCGGCGTCGCGGGCCCCACGCATCAGCTTCTCACCGCGGCTGAAAGCGGTACCCTCTTTTTCACCGAGCTTGGCGCTATGTCCGGACCAGTGCAGATCGGACTCCTGCGCCTTCTTGACCGAGGAGAATATCAGCCGGTACAAAGCTGGCGTAGGCTCCATGCGGACGTCCGCATTGTCGGCGCCACCGATCAAGACTTGCAAGCGCTCGTGCTGCAAGGACGCTTCAGTGATGACTTGCTCTACCGGATCAGTACGATTACGCTCCGGATCCAACCCTCATCACCGCAGGCTGTCGACAGCAACCCCCTGCGCTGACTAGACCTCCATAAGTTCTCCCCTCTGACTCCGGACACCGGTGTCTCACCGCCTCGCCGGCTGAGGCACCATGTTGGGTGTCGGCGCCGGATAGGTTTGGGTCGCCTTCTTTTCACCCAGCGACGCCAACCAAAATACGAAAAGAATGCTGACCCAGAAGAACAGCACGTTGAATGAAATCATGTTGGCCGCAAATCCCACGGTATGGGTGTAGGCCCAGGGACTGTTGTCGCGCATGATTTCGTTCACGTGCCAGAACAACCGGACCGACGAACGGATGTACCCCATCAACGCCATCATCCATGTAAATTCCGTCGCCAACATGATCAAGGCATATTGGCTACGCCCCGCCATCTTACCCCATTCCACCGGTCCGGCGAGCTTTGACCCGCGCAACATGAGAAGGTTGAGCGTGGTCATGAAGACCAGACAGGACAACGTGGTCGCCACCTGCGGCACAGACAGCCCCACCCGCACGTTCGCCGGGATGTAATAGCCATAGATCGCGAGCCAGATGATATTCAAAGCCCCGACGGCGAAGAAGCAGCCCATGAAAATGTTGCCGAACTTCGCCCAGGACACCGTCGGTACCTTGTTCCCGCGCTGATACCAGATAAAGCTCAAAATCGTTGCGACGATCAGGATATTGATCCCGCCGTTCTTGGCCGACATAACTCCAAAATTGCCCAGCACCGGATGCTGCTGGCCGCCCATCGCTTTCAACTCGGCCGGCGTCATGACCATCGTGTGCGGAGTGATGAACACGAGGAATCCAGCCACCATGACGAACAATACATACTTGATGTACTTTTGATAACGCTCCGCTCCGCGCATGCGATCCAGGCATTGCCAAAGATAGTAGCTCGACGTGAGGAACAGCGCGCCGATCATGGTGGCTTGGATGATAAAGAGCCAGGCCAGGAGACCGCCCATCAACGTGATCCCCATTTGCTGGCGATACGCGTAAACCTCGCGCATAAGCCAGTAGCCGGCGAACGGCAGCGGAATGAGGAATACGACCGCGATGAACATCGCGACATAGCCCATCCAATCGTAATGGGCCCGCTCCTCGCTGGTTTTCGCCGCCAAAAACCGGTAGGCCGCATAGGCTGCAACTACACTGCCGCCGAACGCCATATTGCCGAGAATCCGGTGCATGTTCAGCGGATTCCACAACGCCGTATGGATGACGTGCCAGATATTGCCCAGATAACGCCCCTGCTCGTCCACTCCAGCCGGAGACATCATGAAGCCGATCCAGGAATTGGCAAGAAACATGAGCACCGTGCCGATGGTATTCAAGGCGACCGCCAGGCTTAGGTGGATCCATTTAAGAAAGCCTTCTTTCATCTTGTCCCAACCATAATAGTAGACATAGAGGGTCCCGCTCTCGGCCACGAAAAGCAACGCATAGAGATGCATAACCGGCCTAAAAATGCTGGATAAATATCCGAAGAATGTCGGATATAGCGTCAGGAAGGTGAAGACGAGAATCCCCCCGAGAATCGCGGTCAACGAATAGGCCGTGAGACTAATCTTGACGAAATCGTACGCAAGCCGATCGTACCGCTGAGCCATGGTCTTGTCTTTGGCCACCATGCCCATGAACTCGATGATCATGCAAAAGATCGGCACTGCAAGGACAAAGCTGCCGTAATATAGGTGCTGCTGGTTAGCGAACCAGATCAGCACGCGACTTTCAAAGTTGTAACGAGGATAATCCTTCGGGCTATCGGTCGCCTGCGGAGCCGGCTCGCCCGACACGATTCCTTCCGTCTTGTAATAGACATCCCTCGCCTTTTCGATCTTCTGTTCATTGCTCGCGGCCGTTTCCGTCGTTTCGGATGATGGGGCATCGGATTCCGCAGCCACCGCAATCGACTGAGAGAGATCATCGGGCCAAGATAAGATGACTGGCATGACAAGCAGACAGAGGCTCATCAGTCCAATCGTGACAATCAGTGCTTTCAGGGTCGCGGTTCTATACATGGCTGAACTCCTTCATGTATCGTCCGTTCATGTATCGCTGGATTCTCCTGACTCACCACACCTCAGGCATGATCAGCCGCGAGGCAACTACCACCTCCATAGGTCATGCCTGGTGTAAATCTGCTTGACCTTTTCCTCCGCATGCCGATCAAGCGGCGAGGCGACCGGAGGAGGAGGAAGCGTGAGGCTATAGACCGCCAGTACGAATGCTCCAAGAATTCCCATGATCGCCAAGATGCCGCTCACCAGTGAGTTGTCCTCAAAAAATAGACCACCCATCGCCTAGCCCTCACCTTCTCGGTTCGCATGTGAATATCAGCCGACCGCTCTCGTCGCTCGAAGCTTCAATCTCGTCCGCCCGCTGGTGCCAAGCTGCATGGCTTGTACCAGGACAGGCTGTTCTCCATGGAAGAGTTAACCTGTCGCGAACATGAGTAGTTCATGGAAAGAGAACAATGCGACATGAAGGCTCACAGTGAACGGTCATGAAGACTCACCGTGAGAACGTTCATCGATCGTGATCTGTCGTGGGAGAAGGAAGGAGCACTCGGCAGCACCAAAGGACCGTTCGGAAGCGACTGTTGCTACGACTTGGCGCGCGCCGGTTCCATAACGATCACATTGGCCAGTTGTTCACACGCGCGGGAGGATTCACATCGAAGGGAGAACGCCGGCGCCCGCTCATTCACGCCGTGCGAAGATTGGCAATCCACCGAGTTGGGATTGACCTTCACCAATCGTGACGAATGATCATTCATGCAGGCGCCGGGCAACGGAGGTAGAGCGAGACATCTACCAAAGCAAAATGACGCCTTGCTCCACAGCTCCACCACGAGGCTCATTCCTCAGCGAAGGCCGCACCAGACGATTCCGGCAGATCACTGAATCTTCGATGTTGCCGCAGTTAACACAACGGGCGCCGAACTTTCCCACCCGCGTGTCCTCATGTTTCACATCGTACAATGACTCGATTATCATGAAACCATCACAGCGCGTGCATTTCATCGATGCCCCCTTTCTGAATGCCATGTGACATTGAACGCGTCAGTCACCAAGCGATATTGCTTGTCCGGCAAGCGATGCATGGCGCATACCATGACCGCTCGCGGTCGCAATAGCCGGGCTAAGCTATCGGCTTTCCGACGATTTCGGTGGAATTCGGATTCGACGGGGCAAGGCCCAAATCGGAGGACCATGAGGCGTCACGGCATCAATCGCTGATAATCGCGAGATGTCGTGGCGGAGAACGTTTCGCAGAGTCACCGATGAGGCGGGATAAACCCAACGTGCCGCCATGCTTCGTAAATGACCACCGCGACCGCATTTGATAAATTGAGGCTTCGGCTTCCCGGGACCATAGGTAAGCGAAGAAGCCGCTGCGCGGGGAATGTGAGGAGGATCTCGCCCGGCAGCCCGCGCGTTTCCGGACCAAACAGAAACGCGTCGCCCTCGGCATAATCATTCAGGTCATAGCGTTGCGTGCCCTTGGTCGAAACCGCAAAGACGCGGCGCTCCTTCAAGCTGTCGGCGCACTCGACCCAATTGTCATGCACCGTGATCGTGGCAAATTCGTGATAATCCAACCCGGCCCGCCGCAAGCGCTTATCGTCCAGCGTGAAGCCCAACGGCCTGACGAGATGCAGGGCGACGCCGGTATTTGCGCAGAGCCGAATGATATTGCCGGTGTTCGAGGGAATTTCCGGTTCAAAGAGAATAACGGCGAACATCCGCGCTGGAACTCACACCATCTATCGTTCGGTACCCAACCTGATTCAACTTCATGAAAACGGCTCGCCTTCGCCCTGTTTGGCGGGTGGCATCAGTAATTCTATTCCGGATCCGTTGGGGCGAACAAGACCACGGAAATGTCAGTTTCTCGGGCGAAGGGTCGTCCGCCGAGAAAGACATCGTCGGTTTGCCCGGCAGTCAGCGGGCGGCGGAGCATATAGAGAAGTTTGCGGGCAGGCAGGTAACCGAATGGGCCTTAGAATACAAGTGTGTGATCCGCGGTCGCAATGAGCTGGTGAATCGCCTCTGGGGCTTGTTTCTGCACGACAAGACCCGGCTGAGACGACGCGTGGAAACAATCCCGAATGAATCCAAGCCCGCCGCAGCCGTGATTTCATTTGCACGATATCCGGCATGACACAACGGCTTCTGCTATTCGATCATCCAAGCCCGGTCGCCAATTCCATCTTCATTCAACATTCAAGTTCGCATCCGTCCTGCCCTCTCCGGTTGCAAAAATCGACCTTTCACCTGGGCGCCGTCATTTCGTCCTGGGCCACGTGGCCGGTCATGGATTTCTCGATGATGTTGTGTTGAATTTCCGACGCGATGACGCGGGCAAGTTGGTCCGGAGACAGCGCGCCCATCGGCAAGCCCTTTGTATCGTGGTAAAACGGGTCGTCCGGAGCGGCCGTCCGATACGTATTCACCAAGATCGCGGCCGGTTGAAGCATTCGACCGACTTCTCCTACTGCCACGGCCTTGTCTTCAGACAACACTCTGGTGCGCGTGGCCCAATCGCGTTCATCAATCTTAACGAAGGCGACGTTCCAGACTGTGCCATCCAGCAGGCTCTTGACCGCTGTCGGCGTGCGATCACTGAAATACGCATCCTGCACGATTTTCTGCAGGGCTTCGCGGACCCGGATGTCGTAGAGCTTGATCGTTGAATCCGGTTGCGTCGGTGGAACCAGGGCGGTCGTCCCGATTTCATAATACGATTGCCCCTCCAGGCTCTTGTGGTCATCGACGGTTTTCAAGTAGGTGCTGAACAATTGCTGAATGAGGCGGGCGCGGTCGTCCCCCGACATCTCTCGGATCTCTTTGTCGCTGCGGATGGGGGCATGTTTGAGATCCCGTTCAACCGAAACTGTCTTGGGTTTAGGGCTCGTATCGGCTTTGCTGACCACCCATTGAAACTCTCTCGCAAGAACCGGGACAAGCCGGTCGGGATGACCCAGATAACCTTTCTCCTTCAATGAGGAGCCGTTGATCAACAGTTTGACCCGTCCCGGTTCTTTCGTGCGAGCGACCAGGAAAGGAAAGGACTTTCCGTCCTGGTTGACGACCGTCGATTCAATGATGACTTTTTCAAGCAGATTCTTCTTTACCGTTTCATCAAAGCGCTGATAGTCGGTCCGATGCTGGCTCATGAACGCGAAGGCATCCACGACCGTTTGGACGGCCGCATCGGCTTGAACCTGATCAAATCCATCACTTTCCGTCGTTGCTCGTCCCCTATCCAGAAAGACCTGAAAGGATACGCCCGGGATCGAATGGCCTGTTCCGGTCGTTTCATGGTGATTCTCGACCGCATGCTCGCGTCCTTGATGGTTTGCTCCAGCCGGCAACGATGAGACCGCCCCTGCCATCGCCAAGCAGCCGATTGCCAAGACACGTAAGATGGTGGGTCGGATCGATGCCCCCGTCTCATCGCGCTTTCTTTGACAGTCTTCACTCCTGAGCTTTTTCATGGTCATCTCCCGGCGGGAAAGGATTCATCACCAAAAAGCCGCGCGTATGTTGTCTAACATCCTACAGATTCACAGATCGCCTTGAGGAGTGCAAGACGAACAAATCCTTGCAAAGGAAAACTTGCATAAAAGCGTGCACACCACATGAGCGAACCTGCGATGGCTTTTCGCCTCCGGCGCCTATGTCGCCATGAAAAGTATACATAACCTGATACTTCATATTCATAGCGTTAACATATTGATACTATCGATGTACATTGATATTCATCAGGCATGAAGTCAGCCCGAGTAGGACCGCCCCAAACACGAACTCATTTATTTTCACAAGACGGTCAACAGGGACACCAGGCGACCTACCGTCACATTACACCCCCTCGCCATAGATTCCACGCACATCACGATATTTACATGCCGGCACGACGGAGATGATTGAAGATGAATACGATATGGATCTACACGGATGGGCTGGGAAATACCTTGGCGAGGTCGATGACCAGTTCGTCTTTGACATTGGCCAGGAGCCAATCCAAAAAACTGGTCTTCCGGCGTGTCATCGCGGCTTCCTTCTCAAAAAACAAATCGAACCCCTTCGCCGCAGTCGGGCTCATGGGATAGCGCCGGTCGTAAATCATGCCATAAGCCGGAATGCCGTAGACGATCTGCCAGTTCCCAAGAATGACATGCAGGTCCGTTCCCTTGATATACAACCCGCCCGACGTGATGATGCGCTTGATCGAAGTCTGAGGTTGACTGAGATAGAACGTGACCCGCTCGTTTTCCTTCGCCAGCGCCAGCGCTTCGGAAATCTGCGGCACCAGCAAGGCGATTTCATCGTCACGGAACACGGGTACGCGCGGCGCTTCCCCGAGAAACCATTTCTGCAGGCTGACACGGTGCTCTCGAACAGTGAGCGCTTTCAGAATCCTGCGTACCTGATCCTGGCTGAATTGCGCAGGGTGAGTAAAGTAACTCGGCGGCCATTCCGGCAATACGTTTTGATCCGTTTCCAGTCGAACATAATTCACAGGATCTTCGTAGACGATACGAGAGGGCACTTGCGGAATGGCGCAGGCGCTGAGCAGTAGAAAGAAAAAGGCGTGCAAAGCGTAAGGCATCCGGCGTAACACGGGGCCCGCGAAGGCCAGGCCAGCTTGACCCATGACGACTGAAACATGTCCGAATCTTCGCCTCACATCTTGGTCTTCATTGCACATTATTCGCCGACCGTCACGGTCATTTCGACCCGCTCCAATGGGTTGTCGCGGCCATCCCGCTTCGCATTGACGACTTTATCCGCCACCTCCATGCCGCTCTCGACTTCGCCGAATACCGTGTACTGCCAGTCCAGAAAATGCGAATCGGCGACGCAGATAAAAAATTGAGATCCGGCGCTATCGGGATCATTCGAGCGGGCCATGGAAAGGGTTCCGCGCTTGTGCGGCTTACTGTTGAATTCCGCCTTGACTCGAAATCCCGGTCCCCCCATTCCATGGGTGGCCCGGTCGGGATTCTTGCTGTTCGGGTCACCGCCTTGAATCATGAACCCCGGGATGACTCGATGAAAAGTCGTTCCGTTATAAAAACCTTGTCGTGCCAGCGTGGTAAAATTCTTGACATGATTGGGTGCCACATCGGGAAAGAATCGCAACACGATCACGCCCCACTGTTCACCCTTTGAACTCACGGTAATCGTCGCTTTCACCGCTCCGGTCTCGCTCATACGCTCTCTCTCCTCCCCTTCAAAATCGAAATGGCGCTACAGTCTCTCCTTGCAATCCTTCACTGACGGCCGTCCAACTCTGGCCGTCATCATCGCTCCGAAATACCCCGGAATTCGTCCCGGCAAACCAGGCTCCGTTTCCCGCATCGAGCAAAACTTGCACCGACAAGTTGCTCAAACCTTTGTTCAGCGGAGTCCATTGTCCGCCTTGATCTACGGTCTTATAAATGCCTCGGCCGGTGGCCACATAAATACCGCGATCGTTGCTGATCACGCCTCTGATTGAATCGTTCGGCAGCGCGCGACTGATCGGTGTCCATGTCTGCCCGCCGTCGCCACTGCGGAAGACGCCTCCGTCAAACGTCCCGGCATAGATTCCTTCATCCTTGTCGATCGCCAACACGCGAATGAAATTTTCCACCAATCCTTCATGATCCCGCAATCCCTGCCGCAATCTCGTCCATCCGGCGCTGCGTTCTTTGAAACGCAACACACCTTTACCCGACGTTCCCGCATAGAGAGTGCCGTCATTCGCCTTCGCAATTGCGTGGACGAGGATTTCGTCCAGACCTCCCGTCACCACATTCCACTTGGTTCCCTCTGCGTTCAAAATATAGACCCCATCCCCGGTACCCGCATAGATCGCGTTCGCCGTCACCAACAGGGTTTTGATTTCCAGTCGCTTCAATCCTTCGTTGAGCGGCTGCCATGTTTTTCCCTCATCCCGCGATCGGAACACACCTCCTCGAAAAGTACCGGCATAGATGACACCGTCTTTCCCGGTCGCGAGAGAAAGAATAAAAGGATCGGTCAAGCCCTCATTGGCTGAAGTCCAAACGTTCCCGCGATTATCGCTCCGAAAGATGCCCATGCCAAACGATCCGGCATACACGATTCTTTTGCCGACTGTCGTCAGCGCCTGAATGCTGGCGGCTTCGTCCAGTGAGGTTTGGCCTTGGGCGGATCCTTGACTCCCATGTCCACGAGGCGGAATAGGTGCGGCACCCGGCCCCGGCGCTCGCGGTTCGGCTTCGACAGCGGCAGCGGAAAGAATCGTCAGAAACGTGCAGGCCAGGAGCCGGAAAATAAGTGTATGGGAAGTAGACGGTTGCACGGTTACCGCACCCGATGGCCGGCCGTGTTGATAGGGATGTCCGGATCGAGCGGCAGATTCATATCAGGGTCGGGTCCGCCACGGCCGCACCAGCGGGCGCCCAAGATCCCAATCTCATAGAGGACCATCAAAGGAATCGCCATAAGCAGCATGGTGAACAGTGTCGCGTCCGGCGTGACGATGGCGGAAATCACCAGCGATCCCAAAATGGCGTGCTTGCGATAGCGGGCCAACATACCTGCGGATACCACACCCGCGCGCGCCAGCAAGGTCAATGCAAGCGGAAGTTCGAACGCGCATCCGAAAATCAGAAGAAACTTCACATTGAAATCAATGTAGGTGCCGACTCCCAGCGCGGGTGTAATATCCCGGTCCATGCCGAAACTGATGAAGAAATCGATAACCAGTGGCAGGATGACGAGATTACAAAAGACCAGTCCCAGAGAGAAGAGTAAGCCGGCCAGCATGAACAATGGAATCGCCCAGCGCTGCTCCTGCGGAAGCAGCGCCGGTTCGATAAATTTCCAGAAATGGTAAAAAATGATCGGGAGACTGAGCACGACCCCCGCCAAGAACGAGACCTTGATGGAGGCGAATAATGCCTCGGTCGGCCCGTAGAAGACGAGTTGGTTGGGAAAAGGCCGGTTCAACCAGGCGACCATGTCCGCCGAATAGGTAAAAGCGAGCGCGAACGCGACGCACAGCGTTACGGCCATGATAATCAGCCGGCGCTTCAGTGTTTGAATGTGTGCTGCTAACGGTGCAAGAATCGCCATGTCGGTTACATGCCGCTCGAGTCGTGCTGATCTCCGTCCGTTCCATCAGAGAATGGAATCGCGTTCTGATCGACGATCAATGAACCGTCGAATGTTCGTCCTGTCGTCTATAAAGGCGGATCAGTTCCGCCATCTTGTCCTTTTTGACGAGCTTTTCCTTCTGAAGCTGTTTCTTAACGAGTTCTTCCGCAGGAGTAAGAACGTGTCGTTTTTGAAGTTCCGCCAATTCATTATCCAGACGGTGATGAGACTCTTCGAGTTCCCGGAATTCAGTGCTGGATTGGCGTAACTGCTCGGCGATGGCACGTTCCGTCATCATGTCGCACCTCCTCAGTTGATAGAGTCAACCGTGGCTGAACTTCCTCCAATGATGCCGAAGAAATCGATCCGGCGGGGGCAGGCGGCCGCTGAAGGGACCCTATTTCCATAAGAATAGCGTCTTCAGTCGGGCGGGTATAGTAGTTGGTTCGAACGGAGGCTTCCCGGAATCCCAATGCTCCATACAACCGTCGGGCAGCCGAATTGGATGCGCGGACTTCGAGCAATCCCTTGACGGCTGATTTTTCGCGACCAATCTCCAGTGCCCGATCGATGAGCCGCCGGGCGATGCCTTGGCGACGGGCCGACGGGATAACGGCCACATTCATGATCCGCAACTCTTCAAAGACCACCCAAAAGCAAACATACCCGGTAAGGCGAGTGCCGACCGACGCGTGGTCGGCCGCCTGCTTGGCGACAAAAAACGATGAGAATTGATTGCCGACCAACTCGGCTTCCAACATTTTGCGCGTCCAAGGAGCCGAGAAGCAAGCTTCTTCAATACGGACAATCTCATCGACATCTACAGCCGTTGCCGGCTCGATTATTATAACTGACGGTGATTCAGCATTGCTCATACGATAGAGTTATTCAAGCCGTGTTTTTTTCACAGGGCACTGCCCGAACCTCGCCGGGAACCCGATCCGATATACTTTGGACGGGTTCGGCGCGCCGCTCGCTGTTTCCGCCGTTCGACGGGTGACATCCCGCCGCTTTGTTCATATTGAATATCCGCTTCAGCACGCTGCACATAGAGCGGGGCGATGCCGTTCCCGGCAAATTCCTTTCGGGCGAATCGATTCCGCGCGGCCAGGCCTACACTCACGGCAGACGGACGCATGGCTTCCGGCGGAGCTTCCGCCACGAGGCTGCTCCGGAAGCCGAGTTCTCTCCGTATCTCGGCGCCATAGGTTTGCCATCCGTCCCCGACGACCACGACCGGCTCCTGAATGGCCGCCAGCATCTGGTCCGGTGACGTTACTTGCTCAGCAACCAACCGGCGCAGCACGAGGTTCGGCATCCATTCATAGCGAGCCCAATACACTTCGTTTCTTCGGCTTTTCAGAACGGGGCAGACCTGTCCCAGAATTGAACTGAGATTCCAGGCCATGGCTTCCAGAGTGGGAACAGTCACCAACGGTTTGCCGACCACGGTCCGGAATCCCAACAATGTGGCGAGTCCTACTCGGAGACCGGTAAACGACCCGGGGCCGATCGATACCGCAAACCCGTCCAATTCATTGAGCGACAGGCCGGCTGTCCGGAGGGTCCTATCAATCGAGCCGACCAGGAATTTGGCATGCGAACCTTCCGCGTCCCGATTGAATTGCGCCAACACCGTCGCGCCGTCGAGAATCGCAACGCTTTGATGCGAAGTTGCGCTGTCGATCGCCAAGATCTTCATGATTTTCCGTCGCGCTACACGCGCCCTAACTCCGCCGGTTCCAGCGGGACGTTCGGGATAATTTCGTGGAAGGTGACTTGGACGGTGCCCTGTCCTCGTCCATCCTTCATCGACACCTTGAAGGGGCGCATCAACCAATCGCCATGAGCGGCGTCTTTGATACCCTGGTCGGCATTCCCCACGGATGACTCCCCGACCGGTCGGAAATCATCATACTGCATGATCGCGTCGATGTCGCCCGTTGGCGAGAGCCGCTCCTCACGGACCACCACCAGGAGGCGTCGATCGAACCAGATGCGTCGGGCAGGTGTCGGTGCGGCCACGGGATGGCCTTCAGCCGCATAGACATCCAAGCGATATTGTTCTCCCTCTTCAACCAACACCGCCCGCTCGGATGGGGCAATTGCGGTCGTTCCGATGACCCCGCTCATCGCCCATGCACTTAACTGGAAAGCGCGGGCCAGTTTGCCCATCTTTTCCGGTTCTGACCGCAGACCGTTGAATTCTCGGCCCATGGCCGGCAACCTCAGCCGATACTGATCATCGGCTTGGACGAATTCAAACAATTCACCGCCGAAGGCCGTGAATCCGCGTAATCGCATGGCATCCGGCTGCTGATAAAACACCGTCCCCTCGACTCGTTGGCCGATCGGAAGAATGCCTCCGGTGATCTTGGCGCTGAAGAGGCCCTTCAGGGAATGCATTGCCGCCTGTCGTTTCACCAGTAAAGCTGTGAGTTCTTGAAGGCTGGCTTCTTTGAGTGGAACTTCGTCGCGTGTGGCAAAGAGTCCGCAGGCAGCAAAGTTCAAACTAAAAAATGCAAAGGCAAGAGTACAGAATAGTTCCCTGCTACCTTTTCCTTTTACCTTTTTACCTTGTACTTTAGGCGAGTACGGCATCCAACGCCTCTCCTACTTCACGAATGCCGATGAGTTCAATGCCGTCAATCGCATCAAGCTTGGCCAGATTCCGCTCAGGCAAGAGACAACGGCGGAATCCCATTTTGGCTGCTTCTCGAATCCGCAACTCCGCCTGGTTGATGGCGCGGACCTCTCCTCCCAAGCCCACTTCTCCCATGACCATGGTGAAATGATCGATCGAGGTTTCCCGCAGGCTCGACGTAATCGCCGTGACCAATCCGAGATCAATCGCCGGTTCTTCGAGCTGGATACCGCTGACCACGTTCACATAGACATCCTGGCCTGAGAGATGCAAGCCCAGTCGCTTTTCCATGACGGCGAGCAGCAAGGACAGCCGATTCATCTCCACCCCATTGGCCATACGTTTCGGCATGGCGTAGGAAGTCGGGGACACCAGCGCTTGTAACTCCACGAGAATGGGACGGGTTCCTTCCAGACTGGACACTACCACCGACCCGGTGCTCTGCAGCGGCCGCTCAGCGAGGAACAATTCCGAGGGGTTGGCGACTTCGGCCAAGCCGCTATCCTTCATCTCAAATACGCCGATCTCGTTCGTCGAGCCAAACCGATTCTTCACCGCGCGCAGAATCCGATAGCTATGGCCCTTGTCTCCCTCAAAATAGAGAACCGTATCTACGATATGTTCCAACAACCGGGGGCCGGCGATCGCGCCCTCTTTGGTCACATGGCCGATGATAAAGACCGGCACGCTGCTGCGCTTGGCAAACCACATCAACTGACCGGCGACCTCCTGCACTTGGCTGATGCTCCCGGGGGCGGAAGTCAGTTGCTCGGTATAGACGGTTTGAATGGAATCCACGACGACGGCGGCCGGCTGAATCTCCTGAATAGATTTGAGGATCTGCTCGAGGGAGGTTTCCGCCAGAATCAACAGATTCCGATCTTCCACCCCAAGCCGTTGCCCCCGCATTTTGATTTGCCGCGGCGATTCTTCACCCGACACATACAGCACCTGCTCCTCCGAAAGTCCCAGACCCGGCAGGGCTTGCAGCAGCAAGGTCGTTTTTCCGATACCGGGATCGCCGCCGATGAGCACGAGTGAGCCGGGAATGACGCCTCCGCCCAAGACACGGTCAAATTCCCCCATGCCGGTCTTGCGACGGGTCTCTCCAATGACTTCGATGTCACAGATGGGAGTCGCGCCGGAACCGGCCGTCTTCACAATCGGTTGCCGTCCTTTGGGAGTAACCGGAACCCGCTCTTCTTTTAGGGTATTCCAGGCGCCGCAATCGGGACAACGTCCCAGCCATCTCGGAGCTTGGTGGCCGCATGCTTGACAATGAAAGCTAGTCTTGGCCCGCATCCGCCTGACGCCTTCTGAACGGGTCATTGGTAGAGAGTGACTCATCTTAAAGGAGAAATGAGGCAAAAGGAAAGGACGGCCCGGACCGGAAAGGTTTATGGAAAATAGACAATGACACGCCGCCTCGAATGCGTCTGCTTCAGGTGGGGCCTCCCGGCCGTGAAGGTCCACCAGTGCAGCGTTTCCGTAATCCAATTTCCTTGGGTATCATACGAATATTCGTACTGCTTTCGACCGATCAATCGGTTTTTCCGGTCATAGACGCGTTCCTCAGTCTGCTGACCGTGGAGATCGTAATCGAATTCGGATCGTGACTCCCGCACGCCGCGCAAAGCCGAGATGATTTTTTCGCCGACGAAACCGTTTTCATTGTAGCGAACGGTGACGTGATAGCCGGCTATCGCCTTCGGGAATTGACGCAGCTGCCCGGAACTATCCTCATACTCATAGTTTCTGCTGAAGATTTCGTCAACGATCCGCCCTTGGTCGTCGTACCGGTAGCGATTTTGATTAATCAGATTCGGCGCATTGAAGTGGAGTTCGCGAATGCGGTGCCCCTTGTCGTTATACTCGTAAAATGAGCTATTGACGAATACTCCATCGGCCCAGGCCGTGACTTCCGCCAGCCGGCGCCCCTGATCATCATGGACGTACACCGTGTGTTTGATCGGCGCGCCGGCATGATCACAAATCGTATCGAGCCGGTTCAAGCCGGTTGGATCGTATTCGGAGGTGACGGCGATCCGTCCAATCCCACCCTGTCCCGCCATCGGTTCCTGCACCCGCAGCAACAGGCGACCGGAACGATCATAGGAGTGAGTCTCCTTGACCAAATCCTCGATTGTCTCAACGGTCTTCACATTTTCAATCAGCCCGGCTTCGCCTCGATCGGTCCGAAGTTGGGAACGGGCGTAGACGGATGCGGCCTGCAGCGGGATGAGACTAGCCGCTACCATCAGGAGGAGGAGAATAAGGCCTTTGTGCCGAGACTCGCCGACGGATGGAATCAGCACGGCACCGATCGTAAAGAAGAATCCGGCGCGCGACGACTGAGGCGCGATGCTAGTCGGGTGAGGCAAGGGACCCGAGGATATGATAGCCGCCGTCCACATAGATCACCTCGCCTGTCACGCCACGACCAAGCGAGCTGATCAAATAGAGCGCCGTATCTCCCACCTCGGCTTGCTCAGTCGCTCGGCGTAGCGGGGCAAATTGTTTATGGTGATCGACCATCTTGGTGATTCCGGATACACCGCGCGCGGCAAGGGTTTTGATGGGACCGGCAGAAACCGCGTTGACACGGATATTTTTCGGACCGAGATCGTGCGCAAGATAGCGTACGGTCGCTTCTAACGCAGCCTTCGCCACTCCCATGACGTTGTAATGGGGAACAACCCGTTCGCTGCCCAGATAGGTCAACGTCACAATCGCCCCCCCCTGAGACATCAACGGCACGGCGGCTCTGCTCACCGCAACGAGTGAATAAGCGCTTACATCCAGAGCTGTGGCAAATCCCTGGCGTGTCGTGTTCACAAACTGCCCCGTCAATTCCTCACGGGGCGCGAAGGCGACGGAATGGATCACGAAGTCCAGCCGGCCGAATTTCGCTCCCACCTGCTTCATGAGCGCTTCGATTTGGCCGTCGTCGCCGACGTCGCAAGCCATGGCCCCTGAACCGGGCAAGCCGCCGACCAGTTCTTCGACATTCTCCCTCAACCGGTCATTCTGATAATTAAAAAAGAGCTGCGCCCCTTCCCGCGCCGCAGCCTGCGCGATGGCCCAGGCAATGCTATGCTTGTTCGCTACGCCGATAATTAATCCCTTTTTGCCGTCCAGCAACATGGTCGCCCATCTCCTGAAAAGTGAACATTCCCGACGGTGCAAGATAGCATGGCCGGAAGGCCGGAGTGAACCGCCCGCACGGGATGCGAGCTACAGTTTCTTACGAACGTCCTTCCAATCTTTCGCCGTTTTCGCTTTGCGCGGCACGTCGCCTTTGCTCGGCTCAGGCACCAGGACGGCTTCCATCCGGCGCTCTATCAATGTGGCGGCGAATGCGGGGGACCGGCCGATGCCGCTTTTCATCGCGGTCCAGCCTTCCTGTTTCAAGTCGTCCAGCATAGCGCCTAATCCCTTGGAGTTGATCTCGGCATGGGTGATGAGCCCGGCCGGAAATCCATGGTCGGACAACCACTGTCGGAATTGCCCGATCTTTGTCGGGGAGAACGGTCCCTCGTTCTGCGCAGCTACATAGATGACATTATAGTAGAACTGCGCCATGCGCCTGAGTTCGTCCGCCGCATCGGGCAATGGGTGTGGTAGGCCTACAGCAGGCTTCCCGAACGGCAGAGCCGGCGCAAGTGGGTCCGGCCCTTGTTCAGCCAATGCCGAAGCCTCTACAAGCAAGATCGGTCTCCGATGCTCCCATACCGCCAACAACCCCGCCGCCGAGGAGGCCTCGACCCGAGGTGAATTCGGAAGCGTCACGGCAAACGTCACATTCCCTCGCATCTTGGGCGTGTACTCAAAGTAGGCCCGTCCGTCTCCTCCCGTCATCGTTGTGGCCACAGCCTTGCCTGCGATCTCGAGTTGCAACGATTCACCACCCAGGCCAATTTCCCCCATCAGGCCCTGTTGTATCAACCGTGCCTCCACCTTGGCGGTTCGATTGGGTATCGTGAGCGCATCTTTGGTGAGGAGCATCCCCGTTATTTTGGATGCCGCCACGGCGGCCGTCCCGGATAAGACCCAGAACGTCACTAATACGATGAAAATCCGGCGTCTGATCAAGCAATGAAGGCATGGTTGCTGTCGAATAAAAATAGATCGACTCCGATGGAAGATAAAGGGAAATCTCACCATAAGCCTCGATCCCGAGTCACCAACAGATAGGTATCCCACGCTGAGGCCCCCGCCAGTCCGAGATACAACCAGGCCGCGGGCCACCAGATGAACAAGGCCAACCCGCCCACACCGATCGAAGTGGTAATCAACCAGTAGCCGCGCTTTTCTCCGATATAGAGATGGCCGAGACCGGGCAGCAGGCCTAACGATGCGGCGCGCGCGGCATGCCGTGATTTCTCAACAGCATCCATGATGAAAGCCGATTGGACTGCCCAAGTGAAGGAGCGCAGGAACTACGAGGTATTGCGAAGCGCGGCCAGGACCTCATCGAGGTGGCCGTCCACTTTGACCCGTTTGAAAATGGCCTTCAGTTTGCCGGCCGGATCGATCACAAAGGTTGACCGCTCGATGCCCCAATATTTCTTGCCGTACATATTCTTCTGTTTATAAACCCCATAGGCTTTGGACACATGCGCGTCACCGTCACTCAAGAGCGAGAAGGGCAGACCATATTTCGCAATAAACTTCTGATGGGAGGCTCCATCATCCAGACTGACCCCGAGCACCACGCCGCCGGCCTCCTTCACCGACCCCAGAGAATCACGAAATCCGCACGCCTCCTTCGTGCAACCCGGGGTATCGTCTTTCGGATAAAAATACAGCACGACCTGGCGCCCCTTGAAGTTCTTCAAAGCCACGGTCTTCCCGTCCTGGTCCGGCAGTGAAAACTCCGGTGCCTTGTCTCCGACTTCCAAATCTTTTGCCATCGTCTGGATGCCCATCCCCTCGCTTCTACCGAGGACCTCCGCCGAATACCGGCCGTTGTGTTCCGTAGGGATGTTCTCTGGCCGGACCTTTCGGCGCAGCCGGACTGCCGAACGGCCGCAATGCCGGCGAATCCCAGATTACTTTATCGCCGGGAGCCAAATTGGCCGCCTCGATGAATTGCTGATGCGCTTGCTCCGTTTCTCCGACGGCATTGAGCGCAAGCGCCAAATTATAATGGGCTGGGCCGGAGTCCGGAGCCGCCTTGACCGCTTGGTCAAAATAGGATTTCGCCTCCGCGAACTGGTTAGCCTCATAGGCTTCCGTGCCACGCTGCGTCAGCGATTGAGCTTCCGAGGTGGCTCCGGTTCCCAGATTCAGCGGCACCAATGGCTTGGGCTTGGATTTCGTGCATGAGACGACCGCCGCCACCATGAAGACCGAGAGAGAAACTATGATCCATTTCATAGGGCCACCTATAGACAACATCAAGACCGGTGATTACGGCTTCGATTGTTTGCGCTGTTCTTCCTCAAACGTTTTTCGGTACAGGACATCCCATTCGGCGCTGCCCTCGGCAATTGGGCGGGAATAGGATGCCAGCCTGGCTCTCACTTTACGGTCAATACTCTCTTCCAGAGCCATCTCGGACGCCAATACTCGTTTGATTTCCCGCAACACGCGTCCGTCTTCTTCTTTCATCCGGCACACTGCGCTCTTCTTGAGCGCGCCTAGGATCAGATGGGAGAGGTGGCTGGCTTTGTCTTCGCTCAGCATAGGCTCGCTTAACGTTCTGAGTCCTGAGTTATGAGTGTTGAATTTCGGGTCCGTACTTTTTGAGGTCAGTCTCACTCACGTAAAACTCTCAACTCAGAACCGAGAATTTACAGAATGATTCCGCGCTCGCGCACCAGCTTCTGCTTGATCATCGTAAACATCTTCTGATAGTCCGCCTTGCCTTGTTCGATTTCCCTCTCGTAGGTCTTCATGAGTTGCCGGACTTCCGCGTTCAAGCGGTCTTCGATAGCCAATTCCTCGGTGATTGTGTGCTGGATCGAGTCGCGTAAGGATTTCCGCTCGCCCGTGACCTCGATATAGCCTTGTTGTTCTAATCGGCTGATAAGTCCTTCGGCCATGTGATGGATACGTTCTTTGGCTAGTCGCATACGGAGTCCGGCCGGTTCTGTTAGAGCGGCTCGATGCGAATTCTTGACGACGCCATTGCTTGACGAAGCACCGTCGCGTCACCGAGGATTCGCCCCACGATATTGACGCGATCAGCCGGTACGGGGTCCGCTCCCATGCTCATGGGGGTCCGGCCGAAAAAAATGGTCAGGACTTGGCCTGCACCCCAAAATGCCACATCGCCGACCTTCACCTGCGTGGTCGCCGTTTCTCGATGATCTTTGACGCCGGGAATCTTGAAATGGAATTCTTCTCCCCAGACGTTGAGCTGATCCTCGATTGGCAATGCCTTATAAATTTCTTCCGCCGTTCGGCTTGTCTTGAGCTCTGCATCGACTTGAATACCGCCGACTCTGATTCGGATTCGCTTGTTTGTCGGTTCCGCCATACCGCCTGAATCTCGTTGACGATTTTGTGAGAAAGAATGGAATGGATTGTGTTCGCGTCGGTCGCCGACTCTAGCTTGTTTATCCTTTGAAATCAAGGCTACAATCCCGGCGCGGAGGACTCGCCTGGTATGTTGACATCGACCTTCGTGCATCTCAAGGGAATCGGCCCCTCGACGGAACGCCGCCTGTGGCTGGACGGCATTCGCAATTGGACGGCCTTCTTGCATCGGCGCGCCGTTTTCGGCATTTCCATGGAACGGAAAGGCTTGTATGACCGTCAGGTGAGCGACGCGACATCGGCTCTTGAGAAAGGCGATTCGCGTTATTTCGCCCGTTGTCTCCAGGCCAGAGAACACTGGCGTCTCTTCGAAACGTTCGGGCATCGTATCCTCTATATGGACATCGAAACGACAGGGATTTCTGTCTCCGACGGCTTTGTCACTATGGTGGGACTGTATCGGAACGGCCGCATGACCACGTTGGTCCATGGCGAATCTCTGTCGACGGATCGCCTGCAGGAGGAGTTCGACCAAGCAGATCTCCTGGTGACATTCTTCGGAAGCGTCTTTGACGTGCCCTATCTGAAAGCCAAGTTTCCGCAAGTGCGGTTTGATTTGCCCCACTTCGATCTTTGTTTTGCCGCCCGGCGACTCAAGCTGACAGGTGGACTCAAGGCTATCGAGCGCGAGTTCGGCATCATCCGTGATTCCGACATCAGTTCATTCGATGGCTGGGAAGCCGTGAGGCTCTGGCATCGTTGGCGCGCCGGCGAGTCTGCCGCGCTGGATCTCCTCATTCGATATAATCGGGCTGATACGCAGAACCTGGAGGCGCTTTCGGCATTGCTATATCGGCAGCTCATAACCCGCTATGGGCCGCCCCATCTTCATCGCAGCTTACCTGTCCCCGCGTAGGATTCCCTCATTTATGATGCAATGGAAGGGTCTGGGAACAAGCCATCAAGGATTTGCCCGCCCCACCAATCAGGATGCTTTCTTCATCAATGCCGACCTTCAACTCTGGGCGGTAGCCGATGGAATGGGTGGGCATCCCGGCGGCGATGTGGCAAGCCGTCTGGTCGTAGATACCCTCGCGGAAGAGGCGGTTCGCAAAGCGGCGCTTCTTCAGCAGCATCCACCCGAACAGGTCGAACCGGTGTTGCGTGGCATGGTGGAAGCGGCGCATCAGGCAATTCTCGATCACACCAGCCGGCATCCCGAACTGGCTGGAATGGGAACGACCTTGACCCTGTTGCATATTTCCTCTGGACCTTGTTCCGTCGCTACTATAGTCAATGAGGGAGACAGCCGCGCATATCTCCTGAGAGGCCGGACATTGAAGCAATTGACACGCGATCATTCGATGGTCGAGGAATATATCCGGCAGGGCCTACTCTCAACCGCACAAGCGCTCCGTCACCCTCAGCGACATGTGCTCTCTCGGGCGGTCGGTCTGGGGCCGCAATCCGATGTGGATGTCGTGATTCAACCTCTTGAACCGAGCGATGTCATTCTGCTCTGCACTGACGGCCTCACGAAAATGATCGAGGATGCGCGGATAGAGAGTGCGATGAACACATTTCCCGTCGAGCTCGAAGCCCTGTGTGGATCGCTGCTTGCCGCGGCCCTAGACGCGGGAGGGATTGACAATATCACCGCCGTAGTCATAAGCCGGCGGCCTGAACACGGTGGAAAAATCCATTGACAAGGCGCCGAATTCCCAGGTAGCCTCCTCAACTATTGTTTCCGCACTATTTCACCCGACAACACGTATGCTGAAGCGGACTCACACCCGAAGGTTCTGCCAATTTTTACAGTGCGGCGGTCTTGCTCTTGCCATCTTCTTAATCGGTGGCATGGTCCGTCCATCGTTTGCAGGCAAGGAATTGAGCCCGGAAGCTGTCATCCGCATGCTCGTTCAGGCGAACGCCGACAAAGACTTGGTTGCCATGGCAAAACATATGTCACATGATGTGGATGCAATCGGCTATAGCATCGGCGGCCGCAAGTACGTCGGGTGGGAGCCGTTCGCCGATGAGATGCGCAGCGAGTTCAATTCCGTTGTAAAACTCGAACTTCCCATTTTAGATCTCCAAGTATGGAGTCGAGGGGACGTCGCCTGGTTCGTCATGGAACTGGACTATATCCGTCACGTTGCCACGCATGGATTGAAGGAAGCTTCGAACCAACGAATGGTAATTCCATTGCGGGAAACCGGCGTATTGGAGCGGCGAGACGGCCAATGGATATTGGTATCCTGGCATGAATCGGCCCGAGTGGAAGGTACACTGGGTCACCCCGATACATCTCGCGATCTCAAGCATCGAATATCCGACGGTGTGTCTTTGTCGGACGCAGTCCCAAGCTATGACTTAAGTGGTGAATGGGAAATCCTCGAGATCGAGGACAATAAGACCTACCGCGCAACGTTGGATCGCCAGGGAAACGGGCCCTATACCTGGCAAGGGGGGCAATTCACCACCACTAATTTTAACGACCGTCGATGGCACGGCACGTGGAAACAAACCGGCAATGATCGCGAGGGCGGTTTTGAATTAGTCTTATCCGAGGACGGCACGCAGGCAAAAGGGATCTGGTGGTACGTGCGCGTGGGGGATAAGAATAATATTCCTCCCCGCCAACATGGCGGCACCTACGTATGGAAGCGGATCACATCTCCTCCGCCGAGTACTCAATAATCAATGCCGCGCTCTAGATGCACTTCCTGAGCACATATCACGTCTTAACAAAGCGATCATAGCCACCATCGACGCAAGGAGGAAGAAGGCATGCTGAAAACTCTGATCCTGTCATTGCTCGTCACATTTGGCTGGCAATCCTTCGCCTCTGCGTCAGGAGAACATGACCATCATGCGATTCCCACGATGCCGAGCAGAGCGGCCACGAGCATTACGATCGAGAATAATATCGTGGCTTTGACGTTCGGACCGGTGGATTTGCCGTCCGGCCATGACGGAGATCTGGCCGCCAGCATGCCCAAACACATCTTTCAGCTTCCTCGTGATATGTACATGACGGGATTCAAATCCGAGGTGTTTACCAAGGACGGAAAGCAGCTCCCGAGGAACTACCTGCATCATATTTTGATGCTCAACAACGACAAACCGAGTGTCTCCTGTGATGGAGAGCCGTTGTTCTTCGCCGGAGCGGGTCTTGAAATGACCGAGGCTCGCTTTCCGGACGGCTATGGTGTCAAGTTGGCCAAGGGGCAAAACCTCATGTCCGTCGTGGCTTTCTATCACAAGGCGCCCCCGACGAAGGATGTAATGGCACGTTTTACCATGTATGTCGCGCCCGAAGGGACGACCGTCAAGGAGATGGACGTATACCAGGTTGGGGTGAATATCGTTTGTTATAGCAAATTTGGACAGCGCGGGGCCGACCAAACCGACGAGGGGATAGAAATCAAACCCGGGGTCAACGTGCAATCAGCTCCACTGAAATTCAACATGGACGGTTGCGTCAAGTTTGCCTATCCCCACGGCCATGATGAACTGCTTCTCATTGCGCTTGAAAACAAAACCGAAGGTCGGACCCTCCTCCGCACTGTTCCCGCGGTTGATTCAGAGGGAACCTTTCTTGAGTTTCAGCCGCATCAAGTCTATCGAGACGCCCAAGGCTTCCAAGTGACTCGAAAAGATAACTATGAAATGATCATGGTGCATCATCATCCGTTACATAATCCCAATATTCACCATGGGATGGGTAACTACCTCCTCTACATGACGCCAGGCAACTGTGCCGATTCCACCAGTACGGCTGCAGCGCGATAGCACAGCATAATCTGGGAGGCGGATCGCGGCCGTCCGGCCGCATCTGCCTTTTGCTCGAATCTCGGTATGGCGTTCTGCGTTTGAGCCTCCGCCTATAGATCCTCGAAATCTCCCGTTTAATCCGCGGCCACTCCGTCTTGCCCTGACGTCTGTACAGGTTTGCGCCTTCATCGCTTGATTCCCTCCCAAAGTGTCACACGACCCATCGCGCTATGGGATGGGCATCCACGAGACTGTATGATAGTGAAACACTCTACGATGCGGGCGGGAAAAGGAGACGAAATTTGTACGTAGCCAATAGGAGGTCCCGTCCTTATTTGTACGGCATTGAAGCCTGCGGCTACGCCTGCCTCTTTATGCACCGTAATCCGGTCGGCACTCTATGACATCTGCCAGTCCTTCGCTGTCCGTCTTACTGGCAAGCGAACACGCCGAAGAAATCAAACTCATCTCGACCAGCTTACGCGGATTTTTTCCGGATTGCAGAATCGAAGCTGTGTACACTTCCGATGAGGCGGTGCAATGGTCGACAAGAAACGACTGGCATCTCATCGTGATTGATGAAAACCTTGGTCCTCGGAACGGTGTCGATCTCATCCCTGAATTGAAACGCAACTGCCCTCATGCCGCCATTATCCTCCAGACCGACCGCCGCGATTCCGCTACCGCCCTGCGGGCACTGCAGCAGGGAGCCGACTTCCTCCTCTTCAAAGATTCGCCCGGCTTTGCCACGGAATTGATATTCTACGCACAAGATGCAACAGAGAAACGAGAACTGGAAATCAAACTTGAGCATACATTCCAACGCCACCTCCGTCTGATCGAGAGTCTGAGTGACGTGGTGTATGAACTGGATCCGGATGGACGCTTCGTCTATCTGAGTCCGAATATCACGTCTCTGCTGGGCTATGCTCCTGAGGAGCTCGCCGGACGGCACTTCTCACTGTTGCTGCCCATAGCTCAACACCGAACCGCCTCCTACCGTTTCAATGAGCGTCGAGCCGGGACACGATCAATCCACCATCTCGAACTGTCTATCTTGGGAAAAAAGTCAGCCGGGACCGGGGAAGGGATTGTTCTTGTGGATCTCACCGCCAAAGGACTCTATGGTGAACACGGACAGTATCTGGGCACAGTAGGCATCTTGCGGAATCGTTCCGATTACCGCCAGCAAACCGAGAAAGTGCGAGAACTGGAAGTTCGACTTCGAGAAGCAGACCGTCAACTGGTCGCCGCACGCAATGCCGCTCTGGCCTCACGCCAGCTGCAGCAGCCTCTTTACACGCTACTGCAAGATTCTCATCAGTTGTTGGCGACGATGCAGAACATCCGGATCGATCAACACCTGACACAGTTGGCCCAATATGCGACTCAAGCGACGAAGTTGGCTCATGACGTATGGAAGTCAATCCATTTCAGAGGCCATGCCGGCGGCACGGTTTCGTTGAACTCTGAACTGGAACAGCTGCTGGCCGACCTTTCCCGGGACCAATCACTCCATCCAAACATGGTGGAGGCGCATATGAGTCACGCGCTGCCACATATTGCCGGCAACAAACATGAGCTCAAGGAGCTTTTTCGTATCTTGATCGCATACGCCCTCCAAGCCCTGACCGAAACGCCTGATGGAGGGCGACTCCTGGTTGAGACCTATGCGGAACAGCCGGCCGGTACGGCCGCCGCTCCTCCCCTTTCGTTTCCTCCTCCGCTTCTCTTTTCTCCTTACGTTGTGGTTGTCATTCGTCATCAAACAGCCATGGCTCCCCCAAAGGTACGACCCGTGGCCATGCACGTTACAGCCTCAGAGTTCCTACGGGCACATGATATTGTTCGACAACATAGTGGCTCGGTCGAATTCGGTTCCGCCCTCGATCCGCCTTTTCGAATCACTGTGCGGTTCCCCGGCATTCCGTTACAGGATTCACAACTAAAACCGGGTGAGTTCAGATCTCGGGAAACCCACCCCGTTACGTTTTCTCAAGCGCCAACGTCATCCTCTACCCATTCTGCCCCTTCCTCACCCGATCGGCGTCGCTTCAACAGAACCATCTTATCTTTATCCGTTGAACTCACTGTCGGGGAAATGGTGTGGCGGGGTACGACCGTGAACATTGGAACAGGAGGCATGCTCCTCATCTCTCCTCAGCCGGTCCCTCCGATTGAGAATCAACCGGTATATCTTGTCCTACGCACCTCAGTCGGTTTTCTCGAAATACAGGGGACAGTCCGTTATCGCCCTGAGCTTTTCACTCCTGAGATGGATTCGACAGGTTTTGTGATTGAATTTGCACCTCTCTTGACCGAGGAAGAGGCGGTGTTGAACTCATTTGTCGAAAGCTTCCCGGAATGCTTGATCCCAATCAAAATTGAAGGGCTCATACCGGAAACGACCCAAAACCGTCACGGTCTCCGAGCGGGGCCCTCCCTGCAGAAGGAACAAAGATGGCACGTTCGGATCAGACTGATGATGCCCATCCGCATTACATTCCCTTCTCAGAACCGGTATGAGCCACTATTTGGTTATCTCACGGATGCCGGGAAAGGTGGTGTTTGTGTACGAGTCATCGGCTCTTACGGAGAGGTCGGAGATGTACTGTTCGTTCAGCGCACGCCGACTCCCCAGTCCGGCCGGATTCTTTCCGGCGAATCGGCATTTCACAACGTTTCCGGCCGAATTGCATGGATTGTTCAAAACGACGCCGAAGGCAGCCGATGCATCGGCGTGCGTTTCGATAGGCTGTCCCTGGAATCGGAACAGAGTCTCGACTATTTTCTACATAATGAACTAATCAACGGTTCCCTTGCAGAAACAAGCTTTGGACAGAACACTCTAGACACCTCTCTCAGATTTCTTCGGAATCAGCACGGAAAAGCCCTCGCGCTGTCTCATGATCGGCTCACCGATCGGGTTATGAACGACTCTCCCATCCTGATTATCTCACCGGGCTACGGACAAGGTAGAGTGGATTACATCGGTATCGGCCGCCATCTCGGAACTCATGGGTTTCGCATTCTTCGCTATGATCCCACCCATGCTTTGGGATTAAGCGACGGAGAACCACACAATCTGACGATCGGGACGATGAAGGACGATCTGGAGACGGTGATCACGTTTGCGCGAGCCAAGTGGCCCCAAGCGTCGATTGCCGTGCTGGCTTCCGATCTTGCCGCCCGCGCCGCATTGAAGCTCTTCGGGCAGGTCCAAATACCTGACATGCTGCTTCTAGTGAACCCAATAGTGGACTTAAGCGATACCCTACGCGATATGCACCATCGCAATTTATTCGAGGAGCACCAGACCGGGGCACGATTCGGTCTTATGAATCTAATGGGTCTTCAGATCGATGCGGACCGCTTTCTACATGACGCCATGGTCAACGGATTCATGGATCTCGCGTCAGCAATGCATGACATCGGACGACTGCAATGCCATGTCTGCTTATTCGAGACCCCATCGCCAGGCCGCACCTTGAAACACTCCTCGTCAAAGGAGGCGGAACTCACCAAGCAAGCTATTGGACTCCTCGGCGCTCGCGGGACAGCAGTCACGTTATCTACGGCCGTTATTGATGACGGGCCCACAATTTCAGAGACGCGACGACAGAGCTTTCATGACATCCACGAGCGATGCAAGCGGCTTGCTCTGGACATTCACCCCGTTGAAGTGAACGGCGAAGCGGAGGCCGCGGAACTGGCAGGTCAGTACCGCCGGGAAGTTGAGCAGCTGCGCACAAAGCCCACTCATTCATATTTGCAACTCAGTGCCTTGTGGTTTAGGCATGCGGAACATAGCAGACAATTCAGCGACATCGCCGTCTCTCTCCAACACTCGTCGCGCCTTTATCACCTGCTTCGTCTTTCACGAAATCAGTATGACATTCTTGACGTGGGATGTGGCCAATACGGCTTCGCCCGCCTGTGGATGCTCAATGAATTCTACAGATCATGGTCCGTTCCTGTGCCCGATGATCACAAACGGCACTACACCGGCATCGATATTCTGCAGCGAACGATCAAATCGTCTCGAGAGGCGTTTACTGAAATACAGCGGCGGATCGGCATTGTGTTTCCCGGCATGCCTGGGGAACGGCCGCATATCATTCCGCGATGGATCGCCGGTGATACGGCCGCCTTTCCCTTTCCCGATGAGCGCTTCCATTACATTGTCTGCCACTTCGCGTTGAATTTTTCCGACAATCCCGTCATCACACTTCGGGAACTCTATCGGTTGCTTCGACCAGCCGGCATTCTCGTCGTTTCGTCCTACACCCCTATTGCAGATCCGGCAGAGCACTATCGCGCGCATCTCTCCGCCACACAACAACATGACCCATCGAACCGCGGCATACTTTTGGAATTGGCGCAACTCCGTGAAGCCATTCGCTGCCGGAGAGTACATTCATTCACAACCGAATCACTGACCGCTCTATTCCGTCAGATCACTACCCAGCCAGTTCTTCCGGTTCCAAGCTTCGAAAATCATGTCCTCATCGCCACCGTACAAAAGCCTGATTCAATTAGGCATATTTAAAACCGCGATGTATACTTCAGCCTCGTGAGACTGGAGGGAACTCCTGCCGACCATGGTACCTCTCTCGCACATTCTGTGTTTAAAGACATCCTTGCAGGCCGGCCGCCTATCACGATCATGATGGATAACCGTCGCTGCATTGCGCCAACCGGCCCGACATCTGACCTTCTCACCTTTCTATGCGATTTTATGAACAAGGTTGAAACCGCCGGGAATATCGACCGCATTCATCAATACATTCTTGAGACATTCTCCGATATTTCCTCCTCATCATCGACCGCGCTTTGGACGTTCGAAGTTGAGCACGGGGGATACCGGCTGCGCGGCCGTCTCGGCTCGTCGTGCCGGACCATTCCGAACATGCTGCCGGCGTCATTCGGCCTTCCCAACGCCTTGCCTGCCGTTCCATATTTCATCGAACGAAATACCGCGCCACATTTATTCGCTCCGGATGCCGAGGCCATCTTAGAAGACCTGTTCTCCGTTTCATGTTCCAATGCGGTCACCTTTCTGACCTATGAGGGAGGCACGGTCGGGTTTTGCACATTCCAACTGGAGACTCGAGCCGGCCTGCATGACCCCACCGCGGAATCCATTTTTCGACTGGCCGCACAAATATCCGCGGGCGTATTACACCGGTCTCTTGCCAAAGACAACCTTCGACATTCCCATACTCTTCTTCGTAGGACCGACCGTCTGCGGTCGCTTGAAATCATGGCCGGGGGGTTCGCACACGAAATACGCAACCCCCTGACATCGATCAAAACCTTCGTGCAACTGGCTCCCGAACGCCGCGACGATGCGCGCTTCATACAAGAGTTCAGTCGCGTGGCGGTGCAGGATATTCACCGTATCGAACACTTGCTTCAAGAGATTCTGGACTATGCCCGCTACCTTGTTCCCACTCCGACGGCAGAAGATCTCAATGAATTGGTAGCATCCTGTCTCTCGTTCATTTCCATGCGAGCCTCCGGGCGGGGCATCCAAGTGCGAACCGATTTCTCCGACCATTTGCCGGTGATGTTGCTCGATCGTCAGCAGATCAAGCAGGTGATCATCAATTTGCTACTGAACGCCCTGGATGCATCGCGAGACGAGAGCAAAGAGATCGTGGTGCGGACCTTTATCGAACAACGGTCCAACGCCGTCGGCGGCGTCTGCATTGAGGTGCAGGACGATGGGAAAGGCATCGCGGCCCAGGATAAGGAGCATATTTTTGATCCGTTCTTCACTACTCATCATTCGAATAGCGGCGGGGAGGTCAAAGGTCTTGGCTTGACGATCGCACATCAAATCATTCGCGAACACCAAGGAGACATCACCGTGGAAAGCAGGGAGGGCTTCGGATCAACATTCCGTGTTTCTTTGCCCATCGACGCGCGCCGGCATTCAAGTGACGGTACGGGAATCATATGAAAAAACGTGTCCTTCTCGTCGATGATGAGCCGCGAGTGCGCGCATCCCTGAAATTGGTGCTGGAGCCGGTCTATGACGTCCTGGAAGCCGCGGACGCCCAGGAAGGCTTGGAGTTCTTCAAGCGAGAATCCCCTGATCTTGTTCTTCTCGACGTAATTCTACCCGGGACTGATGGTCTGGCGGTCCTTCAAAACATGCGCACCGAAGAACCCAATACTCCGGTCATCATGCTTACCGGAACCAAATCGGTTAAGACAGCCGTCGATGCCATGAAGCTGGGCGCCGCGGATTACCTCTCCAAACCGTTTGATGTGGAAGAACTGCGTATTGTCGTGGACCGCACGCTGAACTCACAGGACCTGGAACGCGAAGTTCGTCAGCTGCGCGCTCAAATCGTGCAACGCTATGCCTTTCACAACCTAATCGGCAAAAGCCCCTCGATGCAGGAAATCTATGCCAAAATCGAGCAGGTAGCAGACAGTCGCACCACGGTCCTGGTGACCGGCGAAAGCGGGACCGGAAAAGAGTTGGTCGCCAAAGCCATTCATTATAATAGTTCACGCCGTGATCGCCCGTTTATCGCGCTTAACTGCGCGGCCCTTCCGGAAACGCTGATCGAAAGCGAACTGTTCGGCCATGAAAAAGGCTCCTTCACCGACGCGACGGCCAGGCGGGTTGGCCAATTCGAATTGGCGAACAGCGGAACCCTATTCCTCGATGAGATCGGGGATCTGAGTCCGGCTACACAGGCCAAATTATTGCGTGTACTCCAGGAGCGCGAGTTTACCCGTATCGGAGGTGTACAATCGATCAAGGTCGACGTGCGCATCATCGCTGCAACGAACAAGAATCTGGATGAATTAGTCCGCAAAGGAGCATTCCGAGAAGATCTGTATTACCGGATCAACGTCATTGCGCTGTACTTGCCTCCCTTGCGGGAACGCGGGGAAGATATCCCGTTGCTCGCAAAGCATTTTCTGGCTCGGCGCATCGAAGAAGAGAAGCGACAGGTTCAGGAATTTTCAAAAGACGCACTGGAAGTGATCGCCCGATATCCCTGGCCCGGCAATGTTCGAGAGATGGAGAATATCATCGAGCAGGCGTTTATCTGGTCCAAAGGATCCGGCATTATCCTGCCCGAACATCTCCCCACGATCGTGCGGACCGATACGCGCTCCACCTCTCTTCGGGATGATACGCTCGCCGGTCGCCTGTCGTTGGAGAAAGCCGTCATGGAATTTGAACGGGAGATCATCCTCGACGCGCTGAAGCGCACCAACTATATTCAAACCCACGCGGCAAGCATGCTGGGCATCAGTCGGAGAATGCTCAAGTACCGCATGGACACATTGGGCATCAGCCGGCCGGACAGCGCGCTTCCCGCCGAATCTTAACGGGGTATGGATGCAGGGGTTATCGGCTTTTGCATCGCGTTGTTCCTGTTTGACCAGACTATGAAGAACGGCCTTGACCTTCTTCTATGTAGAAGTCTATATCTAGCGTGCCGCGTGCAGCCGGCTCATCCATATTGGACCTAGGCGTATGTCATTGAGATGGCATCGGAATCGCTTGCGTGCAGTCAACTGCTTTGCAACTCACCCGTGGAGCGCGCCGCATGGGGATCCTACCTTCATTGGGTAATTCAGTAAGTAAACCTTCCGTTTTGGTCATAGACGATGAAACAGGACCTCGCGACGCACTCAAGGTCATTCTTCGCCCATTCTTTACGATCCACGCCGCCGAAAGCGCCCAGGCGGCTCTGCAAGTCCTCAAGCAGCAGCACATAGATTTGATTACCTTGGATCAAAAATTGCCGGACAGGCAGGGCATCGATCTACTTCAGGATATCAAGCAACAATATACCGACATTGAAGTCATTATCATTACCGGTTATGGAAGCCTCAAGTCCGCGATGGATGGCATTCGACACGGGGCGGCCGGCTATCTCCTGAAACCCTTTAATGTGACGGAACTCATTACGCTCATCAACCAGACGCTTGAGAAGAAACGCCGCTTGGACTTCCTTCGGTCGTTCCTGAAACATTCGTCGGCGTTGTGGGGCACGGAACAAGACATCGCTCGGGCATGGAAAGAAATCAAGGAGGGATACTTCGCGATCGGATTGGCGCAAAAAGGAGATATGCCTCCGCCCGACAAGGAGGCCGCCACATTGATCCCTCTATTGTCGGACCTGCTGGAAGCGAGGGACCGGCACTTACTCAATCATTGCAGTCGGGTGAGTTTCTATGCCTCTCTGCTGGCCAACCGCCTGAATCTTCCTGTTGCCGAGCAAAAATCCCTCTCGCTGGGAGCCTTCCTGCATGATATCGGAAGCATAAGCATTTCTTCACATTGCTTATCCGCCCACGAAGGGCTGGGTGGATCCGGGTCCGATGCCGCCCAGGAACATCCGGATGTCGGTGCGCGCATGATTCTTCCATTAGGGTTCGCTGCAGAGGTCGGGCAAATCATCGCCTACCATCATGAGCGGTTCGATGGACTGGGATACCCTCACGGTCTCCGCGGGGAAGGCATTCCCCTTCTGGCGCGGATTGTCGCGATCGCCCAAGCGTTTGACAGGCTCACGGTAGATATCCCAGGCTCGCATCCTCTCTCCATCGACGACGCGATCCGCCAAATCGCTCTTCAGGCGAATACGCACTTCGACCCAATGCTGACGGAATTGTTTACCCGGGTGGTCCAGGAATGTAAGTCCTCGCTCCCTGCGCTGGCCATCGCCGCTTCTCCAACCGGCACATCGGAACCTTGATTGATCAGCGGCCTTCGTCCTGATTCCGCTTTCGTACCGTCCCCATCATCTCTGCCGCAGCGGCGCGGACATTCTTCGTGACAGTGATCCCGCCGACCATCCTGGCGATTTCGGCCTCGCGTTCGGCGCCTTTCAGCTCCCGCACTCGCGTCAGCGTCCGAGCCTCCCTCACTGTCTTCTCAATCAAGCAATGCCGGTGAGCTTGGGCAGCAACCTGCGGCCAATGGGTCACGCATAAGACTTGGTGATGACTGGCAAGCCCGCGCAAGCGGCGTCCCATGAGCTCCGCGACGGCTCCTCCGACTCCGGCATCGATCTCATCAAATATGAGAACCGGCACGCGGTCTATTCCCGCCAGGATGGTTTTCAGCGCCAACATCACACGGGACAATTCGCCACCCGAGACGACACGAGCCATCGGCCGTAGCGGTTCTCCGGGATTCGCCGATAACAGCAACTGAACATGATCCTGGCCGCTTGGTCCCCTCTGTCCATCCGCAGTTTGTTCAACGAGGACCTCAAACCTGGTACGCTCCATTTTGAGCGCCGCCAGCTCACCGGCTACTTTCCGCTGAAGATCTCGCGCAACTCGCCTCCGCTCTTGCGACAGCTGCGCGGCCAGTGCTTGCTCACGACGCTCGGCTTGATCGGCAGCCCGGGCTCGTTCCGCTAGCCGCTCCTCCGCCGCATCGAGACCTGCCACGTCCCTCCGGAGTGATTCCGCCTGTTCCAAGAGCATCGCCAACGAACCGCCGTATTTCCTCTTCAATCGTTCCAGAACATCAAGCCGGCGTTCAACATGAGCCAACCGTTCAGGGTCATCTTCAAGGCGCCCCTCATAGTCACGCACCTGACCGGCGAGTTCCCGTAACTGAACCGTGGCGTCCTCGAGAAACGGCATCCATTCCTCCGGTACGGCGTCCAGAAGACTCAACTCGACCAGATGTTTCTTCACCTCCCCCAACGCCTTCAGTATGCCGTCCTCATCACCGTAGAGCCGCTCGTAGACGTCCGCCGCCAATTGGCGCAAGCGCTGAGTGTTCGCCAACCTTCGACGTTCGGTCTCCAACGCTTCGTCTTCCCCCGGTGCCGGATTCGCCTCGTAAATTTCCCCGACTTGATACCGGAGATAATCTTCACGCCGCCGTTGTTCACTGATCTCACGCTGAAGTTCCGCAAGCGATCGCCGATGACCCATCCATATCTCATAGGCAGCCTCATGCTCAGCCCGCAGATCCCGGAGTTGGCCGAACGCATCGAGCGTATCCAACTGCACGCCGGGGGCGAGGAGCGACTGCTGATCATGCTGCCCATGAATGTCCACGAGCGTCCCGCCCAGCCTTTCCAGGAGATGAACAGAAACCGGGTTGGCGTTCAAATAGTTTCGATTTCGGCCGGATGCCGCGACAACACGATGAATGGTCAGATCAGATGAGCCGGAATCGACATAATCGTCCCGTCTCAGCTCTTCCAGCAGCCGATCGTCCGAAGCGAGAGAAAAAACCGCCTCAATATGGGCTTCCTGCGCACCCGCGCGGATTTGATCGGCAGACGCACGGGCGCCGAGCAACAGAGCCAGTGCATCGATCAATAGAGACTTGCCGGCACCGGTCTCGCCGGTCAGGACGGTAAAACCCGGATGAAATTCAAGGGCGAGCTGGTCGATAACCCCGAAGTTCGAAATACGCAGCTCGGTCAGCATTGCTGCTGCAGGGGAACTTTGCTAAGCGGTGCCGGAATGCTGAGCTAACAGGGAATCGATGATTTCCTTGAACTGGCGCTTCGGTCGCGCTCCGACCAGGCGCTCGACCGCTTGCCCGCCTTTAAAAAAGAGGATCGTGGGGATGCTCATGACCTGGTAGCGACCGGCAATCTCAGGATTTTCGTCCGTGTTGAGTTTGCACACTTTCAGTTTCCCCGCATACTCTCCCGCCAGCTCGTCGATAATCGGCGCCACCATCTGGCACGGCCCGCACCATACCGCCCAAAAATCAACCAACACAAGTTCCGGCGCCTTCATCACATCGGTATCCCACGTCGCCTCGCTGACTTTTTGTGCCTCTCCTCCCACGGACAACCCTCCTTCCGGCTTTCAACTTTCAACCACTAGTCAAATGAACTCGTGCATCCTATACTACGCTTCTTTCGAGTGTCAATTCATCAGCCTACCATCGCCATTCCGGCGGCACACCGAACCACCAATCGAGCGGCCTGGCCTCCCGCCAGGCCGCTTGTTGCTTCCACAATTCCAGCACAAGAGAACCATCCAATCTTTTCGCCATGGCAGCCGCAATGTCGGCTTGTCGTTGCAATGCCTGTTGGACGACTTCTTTTGCGATGCGTGCCAAGACATCGGGCGGGTCCGTTAAATCCTCAACCCGTCCGGAGGCGAGATTGAGATAGACCAACTCAACCGTCACCCATTGATCGGTCTGCGCCAAATGATTCAAATACTGGTCCAGTGCGAGGTATACATACGTGAGGTACACATAGGCGGCCGCGGAAGGACGGATGCGAATCTCTTCCTGGCAGGCATCGATCGCCCGTCGATAATCGGCGGCTTGAAGAAATATTTTTGCCCGCTGAAGCTGAGACAGCGGTTCCTCCGCCTTGGCCGAAGCAGTCCCGTCCAACGCCCACCATACCAAACAGAGGACAAATAAGATCGCCCGAACACCCGGCGCACGATGAAGCCGTTGAAGGGCAGGCTCGTACTGTCCGTAATCTTCTTCCATAGCATCCGTCGCGTCAGGACATCTCTTCCTGTAACTCTCTCAGCGAAGGCTCGGCATCGCCGGCATCGGCAATGTGGTTTCGGCGCGGCCGTACGGTCCCCCCGGCGCAGCCCACGGCAATCCCCGATCCCCGACCAGAAGAGGACCTAACACCGTCCTTAAGACCGTGGTACCGAAATTCTCCGTCCATCCGACGCCCGTCATGCTGAACATGAAATTGTACTGAGCTCGATCGGGAAACTGAAGATAATAAAGTCCAAGAGACCAACATTTACAAGGGTTCTGATACAGTCCGACTACATCATATTCGGGACTCCTGCCGTTCTTGACATCGTAATAACCTTTCGCACCCACTGTCCATCCCCAAGGCGTCCGGAAACCGCCGCCGGCCGTGACAAACTCCACTTCCGCGGTCGGGGCGAAGACTTCATTAAAGGATATGGGATTCCAGATATCACCCCGCCGGACTCGATTGCCGTCCCGCGAATATCGCTGTCCGACCTCCACATACCAATAGTTCGACTGTTGCACACGGAAGTCCGTGTTCCACTGGCTGAATGTGCCGCGATACGGATCAAAGAATGCATCGACAATAAGATACTGGTTTCTCGGCGGAAGCAGTTGCCCTCCCATGGGCGACTGGGTAAAACTGGTCGTGAGACTCGGCGGACGGAAAAACTCAGGCGCGGTGTTTCCTACGACCGCGCGCAGCCAAAAATCGGAAAATCTTCTTCCTTGAATATCGACGGTCGCCGGCTGCAGCGGTTGCGTTACAGTGCCCAAAAACGGCTCGACACCGGGGTTAAAGTCCCTCGCCTTGGTCTGCACGCCGCCGACGTGATAGCTTTGGGCCAGTGTCAGATCCAGCCAATTGAACGATTTGCCGTCCACTTTTTGTTCCAGTAGCCGGCTGCGAACCGCGTAGGTCAGCAGGTTCTTCTTCGGCAGGTCGTCCACCTGATCAATCTGTGCAATTTGGGATTGATTGGAAGCCGGAACATACTCGTACATCATGCTTGGTTCGATGGTATGCAAGAACATGCCGCCGCCCTGCCCCTGACCGAATCGGCGACTGAGCTTGGATGTCGCCTCCAAAGCGGCCCAGAATGTCTCGCGACGGACCGTCTCGGTGGTCTGCGCGCCTCGCGTGTAATATACCTCACGCGCCTTGAAGTGCGGGGCAATGCCGACGACATGGCCAATATCCATAATATCGGTGGTCAAGCCCGGCACAAGATCCATGCGATTGAGGGTAAACCCCTGGTCGCGATAAAAATTGACGATATTCCCGTCAAAATTCACGAGAAACGGTAGGCTGGTCGGAGCGGTATTGGGCAGGACGTACCCGATTTCCGGCAGTCGTTGGAACGTGTCCGGACCGCCTGAATTGAGCGGTTGCAGGTACTGGGCAAGCATATAGGCGTTGCCGTATGGCAGTTTCTGTGTGCCAAGTAGACTCGATTCACCGCTTGGGGCCGCCCGTTGCGCGCCGGAATTACTCAGTTGCTGGAGGTATTCCCGATCCGTCACCAACGAAGCCTGGCCTTGGACCAGAAGCGTCGGTGTCACCTGTTGGATATGGGTGCCGCTAATCAGCGCCCGCGTGCGCCTGGCGTCCGAGGCGTTCTGATCCACGCCGGAGACATTCGGCAGTTCCGTCTGTTGGAGGGCGCTGACAAACCAACGACCTCTCGATCTGCGATCAAGGAAATATCGATATTCAAAATCGCTGCCGGAGCCAAGTTTGGAATAATAGAACGGTGCGATGGTCAGATCCTGGCTCGGATTAATAGCCCAGAAGTATCCCTGCTGATAACGCAGGCCGAAGCGATTGTCGTATCCGGGCGTCGGAATAAGAAATCCGCTTCGCCTGGTGGTCAACGGATATGTGAGAGTGGGAATCGGAATGACCCGCTGATCGTTCACACAGAGCCAACCGCCCTTCATGGCGACGCTTTCTCCCGTATTCACGTCGAGATCATCGAACTGAAACCGCCATGCCGGAATCTCTCCATCCTTGGCATCGCAATTGGTAAACGTGCCGTCTTTGATCCGATAGTGATCTTCCGAAAACCGTTGCAAAAGCCTGCCCGTCAAGTATGAATTGCTCGGTCTCACATATAAAGATCCGTTGGTCAGAATCCCCGCTTCGGTATTGACGTTGAGTTCAAGCCGTTCGGCGGAGGCGTCCGCGGTCGGATCTCCGAGCCGGGCATGTCCCACCGCGATCAGCAGGCCGGTCAAGGGGCGGATGGTCACATGGTCCGCCGTCAGGCGTATGGCGCCTTGAGTGACCACCACGGACCCCTCCGCTTCGTACACCTCCAGGTCCTGGAGGTAATCGATACGGTCGGCAGTAATATTTAGCGGTTGGCTCGTGCCCGGCTTGGCCGTGACGCTGGTTTGAGCCCGAATGTCGCCTTTCCACCAGAAAAGCGAAACTGCGAGACAGGCGACGAACGCGATGAAGAGAGAAGCGAGGCAGGAACGGAGGCGTTGCTGCATCTTATCCACGGACGGGCGAAAGGGTCCACCCGCGGAGTAATGCCTTCATATCACCCACCAGCATGAGCGATCCGGCGACACAAATAAGGTCGGCCGGCGTCACGAGACGACGCGCAAGGGATAAAGCTTCGCCGGGAGTCGCAGCCGTATGCATTGACGGCATGAGATCGGCCAGGCTTTCGCGAAGTTCCAGACAAGACGCCGCCCGTGGGATCGCGGCTTGCGTCACAATCAATTCGTCGATCGTCGATAAGAGCATTTGCACAAATGCACGATGAGCCTTGTCACGCATCATGCCGAGAATCAGCGCGACGCGACTTCCCGGATGTGAGGCGCGAAAATCGGCAAGAAAAGCTGCCAGCACGCTCGCTGCCGCAGGATTATGGGCCCCGTCCAAGACCACGGTGGGATTCCGATCCACCGTGTCGAGACGCCCTTCCCATTGAGTCGCGGCAAGGCCGCTTTTCATCGCCTGGTGGGGCACCCGCAATCCCGACCGTTCAGCCACCTCCATCAGCGCAAGCGCGCACGCGGCATTATCGAGTTGATGCCGACCAACCAGCCGACACGGCAAACCGCTATGGGTGACGCCGAGCCCTGCATACTCGAAGGAGGCCGAGTCGCCTCGTACATCGAAATCGATTCCCAGTTGATAGAGAGGCGCGCCCTGCGCTTCTGCAACTTCTCGAATCATCCTCCCCGCCTGTTGATCCAGTCGTCCGAGAATGACCGGAATCCCAGGTTTGATGATGCCCGCCTTCTCATAAGCAATTCGTTCGGTCGTATCCCCCAGATAATCTTCATGATCCAGCGAGATGGTCGTGATGGCCGCCGCAACCGGTTGCACGACATTGGTGGCGTCGAAGCGGCCGCCCATGCCGACCTCGAGCACGGCCACATCCACCTGCGCCTCGGCAAAATATTGGAATGCCAAGGCGGTCGTGAACTCGAAGAAGGTCAAGGAAGAGTCCGGGCCCTCCGATTCCTTGATGCGCGAGACCAGTTCGCCGACGCGGCGCTCCGGAATCATCGCGCCGTTTACCCGGATTCGTTCACGAAAATCCACCAAATGCGGCGAGGTGTACAGGCCGACGCGGTAGTCGGACGCCATCAACATCGAAGCCGCCATCGCCGCCGTGGACCCTTTTCCGTTCGTCCCGCCGATGTGAATCGCGCGATATCGCCGTTCCGGATGATCGAGCCTCGACAGGATCGCCCGTGTGCCGGCCAACCCCAACTTGATTCCGTGTTTTTGAAGGCCGTACAGATACTCGACAGCAGACGAATAGATCATTACGAGGTCCGAGGAAGGATGCCTTCAGAAGTGACTGACCAGCGTGCTGACCGCTTCTTTGAGATGCTTCCGCTCGACGATCATATCCACCATGCCGTGTTCCAGGAGAAACTCCGCCCGCTGGAACTGGTCCGGCAACTGCTGCTTGATAGTTTGCTCGATGACACGGGGGCCGGCGAAGCCGATCAGCGCTTTGGGTTCGGCGATAATAACATCTCCCAACATGGCGACACTAGCCGTCACGCCGCCGAACGTAGGATCCGCCAGGATGGAGATAAACGGCAATTTGGCTTCTCCAAGCTTCGCAATGGCCGCCGAGGTCTTCGCCATCTGCATCAACGACAGAATTCCCTCCTGCATGCGGGCTCCGCCGGACGCCGTGACAAGAATCAACGGCAACCGTCCGGCCAGCGCCCGGTCGACCGCGCGGCAGATTTTCTCTCCGACGACCGAGCCCATGCTGCCGCCCATAAAACTGAAATCAAACACGCACAGCGCGGCTTTGCGCCCGTTGATCTGTCCCTCGCCGATGACCATGGCGTCCTTGCGGCCGGTCTTGTCCTGCTGCGACTTGATCCGTTCCCGATACGAACGAGTGTCTTGAAAATGCAGCGGGTCCTGCGGTTCGAGATCGGCATCCCACTCTCTAAACGTGCCGAGATCGATCAGCAGATTGATGCGTTCGATCACCGAAATAGGAAAATGGTATTCGCATTTCGGACAGACCTTGTTATTCCGCTCCACCTCTTTGCGGTACACGATCTCGCGGCAGTGATTGCATTTGAGCCACATGCCCTCCGCGCCCTTGTTGCGTTTCGGCCCCTCGGCCTCCGGTGCCTTACTTTTCTTGAACCATGCCATACATCACCTACGTCAGAAAAAGCTCTTGTCCTTCCTCCAACACCGACAGCCGGGGCATATCAAGGCGGCGCAACTCTTCTCTGATACGGCCTTCGAATCGGGGTTTCATATGATATACATACACCGGCACCTCCGGCCGACCAAGCTTGTGAAGTTCCTTCGCTAAAAGGGCCGGCGTCAAATGTTTGCTTGCCCGAGCCAAGTCCAGCATGTCGTCCGGGAAAGAAGTTTCGACGAAAACGGCGGCAAGCGACGGTATTCGGGCCGCGGCGTCCCAGATCGCGTCGGTCACATACGTATCGCCACTGAAGAGCACCGCCCGCCCGCCGTCGATGATCAGGTACCCCATCGTTGGAACCAGGTGATTCACCGGAATCGGCGTGACATGCAGCCCGGCCACCATAGTCTCCCGTCCCGCATGAAGAGGCACAGCGCGAAGGACCGGGGTCCGCTCGTCGGGAATCCTGAAGAAATCCGGATACACCTCTCCATTGAAGATATGCGATTCGAGTCCTTTGAGCACCTCGGGGCTCGCGGCGACCTTAACCGGCTCCTCGATATCTCCGGTCAAATTGTCGGCGAGTGTCGGAAGATCTCGGATATGATCGAAATGAAGATGCGTCAAGAGTACCGCTTGGACCCGTCGCTGCTCATGTAGGTAGAGACGCGAGCCGACGGTCCCTGCATCCAGCAACACGGTGTCATTCAATAGAAATCCACACGTGCCGCACTGCACGGGACCTGCGGCCCCCCCCACCAATTGATCCGAGCCATGACAACCCAGCACACGAATCTTCACGCTCTTGCCTCGAAGTCAACATGCATGCTGGCCCACATGCCGCACGGTTCAAGCGACTGGGAGGATAACACACCCGCCAGAGCCGCGCACGCGGAATTGAGACTTGACCCGCGCATAGGATGACAAGGAGGCGGCACACTTCAATGTTCGAACCTGCAGGAGATTGACATCTCGATCGGTCAGAAACCAGATTCACCGAGGCTGAGACGCCACATCAGCAGCAGGCCGAGGCCGATGCTGCCCAGGCTGGCCAGGCCCTGAACCGCAATGAAGGCGCCGCGCCCAATCGAGAGCGACAACACAAATGGAAGGCTGATCGCCGTGCCGACGGCCATCATGCCGATGATGGAGCCGATACCGAAGATAAGGATATACCCGATTCCTTGAAACACTGTGCCGGCCGCCGAAACGACGATCAGCAACAACGCGGCCGACCCCGCCAACCCATGCGCCATGCCGATGAAGAGGGGCCGTCGCGCTTCTTGAATCCAATGGGCATGCGCATGGTCTTCCCGGAGCGCATGCCGGTGAAGATGCAAGTGGCGCCGGCCGCCATGTTCGTGCGGATGGACATGCCATTCTTCCCGGTACAGGCGGCGGGCCAAGCTGAGGCCGAGAACAACCAACATGAGCCCCACACAAAACTCAAACGCCACCGCCAGCGATTCCGGAATGGTGACCCGCAACGCCAGTACGCAAATACCCACGAGCAACAGCATCAGCGTATGGCCGAGTCCCCAGAATAACCCCACCACCCCGGACGCCCGTAAGCTGGGGCGTTCGGCGAGCACCGTGGAAACGGCGGCGATATGATCGGCATCCAGCGCATGCCGGAGACCCAACACGAAGCCCAGACCCATGATTGTGAGCCCATGCGAATCGACCATATGACCTCCGGAGTCAACTGGTGGGGACCCGTATCGGACGCGGCCCGCGTCCGTCATCCCCCGCGGGCGTGCATTTCGAGGTGGGGATCTTCTCGCAACTTGCCGATTTCGATCAGACGCTGCTCCCGCAAACCCAACGGTTCCAGGGCCTTCCGCTCTTCCGCGCCGCGATTGGTGCGGCCTCGCCAGGTGGAAGTGATTTGTGCTGCTATGGCTTCACGAGAAAGTCCCGATCGGAGGGGCGCTCTTAGATCGATGCCCTCCTTCGCGTAGAGACAGAGATACCACATCCCGTCCGCAGTCAGCCGGCTTCGGTCGCAGGTTCTGCAAAACGGCGTGGTAGTGGACGGAATAATCCCGAACAGGGTTCCATCAGGCAAGACGAACCGCTGAGCCGGCGCGGTGCTGTCCTCGATGACCGGTTCCACCCCGCCATAGTGTCGGCCCAATCGCTCCAGCATATCGGCCCTCGAAAGAACTTGGTTCATGGACCAGTCGGTGGCGCCGCCCACGTCCATATACTCGATAAACCGCACTTCCGCCTTGACCGTCTTACCGTACTCGATCATGTCTATCAGTTCGTCGTCGTTATACCCCTTGATGACCACCGTATCGAACTTCAATGAGGAGAATCCCGCCTGCACCACCGCCTTGATCCCGTCAAACACCCGATGGTGCAGATCCCGTTTTGTCAGAGCGCGAAACCGATCGGCCCGGAGCGTATCCAGACTCACCGTCACACGGTGGAGACCGGCGTAATACAGGTCGGCCGCCTGCTCCGCCATCAGTACGCCGTTCGTGGTCAGAGCAATATCGGTAATGCGGCGATTCTGCGTCAACATCCTGACAAACCGGGCAAGGTCCCGCCGCAATAACGGCTCTCCTCCGGTCAGCCGAACCTTATCAACCCCTACATCGGTGAAGATCTCCGTCATCTGAGCCATTTCTTCAAGAGTGAGGATCGTTTCGCGCGGCAGCCAGGCGTAATCCTCCTCAGGCATGCAATACTTGCAGCGCAGGTTGCATCGGTCGGTCACGGATAGGCGCAGGCTTTGGAGCGGCCGTCCGAAGGTGTCGTTCACCGACATGGGATTGTCGCGGCTCATGGATGTTCTTCGACCCACACGTCGCCTTCCGGCGTCTGTTCGCGTTTCCAGATCGGCGTGATCTGCTTCAGTTCATCGATGGCCCATTTGCAGGCTTGAAACGCCTGCGCGCGATGTTCCGCCCCGACCACGACCAGCACGATGTTCTCGCCGATCCCGATATCGCCGTATCGATGAAGCAACAGTACTTCGATGACGTCAAAATCCTTGAGCGCCCGCTCTCGTATCTCGCGCAGCTTCTTCTGAGCCATACCCTCGTAATGTTCAAAGGTGAGGCTCTCGACGTCGCGGCCTTTGGAGCGATCCCGAGCCGTCCCTAAAAATACGGCGATGCCGCCGATCCGCTTGGATCGTCGCCGGACGCGGTCGATCTCCGCATCGATGGAAAAGTTCTCCCGCTGCACGCGCACCAAGTTGTCGTCTATCTCACCCATGGTGGTTCCCCCTGCGAAGGGCGGGAGCAGCGCCACTTCATCCCCTTCTTTGATTTCAAGCTCCTCGTGGGCGATTTCCTGGTTGACCGAGACCAGAATTTTTTTCTTCCGAATGAGTTCTCCGATCTCTGGATACCGGCCATTCAACAGGCCGACGAGATCGCGGACTAGCCGCGTGCTGGCGAGATCGACCGACAGAGAGCCTTGATTCCCCGCCAATGATTTCGTCATGCCGAATAGGCGCACCGTGATCATCATGTCTTGGGACTCATTTCCAATTCCTCATTCCTCATTTCTCATTTCCCTAATATACGTGCCCGATTTGCCTCCTGATTTGGAGAGCAGACATACGTCGCTGAAGCTCATCCCGCGATCGATAGCTTTACACATGTCATAGATGGTCAAGGCGGCGACCGACACGGCCGTCATGGCTTCCATTTCGACGCCGGTAGGGCCCGTGGTCTTCGCGGTGGCGGTAATCAGGATCGAGCAACGCCCTTCCGGATTCGGCAGAGCTTGTTCTTTAAAGCCGATATCGACGCTGGTCAAGGCTACGGGATGACACATGGGAACGAGGTCCGGAGTCTTCTTGGCCCCCATGATACCGGCTACCTGGGCGACAGCCAACACATCTCCCTTGGCAATCTTTCCACGCTGAATTTTCTCGAGCGTCTCCGGCTCCAGCCATACCGTGGCCTGCGCGCTGGCAATCCGTTCGGTCGATGCCTTTCCTCCGACATCAACCATCCGGGCGCGGCCCGCATCGTTAAAGTGCGTGAACTCGCCCATTTCCCTTTGAGAATCAGTTGCTTGATCGGGTCAAGTGACCGAATTATAGGGGCCGCCCGAAAGGTGAGTCAAGCCGGCCGCTTTCTTGACAGTGCGAAATCCAATCCACGACAATGCCGGGCATGGTCAGCCAGATCATCATCGAGCGGCTTGAATGTGAGGGGTACTGCGGGGTGGAACGGGCCGAACGCGAACGCCCGCAGAAACTCGCGATCGATTTGGACTTGGAATTTCCCACCGGTCAAGCTGCGGACACCGATACCCTGGCGCAAACCGTGGACTATGCCGCTGTGGCGGAACGAGTTGCGGCGCTTGTCTCTCGACAACACTGCCGGCTGCTGGAAAGCCTGGCTGAGCATATCATAACCATGCTGTTTGAGGATTTTCCGATTGAACGGGTGCGGATTTGGCTGAGGAAGCTTCATGCGCCACTGTCGACCATCGCCGGATCGGTCGGCGTACGGATCGAGAAGGCGCGACCCGTAAGGCCGCGCGTTGTCGCCGAGCCGGAACCGGCGCCCTTTCTGGTGCAGCAGGCCCATCGATTGACGAAAGGCAAGGCGCTTGATTTAGCGGCGGGAACGGGCCGGAACAGCGTGTATCTGCTCCAGCACGGGATGGAAGTCGAGGCCCTCGATCGGGACGAGACGGCACTGAGGATTTTACGGTCGAACGCGCAGGCAGGCGGTCTCTCCCACCTTACTACCAGAGTGCTTGATCTTGAACAGCATCCCGAGAACCCGCCTGAGCTTGGCTGTGAGCAGTATGAGCTCATTATCGTGTTCTTCTATCTGTTTCGGCCGCTCTTTGCGCCGTTAATGCAGGCCTTGAAAGGAGGAGGGATGCTCGTGTACGAAACGTTCCTCATCGATAACTATTTTCGCCACCATCATCCGCGACGCTGGGAATTCTGTCTCGCACATAACGAGTTGCTGCGCTTGACCTCTTCGCTGCGTGTCCTCCATTATGACGAGGGGGAGCATCACGGTAGCAGTGGAACCGGTACCGCTTTCACCGCCCGGTTGGTCGCCCAAAAACCCGTCTCTTCCAAACTATGAGCCGCATTGACCTTCATCTTCACACGACCCATTCGGATGGAAGCTTTTCTCCCTCGGACGTGCTCGCCTTTGCGAAAACAGCGGGAGTGAGCGCACTGGCCATCACGGATCATGACATCGTGGCAGGAATTCCTGAGGCCATGGAGATGGGAGACCGCCTCGGCATTGAAATCATCCCCGGCGTCGAGATCAGTTCCCGCTACGGCGACAGCGAGTTGCATATCCTTGGTTATTGTTTTGATTGGCGGCAGCCCCAGTTGAACGAACGCATGAAGACACTGCGAGAAAGCCGTCACGACCGCAATCCTCGGATCATTCAACGGTTGAACGAACTCGGCCTCCCCGTGACCTACGAGGAAGTGCGGGACTTGGCCGGCACCGAATCCGTCGGCCGGCCTCATATTGCGCGCGTCCTCATGAACAAGAAACTCGTGAATTCGGCGAAGGAAGCCTTCGATCGATATCTGGCCGAAGGACGCCCCGCGTTCGTGCCTCGTCAACTGCCGGACCCGACCGAAGCGGTCACCTGGATTCGCGAGGCTGGTGGAGTCGCCGTGCTGGCCCATCCGACTTGGGTTAAAGAAACGCCCGAAGGGCTGAGTCGCCTTGTCGAGGAACTCAAAGAGGCGGGCCTGGGCGGCATTGAGGTTCACTACAGCACCCATAACGCCAAGCAGACGGGACAATATTTGAACCTGGCCAAGCGCCTCGATCTGCTTATCACCGGGGGGAGCGATTTCCACGGTGTGACCAAACCCGACATTTTCGTGGGAACCGGTCGCGGCGATCTCAAAGTATCCGACAAGCTTTTGGAGCCGCTCAAGAAAGCCGCATCACTGCACTGAGCGACCGCTCAGGTGTTCATTCCGTCCGAAGCGACCCGCGCTCTTCATTCATCCCTTGCCTGCGGGTCAAGAACTCTACTCTCCATCACTCTGATAACCGGAAATCGTGTATCAGCCCCTGTAAATTTCAGCGATTCGTTGACTCCTGCTTGTCTTCCGCTACACTGGGGCATACATCTGAATCCCACACATGGTTACTCCTTGGGGCTGGATCGGCCCATACATCGCCGTCATCGTTCTCATCATTCTGGTCAGTCCTCTTCTTGCCGCCCTTCCCATCTTTACGCGCATTTCTTTGCCTCCACTTGGAATCAACATGGCCCAAGCGCTGCGTCTGTTTGCGGACGGCGTTTGTCTGCTGATGATCTGGCTTGCGGCTCGCCGGGCGTATGGCGAGCTCGAGGAAACCGGAAAGGGCGAGACATTCGTCAGGTCGGTTCTCTATCCCGCGGCATGCTTCCTCATTATCATCGCAGGTCATAAGGCTTACGAAGTCCACGGCGTGCCCATTCTCGGCCATCCGACGCAGCCCTTCTACAGTTGGTTCTTCAGCGCGGCATTAATCGGCTCCGCAGCCTGGTTGACTGTCGCCTGGCTGCGCCACGCGGACGCACTGACTCGCAGCTTGGCTGCCACCGTTCCACGCCGGCGAGTCGCAGTTCAGAAGACAGGCGCGCTGGAAACAGAGGATGCTGACGCTTCCATGGCGGTATCGCCGCCTTCGGCCGCCGATCGAACCGTGTTTCTCCGAAATGGGCACGCGGCTCCGGAAGCGCTGGGACGCTACAAGATCGTGAAGGAAGTGGGTCGTGGTGCGATGGGGGTCGTGTACCTGGGCAAAGATCCCACCATTCAGCGTTTTGTCGCCATCAAAACCATGCGGCTCGACGAGCTGGACAACATGGACGAAGTCAAACAGTTCCGCGAACGCTTCTTCCGAGAGGCCGAATCGACGGGGCGGCTCTCGCATCCCAATATCGTGACTGTGTACGACGCGGGAGAACAAGAGGGCCTGGCCTTCATCGCGATGGAGTATCTGGAGGGGATGACGCTCAATACCTACTGCCAGAAGACCGTGCTTCTGCCAGCCAAACAAGCGCTCCAGATCATTGGGACCGTCGCGGATGCGCTGGATTATGCGCACAGCCAGGGCGTGATTCACCGGGACATCAAACCGGCCAACATCATGATCATGAAGAACCGCATCGTGAAAGTCATGGACTTCGGCATCGCCAAGCTGGCCAGCTCATCTAAAACCCAGGCCAGTATAATTCTTGGAACACCGCGCTACATGTCGCCGGAGCAGGCCATCGGGAAGAGCGTCGACGGACGATCCGACGTCTTTTCCCTCGGGATCGTCTTATTCGAACTCCTCACGGGGGAAAAACCGTTCGATGCGGAAAATATGCCGGCTCTTGTCATGCGCATCATGAAGGCGCCTCATCCTCCGTTGAATAAATATCGGCGAGACCTTCCGACCCGCGTTCAGACCATTCTTGATCGCGCTCTCCAGAAGGAAATCGCCAGTCGATACCGCCATGCTGCGGACATGGCGCAAGACCTGCGCGAACTGGCCCAAGTCATGCCGAAGTAAACTCTCGATGAACTTCCTCACCATGCAATATGGCGCGACTTCGGACACCGGCCTGAAACGCCGCCATAACGAAGACCGCTTTTATGCGGACCCCGCACTCGGGCTGTATCTAGTGTGCGATGGGATGGGAGGCCATCGAGCCGGTGAAATCGCCAGCGCCAAAGCGGTCGAGACCATTCGCGACCATATTGCCGCTGCCGCCCTGCATGCGGACTATCCGCTGGTCGGTGTCTACCGGCCGGAATTTTCCGGGCCCACCAACCGCTTGGCCAGCGCCGTTCGCGCGGCGAATCTCGCGATCTATCAGGAATCCCTGCGCCAGCCTTGCTATGCGGGAATGGGAACGACGGCGGCCTCGATGCTGATATCCGGCCACGTCGCCTCGGTCGCCCACGTCGGAGACAGCCGCGTGTACCTGATCCGGGACGGCACCGTTCAAGCGCTGACATGTGATCATTCGCTAATCTCCGATCAGGTCCGCGTCGGCCTTCTGAATGAAGAAGAGGCTCACCATGCCTCTCATAGACATGTCTTGACCAGAGCCGTCGGGGTGGCCGCTACCGTAGATGTCGAATTGGCGGAAGTGCCACTACTGAGCGGAGATCTTCTGCTTCTCTGTACGGATGGCCTCAGCGGCGTGACGCCTGCCCAGATTCTGCGGGTCACCCGGACTTGTTCCGACCCTCAGACTCTGTCGGATCAACTCATTGCTCTATCCAATGCAGCGGGGGGAGACGATAACATCACGGCGGTGGTGGTCGCGGTCATCAAATCAAAGGCCGGCGTCTGGGCCCGTGTGCAGAGCCATCTATTCAACACCTGAATACCGCCGCAAGCTAGAGGAGGCCAATCATGCCGCATCCCGGCGCCATATTTCCGCGGCTAATTGTAAAATCGCCCCAAGGCATGACGAAGGAGATCGAGATCGGCAAACCATTCTTCACGATAGGGCGAAAACCCGACAATGATCTATGCCTGGAAGATCCGGCCGTATCCGGACACCATGCCAGAATCGTCAAGATCCAGGAAGTGTTGTTTTTTGAGGACTTGGCCAGCACCAACGGTACACTCATCAATGAGCGCAAGGTGGACAGGAAGCAACTTCAGGACGCCGACATCATCAAGATCGGACTCTATCGGATCATCTATCGTCACGACATCGTGTCTACAGGACTTCCCCTCCCCTCATCTGCGGCATCCGGGACGGATAAGACGGTCGTATTTACCGGATCCCTGGAGCCCGACCGATTGCAGGCATCCCAATCTGTCGCAGTCGTTCGGGTCTTGTCAGGGAAAACCGATCATCCGGAATATCAATTGAGCAAGCAGCTTTCGGTAATCGGTTCGCAAGAGAACGCGGCGATCCGGCTCACCGGATGGTTCGCGCCGAAGACCGCGGCGATCATCGGACGGCGGGCAAACGGGTACATTCTTACCATGGCGGAAGGCGGCAAACAGGTCTACGTCAATGAACAACCGGTGAAGGGGCAGGCATCATTGGCGGACGGAGACGTGATCGAGGTCGCCGGCGTCAAACTGCATCTCTCCCTGAGGGAGGCGGCGGTCTAAAGTGCTTATTGCATCAGACGCCCTCGTTTTGGCAACGTCCTGAAACAGGGATCCGATACGTCCTGCGCATGGGCTTCGAGACATTGCAAGGTCGCTCCTCGTCCCAATCCCGGATCCGAACAGAATCGCCGCACATCGATCTCGCAGGCCGTCCTGATGTGTTGCAGGCTTATTTTCATGCGCGCCAAATGCTCGCGTGCCCGCTGCCGGCACGGAGCGGACAGTTGCCGCAATTTCCCCTGCATGCATTGACGGCGCTTTTCGAACGATCCTTCGGGGCAAGCCGATTCAATTTCCGCTTCGCATCTGATTTCAATATTCAGCGGTACCGCTGCAGCGGAATTGGGAGCCCGCTCGGCGGGAGGAGGTGCCGGAAGAGGATCAGGAGGCGGTAATGCGGTGAGGGAGGACTCTTCAGAAATCGAGGATGCCATCGAGATAGACGGAGCAGGATCCGGTCTACTGGTCCGGCTCGGCAAGGTTTGCGCCAAACCGATCGACTCATCCCCGTCGTGAGGCAGCAGGAAAATCACCGCCGCCCACACGCCCCCGAGGACAAAGACACTCAAGATACCGACGAAGAGAACAGCCGCAATACGTGGTAGCCGCAACGACGAAATCCTTTTGCCGTTATTCGCATGAATGATTTCAGAAAGAATACGGCAACCTCGAAAAAAAATCGAGGTTGCTCGCGAATTTCGCACTGCGGCATTCAAGAGGATATGGACTGGGAAGCGCCCATCAGGAGCAAGATCATCCGGGTCCAGTAGCCGCCCTGTTGAAGGCGGGTTAGTTGTCCGGAGTCTCGACGATATGATTCTCGAAGCGGGTACAGCCTTCAGCCAACAGGCGGTTCGTCACCATCTCGCCGGGCCATTCGATCGGCAAATCGGCCGTAAAGACCCAGACATCCGGCGAGGTCCAGACCGGACCATGATCTTCTGGCAGTTCGGGATCAAACAGATCCGTCCAGACCGGCATATAGACCCCGTTGCCGCATTGCGTATGAAGATGCACGATCGTCTTGGCGCGCACCAGCGGTTCCAGATCACGCCACACCGCCGCCGTCTCATCGGCCAACCGGTGCAGTCGCACGGCATTCTGCGCGTCGAACAACGCGTAGGAGGCATAGACCGGCGCTTCCAACATGTCGGGGGCGAGCGCCAATTCCGAGCACTGTTCGACGAGTCCTTCCAGAAGAGCGCGGCGATGGGCGTCATCCATCGACTCAGGCAGGGCCGGGTCTGGGATCCCGATCAACTGGAACAACAGGAACGCCGTATTCTCGACGGGAGTATAGAGCCGCGCCGCAATCGGTGGAGTGCGCTGATGATCGGCCACGCTCGTGAGATGTTCATTCAAGGCCTGAAGCGTCAGGACTTCCAACGTGGCATCGGTCAACAAGCGTGGTTCAACCCGCACCACCGTACCAGCCGGCACTTGCAAGTGCCGATGGAGGAGATCCGCGGTCGCTATCGGATCGATCTTCAGACCCAGTGGATGCGTCAAATTGGCCTGAAGCGGAAGCTCGAGCGCCGCCATGACAGCGTACACCGGTTTTTCGTCCACCGGTCCGTCCATCATGACCGAACAGGCGGCCTCCGCCACCAGATCGAACAGCCATTCCGCCATTTCTTCATCGAGCGCGGCCAGCACCGTGAGGAGGTCTTGTTCCCGCCCTTGCTCGATGAAGGCTTGCAACGTATCAATGGCGGCGTCGGTATCGCCATGATCATGCCGGCGCGCGTTAATCAGATGAATGAGATCGCGGGTCAGTGGGTCAGGCCGCGTCCAAGTTAACATCGAGGTCCTCCTGAATGGGCAACGCGAACGTCTCCGCCCTGCGCACGCCGCTCATCTTCATGTTGCCAAAGTTTCCAGACACTGGCAAGCAGCAACGTGCTTGCGGGTATGCTCCGTGAACTCTCATCACTCTCCGATAATTTTAACCAACACTCGCTTGCGGCGCCGGCCGTCGAACTCCGCGTAGAAAATCTGCTCCCACGGTCCGAAATCCAGCTTGCCGTCGGTGATCGCCACGAGAACTTCGCGGCCCATGAGCTGCCGCTTGATATGCGCGTCGCCGTTGTCTTCCCCCGTGTCGTTATGCCGGTAGGTCGCGTTCTGGGGAACGAGCTTCTCTAAAAATTCATCGTAATCGCTCAGCAATCCCGGCTCATCGTCATTGATATACACACTGGCCGTGATGTGCATGGCATTGACCAGCGCGAATCCGTCACGGATCCGGCTTTTTTGAACGGCGGCCTGGACCTGCGGAGTGATATTGATATACGCGCGTCTGGTGGCTGTCTCAAACCACAATTCTTCCCGATAGGATTTCATGACACCGTCCGCGCTTTCGCACAGCGATTCTGCATCGAGCTTGTTCGAAGATGCAAGCCCCTGAAGATTCTTCTTTCACAAAGACGCTCCCAGCCATACGCTGGGAACAACAACGTTCCGTAGTTGCGGCGCGCTCCATCCCATATAATCAACCGGTATAATGTATCGACGAGAAGAGATATCGATGCGGAGCAACTTTTCCACGAAACGGAGGCGGACGCGTACCGGCAGGGCCGGCCGGCTTTCGCAACATGCGCACATCATTTTGCGGCGCCGCTATCTCGCCAAGGATGCCCGCGGAATGGTGACTGAGACGCCGGATCTGATGTTCCGCCGGGTCGCCGCGAATATCGCCGCGGCGGAAGGCCTCTATCCGGTTTCCTCCCGTCTCGCCGATGCGGAAGAGCGTTTTCACGAGCTGATGAGCCGACTCGAATTCCTGCCGAATTCTCCCACCCTCATGAATGCGGGGCGAGGATCGCAGCAACTCTCGGCCTGCTTCGTCTTGCCGGTGGAGGATTCGCTGGAATCCATTTTTGACGCCATCAAGCAGCAGGCGCTGATCCACCAGTCCGGAGGCGGGACCGGTTTCTCATTCAGCCGCCTGCGCCCCATGAACGATCGGGTCGCCTCTACGAACGGGGTCGCATCGGGGCCCGTCTCCTTCATGCGGATCTTTAACAGCTCCACCGACGTCATCAAGCAGGGTGGAGCGCGGCGCGGCGCCAACATGGGCATTCTCTCTGTCGATCATCCGGACATTCTGGACTTTGTGGCGCTCAAGCAGGACCCACGCGCAATGACCAATTTCAACCTGTCCGTGGCCGTCACCGATTCCTTCATGAAGGCAGCGGAGCAAGACCGGCCGTACGGGCTCGTAAACCCGCGCACGGGCCGCACCGTGCGGCGTGAATCGGCTCAGCGCGTATTCGATCGCATCGTGCACGCAGCCTGGAATACCGGCGAACCCGGGCTGTTGTTTGTCGATACCATCAATCGGGCGAATCCGACACCGGAATTAGGCGCGATTGAGGCCACCAATCCGTGCGGCGAGCAACCGCTGTTACCGTACGAATCCTGCACGCTGGGATCACTGAATCTTGCCCGTTTCGTCACGGGTTTGCCGGGGTCCGCCTCCATCGACTATGCCGCGCTGTCGAATGCCATCATCGTAGCCGTGCGTTTTCTCGATAACGTCATCGACATGAATCGATATCCGCTGCCGGCCATTGAGGCGCGCACAAAGTCCACGCGAAAAATCGGCTTGGGGCTTATGGGCTTCGCCGACCTGTTGATCCGTCTGGACATTCCCTATGAGTCCGATGAAGCGATCAAGACAGGAGAACAGATCATGCGCCTTGTGCAAGAACAAGGTCATGCGGCTTCGCGCGAATTGGGAACGATCCGCGGTGTGTTTCCCGCCTTCGACGGGAGCCGCCTGGCCACCCAAGGCCTGCCGCGGCGCCATGCCACTGTGACCACGATCGCCCCGACCGGCACGATCAGTATTATCGCGGACTGCTCCCCAGGAATCGAACCACTCTATGGAGTCGCCTTCGCCCGCACCGTCATGGATAATGTGCGGCTCGTCTCGGTTCATCCCGAATTCGAGCAGCGCATTCGAAAGGCCGGCCTGTATTCCAAGAAGCTCTTGCAGGAAATCCAGGCCCATGAATCGATCCAGCATCTCACGCGCATCCCTGGTGAGATTCGGCGCCTCTTCCTTACCGCTCATGACATTTCGGTCGAGCATCACGTGCGCATGCAAGCCGCGTTTCAAACATATAGCGACAGCGGCGTGTCCAAAACGATCAATCTTCCCCATTCGGCGACCAAGGCCGATGTTGCTTCAGCCTTTCTGTCGGCCTACCGGCTGGGCTGCAAAGGGTTGACGGTATTCCGATCAGGCAGCCGCAACGCGCAAGTGTTCTCATGCGCCCGCATGCAAAGTTGCTGAACTTCGACCAGCCGGTATTCCGGTTAGAAAAATTGACAGCGTTGGGCCTTAGTGCTAAGTACTGTTTGACAGCGGCGGCCAACCTCGGACAGGAGGTTTCTCGATGTTCACCCCCATAGGAATTCCAGCCTTCGCCGGCATTTCCCTGAATTGGACGCTCTTTTTTGCACGCCAGCCGGAACCGGATTTGGAGTTTACCGAGGAAGACTTGGCCGACGCGGCGCCTCACCCGTCTTCTTCGATGAAGTCTCCCAAACCATCAAACAAGCGTCCCATCCTCTGGCTGCTCCTGCTGGCGGTTTTGGGAGGCGTCGCATACATCGCGATGGATCCAGACATGATTATGCGGGTTCTGGAACCTTATCTGGGAGAGAGCGAACCGAGCTCCGTATCGACCGTACCGCCGCCCCAAGCGAAGCAATCTCCGGCGGTCTCCCCTGCTCCGCCGCTGAAAAATGAACCGCCTGCCCCGCCTGCCGCCCAGCCGCCGTCGATGACGCAAACAGTTCCAAAGGGAGCTTCCCCCGCTGTCCCCGGACCATTGTTTGCGGAAGGACAAAAGGTTTCTGTCGTGCCCGATCCTGCGAGACCCAATGGGCCGGTCCTCTTGTTCGCCGATGCCGCCGGAACCAAGCCGGGTCCGACCGTTGCAGCCGGTTCGGCTCTGACCGTGCTGGATGGAGATCTGCAAGGCGCAAATTGGGTCTATGCAGTCGTCACGGAAGATGGACGGAAAGGATGGGTGGCGGAGAAACACCTGAAGTTCAGGCGATAGACCGCACGCTGCGCAGATGACCGCCGGCGGCGTCAGTCTTGTCCCATTCTGCCTGACTCGAAGTCCACTTCCTCTGTGCTATAATCCGCCCGCGCGGTGGCCCTCCCGCCGAGAACCTGTTTCATCCGGCACAACCCATGATCATAAACGATCTCCAGGCCATTATTTTTGATTTCGACGGCGTCATCGCCGACACGGAACCGCTGCACTACGCGGCGCTGCGCCAGGTATTGCTGGCCGAATTCGGAATCATCCTGACGATGACTGAATATTATACCGACTATCTCGGATATGATGACCGCGGTTGCTTCACGGCTGCATTGACCGCCCATCAACGTCCCATCACATCCGATCTGATCAGTGAGCTAGTCCGGAAAAAAGGTCTGGCCTATTTGGCAGCATTGAAAACGGATTTGAAATTCTTTCCCGGCGTCGGAAACCTGGTGCAGGAAGCAGCGCGGAATTATCCGTTGGCTATCGCATCCGGGGCGCTGCGACACGAAATTGAATTGATTCTGGAACAGGGCGGTCTACGCAAAGCATTCTCCCATATCACCAGCGCCGAAGATGTGTCACAGGGAAAACCGTCGCCGGAACCGTTCCTGCGAGCGATGGAGGGGCTGAACGCCATGGCGCCGCTTCCTTCCCTCAGTCCCGCCGGTTGTCTCGTCATTGAAGATTCGCTTCCGGGCATCCGGGGAGCTCGAGCGGCGGGCATGAAGGTCCTTGCCGTGGCCAATACGCATACCATGCAGGATCTCCATGAAGCCGATGCCGTGGTTTCCTCGCTGGAGCAGGTCAGAATATCGGCATTGGTGTCGGACCTATGGACATAACGGCGGCTCGCATCCGATGAGAATCTGCTCGCTGCTTCCCGGGGCGACCGAAGTGGTGGCCGTTCTCGGTCTCGCAGACCAACTGGTCGGCATCAGCCATGAATGCGACTATCCTCCGGGGCTCTCTGCTCCCGTCATTGTTGAACCGGTGCTTCCGGCCGAAGGCCTGTCCAGCGCGGAAATCGACCGCCGGGTTCAAAGCGCCTCGGCGGAACATCAGCCTCTCTATCGACTGTCGGCGTCGTTGCTCGCCGCCGCCCGTCCGGATCTGATTATCGTGCAGGATCTCTGCGATGTCTGCGCCATTACACCCGCGCAGTTCGATCAGCTCCTCTTGGCGCTGACACCCAAACCGCGCCTTCTAAAACTGCACCCTCGCACGCTGAACGATACGTTTGCCGACATAGTGCGAATCGGATCGGCAGTCGGAAAAGAAACGGAAGCCCGGCGTCTGAACGATGCCTTGCAACAAATCGTCGCCGGCATAAGACATCGAATCGGCTCGATCCGCGCCCGCCCGCGGGTGGCGTGTGTGGAATGGCTTTCGCCGCTCTATATCGCCGGCCATTGGGTGCCCGATATGGTGGATCTCGCCGGTGGAGTTGCCGTTCTCACTGGAAGCGGGGCGCCGTCTCGGCGTATCACCTGGGATGAGCTCAAGTCCTCCCTACCGGACGTCATTGTGATCATGCCGTGCGGATTCACCAAGGACCGCGCCGCCAGGGAGTTCAAGGGCATGATCGGCGAGCCCGAATGGCAGGAATTGCCCGCCATTCAAGCAGGACGAGTTCATGTTGTGGATGCGCTTTCGTATTTCAGCCGCCCGGGGCCGCGCCTCGCCAACGGGATTGCACAACTTGCGGCGCTGCTCCACCCCGCTCTCTGGCCACGGGATGCCATGCGTGACATGTGGCCTTCGTGGATCTCCGACTCAAATCCTGTGCGACCATGATGACCGTCGCAGAAGCCCAACAATACTGCACCGACCTGACCAAGAAGAGCGGGAGTAATTTTTACTACTCATTTCTGTTCCTTCCTCGCGCCAAGCGTGAAGCCATGTATACCGTGTATGCGTTTTGCAAAGAAGTCGACAACGCCGTCGATGAACCGCCGCCCGGAACGGATCCTCGGCAGCAATTGGACATGTGGCGGGAGGAATTATCCGCCGCCTACCGCGGCAAACCCTCTCTTCCCGTCACCCAAAGCCTGGCCGAGCATGTCCGGCGCCTGTCAATTCCGCAGACCTACTTCGAAGAGTTGATCAAAGGTGTGGAGATGGACCTCACCACCACCCGATACGCCACCTTCGACGCCCTCTCACTGTACTGTTATCGTGTCGCCTCAGTGGTGGGCCTGATTTGCCTGCATATCTTCGGCACGACATCGCCGCGCGCACAGGATTATGCGGTCAGTCTCGGGATGGCGTTTCAACTCACGAATATTCTGCGGGACGTTGGGACCGACGCCGCAAACGGGCGGATCTACGTGCCCCAGGAAGACCTGAAACATTTCAATTATTCGGAACAGGATCTCCTCAGAAAAACGTATAATCTCCCGTTCACCGACCTCATGCGATTCGAAGCGCAGAGAGCCCGGGAGCATTACGCCAAGGCGGAGCGGGCCCTCCATGCCTTGCCGTTGACAGAACGGCGCTCATTGACCGTCGCGGAAATCATGCGGGGGGTCTACAGTCGCATCCTCCAGCGAATCCAAGCCTCAGAATTCCGCGTGTTTGATCAGCGGGTCACCCTCTCGACACGGCACCGGTTGGCCGTCGCGGCGGCGGTATGGCTGCGCTCGCGGTGGCTCCCGCTTTCTCCATGAGCCGCACGGTTGCCGTTATCGGCGGCGGGGTCGCCGGCCTTACCGCCGCGCTTGGTCTGGCGTCGCGAGGCTATGATGTGACGGTCCTTGACGAAGCGGATCGGCTGGGAGGCCGTCTGACCACCGACCCGGTCCTCTTGTTATTCGGTTGTCACACGGCTACATGGGCCCTGCTCGAGCAATTGCACTCGGTTCCTCTGCTTCGGCCCCTCAAGCACACGCCGCTGGAATTTCTTCAGCCCAACGGCAGTCGCATCCAGTATTCGCCTCTTCCGCTTCCGACCCCATTGAATACGTTGATCGGGACCACGCTGTTCCAAGGACTCTCCATGCGGGACCGATGGCACCTGCTGGCATTCCTCGAGCGGACATGGGAACGGGATCCCCCGATGCCCGATGATCTGGAGATGCAGGCAGCCGAGCCATGGTTAGCCGGCATCGGCCAGTCGGAGACCGCTCGACACAGCGTCTGGAACCCGCTCAGCCGGCTGATGCTGGGCGGCGACCTGGAGAACGTCTCAGCCTCCCTGTTTATGCGCACGCTGCGGCGCTATTTTTTTACCGGCGCGCGAGCAAGCAAGATCATCGTGCCGTCGATCGACGTATCCCGGCTCCTTGTCGCGCCGCTCATCGAACGATTGACCGAGCACGGGGTATCCATGCGACTCTCCACTGCGGTCACCGGGCTGCGATTCTCGCATGATCGCGTGACGGCGGCCGAATTCGGAAACCGAGACATCTTTGCGGCCGACAGTTATGTCATAGCACTGCCTTTTCCACGTCTTCGTCGGCTCTTGCCTGAACGGATCATGACGCACTATGCCTATTTTCAACAACTCGGCCGGCTGCGGAGTTCCTGTATGGTGACGGTTCATCTGCAAGTCGCCTATTGCACGGCACGCTCCAGCGTCATTCTCCTACCCCAGGGATCGTTTCATTGGTGCATCGCACGGCCGGTGGTTGAAGGGAGTGAAGACGCAACCGACCTATATCTAGTCGCAACCGGGAACACCGGTCTTTTTTCATCATCGGACGCCGCGGTGCTGGAGATCGCGCGGGCCGACATGGCGGCCGCATGTCCGCCGCTGAGTACTCCGTCATTGACTCGTCATGCAATCACGCGGGACTCCGAAACCCTCCTATCCCTCAAGCCGGGAACCCAACAGTATCGCCCCTTGCAGCGAAGTCCCTTTCCGAATTTATTCCTCGCGGGAGATTGGACCGATACGGGCTGGCCGGCCAATCTTGAAAGCGCCATCGAAAGCGGAAATCGCTGCGTGGCGGCCATTGCGATGTAATGGCCCATCGGCGTCTCGCAAGGCGCATTCACCGAACGCCGTAGCGCGGGCACCCCGCTTTCATATCGATAAGATTTTTCTGGTTCCGGCGATCGGGACCGGTTCACACGGAAGTTTCGATGAATCGATCGTTGACAATGGAGCCGGTCGAGCCTAAGATGCCGTCCAATTTTTATCGGCATGGTCATGATGCCAACTTCTCTCACGCCGCTTCAGGAACTCGCCCAATCTCTCCACGATTGTGATCGGTGTAAATTATCGCGACTCGGGCGCAAACAAGTCGTGTTTGGAGTTGGGAACCCGCAAGCCTCCGTCATGTTCGTTGGGGAAGCCCCCGGATTCCATGAGGACCAGCAAGGGGAACCTTTTGTCGGCGCAGCCGGGAAGTTATTGAATGATTTGCTGCAATCAGCTGGACTCTCCCGGTCGGATATCTACATCGCGAATGTCATTAAATGTCGTCCACCCAATAATCGGGATCCGGAACCGGATGAAGTGGAGACCTGCAAGCCCTTTCTCTTGCGACAGATCGCTCAGATACGACCGAAATTGGTTTGTTCCCTCGGCAACTGGGCAACCCAGACCCTATTGGAGCGTAAGGTCGGCATCACAAAGGTTCGTGGGCAAGTCTTCAATCTAAAGGAATTCGCTTTATTCCCGCTCCTCCACCCGGCGGCGGCGCTCCACCAAGGTGGCATGTTGGAGCCGCTTCGGCAGGATTTCAAGAAACTCAGGGAATACCTGGATCGCCAGACCGCGATTGAGATGACTCAGGCAGTAGCCGTCAGGCATCCGGCACCCAGCCAGCCTTCCGCCACGCCTGCGCAAATGGATCTGTTTGCCTTTTGACGTGTGACGAAATCAGAAGCGAGGAACGAACTCTTCGGCGAGTCTCTTCTTCGTAGAGTTCGATTATACGTTATTCTTGTCCTGTAGTCCGTTGACCGGCTGGCTTCTTTCTTCGCTCTGGTGATCGCTTTCCGAACTTTCCTCTTCTTCCGGCTCTTCAAACCACGCAACCAACAGGTCTTCCCACCAAGCTTGATCGATCTCCGGACCCGGATCGGTGCCGAGTATGGAGACATCATCCTTTGTAACCCCGGCTCCGACCACGTTGGGCTGAAACTTGGCCCGTTCAATCACTTCCTTGGTGGCAAACCCTCCGACAATCCATGAATCGGGGTCCGCTCGGCGGGACTTATAGGCTTTCAACCCCATCTTTAAATACATAAATATCTGTCGTTGGCGTTCGTCCCCGACCCCGCTTTGGGGCAGGCTGAGGATTTTTTCGATCTGTTTTCGCCAGCGTCGGTCATCGTAGCGTGAAGTGATCAATTGAAGCATCTTCGTGCCAAGGTCCGCATCAAGTGCCATAGTCTCTGTGGCTCCTATCTCTCTTCATCTTCCGTGATCGAAACCGGGGCAAGGCCACCGCTTCAGCGTGTCTCATCCGGTTGGGCGGTCCGCGGGCCGCTGCGCCTTATGTCATGTGCTGCCGGAAAAAGGCCAAGGTGCGATTCCAAGCATCTCTCGCTTCAGCCGGTTTATACACGCTGGGATCGGTGTCCCGGAAAAAGGCGTGGCCGGCACCCGAATAGGTCTTGATTTCTCCCGGCTTGTTGTATTTCTTCAAGGCCGCCGCCAATCGCTGCACATCAGCCTTTGGAACAAACCCATCTTCTTCTCCATAGAAATACAGGACCGGACAGGCGAGGTTCTGAATCGGAGTGTCCGGATTCGGCACCCATCCGTAGAACGGCGCCGCAGCTTTAATACTTGGATTGATACAAGGAAGCATCAAGGCATATGAGCCGCCCATGCAAAATCCCGTGACCCCGATTTTCCCGGCCTCCACGCCGGGCAGCGTCTTTAGATACGTCACCGTGGCGTTCAAGTCTTTAAGGCCGTCCTCCTGCCTCAACTTGTTCATCAATTGGGCAGCTTCCGAGGAATCCGTGGCCACCCTATTGCCCAATCGCGAGTACAGGTCGGGCGCAATGGCCACATACCCCTCTCGGGCAAATCGTTGCGCCACGTCCTTGATCAGGTCGGTCAATCCCCACCACTCCTGAATGACAATGACGGCCGGCCGTTTCTCCTTCCCCGGCGGAGCTACCAAGTAAGCCTTGACCGTCGTGTTCTCGCTCGAATACTGGACCATCTCCCCGTTCAGTTCCTCAGCCATCGTATCACCTCTTAGAGGCCATGGAGATCGATCAATCAGCCGGTAGACAGGGGACCCTACGCGCGGCAGTCGCTCACATTAGCGCATCGACCCGGGTCAGAAGCGCGCAGAGTTGACGACCATGGAACCGGGGACGTTTTCAGGATCCTGCTAATTCCCCGCAATCGTCATCTCGGCAAGCTGAATAGTCGGACTGGCGATGCGGCCCCGAAAGACGAGATCGTTGCCCAGCGCCTCAATACCGGCGAACATCTGCTTGAGATTGCCGGCGATCGTAATCTCTTCAACCGGATAGGCTAATTCACCGTTCTCGATCCAAAACCCCGCAGCGCCGCGCGAATAATCGCCCGTGACCATATTGATGCCGAACCCTATCAAATCGGTCACGTAGAGTCCGCGCGTGATTGAGCCGATGATGGCTTCCGGCGTCGCCGTACCGGGCACCATGTAGAAATTGGTCGGGCCGACGGAGGGGCTATCACCGACGCTGCGTGCCGCATTGCCCGTTGAAGCCAACCCGAGCTTGCGACCGGAATAGGTATCGAGCAAATAACTGGAGAGGATTCCCCGCTCCACCACTGTGGTCTTTCGCGTGGCCAAGCCCTCGCCGTCAAACGGGCGCGACCCCAGTCCACCAGACATGCGCCCATCGTCGCAGATCGTCACGAAATCAGGGGCGAGCCGCTGCCCCAGCTTGTCGAGCAAAAATGAAGCACGCTTGTAAAGGGTATAACCCGACACCGCGCTGCACAGATTGCCCAGCAAACTCCCCGCCACTTCCGGATCGAACACCACCGGAGCCGTACACGTGGCGACTTTACGGGCCTTCAACTTCCTGATCGTGCGGCGCGCCGCCTCTTGGCCGATTGATTCCGGTTCTTCGAGCCTTGCAAATTTCCGTTGCACGCCATACCAGGAATCGCGCTGCATGGCGCCGCTGTCGGGATCCGAGGCGATGGGAGAGACGGACAACGAAAAGCTGCTGCTGGAATAATGTCCGATAAAACCGTGACTATTCCCGAGAATGACCCGTCCGGACGACGAATCACAGTCCGCCCCCTCGGAATTGGTGATGCGGGGATCGGACTCGAACGCCGCCCGCTCCGCACGCCGCGCCAGCTCGATTTGGTGATCCGTCTCCAGCCTTGTAGAATCGTAGATGTCCAATTCCGGCCGGTCCACCGCCATCTGGTCCCGATCGGGCAAACCGGACACCCCATCCTCGACCACCGCCTTGGCCAAGGCACAGGTCTCCTCGACGAATTGCTTCAACGCGGATTGGGCGAAATCGGAGGTGGAAGCGCTGGCCGACCGTTTGCCGAAAAATACACGCAGCCCCAGTCGTTTCTCCCTCGCCTTGGTGAGCCGATCTACGGCGCCCATGCGCACTTGGACCGACAGGGTCTCCCCGTTCGCGACGATCACGTCGGCTTCATCCGCTCCGCATTGCTTCGCCCGCGCGAGGAGATCCTGAGCAAGATTAATATAGGAGGAATCTTCGCTGGTCACCAGCATACTGTCACGCCTGAGTCCCGCCGACGGTGATTTCATCGATTCGGATCGTGGGCAATCCGACGCCGACCGGAACCGATTGTCCTTCTTTTCCACACGTCCCGATTCCTTCATCCAATTTGAGGTCATGCCCGACCATGGAGACCTTGGTCAGAATCTCCGGACCGTTGCCGATCAGGGTCGCACCTTTCACCGGCCGCGTGACGTGCCCATCTTCGATCAGATAGGCCTCGCTGGCGGAGAACACGAATTTCCCATTCGTGATATCCACCTGCCCGCCGCCGAACGAGACGGCGAAGAGACCTCGCTTGACCGACCGGATAATGTCCGCAGGATCCGATTCCCCCGCCAGCATGAACGTATTGGTCATTCGAGGCAGCACCACGCTCTGATAACTCTCCCGCCTGCCGTTGCCGGTGAGCGGGATTCCCATCAACCGCGCGTTCAACTTGTCAGTGATGTAGGCGCGCAGGATGCCTTGTTCAATCAGGACCGTCCTGCCGGTCGCGGTCCCTTCATCATCCATATTCAGAGAGCCCCGCCGAAACGGAAGTGTCCCGTCATCCACGATAGTGCAGACATCCGAGGCCACTCTCTTGCCCAGCAGGTTCGAAAAGGCGGAGGTCTTCTTTCGATTGAAATCCGCTTCAAGTCCGTGCCCGATTGCCTCGTGCAGCAAAATGCCCGGCCAACCGCCTCCCAACACGACCGGCATGATACCGGCAGGCGCATCCACGGCGCTCAGATTCAAGACGGCTTCCCGCGCCGCCTGCCGCGCGAAATGCAGATAGCGGGCATTCTCTTGAAAATACTCCAACCCGGCCCGGCCCCCGCCGCCGAAGGTCCCGATTTGCCGATTGCCGTTTTCTTCTGCAATGCACGTGACTTGCAAGCGGGAAAGCGGCTGCACGTCGCTGACGACCCGCCCGTCGGATGTCGCGACGACGACGATCTTGTATTCGGTATTAAAGGAAGCCATGACATTTTTGATACGCGGATCATACCGCCGCGCTTCGGCATCAATCGCATTCAGCAGAGCAACCCGCTCGGGCGTCGGGACCTCGATTTGCCGGCGTTCATGCGGATAGAGATCACGCGGCGGGCCCGACCGATGGGTGACCGAAATCAGCGCCTCCCCCTGGGGCGAGCTGGCGATGTACCGAGCGGTATCCGCGGCGATTTCCAAATCCCGCTTAGTCAATTCATCGGAGTAGGCGAATCCAGTCTTTTCACCGGCGATGGCGCGAACCCCCACCCCTTGGCCGACATTCTTGGTCGCCCGCTTGACCAGCCCTTCTTCCATGGAAACCGAATCGGTCTGGCAATATTCGAAGTAGAGGTCGGCGTAATCCACATCCCGGACCTTGACCCGTCCAAGCGCGCGCGCCACTTCCGCTTCTGAAAGACCAAACTGTGCCAATGCGCCCGTTTCCTGCAACGACATAGGATCCTTTTTCGATGATCAATACGGCGGATGCGAAAACCGAGTATAACGCATTCAATTCTCGCCGCGCAATGCGCTGAGCGCTCAACCCGCGGCAATACAAAGGAAAAAACAGGAAAGGTGTTTGACTTTTCGAGACCCCGTCAGTAGACTGGCCTCACCTTCCGAAGATTTCTGCGAAAGGGTAGTGAATCCGGTCCATGACGCATTCTCGATCGAGCGAAGCTGAGCATTCCTCAGACTCCGATCTCCTATCAAAACTAGATGCGGATCTCCTCCCCAAGCACCTGGCGGTCATTATGGACGGCAATGGACGATGGGCGGAACTGCGGGGACTTCCCCGGATCGCCGGCCACCAGGAAGGCATCAAGTCGGTTCGCGAACTGATTTCACTGTGCCTGGAATTGGGCATCAAAGTCCTCACGATCTATGCCTTCTCCCAGGAAAATTGGAACCGGCCTCCGCAAGAAATCAGCGCCCTTATGGGCCTGCTGGAGCACTATCTCTCCACCGAACGTTCGAGCCTCATCGAACAAGGGGTCCGATTCAAGGCCATCGGCCGAGTTGACTCCCTGCCGCCGACGGCGTTGCAATGGGTACGGACGACCGAACAGGAGACGGCACATCTTGATCGATTGATTCTCGCCGTGGCGCTCAGCTATGGGGGAAGGGCTGAAATCGTCGACGCCGCCCGACGGCTCGCTCAGCGCGCGAAAGAAGGTACACTGTATCCCGAACAGATCGACGAAACGTCCCTCCAGCAGGCGCTCTACACGCATGATCTCCCCGATCCCGATCTCCTGATCCGTACCAGCGGAGAGGCGCGGATCAGTAATTTTCTGCTGTGGCAACTCGCTTATACGGAATTGTACTTCACGCCCACCCTGTGGCCGGATTTTCGCAAACGCGAAACACTCATGGCCTTGCTCGAATACCAGCGTCGTGAACGGCGATTCGGCCGAGTCTTCACGACCGTCTCGTCGTAAGTCACATTGTGAAACCGGGAGCCTTCGGATGCCGCGTTGCGGAGACAGAGCCCGGCGGGACAACGTCCGGCAGCCGGGAGGCGGTGCGCCGTGTCCTAGCGACCCTGTTGTTTGCACCGCTCTTTTATGTCCTGGTCCGCTATCTCCCTCCGGTCGCCTTCTTTGGTTTGGTAACCGCAGCCGCATTGCTGGCCGTGGGAGAATTCTACCGGCTGTTCTTCTCCGAGCCGCGATGGCCTCTTGGGATGGGAGTCGGATGCACGGCCACGGCCATGCTCTTATCCAGCATGCAATGGCCCGATCTCCTGTCCGATCGGCTGGTCCTGCTACTCACCATGCTGACCGCCGCCTGCTTGCCGTTGATTGCCCGTCTCGATTTACACCGCGCCGTACTGCAGAGCGCCATCTTAGTCGCAGGCGTCATCTACGTCGGCCTGACATTGAGCTGTTTGCTTCTGACGCGCGCGCTGCCTCACGGAGAATTCCTGGTATTTTTTGTCATTTTGGTGACATGGGCAGGCGATACCGGAGCATATATCTCGGGGAAAACGTTGGGACGTCATGCGCTGGCCCCCAGCATCAGCCCGAAAAAAACCGTGGAGGGACTGATCGGCGGAGCGGTCTTGGCGTTGCTCGTCGCCCTCGCGTCACGCCTCTGGTTCCTTCCTTTGCTGACGTTGACGGATGCCGTTATCCTGGCCATTCTGCTGACAGCGGCCGGTTTGCTGGGGGATCTGGCAGAATCCGCCATCAAACGCAGCGTCCATCAAAAGGACTCTGGCTCATTGATTCCCGGACATGGAGGAATGTTGGACCGTCTTGATAGTCTCTTGTTCACGGGCCCTTGCTTCTACTACTATGTCGTTCTCCTCAAAGGAAGTTGAATCGAACACGTATTAGCTCTATTGTAAGGATTGCAATGAAATCCATCGTCATTCTTGGCTCCACCGGCTCCATCGGTTCCAACACCTTGGATATTGTCGAGCGTTTTCCGGAGGAGTTTGCCGTCGCGGGACTCACGGCCGGGTCGAACGATGAGAAGCTCGAAGAGCAGATCCGCAAGTACCGGCCTCGCATGGCCGCGCTATCCGATCACGCTGCGGCGGACAAGCTGCGCCGGCGGTGCGCCGGCCTGGGCGTCGAGGTCCTCGGCGGGCAGGAAGGCATTGCCGAGGTGGCGAGAGCCTCCACAGCCGATTTGGTTATTTCAGCCATTGTCGGGGCGGCCGGGTTGGTGCCCACCCTCTCGGCGATCAAATCAGGGAAAACCATCGCCTTGGCCAACAAGGAACCGATGGTCATGGCCGGCAAACTGATGCAGGACGAAGCCCGTCAGCGGGGCATCGCAATTCTTCCGGTTGACAGCGAACATAGCGCCGTCTTCCAGTCGCTGGTCGGCCATCGCCGCAACGATGTCCAACGCATCATTCTGACGGCGTCAGGAGGGCCCTTGTGGGACTTTCCCGCGGCGCAACTCCGCGATGTCACTCCCGAACGGGCCCTCCAGCATCCAAACTGGAAAATGGGAGCGAAGATTACGATCGATTCTGCCTCGCTGATGAACAAAGGCCTCGAAGTGATTGAGGCCCGATGGCTCTTTGATGTGCCCGAGCAGCGCATCGAAGTGCTGATTCACCGCGAAAGCATCATTCACTCTCTGGTAGAATATAATGATCGATCGGTAATCGCCCAGCTCGGGCTTCCCGATATGCGGACACCGATTTCTTATGCGATGCGATATCCGGAACGAATGCCACTCGATCTCCCGTCGCTCGATTTGGCCGAAATCGGCCGGCTGACCTTCTTCAAGCCGGATCACGATCGATTTCCTTGTCTCCAACTCGGGTACGAGGCGCTCGTGATCGGAGGCACCATGCCGGCAACGATGAATGCCGCCAACGAAATCGCGGTTGACGCCTTTCTTCACGGAGGGATCAGGTTCGTCGATATTCCAGACATCATTCGCTCCACGATGGATGCCCATCTTCCTAGGCAGATCGACAGCCTCGAAGTCGCATTGGAAGCCGATCGATCCGCGCGCGTAAAAGCCGAGTCTTTGGTCCATGCACTGGCTCGCTAATCAGCCGCACAAGGAGTACATACTGTGTTCAACGCGTTGACTTGGTCTCCCGATTCAGTCTGGCTGCTCCTTCAAAAAGCCTGGTGGTTCCTGATCGTCCTCGGCGTCCTCGTGGCCTTTCATGAACTGGGCCACTTCCTGGCCGCGCGATGGGTCGGTGTCAAGGTGCTGAAATTTTCTTTGGGCTTCGGTCCGAAGCTCTTTGGCCGGCAGGTCGGTGAAACCGAATACCTCTTATCCGCCGTTCCGTTGGGCGGCTATGTGAAGTTGTACGGTGAAGACGAACAAGAAGCCTCGAGTCCGGAGGACCAACGACGCTCATTCGCCCATCAATCGCTCTGGGGCAAGACGCTGATCGTTGCGGCCGGGCCGGGATTCAACTTCATTTTGGCGTATTTGATTTTTACCGGCTGGCTCGCCACCGGCTCGCCTCTCTTCGTGCCGACCTTTCGTGATTTGAGCCCGGATGTGGAAGCCCTCATGGCCAATTCGCCGGCGGAGAAGGCCGGATTGAAGGTTGGCGATCGAATCATCCGGGTGAATGAAAAAGATATCTCCACCAAGACAGAACTTCTCGATACCGTCGAGAAAAGCCGAGGCAAGCAGCTGACCCTGGACCTCAAGCGAAACGGGCAGATCAAAACGGTCCTTATCACGCCGGCGCCGCTTCCCGGCCAGAATCCGGCCGCCAAGGAGGTCGCTTATTACCTGGGCGTAGAAGAGCCGCCGCCTGTGGTGACGGCGGTTTTGAACGGCTCACCGGCCGCACACGGCGGCATCAAGGAAGCGGATCGCGTCGTCGCCATTGAGGACAAGCCGATTCAAACATGGTCGGAAATGACGACGATCGTGAAGGAAAGCGCTAATCGGCCGCTTCGATTTTCGGTGTTGCGCGACGGCTCTCCGATAGTCCTCACCATCACCCCCGCTTCCGATCATGCCGTCGTGAACGGCAAGTCCATCGAGGTCGGAAAAATCGGCATTTCGGGTCCAGGCCGCTCACTGGTCAAAGCGTCGAGCCCTCTGTTTTCTCTGTATCACGGATTGGAGGCCACATGGGGCTGGACTGAACTGACGGCCGTCGGCATTTACAAAATGATTGTGGGCGATATTTCCAGCAAGAATATCGGCGGGCCTTTGACGATTGCCAATATCTCAGGAGAAGCTGCGTCTCAAGGCGCATCCAGCGTGGTGTTCCTCATCGCCATCCTCAGTATCAATTTGGGCGTGCTGAATCTGTTGCCGATTCCGATTCTCGACGGCGGGCATCTCTTTTTCTTTCTCATCGAGGCGATCCTCCGAAAGCCGCTGGGAGAGCGGCAACGGGAGCTGGCGCAACAGGTCGGGCTGGTCTTGCTGGTCGGCATCATGATCTTTGCGTTTTGGAATGACCTTGAGCGATTGTTTTCCCGTTAGCCCGGCATGCGCACCTCCCAAATCCTCATTCCCACGCTGCGCGAAGATCCCGGAGAAGCCGAAACGGTCAGCCACAGGCTGATGCTTCGGGCCGGGATGATCCGCAAAGTCGCGGCCGGCATCTACACCTATCTTCCGCTCGGCCTGCGCGTGATCCGCAAGATCGAACAAATCGTACGCGAGGAGATGAACCGGGCCGGCGCCCAGGAGCTCTTAATGCCCATCGCCTCGCCGGCGGAACTCTGGCGGGAGACCGGACGGTGGGATTATTACGGGAAAGAATTATTCCGGCTCAAGGATCGCCACGATCGCGATTTCTGCCTGGGACCGACGCACGAAGAGGTCATTACCGACCTGTTTCGCCGGGAGGTCCGTTCCTACCGGCAACTTCCGTTGAACTTTTATCAGATCCAAACCAAATTCCGCGATGAAATCCGTCCCCGCTTCGGCCTGATGCGGGGACGCGAGTTCATTATGAAGGACGCCTATAGTTTTGACGCGGACGAGGCGGGAGCCAGAATCAGCTACCAGAAAATGTACGACGCGTACAATCACATTTTCTCGCGGTGCGGTTTGACCTTTCGTCCGGTCGAGGCGGACACCGGCCTGATCGGTGGAAGCTCATCCCATGAATTCATGGTGTTGGCGGACACGGGCGAGGAGACCGTCGTCTACAGTGAAACCGGCAGCTACGCCGCCAATGTGGAGCGCGCCGAGGTGGCTGCTCCGACCGAAATTGACCAATCCCCCATGCGTCCGATCGGCACGGTCACTACGCCAGACCGTCGAACGGTGGAGGACGTGACGGAGTTTTTGAAGATCAGCCCTCGCCGGCTCGTTAAGACCCTCCTCTATACGACCGACCGCGAAGACGTGGCGGTGTTGGTCCGCGGCGATCACGAGGTCAACGAGATCAAGATGAAGCGACTGCTCCACACCACCGACTTGGTGCTAGCCGGTCCTGAAAAACTTCAGGCGCTGACCGGAGCCCCTGTCGGCTTTGCCGGACCAGTGGGGCTAAAAGGGATCAGAATTATCGCGGATCAGGCCGTGAGGCCTATGCGCAATTTCGTGGTCGGCGCCAACAAGGCGGACACTCACTTTATCGATGCCAATATCGACCGGGATTTCAGCGTCGACCACTTCGGTGATCTTCGCAACGCCAAAGCAGGCGATCTCTCACCCCGCGGCGACGGAACCTTGCGGGTTGCCAAAGGCATTGAAGTGGGCCATGTGTTCATGTTGGGAACCAAGTATAGCCAGGCCATGTCTGCGACATTCCTCGATGCGCAGGGCCGCGAGCAACAGGCGGTCATGGGCTGTTACGGCATCGGAATCGGCCGGACAGCAGCCGCATCGATTGAACAAAACCACGATACGAAAGGCATTATCTGGCCGCTTCCCATCGCTCCATTTCATGTTCAGCTTATCCCGCTCGGCCAGTCCCAGCAGGTGTTGGAGCTGGCAGGCCGACTATATGATTCCCTCGGCGCGGCCGGCATCGAAGTCCTCTGGGATGATCGCGATGAACGGGCCGGTGTGAAGTTTAACGACGCTGATCTGATCGGCGCCCCGCTTCATCTGGTCCTCGGCGACAAGGGCCTTGCCCAAGGTGTGGTGGAGTTGAAAGCGCGGAAAACCGGGCAGACCACTCGTCTGGATCCGAACGAGGCGGTCGCGGCGATTCGGGAAGTCCTCGGATTGGCTCCCCAGCATTCTTCGTAGCGTTCTCCTCTCATTTACTCATGCTTGATGCTTGCCTCCCGATTCGATCGGCGGCGGAAAGCATACCGGTAAAAGCCGCTCAGAAACGGAGTTTTCCTTGCCTTGCCCGCCTCTTGCGCTAGACTGATCCCTGAGCGGCAGTCCAATTGCAACGAACCCGAGCCCGCTCCCCTTTTCACATCCATGCTGCTATCGGCCCTTACCTTCATGGAGAGTCGGCATGCTCGTCAAGACGACCGGATCTAGCCTACCCGATTCCCAACAAAAGGCGGAATTCGCCGAGCATGTCAAGCGGATCAAAAATCAGATCCAAACGGCCAGCGACATCGATCAGATTCTCCTCGACCTCCACCGGGATATCCTGAGTTTGTTCGACGCGGAAGATCTGACGCTATTCGCCGTCGATACGGAAAAAAAGGAAATCTTTTCAAAAGTTCCACACCTGGATACGGTCCAAGAGGTCCGCATCCCGATCACCGAGCAGAGCCTCGCCGGCTTCTGCGCCAAATATCTGCGTCCCGTGAACATTGCCGATGCCTACAGCCAGGTCGAATTGAGCGCCGTGCATCCGTCCTTGCTTCATGACACCGCGTATGACAAAAAGACGGGCTTCAAGACCAAGCAGGTGCTGACCTACCCGATCGTCGCCGACAACAAATATCTCATGGGTGTGATTCAGCTACTCAATAAGAAGAGCGGGGGCCGGTTCACCCGCAAAGACGAAGAATCGGTTGCTGAAATCGCCAAGGCGCTCGGTACGGCCTTCCACAATCTCCGCAAAACATCGAAAAAAGCCCCTTCAAAGTTCGACTATCTCGTGTCCAATCAGAAGATCCTGCAGCAGGATCTGGACAATGCGGTGGCGGAATCCCGGAAAGGCGTCACGGATCTCGAGAGCCTTCTCATTGAAAAGTACAAAGTCGTCAAGGCCGATTTGGGGAAATCACTGGCCCAATACCACAAGTGCCCCTACATCGAGTTCAGTGATCGCACGATAGTCGATATCGAGCTCCTCAAGAATCTCAACATCGACTACCTCAAGAAAAATCATTGGATGCCGCTGAAACGCGATCGATCCGCCATCGAGATCCTGACCGACGACCCAGGCGATCTCGACCGGGTGCAGGATATCAAACGGACGTTTCCCGGGTTGAACATTCGGTTCGCCGTGAGCCTCCGAAAGGATATCGCCCAATTTCTCGCCGCCTCAACCGGCCAGCCGGAAGCGACGGCCAAACTCAACGAGAACGTCTCTGATATTCTCGGCGATTTGGTGAACGAGTCCCAGTTGGAGGCGCAGGAAGAGGCCGCAAGCGCGGGCCTCGATGAAAACGACAGCGCCATCGTCCGGCTCGCCAACCAGATTATCGCGGACGCCTTCCGGCAAGGCAGCTCCGACATCCATATCGAGCCCTATGGCGAAAAGCGCGATACGCTCGTGCGGTTTCGAGTCGACGGCAATTGTTTCGAGTACATGAAGATCCCGTCCAGTTACCGGCGCGCCATCGTGTCCCGGCTCAAGATCATGGCCAGCCTGGACATCGCCGAGCGGCGAAAGCCGCAGGACGGCAAGATCAAGTTCAAGCTCGGAGAAAACAAGGAGATCGAACTGCGGGTCGCGACGATTCCGACCGCGGGCTATAACGAAGACGTGGTCATGCGGATTCTGGCGGCAAGCGAGCCGTTGCCGCTCGACAAAATGGGTTTTTCCGACCGTAACCTCCGCGAGCTTCAGAATATTGCGGACAAGCCATACGGCATCATCCTATGCGTGGGACCGACCGGTTCCGGCAAGACAACCACGCTCCATTCGGTCCTCGGATCAATCAATACGCCGGACATCAAAATCTGGACCGCCGAAGACCCGGTCGAGATCACCCAATACGGACTTCGGCAGGTTCAGGTCCATGCGAAGATCGGCTTTACCTTCGCCGCCGCGATGCGGGCGTTTTTGCGGGCGGACCCCGACGTCATCATGGTCGGCGAAATGCGGGACAAGGAAACCGCCGATACCGGTATTGAAGCGTCACTCACGGGTCACTTGGTCCTGAGCACGCTTCATACCAACAGCGCAGTTGAGACCGTGACCCGCTTGCTGGATATGGGATGCGACTCATTCAGTTTTGCCGATGCCATGTTGGGGGTCCTCGCGCAACGGCTGGCGCGGCGGATTTGCAAGGACTGCAAAGAAGCCTATCCTGGCTCGCAGGAAGAGTACGATGAGCTGCGAATGGGGTACGGGCCCGAATACTGGGACAAATTGGGCGTCAGGTTCGACGGCAATTTCCGACTCTATCGCGGAAAAGGCTGTGACGCATGCAATCGCACCGGCCTGAAGGGCCGGGTAGCGCTCCACGAACTGCTGCTCGGGACCGATCGCATGAAGCGGCTTATTCAAGCCAAGGCCAAAACGGAAGAGATGCTCGCGTTGGCGCTCAGCGAAGGCATGACGACCCTGGTGCAGGACGGAATCGACAAGGTGCTGAAAGGACAAACGACGTATAAGGAGGTCAAAGCCGTCGCCATCAAATAAACGCCATCGTCGCGCGGGACGCTGAGTTTCCTCGCGTGCGGCCGTCGATTTACCGGAGGGCCGGCCTACTTTTCTGGGACATCAACTCGGACTCGTAACGTTCCACTTCATCGAGCCTGTTTAACTTCCTGGCCAGTTCCACCGCTTTCGATAACGCTTCCAGCGCCCGATTGCCGTCCCCCTGAGCGGCATAGCTCCGATAAGCTCGGTCCATATACCGGAGCCCGGCTTCGGTAAATCCGCGCCGGACCGCCACACGCCCGAGGCTCGCAAGATCTGCCGCGATGCCTCGTCGATTCTCGACTTGTTTGTCCAATTCCAACGCGCGCGCGAACTCCCGATCGGCCTGTGCAAAGTCTTCCTGCGCCTCCGCAAGCAGGCCGAGATTGACATGGTTGCTCGCTTCGGCCTCCCCATGGCCCAATTCCCGGTTCATTTCGCTCGCCTGGCGATAGGCCTCTCGTGCCGCTTCGACGTCGCCCTTCCTCTGGCGCATCAGCCCCAGATTGTTCAATAAGACCGCCTGCGCTCCGCGATCCCGCTGTTGCCGGGCCAATGTCATGGCTCGGCCATACAAGGATTCGGCCGCCTCTGTGTGACCTGCACGATCTTCCACTGCCGCTAAGGCACCGAGACTCGCCATGATACGGTTTGTGTCTCCAAGCTGTTCCGCCAGATCGAGCCCTCGGCGATGCAACAGGATGGATTGAGAAACCAAGCCGTCATCCAACGCCAAGCCGCCCAGGTCATGAAAAATATCGGCCAGCGCCGGCCTGTCGTCGATGCTCTCGGCGACCACCTTAGCCTGCTCGAAAGATTGCCGCGCTCGGGCTCGATTTCCCTCGACGCGCCATCGACTCCCTTGCTCCTGAAGAGCGTCGACTTGAAGCGACAGGGCTCCTCTCTGAGGCGTAGGCGGGATTGAAGATGGGCCGGCGCAGCCCACGGTCAGGAATCCGGACAGACACGTCGCCAGGGCGATGGCTATGAAGGTCGTGCGGTTCACCGATCAGGACGGTCGGCGCGGAGGCTGTCCAGCGCCAGTCCGTGGGCAACCGCCGGGGAGGGGCCAGCATTCTGAACAAACCGATTGAACGGAAACGTATTCTTCGCCCCGCGAAGCAACAGAGACACATCCGCCAATGCCTGGTGCGCCGTCCGGACCGCTGGAAGCAATTCTTGATTCATCTCACTCACCGACGCCGTGAGGGTCTTCACGCTGTGCAAGACATCCTCCGTCGAATCAATGATGATTGGGAGTTTCATTGTAGCCTGCTGGACATCGACCGTCACGCGGTCCATCACGCCGAGCGTCCGCTTCACCGATCCGGTCATGTCCGGTAGCGACGCCGCGGTCCCTTCAACGGACGCGACGGTCCGCTGAACAGAGGCCATCAGCGCGGGCAGATCGCGCGTGGCCACGGCGACCTGTTCCAGGGCATGTCCGCCCGTCTTCACGGTATTCTGCAGATCCTGCGTAATCGTATCCACTCGGAGCAAGGTTTGTTTGACGGCGGCCAAGACCGGTTGAATCTCATTGATCATCTCTCCGATGTCCTTGGGCTCAACGACTTTCATGGTGTCGCCGTCCCGAAGGGCCGCGCTGTGTGCCGTCCCCCCCGCGATGTCCACCTGTGTCTGCCCCACCACAATGCCGCTCTTGGTCAGAGACAGTTCGGAGTTCTCCTTCACCATATTCTGATGCCGCAGCAACAGGCGCAGGATCACATCAACGGTCCCCCGCTCATTGAGATCCACCCGCTCCACCCGACCAATCCGGATGCCGGACACGACGACCGGAGCACCGGGCTCGAGGCCGTACGATTTGCTCAGGCTGGCTTTCAAGGTATACTTCCGCTCGAACACATGTTCCGTTTTCGCCATGAAGACGCCGGCCATGATTAACACAAAGAGCGGCACAAGAATAAAGGTCCCCACAATCTGGGCGATTCGATTCGCAGGCAATTGATGGGAATAATGCATCTTCATCGCATTCCCCTACCTTAGATGAGATACGTTTTCATAGAGGCGCAGGCTTCCTGACGAACGGCTTCACGCGGCCCGACGGCCTCGAGCCGGCCTCCACGCAGCAGCGCCACCCGATCCGCCCGATCCAGCATCACGGACGGCGTGCGCAGCGTGGCTACAACGGTCACGGCGCGCTTACGCCGGCATTGGTCGAGAGAGAGAGCGAGCAGCGACAGCATGTCTGCGTCGAGACCCCCGGCCGCATCGTCCAAGAGCAGCATATCCGGCTCCAAGATCATGGCTCGCGCAATCGCCGCGCAACGCGCTTCTCCGAGCGTCAGCTGAGCCGGAAATCGATTGCGCACTCCGGCCAATCGGAACGCCTCCAGCTCGGCCATGACGGCGGCATGGCGCTCCGTTTCTCTGACCGCGCTTCGATGGTACCGCAACGGAAGCGCGATATTATTGTAAACCGTCATATTGTTCAGCAGCCCTGGCTGTTGGAGAACCGTCCCGATGCGGAGGCGCATCGCGGTCCGCTCCACACCGCATAATGAGCTCCAATCGGACCCGAAGACGATGACACGGCCGCTTTCCGGATGTAGGAGCCCCGCGCATAATTCCACCAACAGGCTTTTTCCGGACCTGCTCGGTCCCATCACCAGTAGAAGTTCACCGACCGGTACTCGGAGGTCAATTGAGAATGTCCGTCCATTCCCTTCCATCTCACCGCTTACCTGATCCAGTACAAGAGCTTCATCCTTCATAGATACACCGGAATGGTCAGACAAACGTCAAGCAGGAGGCAGAGGACCAAAGAATTGATCATGGCCTTGGTGGTTTGTTGGGGAACTTCCGTGAAGGACGATCGAACGGACAGCCCGTGATGGCAGCAGACGGAGGCCACCGCCGCACCGAACATCGTTCCCTTGATCGCGGTCAACAACACGTCGGTAAAACTCAGGGCATGCAGGATGCCGTCGGCGAACGCATAAAAAGGCACCGCCAGTTGCACATTGGCGACCAAGTATCCTCCCAGAATGGCCACCAGGTCGAAATAGAGCGTGAGGCAGATCATGGACACGATCATGCCCGCCATGCGGGGCATCACGACAAAGCGACTGACGGGAATGCCCATGAGCCGCAAAGCGACCATTTCCCGATTGACGGACATATTGCCCAATTCAGTAGCGATGGCGGTTCCCGATCGTCCAATGACGACGAAGGCCGTAAGCAACGGGCCGAGTTCCCGAACCACTACCACGACAATGATGGTGCCCACGAGTCCGCCCGCGCCCAGCCGAGGCAACTGCGTCCCTGCTTGCGTAATAATAAGAATGCCGAGCAACAATGCGATCACGCTGGTGACCGGCAGCGCATCGACGCCCGTGAATAGAATCTGCCGTCCGATGACCCCAAACGATTCGCGCCGCCCGTGATGCTCCGGCGTCACGAAATCCAGAAAGGCTTGAGAAGAGAGCGTGGCAAGAGAGGCAAGATAGCCGTATCCGGCGATGGCTCGTTCCCCGATCCAACCGATCATGCCGTGGCTCGACCCATGCGCTGCGTCCGATCCTTCGCACCCGGTTCCGCCCTACACCGTCGAGACTGTGTGCGAAATTGTAGGAGAATGGTCGATGCAAAGCAACGCGCCGGCAGCGATTACAATACGAAGGGCGAGACTGAATCGGGACCGGACACGGCCGATAAGCCTCGATCATGGATAGGATTCGACGTCACCGTCTTTTCTTCTTCATGATCAGTTGTTGGATCCGATGTAGATGCGGCGGACGGATTGCAATGAATTCCATGCCGCATTCACAGCCTCGCACCCAACGCACGAGGGCTTCCTCAACCCTGACCGGCCACGTATGCTCGTCCGGCAAGAAAAGGGACAGCTTCAGTTTTCGGCCCACCTGCAGAGGTTCCATTGACCTCGCCATGCAGCCCGTGGAAGACAAATCCAGAAGCTGAGCCTCTCCCTCAAAATCATCCTCCCCGAAAAAGAAGAGGCGGCAGGTCAAACCGACTCGCCGTGCTTTCCGATCTTCTTTAGTCAGCGACATCGCCCCACCTCTCCCGGCCGGCAAGGCAGGCCCTTGTGTTTTCTCGAAGTCATGGCGTCGGCTTCGGTTGCTTCTCCATGTTTGCCAGAAACTCAAACAGTCGCGTGGACTCATTCGCGCCCATGGAGATGAATTCCAGGCCGAATGCAGCTCCCTTCACCCATCGCACGATGGCCAAGTCTACCGTGGTCGGCGTCTTCTGATCGGGTAACAGGAGAATCAACGACATCGCCTCAGATACCTTCACGGCGGCTTCGCTTTCGACCTTGCATCCCTTCGGGGAGAGATTCACGATAATTCCCTCCCCTTCGGCATCGCCGGCGACGGAAATAGACAGGGTGAATTGGGAAAACGAGAGCAGACAGGAGTCCGGAACGAACTGCCGCTCATGCCGACGCAATTCAATTCGATTACTGGCTGAGGATTCCATCACAGCCCCTTCTTATGAGACGCGAACCGAATAAACACTCCTTGACGTCTTCGTTGGTCTCACGGTTTACCATACACCCACTCCGCCGTCAGACCGAACAAATAATTATTAATTGACATGACGTGCGAGCGAAATAAGCTAGCAGGGGATACGTACGAAGATCCTGTTCTGGCCGCCTCTTCAGTTTTTGGCGTGCCCCTTTGCCTTTCCTTTGCTTCCTCCCAAATCTTGGAACACTTCACGCAGGAGAGATTGGCTGTTGATGCCGCCCGATTGGGTTGGAGTCAAGATGGATACAGTCGGCGTCTGAATAATCGGCACAGGCGCCGGCGGCGCCGCAGTTGTCGCTCCTCCACCGCTTACCAGGGGTCCGGCCGGCATTGCGGGCGCCAAAGAGGATGATGCAGTCGCCCCACCGCTTCCCGGAAAAGCGGCGATCGGAATGCCCAGGCTCGTGGAGACAATCGCTCCGCTCGTGTCCCTGGCCGGCCTATCCATTTCATTCCCCTCCCGAGACGGTTTGTTGATCCCCCGCTCGACCTCAAGAGCATGGTCCACATGAGTCCGCACCATGCGTTGAACCGCTGAGGAAGGCATCTGCTGATGGCCCGGAAGGAGAATCAACTTGCGGCCGTCGTTTACGGGTGACGGCCGAACCGCCTCACCTTGCGACATGGTTTGGAATTCATGTCCGACCTTCAGCAAAAAAGATTTCGCCCCAGCCGTGCGAGGCTCTATCTGCGCCTGTCCCTCGATCATGCGGAGCAGTTCGCCCGCTGTTGAAGCGGTTTTCCCCACGTGCGCGCTCTGCACCCGGCGGCCGATCTCCCCGGTCGGCGTAACTTTCGCTTCCAGAATCCCCCCTCTCAGCACCGCTCGGGCGGCAGGAGTCTGAATGGTTAGTGTATCGGTCGGATGTCCTTCGTTGTACGAATAGGCAATCTGAACTGCTCCGTCAAGGATATCCAATAGGGCCAGCCCATTTTTTGCCTCCCGCACGGCTATTCTGGTCCGTCCTTCCAAAGAAAACAGCGCCCGTCGCTCCCAGAGGATTTCCAACGTTCCGGTGGCGACAAACACCTCTTCTCCGACAGCCACGCGATCACCGATTCGCAGCTCACGAGAACCGCCTGGCGTGATGCCGGTGGCGAGGCCACTCAATCCCGTCACAATTCCGTAGGGATCCCCGGCATGGACGTCGGATCTGCCTTTCGATTCGGCGTGACCCAATTCCGGATTACTTAGGGTGGATAAGACACACAGGACGACGGGGAAAACGAGAAGGAGAGGTATACGCATAAAGCCTCCGACTAGCCACGTACCCGAGCCGATTCAACAGAACCTGCCGAAAATGGCTTTCTGCTTGGCTTCTCGGCGACGCGCCCTATGATAGGAGACGGTCTCAATATTATTCAAGAGTCCCGGGCAGAGCTTTGGGCACCTCTCCACTCCATTGGCCGGCCATTACCCTGATCGTGACCCTGTTCTATTGCGCCGGCGCTTATTCGGCATACGCCCAGCAGGCGGACGGCGATATTCTCGCGGCACAAGCCGCGCTGGCATACAACGAACAGCGTTACGAGGAGGCACTCGCGCTGCTGAAGAAAGCGCTGGCCTTCGACCCGCACAATCCACGGGCACTTTACTATCTCGGGCTCATACGTCTCGCCCAGGAGGAACCCGAACAGGCCATCGATCCGCTCACCACGCTGCATCGGCTTCGTCCGGCCGACCTCGACGTTTCCTATCAGCTCGGCTCAGCCAATTTCGCGGCCGGTCGTTATGAACAAGCCCGCCCTATACTGGAAGAACTGTTTCGGCGGCAACCGTCACGAGACAATCTGGGCTATTACGTCGGCTTTCTGCGATATCGCAACAAGGACTATGAGGGCGCCGCGGCGGCCTTCGCGGCCAATCAGTCCACCGACCAAACCATCAGACAACTGGCGCTCTTTTATCGAGGTCTCGCGCTTGGAACCCTCGGATTATCGGAACAGGCGCAGGCGGAACTGGAGTCCGCGCAACAGATCCAACCGATGTCCCCGATCACCGGCGCCTCAGTGAGGATTCAGGAGGCGCTTGGAACTGCGAAAAAGACGACGGATAGCAGGCGATTTCACGCCCAAGTCGGATTAGGAGGGTATTACGACGACAACGTCGCGGTGAACCCCAACTCCAGCCAAGATCCCATTGCTGAAGCCCTGCGATCCCGGCCGACTTCCTCGCCGGGCTTCCTGGCCACCATCCGCGCTGATTATGCCTGGTATCGTCACGGACCGATTGAATCGACCGCGACGTATTCGCTTTATCAGACCGTCAATACGAACCGGGGCGTGGGTGCGTTCAATATTCAAGACCACTTGGGCGGGCTTTCGGGTGTCTACCGGGGAGTCATCGGAACAATACCGTATGAAGTGGGAGGCCAGTATACCTACGATTATATGTTCCTCGATCTGAACGGCTTTCTATCTCGTCACAGCCTCACCTTTCCGATCGCGGTCGTCGCGCCAAATCTTTCGACGCCCGGCCTTGGCACTGTCGGCAATCTGACCACGCTCCTCTACCGCTATCAGGTGAAAGAGTTTTTCCGGGAACCGGCCAACACCGACGTCCGATTCGCGGCGGACTCACGCGACGCGTTCAACAACATGATCGGATTCCTGCATGTCTTTCGCTTCGCGCAGGACCGCTATCTGTTCAAATTGGGATATCAATACGACAACGAGGCGGCCGCCGGATCTGCGTTTACGTATACGGGCAATCGGCTGCAGATCGGGGGCGATCTGACGCTTCCCTGGCAGCAACTTTCCCTCCGGATGCAGTACGACATCCATTGGCGGGCTTATTCGCATCCGCAAGTATTGTTTGCCGATGAAGCCGGGAATCTGTCGCAGCGTTACGACATGGAACAGGATGTATTCGTCCAACTTTCAAAGCCTTTACCCTACAATCTCACCGCCGCCTTACAATATCTGCGCATCAGAAACGCGTCCAATATCCCGGTCTATGACTACACGAAGAATGTGGTGACCTTGCTGGTGACCTGGATCTATTGAGGTGCCTTGAAGCGGCATTCATCCCCGGAAGGACTGACGCGGCTTCTGCGTCCAGGCGTTGGGCGGGCTATTTGGCTTGCCGTCCGGCGATCGCAATGAACTTCCGAAGACGCATCTCCGCGACTGGCGAGAGATCCAAGAATTCAAGGCCGTAGGTCTGATCCCTTCCCCACCTGACCGCCACCTCTTCAACCGTCATGGGAGAAATCTGGTTGGGAAGACGCAGGCTGACCGACATGCGCTCACCCGGCTCAATCCCCGTCTCGCTCATGACTTTGGCTCCCTTGACCGACACATCGAACACCACGCCGAGCCCCTCATGATTACCGCGGATCCACTTCGTTAATCCGCGCCTCTGGAAAGAACAGGCAAACGGAGCGGGAATGCGAAGCCGAGGATGTTGGCGAAGGTCGAGCGGCTGCTGCGTCATAGCGTCCATACGTAGCCTCCCTTGCGCTTGCCCCACTGTACAATAGGACCGGCATTTCGAGAATACAATTATGCAACCGCGCAGATGCCTAAACTTGCAGATATACCTAGCTACCTTCTCTGACCTCTCTCTCCATAGAGCGGCGTGGCGCCGGCCGGCCTGCTTTTAAATCGCCGATGTTGCCACAGGTATTGTTCGGGGTGACGGCGAATCGCGGCTTCGATGAGTTCATTGACGCGGGCCGTATCAACCGTCAGATCACCGCTGGGATACCCTTCAAGCGCCGGTTCCACATGAATGTCATAGCCGGTCCGGTCGGCCCGCCTGAAATAGAAGCAGGGCACAACCGGCGCGCCGGTCAACTTAGCTAGACGCGCGGTGGCCGTCAATGAAGCAGCCGGCACGCCAAAAAAAGGAACGAAGACGCTTCGTTTTGTCCCGGCATCGATATCGGGGGCGTACCAGACGACTTCATTACGCCGCAACGCCCGGACAACGTTCCGCATGTCGCGATAGTGAATCATGTTGGGATAGTATGCCGCTCTGCGGCGATGGGCCACCGCCTCGATCACCCGGTCATTCTGCGGGCGAAAGATAATGGTGACCGGCTGTTCGAGCGCCATGAAGCGCCCAGCCAACTCGGCCGTATGCAGATGCGCGCTGCATAGTAGGACTCCGCGCCCGTTCTCGAGCGCCGCGCGGATATGGTCCAATCCTACGATGCGACAGGCGCAGCGCGCCCGCGGGTCATGAACCCACCAGGCTATGGAGGTTTCACAGAGGGCCATGCCGAGCGATTCAAAGCAGCGCTTGGCCAAGATCGCCCGCTCTCTCGCAGAGAGGTCGGGAAAGCAGGCGGCAAGATTAATATCGACGGTCTCGCGCCGTTTGTCGTGCATGAGCCGCAGTAACAGGCCCGCCCATCGACCCAGGATGCATTGCCAGCGGTAAGGCAACAGGGCCAGAGTCCGCATGCAGGCGACCCCGATCCAGGACGGCCAATAGAGCGGATGAAACAGATTCGCCGGTCGCTTCCTTTTCCGTTTCTTCTGCATCGAGGCGCGCGATTTGTACATAGGACTCCGGAAGAACACAAATGCCGCCATCCATACACCGCGCCCGGGCTGGTGACAAGCACGGAGGCGGGGATTATAATCCGTGAGACCCGCTTGCAGGACGTTAGAGTAACCGCCACATTTTTATCGCAGAGGCACTCATGGGACGGATACGATCATATAGTTTTGCAATGAGCGCTGTTGTGGGACTCGCCATGCTCGGCCTCTTCCCTCCCCAAGCCGAGCCGGTGCCGATGCAGGGGGACCCTAAGGGGTTCGAAGGAATTCCGTGGGGAGTCGCCTTTACGGAGTCGGACGACTTTAAGCTTGTAGAAAATGGCCGCAGGGTGAAAGGATATGAGCTCAAACAAGGTCCGTCGTCCTTCGGTCGGGCGCCAATCGATTCCATGCGGTTTGTCACCATCGACGGACAGTTCGGCCGGGTGACGATCCGCTATCACGGCCTGGAGGCCCACCAGCAAATTGTGGCTTTCCTTGAATCGAAACACGGTCCCCTCGATCGAACGCCGGGACAGATTGCGGGAAAGGCCGTCAAGCAAGGAAACTGGCGCGGCGAAGATACCGAAATCAATTTGACATTCGACAGCCGGACAGATCGCGGCATTATCTTTATCGAGAGCAGGTCGTTGGCGACGACATTCGCCGACGGTATGGCGGCAGAACCGGACCATCTGGGCGCCACATACTGAGCGGTCCTTCCGAAGGATTCCGCTTTCCCGCACCGGCCTCAATCTTATTTCTCGCTCTCGAGTTCAGGGTGTGAGCCAGGTCAAACTAGGGCGTTCCCTAGTACAGGCAATGAACCTTTCATTGAGATACTTCCGCTCATTCTGAAACCTTGGAGGGTTTACCATGCGCTATCGCCTATCTCTCGCTCATACGCTACTTCCTATCGGCTTTCTCTTCACTGCGTGCATTACGGACGCGACGACGGAACTCACTAAGGCTCCGTTCGACGCCACATCGGACATTTCGGGCGGTGTTAGCGCAGCCACATCAGAGTTCACGGAACCGACGAAAGAAGTGACGTCCAGCACGACGCCCGGAGCATGGTTTTCCGGGGACGGTCCGGTCAAGGCTGAGCACAAATTACGGGCGTTCACAGCCTACAGTTTCCAAAGTTTAAAAACCGATGTTGCGCAAGGACGCGGTGAATATCTCACATCGTTCGCCACTTTGCTGGAGATTCCTGAAGAGCGACGGGCGTCGTTTTTCGGCCATATGCAGCAACAGTATAGCGTTCTCTATGCCGAGCAGTTGACACCCGCTGAGTCGCTGAATCGGGTGTTGCTGAAGGCCAGCGCGTACGCGGCCGATTGACGGTGGTGAGCCGCACCTAGAAGCCACCCATGCCGGACTCGGCGAAGCAGCAATAGAAAGCGGCGGTGAGTTTAGTTCAGGAAGACTTTCAGCAGGTCGGACGTTTGGCCCGTTTTTTCGCCGTTCTTACGCGGGTCGATCGCGGCGGCATAGTCCGGCGACGCTCGCGTGTTGTGCCCGCATCGGTAGCGGGCCGCCCGTCCTCGACTCGCCGATTGAACATGGTCCGCCATGATGCTTTAGCACGCTCGATTTGTTTGCCCAGTGCGACAAGGTCCAGTTTTCCGGTTCGGGCACGGGCAAACAGTTCCGCTTCTTCTTCTTTGATATGGTGTGTTACATTTTCCGCCAGGACGCGGAACTTGGCGGCATACCGTTCACTGCCGGCGCCCACGTCCCGCAGTTCGGCGATCAACAGTTTCCTCACATGGTGCTCTTCCAGCGACTCGTCAAGGTTGGCCTTGGCATCAGGAGCATCCTCCAGTATTGCGGGATAAAACAGGTCCTCTTCCACCGCCGCATGCGCCTCCAATTCCATGAGGGCCTCTCCGACGATCGGCTGCTTCTCTCTGTCGGCAGCCGCCTCGAAATCACGAAACAGCGATTTCAGTTTTTCATGATCTTTGCGCAATAATTCCACGGCGCTGTCGTCCGGGCTCATGAATGGTAATACCATAGAGGTTCCTCTCCGCTGCTTTTGGTGTACGTTCGATCAGCTCTCAGATCAGGATACCCTCTCTCCGGTTCGGTGGGCACTGGCGCGTTCCCTAGGTGTCTCGGCGGAACAGGCTCTGGCTTCGCACACGAAGTAGCCCGTATACTCATTCCTCTCGGCCGGGCCGAATACAGTCACCACGGGTCAAACAGAACGGATAATGGATGGCGCGGACTATTCTGCTAAGTTGTGAATCGATCAGTAAAAGCTACGGTCCAAGGCCCCTCTTCACCGGGCTTTCTTTGGGGTTGAATGAAGGCGATCATATGGCAATTGTCGGACCGAACGGCTCAGGAAAGTCCACGCTGCTCAAGATCTTTGCCGGCATAGAATCCCCTGACAACGGCACCAGAACCGCGAGGCGACATCTGCGGATCGGCTACGTCGCACAAGACCCGATAGTGAATCAGACCCTGACGGTCGAAGATGAATTGTGTGAGGCCTTGCGCATGGCGGGGATGAACCCTCATGATCAGGCCGGCCGGCTCGCCAGAGCGTTGAGTATCGGTTGTTTCCGAGAGGCCGATCAGCCGGTCGCCGGCTTGTCCGGAGGATGGAGCAAGCGCCTGGCCATCATCAAGTCCTTGCTCCTGGAGCCGGATGTCCTGTTGATGGACGAGCCCACTAATCATCTGGATCTCGACGGCATCGTGTGGCTGGAATCATTGCTCAAGGCCCAAGCCAAAGCGTTTCTCGTGGTGAGCCATGACCGGCGCTTCCTCGAATCGATTGCATCGCGCATGGTGGAATTGAATCCGCGCTATCCCGGAGGCCTGTTCGAAGCCAAGGGACGCTACAGCGATTTTCTGGAGCAGCGGGAAGCCGCGCTACAGGTTCAGGCCGACTACCAGGCCTCGTTGGCCAATCGCGTCCGCCGCGAAGTCGAATGGTTGCGGCGGGGACCTAAGGCCCGCACGACCAAGGCGAAAGGCCGCGTGCAGGCGGCAGCCGCATTGATCGAGGAGGCGGCCCGCGGTAAGGCCCGGTCCGCCGCCTCCCGGGTCGACATCGATTTCTCTTCATCCGGCCGCAGGTCCAAGCAGCTGCTCGTCGCCACCGGTATCGGCAAATCGCTGGGGGGCAAGCCGGTGCTGACGGATTTGGATCTACGGTTGGGGCCGGGCCAGCGACTGGGAATATTGGGCCCCAATGGGAGCGGCAAGACGACACTGTTACGATTGCTGGCCGGGACGCTTGCTCACGATTCCGGCACGATCACTCGAGCGGAAGGATTACGTATCCTGTCATTCGAGCAGCATCGTGATTCGCTGGATCAATCGAGTACGCTGGCAAGCGCGTTGGCCCCGACCGGAGATGCCGTCATTTTTCGGGACCGCTCGATACATCTCGTGTCATGGGCCAAGCGGTTCCTCTTTCGCCCCGAACAACTTGATCTGCCCGTGTCCCGACTATCCGGCGGAGAGCAAGCTCGTTTATTGATCGCCCGCCTCATGTGCCAGCCCGCGGATCTGTTGATTCTCGATGAACCGACCAACGACCTCGATATTCCAACCTTGGACGTACTGGAAGAAAATCTCGTGGACTTTCCCGGCGCGGTCGTTCTGGTCACCCATGACCGGTGGCTGCTTGATCGACTCTCCACGGTCCTGTTAGCGCTGGACGGCCGCGGTGGGGCGGAGTGGTACGCCGATCTCGCGCAATGGGAGGCGGCTCAAAATCATAGCGCCTCTCCGTCTCATGATTTTACAAAACCATCTTCGGCATCGACCGCGACGGACAACCATCAGACCCGATTCTCACACAAACACAAGCTGTCGTATCACGAACAGCGTGAGTGGGATGCCATCGAAGAGAATATACTGAAAGCGGAAACGATGCTCGCTTCCTGTCAGACGAGCCTCGAAGATCCGGCCGTTGTCTGCAATGCCGCCGCGCTGCAAGAACGGCTTGGTGCAATGGAAACAGCTCGCGAAGAAGTCGAACGGTTGTACCGGCGCTGGGCCGAGCTTGAAAGCAAACAGGCAGGCGTTTCTTCATTGAGATAAAAATCGATACGCGCGTTCGACCACCCGGTCCGATTCCCAGCCCTCGCCAATTCTGCGGTATCCCGCACTCGAACCGTTGCCATTCACGGATTAACCGTTTTGTACAACGGTGAGGACCATGATGCCGGCATGGCCACTTTCACAATTCTATAATGAATTCACAATCTTACATTATTACTGGTTATGGCACGCTAGTTGCTGTGAATGACAACCAAGCAAGGCACATGTTTGTAGGCTGATTCAACGAAGTCAAAAATTAGGCCGATCGATATCTAAGGGAGGAATATCATGAAGCGTCAGATCACGTTTCTATCCACATGCGCGGCGTTGGCCGCGTCGGGCTTTTTGGGGCTCACTGCGGCCCAGGCCTTTTCCGAAACCAAACCTGTCATAGCTGAGCCGGCACTCTGGGGATCGACCACCAGCCAGAAATCCCCGGCCTGGTCGGAGGAACTTTTGGGCCAAGTCGTGACCTATCAGACGCTAGCGGAGAAAGGTGTCATCCCCGGCGACTTTGATCCGTTTCTGAAGCAACTTGGTAAGGTGCGCGAGGATCATCGCGCAGGGAATCGCCAGGCAACCTATGAAGGAGTGAACACCTTTATGGTCATGCTGGAAGCGCGTGTCGGCGGCATAGACGCGCACAGCGCAGACGCGCTCTGGGACTTCTGCTATAAGGTTACTCCTGACGAATTCCACGCCCGCGACCGGCATGTCCGAGCCAAGGGCGCCGAGGATGTGAAGAAGTATGAGAACTTCATCAGAGATATGGAGGAACGAGCCAGCATGGCGTTCTAACCGTTCGTCCTGTAGATCATCTCTGTCACAAGAACTGGAGTCGGCGCGACAGTGCCGGCTCCAGTTCTGCTTTATTCAGGACAGGCGGTTCTGAGGAAAACCCAGATGATGGCTCATGCGCCGGCCGGATAGCCCGTTCACGATCTTTTTTGTTCTTGCCACATTCGCCTGTGCTGCTTTTTGTGACCTGCGGCTACCATCGCTCCTTCAAGCCGCAGAATTGTCGACCGACTATGGGCCCATGCAGCCAGGCTATGTTCTTCCGAATGCCTGGCCACAGGAGGGTTATGAGGAGTATGACCCGCCGGCCCGGACCGTGTTCGATCTACGCAAATTTTGGATGCGGGCCGATCTCAGGGTTCGGCCTGAGTGGCGCAATGGAGTCTGTTTCGGCGGCGGAGCGCCGATGAATGGCTCCTGCAACAGCTTGGCTCCGGATGGGAGTGGAACCGGAGCCTTTCCCGGTCGCAGCGCCAGTGACTTTTATGTTCAACAGTGGGCGAGGTTGGGAGTCGGCTATGATCTCTCGCCGGACGCGAATTTCTACTTCGAGATTGAGGATTCAGCCACGTGGGGAGGAAACGGCAACCCCTTGAATGGGGGCGACGGCGGCGATCCACTGAACCATAATTGCGGATTTTCTCAGCCGGGCCAATGCCGTCTCGGCGTCCGTGCCGGCTATGTGCTCGTCCGCAATGTGGCCGGCATTCAAGGATTCAGTATCAAGGCGGGGCGTCAGTATTTGGTCCTGGGGAACCAGCGGCTCTTCGGCCACTTTGACTGGGCCAATACGGGCTATTCTCACGACGGCGTGATGTTGAGTTACGCAACCTCTTCATTCGATACAAAATTGGGATGGTTCCGGCATTCCGACACCGATCTGCCGCAGGCCGCACCATATGGAAGTGTCGGCCCGAACATTCCCACGCCGTTGCCCGGCTATGACGGCAATGCTGATGTGGACATGGTTGTTTTGTATAATCAAACACGAAGCGTTTCCGGCATGGTCATTGAGCCCTATTACGTGCTGTATCATAACCGCTTGTCGGAGCTGGCCAATCCAGGGCAATACAACCCCAAGTCTTCGTCCCAGGTTCGCCATATGATCGGTGCCAGAGCCGAGCTTCGGAAAGGGAATTGGGATTTCGTGCAGGAAATCGCCTATCAATTCGGGCGTGCAGCCGATGGCGCCGGGGACCACAACCGGGATAATCTCCGCATCAATGCCTGGGCATCGGGAACATGGTTGGGCTATACCTGGTACGACCACCGTTGGAAACCCCGCGTGGCTGCCGGATTCGACTATGCTTCAGGAGATGGTGACGCCAACTGCGTCACGCCGGGCGGCCTCGTGTCACGCAGCTGCGGAGGGAATGCCAATACGTTTGAAAATTTCTTTCCGACGAATTTTCTTCATGTCGGCTACATGCTGAACGGCGCATGGCGCAACAGTGTTCAACCGCATGTGAATTTTCAAGCCAGGCCGACGGCTCGTGATCATATCGAAATCTGGGCGTTACGGAAGTATTTGGCTAGTGCCCGTGATAACTGGTATCGAGGCTCACAGGGCCCGCTGATCTTTTCCCGTGCGGATAACACCGCCAACCATGTGGGGGACGAGATCGATGTGTCTTGGTCCCATTTTTTTGCAGACGGGAAAATATCGTTGGCCGTCATCTACGGCCACTTCTTTTCCGGCTCTTACATCCGAAATCAACTCGGAACCTCGGCCGACCAAGATTGGGGAATCGTGCAACTATGGACAAACTTTTAACCGACAACAAAGGCGCCAGCCTCAATCTCGAGACCCTGCTGGAAGTCACTAATGCGTTGAACTCTCAGCGGGATCTCGAAAGCCTGTGGCGGGTCATTGCGGATCAAATTCAAAAGGTGATTCCCTGGGATCGCGCCGGCATCACGCTCTACGAACCGGCAAACGATTCCTTTCGTTTCTATGCCGTGTTGACCAACATGGAGACCCCCGCGCTTCGTCATGATGCCGTAATCCCGCGCGACGGCAGCGCGGTCGGTTGGGTCTACTCGCATGGTCGCGTCCATGTGCGGCCCGACCTGCAGCGCGAGCAGGTTTTTCTGGAAGATGCGTACTACGTGCAGGAAGGGCTGGGACGGATGATCAATCTTCCCCTGCTCGTTCGAGAAAATTGTCTCGGCACTTTAAACATCGGCAGCGCCCAGCCCGGAGAACCAGACCCCGATGACTTGAAGTTTTTGCAGCAAGTGGCGACGCAGATCGCCTATGCCATTGATCACGTGTTGGCCTATCAGCAAATCAAGCAGCTGAGTGAAAAACTGCGCTTGGAGAACGAATATCTGGCCGAAGAAGTGAAGGCCAGTCGGAATTTGGGCTCCGTCATCGGCGAATCCCCGGCATTTCGCAAAGTCATCGAGCTGGTGAAAGCTGTCGCCCCGACTCAAACGACGGCATTGCTCTTGGGCGAAACGGGAACCGGCAAAGAGGTTCTGGCGCGGGCGATCCATGATTTGAGTCCGCGCAGCGACAAGCCGTTTATCCGGGTCAACTGCGCGGCCTTGCCGGCCGGCCTCATCGAAAGCGAACTCTTTGGTCACGAGCGGGGCGCCTTCACGGGCGCGGGCCAGCGGCGTGCGGGGCGATTTGAACTGGCAAACAAGGGCACTCTGTTTCTGGACGAGATCGGGGAGATGCCGCTGGAAGCGCAGGTCAAACTGTTGCGGGTGCTCCAGGATGGAATGGTGGACAGGGTCGGTGGTACGCAGCCGATTTCCGTCGATGTGCGATTGATTGCCGCCACCAATGCCGATCTGGCGGCCGGGGTGAGCAAAGGCCTGTTCCGGGCGGACCTATTTTATCGACTGCATATTTTTCCGATTTCGGTTCCCCCGCTCCGTGAACGCCGGCAGGACATCATCTTGCTGGCCCAACATTTTCTCAGCCGACTCGGCGTGAAAATGAATCGGCCTCAGTTGAAGTTTGACGCTCCGTCACTTCAGCGGCTCGTGGACTACAACTGGCCGGGAAACGTGCGTGAGTTACAGAATGTTATTGAACGGGCTGTCATTCTGTCTCATTCCTCCACCATCAGCGTGGACGAAGTCTTTCTTCCGGCTTCGACCGCGTCGCTCCCTCAGGAGGAACGTTCCCTCAATCTCGGCGAACTGGAACGGACCCATATTCTCAAGGTCCTGGAGCAGACAAACTGGCGGATCTATGGCACCGGCGGAGCGGCCGAACTCCTGGGGCTGAATCCGGAGACACTGCGCAGCCGGATCAGGAAGCTCGGGATACGCCGTCCCTCCCGGTAGCCGGCTGCGTGCAGTAATAGCCGTTGGACGCCTTTTCAGGGGGCGGCTCCCCTCGTGCTCTGATTGACTCCTTTTTGTTTAAATGGTAGGGTGTGAGTTCGTACGAGCCACGAGCGCTATCCTAGTCCTCGCGCATCCGAGCCATCCGGCATCCCCAGCGCGATTGGAAACCTAGTACGCTGCTCCTATGCGCCTGCCCCCTCCCCATGTGTCGTCAAGGGACTGGATCGAGGTTAGTTCGGCATTCACTGACTTTTCCGCGGGTAACCTGTCGAAAGGAGCACCATGAAAATGTCCAGCGTGTGGAGGAGAAATAAGACTGCGGCGAAAAAGAAACGCCCGGTTCACAAGCCCAAAATTTGTTGGGATACTCTGGGATTGCCCGCTACAACCCATGAATCCGCCGTTTCGATTGAGGAGATCAGGAGGCAAGTCACATCCTTGGCAAGTCGGGGATTTGGTCAAGGCACACGCTCGCGTTCAGAAGCGAAGGAGACGGGAAGCGCTCGCAGGCGACGAGGGGCGACCGAATAACTGCCCCGTGAAGGACAGCGGACGGCTCACCAAAGTATTCCAAGGAGGACGCCATCGGACGACCAGGCAAAACAACCGTCGCAAAGCGTGACCGCGAGAAGGCGAAACAACAGAAGCAACGCGAGAAAGATGCGCGGCGCGCCCAGCGCAAGGCAGAAAAGGACTCTCGCGGCCCCCGTCCCGAGGGGGAAGATCCGGATTTGGAAGGACTACACTGGGGCCCCCAGCCGCCGCTCTTTTAGCGAGCAGCCGGCCGAAGTCCAGCGGGACTCCCGCTCAGGATGACCCGATCTTGACGAATCGATCGTCAGCCAGCACCGCATGAAGTTGCTGGCTGACGTAAGACCGGTACTCCACCGCCTGCTTCGCGATCAAGACTAATCCATCCGCGTCGGTCAGGATGACCAAATCGTCCTCCACCGCCAAGGTTCGTTCCGGTTCCCCCACATTGATGCGATATTGCGTGCGCCCGTCAGGGTTGCGGCGCGACCCGGTCACCAGCTCCGTCAAACCATCGATCGTTCCGTCTCGTCCTCCTGCACCGACACGAACTTTGGTTCCGTTTGGAATTCGCACCCATTTCTTCTCTTCACGGACGGATTCACTGTTCGACTGCGTCATAACGGTATATCCTCCATTTGTGAATTGGGAAATCGCTGGTCCTTACTTAGGGCAAGGGTTATCCAACAGCGAGAACTGCAAAGACTCGGGGATCGATCGCGAAATGAATCCGGGCGAGCGCCAAGATAGCAGTCAGCACTGTTTCATGTAATGTCTTAGTATACCTGCCATCTCTTGCAGGAGAAAGCCCAATCTTCTCTCTTCACGTTCGTATCTACGGATCTCTCATCGACTCGCCGTTTCATTCCAGGAGGCGCTCTTACGTCTACAACCCGCTCGTGTCTTACTCGGCCAAGGTGCGGACATAAGCAAGGATGCTCTCTCGCTCGGATGCCGTCAGCGCAACGTCCCAGGGCGGCATGTTTGGTTTGCCATGGTTGATTGACTTCAGCAAATCCTCGTCCGTTTTCTCCTGGACTCGGGGCGAAGTAAGATCTGCGGGAGCAGGCCCCAACAACCGATACCCATCCCCCTTCCCTTTGAGGCCATGGCATCCGGCGCAGCGTGTGTGGAATATCTGCCGGCCTTCCTGTAGTGATTGCTCGCTTGATGATTCCGAAGCTTCAAGTATGCCGACGCCGAGCACCAAAAAGAACGCACATAGGCTCCTGCCTACTGCACAGACAGAGCTTCCCATAGCCGCTCCTCATGTTATGGCGATGAATGACATGTTTCTTTGTAAGTCAGTTTAGCCGAGCAGGCATCCAAGGGGAAGAGGACCACCACAGGTGTCGGCCCGAAGGTCGTGCAAATTTATCTTGTGCCCGTAGTGTAGGCTGGCCTACGTTACATCTGTGTTGCCATTACGAGGCAATCGCCCGGTCGCGGTTCAGCGACTCATGAGAAAGGATTCGTTATGCGTATCGTCGTTTCTTGTTGCTCGATTCTCCTATGGTTGATGGCATCCGGAGCATCAGCCGCTTCGGACCCCGCGTCAGACGAACAGAAAACATTCTATGCGTTGGGCATCGCGATCAGCCAATCGCTCGGCGTCTTCGGATTGAACGAATCCGAACTCGAATTCGTCAAGTCCGGTCTTTCCGACGGCGTCCTCAAACGCCCTTCAAAAGTTGAGCTCAAGACTTACGGCCCCAAGATCGAACAACTGGAGAAGACCCGGACCGCAGCGCTCGCCGAGGGAGAGAAGAAGGCCGGAGCGACTTTCTTGGCTAAAGCAGCCGCCGAATCAGGTGCGACAAAAACAGAGTCGGGCGCCATCCTGACGACGATCAAGGAGGGGAAGGGTGCAAATCCAAAGGCGACCGATACGGTAAAGGTTCACTACCACGGCACCCTGCTCGACGGCACGGTGTTCGACAGTTCCGTCAAGCGGGGCGAACCGGCAACTTTCCCGCTCAATCAAGTCATCAAGTGCTGGACCGAGGGCGTGCAAAAAATCAAAGTCGGAGGCAAGAGCCGGTTGGTGTGTCCGTCGAATTTGGCCTATGGAGACCGCGGCTCACCACCGACGATTAAGCCGGGTGCAACTCTGGTATTCGAAGTGGAACTGCTCGACATCGTGAAATAGGGATGTAAGAGCCGGTCCCGCGCATGCGCGGGACCGGCCTTTTTCCATGCAACCATAGTTACTGAGCCGGTAACGAGACATAGAACAGGACCGGAATGATAATAGCTCCCGCCCAGGTGAGCCACTTAGTATGGAAGGTGTCATGCAATCCGTAGATCAGCACAAATGCCATGAGGCTGTAATATAACATCGCATTGCCCCCGGGAATATCCGCTGACTCCCTCAGCCCACGCAACCGCCGGAAGCACTCCCGTTAGAAGCCCGAGTAAGATGGCAAGATAGCGTTTCATACGCGCACCTCCTTGTAGACATAGGGAACGATGCTACGTGGCCGATGCATCCGTTGAAATAAAAAACGCCTCCGGGGCAAACCCCGAAGGCGCATATACTGAACCATCACTATCCTGAGCGGAGGTTACCCCGGTTCCATGGCATCCTCCTGAATCAACCTTCTTCACTAGACCTTTTTGCCGGCCTTGTCAAGTTTCACCTTGCGGCTGCATGATGACTTATAGTACGGTGACACCTTTAGTTCACTGACATAGTGACACACCAGCCATGTTGTAACCCCGCCCAGAAGAAATTTTCCGGCCCACGACCTGAGCCTTGCCCAATCACCTGTTCCAGGTATGCGTCTTGGTCCATAGGAATGGAGCGCAAGTAATGATCAGTACCTACGATTTAGTTTTATTAGGCTTTCTTATCTCGCTCGGAGGAATCGGTTTTTTGTTCCGGGCATACCGGCGGCAATCAATCAATTCAAGACGCCATACCACCTTCGATAACATGCAGAAGGTCAGTGAAGACTCTCATGGCGATCATCATAGAGCAGAGTTCACGGCCGGTGTCCGTTGGCTGACTCTCGGAGCCTTGACCCTCTTGATCGGATATACTCGCGGAGCGGAATCAGGATATATCTTCGGCTTCTGGACCGATATTTTATTCCATGTCGGACTGCTGTCGGTCTGTTGGCTAGCGACTTTCTACCGGCTCAAGTACGTGCCCGGGAGAAGAAAACCTCTAGCCCAACCCCTTCCTACCAACATCACTACGGGACGCTTGGAAACCACCGGCTGATCTAGATCAGCGCCAATCCATGAGCGCGCGAACGAAAGCCGACCGATTGTGCCGCTGCGGACACAATAAACGTCAGCATCGTGTTGTAGCCGGCGCTCGAGGACTATGCCGGGACTGTCCCTGTCAACAATACCAACCTCGACAGAAACGAGCCCACGGTCGCCGTGCTCCATCGAAACAGCGCGGCCATCGAGGGTTGGGCCCCCGCCGCTAAGCGACGCTTACCAGACAGAACTGTTACACCGGAAACAATTGACCGCTTGCTCACAGAGAATGTTGCACAGGAAATGCGGCTTCACGGAGAGAACGGCTATCACTGGACGCCTTCGACTTAGGACACCCCGATTCTCACGGCTTCCCGAATCATCTGAGACGTATATCCCCACTCATTATCGTACCAGCTCATCACTTTAACGAGGTTCCCGTCCACCACCTGGGTCAACTGCAGATCCACGATCGACGCGCGTGGGTCCTGAATAATGTCCGAGGAGACGAGCGGCTCCTCTGTCACGCCGAGCACGCCTCGGTACCGGTCGCTCCCTGCCTCTTCCGCAAAGATCATGTTGACTTCATCAACCGTGGTGCGCCGGCTCGTGAGGAACACGAGATCCGCGAGGGAGCCGATCGCCAGCGGAACGCGAACGGCGAGGCCATCGAACTTGCCCGCGTACTGCGGCAGGGCTTTGGTCGTCGCAATGGCGGCGCCGGTCGAAGAAGGAATCACATCGCCGCGGCAGCCCGGCCCCGCCGTCGTTTCCTATTCGGCCGATCGACAGTCGCCTGGGTGGCGGTATAGGCATGCACCGTGGTCATGATGGCCTTCTCGACCCCGATTCTTCTTCCCATGACCTCCACTACAGGGGCAATGCAGTCGTGGTGCAACTGGCGCAGGAGATGATCCCTGTCGTCGGTCCGTTTGCCGTGTTCACCCGATGGACCATGGTCGCAATCTCCGGGCCTTTGGCGGATGACGGTCTTGGCGCCCGCCGCCAGGTGACGTTCCAAATCCGCCTGCTGGTTAAACATCCCCGTGCATTCCAGCACGATGTCGATCTCCAGTTTCTTCCAGGGTAACCTACCCGGATCTTTCTCTTTGAACACAGGATAGGTTGTCTCCTTGATCTTCAGGCCAGCGGGGACCGGTACGACCTTCTCATGGTAGCGCCCATAGACCGTATCGTAGTTCAACAAGTACGCAAGATCGTCGGCATCATTCAAGTCGTTGACCGCTCGAAGCGCCAACTCTGGTGTCTCAAGGATAATTTTGAAGGCTGCCTGCATTCAGGCACTTGCGACATGGAACAATCGCACACTGATGATGAATGACCAGAGAAAACCATTCTCGAAAGTGCGAAGCCGCACATGGTGTACAGTGCGAGCCCCGGGTTTTCCGGTCGGCCGCATGACCGACGATGTGATTAATCCGCTGTAGGCCATGGTACAGCAGTTGCTTAAGCGTTCTGATCATCGGCTCACGGCGTTGCGCTGCGGCAGTCTTTATCATTTCTGTTATCACACCACCGAATGAGAAAGGAAAGCGACATGACGCACAAGGCCTTATGGCGACTCACGCTCCTCACGATGTGGGCAATCACCGCGACATCCCTGACTTATGCTGCGGCTGAGTCAGGAGGAACCGCCCCCCAGCTCCTTTCCGGAGACCGCGTGCTGCTTGGCATCGTGGAAGACGTTAGAAGCGACCAGGCACGAATCGGTACCGGAGAGGTGCAGCCGCGGTTCATCCCCATGGGCGTGCGAAAAGAGAAGGCATTGCCTGAACTCAAGACAGGAGATCTGGTCGAGATTACGGTCAATGATCAAAATCTGCTGGTCGACGTACATCTGGCAGGCGAATCCGGCCACCATCATGTCGTGGTAGGGCAAATCGCCGAGCCGTTGGAGACCGGTCTCGATAAGGCAGTCATTCGCACCCCGGATGGCAAAGAACAATCTCACGCAGTGCGACCAGTCGCCAGAAGCAAAGTGGGCTCCGTTCCTGTGGGAGCTGACGTCCTTTTCCTCATCGATGAGTTGGATAAGATCGTTGATGTGACGTTCGGCAGCACGGAAGCCGTTCGGCGCGCCGCCGAACTGTCGCTAAAAAAGAGTCCCATAAAGGGCAACCTTGCGAGAGTGACGGGCATTATCGTGAAGCCGTTGAAGAACAACAGGATTGTCATTCAAACCGAAAACGGCAAGGAACGCTCGTATGAGGTGCGGCCGCTCATACAGGAACGGCTGGGAACGTTGGTTAAAGACGATGCAGCGGTGCTCTTCGTGGATGAAGAAAATAAAGTGACGGACGTCTCATTCGTGCCGGACCAACGAAAGTAACACAAGTCCACATATGAGGACCGGCCTCAGCAGCCTGAGGCCAGCCACTCGCGTGACTTCGTGCGTTCCCGCAGTCCGGCGTTTGGACTGGTCCTTCAGGCCGGTCCTTATAGACACCGTGCTCCATCGAAACAGGGCGGCCATCAATGGTTGGGCCCCGCCGCAAAGCGATGGGCTTTTCAGAAGTCTGTTTTCAGCAGGAACTTGGTGATAAGCGAAGGCGCGCGAAAGTATAGCGCGCAGAACCGAACAAGTATGTCCAATGGCTTGCAAACAAAGTCAAAAGAATGCCGGGCCCGAGACGAGTCTGTACTTTGTCTTTATCGCCATTTGCGATGTCGTTCACTGACATGCTCGACGCCGTCCGTTTTCTCAATCTCCCAGGGCACTTCCAATGGAACCTGGACAATTTTCAATGACGCCGCATGGCCATTGGCGTCAATCCCAAGCTCTTTCACGACCTGTACGAGGTTGACATCGTCCCTCGGCACCAGTTGCCCGCACCGGTTAAGACTCGGTTCATTCAATGGAGCCGCTTGCGGCCAGTAAGCTCCTTTGTCCGGTTCTCGCAGGGCCTCTGCTTGCCCCAGTTCTCGTAATCTCAAAAACGCCTTATGGCTGACGCAAAACTCTCCATAACTGGTATTAATGACGATCGATCTCATAATTGCAAATCCTTCCTTATCGGTCAGTCGTCGCTTATTGCCGTATGGACGCCTCCTTAACCATGTCGTTGTCGGCTTTCCTTCGACAGCCTAGCGTAGTCATAGATAAATACGTAAAGCGTCGCAGCGATTGTCAGTCCACCAAGACAAACAGCGGCGATCGTGAGCATGTCGTGAGGGAACCAAGGGGCCAGCACGCCAATCTTTACCATGAGTCTTCCTTTCATCGCGGTGGAATCCCACACCGTTTAGCCTTTGTCTTCGGCATAGGATGCCCACATTGCGGCGGCCCATGTGAAAAGCAATAGTCCGATCAGACTTAAAATTGGGTACATGTCTCTCACCCCTCACGAGTTGTAGAAGCAGAAATGTAGACTTTCGGGAGACGACCTCCTATCGGCGTCCGAAACGTTGCCCGTTATGTGACGGCACCGCGTCCCCAAACTTCGATGCATAGGAGCGACGGTGACTCGGGAATCGCGCGCGGCCGAAAGAGCACCCGGCGCGGCCCCTCGTGAAATTGAATGCAGCAAATCATTACGGACCGCTCCCTTCAAACATCTTCACCATCAACGTTCTCTGCTTCATTTTATCGATCAATCCGGCATACGAGATCTCTCGCATAACGGCCGAGAACTGCGCATGGTAGTTGTTGACAATGCTCGCTCCATCGACCACGACGTCATACAGCGGCCATCGTCCGGCCTGGTTTTTTAGACGAAACTCGACCGTTGTGTCGATTTTGTGACCCCATAATTTTGTGTCGACCTTCGCACAACCCTGGTCTCGCTCTTCCGAAAGGTAGGTCATTTGTTCATCGGAGTATTGAAACAGCCGGTTCGCGAGCGCATCACGCAGCATTTGTACAAATAGACCGACAAACTCGTCCCGTTGGGTGTTGTCCAATCCCATCCATGTATCGCCAAGACTGCGTTTTGCCATTTCATCATAGCTGACATGGCGCCTAATGATCTGTTCGATATCCCATCGTTGGTCCCACCGGTTCTGCTCGGATTGTCCTTTCACGATGTTGAACAACTCGGTAACCGTCGTCTTCACAGCTTGCAACGGGGAACCGCTTTCAGTCGCACGCGTAAGAGAAGCCGTCGCCAGTGTAGCGGCAAGCACGCCGATGAATAGGATCCGACAGCCGATGGGTCTCGAATCAATGCCACAGCTTAGGTGGCACTCCGGCGCGGCACATGGTATGAAGCGTGGATTCTGCTTCATGATGTACTCCTTGGTTTACCGGCTTGTGTGTACCGATCATTCGTCGCCCGTTGTCCTTTGCATAGCCATCGCTGTACGGATCGCATATTTTCGCCGTAACTCCCGCACAACAACTTTCTGCGGCTGAAGGGCACCGCCATGGCCCGAGGCTTTCTTTTTGCGCATGTTACAATCCACCAGCCCCCCACAGTTGACACAACGCAAGGTCCCGCTCTCCCCCTGCATGCATTCTAAAAGCCGGATGGGCATCAAAAAGCATAAGGCCACTGCATCGTCGGCCACCGCATCGCATGCCTCCCGTTCCAGCCAACACAAAATGACCAGCGTCTCATTGCACTTCAATCTTCGGTCATCATCCGATTAAACAAAACCGAAGAGAACCCCATCTCCGAAGCACTCGTTATATCTGAGGTCATGCTACCTCATGAGCGAATGATAAGCTGAGCAATATTGCTCAACCTCAAGCCAATGCGAGTAACAAGAAGAGCTATTATGGGGATTCACTGGTGTTCGGACGGGGCCTGTTAATCAATCCTGCGGACACGCGAGCGTATCGGCGTCGCGTATTGGTGAAACAGGTCGTCCAAGAATGAAAGCAATTGGTCCTCGGACAGGTCCGGCGGAACGATAGCTCCCCCGAAACGACGCTGCTTCCCTTCATTGCCTATCTCGAACAACTCCCAGCCGCTATGAGCCCGCATGGCTTGAATCCGCTTTCCGAATACATCAAACACAATGGGCTTGAACATAGTGCTATCGCTTTCTGTTGATGACAGGACCAAATCCCACTTTTTCATTGAGCTGGGCGCCACCGCCGATCACATCCGATCCACTGACTGGGCGGCTTCTAACCTATGAAAGCGGTACCCATAGGCAAACTCGTTAGGCTCGATCAATCGGGCAAGCTGCGACCATTATGCCTCTGATACTTCATTCGGCATGGAAGTTTTATTGATCGCGAGCTGATGTACCGACTGGTCGAACGCAGCCTTGAACTTCCGGTATTGGAGTTTCCCATAAGGGATGAGCGCTTTGAGCGCGTCGCCGTCCATCAATACTTTCAGGGCATCGGGAGTCGCGTGTTTCACATGTTCAAAATCGATAATGATGTCGAGCCCCGCTTTTTCGGCCGCTACGCTGAGTCGTGCCAACAGTTCCGCTGCATTTAACCGGTCCAGTGTGCCGTCAAGTTTCACCAGCAGTGCCGTAAACTTGTCGTATCGCTTGGCCGTTATGCTCAGCCATGGCGCATGGCTTGGAGCCGCCTGCTGGACCCCTGTCTGCACAAACGCATGCAGCGCATTGGGAATCAGATGATCGGTCTCCGATGAGGGCAAGGTGGCCTGTAAGGTTTTGAGGACCGAGGCGACCGGTGACAAAGTGCCGCGGGGACAGGATCGCTTAACCAGCTTTCGAAATTCTCGATTCATTTCCCAACGGGGGATGAAGCGCTGATTGGTGCCGGACAAACGTTTCCAAATTGAGCGGATCGAATACAATTGATGATTGGCCCAGTAGAATCCTTCCTGCAATTGCTCCGGAGTCATGCGGCTGGGATAGAACACGACATGTTTGCCGTCGTATTTCGCCCAGTCTCGATCAAAGATGCGTCCCGTTCGATTGTATCGCTCGTACAGCGTCGTCCCCGGAAGCGGAGTCAGCACGTTGAAATAGGCGAGTTCAACCCGGTTTTTATTGAGAAACTCGACGGCGCGCTCGAAGACCGATTCATCGTCATGGTCGAACCCGAACACAATGCCGGGATTAACCATGATTCCGTGGTCGTGAAACATCTTGATCTCGTCCGAGAACTTCTGCACACGGTTGAAGGACTTATTGGTTTCGTCCAGCGCATGCTCATCGAGCGATTCCATTCCCACAAAGACCGACACACAGCCGCTCTCGGCCGCCAGAGCGACCATGTCAGGATCATCACCGAGGAACATAGTTGCCTGGCAGCCCCACTTGATCTTGAGTGGCTTCAAGGCAGCCCATAACTCCCGGCAGTAAGCCCGGTTGCTGTTATGCAAATCATCGACGAACGCGAAGATCGTACCGTCTTCAATGCCCAGCCTGATGCGAAGCCCTGTGACAAGCGCTTGCGCGAGCGATCCTTTGGCCATGCGTTCCACGAGTTCGCTTCGAATCCATTGTTGAATCTGAGTCAACTCTGTAACAACCTCGTCGACCGGGCGCCGTCTCGTCATCTTTCCATTGAATGGAGACACACTGCAGAACTCGCACTCGAAATGGCACCCCCGCGTGGTAAAACTGCATTGCCGGGTCATGTACGCATCGGGGCTGAGCAGCTGGACGCGCGGGCTCTTGTAGTGATTCAGATCGGGAAAACGGCTCATGGCATAGATCCGCTTCATCGTTCCGGTTTCAAAATCAGAAAGCAATTCCGGCCATAGATCTTCGGCTTCTCCGCAGACCACCGCATCGCAATATTCCAATGCCTCGTCACGACAATAGGTAGGGTGCACACCGCCCAGCACGACCGTTTTCCCGCGCCTCCGAAATTCTGTGGCAATCTCATACGCCCGCGGCGCATAACACGTCATGACCGAAAGCCCGACAAGATCACAGGGTGCATCGAAGTCAACATCCTTGACCGCTTCATCTACGAGCTCGATGTCCCACGGTTTAGGCGTGTAGGCCGCGATGACGGGAAGGCTGAGTTTAGGAAACCAGACCGCGCGCCGTTCCGATGCCGTTAGGTAATAGGGATTACTCCTCGGGTACGGATCCACCAATAATAAGCGTCGTGATCGGGAATCTTCGATGCATAGAGATGGCTTCGCAGGTTTAATGAGATCCATCGTTCTCCTCGCAGATCATCAAGAGTGCCCATGCAGCTCGCCCCTTGAGTCACCGCCAGCGGCCGGTGACAAGACAATTCCGCCGCACGGATCTGTTATATGCGCGACACAGGCAAGGGGCAAATCGCCAAGCCTGGGCTTTTCCGATCATGCGTCCCAGTGTGGCTTGAAAACTCTTCGCCGTCTGGTCAAAATAGCTCATCAGCCCTTTACGAAGTGTCGCGCTGGCGCCTTGGGTCGCGCTGGCACCTTGGATAGAACCACTACAAGATGTATAATGGCTTCGCCTTAGTCGGCGACTTCTAGAAGGATTGTCCTGCCGTGCCTGGCAGGCATCCTTGTGCTGCCCAAAATACAGGAACTCTCCATGCCACAAAAACCACGGCAGCTGTTCACTCCCGAAACCTTCCTGGCAAAAATCGGTGATGGAAAGACTATTCTAGCCTCCAGGAAAAAACAGCGGATCTTCTCGCAAGGCGATCAGGCCGATGCCGTCTTTTACATCCAGGCCGGCAAAGTGAAGCTGACGGTTGTCTCCAAGCAGGGGAGAGAAGCGGTCATTGCAATGCTGGGAACCGGAAGCTTTTTCGGCGAATCATGTCTCATCGGTCAGGCGCTCCGTCTCTCCACCGCCACCGCCCTTGAAGCATCCAGCATCCTGCGCATCCCTAAAGAGACGATGCTTCAGGTGCTCAGCGAGGAACCGAGCTTTTCCAGATTTTTTACGAGCTACGTCTTGACTCACAGCATGCGCGTCGAAGAGGACCTCGTGGATCAACTTTTTAATTCCAGTGAAAAGCGATTGGCGCGCGCGCTACTCTTGCTCGCACGGTTTGGAAAGGAAGGCCAACGGGAATCATCTATTCCTAATGTCAGCCAGGAGACGCTCGCGGAAATGATTGGGACCACTCGGTCCCGCGTCAGTTTCTTTATGAACAAGTTCCGTAAGCTCGGCTTTATCAGTTACAATGGAACCTTGAGCGTGCACAGTTCGCTCCTCAATATCGTCCTCCACGATTAGCGGGCCCTGCCTACACAACACGACCGTCACGAAGCTCGTAAACGAATTGGATTATGTGAGTTCGCCCGCCGACAGCAGCCCGTCAACATCCGCCTCGTTGCACGTAAGATCGTTTCCCGTCAGATTAGGTGATCCAGCGTTGACCCGTTTGACTTTGGGTCGTGGCGCTGGTCGAATATTGTCTTCTTCCGACGTTGCGAGCGTGTCCATAGTCCTCTCCCTTCGTGAAGTGTCACATTAATCGCGACGGCGCGCGCACAATCCAAATCCATTCGCCGCCGCGTCCTGTTCTAGGATAGTCTCTGTCGCTATTCGGTTCTTTGACACCCCAGGGCTCGTCTCCTCGATAGAGTCGCTCCGGCGGCTCACAAACGGCGCGAACAAATGTATCTGCGCGTTTTAGCCCTGGCAGGGAATGTTGGCGTCGATGCCGGCATAAATTTCAAAGAAGGCATCAACACTTTCAAGCAACTGCGCTTTAATTTCATCGGCCGTGCCGTTGATGACATGCAATGCCATGCTTCCTTCCACTCCGCCCGGGAGTGTGACCTGCACCTGTGGGTGGGTCATGTCATCAACCGTGCCCTTCTCCAAACGCATGCCATAGTTGAGCGAAAATTTAGACTTCTCGAGTTTGTTATCGTTATCATGTTGAGCATTTGCCATGATTTCCTCTTTGCCATGGTTCATTTTCAGATGTGCAAAGCCGAGCGCCGCTTAAAGTCGGCCACGGCGGCTTTAATCGCGTCCTCGGCCAGCACGGAGCAGTGAATCTTGACCGGCGGGAGGTTCAATTCCTGCACGATGTCGGTATTTTTAATCATGCCCGCTTCCTCGACCGTTTTGCCCTTCAGCCATTCCGTGGACAGGCTCGAACTGGCAATCGCCGATCCGCAACCGAATGTCTTAAACTTCGCATCCACAATGGTGCCTTCCTGCACCTTGATCTGCAGTTTCATGACGTCGCCGCACTCCGGAGCGCCGACGACGCCGGTGCCCCCGCCGAGTTCATCTTTCTGAAAGCTCCCCATGTTCCGCGGGTTGCTGAAATGATCCACGACTTTCTCGCTGTAAGCCATGCTTTCTCCTTACGTGTCATGCCTTCGTGACGGCCGTAGCCGGCTGCGGGGGAAGCCCCTTGTAGCCGTATCGCTCGGCCAAATACTCCTTGGCGTCCTCGCTCATATACTCGGAAAATTTATACCGGTCGTCCTCGACGGCCTTCGCATCTTCCATGACCTTATCGGTCGGGATCGCATACTCGATATTGCACGAGGTATAGGCCTGCACATAGGTCGGGCCGATCTCGCGGGCAATTAGGACGGCCTTTTTGATGACGCTTTCCACCCGGCGTGGATTATTCGGCACGACGGTCGCGACATAGGCGCAGCCGGCGATTTTGGCCATGCCGACCATGTCCATTTTGTCGAATTTCTTTCCCAGCGGCGCCATCTTCAGCACCGCTCCTCTCGTCGTCATACCGCTTTCCTGGCCGCCCGTATTGCCGTACACCTCGTTATCCAGCATGATGGTGGTGAATTTTTCCCGGCGGAACCACGAATGCAGCGTACACGAAAATCCGATATCTGCCATGCCGCCGTCGCCGGCCATCACGACCACATCTTTTGGTCGGTCGCCGAAGCGTAGCCGCAAGGCGCGCGAAAGTCCGGTCGCCACGCCGTTCTGGTCGCCGTAATTGCCATAGACAAAGGGAATGGCCGCTTGCGAAATCGCCAGCCGGCCGCACCCGGCCGTTCCTACCGTAATAGTGTCTTCCGGATTCGGAAATGCGATGACCGCCAACCGGATTAACAAGGTCATGGCGCAGCCGGCGCACATGGGGTGCTCTTCCATGATTTCTTTGAAGCTGCCCATCTGAGACACCGTGGTTTTTTTTCCGAACGGTCCATTTGCCACCATGTCCCGATACTCTTTCGGCATGAACCGCTCGAACCCTGGAGTAAACTTCACATAATCAAGACTCATCGTAACTCTCCTTTAAGGCGGCAGGTGTGTGAGCTGGGCTGAATGCATTGACCAACAGGCCGGGAGACATCAGGTTTGCTTTATCGGGACAGCACGAATGCCAGTAGAAACGCGGCTGACATCCCGATCACAAACAACAAGACTGTGAGTTCCGGCGCCATGTCACGGATGAAACTCATTGCTCTCTCCTGGTATCGAAACGCAACAGTCACGCACTAAACGAACTGCCGCATCCGCAGGTGGTTTTCGCCTGCGGATTTTTGATCGCAAAGCCCGAGCCTTGCAGGGTGTCTACATAGTCCACGTCGACGCCCGCTAACAGGGGAGCGCTTTGCGAATCCATAATGATTTTGACGTTCCCTTTTTCGAGCACGGTGTCGTCCTCGCTCAACTTTGACTCAAACGCCATTCCATACTGGTACCCATGACAGCCCCCGCCTTTGACGAAGACTCGTAGCCCGATCGTGTCTGGTTCCTCCTGCATGAGCTCGCTAATTTTCTCTTCAGCCGCCGATGTCATTGTGATCATGCTGTCCTCTTTTCTAATCAATTGAGGCCGATGTCCTGACCGTTCCCTGCTGCCCGACTATCCGCGTCCAGTCAGCGCATGCGATCTCATGCCCAACACGGTTTTAATTTCCTCGACGATGATTTCGGGCGGCATCGTCATGCCGCCGCACACGCGTGGCCCGGCAACGACTCGTTCATGATTGGGAATCGTGGCTTTGATCTCACGCGCCATCCATCCGACCACATTGAACTCCGGAACGATGATGTGACTGGCGTGCTTAGTCGCTTCTCTGATCTCCTCTTCTGGCCAAGGACGGACGGTTTTGATCTTGACCAAGCCCACCCGGATGCCCTCATCCTCCAGAAGTCGAATCGCCTCCCGTCCCTGGGATACGGCCGTCCCCGAGGTCACGATAAGGATATCTGCGTCGACATTCTCGGTCTCGATCAGGCCGTCGAGCCACTTGATCGTGTGCTTGCGCGAGCGTTCCATGGCGGCCCAGATTTCCTGTTGCCAGCTGGCATGCGTGGCGTAACTAATGTAATTGCTTTTCATCACGAACGGATCGCGCATCATGCGGACCGGCGGGCATTCCATATCCATGCACGGGACCGGTGAACGATAGGGATCATAGGGCGGCAGACACATATCGGCCGGCGTCAGCTCGACCACGTCCTTCGTATGCGTGACAAAAAAGCCGTCGCAGCAGAGTGCCAGCGGCAGATGGACATCCGGTTCTTCCGAGACCATATACCCCTTCAGAATCCAATCGTAAAAGTCCTGCGCGGTCTCGGCATGCCACACCAGCATGCCGGTCTGAAGAAGATATGAGATCTCAATGGTATCCGGCTGGATCGATAAGGGCGAGTTAATGCCGCGGCACGTGACGATCATCTGAATGGGCAGTCTCGCGCCGGCCCACATGGGAAAGTTTTCCATGGCCCGCATTGTGCCCGGTCCGGCGGTAGTCGTAAACACGCGGGCGCCGCCGAAGGCAGCCCCGGCACATTGCGACATTACTGCAAATTCGCTCTCGCCACGGAAATAGTCGCCGATATACCCTTCGGCAAACAATTCGCCGATCAATGCCGCCGCTTCGCTCTGCGGCGTAATGGGATAGGCGATCATCACATCGATACTCGCGCGCCGGATGGCTTCCTTGATGACTTCGCTCCCTGTATAGAAACTCTGCGTGCGGGAAGCCTCATTCATCATGACCGCCGTATCCGTGTAGACCTGCCCTTTTTTATTCTTGGTTCCGATAACTGAAGTCGTTTCCATCCTGGCGTCCTCCTCAGGTTCAGTTAAGTCGCTTGGTTTCTTACGGTGCCATGCGACACGTTGTCCCTTAAGGGACCCGGCCCCAAAGCTCATTCAGACGATCCGGGACCACCTCCGCGGTCGTTCCCCACCCTAGGAACGACTTCCGGAACTGGAAAATGACAACTATGCTAGCCCCCGAAACGGAAGCGGGCGGCCTGCAGAGCATCGCACCATCATCTGAACAGGACAGAGTTTCGATTCAGACTAGTCGGCATGCTAGCAGCCATACGGATAACGGTCTGGTCAATATTGCTCACTTTTGAATGGCAGACACGAAGCCACCTTTCAGTGCCGCAGGCGGTGGCTCTTTACCGGTCGCTATATGCAATGAGTGATGTCCGCGCTGAGACTGGCAAAAATGTGATAGGATTAGGTTATGTTGAGTCATGGCTCTTATCCTCATCCCTCACGCAATAGCTTCTTCCTGCTGATTCCCTGTTCCTACGCAACTGATCGTTAGTCTCCGTAGTTTCCTCTTATCCTGAATCGTTCGCTGGTCGCATAAAATTCGTCGAGAGCCGGTTATCTGGTGTGTAAGAGATGCACTTAGCCCGACACACTGAAACTCTGTAATCTCAAAAAGGAGCGAGTATGCATTGCAGGCGATGTAATGGATTGATGGTCTCGGTAAGAATGAAAGAAGCCATGAGCGGCGAATCAGCAGCCGGATGGCGATGCCTGCTATGTGGGGAGACAACGGATGCCGGCATCGAAAAGAATCGGCACGGCCATAAGGAACCCGAACCGATCAGGGCACGGCTCCCGGGCGCTCCCATAGCGTCTCGACCCCATCTGCGATAAGAGGCGGGAGATGAGCCGCGCGGAGACGCCGACAAAGGCTTTTAGCTAGAAAGGCGACAACAACACCATGAACAAACCGTCCCAAAGGCAGCCACGAAGAACGACCTCATGGATACGCATTCCTGACGGCATTAAGGTGAGGCATCGGTACGAAGGCCACGATGGGTTTATCGACGGACTGACTGAGCTTGGTGTCGGGCCGAATCGGAATCCTGACGGGCAAACGCAGTATCGGCTGAACATCGGAGTTCCGGCCCGGCAACTGGTCACGGAAGACGAACTCTGCATTTTGATTGACAGCGAAAACCTCGTCATTATGGCCAGGGAGAAAGCTCCGTACCGTCGCTATATCACGGAACGCCTTCATGGTATCTTGACTGATGAACGGTTTATTCAGGTTCTTGAGACGCGTCGGAAGGCGAGTTGACCGATTCCGCGCCAAAGGGGTGCCGGAAAGCCGGCCCCTCTGGTAGGACAATCTCAGTTTCGATCTTTGCATGAATAGGCGATGCTGTATGCCAGGTGAATAATCAGCGGCGGGCTTTTCTTTTTATCGATATTTACACTCATATCAGCGAGCGCGATTCAAAGAATACGATTCACTCGGCGCGCTTGGCACGGCGGTTGTCTTGGTCCATTACAGATCCTCGAGGCCCTATTGGCTCTCCACCGTCGTTGTAGGCGGCCGTCACGTACTTCCATCCGCATCCTCGGAAGGCGAAACTACCCACGAAAGCTTCCATAGTCTCGCTCGATCCGATGATGTTTTGGTCCTTTGTCTCCCTTCTCGAACTTCCGTTCGCCGGAAATCGTCACGACATCATCCTTCACCGTGAGTCGAACGTCGTCTCTTTACTGTCCGACACTTCGGCGCTGATGAGTTATATTTTCTCGCCTTCTATAATCTCTACCAACGGCGACCACCCAGCCACGGTGAGAGCCTCCTTTCCACATTCCCGTCGCCTCCCGAAGGCCAAAGAGCGCCGCCAACCGGCTTTCTAATTCTATCCCGATCTTTCAACCGATTCTACCGAGTTTTGAAGGACCCCAGCGAAGAAGTATGTTCGTGGTATGGCTTCTTTAGCGACAACGGTGACGTGACCGGTTTCATGTTTAGGGACCCACCCAATTTCACGGAAGGGACCTACCCCGTTTCAGGTGGTCCCGTTCCGTTGTCCAGAAGCGCGGCGCGGTGGAGACCTACCGCCACTTGCATTGGCTCAGCCAGATGGTGCAGAGGCGTGCGTCATGCGAGTGACATTCTGTCTCTTTCTTTCACGGTAAGATTCGATTCTTCTTTGCCGATTTGGACCAATGGTGGGCATGAGGTCCGGCACCTGGCCGGTCGAAGAGACCACCTCTCATTGATCTAAGCATAAATACGGCTTTCGCCCACTGCTGAAATCGTCCCATGGCGAATCATACAGCCGGCTGAGTTCAGCGATCGGTACAGCAGGGACCGCGGCGAGCGGGAATAACTAGAAAATGTTTAAAGGAATAATGCCCAGCGATTGCAGTATATATACAGACAACACGCAGGCCGACAAAGCCATACTGATCAATGCCATCTTCCGAAACACACGGTTCCTATTTTCCAGACCGCTAAATGTTTCCATAGCGCAAACTTCAGTTCAAGTCTTCGATGAGGAATCAGACGCTTCCTGATAGCCTGCATACTGCCCGCTCCAATGGCAGTACCAGCGATGCGCCCACTTGTTAATCTCAGCTGCTTTTAATGGCCCGTAGTGCGCTTCGGCCACTGTATTGAACGTGTCCAGGTTTCCATTGATCCGCTGTGCGTCCTCCTCCGTCACTTTTAGCCATCTGGCTGGCACGTTCGAATTGTTCTTGATTCATCACTTTCCTCCTCGATGTTGAGTGCATACACGGACACCATTGGCCGTCCTTCGAGCGCGATACCACCTCGATCATTTTGAATCCATGGTATCCGTCGAGAGAATAATAAGCTGAGCAATATTGCTCAGCTCGGAACCAATGATCGGACGCAGGGCCGAGACGGGTTATGTCAATGGGCCCTTGAGATGGAAGGTAGCGGACGCCCGCCTCCTGTTTCCTTCCTTACCGGTGAGATCATTTCCCACCTCCTTCACTCCCTGACTCACCCAGGAAGTTCATGGAGCGTCCCAAACAGGCTTCTTAATGCTAAGGATGCTTCGATGGACTGACCGAATCGTTATCGGATCGAATCGGAATCCGGATGGGCGGACGCAGTACTGACTGAATATCTGGGGTTCTGACCAGGCAGTTCGTCACAGGAGACGACCTCTGGATTCTGATTGACCACGAGAACCTCGTTATTATGATCCGCGAAAGGCTCCGTACCGTCGCTGCGTTACCGAACAGCTTCATAGCGCCCTAGCTGACGATCGCTTTATCCAGGTCGGCTTAGAAGCGAGCCGGAACCCACGAGCGAAGCGAGGCTCGTCCTTTTGTAGCCGGCGATACGGTGAATTCAATGTGAGCACATAGATCTGTGGCGCGTGTTTCAGATGTCCTCCATGTTGTCTGTGCGGCCACGGTTCGATCGTATCCTGAGCAGACCGTCATTCTTCGTCGAACCGGAGGCTTCAGCACATGAAGCCTCCGGTACACCAATTTTCTCCCCTGAACGGACCCGCTCACACATTTACCGCCCGTCTGACATCTGAGCCGTGGGTTTCATCTTCTACCTCTCGCAATAACTCCCGCGCAACGCCAAGGCTTCCGCCGGCCAGTGACATCACCAGAGAGAGCACCGCAGAGAGAAACAGCCACCAGGCTGTGGACCCAAGGCGCGAGATTGCAGTATTGCCGATATCCATCGATTGCTCCTTCACACCTGTTCCCGCTTCTTTGATCGATGCAATGACCCCGACGGTCGATTGGGCCACGTCTTGAGCTTGCTTTTCGGACAGGCCCAGCTTGTGCACCATCACATTCATAGCCGCCTCGCGATCCATGGCGGAGAGCTTCTCCTGGATCTCGCTCACAACTGAGTCGGAGACTCTTTCCACGGACTGTCCGCTTTTCGCCTGCGCAGTCAACTTGTCGGCGTCTTTCGTGATCGCCGTGGGCTGCAGCTCAGGCTTTTCGGTGGCCTTGAGAATGGACTCGATCTGTTTGCGAAGATCGGCTGCTGATTTTGTGAGATTGCCGCTTTCCGTGGCTTTCGCAGCCACCGCAGAAACCGCCGACCCCGCTCCTTGACTCAGCACCTGCAGACCGGAGCCGAAGGCGCTAAAGAGCCCTCCCACCATGAAAGACAGCGCAGTCGTAGCCAGCCACGCAAAAGCCAGCCACGTCGCTCCCCACACGACAGCGCCGTGATACAGCCCATCCATGCGGAGGTAGGCTCCAGACAGTCGCGCCGTCACGTAGCCGCCGATGAACGCGGAGATGAGCATGGAGATGCCGGCCCAGAGGCCAGTCCCTAATGGAATCCCTTGCGCCGGTTGTGCATCTCGCAAATCAACTGACCACGCCCCGATCGCGAGCCCAAACAGCGTAAGGACCATTTGTACCGTCATGCCGACGGTAAGACCCGCGAAGATAGCGCTCCATTTAATCCGCACTCCACCGCGAGTCCAATGTTGAATTGTTGCCTGCATGTTAATTGTCGCTCCCTTCTGGCCCGTATATAAATGAAACGAGTTGCTGCACGCTTCCGGAAACTACAGTATGGGCTAGACGAGTAATGGCAGTCTGATCAAAACAGCTCACCGACGGCGCACTCACGCAGCGAAGACTCTCAAATCGTAGACTTAGAAGACGCGCCATATCCGTTGGATCTCCTGACAGTAAAGGCGCCTTCATCGTCCAAAGTCAGAAGCAGTCTCCCGTTCTCGCACAGACGGTTCACTTCGATGAAAATCTGATTCCAGGTGAGGTCAGGAAAGAGAGATTCCAAGTCCTCCATTCCACAACCAGGCTCCCTGGGCACCGCTTCGAAAATCCGATCCATGAGAGAGAAGTCCAATGTCATGGGAATGCCTCCGTGCTGAGACGCAAAATAGCGCATTTTATTCGATGGTCACCATATCGGCTGCATGGTTCTCTGGCACGCGCCAATAGGGTTAGTTCATGGCCAAAGATGGCCGAGAGTTCTTGTGTGTGGCATATGCGGTGTTTCGGAGATACTGATGAATTGGCGAAGACTGTTATCTCCAATCTTGTCGTACCTATGCCCGTTCATGACGTCGTGCCTTCGACCGCACTATATTCCATCTTGGACAGGGCCCAGATTGAACCATGAATACGGCCCGGCGGCACTAGAGGCAATGACCACTTCCATGTACCGAGAGCCACATCTGCAGCAATAGAACCTAATGACCTGGTCTGAAACGACCGGCTACTCGAAAAGTCACCGTGTCACTCGCTGTAACTTAGGATGACGGCGCCGAAAAGCTCAGATCGCAGCACGAATATGGCGAAGGACTCACGTAGAGTCCGGTCAAAATTGATCAGTTCTGTGGGTGGGTCAATAAAGTCCTGCATAAGGAATGTTCATCTTAGAATCACCCGCGTTGTATTCGGTAACCGGCCGTCAATCCCCAGGAATTCTTCAAAGCTTCGGCGGATATGCTGGTTCGGCGGGCGATCAATCGGATGGATCTCGATATCAGGGCCGCCCAGCCCACCGGGTAACAGCGCCAGTAAAGATTGCGGCGACTTCTTGCTTCATCAGCGCTTTGACGGGGTTCGTGAAGTCCACTACGACCGCAATGCCGTCCCAGGCAATGGGGGTTGTGGCTAGGCTTGTATCGAAATGTCCTGTCACAGCCACGTCCACATCCCCCGATTTAATCAAGTCGATCGGCTGGGAGGCGAGATCCCCTCGATTTGAACATAGCTGCCGAGGTGACGATCCTCAAAAGCTCGCGCCAGTTGTTCCATCACTTGTTTTTCAGGTCCGTTTCCAGCAATGGTCATCGAGCCGCATAAGGAATCCACGGCCGAAAGCAGCACGCCAGGGGCAGCAAGCGTCCATTGGTCGCCGCTGAAATCGGTAATCCTGTCCAGAACGATGACGAGAGACTCCCCATTAATGGATCAGCGGACAGGTTCTTCACGCTCACATCGAACAGGTATTCGCTATTGAAGTTGTCACGGCCTTGAGCGTGTCCACCGCCCGAGCCGCTTTGTCGGTCAAATCAAGGGAGTTGGTCCAATGTCCCGGTAAGTAAAGCCGTGCTCGTCGCCAGACACAGGAGGGCGGACCGTAATCCGCAACTGTAACGGCGGGTAAGTCGCCATTGGTGCCGATCCCAGCACTTCCCTTCGGCGCACAACACCAACCGTTGGTCCGCATACGGGCCCGCCACGGAAGAGCCCGCCCTGGTTGTTTAATGTCCATGACCTACCTCGGACATACTTCCTAGGAATGCAACCCGGGAATCAATCCCTTACCCGCCGCTTCGCAACTTCTCAACAGCACCCTCTGAACACGACTTTTCCCCGACAGCCAGCCACGGACAATTAGACCTCTACTAGACCTCTGAAATGGTTGTTATGAGCATTACCGACTCGCGGTACGCGCTTCGGGTTCGGACCGAAACGGTTGTCGATCATTTTCATCTCGCCAGCAGCCCTGCTCGGCGATCATCCGTTGACCGATGCTGGCGTCCTTCGGTATTCGCGCCATGCAGGCTTGTAGGGTGTCTTCAACCGCTCCTGCTGCTGCGTTCGGTTCGGTGATTGCCGCCGGACCTTGGACACCATTTTCCAGTTGCCGGTCTACCGCCTGTCCCATAACCGGTGCAAAGGACATGGCAATCATGAACGACGCCACGCCGATCGCGCATTTTATAGATGGAATCGTATTCATTCGTGTTCTCCCTTTTTACGAGAAGAGCCATGGGTATGACGCCGCATCGCAGACCCCCGTACGATTTGGCGCATGCTTGGTTGGAGGAGGGATGCCTCGCGGCCGTTCCTCAACCTCCATGCCTCACATTGTGCCTGAAAAGGCGATGATGAGCTGGTCAAGATAGCTCACAGACCGACATCAAGGCGTTCAAGATCACTTACCGCTGGTCAATTTTGCTCAGCATGATATTGGGGGTTCCGGCATCCTACACGGAGACAATGGTAGTCGGATGCAGCTCTCGTGTGTGAGGCTCGGCCGGCTGAATCATCCTGAGAATTCTCTATGAACAGTTTTCTACAACAGTGGTTTATCCCTTTTATGCTCGCAGCGGCATGCGTGGTTCTACTGTTTTTGTACCTGAGAGTGTATGGCTGAGGTGGAACCGATGCAGGTCGACAAGTGAAAGGAAAGAGACAAAAGTCGGACGGAAGGCATTTCTATGGCTACTTGCGACATCTGTAATACCACGGATCTCCATGAACTCCGTATCTATCTCGGAAAGGACATCCCAGAGCGTCTTATCGTGCACCAGCAATGTTCCCAAGGGCACAAATGGCATCTTGCTCTCACCGAGCTGAATAACCCGACAGGGAATACCGACACCGTGATGTGCGACTGTCTTGTATAGGGAGGATGAATGCAGCCTCTGCCACCACATGCAACCAGCCGCCACGTAGCAGGACCAATGCATAATCAGTCCTGACCGCAGAATCCACGGACAACATAAGCCGGCTACGCGGATCCTGGACAACGAGGAGTGGGTCGGCGTAAATCGCCTGTCTGGCTTTCAGCCTGAACCGGCAAGAGATAGTGCGGCATTCGCCATAACAATTGAAAGGATTATCATGGACCAACAGGCCGTCCTCACAACCGCTTTGGCTCAAACCGAGCGCTCCGAACGCTGCCTCCAGGCCCAGTACGCCGTGACCCGAGCATTGGCGGAATCCTCCACTTTAGAGGAGACAGGTCAGGCGATCCTGCGAGCCATCGGCGAGAGCATGGGCTGGAAATTAGGCATATTTTGGGGTGTGAATGAACAAACAGGGTCGCTCCGGTTTGTAAATCTTTGGCATGCGCCGCGTGTTGCGGCATCGGAGTTCGTGAGGGACAGCCAGGAAAGGGTTTTTGAACGAGGCGGAGGGCTCATCGGAAGTGTTTGGGCTACCGGCAAACCTATCTGGATTGCCGATGTTGCGACGGATTCCGCTTTTCGCCGGGCCCAAATGGCGGTGAGGGCCGGGCTTCATGGAGAATGTGCGTTTCCGGTGCGCAAGGGCGAGCGTATCTACGGGGTCATTGAATTCTTTAGTCAGGAGATCCGTGAAACGGACGAGGATGTGCTTGATATGGTCGCTGATATCGGCATCAAAGTCGGTCAGTTCATCGACCGCAAGCAGACCGAAGAGGAACTCCACCGAGCGGAGATCAAACTTTTCGAGGAAGCGAGGCTGGCCGAGGTGGCCCGAGTGCTCGGGGACATTGCGCATGATATCAATAATATGCTCATGCCCGTCGTAAATGGAGCCTCGCTCCTGGGGGATGAACTCAACGAGTGCTATGAACGATTACCGCAGCCTGTGGCTGCCGCGGCACAACGCAGCCATGCCTTGACCAAGGAACTCATCGAGATGATTCAGCATGGATCCGGGCGCGTCCAAGATCGAGTTCGAGAGTTCGCGGATTCAGTCAAAGGTCTCTCACGAACGCCGCAGTTTGGTCCCTGCCGCATTACCGACGTCGTCTCGAGCGTGTATGCGATTCTCCGGATCCCCGCCAGTGAAAGCGGAGTGACTCTCTGCGCCAGGGATCTGGAGTCCCTCCCTCTGATCCAGGCTGATGAGAACCGGCTGTTCAATGCCCTCTATAACCTCATTAACAACGCCATACCCGAAGTCCCGTCCGGAGGATCAATCACGGTTCGGGGCTGCATCCACGAAACCGGGCGCAGCATCGTCCTCTCGGTCATTGATACAGGCAAGGGCATGTCCTTCGAAGTCCGGGAAAGCCTCTTCACCTATCAGGCGATCAGCCGCAAAGTCGGCGGGACCGGACTCGGGACAAAGATTGTGAAAGATGTTGTTGACGCGCATGGAGGTAAGATTACGGTGGAAAGCGAACAAGGGATGGGGAGCTCTTTTCATATCACGCTGCCCGTGGAAGGCCCTCCTATGCTTCCTCGCAAATCAAGCTAACCTCCCGGAGCAACTGGTGAAGCCACTAGTTAGAGGCCAACGGCGTACAGCGTATGTCCGGCTGCCTCCTATGGCCATCCGTACGGAAGTGACGACGTTCGGCGCGGTAGCGACAACAGTCCTCTCGCCTGCGCTGCTTCAATTTCCTCTGAACGAGGAAGAACAGGGAATGATTCGTCTCTATCTTGAGGATCTCCAGGAGAAATATTGACCAATGCATGCGCTCTCGTGCTGTAAAATAGTACGACTGAACACCTCCTCCTATCGGGTATCCTGGGGGACTGCATTTCCGGAGCGGCGCTCATCACCCCAGCACAATCCGAATGCGGTGCTCTGCGCCATCCTCGAGCAGTGGAATATCCTGACCGGCGATCAGTGTCCTGCCGTCCAGCTCAATCAGCGTCACACCGCGGTTCACACCCCGCGGATTCTCCACCGAGATCTCATAGACCGCCGAATGATATCGGAAGCGGATACTGTACCCCGGCCAATGACGTGGAACGCACGGATCAATGCAGAGCTTGGTACCGCGCACCCGAAAGCCCAGCATCCATTCGACGCCGGCACGATAAAGCCAGCCCGCCGACCCGCTGTACCAAGTCCAACCGCCCCGCCCCACATGCGGCGGCTCCCCGTAGACATCCCCCGCGACCACATAGGGCTCGACCTTGTATCGATGCATTTTCGCCCGTGACCTGACACGCTGAACCGGATTCAACATTTGAAAGAACTCGCCGGCCCTGTCGCCATCACCCAGTGCCGCGAAGGCCAGGACCGTCCAGACGGCGGCATGCGTATATTGGCCGCCGTTTTCCCTGATGCCCGGCACATATCCTTTGATATAGCCGGGATCCCGAGGCATGTGATTGAACGGGGGTGTCAAGAGCAGAATCAACCCCTCTTTCTTGTTCACCAGATGCTGGTCAACTGCCGCCATGGCGCGCACGCGCCGTCCCGGGTCTGCGGCGCCGCTGATCACTCCCCACGTTTGGGCGATGCAGTCGATGCGGCACTCGGGGTTGATGGTGGATCCGAGCGGCGTCCCATCGTCAAAGTACGCGCGACGGTACCACTCCCCATCCCAGCCTTCTCGTTCGAGCGCAGCCTTCAGCGCGCTCACATGGAGCCGCCACGCTTCCGCTCGAGCATGCTCGCCGCGCCTGGCGGCCACCTTGGCGAACTCCCACAGCACCGTATGCAGAAACCAGCCGAGCCAGACGCTTTCTCCCCTGCCTTCTTGGCCGACACGGTTCATGCCGTCATTCCAGTCTCCGCCGCCCATGAGCGGAAGTCCATGGGTACCGACGGCGAGGCTGCGATCCAGCGCACGGGCGCAATGCTCAAAGAGGGTGGCGCACGTCTCAGACACTCGCGGCTCAAAATACGACTCATGTTGTCCCTCGGCCAGCGGCGGGCCATCCAGGAATGGGACAACCTCGTCCAGCACCGGCCAATCGCCGGTGGTCTCGAGAAACTGGATCACGGCATAGGGAAGCCAAAGCAGATCATCGGAAATGCGGGTGCGCACACCCCGTCCCGATGGCGGATGCCACCAATGCTGCACGTCTCCTTGCGTGAACTGACGGGCAGCTGCCCGCAACAAATGACCTCGGGTGAGCTGGGGTGCCGCCACGCTCAAGGCCATGCCGTCCTGCAGCTGATCACGGAACCCATAGGCGCCGCTCAATTGATAGAACGCGGCGCGTGCCCACACCCGGCACACCAGCGTCTGATAGAGCACCCAGCGGTTTAGTAGCACATCCATGCTTCGCTCCGGTGTACGAACCTGTACGGCGCCCAGCACGTCATCCCACCGGCGGATGACTTCCTCCAAGAGCGCGTTCGGGTCGGCGTCTCGATAGCGGGTGAGCAAGTCTCTCGCCTGTTCCCTTCCGTCTGCCTGACCAAGCAGCCAGACAATTTCTCGCTGCTCGCCTGCTCTCAACTCAATCGATACCTGCAGTGCCGCACAGGGATCTAGACTGGCGCCCACCTTTCCAGACAGCGCCCGGCCTAGTTCGAGCGCTAAGGGACGCTCGGAGGTCCCATTGCGACCCAGAAATTCTGTGCGATCACCGGTCCAGGATGTCTGCTTCCCGGCCAGATCGGAAAAGGCGATACGCCCGCCGAACTCGCCGCTCCACAGGCTCCGCGCCAAGAAAGCCCCGGTCTTCGAGTCGGTTTCCGTCACGATATATGGAGCCGAGCTATCACGCGAGCTGCCCAAGACCCACTCGACATAGGCAGTGATCGACAGACGTCGCGGCCGAGCAGACCGATTCTCGAGAATGAGCCGCGAGATTTTGACGGGGTCTTCCGGGGGCACGAACTGCACCAACTCGGCCCGAATGCCGTGGGAGCCATGCTCGAAACGGCTATAGCCGTGACCATGGCAAGCGATGTACGAGGCCGCGTCATCACGAATCGGCAGCGCCGTGGGAGTCCAGAGTTCCGCGCTGTCGTCGTCGCGAATATAGAGCGCCTCACCGGTCGCGTCGGTCACGGGATCATTAGACCAGGGGGTCAGCTGATTTTCGTGACTATTGAGCGACCAGGTGAACCCGGAACCTGATTCTGACACGAGAAAGCCGAATGATGGGTTGGCGATCACATTGATCCACGGCTGAGGCGTCCGCAGACCTTCACTCAAGGCTATGACATACTCTCGGCCTTCAGCCGCAAAACCTCCCAGACCATTAAAGAACTCAAGCTCCGGTATCGGCACCGGCACGTCCTCGCGTTCCTGTTCTGACCGAGGCTGCATGCTCGGACGTTCAGTACCGTCCAGACGTTGCAAGCGCGCCACCTGCTCGGACAACGTGCCCCGCCGGCTCAGGAGGACGACCCGGGCGACGCTGTGCAGTAGCACGCGGTCCTCCGAGGAGAGGAGATCGCTCCGCAAGAGAACGATACTGCCCCGTGCGCCGGCACTGTCCGGCAAGAGGCGCAACCGGCTGCCTCGCGCGAGCACTTCCAAGGAACCGTGCAAGTCCTGCTCGTAGGAGGCCGGCTTGTCGTTCAGAATGATCACGTCGGCGGACAATTGTTTCATCCGCCAGTATTCATGCGCCCGCAGCAGTTGCCGAATCGTGTCGATATCCTCCGCCTTGTCGATGCAAGCCAACACGATGGGCAGATCGCCAGAGATGCCTTGGGCCCAAAGCGCGGCACGGTGGAGAGAGCTCCGGCTGAGCACATCCGAAGACGGCCGCAGCGAAGCATCCGCGTACAACACGGCATTGGCTAGTCTCTGAAACAGATGTGCTTCATCGGGGCCGATACCAAGATGATGCAGTTGGACTTGGGCTTGGGTCCATGCCAACGACAGCGCGCGATCAAACACTCTCGGATCACTGTATTTCTCTGCCAACCCCAGAACCAACTCGCGGCTCGGTCCAATGATGGTCGAAAATACCACGTGCACCGTGGCGCCGGCCGGCACGCGCATTGTTCGGCGCAAGGTCATCACCGGATCGAGCACGGATCCGACAGTATTGGACAGGGGGCGGCCGTCGATCATGGCAGCAGGATTCCGTGTCTGATGGCCGCGCCCCAGAAATCGGGCACGATCCGTCTCATACTCCAGAGCGCCTACGATTTCGCCATCGGCTACAACAACCTGGGCGGCCCATACGGACATTTCTTGATCCGACCGCTGGCGGCGCGTCGCGAGCAGCACGCCGGCATCCGGCACGAACTCGGTCTGGATAAATAAATTGGAAAAAGCGGGATGAGCGACATCCGCAGCCTGTGGCGCCAGACACAATTCGGCATACGAGGTGACCTGCACATCGCGCGAGCGTGCCCCAAGATTCGTAATCGTGACCCTCCGCACTTCGGCGTCGTCCTCAGACGAGACGACGACCTCGCTGGTCGTGGCCCATCCATGGTCGCGCCGCACAATTTCGGCATGATCCTCATAGAAAGAAGCCTCATACTCGTCCGGTTCCACGCCACTGGGCTGGTATCCGGCGGACCAAAGATATCCCGTCGCTGCGTCGCGCAAGAAGATAAATGATCCCCAGGAATCCCGCGTCGCATCCTCGCGCCAGCGCGTGACCGCCATATCCCGCCATCGGCTGTATCCCGACCCCGCCGCAGTCAGCATGACCGCATAGCGGCCGTTAGAGAGAAGATGGGTCCGAGGCGTGGCATCATGCGGCGTCGTAAAACGACGCCGCACCGGAGGAACCATGTCGCGGACGTGCGCCGCCGCGGAGACTTCCTCCACGCGCGGACGCGCCACCGGGACGTCGCGCGGCGTGCGCTCCTGCAATAAGAGTTCGGTGGCGCGGATGATCGGCTCGGCGTGGAATCGGCTTCTCATTACCCCGTCGTTCACGGCATTCGCAATGGCGACTATTGACATCCCCTGATGATGTGACATGTACGCACGCACGACCGCCACCGTGTCGCCTTCGGGCACCCGCGCGCGGGTATAGTCCAGTGCTTCATAAAACCCATAGACTCCGCGTCCCCCTGCTACAGCGAGATCCAGAAAGTTGTGCGTAGCCGCGGCAGGGTCGATCATCGCGGCAAGCGCCGCTGCATAGGGCGCGATGACGATATCTTCGCTGAGGCCGCGCTTAAGTCCCAGCCCAGGCACACCGAAGCTGGAATATTGGTACGTGAAGTCGAGATCGCGCACATGATAGGCCGATTCCGAGACTCCCCAGGGCACTCCGCGTTCGGCCCCATAGCGAATCTGCCGGCGCACGATCAAGTCATACGTCCGGCTCAGCAAGCTCCCAGCCGGAGAATGCATTACCAAAGCCGGCATAAGGTATTCGAAGATCGATCCCGACCAAGAGATCAGCGCGGACCCATTGCCGACCGGCGTCAACGCCCGACCCAGGTGAAACCAATGGGACGAGGGGATGTCGCCTTTGGCGATGGCGACAAAGCTTGCCAACCGCGCCTCCGACGCCAGGAGATCGTAGCAGCTTGGATCCAGGCTACCCTCTGTCACTCGGTACCCGATGGATAACAGTTTCCTCACCGGATCAAATAGGAACGTGAAATCCATGACGCGCGCCATCTGCTCCGCCGTTCGCGCGATCGTCGACAGACGGCGAGTAAGCATCGCAACGTCCTCAGCCGATCGTCGTATGGCTTTAACCAGCATATCGATGCGCGCCAACGCGTCCTTGTCCGCAAATCCCCCGTCGAGCAAATCGGCCCGCACCGCATCGAGTGCCCGAAGCGACGCGGCGAAACGCTCCGGAGCGGTCAGCAGTGTCGGCACGGACTGCATCAACGGCTCGATCGCCGCCCACTCGGGGGTTTGTTCGCGGGAACGCTCAAACATCGCATCGATGTCTTTGGAGTCCAGTCTCATCCAGGGGATCAGCAATTCCACATCCCGAGAATGGCTTTCGACGCAGGCTTTGGCGGCATCGGCCCAGACGCGCAATTCCGAGAAGGATCCGTCCGAGTCTTCCAGCGCTAAGACCTGTGCCATATCAGCGAGGGTCTGGGTCGATTGGGTCATCTTGGTGAAGCAGGCAGTCCAAGCCATGGCATCAACCGGCGCTGGCCTTAATGAGGCGGCCAGTGCGTCGATGGCATGGCTCAGCTGTTTGCGCGTGACGGTATGTGTATATCGCCGCTCCGGCAAGGCAGCCAATGATTCACGCAGCAAGCAGACGACATCGCCCGCTCCGGAAAAAAGGTTCCGATTGTCGGCAGATGTCTGAAGCAGTTCGCGACACCCGTTGCCCAGTGTCAGCAGATGCCCTGCCAAATTGCCGCTATCCACGGAGGAGACGTACTTTGGCTGCAGCGGATGAAGGTCTCGTGTGTCATACCAGTTGTAAAAATGGCCGCGGAACAGTTCCAGGCGCCCCATCGTCGCCAAGGTGGTTTCCATCCGCTCGATGGCTTCGACCGTGCCCAGCCAGCCGAAATCACGCGCGGCTAATGTGGAGAGCAAATACAATCCCATATTCGTCGGCGACGTGCGATGAGCCACGACCGGCTTAGGGTCTTCCTGAAAGTTGTCTGGAGGCAGGCCGTGGTCCCGGGCAGATACGAAGGCCTCGAAAAATCGCCAGGTGCGGCGGGCGATCAGACGCAGCATCTGTGCATCGGCCGGCGTGATCGGCTCGGTTCCGATCAGCCGTGGAGGCAGGCTGACCCACCGTGCCACGGCCGGACCCAGGGCCCACAACAGGATGAACGGAAGAGCGGCGGGCCATGCCTCGTCTCCTGCCAGCATTACCATGACGCCCGCTGCAGCGGTAAGAATGAGCCCGCCCGCCATGCGCTTATACATCCCACCAAGTCGGCACGAGTAAGAGTCTCGGGCCTGCGCCGCCGTCACCCACTCCAGCAAATGGGTTCGCGTGATCACCAGGCGACCAAGGGTCCGAAGAATCGCGTCAGACATGAGCCAGGCCTGGTACGCCAAGAGAGAGACCGTCAAACCGGTCTGTGCCGCGCCAAGCGCCAAGTCGGCGACCACACCCCGCAGATGACTGCGCATGGATATGCCCCGTCGGCGAGGAACGAGACCGAGTATGGACGGCAAAAGGGACGGGATCGCGATCGTGACGAGAATAAAACCAGACCATGCCCAAGGCGACGTTCCGGGCAGGGTCCATCCGGCTACCAACGACAGAAATGCGGCGGGCGCCGATAAGGTACGGCGAAGGTTGTCGAGAATTTTCCAGCGGCCGACGGCTGGAATCACAACGGACCGACTCGGCTCCGACCCTGTATGCCGGCGTCCGAGAATCCAGGGCAAGAGCTGCCAATCGCCCCGCGCCCACCGGTGTTGACGGGCCGCTGCCACCTCATATTGTGAAGGAAACGCCTCAAACAGTTCGATGTCGGTCGCCAGTGCGACGCGAGCGAAAATGCCTTCAAATAGATCATGACTCAACATCGCATTGTCGGGGACCTTGTCTGCCAACGCCGACTCAAAGGCGTCGAGGTCATAAATACCCTTGCCGGTATAGGACCCTTCTTGGAAGAGATCCTGATACACATTCGAGACCGCCGATGCGTATGGATCGATACCGCTGGGGCCGGAGAAGGTTTTTTGGAAGCAGGTGGCATCGCGATCGATAGGCAGCGATGGTGTGATGCGCGGTTGCACCAGTCCGTAGCCCTCGACGACGCGCCGGGCACGATCGTCGAATCTGGGCCGATTGAGCGGATGAGCCATGGTGCCGATCAATCGCCGAGCAGCTCCCCGTGGCAGGCGAGTGTCGGCATCGAGCGTAATGACATAGCGGACGGCCGGAATGTCGTCAGGAGGCCGGCCGTCGAGAGAGATAAACGTTGTGTTCATTGCCCCGCGCAATAAACGGTTCAGCTCATGGAGCTTGCCCCGCTTCCGTTCCCATCCCATCCATACGCCCTCGGCCTGGTTCCACACGCGTCTTCGATGAAAGAGTAGAAACCGCGCGCCGCCTCCTGACGCCGAGCCGTATCGTCCATTCAATCGCGCGATGTACTCTTCCGCCGCCGCCAGCAGATCGACATCGTCTGGAAGAGTTTCGCTCTCGGCGTCCTTCCAGTCCGAGAGCAATGCAAATCGAAGCTCCTCTTCCGCATTCGCCAGATAATGGACTTCAAGTCGTTCCACCTGTTCCTCAATGTCATGCCGGCTCGTCAACAAGGTGGGCACGACCACGATCGCCCGTAATATACGGGGGACGCCGTCGCGCAATTCCATGCGGGGCAACTTTCGCGGCCCCAGCAGCCCCATTACGCTGCGGTTGACGAGGGCAATGGCGACGTCGGAGGCCGGTACCGCAGCGAGAAGACCGAGAAGCACGAGAGCGGCCGCAGTAACGCCAGCTTCACCAGCCTGCCACAAGGGCAGTGCCAGAGCCATCATCGTCACGACCGCCAGCGAGCCTAGGTAGCCCGGAACGGCAGCACGGACATACAGGCGCAAGAGACGGCACTTCCAGGATACCCGGTATCCGAGTTCTGACTCCAACGCCGTCCGCCCTCCGGAAATGAGGTAATAGCCCGGCTCCGTATGCCGACCCTGATGCAAATCCTGCCCGTCCTGCGACTCCATGCCGGCTCGTTCAGCGCGCCGCACGACATGGGTCGCCACCTCGATTTCCGAGAGGCTCGAGCCCCGGGAGAGATCTTCGATGGCATGGCGGTATGTGTCCCGGGTAGCAAAATCCATCTCGGCGTAAGAGGGTGCACGACGCAGAATCCCTTCCACCAGACTGACGCTTTCAAAAAACTCAGCCCAATCGAAGGCTGACGTTAGCCGCATGCTGGTGATGACATTACGCACCGTAACGTTCATGGCCGCCTGCTGCTGGTGCTCTGCGTGCACCATGTCGTCGGCGGTCGTGCCTTGAGCAGCAAGGCGTTCGTCCAGCCACTGCAGCACGGGCCGGACCTTGGGATCCAGGTCGCGTAGTCGCTGAACGAGCTGCACGGCAAACGCCGTCGCCAGGGGCGCCTTCTCAAAGCGGCTAAGGCTCTGGTCCGGGGAGACCGAGGACAATGCTCCATCGCCGAGCAAGCTATCAGCCAGCATATCGGCGGTCTGTCGCGCGGCACGGCTATGGACGATCCGCTCGGTCAGTCGCCGAAGGTTCTCCACCAGCACGGCGCGCAGCGTAATCGCGACGGCCCACAGCTCTCCGATGGTCAGCGGTTGTACCCGCTGGTAAGCCATCACAAAGCGGTGCAGCATCTCGGGGTCAAAGCGGCTGTCCGTATGCGCGACGAATGCCCAAGCGACCCCGAAGACTCGCGGATAGTTCTCTAAGTGACCAGAGGCAAGTTTGGGCAGTTGACGGTAATAGCCCGGCGGCAAATCATTGATGATTTCACGAACCTGTTCATCGACAATGTGGAAGTTATCGACCAGCCATTCGGCGGCTGGAGTAATGGCATGGTCGTCCCGCATCGCTTTGGTGATGGTCCGGTAGGACTCCACCAATACCCGGCCATTGTCCAGCACCCGAGGCATGAACCACCGACCCTGCCTGGAACCGCTGATGACGACCTGCGCTGTCGCAAGACTTTCAGCATGTTGCTCAAGCCGCTCTACGCTAAAGAGCTCGGCACGGATCGGCTCTTGCAACTCGGCATTAGGTAGACGTTCGATGTTCATGTGCCTTTAGATCGATTGCCGGATTCCTGTGATCCCAGTCTGACTCAGTGACGATGCCGAATTGGACCGCGGGCGAACAGCCCATTAGATGCTGAAGCGGCATTCATCCTTCCGAACGCTCCAGAGCAGACACAGAGCGCGACGTCGAACGATATGAGCAATATTGATCAGTATCTGGTGCGCGAGGCCTGCATAATGACACCGACGCGCTGTTCTACATTCGAAAGGTGACTTACCGCCTAAGCCTATATGAGTGATAAACGAATGCGTCGCATCTCGGTCATGTTGGCCCTCATCCTATGGAGCACGTGGGGATGCACCACGGTAAGGACTACTTCGTCCGCCGCCTTGCCGAGTAGTGCGTATTTTGTCGCTGATCCATCTGACTTAGAGGCGCTCCATACGCTTGCCCGTACGCAAGAAGCGCGCATGAGGGCCTGTCACAATCCTGTAGCCTGCGAGCAGGCCTCCTATACGCGGGGCCTGGTGGCACTCTTTGAAAATCGTGCGGATGCGATCAACATTTTTCAGGAACTTCACATCACGGTCCCGGATGGTCATTATGCAGCCGAAAGTCTCCGCTGGTTGTATCTCCTCCAGGAACGCTTCACGCCTTCTGTTCACAATACGGCTCTCCAAGCTCAACTGAGGCAGGCCGTTCTACGTGCCCTTCTCGATGGAACCGACGTGACTGTAAGCCGCCGTGGAAAACACTAGCCAGGCACTCTAATTGGCCTGGCTGGGAATCAAGAGGCCGGCTGCAAAGATGCATTCAGTTCTTGAATGGCCGCGCTACATCCTCTTCCATCGAGCCACATCGATCGCCGCCCATTATCTTTCGCTTACAAGACCTTATCGGCCGTCCGTCCGGTAATCAACGAAATCATGAGCAACAGGATCCCAATGGAAGACAACATCCATGAAATCTGTATCATGAACCCGGGCACGCCGGCCCAATAGGCGCCCCACGTAATCACACCGAGCACAAGGAAAGCCATTGCAAGATTCAACATGCCGCCCCCCTTTCTATCCAACTGACCCGATCTCTTCGCCACTGCCTGTCTCAACAAGACAACACTGGAAAGCGCGCCCAACAGCATTTCGGCTCGAGGTGTCGCCGTCGATCTGAATCAATAAGGGAATCCATCACTTCGCCACATTTCTTGCAATTCCATCCATACACGGACACTCCGCTCACCGCGTCTCTCATTTTGACCACCGTCATCGTGCCGACGCAGAAAGGACAGCTCACACATCACCTATGAGTATCACAAGAATGGCAACAATGCGCCGGCCCGATGTCCAAGGCATCGTAATTAGTGCAGTGAAAAGGAGAACCGTGCCGGCCACATACCCGGCCATTGCCTTCGCGATTGACGTTTCCTCTTGAGTGCTGAGTAGTATGAGCATCACGGCCAAAGCAATTCTGATAAGTCGTTCACTTCCACTCAGATTCGTATTCAACATGTCATACATCCGTTCCGTCCCGCAGAATAAGAGTCAAAGCCGCTCCGATGGTGTGAGTTGTCATAATCGCGAACTCGCGGCTCTCATCACCGGCTACAGTCATCCATCTATCATGACGCTACCACGCTCGGGAAGCTGAGCGGCCATAGCTGGCACCAAAACCGGTCATGGCGACTGATGTCCTGCGTCGCCGCGCGCGCCGGGGACAGCCTCGAATGGTTGCCGAGCGCTTTCATCTCGCATGCAACCTTGTTCCGCGATCATTCGCTGCCCTATGCTGGCGTCCTTCGGGATCCTGGCCATACAAGCCTTGAACGAGTCTTCAGCCGCACCAGCTGCTATGCCCGGTCTAGCGTTGGCTGCGGATCCCGTCTCACGCTTTCCTCTTGACTGGTCCGCCGCTTGGGCCGACACGAGCATAAGCGATGCAGCAAAGACTATCGGGATGGACAGGAGGGCGTACGTTTTCGGCATGCGTGTCTTCATTGTTCACCTCCTCATCGGTAAAGGACGTTGTCTGAAGCTGAATAAGATGATCGCTTAATTAATGACGGGATTCTGATCAAAACAGCTCACCCTTTCGGCATACCGCATTCACTTCAGACCGTCGGATGATTCATCCGATGACCAGTCGAACGCAATTGGCATTGACGCCGACCATTTCGCTCTGTATGGTGAAAAGGAATTCTTTTCTTTCCTTTCCTTCCTCCATATGACTTCCGCGTAGGTGACGGCCAGTGGAACAATCCGCTCTTCTCGGTGATCGGCGAGGTAGCGGTGTGCCCGGGCTTCCGCTCCTTTTATAGGCTCCGACGGCCTATTACGGTTCTGTTCCAAGGTCATTTAGTGTTCAAGGTCCGACCAGTCAGGAGAAGCAGATGCTGCTTGTTAGCTTAGAGACGGGCGCTGAAGAGATTTCCGCCACAGAGGATTGGCCGGCAGGCCGTGTCCTAGGGAGGACAGTCGCATGATGGGTTCAACATTGTTGTATGTAGGCGGGCTAACGGAACCGACAACGGCGGAGAATCTCCGTGAACTGTGCGCCCCGTTTGGCGTCGTGGAATGGGCTCATATCGTGACACACAAATTCAGCGGCAAAACGGCAGGGTATGGATTCGTCGAGATGGATACCGATGACCATGCTCTGGACGCGGCGAGGACTCTGGAAGGCACCGAGCGGCACGGTTTACGGTTGAGGGTCTACATCACGCCTTCTGCACACCAACGGGTATGAGCATGGAGCCGGCACGGATGTCGATCTAAGGTCGGTTTGTAGGTTTCGATTCAAAGCGACCGCGTACCTGACCATCCGCCCCATACAGTTCCAAATGGTTGCCGTGAATTTTCCACGTCGCCGCTAGGACTAAGGCGTTCAGGAACTCTTTCTCCTCCTCCATGAGGTCATCGCATGCCATACGGGTCGTGGCCAGATCAATGATTCGGATTCGCTTCTCCTCAAGCACATAGCCGCCCGTTAGGCGATTGCATCCCGCAAATCCCTGCAGTTTTTTTCCATCCGAGACCAGGCGCAGATACGTCTCCTGTCGTCCGGTCGGCCGCGAGACCGGGTGCCCATGAAGACGAACCAATTTCCAATCGGTGTTTTCGAGCTGAACTGCGGACACACTCTGACCGCATGTTTCGCCGGGCCATATATTGACGAACCGCTCGACTGCAACCACATGGTGGTCGCCGGAATCCGTATCGTGACGTTCGCTGATGCGGCCCTCTATCGTCGCCAGCAACGGCTCAATTGGCGTCAACCGCGCCCTGACATAGGCAGCCTCGAGGACACGCTGTTGAGCGTCTTCCAAAACGGAAAATTCCCGCTCAGTGAGGCATTCTTTGAACCGGCCCGCGCCGGACACCTTCGTATACATACCGTCAAGTGTCAGCCGTGGCTCAAACATCTCGAAACGCGGTCGCCGGACTAGATCAGCGTGCTGTCCTGAATTGATTTCCTGCCCGTCTACATTCAACCGTCGTAATCGAGTCGCGCTCTTGACGGCAAAGGAGTCGGAGAAGTCTCGGCCGGTTTGCAGGATGAACTTCATTCCGTCCGCGGTCACGGTCCAGCGGCCGATATCGTAAGAAGCGATGACAGGTTGACTTTTGCCATTCTCCTCCAAGGGGGTCATCCGGCGATAGAAAACACCATCCGGCCACAGATTAAGGATGGTTTTGATACCAGGGCAATCCGGACAAGGAAGGACCCCTTCGTAGGTCGCCGGGAGCGATGCCTTGGCAGGAGTGGGATTGGGCATCGATGAGACGCCGATAAGCCGCACATCGTCGGCCGCTTTCAAGGTACAGCCCAGACAGAGAAGGGACACTCCCAGCAGCACCAGGCCGGTTCTTATAGGCATGCTGACCCCTCCGCCTGAATCACGAAGTGACGTGTCGATTATGGGAAGGTCGCCGGCGGCCGGGTTCCCCCGACCGCCGGGCCATAAGTTACGGAGGACCCGATCACTTCTTCTTTGAACGGCGCGACTTTGCTTTTTTTGTTTTCGCGGCTTGCTTCCCGAGCGCGGTCCTGGTCTTCTTCGGCAACTTCTTCAGCGTCTGCTTACGCTTGGCCGCCGTCGTCGCTTTTTTGACGTTCCGTTTTGCCGTTGTCCGTTGTTTTGATGTCGCCACCGCCAGACCTCCTTGATGTGAGTGTGATCCACTGCTCCGTCACCCCGAGCAGAACCATAGGTTACGTAATACAACGTGATAGGCAGATTATGGACGAGCCGTATGATCCGCCGATCGACATGTCGGGACAGAATACCGACGTTCATCGCCGTTCGCTACAGAAAAGTGCGGCCTCATGCCAAGCCGGCGCTCGCCTCGTCAATCGGCGCGCGCGGTCGCTCCGCTTGATTCGACAGCGGTACTAAACAACTCTAAGGAAGCCGGTCGCCGATTGATGACGGCTCGCTCCCCGGAGCAGGCCAATCCTGCCGGAGCAGGTCAATCCTGCCTGTTTGACAAGCCCACTACCCAATTTCAATAGCTACAAGGCAATCGAGGGGCTTGAAAGCCGAGGAGTGCAGGGATCGTACGAGTAGACATCAAATGTGGCATCACAGCGCATGACGAATTACTGCCGCTTGGACTTGCTCGAGATGAGCCATTCCACCGCCCCGGTGCCGGCTGCGCGCCCGGTAGCAAAACAAGCGGTGAGCAGATAACCCCCGGTTGGAGCCTCCCAATCCATCATTTCACCCGCGCAAAAGACACCCGGTAAGGAACGGATCATCAACCGTTCATCGAGCGCTTCGAAAGCGATTCCACCGGCCGTGCTGATGGCTTCCTCCAGCGGGCGGGGCGCGACAACGGTCACCGGCAATGATTTAATCGCGGCTCCAAGGCGAGCCGGATTCAGAAACTCCTGCTTTGGAATCATTTCGCGAAGCAACCCCGCCTTGACTCCTTCGATATGGGCACGGCGTTGGAGGTGAGTCGCCATTGTCCGCTTGCCGCGCGGCCGGGAGAGTCCTTCGACGAGAGGACGCAACTCTCGATCCGGCGCCAGGTCGAGGCGAAGAGTGGCCGCCCCCCTTGCAACAATCTCATCGCGAAGAGCGGCGGACACGGCATAGATGACTCCTCCTTCCACTCCCGTCTCCGTGATGACGAATTCGCCCTGCTGACGAATCTCCTTTCCCTCTTTGTTTACCGCGGTCACGCCGACCGTCTTCACCGGATGTCCGGCATACTTGACTCGAAAATGTTCACTCCACCCGATATCAAACCCGCAGTTCGCCGGCTGAAGCGGCATGATGGGGATACTTCGCTCGGCAAGGATCGAAGTCCACTCGCCGTCGGAGCCGAGCTGCGGCCAACTGCCTCCACCCAAGGCAAGAATCACCGCGTCGGCCAGGACTGGCCGCATCCCCTGCGGTGTGTTGAACAACAGGACACCCCGTTCGTCCCAACCACGCCAGCGGTGACGCACGTGAAACACCACGCCGGCCTGTCGTAATCGGCGAAGCCAGGCGCGCAGCAACGGCGCAGCCTTGAGGTCGGTTGGAAATATGCGGCCCGATGAGCCGATAAAGGTGCCGATGCCGAGACCTTCCGCCCAATGGCGGACGGACTGGGCACCGAAGGAAGCCACGAGTGGGGCGAGCCGGCTGCGGCCCGCCCCGTACCGGGCTAGAAACGTATCAACAGGTTCGGAGTGCGTGAGATTTAAGCCGCCCTTTCCCGCGAGAAGAAACTTGCGGCCGACTGAGGGCATCGCATCATACAGGTCTACTTTGGCGCCGCCGGCGGCCGCGGTTTCCGCCGCCATGAGGCCGGCTGGTCCTCCGCCGATGATTGCGATTTCCATAGGAGCGAATGAGGTCGGGCGCCCGTCTCTCTACGTACGTTGAGAATTACTTTGCATACACCTTGCAACGCCGCACCTGGCCTTCGATCTTGACAGCCTGTACGGCGACGGGCCGCAGGGCTCGCCGGAGTTGTACGACACCAGCGGCAACGACATCAAGCTTCGCGGCGAACCCATTCCCGGCTCGGACACCGCCTCTCGCAACCGCGAACTGCGATAGGATATCACGCGCGACTCGCAGGTCCGTCCCAACCTACCGGCTGAACTCGGCTCCGCAGGCGGCTCACCGTTCTTCGCGTTCGTGTTCGATGATTCGCTCAGTCCCGCCGGCCCGAATTGCTGGCCGATGCCGAATCCTACCTCTCCGTCGACCGCGACTGGACGCCGACATTGCCGTCGTCCCAGCCCGGCCGGTTTCGCATGACCGACCTGTTGCGGTTTGCCGGAGTCGTCCATCCCTGAATTGAGCGGCCATGCATCGATTTGTGAAGAGAGCGGGAATCATGGTATGAGACATCGCCGTCGACCCGCATATTTCGTTCTAACTGATGAAGATTTTTATCAGTTACTCCACGGCGGATCGCGATCTTGCCGATCGCGTCAGGCTGGCGCTCGTCGCACAGAAGCACAAGGTGTTCGTCGACCGGCACGACCTCGATCCGGGCCAGGAGTACGACGCCCGTATCGCTCAGGCCATCGAGCAGGCCGACCTGTTCATTTTCCTGCTGTCCCCCGAGTCGCTTACCGAAGGACGCTACACGATCACGGAATTGGGCATCGCGCAGCGGAAATGGACTCACCCCGATCCCCACGTGCTCCCTGTCATGGTTCGCGCCACTCCGATCGAGCACATTCCTCCCTACCTTAAAGCCGTCACGATTCTGAAGCCGGCCGGAGACATCCCGGCCGACGTGGCGGAGGAGGTGCGCCGCCGCAAGACCCGCTTTCCCGGTCGGCTGCGCTGGATCGCCGGAGGAGCGGCTGTCGTCCTGTTCCTTGCCGGGCTGCTGCTCGTCCTGTCCGGATCGGGCAGGCATGCTCGACAAGCCTCCGAACTCCTGCAGGCCGCCCGATCGCTTGAGACGGCCGGAGACTACGAGGCCGCCTGGTCTCAGATCCAAGGAGCACACGCTCACCTCACGGAAAGCATGCTCGGTTCGATTCTTCAACCTTCGCTCGCACAAGAGGTGGCCGGCCGACAGATCGATATCGCGATCGCGTGGCTGGAGCATATGCGCCTTCACGAAGGTCAGCACTTTTCAACGCTGGTGAATCGGTTGCTTCCATCATTGGATGAGGCTATTGCCACGGCAACGGGTGAATGGAAGGCGGACCTTCTCGCACACCGAGGATGGGCTGACTTTCTGCGCTCCCGAGATCACGATCAGGCGGCCGCACCGGAGTCTTATTACCGGCATGCGCTGGAGGTCGACTCCAACAATGTCTATGCGCATGCCATGTGGGGTCATTGGATCGCGTGGCATCATGGCAAGCTGGCTGATGTGCAGACGCACTTCAACGCGGCCTTGGCAAGCGGACGGCAGCGGCCCTATGTCCGGAGCATGCAACTGATTTCGATGCGCAACATGCGGGCGAATGATTCGGAAGCCGAAACCCTTCGCATCGTCCATGACATGCAAAGTCATCAAGAGCCGTTACTGGAGGAAGCGCGGTCGAATGTCCGGTCCATTTATTATTCCGCCTGCGGCCGAGCATCGAGAGACGACATCGCGAAGCTTCTCATGAGCTTGTCGGCGGGGGATCATGTGACGTTGCTCCGCGGCCTTTTCTTTGGCCCGAATCAACCGGACCAACCCGACATTTCTTTACGCCTCTGCCTCGCACGATTAGAAGAACAGGCCGGCCTAGCGGTCGACGCGTTGAAGACTTACCGGACCCTCCGCGCCAGCCTCACTCCCCACGACCCGATATGGCAATCGACGAACTCGGCCATCGCCCGTCTCTCACGAGTGAAATAGACAGGAGCACAGTCTCCGGTCTTGACCTCTCTTTCAGGATCATTCATAGTCCGTCGGCCATTATAGGAACATGTGTCCCTCTATAACAGAGGCGGATATGTTGTATCCTTGCCGGATCACCTGCCTGCTCTTGATTGCTGTGGCTCCTGCCCTGGCCGTATCGTATGAGGCGGCATGGTCCGCCGGCTCACACGAACAAGCGACCGCTCGGACGAAGGTCCAGGGGACCATTGTGGATCTCCAGCCGGATTGCGTGGTGGTGAAAACCTCCACGGGCAAATATCGGGTCAAAAGAAACACGATTCCGTTGAAAGCCGCTCCGGGAGATACCGTCATACTGTGGGTGACGTCCGGACATGCGGTCGTCGACCACCATCGACAGGACACTGGCCGGCGGCATCGTTTCGTCACGGGGACCTTGCTTGATGCGCCGCTAAAGGAGCAGATCCATCTCTGGACGCCTGAGGCAGAGAAGATCTATTCCCTCGCCGAGCATGAGGGCAAGACCATGCAATTGCCGGAAGGGACGATGGTCACGGTGGAGATCGATGAGACCGGCACGGTGGTCGATCTCCATCCCGTTGAAACGGAAGTGGCCGCCTGTGACAAGCGCCATCACTGCAAGGTGATGTTGCATGGCACGGTCAGGAAGATTGAGGATGCCATGATCTTCATTCAAACGCCGGTGGTCGAGTACGAAGTCCCGACGAATATCGCTCCCCCAAGCACAGCGCCCGGCGATGAGATCACGTTATGGGTGAACGAAAACGACGTGGTGCTGAATTACCACCAGGCGGGGGCCCAACCGCACCGACGCTTCGTCACCGGGCCACTTAGATATACGGACAACGCCAGGTCTCACGTCCAACTGTGGACTCCTGAGGGGAGAACGACCTTTTCCCTGGCTCACCTGACCAAGGCCGGTGATCTGCTGGAAGGACATCCGGTGACGTTGGAAGTCGGCGAAGGCGGGGTGGTTTTGGATTGCTGGCAAGCATCCTGAGACAGGCGTGTCCGTCCAAACGAACCATGGACGGATCAATCGTTCCCGTTACATCCCAACCGTCTCGATGTAGCGCATGTCCTCCTCGGACAACGTCAGGTGTTCGGCTGCCAGGTCCTCTTTCATATGATGGGGGTTCGTCGTGCCGGTCAAGGGCAGCATCCCGATCTGCATGGCGAACCGAAAAATGACTTGCGCAACGCCGGTCCCCAATCGCTGCGCGATCGCCCCCACGGTTTGGTCAGCCAACACGTCCCGATTGGCGGTCAGCAGCGAGAATCCTTGATAGATGATGGAATGCGCGCGGCAGATGTCCCGCACCTCCTTGTCCCAGCTCAGCGCGGCGTAACAGCGATTCTGCACGACCATTGGCTTATGCTTCGCGTGAGCGCAGAGCTCGGTGAGTTGTCCGGCCGCCACATTGCTGATGCCGATCATCTTGGTTCTTCCGGATTCGTAAAGCGCTTCGATCGCCGCCCACACCTCTCGGTCCGCCTTTCCCAAGCCCCACCGCTGATACGGCCCGTGGAGGACGTACGCGTCCACATGATCCGTGTGGAGATGGTGTAACGAACTGTTAAAGGATTGGTTCACCTGCGTGGTGAGATCAGCGGAAGGATCATACGGGGTGCGATGATCCTGGCCGTTGGCGGGCGTGAACTTGGTTTGAAGAAACAGCCGGTCCCGGGTGATCCCTTGCTCGGCGAGGGCAAGCAAGGCCTCCCCCACCAGGGCTTCCTGATAATGAATGAGTTGATTGGCCGTATCGATCGCGGTAAATCCCGCCGCCACGGCCTGCTGCACCAGCCGGGACGTGGCCTCTTTCTTCCACGCCGTTCCATACATGAACGATGGAATCGACACGCCGTTATAGGCAGTCAAGGACATGATGTGACCTCCATAGGCCATGCTTACATGGTTTCCCGGCTTCCTGTCTACCCAATTGGATAGAAAGCGCGAGTAGAGAGCTCTACATTCCCGGCCCGTGCGGCACTTGGGCCTCGACGACGGAAAGAGACACCACGGCGACGGGCTTCTCAGCCTGGTAGTGGGTCAGTTTCCTTTTGCGTCCTGCCCGCGAAGCTTGTCCGCGCGGAAGCGGGGAACGGGCATCCACTCCTGATCAAGGCCAAATGCTGTGGAGAAGGCCTTTGACTGGATTCCCGCTTCTGCGGGAATGACAGACTTCAGTGCTTCTGATGGCAAACTGGCCCACTACCACCCTCCGCCTGTGAGAGTGTGCCCGATAGCGCCGCTCATGCTATCATGCAAGCCGCTATGTCACTTGAGCGCTCGTCTCATCTGCCGGGAGGCTTTCAGGTCAGGCATCGAATCTTGGGGATCTACCAAGGCAGCGCCATTGAATTGGCCTTCTGGCATCCTTCCTCTGCGATGCCGGAATACGGGCTCTGCCGCTTTCCCACCAAAGAAAAGGCCGAGACGTTCATCGCGTTTCTCTGCTCACCGGCCTGCACGGAACCGATGGAGGCGGCGGACCTGACGATCGAACCCTACGATCTCATTGAACACGAGCGGCTGATCAGCGAGCACCCGCTCTCATCCGCTTGGGAAAATCCGCTGTGAGATAGGATGACAACTGAACAATCGAGTCATGAAGTGGAGCTGCGTTTTAGCTATCGCTATGTGCAGGAACATCCCTGGGTCGTCCAGGCGACCACCGGCTTCCTGTCCGCTTATTTTATGGAAAAGCCGGGCTTTCGGGTGCAGCGGCATTTTGAAGAGCTGGAGTCCGGCATGCACGTATGGGTGTGCGACGTTCCGGCTGACATGAACGTCCTCGCACTTCTGCGCCGGCTTCAGGAAGATATTCCGCCTTGCCGGTTCAAACAGGCGGCCATCGATCCGCCGGCCCATCCCCAATTTCTCATCGACTGTCCGTAAAAAGACGCCACCGTCTCAGGCGCCCGCCGGTTCGGCTTCATCCAGCGCTCTGAACTGAATGGCGGGATTCTCCTTCATGCAGTAAGCCAAAAGGCGCTCCGAGGCGAACAGCATGACCGAACGCCCGCTTCGATCGACGAGCCGGAGCGTGTCCATCGGCCAATAGACGCGAGCCAGTTTCTCGGCATCACCGGTAATCCACCGCGCGCACGTGTAGGGCAAGCGCTCAACGGTGGCCGCGACCCCATACTCGTTCTTCAGCCGTGACACCACGACATCGAGTTGGAGTTCTCCGACAGCCGCCAGAATCGGCTCCCGGCGGACATGGTCCGGCGCCAGCAAGACCTGCATGACTCCTTCCTCTTCCAATTGCCTGAGCCCCTTCTGAAATTGCTTGTACTTGGAAATATCCGCGCTGTGCAGCACGCCGAAACACTCGGGAGGAAACTGGGGAATCGGGTCGAACGCCAAGGACCCGGTGGAACACAGCGTGTCCCCGATGGCGAACAGCCCGGGATTGACCAATCCCACGACATCGCCGGGGTAGGCCTCGTCGATCGTCTCACGGTCCCGCCCGAAGAGCCGATGCGGCCTCGTCATCCGAATCTTGCGGGCCAATCGCGCGTGATACACCATCATGTCTTTTTCAAAGCGTCCCGAGCAGATGCGCAGAAACGCCATCCGATCCCGGTGCTGCGGGTCCATGTTCGCTTGGATCTTGAACACGAAGCCGGAAAACGCTTCATCGGTCGGCTCCACCAGCCCTTGCGCGCTCAGCCGTGGACCGGGGGGCGGCGCAAGTTGAAGGAAAGCGTTGAGAAACGGCTCGACGCCGAAGTTCGTCAGCGCGCTCCCAAAAAAAACCGGGGTCAACTCACCGGCAAGGAACCGCGTCCGGTCAAAAGAGGTGCCGGCGCCTGTCACCAATGCGACCTCATCCTGAAGCGGGCCGTAAGCCTCGCCCAATGTCGCCGCCAGATTCGGGTGCGGGAACGCTTCCACCTGCATCGGCGCCCGTCGCTCATTGTGGGCCGTCCGCTGAAAAAACAGCACGTGCCGCTCGCGAAGATCATAGAGCCCCCGAAAACCGGCTCCTTCTCCGATGGGCCAATTGAAGGGCACCGCCGTCATGCCCAACGTCTGTTCAATCTCATCCAGCAGGTCGAATGGATGGCGTCCCGGTTGATCCATCTTATTGATGAACGTCAAGATCGGAATGCCCCGCCGCCGGCAGACGGTGAACAATTTCTTGGTCTGCGGCTCGATTCCTTTCGCGCCGTCCAGTACCATGACCGCGCTATCCACGGCCATGAGCGTGCGATAGGTATCTTCGCTGAAGTCCTGGTGGCCCGGCGTATCGAGCAAATTCACCAGCATGCCCTGATAGCCGAACTGGAGCATGGTGGAGGTGATAGAAATCCCGCGTGCCTGCTCCAATTCCATCCAGTCCGATGTCGCCCGCCGTTGGTGTGAGCGAGCCTGCACCGCGCCGGCCAGATGAAGCGCCCCCGCATACAGCAGGAGCTTCTCGGTCAGCGTGGTTTTCCCGGCATCCGGATGTGAAATAATCGCGAACGTCCGCCGGCGGAGCACTTCACGGGATAATGTGTCGTTCGCTGCCTTGTCAATCATGAGCACACCGGTCCTTCTCGGGTCCTGTCATTCCAAGGCGCGCCGGCGGCGCCCCCGACGCAGCCTCGGCAAAACCTTTTCGGTATGGTTGATTCTTCGTCAGACGTAATCAGGTAGGTGTTTCGGTTGCGAGCGAGTCACCGAACGTGAGCGACCGTCGGCATGGCCCTCATCGTGATCTACCGGAATTAGAATACTCGATGGAAGCTCAACCTGCAATGCTTCCGGAGATTCGGCGCATGAGCGACGGGCCATACGGCATCGACAAAACGCGGCACGAGATCTACATGGGCTTATCCAATGGACGGTCAACCAGCGGCGCGAGCCGCCCGATGGCCGCCGTGTCGTATTCCTGTGTCGAGAAGACTTTGGCCACATTGATGACAGGCTTCCCAGGACGCAGCACCTTTTGCGCGAAGGTCGCCACCCACGACAGCGGCACGAGCACTACTGTCGGCAACCAGATTACCGACAGGTCGGGGTTCGCTTTACGGAGATGCCCCAAGAGCTCGCGCTTGGTCGGAGGCACCGGGTCGAGCAGATTCAACGGGCTTGGCACATTGTCCCATGCGTCAGCCATCCATGCCAGAAACCGGCCGGAGAAAGCGACATCCACCACGCCGAGCTGGTCGTCCGGCGAACCGACGGCGACGAAGACGTTGCCCAACCGCTTTCCGAGACGACCGGGCGGATCGAAATCGCGATAATCCACCAGCGCCCCTGGTCGGACCACCTTGACCGAAAGGCCGAGATCCTTTCCCAATTGGACGGCAAGCCGTTCGGACTCCAGCTTGCCCCACACGTACGGTCCTGACCCCTTGCTGTCCGGCTCGAGCGGATGATTGTCCCCGATCGGCTCGCTGCCGCCTTTCGCCAAGACCGCCAGGCTGCTGACGTGGATGAGGTGCCTAATGCCGGCGGCCGCGGCTCCCCGCACGATTTGTTCCGTCGCATCCAACGAATTGCGCTGATGCTCATCCCAGCCGCCGGCGGTTTCCGCCGCCGCATGAATCACCGTGTCGACTCCTTTAAACAGATGCGAGCCGGCTCCCGACGCCACATTCGCCACGACATACTCCGCTCCGGCAATCCGTTCCCACGGCGAGGGCTCCCGGCGAGCCGCCACGCGCACGGGGCGCCCGCGGGCCAGCAGGGCGCGCACGATTTCTTTTCCCAACAATCCTGTGCCGCCGGTCACGAGTACGCCTCGGCTGTCCACCGGCCTCGGCGCGGCGGCAATCAGCGCCTTCGCCTCCTTGTCACGCAGGATCAGCGCGACCCGCTCACAGATCCGTACCGTCTCCAGCAAACTCTCAGGCGACAGCGGGGATGGAGCACCGGTACGGATGGATTCATAGAAAGCGGTGAAGAGCTCCGCCAAGCCGGGATAGCTGCGTTGTTGCTTCAGGAAACGGCGGGCCATCGCAACTGTCGTCCCGGCCAACAATTGCCGGGCCTGTCGATAGGGCGCGAATAGCTTGTCAATGCCCGAGGAGCCGGGACCGATGGCCCGTTGCGTGGTGCTGCGGACGTAGTCGGCAAAGATTGATCCGTTCCGGCCGACCACGCGCACATAGCTTTCGACTGGACGACCTTCCAAGGTCACCACGAGCGTCCCAGTGACTCCGCCCCGGCGCACGAGCGCGTGAACCGTGCCCGCCTGGCTCACTTCGAGTGACACCAACTCCACCGCCCCTTCCCCCGCTTGTTCCAACACGAGCAATAAGAGATAGACGGGATGCGGCAGGATATCGAGCAATTGGTGATCGGCGCGCAACACCGTGCGCCCACCAGGCGCGTGGCGGACTGTGCGGAACGAGAAATAGCTTTCCACGTGCGCGACCTTGCCGATCGAAGGCAAATACTGCTTCAGCACCGCGGTGGGCGGCTCAAAGATGAGTTGATGGCCGGCACAGACCCGCAGATCCTTGGCGCGCGCCTCGTCGAGAATCTGTCGCGCGTCATCGACCCGCTCGGTAAAGGGCTTCTCCACATAGATATGACAACCGGCGTCAAGAGCCAGACGAGCCAGTGGAGCGTGCGATGCAGGAGGCGTGCAGATATGCACGACATCGGGTCGCTCCGACGCCAAGAGTTCTTCAGGCGTTCTGTACTCTTTGACATCCGGGGCAATAATCCGCATGGCCGTGGTAGCAACCTCCGAGGGATCTGCCACGGCGATCAATTCGACATGGGAACAACGGAGGATGGCCTGAGCATGATGTTGAGCATGGCGCCCGGCGCCGATCAGCGCAATGCGAAGCGGGCGGGTGGATGGAGCCGGCATGCGCTCGTTCATCACAACTCATACCTCACGCGAAAGAGTCTCATCAATTCGGCGAGTATACTACAGAACACCGAGAGCGAATAGTTTCTGATCGATAGCCGATTGTAAAAGGACAGACTCACCGGCGGTCGTTCGTTTACGACCAGGGCCTACGGCAGGATAAACGAGCGTTCGACGGCGAGGCAGGTCGCAGCAGCTTGGCACGCAGGCGAGACCTAACTCGAACGGCATATTGAACCTGACCGGCGTGCCGATGCGGCTGAGAGCATGGGCCGCCTTCGCTCGGCGGACGTCGGTTTCCACGATCTTCAACGCGGCGATGATTTCACCGGCTCGCGCCTTTTCCAGCACGATTTTTTCCCGCTGGGTTGATCGGTTTGCTCTCCGTAGCCATGCCCTATCCTAGCACTTCCAATCCAACAACGATCAGAGCAAGGCTGCATAGCCGGCTCGCTCCAATGTCCGCCGTACGGTGTTCATGACGGCCGGGCTGTCATTGTGCGGCATGACGGTTACTCCCGGCGCAGCCAGGAGTGCAGCCAGCAATTGCTCCGCTTCCTTCCCTGCCAATCCATCACACAATTCGTAGAGCCCGCCAGCCCCTTCCTCCACGGCGTTGTGGTCCGCGAGAATGCCATGAATCGTCTTGATGACCGCGGATGTGGGAGTCGGCATCAGCAATGCCGCAAGGGCTCCATGATCAAGCCGGAGCTTCGCCGCCATCGAGAGCGGTGTTCCGCCGTTCAGTCGCTGGGCCGCAGGCAGCAGGATCTTTTCTTCCATCCCGATATGCCGAAGCAAACCGGCTCGAAATTGTTCATAGCCTGCTCGATCGATGTGATGTGGGTCTGCCGCGGCCGATTGAAACAGCGCATCAAGCCGGCGATGGTCTTCCGCAAGATACCCGGTGAGCGGCCCCGGCATCGCTCGTCCCGGTTGTCTCGGCTCTGAGTTCATGCGCCTGATCCTTAGTCGATTACAGCCATCTCCGCACGCGCGAACGATAGGCTGCGAACTCTTTTCCAAACAGAGAGGCGAGCGCCCGTTCTTCCGGTTCAATCTGAAACCGGTTCATGTAGAGAATGAACAGCGCCAGGCACACAAAGCCGAGCGCATTCGATAAGAAGATCGCCCATCCGATCAAGATCACGAAAAGCCCCAGATACATGGGATTGCGGGTCACTCCATAGATGCCGGTCACCACCAACGATGAGGCACTGTCCGGCTTCAAGGGATTCACCGTGGTCTTGGCGCGGCTGAATGCGACGACGCCGAGTCCGATGATCATCGCCCCGGCAATCACAAAGAGGATCGCCACAGCCTGGCGTCCCGTAAACTCGACGGTCAACGCCGGAGCCGCCCGCTTGGCTAGCCACATAAGGCCGCCGACGATGAAGCCCACCGCGGGCGGAGGAATCTTTAGTTCAAGGGAGCGCATGACGAAGATCCTGTTTCTTGTGGGTCAGCAGGTAGAGGGCCAGCCAAGAGAGCAATCCGGCGATCGTGATAAGAGCCATGAGCTTTATCATTGTGAAACCGGCCAGGATCCATGTCGTCGTCGCATAGGAGGCCTGTGTTCCGGAAGGCTTTCTCAAAAGAAACAGGGTCAGGGCATTCTCCAGCATATCGCTCGTTATCAGCATCCACAGCGAAACCAGGCCCGCCCAATAGGCAACGGTATGCACCTTTACACTGCGACTTCGATCCGCCAGCCCGCGCCTTGCGTAAATCGCCAACCAGCACAAGGCCGATGCATAGACCCCGATGAAGACATAATCGACGATGTACCGGAGCCATAGCGTCAGCCTATCGACGGAGTCCCACACTTCTGCAATGGGCCTTCCCTTGAACAGGGCCGATAGAATACTCCAATTAAACTCTCCGCAGTCCTGTCCCAGACAAGCCCACTGATCCAGCTTGAAGATCACCACACATAGGCCGATTGCGCCAATGATGCAACCGAGCGCACGGAAATTCTCGCGCAACGGCCGCCAGACCCTCGCCGGTTGCCGGTCCCGCTCCTTCGCCTGTTGCCGGACCATCACCGACTCATGCCGGATCGCTCCGTCAGGAACGAAGCGCGTTTGCAGCCCGCTCAATGCCCACGTAGGGTGCGAAAAGACTTCATCGTGCGCCAGCCCCAACGGGTCGGGATGGATCGCTTGTACTCGGACGGGATCGCACCGTAATCCCTTGGCCATCGCCTCTTCCACCATCCATTGGAGGCTACAGTCCGATAACCCGTGCTGTGCATAGGAGCCCCCGACATCACTGTGCACGCCGGCAAACCACACTTGCTTGAGGGATCTGTCCCCCTGGTCAAAATAGACGTCCTCGTCTTCGAACAGCCGCGGGATATAGGTATGCCGGTATTCCTGGAGCGACACGGCGTGACGGACATGGTCATACCGCTTTCCCGTCACGGTGGCAGAACTGGTAATGCTTTGCTTTGACAAGCCTCCTACCGTGGACACGGTATCCCATACGCCCAGAAAATAGATCCGCGCATCGCGGCCATCGAGCGCGAAGACCTCCCTGATATCATCCCCATACTGATTGCGCGTCTTCCCGGTGCGCCCTTGCACATGGGTCGGCTCAAAATAAATCCGGGTCAGCGTGGGAATCATCGCTTCCGTGCCGCGGCGCACGATGCCGAACAGATTCACCATCCCCGCGACACAGCGGGCCGCAAAGGCGCCGCGGGAAAACCCAAAAAAGAACAGGCGATCACCGGGTTGGTAATGCTCGACTAAAAATTCATAGGCCTGTCCGATGTTTTCATAGATGCCGCCGCCGTCGGCCAGGGCCATGAGTTCTTTCGCGCGGGTCGTAAACCGGCTCCAGTATCCGATTGATGGATAGGTGTCGTTGGTCCCGACCCCCGGATCGTAAAACAGGATTTGCCGGTGATCGTTGATGAGAAGCCGCGTCAATTTGACGACATTCGTGTCGCGATCATTTCCCCAGATATTGCCGGTGCCGTCGCAACAGACCACAAGATTACGCGGTGCGGTGGTTGGGTTCATCGCGCCAGGTCCGGGTTGAGTCAGTACAGAATCGAAGGAAGGAACGAGCCGGACGGCTCCTGGTACAGACCAAGGCTCATCAACGTCGTCGGATAGACGACGCGCAATCCGTGCTTCAGACACCAGCGGAACAATTCACCGTTGCGCGTGGGAAGCAGAAAGCCCGGTCCCTGGAATGCCGGCGCCGCTCCAATCAGGGCTTTCAGTTCTTCATTCGTCCGGCCGACGGCGTGTCCGAAAAATCCAATCAAGGTCGCATAGCCCGTGACGGCGCCGCGATGTTCGACCAGCATGGCGCTCCCTTGCGTAATCGCGCCGAGCAATTCGCGCCCTCGGTCCGCCCCGTGCACTTGGAAACACAAGCGATTGCAGGCATCAAGGTCGCTTTCTTTCGCCGGTCGGACGTCATAGCCGGGAAGTTTGAGTTGCACCGCGGGCCCCTGCATCACCGAGAGCGGTTCGCGCGCATCGAATCCCAGCTTGGTATAAAGAGAAAGCGAGCGGTTGTGATACGCGCTCTGAACCAAACGCACCCCGACAAACCGCTTGGCGCGGGCACGATCCAGGACGCGCTCCATCAATTGGCGGCCGATCGAGCCGTTCTGCACCGACGGCTTGAGCGTAATCGGCCCTACCCCGGCAATTGCATCGCTTTCCCACAGGAAATTACTTCCGATAATAGTCTCGTCCGTCTCCGCGATGACGGAGTACACATCATCCCGAGAAAGAATCATCGTCAGGAGGCCGATCGCTGCTTCAAGTTCGGGGAAGTCGACAGGAAAGTTATGTTGCTCGGCTATACATTTGAAGGCCTCATGAAAGATCGTCCCACAGGCCTGAGCGTCCTCAGATCTGCCCGAGCGGAACGTTGGGTGCATGAACAAGTCTTTCATTTTCTATCCATCAATCCGATCGCTCAATTAAGCGTGCAACGAAGACAGCGTACGTATTCAGACACCTACTGTCAATGTGGAGCGCCCGTGATTCCGTGCAATGAACGGCGCCCCTACCCTCACTCATCGAGACTCGGTCGAAACAGAAACGGCCCATAGATCGCGGCAAACAGCAGATAGGCGCCGCTCCAGCAGACGGCGGCCACGCCGAGCATGAGATGAATCGGGAGATCGGTCGCCGGACCGAATACGCGCAGGAGCGCGCCGATGTTGACCAGCGTGTACAGCGCCACGGTCGCCGGACCGGCATGCCGCTCGCGTCCGGTATGGCCAAGACTGGCCCTTGTCATCACCGCCAGGGTCATCGCGCCTACCGCGCCTGTGGTCAGCGCATGAATCGCATCCGCCGGCTGTAAACCGACTCCAAGCGTTGCGGCTCCCAGCACGATCAATGAGATCGCGAGCCATCCGTACCCGACATGGAGCATCAGCACCAACGGCTCACGCCAGGTCAGCCACCCGTACCAGCGTGAGAGTCGGGCCAAATTTATGATACCGGCTGCGAGCAAGAGCCATCCTGTTCCCGTTCCCTCAGGCGCGATAATCCAGCCCAGAGCGGCGATACCGACAAGAGCGATCGACAGGCCGTCGAATCGCGAGAAGCGTGCCGGTTGCTTCATGAGGCGCTGCCCCATCAAAAATTCACGTGTAAAGTTCGGCGTGATGCGGCCACCGATTACCGCGAGGAGCATCATGACCAACGACAGTGCCGCTCGCTCAGCCGGGGCCGTCTCCCCGCCGGTCCGCGCCAGCACATGGAAGACAATGTTGGCTGCGGCATACAAACTGATGATGCCTCCGATCGGCGCATGACCCCAACTTTTCGCGGTCGCAATTTCCCGCCAAACCAGCCCCGCGAGCGCAACGAGAAACGCCGCGTCCACAACAGCGGATAGAACCGGCAACGGCCAGGGAACAACGATGGCGAGACGCCCGGCCAACCAGAGGCCGCTCAACAAAATGAGTTCCCTACCCCTGATCGGTGGACGATCGGTCCAATTCGGAATCGCGGTAAGTAGAAAGCCGGTGACGACCGCGGGCAGGAACCCGAAGATCATTTCATGCACATGCCATTGCCGGCCTGTATGGAACAAGGCCGAGTCGCCGGCTTGAATGAGCAGGAGGATCCAGGCCGGCACCGCCACGCCGGCAAACAGCGCCGCCCCGAAAAAGAACGGCCGAAAGCCGTACGAAAAGAAGGCCGGCCCGCGATAGGCTGAGCCCTCGCTTGTCTGGTCCGTCATGCCGCTTCGACCGTCACGTCCGTGGTCACCGAGTTCGCGATGAAGCACCCCTTGTGGGCGTCCTCGTGGAGCGCGGTCAATTGCTCGGACGTGGGAGTCGCGGGCCCGCTGAATGTGATCGACGGATGCAATCGCACGCGGGTGACGGCGAGCTTCCCCTCCGCGTTCTTTTCCAAGACCCCGACCGCCCGGTCGGTGTAGCGATCCACCACGAACTTCCGCTTCGCCGCCACCGCGAGGAACGTCAGCATATGGCAGCTCGACAACGCGGCGACAAACGCTTCTTCCGGATTCGCGAGAGCGGGGTCTCCGCGGTACGCAGCCGCCGCGGACGCCGTGATCTTTGATCCTCCCTCGAAGATCCACACATGATCTCGGTTGTACGTGTCGTAGGTGAAGGTGTCCGATGCCCGTTGCCATTCCAGCGTGATCTTATGCTCGGCCATTGCGTGACTCCTTTCGACTTCTCATTCTGTAAGGCTTATGCCGGGCGCGGTGTAGGCGTCGCAGCAATCAGCTCTCGAATGCAGTCTAGCCAGCCGGGAATACGAACGCAATGGAATCTCCGGCATGATTTTGATGTCGGGGCCTCATTTTGAGATCCCAACCGGCCGCATCCGGCGTCCAGGCTTCTGGTATGGCTCCAATGACTCGTGTACAATGCCCGTATGGTACGGCCGGTTGCTGATTTCTCACCTCGTTTCGGTCAGCGACGTACGAGCGCACTAAGCGAACGTTTGCGCCAAGACAAATTGACTGGAGCCCGGAACATGACTCCCGCAGAGCGAGTATTGCTCGCCCTCGAACTCTCAGATATCTGCTATGAGTTTCAGCGCGCGTGTTCGCTCAAGCGCTAGCAGAAATCATTCGCCGGCTTGATGACGCACGAGCCCGTCATCTGTTGGAACGGTATGCATTGATCGGCGGGTTTGCCGTTTCCGCCTGGGGCGCTCCACGGGCGACTCGCGATCTTGATTTTGCTCTGGCGCTCGGCTCTGCCGACCCTCTGTCTCTTTCACGCCATCTCCAGGCCGATTTCCAAGCAGGTGATACCGATGACCCACTGCGAGGCGTCTTCAGAACCAGTATTGTGGGCGACGATCGCTCAGTCCCGGTTCAACTGGTGCTGCTTCCCTCTCCATGGACATCGGTAATCTTCGGAAATCAGATTGAATCTCTGGAGATCCTCGGTTGTATGGTTCCTGTCGTTTCCTGGCAATCGCTGATTTTGCTCAAACTGTATGCCGGTGGTCCACAGGACTTCATCGATGCCCAAGAGGTTCTTGCTCTGCGACAACCGACCCGATCGGAATTGCAGACTATTTCCTCACTGGCCGCTCAACTGGATCTTTCCGCTGCGTGGGAGAGGCTCATCGCTTACTGACGACTTGCCTACGACAGCCGGACCATGGTCAAGTCAGCCGACGGTAAGCTCTATCACCGTAACAAGAGGCACGAGTCATGACAACGGCGGCGACCGCCTCTCCATCGTTGAATCAGTTAATGGCGGAACTGACATCCCATCCCCGGCAACAATTGCAGACCTTCTTCCGCCAGAACCATTACGTCTGCAAGCATTTCGTCAAAGCGCTGGAGGGACTCCTGTATGCGGCTTGCGCAGGTTGCAGCAGGCGCAAGACAAGCCGCCGACGCCTGGCATGAGTTCTGGAACAGCCTGTATCGGGAGGTCTTTCAAAAGCGAGGTCAGGGACGAGGGCTTGAAATATACGGTTCGAGAACAGCAATCTTAAATACTTGGCCCTCGTTCAACGTTGCGTCGGATGCCAAGCCGTTCGCAACCAATACCTCATCCTTCGTCCAGATCGAGTTCGACCGAACGGCCAATGCCGCGACGGTTTCTCCGGCGCGCGCCTTCACCAGACGAATGCGCTCTTCATTGATTCCGCTCCGTTCCGCTTGCGAGAAACTCTGTGCGACAGCGGCGAAGGTCGATTCGAGCGCCTCGAAGCGCTTTGTCGATGCAAGACCGGCGATCTGGTAGACAAACCCGCGGTGCGCGATCCATGTCAGATCCATCATAATCTTGCCGTCCGCGTGAATCCGCGTGTGGGCGGCGGGCAGATGTCCGATCCGAATGGTCTGCGTCTCCGACACGATGTCCGACTTGGCCGCCTGGCCGGCCACGCGGGCCCCTTCCAGCGGATCGTCGCCTTTGGCCCCGGCGCCCAGCACAACGGCGGCCCCCCATCCGGAGCCGCCGCTGCACGAGAATCAGATCTGCGTGATTGCCCAAGCCCACCTGGCACGTCGTTTCACGAGGGGTCCAATCTTTATTCCCCTATCGGGCAGTTCATACCTACCGCATGCCCAGCGGATGGCCTGGAGGAAGCGTGATGCCGTATGGCCCGAGGCGAGGACCTGCCTGGCTCTGATTCAAAGGAGTCGTCTGGCTTTGATTCAAAGGACTGACGCTCCGAAATTGGCCGCCGCCTTCAAAAGGCTGGGGAGGACCGATAGCTAAGGGATTGGACCAGGTATAAGGACTGCTCGGACTGGCACGCCCGCCGCCCTGGTTCCGGGGAGGAATCACGCTCCACGGGCCGCCCGAATTGAAGGGATTGCCGATGGAGTTGCTAAACGGATTCGGACTGAGATCGCCGACATACTGGGCAAAGCATGCAACCGGCAGGATCAGAAAGAAGAGGAGAACCAGGAGCCGCATGATGGCCTCCTTGTGAAAAAGCTAATCAGCCGCGCGCACCGAGATGCTTGTAAAACTTATTTCGAATTCGAGGCCGAAATCCTCCGCTCAGATGCTGACACGAAGTAATATTGCATTCAATAGAGCTGCTCGACACCATTGTTTCATTCTTGGCACGTCCACGTCCGGACCATTTCGATTGTCATTGGGATGCAAGCGGACCATCATCCACCTGACTATTGAGCAAATCATAAGACCCCAGAAGCCGCCTTTTTATTTTACTGTCGCGGGCCAGTCGGAGCAGCGACATGACTGTCCTCGATGCCGGGCAGTTGATTGCACACTATTCCTGGCAAGTTCCCTGTCATGGAAATTAACGATAATAGAATACAAAGGCAAAACAGATCCCTGCACTGATGATCAGACACCAAACGGCATCCACAGCTCCCAGACAGCATTTACCCCATACCCAGCGGATGGCCTGGAGGAAGCGTGATGCCATATGGGCCAAGTCGAGGACCGGTCTGGCTCTGATTCAAAGGACTGATGTTCCGAAATTGGCCGCCGCCTTCGAAGGCCTGCAGAGGACCGATGGCTAAAGGATTGGACCAGGTATAAGGGCTGGTCGGGCTGGCACGCCCGCCGCCCTGGTTCCGGGGAGGAATCACGCTCCACGAGCCGCCTGAATTAAAAGGATTGCCGATGGCATTGCTGCTGAACGGAATCGAACTGAGATCGCCGACGTACTGGGCAGAGGATGCAACCGGCAGGATGAAGCATAAGAGGAGAACCGGAAGCATGATGGCTTTCTTCCTCCTCTCTTTGGCGCAATAAGGTGGAAAATCATATAACTAAAGCGTCAGTCAAAAGACGTGTCCAGGACGAACGCTTCGATATGAATACCATCACGAGACAAAGCGACCGCCTGGGCCGCAAATTTCTCCTTGGCCTCGTCGAGAGTCAATTTTGGGGCGTCTCGTTTGCGATAGTCTTTTTCATCCCATTCGTCACAATTAAACCAACCCACCAAGTAAAGTCCGTGCTGACAATAATTGTTTCTTAGGTACTGTTCGGTCAGTTGTGTCCTCATAGCATTTTGTAACTCTCGATGCCAGGATCCTTTCACTTCAATTATCACGGATATGCGATTAACAAGCTCACTATCGCGGCATCGCACGAAGGTATCAATATGAATGTCTGTCTTCTCCTTTATATGAATCTGCACCTCGCGATTCACAATGATTTGTTTACTTTTAAGATCCTCGTCAAGGTGCAGTTTCACAAAATCTGAGAAAGCAGACTCGTCTCGAGGCCTGATGTTTCCTGGTTTCGTGGGGATCCAAAGGAATTGAACAGATGGTGTCTCGCCATGTAATTTTGCCGCGAGTCGATTCAAGGACTCTTTGATTACCTGCAAAAGATGATCACCGCTTTGAATAATCCGACTTTGAGAATTTCTAAAGATAGCCAGGAGATGTTCTGGCTGAGGTGGGTTCCAGCTGTCACGTCTTGCCTGCAACTCGGCATCCGCTTGAACCCACTTTAGCCAATCGAGTTCCGGAAGCTCACTTCTGATCCGCCTGATGGCTTCACAAGCTCTAAACGTACCTTTAAGCTTCAAGGTATTTAGGACCGCGTCTCGTAGGTTTCTTGCCCGTTCATTTGGTCCAACCCAATGTGCGCCACCGCGTTCTGGATCGGTTGAATGAGGGAACTGACGAGCAAGCCAGATGTAGAGATCCGCCAACTTCACTTCTTCAAGAGTAGACCAAGTGCCGTTCTTATTCGAATATGAATCAATTGATGACACTGCCTCCTTACCGAAGACTGGGTCCTGTTGAAGAATGGGCCAAATGACTGGCCAACCCGCATCTTTCGCTTCTGTCAGAAGCACCCGCATTGCCGCAAGCGATTTCTCCCTCAGTTCTCCACTTGATGCAATAGGAGGAGTGAGTAATCCCTCTGCGAATAATCTAGCCTCAGGAATACCCCGTCCAATGAGATCCTTCAGTAACTGAGCCACGCACCTAGGCTTAAGATTATGGTCAGTCAATTTGGCTGCAAGAGCTGAACACAATCTGCCATCCCAACACTCATCCATTTTCCGGATAACAAACACATCACCATGGTCTCGGTTCTGTACATCAATAAGGAGCAACAATGTTTGGATGACCGTCTCGGGGCAGGAGATATATGCCATTTTCACCAAACCGAGATGAATATGCTCCTTCTCTCCAAGCGCTGAGCTGGGGTAAGCCAAAATAACTGGCGCCCACTTTCGCCACGACTCCGCCGCGATGGTAGAGGTAAAATCTAGATCCATTATCACAAGAAGCATCAATGCTCGATATCCAGCAAATGCTGGTCGATAGAACGTATTCGTGCCGAGCCAATGCGTGGTACGGGGATCCTCGATCTCTATATATTTCTTCGCCGCCGACACTATTCTCTTTCTCGTCTCCATATCAGCGGCAGCCCATCCGGGCAAGGCAGTGATATCAGGCTCTAGTTCGTCACCGTCATGAGTACTTGTGGGCGTCAATGTGAGCTCTCGATTTAGACGCCACCATGCAGAGGAGTGGCCTAATTCGAACTCATCAAGCATTTTTCGAACCTGTTCTGCGGGAGCGGGTTCCAATACCGCTCGTTCAGGTCGCCTTCGCAGTATCTCTTCACGGTGGCGATAGAGGTTCTTCATCTCTTCAGCTTCTGGAGAGCGCAGAATGGTAGGTTTCAGCAGCCAGACGAACTCCTCTGCAAGAATTGGAACAATCTGAGCAGTGGAATATACCGCATCAAAATGATTTTGCTTCGATCGATCAAAGATAAAGTGTATTAGTCGCGCAATCACTCGTTGGATATGTTGGTCGTTCTCGGAACGAAGTCTTTCCATCATCCAATAGAAATCTCGTCCCTGGACTAGTGAATCACCTGTAGCTGTAAGGCATGCCACGTCAAGTTGAGGACTTGTAAGATGAGGTAGCAGAGCATCGACAACTTTTTGTCGCTTGACATCATCACTCATGACTATGGTTTCGGAGAGGTTGCCAAAACGACCTGCGAATACTTCCTCGTAGTGTTTCAACCTCGAAAACGCTGCTAGACCGAATGCCTCTGCCACACCAGGCACTTCCATCTGTTCCCAAGCTGCCCTCATGATCTGTCCAACGGCACGCTCAAACTCACGTCGCAACTCGCCTTCTTGACGTTGTAACTTAGCCACCCATTTCAATGCAGGCAGTAAATCTGCTGGCTTCAGGCCCTCAGCGAGTTCATAATACAAAAAGGCACGATACGCTCCTATGAAGCTATCTCTCTTGGGAGCAGTGAGACAGGTAAATAGTCGTTCGGCGCTGATTCCGCCTGGCCATACAGCCCTCAAACCACAGCCTTTTAATTCATCATCCGGATCATCCCCTGCCTCACCAAGAGCTAATGGCAGCAGAGCGTTGTTTGTTGACTCATCGCCAATTTTCTTAATGGCATAGGCAGCATTCTTTCTGATATCCGTCATTTGTTCTTGGTCCAGAGCAATCGCTAAAAGTTCCTTCTGCAGATCGCGCTGCTCACATCCCTCTGCTATCTCAATGGCTAGATACCTTGCAAGCGGATTCTTTGACTTGTCTACAAGGTATGGTCTTAATTCGCCAGACAACGCGGGGTGCGCGAGTTTTTTGTATCGAAATGCCGTTGCAACGTCTCGCGGATGAAAGATTTCCTTTTCGCAAGAGACGAGTAACGCTTTCACGAGTTTGGATCGATTCTCAACATGCGCAGTCGCAACAGGACTTCTGAGTAGCAAATCCGGCTCAGTTTGAATAATATGATCAAATACGGCAGCCGACATCTCTGCTAACCATGCCGCGACTTCCTGTAATTGAGGAATGATTTTTCCTTGAGGGTCACCTGAATGAATCAGCAACATCTTTAATTGGTCGAAAGGCAGTTGCTTGTCCATGAGATACCGAGCGGCAAGGAATTCTGCATAGGTTTGGTGCGCCCATCCCATACGGTATGGCCCTCTTGAGGAGAACAGACCTGTTCCTATTGCCTCAGTTATTGATTCTTCATTGACCTTAAACGCCTCTTCTCTAGCAGTCTCTTTTCCCCCGCATAACTCCAAAATCGCTACATCGTCATCTGTCACGTTTTCTTGTTCCCTGCCTGTCCAAACTGCATAGCGATTGGAAAAGCTTGTTACCGCTGCCACTCGTGCCGCTACCGCCATTCGCTGGTCGACAGAGTAGACGGGTTTCAACTTTGTTTCGCGGCGATTGTCGCTAGGCTCCTCACAAAGAAACCGACAACCCTGTTCATATAGCTCAGCTTGAGTGAATGCCAGCCGGCCTTGCCTTCGTGACTGCTTGACCAGAAATTCAAGGGTGACCGGTTTAGTCGCGAACGGCACTATCCCTGTCTTTTCCACTTCATGTACGAACTGCTGAACATCCAGTCCATTTTCTCTCGCAGCTTCTTCCACATCCTTTTTTCTCAATGGCGCAATTTCGTATGCCGCGACCTGTTTGTCTCCCCATAGTTCATTGAGTCCACTCTCCAACGAATTAGGCCACTCTGCCGTCCTACAGGCAATTCGCAGGAAGAGACGATCAACCGGACACTTCCTTAGCTCGTTTAGAAGGAGTGCAGAAAGCGTGTCGATCCTCATGAGGCATTCGTCGAGGCTATCCAGAAACAATTGCAATGACTCACCGCTATTTCTCCATTCCGCAAAACTCTGACTATGAAACAAATCTTTGACCAGCCTGTCTTCACTTCCATAGGAGCGAAGATCTTGAGACACTGTCTTACTCGTTTTTTCCTCAAGTGTATGTAGGCCACCAGATACTATGCTGGAAACGGCGTGCGTCTTCCCCATGCCTGGTTCGCCAAGTAACACCAAACATCTGAAGTCCTTAATCATTTCGAATGTGGCAATGCCGTGAAGGTCCTGATTTCGGACAACTTCAGGATCGAGAAGGTACCCTTCTGATGACAAGGGTAGGTGCCCGCTTCGCGAGCACCAGAACCTCTTCCAGTTATAATTTGTCTTACTCATGATATTTGTTGGGTCACGTAGAAGTGGATCGGCAACTGTTAATCGATGCTGTTAAATGGTTTTCGGTGGATGTAACGGATGCGCGGTGAGGCTCCCGCCATGGCGCCAATTGCCGACACAGTGGCCGACAGGGCGGCGAGTGCAACGGCATTGTGATGCTTCATCGCAGCTTTAGAGTTGGACTCGCGCACACATCAAGCTCAAACGGCCGTCACAATTCACCGCATCATGGCGCAACCGAAGCGCGCATTATTCTCACCCGCCCAGCCCCGGCTTGCCGAGACGCGCCTTCCTCAGCGTCAGCCACCAATCAGGCCTCTGCTCCGTCTCCCGCTTGCGCCACCGCCGGCGTGATGAACTTGGTGCAGAGGTCGCGTTCGCTCAAAAACGTTTTGTCAGGCGTGGGCATTCAACTTTCCAATGCCGATCAGTAGAAAGCGTGGGCCGGCGCCGTTCCGGCACTCAGCGGGCTAAAGCATACCCAGATTCACGTAGGAGAACAAGACCGCGAGGCCGGGGGGAAGCCCACACTGGCAGTTTTGAGTTAAGGGGTCTGAGTTATGAGTAATACCTAAAAGAGAAAAAGGAAGGGACCTGTATCGTTTGCTGGTGGCCGGACCAGTAAAGTTACGGGAAGCTGCTAATGCGGTGATAGACGTCCATGCGCGGCCCGAAGGGGTTCGGTGGATTGAACGGATGCGCGGTGAGGCTTGCGCCATGGCGCCAAACGACCGCACAGTGGCCCACACGGTGGCGATTCGGCCACCGGTGCGTGCTGGGTTCGGCTTAGACATTCGGCAAAGCAGCACTCATGCCGCATGGCGCGCCGCTTTCTCCAGAAGCTCATGGATCAGTGTCTGATAGGGCTTTCCCTGCTTGGCCGCCATTTTCCGCAAACTTGCCAGGAGGCGCGGAGACAGACGAATGGCAATGAGCTGCTTGGCCATTCCGGTCGTAGGCCTGCCGACCCGGCGCATGCGCTTTAATTGTTCATCGCTGGCTTCAGGAATATCAGAAAAATCAATCTGTGAATCGGGAATATGCTTCACGCTCCTTTCGGCTCGCCTGCCTCGCGCTGATGATCCGGATCGTTTCTTTCTCATCTTCCGCCCTCCTGAGCGTATACACCACGAAGAGGATTCGCCCTGTCATAGATCGTCCTATTCGCTGGGATCGATGCTCCGCTGTCGAATGTTGAAGATCTTCACCATCCAATCCATACGAATCACCGGTGGCTAGTGCAACGGCATTGCGCTGCACCATCGCAGCCCGGCCGTCACCATTCATCGCATCATAGAGCACCCGAGCCTTCGCCGGTTTCGCCTGCCCGACCCAGGCGCGCCGAGACACGTCTTCCACGATGTCAGCCACCGATAGCGTGTTCCATGGATAGACGAACAGCGCTTCTATTTAACTGTCAGGAAGGTCGCTGCTCCGGGCGGTTCAGCGCAGGGAATCCAGTGCACACGTCATGTCACTGAATCTTGTCCGCAGAGTTTTCGGCGCGAGTATAACCTTGAGACACCATACATTGTTGAAGCGCGGGCTCAAAGTCTGACTGAACATTCGGTCCAGTGGACAAAATACTGGCCTCCCGCTGACATTCTCGTAGGTCCTGCCACCGCTGGTAGCCTGATTTAGACGGATTGGTCCACCCCGGGCTGCCACAGGCAGTTCCACTGAGTATGATGAATCCTACAACGATCGCAGCCGCGGTCCGACTGATCATATGCCACCCTGTCTAGCGCGCATTATTCACGAACGCTTCTGCTGTAATCGCGGATTCGCCGCTACGATAAGCCTGGTCGCGATCCGAGCGCGTCCAGGCAGGCGGGCTCGCGGCTTGGTCGGTCGACATACTGCTTCAAGTATGCCTCCCTTCCTCACGGCTCCGCGCGTCTGTCTCGCTTGGCGACTGCGCGATTTCGCGACGAACCGCCGTGAATAATCCACGCTAGAAGCATACTCAGGTTCACGTAGGAGAACAAGACGGCCAGACTCGGCGAAGGCTGCCGGGAGTTTTGAGTTAGGATTTCGAAGTTATGACCTATTGCAAACAAGAAACGAGAGAAGGAGGCCTGTATTGTTTCCGGCTGGAGACTAGTACAGTACCGGAGGAAGCATACGCGGAGAAATGATGCTCATGCGAGGGCAGGCAGTATTTGGTGGATGGAACGGATGCGCGGTGAGTCTTGCGCCCTGGCCGATTGCCGGCCACTTAAGTTTTAGCGGGCTCAGATCGAAGTTGACGGCCTATGCCTTACAAAATACACTACAAGCGGAGGTTACAGATGCAGACCGCCAAACAAAGGATCCTTCAGGCTCTTGAGCAATTACCGGAAAACGCGACCTTCGAAGACGCCATTGAACGCCTCTGTTTTTTGGTCAAAATCGAGGAAGGTCTTCGGCAATCCAATACAGGCGAGACGGTTTCCCACGATGACGCGACACGCCAACTTCTCGGATAACCCCTCTCCTCTGGACGCCCCGAGCCATTAGCGACTCGCGATCCATTCGTCAATTCATCGCACAAGACTCTCCACAAATGGTGGAACTACGTCACGCGGTAACTGATCGCAGCGGTTGATCGCCTCTCCCAATTTTCACGATCGGGACGTATGGTGCCTGGAATTGGAGACCCAGCCATCAGGAGATAATCCATGGCTCATACCGCATCGTATATCGGCTGATCCACGAGCAGATCCACATCCTTACAATCCATCATGCGGCACGTCCTCTCCGGCCGCATCTGTAAGCCGGCAGGCCTTTGTCATTCATCTCCAGAAGTCCCGCTTGCAACCGCATCAAATGCACGTATTTCCCGAGGCGGCTGGACAGCTCATCTTCGACAGCGGTTGCGTGATTTCCCGGGGAGGAGTACCTTTCTGTCTCCCCCACTTCGAAAGGAGACTCCCATGGCCACCTTCCGATTGCTTTGCTTGACCGTCCTGCTGCTCTCTTGCTCCGCTCCTGTGTCGGCAGAACTGCTTGCCCTTCTCAATTATGAGAGCAAGCCGGACCAGTCCGTCCGGCGCGAAGGGATCGCAATCATGGACATCGATCCCGACTCTTCGGACTTCGGCAAGATTTTGATGGAGATTCCGCTTCCGCCCGATCTGGTCGCGCACCATATCTTTTTCAATCGCGATAAGACCAAAGCCTACGTGACGGCCTTGGGTCAAAGCCTGTTGCATGTCGTGGATCTCACCCGGTTCCCCTACAGGCTGCGCGCCATTTCCGTGCCAGACTGCCAGGTCTTGGAAGATCTGGTGGTGTCGGAAGACAACCGGACCTGGTTCCTGACCTGTATGGGATCCAGCACGGTGATCATGGGAGATGCGGTGAACGATCGGCCGACTAAAACGGTCCGCACGCCGGAAGGTGGGGCCGCTTTGATCCAATACCCGCACGGCATTGCGATTCACAACGGCATCGACCGGGTCCTCATCACCAGCACCATCAAGCCGGATGATATGGCGGAGGCAGGCGACACGGTTACGGTGTTGGAAGCCAGTACGGGAACCGTGCTTTCGACGCACAAGGTGTCATCGAAGCCGTCTCCGGCCAAAGCCGCTCCGGTCGAGATCATGTTCGCTCCGAACGCTGATCCGCCGGTGGTGCACATTACCAATATGTTCGAAGGCACCTTGTGGACGGGAACCTGGGATGCGACGACCAAGTCGTTTGCATTCCATCAGGTGGACGACTACGCCGCACGGCAACAAGGGATGCCGTTGGAAATGCTCTATAACGCGAAAGGGGACCGGCTGTTCGTCACTACCGCCAAGCCGGGATTCGTCAACCTGTACGACAATACCGACCCGCGACAGCCGAAGTTTCTCAAGACCATTCCCGCCGCGGCAGGCGCCCACCATAGCGTCCTGTCACCCGATGAGCGCTACCTGTTCGTTCAAAACAGCCTGCTCAATTTAGAAGGCATGAGCGACGGGTCCATCACGGTGATCGACCTGGCACAGGACAAGATCCTGGGGAGTATCGACACTTTGAAGGCGCAAGGATTCAACCCGAACTGCATCATGCTCCTGCCGAACCATTTCCGGCAGGTCGGGTCGCGTGCAAGCCTGAGTCGCGAGTGAACCGGCTTACTCTTTACATGGTGACGTGCTTCTTCAGGATCTCTGAATCCTTGATGGTCGGGTCGTTCGGCGCTAACTCGAGCGCCTTCTTGAACGACTTCGTCGCGTCCTCATGTTTTCCCATCTTATCCTGGGTCAGAGCGATGTTGTAATGCACGACGGGCGAATTAGGATCGGCTTTGACGGCCTTCTGAAAATGCTCCATGGCCACATCCCAATGACCTTGCTGATAATGGCCGACCCCCTCGTCGTTTTCCATTCGAGCGGCCGAACCAGCCGGAGCTGACAAAGGGGCATCGGCCGCTGTTCCGGCTTTTTTGGTCCCACCTCCGGTCTGGCTTGAGTCACAGGCGGCAATACTGCTGAGAATCAAAATGACAAAGCCGAGATAAAGACTTGCCTGTTTCATGGCATCCTCCTTGGTTGAAGACCTGCGATCTGCCGGAGCCCGGTATCGTAAAGAGAAAAGCAGCATTTCCTGCTTTTAGTCAGCGCGATACTCCACCTTGTCGACGAAGCGCACGGTCCGACCGGACGGGCCGGCTACACCGATCGTATTGTCGGCGACACCGGTCACGCTGGTTGACCTGACCGGGCTGCCCATGTCGTAGGAGGTCTTGAGGAGCGACAGTCCGCTGACGACACCCTTGTAGTCAAACGACAGAAACAGATCATATCTGGTGTCGAATAATCCGATTCCGTTGGTCCACAGGCCGTACAGCAAGAGGTACTCCAGCGGATTGATCGTAGCGGACGCATAACTGTAGGACCACGATTCTCTCCTCGCATCCCCGATCTCGATCGAGCGTCGCTCGGCAGGGGGGCCCAGGAATGTCAGGATGTCCGCCTTGGTCGTCTCCCCGACGGTGATCCGCTCCATGGCTTTTTCATCGGCCAAGGTGGCGTTGCCGATCGCGACACAACCCGCCAGGAGCGCGCACAGCAGACTCGGCCACACCATTTCTTTCATGATCACCCTCTGCAGTTACCAACCTATGCTTCGCTCATTGCAGCACCACGACGGACACTAATCAACGGGAAGCCCGTGGTCGAGCCCGCTGAAATTCGGGGTGTTTTGAATGGAGACGGAGATCGGCGGTGTGATAATCGATGGTGCGGATGACCGTCACGGCATGGTCGAACAGGAAAAAGGCGTGGCGGGATCTGCTCGCTTTGGGGCGAAACGTTGCCGAAGAGCGAGTACAACGAGAGCATCAACTCTTTTTGTAAGAAACGTCTCGGCAAACGAGAAACCGGACGTGATGGCGAGGCGTCCACATACCAGTATGAGCAGGACGCCGATTATCCAATTCTGCCATGCGTCCAGCTCCCAGCCATACGGCGTGTAATAGAACGTATCGCTAAGCGGCCACAGATATTGAATCGGCCATTCAACGCCGCTGCCGAGAAAATCGCAAACAAGATGGAGATGGAAGGCGGTAAACGCGAGCGCCCATACGGCGAAACGGTGCTTCGCCCACCAGCCTACGAGCAGCGCCATGACCAGTCCGGCAACAAGACCATGGGTCAGGGCGTGATGCCAACGGCCATAGGCATCCGGCCCGGCCAGAATCGCCAGTCCATCCAGATCGGCCAAGACCCCGGCCCACGCGACCAACACCCGATCCCGTCGCTCCCCCAGTCGGTGACCGACCACCCAGGACGCCATGAGATGTGTGGGAATATGCACGGCTGCCTTACCCCTACGGACGGCTCCTTGGCCGGCACTTCTGACAAGCCGTCCAAGAAAAGTATAGCAGCCAGATTCCGGCGCGCTGAGCCGCGCTGTCCCATGACGATTGATGCGTCCGTTCTCTATTGAGGGATTTCGCCGGTGGTGGCGGACACTGTGGCGCGCTTTGGCGTTTATGATGTGCGGTCAGCGAGGCCGGCCTCATCGGTGTCGCGTTTCTGTTCCAGGTAGGCCACCATCCTCCCCACGACGCCGATTGTTTAGTCCAGTTCCATGGCCCCCCATGAGCCATATCCGGGGGTCTTCTCTTCGATGGATCGCAGTGAGATACTCTGTGCGTAATGTAACCCCTGCACGGGAGCTCGACCTTGAAGCGAGCGGCGCTCATCGAACAAGAACTAGCGGTCGCCGAGGCGGCGTGGAAGGATGCTAATGAAGGACGGGCCAGAGTCTGTGCGCGTCGTGCTGTGGCATTGGCGACTGAATGGTGGTTAGACCGCCTTCATGTCCGCCGCTGGAGCGGGGATGCGATGGAACATCTCCGGCAGATACACCGGGATGCGTCCTTCCCTCTTCCCGTCCGTGAAGCGGCCGAGCGATTGAGCACCGCAGTGACGAAACGGCATGCCGCGCCTTTTTCAACCGATCCGATCAGCGACGCCAGGCTGATCATTGAACACCTGTTGCCGAAGGCAAGATCTGAATGCTGAGGGTTATCGACGCTCGACCACGATCTTCCCGATGGTCGTGGCAGATTCCAGCATCGTGTGGGCCGCTCGCAAATTCTCCGGCGACAGACCGGTGAGAACCGTGCGGACGACGGGCTTCAGGCGTCCCGCATCCGCCAGCCCGGCGACCTCGCCCAAAATCTGCCCCTGCGTCTCGGGCTTGTATCCAAACAACGATTTGGTGAACATCAGCTCCCAGCTCACCGTGATCGATTTTCGTTTGAAGTTGGCGATGTCCACCACGCCGGGATCGTCGATCAGCACGAAGCGTCCAAACGGCCGGATGATGTCGGGCAGCACCCCCAGATAGTCCTGGGAATGGGTGATGCCGAACACCGTGTCCACCTCGGCGATGTCGTGCCGTTTGAGTTCTTCTGGCAGGCCTTTCGAATGATCGATCACCAGATCGGCGCCCATGGTTTCGCACCAGGCCCTGGTTTCCGGTCGCGAGGCTGTGGCGATGACCTTGGCGTTCGTCTTTGCCTTGAGAAGTTGGATCGCGATGGACCCGACTCCGCCGGCCCCTCCGATGATCAGGACTTTCGTGCTCTTTTGATAAGTATTTTGACGCTCTTCAAGCAGCGCCTCCCAAGCTGTTAACGACACCAACGGCAGCGCGGCCGCCTCCGTGACGTTCAACCGCTCAGGCTTGCGGGCCGCCAACCGATAATCCACCGCATGAAGTTCGGCATTGGTCCCGTCGCGCATGAGGTCTCCCGCATAGTAGACCTGGTCACCCGGTTGGAAACCGCGGACCTTCGCGCCTGTCTTCACGACCTCGCCCACTGCATCCCATCCCAAAATGACAGGATGTGCGCTCGTCGAACTGCGGCTTCGCCGGATTTTGTAGTCCACCGGATTCACGGATACCGCGTGAATCTGCACCAGAAGATCGCCGTCGCCGACGGCCGGATCGGGCACCTCCATCTCCTTGATCGCAAACTCACTCACCTGATGCGCGGTGAAATAACCCCAAGCTTTCATCTCGTACTTCCTCTCACGGCGCCGGCCGTATGTTCGGCCGGCGCAATCGTCCCCCCGGCGTTCAAAACCGCGAGGCGGGCAATTGGACATCGGCCCGCGCCCAGGCTTGTTGGAATTCCTGCCCCACCGCTTTGGCCTCCGCCTGTTTCTGTTCCGCTTCCAGGCTTTTCTTGAGGCCGAACAGCGCCCAGCCATTATGCGGGTGGTGCATCAGATCTTCGCGATAGACCTGCTCCGCCTCGGCCGGACGGCCCGCTTGCAGCAACACTGCGCCCAAGGAATGGCGCACGGGAATATGCCAGAGGGGCGGTTCATAATATCGCAACCGATCTTCCACTTCCGCCGCAACCTTGAGGGTCTCAATCGCCTGCTCATAACGCCCCTGACGAGCCGCGATCTCGCCGGCCAGCACTCCCTCCGCAATTTTTGCCAGATCGACGACGCGGCTTCCTCCCATGACTCGATCCTCCGGAATTGACCCGACCAATCCCGTCAATGCCTTCAGTTCCTGCTGTGCTTCATCCGGTCGTTTCGTGGCCGCGAAGGCCATTCCGCGCGCATAGTGCCACACCACATTCGTGTAGGCCAATTCGGCCGGCGGTTTGGACACCGTGAGAACCTCGTCCCATTTGCCGAACCGCACCAATGTGAAGAGGCCCGTCGGCGCGAAATCCTCGAGTGCCGGCACTTTCACCGCCATGTCCCACGGGACAAGCTGCTGGAGATCATGAGCCGTCTTCATCGCCTCCTTGCTCCGGCCTTCCATGGATAATGCCGTCCAGAGAAAGTGCACGTTATGCGGATAGTAGCCGACCGGATAGACGCCGGTGAGTTTGCGATGCTCAAGATAATCATGATCCACCGCGGCCGCATGAACATTCCGTTCTACCGCTTCTTGATACATACCCAGTCGCAGATAAATATGACCGGGCATATGGACCAGATGGCCCGCCCCGGGCGCCAAATCCGGCAATCGTCTCGCGCAGGGCAGCGCCCGTTCCGGGTTCGATGACGCCTCTACGGCGTGAATGTAGTAGTGACATGCCCCCGGGTGGTTGGGATTGAGCTCTAATGTTCGTTCGAGCGTTGCGACGATCTGGGTGGCATTGCCCTTTGGTTGCCCATCCGATGTCCAATAGTCCCAGGGCTGCTGGTCCATCATGGCCTCAGCGTAGAGCGCGCCGGCATCGGCATCGTTCGGGTAGCGGGCCCATACCTTTCCCATCGCCTCGGCGTAGGCGGCATCGAGTTGCTCTCGGTTTTCTTGGGGCTCGGCGGAGTAGCGAACGGCCAGCGCATCGATATAGGCCCGCTCTTCCGGAGTGGCATTGGAAGCCAGCGCACGGGCCTTTTGCATCGCCTCGTACGCATGCTTGCCGGCTTCGGGACTCATCGGCAAGTTAATGTTCGGCCCAAGCGCCAAGGCGATACCCCAGTAAGGCATGGGCGCCTTGGGATCGAGACGCGCCGCCTCTTTGAATGAATTGATCGCTTCCTCGTGATTGAACGCAAACACCAGCCGTAATCCCTGATCGAAATACTGCTGCGCCTTGGGCGACGAAGTGGAGATGGGATGGTGCAGCGTCCCAAGATCGCCGAACAAGGGAGGGGCATTGTCGGGGGCCGGCTCGATGGATCGCTGGTCAGCCGGGGAAGCGCAGGCCGAAAGAAAGAGGATCGCACCGAGTCCGCACAGGAATCGTCGACGCAATGACCCGCCTGGCAATTTCATCCGCCCCTCCTTTCCATTCCTTTCATATGGGGAAACGGCAACAGGCTACGTCTCGGCAACAGTCCTGTCAACCGCATGTCATATGACGTTCTGTCACTTCTTCTTTCCTGTCTGATCCATCCCTTCAAAAACGTAGGGTGTATGCACAATTCAGCTCACGTCGAGCGCCGTGAGATAGGCCTGCAATTCCCGCCGTTGCTCCTCTTCGGTTCCCTTCAGGGTGTCGATCGTCTTTCTGATTTTTTCCAGTTCAGTCTCCTGCTGATCGAGCTTCGTGACGTAGCGGTTATAGAGCTCGGAATTGTGCTGGAGCCGCTGCATGTTGTCCCGAATGCGGCTATGCTCCGCGGTGATCTCCGCGATCCGCTGTTCCTGCCGGGCGCGCTGGCTGCGCGTGTCGTCCAACTTATTGCGGAGGATCACGACTTTCTGCAGCGCCTCCTTCACTCTCTGACTCACCTCTTTGGCTTGAAGGTACAGCAGGATCTGATTCACACCGCTGTCCATGAGCTGGACCGATTCCTGAATCGGCAGGGATTCCTTTACCCGTAGTGAGGCGCTCCCGCCCGGCTCAACCGGAACCGCAAACCGATAGACATCACGCGTGCGCTCGGCCGCTTCCTTCGGCTCGATCAGCTTCCAGTCCGCACGATAGGGATGCTCAATGAAGAGAGCCCGCTCCTTCTGATCCCGATTCCTGATCTGGTACGTCCGATCTTCCACCATGCGGCGAGTCACCCACAGCGCGCCTTTCTTGATGGCCACACTGACCAATTCTTGCTGCCCGCCTTCGAGCTTCGGCTCGACTTCCATCTTCAGATCCAGCGCGTAACTGATGAGCCGTCCCTGCCCGGGCGCAATGTCTTCGATCCTGGCATCGCCGGCGTAGGAGCCGCCATCAAACACCGTAATGGGACCCTGCATGAGATAGAGCGGCGATGAGTTCTGGAGACGGTATCCCTGAAGCGGATGCTTGACGTTCACTGTTTGGTTGTAGATCGATACCTTCCGGCCTTGAATCTCCTGCCCAAGAATTGGGACCATTGCTGATTGCTGCCGGGCGAGTGAGACCGGCGACCCAAGCCGGTATTCGAACAGTGATCCGGCTTCCCGGCCTTCGGCGACCGACTCCACGCCTTCGGACATGGCCCTCGCTTCATCGGCAAAGGCCGCGCCGGTCGCAGGCGGCGGAACGCCGGCCCGCATCGGTTTCTTGGAGTCGAGCCTCCGCCTGCCGTCCTTGACCGGATCCTCTCGCTTCTCTCCCTCCGCTTTTTCCTCCACGCGGGCTGCCTGGTCCATCGCTTCGCCATAGATTTGCGGACGCAGCGAGGCATAGAGGTCCGGTTCTACGATGGGCCGCGGATGATAGAGCGGCTGGTAGAGATCCATGATGAACGAGATCGGCCGCCCGGATACCAGCGACAGATTCACATCGGTCCAATCATGCTCGGTGGTGTTTTCGACGATGGCCCACCCTTGCAGAAACGCAGGACGGGTGTCATCGAGCACCAATCTATAGGAGGTCTTCCAGATCGGCGTTTCCGTGAGATATGCGATACGCGCCTGGCGAGATCCCGTTCCATCGAATATCACAGAGAGAGTCTTTTTCTGCGTGTCATGATTCATGGCCAACACCGCCAGCGCGGTGTGAACTTCCCGGTTCAACGCCGCATCGACCAGCGTGATCCGTTGAATCGAGGGCAGCGGAATCGATCGGAATCCGTCCTCCGTGAAAAGGTTCACATATTCCGTCTCGATCAGGCGCCGCTGGCCGCCGTCCGAAACGGATTCTTGCTTCTTTTCCACCCCGATCAAGGTGCCGGCGATGGGATTAGGCGAGGCTAATTCCACCGATTCACCTCGCATTTGCGTGAGAAGCTGCCCGAGGGTCGGATTTCCGTTCAAGTTGATGCTGAAACTTCCAAGAGTTTTCGCAACGGGATCTCGGGAACTGTACGTGACCGACGCAACCTTTCCGCCGCCAAGGTCCTGCACGACCAAACTCTTGAGTAGATCGTTGATTTGGTTCACGTTGAAACGAAGATCCAGTCGCGCGCGGTCCTGCACGGTCCCATCATGCTGGAAATAGCCCACCCCGCTGGAATAGAGAACGATCTTGGACAAGGGAAGAATGGGAGCCTCGGCCCCTTGCGCCGGTGTTCCGACACAGAGCAGTGCAAGAATGAGGATCTCCTCGGCTCGTCCGAGGAATGAACCGTTGAATCGCCACATGGAGGCCTCCCTTCGTAAGGCCGGCCCTCGACGCTGAGTTCGGTTTCTCTCAAACGTCCCGGCGTCCCTGTATGACTCATCCAACCGGTGGCGTCAACGGAGAGCCGTACGGGCCGGCACGGCTTCCCCAAGCTTAACGACTCCATTACAATGCCCAGAATCCTACACCTGCGAGGATCTATGGAAAGCGTGGGACGCATCATCCAATTTTTGAAACAGGACCTTTGGACCACCGATCTCGCGACTCTTCCCTTCCTTCAACGAACGCTCGTGCAGACGCTGCGTCTGGCCATTGCGGTGGGACTGGAGTTTCGCCATCGTCTGCTTGATGCCCGCGCCGCGGGCCTGGTCTACACCACACTGCTCTCGTTGGTGCCGTTTCTCGCCGTGATGTTTTCCGTACTCAAGGCGTTCGGCGTCCATCATCAAATTGAGCCGGTCCTGGCCCAAGCGCTGGAGCCGCTGGGCCCAAAAGGCGAGGAAGTGACCGGCACGATCATCGGTTTCGTGGACAATCTCAAGATAGGCGTGCTGGGTGTCGTCGGCGTCGCCGGACTGTTTTACACCACCTATTCGCTGATCGATAAGATCGAGCAAGCCTTGAACGCCATTTGGCTGGTGCGGCAGGGCCGGTCGTGGTCCCGAAAATTTGCCGATTATTTGAGCGCCGTCTTGGTCGGGCCGGTGCTGGTCGTCACGGCGTTTGGATTGCTGGCCTCGGTCCAAAGCAATACTTTGGTCCAGCATGTTTTGGAGATTGAACCGCTCGGCTATCTGATGGTCTGGGGCGCCAAATTGGCTCCGTTTCTGATGCTATGCGGCGTGTTTACCTTTCTCTACAAATTCATTCCCCATACACAGGTGCGGGCGACCTCGGCGCTGGTCGGCGGGATCGCCGCCGCGATCTTGTGGGGCATTGCCGGAGAGTTATTTGCCAAGTTTGTGGCCGAATCGGCGAAGTACAGCGCGATCTACTCTGGGTTTGCCGTCCTGATACTCTTTCTCTTGTGGCTCTACACGGGATGGCTCATCGTGCTCATCGGCGCACAGTTCTCGTTCTTTCATCAGCATCCCACCGCCTATCTGTCGCGCTTGCTCTGGCAGCAGCGGACGCAAGGCTTTCGCGAACGACTGGCCTTGACGCTCCTGGCCCTTCTGACGCGCCGCCATGTGGCGGGAGAACGACCATTGGCTGTCCAGGAACTGGCTATCGAGCTCAATCTACCGGTCTCGCTGGTGGAAGAGCAGGTGGACCACTTGGTGGAAAATGGTCTCCTCGGCCTCATGAACAAACCGCAGGGAGTGAGCCTGATGAAGCCGCCGGAACTCATCTCCCTCAAAGAAGTATTGGACGCGGTTCGCGACGGCAACGCGGCTGAGGCCCGCATTCCGCTTCATGACGGTGACCCGATTCTCGACGTGCTACGCCGGCGGGACGAGGCGGTGGAGCAGGCATTGTCCGGACAAACCTTGCGATCGCTCGTCATCGAGCGGCGTCACGGGACAAGAGAAGAGCCTGTGGCTTTTGGCACGCCTGAAACGTCGTTTCACCGATGATGCGAGGGTTCGACGAGCGGAATGTGGGGGCGCGATTGAGGAAGTCGGAAAGGTATCGCCGTCCGAATGGATCGAAGTGAGACTTACGGTTTGGCGGTCACGGACTTGTCCACGATATCGCTTTTCATCGGCCGGAGGGTATTCAACAATTCCATTTGCTCGCGTCTGCCGATCTCGAACTTATCCATGGTGACAACGAGATCGCCGACCAGTGCGTCGAATTCATCGCCGCCGATGGCCATATCGGCATGCGTCAATTTCATGTCCCGCCCCTCATAAGTACAGGGCCCGCCTGATGCCTGGCAGATCTGATCGACCAGCATGCTTTTCAGATGCGGGATATCGGCTGTGGCAAACCGACTATTGATGCGTAAGTCTCCGACCACGCGCGTGACGAAATCATCGACGACCGCTTCAATCCTGGGCTTCCCGCCCAGTCGCACAAACAACGATTGGTCCTGCATCGGTCTGCCGCCGGCCAACGCCATTTGAGGACGGGTGGACCGCCAGGCATACTCTCCCACGTAACATCCGGCCATGGTTGCAACCGACACGACGACTCCCAGCGGCAGCACGAATCTTCGGATCGACGCCACGATGGTCCCTCCTGAATGCATATCAATTTTTACCCTCTCACACCGCCTAGCCTTGCGCAAGAGGAAGCTGAACACTCGAGCGATCGGACGGAACATATTGAATATCATCACTATATCATAGTGCTAAGAATTCCTCAGAGAGTTCCGGCTTGGCCGGCACCGAGAACAGGCCTCCTCTCGGCAGCAGGGCGGTCGAAAACGAAATGCCGGCGATTGTCGCTTTTCCATGATTTTCAGAGGAGTTATTTCGCCCGGACCTTTGCGGCCCATATGTCATGCCTGATTCATTACTAGCCTTCCTTATTATTTTTTTGATCGGCGCGCTGCTTCGGTCTTCGTCCCTGCTCACGAAGGCCCATGCAAACCGACTGGCGAAGTTTGTCTTCTGCGTCAGCCTGCCGGCCACCATCATCATCTCACTCGATCGCATCACGTTCACCGCCGCAATCTGGAAGTTGCCGGCCGCCGCCTGCTTGGTGACGTTGCCCTTGGTCCTGATTGCCTGGGGAATCGCCCGGCTGTTGAACCTGCCTCGTCCCACGCAAGGGGGATTCCTGCTTGCGACCGGCCTGATCAATAGCCTCTATTTCGCTTATCCGGTGACCCTGGCGACGTTCGGTGAAGCGGGATTGGGTCACGCGGTGCTGTTCGACTTGGGCCAGACCGTCTTGACCTTGACCGTGCTGTACGGCCTCGCTCTCCGGCATGGAACGTCATCATTGGCTGCGTGGCCGTTCGTTGTTCGCTTTGTGTCCGCTCCGCCGCTCTTGGGCCTTTTGGGGATCCTGACGCTGAAGGCAGGGGCGCTCGGGCTCCCTGAATGGCTGCATGCTGTGCTGATGCCGATTCACTGGACCACGACGCCTCTGGCAAGTCTGGTACTCGGCCTGTCGGTGAGTTTCACGACCTTAGGGCGGAATATGCCGCTCGCAATCCTCGGCGTGGTCGTCCGCATGGGCGGCGGTTTGCTGTTAGGTGTCGCGGCTGCGTGGCTCTTACACTTGGATGGACTTCAACGCACGGTGGCGATATTGGTTGCCGCCATGCCGTCGGCCGTCAACGCAGTGATCTATGCGGCGGAAGCCAAGCTCGACGAAGAACTGGTGAGCTCCGTGGTGGCGCTTTCCATTCTTGTCGGGATCGCCCTGCTGCCATTTCTTCCACATTTGGCACAGTACCTTGTCATTTGATCCCGACCACCATTGAATCGGGCCCGGCCAACGCCTCGACTTTCGTCCGCTTGAAGCCCGCCTCCTTCATCCATCGCCGGCAATCGGCACCGGTAAAATCGAACCCGCCGTGCGTCTCGATGAGCATGTTGAGGCTCATGAGGAGCCCGAAGGCATTGCGTTTGCGCGCGTCGTCGATAAGGGCCTCATGGACAATCACCGCACCGCCCGGCGGAAGCGCCTCGTAGGCCTTGTGCAAGAGCATCAATTTTTCGTCGAGATTCCAATCGTGCAGGATGTGCCCCATGATCAAGACATCCGTCTTCGGCAACGCATCCTTGAAGAAATCTCCGGGATGGAACCGCACCCGTTTTTCCACCCCTTTGGCTCGCGCATAGGCCTCGAACACCGGCTGCACGACCGGTAAATCCATGCCTCCGCCGACCAGGTGTCGATGGGCCAGCGCAATTTCAACCGCCACGCCGCCCTGCGCGCAGCCGATATCCATAAACGAGTGATACTGTTTCCAGGGAAACTGTTTGGCGATGGCTCGTGCCGTTCCCTGGCTGAGTCCCGTCATGGCCTTGAGAAAACTCTCGAGCCGCCGGGGGTCCGCGTACAGCGTGCCGAAGAAATCCTCGCCGGTTTTCACCTCATTTTGCGGCTTGCCGGTCTGCAGGGCTTCGGTCAGCGAGCCCCAAAAACGATAGAGCCGAGCGTTCGACATCTCGAGCATGCCGCCGACATAGGACGGCTTCGCTCGATCCAGGAATAGATCGGTCTCCGGGGTATTCGCATAGCGCCGGCCGGTTCGCTGTAACATGCCCAGGGCGACGAGCGCGTCCAGAAAGTCCATGGCGCTGCGCGGATGGAGATGCAGCCGCCGGGTCACGGCCTTGAGGTCCAGCGGTCCTTTCGCCAGTTCCGTGAAAAGCCCGAGTTCGATCGCACTCAAGAGCGTCTTTGAGGCCCAAAAGCCCATGCCCAGTTGCATGATCTGATCGGGAAGCAATCGCTTGCTTGCCATAGCGCCATTCCTTTCTGATCTTTGCGAAAAACGAAGCGTAGGGTATGTGGCGGATGCGGTGGTGTCAATATGAGTTTGCGTGGAAACGGTCGGTTCCGATTGCGCCGTCCAATCTTGTAACGCTACACTCGCCGGCCGTAGCTCTATCCGGATGAGTCCCGAATAGGTCTTATCGCGGATGTTCGCATGGCTTCAATCAACTAGGGGAGACATCAATGTTTGACTGGTTGGCAACACCCCAAGCCTGGGCCGCGCTCGGGACCTTGACCGCGCTGGAGATCGTGCTCGGGATCGACAATATCATCTTTATCTCGATTCTCGTTGGCCGGCTTCCTGAAAATCAGCGCGCCCTTGCAAGACGGATGGGACTTGGTCTCGCCATGATCGCCCGCTTGGCCTTGTTGTTCTCGCTCTCCTGGGTCATGGGCCTCACCGAATCCTGGTTTACGATCTTTGCCCAGGACATCTCAGGGCGGGATGTCATTCTCATCGGCGGCGGTCTCTTCCTGCTCGCCAAAGCCACGCATGAGATTCACAACAGCCTGGAAGGAATCGAGGAAACGGGCGATCAGGCGGCGACTACCAGCCTCGGGATGGTGCTGGTCCAGATTGCGGTTCTGGACATTGTGTTTTCGTTGGATTCAGTCATCACGGCGGTCGGCCTGGTCGAACAGCTCTCAGTCATGGCGACCGCGATCATTCTGGCCGTCCTGGTCATGCTGTTTGCCGCCAAGGCGATTGGAGACTTCGTGGACGAGAATCCGACCATTAAAATGCTCGCGCTGTCGTTTCTGCTTCTTGTCGGTGTCACGCTCATGGTGGAAGGCTTCGACGTCCATGTGCCGAAAGGATACATCTATTTTGCCATGGCGTTTTCCGTAGCGGTGGAAATGCTGAACATCCGGATGCGGAAAATGCGCAAGAAACGGGGGACGAAGGTAAAACTGCACCGCCGATATGGCAGACCACGGCAGGAAGAAGCGTAAGCGCCGACGAACGGCTGCCTATTCGTCCTCCGCTTTTCCTCTCAGCGCCTTCAACCGTCCTCGCCTGGCCTTGTCGGCCAAGCGACGGCGATGCGCGGCTTGGCCGGGCTTCGTCGGCTTGCGCGACTTGGGCCGGATGGTCGCGATATAGATGAGATCACGGAGCCGATCGAGGGCGACCGCTTTATTTTGTTCCTGGCTGCGGGACTGCTGCGATTTGATAATCACTACACCGTCCCGCGAGATCCGGTGATCCCGCAGTTGCAGCAGACGGGCTTTTACCTCATTTGGCAATGACGACGCCCTAATATCGAACCGCAGGTGCACGGCTGAAGCGACTTTATTCACATGCTGGCCTCCGGCACCCTGCGATCGGACAGCGGTCAATTCGATCTCATGGTCCGGAATCGCCAAGCCGGTAGAAATCTCAAACATAGAGCGCTCTCTGCGCGAGCTTACAGGCGTTGCGCGGCTTCATCGATTGAACAGTGATAAAATGACGTTCTGGTACGAACATGCGCCCGGACCGCCGCACGGCGGCGGTCCGGGCGCTCATGGCTTCACCTTGCCACAAGCGTCGGGGAGAATCTAGGGTTCGGGATCGCGAAAGGAGTGGAAACGCAGGTGGAGCGCACGGTCCTACCGGTGATAATCACCAGCCGCTTCCGGCTGATACAGCACTTCAAGAATTCGGACTTCCTTAGCGCCGCCGGGCGGTCGCCATTCAATGACATCGCCGACACGGCAGCCCAACATGGCGGTTCCCAGCGGTGCCAGCACAGAAATTCGATTCTGCTCAACGTCGGCTTCATTGGGAAATACCACCGTGCAAACCCTCTCTTGACCCGTGGCAAGATCCACGACTCGCGCCGTGGAATTCATCGTCACGACCGTCTCCGGAATCGCCGACGACGCGACGACCCGCGCGTGATCCAAGATCTGCTCCAAGATCTGCCGGGATTCATTGTCTTTTCTTCTGGATGCCAGTCCGGTGTGGACCAAATCTGTCAATCGGTTCAGGTCTGTTTCAGTGATGCAGAGTTCATGCCCCATGACAACGTCTCTCCTTTGGCAAATAGAAGGAAGGCCGCCAGCGACAAACGGCCGTCATACTGGAGCATACCCGATCCGCCCGGCAGATGCTGCCCCTTAAGGCGATCCTGAATCGAATTTCATGAAATATTCATAGGCTCTTCATGGAAGGAATTAACTAAAGAGTACTGATGGGCTGACCCCGTTCACACGAGTCCTTGAGGACAGCGAGACTCCAGTTCGGGAAACTTGGCCCGATAGTCGACATGGCTGGCACGAATGACTTTCAATGCTTCGTCCCGTCCATACAGACTCGTAATTTCCACCTTGTGATGAGGTGAGCCGGGCGCGTGTTTATAGGTAAGGAAATAGTGCTGCAGTCGATCCAGCAGGCTCACCGGGCAATCGGCAATATCGGTGAAGGCTCCGTAAACCGCATCTTCCTTCATGACCGCCACGATTTTGTCATCCGCCTCGCCCCCATCCGACATGCTGAGTCCGCCGATGGGAAGCGCGGTCAGTAAGATATCGCTGTGCGGAATGGTTTTTTCTGTCAGCACGCAGATATCCAGCGGGTCTCCGTCTCCAATCATCCCCGGCCGTTTCGCACGAGCGGCAAAGAGCGCCGCGACCCGTTCGCCGCAGAACGTCTGCGGGACGAGTCCGTAGTACACGGGGCAAAAATTCGAAAACCGTTGCGGGCGATCGACTTTCAGGAAGCCGCTGACTTTGTCCACCTCATACTTCACCGTATCGGTGGGGACGATTTCGATATAGGCCGTTACCACTCCGGGCGCGTCGTCGCCGATCGACACGCCGTGCCAGGGATGCGCCCGGAATGTGAGGCCCATGAGTCGCTCTGCGGAATTATCACCGGTCCCGCTCATTCTCTTCTTCCTCCATTGTGTTCATGAGACATATCTTGCATCTCACCGCTCGCCGGCCAGCCGTCAGTCGCGAAACAGCCGCACCGTCACCTTGTGGCCTTTGATCCTGGTTTTGCCGAGAGCGTCGATGATGGCGCCGGCCAGAGCATCCGGCACGTCGACCAACGAAAATCGATCGGACACCTCAATGGCTCCGATCCGGCTCGAGGCCAGCTTCGCTTCATTGGCGATGGCGCCGACGAGGTCTCCTGGGCGAATGCCGGCTGTCCTGCCGGCTCCAATATACAATTTCGCCATGCCTTCGGACTGCCCGCCCCGTCCCAACCTGCCCGTCGCGCCTTTGGAATCCCGCATACGGCCATACGCGCGATCTCTTGGTCCCCAAGCCGGTGGTCGCGCCGTCCGATGCAATTCATCGCCCCGTCCCTGCACGGCCGGGATGTCGGCTTCCTTCGTTTCACCGCCTCGCGCGCGATAGGCGAGCTTTACCGCCGCAGCCGCGACATCCGCCGGATCGAATCTCCCCGCCAACGATTCCACCATGGAGCGGAAGAGATCCAAATCGCCGGCTGTGAGGCATTGCTCCACCGCTGCCTTTGTTTCTTCCAGTCGCTTCTTTGTGAGATCGCCCACCGTGGGCACCGGAGCCAATTCAATCCGAGATTTGGTGAGCTGTTCGATGTTTCGTAGCAGCCGTTGTTCACGTGGCTCCACAATCGTCACCGCCGCGCCTTCCCGACCGGCCCGGCCGGTGCGCCCTATGCGATGGACATACACTTCAGGCGAGGAAGGCACATCATAATTCACCACATGCGACACGCTCGGAATATCCAGTCCCCGTGCCGCCACATCCGTCGCCACCAGCAGGTGAGTCTGACCGGATCGAAACGAATGCATCACGCGATCCCGTTGCGCCTGACTCATGCCGCCGTGAATGGCTTCAACTCGGTAACCGCGCTCCTTCAACATGGCCGTCAATTCATCAACTTCCAACCTGGTCCGGCAGAAGACGAGCGCCGATTTCGGTCCCGCCATATCCACGATCCGAGCGAGGGCCGCCACCTTGTTTGGCCGGGCCACCAGATAAGCGGTCTGGTGGACACGCGGAGCGGCACCTGCTTTGACCGGCTCTTTGGCGATCTTAACCTCTACCGGGTCCTTTAAATGACGATGCGCGATGGCGGCAATGCGCGGCGGCATGGTGGCGGAAAACAGCGCGGTCTGCCGATCGGTCGGGGTCTGCTTCAGAATGGCGTCGAGGTCCTCGGCAAATCCCATATCAAGCATCTCATCCGCCTCATCCAGCACGACGATTCGGAGATGTTTCAGATTCAATGTCTGGCGGCGGATATGATCAAGCGCCCGGCCTGGAGTGGCGACCACCACATCAACCCCTCGTTTGAGCGCATGAAACTGGGGACCGATCGCCTGCCCTCCATAAACCGGCAGCACCGAAATGCGCAATTCCTTGCCGTAGCGCCGGACCGCTTCACTGACTTGAATGGCCAATTCCCGCGTGGGCACCAGAATGAGCGCCGAGGGATGACGCCGGGCTGAATGGGCGATCCGCTGAAGCAGGGGCAACGTGAAGGCCGCCGTCTTGCCGGTTCCAGTGGCGGCTTGTCCCAGCAAATCACGACCAGCCAACAGCGACGGAATGGCTTCTCGCTGAATCGGCGTCGGCTCTTCGTATCCCAATGTGTCGAGGGTCGTCAGTAGTGTGGCCTCGAGGCCGAGCGCGGCGAAGCCGGGGGAGAATCCTCTGACAGGAGGACTCGTGGATGGACGGTTGCTATCCTGTTTCATAGATTGTTTGGGATGACCTTTCTTCTTCACCGTGTGGCTGATGTGAGATTGCTGCTCATGATGGACTATCGAACCATGGGATCTTGCCGGTGGAGAGTATACCAGGCTGAGCGGCCGCTCTCATCTTTGTTGAGCTGGCAGACTGACTCAGGCATACTGCGTCATTGCGCCCAGTACGAAGTGTTTCAGCATAGGCGGCTCTCCTGCCCGAACCTCGCGCATGCCGATACCGCGTAATCGGGATATCGCCAGCCTCACGACTTCATTCTTATTTGAATTTCTCCGGTAGCGCGCCGGTGAAGTATACATTTTTGCTTTCGCTCAAGGGGAGCATGAACATGCTGGAAATGATCGGTCTCGGCGCGCTGGCGGGGGTTGTGCCCGTTTATTTTGGCATCCTAGTCGCACTGTTCACAGCCCGCATCACCTCACGCGCTATGGAAGGATTATTGATCGGGCTGGCCGCGGGCATCCTAGTCTATCTTTTCTTCGACCTGATGCACGAGGCAGTGGAACTGACGGGATCCCGCGACCCTTTATCCTGGGGCATTTTTCTGGGCAGCCTGTGTGTCAGTTTCGTCGGCCTGGTCGCGCTCGAGCAAAGTCAACTCCGCGGTAACCTTGCCTTCAGCCGGTTTCTGACCCTGCCGTACATGATCGCGGTCGGCATGGGCCTGCACAATCTCGGGGAAGGCTTGGCCATCGGCGCGAGCTATGCCAACGGAGAATGGGTCCTCAGCGGCCTCCTCGTGGCGGGCTTCGCTCTCCATAATGGCACGGAAGGGTTCGGCATTGTGGGCGCGGCCGGACGAAAAGCGCTCGATTGGAAAGAAATTGTCTGGTTGGGGGCGATTGCAGGCATCCCGACGTGCATCGGGACGCTGTTAAGCGGAGGGGAGCCGTCGCCCTATGCGACCATCGTCTTCTATACCTTGGCAGCCGGATCGTTACTCTATGTCATTCTATCTTTGACAACGATTGCCTATACCGCCACCCGGCGACTGCAAGTCGCAGTTGGGATATTTCTAGGAGTAAGCCTCATGTATGTGTCCGCCATGGTGCTGTCGCTGGTATCCGGCATCCGAAGCTAAAAACCGCATTTTGCCATGCGACAGGGCGCCAGCACAAATGTTGATGCGGTCCAATTACCGGCTTGGAAGCATAGTCTGTGATGCCGATGCCACTGGCAACGACCGGGTATCGTATTTTTTTCATGGTTGCAGCCCGGCATGAGCCACGTACAGACATGAGTGTGGCAGTCCGTTCCGACATCGATTAGTGCCCACGCAGCCACCAACCCACCAGACTGACCGCGATCAAAATCAGCGAGACCGCTAAACTTATCATTACCGGGTACTCTGCCCGGATATGAGGAGACGACCGCACCATGGCTTACTCCTTTCCATGTGCCTCGACCGGAGCTGCTGCATTGTTCAACGAGGCCTTCGCTTGCCGTTGTTCATCTTTTCCGGATGATATCCCAGATCCACACTCAAGGCTTGTCCGGTAATGGCAAAGCTACAGGCATAGCATGTCCAGAACGCGCCGGTGGAAATCAGCATCTGTTGTTGGCATCGGGGACATTGCCGAATCTTCATGTTCCTTCCTTTCATTCTGCTACAGTCCCGCACCTCGTCCCAGCGCGAGGGAATAGGCAGCGTGCCGGGCAATCGGTTGCGAGCAACCGGGGGTGCGGCGGTGAAAAGCCTGCCTGGGGCGGGCGGGTGAGATGGCCTCCTCTTTACATGTCATAACGTCGCTAATGACACTTCGTCGTCGCCTGAGGGAAAGGCCGAGTCGTGCGTTGAAGGCCGGCCAGATAATCGGCTAATCGTTCCACGTCGCGAGCGAATCGCAGGAACTCCTCTCGTTGAAAATTTAGCGTAACGGCGCCATACGTAAGATGCAATCGGCCACATCCGCAGACATCGAGCATCGTATGTCCATCCTGATTTACGTGCGACATCCATGACTCCTTTCGAGGTCGATCGTATCAGCGCCGTCATCTTGCCTCGGACTGCGCGTCAAGAGCCCTCTGAGCGCTTCCATGTCCCAGGTGGCGAGTTCGTGGACGATGTGATGCCTCAGGATACGCGCAGGATCGATCAAGAACGTGCTCGCTTTCGCGGATTGAGAAGACATCCCGTAGGCTCGATGAAGTCGATTCAACGGATCCGTCAATAATGGCACCGCCATATCCCGCCATTCTTGATGGGCACCGGGCTGAAGCAACATCCGATCGGACACGACTCCTAACAAGACAGCGCCCGCACGACTGAAGAAGGTCGCTTGGCTGTTGAGACAAATAAGATCGTCCGTCCGCAACGAGCCAGGGAAACACAGGGCAACCCATCGACCCGCGATGAAGTCCGGGTCCAGGCACCGGTACTCTCCTTTCACGACCGCAGTGAGGCGCAATTTGGGAATGGCTTTCCCAATCGAGACCGTTATGCCTCGCCTCTCGATTGGACCGGCATGGACAGAATTCGATGCGACACCGTCCAGGCATCGGTCTGTGAGTATTGGTGGTAATAGTTTCATAGTGATATCCCTTCCTGGGTCAGTACCGCCCTCTCCTAAACGGACTGAAATAAAAGATTCAGGAGCGGGCACACCCTGCCACACCGCTGTCCTCAATCATCTCGTCGAGGTTTCCTTCGCACCGTCCGCAACACCCTTCATCAAGGCCCATCGCCTGCCTCACACGTTTTGCACATCCGGCGGTCCGTACGACGATGTCCTCAAACTCGGATTCACGGATGCCCTTACACAGACAGATGAACATAGTACCCTCCTAGATCCTTCCTTCACGCTTCATAATCCTTGAGGCTCCGGCGATGCCGGGCAGTTGTTGATACTAGTTATCAATATCATAACATGCCTGTCAAGGTTGAAAAACGGCCCTATCGAAGAAGGCGGAATTTAACTCATGCCGGCGCGTCGATTCCGTGCCGCAAGCCGACATTCCGCCTTGACACAAGATTGCGCATTTACCAAGATGGTTTTCATGGCACCGTGGCGAGATCTACTGAAGAGAGGGAGTTCGAGATGCCCTGGGAAACACCATACTTCCGTGAAATCAAGATGAGTTCTGAGATTGGGGCCTATCAGGAAGACTTTGACGAGCGCGTCCCCGAAAAGATGGTGCCGGCGCGGCCGTTGAATGAACAGGCGGCGCAGATCCCCGCACAACCCGGCACAGGGACATAGCCCCATGTGGGTACGAGTGTTGGGATCGGCCGCCGGCGGCGGATTCCCGCAATGGAATTGTGCCTGCCATAATTGCCATGGCTGGCGACAGGGAGCCATTCAAGCTCAAGCGCGAACACAAACCTCGATCGCCTTCAGCGCGGATCGACGTCATTGGTTCTTGCTCCACGCTTCACCGGACATTCGCGCACAGATCGAGAGCTTTGCACCGCTCCATCCGAAAGCGGGCCGCGAGACGCCCCTCGCCGGTATTTTCTTGACCAATGGAGATCTGGATCAGTGCCTTGGTTTGCTGTCATTGCGTGAATCCCAACCGCTCCACCTGTATGCGACCGCTCGTGTCCGCGACGGATTCATTCAGGGCAACGTGTTGTATCGAACGTTGAATCGAACACCGGATCAAATCACCTGGCATGCATTGAAACTTCACGCGAGAGAAGAACTCCTGCCTCTCCCGGACGGTCGGCCGAGCGGGCTGCTGATGACGGCGATTCCGGTCCGAGGCAAGGTACCGCTTCATCTGATGGGTGAACTCCCGCCCGATGAAGAAGATACCATCGCGCTTTCGATCCGCGACGTCGCGTCCGGACGCACGCTGGTCTATGCTTCCTGCGTGGCTGGTCCGAGTCCGGACTTCCTACGCCTGCTTGACGGTGCCGACTGCCTCTTTTTTGACGGCACTTTTTGGACCGATGATGAATTGATTGCACTGGGTCTGGGACAACGGTCTGCGCGCGAGATGGGTCATTGGCCGTTTCAAGGTCAGGACGGCAGCGTCCGTATGCTCTCGTCGCTCCGGATCGCCAGGCGGATTCTTATCCATATCAACAATACCAATCCCATTTTGGATGAACGGTCGCACGAACGGCAGCTCGTCGACTCGGCTGGGATCGAAGTAGCGTACGACGGCATGGAGATAGTCCTTTGAGTACCGAGAAAAAGCGGGCTCCTCTCAGCCAGGCGGAATTTATCGCCCTGCTTCGCACCGAGGGGCACCGTCGCTATCATGACCAGCATCCGTTTCACAGGCTGATGCACGAAGGCCGCTTGACACGTCATCAACTGCGGCAATGGGTCTTGAACCGGTACTATTACCAGACCAGAATTCCCATCAAAGACGCCCTCATTCTTTCGAAGTCGGAGGATCCCGCCTTTCGCCGCTCTTGGATCCGTCGCATTCAGGATCATGACGGGATCGGAGACGACGACGGTGGTCTGGCTCTTTGGCGGCGGCTTGCTCGTGGGGTCGGCCTTGACGACAACGAGGTTCAATCCCTTCGCTCCGTCCTGCCCGGCGTGCGGCTCGCGTGCGACGGCTATGTCTCATTCGTGCAGCACGCCTCGCTTGTCGAAGCCGTGGCTTCCTCGCTTACCGAACTTTTTGCGCCTGATCTCATGTCGGCTCGCCTCGCCGCGTGGGAACGCCATTATCCTTGGGTCGACCGTGCCGCGCTGGAGTATTTTCGAACCCGAGTGCCGCGCGCCGCCCGTGACTCGGAAGAGGCCCTTTCGTTTGTTCTATCCCAGGCCGTCGATTATGAGAGCCAGATGCGCTGTGTATCGGCGCTCATTCGTAAAACTGAGATTTTATGGGACCTCCTCGACCACCTGTACGAGACCTTTGTGATCGATGGTTCCGGGGAGAACGATTGCCATGACCCGATACAGCCGTCCTGCATTGACCAGAAAAGCGCGGCTTCGGTTCGATCCGATCTCGCATGACTATTTCTTGCTTTGCCCGGAGCGGGGTCTCGTCCTGAACCGCACGGCGAGCGAGATTGTACGGCTCTGCACCGGAGCCAATACGGTCGCCATGATCATCGAGATCCTTGCAGCCGCCCATCCGGACTCGCCTCCCCCGGCCCTGGCGCATGACTTAGCTGAGTTTCTGTTTGCGTTGGAACGGCGGGGCCTTATCAAGGAAGCAACGGCATGACGTGCGAACGGCCCTACACACTGATCGCCGAGTTGACCTATCGATGCCCCCTTCGTTGTCCCTACTGTTCCAATCCGACGAATTATTTGCACCGGCCCGCCTTGGAGACCGGCACATGGCGGCGATTATTCCGGGAGGCGGACGCGCTGGGCATCGTTCAACTCCATCTGACGGGAGGCGAGCCGTTATTGCGCGATGATTTGGAAGATCTCATCCAGGCAGCGCATGGGCTCGATCTGTACACCAATCTCATCACCAGCGGCGTCCCCCTCGACCAACCGCGGCTTGATCGGCTAATACAATGCGGGCTCAACAGTGTGCAATTGTCTATTCAAGCGGCCGCGGTTCCTTCGTCCGACCGAATCGCGGGCATATCGTGTTTCAATCGCAAGCTTGCCGCCGCTCGATGGGTCAAGGAATCGGGACTGCCGCTCACGATCAATGTGGTGATGCACCGGCAGAATCTTGATGAAATCGAGGACATCATTGCAATTGCCGAAGAGATGGAAGCGGATCGCTTGGAATTGGCCACGACGCAGTACGCCGGTTGGGCTTTCATCAATCGCGGCGCACTGCTTCCGAGTAAAGAACAGCTTGATCGGGCTCGGCTCCGGGCGCGGGAGGCAAAGGCCCGGCTTTTGGGTCGTATGGAAATTCTGTACGTGCTGCCAGATTACTATTCCGACGTGCCCAAGGCCTGCATGGATGGGTGGGGGCGACGCTATGTGGTCGTGACACCGGATGGACTCGTCCTCCCCTGCCACGCGGCCCATACATTACCGGACGTCACACCCGATCGCATCACGGATCTGCCGCTCAGCGAGATCTGGGAATCATCGGTACTATTCCAGCGCTTTCGCGGCGAAGAGTGGATGCCGGCGCCTTGCCGCACCTGCGAGCGGCGCTCGGTGGATTTCGGGGGATGCCGCTGCCAGGCTTTTCATCTCACGGGAAATCCAGCGGTGACCGACCCCGCTTGTGCCCTTTCGCCCGATCACGAGATTGTTCTCCGGGCCAGAGCCGATGCCGCGTGCTCCGACACCCCTTCGTTTCGGTATCGCGCTCTGACAATGATCCCATGAAGCGCCTCATGGATTTGAATTTTTTGATTCTGCTGGCCGGCACGATGCTCCTCGCGCTGGTTGTGTTCAGTAAACATCCGCCGCTGTTGGGCGAGGCCATCCGGACATCCGCAAAGCTGCTCGGCGGCGTCTGGCCTGAGCTTGTGCTCGGATTTCTTCTGGCAGGGCTCTTGGAGGTTTTGATTCCGGAAGGACAATTGGTGCAATGGCTCGGCGGACAGAATCTACTGTACGGCATTCTCATGGGTTGGGGCATCGGACTTTTGCTTCCCGGCGGTCCGTACCTGATTTTTCCGATCGTGGCGAATTTGCTTCGACAAGGCGCGTCGCCGGGGCCATTGATCGCGCTGATCACGGCCAAGGTGCTTCTGAGTCCTATTCGCATGCTGAGCTATGAAGCGCCGCTCCTCGGCTGGCCCATGACCCTCTCGCGGCTGCTGCCGGGCTTGCTCGTCCCGCCGCTATTGGGATGGATAGGACAATGGCTGTACGATCTTTTTGATCGTCGATGGTAGGCGCTACGACGCCGCCCGAGGAGCCGGTGGACCCAGCACCTGAATCGGCATCGCCGTCGTTGAAGCTGTGGTGTCCCGTCCCGTTCTTGGCGATGAAATCTTCCCTCAGAATGGAGAGGCGTCATGAAAACTCCCTTGGCCTTCCTTGCCGCCGCCGGCTGCCTCATCTTGACGGGTGTCGCTTGCGCGAGAGCGGGCTCTCTTCCGCTGGACCAAATTAGACTCCCGCCGGGATTTTCCATCAGTCTATATGCCACCGACGTCCCGAATGCGCGGGGCATGGTCCTCGGCGCGAACGGCACCCTGTTTGTCGGGAGCAAGCAAGACGGCCGGCTCTACGCGATAGTGGATGGCGGTGGAGACCGTCGGGCGAACCGCGTCTATACCATCGCGCGCGATCTCCACATGCCGGTTGGCGTGGCGTTCAAAGACGGTGCTCTCTTTGTGTCCTCGGTGGACCGCATCCTGCGCTTCGACGCGATCGAACAACATCTGGCCGATCCGCCGGCCCCTGTGGTCGTGACTGATCGCGTGACCAAGGAAACTTCCCATGGATGGAAATATCTCGCATTCGGTCCGGACAAGAAACTGTATGTCGCGGTCGGCGTGCCTTGCAACATTTGCGATCCGGAACCGGATCGCTTTGGACTTATTGCGAGGATGAACCAGGACGGAAGCGATTACGAAATTGTCGCCCGCGGCATTCGGAACTCGGTCGGGTTTGATTGGGATCCAGCGACCGGTCACTTATGGTTCACGGATAACGGCAGGGACTGGCTGGGCGACAATCAGCCGCCGGACGAGTTGAATCATGCTCCGTCTGCCGGCCTGCACTTCGGATTTCCCTATTGCCATGGCGGCACGATCGCCGATCCCAAGTACGGCGCCGATCAGCCCTGTGATCGGTTCACGGCGCCGGTCCTCAACCTGGGGCCCCATGTTGCGGCCTTGGGCATGCGTTTCTACACCGGCGCCATGTTCCCGCCGGAGTATCAAGGCCGGATCTTTATCGCGGAACATGGGTCTTGGAACAGGAGTGAAAAGATCGGCTATCGGATTTCATTGGCCTCGCGGGACCAGCAGGGACAATGGCGATACTCCATTTTCGCGCAAGGCTGGCTGCAAGGAGCGGAGGCTTGGGGAAGGCCGGCCGATGTCCTGGTCATGCCGGACGGCGCCCTGTTGGTATCGGACGATCAAGCCGGGGTAATCTATCGCATCGGCTATCAGGAGGCCCGATAGCGCGCATTGTTCTTCCAATTCCCTTGATCAGACTTTTCCGCTTCCGCACACTCTGGCGTGTACACAGCCCTCATTCGCCGGGTTCAGGATCAACAGCCATGGCCCCAGGTCGCCTGATTTTTCTTCTCTCCGTCGCCAGCATTGCCATGGCCTTGGCCCCCGCATGGGGAAAGGGGCCTGACTTTCCTCCGCCCGCCCATGAAAGCCCTCCACCCCAGGATGTATTCCTCGTCGACAAATTGAACGAAGGCGTGCCGCCGTCTGGCGGGCCGCTCAATCTTCGCACCCCTCAAGAGACGCTCAAAAATTTCTTCGACGCCTCCCGTGAAGGAGATTTCGCAAAGGCCAGCCGGGCGCTGAACCTCGCCTCGATTCCGATCGCCGACCGGCCATGGTACGCCCCCTACTTGGCCGAACGTTTTTATTATGTCTTAAATAAACAGCCGTGGATCAATCGATCCACGATTCCCGACCGTGAAGACGGGCAACTCGACGGCGACAGCAGAGCATCATCGCCGGACGCAGGTAAGCCCCGACGCAGTATCAAAGTCGCCACGATACCCCTGAACCAATGGGATGTCGAAATCAGGCTCGAACGATTCAAGCCCTCCGACGGGTCGGCCGTCTGGCTGTTTTCGCCCGCGACCGTCGAGAAGATCATTCCCCTCTATCAAACATACGGACCAGGCCCGCTCGTTCAGTATTTTCCTCCTTCCGTGCGCCGGCATTTGTACAACGGCGATCCCGTCTGGCAAGGGTTGATCATGCTGGTGAGTACGATTGCGGCGGCGGCACTCGGCCTGTTCATGGAACGCCTCATTGTGTTTCTGCTTCAGCGGTTCGGAGGCACGTTCGTCAAAGTCGCCGCGTCGCGTACTCAAGGCCCCATCGTGCTGCTGATGTCCGCCTTCGTCTTCTACTATGTGACGTACACATTGTTGTCGTTGTCCGGGCCGGTATTCGGCCTCTTCGAACCGATCGTTTCCGTCGTCTTGATCATCGCGGTGACGTGGCTGGGCATCCGAGTGATCGAATTGTTGGCTGAAGTCTATAGCAATATTTACCGGGATAAGATCGCGCTCGAGGAAGAATCGGAAGCACGCAAACTGCTCACTCATGTTTCCGTTATCCGCCGGCTTGTGATCTTCTGCGCGGTTTGCGCCGGCGTCGGCGTGGGAATCTATCAGGCCCGCATCTTGGACGGGTGGTCAACGTCGTTCCTGGCCTCGGCCGGCATCCTCAGCGTTATCATCGGCATCGCCGCTCAAAATGTACTGGGGAATATCCTGGCCGGCGTGCAGATTGCGATCACTCAGCCGGCTCGAATCGGGGATAGCGTCAGTTTTGAAGGGAATTGGGGTTATATTGAGGATATCGGCTTTACCTATGTCACGATCCGCACCTGGGATGCCCGGCGACTGGTGGTCCCGGTCGCGTATTTCATTTCCCACCCGTTTGAAAATTGGTCCATGCGCGAATCGAACGTGCTCAGCGTCATTCACTTGTTCGTGGATTACGGGACAAATATCGAACTTGTGCGCGCCAAATTCGCCGAGCTCTTGAAGACCTGCCCGCTATGGGATGGACGGGCCGAGCCCTCCGTGCAAGTGATTGGTGTCCGGGAGCAATGCATCGAACTTCGCGCTATCTGCAGCGCGAAGGATGGACCGACGGCATGGGATTTGAGCTGTCTATTGCGGGAACAACTCGTGGCCTTCGTCCAATCGCTTGAAAACGGACGGTTTCTTCCCAAGTACCGTGTTGTGGAAAGTCAGGGAGAAGCCATCCCAAACGGTCAACCGAGGCCGGCCCAACCGACTCAGTTCACCGATGATTCCGATCGCGCGCCGCGGCGAGCCTATGCGCGCAATCCTTCGGCCCCACCCGAGGGCGGACACTCTTGATCATTTCCATCGCGGAGACACCTGCGCGGCTATTGCCGTGGTCCGCCGTTCTGCGATTGAAGCAAGTCCAATAAATCCGCCAGCGCCGCGGTCTTCTGCCTGAGTACGTCACGTTCCATTTTTGCCTGCTTCATGGCGGCGGAATATTGTGTACCGTTCGAAAAACAGGCGGAGGTAAGGGAAAGCAGACGTTTGCATTCCTCCTCAAACTTCCGTTTGACCGCCTGATTCCCCGCGAGGATATCACTGATCTGTGCCCGGCTCGCAGAGAGGTGGGCCTGCAGTTCATGCTCCTCAACCATGCCGGTGCCGATTTCATTCAAGCAATGATCGAGGCTCTGCCCAAGAGAAACGTAGAGTCTGATGACCGTTTCGATGATTTCGATATGGATTTGAGCCGCCGTGGTTCCGCGCATAGGTGTCTCCTCGCTTTGCATTGCCGCGGCCGCCGATGCTCCGACCATCGTTCCGGCAGCCCGCGCAGAAAGCCTCCCTCCTGTTCATCATAACGCATAATGTGGCTCTTTATTGTCAGCCGTTGAGCGCTATTCGACGATAGCCCGGCGATATTCGAACTTGAAATCCCGACGGCTTCAAGAGAAAATCGCGTGCGATCATGTCTCTCGTTCACCTCTGTCCGATCGCATTGGTCAGCGTCCCGAACAGGCACACAGTTTTCCCTGCCTCTGCATAAGACCAACGATGCAGCACCTGCAATCATTGTCGTCAGTCAGAGCCGCGCACGTGCTTCCAGCAGCAATCATCCTCCTATGCATCGTATTGATTCCACTGTCGCTCGTCCATATTCCTCCGTTGGTGGACTATCCGAATCACATGGCCCGTATGCAGATCCTGGCCGATGACGGCCATTCCGAGTATCTCAGCCGGTATTACCGAATTCGCTGGGATATTCTTCCTAATCTCGCGATCGATGTCCTCGTCCCTGCGCTTGCCCGCCTTGTCGGAATTGAGATCGCCGGAAAGATCTTTATCGGCCTGACATTGTTCTCGCTGTCCGGGGGTGTCATCGCGCTGCACTACGCGCTCCATAAACGTTGGTCATGGTGGCCCCTCACGGCCTTTTTGTTCCTTTTCAACAGCATTCTGCTGTGGGGATTCCTCAACTATCTGTTCGGACTGGGCTTGGCGATCTGGTGTTTTGCCGGCTGGGTTGCCTATCGCCATCGACCTGTTTGGCAAACTATGCCGTTATTTTCCGTCCTGACGGTTCTGCTGTTTTTTTCTCACCTGTTCGCCTTCGGCGTCTATGTTCTTCTTCTGTCGGGATATGAACTTGGACAGCGATGGCGGCACCGGCCGGCTTCGCCCCGACTGGTCGAATCAACGTTGGCGAAGGCAGCGCTGTCATTATTGCTTCCGACCGCCCTGCTATTGGCCTCCCCTACTTTCTGGCCTCGCTCCGATCAGCTCCCATTGGCCATGAAAGGAACCTCAACCGTTTCTTCGGTGACCTTTGTCCCATTTTCAACCAAAGTCGAAGCTATGAAGGGGACGATCAGAACGAATCATCAGACCTTGGATCGTGCGACGGTCGGCGTTTTGCTTGCCGTTATCCTCGGCGGATTTGCGTTCAGACGACTGTCGATCTGTGGACCGATGTTTGTCCCGCTGGCCATTCTCGGCATCGCCGCCCTGGCCATGCCCAGCACTATCGGCGCCATGTCGATGGTGGAAATCCGCATGCCGATCGCCTTCGTCCTTCTTGCGGTGGCGGGCTCCGACTGGAAGCCTGTTCCTCGGCGGTGGGCCGTAGTCCTCGCCGTTTCGCTTGCGTCCCTTTTTCTTCTTAGAGTCGGCTATGTTTCCCTCCGATGGCAGGAAGCCGATTTTCATTACACCCAATTCGTAGAGGCCTTGGACCGGTTACCGCAGGGCGTGCGCTTATTTTCGGCGATCAAATTGGGTTCGACCAATCCGGTGGACATCAGCGAGACTCGTCATCCAGAACCGATTCCAATGGCGAATTTGGCTTGCTGGGCGGTGATCACCAGGGCGGCGTTCGTCTCCAATATTTTTTCCGCCCCCAGCCAGCAACCAATCGAACTGACTCCTCCCTACAGCGCGATGCCGGCCATGGAGGAATTTATCAGCCACCGGCGGCCTATCCCTTGGAATATCATCGGGAAACACTACGATTATCTCGTCGTACGTCGCGGACAAAATTTACAACCGCCGCTTCCCGCTGAATTCGTTGCCGCCTTTTCAGGAGATGAGTTCCAGTTCTACCGCTTGCCCGGCCGCTAGCCTGTCCCTTTCTGGCACTCTACCGTCTATTTGCGTTCTCTTGACGATTTTGCTACGATAAACCCTGTTCAACACGCAGGACCTCGTGTTGAAGCTTGACATAAGCAGGTCTGTCACCGATGTTGTTCGATCCGGGAGAGTGTTCGGAAGCCAGACCAAGGTTGCCCACGTCGCTTCGCGCCTTCGGCCCGCTACTTCCTATCGACCCTTCTCGCGTCCGAGACAATGTCATCTTTAGAAGGAGAATCCCGATGGGTTCAAAGTTGTATGTCGGCGGGCTGCCATACTCTGCCACCGAGTCACAGTTGAACGATTTATTCGCTCAACACGGCACGGTGGAGTCGGCGCGGATTATCACGGACAAATTCACCGGGCAATCGCGAGGCTTCGGCTTCGTCGAAATGTCCAGCCAAGAAGAAGCCCAGGCAGCCATTTCGGCCGTCAACGGGACACAGATGGAAGGCCGCACGCTGACCGTCAATGAAGCCAAGCCGCAGGAACCACGTTCCGGCGCTGGGCGATTCGGCGGCGGAGGCGGAGGCCGGGGCGGAGAAAGCCGCGGTCGCGGTCGTTTCTAAGCGAACGCCCGTTTTGACTCATGGAGAGGGAGCGCCCGCTCGGCAGGCGCTCCCCTCTTATATCGGAAAGCCACTACTCCCCGCGTGATCGCCTTCTCTCAACGACCGGTCCCTATCACCAGAGCGTGCCACAACATCTGGACCAGCGTCCTATTTGGCATTATTACCGTCAGCGCCATGGTCGTCGTCCCGGCGTTCGGATATCTGTATGGCTACACAACGCTCGACTGGGTGCTGTTCGTGTGCTTGTACGTCGTCTCCGGGCTCGGAATCACGGTCGGGTATCACCGGTTCGCCGCACATCGCAGCTTTGACTGTCCGAACGGAGTCAAAGTGGCCTTGCTCGTTGCCGGTGGCTGGGCGCTCCAAAACACCGTGCTCAAGTGGGCGGCGGATCATCTCCGGCATCACGCGCAGTGCGACAAGCCGGGGGACCCTTACAATGCCCGGCGCGGATTTTGGCACAGCCATTGCGGCTGGCTGTTCGCCACGGACCGCTATACCGATGAACGGTATGCCGCACGTCTGAGGCAGGACCCGATCGTCATATGGCAATCCCGCTATTACGTGCCGATCGTGCTCTCCGGACTCGCCTTGCCGTTTATCGTGGGCCTCTTGGCCCATGGTTGGATGGGAGGGATCGGTTGCTTTTTGCTCGCCGGCGTCGGACGCACGTTTGCGGTGCTCAATTCAACATTCTGCATCAACTCCGTGTGCCATCTTTGGGGAAGCCAACCCCATAGCGAATCCAACTCAAGCCGCAATAACTGGTGGATCTCGTTGGTCACATTCGGAGAGGGATATCACAATTATCACCATGCCTATCCGAGTGATTATCGAAACGGCTCACGCTGGTACAACTTCGATCCGTCCAAGTGGCTGATTTTCACTCTCTCGAAAATCGGCTTGGCCAAGTCGCTCCGCACAGTCTCCACTACATAAAACTTATCCTTCGTCGCTCAATCCATTGAGTCGCGGGATCGCCGTGCGATGTCTGTCGGCCGGCAGGAGGTGGTGAGGAAGAAAAGCCAGGCCCGCGATCATCGTAGGAACCACCGCGCTGGCAATGACAGCAGCCACCAGAAACGAATATTGCTGCTGGGTCACGATCCCGTGAGCCAGTCCATAGAGCGAAGAGATGGTTCCAAAGGTGAGACCCGTCGACATCATCAATGTATAGAACCAGCGCTCATTCCGCTCTTGGCGAAAGAGACCGACGACTGGGTAGAGGCCGATGATCTTGGAGAGCACCTTCCCCACCAATAAGAGCAGGAACACCATGGGAGCCGACACGAGGGCCGGTAATGAGACCAGTGTTCCGGCTCGGATGAAATAGAACGGCGTCAGGAAACCCACGGTCAGCGTCCGTAATCGACGAATCCACTGCTGGTCCCTGGCTGCGGTTCCGGCCAAGACGATTCCGGCGACGTAGGCGGGTAAGACGGCTTCACTGCCCGACCACAGAGCCATCGCCCCGAGGCCGAACAAAATCAGCATGACCCATTTCGTGCGAATAGCGGCGGTCCTATTTGCGTACCGCCCCGTCATCCATGCCATGAGCCCGGGTAAAAGGGCGAGAACTAGGATGCTGGAGAGGATAAATATAACTGTCTTGTATGTGAATGGGGCGAACAGGAGTCCAAGGACGATGACGGTTCCCAGATCATTGATGAAACAAGATCCCAAAATTCCTTTGCCGAACTCGGTACGATTGAATCCGGTTTCAAGCATCACGGCATACACCACGGCCATCGATGTCGTGGAGAGGGCGATCCCGCACAGCAAGCTGGCTCTGACGTCCCAGCCCAGCACATAATAGGCGCCGGCTGCACAGCCGACAAAAGGAGCCAGAAATCCGACGAAGCCTACCATGCTGATTTCAGTCAGCTTGGTCCGAATGACGACCGGATCGAGTTCGGCCCCGGCCAAAAAAGTCAGCACGACCGCGCCGGACGAGGCGAGAAACCGTACCCATTCCATATTCGCCCCGAGCACATCGCCGAGATCGAGCGCTGCCATTAATGCCGAAGCAGCCACGCCCACACAGATTTCGACGAGTGCAATCGACAGACGAAGACGGGACGCGATAAGAGCCGACAGCACCGCCAAGGCAAGCCACAGAGAAGCAATGAAAAAGAGCTGGTCCATGCAGGAGTCCTCCTTTGTTCCGCCGGAGCGCAGGACGTGCGCTCACTTCGGCGCGAGAGCCGTGCGCGATGATTCCATGGCTACCGATGTAGCGTAGGAGTCATCAGCCCCGGGCAGGGCGGTTGTACGGGGGACTCCATCCCCTGTGTACCGGCTACTTTACTGGAAAAGAGTGGGAAAGAAAACGAATTTCGCGGCGCAAGGAGTGCAACGCACGGACCTCCGCGGCAGCTCGGAGTCCGCTTTCGACGGCTCCATTCATGTAGCCTTGCCAGCGCAGGCTCGTGTGTTCTCCGGCAAAGAGAATGCGGCCGAATGGACGAGCCAGCCATTGACGAAGGGACGTGTCATACTGAGGGCCGAACACGGCATAGCCGCCGCCTGCCCATGGGTCCTGCTCCCAGCTGACTGTCTCGAACGCGAGTAACGTTCCGCGCGACGCCCCCAACCAATCAAGCCGCCGTACCAGTTCCTGCGGTCCCACGTTCGCAAGCAGCTCTTGTGTGGCCGCACTCGCCGATCCTCCGGCCATGAGGCAGAGAATGCCGTGACGCCCTTTCTGTTCTTCATTGCCATCCCAGACTGCACCGGTCGACAGATCCGTCCCATAAGCCAGCGGGCGGCCACGTCTACGCCAGAATCGATGATCAAACTGCAGCAGAGTCTTTGTGACGGGACCGTACCGGAGCTTCGTGATCGCAGTCCGTTGTTGATGAGGTAAAGGCGGATCAAACTCCAAAGAGCGGAGCCTTCCGGCAGGCAGGGCTACAATGACATAATGGGCCCGTACCCGCTCCTCATCTCCGCTTGCCATGCGAACCGTGAGGAGCACTCCGGTTTCGCCCTGGCAAATCGCGAGAACTTCATGCCGCAATCGCACGCGCTCGCGAAGCTCGGCGGCCAGCGCGGACGACAAGGCATCGTTGCCGCCTTGGATCCGGTACATGCGTCCTTTTCCCGGTGTGTCTGACGCGATCTGATCAACGAGCGCGAGAAGCGACAGATCGGCCGGATCTCCCAGGAAGAAACCCCGCAGACCGAACAGCATGCTTGAAACATTGGGATGAAGTCGTGCCCGCTTCATCCAATCTGCTACGGACAGAGAGCCCAATTGTTTTGCCACGGCCCCGTCCCATCGTTCTTCGCTCCACCGGTATGCCTGAATGAATGGATGCAAGGCTTCGGCAAGCTGATGCCAGACCTTTTCACTACGGATGGGGAGACCAATCTTGCCATCGCGTCGAGAACGTACAAACGCAAAGCCCGACCGCAGAATCGGAGTCAGCGTGAGGCCATAGCTGCGTACGAGCCGGCACATTTCGCTGTGATCCTCATCGATAAAGTCGCCGCCGGCTTCCGCATGCTGCTCATCCGCAAATTCCTTTCTCATTGTCAACACACGGCCGCCGGTGCGATCGCGGGCCTCGAAGACCGTCACGGCCGCTCCCCACTTCTTCAGTTCCACGGCGGCAGCGAGACCGGCCAAACCGGCGCCTACCACGACAACGGAGCGGCCTCGAAGCGACGGATCAGTCGTCATCCTGTACCCCTAACCGGCGTGGCCGGTGGAACCGGAGCATCAGCCGGTTTCAGCCATCCCTCTGAGTGGAAACGACACATGACACATCCGCTGGGACGAATGCGACACACATCAAAGCGAATAAATGGGGTATCTCGGATTTCTGGCATCGCGTGCACGTGACTTGTTTCAGACGGAGGTCCGGATCGCACGTCCACCGTAAGTGCCTGAATCACCATCGAAAGTCAATGTGGCTGCCGGCCTGACATCTTGGTTGAATCAACGGGAGAATGTGAGAAAGACGAAGCGGCAAGTTTTGGCATCGAGATTGCTTCTTAAATCTACCAGGCACTCGTAAACGGAGGGGCTCATGCGACGACAGGACATGGCGGAACATGAATGCAGCCGGGAAACCACAATAAGAAAGGATACGGCCGATACGCCTCGTAGCCTCACCTATGATGAAGCGAAAGCTGCCGAGGCGGCATTTCGTGGCGAGCCGTTCAATCCCGCCTGGTCGGCTGCCGCAGCGCAAGTGTACGCAGGCATCTTGAAAGCGATGCAAAAAAAGCAGGAATTTACGACTTCTTCAGAGACGAATGCCGAACAAGAACCGGAATATATTTCCGGTTAGCATCATGACACGGTGACATGAGAAGACTGTTCCATGACGACTATTCACGCCTATATTTCAAAGATGACCGCTGAGTCCCGTCAGATCCATACGGGTTCCCTCCACACTTGAAGTCATAGATCTGCCTGCCCCATTGTCCTCTTTTCCTGAATCGAAGGCCGGCCGCGCTTCGTTTCAGCCATGCTTGCACAGCCTCCGGCGCCTTGCTATGTGACATATAGCGGGCCTGCTTCGCCAGCACACGATCAGCAAGCGGCCCGCTTGCCCGCTGTACGACCATGAAAAACTCGATGACATCCCGGCGCTTCATGATTTTTTTCGGCGTGGCCGCTTGCGCGCAAGGTCTCACCGGACTGCTGAACCATCCGTTGACGTACTATCTGAAATCGCTCGGCCTGGGAGCGGACGAAGTGAATCAAGCGCTGGCGATGGCTGCCCTCCCTTGGATTGTGAAGCCCCTATACGGGCTCCTCACCGATTTCGTTCCTTTATTCGGATACCGTCGGAAGAGCTATCTGCTCGTGACTTTTGCCGGAGCTGCAATGGGATATGCGTGGCTCACACAACTGTTCTCGGCTGAACTCATTATCGGCATTCTCTGCCTGACCACCATCAGCGTCGCGGCGACCGATGTTGTCCTTGATGCGCTCATGGTGGAACAGGGGCAGCGGACAGGGCTGATCCGCGCATTTCAGGGACAACAGTGGACCTGGCTGAATGTTTCCGCGGTCGGATCAGCGCTTCTCGGTGGATGGCTGACGCACTCCTTGGAACCCGCTACGGCCTTGCATGCGGCGGCACTGATCATCGTGGCCGCTCCTTTGACAGTGAGCCTTGCGACCATCTGGTTGTTACCGGAGGAAAGGACCGTCAGACACATGGATCATGTCCATGCCACGAGGAAGGCGCTTGGCATGGTACTCACGTCGCGAGCTTTCTGGGTCGTGGCGGGCTTTCTTGTTGTCTGGAATCTCACTCCCCGTTTCACCACGCCTCTCTATTATCACATGACCGATCGCCTGATGTTCGACCAGTATTTTCTCGGCCAATTGAACGCCGTGGGCGCGATCGGCGCGGCGGTGGGCGCCATCGGCTACAAGAATTGGCTCGCCGGTCGATTTCACGGTCCCGGCCTGCTCTCGCTCAATATCATACTGACCGGCATGGTTTCTCTTGCTCACCTGCTATTGGTCGACACTTTCAGCGCGGTCTTTTTGTATTTTGTGGGCGGCGTGATCAGCATGATTTCGCTCCTCACCTTGTTCAGTCTGGCCGCCATGGTTTGTCCTCCCCGCGTGGCGGCCTTCTCGTTCGCGGCACTGATGGCTCTCTATAGCGCGGGGGGACAGGTTGGCTCGATTCTCGGCGGCCATCTCTACGAAGCGGTTTTTCACCACGAGGTCGGTCCGCTCATCTGGCTCGCTTCGGGAATCACTCTGGCTTTACTGGTCTGGGTTCCGTGGCTCCCATACGGAAACGATCGCATTCCTGTTCCGGCGGAGACCGATGCACAGGGGAGACCGCTGCAAGCCCCAGCCGCATGGGATGGCGCAGGCTTCCCGCCCCCCGCCTCCTTGGGTCGCTGCTGAAGCCGGACCTCTATGAGACATTTCCCACAGCCGAAAAATCATCGATCGCCTCTTTTCAGTGGTATCCGTCACTATTCGGCTGAAAACAGGCGGCCGGGAGCTTCGATTTTATCGGCCTCGTGAGGATCTCCACGGATTACCTAAGCAAGAACAAATCACGAAACATAATTGCATTCAAGGTTGGGCTGAAGTGACGGAATCGGGCGGCGTCCGTGTGAGCCACATCCTGCACTTGTGCCGGCCGCAACCGCCCAGCCCGCTACATTGCGTTTCACTCGCTTGCTCGGAGAGAGTATGCCCCCAACCGTTACTATGAGGCGTTTCAACTCGATGAAGTCCGCGATCCCCAAACCATGTTGGCATACGAGATGAACGGGCAGCCATTGCCGACCGAACGTGGTGCTCCCTGCCGCCTCCGGATCGAGCACAAGTATGGCTACAAGATGGTGAAGTATTTGTACCGGATCGAACTGCTCGAAACCTCAGGGACGTCGGCGAGGTCATGGCGGCTATCGCGAAGACGTTCAGTACTAGGATCAAGTGGCGGCCATTTGAACCCACGCCGAGCCGGCAATCTGGTGGATAGTCCACTTGCCATTCACTAAGGAAGGGCATATAAGTGTTTGGAACCAGATTGTCTCCGGTCGGCCTGTACGCTTCTACATTCGCGAGGATCGTCATGGTGAATCTCAGTCGCCGTGGTGTTCCTGTTATTCTTACCTTCATTCTTCTGGCCGCCGGCTGCGCTCAACACATCCTCGGCTCTGGGTCTGTAGATTCCCACGAACCGCCGATCGCGATATTTGTCGCCGAGGACTATGCCTTTGAGGGACCGGACTCGTTGCCGGCCGGACCGGCGACCGTTCGAATCCACAATCACGGCCACGAGCCCCATCACATTCAATTGTTGAAGTTGACCGAGGGGAAGACCGTCGCGGATCTGGCCGCGGCGCTGCAAGGTCCACTGGTCTCGGTCCCAGAATGGGCCAAACACATGGGCGGGCCGAATGGGGTGAGCCCCGGTGGCATAGCGGACGCCAGAGTTCATTTGGAAGCCGGTACCTACGCGCTCATCTGCATGATTCCCTCAAAGTCCGGCATTCCACACGTCGCGCTCGGCATGACAAAGGAATTACGAGTCACCGAGCAGGTAACCTCCGTTCAACCTCAGATGAACCATTATCATTTGGCGATGCGCGATTATGAGTTTGTGGTCGTTCAGTCGATTCTTAGCGGCCGACATAGTTTCTATGTCAAAAACCGCGGCACACAGCCTCACCAGGTCAGCGTGGTGCGACTGGATCCGAACGCCAAGGCAAGCGATATTCTTGCGGCTTTCGAGCCGGACGCGGCGATGGCGATGCCTGGCCGGCTGATCGGGGGCATGACCGGCTTGGAGCCTGGGAGAGAGGGATCATTTACGATAGATTTGCCGGAAGGACGTTACGCATTCATCTGCTTGTTTCCCAATCCCAGTGCTTCCTCGTCGCATGCTCGAAAGGGAATGGTAATGAACTTCACCATCAAGTAGTGCAGTCTTAGACGAATCTTCCCTCTGCTCGAATCCACGCTTTCTCCAATATCTCTAGCGATCTAAACAGATACCAGGCTGTATCGAACTGGATACATTTGGTGCCGGTTTTGGGCAATCTGTTCCGCGCCGACACCTTCACTTCCAACATTCCCCCGCTTGGCTGTCATACGAACTAGGGATTTTCTATTTCCACCAGGGTAAAAAAACGGAGAGGCTAGGCCCATCAAGAGGCGCATATACCCCTTAACCTTATGAAAATGGGAGGGTACCTAAAAAGGGAGAATCCAGCCCATGCATAGGTAAGAGGCAAGCCAGAGACGATGACCCGGCGACTTGGATTACTCCGGCACTAACATTGCTTGATCTCATAGTAGCCTCTTTGAACGTCCGTAAGGAAGGAGGGCCGCATGCCACAGGATATGATGGAAGATAAATGTAGCGGAGCGCTTGCCGCAGCCAAACATCCCACCGTTGAGAAAACGCGGGCCTTGACGCACGATGAAAGAAAAGCGGCGGAGGCGGCTTTTCGCGGCGATCCTTTCAATCCAGCTTGGTCTGTAGCGGCAGCCAAAGTGTACGCGGGTATTGTGACCGCTATGATCGATATGCACGCCAATCCTATTGTTGAATCGGAAGCCGATCCCGACTATGTTTTCCATATGTAAGGTAGAAGCTGGACCGCACAGGATAACATGGGATGAAGGAAGCCCCTTATGCGAAGTTTGTTGCTCATATTTTGTTTAACCGGCATTTTGAGCGGCATCACCACGGCTCCGTCCGACGCCGCGGATAGTGAGAAGACAGAATCGAATAAAGGCCTGACCATCGAGGATATCGGGCAGGGACTCAAGAGCGCCGCCAAGAATATTGGCGATGAGATTCCGAAGATCGGGCCGGCGATCGGGGATACCTTCAGGAACATCACTGACAGGGATAAAGAGCAGGACAAGGCATCCAAGAAGCCGGCGGCGAATAATTCCGTCAAGGACAAGAAATAGCTTGTCTGAGATCACGCAACCGATCGATTCCCAATTCCAATATGGCTACCGCAATACGCCCATGTCAGCCTGGAACAAGTCAAGATTGCGGGACCCGCTCTCATGTTCTCGAAACGTCGCAATGGCGTGCATGACTTCATTGGGATCCACCTTCCCCGTGAGATCCACACGGATCACCACCGTCTCCCCATCAAACCGCGTCGTAATCTGTTGATTCACCACGGTGACCACACCGGCGGTGTAGCTTTGGTAATCATTACCCGTGAGATCCATATCTCGGCTCATGGTGACACTCTCGATATACGTGGCCACTTGCTGAATCGCGTGGCGTTTGGCCGCTTCAATGCCTAATCGAATAGCATCGGGCGGAGGTGAATTGGATCAGCCGGCTGGACGTGATCACCCGGTACAACGACCGGTCGATCGAGAGCGTAGGACGGCGAAGCGACTTCCTTGACTCTAAGGCCCATCAAGCTGTCGACGTCCAGCGAGGAATATTCCGACGGAGAAAACCCTTCGGCCCTCTCACGAGCCTTACAAACCTCCAACAACGTTGTTGGCTCATGACCTGATTCCTCAGCGTCAGCCATTCAACCCCTTCCAGCAGCGATACACGGCGATGCCTTGGAGATGCGGCTGATGCACCATTGGTAAACAGCGCTGGTTCCACAAGCCTTGGCTCCTCGGCCGCTTCACCTCGACTTCCAAACCCTTCACCACGAAACAGATGTGGTTATAGCCGGGTCGCGCGAGCTTGCCGAGGTCCTCGTCAGAGAGGCGCTCAGGCCGGATATATCGCAGCAGCTGAATTTCAAACCGGGGTGTCGCCTGCATTTCCTCCACGCCCATGTAGCGGGCGAACAATCCACCGGAGATAATTATCGATTTCTCGTCGACAAATCCCAGGAGAGCAAAGAAGGCTTTCGCCTCGGGGACATCCCGTACCACCACCGGTCACATGGTCAATATGCAGAATCGTGTATCACCAGACTTCTCTGTCCCCTGACACTCATCCTGGTTCAATTTATCGATCTCAAGGTTAGGTGGCCGTAAATCGGGTCAGAACTCCGTCCTGTTGATCCAATTACAACGACTCGCATGACTGTCGAGGCTAGGCTTTATAACAGGAGAGAGTCAAGAACGACACACCACAATGCCGACTTCTTGCACATGCAAATCGCCATGGATCCCGACGAAATCGCTGGGATGGAAGTCCACCTTTATTGGGTCAAAGGCCTCGGCACGTTTTCTTATCCTGAATTGTTAATATAAAAGCAACACGCCGTTATCTGTTGTTTGACACGAAAAGGAGAGGCACGCATGAGTCTTGAGTCGGCTACCGGTAAGCCCGCGGTTAATTTCCCGGCCGCATATCCGTACTGGGCCGGTCTGCTGCTCGGCGTGGCCACGGTTCCCGTGTTTCTCGCGCTCCCGAAACCGTTGGCTCAGCAATGGGCTGCGCTCCTGCTGGCCGTAATTGGTGGGGCCTATGTCGGCTTCGCCGCGCGGGACGGCCGGCCAGGCGCGAACCTCATCGAGCTCGCCGGCGCGCTGGCATTCGCCGCAATAGGCCAGGCAGGCCTCCAGTTCAATCCGCTCTTGATCGCCGGAGGATATGTGGCCCATGGATTCTGGGATCTCTTTCATCACCGCCATGGCCCTTATGCCCAGACGCCGCATTGGTACATCCCCTTTTGCGTCGTGTACGACTGGATCGTCGGGGCGTTCTTGCTGGTTTGGTGGTGGTGAGACTACTGAGTCGTCCATCGCGCGGGACGGGTGGGCCTGCGCAGAACTCCAAAGGGCCTACAGCCTCGCTTCCAAGTCGGCCTCGATCGCTTCCGGCTTGTCGCTCGGCGCATAGCGCTTCAGCATTCCCAGTGCGAGCGGAGGCGCGAGCCCATCAGCGCCGATCACAAGCCCGGCGTGTACTTCCATCTCCTCGTTTTTTTCGCCCGGACCCCAACCACCCGACCGTCCTGCTTGATGAGCCCGGTGACTTCGGTCTCCATTCGCAGCGTGAATGTCGGATAACGGGATGCCTGACCGGCAAGAAAATTAAGAAAGTCCTACTGCGGCATGAAGGCGATGTACGGACACCGGACCGGCAAATGTGAGAAATCGGCCACCGTTACCGCGAGCCCACCGAATACACCGTTGATCTGGAAAGCCTTCTGGTGCGGAAGCTTCAGCAAATCATCGATCAGCCCGAGTTCATGCATCACCTCCAGTGTAGAGGGATGGAGGGTGTCCCCGCGGAAATCGCGGAGGAAACCGGCATGCTTCTCGAGCACACCGACCGACACTCCGACGCGGGCCAGCATCAAGCCAAGCATCATCCCGGCCGGTCCTCCGCCGACAATGCAACATTGAGTTGAGAGCTTCACAGGCATCAGTTCCTCGAGCCCAAGGTTGGTTTAGGGATCAACTCCACGGGGCTGATTATCAGCTCGTCGTATCCCTCTTTATTCGACTGCCATCGCGCGCGGGGACCGGATAGCTACAAAAGGTAGAATATCACCTTCTTCTACCCAGCGCCCTAGGTGAATACAACGCACAACCGTTATGATTTTTTTGGGCATGGTCGCCTTGTCCGGGGCCTTTCCGGTCGGCGTCAGGCTAGTTGCATGCCAGGCTTCACGAAGATCTGCTTGCTACCCGAGTCACGCCTAGAAAAGTAGCGCGCGCCGTTTTTTCCCCCTACACTTGGCCAAGATGGGGTACTCTTCAGGCATGCGGATCGCCACCTGGAATGTGAACTCGCTGAAGGCTCGCCTGGAAAAGGTCATGTGGTGGCTGGATCGGGCGAAGCCGGACGTGCTTCTGATGCAGGAAACGAAGCTGGCCGACGCCGACGCGCCTGCCGGAACATTCAAGCAGGCCGGATACGAGCTGGTGCACCATGGTGAGGGTCGATGGAACGGCGTTGCGATCGCGAGTCGGTGCGGCATTGGGGGAGTGATCACGAATTTTGGAGAGCCGCTACGGCCTGCGCGGACGTCTGATACCGGTGATGACGAACCGTTGGCTGAGGCGAGAATGGTCAGCGCCGAATGCGGCGGCGTGTGCATCATCTGTGTGTACGCGCCGAACGGCCGGCTCGTGGGCTCGCCATTCTATGAGGCGAAGCTCGTATGGTTCGATAGGCTGACTCGCTGGATCAACGATGCGGTCACGCCGGATACATCGGCCGTCATCGGCGGCGATTTCAATGTGGCGCCCGATGATATCGATGTGTGGGATCCACGCGCCTGTCATGGCGGTACGCACGTGTCCGAGCGCGAGCGGCAGGCTTTTGCGCAGCTGTCGAACGCGGGATTCATCGATGCGTACCGATTGCATCACCCGGAACCCGGGCGATACACGTGGTGGGACTACCGCGCCGGTAATTTTCATAAAAACTTCGGTATGCGCATCGATCACCTCCTCGTGACGGCGCCGTTACGACATCGCGTTGTCTGGACCGAAATCGATCGCGAAGCGCGGAAGGGCAAACCATTACCCTCGGATCACGCCCCGATGGTTATCGACATCGACAGCCCCGGCCATCCGTTCGATGCCGGCTGGACTTCGGCCGATTCGCGCATTGCGGCGCGCTTGCGAAAGTAGCGATCAGCCACAGGGCCCGCCGGGACTGAGCTGATGTGTCGGATGGCCCTAAAAGAGCTCCGTATTCTCATTCTCTATTCCGGATGGCTCTAAAAAAGTGCCTGTCCCCTTTTTCTTTTCCGGCCCCCACGACAGTTCCTCTGTCCAAACGCATCGGCCAACTCGTGTTGTCTACCGATCTACAACGGGGCGAAAAACGCTGGAATGCCGACCGATTCCACCTTGGACCTGACGAAGGCATCCTCGTGAGGATCGGCTGAACCCTGCCTTCGATTCGGCGTCCCCCAAGCGCTCGGCCTCCCCTCAGCAATCCTGAGGCCTGCCCTCCGATCATTCAATTGGACGCGCGGGCGGCCAGGCCTTATACCCAATACATCAAGGCTGAGGACTCGGCGAGGGGCACAGCGTACGACCGGTGAGTCGGGATCCGGCAGTTCGGCAACCAGCAATCGGCGGGAATCTCGAAAGGGGGATTCACAATGATTTCTCAGAAGCATAGCCCCTATGTGTTCTCGTTTTTCATGGCCCTGCTCATGTCGAGCATCATGTCGTCGATCATTTCGATCTTCAATATGGGTCTGATCAGCGGCATCGTCGGCATCTGGCTCAAGGTCTGGGCGCTGGCGTTTACCATCGCGTTCCCGACCATTACGGTCATTACTCCGTTGGTTCGCAAACTGGTGTCGCTCGTCGTGGAACAGAAGGTTTGAGAGGCAGCTACGAGCGCCCCGGTCGATCGGCAGGGGGCCGCTCAGATGATTCACCCGGCCCTATCTCGCAGGTGGGGCACAGAGAGGAGGTCGTCATGAACCTGGAACAATTGCACATCGCGGAGGCGGTCGTCGTCGGGATCGGCGCAGCGTTGATCATGGATCTCTGGAATCTTTTCTTACAACGTGCTTTTAACATCGCCTCGTTGAATTTTTGTCTGGTCGGGCGCTGGCTGAGCCACATGACCGACGGCACCTTTACCCACGCGCGCATCGGAAACGCAGCGAAGCGACCGGCGGAATGTGTGATCGGCTGGACGGCGCACTTTCTGATCGGCGCCACCTTTGCGTTGCTGCTCGTCGTGGCAACGTCAGGCGCCTGGCTGGAACAGCCATCTTTCCTCCCAGCTCTCCTGGTCGGGGTCGGGACCGTGCTCATCCCCTATTTCGTGGTCCAACCGGCGTTGGGGCTCGGCATCGCGTCAGCCAACGCGCCTCACCCGGCTCAAGCCAGATTGAAAAGCCTGGTGACCCATACGGTATTCGGCCTCGGTCTGTACCTCTCAGCCCTCGCATGGAAACTATCTCCTGCCCGTCGCCGGCTAGAGGGCGACGACACACAGGCAGGCCCGTCGCGGATGTCTCGCGGCAGGCGCACCTGCCTCTTGCCAACGACGCCGACGGAGTGGTTCCATTGGGCGGATAGGAACGTAGACGGGATGCCCACGATGCACCGGTGGAGGTGCCTGCGATGGAAATCTACCAATTGAGAACGTTCGTGACCGTCGCCCGAGAACGCAGCATCACGCGCGCCTCGGAACTGTTGTTTCTGAGCCAGCCGGCTGTGAGCGCCCATATCAAGGCGATGGAGGATGAACTCGGGCTGGCGCTGTTCGAACGCACGTCTCGTGGCATGAGCCCCACCGATCATGGCACCAAGTTGTTGCCGAAGGCGGAGCAGATATTGGCCTTGCATCAGGAGCTCGTCGATGAGGCACGGCGCATCAAGGGCGGCGTGAGCGGCAAGATCCGAGTGGGGTCGAACCGTACCACGAGTGCGCTTGTGATGGGGAAGCTGTTGACCAGGCTGGCCGAGACAGCTCCGGATCTGGAGGTCGCGCTGAAATATGGGAATTCGGCAGAGATCCTGCGCTCGCTCCGGAACAGCGCGCTGGATGCCGGCTTCTACACGGACGACGGCAACCAGAACCAAGAGCTCGAGACATCGAAGTGGATCGGATCGACATCTTCCTGGCCGCCCCTCGAGGCTGGAGCACCGATCCGGCACGCCCCGACTGGAGGAGACTCGCACGCACGCCGTGGATCTGCCCCGCCTCGAACACTTGTTGTGGACGCACGGCCGAAGCCTTGTTTGACCGGAACGGCTTCCGTCCGGAGAAGCTCGTCAGCGTGGACCAGGAAAACGTGACGCGAACGTTGATCGCGGGAGGAGTCGGCGTCGGCCTGTTGCATGCCGATACGGCGAAGGATGCCGAATCGAAAGGGGAGGTCCAGTTGCTCGGAGGCGTTCAATATGAAGTACGGGTGCTCTTCGCCCACCTCTGCCAGCGCGCGGAGGAGCCGCTCATAGAAGCGGTCGCCGCTGCCGTGCGCGGCATCGTCGCCTAGTCTGGCTCGAGGTTCTGGTCATTACGCCAGCGAACGAAACCGCAAAGCGGCTCCTTATCCCTGTTTGCCGCTACGCAAGAAGAGGAATATGGCGGCGATCCCAGCGCCGTTACCTCGGATCACGGTGCACCGCAACGCGCCGGTTGGCACCTCTAGACCAGTTTCGATGACATCGACAATCCGTGATGCGAGTTCCGCATCCACGTGGGCGTGGCTGATGAAGAGCCGCACGCGCTGTCCATGACGCACGATCGCCGCGTCAATCTCCTTCGCCCACCGAAGAAGTGTTCGTCGAGGCGGTAATGTCGCGTCTCGCGCCGCGCCATGACATCCGGATCGATTACAACATCCCGGTCGGTAAACCCGGTAGAGGTCCAAACCTCGCTTGCGCGTACCGGCGACTCTTCCTCGCTTTATCGTAATTAACTTCGTCGGATAGACCCCATCGACTTTCTTGATGGAGGCAGCCTCGCGGCTGCAGTATCATCGGCCTTGGAGAGCTTAACTACCTCGTTACGCTGATAGCTTTCGGGATGGCTTTCTCCCAACTCTGAGCAGAGTTCGTAATGCTTCATTCACGGATTCAGAGGTCGGAAACACCTTGGCGAGGTCTGGTGGAAGCACGACAACATTAGTCCCCTCCGCATAGCGCTTCGCATATTTCCCGCGGACCCCTTTGCTGAAATCATATTCTGAAAGCATGTCGCGCTGCCTTTTACGCTTCGCCTTCTTCATATGTCTCCCTCTCATAGCGCGTCGCAATACGGGCGCTGATGATACGAATGCGGCTGCCTCGGTCTGTATGCACGACCGCTAGCAACCGATGTTTGGCTGAGTGGCCGAGCGTCACCCATCGTTGTTCTCGGGTGGAATGTTCTGGATCATCAATCGTCACCGATAATGGATCACCGAAGATTGTACTTGCTTCCCCGAATGAAACGCCGTGTTTTCGTAGATTGTTCCGACTCTTCTCCTCATCCCACTCGAACAGCAGGCCCATTCATACTCCACACGAAAATACTCCCCGGATATCCGGGTGATACGGTAATCGGAATAGATATACCTTTTCAAGCAACCCATATTGTGCAAGAAGAGCTTGTACCATTTCGATCAGGGTGATACGTAACTGACCCTGTAGCCCGAGTCGATTGTGTGTGCCCTGAAAGAGACCGAGCTTGCTCATGCTGCGTCGTGCGTGACCGTGATCTGCTGACTACAGCAGTTCGGCGAATCTGCGCTGGACCGGAATGCACAGTCTGATCGGGGCGGACAAAAGAAAAGAGTGATTCATCTTTCTATCAATCCCCCTTTCTATTAAGCCCCCTTTTTACACGCCGGCAGAGGTCCACACCGCACTTCGTGCGACCCGCAGACTCATTATGGCTTTATCGTAATTGCCGTCAGCGGATAAACCCCACTGACTCTCTTCGCGCTGCCGGGCAAATAAAAAAGCCTGCTAGATTGCTCTAGCAGGCTTTTTAGTACCCCGGCAGCGTCCTACTGTCCCACAGCCTCACGGCTGCAGTATCATCGGCCTTGGAGGGCTTAACTTCCGTGTTCGGGATGGGAACGGGTGTGACCCCTCCGGCAAGGCCACCGGGAATCTTGTGAAACGAGAATTATGAATGCTGAATTAGGAATGTTGAATTTTCCTGACTCAGACAATTCATAATTCACCATTCAACATTCATAATTCGCGCGGCGAATCACCGATTCGCCGCGCGCAGACCATGTCTATCAGGAGCAAAGAAATGTTAAGCCGCACGGACGATTAGTACTGGTTAGCTACGGCCCTTACAAGCCTTCCACACCCAGCCTATCAAACTCGTCGTCTACGAGTGTCCTTTAGGGGGCTTGCGCCCCGGGAGAGCTCATCTTGAGGCAGGCTTCCCGCTTAGATGCTTTCAGCGGTTATCCCAACTGGACATAGCTACCCGGCACTGCCGC